>MKVZ01000020.1:47437-172813 GCA_001898995.1 Rhizobiales bacterium 63-22 | reverse complement strand
GCTTCAATCAATTCGTCAACCAATTCGTCCACGCCGCCTAGCGATATGCGCAAAATGATCGAATAGCTTGTTCATTTGGTGAGTGTAGCTACAAAAGCCGCGCAACTTCAACAAGAAATCAGTTCGTCGGCCGCGTGATTTGAATACTCTCCCGATCACCCAAGCGACGCCACCAGTCTATTAGATTAGGATAATGAGCAAATATTTCCCGCCCTTCCGGAACGGCGAGGAAATATTCCAGCATCGGCGCAACATAAAGATCGGCAAGGGTCAGTTGTTCGCCCGCGATCCAAGAGCCGTCATCTAAAAACTGCGAAAGAACGTTCAAGCACAATGGCGCTTTGGCCCGCGCTATGGACGCGCGGCTTTCATCAGCAGGCTCGCCCATACCGGCCTTGGAAACAAGTTCAACATACATCCCCCATACGAACTGGGGGTAAAGATACCCATCCGCTATGCTGATAATCTGATTCATTCGGGCGCGCTTCCGTGGCTCGGAAGGCTGAAGCGCGGTTCCTTGAAAGGCTTCATCAACGTAACGGGTAATCGCTCCGGTTTCGTACAATCGGAAGCCGTCATGCTCGAAAGAGGGAATTTTTCCGAAGGGGTGCCGCTCAAGATAGGAAACGTTCACATCACCCGATGCAAATATATCGACGGGGATCAGATCGTAATCAACGCGCTTCTCATGCAAGGAAAGACGCGAAATTCGGACATAGACGCTATATTCTGCACCGAATAATTGTGGCTTGCTCATCTGCTTTCCAAATCTATCCGTCGCGAAATTCGCATCACCTGCGACAAACATATGTAACATAACATGCGTCAGGAGTTGTGTGACGTGCTCTGCGCTGCAAGTCATTTACCGGCAGCGAAATCGACCACTTCGGAAACCAGCTCTGCATCTCGGCCGCCAAAACCGTGATAGCCCAAGGAAGCGCATCCCCCCGTTCCTTCTGTGCCTCCATCGATCCAGACCACCTTGCGCACGCGATCCCCGGCCCAAGCCTGAAACGGAGCCACACCCGCCGGATTTGTAACGCGGCAGCCATCTTTCCGGTGATGAATCACCAACGTTGGGGGCAAGAGCGCAGGATCATGAAGGATATCCGCGACGCCATCCAACGGCCCTGAGTGTGCGTCCAGCTCGCCAGACGCGAGCACTACTTTGTGAGGTTTCGCGCCCTGAGCCAGCGCTTTTGCCGTCCGCCGAGTTGCATTGCTGATAGCGACAATCGTGACCGGGCGCTTTAGGCGACCCATGTATTCCACGGCCCCGCGGAGACTGGTTTCCTTATCGACAAGCAGGATATTGAACCCGCTTGCGGCAAAAGCATCCCTGTTTCTGATGATGGCGCTTAGCGCTTGATCGGTGAAGGTGCCATCCGAGCCAACATTAAGGCGCTCACTACCTCCCGCCAGAAGAAGCAGGCTTCCTTTCGGATTTTCGACTTGCACTAAAATGTTGGCGACGCCACCAACATACACGGTCTTTCCGTTTGAAACCGAGTGCTGCGTTCCTTCCTCGGCTGCGCACGATCGATCTGCGGCGAAGCATGACAGGCTCACCGCCAAGGCCAGATAGAAAATATGTGACTTAGAAATTTTCATGAAACGTACCTATACGCTGGCGGGAGTTATGCGACAGGGTGAGCGATCCCGGCTATGAAATCGGCAATCGTGCCTTTGCTGTTTAGCCGAATTACCGGCACACGAGCGCCATGCAATAGCCATTCACTCTCGACTTTCGGGCGGTTCTCCCGATCGAAATTCCAGATATATCAAAGAAACGAGAAAAATTCCGCGTCTATATGCTCAGAGCAACCTACTGGCAGGTCTTCTCTCGGCCTGTTCAAAAAACCTTCTGATAACCACCCGTTTGAGACAAACGGTGCGCGCCGTGTCCATCCAGATTACGAGGTCCACGCGCGGCAAGCGCAGGTCAAAGGTTTGGCGATGATAATTTCCCTCACAAATCCAACCGGCCCCAAAAACCGCGATCGCTACGCGCCGCCTGAAATCTTCAAGCATGGGTTTAGACCATTTTAGCCCCCAGTAGAGCTTGTCGAGGTGGATAACAGGAAGGGATAGCCGTTCTCCCAACATGCGTGAGAACGTTGACTTTCCACTTCCTGCATTGCCTAAGACCACAATCCGCTGCATCGAAATATCTATTCCATTGTTTCCTTATCCAAGGCTTTTCACTTCCGCGCGCAGCCAACTACAGAACTGCCGCACAATCTTGGATTCCGAGCGGCGCAGATAGCGATAAGCGCCGATTTCGACCGGCTCATAGCCGGGGAACGCTACGAGCGCGCCGGAACGCACTTCCTTGAACGTGAGAAGCGGGGGAGCGAGTGCTATACCGAGGCCGGCAACGCAGGCATGAAGCGCGGCATCATCGGTATCGAATGCGTAGCTGAATGAAAGCGCCTGCTGCCGAACACCCGTCCTTTCGCACCAGAGCTTCCAATCCCAATTTCCCGGTGCGCACTGAATGGCCGGCACCTCTGAAATGCGGGCGCTACCGTCTGCCGCCAGCAAGCTCGGCGACGCAACGGGGCGACTTAGATCACGGCAAAGGAGTTCCCATCCTTCAGCCGGTTCATCCGCGCGAAAATAACGAATGCCTACATCGGCCGCCAGCATGGCGGGGAAGCCGGGAGTTGATCCCGTCTCCACCCGAACCCGGACCTCCGGGCAAGCGTCATGAAAGCGGTCCAGCAACGGAATGAGCCAACGCACGGCCAAGGACGTTGACGCCTGCACGTTGATTTCGTTCTGATCTCGATAAAAAGCTTCGGCCGATCGCTCTATCAGCGCGACCGCTGGCGCGATCTCCTGATAGAACCGCTCTCCGGCGTCGGTGAGGGAAACGGAATTGTTTCCCCGGTTGAAGAAACTCACGCCCAGCTCGCCTTCCAGCTTCTTGAGCTGATGGCTTACCGCGCCCGGCGTCACGCCGAGTTCAGCGCCGGCGGCCGTCAAGCTGCCGGTGCGCGCGACAGTCGCGAAGATGCGAACGGCGTTGAGAGAGACACGGCTCCTGTTGTGCATGAGTTTTCCTAAGCCTCCCCTCAAATTCCTCGTTTGAGCACCATACGAAAATCAAGCACAAGGATGGATAAAACCCATAGCGAAACGAACGATGCGCTCACACAAATTCTATACCAACACCAAAGCCATTGCATGGGTCACGGTCGGGACAGCATTATTTTCTTTGATCTTCGCATCTGGAAAATTCGCTGACGGGAGCGCAACCCCATTGCAAATTCTGTTCCTCCGATACATCGGCGGCCTGGCGACGCTGCTCATGGTCGTGGCGGTGCGACGGGAGAGGCTGTCTGCCTACCAAAGCCCAAAACCATTTTCCCATTTCATGCGGGCTGTCTTCGGCGCTTCAGGCGGGGGCGCACTGATCTACGCATCGGCAAACATGCCGATCGTCGATGCTACGGCTATCGGTCTTCTCTATGTCGTATTCGTTATTCCGCTTGGCGTGCTGGTCCTGAAGGAACGGCTCAACCGGCAGCACCTTGGCGCGATCTTGGTATGCTGTGCAGGAGCCGCGATCATCATGGCATCGCGCGGCGCGTTCACCGAGTTTCATCTGGCTTATGTCTTCCCGGCTGGAATTGCGGTCCTTGGCGCTGCGCTGATGGCCCTTGAAGGGCTGATGATCAAGATGCTTTCGCACTCTGACCGCGCGCTGACGGTGCTGCTCTATGTCAACACATTCGGAATCCTGCTGATGGCCGGCCCCGCCGCCCTGCAATGGGTGCCCCTGTCTCTCGAAAGCGCAATGTCCTTTATCTTGCTCGGCCCCATCGCTGTAACGGCACAATATTGCATCGTTCAGGGCTACCGTCTTGCATCGCTGTCGATCGTTGGGCCCGTCGATTATACGTGGCTGATCTTCGCAGGTCTGATCGGGTTTCTCTTTTTTGGCGAGCAGCCGACTTTCGGTGTCGTAATAGGGTCAGTCATTATCACCGCAGGCGGCATCCTGCTTGCGGTCGTCAAGTCACCGCCCAGTGAAACCGAAAGCACATCGCCGGCGTGAGACGTGCCCGCAATCCGGCCGGCTCTGCATCGGGAGGCAGGGCCTTTGCCTCCGATGGGGCTTCCCGGCAACAGGGGAAATCATGCATTTGACCTATGTGGTGTTTGCTCTCCTCGGCCTCTTTTGGGGATCGAATTTCATCTACATGAAATGGGCGGCGGAGCTGATCACTCCCGCTCAAATCACCCTTCTGCGGGTATTTTTCGGCTTCCTGCCGCTGGCCTTCGTGGCTTGGCGCAAAGGTGTGATCCATCGGGACCAAGTGCGCCACCTGCCGCATTTCCTTGTCATGGCGGTGCTGGCGACGGCGTTCTATTATTTCGCGATCGCGGAAGGAACGGCCCGGCTTCCTTCCGGCATTGCCGGTGTCCTCGGTGGATCGATCTCGCTGTTCACAACGATCGCCACCCTTCTATTCCTTCGCACGGAGAAGCCCAACGCCTTGATGCTGGCTGGCGTCCTTGTCGGCTTCGCCGGCATCGTCCTGATTGCCCGGCCTTGGGAGGGCACGGATAGGACGATCGACATAACCGGAGTCCTCTGGATGCTGGCGGCGACCACGATCCTCGGCGTCTCTTACGTTTATGTCCGCCGCTTCCTGTCGCCCTACAATCTGCCGCCTCTTGCGCTCGCTACATGGCAAATGGGCCTTGCTCTATTGGTGCTCCTCGCCGTCGCTGATCGAACGGGAATGAGCAATATCATGCAAAACTGGCATGCCGCTGCTGGTGTTGCTATCGGCCTCGGCGTTCTCGGAACCGGGATGGCGTTCCTGATCTATTACTATCTGCTGCAAGAGTTGGGCGCGGTCGCCGCCTCCGGTGCGACCTACATCACGCCGAATGTCGCGCTGCTGATCGGCTGGGGCGCCGGCGAAAAGGTCGGCGTTTTGGAAATCGCTGCGATCATCCTCGTTCTGGCTAGCATCGCAATGTTGCAGATCGGACGGCAAAGGGCCATGCAGGCGGCGACGGTCACGGCTAAAACTAAGGATTTCCGCAACGACCGCAAGGAAAGCTGCTGACGATTAGGCCACTTCAACGATAAATATCATCTCGCTAGAGGTGCTTTCATCGAAAGGTTGCTTGTCCCACGTCCCATAGACCGCCTTGGCTTTGAGGCCACATTGTCGCAGCCGATCCTCTATCTCCGGTTTTGAAAGAAACAGAAGCTTGCTGAATGATGTGAGTGTCTTTTCGGGGAGGTGATATTTTGTCTCGAAGGAAATGTGCTTTGCATCATGCTGCTGAACAATCCGGGATTGTCGGATGGTGTGGCCATCCAGCGGTAGTTCCGTCTCCCCATCCCACCGCGCTTTCCAGTCGATCCTCGGATTGCGGGTCTCGAACGCGATGACGCCTTTTTCAGCCAGATGTTCCCGCATCGTGGCGAAGACCGCGAGAATGTCGGCGTCCTCCAAAAACACCTGAAACACATGACCAGTCATCACGATCAAGTCGAATTTCTTGCCGGTCCTGAAGGTCTGCGCGGTCGCCTCGACCCAGTTGACGAACGCCCCGATAGGTCTGGCTCTGGCCACATCCAACATGGCTTTCGCCGGGTCAACTCCGGTCACGTCATGGCCGAGTGCCGCATAGGCGTCGCAGAGCAGGCCCGTTCCGCAACCGAGATCAAGAACCCGCTTCGAGCCGCCACTGGCCAAATCGAGGTAGAACTCCCGATCAACATCCCAACCGCTGTCGAGGTCGTAGATTTCAGCGAGTGCTGGATGTTCATAATGCAAATCAGGCATCGAAGCTCTCTAGATTCATGTTATTCAGTCGCAAAAATCCCAAAATACAGTAGGTTCTAGGATTTCTGCGACATTTCGTGGATGAGAAGGTGCTGAACGGGTTCCCGCTGAACAAACTCGGCCTCGACGTGTCTTAGAACATGGCGTTGCCCTGCGAATGGCACCATCGTCAAAGCCGTCGCAAATGGGACCCACCGAAACTCGCTATGCTCGTGATTGAGCGTAACTGCCGCCTCGGATTCTACAAAGCCGACGAATACCGGAAACATGCTGATGGCGTCACGATCAGCCTCATAGAACTGCTCGCATATGTCCGCTGAATAAAGACGGTCGCAGTCCAAACCCGTTTCCTCTTTCACTTCACGCAGCGCTGTTTCCCATGCCTTCTCGCCGTCCTCGATGCCTCCGGCAATTTGACACCATTCGCCAACGAGAGTGCGATTGCGGCGCAGCAACAAGACTTCGGTTTCAGGTTTGGCGTTGCGGAGAAGAACAACGGATACGCCAAAGCTACGGATTGGTATTTCTGCCATGGAAAATCGATCCAATTGAAAAATGGGGTGCAGTTGCGAAAATCCCGCCACCTGCGACAGACATATGTGACGTAACATGTTTCAGGATTTCTGCGTAACAAGCTTTGCGGCGGCGCGCTCCGTAGCGGCAAGTCTGGTTTTCGTGAAATTGCTAATCCGCGCTCGTGCCGCCGCAACAAATTCGGAGGAAACTCGGCATCGATATGGATACGACGGGCATGGGCGAAGACCTTGCGCTTGGTCATGGTCTTGGCCGGGAAATCTAACCATCAAACCATCCTTTTTACCGCCCTTTGTACGCCGCAGCACTACGACGGCGAAATACCCCTTGGACGGTGGCAAATCATCGTTCTTTCTGGTTCCATCAGCAATCAAGAGCAACCAGCAGGAGGCAGCATCGCCATGCCCGCACCAGATCGTATCATCCGCCTGAACACCGTTCTTTCCCGAACCGGCCTGTCCCGGTCCACCATCTATCGCAAGATCGCCGAAGGCACGTTCCCCGCCCAGATCAAAATCAGCATCAACGGCGCGGGCTGGAAGGAGTCCGATATCAACCGATGGGTGGACAACCCCGTCGCATGGCGGCCAGCGAACGACAATGCCGACCCTGCCAGAAAGACGTGCAACCGGGACGCTGACTGACCAAGCCACGATTCAGTGGCGCTGTCATATCCGCCAGAATGCGGCCGGGAGGGAAAGCCTTGTCTGCTTCGGGAAAGCATGCCGGAGCGAAGACAGGCTCTCAAGGCCAAGCCGCTGCGCGGTGGCTGCTCCAGCCTTGACCGCCCGCCTCCGCCCCGACATTGCGCAGGGAAGCCGAATAAGGCGGGAGAGGGAGCGCAGAGCGATCCACTTCCGACGAAGGGAAGGGCGGCGGAAACGGCGCGATGACGAAGAAACAGGTTGCTGAATGTACCGTTAGGTGGTACATTGTGACAGTATCGGAGGCAGGGAATGATCATCGAGTTTCGGGATGAATGGTTACGGGCCTTTTTCGTGGATGACGTTCATTCCCGCAATATCCCGGCCGACCTCGAAAGCCGTTTGTTCCGCAAGCTCCAGATGGTTGACGATGCGACGACCGATCAGGACTTGCGTGTGCCGCCGAGCAATCATTTCGAGAAGCTGAAAGGCAATCTCGACGGTTTCCATTCCATCCGCGTCAACAAGCAATGGCGGCTGGTGTTCCGATGGGATGGAAGCAGGGGCGAAGCGTCCGGCCTCTATCTGGACGACCACAGCTACCGATGAGGTGACGGGAATGCTTATGACCGCACGTAAACCGGCGACAGTCGGGGAAATTCTGGTGGAAGAGTTTATGCAGCCTTTGGGATTGACGCAATCGGCGTTGTCCGAGGCGATGGGCGTTCCGCGCAAGCATGTGAACGAGCTTTGCAACGACCGGCGAACCGTGACGGCTCCGACCGCGCTCATTCTGGCGCGAGTGTTCGGCAATAGCCCCGACTTCTGGCTGAACGTGCAGCGCCGCACCGATTTGTGGGAAGCGATGCACTCGCCCCGTGAGCGCGAGCGAATCGAGCGGGCCAGACCGCTTGCTTCGGCCGCGTGAAGGCGGATTGCGATCTACGTTGAAACCGCAACGCGCAAGTATTTACCGCCGATAGCCCTACGACACGATTCTTGTACTTCCCATCGGGCGTTTGTCCGCATCTTTTGTCAGGTCGATCCACAATTTCGGAGCGACCGACATGCCAGAAGACAAGCATACAGGGCCGGAAGCTATCGTTCCGGCGAACGACAATACCCCGCCCAGCGGCGATACTGCCGAGGCAGATATAGCGCCATGGGAGAAGCTGGACAGGGTGGTGTTCGATATCGCCCGCCTGATCGGCAGGCAGATGGCTCGCGAAGATTTCGAGCGACTGCGTGCCGTGACCGCCAACGATAACAGTCCCGATCACGTTAAAGACACGGAGGACGGGACGGAGACCGAATAGACCGAATGGAGAACCGCCCTATGTCCGGACTTGTGTCCCGCACCGCCCTTTACGCCCGCTATTCTTCCGACAAACAGAGCGAGGCGTCGATTGAAGACCAGTTCCGGCTTTGCCGGGAACATGCGGGCCGGGAGCGCGGGCAGATCGTCGGTTCCTATGAGGACGCCGCCATATCAGGAGCAAGCACGATCCTGCGCTCCGGCATCCAGCGGCTTGTGAGGGATGCACAGCGCGGCGAGTTCAAGATATTGCTGGCCGAGGCGCTGGACCGCATCAGCCGCGATCAGGCGGACGTTGCCACACTTTACAAGCATCTGAAATTCGCGGGCGTCACCATTGTCACCTTGGTCGAGGGGGAAATCTCCGAGCTTCATGTCGGCCTGAAAGGCACGATGAACGCGCTGTTCCTGAAAGACCTTGCGATGAAGACCCATCGCGGCCTTCGGGGCAGGGTGGGGAAGGGCAAGGCGGGCGGCGGCCTTTGCTACGGCTATCGTGTCGTAAAGAAGCTGGACGCCAACGGCGAGCCGATCCGGGGCGACCGGGAAATCATTCCCGAAGAAGCCGACACCATCCGCTGCATCTTCAAGGAGTTCGCTTCCGGCAAAAGCCCGAAGGCGATTGCCGTTGATTTGAACCGCGACGGCATTCCCGGCCCGCTCGGCCGTGCATGGGGAGACACCAGCATTCGCGGTCACGTCAACCGAGGAACCGGTATCGTCAACAACGAGCTTTATGCCGGTGTCCTTGTCTGGAACCGACTACGGTTTATCAAGGACCCGTCCACCGGCAAGCGCGTGTCGCGCATCAATCCGGAAAGCGCATGGATCAGGACGGAAGTTCCGCATCTGCGCATTGTGGACGATGAACTGTGGAATGCTGCCCGTGCTCGCCGGAAGCAGATATCGGCTATCTTCGGCTCCAATCCTGCCAACACGCTGGAAGGCCGTATGAAGCGCGTGCATCTGGCGAACCGTCCGATTTATCTTTTTTCCGGCCTTCTCACCTGCGGATGCTGCGGAGGTAAGATCGGCATCATTACGCCGAACCGTTATGCCTGCCTCAACCATCACCGGCGCGGCACCTGCGACAATGGCCGCTCCATCACCCGCGACAGGATCGAGGCGCGTGTGCTAACCGGCCTGAAAGAGCGGCTTGTGTCGTCGGAAGCGGTTGCGGAAGCCGTCCATGCCTATACGGATGAAATGAACCGGCTGAACCGCGACCGGCGCGTACGGGCACAGACCGACCGGAAGGCGCTTGCCAAGTTCGAGAAGGGCCATCGCAGGGGTCATCGCCGCCATCGAGGACGGCATGTATCAGCCGAGCATGAAAGCCCGTATGGACGATCTTGAGCGGCAGAAGGCGGAAATCGCCAACCGCCTAGCGCAAGCGCCTGCCGATATGCCGGACATTCACCCTAAGCTTGCCGATCTCTATCGCCGCCGCGTCGAGCGCCTGTCCGACGCCCTCAGCGACCCGGACGGCGGCAGGCAGGCGGCGGAGGCCCTGCGCTCGCTCATCGGGGAAATCATCCTCACGCCGGGAGCCAAGCGCGGCGGGGTTCACGCCACCTTACGCGGCGAGTTGTTCGGTATTCTCGACTTCGCGAAGGCCGAGGAAACCCAAAGGCAACCCGGTTTTATGCCAGCAGCCAAAGCCAGCCCCCGCAACCAGAAAACCAAAAAACCCGTCGCTCTCCAGCGACGGGTTTTTGCGTTCTGGCGTAATTATACGACTTTGTCTCGTATCCTTGCGCCGCTCTGATTGAAAACAAATACCTCCTGAGGCGCTATCCGGCCCTATAGGCAAACAACGGATTTACCAGAGTTTAGTTTATTTTTTATCCGCGATAATGCCGTTGGCAATACCGAAAACTCGAATGTTTCAATAACCGGTATTTCCAGATTTTCACGGGAGCACATATCGAAGAGCGAGGCTCCTGCATCGCGCCAATCACGCCAATCCTCTTCCGCAGCGTACATATATATGCTGTTGAGTGCCACTTCGTGCAGAGAAATCGCAGTAGTGAAGGGAGCCAGTGGATTTTCATCTATCCGGTCCTGAATACAGATAAGATGACCATTATAGCCTATCATGGATGCCAAGGACGAAGCGTGTCTGCCGCTCACTGTATCGAAGACCGCATGAAGTTTGCGGGGGCCGAGCATGTTCTGAAGCCGTTTGCGCCAGTCATCCGTACAATAATCGAACACACCGCTGACACCAAGAGATAACAGTCTCTGGTTGTGTGCGGGTGAGGCTGTAACCCATACCCGCCAGCGCCGCCTGAGGGCCAATTGCGAAAGAAACAGGCCAACGGCTCCGCCGGCGCCCACAACAAGGATATCGCGACTGTCATCGCAAGGTGGAACCTTCTCAAGCGCTTGCCAGGCGGTCAAAGCGGGACAGGGTAGGGCGGCCGCCGTTACGTTATCGACGGAATCGGGAATGGGAATAATCCCCCGCGCATCGGCAAGCGTGAATTCAGCGAAACTGCCGTCGCGTGCGAGGGATTGATGGTAAGCGACGCGCAGGCCGACAGGCAGGCGCACATTCCGCCCGACGGATACGATGACGCCGACGCCGTCCACGCCCGGAACGCGGCCCGGCGTCCAAGCGGGATTGCCCCAGGCGATCATTTTCCAGTCCACCGGATTGAGGCCGATGGTCCGATTGGCCACCAATACGTCATCTGGTCCCGGTTCGGGGAGAGGACGGAGTTCCGATCGAAGTGTCTGCGGCTCGCCTTTTTCGCGCCATGCCCAGACACGGTGCGTGGTGGGTAAAACTTCGCTCATGGTCGTCCCCATTCTTTGTGCGGGAAGATCGCCGGCGACGGATCAGAAGCCGCCGCTGACGAAGCCGCCATCGACCGCGATGTCGGTCGCCGTCACATAGGCGGCAGCGGGCGAAGCCAGAAAAACGGCCGCTCCGACGATATCGTCCGGCGTGCCCCAGCGCTTGATGGCGCAGCGATGCAGGATACGGCCGGTTAGCGCCGCGTCTTCCTGCAAGCCGGTCGTCATGTCCGTGGCGATATAGCCCGGCGTGACGGCGTTCACGCGGATGCCGTCCCTGGCCCATGCGTGGGCGAGATGCCGCGTCAGGCCGAGCAGGCCGGCCTTGCTCGCGCCATAGGCCGGCACGGCGACGTCCGTCAGATAGCTCAGCATCGACGCGGTGTTGATGATCGTGCCGCCCTGCGCGGCCAGAAGCGGCCTTGCGGCGCTGCTCAGCCACATGACGCTGTTCAGGTTGATCTCCATGACCTCCTGAAACGTCTCCCGCTCATATTCCTTGTCGGGACGGGCGATGCCGGCCGCGTTGACGAGCACGTCCAGCCGCTTCAGTCCGTCGAAAGCCTTGCCGACGGCGTTTCGATCGGTGACGTTCAGTTGCACGAAGCGCATGCCGGCGACCGGTGGTTCGGCGCTGAGCCGCGCGATCTTGGCGGCGGAACTGCCGGCGGCGATCACCGCCGCGCCGAGACGGGCGAAGCCGGTGGCGATGGCCAGTCCGATGCCGCTGGTGCCGCCGCTGACATAGACGGTCTGGCCGGCGAAGAGATTGGACGTGAAGCTGTCGATTGGCGATGTCATGGTGAAACTCCTCCACATGGACAAGAAAAGATCGGATTCATCCGGCGGCGCGGATCAAGCGATAGGCTTGCAGTTGCTGCGAGAGCGCGCGCTGCTGGTCGGCGGCAACGCGATAGGCTCCGAGGCCGGCGGCGTAGAGGTCGCGGGTGGCGGCTTGCGGACGCGACACGGATTCGACCTTGTGAATCGATCGGATCGGCGTGAAGTCGGACCAGAGGTCCATTGCCCGAAAGGCGACGGCGGCCGCGCCGAGGGTCGCGGCCTCCTGATCAACCGACGTCTTGACCACGTCGATATCGAGGATGTCGGCGAGGATTTGACGCCAGAAACTGCTTTTCGCGCCGCCGCCCACCGCCACCATCGAATCGCCGATGGCGGTCATGCCGCGCAGCGCGTCCAGTGCCACGCGCAGGCCATAGGAGACGCCCTCATAGGCGGCGCGGACGAGGTCGGAACGGTCGTGGTCGAGCGACAAGCCGAGATAAGCGCCGCGCACCTCCGCGCCGCCTTCGAGCGAAGTGCCGCCGCCGAGCGTTGGAGCCATCAGCAATCCGCGCGCGCCGGGAGGCGAAGCGGCGGCGCAGGCTTCGAGTTCGGCGAGGCTGGCCGTGTCCCCGAGCACGCGATTACGCGCCCAGTCCATGGTCGTGCCGGACGAGAAGATCGAGGTGGCCGAAATGAACTGCCCGGGCGCGAGATGCGCGAAGGCGTAAGAGCGGATGCGCGTGTCGAGCACGGGTCGCGGGGCGGAGATGGTCAGCCAGCTCGACGAGCCCATGGAGGAGAATAGATCGCCGTCCTCGAAGGTCTGCGCGCCGAGCGCCATGCAGGAATTGTCCACGCCGCCGGCGACCACCGCCGTTCCGGGGTGCAGGCCGAGCGCTGCCGCCGGTTCGGGCAGCAAGGGACCAACGACGGATGCGGAAGGCGTGACCGGAGGCAGCAGGTCGACCGCCAGTCCAGCGGCGGAAAGAACATCGGCGGCGTAATCGCCTTGCAGGAGATCGTAGCAGCCCGAGCCCGACGCATAGGACGGGTCCGTGGCTATCCGGCCGGTCATAAGATGGTTGAGATAGTCCTTGGTCCCGAGGATGCGGTGCGTGCGGGCGAAGATTTCCGGCCGATGCTCGCGCAGCCACATGATCTTGAACAGTGGATAGAGCGGAGCAGGAAAACCGTTGCCGGTGCGCAGATACCAGCCGTCCTCATCGACGGTGCGGAAGAAACACCGCGCCATGTCCTGCGCCCGCCCGTCCGACCAGAGCGGAACGGCGTCCTGCAACAATGCGCCCTCCTCATCGACGGGAATGCAGCCCAGACTATGCCCTGACAGGCTGATCGCCTTGATATCGCCGGCGGAAAAGCCCGCCGCCGCGCCTTGCTTGAGCAGCGTGTTCATGGCGCGGACGAGGGCGTCCCACCATTCGGCCGGCTTTTGCTCGTGCAGCGAAGGCCCCGGATAATAGGTCGGATAATGCTCGAAGGTTTCGGCGAGGCGTTCGCCGTCGGCGGCGAAGACCGCGCCCTTCAGCCCGCCCGTCCCGAGATCGCATGCGAGGACGAGTTCTTTCATCTCTTCGGCCTCCCGCCGAGATTTCCGGTTTCGATTGAAAGCGCCGTGTGGCGCTTATTCTGGAATGGCCAGCACACCGCCCGGTAGCGCGCGGCATTGGGCCACCAGTTCGCGGGCCACCTGCGTGTTGACGCCGAAACGCGTGACGCCCGCCGCGACCATCCGCGCCACCGTGTCGAGGTCGCGTAAGCCGCCCGACGCTTTCACGCCGATTTCGGGACCTGCCGCCTCGCGGATCAGCCGCACGTGGTCGGGCGTCGTCGGCAGGCCGGTCCAGCCGGTGCCGGTCTTGACGAAGGCCGCGCCGGCCGCTGCGACCAACCGGGCGGCACGGCGGATTTCGGCGTCGGTGAGACGGGAGACTTCGATGATCACCTTGACCGGAACCGGCGCGACTTCGGCGATGACGGCGGCGATTTCGCGCGCCACATAGGCGTCGTCGCCGGATTTGAGACGGCCGATATTCATCATCAGGTCGACCTCGGCCGCGCCGGCTTCGACCAATCCGCGCGCCTCGGCCAGCTTGACCGCAGTGAGGCTGCCGCCCGAGGGAAAGCCGATCGGGCCGCCAACCAGAACGCCGCTCTCGCGCGGCAGCAATTCGGACAGAAGCGCGGTGAAGTTCGGCAAGGCATGGACGGCGATGAAGCCCTCGGCCAGCCCCACGGCCGCCACATCGCGCACGTCGGCTTCCGTATGGAAGGCTTGCACGGCGCTGATGTCGATCATTTGCGCCAGATCGCGCGGCGACAAGGTGCGGGGGGCCATTTTCTTTCTCCTGCTTTATGGTTGGTCGCGCGTTCGCAACTGGGCGAGATGCTGCTTCATGCGCTTGAAACGGTCCGCGTGGCGGATGTCGCGCCGCAGCGCCACGGCCGTCGACAGGATGTCGATGGCCACCAGCGCGGCGAGACGGGATATGGTCGGGGTGTAGATGTCGGTGTTGTCGAGCGTTTCGAGCACCAGCACCACGTCGCAATGCTCGGCCAGCGGCCCGCGTGTTCCGAGAAGGCCGAGCACGCGTGCGCCGTGCTGGCGCGCCAGATCGGCGATCTCGATCAGCGAGGTGGTGGAGGCGGTGTTGGAGATGACCACCGCCACGTCGCCTTCGCTCATCATGCCGGCGAGCATCATCATCTGGTGCAGGTCGCGCTCCGCGCCGACCGGTACGTCGAAAAGCGGAAATTTCTGCTGGGCGTCGATGGCGACCACGCCCGAAGCGCCGAAGCCGAAGAATTCGATGCGCCGCGCCGCGCTCAGCATCTCTACCGCCATCGACAATTGCCGATGGTCGAGCTGGCGTCGGGCCCAGTCGAGACTGGTGATGGTATAGTCGAAAATCTTGCTGGCGATGACCTGCGGCGCATCGTCCTCGGAAATGACCGAATGGGTCGCCGGCGTGCCCAGCGCCAGGCTGTGGGCGAGGCGGAGCTTCAGGTCGCTGAAGCCGTCGCAGCCGATCGCCGAGCAGAACCGGATCACCGTGGGCTGGCTGACCTCGGCCAGTTCCGCGGTTTCGGCCACGGTGGCGTTGAGGATGCGGGACGGGTCGTTCAGAACCAGCTCGGCCACCTTGCGGTCGGAGCGGCGCAGGGTTTCGAGTGCCTCCCGGATAAGGCTGAGGATGTCTCCGGTATTATTGGGAAAGGCCTGATCGTTCTGTTTGACGTTATCCATGTGGTGTCCCCGAGTCGTGCGCCGATCGTAGAGCGGCATCATAGACGACGCCGGTCCGGGCTCGGGAGACAAAAATATCGCGCTCGCGCCGCCCGGCCGCGTCGATCAGCGACTCCGAGCAGGTGTTGAAAGCGAACATGCCGTAATGATGGGCCAGAAGCTGCCGCGCGCCGGTCTTCCGCGTCATGGCGATGGCTTCGTCGAGGGTGAAATTGCCCGGCACGCCCGCCGCGCGCAGCACCGGGTCGCGGCCATTGACCGGCAGCAGGGCCACGTCGGGATGGAAGGCCCGTACGCGCTCGGCCAGCCCCGGAAACGGGACGCAGTCGCCCGAATGCCACAGGCGCATGCCAGCCATCTCTACACCATAGCCGAGAAAGCGATGACGGCTGGCTGCGTCGGTTTCCGGCTCCTCATGGGCGGCCGGAAAGACCGTCAATGACCATCCCGGAGCCGGCTCCAGTTTCGCGCCGGCATCCACGCCGATCAATCGCGGGTCCTCGTCGGTCAGTCCGCTGCGCCGGACGGCTTCCGCGCGCTCGGCTTCCGGGAAGATGAAGCGCGCTTCGGGATAGGCGCGGGCGAGGGCGGGCAGCGTGCCCGGGTCCATATGGTCGGAATGCCGATGTGTGAGGAGGACGAAATCGAGGCGCGGCAATTCCGTGGGCGCGATCGGCGCGGCCATCATGCGCTCATGCGGGTAGATGGTTCCGCGATATTTCTCCGCAAGGCTGTCGGACAGATAGGGATCGATCAGCGCCACCTTTCCCGCCGCAGCCAGCGCGAAGCCGGCCTGCCCGAGCCAGAACATGGATGCGCCGCCGGAGGCTTCGGTTTTCCGCACGGCGTCGGAAAGGGCGGCGGCAAGCGTTCCATGGAAAGGCTTTGCGGAAAGGGGCGCGTCGCTCATTGCACCGCTTCCTCGGTCTCAAACGCGGCGAGGGCTGTGATCAGATTGTCCACCGCGATTTCCGTCGCTCGGCTGACGCTTTCCTCCGTCAGCGCGCCGATATGGCTGGTGGCGACGACGCGCGGATGGCCGGCGAGATCGAGATCCGTGGGCGGCTCGGCGCGGAACACGTCGGCCCCGTATCCGCCGATGCGTCCGTTGTCGAGCGCCACGCGCAAAGCGGGCTCGTCCACGAGCGCGGCGCGGGCGGTGTTGACGATCACCGCGCCGTTGCGCATGCGGGCGAATTCCGCCGCGCCGAGCAGGGGCGCGCCGTCGGCGCGGCCGGGCGCATGCAGGCTGACGATGTCCGACTGGGACAGAAGCTCCTCCAGCGAAGCGAAGCGGAACACCGCCGGATGCAGGTCGGGATTGCGCGGGAAGGGATCGTATCCGATCACCTTCGCGCCCATGGCGCTGACGATCCGCGCCACATGGCCGCCGATGGCTCCCATGCCGACGACGCCCACGGTCCGTCCGCTCATCTCCGCGCCGCGCTCGCGCAGCCAGCCGCCGGACTTGACGCTTCGGTCGATCTGCGGAATGCGCCGCATCAGGGTCAGCATCAGCGTGATGGCCAGTTCCGCCACGCCGATGGAGTTCGCGCCTTCCGCCTTTTTGACGACGACGCCGCGCGCCTCGCAGGCGGCGAGCGGCAGATTGTCGACCCCGACGCCGTTGCGGGAGATGACGCGCAGGTCGGCCGCCTGTTCGACGACATGCGCAGGCACCGTCTCCACGCCCGCGAGCCAGCCGACGCAGCCGGGCAGGAGGGCGGCGAGTTCGTCCGGTCCCGGCGTCTGACCGGCCGTGGCGTAAACGAGTTCGTAGCCGGCTTCCTCCAGCCGCCGCAATTCCTTCGGCGGCGACGAGGTCATCGAACGGGGCGTGATCAGGATGCGCGGCATCGTCGTCTCCTAAGCTTGCGGCTTCTGGCGTCCGACTTCGTCGGCGATGCGCGAAATCTCGTCGAAATCCGGCCCCGAAGACGGGATCGTCACATCGAAGACTTCCGCGATGACCTGCGTCCAGCCATAGAGGAAATAGGTCCAGCCGTCCTCGATCTGGAGATGTCTGGCCTGTTCCTGAAGGCGGGCCTGACGCAGGAAGACGAGGTCGCCGCGATAGTTGAGATCCCAGGCGATCCCCTTTTCGGGAAACCGGGCGGCGTCGGTCAGCGGCGAGCCCGGTGCGTCCTTGCCGAGGCCGGTGGCGTTGACCACGAGCGAACCCGGTTTCAGCCCGGCGAGCAGGGCGTCGTTCTTTCCGGGCGCGTCGGCGAGCACATATTCGACCTTCGCGTCGGTCGGAATCTGGGCGTGGACCTTCGCGATCTCGTCGAGACGGGGCTGCGAACGGTTGCTGACGACGATGCGCGACGGAACGTCAGCGCCGCGGGCCTTGCGCATCAGATGCCAGGTGATGGCGATGGTGGAGCCGCCGGCCCCGAGCATCAGCAGTTCCGCATCGGTTTCGGCGAAATGGTTGGCGGGCAGGAAGCCGTCCAGCGACAGGCCCGACGAGATCGGGTCCTTGGCGTGGCAGCGCAGGCGTCCGTCGCGCTTGGAGATGCAGCTCGTCTCGTGCATCAGCGCGGCGTGAGGGTCGATTTCGTCGAACATGTCGCGGCAGGCGGCGAACAGGTCCAGCTTGTGCGTGGTCACGAGCGCGCCGAGCGACATCGGATCGTCGCGGATGAAGGCGACGGCTTCGCGATAGGCTGCGGGATCGGCGTGGAGCGGGAAATCCATGCCGACGATCTGCGCGTCCTTGAGGCCCAGAAACGCGGCCCAGGCGGGGAAAACGCGCATGATCGACGATGCGCCGGTGGTGACGCCGATGAAATAGAGCGTCGGGCGTTGGGCCGGTTGGTAGCGGTTCATTTGCGTTCCTCGCGGATCTGTTTTGCTCGTTCGACGGCTTCGCGGGCCTTGCGGCTGATGGCGGCGAAATCGCCGGCGGCGATGTCCTCGCGGGTGGCGATCCAGGTGCCGCCGACCGCCGCGACCGCGGGCAGGCTGAGCCAGTCGCGCATCGTGTCGAGCGTGACGCCGCCGGTGGGCACGAAGCGGGGGCTGAGATGCGCGAAGGGCGCGTTGATGGCCGAAAGCAGTTCGCGTCCCCCCGCAGCCTTGGCCGGGAAGAACTTGAAGAGCTTCAGCCCTTCGCCCAGACCCGCGCCCAGCTCGGACGGCGTCATCACGCCCGGCGCGAAGGGCAGGCCGGCGGCTTTCGCGGCGGCGGTGATCTTCGGATCGTAACCGGGCGCGAGGCCGAAACGGGCTCCGGCGGCCTTTGCGGCCTTGAGATTCTCCGCGTCGAGAATCGTGCCCGCGCCGGTGATCAACTCGGGCCGTTTTTGCGCCATGGCCCCGATCGCTTCGGCTGCGGCCTGCGTGCGGAAGGTGATTTCGGCGACCGGAAGGCCGCCCTCCAGAAGCGCGTCGGCGAGCGCCAGCGCCCTGGAGGCGTCATCGATGGCGATCACCGGCACGACGCCGAGTTCTGAAATGCGATGAAAGATGGTGTCGGTCATGATGTCCGCCTTTACGCCGCGCTCTGCGCGACCGCGTCGATTTCCTGTGAGGTCCGGGGGCGATAGAGATCGTTTTCGCGTTCGACCCAGCCGCCTTTGCCGTCGGCGAAGATGCGGCTGCGCATGCCGCCGGAACGGGCTATGATCTCGTAATCCTGACCGGAATCCGACGGATAACAGAAGAACATCACGAAGGGGCCGGAGCCGGTGTTGACCGAGCGATGAATCCAGAACGGCGGAACGTAGCAGACCGCATGCGGCCTGATTTCGACGATGCGCGTCTCGCCCTGCGGCGATTCCATCAGCATCAGGCCTTCGCCGGACAAGCCCTGATAGATTTCCGGACGGTTGCCCAGCTTGTGGATATGGCCGCGCGTCATGAAATATTCGCCAGAGACCGCGCCGGGCTCCATGTGGGTCACGCCGAAGATCAGGTCGCCCGTCGCTTCGGTGGGACGGAATTCCTCGACCGCGTAGACGACGCGGTCGCTCTCCCGCGCTGCAAGCGCGTCGAAAGCCTTTTCGTCGCGATAGAGGCCGGCGAGGTCGGCGAGACGCTTTTCATACCGGCCCGTCGCATGGGCCAATTTGCCGGAGACCGGATCGATGAAGCATGTGGTGGGGTCTGACAATTTCAAGATAGGGCTCCTGTTGCGTCTCAGCGGATGGTGTAGCCGCCGTCGATGGCGAGGTTCGCGCCGTTGACCATCGCAGCCTGCGGGCTTGCGAGATAAAGCACCGCCTCGGCGACCTCCTCGGGCTTGGCGAAGCGGCCGACCGGAATGGCGGCGCGGGTCTGGACGCCCTTTTCGCCGCCCCAACTCATCAGGCCGAGTTCGGTTTCGGTGACGGTGGGCGACAGCGCATTGACGGTGACGCCGCGCCGGCCCCATTCGAGCGCCATGCAGCGCGTCATGCCGAGGATGCCGGCCTTGCTGGTGCAATAGGCGACATGACCCTCGATGCCGATGGTCGCGGCCTGCGACGACATGTTGACGATACGGCCGTAACCCTGCCGGAACATTGGCTCCGCCGCGGCCTTGGCGAAAAGAAAGGCCGAGCGCAGGTTGATCGACATGGTCGCGTCCCACAGGTCGAGTGGATAATCCTCCGCAGGCGCGAGCGGGCCGATGCCGACATTGTTGATAAGGATGTCGAGCCGGCCGAAGGCGTCGAGCGTCGCCGCCACGGCGCGCTCGCCGCAATCGTCCTCTCGCACGTCGAGCCGCATGGCGCGATGGTGCGGCCCGAGATCGGCCGCGACCGCGCCGATTTTTTCGTCCCGGTCGATCAGGAACAGCTTCGCGCCGCGTTCGGCGAACATGCGCGCGATGGCGAGGCCGATGCCGGCCGCCGCGCCCGTCACCAGAACCACGGAATCCTGAAAGCCCGTTGCGGAAAGCGGAGATTGAGACATCAGGCGACCTCTCTGGCGAAGGCGTCGAGCGCGAGGATCGCGTCGCGCACGGTGTCGACGGTCAGCTCGACCGGAGTGGCGAAGGTGCATTCTCCGGGGGCGAGCGCGGCTTCGGCCACGCGCTCGATCTCGGTGCGGCCGGCTCCGGCCAGTCCCAGATCGGCCAGCGTGGTCGGCAGGCCGAGGCTGCGGCAAAAGCGAACCGCCTCGGCGATCTCGGTTGCGTCGCGGTTTTCCAGCATCAGGAGGCACAGCGTTCCGAAGGCGACTTTCTCGCCATGCAGGAAGCGATGCGTCTCTTCCAGCGCCGTCAGCCCGTCATGGATGCCGTGGGCGGCCGAGCAGCCGCAATTCTCGAAGCCTAGCCCGCTCATCAGGATATTGGCTTCGATGATGCGATCGACGGAGGCGGTGATGAGGCCGGCCTTGGCTGCGCTGACGGCCTTGACGGCCTCGGCCATCAGCAGGTCGTGGCAGCGCCGCGCGATGGCGATCCCCACTTCCGTCGGCGGAAAGCCGCCCGCGACATAGTTCGGCGTGCGGGATTCGATGTTGGAGCGCGCTTCGTACCAGGTGGAGAAGGCGTCGCCTATGCCGGCCACGAGGAAGCGCACGGGCGCGGCGACGATGATCTCGGGATCGACCAGCACCAGATCGGGATTGCGCGGCAGGCGCAGCGATTCCTCGTAGACGCCGGCTTCCGTATAGCGCACCGCGACGGCCGAGCAGGGCGCGTCGGTTGAGGCGATGGTCGGAACCACGACGATGCGCGCGCCCGTCTCCACGGCGGCGATCTTGGCGGTGTCGATGGCCTTGCCGCCGCCGGCCCCGATGACGACCTGGGCCTTTGTCTCACGGATGCGCGCGACGACGCGGGCGATCTCGGCGGCGCTGCACTCGCCGCCAAAAGCGATGATCTCGAGCCCCGGCGCATGGGCGAGAGCGGCCGAGAGCCGGTCGAAGACCGCGCGGTCGGCGAGCATCAGGAAGCGCTCGCCCAGGGGAGCCAGATGCCCTGCGATGCGCGCGAGTTCTCCGCGCCGCTGGATATATTTCCCCGGCCCTCCATAAGCCCGTGACATGACTCTCCTCCTTCAGTCCTGTAATTTCACTACTAAAATATAAAACTGTCTGGAGTGTCAATACGGATTTTGGCGATAATATGCGCCAATTTTGTATCGAAATGGCATTGACTAAAATTAAAAACGTAATATCACTACGTAATATTCCGTCCATTAGGGAGCGCCCGCAGCATCGGGAGGTTGGTCGGACGGCATGGAGGAGGCATGGCGAACAATCTGGAAATGACTTCGATATCGAAGCGCTTCGGTGGTATCCGAGCCCTCTCCGGCGTAACCTTTTCGGCCCGCGGTGGCGAGGTCCATGCCCTTCTGGGCGAGAACGGCGCTGGCAAGTCGACGCTGATGCGGATTCTGTCCGGCGACTACCAGCCCGACGAGGGAAGCGTCTCGCTCGACGACGAGACGCTCAGCCTGACCAATCCCCGCGTGGCGCGCGATCACGGCATCGCGGTGATCTATCAGGAGTTCGCGCTCTGCCCCGATCTCAGCGTGGCCGAGAACATCTTCATCGACGATCTCGCGCTGGGCGAGCGTTTCATCAACTGGAAGAACCTCTATGCGCGCGCCGAGGAACTCGTCGGCACGCTGGGCCTTGCCCAACTGGACGTCCGGCGCACCGTCTCGGATCTGTCGGTGGCCGAGCAGCAGATCGTGGAAATATGCAAGGCGCTGCGGCGAAGCTCACGCGTCATCGTCTTCGACGAGCCGTCGGCGGTGCTGACCGAGCGCGAGACGCAGAAATTGTTCCAGCTCATCGGCCGGCTGAAGGCGGAGGGCGTCTGCGTCGTTTATATCTCTCACCGTCTGGAAGAAGTGTTCGCGATCTGCGACCGCGCGACCGTCATGAAGGACGGCCGCCGGGTGGCCACCGTCGATGTCGCCGACATCGACCAGACCCGGCTGGTCGAGATGATGGTCGGCCGCGATCTGGCGCATGTTTTTCCGCCGCGCGACGTGGCGATCGGCGAGCCGGTGCTGGAGGTGAAGAGTCTCAAGCTGGAGCATCTGGTCGACAATGTGAGCTTCACTGTCCGCGCCGGCGAGGTTCTGGGTTTTTATGGTCTCATTGGCTCGGGCCGCACGGAAACGATGCGCGCCATATTCGGCGCCGACCGGTTCGCAGACGGAGAAATACGCCTGAAGGGAAGGGCGGTGCGCAACGGTGATCCCGGAACGGGCGTACGCAACGGCTTCGGCATGGTTCCGGAAGACCGAAAGGGGCAGGGCGTTCTGCTCGACCTGTCCATCGGCGAGAACATCATGCTGCGGCGGACAAATGACACCTTGCGTCCGTGCGGTATCCTCGATCGCACCGCCGAAAAGCGCGAAATCGACCGGCTGATCCGCTCGCTGCGGATCAAGGCCCCGAACGGCGATCTGGCCGTTTCCGCCCTGTCGGGCGGCAACCAGCAAAAGGTCGCGCTGGCCAAGTGGCTCGCCACCGACCTTGAGGTGCTGATCCTCGACGAGCCGACGCGCGGCGTCGATGTCGGCGCGAAAGCCGAAATCTATGAAATCATCAATCAGGTCGCCGGGCGCGGTCTGGCCGTGATCGTCATTTCGTCGGACCTGCCCGAACTCATCGGCGTGGCCGATCGCATCGTCGTCATGCGCTCCGGCAGGATCACGGGCGAGGTGAGCGGAGAACACATGCGCGAAGAAGCCGTGATCGCGCTGGCGATGGGAGTGAAGCAATGACCACAGATGGCGCTCATGCCGTGACCGAGAAGCAGGGGTGGGGCTCGCGGCTCGCCCAATTGCTGATGCGCAACAACTCGATCGTGATGCTTGTGATCCTGATCGTCATTTCCGCGTTTTTGTCGGATGCATTTCTGTCGCGGGGCAACATCTTCAACCTGCTGCGGCAGCTCACGCCGCTGCTTCTGATCAGCATCGGCATGCTTCTGGTGATCAACACGGCCGGGATCGATCTGTCGGTGGGCGCGATAGCCGCAGCCGGCGGTCTGGCCGTCGCCATGCTGACGCCGCTCCTGCCCTTCGACGGCCCCGTCGCCGTGCTGGCCGGTGTTCTGGCGATGCTGGTTTTCGGCGGTGTTCTGGGGGCATTCAACGGTGTGCTTGTGGCCTGGTTCTCACTGGCGCCCTTCGTCGTCACGCTGGCCATGATGACGATCGCGCGCGGCATGACCTACATGATGTCGAACGGCCAGCCGGTGAGTTTGCCCGACGGATCGGAATCCTCCGACATTTTCAACGCCTTCGGCAGTGGAGGCCTTCCCGGCCTGATGCTGCCATGGCCGGTGGTGCTCTCCATCGTCGTGATCGCTTTCTTCTGGTTCCTCATGCGCCGCACCGTGTTCGGCCGCATGGTGATCGCCACCGGCAGCAACGAAACCGCCGTGCGTCTGGCCGGCATCGCCCATCGCCGCTACGTCTTCGCCGTCTATGTCATTTCCGGCGCCTTGTCCGCGCTTGCCGGCATCGTCGTGACCTCGCGCACCGGTGTGGGAACCCCGATCGCAGGCATCGGCTTCGAGCTGGACGCGATCGCCGCCTGCGTGATCGGCGGCGCCCGCCTTTCGGGCGGCAAAGGCACGGTGCTCAACACGGTGATCGGCGTGCTGGTGCTGGGCCTGATCGGCAACATCATGAATCTCATGAGCATACCGTCCTATCCGCAGCAGATCATCAAGGGCCTGATCATCGTGGCCGCCGTGATGCTCCAGCGTTTCGGCCGGGAAAGCCGGTGAGCCGGCCTGGCCGTGCTTCACCTCCATCCGTCAATATCCATCCAGACTTCATCAATGGGAGGAAAACCAGATGAACCGCAAAGTCACTACATTCGCCTTGATTTTGGCCACGTCGCTGGCCGGGTCAGCCGGATTTGCCGCCGCGCAGAATGCCGCATCCGGCGACAAGGCGGATATCTATAAGCTTATGCCCAACACGGCCCTGTCGGGTCTGATCGACCCGAACATGCCGGACCGCACCGACATCAAGAAGGCATGGCCGAAGAAGCCAGCCGATCCGAACAAGATCAAGGTCGGCTGGACCGAAATCACCATGGGCAATCCGTTCTTCGTGGAGCTTATCAAGGGTGCCAAGAGAGAGGCACAGGGCAGCAAGCTCGATCTCGATGTGCAGGTGGCCGACAGCGACCTTCAGCGCCAGTGCTCGCAGATCGACACTTTCATCACCCAGAAGAAAGACGTGATCGTCGTCGATCCGACCGATACGCTCGGCGTGGCCGCCTGCATCAACCGCGCCGTCGACGCCGGTATTCCGGTCGTAGCCATTGGCACCGTGCCCTCCGATCAGGCGCGGATTCTCACCACCATCACGCCCAACCCTTACGAAAACGGCTTCGGCGCTGGCGAATATATCGCCAAGGAAGACGGAACGAAGCCGATCGTCGCGGCGCTGATCATCGGTGTGGTCGGCAATTCGACCTCGGAAAGCCGGCTCAACGGCATGGTTTCGGGCATCGTCTGGCGGCGCGCCCAGGATCTCGGTCTCAAAATGACCAAGGAAGAGGCGATGCTGCGCGGCTACAAGCTTTTTCAGGAGGCCAAGAAGTCAGGCAGCTTCAACGACACTGAACTGAAGTTCAAGGTTGTGGCCATGGGTGTGGGCAACTGGACGGAAGCCGGTGGCCTTGCCGCGTCGGAAGACATCCTTACCGCACACGGAAGCGAGTTGACTCATATCATTGCCGATAACGACTGGATGGGGCTCGGGGCCCTGCGCGCTTTGAAAAACATCGGTCGTGAAGGCAGCATAAAAGTGGCGGCTTCCGCCGACGGCGATCGTGTCGCTCTCGATGAGATCAAGAAGGGCAATCTTCTCGTGACGGGCACGTTCTCGGGCGAGCAGATGGGCGTTTCGACGGTCGTGTTCCTGAAGAAGATCTTCGACGGCAGTCTCGACCCGCAGGACCTGCCGCTCGGCTCCTATTTTCCGGCACACGCCATCACCAAGGAGAACGTGGACAGCTTCATCGATCCCAATCCCGACAACAAGTTCTATAAATACGAGGTCTCTCCGGTTCTGACCATTCCGCAGATCCGCGAGCAGGCCGCCAAGAAATAAGCGGTGTGCCGGGACAGGGGGAGAGTGGCTGCATTCTCCCCCACCGGTTTTATAGAGTGCGCTTCGATTTATTGAGGAGACGACGACTTGTCGGAAAATCCAGAATCCACCACCAAACCTCTCGTCATGATCACGGGGGCGAGCGCTGGCATCGGGGCCGAAATTGCGCGTGTCTTTTCAAAAGCGGGCTATCCCCTGCTGCTGCTTGCACGGCGTGAAGACAAGCTTCATGAACTCGGTCTCCCCAAGACCGTATGTTGTGGCGCCGATGTACGCGATCGGGAATCGGTCCTGCGTGCCATAGCCGCCGGTGAGGAGCGGTTCGGTCCCGTTGATCTTCTGGTCAACAATGCGGGTATTTCGAGGTTGGCAAGGCTGGACGATCAAGATCCTGAACAATGGCGTGACCTGATCGACATTAACATCCTCGGCGTCCTCAACTGCATGCATGCGGTGCTGCCGCATATGAAGGCCCGCCGCCACGGCACCATCGTCAATATTTCCTCCATGGCCGGGCGCAA
The DNA here is from genome assembly GCA_001898995.1 of Rhizobiales bacterium 63-22. Classification (GTDB taxonomy): domain Bacteria; phylum Pseudomonadota; class Alphaproteobacteria; order Rhizobiales; family Rhizobiaceae; genus Brucella. The sequence continues at coordinate 147,096 of MKVZ01000020.1, read as the reverse complement.
GGTCTATCCGTTCCATGACGTCTATGGCGGCACCAAGCATTTCGTGCATGCGGTCAGCGACGGGGTGCGCGGTGCCGCGGCCGAATACAATGTTCGGGTGATGACCGTTTCGCCGGGGATCACCAAGTCGGAGATCGACAAGACGATCACCGATCCGGCGGCCTTCGCCGTCTGGTCGAAAGATCGTGATCGCATGGAAGGCGGCATTGACGCCATCCATGTCGCGAACACGATTCTCTTCGCTTATCAGTTGCCGCAATCGGTCAATCTTCAGGAAATGTCCCTGACCGCTACAGCACAATCCTATTAAGTCATCAGCCGTCCGGTTGTTTTGAGGCGACGGCGGGCAGGCGCATTTCGGCGATCAGCCCGCCTTCGGGAGCGTTTTCAAGCCGGATGTCGCCGCCATTGGCGCGCGCCACGCTGCGCGCGATGGTGAGGCCGAGCCCAAAGCCGCCGGAAGCGCGATTGCGCGATTTCTCCGCACGGTTGAAGGGCCTGAACATCTCCTCGATCTGGTCCGGTGCGATGCCGGGGCCGTCGTCCTTGACGCGCAGCACCAGCATGTCCCCCTCGCGCCGCAGCGAGATGGCGGCGTTTTTGCCATAGGCGAACGCGTTGTCGATGAGATTGGTGATGCAGCGCCGGACCGAAACCGGCTGGCACAGCACCACCGTGCCGCGCGGATCGATGTTTTCCTCCAGAGCGACATCGGGATAATCGTCGGTGATCGACAGCAGCATCGACCAGAGATCGACCTTTTCGCGTGGTTCATCGATCAGTTCGAAGGTGGCGAAGTCGATCACCGAACTGGAGATCGCCTCGATATTGTCGAGATCGACCGAGAGCGCGCGGGCGATGGCATCGTCGTCGAGCAGCGCAAGCCGCAGCCGCATGCGGGTCAGCGGCGTGCGCAGGTCGTGCGCCAGCGCCGCCGCAAGCTGGTCGCGCTCGGCGATATAGTCCTGAAGCCGGGCCTGCATCGTGTTGACGGCGCGGGCGGCGGCGGCATATTCGCGGATGCCGGTTTCGGGCAAGGGCGGGCTCTTGAGGTCGCTGCCGATCCGCTCCACACCCTTTTCCAGCACCCGGTAAGGCGCGGTCAGCCCGCGGGTCGCCGCGATCGCCCCCACGATCACCACCAGCGCCACCAGCGCGAACAGGGGAATGGTCTGGCTGGTGATGATGGGATTCATCGGCGAGATATCGATCGAGAAATTCAGCCAGCGCCCGTCGCTGAATTGCAGCGAGGCCGTCAGGCTGCGGCCGGGACCGAGCGTGTTGGCCACGTTGTCGATCTGCCTCTCCACGGCGCCGATGTCGCTATAGTCGCGGTCGAATGGGGCGACGGGCCGGCTGCGCCGCCTCACGACGCTGTCGCGGCGGATGCGGGCATCGATGACATGGAACCGGGCGAGGCGGGCCACGAGCACATCTTCGAGTTCGGCCAGATCGTCCGCCGAGGCGAGCGCGGTCGCCACCACCGGCTGGGGCGTGATCGTCACGTTCTGCCCGGAATCGGACAGTCGGAGGGCCAGATTGTTCCAGTCGCCGGCGGGCGTGGCGTCGAACAGCTTCACCAGCGACATGGTGCGTTCGCTGAGGCGGAACAGTTCCAGCGCATTGTTGGCGTCGGCGCGGTCCTGCGAGGCGATCCAAAGGGTGGAGATCTGTGTTACCAGCAGGCCGGTCACCAGGATGATGAGAAACCAGCTCGGCAGCGAGCGTGGAAAGGCCAGTCTCATTCCATCTGGACCTCCGGGCCGAACTGATAGCCGCCGCCGCGAATGGTGAGGATGAATTTAGGCGCGCGCGGATCGTCGTCGAGCTTGCGGCGCAGGCGGCTGATCAGGATGTCCACGCTGCGGTCATAGCCGTAGACGGACGGATTGCCGGCCGATTCCATCAACTGGTCGCGGCTGAGGATGATCTGCGCGCTTTTCACGAAGGTTTCGAGCAGGCCGAATTCGGCGCTTGTCAGTTCAACGCGCACATCGTCGGGGGAGACGAGGCGCCGGCGCGCGCAGTCGAGCGTCCAGCCGGCGAACTTATAGACATGGGTGAGCGGACGGTGATTGGCGCGGCTGCCTTCGAGCCGGCGCAGCACGGCGCGGACGCGCGCCAGCAGTTCGCGCGGGTCGAAGGGCTTGGCGATATAGTCGTCGGCACCGATCTCGAGTCCGAGGATCTTGTCGGCGGAATCGGCGATGGCCGTCAGCATGATGATCGGCACGCGCGAGTGCTGGCGCACCTCCCTGCAGATATCGATGCCGCTTCTGCCCGGCAGCATCACATCGAGAATGATGAGATCGACCGCGCTGCGGCTCATCACCTCCTGCATCTCGTCGCCGCTCTGGGCCACGGACACCCGCAGGCCCCGCCGTTTGAGGAATTCGTGCAGAAGGTCGCGAATGTCCTGATCGTCGTCGACAATGAGAATGTGGGCGTCGTCTTTCAATGCGGTGGGTCCGTTCGTTTCAGCGGGAGCCTAAAGCGCGTCGCGATCTTTCAGATTCGCTTCCCGCGCTTTAGATCTTTGTTTTTACGCATGTCGTTATCGCATCGTAGCGGGATCAGAAATCAGTCCAGTGGACTGATTTCCCCGCGGAGGCGGTTCCCACTTTTGCGCGACATGCTTTGATCATAATCCGCTCATTGAGACCATAAAAAGCCGCTTGCCGCTTTTTCAACCACCAATTACAGCTTGGAGGACTTACATGGCGGAAGCGGCTACAATTCAGAAACAAAATGCAACATCGGGGAAAAACGACAGCAATGATGCGCTGCGATAACGGTCTCGTTGAAGAAACGGAAGCTCCGGGAAAGTTCCCGAAACGCATGGTCATGTCGATGTGTGTATCGAAAACGACGGCGGTTCTGGTCCTTTCGGCGCTCCTGGCGACCGGCCTCTCGCCTCTCATGCTTCCACAGGAAGCATCGGCGGCGAAACTGGTCACCCGAAGCGAACGGTGTGAAAGACTTCAGCGGCAGTTGCAATCCGCGCTTTCCGGTCATGTCGCGTCGCGACAAGCCCGTCAGGCCGAGATTTTGCTGAAGAAAGGCACCCGATTTTGCGCAAGCAAAAGACAGGCGCAGGGCCTTCGGGCCTATGCCGAGGGCCTGAAGCGGCTGGGTCTCAAGCCTAATATGGACGACCCGGAAGGATCGGAGGAAGAAGCCATCCCCCCAAGCGGGAAACCCAAATGAGGTACCTTAAAATGAACAAGTCTCTCGTCTCCGCTCTCGGTCTTGCCGTCGTTCTGGGCCTGTCCGCTCCCGTAATGGCTCAGACCTCGACGCCGGCTCCGGCCACCGACGCCACCACCACGACCACCCCTGCCGCTCCGGCCAAGCATGTCACCAAGAAGGCGCACAAGAAGGCCGTGCATCATGCCAAGAAGGCGACGCACAAGAAGGCCGCCAAAAAGACCATGATGAAGAAGAAGGCCGTCAAGAAGGCAGCCCCCGCCGCTGCCAAGAAGACGGCTCCCGCCACCACGAACTGATCCCCCTCCGGGAAGCGTTTCGGACTATTCCGCCCCCGCTTTGTCCGGGACGCGCTCCTTGAAACCGCCGCCTGCAATTTGCCGGCGGCGGTTTTTCATATGATTGGCACCAAACCTGACAACGATTACAATGGGTTGGTGCCGTCCGCCGTTATAATTCCCTGTGGCGGGCGAAGCGCACGTCCGGCACCGCCGCCGCGGCAAATTGCGCTATAAAGCGGCTTTACAACCTACGCTTATGGGATTTTACTGATGTCCGGAGGGGTCGATCAATCGGGTAGCAATTTGGGAGGAAGTCATGAAGCGTCAAGCATATTCCCTGCTCGCCGGGGCAGTATCCGCCATGGTCCTCGCCGCCATCCCGGGCAGTCCGGCATTAGCCGCCGCTGCCAAGGCGAAGGTTGCGATCGTCATCCGCGACACCAGCAATCCATACTGGCGCGCCCTGCGTGACGGCGCCATCGACGAGGGCAAGAAGCTCGGCGTCGACGTCACCGTACAGGCCGGCGCCAACGAGACCGATATCGTCGGCGAGAACGCGAAGATCTCGACCATGGCGAATCAGGACTATACCTGCTTCGGTGTCGTGCCGATCAACGGCACCAATGTCATCACGCCGCTCCTGCCCGTCTCGCAGAAGGGCATTCCGATCATCAATCTCGACACGGCCCTCGACGCCAAGGCCGTGAAGTCGGCGGGGCTGAAGCTGACCAGCTTCATCGGCTCCGACAACGTCCGTGCCGGCAAGATCGCGGGCGAACACATGCTTTCGCTTACCGGCGGCAAGGGCGACGTGGCGTTGCTGCTCGGCATCCCCGGCGAACAGAACGGCATCAACCGCGAGACCGCCTTCCGTGCTGTCACCAAGGGCAAGCTGCATGTCGTGCAGACGCAAGTTGCCGACTACGAGCGCGCCAAGGGCCTTTCCGCCACCACCACCATGCTCAAGGTGCATCCGCATATCGTCGGCATCTTCTCGGCCAATGACGAGATGGGCCTCGGTGCAGCGCAGGCGATCTCCAACGCCGGCAAGTCCGGCAAGATCAAGGTGATCAGCGTCGACGGAGAGAAGGAAGCGATCCAGTCGGTCAAGGCCGGCAAGCTTTCGGCCACCGTGTCCCAATATCCGTATGCCGAGGGCCAGATGGCGGTGCAGGCCTGTCAGGCCATCGCTCAGGGCAAGAAGATTCCGACCAAGATCGAATCCCCGATCAAGCTGATCACGCCGGCAAACGCCGATCAGGCGCTGGCCAAGTTCCCGCAGCCGTTCTTCTCCTTCGACGACCCCTTCGGAGCGCCGTGATCCCGTGAGCGTACAGACCGCCCGGCTGTCGGGAAAGTTGCAGGACCCCGCGTTCTGGGGGGACAACGCGGCGCTCTGCGCGCTCGTGGTGATCTGCGCCATCTTCGCCAGCATCAACGGCACTTTCTCCACATGGGGCAATATCAGCGACGTTCTGGTCAGCGCATCGATCCTCGTCGTGCTGTCCATGGCCCAGCAGTTCGTGATCGTCACGGGCGGCATCGACCTGTCGATCGCCTCCAACCTTTCGTGGACGGCCGTGGTGTTCGGCCTCGTCTATGTCGCAGGCTACGGCATGATGCCGGCGATGATCGCCGGCATCCTTTCGGGGCTGGCCGTCGGGCTGGTCAACGGGCTGGTGGTGACCAAGCTCAAGGTGAACGACTTCATCGCCACGCTCGGTATGCTTGGCGTGATGACGGGTATCAGCCTGCTGGTCAGCGGCGACCAGTCCTTCGCGGTCGACAGCGACTTCCTGCGCTCGCTCGCCATCGGCGAGATCGGCCCGATCCGTTACTTCTATCTCATCGCTCTCATCGCCGCCTGCGGGGCGTGGCTATTGTTCACCTTCACGCGATTCGGCGTGCATGTGCTCGCCACGGGCGGAGATCGCGACGCTGCCCGCGCCATGGGCATCAACATCGACAGGATGCGCATTGCGGCCTACTGCATCAACGGCGCGCTGGTCGGCGTCGCCGGTATCCTGCTGGTGGCCTATACCGGCAGTTCCGATCCGGCGCAGCAGACCTCGCAGCTCCTGAACTCGATCGCCTCGGTGGTGCTCGGCGGCAGTTCGCTGTTCGGCGGCCGCGTGGCGATCGTCGGCACGCTTGCCGGCGCGCTGGTGCTGACCGTCCTGAACAACGGTTTCACGCTGCTGCAGATTTCCAACGATTATCAGCCGATCGCGGCCGGCATCGTGGTCATCGCCGCGGCGGTTCTGAGCAGGTTGCAGCGATGAGCGAACCGACACCCGTTCTCGCGGTCAAGGGGCTGACGAAATCGTTCGGCGCGGTCGAAGCGCTGCGTGGCGCGGACCTCGTCTGCAATGCCGGCGAGGTCACGGCGCTGGTCGGCGACAACGGCGCCGGCAAGTCGACGCTGATCCGCTGCATCACCGGCGTGCATCCGGCGACATCGGGGGAGATTCGCTTCAACGGCGAGTCCGTCTCCTTCGCCTCGCCGACCGAGGCGCGCGCGCGCGGCATCGAGACCGTCTATCAGGATCTGGCCCTGATCGAAGATCTGACCGTCTGGCAGAACATGTACCTCAACCGGGAACTGGTGTTCAAACTGGGGCCGATCAAGGTGCTCGACCGGCCGCGGATGATCCGCGACACCGAGGCCAAGCTCAGCCGGTTGCTGGTCAACATGCCGCCGGTGCGCGCCAAGGTGCGGCGCATGTCCGGCGGTCAGCGCCAGTCCATCGCCATCGGGCGGGCGGCGAGCTGGGGCTCCTCGCTGGTCATCATGGACGAGCCGACAGCGGCGCTCGGCCTGCGCGAGCGCGGCGCCGTCGAGGATCTGATCGGCAACCTGAAGAAGGAAGGCATCGCCCAGCTCGTGATCAGCCACGATCTGGAGCAGGTGATGCGGATTTCGGATAGCGTGTGGGTGATGCGTGGCGGGCGCACGATAGCCCATTGGCGCACGCGCGATGTGGATCGCGCCGGTATCGTCGCCGCGATCGCCGGCGGCTGAAATCCGCCTTCCGTGTCAGCCGAGCATGCCCCGCCGACAGCGACGAAGATCGGATGCAATATTCAGCCGCTTTCGGCAGCCTGTCCTCCACGGATGATTTCTTCAATATCCCGTGATCGGAGAGCCGTTGGCGGGACCGTTCGTCATCGGCAAAACAAGGCGCCGGGGCACTTTCCTCGACGATCACGGTCGGCCGATCCGGCATTAAAAGGTGATTGACATTATCATATTTCGGTATCTAGTGAGGTCGGTTTCGATTGCTTCAGGAAGATACCGCAATGCGTCACGGTTTCACTTTTTCCGCCGCTATGGGCGGACTCATGCTTGCGGCCCTTGCCGCTCCCGCTTTTGCGGCGGATGCGAAGACCACCACCGTCGTGGACGATCGCGGGGTCACGGTTACGGTCCCGGCCAAGGCGGAGCGCGTGGCCGGCGTATCCTATTTCGCCGCCGATCTGGCCTTCGCGCTCGGCCTGAAGCCGGTGGCCACGACCTATATGGTCGCCGGCCGCAATCCGGACTATCTTCTCGGCCTGACCAAGGACATCAAGCAGATCGGCCAGCGCGCCAAGCCGAACCTCGAACTGCTTTCCGAAGCCAAGCCCGATCTCATCGTCGCCATACGCCGCTACACGGAGGGCGATGCCGCGCAGTTCCAGAAGATCGCGCCCTATGTCGCCTACAATATGGAACTCCTGACGGAGAGCTATAAGGAGGTGGACCAGCTTTCCGCGCTGATGGGCAAGCCGGAGCGCGGAAAGGAACTCAATGCCGCGTTCAGGCAGCATATGGCCGAATATGCGCAGAAGGCTCCGAAGGGGAAGCATCCCAGTTTCCTCATCACCTTCGGCGGTGACGATCCGTTTGCCTTCCACACCGAAAATACCGCTGCGGCGATCGTCGCGGCGCTTGGCGGGAACAACGTCGCCGGCCCGATGGCGAAGGGCGGCCGGTTCGGGATCAACCTCAGCCTTGAGGACATTCTGGCAAAAGATCCCGACATCATTTTCGTGATCGATTACTATCCGGACCGTCCTCAGGAGAACAATCCCATCTGGAAGCAGCTTTCCGCCGTCAAGAACCATCGCGTCTATTATGTCGGCGACGAGTGGGCGGAAACCAACGGCCCCATCGCGCGCGAGATGGTGCTGCGCGAAGCGGCCCATTACCTCTATCCCGACACCTTCCCGGCCGTCGATGTCCGTGCGGAAGCGGCCAAGTTCATTCCGGCAGAATTGCGGAAGTGAGCGGCGGCCGGTCGGCATCGCCGCGGGGTGGCGCGGTCCGGTCTCTCGTCATGACGTCTGCGGTGGTGATCGCCTCCGCGGTCGTTCTCATTGTCGGACTGCGTTTCGGCGCAAGGACGCTTTCCGTGCCTGCGCTGGTAAACGCCCTGCTGTGGCCTGACGGGAAGATCGATTCGATCTTCGTCTGGACCCTGCGTCTGCCGCGCAGCCTCGCCGCTTTCGTCGGCGGCGCGGGGCTCGCCGTCTCGGGCTATCTGCTCCAGACCCTGACGCGCAATCCGCTGGCCGGTCCCGGCCTCACCGGCGTCACGTCGGGGGCGGTGGCCTCGATCGTGTTCTGCTTCGTTTTCCTGCCGTGGATTTCCTCCGTGTTCTATCCGTGGGTCGGCATGGCGGGCGGGCTCGCGGCCGCGCTGGTGACGTTCTGGATCGCCAGAGGCGGGACCAGCCGCCCGCTGCATCTCGCGCTGGGCGGCATCAGCATGTCGCTGCTGCTCGGGGCGCTGACGACCTATTTCCTGCTCTTCAGCGGACCGCAGGCCACCGCCATGCTGTTCTGGCTCGCCGGCGGATTTCAGGGCCGCTCATGGCCGCAACTGGCCTATATGACGCCATGGGTTCTCGTCGGGGTCGCGGGCGCGCTGGCATCGCAGCGCGTTCTCGGCCTTCTGGCGCTGAGCGAGCATGCCGCCGCCGGAATGGGTCTCGATCTCAGGATATGGAAGCCGCTTCTGCTGTTGCTGGCGGTCATCCCCGTCGCCGGCGTGGTGCCCGTCGCCGGACCGGTGGCCTTCGTCGGCCTGGCGATGCCGCATGTCGCCCGGCTCCTGCGCGTCGGGGGAACCGGCTGGACCGTCGCGCTGACGGCGGCGCTGGGCGGTTTCGTCGTCACCGCCGCCGATATCGTCGCCCGTTCCGCCGCCGCGCCGCGGGAGCTTCCGGTCGGCATCATCACGGCCCTCATCGGCGGCCCGGTGTTCATCTGGCTCGTGCGGCGGCGGAGCCTCTTTTCGGGAGCGGCGGTAAAATCATGACGGCAGCGGCAAGGCAGCGCCGGAACGACGGCGTGTTCCTGTTCATCGCGGCGACGATCGTGCTGGCGATCCTGTCGGTCGTGGCCGCCGTGCTCATCGGCGTGGTCGATATTCCGGCGGCGGACGTGCTCGCCGTCTTCCGTGGCGGGGGATCGCAGACCGCGCGGACGATCATCCTCGATATAAGGCTGCCGCGCATCCTCACCGGCGTCCTCGTCGGTATTCATTTCGCCGTGGCGGGGCTCATCCTCCAGACCATCACCCGCAACCCGCTGGCCGATCCGTCGATCATGGGGGTCTCGCAGGGCGCGACGCTCGCGGTGGGCATCTTTCTCCTGTTCGCCGTCTACATCCACAATCCCGGCTCGAACACGCTTGTCGAACTGCCCGTCGAATGGCTGCCGGCGGTCGGCATGATCGGCGGCCTGATCGCCGGCGGGCTGATCTACGCATTGGCGATCGCGCGGGACCTCGGACCTTTGCGCATCACCATCTGCGGCATCGCGGTCGGGGCGGTGCTGCAGGCGGTGGCGGTCGGCCTCATCGCCGGCTGGGGTTCGGAGCGCATCGAAGTCCTGCTCGAATGGCTCTCCGGCTCGCTTTACGCCTGCACCTGGCGGGATGTGCTGCTTCTGCTGCCCTTCACCGTCGCGGGCCTCGCCGCGCTGCCCCTGCTGCGCCGGCCCGTCGATCTGCTGCGCTTCGAGGCGCCGGTCGCGCGCTCGTTCGGCCTTTCCTACAGGCTGCAATTCTCGCTCGCGCTCGCGCTCGCCTGTTTCCTCGCCGCAACCGCGGTCAGCGTGGTCGGTCCCATCGTCTTCGTCGGCCTGATCGTGCCGCATCTGGCGCGGTTTCTGGCGGGGCGGCATTTCTCGCTGGTCCTGCCCCTGACGATCGCGCTCGGCGTCATCACCGTCACGCTCGGCGATCTCGTCGGAAGGGTCCTCGGGCAGGCGGAGGAAATTCCGATCGGCGTCGTCACGGCAATCTTCGGTGTCCCCGTGCTGATTGTGCTGCTGCGCCGTACTCCGTGAGGCATCGATGATCCTTTCCTGCTCGAACCTGTCCGTCGAATATGGGCGCCGAAGGGCGCTCGACGATTTCAGCCTTTCCCTCGGCAAGGGAGAGATACGCGCCCTGATCGGGCCGAACGGTTCCGGCAAGAGCACCGCATTGCATGCGCTGGCGGGCCTGATCCGCCCGGCTGCGGGACAGGCCTCGATCGACGGCCGGCCGGTTGCCGCCATGTCGCGCCGGGAAATCGCCCGGCATCTCGCCTTCCTGCCCCAGCAGCCGGCCGCGCCGGACGAGATGACGGTGGAGCAACTGGTGCGTCAGGGTCGATTCGCGCATGTCGGCCTGTTCCGCGGCTACAGCCGGCAGGACGAGGCGGCGATCGGCTGGGCGCTGGAAAGCACCGGCCTCTCCGGCCATGCGGACAGGGGTTTGCGGGAATTGTCGGGCGGCGAACGCCAGCGCGCGTGGATTTCGGCGGCCCTTGCGCAGGAGGCCCAAATCCTGCTGCTCGACGAGCCGACATCGTTTCTGGATATCGGTTATCAGATCGAGGTGCTCGACCTCGTCCACCGCCTCAGCCGGGAGCGGGGCGTGAGCATCGTCATGGCGATCCACGATCTCAATCAGGCCATGTCCATCTGCGACCGGATATCGCTGCTGGAGAGCGGCCGCCATGTCTTCGACGGCGAGCCGACGGCACTTGCCGCATCGGGCTTGATCGAGAAGGTGTTTCGCGTCAAGGGACGGTTCGTGCAGATCGCGGAGCACCTGCCGCCGCATTTCGACGTCGAACTGGAGCGGTGGCGAGCGCCGGCCGCCGCCGCGAACCGGCATGATGACAACCGCCATGAAAGGAAACGCACATGATCGATCGTGATCGAATTCTGGATCTTCTGGCACGCTGGGACCGGCAGCAGGAGGGCTATATCAGGCAGCGCGAGGAGCGCTTCGCGGTGATGTTCGAGGTGCTGGAGGTGGCTTTCGGCGGGGAGTTTACGATCATCGACGCCGCCTGCGGGCCCGGTTCGCTGAGCCGCCGGCTGCTCGACCGGTTCCCCGCCGCCAGCGTCGTCGCGGTCGACACGGATGTCATGCTGTTGCAGATGGCCCGCACCGCGCTGGCCGATCAGGAGCACCGGGTCCGGGTGGTGGAAGCCGATCTCGGCAAGCCGTCATGGGCCGAAAAAGTGCGCGATGCCGCGGTCTCCATGAACGCCAAGACACCGGCGGCGCTGGTCTCGACCACGGCGCTGCACTGGCTTTCTCCCGGCGATCTCGCGGAATTCTACGGCGCTGCGGGCGAACTGCTCCTGCCCGGCGGCATCGTGATGAACGGGGACCATATGCGCTACGACAGCCGGTGGCCGACACTGGCGAAAGTGGCGAAGACCGTGCGCCGGCGTATCGAGCGCGAAGCGGTCGAGAACGGCGAGGACGACTGGGCTATGTGGTGGGAGCGGGCCGGAAAGACGCCCGGCCTCGAAGCGTTGAAGAAACAGCGCGATGCCCTGTTCGCCACGCGCACGCCGAAGCGCGCGACGAGCGGGGAGGATTGCTCCGTCGATTTCCATGTCGCCGCCCTGCGCCATGCGGGCTTCACGGAAGCCGGTACCGCCTGGCAGCAGTTCGACAATTACGTGGTTTTCGGCCGCAAGCCGGAATAGGGCCGGAACAGGCGCCGGCCCCGCCTCAGCGGCTTACGATGGTCTGCCGTTGACGGCCGAGGCCGGCGATGCCCAGTTCGACCACGTCGCCGATCTTGAGATATACCGGCTCCGGCTTGATGCCCATGCCGACGCCGGGCGGCGTGCCCGTCGCGATCACGTCGCCCGGCATGAGCGTCATGAACCGGCTGACATAGGACACGATCGTTTTCACGTCGAAGACCATGGTGCGCGTGTTGCCGTTCTGCATACGCCGGCCGTTCACATCCAGCCACATGTCGAGCGCCTGCGGATCGGGGACCTCATCCTTCGTCACCAGCCACGGCCCGAGCGGCCCGAACGTATCGCATCCCTTGCCCTTGTCCCACTGGCTCGACTGGGTCTGGAACGCACGCTCCGAAACGTCGTTGGCCACGCAATAGCCCGCGATGTAGTCGAAGGCCCTGTCCGCAGGCACGTTCCGCGCCATCGAGCCGATCACGATCGCCAACTCGACCTCCCAGTCGAGTTTGGAAAAGCCGGGCGGCGCGATCGTATCGTCGTTCGCACCGCACATGGCGGTGATCGCCTTCATGAAAATGATCGGCTCGTTCGGCACGGGCAGATTGGACTCGGCGGCGTGGTCCGAATAATTGAGGCCGATACAGATATATTTGCCGGTTCCCTCGAACGGCAGGCCGTAACGGAATTCTCCCTCGACCACCGGAAAACGGCCCGGATCGAGAGTGGCCAGCGCGGCAAGCGACGCCGGGGAGAGATCGCCCGCTGTGAAGGACGGTTTCAGCGCGGATATATCCCGCACCGAGCCGGAGGAATCGACGATGCCCGGCTTTTCGTTTCCAACTGGACCAAATCTGCACAGTTTCATGATGTTACCCCGCTTTTTTTGATTGCAGAAGGGATGACGCCGCCGGCGTCAGGCGATCTCCCGGTCAATGCTGACTGACTGGCGTAAGGCCAAGCGCGATCGATGTCCAGTCCATTGCCGATACCGGCCGGCAGGAGGACGTCACGCCAGCCGTCCTGTGCAACCTTATGTCTGCAGGCCCGTTTCCTCCTAATTCCAGCAAGGAGGATATAGCGGTGGATCACAGGATCAGGGAAAATATGGAAGTCATCGGCGCCGACGGCGTGCATGTCGGGACGGTGGATCGCGTCGCGGGCGACCGCATCAGGCTAAAGAAGAGCGACAGCTTCGGCGAGCATCGCGGCCATAGCCATTATATCGAACTCGGCTTCGTGGCCGGGGTGGAAGGCGACAAGGTGCGGCTGTCGGCCAATGCGGACATTGCCGTGACGCTGGAAGAAGAGCCATCCGGCCGTCCTGTCGATCTGTGACCGCCGCGGTAATTTGTCCCAATGCGGAGCGAAGGCGCGGGAACGATCAACACGTATTTCAGACGAGGACGACATGCCGGAATATGATCTCTATACAAACGTCAACAAGCCCGCCGTCGGCCTTTATGTGCGCCATGGCGCGGGCCTGCCCGATCTCGCCGACAAGAGCGAATGGGATTTCGATGGAACCTCGGCGCAGGCGCTTCTGCCGCCGGATGTCGTGAAGGAGGTGGAGGCCAACGGACACGCCTTCCGGGACATGGACTGAAAACAGGGACCGAAACGACGGCGATCCGTACGATTAAGCCTTGGCCGACAGCGATGGAAAATCCTATAGTCGGACGCGGCGGCCATGGTGTCGCGGCGATTTCCGATTATGGCCTCTGCCGGACCCGGCTCTGGCAAGGATGTGTACGGATCAGGCATGGACTCAAACGTGATTCTCCCGGTTTCGCAGCCGGTCGCGGCGAAGCTGACGCGCGCCGCCATTTTCCTTGTCGTCACGATCAATCCGGGAGCGGGACCGGAGACGGCCATCCGTAGCCTGTGCGCCGATCTTTCGAGCCTGCTGCGCGGCGTCGGATTCCGGCGCCTGAACGGGCAACTGTCCTGCGTGATGGGCTTCGGCTCGGACGCATGGGACCGGCTGTTCGGCGCGCCGCGGCCGAAGGAACTGCACCCCTTTCGCGAGATTCGCGGCGCGCATACGGCCGTTTCCACGCCGGGCGATATCCTGTTTCACATCCGGGCGGCCAGCATGGACATGTGCTTCGAACTGGCGACGCATATCATGTCGCGGCTTTCCGGCGCGGTTTCGGTAGTTGACGAGGTGCACGGCTTCAAGTTCTTCGATGATCGCGATCTTCTGGGCTTCGTCGACGGAACCGAGAACCCGGTGGATCAGGCCGCGGCGGCTGCCGTCCTGATCGGCGACGAGGACCCCGCCTTTGCCGGCGGCAGCTATGTGATCGTGCAGAAATACCTGCACGACCTTGAGCGGTGGGAGAAGGTGCCGGTCGAGGAGCAGGAGAACATCATCGGGCGCCACAAGCTGTCCGATATCGAACAGCCCGACGCGGTGAAGAAGCCCTATGCGCACAATGTCCTGACCTCGATCGAGGAAAATGGCGAGCAGCTTCAGATTGTGCGCGACAACATGCCGTTCGGCGAGGTGGGCAAGGGCGAGTTCGGCACCTATTTCATCGGCTATGCCCGGTCGCCCGCGCGCATCGAGAAGATGCTGGAGAACATGTTCATCGGCAATCCGCCGGGCACCTACGACCATCTGCTGGATTTCAGCCGCGCCGTGACCGGAGGACTGTTCTTCACGCCGACGGCGTCGTTCCTCGATGACGTTGCGCCGGAGGACGGGCCGGGCGAGGCCCCGGCGGAAAGCGCGGAAAGCGAGACGACAGATCGACCGGCGCCCGCAGCGGCGTCCACGGGCGCGCCCAGAGGCGACGGTTCGCTCGGCATTGGCTCTTTAAAGAAGTGAGGCGTGTCATGAACAATCTTCATCGCCATCTGGCTCCGATCTCCGACGAGGCATGGGAGCAGATCGAACAGGAGGCGTCGCGGACGCTCAAGCGCCATCTTTCGGCGCGCCATGTCGTGGACGTGGTCGGGCCGCAGGGCTTCGACGTTTCATCCGTGGGCACCGGCCATCTGAAGCCGATCGCCAGTCCGGGAGAGGGCGTGCAGACGCGGCAGCGCGAAGTCATGCCGTTCGTGGAACTGCGCGTTCCGTTCCAGCTCACGCGCGAGGCGATCGACGACGTGGCGCGCGGCTCGGAGGATTCGGACTGGTGGCCGGTGAAGGAAGCGGCGCAGAAGATCGCCTTCGCGGAGGAGCGCGCCGTCTACGAGGGATATGCCGCCGCCGGTATTCAGGGCATGCGCGAGGGCGCCAGCAACCCGCCGCTGACGCTGCCGGCCAGCATGAAGGCCTATCCGGATGTGGTGGCGAAGGCGGTGAGCGCGCTGAAGCTCGCCGGGTGCAACGGCCCTTACGCCGTCATTCTGGGCGCGGACGCCTATACTGCCGCCAGCGGCGGCAGCGACGACGGCTATCCGGTGTTCCATCATATCGAGCGGGAGGTGGACGGCGGCATCTTCTGGGCGCCGGCGATCCAGGGCGGCTTCGTGGTGACCACGCGCGGGGGCGATTTCGAACTCGATCTCGGACAGGATTTCTCGATCGGTTATCTCAGCCATTCCAGCACGACGGTCGAACTCTATCTGCAAGAGACGTTCACATTCCGCATTCTCACCTCGGAAGCGGCGGTGGCGCTTTCGCCGCTGGCGAAATAGGCTTTACCGAAGCGCGGGCCGGGATGCGGCGGGATGGTCGGCATCCCGCCGGGTCCGTCTGCGGTCAGCCTCCGGCGGTGTCGCGTCTGGCCTGCGCGACGGCGCCCGCCTTGCGCAACCGCCCGCGCTCGCCGGGACGGATCAGCGAGACGACCTTTTTGTCGGGTATGTTCCTTATCCCCAGATTGGCATGGCGCGTGTTGAAGGGAATGCCGTTCTTCTGCGCGTGAAGCTTGAGTTCAAGCGCGTGCTGCGCGTTTTCCGCCAGCGTATGGTTTTTCGCCATTTCGGCGCGGCGCTGGATTTCGGCATTCAATCTTTTCAGCGCCATTGCGAGAATGCCGGTCTTCAGCCGGCTGCCGGCGTCGGACGATTTCGGGCGGGCGCCTTTGGGGGCGGATTTGCCGCGCACTTCGCGGCGCTGCTGGTCGGCCTGCGTTTTCGCCTTGTCGCGCAGTTGGCGCAGCCGCGGCAGGAGCGCATGCAGCGCCTCGTCCGACAGTTCCTGTATCGCCGGATGCCGCGTCCCGGCGACGGCTTCGCGCTCATCGGTGCTGAGTGCGCGTTCCTCTTCCTTCCGCGTGACAGCCATGTCGTTTCTCCTTCCATGGTGGGGGACGATGAATCGAAAACGCGGCGGGGCATCGCCGCGCCCGTAAAAAAGGTCTGGCAAGCGCGGGAGTAACGCGCCATGAATGAAATCGTTCCGCTCCGGGGATCGGGGCGGACCGGTGATGAAAAGGAGAGACCATATGCCCGCAAGGAAGAAGACAGGCGTTCTGATCGGCAGTCTGCGCAAGGGTTCCTTCAGCCGCAAGATCGCGAAGGCGGTCATCGCGCTCGCGCCCGAGACGCTCGATTTCGAGATCATCGAGATCGGCGGCGTATCCTTTTTCAATCAGGATCTGGAAGAAACGCCGCCGGCCGACTGGGTGGCCCTGCGCGAAAAGATCAAGGCCTGCGACGCCATTCTCTTCGTGACGGCGGAATATAATCGCTCGGTGCCGGGCGTACTGAAGAACGCGATCGACGTGGCGTCGCGGCCCTATGGCAAGAATGCCTTCGACGGCAAGCCGGCCGCGATCATCTCGACCTCCATCGGCGCGATCGGCGGTTTCGGCGCCAATCATCATCTGCGCCAGAGCCTGACCTTCCTGAACATGCCCCAGCTTACCCAGCCGGAAATGTATGTCGGGCACTCCGCCGATGTCGTCGGCGAGGACGGCACCGTGACGGATGCCGGCACGCGCGATTATCTGGCGAAATTCGGCAAGGTTTTCGCCGAATGGGTGGAGACGATCACGGGGCGTTGAAAGCGCCCCCGGATGCCGGATGCTCAGGCGCCGTGGCTGTCATCGAGATGGCGGCTGCGGATGCGCCGCACCAGAAGCCAGATCAGCAGCACCACGACGGGGGCCAGCAGCCCGGTCATGACTTCCGGCGGCAGGGGATGGAAGCCGAGCGCGCCTGCCGATTCCAGCACATGGCCGATGAGCGCGACGACATAATAGGAGATCGCCGCGACCGACAGGCCCTCGACGGTCTGCTGAAGGCGCAACTGCAATTGCGCGCGCCGGTCCATGGAGTTGAGAAGGCTGGAATTGAGCCGTTCCAGTTCGACGTCGATCCAGCTTCGCAGCAGGGAGGTTGCGCGGGCGAGCTTGCGCGAAAGGCTTTGCTGGCGCTCGTCGACCGACTGGCAGGTGCGCATGGCCGGCGCGAGCCGCCGTTCCAGAAAGGTGCCGATGGCCTCGAAGCCGGCGACGCCGGTTTCGCCGAGGGCCTGAATGCGTTCGCGGACGATGTCGTAATAGGCGCGGCTGGCGCCGAAGCGATAAAGCGAAAGCGCTGCGTTGGCTTCCAGTTCGGCGGCGAGCTTCGTCACTTCGGCCAGCATGGCGTCAGCTTCCTCGCGCGCATGGTCCTTCATGCGCTGCGTTATGGCGGTCAGGCGTTCCTCGATCTTGCGGATTTCCGGTGACAGGCTCTGGGCCAGCGGCAGGCCAAGCATGGCGAGTGTCCGGTAGGTTTCGATGTCGAGCAGCCTTTGCACCACCACGCCGCGGCCGGCATCGCTCAACTGGCCGCAATCGATCAGCAGAAACCGCGTGAGCCCGTCGCTGTTCTGGCGGAAATCGGTGATCACTTCCGCCTCACCGTTGCGGATACGGCTGCGGCAAAGGCTGGTCGGGTCGAAGTCGGCGCGCATCTCGTCGGTGAATTCCGGCCGGATTTCCAGCCGGATGCCGGAGATCAGCGGACCGGGCGCCGTGAAGCTGGCGACGAACGGCTGGCTGGAGGTCGGGCCGCCGAATTTGTCCGGCGCGGGCGCATCCCAGAAATAGGTGGAGAACTCGGTGTGGCGCTCCCAGCGGAACTGTCCCTGCGGCCAGTTCATCACGAAATGGCTGGTATCCCCGTCCGGGGCCGCGACGCCGTATGTGCGGGCCAGTTCGGCGACCAGTTCCTGGTCGGCCTCGCGGTGGTTCTCGGTCAGGAAGGCGAGCTGGAAGATCACCCGCGGCGAGGACAGCAGAGCCGCGGGACGCGCATGGATTTCCCCCAGCGCCTGCGCGCGTTCCTTCGCGAACGAAAAGCTGAAACTGTCCTGATTCATGGATCGTCGATGGATCGCCGGTCCGGCGCCTTTCAGGCTTTCATTATCTGGTGATAGCGGTCGAGCTTGTCGGGCTCCTCGCGCGCGACCAGTATGACGAGCTTCTGCGCGTCGAAGTTGCGGAACCATTCGTCCCAGTCGACGACTTCCAGCCCGCCGGCGTCGAGCGGCTGGTCGACATCGGGATAGACTTCCGGCTCGAAGACGATGCGCAGAACCGGAGGCTCGTCGAAATCGGGCGAGGTCGTCACCAGAGCGGGCGAGCCGCCCCGCGCCGAAACCCAGTCGCGGATGGCCTGATGGTCGGTAAGGGTGAGAGTTTCGCTCATGCTGCGTTCTTCTCCTTTCCTGTGCGTCTTCGGACGGGGAGGTTCGTCCATAGTGGACGATATATCATTCCCGTGACGATTGTCTTTATGCCGATGATGCGCAGAGCAGGAAATCGCATCGCAGACGCCGCCGCAACTGGAGGAAGCATAATTTCAGGTTATGGAGCGGCGGATATTTTTTACATTTGTAATTTGCCGGGGCGATATTAACGTACCGGGTGGCGACAGCAAGCGGCACCATAAATACCAAATACAAGAGCATCAGGCATAGGGCCGCTGAAAGTTATGGGGCAACCCATCACGCAGTGGGAACGTTGCGTCCGCATTTTGCAAAACGACAGATCATCGCCGTAAACGATAACAAAGGGGAGTGTGGTTATTGAATGCAACGCGGCCGGCCCCGACCACCGGAACTTCCAGCGCGGCGGCTCCCCCTGCCTCCACGCCGAAAATCATTCGCCTCGAAGGCATCAGCAAGCATTACGGGTCTCACCTGGTGCTGGAAAGCATTGATCTCGACGTGGCGCAGGGCGAGGTTCTGGCGATCATCGGTCCGAGCGGTTCCGGCAAGAGCACGCTGCTGCGCTGCATCAATTATCTGGAAAGGCCCGATGGCGGCCTTCTGACCGTGGGAAAGCTGACGCTCGACGCGAGCCAGCCGCCGCGGCCGGCCCAGCTCAAGCAGTTGCGCAACACGGTCGGCATGGTGTTCCAGTCGTTCAACCTGTTTCCGCATATGACCGTGCTGCGCAATGTCAGCCTGCCGCAGGAGCGCGTGCTGGGCCGCAGCCGCGCCGAAGCCGAGCAGCGGGCGATCCAGCTTCTGGAGCGCGTCGGGCTTGCCGACAAGGCGACGCAATATCCGGGGCGGTGTTCGGGCGGCCAGCAGCAGCGCATCGCCATCGCGCGGTCGCTCGCGCTCAACCCGCAGGTGATGCTGTTCGACGAACCTACCTCGGCGCTCGACCCCGAACTGGGGCTGGAAGTGCTGGCGGTGATGCGCGAACTGGCGGAAAGCGGCATGACCATGCTGGTCGTCACCCATGAAATGGGCTTCGCGGAGAATGTGTCCGATACGGTCATGATCATGGCCGACGGACGGATCATCGAGAAAGGCCCCTCGAAGGACGTGATGCGCGACCCGCAACAGGAGCGCACGAAGCGCTTTCTTCGTGCGGTGCACGACAGATGACGCGGGAGAATATCCTTCTCATCCTGAGCGGCCTGCCATGGACCGTGGCGCTCACATTCGGCGCGTTCGCCATCGGCTGCGTCATGGGCATTCCGCTTCTGGCCGCGCGCAAGGCCGCCTTTCCGCCGATACGCTGGGCGGCGGCGGTCGTCATCCAGATCGTGCGCGCCCTGCCGCCCATCCTGTGGCTGTTCATCATCTTCTTCGGTATCGGCATGGGCCTGATGCCGATCAATCCTTTCACCGCGGCGGTGATCGGCCTCGGCATGATCGCATCGGCCAATATGGCGGAAATCTATCGCGGCGCGATGGCATCGCTGCATCATGGCCAGTGGGAGGCGGCGACGGCGCTCAATTTCGGAACGCGCCATACCTTGATCGACGTGGTGGCTCCGCAGGCGTTCCGCGTCGCGCTGCCTTCGGCAGCAAGCTACCTGATCGGCCTGATGAAGGAAACGGCGGTCGCTTCCACCATCGGCGTCGCCGAACTCGCCTTTCGCGGCAATCAGGTGTCGCAGCTCACCTTCAAGGGGATCGAGGTGTTCGCGCTGGTCGGCCTGTTCTACATTTTCCTGAGCCTGCCGGTGGCATGGCTGTCGCGCACCGCCGACCGTTATCTGAGAGCGAAGGTGGCGCGCTGATGTTTCCGACCCTCGAAGAATTCAACGAATGGATGCCGGCGCTGCTCGGCGGGCTGAAGGTGAGCGTCGAAGTCGCCGCGTTCAGCCTCGTCATCGGCATACCGCTCGGCCTGCTGTTCGCGCTCGGCGTCGGCACGAAATCGCGTTTTTCCCGCTATGTCAGCCTGTTTCTGGTCGAGGTCGGGCGCGGCGCTCCGGCTCTGGTCCTGTTGCAGTTCATGTATTTCGGCCTGCCGGCGACAGGGCTGACGATGACGTCGTTTTCGGCCGCCGTGGTGGCGCTGGCCTGGAACACCGGCGCCTATACGAGCGAGATCATCCGCGCCAGCCTGCAATCCATCCACCATGGCCAGCGGGAAGCGGCGGAGGCGCTGGGCTTCAACGCGCTGGACGAACTGCGTTTCGTGCTTTTGCCGCAGGCGCTGCGGGTGGCGCTGCCGGCGCTGCTCGGCTTCGCGATCCTGATCTTTCAGGGCACGTCGCTCTGCTTCACCATCGCGCTGCCGGAACTGGTCAGCAACGCCTACATGATCGGCTCCAACACGTTCCGCTATATGCCTGCCCTGCTTATGGCGGGCCTGCTCTACGCGGTCATCTGCATACCGGCGACATGGATCGTCTCCTATGTCGAGAACCGCTCGTCCGCTTATACCACCCGATAAACCGACAACAACCAAAGGGAGTTACACAATGAAAAATGGGATCATATGCAAGGGCATCGTCGGCGCCGCGCTGCTGCTCGGCCTGGGTTCGGCGGCCTTCGCGCAGGACTGCAAACCCCTGCACCAGTTCAAGACGATCACGCCGGGCACGCTGACCGTGGCCGTCACCACCCTCGTTCCCAATTCCTTCATGAGCGAGAGCGGCAAGATGACCGGCATCGACGGCGACATCGCCACCGAATTCGCCAAGCGCGAATGCCTGACCGTGAAGCCGGTCGCCGTCGATCCGGCGGCGGCTATCCAGTATGTCCTTTCCGGGCAGGCCGACATCACCACCGGCGACTGGTACCGCACCGCGGAACGGGCGAAGGCCATGAATCTGTCCTATCCGCTCTACAAGGACCAGATGGGGCTTTATTCCAAGACCGGCATCAACAAGGTGTCCGACCTGATCGGCAAGAATGTCGGCACCGTGCAGGGCTATCTCTGGGTATCGGACGCCCAGAAGCTTCTGGGCAGCAAGCTGCGCCTTTACCCGAATTCCGTGAATCTGCATCAGGATCTCGTTGCGGGCCGCATCGACGTGGGCATCGACGGTTATTCGGCGGGTGCCTATGCCGTCAAGAAAGGTCAGATGAAGGGCATCAAGGTGGAGGTCGCCCAGCCCGATCCGCGCATAAGGGCGACCAAGGAAGCGGCACAGGCGGCATTCCCCTACGCCAAGAGCGCGACGGCGTTCGGCGCGGCGCTCGACGCCGATATCCAGGCAATGCACAAGGACGGCACGATCGCCAAAATCATGAAGTCCTACGGCCTTTCCGCCAGCGCCGCCGATACCGGCGCGCCGCGGCTCGTCCAGTAGCGTCACGATAGCCGGATGCGGCGGCGCGGCCGCCGCATCCTCTTCGGCCGCATAAATCACATCGGAGACTGCAGCGATGACTGTCTATACGGTCAGCCGGACCAGCCAGTCGTGGTATGGCGAGCAGATCGGCATCCTTATTCTGGATGCCGCCTATCCTTGCGTGCCCGGAAATGTCGGCAATGCGTCAACCTACACATTCCCGGTGCGCTATCAGGAAGTGCGCGGCGCTTCCATCGACCGGCTGCTGAACCGGCGCGATCCGGCGCTGCGCGAGGCCTTCGTCGAAGCCGCGCTCGATCTTCAGGCGCGCGGCGTGAAGGCCATCACCGGCGCCTGCGGCTTCATGGCCTATTTCCAGAAGGAAGTGGCGGAAGCCGTCGGGATTCCGGTGTTCCTGTCGAGCCTGATGCAAATACCGTTCATGCACGCCATTGCGGGCGGCGCGGTCGGGGTCATCACCGCCAATGCCGGTCGCCTGACGCCGCGCCATTTCGCGGCCAGCGGCATTGCCGACACCATCCCCGTCGTGCTGGCGGGCATGGAAGACCAGACCGAGTTTCGCGAGGCGATCCTTGAGGAGAAAGGCACGCTCGATTCGGCGGCTATCGAACGGGAGGTGAGCGAGGTCGCCCGCCGGCTGGTGCGTGATCACCCGGAGATACGCTCCATCCTGCTCGAATGCAGCGACCTACCGCCCTATGCCCATGCGGTGCATGCCGTGACAGGCCGGCCGGTCTTCGATTTCATCACCATGATCAATTATGTCCAGCAGACCGTGGCCTGCCGTCCCTATCACGGCTTCATGTGATCTGCGGGACGCGGGAGGCTCCCCATGGCGCTCGACCAGTATTTTCTTCTCGGCCGTTCCGGCCTGCGTGTCAGCCGTCTGGCGCTGGGCGCGATGACCTTCGGCAATGCCGACATCCGGGGCATAGGCGGGTCGTGGGGAACCGACGAGGAAAATGCGCGCGCCATTTTCCGCCGTTATCTGGAGGCCGGCGGCAATTTCATTGACACGGCGGATTCCTATGGCGCGGGCCTGAGCGAGACGCTGGTCGGGCAGTTCGTCGCCGAGGCTTCCGCGCGCGACCGGGTCGTGATCGCGACCAAATATTCCAACAGCGTGGAACCGGGCAACCCCAATGCGGGCGGCAACGGCCGCAAGGCCATGATGCGCGCCGTCGAGCAATCGCTGCAACGGCTGAAGACCGATTATATCGACCTTTATATGGTGCATACATGGGACGGCATGACGCCCGTGGAGGAAGTCATGCGCGGCTTCGACGACCTGGTCCGCGCCGGCAAGATCCGCTATTGCGGCCTATCCGACGTGCCCGCATGGTATGCGGCGCGGGCGCAGACATGGGCCGAAGCGCACGGCCTGTCGCAGCCGATCAGCCTGCAATTGCCGTATTCGCTGGTCGAGCGCGGCATAGAGCGGGAATTCGTGCCGATGGGCCGCACTCTCGGCCTCGGCATCACCGCATGGAGCCCGCTCGGCATGGGGCTGTTGTCCGGCAAGTACCGGACCGGCGGCGAGGGGCGGCTTGCCGGCGACAAGGCCGGGGGCCTCGGTTTCTTCACCGAACGCAATGCCCGCATCGTGGCGGAACTGGCGGAGGTCGCGGAGGCCATGCAGCGGTCGATGGCGCAGGTGGCGCTGAACTGGGTCGCGACCCAGCCGGGCATCGGCGCGGCGATCATCGGCGTGAACAGGCCCGCGCAGCTCGAAGACAATCTCGGCGCGCTTGAATTCGCAATTCCCGAAGAATTGCGCGCCCGGCTGGACGCGGCGAGTGCGCTTGCGCCGGCTTATCCCTATTCGCTTTTCGACCCCGACTATCAGGCGGGCATCCTCAATGCGGGCGTGGCGGTGGGCGACAAGCCGGCAGGCTATGCGCCCGCGCAATTCGTGCCGAAAGTCGCCGATTACACTTTCGGGAAGCCCTCCGGCAATTCCTGACGAAGCGCTGCCGGGCGCGGGGCTTACAGGATCAGTTCCGCATCGGCATCCTGATCGAGCAGCCAGTCGCGGAACAGTTCGGCACCGGGTTTCGGACGCCGCTGCGCGGGCATCACCAGATATATGACATCGCCGGAACGGTGCACGAGATCGAGCGCCGGAACGAGCCGTCCCGCCGCCATGTGATCGTGGACGAGATGCTTCCAGCCGAGCGCCACGCCCTGTCCCAGCACGGCGGCCTCGATGGAGCCGAGCGCGTCCGTGAAGACGAAATCCTGCTCGATCCGCGGATTCTGCACGCCGCTGCGCTCCAGCCATTCGCGCCAGCCCAGACGGGTGCGATGGCGTTCCTCGAAATGCAGGAGCGTATGATGCAGCAGGTCCTGCGCTGTCCTGATGGCCCCGCGTTCGGCCATATAGGACGGGCTGCAAACCGTCAGGACCTCTTCCGTGACGAAGGGCCAGGCGTGAACGCCCGGCCATTTTCCCTGGCCCAGACGCGCCGAGACGTCGATATCCTCCTCGATCAGGTCCTGATCGTCGCGGCTGCTTTCCTCGATGCGCAGCGCCACGTCGGGATATTTTTCCTTGAAGCCTCTCAGGCGCGGCAGCAGCCACAACTGCACGAAGGATGACGAGAACGACACGCGGATGATGTCGCGCGAATGTTTCTTGCGCAGCGATGAAATGACCATGTGCAGATGGTCGAAGGTTTCCTGCGTTTCGCGATAGAGCCGCTGCCCCTCCGCCGTCAGTTCGAGGCGGCTGCGCTCGCGCTGGAACAGTTTCAGCCCGGTCGCCTCTTCCAACAGCTTGATCGTCTTGCTTACGGCGGGCTGGCTGACGTTCAGTTCCTCCGCGGCGGCGGTGAAACTGAGGCGCCGCGCAGCGGCCTCGAACACGAAAAGATAATTGGCGGAAGGAACGAAGGAGCGGAGCCTGTGCATAATCTGAAGTTATGCGATCGCGGATTTTTTATCAAGCTCACAGGCGCGGAAACCCTCTGTAATGTGCTCGGTGAGCGGACAGGAAATCGTGGTAAGGGAGCCTGCAATGCAAACTCATGCGCGCGTCGTGGTCATCGGCGGAGGGTGCGTCGGCGCCGCCATTCTCTACGGCCTGGCGAAAAGGGGCTGGTCGGACGTGGTGCTGCTGGAGCGCACGCAACTGACGGCGGGCTCCACATGGCATGCCGCCGGCCTCATTCCGTCCTATGCGCGCAGCATCAATATCGGCCGCATGATCAACAAGTCCATCGACATTTATGAAGGGCTGGAGGCCGAGACCGGCCAGCATGTGGGCTGGCACAAATGCGGGCAGTTGCGCATCGCCAACACGCGCGACCGCCTCGACGAATACAAGAGCTATATGAGCGTCGCCGAGGTGCAGGGCTTCCGCGCCGAACTGGTTTCCCCGGCGCGGGCGCGCGAATTGTGGCCGCTGCTGGAAAACAATCCCGATATGCTCGGCGCGCTCTATCATCCCGACGACGGCCATATCGCGCCGGCCGACGTCACCATGGCGCTCGCCAAGGGCGCGCGCGACAGGGGCGCGAAAATCCATCTCAACACCGAGGTGCGCGGTTTCGAGCGGCTGCCGAACGGCGAATGGAAGGTCAAAACCAGTCAGGGCGACATCGTCTGCGAGCACGTCGTTTCGGCGACCGGCAACTATGCCCGCCAGACCGGCGCGATGCTGGGGCTGGATATTCCGGCGATTCCGATTATTCACCAGTACTGGATCACCGACGCGGTGCCCGAAGTGATCGAGCGCAAGCGTCAGGGCCTGCCGGAAATGCCGATCCTGCGCGACGAAGGATTCGAGGGCTATCTGCGCGAGGAGGGCGACGGGCTGATGTTCGGCCCCTATGAGAGGACCGAGAATCTGAAGCTCTTCGCCGAAAACGGCGTGCCGGAATGGTTCGGCGCCGACCTTCTGGAAGAGGATTTCGACGCCGTTTCGTGGAACTGGGAGCGGGCCATCGAATTCGTTCCGGCGCTGGGCCGCGCGGGCATCAAGGCCAATGTGCGCGGGCCGTTCCAGATGACGGCGGACGAACTGCCGCTGGTCGGTCCGGCATCGGGGCTGGACAATGTCTGGCTCGCCGAAGGCGTTCCGGGCGGCATCCTGTGGGGCGGTGCCATCGGCTATTACCTTTCCGAGCGCATCGTCGAGGGCGGCAACAGCATCGACATGACCGAACTGGACCCACGCCGTTTCGGCGATTACGCCAACAAGAACTGGACCCGCGAAAAGGTGCGCGAATCGTGGGGCACGCATGCCGAACAGCATTATCCGGGGCAGGACATGCCCGCCGCCCGCCCGCAGAAGACCGCCCCTTCCTATGACCGCCTGACGGAACTGGGCGCGGTCTGGGGTTGCCTGAACGGCTGGGAAATGCCGAACTGGTTCGCGCCGGAGGGCGTCGAGGCGAAGGATCAGTATAGCTGGCGCTGGACGGAGAAGGGCAAGTATGTCGGCGAGGAAGTCGAGGCCGTGCGCAATGCGGTCGGCCTTGTCGAGATGACGCCGATGACCAAGTTCGAGGTCGCCGGTCCCGGCGCGGAGGCGTGGCTGGACGGCATTCTCGCCAACCGCCTGCCCAAGACCGGCCGCGTCAATCTCGCCCATCACCTGACCGACAGGGGCGGCGTGCAGGCGGAATATGTGGTCGCGCGCATGGAGGACGGCAGCTTCTACATGATCTCCACGCCGCGCGCCGAATGCTGGAACTTCGACGACCTGTCGAAGCTCCTGCCGAAGGATGGCAGCGTGACCCTGCGCAACGTCACCAACGAGCGCGGCGCTTTCACGATCGTCGGGCCGAAGGCGCGCGAGGTGTTGCAGCCGCTGACCGAAATCGACCTCTCCAACGAAGCCTTCCCGTGGTTCGGCGTGAGGACGGGCACGGTCGGGCTTGCCAGCGACGTGCGCCTGCTGCGCGTCAATTACGAAGGTGAACTGGGCTGGGAACTCTATCATCCGCTGGCCTATCAGCGGCATCTCTTGGAGGCGCTGCTTGCGTCGGGCAGGGAGCACGGGCTGCGTCTCGTCGGCCTGCACGCGCTGGAGTCGCTGCGGCTCGACAAGTCCTACCGCGCGATGTACCGCGACATGAACCCGGAACTGAGCGCATGGGAAAGCGGTCTCGACCGCTTCATCCGTCTCGACAAGGGCGATTTCATCGGCAAAAAGGCGCTGATCGAAGAGAAGGAGCGCGGCATCCGCCGCCGTTCCGTGACGCTCGCCGTGGAGACGGACGGCGCCAGCACGCTGACCTGTGAAGGCATTTATCACAACGGCAAGTTGGTGGGACGCGTCACTTCCGGCGGCTATTCCTACACGTTCGGGCATGATATCGCGCTGGCGCTGCTGCCGGTCGAACTCGGCACGCCCGGCACGGAATTCGAAATTCCGGTTCTGGGAGAAATGCGCAGGGCGCGCGTGATCGCGGAATCGCCCTACGATCCGGAAGCAAAACGCGCGCGGGCCTGATCCGCTTCGCACGGCTGCATCGGGGAACCGCCCGCAGCGGCTTTCCGGTCACGGAGGAATCCCGAAATCCGCCCGAGCCCTTCCTTCAGGATCGCGGTACCGTTGGCATAACCGATCCGGAGATAGCCTTCCATATCCATGGCGCTGCCGGGGGTGAGCATGACCCCGGTATTCTGCAACAGCTTGAGGCAGAATTCCTCCGACGTCATCGGCAGATCGTATTTGAGCAGCGCGGTGGTGCCGGATTGCGGCTTAACCCACGAGATCAACGGTTCGCTGTCCACCCATTCCGAGAGAACGGCGAGATTGGTGCGGGTGATCTCATGGCTGCGCCTGAGGATCTTGTCGCGGTTTTCGAGTGCGATGGAAGCGAAATGATCGTCCAGCATGCCGACGCTGATCGTGTTGTAATCGCGATGGATCGAAACGGCATGGACCAGTTCCTTTGGCGCGACGATCCAGCCCAGACGCAGGCCCGCCAGCGAATAGGTCTTCGACATGCTGCCGGTGCTGATGCCCTTTTCATAGAGATCGGCAATGGAAGCGGTCATGCCGTCGTCCTGCTGGTCGGTGCCGCGATAGACCTCGTCGCAGAGAACCCAGGCGCCGCAGCCCCGCGCGATCCCGACGAGCTTTTCCAGAAACGCCCTGTCCATCAGCGACCCGGTTGGATTGTTCGGATTGTTGATGGCGATGAGTTTGGTGCCCGGCGTGGCGAGTGACTTCAGTTCTTCCAGATCGGGCAGGAAGCCGTTTTCTTCCCGCAGCTTCAGAATCTGCACATCGGCGCCATAACTTTCGGGAATGGAATAATGCTGCTGATAGGTCGGCAGCACCGAAATCACCCGGTCGCCCGGCCCGACCAGCGTTTCATGCACCAGCGCATTCGCGCCGATGGCTCCGTGGGTGATGACAACGTTTTCGCGCGCCTGTCTGTCGTAAAGGCCGGCGACGAGATCGCGCAGACGGTCGCTGCCTTCGATTGCGCCATAAGTCAGTTTCAGCGGTAGCAGTTCGGACAGGATCGAATCCGTCTTGTCCGCCATTTCCAGAAGCTCGGCCACGGTGAGGGATTCGACGCAGGTTTCCGCGAGGTTCAATTCGCATCTGGTTTCATATGCGTTCATCCATATCTCGACGCCGAAATCGCGGATTTTCATGGATATTTCCTTTCTGCTTATCAGCCGCGCGCGGCGGCGAGGGCGGCCACAGCGGCAGCGATATCTTCAAGGCCGAGGCCGATGGAGCGGAAGAAGGCCGGGCGTTCCCCGCTCGGCTTCTCCGCGCGCCCGGTCATCAGTTCGGGCAGGTCGCCACGCAGCCGGTCGGGACTCCATTTGCCGGCAGCGGCCGCAAGCTTCATCTCGCCGGCTGATGCCGGTGTCGTCGCCCGGTAGTCGCAATAGACGTCGAAACCGGCGAGCGCCGCCGGGTCGATCTCATGGGCATTGGCGGCATTGGTGCTGATCGACGTCACCAGCGCATTCCTGCGCAGCAATTTCGTGTCGATTACCGGCGTACCCGACGAGGTGCACAGCATCACCACATCAGCATCCGCGATGGCGGCATCGGCATCCGCCGCCAGCCGGACCGGGCAGCCCGTCGAAAGCCTGTCGGGGAGTTCCGACCGCTCGTGCGCATGACGCGAATAAAGACGCACTTCCTGCCATTGCCGGATGTTTTCGGCATAACGCAAATGCGCCTGTCCGACAGCGCCGGTACCGACGATCGCCAGTGTTCTGGAATCGGGCCGCGCCAGCAGATCGGCGGCTATGGCTGTCGTGGCCGCCGTCCGCTCGGTGGTTAGCCGCTTGGAATCGCACAGCAAAAGCGGCTCGCCGGTTTCCATGGACATCAGAACCGTCCATGCCGTGACGAGCGCCTTACCGTCGGCCGGAATATAAGGCGAGAGCTTGGCGCCGAAAACCTTCTCGCCGGCCAGCACGCCGAGATAGGTGATGAAGTCGCCCGCATTCGCGGGAAAGAGGCTGAGAGTCTGCGGAGGCTGCGTCGCCGTTCCCTCTCCGAGCGATCTGAACATCCGCTCCAGAAGGCCCCTTATATCGAGCTTTCCAAGAAGCTTCCGGATCGCGGCATCGTCGAGAATAATGGGGTGTTGCTGCATGACTCGGTACGCCCTATCAAGTGTGTGTCGGGACGGCCCGGCAATTCTTCCGTTGTTTCCCGTCCGATTGGGCGAAGATAAAGCGGAAGATCATGGCCGGTGCATATAGAGGACGATATGAGCAATATATTGCACAGTCAAGGGCGCGGCGATGTCTTGAAGCATGTTTCCGGCAATCTGAAGCACCTGAGGACAAGGGCCGGCCTGAGCCAAACGGCGCTGGCCGAGGCGTCGGGCATCAGTCGCCGCATGATCGTCGCCGTCGAGAGTGGCGATGCGAATGTCAGCCTGTCCAGTCTGGACCGGCTGGCCATGGCGCTCGGCGTGGATTTCGTCGAACTGGTGCGCGACCCGGAAAGACTGACGCGGGAATTCATCAATGAAGTGACATGGCGCGGCGCGAAGCGCGAAAGCGAGGCGACGCTTCTCGGATCGACTCCCGCATCCGGCGAAGCTCAGATGTGGTCGTGGACGCTCGGCGGCGGTGACCGATACGATGCGGAACCCGATCCCGATGGCTGGTACGAGATGATCTATGTCGTCGAGGGCACACTGACGCTGGAGCTGTCCGGCATGTCGAAGGATTACCCGGCCGGTGCTTTCGCGATCTTCAGTTCGGCGCAGGCTTATTCCTATGTCAATAATCAGGAAATGCGCGTCCGTTTTGTCCGTAATGTTATTTCCTGACCAATACACCAGCAGCGGTCGTCCCACTTTTTCGTCGCTCTGGCCTCCCTCTTGAGGATGATGGCGGGCGGCTGCTGTCTGTCCTAATCTTCCGCCGGACAAAACGCCGAATCCGCATGGTCGACGTCGGGTTGGGCGCCAGAAAAGGCAGGGCAGGCAGCGCAATTGTGCCGATCCGCGCGGATCCGGTCGATAACGGTGCTCCATGCTTCCCGAACAGATCATGGAGTGAAGATTACGATGGATCAGAGTCAACCGTTCGCCGGCTTCCCGATCGAGCAGGTCCGCAGCCAGTTTCCTGCTTTCGATGAGGGCGCGCATGCGCCGGTCTTTCTGGACAATCCGGCAGGAACGCTGGTGCCGCGGCGCGTTATCGAAGCGGTCGGCAAGGCCATGGCGACCGCCAGCCATAATCTTGGCGGCATTTTCGCGGGCTCGAAGCGCGCCGATGCGATCTGGCTGAACGCGCACAGGGCCATGGCCGATATGCTTGGCGCGGCGTCGGAGCGCGAGATCGTCATCGCCCAGAACATGACGACGCTCACCCTGCATCTGTCGCGCTCGATCGGACGCAGGCTGCGGCCCGGCGACGAAATCATCGTCACGCGCATGGAACATGAGGGAAATATTTCCCCGTGGCTGCTTCTAGCAGAAGATCTCGGCATTGCCGTGAAATGGCTTCCGTTCGACCGCGGGACCTGGCGGATCGAGCCCGAGGACCTGAAGCCGCTGCTCAGCGAGCGCACCCGGCTTCTGGCGCTCAACTATTCCAGCAATATGACCGGCTCGGTGAACGATGTGGCAACGCTTTCATCACTTGCGAAGCAGGCCGGCGCTCTGGTCTATGTCGATGCCGTTCAGCTTGTGCCGCACAGATTGCCGGATGTGCACGCGCTGGGCTGCGATTTTCTGGCCTGCTCGTCCTACAAGTTCTTCGGCCCGCATCTGGGCATCGTCTGGGGACGTGAGAGCCTGCTGCGCGAACTGACGCCCTATAAGTGCCGCTGTTCGAGCGACGGCCTGCCCGAACGCTTCGAGACGGGAACCCCGCAGACCGAACTTCTGGCCGGTCTTGACGCCACGGTCGATTATCTGGAGTGGCTTGGAGAGATCAACGGCCATACGGGTACGCGCCGCGACAAGCTGCTTGGCGCCTATCGCAGCTTCGAGGTATATGAAAGCGTTCTGATGCGGCATCTGATCGAAGGCCTGCTCAAACTGCCGGGAATCACCGTTCAGGGCATCACGGACCCGGCGGCGATGATCCACCGCGTTCCGACCGTTTCCTTCACGCATGAAACCGTTTCGACCCACACTATCGTCGAGGGTCTTGCCGAAAACGGCATCTATGCTTGGTCAGGCCACAATTACGCGCTCGAACCCGCCCGCCTTCTCGGACTGAACGAAGACGAAGGCGTGGTGCGGCTTGGTATCGCCCATTATAACACTATGATGGAAGTGGACCGCACACTGGCCGTCATTGGGAGGCTCGTCTGAACGTTTGACCGGACAATGCGGTGTTCCGGGCAGTTTTATGAAAGGAATGGAACTTTGGTCCCGGACAAGGCGCCCACCGGCATTGCCGATTTCTGCCGATACGCGTCGCGCGCGGTCGACCGGCTGGAGCAGGCCGACAGTCCCTATCTGCTTTTCGAGGCGATAGGCCGCATCGTTCCGTTCAAATTCGCCATGTCCGTGGCTTATCAGACCGATGCTGCGCCCGTTCATGTCGCCGACACGATTGCCGGACGGACGGAAAAACGAGCGCTCGAACTTTATCTGCAAGGCACATATGTCCTCAATCCGGTCTACAACGCCTATCTCAACGGGCTGAAAGCAGGGGTCTATCGTCTGCGTGAACTGGCGCCCGACTGCTATTTCTCCTCCGATTACTACCGGCAATTCCAGGTCCAGCAATTCGAGTACGAAGAGATCGGCTACCGTACCTACGGCTGGCCGGCGGGGATGGAGGAACTTGTCATCGCGGTCGAACTGCCGGAAGGAAAACTTGCGGAGATCAGCCTGCACCGCCCTGTCAATCTGGGGGGGTTCAGCGACGCGGACTGCCTGCTGCTGAGCAGCATGGAACCGCTGATAGGCGCGATTTACCGGCGTATCTGGCAAAACTGTAAAAGTCTCGGCAAGCCTCGGACGAACCGGAATTCGCTGGACATATTCCTGCGCGATTTCGGAAAAGGAACGTTAAGCGCCCGCGAATGCGAGGTGGCGCATATGATCCTCAAGGGCCATTCCAGTGAGTCGATCAGCCATCATCTGCAAATCTCGGTCACGACCGTGAAAACGCACCGCAAGAATCTTTATGCCAAGCTCGGCCTTTCTACGCAGCAGGAACTGTTTTCCCTGTTCCTGGCCTCCTTGCACGCGGCGTCGGATGAGAAAAACCCGTAGTGGCCGATGCCATCATTCATTTGAGAGCGCTGCGAACGGCGGCCGAAATCGCGGACAATCCTTCCGACAATTCGCTATGTGCCGGCCAGCCGAAACCGAGACGGAAATAGTGATCCGGTAATCCGAACCAGTGTCCCGGTCCGACATAAGTCCGGTAGGTCTCATAAAGATGCCTATAGAAGGCCGACGACGATATATTCAGGTCCGGCCTGATACGGGGCAGGCAGACACAGCCGCCCTGCGGCTTCACCCATTCGATATATTCGTCCTGTCCGATCCATTCCTCCACCAGCGCGCATTTTTCCCGGAGCAGGCGACCGGTTTGCTCCAGCCACGTCTCGCGCTGGCACAACGCGGTGTAGCCGACATATTCGTCGATCATGCTGCCGGAAATGCCGATCTGTTCCTTGGCAGCCAGAAAGCGTTCCATCAGGACGGGATCGCGGCTGATGAGCCAGCCGATGCGGATGCCGGGAATGCCGTAGGTCTTGGAAAGGGACGAGACGCTGATGGCATTGGGGCTGAGTGTGGCGGCCACCGGCAAGACGGTTCCGAAGGCCATTTCGCGATAGGTCTCGTCGAACAGGAGCAGACAGTTTTTCCGTTCGACGAGCGCGATGATCTCGCGCAGCTCCGTCTCGCTGATCGTCACGCCGCTGGGATTGTGCGGATAGGTGAGCGACACATAGCGGGTATCGGGCCGTATGGCGGCTTCGATTTTGCCGATATCCAGTCTGAAGCCGTCGTCGAAATCCAGATCGATATAGCTTATGTCGCAGCCGATCGTTCGGGGTGTCTCGATATTGGTGGCGTAGTTTGGCCGCAGCACCACCAGATGCGAATCCTTGTCCAGCAGGGATATGGCGATGATGAAAAGCGCCGATGCGGCGCCCGCGGTGACCAGCACGTCGTTCGCGGTCAGTCCCTGACCGGTTTGCGCGATTTTTTCCCGCAGATCGACGCTACCGCGATGGTCGCCGTAGCACAGCAGCAATCCGTTCAGATTGACATTCAATTCGCTGAAATGCCGGTCGGTGACGGAACTTTCGGACAAATTATGCCGGATCGTGTCATAGCCCAGTTGTTCGGGCGATTCTATTTCGATCGGCATACGCAGGAATTCCACGGGATCGTCTCCGGCGGCATGAGTGATGATGCCGAAAACATACAAGTGCCGGGCTCCTGCATACCATCCTCCTTCGGGAGGATAACAATGGTGGAATTTTTGCAGAAGTATTGCTGTCATAGAACCTGCCTATCCAAGAGAGAGGTCTACTCTCCGCATATGAGTGGAACCACAAACAATGGGAAGCTATCGATGAGATCCTTCATTTTTGCAGCCGCCATGTCCGCTTTCGGTCTGATGCTGGGAACCGGCGCGCAGGCGGAAACCCTTCGTGTCGGCATGGAGTGCACATATCCGCCGTTCAACTACAAGACGCCCGACGGCAAGATGGCCGGCTACGACGTGGATGTCGCGCAGGGTGTGGCAAACATTATCGGGGCGAAGCTGGAATATGTGTGCATGCCGTTCGACGGCCTGCTTCCAGCCTTGCTGGCGAACAAGTTCGATCTCATCGTCGCGTCGATGTCGATCACCGACGACCGCCTCAAGAAGATCGATTTCTCCATTCCCTACCGCGTCTCGATCGGCCAGTTCGTCGGGCCGAAGGACAAGAACTACAAGCTCTTCGACGACAAGGGCCATCCGATCCCGGAAGCCTTCAAGGGGCTGACCGTGGGCGTCGAGCGCTCGACCACCTATTCCAAATGGCTGGAAGCCGAATTGCCGGGCGCCCAGTTGCAGCTTTATGACGGCGAGCAGCCGATGCTGATCGACCTGCGCAACGGGCGCGTGGATGTGGCCATCACCAATCCGATGAAGGCCTATCTCGACTTCCTGAGCAAGGACGAGGGCAAGAAATTCGTGTTCGTCTCGCCGCCGATCGACGAGAAGAAATATTTCGGAACCGGCGTCGGCATCGGCATCCGCAAGGGGCAGGACGCACTGGTCAAGCGCATCAACGCCGCGCTTCAGACACTGATCGACAACGGCTCGCTCGATAAATACAGCCATAAATATTTCCCGTTCGCCATCAATCCGGAGCATTGGCAGAGCGCCAGCGTCAGCAAATAAGCCGGAAACAGGAATCGGTTCCGGGCCTTGCCCGGAACCTGCGCACACAGAGGTTCCCGTATGGCCATACTTATCGGCTGGCAGCACGACTTTTTCTTCGGCACATTGATGGTGCTGAGGCTGTTCGCCACTTCGATCATCCTTGGTATCGTTTTCGGATTGCTCGGGTCCACGGCGAAGCTGTCGAAGAATCGCGCTTTCCGGTTTCTGGCGCAGGCCTATACGGTGGTCTTTCGCGGTACGCCTGAAATGGTGGTCGTGCTGCTGATGTATTTCGGCAGCGCGATCGTTCTCACGCGCATCACGCAGATTTTCGATCCCGATGTGAAATTCGTCGACGTTCCGCCTTTCTGGGCCGGCGCCTGTGCGATCGGCCTCGTCGTCGGCGCGTACATGACCGAGACGTTTCGCGGTGCTTTCCTCAGCGTGCCGCACGGACAGACGGAAGCGGCGGCGGCCCTTGGTCTGTCGCGGGCGCAGAACTTCTTTTTTGTGCGGCTGCCGCAGATGTGGCGTCTGGCCCTGCCCAATTTCGGCAATCACATGCTGACGGCCATGAAGGATACGGCACTGATCTCCGTCATCGGCTTGCAGGAAATCGTGTTCGTGGGCCAGATGGTCACCAATCTTACCCAGAAGCCTTTCGTCGCCTTTATGATCGTTGCGCTGATCTATCTCGCGATCACGACAGTTATAACATTCATTGTCGGTGGTCTGGAGCGTTACGCCAACCGTCATATGGAGGGCGGACGATGAGTTTCGATTTCGGCCTTATCTTTTCGAGCCTGCCGCAACTCCTGTCGGGCCTCGCGGTGACGCTGAAGCTGCTGTTTCTTTCAACGCTGATCGGTCTCGCGCTGGCCATCGTCATTCTTCTCATGCGGCTGAGCGGCAGGCAGTGGCTGATCTGGCCGGCCAAAGCCTATATCTATTTCCTGCGCGGCACCCCGATCCTCGTTCAGATATTCCTCATCTATTACGGCCTACCCCAGTTCGACGCTGTCAGGGACAGCGTCTTCTGGCCGCTGCTGCGCCAGCCGTTCTTCTGCTGTATGGTTGCTCTGGCACTCAACACTTCGGCTTATGTCTCTGAAATCCTGCGCGGCGGCGTGATGGGCGTCGACAAGGGCGTCTACGAAGCCGCCAAGGCACTGGGTCTCACCGCGCGGCAACGCTTCATCTACGTCATCTCTCCCATCGCGATCCGGATCGCATTGCCCGCCTACGGCAACGAAATCATCTCCATGATGAAGGCGACGGCGCTGGCCAGCACCGTGACCCTTCTCGACGTCACAGGCGTGGCGCGGACCATCGTCGCCGATACCTTCGCTCCCTTCGAAATCTTCATCGCGGCCGCGATCATCTATCTCGTCATGGCGTGGCTGTTCCAACTGGGCTTCGGCATTATCGAGGAGCGGATCGGCAGATATATGAAAAGAGAAGCATCGTCATGAAAGAACAGATCGTCCTGGAGGATGTCAGCAAGCGTTTCGGGTCGTTTCACGCACTGAAGAATGTAAGCCTCACGGTACGCCAGGGGGAGAAGCTGGTGGTATGCGGTCCGTCGGGGTCGGGCAAATCCACCATGATCCGTTGCATCAACGGGCTCGAAACCCACGATGGCGGACGAATCTCCGTCAACGGAATTCTCCTCGAAGGCGAGCGCAGCGCGATGGCCGTGCGCCGTGAAGTGGGCATGGTGTTTCAGAGCTTCAACCTGTTTCCGCACCTGACCATCGCCAAAAACCTGATGCTGGCCCAGCGCCTCGTCCGTAAGAGGGACAGGAAGAGCGCGCACGACATCGCGATGCGCTATCTGGAGCGCGTGCATATCGCAGATCAGGCAGACAAATATCCCATCCAGCTTTCGGGCGGCCAGCAGCAGCGTGTGGCCATCGCGCGGGCCCTGTGCATGAACCCGCAGGTCATGCTGTTCGACGAACCGACCTCGGCGCTCGACCCGGAAATGATATCGGAGGTGCTGGATGTGATGACCGATCTGGCGAAGGACGGAATGACGATGGTCTGTGTCACCCATGAAATGGGATTTGCCCGTTCCGTCGCCGACCAGATCGTCTTCATGGACAAGGGCGAGATCGTGGAATCCGCATCGCCCGAAGAGTTTTTCACCAATCCCAAAAGCACGCGCGCGCAGCTTTTCCTCGGACAGATTCTGAAACATTGAGAAACGCCATGACCGACCGGACAGCTTCCGAATTCCTTGCCTTCGCCGAACAGATCGCCGACGAGGGGAGGGCCATCATCAACGCAAGCCGGCAGGCCGCACCGGCAATCGACATAAAGGCGGACCAGAGTTTCGTCACGGCGACGGACCGCGCCGTCGAAAGCCGACTGCGTGAACGCATTCAGGCCGCCTATCCTTCCCATGGCATTCTGGGGGAAGAGTTCGGCACGACGCAGGTCGACAAAGAATTCGTATGGGTGCTCGATCCGATCGACGGAACCGCCGCTTTTATCGCCGGCATTCCCGTTTACGGTATCCTGATCGGTGTCGCGCGTGCGGGAAAGCCATGGCTTGGCGTTGCTGATTTTCCGGCGACCGGCGAGCGCCTGACGGGCGTTGCAGGCCAATGGGCGCTACATGACGGGAAGCCGATCCGGTGCCGCCCCTGCGCATCGCTGAATGATGCCTATCTGACGAGTTCCAATCCGCGGTTTCTCAGCCCCGAGGAACGTGTTGCTCTGGACAGGCTGGATCGGCATGTGGCTTTCACGCAGTATGGCGGCAGTTGCTATTCCTATTGCTGTCTGGCGCGTGGGCGGACGGATGTGGCCGTCGATGGCGGCTACGACACGTACGACCTGTTCGCGACGACGGCGATTATCGAGGGTGCCGGTGGCATCGTCACCGACTGGACAGGGCGTCCACTGGATCTGTCATGGAAAGGGCGCGCTGTGGCCGCTGGCGACAGGCGCATCCACGAACAGGCGTTGAGGCAGCTCAACGCGGCATCCTGATCCGGTTTCAAGACGGTTGCAGGACACGCTTTGTATCGACGGCCCGGCGGTACCACGCCGCCGGGAGCGGGGTTCGCTGCGCCTGCGAAGCATTTTCCAGCCGAAAAAATGCGGCAAAAACAAATGGATAGCGCGGTTCCGACGGTTCCATAAATGCAGGAACCGCTTACGGCCGACGGGAATGGTAGGAGACCTCAAATGAAGAATGGCTGGCTGGAGGATATCGAAGACAGGTTCGGCATTTCGCGGTATGGAGCACCCACCGGCACGGGAATCGCGACAGTGCATGCCATGGGGAAACTGCCGTTGTCGCTTCTAAGGGAAATCGGCGCGTTCACCGCGCGCCTTGATCGGGCTCTTTCCGGCAACCATGCTGCAAGCTTCAGCCACGCAGAAATTCCGACAGGGATATCCGCGCATCTCGACGGCCTCGATGCCGGACGCCGTGCAATTATAGGGAATATAGCTGAGAACCTGACGAAAACGGCTGGCAGGCTACAAAAGCTTCCGGTCCAGATCATCCACGGCATACCTGATGCAGACACGATATCCGTTATTCCCGGTCTTGCCGAACCGGCGCGCATCGCGGGCATCGCGGGTTTCGACGATCTGAAAATCGCGCCGCGAATTTTCGATCTTGCCGCTGCCGCGACATGCGCGGCATTCGGCGACAGCGCGCCGGAGATTGGTCTTTCGGCCATCGTGGCCGGTTATCATGAAGTCTCGCCCCTGACCGCGGACGAAGTCGATCTGCTCTGGCCTCTGGTGGGCGTGAACCTCGCATCCAGAGCGCTTCGTGGCGGCGAGACGGCTCTTGGTGCCGGTGACGGCCAATCCGCCGCGCAGGTGGCACCGTTCTGGCACTTCCTCGAAAAAACTGCCGGACAGAATGGGCTTGTCTGTGCCCGGTTGCGGGTCGCGTGCGGATTTCCCGCCACGTCGTCGTCCGCCGTCCTCGTATGGCTCGATCGTAATAGGGGAAGTTTCGCACCCATACTGGATGCGGATTTGGCACACGCGCCGGTGAAGGCGCTCTCCGTGGAAGAAAGCACGGTGCCGCGCAATCCATTTGTCTTCGGAGGGGAAGAAGCACGCAATCTGGGACGTGACGGCACTGATGACGGTTTCTGGCTGGGACGCTATGGCGAACCGCGGCTTCTCTATGTCGATACATGGACCGCGAACGATCCAGACCGGCGTCTGGACAGGCAGACGGTCTGTCCGGGGGTGGATATTTTCACGCCGGCAGGATGTGCTGTTCATGCGCCGCTGGATGGACAGGTGGCGATGGTCGGAACAGGGCCTTCCGGCGGCCGCGTGCTCCTTCGGCACAGGCTGCCGACTGGAGAGGTGTTTTTCACCATCTATGATCGTCTCGACCCAGACTCCATCGCCCTGCTGCGCGAGGGACAAGGCGTGGACGCGGCGGCAGCTTTTGCGCGGGTCGGGTATCCGGAGACCAGTGGCGGGATGGCTGCGCATCTCCGGTTTCAACTGGCGATATCCGTCGAAGGCTTCGGTTATGATTATCCCGATGCCGTGGATCCGGACGACAGCGCATTCTGGCTGGCGCTATGCCCCAATCCGGCTGCACTTCTCAATATCTCCGATGCCGCGATCGCATTCCGGCCACTCGATACCGAGGCGCTGCTCGCCGAACGCAGGGCGCTTTTCAGCGCCAATCTCAAGCTCAGCTACCGTCGCCCCGTCACTTTTCTGCGGGGCTGGCGGCATTATCTCTTCGACGAGATGGGGCGCACCTATCTGGATGCCTATAACAATGTCCCGCATGTCGGCCACGCGCATCCGCGCATTCGCGACGTGGCGGCCCGGCAATTGGAGCGCATGAATTCCAATACGCGCTATCTGCATCCGTCCCAGATCGGGCTGGCCCGGCGTCTCACCGCGAAACTGCCGAAGGAACTGGACGTCTGTTTCTTCGTCAATTCAGGCTCGGAGGCAAACGAACTGGCCTTGCGTCTGGCCCGCGCCGCAAGTGGCGGCTACGATATCGTGACGCCCGATCACGGATATCATGGCAATACGACCGGCGCGATCGACATTTCAGCCTACAAGTTCAACAAGCCCGGCATGGGCGGCCGCAAACCGTGGGTTCATTTGGTCGATGTGGCGGACGATTATCGCGGCCGCTTCCGTCGCGACGATGAGGATCGGGCGCTCCGTTATGCCATGCAGGTGGACGACGCGCTGAAGGAAATCGAGCGGACCGGCGGCAGGCTGGCGGGCTTCATAGCGGAAACGTTTCCGAGCGTGGGAGGCCAGATCATTCCGCCGCCGGGTTACCTCGCGGAAGTCTATGCGCGCGTCCGTGCCGCCGGCGGAATCTGTATTGCCGACGAGGTGCAGACCGGATTGGGCCGGCTCGGCGATTACTACTTCGGATTTGAACAGCAGGCGGTGCGGCCGGACGTCGTGGTTCTGGGAAAGCCGCTCGG
Source organism: Rhizobiales bacterium 63-22 (assembly GCA_001898995.1). Taxonomy (GTDB): domain Bacteria; phylum Pseudomonadota; class Alphaproteobacteria; order Rhizobiales; family Rhizobiaceae; genus Brucella. The sequence continues at coordinate 107,419 of MKVZ01000020.1, read as the reverse complement.
CAACGGTCATCCGATCGGCGCGGTCATCACCACGCGGCATATCGCCGAAAAATTCGCGGAAGGGCCGGAATATTTCTCGACCTTCGGCGGTTCCAATCTTTCGTGCCTGATCGCCTCGGAAGTTCTGGATATCGTCGAGGACGACGGTCTGCAAGGCAATGCCCGGATCATGGGTGATCGCCTTCTTGCGGGATTGCGGGTTCTGGCGGAAAAATATCGGATCGTCGGCGATGTCCGCGGGATCGGTCTGTTTATCGGACTCGATCTGGTGCTCGACCGTGAGAGCCGCGCTCCCGCGACGCGGGTCGCCGATCATGTCATGAACAGGCTGCGCGATATGCGCATACTGGTCGGTCGGGAAGGCCCGGACGATAATATCCTGAAAATAAGGCCGCCTCTTACGATCGAGGCGGAGGACGTGGATTTTCTCCTACTGCGGCTCGACGAATGCCTGAAAGAAGCCGAACTGGCGCTGGGATAGGTAACGCATCCGGGACGGCGCCGTCCCGGCTACATCGCCTTTCGGCGGTCAGGCTTCCGTCACGAACTTCGTTCTCAGGTAGGCTTCGAGCCCTTCGATGCCGGATTCGGAGCCATAGCCCGATTCATTGACACCGCCGAAGGGCGTCTCGGCGGTGGACACCACCATATGGTTGACGCCGACCATGCCGGCCTCCAGATCGGACTCGGTTCTTTTTGCCAGCGCGCCATCCCGGGTGAACACGAACGAGGCGAGACCGAAGGGCAGGCTGTTGGCCCGCTCGATCACGTCGTCATAGGCGGAGAAGCTGGTTGTCGGGGCGAGGGGACCGAACGGCTCCTCGTGCATGATAACCGCGTCGTCCGGAACGTTTCTGAGCACGGTCGGCGCATAGAAATATCCCTTGTTTCCAAGCCGCTCCCCTCCAAGCGCAATGTCCGCGCCCCTGGCTTTCGCATCGGATACGAACCTGTCCATGGCGTCGAGGCGCCTCGGCGCGATCATCGGCCCCATCTGGACATCCTGTTCGAGGCCATTCCCGATCTTCAGTTTTTGCGCCCTTGCGACAAAGCCGTCCACGAACGGTTCATAGAGAGATTCGTGAACGTAGAAGCGTGTCGGCGAGGTGCAGACCTGTCCCGCATTCCTGAACTTGAAAGCGACGACCGTATCGAGGGTCTTTTCGAGATCGGCATCGGCATGGACGATCACCGGCGCGTGGCCGCCCAATTCCATCGTGCAGCGCTTCAGGGTATCGGCGGCCAGTTTCTGCAACAGTTTTCCGACGGGCGTGGAGCCGGTCAGCGATACCTTCCTCGGGATCGGCGACGCCAGCAGCCGCGCGGATACGTCGCTCGCCTCGCCGAACACGATATTGAGGACGCCTGCCGGCAGGCCGGCATCCTGAAAGCAACGGCCGAGCGCGATCGCCGTTCCGGGCGTTTCATTCGCCGGCTTGAGGATGATCGAGCATCCCGCGCCGAGGGCGCCGGCGATCTTGCGGATGCAGTTGCTTGCGGGGAAGTTCCATGCCGCGAAGGCGGCGACAGGCCCCACCGGCTCCTTGAACACCATCTGCCGGACACCGGGCATGCGCGCCGGCACGATGCGGCCATAGGCGCGCTTGCCTTCCTCCGCGTACCAGCGGGTTGCATCGGCTGAAAACTGAACCTCGCCGATCGCCTCGGCCAGCGGCTTGCCGTTTTCCATGGTCAGGACGCGGGCGATCCCGGTCTTGCGCTGCTCGATAAGGTCGGCAGCCTTCTCCATGATCGCATATCGCTGGATGGCGGTCATGTTTTTCCAGAGCCGGAATCCTCTGGCGGCGGCGGCAAGCGCTTCGTCCAGATCGTCAGCCGAGGCGTGGGGCAGTTTTCCCAGCACTTCTCCGGTGGCCGGGTTTATCAGTTCCTCCGTAAAGCCGCCGCTGCCCTGCCGCCAATGACCGTCGATAAGGAGTTCCAGTTTTTCCGTATACATGTCGCGTTCCTTCGGATGCTTTCATCAAGCGCGCCGGATTCTCGATCCCGCGCAATGCGCCGCCGACGCGGCCGCGGATGCCGCGATAAAAAGCAGCGATCCCTCTTGACTTGTACATTGTATACACTATTCTGTCGACATGATTTTAGATCGGACCCACAAATTATCAATCGCCATTCCTGAGAACCTCGCGGGACGACTCGAGGAGGAGATCATCTTCGGCGTCCTGAAATCCCGAGAACGGCTCACCGAAGAAATGGTCGCCGAGCGTTACGGCGTCAGCCGCTCGCCGGTCCGGGAGGCGATGCGCCTTCTGGAGCGCGACGGTCTGGTGATCCGTGAAGCACGGCGCGGCATATGGGTCGCGCCCATGTCGGTGCGCGATTTCGACGAGGTCTATACGTGCCGCATCGCTCTCGAAGGGCTGGTCGCCCGGCAGGCGGCGGCGTCGAAGGACGTGGAGAAAAAGAAGCTGTTCCGCGGTCTTCTGGTCGAACTGAAGGAGGCGCAGGCGCGCAACGATGCCCGGCAGTTCTTCGTCGTCGACGTGCGCGGCTCGTTCCTCGTTTACGATCTCGCCGACAACCGCACGCTGACCCGCCTGTTGCAGGGGCTGGAAAAGCAGGCGCTGCGGTATCGGTTCCATGCCTATGAGCGCGACCCGTCGGTCATTCAGCTTTCCCTCGATGATACGGCGCGGATTTATGACGCGATCGCCAGCGGCGACGAGGATGCGGCGCAGTCGCTGACCGAAAACCTCATCCGCGAAATCTGGCGGCGCATGCGGGAAGACGTGCGCAGCTTTTTTGGAGACTGAGCCGATGACCTGTCTGGAGGCGGCTTTTTCTGTCATCGACAGCCATACGGCCGGCCATCCGACGCGGGTGATCCTGAGCGGCGTTCCGAAGCTGAACGGCAAAGACGTGAAAGAACGCCGGGACGATTTTCGCAACCGTTTCGATCATCTGCGTTCCGCATTGCTGCATGAGCCGCGCGGGCATGCGGCCATGGTCGGGCTGGTTCCGGTTCATTCGGACAAGGCCGATTTCGGCGCTTTTTTCATTTCGTCTTATGTCTATCTCGATATGTGCGGTCACGGGACCATCGGTCTGGCGCGCACGCTCGCCTTTACGGGCCAGATCGATCCGTCGACGGGCGACAGTTTTACGCTGGAGACGCCGGCGGGCGTCGTCACCGTCGGTCTGGTGTGGGACGAGGACGGCGCGCTCGGCTCGGTCCGTGTCAGGAATGTTCCGAGCTATATCGGAATGGAAGGCATCGTCGTCGATGCGGACGGTGTCGGGCCGGTTTCCGCCGATATCGTCTATGGCGGCATGTGGTACGCGCTGGTCGATGCCGACAAGGCCGGCCTGTCCCTTTCGCCGGAGAACGCCTCCCGCCTGATGCGCGCCGGTTCTGCGATCAAGCAGGCGGTCGGCGAAAAGATCGCCGGAAACGCGCTTTTCGAGGGGAGCGCCGCGCCGAGCGTCCTGTTCTTTTCCGCTGCCGCGCCGGACCGCGCCACGCATTTCCTCGTTCTGGAATCCAACAAGTTCGATCGCTCGCCATGCGGAACGGGGACCTCGGCGCGTATGACCTGGCTCCTGCACAAGGGCCTGCTCGCGCCGGGCCAGACCTATCATGCGCAGAATATATTCGGCGTCGGCTTCGACGCCCGCCTGTCCGCCTCGACCGAGGTGGACGGGAGGCCGGCATCCATCATCGAAATCGAAGGCAAGGCTTTTATCACCTCCACGCAGACCATCTTCTTCGAGAAGGGCGATCCTCTCCCGAAGGGATTTCTGGCCAGATAACTCGTTGAGAAAAAGGGGAATGAAGATGATATCGTTCAATTTCAGCAAGATTCTCGCTACTGCCGCCATGGCTTTCTCGCTCCTGTCCGCGCCGGTGGCGACGGCGGTCGCACAGGAAAATCCATCGGCCGTCCTCGACCAGATCCGGGCGTCCGGCGTCCTGAAGGTGCCGGTCATGACAGGCGAGGAGCCGGGATATATCAAGGATCCCGCCACCGGAAAGTGGAGCGGTTTCTATATCGATTTCCTGAGCGATATCGCGAAGGAGATGGGCGTGAAGCTCCAGCCGGTGGAAACCACATGGGGCAATCTCGCCGCCGATTTCCAGTCCAACAAGATCGACGTGGCCATCGGCGTGAATCCGAACCCGAAGCGCGGTCTGGTGATCGATTATCTCTGGGAGCCGATCTTCACCGACGCATGGGCGGTGCTTACGCCGGTCGGCAAGCCGGTGAAAAACTGGTCCGACCTCAACGATCCGTCCAAGAGGGTGGTCGTCCAGAAAGGCTCGACCATGCAGGTGGTCGCCGAAGCCCTGCTGCCGAAAGCCAAGATCACGCCCGTCGAGGATCGTGGCCTTGCGCTGATGGAGTTGCAGTCCGGCCGGACGGACGGTGTGATACTGTCCATTTTCGATGCCCTGCAGGTCAGCGAGAAGAAGATCGGCCAGGTTTCTCTGCCGCAGCCGATCCTGCGCAATCCCGCGACGCTGGCCGTGGCCCGCAAGCCGGGCAATGCCGGTTTCATCAATTTTCTGACCAACTGGGTGGAGCAGCAGCGTTCCCTCGGGCTGGCGCAGGGCCGACTGATGCGGGCATGGGAAGAGCGCGGCATCGACATGTCGATCCTGCCCGAAGGCTTCAGCTTCTAGGCCTGCTTTCAAGCCGGGCCGTTCGCGGTCCGGCTTCCGGCCCGATGGGCCGCGGTGTCGACCGGCTTCCTGACGAAGTCGGATTCCGGCGGCATGTCCGCCGTTCTCCAGACGATGTGTGAGGCGTCCTATGTTCGATTTTTCCGTCATCACCGCCAATCTAGGGCTGTTGTGGCAAGGCTTGCTGATGACGCTGTATTTCTCCGTCATCACCATTCTGGCGGGAATGGTCATCGGCCTGATCGTCGGCCTCATCCAGCTCAGCCCGTTTCGCCCGTTCGTGGTTCTCGGCCGGCTTTATGTGGAATTTTTCCGCAACATTCCGCTGCTGGTGACGCTTCTATGGGTCTACTACGCTTTTCCCATTTTCGCCGGCATCAGCGTGACCAAGTTCTGGGCGGGCTTCGTCGGGCTTAGCTGCTATGTCGGCTCCTTTTATGCGGAAATCCTGCGCGCCGGCGTGCAGTCCGTCGATCCGGGCCAGACCGATGCCGCGACGGCCATCGGCATGTCCTACGGCCAGCGGATGCGCAGGATCATCCTGCCGCAGGCCTTCCGCAAGATGATTCCGCCGCTCGCGGGCCAGTCGATCATCCAGATGAAGAACACCACGCTTCTCTCCATTATCACGGTGCCGGACCTGCTTTATCAGGCGAGCTACATCGCGAGTTTCACCTACCGGCCGATGGAGGTCTACACGGCTGTCGGCGCGATCTTCCTGATCATACTCGTTCCGCTCACCTATCTGGCGCGGAAACTCGAAAAACGCGGGGGATTGTTGAAATGATGACGGAAAAACCGACTGTGAAAACGGCTGCGGCAGGCGCTCCCGTCCTGAAGCTGGAAAAGGTGACGCTCGAATATCACGCCCTTCAGGTGCTGAAGGGTGTCGATCTCGACGTCGCCGAAGGCGAGGTGGTGGTGCTGATCGGAGCGAGCGGTTCCGGCAAGACGTCGCTCCTGCGCTGCGTCAACCTGCTCAACACGCCGAACAGCGGCAGGATCACCATCGACAACGAGGCGATCTTCGCCGTTGACGAGGACCGCCGTCCGATCGGCGCGATCAGCAAGCAGGAAGTGAACAGGATCCGCTCCAAGACGGGAATGGTGTTCCAGCAATTCAACCTCTTCCCGCACATGACGGCGCTTCAGAACGTGATGGAGGGGCCGGTCATCGTGAAGAAGGAGAAGCCGGCGGCCGTGCGCGAAAAAGCGCTGCATCTTCTCACCCTGATGGGGCTGGAGGAGCATGCGGACAAGTTCCCCCGCCAGCTTTCGGGCGGCCAGCAGCAGCGCGTGGCCATAGCCCGCGCCATGGCGATGCAGCCGAAAGTGATGCTCTTCGACGAGCCGACCTCGGCGCTCGATCCCGAACTGGTTGGCGAGGTGATGAAGGCGATGGTCGATCTGGCGAAAAGCGGCATGACCATGGTGATCGTCACACACGAACTGGGCTTCGCCTTCGAGATCGCGGACCGTGTGGTGTTTCTCGATCAGGGGCTTGTCGCGGAGCAGGGGCCGCCGCAGGAGGTCCTGCTCCGGCCCCGGAATGACCGCCTGAAAAGCTTTGTCGGACGCTTTCACGAGTCCGCCGATCTGCTGCGGCCGTTTCTGGAGGCCAAATATGCCGCGCAGCCGTAGGGCCGTCCGTTCCCGAGCAATCCCAACCCGGCGCGCCGCCGATACGGCGCGGACGACGATGGCGGAAACGCGCGGCGCTTCCGCGAAAGGATGATGACATGACCCTGAGTTTCGATCCCGACAGCGTCCCGGTTCCCGAGGGGCGCCATCATATCGGCGGGCGCTTCGTCTCGCTTCCCGGCGCTGAAATCGAGGTGCTCCGCCCGTCCGATCAGCGGCCGATGGGCGTCGTCACCGATGGCGGCGAGGCGGCGGTGGAAATGGCCGCGCAGGCCGCGCGCAAGGCGCTCGCGAGCAGCGGCTGGGGCCGCATCGCGCCGCGCGAGCGCGCCCGGATATTGATGCGCTTCGCGCAGCTCATCGAGGAGAACAATCATTATCTCGGCAGGCTGGAAGCCATGGGATCGAGCCGGCTGGTTTCCGGTACGATCACCGGCGACGCCATGCGCACGGCGGGCGTGGTGCGTTATTTCGCGGAATTCTGCGACAAGCTCGAAGGGCTGGTGACGGCCACGGAAGGCGGCGCGCTGAGCTATGTCAGGCGCGAGCCGTACGGCATCGTCGGCGCGATCGTGCCGTGGAATTTTCCCATGATCACCGCGGCGTGGAAATTCGCTCCGGCGCTCGCGGCGGGCAACGCCGTCATCGTCAAGACCTCGGAACTCACGCCGCACAGCCTGCTGGCGCTCGCCGATCTCGCCGCCAAAGCGGGTCTGCCCGGCGGCCTCATGAACGTCGTCAACGGTTACGGCCACACGACGGGGGCAGCCATCGTGCGCCATCCCGACGTCATGATGGTCTCCTTCACCGGATCGACGCAAACCGGCGCGGCGGTCATGGCGCTGGCGGCGCAATCGGGCGTCAAGCCCGTGACGCTCGAACTGGGCGGCAAGAGCCCGCAACTGGTGTTTTCGGACGCGGGCGATCTCGACACGGTCGCGGGCCGCGTTTCCGCCGCCTTCATGGCCAATGCGGGTCAGGTGTGCACGGCGGGATCGCGCATTCTGGTCGAGGAAAAGATCGCCGGCGAATTCGTCGAGCGCATCGTCGGCAAGATGCAGGAAATCAAGGCCGGCCCGACATGGGACGAGACGACGACTTTCGCGCCCATCATCAGCGCAAGGCAACTGGACCGGATCGACGGAATGGTGCGCCAGTCGATCGCGCAGGGCGCATCGGTCGTGAGCGGCGGCGCTCCGCTCGAAAGCCGCAACGAAGGCAATTTCTACGCGCCGACATTGCTGAAGGACGTGCGGGAGGACAATGTCGGCTTCCGCGACGAATTTTTCGGCCCCGTCGCCACGGTACACACCTTTTCCGACCCGGAGGAAGCCGTGGCGCTGGCCGCGCATCCGGTCTACGGGCTTTCCGCCAGCGTCCACACCTCCGACCTGAAGAAGGCGCTCAAAGCCGCCGACGGCATCGAGGCGGGCATGGTCTGGGTCAACCAGCACGGACGCAGCCCGGAATTCACCTACACGGCCGGCGGCTTCAAGGGGTCCGGTTTCGGCAAGGACATGGGCCGCGCCGGTTTCGAGGAATTCACACGCCAGAAAGCGGTGTGGGTCAATTACGCCTGAAAAGAGCCACGCCATGCAGTTCGATTACATTATCGTCGGCGGCGGCTCCGCGGGGGCCGTTCTCGCCAGCCGGCTTTCAGAAAACGGCGCCTTGCAGATCGCCCTTTTCGAGGCGGGGCCTGATACGCCGCCGGACGAAGTCCCGGAAATCATCGCCGACAGCTATCCGGGCCTGTCCTATTTCGATCCCAGATATCACTGGACGGGCCTGAGGGTCTACAACCGTTCGCCCAGGCTCAATTCGCAGCCGCCGAAGACGGCGAAGCTCGAACAGGCCAGGGTGATGGGCGGCGGGTCCAGCATCAACGGCCAGTTCGCCGTGCGCGGGCTGCCGCACGATTACGACGAATGGGAAAGCCTCGGCCTGAAAGGCTGGGGATGGGCGGGCATGCTGCCCTATCTAAAGAAGCTGGAACGCGATCTCGATTTCGACGGCGAGTTGCACAACAAGACGGGCAACATCCCCATCCGGCGCGTCTTTCCGCAGGACTGGGCGGGTTTCACCCGATCGGTTCTCGCCGAGACCGAGGGAGAATTTCCCTATCAGCCCGATTACAACGGCAGCTTCTCGGACGGCTCGTTTCCGCTGCCGCTGTCCAACGAGAACGACCGCCGCGTCTCCACGGCGACGGGCTATCTGCACAGGGAAGCGCGCGCGCGCGGGAACCTGCACATATTCGCAAACGCCTTCGTGGAAAAGCTCGTCATCGAGGGGCGGCGGGTCAAAGGCATTCAGGCGACGATCGGCGGCCAGACCAAGACCTATATGGCGGGAGAGGTCATCGTCTCGGCGGGCGCGCTGCATTCGCCGGCGATCCTGCTTCGCGCCGGCATCGGTCCCGCCGCGCAACTGGCGGGGATGGGCATCGACGTGGTCGCCGATCTGCCCGGCGTGGGCGAGAACCTGACCGACCATCCGCATATCGCGGTGGGGGCGCATTTCAAGCCGTCGGCGCGGCTGCGGCCGGGACAGCGCAGGCACATCTTCCTTGGCGTGCGTTATTCCTCTAACCACGAAGGCTGCCATCCGGGCGACATGCTTTTGATGCCGGTCAACCGCGCCGGCTGGCATCCGCTGGGCAAGGCGATGGGCGCGCTCAACGTTTGCGTCAACAAGTCGTATTCGCGCGGCACGGTGACGCTGAAATCTTCCAGCCCCCATGACGAGCCGGTCGTCGATCTCAATTTCGTCTCCGACGGCCGCGACCTCATGCGTCTGGTCGACGGTTTCAGGCGCATCTATCGCATCATGACGGCGCCCGACGTGCAGCAGCACGTCAATACGTGGTTTCTCGCCGGATACAGCGACGAGGCGCGTGCCCTTTCCGTGCGCAGCCCGTCGAACTGGTTCAAGACGGCCGCCGCCGCCTATGCGTTCGATTACCTGCCGTTCTTCCGGGAGACGCTGCTGAAGCGGAAATTCGGCGGGGCCGAACGGATGCACGAGATGATGCAGGACGAAGAGCTGATCGCCGACTGGGTGAAGCAGTCCGTCTGGTCGGGCTGGCACGTTTCGGGCACCTGCAAGATGGGGACCGACGGCGATCCGCTGGCCGTGCTGGACGGCCAGTGCCGCGTGCGCGGCGTCGAGGGATTGCGGGTGGTGGACGCATCCGTGATGCCCACCATCGTTGCCGCCAACACCAACATCACCACGATCGCCATCGCCGAAAAGGCCGCCGATCTGATCCTCCACCCTCAGCGTTGAAAGGAACTGGCATCATGCGCAGCAACAAAGTCAAGGAAATCTGGGCCGCCGGCGGCGAGGTCGTGACCGGCTGGCTCGGCATCCCGTCCTCCATCTCGGCCGAACTCATGGCCCGGCAGGGCTTCGACGCGCTGACCGTCGATCTCCAGCACGGGGCTGTCGATTACGTCGATGCCGTGCCCATGTTTCAGGCCATATCCACGACCGATACGGTCCCCTTCGTCCGCGTGCCGTGGAACGATCCGTCCATCATCGGCAAGGTTCTCGATGCGGGCGCCTATGGCGTGATCTGTCCGATGATCAACACGGCCGAGGAAGCCGAGGCTTTCGTGAAGGCCTGCCGCTATTTTCCGCAAGGCGGCCGCTCGGTGGGTCCGCTGCGCGCCTCGCTTTATGCCGGGCCGGATTATTTCAAGCATGCCAACGACACCGTCGTAACCATGGCGATGATCGAAAGCGAGCAGGCGGTCAAAAATCTCGACGACATCCTCAAGACGCCACATCTCGACGCCATTTTCGTCGGCCCGTCCGATCTCGCCGTGACGATGGGCGAGGCGCCGGGTTTCGACCCGCGTTATCCGGCGGTCTATGAGGCGATCGAATATATCGCCGCCAAGTGCAAGGAAGCGGGCGTCATTCCCGGCATCCATTGCGGTTCCGTCGCCTACGGGGCTGAAATGCGCAGGATGGGCTACCGGTTCATGGCCTACCTGTCCGATTTCCGTATGTTGCAGATGCTGGTATCGCGTTCGCTGCCGGCATTCCGCTCCGGTTCCGCCAGCGACCTGACGCCATGACCCGTTCGACAGGGCGTCCCGGCAAAGTCGCCGTCATCGGCGGCGGCATTGTCGGCGTTTGCAGCGCCAATTATCTGCTCAAGCAGGGATTCGACGTCGAGGTGATCGATCCGGCGGTGCCCGGATCGGAAGATCAGTGTTCCTATGGGAATGCCGGCGGCATCTGCCCCGGCTCCTGTATTCCCAATTCGATGCCGGGCGTCCTGAAGAACGTGCCGAAATGGCTGCTCGACCCGGAAGGCCCGCTCTATGTCCGGCTGGCCTATCTCCCGCATGCCTTGCCATGGCTGATCCGGTTTCTCGCCGCCAGCCGCAAATCGCGGGTGGAGGAGATTTCGGCGGCGATGCGCGCGCTCAACCGCTATACGTTCGAGTGCTACGAACCGCTGATAAAGGAAGCCGGCTGCGAGGATCTGTTGCAGAAACGCGGCCAGCTCTTCGTCTACGAAAACGCGAACGGGCCAGCGGCCGGCGCTTACGGTCTAGGCCTGCGGCGGCGGCATGGCGTGAAGGTCGAAATTCTCGATGCGGACGAGATTCGCCAGTTGGAGCCCGCTCTGGCGCCGATCTTCAAAAGCGCCGTCTATCTGCCCGAACAGGGGCAATGTCCCAATCCGGGGCGGCTCGTCGCCAGACTTGCGGAGAACGCCGCGCGCAATGGCGCGCGCTTCATCCGGGCGCGCGTGACCGGCTTCGATCTCGATGGCGGTCTCCTGCGAGCGGTGGTGCTCGAAGGCGGCGAGCGCCGTCCGGTCGAACAGGCGGTATTGTCGGCCGGTGCATGGTCTGCACGGCTCGCCGCGCAACTGGGGGACCGCATTCCCTTCGAGTCGGAGCGCGGCTATCACGTGATGGTCAGGGACGCGGATACGGGCCTGCGCATCCAGACGATTTCCGCCGACCGGAAATTCGTCGCCTCGCCGATGGAGGAGGGTCTGCGCATCGCCGGCAATGTGGAGTTTTCCGGCCTCGAAACCCCGCCGAACATGTTCCGCGCGGACGCGCTTCTGAAGCAGGCGCGGCCGATGTTCAACCGGTTTCGCGACGGCGAGATCAGGCGCTGGATGGGCCATCGCCCCGGCACGCCGGACAGCATCCCCGTCGTCGACAGGGCCTCGCGGGCACGAAATGTCATCTATGCCTTCGGCCATGGCCATCAGGGCTTGATCGGCGGCTCCGTGACCGGCAAGGTCGTGTCGGAAATCGCGGCGGGCAAGCCGGCGATGATCGATCTCGAACCCTTCAGCGCGAAAAGATTCTGAAACGGTTTCAGCCGCCACAGGCAAAAATGGATGTGCAATGACCGCCGCCAATATTCTTATCTGCGATCTTGTTGGGTTGAAATTCGACGAAAACGGCAGGCCGGATTTCAGCGAGGCCAAAGCCCATATCGAGGCGAAGGGCGGGATTTTCCATGACGGCGGCCCTGATGGAACGCGCCCGCCGGTGGCTGGCAGGCTGAACTTCTTCTATCTTCCCGATCTCAGCACCCCCGAGGAAATCCTGAGAATCACCGCCGATGGCCGCTATGACGCCGTCATCGCCGCGGCGACCTTCATTCCCGAAGCTGCCCGGTTCCGCCTGGGCGGCGTCCGCATCGGGGCGGGAACGGGCAATATGGGGTCGGTCTCGTGGGGCGGCGGCAGCGGCGAGGGCGGCGAAGCCCCGCTGATGAACACGCCGGGCATCAACAGCCGCGCGACGGCGCAGATGGCTTTCAAGGCCCTGCTTCGCGTGCGGCCCGACCTGCCCGTGACAAAGCTGCACGCGCTTGTCGCGTCCGGCAATTTCGATACGGGACGGCAGTTGCGCGATTATCCGACGGAAAAGCTCGAAGGCAAAAGGCTGGCCGTTGCCGGTTTCGGCAATATAGGGCGCGAGTTCGCCCTGCTCGGACGGGCCTTCGGAATGAAGGTCGCCGTCTATGCGCGCGCGCATCATCGGGCGCGGATCGAGGCGGATGGATTTGAATATGCCGACACCATCGAGGCGGCGGCGAATGGTGCAGACGTCTTCTCGGTCCATCTCGGGCTTGGTCCGTTCGACAGGGAAAGCGGGCGCTACGCCAATCAGGGATCGATAGGGGAAACGGTCTTTTCCGTACTGAACCACGGTTCCGTTCTCATCAATTACGATCGCGGCGAACTGGTCGACGTTCCGGCGCTCGGCAAGGCCATGGCGCGCGGCGGGGTGGCCCATGCCGCCATCGACGCCGACCTTTTCAAGGATGCGGATACGGGCGCGCTGAGCGGTCCCATGGTGCCGTATCTTGCACTGGTCCCGCAATTCGGCGACCGGCTGGAACTCCTGCCCCATGCGGCCGCAGACACCGATCACCCGTCGCGCGTGGCGGGTGCCAGACAGGCCATCGACCAGATATTCGACGCCATATTGCTCAAGCGCGTGACAAATCTGAAAGGCAGCCTGCCTGCCGGATATACCGACATGGGCAAAAAGAATCCGTTGACGGATGGAGTATCTTGAACGGGAGGCACTGTCTCAGTGGGAGGCACCGCGGAGCGTATAGCGGCGGTGCTCCCAGAAGATGAGGACGAAGCTCGAAAGAATAATCAGGAAGGCCCCGACGAAGACGTTTGCCGGCGGAATTTCTTTCCAGATCAGGTAGCCGTAGACGAAAGCCCACAGCAGGCCGCTATATTCGATCGGCGCGAGCGTGGAGGCCGACGCATAGCGGAAGCCTTCATACAGAAGAAATTGCCCCAGTGTCGCGATGAGGCCGAGGCTTATCATCAATAGCCAGCCGGTGGCATCGGGGGTTTTCCATATCCACGGAAAGGAAAGCGCGCAGGCAATCCCGAAGATCAGGCTGGTGGCGAACATCTGGGTGAGGGTCGATTCGCTCCGGCTGACCAGCCGGATGAGGATCGTGCTCCACGCCCAGCAGAAGCCCGCCGCAACGCACATGGCGGCCGGCAGCAGGTTCGGCGTGTGGGTCGGGTTGGTCGCCACCGTCACGCCGACGAAACCGATCGCGCAGGCGGCCCAGCGGCCCGCGCTGATTTTCTCCTTGAGCACGAGAATGGACAGGAACATGACGATGATCGGCGCCGAGAAATAGAGCGTCGTGAGCTGGGCCAGTTCCAGATAGCGTGCCGCATTGTAAAACAGCAGCCACGCTCCCAGCATGAGGCCCGCGCGCAGGACGACCGTATTCCTGTAAGGGCTTTTGAAAATGGAAGGATGGCGCCGATACCGCACCAGAACGCCGGTTATCAGAACGATCATCAGGCTGCGCATGAACAATATCTGCGGCACCTCATAATCGGCGACCAGCCACTTCACCAGCGCGTCCTGCAAGGCAAAGCACGCATAGCCGCTGCAAGCGAGCGCAATGCCTCTGAGCGGCGTGGAATTTTGCAGCACCGAATTCACCATTCCCCCCGAAGCACAAGAAATGCTTCGCTCCTTCTTATCGGTAATCGGGCGGCAGATACAGTTCCGTTTCTCTTGCGGGCGCTGCCCTCGCGAATTTGTGTAAAGTCATAAAATCGCGCCGTTTTTCGCTTTCAGGCGCCGTCCGACCTGTCAGATATCCTTTACGAGCCGCAATCCGTCATAGATGGCGGCATGGGTGTTGCGGGCGGCGACGGCGTCGCCGATCCTGAACAGCCGGAATTTTCCGTGCGGATTGCGGAGCACGGATTGCGGTTCGCCGGCGATCAACTGCGCGTAGGAGGTTTCGCCGCCATTGGACGACAGGGGTTTCAACTCGAAATAAAGCTCGTCGAGCGGAATGGTGCCGTGATTGACGATCACCTGATCCACCATGCGCTGCTTCGACACGCCGCCATAGTCGCTGCCGATATGGGCGACGAGTTGATTGCCCTGCTTCTCGACCGCTTCCAGCCGGTACGTCACCGTGAAAGTGGTGTCGAGCTTCTGCAACGAACGCATATAGGGCACGAGGTTCATGCCCATCACTTCCGGCGCGAAGGAACGGTCGGGCGTCATGATTTCGACCTTCGCCCCGGTTCTGGCGATGATCTCCGCCGCCTGAAGGCCGGCATGGTCGCCGGCATCGTCGAAGATCAGGACGTTGGTTCCCGGCTTCACGTCGCCGGCGATGATGTCCCATGCCGAGACGACCAGTTCGTTGCCCTTCGCGAGCGCTTCCGTATGCGGCAGGCCGCCGGTGGCGATGATGACCACGTCGGGATTTTCCGCCTGCACGGTTTCGGCGTCGGCCCATGTGTTGAAATGAAAGACCACGCCGCGTTTCTCGCACTGGGCCATGCGCCAGTCGATGATGGAGATCATCTCCCGGCGGCGCTCGCTCTGCGCGGTGAGGCGGATCTGCCCGCCCGGATGCGCGGCGGCCTCCAGCACCACGACATCATGGCCGCGCTCCGCCGCCACGCGCGCCGCTTCCAGCCCGGCCGGACCCGCGCCGACCACGACGACCTTTCTGCGGGCATCGGCTTTTTTCACGATATGCGGCATGGTCAATTCGCGCCCGGTGGCGGCGTTGTGGATGCAATAGGCCTCGCCGCCCTGATAGATGCGGTCGAGGCAATAATTCGCGCCGACGCACGGGCGGATATCGTCCTCGCGCTTTTCCATGATCTTGCGCACGATATGCGGGTCGGCCAGATGGGCGCGGGTCATGCCGATCATGTCGACCTTGCCCGAAGAGATGGCATGGCGGGCGGTGGCCACATCCTGAATCTTGGCGGCGTGGAAGGTCGGGAAATCGGTGGCCGCGCGCACTTCGCCGGCGAAATCGAGATGGGGGGCGCTTGCCATGCCTTGAATGGGGATCACGTCGGTCAGCGCGGCATCGGTATCGATATGGCCCCGGATTACGTTCAGATAGTCGATGAGGCCGCTTTCCTTGAGACGCTTCGAGATTTCCAGCCCTTCCGCCTTGGTCACCCCGCCCGGCTGGCGCTCGTCGGCGGTGTAGCGGATGCCGAGGATGAAATCGTCCCCCACCCGCTTGCGCATTGCCGAAAACACGTCGAAGCAGAAGCGCAGCCGGTTTTCCAGCGATCCGCCGTAGGGTTCGTCCAGTTCATTGGTGAGCGGCGAGATGAACTGATCGATCAGGTGGCCGTAGGCTTCCAGTTCCACGCCGTCCATGCCGCCGGCCTTCATGCGCTCGGCGGCGTCGGCGAAGTCCCCGATGATGCGCTCTATGTCCCAGTCCTCGATCTTCTTGGGGAATGCGCGGTGCGCGGGCTCCTGACGGTGCGACGGCGTGACCACCGGCAGCCAGTCGCCCTTGTCCCAGCGGGTGCGGCGGCCCAGATGCGTGAGCTGGATCATGATGGCCGCGCCCTCTTCGTGGACGGCGTCGGTCATCTCCTTGATCCATGGCACGATCTCGTCCTTGTAGGCGAGAAGGTTGTTGAACACCGGCGGGCTGTCCTTCGACACGGCGGCGGAGCCCGCCGTCATGGTCATGGCCACACCGCCTTTCGCGCGCTCCACCGTATAGGCGCGGTAGCGCGCCTTCGGCATGCCGTCCTCGGGATAGGCCGGCTCGTGCGAGGTGACGATGATCCGGTTGCGCAGGGTGAGATGCTTGAGCTTGTAAGGCTGGAGAAGGGGATCGTTCGACATGGCCGGTGCTCTAACTATTTGTTTTGACGCGTATCTCATCCGAAAACCGTTTCACACTTTTCGGGATGCGCTCTATTGATTGTTGTCGGGACGCTAAATCCGAATGTACATAGGTGTCAATGTGGAGAACACCGTGGTGCGTTGATATGACACGTATGTACATTCCGCTTGCGCCGAACGGCGGCGCATTGTTAGGATCGGGATATGGATCAGACTGTGCAGGATAGCGGCTGGCGCGGATCGGCGGAGGGCTGGCTGGAGGCGGCCTATCAGGCGCTGCTGGAATCGGGCGTCGATTCCGTGAAGATTCTTCCGCTGGCCAAGAGGCTCAATCTGTCGCGCACCAGCTTCTACTGGTTCTTCAAGGACCGCGACGAGCTTCTGGGCGCGCTGGTGGCGCGCTGGCGCGATAAAAACACCGGCAATATCGTCCGGCGGTCGGAGGCCTATGCGGAGTCTCTCGCCGAGGCGATGCTGAACGTGTTCGACTGCTGGCTCGACACCGGTCTTTTCGATGCGAAATTCGAGTTCGCAATCCGAAGCTGGGCCTTGCAGTCCGACGCGATCCTGAAAGAGGTCCGGGCGGCGGACCAGACCCGGCTCGACGCGCTGAAACGGATGCTGATGCGCTTCGGCTGCGAGGAAACGCCGGCGGATGTCCGCGCGAGGACGACCTATCTGGTGCAGATCGGCTATATATCGATGCAGACGGAGGAGGATATCGGCCTTCGCATGCTGCGCATCCCGGAATATATCGAGATCTTTACCGGCACGAAACCGGAGCCGAGGGAACTCGCCCGTTTTTATGCCCGGCACGGCTACAAGCCGGGTTAGGGGGCAGCGATGGCGCACACCCTTGAGCATATCGTCGCATCTTTTACAGCATATGGCGGAACGAGCGCAGCCCTGCCGGAGGGGCATGCGGCAAGCTGACTTCGGCAAAGTCGTAGCCAAAGGGCCTGCGGCTGCCTATGCTTGAGCCGTGAGAATGGCGGAAACGTCTTCACCAAAACCGCAGCGGGGGGGTGCGGCATCCCGTTGCGAACGATAGAGCCGCTAAAATTAAAGGGAACGCTCATGAAAAAACTGCTCGCATCGACCTGCCTGACATTCGGCGTGCTCGGAGCCGGCCTGATCGGGGCGGCGCCTGCCGCGAACGCCGCCGCGTGTGGTCATATCACGATCGCCAGCATGAACTGGCAGAGCGCGGAAGTTCTTTCCAATCTCGACAAGATCATCCTCAACGAAGGATATGGCTGCGACGCGGAAATCACCGTCGGCGACACCGTGCCGACGATTACCTCCATGGCCGAAAAGGGAGAGCCGGATATCGCGCCGGAAGGCTGGGTCGACCTGCTTCCCGATGTAGTGAAGAAAGGCGTGGCGGACGGCAAGCTGATCGAAGTGGGAACGCCACTGCCGGACGGCGGTGTCCAGGGCTGGTGGATTCCCAAATATACCGCCGAGGCCCATCCCGATATCAAGACCATTCCGGACATGCTCAAGCATCCCGAACTCTTTCCCTCGCAGGACGATCCGTCCAAGGGCGCGATCGTGAACGGCCCGCAGGGTTGGGGCGGCACCGTGGTGACCTCGCAGCTCTTCAAGGCCTACAAGGCGGCGGAACACAACTTCACCCTGGTGGACAGCGGCTCGGCGGCTGGCCTCGACGGCGCCATTGCCAAGGCCTATGAGCACAAGGAGAACATCGTCGCCTATTACTGGGCACCGACGGCGCTGCTCGGCAAATATGCCATGGTGAAGCTCGGTTTCGGCGTTCCCTACGACGCGGCCGAATGGAAGCGCTGCGACACCGTCGCCAACTGCCCCGATCCCAAGCCGAACGCGTGGCCGGTGGACACGATCAAGACGCTGGTGGCGAAAAAATCCGCCGACAAGCTCGGCCCGGATATCATGGACTATCTCAAGAAGCGGTCGTGGAGCAACGAAACGGTCGGCAAGCTGATGGCGTGGATGACCGCCAATCAGGCGACCGGTGAAGATGGCGCCAAGCACTTCCTGAAGGAGAACAAGGATATCTGGACGAAGTGGGTCACGCCGGACGCGGCGAAGAAGATCGAAGCGTCGCTCTGATGCTTCCAGAAGCGCGGCGCGCCACCGGCGCGCCGCTAGCTTCCGTGATCCGACATGCCGGATACAAGCTTCCCAAAAGAGGAAGTGGGGCCGAGGTCTCGCATGGCGCGCTTTTGTACGCCACGCGGTTCCGGAGCATTCCCGGCAAGAGTGCACATTAAGGGGAACTGAATGGACTGGTTCTACAGATTTCCGCATATGAACGACGATGCGCTGCGCGACCTGAAGCTTGCGATCGACAACGGCTTCCGCGCCTTCACGCGCGCCTATGGCGACGCCATCGGGGACTTCTTCTTGCCCTTGCAGAAATTCCTGCTGTGGTCCGAGCGTTTCATGACGCAGACGCCGTGGCCGATCATCATTCTCATCATCCTCGCCATTGCCTGGCTGGCCAGCCGCAGCCTCAGGGTGGTGCTGGGTTCGCTCGTCACCCTGCTGCTGATCGGTTATTTCGACATGTGGGAGGATGCGATGCGGACCATTTCGATGATTTTCGTCTGTACCATCCTTTCGGTCATCATCGGTCTGCCGATCGGCATCCTCATGGCCCGATCGGAACGGCTCCAGAAAGTCATCAATCCCATCCTCGACGTGATGCAGACCATGCCGAGCTTCGTCTACCTGATCCCGGTCGTCATGCTTCTGGGCATCGGGCGGGTGCCGGGGCTGATCGCGGTGGTCATCTATGCCATTCCGCCGATGATCCGGCTTACCAATCTGGGTATCCGCCTCGTGGACCGCGACGTGCTGGAAGCCGCCGACGCCTTCGGCTCGTCGGACGCGCAGAAACTGTTCAAGGTGCAGCTTCCCCTTGCGCTGCCCACCATCATGGCCGGCATCAACCAGACCATCATGATGGCGCTGGCCATGGTTGTCGTGGCCTCGATGATCGGGGTTCAGGGGCTGGGCCAGCCGGTGCTGAAGGCCATCGCCAACCAGTATTTCACACTCGGCATCTTCAACGGGCTTGCCATCGTCGGCATCGCCATCATCTTCGACCGGGTCAGCCAGGCCTATGGCAAGCGGCTCCAGAAACATCAGGAGATCGTCCATGGCTGAGACCGCTTTCGAGGGCATCAGTATCCGCCATCTCTACAAGATCTTCGGTCCCGAAGCGAAGAAGCATGTCGAGGCCGTGCGGGGCGGCCTCAGCAAGTCCGACCTCAACGACAAATACGGCCATGTGCTGGGGCTGAAGGATATCAATATCGAGATGCCCGGCGGCTGCATTCAGGTCATCATGGGCCTGTCCGGTTCGGGCAAGTCGACGCTGATCCGCCACATCAACCGGCTGATCGATCCGACGGCGGGCGAGGTGCTGGTCAACGGCGCCGACGTGGTGAAGATGAACGCCGCGGAGCTGCGGCAGTTCCGCCGCCACCAGACGGCGATGGTGTTCCAGAAGTTCGCGCTGCTGCCGCACCGCACCGTACTGGACAATGCGCTCTACGGGCTTGAGGTTCAGGGCATGGCGCGCGCGAAGGCGGTGGATATCGCCATGCGCTGGATCGAGCGCGTGGGATTGCGGGGCTTTGAAAAGCGCTATCCCAACCAGTTGTCGGGCGGCATGCAGCAGCGGGTGGGTCTTGCGCGCGCGCTTGCCAACGACGCGCCGGTGCTTCTGATGGACGAGGCCTATTCGGCGCTCGACCCGCTGATCCGAACCGACATGCAGACGGTGCTGCTCGACCTGCAAAAGGAGATACGCAAGACCATCGTGTTCATCACGCACGATCTGGACGAGGCGCTGCGGCTGGGCGACCAGATCGCGATCCTGCGCGATGGCGAAATCATCCAGCAGGGCACCAGCCAGGATATCGTACTGCGTCCCGCCGACGACTATGTGGCCAACTTTGTCAAGGAAGTGAACCGCGGCCGCGTCATTCAGGTCGACGCCATCATGGACCCGGTGACGCCGGAGGAAGCGGCGGGTTCCGTGACTGTGATGACGGGAACCACCGTCGAGGACGCGATCAAAGTGCTCGCGCACGATGACGGAAAGAATGTCGTCGTGACCTGCGCCGCCGGCAACCCGCTCGGCAAGGTCGATCTCAAGAAACTCGCAGCCGCGACCGTGACGTCGCACTGAGCGGAGACACGAGCCGGCCTGCCGTCACAGGGCGCGGCGGGCATGGCGAGGTGCCGCGATCCGGCCGGCATGGGTGGCGATGGCCATCTCGAAGCTGTCGGCGATGCGCCGGGCGCGGTCGATGAAGACGATCGCGCCCTCCGGCGGAAAGATTTCGCGCGCTGTCTGCTCGAAAAGGGCAAGCCAGCGGTCGAAATGTTCGTCTCGCAGACCGAGCTTCAGGTGAGCGGGCAGGGGCCGGCCCTGATAATCGCCGGCCTTGAGAATGACCGACAGCCAGAATTGCGTGATCTGCTCGATGTGACGGTCCCAGTCATGGACAGCCACGGCGAAGATGGGGCCGATAACGTCGTCCTTGCGCGCCCGTGCGTAAAATGTCTCGACCAGCTCGCGGATGGATGCTGCATCGATGGACGAGTGCGGTTGCTGGAGAATGATGGTCATAACAATTGATATGCCGCGGTAAGGCAGGAATATCAAGGGCGCACGGCATTATTGCATAATGCCGGTCTCACGCCATTCTTCGAGCGGTTGTTCCGACTGCATCGGAACAACCGCTCTGATAGTCTGCTTTCACCGCGCCCATGCGGTGCCGGCGGATTCCATCTGCTGCAAAATGCCCTAAAGAATCTTTGCCAGAAAATTCTTCATCCGGTCCGTTTGCGGATTGGCGAACAATTCGTGCGGATTGCCCTCCTCGATGATGCGGCCATCGTCCATGAAGATGACGCGGTTGCCGACTTCCCGCGCGAAGCCCATTTCATGCGTGACGACCACCATCGTCATGTGCTCGCTGGCGAGCGCCTTCATGACGTTCAGCACTTCGCCGACCATTTCCGGGTCCAGCGCCGAGGTCGGCTCGTCGAACAGCATGACGTCCGGTCCCATCGCCAGCGCGCGGGCGATCGCCACGCGCTGCTGCTGGCCGCCGGAAAGCTCGTCCGGGTAATGGCCTTCCTTGCCGTTAAGGCCGACCTTGGCCAGAAGATCGCGCGCCACGCGATTGGCCTGTTCCACCGGCATCTTCTTCACCTTGCGCGGCCCGATGGTGATGTTTTCGAGGATGGTCAGGTGCTTGAACAGGTTGAACTGCTGGAACACCATGCCGACATGCTGGCGCAGTTTGCGGATGTCGGTCTTGGGATCGGTCAGCACCATGCCGGCAATCTCGATCGTGCCGCCGGTCGCCGTTTCCAGCCCGTTGAGGCAGCGCAGGAAAGTGCTCTTGCCGCTGCCCGAGGGGCCGATGACGACGACGACCTCGTTTTTGTCCACATGGGTGGTGATGCCCTTGAGGATCTCGACGGTGCCGAAGGACTTGCGAAGGTCTTTAACGCTTATCAACTTGCAGCCTCCTCTCGATATAGGCCGAGAACTTCGACAGGGAGAATATGAGGATGAAATAAAGCACTGCGACGAAGCCCCAGATCGCGAAGGACGCGAAAGTTTCTGCGATGACGGTTTCGCTCTTGTAGACCAGTTCGATGATACCGACCGGCGCCAGCAGCGAAGTGTCCTTGATGGTCTGCGCCGCCTGGTTGACCAGCGGCGGAATCATGCGCTTGAAAGCCTGCGGCAGCACGATGTAACGCATCGTCTGGAAATTGCTCATGGCGATGCTGGCCGCCGCCTCCTTCTGGCCGCGGTCGACGCCGAGGATGCCCGCGCGCACGATCTCGGTCACATAGGCGCCTTCGTTCAGGCTGAGCGTGACGGCCGCCGCGAGAATCGGATAGGTCAGCTGCCCGAACCACTCGTTGACCGGCAGGATCGCCGGCAGGCCGAGCACGATGAAGAAAAGCTGCACCAGAAGCGGCGTCGAGCGGAATATCTCGACATAGGCCGTAGCGATCCAGCGCAGCGGCGCGACCCTGGACAGGCGCATCAGCGCCGCGACCAGGCCGATCACGACCATCAGGATGATCGCGACGATCGAATATTCGATCGTCAGCAGCAGGCCGCTCAAGATGACAGGTATGTTTTGCCAGATGGCGTCCATGAACCCGTGCCCTGTTTCTTGTTTTCAGATTATGGGTGAGGAAACGGCAAAGAAGCGTGCGGCGCGTCCTGTGCGCCGCACGCGATTCCCGCTTGTGCGATCCCGGCTCAGCCGGAAATCGCCACGTCGGACGGCTTCTTCACTTCGTTGACTTCACCGCTGGTGTCGCCGCCGAAATACTTCACGAAGAGCTTGTGGTATTCGCCGTTCTTCTTGACCTTCTCCAGACCGTCGTTGATCTTTGCGGTCAGGTCGGGCTTCGTCTTGGTGATGGCGATGCCGTAATATTCGCCGGTGAGCAGCGGGCCGACCGTCTCCACGTTCTTGTGGCTGGTCTTGAAGTTAAGATTGACGGGATTGTCGAAGATGACCGCGTCCGCACCGCCGGTTTCCAGCGCCTGATAGGCGTCGTCGATGTTCGAGAACTGCTTGATATAGTCGGTCGGGAAGCCGTTCTTGGTCAGGTAGTCGACCGAGGACGTCGCCTTCTTGGTGGCGACGACATGACCCTTCAGATCGGCGAAGCCCTTGATCTTCGAGCCTTTTTTCACAAGGATCGATAGGCCGGACTTGTAATAGGCATTGCTGAAATTGACGTTCTGCATGCGGCTGGTCTTGATGGTGATGCCGGCGACCGCAGCGTCGATGGAACCGGCCTGAAGGCTCGGAATGATACCGCTGAAGGGCAGTGTCTTGATCGTGACCTTCATGTGCTCGGCCTTGGCGATCTCCTTGATCAGATCGATGTCGAAGCCCATGACCTTGCCGTTCTTCTCCGACTCGAAGGGCGGGAAAGTGGTGTCCGCGCCGACGACGAGCGTAGTGGAGTCGGCAGCGCTCGCAATCGATGTTGCAGCGGCCGAGAACACAATGCCGGACGCCAGAGTGGCGACCAGCGCGATTAGCGACTTGTTTTTCAAGACTCTCTCCTTTCGCGGGCATTCGTTGGGCTGGACCGCTTCAACATCGAGAAGGAGCGTATGAATTCAAGCCACATTGACCCGCAGCCTGATATTCGGACGGGCGTTGTGCCGGGTCAAGGGTGGGTTGCAAGATTCATTGGTTATGACAAATTTGTGATGTATCAACGAATCGGGTGCTCGCGGAGGTGGCGGGATGGCCATGCGTATCCATCCAACCGCATTCGCCGGGCATGGACCTGCCGAGACCGTATATCAGGAAGCTTTTGGGACCGGAAAGCTTGGAAACCCACCTCAATGGAGCCGGTGGTAGCGGAGGAGGGATTCGAACCCCCGACACAAGGATTATGATTCCTCTGCTCTAACCTACTGAGCTACTCCGCCACGCCCCACATGGAAACCGGCTTTTCATCCGCATCGCCTGCGGCCGAAGGCTGTCCCTGTCGAGGAATGGCGGCGGTATAGGTGGCGAATGAAACCCTGTCAAGCATTCTTGATGCAGGTTTCGTCTTGTTTTCCATCATTCTCACCGATAGAAACGCCGCATCAGCAAAGGCACAAGTTTCATGGCACCTCGTATTGCGGTTCTGGGTTGCGGCTATTGGGGCGGCAACCATATTCGTACCCTCAAAAGCCTCGGCGCGCTGGCCGCCGTCTCCGATGCCAAAGCGGAAAACGCCGTGCGTTTCGCCACCGAATTCGGCGTTCCCGCCGTGCCGGTCGATGAACTCTTCGCCCGCCCGGATATCGACGGCATCGTACTTGCCCTGCCGGCGCAGTTCCATGCGCGCTATGCCATCGAGGCGGTGAAGAACGGCAAGGACGTTCTGGTGGAAAAGCCGATCGCGCTGGATATCCCTGCGGCGGAGGCGGAAGTCGAGGCCGCGCGCGCGCAAGGCCGCGTGTTCATGGTGGGCCATGTGCTGCGCTTCCATCCGGCTTTCGAGAAATTGCTCGCCATGGCCAAGGGCGGCGAACTGGGCGATGTCCGCTATGTCCATTCGCACCGCGTAGGCCTCGGCAAGTTCCACAGCGAGAACGACGCGCTCTGGGATCTGGCGCCGCACGATCTTTCCATGATCCTCGCCATCACCGGCGAGGAGCCCTGCGCCATTCGCGGCGAGGGGGCGGCGGTGCTCGATCACCTCAGCGATTTCGCCCACGTGCATATGGAATTTCCGAACGGCATCCGCGCCCATCTCTTCGCATCGCGGCTCAACGCCTATCGCGAGCGGCGCCTCACCGTCACCGGCACGAAGGGCATGGCGGTCTTCGACGATGGCGAGCCGTGGGAGCGCAAGCTTGCCTTCTACGGGCATCAGGTCTGGCGCGAGGGCGACCAGTGGGCTTTCAAATCGGCAGATCCGACCTATATCGAGGTCGCGGAAGGCATGCCGCTGACGCGTGAATTGCAGCATTTCCTGCATTGCATCGAAACGCGTGAGACGCCGCGCACCGACGGGCGCGAGGCGATCAGCGTATTGCGCATCCTGACCGAGGCGACCGTGCGCCATCCGCAACGGGGGTAAAAAGCAGGCCGGAAGCGGCAGGGGCGGGGTTTCGGTTCGTCAAGCCGTGTTACACAATTTCGCAAAACTTTGAACGTTCCGGCGGTAGCCGGGCGGGTTGTGAGCGAATAAAGAATGGGCTGGGATTCGCGGCTTTTCAAGCGGATTCCGATATATTGGAGCCAACATGCAGTTCATTGATCTCGGGGCGCAGCGCGCGCGTATCGAAGGCCGTCTCAATGCCGCCATCGCCAAGGTTGTCGCGGAAGGCCGTTATATCCTCGGGCCCGAGGTGGCCGAATTCGAGAAGAAGCTGGGCGAATATCTGGGCGTCGAGCATGTGATCGCCTGCGCCAACGGCACCGATGCGCTGCTGATGCCGCTGATGGCGCATGGCGTCGGCCCCGGCCATGCGGTGTTCGTGCCGTCCTTCACCTTCGCCGCCACGGCGGAAGTGGTGGCGCTGGCGGGCGCGGAGCCGGTTTTTATCGACGTCGATCCCGACAGCTACAATATCGACGCCGCCCAGCTCGAAGCGGCCATCGCCGCCGTCCGCAAGGAAGGCCGGCTGGAGCCGAAGGCGATCATCCCGGTCGATCTTTTCGGTCTCGCCGCCGATTACAACCGCATCACCGCCATCGCCGAGCGCGAGGGCCTGTTCGTGATCGAGGACGCGGCGCAGTCCGTCGGCGGCAAGCGCGACAATGTCATGTGCGGCGCTTTCGGCCATGTCGGCTCGACAAGCTTCTATCCGGCCAAGCCGCTCGGCTGCTACGGTGACGGCGGCGCCATGTTCACCAACGATGCCGAATTGGCCGACACGCTGCGCTCGGTGCTGTTCCATGGTAAGGGCGAGACGCAATATGACAATGTGCGCATCGGCCTCAATTCCCGCCTCGACACGATTCAGGCGGCGGTGCTTCTGGAAAAGCTCGTCATTCTCGAAGACGAGATGGAGGCGCGCGACCGCATCGCCCGGCGCTACAATGAGGGGCTGAAGGAAGTGGTGAAGGTGCCGCTCATGCCCGCAGGCAGCCGTTCGGCCTGGGCGCAATACTCCATCGAGAGCGAAAACCGCGACGGCCTCAAGGCGCATCTTCAGGCGGAGGGCGTTCCGTCGGTGATCTATTATGTGAAGCCGCTGCACTTGCAGACGGCCTACAAGCGTTATCCGCTTGCGCCCGGCGGTCTGCCGGTGTCGGAAAGCCTGCCTTCGCGTATCCTCAGCCTGCCGATGCACCCCTACCTGTCGGAGTCCGATCAGGACAGGATCATCGGCGCGATCCGTGCCTTCCACGGCAGGAAGGACTGATCGGCCGCACCAAGATGGTCCAAACGGAAAACCCGGCGCGAGCCGGGTTTTTTGTTGGGTCGATGACGGCGTAATCCGGTTGGACGCGCTTTATCCGATCATCGCGCTCTGCCGGCCGGATGCGGCGTCCATTGCCTCGCGGGGCGATTTGCCGCCGTCACGCTCTTCCAGCGCCTCGGCCTTGGAAAGCTCGCCCTCCGCGGCGGCAAGCTCCGCCTCGGCGGCTTCCTTCTGCGACATCAGATCGCGAATCGATACGAAGAGATTGTCGCGTCGCTGGCGTGCCGCCTTGGCGAAGGTCGGATAGGCGAAATGGTTGACGTCGCTGATGCCGGCCTTTTTTTCCTCTGTCAGAATCTGCGCATCGAGTTCGGCGGCCATGCGCTCGAACTCGCCGATCATCAGGTCCAGTTGGCCCAGTTGGCGGCGCTTTTCCTTCACCTGAAACAGTTTGAGCCTTAGAAGGCTTTCCCGTGGCTTCATACGCAATACTCCTTGAACACCAACCAGTTTCCTGTTTGGGGCGTCCCCCCGTCTTCGTGGCGCCTGCGCGGGAGAGGGACCATCTGCTCCAGCGCCGGCGAATCCCTGCACGGTCCGGCGCCCGAAAAACGGGCCGATGCCGTGGCCGCTATCCGCAATGGTCCGTCGAGGCGAAACAAAAAGTTAAAATTTCACCCTTTTGGTAACCATTCCTTTACCGGCGGAGTTAATCATACGCATCAGGAACTTAAGGCCCGGTAAACCTGATGTGCTTTTTGAGCAACAGGTGAAAGCCAGAGTCGAATGAGTCGCTTGGAGAAATTTCTTAAAGTGACACATTAGAATCAATGGAAGGGGAATATCCTTATGATTCATGTGTCTATAAGAATTTTCTAATCGGGACATAAATATGCTTGCCAACCGGAATCATATTTTGTTAACCATTTGCTGGCACCTTCATGCAAAGGCAACGACAGTTCCGTGTTCTGCCGTGAGGGAAACCTGGTCGGCTGCGGAAAGGGGATAAGAGATGCGCGTCCTTTTGATTGAAGACGACAGTGCGATCGCACAGAGCATAGAGTTGATGCTCAAATCCGAGAGTTTCAATGTCTATACGACCGATCTGGGCGAGGAAGGCATCGATCTCGGCAAGCTTTACGATTACGATATCATCCTGCTGGACCTGAACCTGCCGGACATGTCCGGTTACGAAGTCCTGCGCACGCTGCGCCTTTCAAAGGTCAAGACGCCGATCCTCATCCTCTCCGGTATGGCCGGCATCGAGGACAAGGTGCGCGGCCTCGGCTTCGGCGCCGACGATTACATGACCAAGCCCTTCCACAAGGACGAGCTGGTCGCCCGCATCCACGCCATCGTGCGCCGCTCCAAGGGCCATGCCCAGTCGGTCATCACCACGGGCGATCTGGTGGTCAATCTCGACGCCAAGACGGTGGAGGTCGCCGGGCAGCGCGTGCATCTGACCGGCAAGGAATATCAGATGCTGGAACTGCTCTCTCTTCGCAAGGGCACGACGCTGACAAAGGAAATGTTCCTCAACCATCTCTATGGCGGCATGGACGAGCCGGAACTGAAGATCATCGACGTCTTCATCTGCAAGCTGCGCAAGAAGCTCGACGCCGTTTCCGGCAACCAGAGCTATATCGAGACGGTATGGGGCCGCGGCTATGTGCTGCGCGAGCCGGGCGCGGAAATGCGCGAAAGCGCCTGATAGCCGATATAACAGCATATCGATGTAAAAAGCTCCGCCGTGGCGGAGCTTTTTACGTTTCAGGCCGGATTTCGGTGGGAGGGAGCGGAAGAGCCGCCGCCCTGAAATCTATTCTGCGGCGAAGACGATGTCTTCCGCCGTGGCGTTGATCGTGATGGTCATGCCGGCTTCCTCGGCCAGAAGCAGCGTGTAATAGGGCTGCACGGAATGGGCGTCGATCGGCTCTTCCGGCGCCGCGCCGGAGTGAAGTTCGAGGAATTTCGGCGGCACGCGCAGCATGCGGCCCTTGGCGGTGACGGTGAAGCGCGGCTCGCTGTCGCCGCCTTCGAGCCGCACGGCCAGTGAGCCGCCGCGCGGAATGGCTGCGTTGCCGATCAGAAGCAGGTTGAGCAGCAGCTTGACCTTGTTCTTGGGCAGGAGCACGCGCTGGCCTTCCCATGTCAGTTCCGGCTTCTCGTTCTTGAAATACTCATTGGCGACATTGAAGGCGTCGCCGGTGTCGATCTGCACGCCGGCGGAACCTGCTGCGCCGAAGGCGATGCGGGCGAATTGCAAACGCGCCGAGGCATTGCGCGCGCTGGACTTGATGAGCGCCATCGCATCCTCGTCCGCGCCGCCTTCCTCCAGAAGCTCCAGCCCGTTATTGATCGCGCCGACGGGCGAGATGATGTCGTGGCAGATGCGGCTGCACAACAGCGCGCCGAGATCGAGAGCGGAAAGGGTGACGGGCAAGGGCATGGGCTTTCTCCGGGACACGGACGAACCCGATTCCTGCCGGCGGATCGGGTCACGATCTGTTGACGAAACGGCGGGCGAATCGCCCTCGATACGGGTTTAACTGGATACACGCCGCGCGCGCAGGCCGCAACAAAGCTTGTCGGCGGCACGCCGTCCGGGCCGCCTTCGTAAAGTCAATTTCGCTACATAAAGATTTGGACAATAAATTTGCGCTTAAAATGAGCACGATTCGGCCAAGGCGCCCGCAGAGGCGTTGCCGAAACATCGGAAAATCCGATGCGCGCCAGAATAAAGAGCTTCAACAGGGCCGTCAGACAGAGAAGCGGGTAGCCAAGAGGAATTGTAAATGGCCATACCATCCCTGTCGCACGCCAGTTTTCGCAAGGCGGCGTGTTTCACGGCGTTTCTTGCGGTTCTGTTCGTTTCCTTCATCGCACTGCCACGGCAGGCGCGGGCGGAGAATACCTATACCGCCCAGGAAATCATCGAATCCGGTCATCGGTTTTTCGGTGCGACGTCCGGCGGCCTTGCCAGCGCGGTCGAGAAAGTGTTCCAGGGCTTCGGCCTGCCCAACGGCTATATTCTGGGCGAGGAAGGCTCCGGCGCGTTCATCGGCGGGCTGACCTATGGCGAGGGCACGCTCTACACCAAGAATGCCGGCGATCGTAAGACCTTCTGGCAAGGCCCCTCGCTCGGCTGGGATTTCGGCGGGCAGGGTTCCCGTGTCATGATGCTGGTCTATAATCTCAACGACGTGCAGAACCTGTTCGGCCGCTATGCGGGCGTGGCGGGAGAAGCCTATGTCATCGCCGGCGTCGGCTTCAATGTGCTCAAGCGTGAGGATATCATGCTGGTGCCGATTCGCACCGGCGTCGGTGCGCGGCTCGGCATCAATATCGGCTATCTGAAGCTGACCGACACGCCGACATGGAATCCGTTCTAGCTTCAATGTATCGGACCAAATCCGGTTTTCGGATCATCCGGTACCCACCAACCGTGTGAGGCGCCTTGATCCAGTCCGCACTCTTTTTTCTGCTCGGCGTTCTCGTGGCGGTCTTCGCCGTGGTGCTGCTCGGGCCGACGGTGTGGCGCCGCGCCTTCTTTCTGGCCCGGCGGCAGGTGCAGGCGGAACTGCCGATGACGCTGGCCGAGATCCGGGCCGACAAGGACGGGCTGCGCGCCGAATATGCGGTCGCCCTCAGCCGGCTGGAGCAGCAATTGCGGTTGGCACACGGCGTCGCGGACGAGCGGATGACCGATCTTGGACGGGCGCATGAGGAGCTGAAGCGTATCAAGCCGCTGGAGGCCGCCCGCACCAATCTCGAACGGCAATTGACCGATCTCGGGAAACGGCTCGCGGAAACGGAAACCGCGCGCGACACGGCACTGGAAAAGGCGGACATATTGCAGGCCGAACTGGAGCGGATGCAGAATCACCAGCACGCGCTGGAGGGGCTTGCGGATACGCTGCGGATCGAGATAAGCGGGCATCAGGCCGAGAGCGGCCGCCTTCTCACCGAGATCAATGCCATGCGCCATGACCGCAAGGAAACCGCCAGCCGTCATAACGAGGTCTCGGCCGCGCTGACCGCCGCGCAGGCCGAACTGAAAAGCGAAAAGCGCCGCAACGGCGACTTGCAGCAGAAGCTGGAAAGGCTGATGGCCGAGCTTTCCGATACGCAGGAGAAGCTGGAGCGCCATTCGCGCTCCGGCAAAGCCCTGTCGCTTGAGGATGGCGGACAGGAGGATCGGGCGGAGATCGTCCGGCAGAACGCCGCCCTGCGTGAGGAAATGGCCGCGCTCGCCGCGCGCGTGGTCGCCGTGACGGCGGAAAAGGAAGGCCCGGATTCGCCGATTCATGCGCTCGTACAGGAAGCCGGCTCGACCGCCGATGCGGAACAGGGCGACAAAGCCGGATCGAAAAGCCTCGCCACCCGAATCCGCGATCTCTCCAAGGCTTGAAATCGAAAGATCGGGATTACGTTACGCCGTTTCCAACACATCCGACCAGTCGGGATGGTGCGAAAACTGCGCCTGCATGAAGCTGCATCGCGGAACGATTTTCCAGCCGCTGCGCCGCGCGTCCAGCACCGCGTTCCTGGCCAGCGCCTGCGCCACGCCCTTGCCGCGCAAGGCGTCGGGCACGAACGTATGGTCTATGGAAACCAGTGCCGGGCCGAATTTCGTATAGGTCATCTCGCTCTCGCGGCCGTCCATCGCGGCCACGTAGCGCCCGCCGTCGGAACTGTCTTCCTTGCGAATGTCGATATCGCCGCTCATGCTGGCCTCCTGTCGAACCGGGGATTTCTTTCAATATAGTTCGCGACCGGCCAAAGAAAAACCGGCCCCGTCATGTCGATCGGGGGCCGGTTTCGGAATTGCCGGGTTTTGACCCGGACGGGCCTTTATCGGGCCAGTCCTTGTTCAGTGCCGATATTGCTGAATTCTGGTGGTCCTGAGACCGGCGAGACCATGCTCGTCGATCGAAGACTGCCAGGAGAGGAATTCCTCCACCGTCAACGTATAGCGCTGACATGCCTCCTCAAGGCTGAGCAAGCCGCCGCGCACGGCGGCAACAACCTCGGCCTTGCGGCGGATGACCCAGCGCCTCGTATCGGCGGGGGGAAGATCCGCGATGGTCAGGGGGCTGCCATCGGGACCGATTACATATTTTATTCGCGGTCTTACCAGATCGGTCATTGTACTCTCTACACAACACTTCAAGGACCCAATCGAAGATGAGACTAGCGCGACAGCTTTAAAATTTACCTAAGCTGCTGGTAACGCTCTGGTAAGACTCGGAAAAACTATTCTTTACCGGAAAAGCGGGGCGCTTTTGTGAATTCTGCCGGGCAGGAATGTGTGTAGCGCATGGGCCGTATGCGCGAGGAAAAGCGCGTGGTGCCTTGGCAAATTGCCGCAGCTTGGCCTATATAGGCCTTAAACGAACCATTGCCGGAAGCGAAGCGCTCGCGCGCCTGCGTTCTGTCCAAGCACTGGCCTGAATCGGCCAAGAACTGGAATGCCATGAGCCTCAACAGTCTCGATCTGCCGGGAAAGCCGGAAGACACGCGTGTCGTCGTCGCCATGTCGGGCGGCGTCGATTCATCGGTGGTGGCCGGCATCCTCAAGCGCGAGGGCTATGACGTCGTCGGCGTCACCTTGCAGCTTTACGATCACGGCGCGGCGGTGCATCGCGCCGGTTCCTGCTGCGCGGGACAGGATATCGAAGACGCGCGCCGTGTTTCCGAAAGCCTCGGCATTCCCCACTACGTGCTCGATTACGAGGCGCGGTTCCGCGAGGCGGTGATCGATCCCTTCGCCAATTCCTATGTCAGCGGCGAGACGCCGATTCCGTGCGTTTCCTGCAACCAGACCGTCAAGTTCGCCGACCTGCTCCAGACGGCGCGGGAGCTGGGCGCCGACGCGCTTGCCACCGGCCATTATATCCGCAGCCGCGCCAATGGCGCGCATCGCGCGCTTTACCGGCCCGTGGATACGGATCGCGACCAGAGCTATTTCCTTTTCGCCACCACGCAGGAGCAGATCGATTACCTGCGCTTCCCGCTCGGCCACCTGCCCAAGGCGCAGGTGCGCGAAATCGCCGAGGAAATGGGCCTGACCGTGGCGAAGAAGCAAGACAGCCAGGACATCTGCTTCGTGCCGCAGGGCAAATATTCCGACATCATTTCGAAGCTCAAGCCAGAGGCGGCCAATCCGGGTGAGATCGTCCATATAGATGGGCGCGTGCTCGGGCGGCATGACGGCATCGTGCATTATACGGTCGGCCAGCGGCGCGGCATCGGCGTCGCCACCGGCGAGCCGCTCTATGTCGTGCATCTCGACGCCCCCAATGCCCGCGTCATCGTCGGCCCGCGCGAGGCGCTGGAAACGCACAAGGTCTTTCTGCGCGACGTCAACTGGCTCGGCGACGGCTCGCTCGACGCGCTGCCGAACGAGGGCATGGAAGTCTTCGCCAAGGTGCGCTCCACGCGCCCGCCGCGCCCGGCCGTGCTGCACCATGCCGGCGGCCAGACATGGGTCGAGCTGGTGGACGGCGAAAGCGGCATCGCGCCGGGACAGGCCTGCGTGCTCTATTCCGACGACAGCAATGCGGCGCGGGTGTTCGGCGGCGGCTTTATCGGCCGCTCCGAGCGCGAGCCGCGCGCGGAAGCCATGCTGCGCCGCCTCGTCTCCGGCCCCGCGAGCGCGCCGGCGGCCTGAACCGCCGTCTTCTTTTCAGCGAAACCGGCTGAAGCGCGACAAAGCTATTCCGCTCGCCGTCGCGACGTTGAGGCTGTCGAAGTCCTGCGACATGGGAATGCGCGCGGTGCGCAGCTTTTCCAGCAGGCGCGGCGGCAGGCCCTCGCCCTCCGTACCGAGAAGCAATGCCTGACGGCGGTGGCGCTTTGCGCGCCAGAGGCTCGTTTTCGATGAGGGGCTGAGGGCGAGAATGCCGAAACCCGCGTCTTGCAGCGCGGCAACGATCCCGTCTATGCCGCCGCCGCGATGCCACGGCACTTTCAGCGCCGCCCCCACCGAGACACGGATTGCCTTGCGGTAGAGCGGGTCGCAGCAGGTTTCGTCCATCAACACGCAGTCGGCCTCGAAAGCGGCGGCGTTGCGGAAGATGGAACCGACATTGTCGTGATTGGAAATGCCGCAAAGCACCACGGCCAGCGCCTGCTCCGGCAGCGCCGCCA
The DNA here is from genome assembly GCA_001898995.1 of Rhizobiales bacterium 63-22. Lineage (GTDB taxonomy): Bacteria > Pseudomonadota > Alphaproteobacteria > Rhizobiales > Rhizobiaceae > Brucella. The sequence goes on along the minus strand of MKVZ01000020.1, from coordinate 74,391 downwards.
GCATTTCGCCGAGTTCGGGCTGGGGCTTGCGGCGGCCGACCGCCAGAACGCCCCGATGGACATGGAAACCCGCGACCGCGTCCATCACCGCCTGCGGCACGCGATAGACCGGAACGGATGCCGGCAGGAGCCGCAACTGATCGTTCAGCCCGGCGAGCCGGTTCTCCAGCACGAGCAGGGATTCCGTTTCGAAGCGGGCCTGCGCGGAGACGAGGACGTTGAGCACCACCTTGCCTTCGGCGATGAAACGCTGCTGTCGCCCGACGAGGTCCTTTTCCTTGATATCACGATAGGCGGAAAGACGAGGGTCCGCCGGATCGTCGATTGCCGCGATGCGGTCGTGCGGGAGAGTATCCAAATCCTTCATCGCACGACCGTACCACGTATAATCGAATTGTCAGGCGAGCGCCGGCAGCTCCATTTCGGTTTCGCTGCGACGTGAAACCGGACTCATATAGAGACTGGCGAGCGTAGACAACATCAGTTCGATATGTGGCGACGACACCATATAGTAAATGGTCTGGGCGTCGCGTCGTGTAGAAACGAGATTAAGCGCCCGCAGTTTCGCCAAGTGTTGCGACAGGGCGGACTGGCTGAGGTCAATCGCTTTCGCCAGAGCCCCGACCGACATTTCATTATGAAGCAGCTTACATAAAATCAATAAACGTTTATTATTTGCCATCGCCGACAGAAAATCTGCGGTTTGATCCGCATTTTCCATCAGCTCTTGAAAATCAACTTCATTATTCATTGCTGCCATACCCCCGTAAGACTGCATTTTTCCATATCGTACACGCTTTGCGTGTATGAGCAATCTATGACGAGGCAGCTCGTTTGAAAAGCCCTTGCTTATATTCAACTCTGATGAAACCGGCCGATTTGTCCCCTAATTGATACGGTTTTGTTTCAGGCGGCGCCGGCGGTCACATCCGGTAGCGCGGCCAGCACCTCCGGCGCGGATTGGCAAGGCGAGGGGAAGAACAGGCGCGCGGTATGGTCGCCGTCGGCGAGGTCGAGACCGTCCGGATCGACGCCTGTTATTTTCCAGCGGTTTTTCGCTGTTCCGGCGGCCGGGCCCATGGCCTGCACGATCTCCGCCTGCCGGGTTTCGTTGATGTCGCGCAGCATTTCCTCTTCCTGCGCCGCGATCCGCATGGCGGTCTGCGCGGGGCAGACGAGATCGTCCATGGTCAGGATGAAAGCCTTGCCGAAACCGCCATTGAGGCTGGCGCCCGTCACGTTCAGGCGGAAGAAGGCGAAATCGCCGAGATCGGCATAGAGCGCGCCCTTGGGATTGTGGGCGAGATAGCGGCGGCGGATGCGCGGATATTCGCCGCCGACTTTTTCGATACGCACCGCGTCGCAATGGAGCGTTATGCGGGGATGGGCGAGGGGGTCGCCCTTGCCCGGCTCGCCAAGCAGAAGAGAACAGGCGGGATTGGCGGTCAGCGCCGGCGTGTGGGCGGCGAGGCCGGAGATCAGGATGAGCGGGGTTCCGTCCGTGTCGGTCGCCACCGCGACGCGGCTTGCCAGCGGGCGGCCCGTGCGCGCGTCGAGAACGGCGATGGCGCCGTAGCGCGCGGTGCGCATCAGGGTCTTTGCAAGCCGGACGGCTTCGGGCGTGGTGGGGCGGATCGGGTCTTTTTTATCGCTCATCGGATCGGGCCATAAATATGAGTGGGATGATCCGGTAATAGCCTGATTATTCATCGCAGGACAAATGGTTTCAGGTCTGGGAGCGTAGAGAGGCGGAATGGGCCACCGCACCGGCTTTTCTTACCGGATAATTATTACAACGAGATGACAAATAGCGCAATTTTCTAAATCAGATCCAGTTTGAGGTATAATAATCCAATAATTAGAGTATTTAACGGTTGATATTATAAACTGGTTCTAAAAATTGCGCTTGCAAACCGGACATCTCCGCGTTTCGATAAAGACAGGCTGCGGGGAGTGTACACGCGCGGCGTCTTTTTTATGGAGGCGACAAATATGAAACTTTACAAGAAATTTCTGATGGCGACCGCGCTCGTCGCCCTGATGGGCGGCGCGGCATCGGCCAAGACGCTCGTCTATTGCTCGCCGGCGTCGCCCGAAGGCTTCGACCCGGCAGCCTATACCGGCGGCGATACGTTCGACGCCTCGTCGCGCACCGTCTATGACCGGCTGATCGAGTTCAAGCATGGCTCGACGACGATCGAGCCGGGCCTTGCGGAAAGCTGGGACGTGTCGAAGGACGGTCTCGAATACACCTTCCACCTGCGCAAGGGCGTCAAGTTCCAGACCACCGACTATTTCAAGCCGACGCGCGAGATGAACGCCGACGACGTGATCTTCTCCTTCGAGCGGCAGCTGGACAAGAAAAATCCCTGGAACGCCTATACGCCGGGCCTTTCCTACGAATATGCGGAGAGCATGGACTTTCCGGCGCTGATCAAGGAGATCAAGCGCGTCGATGACCATACCGTCACCTTTGTGCTCAACCACCCTGAAGCGCCTTTCCTTGCCGACCTTGCCATGGATTTCTCCTCCATCGTGTCGAAGGAATATGCCGACAAGCTGCAGGCCGAAAACAAGATGAACGACCTCAACCAGTTTCCGCTGGGCACCGGGCCGTTCACTTTCGTCGCCTACCAGAAGGACGCGGTGATCCGCTACAAGGCCAATCCCGATTACTGGCGCGGCAAGCAGAAGATCGACGATCTGGTCTTCGCCATCACCACCGATCCGGCGGTGCGCGCGGAGAAGCTGAAGGCCGGCGAATGCCAGATCATGGCCTATCCGGCGCCGTCCGACATCGCCGGGCTGAAGGCGGATGCCGACCTCAAGGTGGAGCAGCAGCCGGGCCTCAACATCGCCTATCTGGCCTATAACACGCTGATTGCGCCGTTCGACAAGCCGGAAGTACGCCGCGCGCTCAACGAGGCCATCAACAAGAAGGCGATCATCGAGGCGGTCTTCGCCGGTTCGGGCGTGGTGGCCAAGAATCCGATCCCGCCCATCATGTGGGGCTATAACGACGCGGTGAAGGACGATCCCTACGATCCTGCGGCGGCGAAGAAGGCGCTTGAGGCCGCCGGCGTCAAGAACCTCAAGATGAAAATCTGGGCGATTCCGGTCAGCCGGCCCTATATGCCCAACGGGCGGCGCGCGGCGGAACTGATACAGGCTGATCTGGCCAAGGTCGGTGTCACTGCCGATATCGTTTCGATGGATTGGGGTGAATATCTCAAGAAAGCGCCCGAAAAGGACCGTGACAGCGCCATCATGATGGGCTGGACCGGCGACAACGGCGACCCGGACAACTTCCTCGGCACGCTTCTAAGCTGCGCGGCCGTGGGCACCCAAAACTACGCGCAATGGTGCTACAAGCCGTTCGACGACCTGATCCAGAAGGCCAAGGTGACGTCCGATCAGGCCGAGCGCGCCAAGCTCTACGAGAAGGCGCAGGTGATCTTCAAGGAACAGGCCCCGTGGGCCACGCTCGATCATTCGACGGTGTTCATGCCCATGTCGAAGAAGGTCACCGGCTTCAAGATCGACCCGGTCGGCATCCACCGTTTCGACGGCGTCGATATCGCAGAGTAAATCCTCTCAACCCGGCGGCCGGAGGCTGGAAAGCCAGCCTCCGGCCGGAGTATTTTCGATGTTGCGTTTTCTCCTGAAAAAGATCGCCTATCTGATCCCGACCTTCATCGGGATCACCATCGTCGCCTTCGGCTTCGTGCGGGTGCTGCCGGGCGATCCGGTGCTGCTGATGGCTGGCGAGCACGGTGTCAGCCCCGAGCGCCACGCCGCGCTGATGGCGCAGTTCGGCTTCGACCGCCCGATCTGGCAGCAATATCTGTCCTATGTCTGGAACATATTGCACGGCGATTTCGGCCAGTCGCTCGTCACAAGGAGATCCGTGCTGACGGAATTCTTCTCGCTGTTTCCGGCCACGCTGGAACTGAGCATCTGCGCCATCCTCCTCGCGGTGCTGGTCGGCGTTCCGGCCGGCGTGATCGCCGCCGTCAAGCGCGGCTCGTGGTTCGACCAGTCGCTGATGGGCGTGGCGCTGGCCGGCTATTCGATGCCGATTTTCTGGTGGGGCCTGCTGCTGATCATGTTCTTCTCGGTGTTCCTGCATTGGACGCCGGTTTCGGGGCGCATCGACCTTCTCTATTACTTCCCGTCGGTGACGGGTTTCATGCTGATCGACAGCCTGCTTTCGGGCCAGAAGGGGGCCTTCGCCTCCGCCGTCTCGCATCTCATCCTGCCGACCATCGTGCTCGCCACCATTCCGCTGGCGGTGATCGCACGCCAGACGCGCTCCGCCATGCTGGAGGTGCTGGGCGAGGATTACGTGCGCACCGCCCGCGCCAAGGGCCTGCCGACGCGCCGCGTGGTGGGCATCCATGCGCTACGCAACGCGCTCATCCCCGTCATCACCACCATCGGCCTGCAAGTGGGCGTGCTTATGGCCGGCGCGATCCTGACCGAGACGATCTTCTCATGGCCGGGCGTCGGCAAGTGGATGCTCAATTCGATCTTCCAGCGCGACTATCCGTCCGTGCAGGGCGGCCTGCTGCTCATTGCCGGGCTGGTCACGATCGTCAACCTGATCGTCGACCTGCTCTACGGTCTGGTCAATCCGCGCATACGGCACAAGTGAGGCGAGTATGAGCAACATTGCCAACACGTCCGTTCCCGATACGACCGCCGCCGTGGGCCGCATGGCGTCGCTGCGGGACTTCTGGTTCTATTTCAGCGTCAACCGCGGCGCGGTGATCGGCCTGTGGGTCTTCGTCGTCATCATCGCGCTCGCCATACTGGCGCCGCTGATCGCGCCGCACGATCCGATACACCAGTATCGCGACTTCATGAAGGTTCCGCCGGTCTGGCAGGCCGGCGGCAAGGCCGAGTTTCTCCTCGGCACCGACGAACTGGGCCGGGATATCCTGTCGCGTCTGCTTTACGGCGCGCAGTATTCGCTGCTGGTGGGCTTCGTCATCGTGGCGATCTCCATGTGCATCGGCATCGTCGTCGGCGCCATCGCGGGCTTCTTCGGTGGCGCCGTCGATGCCGCCTTCATGCGGGTGATGGATATCATGCTGTCCTTCCCGTCGCTGCTTCTGGCGCTGGTGCTGGTGGCGATCCTCGGGCCGGGGCTGATCAACGCCATCATCGCCATCACGCTGGTGCTGCTGCCGCATTTCTCGCGACTGACGCGCGCGGCAGTGATGGCGGAGAAGGAGCGCGACTACGTTACCGCCGCGCGGCTCGCGGGCGCGGGCCGGCTGCGGCTGATGTTCAGGACTGTGCTGCCCAACTGCCTGGCGCCGCTGGTGGTGCAGGCCACCATGTCGTTCTCCAACGCCATCCTCGAAGTGGCGGCGCTCGGCTTCCTCAACATGGGCGCCCAGCCGCCGACGCCGGAATGGGGCACCATGCTCGCCTCGGCGCGCGAGTTCATCACCAGCGCGTGGTGGATCGTCACCTTTCCGGGTCTTGCGATCCTCATCACCGTGCTCGCGATCAACCTGATCGGCGACGGGCTGCGCGATGCGCTCGATCCTAAGTTGAAGAGGAGCTGATCCCATGGCTTTGCTTGAGATCAGGAATCTTTCGGTGTCCTTCGACACCTCCGCCGGGCCGTTCAAGGCGGTGGACGGCATCGACATGACGGTGGACAAAGGCGAGGTGCTGGCGATCGTCGGCGAGTCCGGTTCCGGCAAGTCGGTCGGAATGCTTGCCGTCATGGGGCTTCTGCCGAAGACCGCGACCGTCACCGCCGACTGCATGACGTTCGACGGGCGCGACCTGCTGACCATGCCGGATTCGGAACGGCGCAAGATCGTCGGGCGCGATATTTCGATGATCTTTCAGGAACCCATCGCCAGCCTCAATCCCTGCTTCACCGTTGGCTACCAGCTTGAGGAAGTGCTGAGGCAGCATATGGGGCTTGGCCGCAGGGCGCGGCGCTCCCGTGCGGTGGAACTTCTCGAACTGGTCGGCATACGCGATGCGGCGGAGCGGCTGAAAAGCTTCCCGCACCAGATGTCCGGCGGCCAGTGCCAGCGCGTGATGATCGCCATGGCCATCGCCTGCAACCCGAAGCTCCTGATCGCCGATGAGCCGACCACCGCGCTCGACGTCACCATCCAGAAGCAAATCCTCGACCTCCTGATGCGGTTGCAGGTGGAGCACGGCATGGGGCTGATCATGATCACGCACGACATGGGCGTGGTGGCCGAAACCGCCGACCGGGTGATCGTGCAGTACAAGGGCCACAAGATGGAGGATGCCGACGTGCTGTCGCTGTTCTCCACGCCGAAGAGTTCCTATACGCGGGCGCTGCTTTCGGCCCTGCCGGAAAACGCCACCGGCGACCGTCTGCCGACGGTGTCGGATTTCGTCCTCGAAAATAACGATGCGGCCAATGGGGCGGCTAACGGTGCGGGAGAGGCGCGATGAGCGAGATCGTTCTCGAAGCGCGCGACATCAAGCGCGATTATCATGTCGGTGGCGGGCTGTTCGGAAAGGCCAAGGTGGTCAATGCCGTCAAGGGCGTGAGTTTTTCGCTTGAAAAGGGCAAGACGCTCGCCATCGTCGGCGAATCCGGCTGCGGCAAGTCCACGCTGGCGCGCATCCTCACCATGATCGACCCGCAGACCTCGGGCGAATTGCTGATCGGCGGCAAGTCCGTCAACATCGCCCGCGACGGGCTGACGCCGGAAATGCGCCGGCAGGTTCAGATCGTGTTCCAGAACCCCTACGGCTCGCTCAATCCGCGCCAGAAGATCGGCGACGTGCTGGCCGAGCCGCTGCTTCTCAACACGAAGATGCCGGCGGCGGAGCGCCGCGAGCGGGCGATGGATATGCTGCTCAAGGTCGGTCTCGGCCGCGAGCACTTCAACCGCTATCCGCACATGTTCTCCGGCGGGCAGCGCCAGCGCATCGCCATCGCGCGCGCCCTGATGCTGAACCCGAAGCTGCTGGTGCTGGACGAGCCGGTTTCGGCGCTCGATCTTTCCGTGCAGGCGCAGGTGCTGAACCTGCTCGCCGATTTGCAGGAGGAGTTCGGTCTCACCTATGTCTTCATCAGCCACGATCTGTCGGTGGTGCGCTACATCGCCGACGAGGTGATGGTGATGTATTTCGGCGAAGTGGTGGAATACGGCTCGCGCGATGCGGTGTTCGACCATCCGCAGCACGACTATACGAAGAAGCTCTTCGCCGCCACGCCGCGTGCCGATATCGACGACATCCGCGCCCGTGTGACGGCGCGCGCCGCGGCCCGGCAGGCCGCGCACGCCTGACACTACAGTTGCATTTTTCGTGATGCCGGTCTGCAAAGAGCAATTTTCCGTGCTCCGGTGCTCATGTACTCAAAAGTACACGGCGCTCCGGTGCTCGAAAATCACTCTTTTCGCCACGACCTGACGCATCTGCGACTGTAGTGCTGCTAACCTTCAACAGGCTATTCGCCGCGCTTCTGGTGGCGGGCCAGCGCGCTGACGATGTCGTCGGCCGCGATCTTGCCGATGATGGTGCCGTTGTCCACGATGCCGACGTCGCCGCTGCTGTCGGCCACCGCGCCCATCAGGTCGCGTACCAGCGTTTCGCGGCTGGCCGTGGCGGCGAAGGGTCGGGGCGTCGCAGTGCGGTCGAAGGGCGTCATGATATCGCCGGCGCGCAGCACGCCGAGCGGGTTCATATGGGCGACGAAATCCGCGACATATTTGTCGGCGGGCTTCAGCACGATCTCCTGCGGCGTGCCGCATTGCACGATGCGCCCGCCTTCCATGATGGCGATGCGGTTGCCGATCTTCATCGCCTCGTCGAGGTCGTGGCTGACGAAGACTATGGTCTTCTTCAGGCGCGACTGGAAGGTGAGCAATTCGTCCTGCAACCGTGTGCGGATCAGCGGGTCGAGCGCGGAGAAGGGTTCGTCCATGAGCAGGATCGGCGCGCCGGTGGCGAAGGCGCGGGCAAGGCCGACACGCTGCTGCATGCCGCCGGAAAGCTCGCCCACCTTGCGCTTGGCCCAGTCCCGCAGGCCGACGAGATCGAGCTGGTCGCTCGCCTTGGCCAAGCGCTCTTCCTTGCCCATACCGGCGACTTCCAGCCCGAAGGCGACGTTTTCCTCCACCGTGCGCCACGGCAGCAGGCCGAATTGCTGGAACACCATGGAGACGAGGTGGGTACGCAGATGGCGCAGCGTCGCGCGATCCGCCTTGCCGACCTCGATGTCGCGCGTGCCGTCATGCACCACGACACGCCCGCGCGCGATCGGGTTGAGCCGGTTGATGGCGCGCAGCAGCGTCGACTTGCCGGAGCCGGACAGGCCCATCAGGACCAGAATCTCGCCCTCCTGAATGTCGAGCGTGCAACTGTGCACGCCGAGCACATGGCCGGTCTCGGACTGGATTTGCGAACGCGTCGCACCCTTGTCGGCCAGCGCCAGCGCGTTGCCGGTATCCTTGCCGAATATGATGCAGACGTCTTCGAGAGCGATGATGGTCATATCCGTCTGCTCCTTCTTTGCTTTCGCATACTTCAGTTGTGGCTTCCGGCGCGGAAGATGCGGTCGAGCACGATGGCGACCACGACGATCACCAGTCCCGCCTCGAAGCCGAGCGAGGTGTTGACGGAGTTGAGCGCGCGCACCACCGGCACGCCCAGCCCGTCCGCGCCGACCAGCGCCGCGATCACGACCATGGAGAGCGAGAGCATGATGGTCTGCGTCAGCCCGGCCAGAATCTGCGGCATGGCATAGGGCAGCTCTATCTTCCACAGAAGCTGGCGGCGGGAAGCGCCGAAGGCCTCGCCCGCCTCGACCAGTTCGGCGGGCGTCGAGGAGATGCCGAGCTGGGTCAGGCGGATCGGCGCGGGTATGACGAAGATCACGGTGGCCAGCAGGCCCGGCACCATGCCGATGCCGAAGAAGACGATGGCCGGAATGAGGTACACGAAGGTCGGCAGCGTCTGCATCAGGTCGAGGATCGGGCGCATCACCGCATAGAGTGCGGGGCGATGCGCGGCGGCGATGCCGAGCGGCACGCCGATGACCATGCACAGGAAACAGGAGGACAGGACCAGCGTCAGCGTTTCCAGCGTGCCGTCCCAATAGCCCTGATTGAGGACGAACAGGAAGCCGAGCACGGTGAGGATCACCACCGCGATACGGCGCTGGATGAGCCAGGCGATGGCCGCGAAGATCGCGATCAGAACGAAAGGGTGGGGCAGTTTCAGCAGATAGAGCAGGCCGTCGATGAGGCCCTGCATAACGGCGGCAAGCGTGTCGAAAAAGCCGCCCATATTGTTGGTGAGCCAGTCCACGATCGACTTTGCGGTCGGTCCTACCGGAATTTTATAGTCCGTCAGCCAGTTCAACGGTCAGGTCTCCTGCTGCGTGTCTTTGGGGGAAGGGGGCGCGAAGGCCGCGCCCGACCGGAGCATCAGAGGCCGAGCGAGGCCTTGACCGCCGGAAGGCCCGGTTTGCCGTCCACGGTGGTCACGCCGTCGAGCCACTTGTCGAGAACGGAGGGGTTGGCTTTCAGCCATTCGGTCGCGGCCTTGGGCGCTTCCTCGCCGTCGTCGAGGATCTTGCCCATGATCTCGTTCTCCATGCCGATCTGGAATTCGAGATTGGTGAGGAACTTGCCGACATTCGGGCATTCCTGCGTATAGCCGGCGCGAACGTTGGTCTCGACCTTGGCGCCGCCGAAATTGGGGCCGAAATAATCGTCGCCGCCGGATAGATATTCGATCTTGAAGCGGGTGTTCATCGGGTGCGGCGCCCAGCCGAGGAAGACGATGGGTTTCTTGGCCTTGATGTTCTTGGCCACCTGCGCCAGCATGCCCTGCTCGGAGGATTCCACCAGCTCGAAGGATTTGAGGCCGAAGGCATCCTTCTTGATCATGCTGAGAATCAGGCGATTGCCGTCATTGCCCGGCTCGATGCCGTAAATCTTGCCGTCGAGTTGATCCTTGAACTTGACGATGTCCTTGAAATCCTTCAGCCCGGCCTGCCAGGTGTATTCGGGCACGGCCAGCGTGTATTTCGCGCCGGTCAGGTTTGTGCGCAGCGTCTCGACCGTCTTGTTGTCGAGATAGGGCTTGAGATCGGCGGTCATGGAGGGGTTCCAGTAACCGAGGAAGACGTCGATATCCTTCTTGCTGAGCGAGGCATAGGTCACGGGGACCGAAAGAACCTTGATATCCGTCTTGTAGCCGAGGCCCTTCAGAATCTGCGTCGCCACCGCCGTGGTCGAGGTGATGTCGGTCCATCCCACATCGGAAAAGCGGACGGTCGAGCAGCTTGCCGGTTCCGCCGCGCGGCTTGCGCCGGGCGCGGCCAGCATGGCCGTTCCGGAAACGGCCGCCGCAAAGGCAAGCGTATACATATGGGACGATGCGGGCTTCATTGTTCTCTCCATTTGCCGGACCGATTTTTCGGATTGGTTATTTTCCGGCTCCTGTCTTTAGCAAACACCAAAGCGGGAGCCGATCAAGTGCCTAAGCGCCGAAAAGATTGCCAATTGCGACTCTTGCTCATTTTAACACGGCATCGCAACCTGTTGGCAACCCGGTTGCGGCCCGGTTGCGGCCCGGTTGCGGAATGGCCGGCCGCATTCTATTGGGGGAGGGGCAGTCAGGCTGTGGAGTCGATCTTTCATGGAATTGCCATCACCATTGCGCCGGGCGGTGGACGTCATGCTGGAAGGCGTCGCGCTCGCCGATCTGAAGCGCGCCGCCGATCTCCTGTCGCGCCGCTACCGGGCGGAAACGCGAGACGGCCGCCTGCATGTTTCCGACGACATGGCCGCGAAGGCCTATCTCGCCGCGCGCCTGCCGGCCACCTATGCGGCGGTACGGGCGAGCCTCGACGCCGCATCGCAAGCCTGCCCCGGTTTCGCGCCACGCGCTATGCTCGACATAGGTTCGGGGCCGGGGACGGCACTCTGGGCCGCCCGGTCGTGCTGGCCGGGGCTGGAAAGTGCGGTGGCCATCGAGGCCAGCCCCGCCATGCGCGCGGTCGGCGGCGCTCTGGCGCGGGACAGCGGATTGACGTCGCTCGACTGGCGGGCCGGCGATGCCGCGGATAGCGGGACCGGCTTTCCCGAAGCCGATCTCGTTTCGGTTGCCTATGTGCTGGACGAGCTTTCGCCCGATCAGCGGCGGACGCTCGTCGCCCGCGCATGGGACGCGGCGCGCGCCATGCTGGTGCTGGTGGAACCGGGGACGCCAGCGGGCTGGCGGCGCATCCTCGATGCGCGCGCCGTGCTGATCGCCGCCGGCGCGCGAATCGCGGCACCCTGCCCGCACGAGATGGATTGCCCGCTTGTTGCGCCCGACTGGTGCCATTTCTCGCGCCGAGTGGCTCGCTCGCGCGTCCACCGCATGACCAAGGAGGCGGAAGTGCCGTGGGAGGACGAGAAGTTCATCTATCTCGCAGCGGTGCGCGGGGAGGCCGACGCGATCGCGATGCGGGTGATCGCGCCGCCGCGCGTCGGCGGCGGCAAGGTTTCGGTGAAGCTTTGCAGGGACGACGGCTCGGCGGAAACGCGGCTTTTCACCAAGCGCGACGGCGAGGCGTTCCGCTGGGCGCGCCGCGCCGATTGGGGCGATGCGCTGTTCAGTGAATGAAAGGAGGCGTTGCCGATGAAGATCAGCCTTGTCCAGTTGCGCCTGCTCGCGGCCATCGCTGAAACCGGCGGCGTCGGGGCTGCGGCACGGCGGATGCGGCTCACGCAGTCCGGCGCGAGCCAGTCCATTGCTACGCTGGAAAAGATTCTCGGCGCCGAACTCATCACCCGCACGTCCGGCGGCGCGGCGCTGACCGCATTCGGCCGTTCCGTTCTCGCCGATGCGCGTGCAGCACTTTCGGCGGTGGATCGCATCGAGACGCAGGCGCGCAGCAGGGAGGCGGATATGCCACGGCGGTTGCGCGTGGCGGCGATACCGAGCCAGATGGAACATATGCTGCCCGGATGGCGCAAGGCGTTCCTGCGCCTTTACCCGGATGTCGACTTCAGCGCCTTCGAGGGCGGGCATGACGATGTGGGCCAGTGGGTGCGCGACGGCATTGCCGATCTCGGCATCACGTCGCTGCCGCTGCCGGAACTGGAGGCGGCGGAAGCGGGCCGGGAGGAGCTGGTCGTCGTGGGGCGGCGCGACGATCCGTTGATACAGCGCTGGAAGATAGCGCCGGAAGACCTCGCCGCCCGGCGCATGATCTCATCTTGTGGCTGCGAGGCGGTGATCGAGCAGATTTTGAGCGCCAATGGCGAGAACACCGACGAGGGCGTCAGGACGCACGATGTTCCGACCGCGCTGGAAATGGTCCGCAACGGTGTCGGCATGACCATGCTGTCGGAGATCAGCCTGCCGGGCGCGGACATGCGCGATCTGCGGGCGCTGCGGCTCGATCCGCCCACATTCCGCACGGTCTATGTCGTATCGCGGCCCGACAGTCCCGTCAGGCCCTTGATCGGCTGTTTCCGCGAACTGGTGTGCGGCGCTGCCTAAGGGTATGGCATAAGAAAAACTGATGGCGCATATCCGGCTTATCCGTGCCGCCGGTTCCACTTCATGCTGCGATAGTCCGGCCGGATTCCCATCGATGGAGAAGAAGCATGGCAGCGGCAGCGGACGATACGGACAAGGTTTCGGTTTCAAGCACGATAAGGGGCCTCTTATGGGGTTTTTCGGGCGTTCTTGTCTGGTCCGGTTCCTTCGTTCTGACGCGCTTCGGCGTCAGGACCGCGCTTACGCCTTACGATATCATCGCGCTCCGCTTCGCGGTGGCGGGCCTGCTGCTGCTGCCGGTTGTGGTGGCGCGGGGTTTCGGCTTCCGCGAGCTTGGCGTCACCGGCTTCGTCCTGCTCGTTTCCGGCGCAGGCGCACCCTATGCGCTGTTCACCGCCTATGGCCTGCAATTCGCGCCCGCTTCCCATGCGGCGGCGCTCATTCCCGGCCTGATGACGGTCTTCGTTGCGACCCTAGGCGCGTTTCTGCTCAATGAAAGGCTGGCGTTTTCGCGCTGGGGCGGGGTGGTGCTGATCCTCGCCGGAAGCTGCCTGATCGCGGGTGTGTCGCGCCTGGACGGCCCGGAAATGCCGGGCCATATCGCTTTCCTCTCGGCGGCGCTGGTCTGGGCGATCTATGTGATGGTTTTCCGCAGCAGGAATATGGACGGGTTGCATGCCACGGCCATCGCCTCGGTCTCGTCCGCGCTTCTGTTCGTGCCGCTCTATGCGGCCTTTCTGCCGAAAGGCATCGGGACGGCGTCATGGGGCGACATCGCCTTGCAGGGATTCTACCAGGGTGTGCTGACGTCGGCCTTCGGCCTGTTCGCCTTCAACCGGGCGGTGGCGCTGCTGGGCGCGGCGGCGGGTGCGGCGCTTGCCGCACTCATTCCCGTCGTCACACTGGTTCTGGCGCTCGTGCTGCTCGGCGAGGTGCCGGGCTGGACCGACACGCTCGCCGCATTCATGATAGGCATCGGTGTCGTGCTGCTGAACCGCAAGGCGCGGCGCGTCACGACGCCAGAAGGGCCGCGCGCGGAGCAGGACGCCCGATGACGAACACCATCAGCGACGCGGCGAGACAAAAGGCGCCGGCGAGGACGAGCGCGGGCATGTAGCTGTCGTAATCGGTGCGCACCAGCCCGGCGAAGCCTGCCGCGGCGGCGGCGCCGATCTGGTGGCCGGTGAAAATCCAGCCGAACACCAGCCCGGCCTTTTCCGCGCCGAAGCGCTCGGCGGCGAGCTTGACGGTCGGCGGCACGGTCGCCACCCAGTCGAGGCCGTAGAAAACCGCGAAAGGCGCGAGTTCATAGACGGAGAAATCGGTGAAGGTCAGATAGATCAGCGACAGGCCGCGCAGGCAATAGAACCAGAACAAGAGCCAGCGATTGTCGAACCGGTCGGAAAGCCAGCCGGACATGATCGTGCCCACCAGATCGAAGCAGCCGATCACGGCGAGAATGCCGGCGGCGCCCACCGGCGCGATGCCGTAATCGCCGCACAGCGTGATCCAGTGGGTCTGGATCAGCCCGTTGGTGGAGAAGCCGCAGACGAAGAAGGTGAGGAACAGCACCCAGAAGGTGGCCGTGTTCGACACTTCGCGCAGAGTGACGAGCGGCGAGGCGAGCATGGCGGTGAGGCTCTTCTGCGGCTCCGGTGCCGGCAGCGGGGCGGTGCGGCCGAAAGGCTTCAGGCCGAGATCGGCGGGATGGTCGCGCATCAGGGCCAGAACGAGCACCAGTGCCGTCAGCAGGAAACCGATGACGACGGCGAGCGCCGTGCGCCAGCCGATGGTCTGGCTCACATCGGCGAGCAGCGGCATGAAGACGAGCTGGCCGGTGGCGTTGCTCGCCGTCATCAGGCCGATGACGAGGCCGCGCCGCTTCTCGAACCAGCGCGCGGCCACCGTCGCGCCCAAAACGAGCGCGGTCATGCCGGTGCCGAGCCCGATCACCACGCCCCAGAGCGCCACCATCTGCCATTCCTCGGTCATGAAGATGGAGCCGAGAAGACCGGAGGCGATCAGGATCAGCGCCGACGAAACTACGCGGCGCAGGCCGAAGCGGTTCATGAAGGCGGCGGCGAACGGTCCCATCAGCCCGAACAGGACGAGGCGCAGCGCCATGGCCAGCGAGATGTTGGCGTTGGTCCAGCCGAATTCGCGCTGGAGCGGCTCGATCAATATGCCCGCCGACCCCATGGCGGCGGCCGTCACCAGCATGGTGAGGAAGGTGATCGCGGCGACGATCCAGCCGTAGTGGATGTTTCTCTGCGCGAGGAAGCCGGCAAGGCGGGCGGAAATCATGGACGTGCTTTCGTTGTGGCCGCAGGGCGGGGAAATCGGAAGTCAAAGCGCGCGGAGCAGGGCCCGCAATTGTTCGGCTCCGTTTTCTCCGAGCCGGGATTCGATGTCGGTCTGGGCCTGATCCCACAGCGGTCCGCCGCGCGCGACCAGATCGCGGCCCGCCTCCGTCAGGGTGACGCTCGCCTCGCGGTGGTCGTCGCTTTCGGCGGGTCCGATCCAGCCCATGCGCTGCAAGACCCTGACGTTGCGGCCCATGGTCGAACGGTCCAGTTCCGCCAGCCGCGCCAGTTCGGTCAGGGAGATCGTTCCGGCGCGGTCGATCTTGCGCAGCAGGCTGAACTGCGCCACCGTGACGCCGAGCGGCGCTAATGCCGCGTCATAGGCCGCCGAGGTCTTTCGCGCCGCTTGACGCAGCAGGATACAGAAACATGGATGGGTCATGAAGCGGGTATATACCCGCAATTGGGCTTTGACAAGAGAGGCCGAAAACGCGACGAAAGCCGGACAGGACCGAGGGAGAGGTCAGACCGCCAGATGCGCGGTTTCCTTCACTTCCTCCATCACGGCATAGGTGTGGGATTCGCGCACGCCGGGCAGCGACAGCAGCGCTTCCGACAGGAAGCGGCGGTAATGGTCCATGTCGGACACGCGTGCCTTGACCAGATAGTCGAAGCCGCCGGCTACCATGTGGCATTCCAGAATGTCGGGATTGGCGCGGGTAAAGGAGGCGAAAGTGTCGAAGACTTCCGGCGTCGTGCGGTCGAGCTTGATCTCGATGAAGACCAGCATGGAACGGTCGAGCATCCGGGGCGACAGCCGCGCCGAATAGCCCAGAATATAGCCCTCGCGCGTCAGGCGCTTGACGCGCTCCGCGGTGGCCGTCTGGGAGAGATTGATACGGTCGGCGAGTTCGGTATTGGTCAGGCGTCCGTTTTCCTGCAATGCGAGCAGGATGCTCCGGTCCACCGTATCGAGGTTTTTCATCCGTCCGTCCCCACGGGCCGCCTCTGTGTCCGGCGGCTCTGTTCGATGCTTACTGGCGATCGATTGAATTCCTCCGGAAATGAATCCGAATTCGGAGCGGCGCGCAAGACGAAACTTGTTAACCATAGGATAAAGTTGTCAGCAGACAGAACTTGCCCATATCAATTTGGGGTTGATAAATAAATACAACCTATGATAGTGTATAGCGTACTGAAAGTTATATTATACCTATGAATTTTGTCATTTGGAGACCGTTCCGTCTCCGTTGCGATCAGGCAAGGGGAGACCCGCTTCCTTGTCTGTATTGTCCTCATTAAGGACAAGGGAAATCCGGGCACGCCTGCCGTGCCCGGATTTTCTTTTCCGGGAATGATTTTCCGGCCGCAAGACTTTTCCAGTTGCAAGATGGGGCGGCCAGGGTTAACACTGACGGCCATGAACATTTCGAGCATTGTCATCAATGGCTGGTGGTGGGTCCGCTGATAGCGGCCACGCAGGCGTTCGTGCATATGCGTTCGGGAACAGGGCCGCTGGAGATCATCCGGGCGGCCTTTTTGTTTGGCTGTCCGAAATGGCGACTGCGGCGAACATATCGGGAAGCAAAAAGGATTTGGGACGGCCGATCATGAATGCGAAGACAGCGGATAACGAGATTTTCAGCTACGACACGGCGGGCGGCATCACCGTCGAGCGCGTGCGGCATCATACCGTCTACAAGGGCGCGATCGAGACCTATATCGACGCGCTGAACGAGAGGCGAGGCGCCGTCTTTTCCTCCAATTACGAATATCCGGGCCGCTATACGCGCTGGGACACCGCCATCGTCGATCCGCCCGTGGTCATCACGTCCCGCGCGCGCACGATGCGGATTGAGGCGCTGAACGCGCGCGGCGTGATCCTGCTCCGCCCGATCCTCGATACGGTCAAGGCGCTCGCGGAGGTCACGGTGGATACGGCCGGCGAAAGCCGCATCGAACTCACCATCGCCGAGCCGGTCGGCACCTTCACCGAGGAAGAGCGCTCGCGCGTGCCTTCGGTGTTCACGGTGCTGCGCGCCATCGTCGGCCTGTTCTTCTCGGAAGAGGACGACAATCTCGGCCTCTACGGCGCTTTCGGCTACGATCTCGCCTTCCAGTTCGATCCGGTGCAGTACCGGTTGAAGCGGCCGGACAACCAGCGCGATCTCGTCCTGTTCATTCCCGACGAAATCTTCGTGGCCGACCATTATGCCGCGCGCGCATGGGTGGACCGCTATGAATTCGTCTGCGGCGGTTCCTCCACCCACGATCTTGCCCGCGCCACGAAGGCCGAGCCGTTCAGGCCGTCCGACAGCGTGCCGCCGCGCGGCGACCATGTGCCCGGCGAATACGCCAAGCTGGTCGAGCGCGCCAAGGAGAGCTTCCAGCGCGGCGACCTGTTCGAGGTCGTGCCGGGGCAGACCTTCTACGAGCGCTGCCTCACAGCGCCGTCGGAAATCTTCCGCCGGCTGAAAATCACCAATCCGTCGCCCTACTCCTTCTTCATCAATCTGGGCGAGAACGAATATCTGGTCGGCGCGTCGCCGGAAATGTTCGTGCGCGTCAGCGGGCGGCGCATCGAGACCTGCCCGATCTCCGGCACGATCAAGCGCGGCGAGGACGCCATCTCGGATTCGGAGCAGATTCTCAAGCTCCTCAATTCCAAGAAGGACGAATCCGAACTCACCATGTGCTCGGACGTGGATCGCAACGACAAGAGCCGCGTCTGCGAGCCGGGCTCGGTGCGCGTCATCGGCCGGCGGCAGATCGAGATGTATTCGCGCCTCATCCACACGGTCGACCACATCGAGGGCCGGCTGCGCGACGGCATGGATGCCTTCGACGGCTTCCTCAGCCATGCGTGGGCGGTGACGGTGACCGGCGCGCCGAAGCTCTGGGCCATGCGTTTTCTGGAAGAGAACGAGAAGAGCCCGCGCGCCTGGTATGGCGGCGCCATCGGCATGATGCACTTCAATGGCGACATGAATACGGGTCTCACGCTGCGCACCATCCGCATCAAGGACGGGGTGGCGGAAGTGCGCGCCGGCGCGACGCTGCTGTTCGATTCCAACCCGGAAGAGGAAGAGGCCGAAACCGAACTGAAGGCTTCGGCGATGATCGCGGCGGTGCGCGACGCGCAGAAGGGCAATCAGGCGGCCGAGGAACGGCAGGCGGCGCGGGTCGGCGAGGGGATTTCGATCCTGCTGGTCGATCACGAGGATTCCTTCGTGCATACGCTCGCCAATTATTTCCGCCAGACGGGGGCGACTGTCTCGACCGTGCGCACGCCGGTGGCGGAAGACGTGTTCGACCGTATCAAACCCGATCTCGTGGTGCTTTCGCCCGGACCCGGCACGCCGCAGGATTTCGATTGCAAGGCCACCATCGCCAAGGCGCGCAATCGGCAACTGCCGATCTTCGGCGTCTGCCTGGGCTTGCAGGCCTTGGCCGAGGCCTATGGCGGCACGCTGCGCCAGTTGCGCATCCCCATGCACGGCAAGCCGTCGCGCATCCGCATTTCGAAGCCGGAGCGCATATTCTCCGGCCTGCCGAAGGAGGTGACGGTGGGGCGCTATCATTCGATCTTCGCCGATCCGGAGCGCCTGCCCGACGATTTCCTTGTTACGGCGGAAACCGAGGATGGCGTCATCATGGCCTTCGAGCACCGCAAGGAGCCGGTGGCGGCAGTGCAGTTCCATCCCGAATCCATCATGACGCTCGGCCACAATGCCGGCATGCGCATGATCGAGAATGTCGTTGCGCATCTCGCCGCCCGCACCAAGGCACGGCGCACGAACTACTGACGAGAACGACGGCCAAGACTGGCGATTTTCCGAGAAGGCCGGCCGCCCGCAAGGCGGCCGGCCTTTTGTTTTGCGCGTTTCCTTCACATGCTCCGGCGAACCATTTGCAACTGTAATGCCTTGCATTTGCAAGAGAAAATTAAATGCGGAGACTGCAAAAGAGGGGTTCGGTTTCCACCCGATCCGGGTTATAGGATTGGTGCGTGCAAGCAGTCGCGCGGCGTGGCCGTAATTGGACGCGGGAATTTGCGGGCGATCCCGCCTTTCCTGCCGTGCCTGCCCGGCAGGTTCCGGCATCCGATATAACGTAACTGAAGATAATCCGGCGTAACGACAGGTTGGTCATGAACGCGAATGCGAGAGTTCGGCGGCTTGCCATATGGTCGATCCCGATCGCCTTCGCCGTCATGGGGCTGAAATATATCGCCTATCGGCTGACCGGCTCGGTCGCGCTTTATTCGGACGCGCTGGAATCCATCGTCAACGTGATCGCGGCCTGCGGCGCCCTGTGGGCGATCGAGGTCAGCCAGCGCCCGGCGGACGTGAATCATCCCTTCGGCCATCACAAGGCCGAATATATTTCCGCCGTGGTGGAGGGCGTGCTGATCACCGTCGCGGCGCTGCTGATCTTCCATGAGGCGTGGCGCGCGCTTGAGGTTCCGCGCCATATGAATGCGCCCTGGCTGGGCCTTGCCATCAATACCGGCTCGGCCGTCATCAACGGCCTGTGGGCGATGGTGCTGCTGCGCACCGGCCGCAGCGCGCGCTCGCCGGCGCTGGAGGCCGACGGCCGTCATCTGATGACGGATGTGATCACCTCCGCCGGCGTGCTGGTGGGCCTTGTCGGCGCGGTGGTGACGGGCTGGGCGGTGCTCGATCCGCTGCTGGCCATTCTGGTGGCGCTCAATATCCTTTGGCATGGCTGGCACGTCATCAATTCCTCGGTGCAGGGGCTGATGGATATCGCCGTGGAGCCTGCGGAGGAAATGCGCATCCGCGACGTGATTTCCGCCAATGCCGGCGGCGCGATCGAGGTGCATGATCTCAAGACGCGGCTGGCGGGACGCGTGACCTTCATCGAGTTTCACCTCGTCGTCGCCGCGAAGATGAGCGTCGGCGATGCCCATGCCATATGCGACCGCATTGAAGATGCGCTCAAGAAGCATATCCAGCATGTCCGTGTGGTGATCCATGTCGAGCCGGAGGAGGAGGCCAAGCTGCCGCCGGGCACCGCCTCGGTTCCTTTCGCATGACGGCAAATATCGTCTTGCGTCCCGGAAATCCGCGCGATAAAAGCAATTCCATGATTTCAAAAAGCGAAACATCCATGGGACATTCCGCAGCCGCCTCCGGCGCGCGCGTGAGCGTTTGCGTCCTGGACTCGCTTCTTACCCTCGGCCTTAGCGGCGATCGCCGGGCTCACTGAAAGGAGCGTCCGGCGGTCGATCCCGGTCACGCCGACGCCTGCTCCTTTCCAGAAAACCTATTTCAATCGCTATGAGAACGCAGCGCTTGCCGGCAGGAATGCCGTGTGAAGCCGCAAGGAAACGAGACATGAACCAGACAATCGCCACGCCGACAGCCGCCCGGCACGACAAGAGCACAGAGGGCAAGGGCATGCCGGACGCAGCCACCAAATATTCGCCCTTTCCCGCGCCGCAATTCTTCGACCGCACATGGCCGTCGAAGCGCATCGAAAAAGCGCCGATCTGGTGCTCGGTGGACCTGCGCGACGGCAATCAGGCGCTGATCGACCCGATGGGCCACGACCGCAAGGAGCGCATGTTCCGCCTCCTGGTCGACATGGGCTTCCCGGAGATCGAGATCGGCTTTCCCTCCGCCTCGCAGACCGATTTCGACTTCTGCCGCTGGTGCATCGAGGAAGGCGACGTGCCGGACCATGTCGATTTGCAGGTGCTGGTGCAGTGCCGGCCCGAACTGATCACCCGCACCTTCGAATCGCTGGAAGGCGCCAAGACGCCGATCATCCATTTCTATAACTCCACCAGCGAGTTGCAGCGCCGGGTGGTCTTTGCCAAGGACGTGGGCGGCATCAAGCGGATCGCCACCGACGCGGCCAAGATGATCATGGACATGGCGGCCAAGGCGGGGGGCGGCTACCGCTTCCAGTATTCGCCGGAGAGCTTCACCGGCACCGAGCTGGAAGTGGCGCTGGAGATCTGCAACGCCGTCACCGAGATCGTCAGGCCGACCCCGGACAACAAGCTGATCATCAACCTGCCGTCCACGGTGGAGATGAACACGCCCAACGTCTATGCCGACCAGATCGAGTGGATGTGCCGCAACCTCGACAATCGCGACAGCCTGATCGTCTCGCTGCATCCGCATAACGACCGGGGCACGGGCATCGCGGCGACGGAACTGGGCCTGATGGCCGGCGCGGACCGCGTCGAGGGCACGCTGTTCGGCAATGGCGAGCGCACGGGCAATGTCGACGTGGTGACGCTGGCGCTGAACATGTACACGCAGGGCATCGACCCCAAGCTCGACTGCACCGACATCAACCGGATGAAGGACGTCTACGAATATTCCAACCAGATGAAGATCGGCGAGCGGCATCCTTATGTGGGCGAGTTGGTCTACACCGCCTTCTCCGGCTCGCATCAGGACGCGATCAACAAGGGCATGAAGGCGCGCAAGTCGGCCAATTCGCCGGTCTGGGAAGTGCCCTACCTGCCGATCGACCCGCAGGACGTCGGCCGCTCCTACGAGGCGATCATCCGCATCAACTCGCAGTCGGGCAAGGGTGGCATCGCCTATATTCTGCAAGCCGATTATGGGCTCAACCTGCCGCGCAACCTGCAGGTGGAGTTCCGCGAGATCATCCAGCAGATCACCGACGAGGAAGGCAAGGAACTGCCGTCCCGGCGCATCCATGACGAGTTCCAGAAGCACTACGTCACCCAGCCCGACGCGCGCATCAAGTTCGTGGATCACCAAACCGTGGCCGATCCCGAACACAAGGGCCGCCGCATCGTCACCGCCGAGATTACCGACAACGGCGTGACCAAGAACATCGAAGGCCGCGGCACCGGCCCGATCGACGGTTTCGTCGATGCGCTGTCGAAATATCTCGGCGTGAAGATGTCGGTGGTGGACTATTCCGAGCACTCGCTCCAGCAGGGTTCGGACGCTTCGGCCATTTCCTATGTCGAAATGGCGCATCCGGGCGGCAAGCTGTTCGGCGTGGGCATCAACGACAATATTGTCAGCGCCTCGCTGGAAGCGGTCGTCTCCGCCGCCAACCGGGTGATCAGCCGGTAAAAAACAGGGTCCATCACCTGAAAAGCGGCGCGTGAGCACCGCTTTCTATATGTTGTCGGCAATGCGCGAAGCAACCTGCTCGAGATTGCCGAGAAATGTCTGCCAGCCCTGCATGGCACCGCCGAAGGCCTGACGCTGATTGGGCCGGAACCCCTTTTGCTCCATACGCAGGTGCGTTCCGGTGGGTGTCGGTGTGAGGGTGAAGGTCACGACGCTGTCCAGATCGAATGCGGGATCGCTGTGCGTGTGACGCCAGCTATAGGACAGGGTCTTCGGCGGTTCCACCGCGAGAACCTCGCAGTCCAGCACGCCTCCCCATTCGCCCCGCAGATTGAAGCGATGACCGACCATGGGCGCGAAGTCGTTCTTCATCAGCCATTCCGCGATCAGGTGCGGCTGGGTAAGCGCGCGCCAGATTTTCTCCGGCGAACAGGGGATGTCGCGCTCGACGACAACGGAACGGGTTTCATCGGCCGTCATTGCTTCACCTTCTTCATCTTTTTCTTTGCGCTGGCTTCCCTGTTCGCTTCCACCGCTGCGTGGATCAATGCCTTGAATGCCTTTTCATCGATCCCGTCGCCCTCGTGGATGTCGATCGCACGGCGTGTGCCGCCGCCAAGGCCGGCATTGAACAGGCCCGACGGGTCCACGAGCGCCGCCCCTCTGGCAAAAGTCAGCTTCACCGCCGCCTTGTAGGTCTCGCCGGTGCAGATCAGACCGTCATGCTCCCACACCGGGACGCCCCGCATATCGTTTGAAGGCTTGCGCCACTTCACGTCCTCGGTCACATCGGGATCGGCCTGCCTGATGAGGGCGCGAACCCTGGCAAGCGTTTCACTACGCCAGTCGTCATGCCGCCGGATCGCCGCATCGACCGACGCCGCGGTCTCGTCCTTCGGGGTTTTTGTCATCGTGGCGCGTGCCTTCTCATGTAGGGCAGCACGAACATGTACAGGCCCGTAAAAAGCATCAGGAAAAGCGGCGGCAGCGGCGCGTAGACGATCCATGCAGGCGGTTGCCACCCCATGCCCATGACCGCGAAGTTGGCGATCACGGTGAATGTAAAGACGAGCGACAGCCAGCGATGCGTCTGGCGAATCCAGAAGTTCATTGATCCATCCTCCTCAGCAGGTCTTCAAGGTCATCGAGCCTGCTTTCCCAAAAGCCGCCCATCCGGCTGGTCCAATCGATCAGCGGCGCGAGCGCTCCGATCCGGGCGCTGTAATGCGTCTGCCGGCCCTCATGGCGGTCGCGCACCAGCCCTGCCTGCCGCAGCGCCGCGAGATGCTTGGAGACGGCAGGCTGCGAGATGTTGGCCTGCGCGGTCAGGGCGCCGACCGTCTTCTCGCCCTCGCGGCACAACTGTTCGAAAATCGCCCGCCGCGTGGGATCGGCAAGGGCGCGGAAGATCACGTCATGGGTGTCTGTCATTCGCTATCCATAACCTTTTGGCTATGAATGATACATAACCGCAAAGTTATGGATTCGTCAAGCGGTGCGTGCGGATCACTTTTCCTTGTCAGGAAATCAATACAGCCGTGTTTCTCCGAGCTTCACGATATGGCCCTCGGCATCGTCGATGCCATGCTCCTCCCAGAGGCAGGACCAGCCCCTGACGGCGTCGCCGCCGATCGTGAACAGGTTGTAACGCGCGGCAGGCTTGCGGCCGCCGAAATTCTGGCTGGCGGAGGGAACGCCGATCACCGGCACCTCGCCCTGCGGCCCATCGATCCCGAAGCGCGTCGCAAGGTGCGTATGGCCGTGGATGACCAGTTCCGCGCCGTGCTTCGCGATGATTTTCTGGAAGCGGCTTATGCCGTAGAGCCGCTTGTAGCCGGAGGTCGCGCCCCGGATCGGCGGATGGTGGATCATCACCACGCGGAAGAGGCCGCGCGCTCCGGCTTCGTCCAGCATAGCCGCGAGCCGCTTTGCCTGCGCGGGCAGGAAATCGCCGCTGGCCATGAAAGGAGCGGTGGCGCGTGCCGAGGACACGCCAATCAGCGCCGCCGGGCCGCGTGCGCGCATATAGGGAAACTGCGGCCGTCGCCCGTGATTGTCCACGCCGTCGCCGCGCATCCACGGCTCCCATGCCCGGCAGGCCTTGTTGAGGGCGCCGGGCACATAGGCGTCGTGATTGCCCGGGACGACCGATACGCCGTCCGGGTCGCCCAGAAGGCTCAGCCAGTCGCGGGCGATGTCGATTTCCACATCGAGCGCCAGATTGACCAGATCGCCCGTCACCGCCACATGGCCGGGCGCGTGCGCCAGCATGTCGGCGACGAGGGCGTCCAGCACCGTGCCGCCCATCGCGTCCTTGCGGTTGCGCAGCCAGTTGATGTAGCCGGTGATGCGCTTGGATGCGAGTTCGCGGTAGCGTACGCGCGGCAGCGGCGAAAGATGGATGTCGGAAATATGGGCGAGGCGAAACATGAAACCGGTTTAGCCGATTATTCGCCAAATCGAAACGGTGCAGGGAGCGTTTCCGTTCGGTTGCAAAATGCTATAGAGGACGGACCTTTGCGGAGAAACGGTCCATGCGGCTGCGCCATTTGCTGTTCCACACCTATTTCCTGTTCCGGCGTCCCATGACGCTGGGCGTCAGGGCCATCGTGTTCGACGAGAAGGACAATTCCGTCTTTCTGGTCAGGCATACCTATGTGCCGGGCTGGCAGTTGCCGGGCGGCGGTGTGGAGCGCGGCGAGACGTTCGGCGAGGCGCTGGAAAAGGAATTGCGCGAGGAGGCGAATATCGTTCTGAAAGGGCGCCCGCAGCTTTTCGCGCTCTACAAGAACACCCATGCCTCGCCGCGCGACCATGTGGCGCTCTATATCTGCCGGCAATTCGAGCAGACCGCGCCGCGGCTTCCCGACAGGGAGATCGCCGAATGCGGATTTTTTCCGATCGACGATCTGCCGGACGAAACCACGCCCTCGACCAAGCGGCGCTTGCAGGAAGCCCTGAACGAACTGGAGCCGCTGCCCCACTGGTGAGAATGGGCGCGGCCCGCGGCGCCCCATCTGGATCAGAAGCGGTAGGTGATGCCCGTTCCTATCAGCCAGGGATTGAGCTTGGCCTTGCCGGTGACTCGCGTGCCGTCTGCCAGCGTGGCGTCGAATTTCGGCTCGAGGAAGAGCTTCTTCACATCGAAGTTGAGACCCCAGTGGTCGTTGAGCATGTAGTCGAAGCCGACCTGCAATGCACCGCCGAAGGTGTTCTTCACCTTCAGGTAATCGACCGACCCCTCGTCCTGATGATAGAAGAAGGTGTAGTTCACACCCGCGCCGACATAGGGCTGGAAAGCGCCGAAGTTGGTGAAATGATATTGCAGGGTCAGGGTGGGCGGCAGGATCCATACCTTGCCGATCTTGTTCAACGCGGCAATGGAGCCGTCGCCGTCGATATTGGCGTAGGTGGTGCCGAGGATGAGTTCGGCGGCGATGTTCTTCGTGAAATAATAGCTGATGTCGAGTTCCGGCGTGATCGACTTGGAATATTTCAGGTCCGAGCCCGCGACGCCGTTCACATAGCCGGAGTTCTGCGAGATCACGCCGAGCGCGCGCACGCGAATCTGCCAGGGCGTCAGCGCTTCGGGTGCTGCCTGAATCTCGGTTGCGGGCGGGGCGACCACGGCATCGGCGGCGAAGGCGGCGGGTGCTGCGGCGATCAGCGCGGCGGCGCCGAACAGTCCCTTGGCAAGGGGGTTCATCGATTCTCTCCTTGAGGCGTGTGTGGTGAACGCGCTCAATCTGGACCGCGCCGCGCGACGCACCATTGATTGCGATCAACGGATCGGCACGGAAAAGAGAAGGGGCCGGCGATGGGCGGGAAGTGTTGCAGGAAAGGCGCATATTTGCATGAAGCCCGGATCGGAAGCGCCTGCCCGCCTTAAAAGCGTTTTACCTCGGCCCGTTTTGATGATAGGCAGCTTGCGGTTGCGGCCTGACAGGTGGCCGCGTGGGAGAACCATCCGATGGGAATGCTTTTCATCCGACGATGAAACCTTGCACCACGCAGAAGCGTGGCCGCTTTCCCTTTGCCTTTTTTAAGGTTCCCGAAGTCTCCCATTGCGATGAAAGCCATGCAGCAGCTTGAACTGACCTACGCACAGGAAAATCCCGCGCACGACATCGAAATCGAAGCCATCAACGCTGAGGCATTCGGGCCGGGGCGCTTCGCCCGCGCCGCCTATCTCATCCGTGAGGGCGGCCCGCACGACCTGTCGCTTTCCTTCGTCGCGCTGATGGGCGGCATCGTGATCGGCTCGGTCCGGCTGACATCGGTAAAGGTGGGGCCGACACCGGCGCTTCTGCTCGGGCCGCTCGCCGTGCGGCCGGAATGGAAGAATCGCGGCGTCGGCAAGGCGCTGATGCGCATGTCGCTCGACGCGGCGAAGAAGGCCGGCCACAGGCTGGTCGTGCTGGTCGGCGACGAACCCTATTACGGACCCTTCGGCTTCGGCATGGTGCCGCCCGGCTCCATGACCATGCCCGCGCCGGTCGATCCGCGCCGCATGCTCGCCTGCGAACTGGTGAAAGGCGCGCTCAGCGGCGTTTCCGGCGCGGTGCGCCACGCCGATCGCGCCTGATTCGGCTTCAGCGTCCGAGTTCGCGCATGCCGATTTCGCTGTAGCGATCCCCGGCGGCGCGCGGCAGCGCCGCAGTGATGTGCGCCGCGTCTTCGGGTGTCAGCACGATCTCGGCGGCCGCCAGATTTTCATCCAGACGCGACCGCCTGCGTGTGCCGGGAATGGGCACGATGTGATCGCCCTGCGCCATCACCCACGCCAGTGCGAGTTGTGCCGGCGTCACGCCCTTGTCCGCCGCAAGCCCCTCGATCACCCTCACCAGATCGAGGTTGCGCTGAAAGTTTTCGCCCATAAAGCGCGGAGATTGCCGGCGGTAATCGTCGGCGGCCAGATCGTCCGGCGAGCGGATCGCGCCGGAGAGGAAGCCCCGGCCGAGCGGCGAATAGGCGACCAGTCCGATGCCGAGTTCGCGCAGCGTATCCAGCACGCCGTGCTCGGGATCGCGCGACCAGAGCGAAT
>MKVZ01000020.1:0-47422 GCA_001898995.1 Rhizobiales bacterium 63-22 | reverse complement strand
CCGTGAGCGGATGAACGGCGTGGGCGCGCCGGATGGTTTCTGGCCCCGCTTCCGACAGGCCGATATGGCGCACCTTGCCGGCTTCCACCAGTTCTTTCATCGCGCCGACGGTGTCCTCGATGGGCGTATCGGGATCGACGCGATGGAGATAATAGAGGTCGATATGGTCGGTGCGGAGCCTTTTGAGCGACGCCTCGCAGGACGCCTTCACATAGTCCGGCCGGCCATTGACCGACTGGCGGCTGACGCCGGGGACCGCGCCCGTATTGCGCACGATGCCGAACTTGGTGGCCAGCACGACCTCGTGTCGCCGCCCCGCGATTGCCGCACCCACCAGTTCCTCGTTGGTATGCGGGCCGTAAATATCCGCTGTGTCCAGCATGGTAACGCCCCGGTCGAGTGCCCGGTGGATGGTGGCGGCGGCTTCGTCCCGGTCTGCTGCGGTCGCCCCATAGGCCCAGCTCATGCCCATGCAGCCGAGGCCGATGGCGCCGACCTCAAGTCCCTGTCCCAGTCGGCGCGTCGGTATTTTCATTGGATGGTTCGTCATTTCCTGTCCTTTCCTCCGCCTCCGAATAGAAGGCGATTTTCCTGTCGAGGACGCGAAGACAGGCATCGAGTTCGGCCAGACGTTCCTTCACCCGCTCGCGCTGGTTCTCCAGCATTTCGCGGCGCTGTGAAAAAGTCCGGTCGCCGCCTTCGACGAGTTCGGCATAGCGCAGCATTTCGCGGATCGGCATATTCGCGGCCTTGAGCCTGCCGAGGAACTCGATCCAGTTCAGGATGGATGCGTCGTAGTCGCGCTGGCCGGATCCGTCCCGGTCGGCATAGGGCAGAAGCCCGATGCGCTCGTAGTAGCGGAGCGTATGGGCCGAAAGTCCCGATCGTCTGGCGAGCGTTCCGATCTTCATGATACCTGTTTCCGTCACGACGCATGGAAACTACGGCTTCGAGCATACTCGAAGTCAAGAGCCGTCCGGGATCGATTTCGAAGCGCCGGTTCCGCGCCGATGGCGCTACCGCCCCTCGCGATACCACATGCCGCCGAAGAGCAGGAGCAACAGCGCAAGCGCCAGCAGGCCGGTGAAAAGCGGCAGGCGGTCGACACTTTTCAACTGCGTGTCGGCGGTCTCACGCAGGCCGATCCAGTCGCTGCCGGAAGCGGTGCGGTTCGCGCCGACCGCCGTGATGGCCGGAACTTCGACCGCGCCGCCGGCGTCCGAATGCAGGCGGCGGACCGAACCGCCGGTGGCATCCGCCAGCGGCTTCAGCCGGTCGGGCGTCGAGATGCTGTCGGCGAATTCCGGGGCATCGATCGGGCCGACATGGGCCAGCGCTTCCTTGTCCCCGTTCTTCACCCGGAAAATGCCGATCTCGTCGGTCTTGAGCGTGCCCTCGAACAGGCCGGGCTTGCCGGGCTTCAGTTCGACCGTCAGCACCTTGCCGGAGGGCGTGGTGACGGTCGCCGGTCCCGGATGGTCGCCCATGGTCTGGCGGGTGATGGCAAGCGTGCGGCCCTTGCCGGCGGCGGTCAGCGCTTCCTCTTCCAACTCCGGTTCCTGCATCAGCCAGTGGGCGATGCGCCGGTAGAGCGCCGCATAGGGGCCGCCGCCCTCGAAGCCGCGCGCCCACAGCCAGCCCTGGTCGGACAGGAGCAGCCCGACGCGGCCCTTGCCGACATGATTCAGCACGAGAAGCGGCCGGTTGTCGGCGCCGCTCATGACCGTCTCGCCCTTCGGTTTGGTCACGTCGATGGTGCGGAACCAGCGGCTCCAGTGCGGCGGCTCCTGATCGCTGCCGTCGAGACCGCGCGTGACCGGCTGGCGCTTGCCGAGATCGGTGAGGCGCGGATAGAAGGCCTTTTCCGTCACCTTGCCGGTGGGCAGGGCGGGCAGGATGCTGTAAAGCGGCGTGCGGGCGATGGACATGTCGCCGGCATATTCCGGGCCGGCGGCGACCAGCAGCGCGCCGCCATTCTCCACATATTGCGCGATATAATCGTAATAGAGCATCGGCAGCACGTCGCGGTGCTGGTAGCGGTCGAAGATGATGAGGTCGAACTGGTTGACCTTGTCCACGAAGAGCTCGCGGGTCGGGAAGGCGATCAGCGACAATTCGTTGATCGGTGTGCCGTCCTGCTTTTCCGGCGGACGCAGGATGGTGAAATGGACCAGATCCACCGAGGCGTCGGATTTCAGCAGGTTGCGCCATGTGCGCTCGCCATTGTGCGGCTCGCCCGAAACCAGCAGCACGCGCAGGTTCTCGCGGATGCCGTCGATGGTGGCGACGGCCTGATTGTTGGTGCCGGAGACCTCGCCGGGGAGCGTGGGCGTGGCGATCTCCACGATGTTGACGCCGGCGCGCGGCAGATCGACGGTGAGCGGGGTCTCGCGTCCGACCGCCGCCTCCTGCCGGGCCACGACCTTGCCGTTGACGCTGATCTCCACCGGCGCGGAACTGCCCAGGCTTTTGCCTTCGTCGGCGACGGTGAAGGACATGGCCAGCGGCTTGCCGCTGATGCCGTAGCGCGGGGCCTTGTTGAAATAGATGCGCCGGTCGAACTCGTCCGGCCTGCCGGTTATGAGCGCATGCAGCGGCGCGTCGAAGCCGAGCGCGGCCTTGCCGGCGGGGATGTCGTGGACCTGTCCGTCGGTAATCATGATCGCGCCCGCGACGCGCGAGGGCGGCACGTCGAGGAGTGCGCGTGCCAGCGGCCCGAACAGCCGCGTCGCATAGCCGTCATCGTTGTCGGAAGGCTGGCCGGCTTCCACCACCCGCGTCTCGAATTGCGGCATGGCGGCGAGCCGCTCTCGCACGGCCTTGAGCGCGGCATCGGTATCGGCGGTGCGCGCGCCGAGCTTCTGGCTCTGGCTGCGATCCACCACCACGGCGACGACGCTTTTCAGCGGCTCGCGCTCCTCCTTGACGATCACCGGGTTGAACAGCGCCAGCGCCACCGCCGCCGCGGCAGCCAGACGGATCAGGCCGCCCCGCATCCTGAGCGCCAGCGTCGCCAGCACCAGAAGGCCGAGCGGCACGAGAATGGCGGCGAGCCATGCCGGGGACAGGAACGGTTCGAAATCGATGTTCATCGCCGTCTCTTTTCAACGAGCACGATCTTGTCCGAAAACCGGTTTCCACTTTTCGGGATCATGCTCTAATTCCCCAGCCGTTCGAGCAGGGCCGGGACATGGACCTGATCGGATTTGTAATTGCCGGTGAGCATGTACATGACGATGTTGATGCCGCCGCGAATGGCATAGACGCGCTGCATCGGATCGCTCGGCACGGTGGGAAGCAGCGGATTGCCGTCATCGTCCACGGCCCATGCGCCTGCGAAATCGTTGGCGGTGATCATGATCGGCGTCACGCCGTCGCCGGTGCGCACGGGCCGGTCCTGCGGCGAGGCGTTGGGTTTCGTCGCTTCCACCCAGAGCGGGCTGCCGTCGTATCGGCCCGGAAAATCCGGCATGATGAAGAAGGATTTGGTGAGCACATGGTCCGGCGGAACGGGCTCCAGCGGCGGCACGTTCATGCCGTCGAGAATGGCGCGCAGGCGCTGGTTGGCGGGCGAGGCGGATGGGTCGAGGCTGGCGCCGGACTGCAACTGGTCGCGCGTGTCGAACAGCACCGTGCCGCCCTGCTGCATATAGGCGTCGACGCGGGCGATGGCCGCGGCGCTCGGCATGGGCGCGTTCGGGTCGATGGGCCAGTAGATCAGCGGATAGAAGGCCAGTTCGTCCTTGGCCGGATCGACGCCGATCGGATCGCCCGGCTCCAGGGCCGTCTTGTCGGCGAGCGCCATGCTCAGGCCCTTAAGACCGGCCTTGCTGATATCGTCCGTTTTGGCATCGCCGGTGATGACATAGGCGAGATGGGTGCGGGAAACCGCGTTGATGATCGCGGCATCGCCGGGCCGGCTGTCGTCGTGAACGGGCAGTGTTGTGTCCTGCGCATAGGCCCTGCCGCCGAGGGACGGCGCCAGCAGGAAGGCAGCGGCGGCGGCGGCCAGCAGGACGGCGCCGAGCGCGCGCGCCTTCATGCGGCGGCGGAAAGCGCCGCGCAGCCACAGCATGAGGAGCGTGTCGAGCGCGAGCAGGACAGCGGCGGCGGCAAGCAGCGGGCCGGTCAGCGGGATCGAGCGGTCGGACGTATAGGAGGCGGACGTCACCGCGACGGACAAAGTGGGCGTGGCGATCGGTTGCAGCCGGACATTGCTGCCCTCGAACAGGTTCAGCGCCTTCAGGCCGTCCTCGTTGCCGTAGAAGCCGGGCGGCGTGTTGAGGGTGGCGACCGGCCGCCTGTTCTTTTCCATGACGAGGGGTCTGGCCTCGGCGCCGGGCGCGGTGAGACTGCCTGAGGCGGAAAGCAGCTGGAACGGCGGCAGGGAGACGGCGCCGCTATTGTCGGCAACCGCGCCGCGCTGCGACATGGAGACGATGCGGCGCAGCATCTCGACGAAGGTGCCGGAGATGGGCAGGCTCGACCATGTGGCGTTCGGCGCGATGTGGAAGAGGACGATGCGGCCCTTGCCGCGCCTTTCGCCGGTGACGAGCGGCGTGCCGTCCTGTAGCACGGCATAGGTCCTGTCGTTGAGATCGAAGGACGGTTCGGCCAGAACCTGCCGGTTGACGGTCACGTCGTCGGGCACGGCGAGGCCGGCGAACGGACCCTTTTCGGGGAAGGAGCGCAGTTTCTGCGGCTTCGACCATGACAGCGTGCCGCCGAGCATGCGCTCGCCCTTGCGCAGCCGCACGGGCAGCAGCGGATCGTTTTCGGCCGCCCCGGCAAGGCGCGGACCGGCGAAGCGCACCAGCGTGCCGCCATCCGCGACCCAGCGCGAAAGCCGCTCGACCACCGGCTGCGGCATGGTGCCGATATCGGCGAGGATCAGGATCGAGGGCTTGGCGTCCAGCATTTCCGGCACCGATTTCAGGAGATCGGCGGAACGCGGTTTGATCAGGTTGGCATAGGGCGCGAGCGCCCGCGAAATATAATAGAGCGGCGAGAGCAGCGGCTGGGCGAGGTTGCCGTCGCCGCTGGCGATGAGTGCGACCGTGCGGCGCTCGGAACCGGCATCGACGAGATGCGTCGCGCCCGCCTGATCGGCGCCGTCGATGCGCACGAGGCGGAAATCGTTGCGCAGCTCCACCGGCAGGTCGAAGCGCGCGGTCGCCTTGCTGTCGCCGGGGCCGAAGGAGAACGGCGCTTCTGCGATGCGCCTGCCCTTGCCGTCATAGGCGGCGGCGGTGAGCCGGCGCGGGCCGGTCACGCCTTCGGGGCGGATCGCGATCACGTCTAGCCGGTCGGCACGGTTGTCGACATGGGTGAGCGCGAAGACGCGGGCGGGGTCGGCCCGATACCAGAGCACCGAGGCCAGATGCCCGCCTTTGTCGAGATTGGTGAAGGCGTCGGCGTCGCCCGGCGCGGCAAGGCCGTCATTCATGAAGGCGAGGCGAATCTTCGCATCCTGCGGCAGGGCGGCGGCGAGACGGTCCAGCGCCGTCTTGCGTTCGACCGGGATCGGGCGCGGCTGCAAGGCCTGCAAGCGCCGGATCGCGCCGGGACCGTCATAGGGGCCGATCTCCGCATTGGCCGGTTCGGCGGTGCCGACGACATAGATGCGCCGGTTGGCGTCTTCGGCATCCGTGATGAGCTTTTCGGCGGCTGCGACGCGCTGCGTCCAGTCCTGCGCCGAGGCCCAGCCATTATCCATCACGACGGCGAGCGGCTCGCTGCCCGCCGGGGCGGCAGGCCTCGGATTCCAGACGGGTGCGGCCAGCGCCAGAACGGCGAGGGCCGCGATGGCGAGGCGCAGCAGCGTCATCCACCACGGGCTTTTCGACGGTACCTCGTCGCGCCTGAACACCTCGGCCAGTATGCGCAGCGGCGGAAAGCTTTCCTCCTGTGGGCGCGGCGGCGTCATGCGCAGGAGCCACCAGATCGCGGGCAGGGCGATCAGTCCGGCAAGGACCAGCGGGGAACCGAAAGCGAGCGGAAGGAAATTCATGCGCGCGCCCCTTCCGCCGTGACGCTCAGCATGTCGTGCAGGCGGGCGAGGGCTTCCGCCGCCGGACGGTCGGTGCGGTGGACGGAAAAGCTCCAGCCGAGCCGCTTGCAGAAATCCGCCAGCGTGTCGCGGCGGGCCATGTAGAGGCGGCGATAATCCTCGGCGAGGCTTTCCGCGCGGCCCGCGACCAGCACCGCGCCGGTTTCGGGATCGCGGAACTCGGTGCGCCCGGCATAAGGGAAGCTTTCCTCCGCCGGGTCGGCCACCTCGACCAGATGCGTCCGCACGCCGCGCCGCGCCAGCCGGTCCAGAAGACCGGTCACCTCGTCCAGCGGATGCAGGAAATCGGATACGAGAACCACATCGGAGAAACGGCCGATCTGGTC
Source organism: Rhizobiales bacterium 63-22 (assembly GCA_001898995.1). Classification (GTDB taxonomy): domain Bacteria; phylum Pseudomonadota; class Alphaproteobacteria; order Rhizobiales; family Rhizobiaceae; genus Brucella. The sequence continues at coordinate 41,026 of MKVZ01000020.1, read as the reverse complement.
GATGACCGGCAGATCGCTTTCCGGCGTCTCGTGCATCAGCGCCGCCGCGAGGCGTTCCGCGCCGTCGCGAACGCTAAGCGGGCGCAGGAGCGCGGGAAAGGCGATGCGTTCGCCGGAGCGCGACAGAAGCTCGGCCAGCGCCAGCATGAGCACCAGCGCGCGCGCCTCCTTGGAGACGGGTGCGAATTGCGAGCGGTAGAGCATGGAGGGCGACAGGTCGCACCAGAGCCAGACCGTGTGCGCCGATTCCCATTCGCGGTCGCGCACATAGGTATGGTCGTCTCGGGCCGAGCGCCGCCAGTCGATGCGGGAGAAGGATTCGCCCGGCATATAGGGACGGAATTGCCAGAAATTCTCGCCGGGGCCGCGCCTGCGCCGCCCGTGCCAGCCGTTGATGACCGTGTTGACCACGCGCCGCGCCTCGACCAGCAGATCGGGAAGGGCGGCCGCGCGCGCATGGGCACGGGCAAGCGCATCGCCACGATCCGAGGCCGGAACTTCGGCGCCGACAGCCATCAGAACGCGGTCCTGACGAGGCTGGCGATCACGTCCCGCACATTCATGCCGTCGGCGCGCGCGGCGAAATTGAGCGCCATGCGGTGCTGGAGCACCGGTTCGGCCAGCGACTTTACGTCATCGACGGAGGGCGCGAAACGGCCTTCATAGAGCGCGCGGGCGCGGGCGCAGAGCATCAGTGCCTGGCTGGCGCGCGGGCCCGGACCCCATGCGATATGCTTCCGCGCGTGCTCGTTGTCCGCGTCGGGCCGCGCCGAGCGCACCAGTTTCAGGATCGCCTCCACCACGCTTTCGGGAACCGGCATGCGCCGCACCAGCGTCTGCATCTCCTTCAGCCGTTCGGCGTCGGTGATCGCCCGCGGTTTCGCCTCGGCCACGCCGGTCGTCTCGATGAGAATGCGGCGTTCGGCGTCGAGTTCGGGATAGAGAATGTCGATCTGCATCAGGAAACGGTCGAGTTGGGCTTCCGGCAGCGGATAGGTGCCTTCCTGTTCCAGCGGGTTCTGCGTGGCCAGCACATGGAACGGCGCCGGCAGGTCGTAGCGGTTGCCGGCGACGGTGACGTGATATTCCTGCATGGCCTGCAACAGCGCCGACTGGGTGCGCGGGCTGGCGCGGTTGATCTCGTCGGCCATCAGCAGTTGCGCGAAGACCGGACCCTTGATGTAGCGGAAGGAGCGCCGCCCGTCCGCGTCCTGCTCCATCACTTCCGAGCCGATGATGTCGGAGGGCATCAGGTCTGGCGTGAACTGGATGCGCTGGCCGGAAAGGCCGAGCACGAGGCCGAGCGTTTCCACCAGCTTTGTCTTGGCGAGGCCGGGCACGCCCACCAGCAGCGCATGGCCGCCGGCGAGGATCGCCACGAGGCTGCGCTCGATCACGCTTTCCTGCCCGAAGATGACCGTGCCGACACTCTCCCGGACGAGCGCTATGTCGGCGAGCGCCCGTTCGGCTTCCGCGACGATCCGATCGGGAGTGGCGTTTTCGGGCGTGATGGCAACGCTCATGGGAACCTCGTAATATGGACGGGACTGCCTCTTATCAGCTTAATTTCGTATCGTGTACTGACAAGCGGCGAAACGGTGACTATTTCATGACTTAAAGCGCGTCGCGATCTTTCAGATTCGCTTTCCACGCTTTAAACTTTTGTTTTTGCGCATGTCGTTATCGCAAAACCGCTGCGCACTTTTGCGCGACATGCTTTGGGACATATCAACGCAGGAATAACCGAGTCGAATGGCAAAAGGCACCCCCGGCGGCGGCGAGGCACCGCAAGAAGCCATGCGGAAAGCGCAAGCACAGAGCGCCGAAGGAATGGGCGGTCTGGAAGCGCTGATCGCGCGCGCCCATGCCGATGCGAATAGCGGCCCCGCCGAAAGGGAGCGCGGCCCGGCGCCCGTGGAGCGCTGGAACCCGCCCTTCTGCGGCGACATCGACATGGAGATCAAAGCCGACGGCACATGGTTCTACATGGGCACGCCGATCGGCCGCAAGCCGCTGGTGCGGCTGTTCTCGACCGTCCTGCGCAAGGACGAGGACGGCAGGACCTATCTGGTGACGCCGGCCGAAAAGGTCGGTATCCGCGTCGAGGACGCGCCTTTCGTGGCGGTCGAGATGCAGATTTCGGGCAAGGGTGCGGAGCAGAGGCTTACCTTCCGCACCAATGTCGGCGACGTGGTGACGGCGGATGCCGGCCACCCGCTGCGCTTTGCCGTGGACGAGGCGAGCGGCGGACTGAAGCCCTATCTGCGCGTGCGGGGGCGGCTGGAGGCACTCGTCACCCGCGCCGTCATGTACGATCTGGTCGCGCTCGGCGAAGAGATCGCGGTGGACGGCGTCGCCTGTTTCGCCGTGCGTTCGGGCGGGGCGGTTTTCCCGCTCATGCCGGCGGACGCGCTGGAGGCGGCGCTGAAATGACGGCCCTTTTTTCCGTGCCCTTCTCGGCAGGCGATTTCGCCGAGCGCGCGCGCCGGGTGCAGCCGGATGCGGGCGGGATCGGCGGAGACCATGTGCTGAACCCGGATTTCGCCACCTTCATGGCACAGGCGAAGCTGCGCGACGCGGCGGTGCTGGTGCCGGTGGTGGATCGCGGACCGGAATCGACGCTGCTTCTGACGCAGCGCACCGAGACGCTGCGCAACCATTCCGGGCAGATAGCCTTCCCGGGCGGCTCGATCGATCCCGATGACGGGACGGCGGACCGCGCGGCGCTGCGCGAGGCGCATGAGGAGATCGGGCTTGCGGGCGAGCGCGCACGGATCGTCGGCCATCTGCCGCGCTATCTCACCGGCAGCGGCTTTTCCATCACGCCGGTTCTGGCGGTGGTGAACACGCCGCTCGACCTCGATCCCAATCCGGGCGAGGTGGCCGATATTTTCGAGGTGCCGCTGTCCTTCCTGATGGACCCGGCCAATCACCGGCGCGAAAGCAGGCTGATCAACGGCAGGGAGCGCTTCTATTACGCCATGCCCTATGGCGAGCGATTCATCTGGGGAATAACCGCCGGCATTATCCGCGGCGTCTATGAAAGGCTCTACGCTTGAACGACAGGGTGACAGTTTCGGATGCGGCATGGTTTCGCGCCAGGCCGCTGCGGGCGCTTTTCACGGCGCTGAACCGCGATGGCGGAGAGGCGCGCGTCGTCGGCGGCGCGGTGCGCAACACGCTGATCGGCATGCCGGTCAGCGACGTCGATCTCGCCACCACGCACGCGCCGGAGGAAACCGTACGGCTCGCGACCGAGGCCGGATTCAAGGTGGTGCCGACCGGCATCGCGCACGGCACGGTGACGATAGTGGTCGCGGGCCAGCCCTTCGAGGTGACGACGCTGCGCCGCGACGTGGAGACGGACGGACGCCGCGCTACCGTCGCCTTCGGCACCGACTGGCAGGCCGACGCGGAGCGGCGCGATTTCACCATCAACGCGCTCTACGCCACGGCGGACGGCGCCGTCATCGATCATGTCGGCGGCCTTGCCGACATAGGAACGCGGACGCTGCGCTTCATCGGCGATGCGGAGCAGCGTATCCGCGAGGATTATCTGCGCATATTGCGCTTCTTCCGCTTCTTCGCGTGGTACGGCTCGGGCCGCCCGGAAGCGGAGGGCCTGCGTGCCTGCGCGCGGCTGAAGGAGGGCATGGCGCAGCTTTCGGCGGAGCGGGTCTGGTCGGAGATGAAGAAGCTCCTCGCCGCGCCCGATCCCTCGCGGGCGCTTCTGTGGACGCGGCAGACGGGCGTGCTGACCATGGTGCTGCCAGAGAGTGAGAAATGGGGCATCGACGCCGTGCACGGTCTGGTGCGGACGGAAGGCGATCTCGGCTGGGCCGCCGATCCGCTGCTGCGGCTAGAAAGCATCGTGCCCCCGGACGCGGTGCGCATGGAGGCGCTGGGCAAGCGGCTCAGAATGTCGAATGTCGAGCGGGCGCGGCTGGAAGCATGGGCGCGGGCCGACGCGGTGAAGCCGGAACTTTCCGAACAGGCGTTGAAGAAGGCGATCTATCACGGCAGCCGGCAGGCGGTGCTCGACCGGATCCGGCTCGCCTACGCGGCGGCGCGGCAGGAGGCGGCGGCAAGCGACGCGGCCATGGTCCGCGCCGGCGCCTTTTCGCGCCTGCTCGACACGGCGGAAAATTTCGAGATTCCGGTTTTCCCGGTGACCGGCGGCGATCTTCTCGCGCAGGGCGTCGAGAAGGGGCCGGCACTCGGCGCGCGGTTGCGCGCGCTCGAAACTTTCTGGATCGACTCCGGTTTTCGCCTTGACCGTGCCACGCTTCTGGAGAAAGCTTTGCGCGACTAGATCGTCGTGCGCCTTATCAGGCGCATTGTGACGATCTATCTGTTTGTTTGAGCATCGGATAAACCCGAAAACCGGATTCCGCTTTTCGGACCGATGCTCCAATCGCGATAAAATGAATGGAAGACGGTTTTCGGGCCGGATTCCGGCTTGGTTTCACAGTTCTGCGGCTGTTATGTTTCCAGCACGCAATTTTGAAAGAGCATGACGATGACCAATACCGACACGCCGATACAGGACAAGAAAGCTTCCGATCCGCAGCAGAAGTTCGGCACCCAGGGCCTTTCCGCCATGGATCGTCCGAGCGCGGTCACGCGGTTCTTCATGGGGATCGTCGCATGGGCCGAGCGGCTCAACCTGAAATACGCCATCCTCGGCAATCCGCCGGTCTACGACAAGGCCACCTTTCCGTGGGCGACGGAGATCGAGAAGGAATGGCCGGCGATCCGCAAGGAACTGGACAAGGTTCTCGAACGCCAGAGCGAACTGCCGTCCTTTCAGGATATTTCCACCGACGTGAAGACCATTTCGACCGACAATCACTGGAAGACCTTCTTCCTGCTCGGTTTCGGCCTGAAATCGGAGCAGAACATCAAGGCCTGTCCCGAAACGTGGCGCATCGTCAACAAGATACCGGGCCTGACCACGGCCATGTTCTCGATCTTCGAGCCGGGCAAGCATCTGCCGCCGCATCGCGGTCCCTATAACGGCGTGCTGCGCCTGCATCTGGGCCTCATCGTGCCGGAGCCGAACGAGAAGCTCGCCATCCGCGTGGAAAATCAGGTATGCCACTGGCACGAGGGCGAGGTGCTGATCTTTGACGATGCCTATGAGCACGAGGCATGGAACCATTCCGACAAGACGCGCGTGGTGCTGTTCGTGGATTTCGTGAAGCCGCTGCGCTTCCCGGCCCGTTTCGTCAACTGGTGCCTGATGCATCTCGCCATCTTCACGCCCTTCATCAAGGAAGGGCTGGACAACCACAACGAGTGGGAAAAGAAGTTCTATGCAGAGGCCGAAAAGCTGCGCAACCAGCCCAAAGCATGATCCCGAAAAGTGGGCACCGGCTTTCGGATCGGATCATGCTTGACCAAAGAACTGAACCGAACGAAAAGGGGCCGGTTTTCCGGCCCCTTTTCGTTATGTCATGTTCATTTCTTCAGGGCCATTTCACCACGGGCGGCATGGACGACAGGATGGAATCGACGTTGCCGCCGGTCTTGAGGCCGAAGATGGTGCCCCGGTCGTAGAGCAGGTTGAACTCCACGTAGCGCCCGCGCCGGACCAGTTGTTCGTCGCGGTCGGCGGACGTCCAGTCCTTATTGAAGTTCTGGCGCACCAGATGCGGATAGACCACCGAGAAGCCCCGGCCCACATCGCGCGTGAAGGCGAAATCGGCGTCCCAGCCGCCCTTTTCGTCGGACGAATGCAGCCAGTCGTAAAAGATGCCGCCGGTCCCGCGCGGTTCGTCGCGGTGCGGCAGGTAGAAATATTCGTCGCACCATTCCTTCAGCCGCCGGTAATCGATGATCCCGGCATGTTTCTCGCAGATGAAGCGCAGCGCCTTGTGGAAGGTGAGCGTGTCGGGGTCGTCCTGCGTGCGGCGCCGGTCCAGAACGGGCGTGAGGTCCGCGCCGCCGCCGAACCATTGCCGCGTCGTCACCACCATGCGCGTGTTCATGTGCACGGCGGGCACATTGGGGTTCTGCGGATGAGCGATCAGGGAAATGCCGCTCGCCCAGTAGCGCGGATCTTCCTCCGCGCCCGGTATCTGGTTGCGGAACTCCGGCGAGAACTCACCATGGACGGTGGAGACATGGACGCCGACCTTCTCAAATACGCGCCCGTGCATGATCGACATCGCTCCGCCGCCGCCACGGCCCTCGTCCTTGCGCCACGGGGTGCGCACGAAACGGCCCGGCTCGCGGTCGCAGAGCGGCCCCTGCAATTCGTCCTCAAGCTGCTCGAAGCTTGCGCAGATGCGGTCGCGCAGTTCCTCGAACCAGCGCTGCGCCGCTTCCTTCTTGTCTTCGATATCGTCCGGGATGATGGCGGGAATGTCGTCGCGTTGCATGGGGCTCCTCTCGGCGGGATCGGACAGGTTTAGCAAAGTCGTGCGGCGAGGCATAGAGCATTGGGCCGAAAAGTGGAATCCGGTCTTGAGAAAGGACTCGTATTCGCGCGGCTTCCTGCCTATCTTTGTTCTGGAGCATTTTGTTTTCGCCGCATTATCCTGCGCGAAACCGCTTCGCACTTTCGCTGGAAATGCTTTAGGTCAGGCACCCTGCTGAGGAGGCACGCGCATGAAAGCAGCACCGCCCCGCAAGCCGCCGGAAGGCCCGCCGCTGGAGGGATTGCGCCGCCAGCTCGAAAAGGGCAGGGCGCAGAAAGCCCGCATGCCGCGCGACGGTTTCGTCCGCGAGACCTTCGCCCTGCCGCGCGAGAAGGCGCGGGCGAAAGCGCGCGAATGGTTCGAGGCTTTCCCCAAATCCGCCTACTGGACGGAAATCGAAAGCTGGTGCGAGCGTCCCGGCGACGTGATCGAATTCACCATGCGCCGCCTGCCGACGGCGGATTAAAACATACCCTGAAGCGGTTTTCTGATGCGTGTCAGGCAAAGGATCCGGTCTGCCGCAGTGCCTCGCCCGCGACCATCGCCACCGAGACCGCCAGATTGAGCGAGCGCATGTTCGCCACCATCGGGATCATCAGCCGCGCGTCCGCCGTTTCATGCACGGCATGCGGCACGCCGGCGGATTCACGCCCGAACAGCAGGATATCGCCTGCCTGAAAACGGTGGTCGGTATAGCGGATCGCGGCTTTCGTGGTGAGAAGCACGAGCCGCCGCCCGGCGCGGCTGCGCCAGTCCTCGAAATGGTTCCAGTCCGCATGGCGGGTGAGGGTCGCCTGCTCCAGATAATCCATGCCGGCGCGCTTCAGCGCGCGGTCGGAGATGTCGAAGCCCGCAGGCTCGATCAGGTCGACGCCGAGGCCCAGACAGGCGGCCATGCGCAGGATGGTCCCGGTGTTGCCGGGAATGTCGGGCTGGTAAAGGGCGATGCGCAGATTCATGACAGGCGGGTAGCGCGAAAACCGTGCCACCGCAAGCGTCGGAATCATTCCTGTTTTGTTCCTTTTACGGCTTGGAAATTCCTGTCCGTACGCTTAAAAGAGCGGCCATGTTTCAATGGTTCGAAAAACGACTCGCCGCCTACCCGGACGAAGCGCCGCGTGAGCCTCCGCGCGGGCTGATGGCTTTCTGCCTCTACTACACGCGCGGCGCATGGCCATGGATCGCCGCCATGGCGGTCTTCACCACGCTGATCGCCATCATCGAGGTGTCGCTTTTCGCCTTTCTCGGCAATGTCGTGGACTGGCTTTCCAGCCAGACGCGCGAGACCTTCCTCGCCAACGAAAGCTGGCGGCTGACGCTGATCACGGGTGTGGTGCTGGTCGTCCTGCCGGGCGTGGTGCTGATCAACTCGCTTCTGGTCCACCAGACGCTGATGGGCAATTATCCCATGCGGGTGCGGTGGCTGATGCACCGCTACCTGATCCGCCAGTCGATGTCGTTCTTTCAGGACGAGTTCGCCGGGCGCATCTCGACCAAGCTGATGCAGACCTCGCTCGCCATCCGCGAGACGGTGATGAAGCTGCTCAACGTGCTGAACTACGTCATCGTCTATTTCGCGGGCACGCTGGTCATCGCGGCTTCGGCGGACTGGCGGCTGATGGTGCCGTTCGCGGTGTGGCTCGTCGCCTATATCCTGCTGCTGCGTTTCTTCATCCCGCGCCTGCGCGTCATTTCCGAGGAGCAGGCGGATGCGCGCTCGACCATGACCGGGCGCATGGTGGACAGCTACACCAATATCGCCACCGTGAAGCTCTTCTCGCATTCGAGCCGGGAGGAGGCCTACGTCCGCGAGAGCCTCGATATCTTCATGGACACGGTGAACCGCCAGATGCGTCTCGTCACCCTGTTCAATTTCGCGCTCTATCTCGCCAACTGCCTGCTCCTGTTCGCGGTCGGGGCCGTGGGCATTGGTCTCTGGATCGGCGAGGCCGTGTCGGTGGGTGCGGTGGCGGTGGGGATCGGCCTTGCGCTGCGCCTCAATGGCATGTCGCAGTGGATCATGTGGGAAATGTCGGCGCTGTTCGAGAATATCGGCACGGTAGAGGACGGCATCGCCACCATCGCACGCGCACACGCGGTCACGGACGTGCCGGGCGCACCGGCGCTGCATGTGACGCGCGGAGAACTGAAGTTCGACCGTATCGGCTTCCACTACGGCAAGGGCGGCGGCGTGATCGAGGATCTGTCGCTCACCGTTCCGGCGGGGCAGAAAGTGGGGCTGGTCGGGCGCTCCGGCGCGGGCAAGTCGACGCTGGTGAACCTGCTGCTGCGCTTCTACGATCTGGAGCAGGGCCGCATCCTCATCGACGGGCAGGACATAGCGAAGGTCACGCAGGACAGTCTGCGCGCCAATATCGGCATGGTCACGCAGGACACGTCGCTTCTGCACCGCTCGGTGCGCGAGAACATCATGTACGGACGGCCCGACGCGACGCCGGAAATGCTCAACCGTGCGATCCGGCTGGCCGAGGCCGACCAGTTCATTCCGGGGCTGACCGACGCGCACCGGCGGCACGGCCTCGACGCCCATGTGGGCGAGCGCGGCGTGAAGCTTTCGGGCGGCCAGCGCCAGCGCATCGCCATCGCGCGGGTGATGCTGAAGGATGCGCCGATCCTGATTCTCGACGAGGCCACGTCCGCGCTCGATTCGGAGGTGGAGGCCGCCATCCAGCACAGCCTCAACACGCTGATGAAGGGCAAGACGGTGATCGCCATCGCGCACCGGCTTTCCACCATCGCCGCGCTCGACAGGCTGGTGGTGATGGACAAGGGCCGCATCGTCGAGGACGGCACACATGAGGAACTGGTGGCGCTGGGCGGCATCTATGCCTCGCTCTGGGCGCGGCAGTCCGGCGGGTTCCTCGGCTTCGACGCCGATACGGACAACGATGCGATCCTGCCGGCAAAGCGGGAAATGGCGCAGCGATGAACGCTGTCTTCCGCCTGTTCGAGCGCTGGATCGATCCTTTCCGGGTGCCCGACCGGCTGCGGCCGCCATCCACCACGCCGGCCTTCCTGTGGCATTATGCGCGGCAGGCCCGCGGGCCGCTCGCCGCGGCACTGGTCATCGGCGGGCTGATGCCGCTGGTGGAGGCCGCGCTTTTCTGGTTCACCGGGCTTCTGGTCGATATTCTCGATCAGGCCGGGCGCGGCGGGGCGCCGCGAAGCTGGACGGCGCTGCTGCACGCGGCCGGGCCGGAACTTCTGTTCATGGCGCTGACGGTGCTCGTCATCCGCCTCGGCGTCACCGCGCTCAACGTGCTGCTGGAGGAACAGACGCTGTCGCCGGGTCTCAACAACATGATCCGCTGGCAGGCCAACGCCTATGTGCTGCGCCAGTCCTATGCCTTCTTCCAGAACGATTTCGCCGGGCGCATCGCCACCAAGGTCTGGCAAGCGGGGCAGGCGGCGGGCGACCTGATCGAAAGCCTCATCCAGGTGGTGTGGTTCATGGCGATCTACAGCGTGACGACGCTGTTCCTGATCGGGCGGCTCGACTGGCGGCTGGCGGCGGCGGTGATCCTGTGGATCGTTGCCTTCGGCCTCATCGCCCGGCGCTACCTGCCGCGCATCCGCAGGAGCGCGGAAGCGGCGGCGGAAGCCGGCTCAATGATCAACGGCCGCATCGTAGACAGCTATTCCAACATCCAGACCATCAAGCTCAACACGGCCGACGACGACGAGCATTATATCCGCGACGGCTTCATGCGCTATCTCGCCGCCATCCGGCCATTCCTGCGCGCGCTGACCAGTGTGCGCCTGTCGCTGACGGCGCTGTCCGGCGTGATGATCGTCGCGGTGGCTGCGATCGCGATCGATCTGTGGACGCGGGGCGCCGTCACCGTGGGGCAGGTGTCGTTCACGCTGGCGCTGGTGCTGCGGCTCAACATGCTGCTCGGCCGGCTGATGATGCAGATGAACGGCATGCTTCGCCAGCTCGGCCTGATCGAGAATTCCATGCGGCTGGTGTCGACCCCGCTCGGCATCGAGGACCGGCCCGGCGCGCGGGCGCTGGAGGTGAACGAGGGGCGCATCGAGGTTCGCGACGTCACCTTCCATTACGGCAAGGGCGCGGGCGTGCTCGACCATATCGGCTTCACCGTGCGCGGCGGCGAGCGCGTCGGTCTGGTCGGCCATTCGGGCGCGGGGAAATCGACGCTGGTCAACCTGATCCTGCGGCTCTACGACGTGGAGCAGGGGGCCATTCTGGTCGACGGGCAGGATATACGCGACGTGACGCAGGTCTCGCTGCGCCGTGCTTTCGCGGTGGTCAGTCAGGAAACGACGCTGCTGCACCGCTCGCTGCGCGACAATATCATGCTGGCGCGGGACGATGCGGGCGACGAGGATCTGCTGCACGCCACACGGCAGGCGGAGGCCGACCGCTTCATCGCCGATCTGGAGGATTTTCAGGGAAGGCGCGCCTTCGACGCCTTCGCCGGCGAGCGCGGCGTGAAGCTTTCCGGCGGTCAGCGCCAACGTATCGCCATCGCACGCGCCATTCTGAAAGATGCGCCGATCCTGATTCTCGACGAAGCAACCTCCGCGCTCGATTCGCATGCCGAAGCCTCGATACAGGAAAATCTCAGGCAGTTGATGCAGGGCAAGACGGTGATCGCCATCGCACATCGGCTTTCCACCATCGCCGCGCTCGACCGGCTGGTGGTCATGGACAAGGGCCGAATCGCCGAAGAGGGAACCCATGCCGAACTGATCGCCAGAGGCGGCATCTATGCCGATCTGTGGGCGCGGCAGTCCGGCGGGTTTCTCGGGGACGGCAGCGGAAGCTGACGCGCCCGCGCATGCCGGGCAGGAGGCCGGGCTGATGCCTGCGACATGGTGCCGTCATGCGGTTGTGATGTCTGGACAAGACTTTTAGACGCGCCTAAACCGAAATATGGAATGGAGGAAATCTTATCCCGCAGGCACTTGCGGGATATCTTTTGCGCAAGGCAGGGACCGTTTGCGCGGGGACCAAGGGGAGGTTCAATTGAAAAATGCAGATCGGAAAGGAATTGGCTCGTGAGCGCACAGGACACGGCTGAACCGACACGACGTGATTTTCTGTATATTGCGACGGGAATGGCCGGTGTCGTCGGTGTCGGCGGACTGGCCTGGCCGTTCATCGACCAGATGCAACCCGACGCATCGACGCTGGCGGCCGCCTCGATCGAGGTCGATGTTTCCTCGCTTACGAAAGGCGCATCGCTGACCGTGAAATGGCGGGGCAAGCCGATTTTCATCCGCTATCGCACCGACAAGGAAATGGATGAAGCCAAGAATACGGCGCTCGGCGACCTGAAAGACCCCATTGCGCGCAACGCCAACCTGCCCGCCGACGCGAAGGCCACCGATCTTGCCCGCTCGGCCGGCAAGGATCGGGAAAACTGGCTCGTCATGATCGGCGTCTGCACGCATCTGGGCTGCGTGCCGCTCGGCGAATCGGGCGCGTTCGGCGGCTGGTTCTGCCCATGCCACGGCTCGGTCTACGATACGGCAGGCCGTATCCGCAGCGGTCCGGCACCGGAGAACATGCATATTCCGCAATACGCATTCACGTCCAATACGGTCATCAGGATCGGCTAGATCAGGTCTTGGGGAGAGAGACATGAGTGGTGGGCATTCCACATATACGCCGAAGACCGGCATCGAGAAATGGGTGGACGAACGGCTTCCCTTGCCGCGTCTCGTCTATGATTCCTTCGTCACCTATCCGACGCCGCGCAACCTGAACTACATGTATACGTTCGGCGGCATCCTCGCCTTCATGCTGCTGGCGCAGATTCTGACCGGCATCGTGCTGGCCATGCACTATGCTTCCGATTCGAGCCTTGCCTTCAATTCGGTCGAGAAGATCATGCGTGACGTCAATTACGGCTGGCTGCTGCGCTATATGCACGCCAACGGCGCGTCCTTCTTCTTCGTCGCGGTCTATCTTCACATCGCGCGCGGCCTCTATTACGGTTCCTACAAGGCCCCGCGCGAATTGCTCTGGATACTCGGCGTCATCATCTACTTCCTGATGATGGCGACCGCCTTCATGGGCTATGTGCTGCCGTGGGGCCAGATGTCGTTCTGGGGCGCGACGGTGATCACCGGCTTCTTCACCGCCTTTCCGGTGATCGGCGACCCGATCCAGCAGTTTCTCCTCGGCGGCTTCGCGGTGGACAATCCGACGCTCAACCGCTTCTTCTCGCTGCATTACCTGCTGCCCTTCATGATCGCGGGCGTGGTTATCCTGCATATCTGGGCGCTGCATGTGACGGGCCAGACCAACCCGACCGGCATCGAGGTGAAATCGAAGACGGACACGGTGCCCTTCACGCCCTATGCGACCGTCAAGGACGGGTTCGGCGCGCTGGTCTTCTTCATCGTCTTTGCCTATTTCATCTTCTACATGCCGAATTTCCTCGGCCATGCGGACAATTACATCCCCGCCAATTCGCTGAAGACACCGGCCCATATCGAGCCGGAATGGTATTTCCTGCCCTTCTACGCCATGCTGCGCGGCATAACCTTCAGCGTCGGCCCGATCGATTCCAAGCTCGGCGGCGTTCTGACCATGTTCGGATCGATCCTCATCCTCTTCCTCGTGCCGTGGCTCGACACGTCCAAGGTCCGCTCGGCGGTCTATCGTCCGTGGTACAAGCTGTTCTTCTGGCTGTTCGTCTTCGACACCATCTTCCTCGGCTGGCTCGGTTCGCGCGAGGCGGAGGGGATTTACGTGGCGATGGCGCAGATGGGAACGCTCTATTATTACGCCTTCTTCCTGATCGTCATGCCGGTTCTCGGTCTGATCGAGACACCGAAACGCCTGCCGAATTCGATCACGGAGGCGGTTCTGGAAAAGAACAAGGGGAAGGCCGCGCCGGAACCGGCGACGGTCAACGGCTGAGCCAGCGGGACATGAAGGACGTAACGATGAAAAACATCCTCAGGAATTGCGCTGTCCTCGGCGCCGCTCCGCTGGTCGTGTTCGGTCTCTTCATGGGAGCCGCATCTGCGCAGAAGAACGCCAACCCGGCCGAGCCGGATCACTTCCCGATTCTCGATCCGGTGCCGCAGTCATGGAGCTTCGCCGGACCGTTCGGAACCTATGACAAGGAACAGCTGCAACGCGGGCTCAAGGTCTACAAGGAAGTCTGTTCCGCCTGCCATTCGCTGAACCTCGTCGCTTTCCGCACGCTGGAAGGCATCGGCTATACGCCGGCGCAGGTGAAGGCGTTCGCGGCCGAATACGACATCAAGGACGGTCCGAACGCCGACGGCGAGATGTTCACCCGAAAGGGCATACCGACGGATTATTTCCCCGCGCCTTTCCCGAACGAGGAGGCCGCCGCGGCGTCGAACAACGGCGCGGCTCCGCCGGACCTGTCGCTGATGGCTAAAGCGCGCGAGGTGGAGCGCGGCTTCCCGCGATTCATCTTCGATATCTTCACGCAATATAACGAGGCGGGGCCAGATTATATCCATTCGCTTCTGACCGGCTTCGGCCACAAGCCGCCGGCCGGAATGAAGATTCCGTCCGGTTCGCATTACAATCCCTATTTCATTTCCGCCAAGTCGCTGGCCATGCCGCCACCCCTTAGCGATGGCCAGGTGACGTATGACGACGGTGCGCCGCAGACGGTGGACCAGTATGCGCGCGACGTGGCGGCCTTCCTTATGTGGACTGCCGAACCGCATCTGGACGAGCGCAAGAAAACCGGTTTCCGCGTGATCGTATTCCTCGTCCTGTTCGCGGGTCTGGCCTATTTCGCCAAGCGGCAGATCTGGTCCGACGTGGAGCATTGAGGGACGGCAACATCGCAGCCGCCTGAAAGACAGGACAGAAAGGGCGCCGCGTGCGCCCTTTTTGCGCTTGGCGGGCCTGTCCGATCATGCTTGAAAGGAAGCTTCCGCAAACGATTTTCCTGCCGAAAGGACTGAAAATGGAATCCGGCTTCAAGGCCAGCCTGAAGGATGCGATCAGGACCATTCCCGATTATCCGAAACCCGGCGTCCAGTTCCGCGACGTGACCACACTGATGGGCGACGCGCAGGCTTTCCGGCGCGCGGTGGACGAACTGGTCTATCCCTATGCCGGCACCAAGGTGGACAAGGTGGCGGGGATCGAGGCGCGCGGCTTCATCCTCGGCGGAGCGATCGCGCATCAGCTTTCCGCCGGCTTCGTGCCGATCCGCAAGAAGGGCAAGCTGCCGCGCGACACGGTGCGCATCGCCTACAGCCTCGAATATGGCATCGACGAGATGGAGATGCACCGCGACGCCATTGAGAAGGGCGAACGCATCATCCTCGTGGACGACCTGATCGCCACCGGCGGCACGGCGGAGGCGGCCGCGAAGCTGCTTTTGCAGATGGGCGCGGAGATCGTCGCCGCCTGTTTCATTATCGACCTGCCCGATCTCGGCGGCCGCAAAAAACTCGAAGCCCTCGGCGTGCCGGTGCGCACGCTGGTCGCTTTCGAGGGGGATTAGGGCCAATCGATATTCAGGGTTTGTAGCGTGGTATGGTTGAAAATCGTCCAGTTTCACGACGCCAAAATGGGCGATTTTCACCATATCCCTTCGGGACGTGGTGAATTTTGTCCCTGAATGCGTCGAACATCCCTCATGGTGTATACACCACCTCGGTCTGTTCTCCTCTTCAGGAACAAAATTCCCCTACGCCACGCCCGAAACTTGAATGTCGGTTGGCCCTAGCTTCCCGTTTCCGGCGGTAGTTTCACCATGCCGGCATTCTCGAAGGAAAGGACTTCCTCGCCGTTCTGGTTGCAGGCCCGCGTTGTCATGGTCAGCATCGACCAGCCGGGCCGCGAGGCCAGCGGGCGCACCGCATGGACCGTGCGCCAGTAGGTGATGGTGTCGCCGGCGTAGACGGGTTTCGGCCATTTCAGATTTTCAAAACCGGGCGAGGGGCCGAAGGTCGGCGGCGTCTCGCCGCGTTTCAGGCAGTCCTTTACCGTTTGCGTCATGGACACGACGTTGAGCTTCATGAAAACGGCTGTCGTGTGCCAGCCCGATGCGCAAAGCCCGCCGAATACGCTTTTCTTCGCCGCCTCGGCATCGAGATGAAAGGGCTGCGGATCGAATTTCGCGGCGAAGGCGATGATTTCTTCGGCGGTAAAGGTATGGCTGCCGATGCACTGTTCCTTGCCGATGACGTCGCTGAATATGCTCATGCCGCACCGCCTTGCGCCGCGCCGTCCGCTCGGCGCGCCATCATGACGGGATGCTGTATTTCGCACACCATCTCGCCACGCTGGTTGACCAATTCGTGGTGCAGCGTCACCAGCCCGATCCATGGACGGGAGCGCGACAAGCGGCACGCCTTGACGGTAGTGGTGCCGCTCAGGGTGTCACCGGCCAGAACCGGCTTTTTCCAGCGGTTGAACTCGACGCCGGGCGCCCCCTGCGATGTGGAATCGTCGAGCCAAGCGTCGCACATCATGCGCATCAGAAGCGCCAGCGTATGCCAGCCCGACGCGGCCAGACCGCCGAGCGGGCTCGCCTTGCCCGCTTCCTCGTCCAGATGGAAGGGCTGCGGGTCGAATTCACGGGCGAATTCCAATATATCCGCCTTGCTGACGGTGCGCGGGCCGAGCGGCAGCGTCAGCCCGACGACCATGTCCTCATAAGCGTATTTCGGCGCTGGCTTGTCCAATGGCGGTCCCCTCCCACAGTGATCTGCCTGTCAGGTGTTGAAGCGGAACAGCATGATGTCGCCGTCATGGACGATGTATTCCTTGCCCTCGTCGCGCGCCTTGCCCGCCTCCTTGGCGCCGACCTCGCCATTATATTTGACATAGTCCTCATAGGCGATGGTCTGGGCGCGGATGAAGCCGCGCTCGAAATCGGTATGGATCACGCCTGCTGCCGCCGGGGCCTTGGTGCCGCGCCGGATCGTCCAGGCGCGCGTCTCCTTGGGGCCGGCCGTGAAATAGGTGATGAGGTCGAGCAGCTTGTAACCGGCGCGGATCAACCGGTCGAGGCCCGGCTCCTCCAGTCCCATGCTTTCGAGATATTCCTTCGCCTCGTCGTCGGCAAGCTGCGCCACCTCGGCCTCGATCGCCGCCGAGATGATGACGGTGCCCGCTCCCTGCGCCGCGGCCATTTCGGCCACGGCCTCGCTCTGCGCATTGCCTTTGGCCGCATCGCTTTCGGCCACGTTGCAGACATAGAGCACCGGCTTGGAGGTGAGCAGGTTAAGCCCTTTCAGCACGACGAGGTCGTCGGATGCGATATCCTTCAGCATCACACGCACCGGCTGGCCGTTCTGGAGCAGTTCCAGCGCCTTTTCCATCACCGGCAGGATGGCGAGCGCTTCCTTGTCCTTGCCCGTGGCGCGCTTGCGAATCTGCACGATGCGGCGCTCGATGCTTTCGAGATCGGAAAGCATCAGTTCGGTTTCGACGGTTTGGGCATCCGACACCGGGTCGATGCGGCCCTCGACATGGGTGATGTCGTCGTCCTCGAAGCAGCGCAGCACATGCACGATGGCATCCACCTCGCGGATATTGGCGAGGAACTGGTTGCCGAGGCCCTCACCCTTGGAAGCGCCGCGCACGAGGCCGGCGATGTCCACGAAATTGATGCGGGTCGGGATGATCTCCTTCGAGCCGGCGATGCGCGCGATCTCGTTCTGACGCGGGTCCGGCACCGCCACTTCGCCCGTATTCGGCTCGATGGTGCAGAAGGGATAGTTGGCGGCCTGCGCGGCGGCCGTTCTGGTCAGCGCGTTGAAAAGCGTCGACTTGCCGACATTGGGCAGGCCGACGATGCCGCATTTGAAACCCATGATCTTACCTGTCTGAATGGAATTCTGTTGCCGTGGCTATGCGCCATGCGACGGTGGACCGTCAATCCTTTTTGCCGAAAAGCTTTTTCAGCATGTCGGCCATGGGGCCGCTTTCCGGCAGTTTCGCCTGCGGCTTCTGTTCCCGCGCCTGACGGATATGGCTCTGGCCCTTCGCTGCCTGTGCCGTATCGGCCTTAAAGCCGTTCGGGCGCTGGCTGCCGTCGCCCATCGCGATGGCGACGCGGTTCATGAAGGTATTGTCCTCACCCTTCGCCAGAAGGCCGGCATTGTCGGCGACCGCGCCGAGCATCAGGTCGAGCCATTCATTGTCGACCTTTGCGAAATCGCCAAGCACGTAATTATGCACCAGTTCCTTGGCGCCCGGATGGCCGATGCCGAGCCGCACGCGGCGGTAGTTCTGGCCGCCGGGGAAAGACTGCATGTGCGCGTCGATGGATTTGATGCCGTTATGGCCGCCCGAGCCGCCGCCGGTCTTGATGCGCATCTTGCCCGGCACAAGGTCCAGCTCGTCATAGATGACGACCAGATCGGCGGGGGTGAGCTTGTAGAAGCGCATCGCCTCGCCGACCGACTGGCCGGAAAGGTTCATATAGGTCTGCGGCTTGACCAGCAGCACCTTCTCGCCGTCGATCACGCCATCGGCGATTTCGGCGTGAAACTTCTTCTGCCAATTGGAAAAGCGATGGCGGCGGAATATTTCATCCGCCGCCATGAAACCGATATTGTGCCGGTTATGCGCGTATTGGGAGCCGGGATTGCCAAGGCCTGCGATGAGCAGCATGGTTGTCTGACCCCTTCATGCAGAAGGCGATTATTCGCCTTCCTTCGTCTCTTCGGCGGCAGCTTCCGCGTTTTCTTCCGACTTCAGGCCCGCCGGAGCGGCGATGGTCGCGATGGTGAAATCGCGGTCGTGGATCGCCGGAGTCGCGCCCTGCGGCAACTTGATGGCCGAAATATGCACGCCGTCATTGATGTCGAGGCCGGTAAGGTCCGCTTCGATGAATTCCGGGATCGCATTGGCCGGAACGATCAGTTCCACATCGTGACGGACGATGTTGAGCACGCCGCCGCGCTTGATGCCCGGAGCGGCTTCCTCGTTCTTGAAGTGGACCGGAACGTTCACATGCACGACCGACTTCGCCGAGATGCGCAGGAAATCGACATGGACCGGAAAATCGCTGACCGGATCGAGCTGGTAGTCCTTGGGGAGGACCTGAATCTTCTTGCCGCCGACATCGATCGTGGCGACCGTGGTCTTGAAGCCGCCGCCGTGAATCTTGTAATAGATTTCCTTGTACGGCACGGCGATGGCGACGGGTTCCTGCTTGTCGCCGTAAATAACCGCGGGGATATGGCCGTTGCGGCGAAGTTCGCGGGAGGACCCCTTACCAACCCGTTCGCGCAGTTCGGCCTTGAGCACGTAAGTCTCGCTCATGGCGTTTCCTTTCAATCGTTACTGGAGATCGTCCGCAGAACGAACGACATGAAACGACCCCTGACCTTTCATTTCTCGTGAAAGCCGGGCCGTTCCATTCCGCGTTGCCTCCAAGGGTGTCTGCGCGGATGGCGGTCCTATAATGGAAAGACGCACTGAAGGCAAGTCCGGGAAGGCAAGTGCAGCGGGGCGCAACGCGGCTTCTGTGGGCTTTTCCTTTTAGCGGGTGGCTTTGGCTTTGTCGAAAATGGTAAGCGGGGCTTCGCGTGGCGCGGGCGCCGCGCGAGTCGTTTCAGATCGTTGTGCGTCTTATCAGGCACATTGTAACGATCCAGCTTTTTGTTTGAGCATCGGATGATCCGAAAACCGGTTCCCACTTTTCGGTCCGATGCTCTAGCCAGTGAAAGAGGAGCGGGGATGCAGGTCGGCATCGACATGGGTGTTGTCGCGAGTGCTGCGGCCGTGGCGAACGCGGGTCGGCCGGCGATGCTCGACCTCGAGGAACTGCTCGCGACGCGCCTCCTGGTGCAGGGCAATTCCGGTTCCGGCAAGTCGCATCTCCTGCGCCGCCTGCTCGAACAGAGCGCGCAATGGGTGCAGCAATGCGTCGTCGACCCGGAAGGGGATTTCGTCACGCTGGCCGATGTCCATGGCCATGTCGTCGTCGATGCGGCGCGGACCGAGGCCGAACTGACACGTATCGCAGGCCGTATCCGCCAGCACCGCGTTTCCGTGGTGCTCAATCTGGAAGGGCTGGACGTGGAACAGCAGATGCGCGCCGCTGCCGCTTTCCTCGGCGGGCTGTTCGACGCTGAGCGCGACCACTGGTATCCGATGCTGGTGGTGGTGGACGAGGCGCAGCTTTTCGCGCCCGCCGCCGCCGGCGAGGTTTCGGACGAGGCGCGCAAGCTTTCGCTCGGCGCGATGACCAATCTCATGTGCCGGGGCCGCAAGCGCGGGCTCGCCGGCGTCATCGCCACGCAGCGGCTGGCGAAGCT
This sequence comes from Rhizobiales bacterium 63-22, assembly GCA_001898995.1. GTDB lineage: Bacteria > Pseudomonadota > Alphaproteobacteria > Rhizobiales > Rhizobiaceae > Brucella. Next base: position 21,332 of record MKVZ01000020.1, on the reverse strand, counting down.
CGCCAAGAATGTGGCGGCGGAAGCGTCCAATTTCCTCATGGGCCGTACCTTCCTCGATATCGACATGGCGCGCGCCGCCGATCTTCTCGGCATGGAACGCCGGCAGGCGGAAATGTTCCGCGATCTGGAGCGCGGCCATTTCGTGGCATTGGGGCCTGCCCTGTCGCGCCGCCCGCTGCCGATCAGGATCGGGACGGTGGAAACCTCGGCGCGGTCGTCCTCGCCGAAACTGATGCCGCTGCCGGACGCGCCGCAGGATGCGCGCGACCTCATCTTCACGCCGTCTCCGGAGGAAATCCGTCCGGCCGTGCGCCGCGCGGCCCCGCCACCGCCGCCGAGTACGGCGGAGATACTGGCGCAGGTGGCGAAGCCGAAGCCGGAAGGCGAGCCGGTGGAAGCGCCGCTCTTTCCCGGCATCGTTGAGGCGGAGCGCGAGGGATTGCTGGACAAGGTCATGCGCGAAATCGTGGACGACCCGGAAGCACCGTTCCGCTCGGTGGCCGTGCTTTATCAGGATTTTCTGGTGCGCTGCCGCATCCACCGCGTGCCGGGCGAGCCGCTGGCGCTGCCGGCCTTCCGCCGCAGGCTTGCCATCGCGCAGGCGGGCGCTGCCGATACGGCCGCCTCCGACGAAACATGGCAGAAGGCGCTCAGCCTTTCGGAAAGCCTGACCGACGATGTGCAGGGCGTATTCCTGATCGTGGCGCAGGCGGCGGTGACGGGCGCGCCCTGTCCTTCCGACGCCGTGTTCGCCCGCGCCTACGGCACGCACTCGCTGAGCCGCGCGCGGCGCCTGCTCACTTATTTTGAGGAGAGAGGGCTTCTGGTGCTGCGCACCGATTTCAAGGGCATGCGCATCGCGCATTTTCCCGATCTCGGCTGCGAGACGGCGCCGGGCGATCCCAATGCGCCGGACGTTCAGGCGGAAGAGGGCGCTGCTGCGGAATAAAAAAGCCGCCGTGCCATGGCGCCGGCGGTTTTTTCACTCCCACGGATTTCAGTCGAACAGGCTCGACACAGATTCCTCCGCCGCCGTGCGGGCGATGGCCTCGCCGATCAGGTCGGAGATGGAGAGCACGCGGATATTGGGCGTGTCATTGATCAGGGTGGTGGGCTGGATGGAATCGGTGATGACCAGTTCCTTCAGCTTCGAGGCGGCGATGCGCGCGACCGCGCCGCCGGAGAGCACGCCGTGCGTGATATAGGCGGTGACGCTGTTGGCGCCTTTCGCGAGCAGCGCCTCGGCCGCGTTGCACAGCGTGCCGCCGGAATCGACGATATCGTCGAACAGCAGGCAATCCTTGCCGGAAACATCGCCGATCACGTTCATGACCTCCGATTCACCGGGGCGCTCGCGGCGCTTGTCCACGATGGCGAGCTGCGCATCGATGCGCTTGGCCAGCGAGCGGGCGCGCACCACGCCGCCGACGTCCGGCGAGACGACCATGCAGTTGCCGGTCGCGTAATGGGCCTTCACGTCGCGGGCGATGACCGGCACGGCATAGAGATTGTCGGTCGGAATATCGAAGAAGCCCTGAATCTGGCCGGCATGGAGATCGAGCGTCAGCACGCGGTTCGCGCCGGCCTCGGTGATGAGGTTGGCCACCAGCTTGGCCGAGATCGGCGTGCGCGGGCCGGGCTTGCGGTCCTGCCGCGCATAGCCGAAATAGGGCAGGACGGCGGTGATGCGCCGCGCCGAGGAGCGGCGGAAGGCGTCGATCATGATGAGCAGTTCCATCAGGTTGTCGTTCGCCGGGTAGGAGGTGGATTGCAGGACGAACACGTCCTCGCCACGCACATTCTCCTGAATTTCGACGAAGATTTCCTGATCCGCGAAGCGGCGCACGCTGGCCTTGCCGAGCGGAATATCGAGATATTTGGCGACGGATTCGGCGAGAACCCGGTTGGAGTTGCCAGCGAAAAGTTTCATTCTTCTGCCTCTGACGCCTGTGGGTGGCCGTTTCGATTTCCGTCACAGGCGCGATCGCGGCCCGCGAGTGTGCGGCCTATTGCAAAGAGTCTGATTCATTGCAAGACCCGCCGGTGCAGAATCCCGGCAAAAACGTCGCTCCGCCCGCCGAAGCGCGGCGCAAGGAACGTGATTCCGCAAGAGATTTCAGTCTTTTGCCGTGGGTCCGCCCGCTCATGCGCGATTTGCCGCAAGCCAGGCGGAATAATCCTGCATGGTGCGGTCGGCGATGGCCTGCATGGCGGAAGCGGGAACGATGCTCCACCCGTCCGCCGCCGCCCCTTGCACCTTTTCCTGCCCCTGGATGCGGTGCAGCCGGTTGCCGGCGGCATCCAGCACGTCCCAGACATAGAGCACGCTGGTCTGGTTGTTCTCGGAAAGTACCGAGAAATAGCCCTTCATCACATAGGCCGCGCCTGTCTCGCCGGTGGCCGCCAGATCGATCTTCATCGCCTTGGCGTCGTCGTTGATGCGCTGCGTCAGCGGCGTCACCACGTTGACCGGCGCGCCGATGATCGGCGCGATGGACAGCTTGCCGGGTTTCAGCGAGGCGGTGCGCCGCACCTGCTGTCCTAAGATCGGCTGCGGCCCGCTCTGAGTTGCGTTCTGGCCGGCCGCCGTCGCCGGCGGCAGACTGGTCCCGGGCGAGACGGTGGCGGTGTTCTGCTTCGAACCCTGAACGTTCAGCGCGGACTCGGTATTGCTGCTGTTGCAGGCGGCGAGCAGCCCGGCCAGCAATGCCATCGTCGGAATGTGTGCCTTTTTCATCTCCACCTTCAAGCTCCTGAAAGCACAGATATTGTCCGCGCGGGGGTATTTATCGCTTATCGCGGACTGTTTGACAATCGAATCGCAAAACCATGGCTAACGGCGGAATAGAGGGCGGGAAGCCTCAATCCTCCACGATGGCGATAGCCGCGATCTGCCTTCCGTAGTCCGGTTCCCTGCGGTGGGTGTTGCGGCGGTAGGAATAGAACAGATCTTCCTCGGCATAGGTGCAGCGGCGCAGCGCCTCGGCCTGCACGCCCGCCCCGGCGAGGCGGTCGGTGATGAAAGTCCACAGGTCGAACAGCCTGTGGCCGTCCTTTTCCGACGGGCGGAAATAGCGGGCATAGGCCGGATCGCGCGCGGTGAATTCGGCGAAAAATTCCGGCCCGACCTCGTAATTGTCGGGACCGATGGTGGGGCCGAGCACGGCGACGATGTTCTCGCGCCGCGCGCCGAGCCCGATCATCGCCTCGACGGTGTTTTCAAGGACGCCGGTGAAGGCGCCGCGCCAGCCCGCATGGGCGGAGCCGATGACGCCCGCCGCGTGATCGGCGAAGAGCACCGGGCCGCAGTCGGCCGACAGTGCGCCGATAGCGATGCCGGGCACGTTCGTCACCATGGCGTCGGCCTTCGGGCGCGGGGCGCCGAAGGGTTCGGTAACATGGACCACGTCCGGCGAATGGACCTGATGCACGGTAAGCAGGCGGTCGGGCGCGACGCCCAGTGTGTCGGCCACGCGGCGGCGGTTTTCCGCCACATGCTCCGGCACGTCGTTCGAGCCGCCGCCGACATTCAGCCCCGCATAGATGCCGCCCGACACGCCGCCTTCGCGGGTGAAGAAACCATGTGCGATGCGCCGCCCGTCACGGCCGGCAGGCCTGTCCAGCAGGGGCGAGCGAAGCGGTTGCGGTCTGTCGGTCATGGTCGGTTTTCCTGAATGCAGGATGGTGAGAGAGGCATTTCTCTTTATCGATTGCAGCTTTTTGAAGGAATCAGGGCGCCTCGGAGGGTGGACCGAAGGGGAACAGGCGTGTCTGCCTGTCTCCCAGCGCCAGCACCTTGAACAGCGTGCCCATCTGGCCGGGCGCGGCAAGGCGCTCCACGTCCTGCCGGATTTTCTCCTGAAAGGCGGGGTCGCGCCCGGTGCCGAGCCGCCCAGCCCGGTCGAGCAGGCCCATGCCGAGCAGGAAATCGCCCTGCGTCATGGTGGCTGTATGGCAGCCGCAGGCGCGCGCGGTTGCCTCAAGTGCTGCGAAATCGACATGGGACGTAAGGTCCGCCACGCCCGGATGGGCGAAGACATCGTCGTAGCCGTGTTTCAGCATGGCTTGCAGCGTGTCGCCGAAACCGGGCCGCAGATGGCCGTAGTCGATGGCGAGCGCGGCCCCCCGCGTGGAGGCCAGCCGCGCGGCGATCTCCTGCATCAGGGCAGTGCGCGCCGGGGCGGCCTCGAAGATCGTGCCGTCGGGCGCGGCTTCGTAACCGTCAGGCAGCAATGCGGGATCGATGCCCGCGATGCCGCTCGCGAAGCAGAGTTCTCCCTCGCCGTCGAGCGCGACCACCCGTTCCACGAAACGCCCGTTCGCCTTGACGAACTGGCGAACGGGCAGGGCGTCGAACAATTCGTTGCAGACGAGGATCAGCGGACCATGCGCTATGTCGGCGAAACGGGAGGACCATGCGATCTCTGCGCCGCTGCCGGCGAGCTTTTCCTTCTGCCGTTCCGCGAGGCGGGGGCTGGTCTCGACCATGGCGATGTGCACCGTCTCCAGCATGGCGGGAGCAAGCCGGCGCAGCGTGCGCAGGATATCGCTCATCAGCGTGCCGCGTCCGGGACCGATCTCGCACAGCACCGCGCCCTGCGGGCATCCGAGCGACTGCCATATGCCGGTGCACCAGACGCCGATCAGTTCGCCGAACATCTGGCTCACTTCCGGCGCGGTGATGAAATCACCCTCGCGCCCGAAGGGTTCCCGCGTCGTGTAATAGCCCGCGTCGCGGTCGCCGAGACAGGCGGCCATGTAGTCGGCGACGCTGAGCGGCCCGGTGGCGGTGATGAGCCGCTTCAGCCGCTCCTTCAGGGCGGGTTCAGCCATTATTCTTCGCCGCGGCCCTGACCGCGCGCCATACGGCCCAGAGCCCGATCAGCACCATCGGCACCGAAAGCTCCATGCCGCGCGTCAGCCAGCCGCCGTAGAGATAGCCCAGTTGCGGGTCCGGCTCGCGGAAGAACTCCACGAAGATGCGGCAAAGGCCGTAGCCCGTGACGAAGACGCCGGCGATGAAACCGGGTTTCTTCAGCTTGCGGCCGGGCCATGTGAACAGGAACAGGGTCAAGAACAGCACCAGCCCTTCGAGGATGGCCTCGTAGATCTGGCTCGGATGGCGCGGCAGCGGGCCGCCATTGGGAAACACCACCCCCCACGGCATGTCGGTGACGCGGCCCCAGAGTTCGGAATTGATGAAATTGGCGATGCGCACCACGCCGAGGCCGACCGGCGTGCCGGCGGCGATGGTGTCGAACATGCTCCAGACGGGGATGCCGCGCGAGCGCGCGAACAGGAACATGGCGATGGTCGTGCCGAGCGCGCCGCCGTGAAAGGACATGCCGCCGTCCCACACCGCCGGAATTGCGAGCGGATTGGCGAGATAATAGGGCAGGTTATAGAAGAGCACGTAGCCGGTGCGCCCGCCGAGCACCACGCCGACCGCCGCCCAGATCACGAAATCGTCCAGTGCCTCCGGTACCATGGGCGGCTGGTTGTTGGCCCACAGCCGATGGGTCCGAAGCAGCTTCTTGCCGTACCACCACGCGAACAGGATGCCGACGACGTAGCCGACGCCGTACCAATGCACGGCGAGCGGCCCGATGTGGAAGATCACGGGATTGATGTCGGGAAAGTTTATGTAATGCTGCGGCAGCGTCGGGGTCATCAAATCACTCCGGTTTCGCGGCGGACCATGCGCGACGGCGCGAAAACGGTCAAGCGCTGAAAGGGCAAGAGGCGTCGAGTACCCTCGGGTACGAGGGGGATGCCAATAAAGCCCCGGAAAGGGAGCGGCACCGAGTGGCGATCACGATTGCACGGCGGCGCTTGCAACCGGAGCGGGGCGGCTCTATTTCCAGTGCAGGCTTATTCACAAGGAGCAGGGCCATGACCGGCGGACAGAACCGGGTTCTCGACGAACTCGCCAAACTGGTGACCGATGCTGCGGGTGCGGCGCAGGGCGTGCGCCGCGAGGTGGAAACGGCGTTGCGCACGCAGGGTGAGCGCATCCTCAACACGCTCGACGCCGTGCAGCGCGAGGATTTCGAAGCGGTGCGCGAGATGGCCATCAAGGCGCGGTCGGAAAACAGCGCCCTTCAGGCGCGGCTCGAAGCACTGGAAGCGCGTCTTGCCGCGCTCGAAGGTGATCGGTCGAGTGATTCCAGCACGAAAACGGGCAAATCCACGGCTTCCTCGGCCAAATCGAAAAATAATCCCTGAATATTTATTAACAGGCCGTGATCGCCAAAAACCCTTGTCTTAGAGTCGGTTAAGGCAAGCGGCGCGGCCTCCTCCTTCCAGCTTTCCACATGCTTTCATGTCCCTTCGATGAAAAGGGGCTGGTGTTCCGATTCAGCTTCAATAGACTGAAAACACTACATGATTCGTAGTGCGGTCATGCGGGTGGCGGCGAGGGGCTGTTAGTCGGGTTTCGCGTCTTTCAGGCTGCTTTCCAGTTTAGTTGTGTTTGTGCGTGTGCCATCGGGGCGCCTGCATGTCATTGGCATGCCGGTTCCGCGACCGATCAATTCTTGTCCGTTCGTCGTGCCTTGTCGCACGTCACGGGCATGGGCGGCAGTTCTTGCGCGCCGGGACTTTGGGAGCATCGGGCCGATGTTTCCCGGAACAGGAAATGGACATGAGCCTTCTTGAGATTGAATTCGCGCGCGCGGCGCATCCGGTGGATGTGATCGAGCAGGTCGCGCATTCAAACGACTGGACGTTCGAACGCACGGGCGACGACGAAATCGCGATCTCGGTGGCCGGAAGCTGGACCGACTATCACGTCTCGTTTTCATGGATGGAGGATTTCGAGGCGCTGCATCTGGCCTGCGCCTTCGACATCAAGGTGGCCGAGCCGCGCACGACCGAGGTGATGCGCCTGCTTTCGCTCATCAACGAGAAACTGCTGATGGGTCATTTCGACCTCTGGCAGCAGGAAGGCGCCATCATGTACCGGCAGTCGCTGCTGCTCGCCGGCGGCGCGGAGCCGACCAGCCGGCAGGTGGAAGTGCTGCTTTCGGCAGCGCTCGAAGCCTGCGAGACCTATTTTCAGGCCTTTCAATATGTGATCTGGTCGGGCGTGACCGCGCGCGAGGCGCTGGAAAGCGCGGTGTTCGAGACGGTCGGCAGCGCCTGATAAGGCGCACGACGATCCAGAGGGAGTGAACGGCCATGAGCGAGAGCGCCACGATAGGCTGGGCCGATTTCGAGAAGGTGGATATCCGGGCCGGAACCATCGTGGAGGCGGTGCCTTTTCCCGAAGCGCGCAAGCCCGCCTACAAGCTGAAGATCGATTTCGGCGAGGCGATCGGCGTGAAGAAATCCTCCGCGCAGATCACGAAGCACTACCAACCCGACGAACTGGTCGGGCGGCAGGTGCTGGCGGTGGTCAACTTTCCTCCGCGCCAGATCGGCCCCTTCATGTCGGAAGTGCTAACGCTGGGCCTGCCCGACGATGAGGGTGCGGTCGTGCTGGCGGCAATCGACAAAAAGGTGCCGAACGGCGGCAAGCTGTTTTAGGGCCTCTTGGAAACATGGAGTTTGGTCTCTCGGTTTGATATCGTATTATTATTGATATGTAAGCATGCGGGGGATGGCAGACGCATGGAAGTGTTGGTATTATTAGGTATTGATCGGGGAGTTAGATAAAACAAAGAAGGGCGCTTAATGTCGGGGAAAGTGGACATTGTTTTTCCGAACGATGGAGTTATTCCTAAAGATCACAAAGATAAGATAAGTGAGTTTCTTCAAAAAAAAGCACCTCTTCCGGGGAAATGTCCTACTTGTGGGCAGAGAAGATGGTCAATTTTGGAAGATTATGTCAACATACCGGTTTTCTATCCGCGAAACTCTACAGTTTATGACGGCAAGGTTTACCCCGGAATCGGTTTGGTGTGTGTCAATTGCGGAAATATGCAATTGGTGAACGCGATGGCGATTTTAAAAGGGGAAGAAAAAAATGACGGCGAGGGGGCCGATGAATAATCGAAATGCTGCATGGAACGATACGGCCGTGCATAGCCATTTGACCGTCTTGCAAGGCGGCGGCGGGGGTAATACATTTGATCCAATGGAAGCGCGTGTATCAGCCCTGGAAGCGGCGTCAAAACGCATAGAGGAAAAACTCGACAAGCTTATCGACAAGCTGGGGCAGATCGAGGTTGAAATCGTGCGACTTGATGGCCGGATATCGACCATGGATGCAAAAGTCGAGGCATTGCCCAGCGCGGAAGCGTTTGGGCACCTTCGAGGCCGTGTCGACAGTTTGCCGACAATTTCGAAAGTGGCTGGCTTGCTCACCATCGCTGTTGCGGCGATCACCATTCTCAATAACTGGCAGAGTTTGGTGAGTCTGTTCAGATAATATGCTTTTCTGGTTGCCAAGCTCTGGACGGCTCCTCCGAAGCAGCCGTGTTTTTCACGCCGGAATCTGGATGACCGCGCGCAGGCCGCCAAGCGGTGACTCATCCAGCGTGATGTCGCCGCCATGGCTGCGCGCGATGTCGCGCGCGATGGCGAGGCCGAGGCCACCGGTGCTGCCCGAATCCTGCGTCCGCGCCTCGTCCAGCCGTACGAAGGGCTTGAACACGTCCTCGCGGCGGTCTTCCGGTATGCCCGGCCCGTCGTCGTCCACGATCACCTTCAGCCAGCCGTTCGCGTGGCTGACGGTGAGCTGCACGTTCTGCGCATGGCGGAAGGCGTTGGAAACGAGGTTGCTGACCAGCCGCGAGAAGGCATTGGGGCGCACATGGACCTCGTTGTCGCCCTCGATGGCATATTTGAAGCCGCGCTCGCGCAGGCGCGCCTCGTGCTCCAGTTTTTCGCACAGCCTCTGCAGGTTGTAGGCCGCCGTCTTTTCTTCCGAACCCTCGCCACGCGCGAAGGCGAGATAGCCTTCCAGCATGGTCTGCATGTCGGCGATATCCTGATTGAGCGGCTCGGTGTCGATGGAATGGCCGGCCAGCGCCAGTTGCAGCTTGAAGCGGGTGAGGATGGTGCGCAGGTCGTGGCTGACGCCGGAGAGCATGGCGGTGCGCTGCTCGATCTGGCGCTCGATGCGCGAGCGCATCTGGATGAAGGCGATGCCGGCCTTGCGCACTTCCTCCGCGCCGCGCGGCTGGAAACCCTCCGGCATCGGCCGCCCCTTGCCGAAGCTCTCGGCGGCCTCGGACAGTTGCTGGATCGGCTTGATCTGGTTGCGCAGGAAAGCGATGGCGATCACCAGCAGCACCAGCGCCGTGCCGACCATCCATGTCAGGAAGATGCCGGTATTGGAGGCATAGGCCTGACTGCGGCGGGCGAAGACACGCAGCACCTTGTTGTGCAGCCGGATGCGTATCTCGATCAGGTCCGAATCGCCGACCGTGTCGATCCAGAACGGCCTGTTGATCTGGCGGGTGATCTCCTCGCTCAGGAAGTAGTCGAGAATGGCGAAGAAGGGCTTCGGCCCCGGCGGCGGCAGCGGGTCGGGCGGCAGGATGGAGATGTTGAGGCCGAGCCGCTGCTGGGCGATGCGGATCAGGTTGTCGTAGCCCGGCTCCTGCGGATAGGTCTCCAGAATGTCGATGATGGCGGCGATATCGCGCACCACGGCGGTGGAAAGCCGCTCCGTCACCATCTGCCAGTGGCGTTCCATGAACACATAGGCGATCACGGTTTGCAGCAGCACCATAGGCGCGATGATGATGATGAGCGAGCGCGCGTAAAGGCCCTTGGGCATACGCCGCGCCAGCCAGCGCGAGAACTTTTTCCAGAGCTTCATCGTGTCGGAGCGTCCCAAATGTCAAATTCGTTCCACTAGCGCCGGAAGCTGTCGGGCGGGCCGGGCACCGGACCGGAAGGGGAAATCGGTTTACGGATCATCCGGCCCCGAATCCTGCTCATTCTATACTGAGCTTGTAGCCGATGCCGCGCACGGTTTGCAGCCACACCGGGTTGGCGGGGTCCTGCTCGATCTTGCGGCGCAGGCGGTTGATCTGCACGTCGATGGTGCGTTCGCCCACATCGCCGTCGGCTCCGGTCAGTTCGTGGCGCGGGATGGTCTCGCCGGCGCGCTCCGCGAAGATCGCCATGATATCCTGCTCGCGCTCGGTGAGCTTGATCGTCTCCGCGCCCTTCTTCAGTTCGCGGCGCGGTATGAAGAAGGTGTAGGGGCCGAACACGATCTGCTCGATCTTCGGCTGGGCAGGCGGCGCGCCGCGGCGCAGGATGTTGTTGATGCGAAGCGTCAGTTCGCGCGGGTCGAAAGGCTTCGGCAGGTAGTCGTCCGCGCCCGCCGCCAGCCCGTCGATGCGGCTGTCCGTCTCCGACAGGGCGGTGAGCATCAGGATCGGCACGTTCTTCTGCTCGCGCAGCGAACGCGTCAGCGACACGCCCGTTTCGCCCGGCATCATCACGTCGAGGATCAACAGGTCGAAATCGATGCCTTCGAGCTTGCGCCGTGCCTCCGCCGCCGTGCCGGCCACAGTGACCCGGAAGCCGGTATTGGTGAGATACTGCGACAGGAGGCTGCGGATACGCGTATCGTCGTCCACGACGAGAAGATGCGGGGCGTCGTCCGTGAGGGATTTTACGTCTTCGGCGTCCATGGCTTCCTTCAATCCGTTTTTCGCTTTCGCCGGAATGCTCTCTTTGTGTTTACGCATTTCCGAACGCAGAACCGTTATACAATTTTACAGGAAATGCTTTAGCACATTATCGGCTGGAAGTGTCCGCGTCCATTCGTTGCCTGTACGGCGCCCGGCGTTCAAAGATCCGGCCTGCCACGTGACGAAAAAGCGTCGATCTGGACGCGACGTTCGGGATTGACCATGTGATAGAGGAACCGCTCGATGGCGCGGCGCTCATCGGGTGTGCTCCCCTGCAGAGCGCGGGCGATGCGATGCGACTGCGGCAAGGCGAGGGAAAGCGTCAGCCGCCGCCCGCTCTCGGTCGGATAGAGCTTGCGGTGGCGGCGGTCGTTGAGGCCGGTCGCCTGCACCACATGGCCGGTGTCGATAAGTTGCTTGAGAACGCGCGACAGGCTCTGCTTGGTGATGCGCAGCACTTCCAGAAGTTCCGCCACCGTCATGCCCGGCTTGCGGTTGATGAAATAGAGCACCCGGTGATGTGCCCGTCCGAAGCCGATCTTTTCGAGGATCAGATCGGGGTCGGCGGTGAAGTCGCGATAGGAAAAAAACAGAAGCTCGATGATGCCGAGATCGCGCGCGTCCGCCTCCGTCAGCGGATTGCTTATATAATTCATGTCTTTGGTCGAATCCACGTCGTTGCTCCGTTGGCTCTGCCTAAATATGTCAGCATCATTGACATAATTCAACCGTCCGGATAATTTTCATCAAGTACGGGACGGCATTTTGCAACAATGTTCGTATCGCCGTGCATCATAAGAGAGATAATTACGCCGCCTGTCTTTTCGCTGCCGCCCGCGCGGCCCAACGAGCAGATGGCAGGAATAATTTCAGGGAGAAAATGACATGGCCGGGATTCCCTTCGATCAACGCGACGGCTACATCTGGCTCGACGGCGAATTCGTCGACTGGAAGGATGCCAAGCTTCACGTCCTCACGCACGGGCTGCATTATGCCAGTGCGGTATTCGAGGGCGAGCGCGCCTATGGCGGCGAAATCTTCAAGCTCGCCGAGCACACCGGGCGTCTGCACGAATCGGCGCGGATTCTGGGTTTCGAGATTCCCTACAGCGCGGCCGAGATCGATGAAGCCTGCCGGGAACTGCTGAAGAAACAGGGTTTCGAGGATGCCTATGTGCGCCCGATCGCATGGCGCGGCTCGGAATCGCTCGGCGTTGCCGCGCAGCACAACCGCATCCATCTCGCCATCGCCATCTGGCAATGGCCGAGCTATTTCTCGCCGGAAGAAAAGATGAAGGGCATCCGGCTCGACATCGCGCAATATTGCCGCCCCGATCCGCGCACCGCGCCGTCGCGTTCCAAGGCCGCGGGCCTCTATATGATCTGCACCATTTCCAAGCATGCGGCGGAGGCGAAAGGCTATGCCGATGCGCTGATGCTGGACTGGCGCGGGCAGGTGGCGGAAGCGACGGGAGCCAATGTGTTCTTTGTCAAGGACGGTACCTTGCACACACCGAAGCCCGATTGCTTCCTCGACGGCATCACGCGGCAAACCGTCATCGAACTGGCGAAGCGGCGCGGCATCGAGGTCGTGGAGCGGGTGATCCTGCCGGAGGAAATGGCCGGTTTCAGCGAATGTTTCCTGTGTGGCACCGCGGCGGAAGTCACGCCGGTGTCGGAGATCGCCCAATATCAGTTTAGACCGGGCGAAATTACGAACATCCTCATGAACGACTATGCGGCGGAAGTGCAGCCGAAGCGTGCAGCAGCGGAGTGAGCGGGTTGTGAACAGAAAAAGAGCGGCTTTCGGGCCGCTTTTTTACTATTGCAGTGCTTACGATTTGACTTTGTATCATTTCGGCCCAACATCCCTGTAGCCGGAGTCGTGCTGTTTCCGGCTCCAACCAAGGACAGGGTTTACGACCATGCAAGCTCTACTGCCTATCATCATCCAGATTGTCGCCGGTGCGATTGGCGGCAATATTGCCGGTGCGGTGAAGAATATCAGCCTCGGCGCGACAGGTAATACCGTGGCGGGAGGCATCGGCGGCATCATTCTCGGCCAGCTTCTACCGATGCTTTCGGGCGGCGGGCTGGATTCAGCCCTCAACGGTGTGGTCGGTCAGGCGGCCGGCGGCGGCGTGGGCGGCATCGTGCTCACCGCGATTGTGGGCCTCATCAAGAACGCCATGGCCAACAAGGCATGACGGTTGCCGGATTGCCGGGTCGAAAGTGAAACGGACGGCCATGTGCCGTCCGTTTCATTTGGAGCGATGATGATTTCGTGCCATGGAGATGGCTCCAGCTCATCAACATGACGGAGTCTTGAAATGGGCCAGTTGCAGGCACTCGTCGTGCCGGTCACGCCGTTCCGGCAGAATTGCACCATCCTCTTCGACGGCGAGACGAAGAAGGGCGTCGTCATCGATCCGGGCGGCGATCTTGCGAATATTCTCGACGCGATCAAAGAGCAGAAGATCGACGTGGAGGCGATCTGGATCACCCATGGTCATATCGACCACGCCGGTGCTGCGCTCGACCTCAAGGAGAAGCTCGGCGTCGATATCATCGGCCCGCATGTCGCTGACAAGTCCCTGCTCGACAATCTGGAGGCGACCGGCCGCCAGTACGGCCTCACGGAAGGCGTGCGCAACATGACGCCGGATCGCTGGCTGGAGGAGGGCGACACGGTCTGCGTCGGCGGGCACAGGTTCGACGTTTTCCATTGTCCGGGCCACGCGCCGGGACATGTGGTGTTCTTTAGCCCCGAGGCGCGCTTCGCCATGGTCGGCGACGTGCTGTTCAACGGTTCCGTGGGCCGCACAGACCTGCCCGGCGGCGACCATGCTGCGCTGCTCCATTCCATCCGCGAAAAGCTGCTGCCGCTTGGCGACGATGTGGGCTTTCTGTGCGGCCACGGTCCGGGTGGACGCTTCGGCGAGGAACGCCGCAACAATCCGTTTCTGACCGAAGGTTGAACTGCCCGGTATCATGCAAAAAGCCGCCCTTGCCGGGGCGGCTTTCTGGTTTTCGGTCCGTTCCTGTCGGTCAGTTCGCGGTGCAGAAATGGTTCTGCCCGTCGAGGCCGAGATAGGTGCCGGTGCGCGGATTGAACGAACGGAAGCGATCCGAGCAATAGGCATACCATGCGCGCGACCAGGGCTGATAGCCGCTGCGATAGACCACGCGCGCCGGCGGTGCGGCGTAATAGACCGGAGGCGGCGGGGGCGGCGCGGCATAGATCGGCGCGGGCTCCTCATAGACGGGGGCCGGCTGGCTGAGCGCGCTGCCGAGCAGGGCGCCGGCCGCGAGACCTACGACGCCGGCGGCGATGGCATCGCCATGATGGTGACGATGATGATGATGGTAATAGCCGGGGCCGCCGCCCCAGCCTCCGTAGCCCCACGGGTCCGCCGAAGCCGTGGCCAGAGGAACGGCTACCGCGGCCATGGTCAGAATGGCTGTTTTCGCAAATCGGTTCATTTTTCGCTCCTTCAGAAGCTCGACTGCAATTCTTCGGATGGCTGGCCGGATCGTCGTCGCGACCGCATCCATCATAAATCTACGATTAACCTTTTCGACATGAATGGAGGCTGAACGATGGTGAAAAAACTGAAGGTTCCCGGCGGGCCGGAACGGCTCCTGTCTCAAGGAATCGTCAGGACTGTTCTATCCTTTTGTTTTTTGTGCGTTTTCGGCCGCAAAGCCGCCACGTGTTTTTGCTGGAAAGGTTTTGGTAAAATATTCGCGCTGCCCGTAACACTTCGCGCGCCGGCAGCAAGCCCGGATCAATAAAAAACCCCGGCACGGTGGCCGGGGCTGAAAGTCCGTCTGTTTTCTCCGCATTCATGCCACGCCAGATGATTGTACCTGGCTGCGAATGCGCTGAACGATCAGCCGGTAACGGTAATGTTCACAGCTTTGGGGCCCTTGCCGCGACGATCCGGCTCCGTCTCGAAGGAAACCTTCTGATTGTCGGCGAGGCCCGTCAGGCCCGAAGCCTGCACGGCTGAAATATGCACGAAGATGTCGGCGCCGCCATCGTCGGGCTTGATGAAGCCGAAGCCTTTTTCGGTGTTGAAGAATTTGACCAGTCCGGTCTGTGCCATGGGATCCGTTCCTTTTCCTTGGCGCCACCGCTTCCCGCGAAGCAGATGGGTCTATAATCTTCCGCCGAGCGCACCACGACACGCCCGACAGAGGGTCATGCAGGCAGTTCTCGACATTGGGAAGGAACCGATCATTGCCCGGAATTTCTCCCGGACCCGGAGCTTATAGCGGCCCGGTCCGCCGTTCTTCCAGTCTTCCATTTGTTCGCTAAATGCCCGAACAGCCGAAGACTGATCTATGACGCGTTGTTTGGCAAGCAAATTCTTTGCATGGCATATCATTCGTCATTTTTGTAGCGATGCGGCGGCAATTTTTTTCGATCATTGCTGGAATTTCCAGTATGCAATACCAAACCGCAACAAGCATATCCTTCATATGCCACCAATATAGTAGGGTATGACGGCAGAAGAACGGTGCGGCGTATGCAGTCACCGGTTGCGCATGACGACGCAGGCGCCGCCGGCACGGTGCAGATCGTTGCAGATGCCGTTGGCTTCCTTGCGGCTGTCCACGCCGATGCGCACCGCATAGATGCCGCGCCGTCCGATCGGCGTGCGCACGCGGCTGATGACCGGATCATGCCCCTCCAGCACGGCGGGGAACTGCTTGCGCAGGCGGTTCCATTGGCTGACCGCCGCCGCACGGCGGAAATTGCCCGCGACCTGTATGCCCCACGGCTTCGGCTTTATGCGCGACATGGGAATGGTCGCCGCCCGCACCACGGGCAGGCGGCGGCAGGCGGCGGCGAAATCCAGCTTCGGATCGAGCGGCGTGTCGGCGATCTGCTTGCCGGCGGCGAAATCGTCGGCGGCGTGGCCGGTGATGTCGAGCACGTAATCCTCCGTCTCCAGCGGCAGGAAGCCGCCCGAGCGCAGCCAGCCAGACACGCGGCCCGGCCCGGCATTATAGGCCGCGGCGGCAAGGCCCCAATTGCCGAAAGCCTGTTTCAGGTCGTGCAGGAACTGCGCCGAAGCCGGGATCGCCTGTTCCACGTCGAAGGGGTCGGCCAGACCGCGCTCCTTCGCCGTATAGGGCATGAACTGGGCGATGCCCTCGGCGCCGACCGGGCTGACCGCCTGATGGTCGAAGCGGCTTTCCTTCCAGATCAGCCGGGCGAAGAAATCCCTAGGGATTCCCTGCGCCTGCGCACTGGTCTCGATGAGGCTGCAAATCTGGTCGACGGTCGGTGCCGGAGGCGGGGCGGGGGCTGCCTGCCTCACCGGGTTTTCCGCCGCTGTCGCCTGCATCGGATCGGCATGAACCGGCGACGGCGGCCATTGCAGGGCCAGCAGCAGGAAAGCGGCAGTCGCGCCGAAGCGATTCATGGTGTGTGTTCCGTCATTCGCGCGTATGTCGCGTCCATGGCCGCGAACCTACCGCAAATGCGCGGCTTGTCCATAAGGGGCAAAGCGGTTTTCCTTCCGCATTGAAACAGGCCGATGTTTCTGAAATGCTTGGGGTCGAAGGGGCAAAAGAAGGAGAGGATGAATGTTCAACAGGTTTTCACGGTTCGGTCTGATGGCAGGGATTCTCGCTCTGGCCGGCTGCGTGGCGGACGGAGGGCCGGGTTATCACGGGCCGGGCCCGATACCGGGGCAGAAGCCGGATCGCTGGCAGGACCATCGCCCGCCGCGGCATCGGGGGCCGGAGTCCCATTGGGGCGGTGCTGGTCGGCCGCGGCCGCGTCCCGGCGGTGTATGCACCATGGAATATCTGCCGGTCTGCGGGCAGCGCGGTCCGGACAGACAAACCTTCCCCAACCGCTGCGCGGCGGAAAACGCCGGCTATCGCGTGCTGGGCCGAGGCCAATGTCACTGAGCCAGTGCCACTGAGAACGTCCATGGCAACTGCGCTGCCGGGTCAGTTGGTCCTGCCCCGGTAGCGCAGGGCTTCCACCAGAAGCGTGAAGGCGGGCGAGGACTGCCTGCGGCTCGGATAATAAAGGTGAAAGCCCGGAAAGGGCGGGCACCAGTCCTCCAGCACGCGGACAAGGCTGCCCCGCGCCAGATCTTCCAGAACATAGTCCTCCGGCAGGCAGGCGAGGCCGAAGCCGGCCTTGGCCGCCTCCACGATGAGGGTGGGGGAATTGAACACGAGTTGCCCCTCGACGCGCACCTTGAGTTCGCGTCCGTTCTTTTCGAACTCCCACGCATAGAGACCGCCATAGGTGGTGAGCCGCAGGTTGATGCAGCGATGCGCAGTCAGTTCCTGCGGCGTCAGCGGAGGCGGATTGTGCTTGAGACAGGCGGGTGATGCCACCACGGCCATGCGCATGTCCGGCCCGACCGGCACGGCGATCATGTCCTGCGCGATCTGCTCGCCGAGCCTGATGCCGGCGTCGTAGCGGTCGGCGACGATGTCGCGCAGCCCGGCATCCACGTCCACCTCGACCCGGATATCGGGGTAATCGGGCAGGAGGCGGGCCAATGCCGGCCAGAGAATCGTCTGCGTCGCATGTTCCGGCGCGGTGATGCGGATCGTGCCGGCGGGCTTGTCGCGCAGCTCGCTGAGCGCGGCCAGTTCCGCCTCGATTTCGTCGAGGCGCGGGCCGATGGTGCGCAACAGCCGTTCGCCCGCTTCCGTGGGGGACACGCTGCGCGTGGTGCGGGTGAGAAGGCGCAGGCCCAGCCGCTCCTCCAGCGCCCGCATGGTGTGGCTCAGCGCCGATTGCGAGACGCCGAGCCGCGCGGCGGCACGGGTGAAGCTGCCTTCGCGCGCGATGGCGAGAAAGGCGGTGAGGTCGTTGACGGTATCGCGCGGCATATATGAACCCGTTTCATGAGTTTATGCGGATTATAGCATCTAATCATCGCCTGCCGCAGGCCCTAGATTCCGCGACATCTTCAACCAGTGCGCATCCTGTCCGAAGGCCGCTTCGCACTTTTCAGGATGTGCTCCAAAGGAAACAGCTCATGCAGATCAGACGCAACGGGGGACAGCCTTCCGTGAAGGGTTCCACCGATTATTTCACCGGCACGGTTCGCATCGACGCGCCCTTTGCCGGCACGGCTCCGGCCACGGTGAGCGGCGCGACCGTCACTTTCGAGCCCGGCGCGCGCACGGCTTGGCACACGCATCCGCTGGGCCAGACCATCATCGTCATCGCCGGGTCCGGCTGGGCGCAGCGCGAGGGCGGCCCGGTGGAGGAAATCCGCATGGGCGACATCGTCTGGTTCGAGCCGGGCGAGAAGCATTGGCACGGCGCGACGGCGACCACCGTCATGACCCATATCGCCATCGCGGAGGCGAAGGACGGCAAGGTGGTGGACTGGCTAGAACACGTCACCGACGATCAATATCGCCTGTAAACCGTGGAGGCAGACATGCAGAACATCAGGGACAAGGTGGTGGTCATCACCGGCGCGAGCAGCGGGCTCGGCGAGGCGGCGGCGAGGCGGCTGGCAGGCGACGGCGCGAAGCTGGTTCTCGGCGCGCGGCGTCTCGACCGGCTGCAAACGCTCGCCCGCGAGCTGGGGCTGGGCGAGGACGCCGTGGTGAAGACCGACGTCACCGACCGGGCGCAGGTGAGCGCGCTGGTGGAGCGCGCCGTCGAGTTGCACGGCCGCATCGACGTGATCGTCAACAACGCCGGCACCATGCCGCATTCGCGGCTGGAGCTGGGCAAGGTGGACGACTGGGACCGCATGATCGACGTCAACATCAAGGGCGTGCTCTACGGGATCGCCGCCGCGCTGCCGCATATGAAGGCGCAGCAGGGCGGCCATATCATCAACGTGTCGTCGGTGGCGGGCCACAAGGTCGGCCCGGGCGGCGCGGTCTATGCGGCGACCAAGCACGCGGTGCGCGTGATCTCGGAAGGGCTGCGGCAGGAGGTGGGACGATATAACATCCGCACCACCATCATTTCGCCCGGCGCGGTGGCGACCGAACTGCCCGACAGCGTGACCGACCCGGAGCAGGCCGAGCGCATGAAGGCGCTCTACGAGACGGTGGCGATCCCGGCGGATTCCTTCGCCTCGATGGTGGCCTTCGCCATGAGCCAGCCGGAAAACGTCGACGTGAACGAAATCCTGTTCCGCCCCACGGCGCAGGAATATTGAGAGGATGTCTATGCCTGACAAGGAATCCATGACGGTCGCGCCGGGTCTGGCGGCCTATCTGCAAAGCGACGTTTTCGACGGGCTGTGGAAGCGTCCGCAACTGAGCCCGCGCGACCGCAGCGTGGTGACGCTGGCGGTGCTGGTCGCGCGCGGCCACGCCGCCGACCTGCCCTTCTACCTGCGGCTGGCGCTCGACAGCGGGCTGAAGCCGGCGGAAATCTCCGAGATCGTCACCCATGTCGGCTTCTATGCCGGGCTGGGAACGGCGAGCGCGGCGCTTCCGGCGGTGAAGGCGGTCTTCGCCGAGCGCGGCGTCGGCGCGGACCAGCTTCCGGCCGCGCATCCGCAATTGCTGCCGCTCGACGAAGCGGCGGAGGCCAAGCGCGCGGCGGCGGTGGAGCAGAACACCGGGCCGGTCTCGCCCGGCCTCGTGCATTTCACCACCGAGACGCTGTTCCTGAAACTGTGGCTGCGCCCCGACCTCGCGCCGCGCGACCGCAGCCTCGTGACGGTGAGCTGCCTGATGGCCGGCGGCAATGTCGGCCAGATCACCTTCCACCTCAACAAGGCCATGGACAACGGCCTGACCAAGGAAGAGGCGGGCGAGGTGATCGCGCAGGTGGCCTTCTACGCCGGCTGGCCCAGCGCCTTCTCCGCCGTTCCGGTGGTGGGCGAGGTGTTCAAGAGCCGGGGCATATAGATAGGCTTTTACCGTCCCGGCCGGCCTGTCTTGCCGGGGCGGCGTTTCTTGCGGGCGACTTCGGCCGGGTCCTCGTAGGAGCCGACGCCGGCGCGTTCGCGGCGGATGGGGGCTTCGCCGCCGACCGGCTTTTCGGTGCGGCCGACGGTCATCTCGTCCAGCGTGTTCTTGCGGAACAAGGGTTTCGCCATGTCCGTGCCGGGGCCCATATTGTCGAGCGACGGCTTCTGGAACAGCGACTTGCCGCCCGCCTTGCCCGCCGGCTTTCCGGTGGGTTTCGGCTTGCCGCGCGGCGGCTGGCCTTCCAGCTCGCGCGCCAGCGGGTCGTCGGCGATGGCCAGCTCCGTCTCGCGCAGGCGCTTGATCTCGTCGCGCAGGCGGGCGGCGGTCTCGAAGTCGAGATCGGCGGCGGCGTCGCGCATCTGCTTCTCCAGATGCTCCAGATGGGCTTGCAGATTGTTGCCCATCATCGCGCCTTCCTCGGCGAAGCCGGAAATGTCGGCGCGGACGTGATCCTGCTCGTAGACCGAATTCAGGATGTCCGAGATGTTCTTCTTCACCGAGGCCGGCGTGATGCCATGCTCCTCGTTATAGGCGACCTGCTTTTCGCGGCGGCGGCTCGTCTCGTCCATGGCGCGCTGCATCGAGCCGGTGATGTTGTCGGCATAGAGGATGACCTTGCTGTCGACATTGCGCGCCGCGCGGCCGATGGTCTGGATGAGCGAGGTCTCGGAACGCAGGAAACCTTCCTTGTCGGCGTCGAGAATGGCGACGAAGCCGCATTCGGGAATGTCGAGGCCCTCGCGCAGCAGGTTGATGCCGACCAGCACGTCGAACGCGCCGAGCCGCAGGTCGCGGATGATCTCGATGCGCTCCAGCGTGTCGATGTCGGAATGCATGTAGCGCACGCGCACGCCCTGTTCGTGCAGATATTCGGTCAGGTCTTCGGCCATGCGCTTGGTCAGCACCGTGACCAGCGTGCGGTAGCCCTTGCTTGCCGTGTCGCGGATCTCGCCGAGCACGTCGTCGACCTGGCTCTTGGCCGGGCGGACTTCCACCGGCGGGTCGATCAGGCCGGTCGGGCGGATGACCTGCTCGGCGAAGACGCCGCCGGATTCCTCCATTTCCCAATGGCCGGGCGTGGCCGAGACGGCGACGGTCTGCGGGCGCATCGCGTCCCATTCCTCGAAGCGCAGCGGGCGGTTGTCCATGCAGGAGGGCAGGCGGAAACCGTATTCGGCCAGCGTCGCCTTGCGGCGGAAGTCGCCGCGATACATGCCGCCGATCTGCGGCACGGTGACGTGGCTTTCGTCGATGAAGACCAGCGCGTTGTCGGGGATATATTCGAACAGGGTGGGCGGCGGCTCGCCGGGATTGCGGCCGGTGAGATAGCGCGAATAGTTCTCGATGCCGGCGCAGGAGCCGGTCGCCTCCAGCATTTCGAGGTCGAAGGTGGTGCGCTGGTCGAGGCGCTGCGCCTCCAGCAGGCGGCCGGCGCGGGTCAGCTCGTCGAGGCGATGCTTCAGCTCCGCCTTGATCGACTTGATGGCCTGATTGAGCGTCGGGCGCGGCGTGACATAGTGCGAATTGGCGTAAATCTTGACCGAGCGCAGGTCGCCGGTCTTCTGGCCGGTGAGCGGGTCGAATTCGGTGATGGTCTCGATCTCGTCGCCGAACAGCGAGATGCGCCACGCCCGGTCCTCCAGGTGGGCCGGGAAGATTTCGATCGTGTCGCCGCGCACGCGGAACGAGCCGCGCACGAAATTGATGTCCTGCCGCTTGTATTGCTGCGCCACGAGGTCGGCGAGAAGCTGAAATTGATGTCCTGCCGCTTGTATTGCTGCGCCACGAGGTCGGCGAGAAGCTG
>MKVZ01000019.1 GCA_001898995.1 Rhizobiales bacterium 63-22 | reverse complement strand
CGGAAGCACCTTTCGATTCATAACGGTCGAAAACCGCTCTAAAACGACAAAGGAGAAGACGAGGAACTTGACCACGACCGCAGACCCGAAACATACCTAACAGGCGGGTCAATTCTCGGTGGAAACGCCGGGTCAGTTCTTAGCGGCAATCAACAGCCGACGGTCTCGCCGGCTTACCCAAGGACTATACCGGCCCGGCGCTGCTCGGCGACCTCGGCGGCCCCATCTTGAGCGCGCAGAACAACGGTCAGCCAGTCGTCGCACCCGTCACCCCGATGCCCGGCGTCAGCGAGGCCGAGCAGCGCCGCCGCGCCGAGGAAGAGGCCGCCCGGCTCAGCACCGTCTTTTTCCAGTCGCGGCAGGGATCGACGGCCTCCGGCACGGCGGGCGCGATGCCCGGTCTCGCCGGTCTCGATCTCTCCGGCGCCGGCACGGGCGGACAGGCGGCCACGGGCCAGGACAAGCAGCTCGCCTTCCTCAATGCGGCGGCCGACCGGCGCACGGTCACACCCGACCGCATGACGCCGCCGGCGTCGCCCTTCGTGCTTCAGGCCGGCGCGGTCATCTCGGCCGCGCTCATCACCGGCATCCGTTCCGATCTTCTCGGCCAGATCACCGCGCAGGTCACGGAGAACATCTACGACAGCCCGACCGGCCGCATCCTGCTCGTGCCGCAGGGCACGCGGCTGATCGGTTAGTATGACAACGGCGTCCAGTTCGGTCAGCGCCGTGTGCTGCTCGTCTGGAACCGCCTCATCATGCCGAACGGCCGCTCCATCGTTCTCGAACGCCAGCCTGGGACCGACACGCAGGGCTATGCCGGTCTTGAGGATGGCGTCGATTATCACTGGTGGGATCTCGCCAAGACCGCCGGGCTCTTGACGCTGCTGTCGGTCGGGGCCGAGCTTGCCGTCGACGATCAGGACCGGCTGCTTCGCGCCATCCGCAACGGCGGCCAGGACACGATCAACGACGCCGGACAGCAGATCGTCCGTCGCCAGCTCAACGTCGCGCCGACACTGACCATCCGGCCGGGCTTCCCGGTCAGGATCGTCGTGACGCGCGATCTTGTCCTCGAACCGTTCAGGAACTGACCATGACCACCAAGCTGAAACTCGGCCCAATCGCCGACGACAAGCCCATCAAGGCGACAGTGGAGTTGCCCGCCGACCTCCATCGCGATCTTGTCGCCTATGCGGAGGTGCTGGCCCGCGAGACGGGCCAGCCGGCCGCCGATCCCATCAAGCTGATCGTGCCGATGCTCGAACGGTTCATTGGAACCGATCGCGGCTTCGCCAAGGCCCGGCGCACCACGGGCTGACCGCCCATGCCGGTGGGGTCGTACCGACGACGCCATTACGCTCCCGCCGCGCCGATTCCGCTCTCACCCCGTCCGCCCGGACCTCAGTTCCCGGCTTCCGCATCTCCAGGAGCGGCCGCCAGCGAATAGCTCGTGCTGCGCCCGCCGCTCTGGTCTTTCGTCAGGATGCCTCGCTGAACCAGATCGTTGATGTCGCGCAGCGCCGTATCGGACGACGCCTTGGTGATCGCTGCCCATTTGGCATTGGTCAGCTTGCCCTCGAAGCCATCCAGCAGGCGGTTGATGATCTTGCGCTGGCGCTCGTTCAGCTTCTGCTCCGCTATCGCCTCCCAGAACCGCGCCTTGCGGATGACGCCCGCAAGGATGACCTCGGCTCCATCGAAGGCGTGATCGAGGCAGTCGATGAACCACACCAGCCAGGGCGTGATGTCGAGGTCGCCCTTCTGCGTCGCCTCCAGCATGTCGTAATAGGCTTTCCGCTCGGTGCGGATTTGCGCCGACATGCTGTAAAAGCGCTGCGCGGTCCCCTCCGCGCGCGCCAGCGCGAGGTCCGCAATAGCGCGCGCTATGCGCCCGTTGCCGTCATCGAACGGGTGAATGGTGACGAACCACAGATGCGCGATCCCCGCCTTGAGGACGGGATCGGGCGTCGCCATCTCGAACCAGTCGAGAAAGCGGGACATCTCCTCATCCAGCCGCTCCGATTCCGGCGCTTCATAGTGAACGCGCTCGCACCCGATCGGCCCCGACACGACTTGCATCGGGCCGGCTTCGGGCGTGCGCCAAGCGCCCACGGTGATACGGCTCATGCCGCTGCGTCCCGTGGGGAACAGCGCCGCGTGCCAGCCGAACAACCGCTCCGCGGTCAAGGGCTGCTTATAGTTTTGCGTGGCGTCGAGCATCATTTCCACGACGCCTTCGACATTGCGGTCAGCGGCAACCAGGCCGCCAATATCCATGCCGAGGCGTCGAGCGATCGAGGAACGGACCTGATCCCGGTCAAGCACCTCGCCTTCGATCTCGCTGGATTTCAGAACGTCTTCGGTCAGCGCATGGAGGACGGCTTCCTCGCGAAGCGGGAAGCCAAGCGCCTCCATCCGACCGATCAGCCGCCCCTGTCGATGTCGCACGGCCGCGAGGCGCTGGGCGAGCTTCTCATCACTCCAGTGCAGGTCCGGCCAGTCCGTCAAATTATGGATATACCTCATAATCACCGCAACTTTCGCGGCGAATATAGCCGCTATTCGCCGCAAAGGGCAAGAATAATCACCGCGCGATCTGCGGCGATTAGCGGCCCTAATCACCGCACACGTCATGCGGAACCGATTGCCGGGGGTGCCGCGCGCGAACGAACGCGAATGCGGGACGCTACCGGCGGCCGATCTTTCGCCATGGTTCGCCAGACGCCGGGAATGCAGCCAAGTCGCTATCCCGGCCAATTGAAGGAGGTCTGGGATGAGCACATGGAATGACGGAATCGACGACGGTGGCGCTGGACGATGAGCCAGACACCGGCCCTCTCAGCAAACGCACCATCCGCAGGCACCAGCTTCGCGAGATCGTCCCCCTGGCCGACACGACCATTTACGGCATGGGAGCAACGCGGCGAGTTTCCGCAGCGCTTCTACCTGACCTCTCGAACCGTCGTGTGGGATCTCAGCGAAGTGGAGGCTTGGCTTGAAGAGCGCCGCCGAGCCCCCACTTTTCGAGCTTGTCCATCAGCGCCTGTCTGCCCCTATGCTGCACCTGGCAGTCAAGAAGAACCCGCCGATGTGTACGCCATAGCCTCCGAATACCGCACGGCATTTCGAAAGGGCTTCCAGTATCAGCATCTATCGTTCTCAATCGCCTGAGCAAACAAGGAGATCGAGCATGGCGAAGACAGAACCTCCGCAGATTCGAAGAACGATTCGACGTCACCAACTGCGAGAGATGGTGCCGATGGCTGACAGCACGATTTATGAGATGGAGCAGCGTGGCGAGTTTCCCCGTCGGTTCGCGCTCTCGCCACGGTGTATCGTTTGGGACCTGGTCGAGGTCGAGGCTTGGCTCACGGCACGGCGGGCTGCCCCGATCCGTCGAGCACAGCACCCTGACGTCACCAAGCGAAAAACCCGCCCGGTCAAAGGGCGGGATCAAGCTCCATCAAGGGCATAGCTTGCGGCAAAAGCGTGGGGGCATATTTACGACCGTCGATCCAAGCATCCACGGTATCCGCCCACTGCTGCATCATATGCCGACGCTGCACCTCATACTCGGCCTTGTTATAGACGCCGCACGACGAACGCCCGTCTTCGTGCGCCAGGCACTTTTCGATCCAGTCGCTGTTAAAGCCCAGCTCGTTTAACAGCGTCGAGCCCGTTCGCCGCAGATCATGGACCGTGAAAGGCTCCAGCGACAGCCCTTCCTTCTTCGCCTGTTCGACGACGGCGTAGGTGATTCGATTGAAGGTCGCGCGAGACATGGGCGCGTCCGCGTCGTACCGGGAGGGCAGCAGGTATCGGGAGTTGCCGGAGCAGGTCTTGAGCGCGATCATGATGTCTAACGTCTGTCGGCACAGGTAGACGTTGTGCGGCTTCGACCGCTTCATGCGCTCCTTCGGGATGGTCCAGACACCGTTGTCGAAATCGATCTCGTCCCAAACTGCATCCTGCAACTCGCTCTTCCGGACCATGGTGAGGAGGTAGAGCTTCATACCGAGGCGGATCGTCGGCAGCGTCGCAACATGCTCGAGCTGCTTGAACATGATGCGTATCTCTGCAGGCGAAAGCGCGCGATCTTTCGGCGTAAAGGTAGCGATCGAGGCCGGGCCGACGTCATCGGCCGGATTGGCGACCTTCTCGCGATGAAGAATGGCAAAGCCGTAAATCTGCTTCAGGATATCCCGCACATGGATGGCGGTCGCAGGCGCGCCGCGTTCGACGATCTTGCCGCAGTGAGCGCGCAGGTCATCGGGCGTGATCTCCGTCAGGAGACGATTCCGCCAGACGGGCATGAGTTCGCGTTCGAAGATGGAGCGCCGCATCGCGCGCGTGCTATCGGCCATCGTCGCACTGGTCAGCCACTTCTCGCCGAACTGGCCGAAACTCTTTGCTTCCTTGATCCGACGCTTTTCGCGCTGCTTCTCGATGGCGGGAGACCGCCCCTCGGCGATCGCACGCCGCGCGTCGATGCATAGCTCGCGAGCCCTCGCGAGCGATATTCCGTCACGGGCATATCTGCCGAGATAGACGGTCTCCCGCCTGCCGTTCAGCCGATAGTCGAGCCTGAATGAGATGGCGCCCGACGGGGCGACGCGCACATACATGCCGTCACGATCGGACACCTTGTACATTTTGGCTTTTGGTTTCAAGCACTTGAGTGCTGCATCGGTCAACATTTCGGGCCTCCTTGCGGAAAAGTACCGTCACGCAGTTTTTGGAGGCCGATAGCGTCGAAAATTCTTGTATTTCAGTGCATTAGTTCGAAAAAAGTACCGTCATTGGCCTCTGCTGACCTGACGGTACTTTCGTTTTTCCGGTTGAGCAATGGGGGCGAGGCCCGTCACCAAGGCCGCCGAACGCGATCTATGCCCACCGATAGGCATCGATAGGCATAGGAGAGATTTATTTTTATTTTCAGTGCGTTAGGTCGTATCTTAGCGTAAATTTGGATACGCTCGGAGGGGCCTGAATCATTCCCACTCGATCGTGCCGGGCGGCTTGGACGTCACATCATAAACGACACGGTTGATGCCGCGGACTTCGTTGATGATACGGGTTGCGGCGTTGCCGAGGAAGTTCATGTCGTAGTGGTAGAAATCCGCCGTCATACCGTCGACCGAGGTCACCGCGCGCAGCGCGCAGACGAATTCGTAGGTACGGCCGTCGCCCATCACGCCCACCGTCTGCACCGGCAGGAGCACGGCGAAGGCCTGCCAGATGGCGTCGTAGAGGCCGGCCTTGCGGATTTCGTCGAGATAGATCGCGTCGGCCTCGCGCAGGATTTCCAGCTTCTCGCGCGTCACGCCGCCGGGACAGCGGATGGCGAGGCCCGGTCCGGGGAACGGATGGCGGCCGATGAAGCTCTCCGGCAGGCCGAGTTCCTTGCCGAGCAGACGCACTTCGTCCTTGAACAGTTCGCGCAGCGGCTCGACCAGTTGCATCTTCATGCGTTCCGGTAGGCCGCCGACATTGTGGTGCGACTTGATCGTCACCGACGGGCCGCCGGTGAAGGAAACGCTTTCGATCACGTCCGGATAGAGCGTGCCCTGCACGAGGAAATCCGCGCCGCCGAGCTTCTTCGCCTCTTCCTCGAACACTTCGATGAACAGGCGGCCGATGGTCTTGCGCTTCTTTTCCGGGTCGCTCTCGCCTTCCAGCTCGCCGATGAAGCGGTCGGCGGCGTCCACGAGGATCAGCGGCAGGTTGTAATGTTCATGAAACATTTCAACCACTTGCGCCGCTTCGTTCTTGCGCATCAGGCCATGGTCGACGAGGATGCAGGTCAACTGGTCGCCGACCGCCTCATGCGCCAGAAGGGCCGCGACGGAGGAATCCACGCCGCCCGAAAGCGCGCAGATCACCTTGCCCGAACCGACTTGCTTGCGGATCGCCGCGACGGCCTGTTCGCGATAAGCACCCATGGTCCAGCCCGGCTTCACGCCGACGATGCGGTGGACGAAATTCTGCAACAGCTTCGCGCCGTCCGGCGTATGCACCACTTCGGGGTGGAACTGCACGCCGTAATATTTGCGCTTCTCGTCGGCGATGGCCGCGAAAGGCGCATTCGGCGAGGTGCCGATGATGGTGAAGCCTTCGGGCAGCGCAGTGACGCGGTCGCCATGGCTCATCCACACCTGATGGCGCGTGCCCTTGGCCCATATGCCTGCGAAGAGCGGGCTGTCTTCCTGCACGTCGAGGAACGCGCGGCCGAATTCGCGGTCATGGCCGCTTTCCACCTTGCCGCCGAGCTGGGCGCAGATGGTCTGCTCGCCATAGCAGATGCCGAGAACGGGGATGCCCGCCTCGAACACCGATTGCGGGGCGCGCGGGGAACCGATGTCGACGGTGGAATGCGGGCTGCCGGAAAGGATCACGCCTTTCGGATTCAACCGCCGGAAAGCCTCTTCCGCCAACTGGAACGGAACGATTTCGCAATAGACATTGGCCTCGCGCACGCGGCGCGCGATCAACTGCGTGACCTGACTGCCAAAGTCGATGATGAGAATTGTGTCGGGATGTGCCGTGGTGCTCATGCGCAGCGTCTATTGAAAAAAGAGTGGGGATGCAACGTCTATATGAGCTATCCGCAGGGCGCTCAACAGGCGAGCGGCGAAAAAGCGGCCCGTCCTGACACAACCGTGTCAGGAGCCGCCAGCAGCCCCTCCGCGACGGCCGTTTCCAGTTGCTCCACAGCGACGGCCAGTTTCTCGTCGATGATGTGGAGATATTGCCGCCAGTCCATGAAATGGGTCAGCTCCGCCGCACCGTCGGATATGCCGCGCAGGCCCAGAAGCGGCGCACCGAAGGTCTGGCAGGCACGCAGGCAGGCGAAGGTCTCCATGTCCACCATGTCGGCGTCGATGCCCGCATAGGCCGCGCCGGAGACGACATTGCCGCCCGTCGACAGCGAGGCGCTGGCGAGGCCGGGAACGCGATAGGGCAGATCGACGGTGACGGGCAGGTCGAGAAACGGCGTGCGGCCCTTTTCCACGCCCAGCGGCGAGGCGTCCATGTCGCGATAGGAGACGGACGACACCTGAAAAATGTCGGCCTGCGGCAGCTTCGCCGAACCGGCCGAGCCGAGCGAGACCACGAGGTCGGGCTCCTCGCCCGCCTGCCTGAGTTGCGCCAAGGCACGGGTGAGATTGACCGCCGCTTCCACCGGCCCGACGCCGATCATCACCGGCGTGAAAAGCCGCGACAGATGGGGTCCATATTCCAGATCCACCGCCATGACATAGAGAAGGCGCTTGCCCGCGACTGTCTTGATCATTCTGTTTTCCTTCGATTTCCGGACTTTCACGGCCGGCGATCCGTCTTCAACAGAAACCGAACTATCCTTGCAGGTTGCGGTCCTGCACCACCATCATCGTGCCGGTCATGGTGGCGATGAGGCGGACTTCCGTGTCCGTCACGGCGAAGGCCTGTCCGTCGCTGACCATGATGGTGCGGCCGGGCTTGGTGACCTCGCCGCGAAACAGGAAACGCTCGCCCTTGCCGGGAGCGAGCAGATTGACCTTGAACTCGATCGTCAGCACCGCCGCGTCGGGAGGCATCAGCGACAAAGCGGCATAGCCGCAGGCGGCATCAAGTGCTGCGGAAATCATGCCCGCATGGAGAAAGCCGTGCTGCTGGGTCAGTTCCCCACGGAAGGGCATCTCCACTTCGACGATGCCCGGCTCGCAGCGCGTCAGCTCCGCGCCGATCAGCTTCATCGCCGCCTGCCGGGCGAAACTCGCCTCGACGCGCTCCCTGAAATCCGGCTCGGCTACGCGGTTTTGCGGCATCGTATTCCCCGATTACTGGCTTCTTTGCAGAAGGCTCACATAAAACCCGTCCGTATCGGTGGACCAAGGCGAGAATACGCAGCCATGCGCCGGAAAGACAGGCTTATTTTTTTCCGCACCCGGCGCGATCCCTTCCCAGAGCGGCCGGGGCGCAACCTCGCTGAAATCGGGATTCTGCGCCAAGAATCGGCTCACCTGCGCGGTGTTTTCCTCGGCGAACAGCGAGCAGGTCACATAAGCGAGCCGCCCACCCGGCCTGACGAATCGGCTAGCGGAATCAAGCACTTCGCGCTGGTCCTGCACACGGCGGTCGAGCTGCTGCGCGGTGAGACGCCATTTGGCGTCCGGCCTGCGCCGCCATGTGCCGGAGCCGGTGCAGGGCGCATCGGTCAGCACGAGGTCCATCCTGCCGGTGAGCGGCTCCAGTTCGGCGAGGTCGCCATAGACCTGCGTGTTGCGCACGCCCGCGCGCTGCAAACGCTCATGCATGGGCGAAAGCCGGGCACGCTCGGCGTCATAGGCATGAATCTGGCCGCTATTGCCCATGGCGGCGGCGAGCGCCAGCGTCTTGCCGCCCGCACCGGCGCAATAATCGAGCACCTGCTCGCCCGGCTTCGCGTCCGCGTAAAGCGCGGCCAGTTGCGAGCCGAGATCCTGCACCTCGAACCAGCCGTCGAGAAAGGCGGCCTCGCCCTGCACATTGGGATGACGGCCCAATGCTTCGATAGGCGGAATGCGCAAGGCTTGTGTGAGAAAGGGCGCGGGCGCGGCCCCGGCCTTTTCGAGCGCGGCCAGCACCTGTTCCGGCTTCGCCTTCAGCGCGTTGACGCGCAAATCGACCGGCGGACGGGCGGCGAGCGCCCTGCCCTCCTCGACCCAGTCCGCGCCGAACAGGGCTTCGAGCGAAGGCGCGCACCATTCAGACACGTCGGCGCGGATATGGTCGGGTGCGTCGGCGAGATCGCGGCCCGCCCATGCGGCGCGGCAGGCGGCTTCGAGCGGTTCGGGCGCGAATCTGTCGCCGTCGAGCGCGGCGTCGATGACCGCCATATCCATGCCGCCATCGGCCAGAAGCGCGCCATAGGCCAGCGCGCGGGCGTCGTCGCAATCCATACGCCATGCGATGGAAAGCCTGCGCCGCAGCGCGTCATAGACGATGTTGCCGATCACCGCGCGGTCGCCCGCACCGGCGAAGCGGTGCGCTGCGCCCCAGTCCTTCAGCACGTCGGAGGCCGGGCGCTTGCCCGCTTCCGTCTCGCCCAGAACCTCTATCGCCGCCTGTAGCCGTCCGCCAAGCCGCATCGCCTCTCCTTAAAACTGACCTGTCCGGGCATAGCCTTCCTTGCGGGGAAAAGGCAATCGGCAAATCACAACAAAGCCGGGGCGCGAGCGCCCCGGCTGTTGAACTTTGCAGAAGAAGAAAGGGCGGCCTTATTCGGCCGCGCCCACCTCTTCCTCGACGGCGATGGTGTTGGCCTGATAGCCATGCGCATCGTGCAGCGCCTTGCGCACGCCGGCCTCGTAATCGGGATGGATGCGCCGGAAATGGACAAGCTGGCGCTCCACGATATATTCCGGCACCCCGCCCATGGCGGCGGCGATGTTGGAGAACAGGCGATGCTTCTCACCCGCGTCGAACAGGTTGAACAGCGCGCGCGGCTGCGAATAATCGTCATTGCCGACGCGGTGGTCGTAGCGCGCCGCATCGCCGGAAATGCGCAGCGGCGGCTCCTTGGCGGCGGGCTGCTCCACCGGCCCGTTGAACGAGTTCGGCTCGTAATAGGCGTCGGGATTTCCGGTGCTGATACCGCCATAGACGTTCATCTGTCCGTCGCGGTTATAATTGTGCACCGGGCATTTCGGCTTGTTGACCGGGATCGTCTCGTAATGGGTGCCCAGGCGATGGCGATGCGCGTCGGCATAGGAGAAGACGCGCGCCTGCAACATCTTGTCGGGCGAATAGCTGATGCCCGGCACGATGTTGGACGGCGAAAAGGCCGCGTTCTCGATCTCGGTGAAATAATTCTCCGGGTTGCGGTTCAGCTCCATGACGCCGATGTCGATCGGCGGATAATCCGCATGCGGCCAGACCTTGGTGAGATCGAACGGGTTATAGGACGTCTTCTCGGCGTCCAGTTCCGGCATGATCTGCACCTGCACCTTCCATTTCGGGAATTCGCCCTTCTCGATGGAGGTGTAGAGGTCTTCCTGCGTGGATTCGCGCGTGCGGCCGATCACCTTCTCGGCTTCCGCATTGGTCCAGTGGCGATGGCCCTGCAGGGTCTTGAAGTGGAACTTGACCCAATAGCGTTCGCCGCGATCGTTCCAGAAGGAATAGGTGTGCGAGCCGTATCCGTTCATGTGGCGCACATCGGTCGGCAGGCCGCGATCCGACATCAGGATCGTCACCTGATGCAGGCTTTCCGGCGACAGCGACCAGAAATCCCACATGGCGGTGGCCGAACGCAGGTTGGTCTTCGGATGACGCTTCTGGGTATGGATGAAATCCGGGAATTTCAGCGGATCGCGCACGAAGAAGACCGGCGTATTGTTGCCGACCAGATCCCAGTTGCCTTCCTCGGTGTAGAATTTCAGCGCGAAGCCGCGCACGTCGCGCTCGGCATCGGCCGCGCCCATCTCGCCCGCGACGGTGGAAAAGCGCGCGATCATCGGCGTGCGTGCGCCGGGCTGCAAGGCCTTAGCCTTGGTGTATCGCGAAATGTCGCCGGTGATGGTGAGCGTGCCATGCGCGCCCCAGCCCTTGGCGTGAACCACGCGCTCGGGGATGCGCTCGCGGTTCTGATGCGCCAGTTTCTCGATGAGCTGGTAGTCCTGCAACAGGACCGGGCCACGCTCACCCGCCGTGAGCGTATTCTGGTTGTCCGGCACCGGCGCGCCGGCGCTCGTCGTCAGGGTGGGTCGGTCTGCCATGGGAATATCCTCCTGAAAAACAATCCGTTGAACCAAAACTCAGCCTTGCTTGCAGCGCGGCGCAACACAAAGTCCGCGACGCCGTGGCGTGGTAACGGAGCCAGACTAGACCTATTCTAATCATAATCTCCAATTGCTTTTCCGATTATTCATGATAGGTTTTTCCTATCATGTTCACGATCCGCCAGATGCGCTATTTCGATGCGCTCGCCTCGACGCTGCACTTTCGCAAGGCCGCCGAACTCGCCCATGTCTCCCAGCCCGCGCTGTCCGCGCAGATCGCGGAAATGGAGGCGCTGGCGGGTGGGCCGCTTTTCGAGCGGTCGCAGCGCCATGTGCTGATGACGGAGCTTGGCGAGGCGCTTCTGCCGGGCGTACGCGCGATTTTGGGCGAACTGCATGCGCTGGAAGAGATCGCGGCCCAGAGCCGGGGCCTGCTGCAGACGCGGGTCAGACTCGGCATGATTCCCACCGTTGCGCCCTATCTGGTGCCGGTTCTGGTGCCGCTCTTGCAGGAAAGGCATCCCTCCTTCCGCCTCGAACTGCGCGAGAACGTGACGGCGCGTCTCATGGAGGAACTTCATGCCGGTGAGATCGACGCGATCGTCGCGGCCCTACCCATCGAGGACGACAGCCTTGCCCGCCGCAAGCTTTTCGACGACCGTTTTCTCATCGCCACCGCCAGCGACGACCATACGGTGCTGACCTCGCCCATGACCGAGGACCGCGCGGTGATGGACCGGCTGCTCCTGCTGGAGGAAGGCCATTGCCTGCGCGATCAGGCGCTTGCGGTCTGCGCGCTGCCGCAGCGCCGGCTGGTGAAATACGGCGCCACCAGCATGGCGACGCTGTTGCAGATGGTCAGCCACGGCATGGGGCTGACGCTGATCCCCGAAATCGCGGTGCGCGCCGAAGCGCGCAACAACCATATGCGCGTGGTGCCGTTCAGGGGCGAACAGCCGAAGCGCGAGATTGCGCTCTTCTGGCGGCGGCAGAGCCGCCGCCACAAGGATTTTCAGGCGCTGGCGGACTGCATCGTGGAAAGCGCCCGCAGCCTGTTTCTTGAAAGTTACATGCCGCCCGGATAGTTCGGGCTTTCGCGGGTGATCGCCACGCCGTGCGAATGGCTTTCGCGCAAGCCCGCATTGGAGATGCGCACGAAGGTGGCCTTCTCGCGGAACTCCTCCAGCGTCTTCGCGCCGACATAGCCCATGGAGGCACGCAGGCCGCCCGCGAGCTGATGCAGCACGGCGGAGATCGGACCTTTATAGGCCACCTGTCCCTCGATGCCCTCCGGCACCAGTTTCAGTTCGTCGCGCACTTCCGCCTGGAAATAGCGGTCGGCCGAACCGCGCGCCATCGCGCCCACAGAGCCCATGCCGCGATAGGCCTTGAACGAGCGTCCCTGATGCAGATAGACCTCGCCGGGGCTTTCCTCGGTGCCGGCCAGAAGCGAGCCGGCCATGGCCGCGACCGCGCCGGCGGCGAGCGCCTTGGCGAAATCGCCGGAGAACTTGATGCCACCATCGGCGATCACGGGGATACCGTGCCCGTTAGCCGCCTCGACCGCCGCCATGATGGCCGAAAGCTGCGGCACGCCGACGCCCGCCACAATGCGCGTGGTGCAGATGGAACCCGGCCCGATGCCGACCTTGACCGCGTCCGCGCCGGCGTCGATCAGGGCCAGCGTGCCGGCGGCGGTGGCCACGTTGCCCGCCAGAATGGCGACGTTCGGATAGGCTTTCTTGATGCGCGCCACCGCGTCCAGCACGCGCTGCGAATGGCCGTGCGCGGTGTCGACCACCAGAAGGTCGACGCCCGCGTCGATCAGGCGCTCGGCGCGCTCATAGCCGTCCTCGCCCACGCTGGTGGCGGCGGCGGCGCGCAGCCGTCCCTGCGCGTCCTTGGCGGCATGGGGATTGAGCTGCGACTTCTCGATATCCTTCACGGTGACGAGGCCGACGCAGCGGCCCCTGTCGTCCACCACCAGCAGCTTTTCGATGCGGTGGGCGTGCAAGAGGCGCTTGGCTTCGTCCTGATCGACGGTCTCGCGCACGGTGACGAGGTTTTCCCGCGTCATCAGTTCGTAGATCTTCTGCTGCGGATCGGAGGCGAAGCGCACATCGCGGTTGGTAAGAATGCCGACCAGACGGCCCGGCCCCTTGTGGCCGTTCTCGACCACGGGAATGCCGGAAATGCCGTGCGCCTTCATCAGCGCCTGCGCCTCGGCCAGCGTCGCGTCGGGACCGATGGTGACGGGATTGACCACCATGCCGGACTCGAACTTCTTGACCTGCCGCACTTCCTCGGCCTGCCGCTCCGGCGAGAGATTGCGATGGATGACGCCGATGCCGCCCGCCTGCGCCATGGCGATGGCGAGGCGCGATTCCGTCACCGTATCCATCGCGGCGGAAAGCAGCGGCAGATTGAGTTCGATATCCTTGGCGATGCGGGTGCGCAGATCGACCTGCCCCGGCATGACCTCGGAATGACCGGGCTGCAACAGCACGTCGTCGAAAGTGAGGGCCATAGCCCCGGTCGCGGTTTCTACGATTTTAGCCATTGCCAATTCCTCATGAATGAGAAAGACCACCTCTCCGAACCGGTTCGGGAGCAGCGGCGATTCCTGTTTGCTAGGTTGAATTGGCACCGGCTGGTAACACGGTTATGACCGCATGGGAAGCCTTCCGCGAACAAGTTTCAGATGTGCATAAGGATTTGCATGCTAAAGCGTATGGAAACTCGAACCCGGGCCTGAGGGAATAAAGTGCAAAAATCCTATAAGAGAGTGCGGCTGCTCCGGCGCTCGCGCGCGATGTGGATGTCGCCGCGGCTGTGGAAGCCCCGTTTGGTTTTCTGGTGCGGTGCGCTCGCCATCGGCATCATCAGCGTCGGCTTCGCGCATGCCGCCGACATCGCCCAGCATTGGTTCCGGATGCTGACCGGCGGCAGCCCCTGGCGCGCATGGCTTCCCCTCGTCATCACGCCGGCGGGCTTCATGCTTTCGGCGTGGATCGCCACCGTCTGGTTCCCCAATTCCGGCGGCAGCGGCATCCCGCAGGCAATCGCCGCGCGGCATTTCAACACCCACGAGGATCGCTCGCTGCTGCTCTCCATCCGCGTCGCCGTCGGCAAGATCGTGCTCACCGTGGCCGGCCTGTTCTTCGGCGCCTCCATCGGGCGCGAAGGCCCGACCGTGCAGATCGGCGCGGCCATCATGCTGCAATCGGCCCGGATCGGCGGGATGGAACAGGCGCGCGGCCTGATCCTCGCCGGATCGGCGGCGGGCATCGCCGCCGCCTTCAACACGCCGCTCGCGGGCGTCGTCTTCGCCATCGAGGAAATGGGCCGCGCCTATGCCGCGCGCACCAACGGTCTCGTTCTCTCGGCCGTCCTCCTCGCCGGTATCGCCTCGCTGGGCCTTGTCGGCAACTATAACTATTTCGGCGTGACGACGGCCGTGGCGACCAGCGGCAAGGACTGGATTCTCGTTATCCTGTGCGGCGTGATCGGCGGCGCTCTGGGGGCGGCGTTCAGCGCGCTGGCGCTCGATCTCGGCAAGCGGGCGCGCCGTTTCACGCAAAAGGCGCCGGTGCGCGACACGGTGCTGATCGCCGGCCTCTGCGGCCTCGCCATCGCGGTGATCGGCATCGCCGCCGGGGGCGCCACCTTCGGCGCCGGCTACGAGCAGGCCCGCGGCGCGGTCGAGGGACAGGCGCTGCCGGTGTTCTATTTCATCGCCAAATTCATCGCCGGCCTCCTGTCCATGGTCTCCGGCATTCCGGGCGGCATCTTCGCGCCTTCGCTTTCGGTCGGCGCGGGCCTCGGCAGCAGCATCAGCCTCATGCTCGGCACCAGCATCAGCCTCGCCGCCGTGCTCGGCATGGCGGGCTACTTCGCCGGTGTGGTGCAGGCGCCGATGACCGCCTTCGTCATCATTCTGGAAATGACGGGCAATCATGACAATGTCATTCCGCTGATGTGCGCCTCCATGCTCGGCTACGGCACGGCCCGGCTCATCTCCAACGAGCCGCTCTACCACGCCCTGTCGCGCAATTTCGTCGCCGATGTGCTGCGCCAGCGCCGCGCGCGCGACAAGACCATGGCAGCGCATGAGGAACAGACCGCAGAACCGCAGCACGCATAAAGATTTTCTGCACGATTGCGCATCATATGATTGCATTGCAATATTAACAGAACCGGGGGGCTGGTGTGGCGAATCCGAAATTCGTATTCGGTTGGAGCACCACCGCGAACGAATTTCGGATTCAAAGCCACTCCTTGAGGGGGAACGGTCCATATGAGCGGCACATCGCTTAAATTCGGCACCAGCGGCCTGCGCGGGTTGGCGGTCGAGCTGGACGGGCCGCCCGCCTATGCCTGGACGCTGGCTTTCGTGCGCACGCTCGCCGCCGCCGGCCGGCTGCAAGCGGGCGGAACGGTGTTCGTCGGCCGCGACCTGCGCCCCTCCAGCCCCGGCATCGCCGCGCTCGCCATGGCGGCGATCGCCGACGCCGGTTTCGCGCCGGTGGATTGCGGCGTACTGCCGACGCCGGCGCTCGGCGCTTACGCCATGGCGCGGCAGGCGCCCTGCATCATGGTCACGGGCAGTCACATCCCCGACGACCGCAACGGGTTGAAATTCTATCGCGCCGACGGCGAGATCGACAAGGACGACGAGCAAGCCATTGCCGCCACGCATGCCGCTCTGCCTGTCGATACCACCTGCCGCCGCTTGACCGGCACGGCGCCAGACGATGCCGCACTTACGGCCTATGTCGCGCGCTATGTGGATTTTCTCGGAAAAGACCGCCTCGCGGGCCTTCGCGTCGGCGTCTACCAGCACTCCTCGGTCGCCCGCGACGTGATCCCGCGCATTCTCGGCGAACTCGGCGCGGAAACGGTGCCGCTCGGCCGCTCCGACGTGTTCGTGCCGGTCGATACGGAGGCGCTGCGCCCGGAGGATATCGCGCTTCTGGCGCAATGGGCCAGGGAAAGCCGCTTCGACGCCATCGTCTCCACCGATGGCGACGCCGACCGCCCCCTCATCGCCGACGAGACGGGCCGCTTCGTGCGCGGCGATCTGGTCGGCGCCATCACCGCGCGCTGGATCGGCACGGACGCGATCGTCACACCCGTCACCTCCAATTCGGCGCTGGAGGACTGCGGCCTGTTCGCCCGGGTGCTGCGCACGCGCGTCGGCTCGCCCTACGTCATCGACGGCATGGCCCAAGCGGCGCGGGACGGTGCGCGAACCGTCGTCGGCTTCGAGGCCAATGGCGGGGTGCTGCTCGGCAGCGCGGCCGAAAAGGACGGGCGCCGTCTCTCCGCCCTGCCCACCCGCGATGCGCTGCTGCCCATCCTCGCCTGCCTCGCTTCGGTCGCGGAACAGGGCAGGCCGTTGTCGCGGATCGGCGCGGATTTCCATTTCCGCGTCGCGCTGAGCGACCGGCTGCAAAACGTGCCGCAGGAAAAGAGCGCCGCCTTCCTCGCCCGGCTCCGGGACGACCGGACGCGGGCGGAGCTTTTCCCCGCTGCCGACACTGTACGGCGCATCGAGGCAATCGACGGCGTCAAGCTTTTCCTCGCCTCCGGCAACGCCGTCCATTATCGTGCTTCGGGAAACGCGCCCGAACTGCGGTGCTATGTGGAGGCCGCCGACGAAACCGAAGCCGCCGCACTACTGGCGTCCGGCCTCGATACTGCCCGCAACGCAACAAAGGATGCCTGACCATGAGCTTCATTCCTGTCATCATCAGCGGCGGTTCCGGTTCGAGGCTCTGGCCGCTCTCGCGCGATGCCCATCCCAAGCCCTTCATCGAACTTCCGGACGGCAGCACGCTGATCGGCAAGACCTATAACCGCGCCGCGCGGCTCGACGGCGTCGATCATATCCTTACCGTCACCAACCGCGATTTCCTGTTCCTCACGCTCGACGCCTATGCCGACGCCAAGGCGCCCGCGACCGACAATGTCTTCCTGCTGGAGCCGCTGGGCCGCGACACCGCGCCCGCGGTGGCGGCAGCGGCACTCCAGGCCGCGGCAGCCTATGGCTCCGATACCGTGCTGCTGGTCATGCCCGCCGACCACCTGATCGCAGACGAGGCCGCCTTCGCCGACGCCGTGACACGGGCGCGCCGGCTTGCCGAAACCGGCCGCATCGTCACCTTCGGCATCGTGCCGGACCGCGCGGAAACCGGCTTCGGCTATATCGAGGCCGATGGCGAGAACGCGTTGCGCTTCGTCGAGAAGCCGGATGCCGCCACCGCGCAGGCCTATGTGGAAAGCGGACGCTATTTCTGGAATTCCGGCATGTTCTGCTTCACCGCCGGCACCATGATCGAAGCGATGCAGCGCCATGTGCCCGAAATCCTGACCGGCGTGCAGGGCGCGCTCGACCATGCGCGCCGGGGCGCGAACGGCGAGACCCGGACCGTCGAACTCGCGAAGGACGAATTCGCCGCCACGCCGGCCATTTCCATCGACTATGCGGTGATGGAGAAGGCCGACAACATCGCCTGCATTCCCGTTTCCTGCGGCTGGTCGGATATCGGCTCATGGGCGGCGATGGCCGATCTGATCGCACCCGACGCCGAGGGCAACCGCCTCGACGGCGAGACGGTGCTGGAAGAGGCGAGCGACTGCTTCGTGCTGTCGGAAACGCGGCTGGTCAGCCTCGTCGGCGTGCGCGACCTTCTGGTGGTGGACACGCCCGATGCCTTGCTCGTCGCCCATCGCGACAAGGCGCAGGATGTGCGCAAGGTGTTCAACCGGCTGCGTGCGCAGGGCCATGAGGCGGCGAAGCTGCACCGCACCGCGCACCGGCCATGGGGCACCTATACGGTGCTGGAGGAAGGCGACGGCTTCAAGATCAAGCGCATCGAGGTCAAGCCCGGCCGGCGCCTGAGCCTTCAGGCGCATCATCACCGCTCCGAGCACTGGATCGTGGTTTCCGGCACCGCCAAAGTCACCAATGGCGACCGCGAGATTCTGCTCACTACCAACCAGTCCACCTATATTCCGTGCGGGTTCCGTCACCGGCTGGAAAATCCCGGCATCCTGCCACTGGTGCTGATCGAGGTGCAGAGCGGCGAATATCTCGGCGAAGACGATATCGTCCGCTTCGACGACATTTACGGGCGGACCTGACCGCCCG
The DNA here is from genome assembly GCA_001898995.1 of Rhizobiales bacterium 63-22. Lineage (GTDB taxonomy): Bacteria > Pseudomonadota > Alphaproteobacteria > Rhizobiales > Rhizobiaceae > Brucella. The sequence goes on along the minus strand of MKVZ01000019.1, from coordinate 214,185 downwards.
TCATCACACCGCCGTTATTTCCCGGCGCTTTGGAGCAGCTTGCGGAACGCTTCCAGCGTCTCGGCGCTGACATGATGCTCAATGCCCTCGGCGTCGATGCGCGCCGTATCGGCACTGACGCCCAGCCACAGCAGGAACGATTCCACGATCTGATGGCGCTCGCGGCTCTCGCGCGCCAGCTTCAGGCCCTCGTCCGTCAGGAACACACCGCGATAGGGCTTCTGCGAGATGAGTCCCTCGCCCGCAAGCCGCTTGAGCATCTTCGCCACCGTCGGCTGCGCCACGCCCAGACGCGCAGCGATATCGACCTGCCGCGCTTCCTGCCCCTGATCGAGAAGATCGGCGATCAGTTCGACATAGTCCTCCGTCAGCGCACTGCGCCGCGCTATCCTGATCTGCCGGAAGCTCTCCGAATGAACCTCGGCATCGGGTAACGGAATCTCCCGGGGCTTGAGCTTGCGCGCTGGCCGCAATGACCGCTCTCCATCGTGAATCGAATATCAGGAAAACTTTATAGCACACGTTGCTATCGGGAACAGCTTCCCGCTTTTCATATTCGCCGCCGAGACCGACGGCTCGCGAAAATTAGCATCTGCCAGTTATTATAGCCTATTGCATATTCTGTGCATATGGGTTTATTCATGAGCCAATGCAACATCGAAACGGTCCGGAGAAATTCATGGCCAATATGCAACCCACGCTGCCGCCCCGCTCCAACGCACGGTTTTCCTGGCTGGACGACGACATGGAGCCCAGCCTGCCGGAAGTGAACGCAACCGTTCGCGTTCCGCAGACGGGAATGTGGTTCAGGCGGCTGCTCGCCTTTGTGGGCCCCGGCTACATGGTTTCCGTCGGCTACATGGACCCCGGCAACTGGGCGACCGACCTCGCCGGCGGCGCGGCCTACGGCTATACGCTGCTCTTCGTCATCATGCTGTCGAACCTGATGGCCATCCTGCTACAGGCGCTGGCCGCGCGGCTCGGCATCGTCACGGGCCGCGATCTGGCGCAGGCCTGCCGTGCCTACTATCCCAAGCCGGTCAATTTCGCGCTGTGGATCGCCTGCGAGCTTGCCATCATGGCCTGCGACCTCGCCGAGGTGATCGGCACGGCGATCGCCCTGCAACTGCTTTTCCACATCCCGCTTCTCGTCGGCTCAATCCTGACCGGTCTGGACGCGATCCTGCTCCTGTTCCTGATGAACAGGGGGTTCCGCTATCTCGAAGCCTTCGTGGTCGCGATGCTGGCGATCATCTTCACCTGCTTCATCATCCAGATCGTCGCCGCACAGCCGGCGGTCGGAGAGCTGATGCACAGCATGTTCATTCCTTCACCGGAAATCGTCACGAACCCGGCCATGCTCTACATCGCGATCGGCATCATCGGCGCGACCGTGATGCCGCATAACCTCTACCTGCACTCCTCGATCGTTCAGACGCGCGATTACGAGAAGACCGACGACGGCAAGCGCGACGCCATCAAATGGGCGACGATCGACTCGACCGTGGCGCTGATGCTGGCGCTTTTCGTCAACGCCGCCATCCTGATCGTCGCCGCGGCCGCCTTTCACGGGACGGGCCATCAGGACGTGGCCGATATCGGGCAGGCTTTCCAGCTTCTGTCGCCCCTGCTCGGCCTCGGCATCGCCTCGATCCTGTTTGCGATCGCCCTGCTTGCTTCCGGCGTCAACTCGACCGTGACCGCCACGCTCGCCGGCCAGATCGTGATGGAAGGCTTTCTGCGCCTGCGCATCCCGCACTGGGCGCGGCGGCTCATCACGCGCTGCCTCGCCATCGTGCCCGTCGTCATCGCCATCGGCCTTTACGGCGAGAAAGGCGCGGACAAACTGCTGGTGTTCAGTCAGGTCATCCTCTCGATACAGCTTCCCTTCGCCGCGATCCCGCTGGTGCAGTTCGTCTCCAGCCGGAAGAAGATGGGCAACCTCGCCATCGGGCCGTGGGTGGCCGTGCTCGCCTGGATCGTCACCGCGCTGATCCTCGTTCTCAACTTCAAGCTGCTCTACGACACGCTGTTCGGCTGAAAGCCCGCTTCGGCCTCGGCTGCATCGGGGGATGTGCCGCAAAACTCCGGACCTCGATCGCGATTCAGGTCTCCAAGGGCAAAAAACCGTTCCATTAGAGCGGTGCTGTGCAACTATGGAGATTGGGGTGCGTTACATCTTTCTGGTGCTGTTTGGCTTCATCGCCGCAGGAAATACGGCCGTTGCGGCCGAATCTGTTGGCTTCAAACAAATCGTGCTCTTCGATAAAGGAGATCGGTCGCTTAACGTTACCGTGTGGTATCCAACACGACCGGGCGGCAAGGCCGAGATGGTCGGTGGAAATCGGGCGTTCGTCGGCCTCGATGTATTCAAGGACTCCTCTCCTCTTGCCGGACGGCATCCGCTGGTACTGCTATCGCACGGATACGGAGGAAGCTGGAAAAATTTGAACTGGCTCGCCGGCGAACTTGCCAGAAACGGCTATGTCGTCGCTGCACCGGATCATCCCGGCACCACAACAGCCGACATGCGTGCTTCGGAGGCAACCCGTCTCTGGGAACGCCCACTCGATATCAGCCATACACTGACGGCAATCCTCGATAACCCTGCATTGGGCGGAAAGATCGATGTGCGCCGGATCGCCGTTGTGGGTCATTCCCTGGGCGGTTGGACTGCCATTGAACTGGCAGGTGGCCGTTATAGTGCAGATCTCGCTTTGAAGGGCTGCGACGGCTCAAATGCTCCGCCACAATGCAAGGACAGGAAGCTGTTTGCCGCAATTGGTATTGTCGGCGGCGGGAAAGCAGCGCCTGAACTTGCAGGCAACTATCGAGATACACGTGTGGGCGCGGTAATTACTTTTGACCCTGGCCCGGCATCAGGATTTTTAGCCGACAGCCTGGCCGCCGTGAAAATCCCGGTGCTGATCTACGCCTCGGGGACAGAAGTCAGCGAGATCGCGGCGCGGAAGATCGATTCAGAATATATCGCCGAACATTTGCCAAAGAAAACGACGTCCTATCGGGAGATTGCAGACGCCACCCATTTCAGCTTCGTTCAACTTTGCAAGCCGAATGCTAAAGCCTTGATCGAGAAAGAATCCCCCGGTGAAGGATTTGTCTGCCGGGATGGAGGCACCCGCAGCCGCGCGGCCATCCATCGTCAGGTCGCAGACGGCGTCATGACTTTTCTGGAAAAGGCTTTCCCCGAACCATAAGCCCACCTGTTTGCTCTTCCCCTCCATGGCATGAGCGGCGAAAGTCGCTCGGCGTCGTGCCGGTGACACGATAAAATTCCCGATTGAAGTTCGATTTGGTCTGGAATCCAGCTTCCAGCATCACAACGACGATGGTCTGCCGCGTCTCGATGAGCAACCGTTTTGCTTCCTCCACCCGGTACTCGTTGATCACCTGCGATATGTTGCGCCCCCAAGTGCGGTTTAAGGCACCCGAAACTTGTCTGGCGGGGATGCACGCCCTGCGGGCAAGGCGATCGAGCGTAAGATTGGGGTCACGGTATAGCTGGCGCTCGCGCATCAATATATCGATCGCAGATACGATATCCGCATCGTTCTCGCCGGCTTTCCGAACCGGATCGGTAGATTCGGGGTCCATATCCTCATCGTCATGTGACGGTGGGACCGAGCCATCGGCCACGATCACAGCATAACCGGCTGCTGCAAGGGTCAAAACGGTTCCGATCGTAAGCACGTCCCTCGTCCACGCTGCATCTCCATACGCCAGAGTTGCACTCACCGCAAAATCGATGACGCCCGAAAGGATGAGGAGTGCCCCCGCAAGGAACATCGCCTTACGTACCCTGGGTTCCTCCCCTATTCGCGTCGACGAAAAGTGCTCCGAACCGCGCCTTGCCGCGAAGATCAGTGCCAAGCCGTAACCAACAAACACGGCGACAAGAACTGGATCGAGAATTTCTTTTTCGGCAAATCTAAGCGCAATCACGATGATTGTGGGGATAGCATGTAACCACATGCTGCCAGGAGGCCAGAGCGCCAATCTTCGCGAAAAGGCAAAGCTGATCCAGATTAGCGGCGGCAATGCCGACGCGAGGATAGGCTGGAGCAAGCGTATAATAGGCTCATCATAGGTCCATCGTAGCCCGACGATTGCAGACAGGATCGCACAATAGACGACCGGGACGAGAAATCCGCCGTTGGCACGGCCCTGCGCCCATCGTCGGGCCATGCGAGCGGAGACGATTGCCAGCAGCAACGAGATGATAAAGGGGAGCGGGATGGACGGCATGTATCTATGGAATAGCTATGAAGCATGTGACCGGGCAGGGTTGCAGTTTAGCATTCCTGAGCTCTTGGCGCGCAACAATAATATTGTCGCAAAATTTCCAAATACAGTCTCCCCAATCTCTGGTGGCCTTGATACGCTGTCGAAAGGTATTCCTTTTATGCCGCGTTCAATAACTTATAACTCGCCCTGTGTCCGAAACCCACAACAAAGGTATGTACCCCGGCAAGCTTTGGGAACCATGCCGGAAACGACTCTTTTATCATCGCAAATGCTTATAGAAGCGCAGCGGCCCTTTTTCGGTCGAGACAGGCCGCATAGATCGCGGCCAACAACGCAAATACCGCTGCGACCAGCATCAGGATGAAAAGTGCGGGGATCGAAGCGGTCAGGAACAGCCCCGCAACAGAGGCAATCGTTGCTCCGCCAGCAATCCTTATAGCTGCTGCAAGCCCTGCCGACGTGCCGACCAGATCGGGGCGAACCGACATTGCCCCGCTATTTGCAACGGGCATTGTCAAACCGTTTCCGATCCCGATGAAAACGCATGGCCCAAAGAAGGCTGGAACGCTAGCAGCACCGAAGATTGACAGCATCAGACCGACCAGCAAGCCCCCACATGTCAGCAGGCGGGCAACAATGAGCATGAATCCCAGCGATCTCCGGAAAGTGTGACGGCCGGCCAGATAGCTACCCAAAATGAATCCGGCAGGAACAAATCCCATGTAAAGGCCAAGGACGGCGCTCGATCCGTCGAGCATGGAGCCGACCACCAAGGGCGCTCCCCCGAGAAACACGTAAAGCACCCCCATGGAGCAGGCCATGCAGATGGTATATGCCCAAAACAGTGCCGATCCCAGAAGCAGGCGGTATGAAACCAGATAGTGCTTTCCGGAATTGCGCCTGTTCATCCTGCGCAACTCCCGCATGGATAAAACCAATGCGGCCACACCAAGAAGAGCAAGGACAACAAAACTCGACCGCCAGCCGAAGGCCTCGTCCAGAACCCCGCCGAACGAAGGCCCAACCATCGGAGCCAACGCCCATCCCATGGCGAGATAGCCAAATTTGCTGGCGGTCTCGTGCTCGTCCGACGTTTCCTTGACCACAGCAAGAGCGACGGAATAGCAAGGCGCGATACAGGCCTGCATGGCGCGGAAGAAAAGAAACATTTCTATACCGGTGGAAAACGCGCATCCGATGGACGCGGCGATGAAAAGCGAAAGCGATATAATGACGATTGGTCTGCGCCCAAATCGATCCGATATCGCTCCCCCGATGGCCTCTATGAGGGCGGTGATAATCGCGAAGCCTGCAACCGATAGATTGACGAGTGCGAAGTCAACGTGAAATTCCGAGGCTATGTTCGGCAGCGACGGCAAGATCATGTTGACCGGCAGAACGGCAAGAGCGGACAGCAGGACAAGAGTGATCAGCCGTGGCGGTGCACCACCTTGCTCGTGCGTGAAATTGTTGTTCGACATGCGGCCTTCGTCCTCTCGATGGTTGAAGCGAGTGTCTGACGAGGCGGCCGAAGATTCCGGCATAAAAAAAGGCCCCGTCAGGAGCCTGTTTTCCGCGCATGGGTGCTTCCGCCGGGTAGTTACACCACCCTGCCCATACGCGTTTCTACCACTACGAGGACCGTTGCAATCTTCATGATCGGCGTAATTAAGCCGAAACGTGTTTTTTCGTCAACTGACGACGCGCCCCGGTTGTGGCTTCTATGATTGTATCGGGACCGGGAGTTGGTCTCGCTCAATACATCAGCCTCTGCAAGCACCGCGCGGAGAATGCGCCAGTGCTTGATTCGCAGTGAGGCTGGGCATAACGGGCGCGGGCCTGTTTCCCGATCTCACCTAAAAACTCCATAAGTTCACGCTTTCCGACGATGGGTTTCGGGTCTTACGGCACCCGCCGCCGATAGCGAAACGTTTCGGCAGGAGACTTCTGCCCGTACTTCAAAACAGGCCCGATGTGTACCTTCCCGTGTACAGGAAGGAGCCGCTAGTCGTTGAACTTGTTGAGAAACAGCCATTCAGGCAAATAAAATGGCTCCCCGGGCCGGATTCGAACCAGCGACCAACCGGTTAACAGCCGGTTGCTCTACCGCTGAGCTACCGGGGAACAGCGCTCATCGTGTCAGCGAGGTGGCGTATAGCAAAAGGGTTTCACAATTGCAAAGGGCTAAATCGCTTTTTTCCATCTTTTTGCGCCCCGGCAAAACAACAGCCTCCGCCGGGGAGGCCCACACATGCCGCCCCGGCATCGTGCCGAGGCGGTATGGCCGTCAATGCTTGCGCCGCTGACGCTGTGCATAAGAGCGGCGTCGTACCTCCCCCGGCGTAAGGTGCCGGTATTTGCGCAACGCCGTCGTCATGTGGCTCTGGCTCGAAAAACCCACCGAGGCGGCGATTTCGCTCAAGGCGATATCCGTCTCGCGCAGGCACCGCTCCACCTCGTCGAGCCGCAGCCGCATCAGATATTGATGCGGTGTCAGGCCGAAGCTGGCGCGGAAGCAGGTGGCGAAATGCCCCGCCGATATGCCCACCAGCGCCGCCATGTCCGGCACCGAGACGGAATTGCGGAAATTCTCCTTCAGATAATTCTCGATCTGGCGGCAGGCATAGTTGGAAAGGCCAAACTGCTGGCGGCCGCTGGCGCGCGCGATGGCCGCATTGCGAATCAGCACACCGGTCAGAACCTTGCGGAACGCATTGAGATAGCCCTCGCCGATATGGGACGAAACCCGAAGCTCGGTCCACAGGATCTGCGCCAGTTGCAGGCATTGCCGGTTCGGAAAACAGACCGGCATCAGGGCCTGTCCCGCCTGCCCGTCCCTTTCAGACGCGGATGAGGCAAGATCGTCCAGCGTGATGACGATATGCGCCGCGCTCTTCGGCCAGACGAGCGCGCATTCCGTCTCCGCCGGAACGATGAAGGCCATGCCCGCCGGACAGTTCATGATTTCCTCCGCCGCATGCGGCGGCCTCCATTTCAGGCCGCGCACCATTTCAAGCAGAATGATCGCCCGTGCCTCGGAAAACATGTACTTCTTCTCTCCTGCTTCTGAAACTCCGTAGGTTATCCCGTGTTTCTCCGATGCCATCGATGTGTCACCGGAATCGGAATTGGCGGTCAAAGGGTTCTGAATAATGGAATAATCAATAGAATTACGTTTCACGACAAAGCTCATCTTTATCCTCAATCATCAAACCGGAAAAAAGAATAAATATCAGGAGAGTTACATGCTGAAATGCTTATGTCTTCTCCCGGAAAACGGCCTCTCTCCCACGCCGCCTCCCGAAAGCCGATCGCCTGCCCGAAGCGCATTTCCGGAAGCAAAACCGCTTCGTATTTTTCGGAATGCGCTTTCATCCACCGGCAAGGCTTGATACAATTAATACGTGTAAAATTTCCTCATTGCAACCTATTCTTCAAAGCCCGGAAAATCCCGCTATAATGCAAATGAGTTGCAAAAGCATCCATCATGAAAACGGCAAATATCCGGGTATGGCCGGAAGCAGATATGAAAAGGCCTGCCGCGCCAATGGCGCGGCAGGCCATCATCGTCCGGATCACATCCTATCAAAAAGCTGAAGCGCCGATCTCACGCACGGAGACCGGCACGACAGCCCGCGATTTTCAGGCGACCAGCCGTGCGCTGTGCTCGTCCTGCGCATAGGCCTTGCCGAAGCGGTTGGCGAGGAAGGCGTCGAGCGTAATGTCTTCCTGACGAATGAAGCCCTTCTGCGGCAGATCGCCATGGGCGAGCATGTCGAGCACCGCGCAGATGGCGGACGCCGTGGTGATCTGGATGCCCGACCGCACGATGTGCCCGACCTGCGCCGCATAGACCTTGTTGGCGTAGGTTTCCTGCACGAGGCGGCCGTTTCTGGAGCCGGACACGGTGACGAAGATCACCACCACGTCCTGAAGCGTGGTCGGCAGCGCATTCTCGAAAATGTCCTTCAGCACCTCGCGGCGATGGCGCAGGCCGAGATCGTTGAGCAGCGCCTTCATCAGCGCCACATGACCCGGATAGCGGATGGTGCGGTAGTTGAGCGTGCGCACCTTGCCCTTGAGCGTCTCGCACAGCGTGCCGAGCCCGCCGGAGGTGTTGAACGCCTCGTAGGTCACGCCGTCGAGCGAGAATTCCTCCCGCTCCTCCAGCGCCGGAACCTCGGTCAGTTCGCCGTTCACGATGGCCTCGCAGGGCTCGATATACTCGTTGATGACGCCGTCCGTGCTCCAGGTCAGATTGTAGTTGAGCGCATTGGAGGGGTATTGCGGCAGCGCGCCGACGCGCATGCGCACGCTGTCGAGCGTGTCGAACCGCTTGGCGAGATCGTAGGCGACGATCGAGATGAAGCCGGGAGCAAGGCCGCACTGCGGGATGAAGGCGGTGTTCGCGTTCCTGGCCAGTTCCTTGACGCGGCGCGTGCTGGCCACGTCCTCGGTCAGGTCGAGATAATGCACGCCGGCCTTCGCGGCCGCTTCGGCGATGCGGGTGGTCAGGTGGAAGGGCGCAGCGCTCAGCACGGCGAACTTGCCGGCAAGCACGGCTTCGAGGGCGGCGGCGTCCTCGATATCCAGCGCCTGCTTGCGCACGGCTGCGCCAGCTTCCAGCGCGTCGAGCTGCTCCTGCGACCGGTCCACGACCGTGACCGCATAATCCCCCGTGGAAGCCAGCAGGTCGGCAATGGTGGCGCCGATTTTGCCCGCGCCGACGACAACGATCTGTTTCATGATCCCGATCCCTTCTCAATGCAATTCGGATAGGTAAGAATCGCATGAGAACGATGCGAAAAGAAGCATGTAAACCGACGATCTGACGTTGTTTGTCTGTGCATTTCGCCGTATAGAATAGTGATTATGACGACAAATGCCGATCTCAGCCTGATTGCCCTCCTGCGCGAGAACGCGCGCGCCTCCACCGCCGACCTCGCGCGGCGGCTCGGCGTGTCCCGCACCACGGTGCAAAGCCGCATCGAGAAGCTGGAAAAGCGCGGTGTCATCGAAGGTTACACGGTGAGAATCGCGCCGGAATTCGAGCGCGATCTCGTGCGCGCCCATGTGCTCGTCACGGCCCTGCCCAAGCTCGCTCCGAAAGTGGAGGCGGCGCTCAAGAACATGATGGCGGTGCGCACGCTCCATTCGGTCAGCGGCCAGTTCGACATGATCGTGATCGTGGAGGCGCCGTCCATTCAGGAACTGGACGTGGTTCTGGACCGGATCGGCGCGCTCGAAGGCGTGGAACGCACCATGTCGTCGATCATCCTTTCCACGAGGATCGAGCGATAATCCCTTGAAATAACTAGGCCGGTGCGCGCCGCCGGACGAGAAGCGTCAGCAGGCCGAGGATGATCGTGCCGGCGATGAACAGGAAGGCGGCCGCCGCGATGGCCGGGCTGATATTCTCGCGGATGGTGGAGAACATCTGCCGCGCCAGCGTGCGCTGGTTGGGCCCGGCCACGAAGAGCGTCAGCACCACCTCGTCGAGCGAGGTGGCGAAGGCCAGCACCGCGCCGGATGCGATGCCCGGCAGGCTGAGCGGCAGCGTCACCCTGCGGAACACCGTGAAGGGCGAGGCGCCGAGGCTTTCCGCCGCCAGTTCCACCCGGCGGTCGATGCCGGCCAGCGCACCCGTCACGCTCACCAGCACGAAGGGGATCGACAGCACCGTATGGGCGAAGATGACGCCGATATAGGAATTGGCGATGCCGATCCGCACGAACAGAAGCTGCATGCCGACGCCCATCACCACCGCCGGAACCACCATCGGCAGCAGGAACAGGGTGCGGATCGATCCGGACATGAAAAGCCCGCGATGGCGCAAGCCGAGCGCGGCCATGGTGCCCAGCACCGTGGCCAGAATCATGGTGCCGCCGCCGATGATGAGGCTGTTGAGGATCGAGCGCCGCCATGCATCCGCCGTCGCGAGTTCATCGAACCAGCGCAGCGACCAGCCCGGCACCGGGTAGGTGAGGAAGACGCTGTTGGTGAAGGCCAGCGGCAGGATGGCGAAAAGCGGTGCCACCAGAAAGATAACCGCCGCGACCGCGAAGACGATTTTGGCCACGCGCCCCATCATGCCCGCCCTTCTTCGGCCGTCAGCCGTCCGTAGACGGCATAGAGGATCAGGCAGGCGGCGAGCAGCACGATGCCGAGCGCGCCCGCCATGCCCCAATTGGCCGAGCCGGTGGCGTAGTAGGCGATGATGGAGCTTATCATCTGGTCGCCGGGGCCGCCGATCAGCGCCGGGGTGATGTAATAGCCGATAGCGCTCATGAAGACGAGCAGCATGCCCGACAGGACGCCGCGCATGGAAAGCGGCAGCAGCACGCGCAGGAAAGCACGCCATGGCGGCGCGCCGAGCGACGCCGCCGCGGGCATCAGGTTGGACGGAATGGAGACGAGCACGCTGTAGATCGGCAGAACCATGAAGGGCAGAAGCACATGCGTCATGGCGATGATCACGCCGGTGCGGTCGAAGATGAGCGGCAGCGGATGGTTTATGATGCCGAGGCGGATCAGCGTATCGTTGATCAGCCCCTTGTCCTGCAACAGGATGAACCATGCCGCCGTGCGCACCAGCAGCGAGGTCCATAGCGGCAGCAGCACCGCCGCGAACAGCACGTTGCGCACCCAGCCCGAAGCCGAGGCCAAAAGGATCGAATAGGGATAGCCGATCAGCGCGCAGGTGAGCGTCACCAGAGCGCCGATCCAGAAGGTGCGGATCATGATGGCGCGGTTGGCCGAAGTGCCCTCCGGCATGGAGACGATGGCGCCGGACGGATCGCGCTCCATATCCACCGCCGCCAGCAGGTTGCGGTCGGTCCACGGCGCCAGCGCGCCGGCGATGGCGCGCCAGAATTCGGGCCTGCTCCAGCGCTTGTCGATGGTTTCGAGGTCGGGCGGCGTACCGTCCTTTTCCAGCGCGGACTGGGTCTTGCTCATGAGAGTGCGGAAGCCCGATTGCGCGCTGTTGAGCCTGCGCACCATGTCGCCCACCGCCTGCCGGTCGGTGGCGGCCTTGAGGTCGGCGACCAGCGCCTGCTTCATCTGCGGCGTGGGGCCGCTTTCGTCGTTCCAGCCCCGCACGGCCTCGGCCGTCTGCGGCAGCACGCGCAGCACCGCCGTGTCGGACACGGCCTGCTTCATCATCACGCCGAGCGGCCACAGGAAGAACAGCGCGATGAAGATGAAGAGCGGCGCGATCAGGAACACCGCGCGCATGGTCCGGGCCGACCCGTTCATGCCGCAATCGTCCAGCAATCGGCGGCGGCGAAGCAGGCCGAAACGTCGCTGCCCGCCGGCCATTCGCGCGCCTTGCGGTCGAGCCGGACGATGAAGCCGTGTGCCTTTTCGTCGAGCTGGATGCGCAGGTGATCGCCCTGATAGACGCTGTCGAGAATGCGGGTGTCGAAACGGTTGTCTGCCCCACCTGCTCCGCCCAGTTCTATCCGTTCCGGGCGGATGGAAACGAACACGGCGTCGCCCGCCTTGCATCGCCCGGCCGCCGAAGCCGCCGTCAGGAGACCGCCATCCTTCAGCCGTATCCGCGCATTGCGGCCTTCGACCCGCTCCACCGTGCCTTCCGCGAGATTGGTCTCGCCGATGAACTCCGCCACGAAGCGGGTGCGCGGCTCGTCGTAGATTTCGCGCGGGGTGCCGATCTGCTCGATGCGGCCCTTGTCGAAGACCGCGATGCGGTCGGACATGGTCAGGGCCTCGCTCTGGTCGTGCGTGACGAAGACGATGGTGAGGCCGAGCCGGCCGTGCAGCGCGCGGATATCGAGCTGCATCTGCTCGCGCAACTGCTTGTCGAGCGCGCCGAGCGGCTCGTCCATCAGCACCACGCCCGGCTCGAACACCAGCGCGCGCGCCAGCGCGACACGCTGCTGCTGCCCGCCGGAAAGCTGCGACGGCTTGCGCTCGCGAAGCGCGGAAAGCTGCACCATGTCGAGCGCCTTGCTCACCCGCTCCGTGATTTCCGCCTTGCCGACGCCGCGCATCTGCAAAGGAAAGGCAACGTTCTCGCCCACCGTCATATGCGGAAACAGCGCATAATTCTGGAACACCACACCCATATTGCGCTTGTAGGACGGGACCGTATTGATCGGCCTGCCGTCGACGCGGATCGTGCCGCCGGTCGGATTTTCAAAGCCCGCCAGCATCATGAGCAATGTCGTCTTGCCGGAGCCGGACGGCCCAAGCAGGCTGACGAACTCGCCCTTGGCGATTTCGAGATCGAGTCCCTCTATGACCTTGAAGTCGGCATAGGATTTACTGACACTCTCAAAGCGGATGCGATGGTCCGTCAATGAAACACTCCGTGTGGGAAACATTCCATGTGGAAAATACACCTGCGAAACGCGCTCCCCGCAGGCGAAAATGCCCCGCCCGCCGGCTCGGGCGGACGAGGCCATGCCACGCGCTTTACTGCGCCAGCCAGGCGTTGAAGCGCTTCGTCAGTTCCTCCGAATTGTCGATCCAGAAATCGACGTCGAGCGGAATGCCCTCCTTGAGGTTCTCGGGCGCCGTCGGCAGATCGGCGGCATATTCGGCGGGAACCTTGCTTGCGGCTTCCTTGTTCGGCAGGCCGTAGGCGATGTATTTCGGCAGCTTGACCTGATTGTCCGCCTCGCTGGCGAAGGCGATGAAATCCATGCCCGCGTCCTTGTTCGCGGCGTTCTTCAGGATCACCCAGCTATCCACGGCATAGATGCTGCCCGGCCAGACGACCTTGAAATTCCGCTTCTCGTCGCGGTCGATGGCCGTGATGCGGCCGTTATAGGCGGAAGCCATCACCACCTCGCCGGAAGCGAGCAGTTGCAGCGGCTGCGCGCCGGCTTCCCACCACACGATATAGGGCTTCAGTTCGTCGAGCTTCTTGAAGGCCCGGTCGACGCCCTCCGGCGTCGAAAGCACGTCATAGACCTTCTCCTTTGGCACGCCATCGGCCATGAGGGCGAATTCGAGCGTGTATTTCGCGCCCTTGCGCAGCGAACGCTTGCCGGGGAACTTCTTCACGTCCCAGAAATCGGCCCATGATTTCGGCCCGTCCTTGAGCTTGTCGCCATTATAGGCGATGGCCGTGGACCACACGATCGCGCCGACGCCGCAATCGCTGACGGCGCTCTTGAGGAACTTGTCCTTGCCGCCGAGCTTGCTCCAGTCGATCTTCTCGTAGAGCCCGTCCGCGCAGCCCAGCGCCAGTTCCTCGGCCTCCACCTGCACCACGTCCCAGTTGGGATTTCCCGCCTTGACCTTGGCCTGAATGACGCCGTAGCCGCCGTCCCATGATTCTTCGAGCAGCGGCTTGCCGGTCTTCTTCTCGAACGGCTTGAAATAGATTTCGCGCTGCGCGTCCTGATAATTGCCTCCCCACGAGACAACCGTCAGGTCCCGGGCGGAAGCCGGAACGGCAAAGGCTGCGGCGGTAGCGAGAAGCCCCCCGAAAAGGGCAAGGCGAGCAAGTTTCATGTCATGTCCCCATTTGGCTTCGGCGGGTTCATCCCGCCGTTCTTGTGATGGGGCATGCTAACGTGATCGGTTGGCGCGGGCAATACGCCATTCACAGCGGATTCACAAATCGGTGAACATTCCGCCGGGCGGCCTTGATACTAGTTCCCGACGAACTGGAACTTGTCCACGTCCACCAGCCCGCGATCGGTGATCTTGAGATGCGGGATCACCGGCAGGGCGACGAAAGCCAGTTGCAGGAACGGCTCCTCCAGCACGGAGCCGAGTTCCTCCGCCGCGTGGCGCAGCTTGCGCAACTGGTCGCGCACGCGCTCGTAAGGCTCCATGCTCATCAGCCCGGCAATGGGCAGCGCCAGCTCGGCCAGAACCTTGCCGTCACGCACCACCACGAAGCCGCCCTCGATCTCGCCGAGCCTGTTGGCGGCGACGGCCATGTCCGCGTCGGACACGCCGACGACGCAGATATTGTGGCTGTCATGGCTCACCGTCGAGGCGATGGCGCCGGCCTTCAGGCCGAAGCCGTGCACGAAGCCGGTGGCGATATTGCCGTTCTTGCCGTGGCGCTCGACCACGGCGATCTTCACCACGTCGCGCGCCAGATCGGGCTCGACGCCGTTGGGGCCGGTCGCCAGATCGAATTCGAGGCTTTCGGTGATGATCCTGCCCGGCACGATGCCGATGGCGCGGGTGCGCCCGCTGTTGGAATGGGAGCGGAAGCTCGCCGCATTGACGCGCGGCGCATGCACGCTGTGGCGTCCGACCGGAGCGACGGGCCTGCGCGCGGCGAACAGGTCTTCCGACACCACCCGGCCCGCCGAAAGCACTATTTCGGCATGGCAGCCCTCCAGACTGTCCAAGACGACCAGATCGGCGCGCTGGCCCGGCGCGACCAGACCGCGATCGAACAGGCCGAAGGCGCGCGCGGCCGAAACGCTCGCCGCGCGATAGATGGCGAGCGGCGCGACGCCGCCGGCGATGGCCGTGCGGATGAGATAATCGAGATGGCCCTGATCGGCGATATCGAGCGGGTTGCGGTCGTCGGTGCACAGCGCCAGAAACTGCGCATGGCGCTCGGTGATGATGGGCATCAGCGCTTTCAGGTCTTTCGACACCGAGCCTTCGCGCACCAGCACATACATGCCCTTGCGCAGCTTTTCCAGCGCCTCTTCCGCGGTCGTCGCCTCGTGCTCGGTGCGGATGCCGGCCGCGATATAGGCATTCAGGTCCAGCCCGCGCAGAAGCGGCGCATGACCGTCTATGTGCCGCCCCTGAAACGCTTCGAGCTTGGCCATGCATTCCGGGTCTTTCGCCAGCACGCCCGGAAAATTCATGAATTCGGCAAGGCCGATCACCCTGGGATGATCCGCGAAGGGAAGCAGGTCGCCGACCAGAAGTTCCGCGCCGGAGGTCTCCATATGGGTGGCGGGCACGCAGCTCGAAAGCTGCACGCGGATATCCATCACCGTTTCCAGCGCGCTGTCGAGGAAGAATTTTATGCCTTCCGCCCCCAGCACATTGGCGATCTCGTGCGGATCGCAGATCGCGGTGGTGACGCCCTGCGGCAACACGCAGCGGTCGAATTCATGCGGCGTGACATGGGAGGATTCGATATGGAGATGCGTGTCGATGAAGCCCGGAACGACGATCCGGCCGGCAATGTCGATCTCCCGGACGCCGCGATAGGTTCCGAAGGTGCCGACGATGCGCCCGCCGCAGATGGCGACGTCGCTCTCCACCAGTTCGCCGGTCACGAGATCGAATAAGCGCCCGCCCTTCAGCACGATATCGGCGAGCTCGCGGCCCGCGCCCTGATCGATCATCCGTTCCAGCATCGCTTCGTCCCGTATCCTGTGTCCATTGCGAGACGATAGCATAATGCAATGCCGCGCGATCCGGAATCTAGAGCATTTGGCAGCCAAATGGAAACATTTGGCGGCGCATAAATGCGGCGAAACAAATAGATAGAGCAGGTTTCCTTATTCCGTGAAAACAGGAACCGCTCTATCGCGCGGAGAGCACCCGCAACACGTCGCGCACGACTTCCGCCTGCAAGGGCTTCTGCTTCTCGATGTTGAAATGGCCGACTCCGGGATCGTTGGAGAAATCGCGATTCTCCAGACTGCCCTTGAAGCCCGGACCGGCGACGAGCGGCAGGCCCCAGCCATGCTGCTTGAAATAGAAGTTCTTCACGCGGCGCACATTGCCCGGCACCGGATCGGGTGCGGTGGCGGCGAAGGTCGCCATGTAGTCGACGGCGATGCCGCGCTTTTGCAGATTTTCGGCAATGGTGATGATCGCGTTCGCGCCGAGCGAATGACCGATGAGGATGACCGGCGAACGGCCGTTCTTCTGCTGGTCGGCGACGATCTCGTTGAACACGAGCCGCCACGCCGCATGGCCGAGGACATGGGCATTGATCCCATCGGCCTGAAGCTCCTTGCCGATCTCGTCTATGCCGGTGGAGAAGATATCGGCGAAGCCGCGCAGCAGATAGACGTCGCCGCGCCGGGGTACCGCCGGGGGCTTGACCGGCTGGACCGGCGGCACGGAAGCGGACTTGTGTACGGATTTCGCCTCTGCGGCGGCGGCCGGCAGCGCCAGTGCCGCCCCGCAGGCAAGGCCGAGAAGCACGCTGCGACGGGTAAAGTGCGAGCGGCGTTCGGCGTCGTTTTCTGGAATCATGATGTTACCATGGCTTCGGGATGATGCGGCCCGTCCGGCTGGAATATTCGTCATAGGCGGCCCCGAAAGCCTCGCGCATCATCGCCTCTTCATGTCGCACCCGGTGGAAATAGAGGATTGCGACACCGACAAGCCCCGCCGCACCGGCGATCCAGTTGGGCAGCAGGAAGAACTGCGCGATGGCCCAGAGCCAGAAGGACAAATACATCGGATGACGGACATAGCGATAGAGGCCGTCCGTCACGAGTTTGTGTTCGCGCCGTATGTCGAGCGAGACGGACCAGTTCTTTCCCAATTGCTTGTGGCTGGCATGGAAGAGCCACAGAAAGGCAAGTTCCACGATCGTCCCGACCCAGCCCATCCATGGCCGGAACGCATAGGCGGCGAAGCGCGGAAAGCCGGTGACGACATAGATCAGCGGCAGAACCGAAAGGCCCACCGTCGCCGCCGCCAGCGCCAGCCGGTCGGCGAGGGTGCGCGCCGTGCGCTCCACCTGTATCCGGCGCGCCCGCCTTTGATGCGGAATGCGGATCACCACCCAGGCGAGCAGCCCGATGGACCAGACGATCATCGCGACAAGTGGCGTCATTGGCTTTCATCTCCCTTCGCCAGCCCCCGATCCGGCTTCTGCGCCGGAACCCCGCCGACGATCATGTCCCTCATCCGGTCGACGAGGAAAAGCGGCCCGCAGCAGACCTGAAAGAAATCGTACCAGTAAGCCTTGGTATTGCCGAACACATATTGATAGTGGACGCGGAAGAAATTGCGTTTCACGCGCCTGTAGGCGTCGGGCAGCAGCATGTCCTTGACGCGCACCGTGCGCGTCAGCGGGAAGACGCGGCCCGGCGCGCGCCGGAGTTTCATCTCCGCCACGGGATCGGTCTTGTAGAAATTGATGGCGTCGGTGAGGCACTGGACCTCGAACCAGTCGAGACCGGGCGCGTCGGTGAGCGCCTGCACGTCGCGGCGAAATTGCTTCGCAGCCGGATGATAGCCGGCCTTCAGCGCCGTCGAGCCGAGGGTGAGCAGCGCCACCCGACCCGCGCGCGTGGCAAAAGCGGGATCGAGCGCGAAAAGCCGCGCCGCCATGTCCAGCATCAGCATCCCGCCGGTGCTGTGGCCGATAATGACGACCTCGTCATAGCGCCCCGCCGCGACGCGGTCCTCGACCGCGCCTGCGAAACGCTGCATCAGCGCCTCCGCGTCGGGACGGCGGCCGCGCATGAAATTGAGCGAAAACGACCACAAATCCATCAGGTGCGTGGTGGACCAGCGTTTTCCGAGCGTGGCCAGCGCGGCGAAGAAGACCGCAATGCCGACGATCCAGTCCGCACGGCCGATCCACGGCCCGATCAGCCATTCCGCCAACCATGCGGCCAGCGTGCCAAGCGCGGCGAACAGGACCAGCGCCAGAAACGGATAGAGGAAATAGAGCGCGAAGCGCCAGGCACGGGCGAAAAAGCGGAAAGCCGCGCCGGATATCACGAAATCGCCGAAGGCCACGAGATATTTCGCAAGCCGCACCGGCAGGGGCCGGGCAAAATCGGCAAGCACGATCTTGTCGAGAACCAGAAAGTTGAAATCGGTGCGCACCGTCCAGCCTTCTTCGGCCGAAACGGTGTCGATCGTGACGGAACCGATCTCGCCATCCGACGCCTCGCTGACCGGCGATATTTCGGAACGCACATTCCAGAGCGCGTCGAAGCGGGCGATCTCACGGCGCAGCCGTTTGAAAAATGCCTCTGAGGTTTTGGGGTCGTAACCGCCGATAAAGAACACCGCGCGGGACCGGACAGATTGCTGCATACCCTCTTTCCTGGAATCAGGTTCGCCCTTTATATCGATCAACCTTCCCCCTCGATGCAAGACGGCCCGATGGGGCCGCTGCGGGACCCGCTTACAGGAAACGCCGCTTTTTCGGAAGCGGTAAAGTGCCGATATGAAAGCCGGAAAAGGTAACGCGGCAGGCGATTGAGGGTTTCACATCGATTGCATGACCGTCATGTCATAACGTAACTTGACAATTGACGTTATATCGTAACAAATCCCGACCGGATTGAAGATCATGGCCCTCGCCGCCGCGCGCGGGCCGGTTGCATGGCTCGGGACGCTTGCCCTGAGCGCGAGAATGAATGAAGGAGCACGGTCCGAACATGCAGAGCCGGCCGACAGACAGAAGTATCCCCGCGCGGGCGCCGTTCCGGCGCTCGTTCCTCGGCTGGCCGGCAGCGACGCGGCTGGTTCTCGTGATCGGGCTGATGGTCTTCGTCTGGCTTCTCGTCTGGTGGGCGGTGTCGCTGCCATGAGCAATATCGTATCCGCCGGCGCGATCCGGCTTCGCGACGTCACCGTGGCCTATAACGGTCACCCTGCCCTGCATCACCTGTCGGGCAGTTTCGCGCTCGGCAGCATGACGGCCATCGCCGGGCCGAACGGCGCGGGCAAATCCACGCTGATCCGCGCGATGATGGGGCAATTGCCGCTCGCCGGCGGCGAGATCGACCGCGGCGGCCTTTCGCCGCGCGACTTCGGCTATCTGCCGCAGGCCGCCGAGATCGACCGCAGCTTTCCCCTGTCCGTGGCCGATACTGTGCTGCTCGGCGCCTGGCGCGAAATGGGCGCGTTTCGCGGTGCTTCCCGGCGCATAGCGGAAAAGGCGCGCGAGGCGCTCGTCGCCGTCGGGCTGGAAGGTTTCGAGAAGCGGCAGATCGGCTCCCTTTCGGCCGGGCAGTTCCAGCGCGTCCTGTTCGCGCGGCTCCTGTTGCAGGATGCGCGCGTGCTGCTTCTGGACGAGCCTTTCACCGCCATAGACGCGCGCACCACGCGCGACCTGCTCGACATACTGGCGCGCTGGCGGCAGGAGGGGCGGACCATCCTCGCCGTCCTGCACGATTTCGAACAGGTGAAGGCGCATTTTCCGCAGACGCTGCTCATCGCGCGCGAGCCGATCGGCTGGGGCCCCACCGCTACCGTCATGTCGGACGCCAACCTGCTGAAAGCGCGCGCCATGGCGGAAGCATGGGACGAAAACGCCGCCGTCTGCGAGCGGGAGGAGGACGCGGCATGACCGTCTATGACGCGCTGGTCGCGCCTTTCATGGATTACGGCTTCATGCGCCGCGCGCTGGTGGCCTGCATCTGTCTCGGCCTCGCTTCGGGGCCGATCGGCGTGCTGCTGATGCTGCGCCGCATGAGCCTCGTCGGCGATTCGCTCAGCCATGCCGTGCTGCCGGGCGCGGCCGTGGGCTTTCTGGTTTCCGGCTTCTCGCTGTTTTCCATGGGGGTCGGCGGACTGATCGCGGGGCTTGCCGTGGCGGTGCTGTCGGGCATCGTCAGCCGCACGACCGTGCTGCGCGAGGATGCGAGTTTCGCCACCTTCTACCTCACCTCGCTCGCCGCCGGCGTGCTGATCGTGTCGCTGCGCGGTTCGAGCCGCGATCTCCTGCATGTGCTCTTCGGCACCATTCTCGCCATAGACGCGCCGGCCCTCTATCTCGTGGCGGGAATCTGCTCGTTCACGCTGGTGCTGCTCGCCCTCGTCTACCGTCCGCTGGTGGTCGAGTGCTTCGATCCGGGTTTCCTGCGTGCCGTCGGCGGACGCGGCTCGCTCTATCACTTCGTCTTCCTGCTGCTGGTGGTGGTCAATCTGGTCGCGGGCTTCCAGGCCCTCGGCACGCTGATGGCGGTCGGGCTGATGATGCTGCCGGCGGCCATCGCCAGGCTGTGGAGCACCAGCCTGCCCGGCATGTTCGCGGTGGCGAGCCTGTCGGCCGCCCTCTCCGGCCTCATCGGCCTCATCGTTTCCTTCCATTTCAGCTACGCTTCCGGCCCCTGCATCATCCTGACCGCAAGCGCGATCTACGTGCTGTCGCTGCTCGCCGCCCCCACCGGCGCGCTGCGGCGGCTCCTGCCCCGTCATCATCATCTCAAGGCCTGATCCATCCCCCAAAGGAGCATCCGATGAAAAAACTGTATCTCGTCAGCACCGCCGCCGTGGCGCTCATCGCCCTGACCGGCATGGCCTCCGCCAAGACGCTCAAGGTCGTGGCGAGCTTCACCGTGCTCGCCGATGTCGCCAAGCAGGTCGGCGGCGACAATGTCGAAGTCACGAGCATCGTGCCGCCGGACGGCGATCCGCACGAATACGAGCCGACCCCGGACGATGCCAGGAACCTCAAGGCCGCCGACGTGGTCTTGGTGAGCGGCGAAGGTCTGGAAGGCTGGCTCGACCGCCTCGTCTCCGCTTCCGGCTATTCGGGCAAGCCGGTCGTGGCCTCCACGGGCGTCAGCACGCGCAAGATGGAAGAAGACGGCAAGACCGTCACCGATCCGCATGTCTGGAACAGCCCGGTCAATGTCGAGATCTGGGTGAAGAACATCGAGAAGGCCTATGCCGCCGCCGACCCGGAAGACGCGGTCAAGTTCAAGGCCAACGCCGACGCCTATACCAAGACGCTGCAGGGCCTCGACAAATACGCCAGGGACCGGATCGACCCGATTCCGGTCGCCGACCGCAAGGTGCTGACCAGCCATGACGCCTTCGGCTATTTCGGCCGCGAATACAAGGTGCAGTTCCTCGCCCCGCTCGGCCTCTCCACGGAAGGCGAGGCCTCGGCCAGCGACGTGTCCAAGCTGATCGACCAGATCAAGAAGGAAAAGGTCAAGGTCTATTTCTTCGAGAATTCCAACGATCCGCGCCTCGTCAAGCAGATCGCCGATGCGACCGGCGCCAAGGCCGGCGGCGAGCTTTACGTCGAGGCACTGTCCAAGGCGGATGGCCCGGCCGCGACCTACGAGAAGATGTTCCGCTGGAACGTGGACCATCTCACCGACGCGATGGAGCAGCAGGTCGCCGGGAAATAAGGCGAGCTCTCACGCGAGACAAAACGACGGCGGCTCCGGTTTACCGGAGCCGCTTTTTTCTCGGCATTACCGCACCGTATCGGTCTCGATGGCCCGCGCGTCGTCGGGTTGCGGCGCGGCTTTCAGCGCCAGCGCCGTCAGCCCTCCCGCCACCATGAAGGCACCCACCAGCCACAGGCCCGCCTTGGGCGAGCCGGTGAGATCGGTCAGCCAGCCCGTGACATAGGGGCCGACGAAGCCGGCGAGATTGCCGAGCGCGTTGATCAGCGCGATGCCGCCCGCCGCCGCCGCACCGGTCAGGAACATGGTCGGAAGCGGCCAGAAGGTCGGCAGCGCCGAGCAGATGCCCATGGTGCAGATCGTCACCGCGATCATCGTGGCGAAGGGCGATTGCAGGTAGAGCGCGACCGGAATGGCGATGCCGCCGATGATGGCCGGCAGCGCCACATGCCACACCCGCTCGCGCGTGCGATCGCCGTGCTGCGCCCAGAAATACATGGCGACCGCCCCGAAAACGTAAGGAATCGCCACGATGAAGCCCTGTTCCAGCACCGAATAGCTGGTGTTGAAGGTCTGCTGAAAGCCGGCGATGATCGTCGGCAGGAAGAAGCCCACCGCATAGAGGCCGTAGACGATGCCGAAATAGACGAAGGCCAGCGCCAGTATGCGCGGCTCGGTCAGCGCCTTGCGCAGCGGATAGTGATAGCGCCGCCCGGTTTCGGCCTGCTCCGTGTCCATCTCGTTCTGCAACCAGTCGCGCTCGTCCGGCTCCAGCCATCGCGCGTCCTTCGGCCGGTCGGTGAGATAGAACCAGCAGCATATGCCGAGCACCACCGCCGGCAGGCCCTGTATGAGGAACATGAAGCGCCAGCCGTCGAGGTGGAACAGCGTGCCATGACCGATATCGATGAGCCATGCCGAAAGCGGCGCGCCGAAGACGGAGGAAAGCGGCACCGCCACCATGAACAGCGCCACCGCCCGCGCCCGTTCCCGCTTGGGGAACCAGAAGGTGAGGTAAAGAATGATTCCGGGGAAGAACCCGGCCTCCGCTATGCCCAGCAGGAAGCGCAGCGCATAGAGCGTGCCGGCATTGGGCACGAAGGCCATGGCCGCGGCGATGATGCCCCAGCTTATCAGGATGCGCGCGATCCAGCGCCGCGCACCGATCTTGTGCAGGGCGAGGTTGCTCGGCACTTCCAGAAGCAGGTAACCGATGAAGAATATGCCGGAGGCAAGGCCGAAGGCGGCCTTGTCCAGCCCCAGATCGGCATTCATGCCGTGCGGCCCGGCAAAGCCGATATTGGTGCGGTCGAGATAGTTGACGAAATAAAGCAGGCCCAGAAAGGGCGA
The DNA here is from genome assembly GCA_001898995.1 of Rhizobiales bacterium 63-22. Lineage (GTDB taxonomy): Bacteria > Pseudomonadota > Alphaproteobacteria > Rhizobiales > Rhizobiaceae > Brucella. The sequence goes on along the minus strand of MKVZ01000019.1, from coordinate 191,539 downwards.
CAGCCGCCACGCCACCTTGCGCATGACGCGGGCGCGAATATCCGAATCGACAGGCATGGCACTGAAATCGCCGGACACAGGCTCCTCCCCCTTTAAAGCGCGTCGCGAGCTTGTCGATCGCTTCCTGCGCTTTAAATCCTTGTTTTTGCGCATGTCGTTATCGCATCGGAGCGGGATCGGAAATCAGTCCGGTGGACTGATTTCCCTGCGGAGACGCTGCGCACTTTTGCGCGACATGCTTGTCGTCGTTTTCGGGATCACCCTAAACGCTGGACCGCAAATGTCCATTTCTTTTCAACAGATCGTGATCATGGGCGTTTCAGCCCTTTAATGCCGCCTGCTCGCGCAAACGTTAGTTGCCGATCAAAGCAATTTCATATATTTCCTTAAAGTAAGGAAGCTTATGAAGTTGGTTCCTCCCAAAATATGACGGATACGCGTATACTCGGTTTCTTGCTGCACGATGTCGCGCGGCTGCTGCGCAAGCGCTTTGAACAGCGCGCGCGGGTGGCCGGGATGACGCGCGCGCAATGGCAGACCCTCGCCTATCTATCCAACAATGACGGCATCAAACAGCGCGATCTCGCCGATTTGCTGGAAGTGGAGGCGATCACCCTCACGCGCATTCTCGACAAGCTGGTCGAGCAGGAGCTCGTTGAAAGACGTCCGCACCCGACCGACAGGCGCGCCCACCTGATCTACATCCGCGAGGCGGCGGTGCCGCTTCTCGAAAAGATGCGGGCGATCGGGGCATTGACCCGCGCCGAAGCATTGAAAGGCGTCCCCGACAAGGAGCAGGAACGCCTGATCCGCACACTTCTTTCCATGAAGGAGAATCTGGCCCTCGCTTGCCGGACTCCCATCTCCGACGAAGACCTTGAATCATGACCAACTCATCGAATATCGTGAAGCATCCTGCTGCCGGCCGGGATGAAGCCGAAGCGCGCGAAGACAATCGCACCGAAGCCCCCGACGCACCGGCGGATCCGAAAGAAGCGGCGCCGCAACCGGCTGTCGCCAGTGTCGCGGACGTTGCCGACCGCCGCAGAAACCGTCGCCGCCGCCTGCTTTTCGCCCTTTTGCCGGTCGCGCTTGTCGCCGGCGGCTGGTTCTATGTCACCGGCGGGCGCTATGTCTCCACCGACAACGCCTATGTTCAGGCGGATATGCTCGGCGTTTCCACCGACGTTTCGGGGCTGGTGGCTTCCGTCGAGGTGCATGACAACGAGATGGTGAAAGCCGGACAGGTCCTGTTCCGCCTGAAGCCCGACGCCTTCCGCATCGCGCTGCAAGGCGCCCAGGCCAATCTCGGCCAGGTGCGCAACCAGATTCTGGCCCTGAAGGCGAGCTATCAGCAGTCGCTGGTCGAGATCGCGCAGGCTCAGGCCGTGCTGCCCTATTACGAGGCCGCTTTCAAGCGGCAGCAGGATCTGGTCGCCACCAGCACGTCGTCGCGCGCCACTTTCGATCAGGCCCAGAACGATCTCATCACCGCGCGCCAGAAAGTGTTGGTCGCCAAGGCGCAGGCGCAGTCCGCGCTGGCCCAGCTCGGCGGCAATGCGGACCAGCCCCTTGAGCAGAACCCGCTCTATCTGGAAGCCAAGGCCAAGGTGGACGACGCGCAGCGCCAGCTCGACGATTCGGTCGTGCGCGCGCCCTTCAACGGCATCGTCACCAATGTGGATTCGTTGCAGGTCGGCTCCTATCTGGCGGCCTCGACGCAGGCTTTCTCCCTCGTTTCGTCGGAGCATGTCTGGATTGCCGCCAATCCCAAGGAAACGGAACTCACCAATATCCGCCCCGGACAGAAGGCGACCGTTTCGGTCGACACCTATCCGGGCGTGGAGTGGAAGGGCGTGGTCGCCAGCATCAGCCCGGCTTCCGGCGCCAGCTTCTCGCTGCTGCCGGCGCAGAACACCACCGGCAACTGGGTCAAGGTGGTGCAGCGCATCCCCATGCGCATCGACATCACCGACATTGCCGGCAAGCCGCCGCTGCGCGTCGGCATGAGCGCCGACGTCGAGGTGGATACCGGCAAGGCGCGCGGCCTGCCGAGCTTCATCACCGATCTTTTCGGCGGAGCCCACAAGCAATGATCCGTGAACAGGGACCCGTGAGCAGGGACCATGAGTAGCGCCGCTGCCGCATCCGGCATGCCTGTCATCGCCAATCGCGGTGCGATCACGGCCTGCGTCATCCTCTCCGTCATCATGCAGGCGCTGGACACCACCATCGCCAATGTCGCGCTGCCCTATATCCAGGGCAGCGTCTCCGCGAGCGCCGACCAGATCAACTGGGTGCTGACCTCCTATATCGTGGCGGCGGCGATCATGACGCCGCCGTCTGGCTTCCTCGCGGCGAAGTTCGGCCGCAAGCGCGTGCTGCTTGCCGCCATCGCCGGCTTCGTGACCGCTTCCGTTCTGTGCGGCCTCGCCCAGTCGCTGAACGAGATCGTCGGTTTCCGCCTCCTTCAGGGCTTCTTCGGCGCGGCGCTGGTGCCGCTGTCGCAGGGCATATTGCTCGACATCTACTCGCTGGAGGAACGCGGTTCTGCCATGGCGCTGTTCGGCGTTTCGGTGATGGTCGGCCCGGTGCTCGGCCCCGTGATCGGCGGCTGGCTGACGGATCACATGAGCTGGCGCTGGGTGTTCTACATCAACGTTCCGATCGGCCTGCTGGCCTTCGGCGGCATCACGGTGTTCGTCACCGAAACCAAGATCGACCTGTCGGCGAAGCTGGACTGGACCGGCTTCGGCCTGCTCAGCATCGTGATCGCGTCGTTGCAGCTCTTTCTAGACCGGGGCGAGCAGCTCGACTGGTTCTCGTCCGGTGAGATCATGATCGAGGCCATCGTCTGCGCGTCGACATTCTATCTGCTGCTCGTGCACACGTTCACGGCGCAAAATTCCTTCGTCAAGCCGCAACTGTTTCTCGACCGCAATTTCGCGGTCAGCCTGCTGTTCATCTTCATCGTCGGCGTCACCTATCTGGCATCGCTGGCACTGATGACACCCTATCTGCAAACGCTGATGGGCTATCCCGTCACCACGGCCGGTATCGTGATGGGACCGCGCGGTGTCGGCACCATGGCCTGCATGTTCGTGGTCGGCAAGATGATCGGCCGCGTCGATACGCGCTGGCTGCTGCTGATGGGCCTCGGCCTGACGGCGGTCTCCATGTACGAGATGACGGGCTGGACCGCCGACGTGTCGCAATGGACCATCGTCAGCGTCGGCTTCGTGCAGGGCGCGGGGCTGGGTTTCCTCTTCGTGCCGCTCACCACCGTCGCCTTTTCCACCCTGCCCGCGCAGATGCGCGGCGACGGCACGGGGCTCTACAACCTTTCGCGCAACATCGGGTCGAGCGTCGGCATATCGGTGGTGTCGGCGCTGCTGACGGAGAACACGCAGGTCAACCACGCGAATATCGCCGCCTATGTGACGCCGTTCAACCGCAATTTCGACGCGCCCGTCGTCGCGCATTATCTGAGCCCGTACACCGCGGCCGGGCGCGCGCTGCTTGACAGCGTGATCACCAAGCAGGCGACGGTTATCGCCTATATCGACGATTTCAAGCTCCTGATGATCATGTCGCTTATCGCCATGCCGCTGGTGATCCTGCTGCGCAAGCCGCAGGCTGCGCAGGAAGTGGACCATACCATCGCGATGGAATAATCGAGCAACGCCCGGCCGCATGGCCGGGCGTTACCGGAGAAGTTCCGCCGATTCCGTAAAAAAGCCGCTTAAAGCCCCAGATAGGCTTTTTGCACCCGTTCGTCGTCGATGAGGTCGCGCGCCCTGCCTTCCAGCGTGAAGGTTCCGGTTTCCATCACATAGCCGCGATCCGCGCCGTCGAGCGCCAGATGAATGTCCTGCTCGACCAGCAGCACCGTCACCTGTTCCATTTTTCGGATATCGTGCAGGATAGCCATAAGCTGGTCGACCACCACCGGCGCAAGGCCGAGGCTCATCTCGTCCACCAGCAGAAGCACCGGATCGGCCATCAGCGCGCGGCCCATGGCGCACATCTGCTGCTCGCCGCCCGACATGGAGCCCGCGAACTGCCTGCGCCTTTCGGCAAGGCGCGGAAAAAGCCCATAGACCTTTTCGAGATCGGCCTTCGTGCGGGCCTTGTCATTGCTGCGATAGGCCCCCATCAACAGGTTCTCCTCGACCGACATGCGGTCGAAAAGCTGCCGTCCTTCGGGAATATGCACCAGCCCACGCCGGAACACATGATCCGCCGTCGCCCCCGAAACGTCCTCGCCGCGGAACTCGATGCGGCCCTCGGAGCGGATCAGGCGCGAAAGCGCGCGCAGGAACGTGGTCTTGCCGGCGCCGTTGCTGCCGACCAGCGCCACGATCTCCGCCTCCCGCACATGCAGGTTGATATCGCGGATGACCGGCAGTTCGCCATAGCCGGCGGAGAGATTGCGTACGTCGAGAATGATCTTGTCGTCCGCGGAACTCATGCTCTTTTCTTCCCAAGATAGGCTTCGACCACGACCGGATTGGACAGAACCTCGTCCGTGCTGCCCTCGGCGATCTTCTCGCCATGGTGCAGCACCATCACGCGGTCGGACAGGCTCTTGATCGCCTTCATCACATGCTCGATCACCAGAACGGTGACGCCGGAATCGCGGACCTTGCGGATGACCTCGATCACTTCCTCGATCTCGACCAGATTGAGCCCGGCCATGACCTCGTCGCAGAGGAGAAGATCGGGCTGCATGGCGAGCGCCTTGGCCAGTTCCAGCCGCTTGCGGTCCGGGCCGCCCAGTTCCTCGGCACGCTTGTCGACGGCGTTGCCCAGCCCGACGAATTCCAGATCGGCACGCGCCCGCTCGCGCGCGGCGGCAAGGCCGTGATGCGCCTCCTTGCGGCCGAACATGGCCCCGACCGCCACATTGTCCAGAACCGACAGGCCGGGAAAGGGCTTCATGATCTGGAAGGTGCGGCCGATCCCCATATGGGCGCGCTTGTACATCGGCATGTCGTCGATGCGCTGGTCCTTGAAGTAAATCTCGCCCGACGACGGATAGATCGAACCGCTGACGAGGCTGACCACCGTGGTCTTGCCCGCGCCGTTCGGCCCGATAAAGCCGAGGATTTCACCCTTGTTCAGGGTGAAGGAGACATTGTTGACAGCCGTGAGGCCGCCAAAGCGCTTGGTGAGGTTCTTGACTTCCAGCAAGGCGGTCATAGCCTGGTCGCCTTCACATTGTTGATGAAATAGCGCCAGCCCTGCCGGGGAAGGTTGCGCACCACATGGGCGAGGCCCTGCGGCATCAGCACCACGGCCACCACGACGACCACGCCGAAGAACATGCCCGCCACGTCCGTATAGGCGGTCGAAAGCCAGTTGGACACCCATTGCAGGAACAGCGCGCCGAAGACCGGGCCGAAGATGGTGCCCGCGCCGCCGAACACGGCCATGATGATCATCTGCACGTTGAGCTGTATCTGGTAAGCCGCTTCCGGGTCGAGGAAGGTGATCTTGTAGGCTTGCAGCGCGCCGGCCATGGCGCAGAAGGCGCTGCTGAGCATGAAGGCCAGTATCTTGAACAGCGTGGTGTTGATGCCCATCGCCGCCGCGCCCTCCTCGTTCTCGCGGATGGCGATCAGGCCGAAGCCGAAGCGCGAGCGGGTCAGCAGCGCCACCGTGCAGGTGGCGACGATGAGCAGGATCAGCGCCGATTCGTAGAAGAAGGTGTCGTTGTTGAGCAGCGGCAGCACGAGGCCGATATTCTGGCCCGCGATCGGCACGTTGGAGGTGATCGCCGCCATCACCTGCGGCAGCGCCAGCGTGGCGATGGCGAAATAATGGCCCTTGAGGCGCAGGACCGGCAGGCCGATCAGGAACGCGAACACCACCGCCGCGACGATGCCGATGGCCGCGCCCGCGAAGAACGGCAGGCCGAACTGCACCATGGCGATGCCGGCACCGTAGGCGCCCAGTCCGTAGAAGACGGAATTGCCGAAGGAAGGATAGCCGGTGAAGCCGCCGATGATGTTCCAGCCCTGCGCCAGCGTGGCGATGATGAGCGCGTCGAACATGAGCTGCATCACGATCGGCGAGGCGAAAAGGGGTGCGAACAGCGCCACGACGGCTGCGGCGACGGCGAGAATGGCGGGAAGATATTTCATGCCGTTTTCCCCAGAAGGCCGCCGGGGCGGACGATCAGCACGAGGACGAGAATGCCGAAGCTGACCACGTTGCGGTAGGTGTCGCCGAGATATAGAACCGTCAGCGATTCGATGACGCCAAGGATCAGCCCGCCCAGAATGACGCCGAGCGGATTGTCGAGCCCGCCGATGATGGTGATGGCGAAGCTCTTGGCCGTCAGCGGCACGCCGATATAGGGGTTGAGCTGATTGACGGTGGCGTAAAGCCCGCCGGCGACGCCCGCGATCGCCACGCCGAGGCCGAAGGTAACGGCATAGAGATGGCGCGGCTCGACGCCGTAGAGCCGCGCGGCAGTGAGGTTCTGCGCGGTGGCGCGGATGGCGCGGCCGAGCTTCGTCCCCAGCATGAAGAAGAACATCAGGCCCGACACCACGAAGGCGGCGATGAAGGCGAGCAGGTTCATCAGCGGGATGGTGATGCCGGCCACATTGAAGTTCACCGCCGAATAGGACGGGATGATGGCGCGGAAATCGGCCGAGAAGACGTGCTGCGCCACATCGGTGAAGATGATCTCGATACCGAAGGTGATCAGCAGCGCGTTGAACATCGGCCCGCGCGCTACGAGGTTGAGGATGCCGCGCTGCAGGGCATAGCCGAAGCAGAACATCACCACCGCAGCCGGGAAGACGCCGATAAAGGGATCGACGCCGAAATTGGCGAACAGCAGCCACGTGACGTAACCGCCCAGCATGATCATCGTGCCGTGGGCGAGGTTGACGATGTTGAGCACACCCCACACCAGCGCCAGACCCTGCGCCATGATGGCGTAAAGCCCGCCGAGCAGGATACCGTTGATGACGACCTGTAGGAAAAGACTCATTCCACCCCCGCAATGCAGCAGCCGGGCCGCAACCGGGCCGCAGCGGACAATCTATTTTCGGCGCACATGCCTTTCCGGCGGGCGCGCGAGGGCAGCCCGCCGGAAGCGGCTATGTCAGCGCTTGTCCCATGCGGGCATGGGATATTTCGGCGCATTGACCTGTCCGGCGGGGCTGCGGATCTCGACCAGCTTGCCGTCCTGAACCTGCACGACGATCTGCGGCAGGTTGATCTGGCCGCGCTCGTCGAAGGCGATGGGGCCATAGAGGCTTTCGAACTTGATACTCGCCAGCGCGTCGCGGACCTTCTGCGGGTCGAGCGAACCGGCCTTCTCGATGGCTTCCACGAAGGCTTCCACGTCGGAGGCGCCGGAAGCGGCATGGTAGTCCGGCTCATACTTGAAACGGGCCTTGTATTCGGCCTCGAACTTCGAGGCATCGCCGAACCAGCGGTCCTTGAGGCTGGGGCCGGGCAGCCACGCCGTCATGCCGAAGGCATAGTCGGCATCCTTGCCGAGCGCCTTGCGGAAATCCTCGGTCGGCACGCCCACCGTGAAGGAATAGAGCTTCGGGCTGAAGGCAAGGCTCTTCGACTGGCGCACGAAATTGAGCACCTCGGTCTCATGGCCCGCCACCAGCACGGCGTCGACGTTCTTGCTCTTGACCTGCGCGATCAGCGAGGTGAAGTCGGTCGAATTGGTGGCGAACTTCTCGTCGGCGGCGATGGTGATGCCCGCATCCTTCAGAAGCTTGCGGGTGCCCTCGGCGACCGAGACGTCGAAGGAATCGTCGGCATAGACCAGCGCGACGTTCTGCACCTTCGGGTCCAGCCCCTTCAGCATCTCCACCGTCGAGCCGAAATAATTGGAGGCCGGCGCGAGCGTACCGAAAATATATTTGAACTTACGGGTATAAATCTCGTCGGAAGCGCCGCCGCCCTGCACCATGGGAATCCGGTATTTTTCCGAGATCACCGAGTCGGCGAGCGCGAAATTGCTCGCGAAGGGGCCGAGCAGGAAATTGACCTTGTCGTCGGTGACGAGCTGGGTGTACTGGCGCACGCTCAGATTGACGTTCGACTGGTTGTCGTAGATTTTCAGCGCCAGCTTGTAGGACTTGTCGCCGACCTTCACGCCGCCGGCGGCGTTGATCTTGTCGATGGTGATATTGTAGGCGTCCTGATAATAGCGGCCCGTATTGGCCACCGGCCCGGACAACTGCACAGACGCGCCCAGCGTGATGACATCGTCGGCCCTGGCGGCGATCGTCGAAACGGACAGGCCGGCAAGACCTCCGGCAAGGGTCATCGCCAGCACAGACGCAAAATTCTTCATCATGAATACCTCCCGACTCGTTGCCGCGCATTTAGACATAAAGCGGCGCCTTTTGAAAGAAAAATCGCCCGGCCATCAACCTGACCGTTGCTATCTTACCGGAACAATCAGCTCTCCCCCGGACAATCGAAACCTTGCGGCTGCGGCAGTTTTTCTCACTTATACTAAAGTCGACTTGATTTTTTCCAGGTCATGGCCGCAGTGGGCCGCATTGCCTCAGAGCGAAGCGGTGATGCCGCCATCGACGTAGAGTACATGGCCGTTCACGAAGGAGGACGCGTCCGAGGCAAGGAATATGCAGGCGCCGACCAGTTCCTCCACCCTGCCCCAGCGGCCGGCGGGCGTGCGCTTTTCCAGCCACGCGGAAAAGGCAGAGTCCGCGACGAGGGCCGCGTTCAGCGGCGTGTCGAAATAGCCCGGAGCGATCGCATTGCATTGCAGGCCGTATTTCGCCCAGTCCGTCGCCATGCCCTTGGTGAGGTTGCCGACGGCGCCCTTGGTGGCGGTGTAGGGCGCGATGCCGGGACGGGCGAGCGCCGTCTGCACGCTGGCGATGTTGATGATCTTGCCCGCGCCGCGCGCGATCATATGGCGCGCGACCGCCTGACCGACATTGAAGACCGTCGATATGTTGGCTTTAAGGAGTCTTTCGAAGGCATCCGCCGGAAAATCCTCCAGCGGCGTGCGGTGCTGCATGCCGGCATTGTTGACGAGAATATCGATCGGGCCGGTTTCCGCCTCGAAACCGTCCACGGCCCTGCGCACGGCCTCATGATCGGTGGCGTCGAAAGCGAGCGTGTGCCTGGCGCCGAGCTTTTCCGCCGCCTCCGCCAGCCTGTCCCTGTCGCGGCCGTTGAGGATCACGTCCGCCCCCGCCTCGGCGAGACCCTTGGCCAGCGCCTGGCCGATACCCTGCGAGGAGCCGGTGACGAGCGCACGCCGCCCTGTCAGATCGAACAGTTTCATGTTTTCCCTTCCTGACTGGAAAAGCTATATATGCCACGATTATCAGCCGGAGGGAGACGGGTTTGACACGCAGGATCGCTTTTCTTGGCACCGGGCGCATGGGCGCGCCGATGGCGGGCCGTCTGATCGGGGCAGGTTTCGACGTCACCGTGTGGAACCGCGACGCCGCCAAGGCCGCGCCGCTGGTCGAAAAGGGTGCGAAGCTCGCGCCCGGTCCGGCGCAGGCGGCACAGGACGCCGATATCGTCATCACCATGCTGACGGACGGACCGGCGGTCGCGGAAGTCCTGTTTGGCGGTACCATGGCGGGTAGAAGCGTCGCCGATGCGCTGCGCCCCGGCGCGGCGGTAATCGACATGAGTTCGATCGCCCCCGACGCGGCGCGCGACCATGCCGGACGGCTTGAGGCGCGCGGCATAGACCACGTCGATGCGCCGGTTTCGGGCGGTGTGGTCGGCGCGGAGGAAGGGACGCTCGCCATCATGGCCGGCGGAGACGAAGCCGTGATCGCCGGGCTGGCCGACGTGTTCCGGCCCATGGGCCGCCTCACCCGCGTCGGCCCCACCGGCACAGGCCAGCTTGCCAAGCTCGCCAATCAGCAGATCGTCGCCATCACCATCGGGGCGATCGCCGAGGCCATGGTGCTGGTGGAAAAGGGCGGCGGCTCGCGCGCGGCCTTCCGCGACGCCATTCGCGGCGGCTTCTGCGAAAGCCGCATCCTCGAACTGCACGGCAGACGCATGATCGAGCGCGATTTCAGGCCCGGCGGCACGGCGCGCATCCAGTTGAAGGACCTCGATTCGATCCTGCGCACGGCGAACGGTCTGGCGCTCAGCCTGCCGCTCACCGAAACCGTGCATGACGCATTTGCCGCCCTTGTCGCCGAGGGCTGCGGGGAACAGGACCACAGCGCCCTGCTGCTGCACGTGGAGAAACTGAACCGCGAATAAAACGGCAAAACGCCGGCCCGATTGCATCGGGCCGGCGTTTCGATCGGCTTCCGGTGCCCTACTCCGCGAAGAAGGCGAAGCGGATCACGAACAGTATCGCCACCAGCCATGTGGCCGGATGGATGTCACGGAACCTGCCGGTGAAGGCTTTCAGCACGACATAGGAGATGAAGCCGAAAGCGAGACCGTTGGCGATCGAATAGGTGAAGGGGATGATCAGCGCCGTCAGCGCTGCCGGCGTCGCCTCCGTCACATCGGACCATTCGATCTCGGTCAGTTCGCGCATCATCAGGCAGGCGACATAGATCAGCGCCGGCGCGGTCGCATAGGCCGGCACCGATCCGGCCAGCGGCGAGATGAAGAGCGCCGCAAGGAACAGGATCGCCACCACCAGGGCGGTGAGACCGGTACGGCCACCCGCCTGCACACCCGACGCGCTTTCCACATAGGCCGTGGTCGAGGACGTACCGATCAGCGAGCCGCACAGAATGGCGGCGCTGTCGGCGAACAGCGCACGGCCGAGCCGGTTCGGCTTGCCTTCCTCGATCAGCCGGCCGCGCTTGGCGATACCGATCAGCGTGCCGGTGGCGTCGAACACTTCCACCAGAACGAAGACCAGGATGACATGCAGGATGCCGGTATGCAGCGCGCCCATGATATCGAGCTTGAGGAAGGTCGGCGCGATGCTCGGCGGGGTGGAGACCACGCCATAGAACGGGCTGATGCCGAGCGCGACGGAGATCACCGTCACGACCAGAATGCCGATCAGGATCGCGCCCTTCACCCGCAGCGCGTCGAGCACCGCGATGATGAAGAAGCCGAGAATGGCGAGCAGCGGGCCGGGCTTGGTCAGGTCGCCGAGACCGACCAGCGTCGCCTGATTGCCGACCACGATTTCCGCGCTTTTCAGGCCGATCAGCGCAAGGAACATGCCGATGCCGGCGGCGATGGCACTTCGCAATGAATGCGGAATGCCCTCCACCAGCCATTTTCGGATACCGGTCACGGTGAGCAGGATGAAGATGACGCCGGAGATGAACACCGCGCCCAGCGCCTGCTCCCAGGTGAAGCCCATGCCCTTGACGACGGTGAAGGCGAAGAAGGCGTTGAGGCCCATGCCGGGCGCCATGCCGATCGGCCAGTTGGCGACCAGCGCCATGATGATCGTGCCGAGCGCGGCGGCAAGACAGGTCGCCACGAAGACGGCGCTCTTGTCCATGCCCGTGGTCGAGAGAATATCCGGGTTGACGAAGATGATATAGGACATGGTCAGGAAGGTCGTCACGCCGGCGACGATTTCCGTCCGCACCGTCGTGCCGTGTTCCTGTAGTTTGAACAACTTGTCGAGCATCTTACCTCCGAAGCAATGCCCGTCCGGGTCCCCCTCTCCCCCGATGCAGGAACGGATGCACCGTCCGGATCAGGCGAAGCGAAGCAGGTCCAGGCGATCGCCACTTTGTTGCATGCCGCCGCGCTGCCGCCGGCCGGCTGGTTTCCCCTTTACACCCTTTTTGACGGAAAGCACAGTTCCGCCACAAGAATGCCTGTTTATTGACATGATCAAGTGTGGACTGACTCTGGCGCGGGCGCCAGTTCCCTATTTGCCGAATATGCACGAAACTGTTTCAAAAAAGCTTTATGCGCCCATCTGCCGCATGAGCCTATAAAAGCAATGCCGTGCCGTACATTCCGAGCGCGAAGACGGTATGCGCGACCAGATTGAGCAGGCGCACCCTGCCGGCATCGGGCAATCTCGACGCCGCCCAGCCGATGCCGAGTCCCGGCTGCAACAGGAACCACCCCGCCGCCACCGTCAGCAGGCCGAAAATCCACGCAGGAAGAAAGGACGGATGCGCAAACCACGCCGCTCCGCCATAAAGCGCGAAGACGATGCCATAGAGTATTCCGACCGCATAATGGCCGATCCAGCCCAGCGCCAGTTCATGCCGATAGGGTGCGGCCTTGCTTATGTCGTCGTGGAAGATGCGGCCTTCGCGCAGATGCCAGAACCAGCGCCCGACCGGCGCCCAGTCGGGCCGCGCCTGTCCCGTGGCCGCCGCGAGAATCAGCGCCCAGACATCCATGGCGACCGTTGCGCCGATGCCGATCAGAATACCGCTCAGGATGAGTTCCATTCCATATCCCCCTTCGCTCCGGGGAGCGATTCATGCCGTGTAAGGCATAGGCCATCCGTACCGGCATTTCCAGATGCGCGATGGGAGCAGGGGGAACAGGAAGATGAGCAATCAGCTTGAAAAACAAATTAAAAAAGCAAAAGCGCCGGACTTGCTTCCGGCGCTTTATCGTCTTGTGTTTTTCCCGGCTTCGGGACGGTCCTTCTCGGGAAGGGCCATCAACCTTAGCGGCCGTTAACGGCGTTGTGAATCTGCGAGCGGGAAACACCGATGTCGGCCAGAAGATGGTCGTCCATGGCGCCGAGTTCGCGAAGGGCGCGGCGGCGGGAAACATACTGCTGAAGCTTGGAACGGATGCTCATTTCTTTTCTCCTCGTTTCGATGATTGATAAATAGTCGTTTGCCCGGTTTTTCACCACGCATATGATTGCAGATGAGGCATGCGTTTTCGGGGGATCTGCCCGCGATCGGAAACGTGATGGCGCACCTGCCGCAAACGCCGGTTTTCAACAAATTGTCTTTTGCCAACGCCCCCGCCATCCGGTATGGGATCAGCCGGGACGGACTGCCTCTCCCTTCGGAAATGACCATGCTCTACGGTATTTTTCTCGCCTTCGCCTCCTATGCCGCGTTCTCCGTCAGCGACGCCTGCGTCAAGTTCCTCAACGGCACGCTATCGCCCTACGAGGTCGCCTTCTACGGCGCGGTGCTGGGGCTGCTCGCCGTGCCTTTCGCGCGCAAGAGCGGCGAGGGATGGCTCGACATGTTCCGCACCACCAATGTGAAGATGTGGATCGTGCGCACGGTCTTCGCGGCGCTCGGCGTCATCGGCTCCGTCACGGCCTTCACCCATCTTTCCATGGCGGAAGCCTTCGCGCTGATGTTCCTCCTGCCGGCTTATGTCACGATCCTGTCCGTGTTCCTCCTGAAGGAACAGGTGGGCTGGCGGCGCTGGCTGGCGGTCGTCATCGGCTTCGCCGGGGTGCTGGTCGTGCTGCGCCCCGGCTTCCGTGAACTCTCCATCGGGCATCTCGGTGCGCTCGTGGCCGGCATAGGCGGTGCGATGGGCATCATCATCTTCCGTATCATGGGCAAGAACGAGAAGCGCATCTCGCTCTATACGAGCGGGCTGATCGGGCCGATCGTGATCTGCGGCGCGATGATGATTCCGGGCTATACGGCGCCGGACCCCGTCGAATGGATCTATCTCGCCGGTTACGGCCTGCTCGCCGCCTTCGCCAATATATTGCTCATGCTGGCCGCCCAGCACGCGCCCGCCAGCGCCATCGCCTCGCCGCAATACAGCCAGATGCTCTGGGCCATATTGTTCGGCTATTTTATCTTCCACGACCACATCGACACGCCCATGCTGATCGGCATCGCGCTGATCCTCGTTTCCGGGCTTTTCACCTTCATCCGCGAACGCCAGCGCGGCGTGGAAGGCCCGCCCGCCGTCGTCACCAGCGAGCCTGTGCCGGCGCTGGTGGAGGACGAGACCGTTCCATGAGCGGCCGTACCCTTGTTGCCGGCGGCACACGCCTCTAGTTTCAAGGTGTCGTGTCGGCAAGTTTCGGGTTCATGCAGCAATTCGCCAGAAAGCTATGGGGAGAAACCGGGTGGGGCGCGCCGGCCTCCGTCGCGCTGCATCTTTTGCTGCTGCTCCTCTTGCTGGTGCGCCTGCCGGATGCGCCGCAGCCCGCCCCGGAGCAGAGCGTGAACGTAACGCTCGTTCCTCCCCCGAAACCGAAAGAAAAGTCGAAGCCGAAGCCCGAAAAACAGCCTGCAAAGGCCGCAAAGCCTGCGGCGCCGCCGCCGCAGGCTTTCGAATCGGCTTCCAGCCAGCCGGAAAAGGAAAAGCCGCGGCAGCCGGAGCTTCCGCCGGCCGCGCCCGAAAAGGGCAAACAGTCCGAGGGCGGCAAGCCGGCGGAGGCCAAAACCCCGTCTTCCGAATCGATTCTCCATACGGAAGGCGCACAGAATGGCGGCGCATCGGCCCTGCCTGTGCCGCAGGGACGCCCTGCTCCGCAAAAGCTGCCCGCGCCGGACGCAAATAACCCCGAACCGGCGAAAGCGGAACAGAAGGCGGACGACTTCACGCCCGCGCACCGGCTCTATGCGAAGGATGCGCTTGCCGATCCCCGCGTGAAACAGGCGCTCGGCAGGCTGCCGCCGACCGAACGGATCGCGCAGATTTGCAGCATCGAGGCGCTGGAGCAAATACGCCACAATCGCCCCGGCGCTTTCCCCGACATGCTCGCCCGCAATGACAGCGCCATTTCCGAAACGAGCCTGACCGTGCGCGACGGCGCCTTCCGCAGCCGTGGCCAATGGTATGCAATCGGCTTCCGGTGCGAGGCCGATGCGAAGGCCATGACGATCAAGGGGTTCAGCTATACGATCGGTGGCGCCATTCCAGAAAGCGAGTGGGCCGCAAGACGGCTGCCGCGCGATTGAGCACACCGACACAGCGATCCGAAATTGTGAATTGCGGACAACCGTGCTTATCTGGATTATCGAAATTGACATGGGTCAAGAACAGCGATTTCGCAAAATACCGATCAGGAACAATAGCATGCAGACAGATCTTTCCGGCAGAACGGCGGCCGCCACCGGTTCCCCGGCCCGGAGCGGCGCATGCACGGATCGCAGCCTGTGACGCCTGTGACAACCGACCGTGAGACGGTCTCCGGCGGCGGCGCGGCGCTGGCGCTGCTGGTGGCCGGCACCTTCTTCATGGAAAATCTCGATGCGACGGTGATAACGCCCGCCGTGCCGCATATGGCGGCGAGCTTCGGCGTCCAGCCGGTCGATCTCAACACCGGCGTGTCAGCCTATATGCTGACGCTCGGCATCTTCATTCCGGTGAGCGGCTGGATCGCCGAGCGTTTCGGCGCGCGGCGCGTCTTCGCCTTTGCCATCGCGCTGTTCACGCTTTCCTCGCTTCTGTGCGGACTGTCGCAGAACCTGCCGCAATTCATCGCCGCGCGCATCCTGCAAGGCATGGGCGGCGCGATGATGGTGCCTGTAGGACGCCTCGTCGTCCTGCGCACCACGCCCAAGGAGCGGCTGATAACCGCCATCGCCACGCTGACATGGCCGGCGCTGGTGGCGCCCGTGCTGGGACCGCCGCTCGGCGGTCTCATCGTCGATCATGCCGTCTGGCGCTGGATATTCTATCTCAATATCCCGCTGGGGCTGGTCGCCCTCGCCTTTGCCCTGCGGCTGGTGCCGGCGGGCGACGGACATGGCGGGCGCAGCTTCGACTGGCCGGGTTTCCTGCTCACCGGCGGCGCGCTGTTCCTGCTCCTGTCCGCCACCGAGTTTCTGGGGCGTCCCGATATCGACTGGCTGAAGGCGGCGGTCGCGGTGGTGGCCGGCGGCGGGCTGCTCATCGCCGCCGTGTACCATCTGCGGCGCACGCCGACGCCGATGATCGACCTCGCCACGCTCAGGACGCAGACCTTCGCGGTGACGATCTGGGGCGGCTCGCTGTTCCGCATGGGCGTCAGCGCCGTGCCTTTCCTGCTGCCGCTGATGTTGCAGATCGGCTTCGGCTACGACGCCTTGCAGTCGGGCATGATGCTGATGGCGGTCTTCGCCGGCAATCTGGTGATGAAGCCCATGACCACCGGCGCGCTGCGCCGGTTCGGCTTCCGGCGGATACTCGTCGTCAACGGCATCATCAATGCGGCGGCGATCGCCGCCTGCGCCGCCTTCTCGCCGTCCCTCCCGCTATGGCTGGTCTGCCTCGTTCTCTTTATCGGCGGCATGTCGCGCTCCATGCAGTTCACCGCGCAAAACACCATCGCCTTCGCCGATATTCCGCGAAAGGCGATGACCAGCGCCAACACGCTGTTTTCCACCGCCTTCCAGCTTGCCATGGGGCTCGGCGTAGCTCTCGGCGCCGTCGCCTGGCGCATCGGCGAAAGCCTCGCCGTCACCGGCGGTCCGGCCATGCCTTTCCGCATCGCCTTTCTCATCGTGGCGCTGGTGGCGCTCGCCGCTATATGGGACAGCGCAAGGCTCGAATCCGCCGCCGGCGACCATGTCGCGCGCGGCACGAAACCGAAAAAGGCCTGATGCCGGCCCTTTCATATATGACATTTTTATACTTCTCCCCGCTTCCCCGTCTCGAAACCCTATGCGCGCCGGCGGCATAATCGGCTCCTGATCGAAACAGGGAGCCCCGCAAGGGGACAAGACCATGGATATCGCCATGCTGGCCGTCGGCGTCGGATTCTTCGCGCTGATCTTCGGCTACATCAGCGCCTGCGAGAGGCTTTGAGGGGACGCGCCATGCTGTTCGATCTCATCGCCGGCGGCTTGGTCTCCGCCTTCATCACCGTCTATCTCCTATATGCGCTCATTCGTCCCGAACGGTTCTGAGCAAACAGCCGCAAAGGCTTGAAAAACCATGACGATCAACGGATGGATACAGATCCTCGTCTTCTGCGGGATCATCGTTCTCATCACCAAGCCGCTCGGCTTCTACATGACGCGCGTCTTCAGCGGCGAGCGCAGCTTTCTGTCGCCGGTTCTCGCGCCGGTCGAGCGCGGGCTCTACGCCTTGGCCGGAACCGGCGAACGCGAGGAGCAGCACTGGACGACCTATACGGCCGCGATGCTCCTGTTCAATCTGGCCGGCTTCCTGCTGCTCTATTTCATTGAGCGCCTGCAAGGCGTCCTGCCCTTCAACCCGATGGGCATGGCCGCCGTCCCGGCCGATCTTTCCTTCAACACCGCGACGAGCTTCGTCACCAACACCAACTGGCAGAACTACGGCGGCGAAAGCACGATGTCCTATTTCACCCAGATGGCGGGGCTGACGGTGCAGAATTTCGTCTCCGCCGCCACGGGCGTCGCCATCGCCGTCGCCCTCATTCGCGGTTTCGCACGCAAGTCGATGAAGACGCTCGGCAATTTCTGGGTCGATCTCACCCGCTGCACGCTCTATATCCTGCTGCCGGTCTGTATCGTGATGACGGTGGTTTTCGTGGCGCTCGGCGTGCCGCAGACGCTCGGGGCCTATGCCGAGGCCACCACGCTCGAAGGCGCGAAGCAGATCATCGCGCTCGGCCCCGTCGCCTCGCAGCTCGCCATCAAGATGCTCGGCACCAATGGCGGCGGCTTTTTCAACGCCAATTCCGCCCATCCGTTCGAGAACCCGGACGCCATCTCCAACCTGCTGCAGATGGCGGCGATCTTCGCGCTCGGCGCGGGCCTCACCAATGTCTTCGGCCGCATGGTCGGCGACCAGCGGCAGGGCTGGGCGATCTTCGCCGCCATGGGCGTCCTGTTCATCGCCGGCGTCGCCGTCTGCTACTGGGCGGAGGCGGCGGGCAATCCGCTCATCCATGCGCTCGGGATCGACGGCGGCAACATGGAAGGCAAGGAGACCCGCTTCGGCATCGCCGTCTCGGCGCTGTTCGCGGTCGTCACCACCGCGGCCTCCTGCGGCGCGGTGATCGCCATGCACGACAGCCTGACGGCGCTGGGCGGCCTCATCCCGATGATCAACATGCAGCTCGGCGAGGTCATCATCGGCGGCGTAGGGGCGGGCTTCTACGGCGTCATCCTCTTCGTCATCGTGGCGATCTTCGTGGCCGGGCTGATGGTCGGCCGCACGCCGGAATATCTCGGCAAGAAGATCGAGGCCAAGGAGGTGAAAATGGCGATGCTGGCCGTGCTCTGCCTGCCGCTGTCGATCCTCGGCTTCACGGCCATCGCCACCGTCATTCCGGCGGGGCTGGCCAGCGTCGCCAACAACGGGCCGCACGGCTTCTCGGAAATCCTCTACGCCTACACCTCCGGCACGGCCAATAACGGCTCGGCCTTCGGCGGGCTTTCCGGCAATACGCCTTGGTACAACATCACCATCGGCCTCGCCATGCTGATGGGCCGCTTCCTCGTCATCGTCCCCGCCATGGCCATCGCCGGCTCGCTGGCGATGAAGAAGGCCGCGCCGCAATCGGCGGGCACCTTCCCCACCACCGGGCCGCTGTTCATCGGGCTTCTGGTCGGCGTCGTCCTCATCGTCGGCGGCCTGATCTTCTTCCCGGCGCTGGCGCTGGGGCCGGTGACGGAGCACCTCGCCATGATCCACGGGCAGACCTTCTGATGCCGAACCCGTCCACCCTTATCCTCGGTTTCGCAGGCGCGCTGATCGCAATCGTGCTGGCGGCGCAGTTCCTCGAAACCGTCCTCGCGCCGCATTAGAGCCGGTAAAAATGACCGGGAGAAACGAAATGAGCCAGTCCAGAACCACCAGCGTCCTCGACGCCCATATCCTCATGCCCGCGGTCGGCGACGCCTTCCGCAAGTTGAACCCGAAGGCGCTCGTGCGCAATCCGGTTATGTTCGTCGTCGCCGTCGTCTCGCTGCTCACCACCGTGCTTCTGGTGCGCGACGCGGTGACGGGCGGCGGCCATCTCGGCTTCACCTTCCAGATCGTGCTGTGGCTGTGGTTCACGGTGCTGTTCGCCAATTTCGCAGAAGCCGTGGCCGAAGGGCGCGGCAAGGCGCAGGCGGAATCGCTGCGCCGCACCCGCACGGAGACGCAGGCGAAGCTGCTTTCCGGCGAGGGAAGCGACTACCGGACCGTCTCCGGCGCGAGCCTGAAGGTGGGCGACGTGGTGCTGGTCGAGGCCGGCGACCTCATCCCCTCCGACGGCGAGGTGATCGAAGGCGTGGCCTCGGTCAACGAGGCGGCCATCACCGGCGAATCCGCGCCCGTCATCCGCGAATCCGGCGGCGACCGCTCCGCCGTCACCGGCGGCACGCAGGTGCTTTCCGACTGGATCAAGGTGCGCGTCACCGCCGCGCAGGGCTCCACCTTCATCGACAAGATGATCGCGCTGGTGGAGGGCGCGGAGCGCCAGAAGACGCCGAACGAGATCGCGCTCAACATCCTTCTCGCCGGCATGACGCTGATCTTCGTGCTGGCCACGGTGACGATCCCCAGCTTCGCGGCCTATGGCGGCGGCTATATTTCGGTGACGGTGCTGGTGGCGCTGTTCGTGACGCTGATCCCCACCACCATCGGCGCGCTGCTGTCGGCCATCGGCATCGCCGGCATGGACCGCCTCGTGCGCTTCAACGTGCTGGCCATGTCGGGCCGCGCGGTGGAGGCGGCGGGCGACGTCGACACGCTGCTTCTCGACAAGACCGGCACCATCACGCTCGGCAACCGGCAGGCCACAGCCTTCCTGCCGGTCACGGGCGTCAGCGAGCAGGAACTGGCCGACGCGGCGCAGCTCGCCTCGCTGGCCGACGAGACCCCGGAAGGCCGCTCCATCGTCGTGCTGGCCAAGGAAAAATACGACCTGCGCGGGCGCGACATGCAGAGCCTGCACGCCGCCTTCGTGCCCTTCACCGCGCAAAGCCGCATGAGCGGCGTGGATATCGACGGCTCGTCCATCCGCAAGGGCGCGGTGGACGCGGTGCTGGCCCATGCCGGCGGAACGGGCAAGACGGTGGACGAATTGCAATCCATCGCCGACGGTATCGCCAAGGGAGGGGGCACGCCGCTGGCCGTGGCGCGCGACGGCAGGCTCCTCGGCGTCGTCCACCTGAAGGACATCGTCAAGGGCGGCATCCGCGAGCGCTTTTCGGAGCTGCGCCGCATGGGCATCCGCACGGTGATGATCACCGGCGACAATCCGATGACGGCGGCGGCCATCGCGGCGGAGGCCGGCGTGGACGATTTCCTCGCGCAGGCGACGCCGGAAAACAAGCTGACGCTGATCCGCGAGGAGCAGGCCAAGGGCAAGCTGGTCGCCATGTGCGGCGACGGCACTAACGACGCGCCGGCGCTGGCGCAGGCCGATGTGGGCGTGGCCATGAACACCGGCACCGTGGCCGCGCGCGAGGCGGGCAACATGGTCGATCTCGACAGCGACCCGACCAAGCTGATCGAGATCGTGGAGATCGGCAAGCAGCTGCTGATGACGCGCGGCGCGCTCACCACCTTCTCCATCGCCAACGACATCGCCAAATATTTCGCCATCATCCCGGCCATGTTCCTCGCCTTCTATCCGCAGCTCGGCGCGCTCAACATCATGCGCCTCGCCACGCCGCAGAGCGCCATCCTGTCGGCGATCATCTTCAACGCGCTCATCATCGTGGCGCTGATCCCGCTGTCGCTGCGCGGCGTGCGCTACCGGGCGGTCGGCGCGGGGGCGCTGCTGGCCCGCAACCTGCTGATCTACGGCGTCGGCGGCGTCGTCGCGCCCTTCATCGGCATCAAGGCCATCGACATGATCATCGTCGCCGTCGGCCTCGCCTGACCGCAACCGCAACCGCAAAGGATCGAAACCATGCTGAAACAGATCCGCCCCGCGCTCACCATGATCGTGGCGCTCACCATCCTCACCGGCCTTCTCTATCCGCTCGCCATGACGGGCGTGGCGCAGGCGATCTTTCCCAGGCAGGCCAATGGCGGCCTGATCGTGAAGGACGGCAAAATCGTCGGCGCGGAATTGATCGGGCAGAAATTCGCGAGCGACCGCTATTTCCACGGCCGTCCCTCCGCCGCCGGCAAGGACGGTTACGACGCGGCCAATTCCGGCGGCTCCAATCTCGGTCCCACCAATCCGGCGCTGATCAAGCGCATCGCGGCCGACGCGGCGGCGCTCAGGAAGGAGAATCCGGGCCAGCCGGTGCCCATCGACCTCGTCACCACCTCGGCGAGCGGGCTGGACCCGGACATCTCGCCGGACGCCGCGCTCTATCAGGTTCCGCGCGTCGCCAAGGCGCGCGGCATCAGCGAGGACGCGCTGCGCGATCTGGTCGGCAAGCAGACGGAGGGCCGCGAACTCGGCTTCCTCGGCGACCCCACGGTCAACGTGCTGAAGCTGAACCTTGCCTTGGACGCGAACGGAGCCAAGTAATAGACTGCCGAAACGGCGGCGGACCCGTTCCGCCGCCGTCCTCTTCCACAGGAGCCGCCGGTTGATCTCGGACGATATTCGACAGGGCGACATGCGCCCGTCTCCCGACGCGCTGCTCGAACAGGCGGAGCGCGAGACGCGCGGCCGCCTGAAGATTTTTCTCGGCGCGGCCCCCGGCGTCGGCAAGACCTATGAGATGCTTCTCTCCGGCCGGGCGCGCAAGGCCGACGGCGTCGACGTGGTCATCGGCGTGGTCGAGACGCATGGGCGCAAGGAGACGCAGGCGCTGGTCGAGGGGCTGGAGATCGTGCCGCGCAAGCGCGTCGCCTATCGCGGCCACGAACTGGAGGAGATGGATATCGACGCCGTGCTGGCGCGCCGTCCGCAGCTCGTTCTGGTGGACGAGCTGGCCCACACCAACGTGGCCGGCAGCCGCCATCCCAAGCGCTATCAGGACGTGGAGGAACTGCTCGCCCGCGGCGTCGACGTCTATACGACGCTCAACATCCAGCATGTCGAAAGCCTCAACGACGTGGTGGCGCAGATCACGCGTATCCGCGTGCGCGAGACCGTGCCCGACAGCGTCATCGACCGCGCCGACGACATAGAGCTGATCGACCTCACCCCCGGCGATCTCATCAAGCGGCTGGACGAGGGCAAGGTCTACCTGCCGCGGACGGCCAAGCGCGCCATGCGCAATTATTTCTCGCCCGGCAACCTGACGGCCCTGCGCGAACTGGCCCTGCGCCGCACCGCGCAGCGCGTGGACGAGCAGCTTCTCAACCACATGCGCGCCAACGCCATAGAAGGCCCGTGGGCGGCGGGCGACCGGGTTCTGGTGGCGGTGGACGAGCGCCCGCGCAGCCTGTCGCTGGTGCGCTACGCCCGCCGGATCGCCGACCGGCTGCGCGCGCCATGGGCGGCGATCCATATCGAGACGTCCGGGACCGCCAACCTGCCGGAAGACAAGAAGGACCAGCTTTCGGCCGCCATGCGGCTCGCCGAACAGCTCGGCGGCGAGACGATCATCATCCCCGGCCAGTCGGTGGCGGAGGATATCGTGCGCTACGCCTTTACCCATAATTACACCCAGATCGTCGCCGGCAAATCGGTGCAGCCGCGCTGGCGCGAGCGCCTTCGGGGCTTCATCGGCCAAAGCTCCGTCGGGCATGAGCTGGTGCGGCTTTCCGGCGTCATCGACGTGCATCTCACCATCGGCACGGAGCCGGACAAGGCCGCCGCCGCGCGCACCGTCAGGACCGCCGCGCCGGCGGAAGCGTTCAACCCCCGGCCCTATCTTTCCGCCGCGTCCTTCGTCACCGGCGCGCTCGGCGCGGGCCTGCTGCTCGAACAATTCCTCGACGTGCGCTCCATCGCGCTGGTCTTCGTCACCGGCGTGCTGGGCGCAGCCGTCACGCTGGGGCTGCGCCCTGCGCTCTTCGCCTCGGTGCTGAGCGCCTTCGCCTATAATTTCTTCTTCCTGCCGCCGCTCTACACGCTCGACATCTCCGATCCCGAAAGCGTGGTGGCGCTCGCCTTCTTCCTCGTCATCAGCGTGGTGGCGAGCAATCTGGCGAGCCGCGTGCACCGGCAGGCCGCCGCCGCGCGCGAGCGGGCGCGCACGACCGAGGACCTCTACCTGTTCAGCCGGAAACTCGCCGGAACCGGCTCGCTCGACGACGTCTTGTGGGCGACCGCCTTCCAGATCGCCTCCATGCTGAAGGTGCGCGTCGTCATCCTGCTGCCGGAAAAGGACGGCGTCGCCGTGCGCGCCGGCTATCCGCCCGACGACACGCTGGCCGACGCCGACATCGCCGCCGCCCATTGGGCATGGGAGCACAACCTCGCCGCCGGGCGCGGCGCGGACACGCTGCCGGGCGCGAAGCGCCTCTATCTCCCGCTCAGGACCGCGCGCACCGCCGTCGGCGTCATCGGCCTCGATAATGACAGGCAGGGGCCGATCCTCACGCCCGCGCAGCAGCGCCTGTTCGAGGCGCTGGCCGATCAGGCGGCCATCGCCATCGAGCGCGTGCAACTGGTGGAGGATGTGGAGCGGGCGCGGCTCGCCGCCGAGACCGACCGGCTGCGCTCGGCGCTGCTCACCTCCATCTCGCACGACCTCAAGACGCCGCTCGCCGCCATCATGGGAGCGGCCACGACGCTGCGCGAATACGACGCCTCGCTGCCGGAAGCGGACCGGGCGGAGCTTCACCTCACCATCGTCGAGCAGTCGGAACGGCTCAACCGCTTCATCGCCAATCTTCTGGACATGACGCGCATCGAGGCGGGCGCGATGGAGCCCAACATGTCCATGCATTATGTGGGCGACATCGTCGGCGCGGCGCTGCACCGGGCGGGAAAAATACTCGCCCGCCACGCGGTGCAGGTCTCGGTGCCCGCCGACCTGCCCATGCTGAAGCTCGACGCCGTTCTGTTCGAGCAGGTGCTGTTCAACCTGCTCGACAACGCCGCCAAATATGCGCCCGAGGCGTCGGAAATCACCATAGACGCCCGCACCGTGCAGAACCGGCTGATCCTCGAAATCGCCGATCGCGGCCCCGGCATCCCGCCCGACGACGCGGAGCGGATTTTCGACACCTTCTATCGCGTCCGCAAGGGCGATAGGGTGCAGGCGGGCACGGGGCTGGGGCTTTCCATCGCGCGCGGCTTCGTGGAGGCGATGGGCGGCGTCATCACCGCCCGCAACCGCGCGGACGGGCCCGGCGCGGTGTTCGCCATCTCGCTGCCCATGCCGGCGTCCGGGCCGACAAACGAAACGGAGGTGGATCGCACGCAATGACGACGCAAGACGTAAAGGTCCTGATCGTGGACGACGAACCGCCCATCCGCCGCCTGCTGCGCGTCGGCCTCACCACCGAGGGCTACGGCGTGGTCGAGGCCGCGAACGCGGCGGAGGCGGAGGAGAGGCTCGACGGCGACAAGCCGGACCTCGTGCTGCTCGACCTCGGCCTGCCGGACACGGACGGGCACGAACTGCTGCTCAAATGGCGGCGGGAGGGCCGCGACCTGCCCATCCTCATCCTGTCGAGCCGCACCGACGAGGCCGGCATCGTGCGCGCGCTGGAGCTTGGAGCGGACGACTACGTCACCAAGCCCTTCGGCATGCGCGAACTGGCCGCGCGCCTGCGCGTGGCGCTGCGCCACCGCCTCCAGCGGCAGGGCGAGAAGCCCGTGTTCCAGACCGGGGGCCTGTCGGTCGACCTGGTACGGCGCATCGTGAAGGTGGACGGCGCGGAGGTGAAGCTTTCGCCCAAGGAATACGACATCCTGCGCCTGATGGTGCAATATGCCGGCAAGGTGCTGACACACCATTATATCCTCAACCATGTGTGGGGACCGGCGGCGGACGTGCAATATCTGCGCATCTATATCCGCCAGCTACGCCAGAAGATCGAGGCCGCGCCCGACCAGCCGCGCTATATCGTCACCGAAACCGGCGTCGGCTATCGCCTGCGCGAGGCCGATACCGTATAGTTGCGAAGGCCGAGGAGAGCGGTCAATCCACCGGGATCGGGAGTATCAACGATGATCGAACTGACGAACAATCCTGGAAACCTCGCCTTTATCATCGCCAAGGCGCGCGAATATGACGTGCAGGTACCGGCGGTGGACGAGGATTCCGGTTCCAATCCCGGCGACGACGGCGATATCGACATTCTCGCCGCCTCGCGCGACAATCCGGCCCGCAGGGAGCTTGTCGCCGCCATCCGCTCGCTCAACGAGGATGAGCGCATCGAGTTGCTGGCGCTGATGTGGGTGGGACGCGGCGATTTCGACGCGACGGAATGGAGCGATGCGCTGTCCACCGCCGCCGACCGTCATGACGGGCACGAGGCGCGTTATCTCATCGGCACGCCGCTGCTCGGCGACTATATCGAGGACGGTCTGGACGCGCTCGGCATCGAGTTGGAACCGTATGAGAATGAATAAGAAAAATTGATCTTTCCATGCGCCCTTCTGTTTTGACGCCGTGCAGCGAGGGCGCTAGTTTCGCGCGCAGACGAAACGGCACCTGGAGCGGTTCCTGTTTTCACGGAGTCGGGGAACCACTTCATCTTTTGTTTTTACGCATTATCCGACGCGAAACCGCTTCGCACTTTCGCTGGAAATGCTCTAGGAGGATAGCGTCATGCTGCAAAAGAATCTCACGCACAAGACGGATTTCTATATCGACGGGGCATGGCGCGCCCCCAGCGCCGAAGTCCGGCATATCGAGGTCGTCAATCCGGCCGACGAAAAGCCCTATGCGGTGATTTCCGCCGGTTCGCCCGCCGATATCGATCTCGCTGTCGCCGCCGCGCGCCGCGCTTTCCCCGCATGGAGCGAAATGCCGGCCGAAAAGCGCATCGATTTTATCCGCCGCATCGCGGAAATCTATGAATCGCGGCTCGACGAGATGGCGCGGACCATTTCCGCCGAGATGGGCGCGCCGATCAAGCTGGCGCGCGAGTCGCAGGCCGCCGCCGGACTCTCGCATACGAAGGCCTTCATCGCCGCCTTCGAGAATTTCGAGTTCGAGGAAATTCTTTCGCCCAACCACCCGAACCAGACCGTCGTCTACGAGCCGATCGGCGTCTGCGGCCTCATCACGCCGTGGAACTGGCCGATGAACCAGATCGCGCTGAAAGTCATTCCGGCGCTGGCGGTGGGCTGCACGGTGGTGCTGAAGCCGTCCGAGATCGCGCCCATGTCGGCGATGCTGT
Source organism: Rhizobiales bacterium 63-22 (assembly GCA_001898995.1). Lineage (GTDB taxonomy): Bacteria > Pseudomonadota > Alphaproteobacteria > Rhizobiales > Rhizobiaceae > Brucella. Next base: position 165,538 of record MKVZ01000019.1, on the reverse strand, counting down.
TCGCCGAATTCGTGGATCAGGCCGGATTGCCCAAAGGCGTGTTCAACCTCGTCAACGGCGAAGGCCCGGTGGCGGGCGAGGCGCTGTCGCAGCACCCGGACGTGGACATGATGTCGTTTACCGGCTCGACCCGCGCCGGCACCGCCGTCAGCCGTGCGGCGGCCGCGACCGTGAAACGCGTCGCACTGGAACTGGGCGGCAAGTCGCCCAATATCGTCTTCGCGGACTGCGACCTCGAAAAGGCGATCCCGCGCAGCGTCGCCCATTGCTTCGAGAATACCGGCCAGTCCTGCAACGCGCCGACGCGGATGCTGGTGGAGCGTTCCGTCTATGACAGGGCGGTGGAACTGGCCCGCAAGACCGCCGAGGCGACGAAGGTGGACGACCCGGCCAAGGAAGGCGACCATATCGGCCCGCTTTCCTCCTCGATCCAGTTCGAGAAGGTGCAGAAGCTGATCGAGAAGGGTATCGGCGAAGGCGCCCGGCTCGTCGCCGGCGGGCCGGGGCGCCCCGAAGGCATCACGGAAGGCGATTTCGTCAAGCCGACGGTCTTCGCCGACGTGAATAACGGCATGACTATCGCGCGCGAGGAAATCTTCGGCCCGGTGCTGGCCATGATCCCCTTCGACACGGAAGAGGAAGCCGTCGCCATCGCCAACGATACGCCTTACGGGCTTGCCGCCTATATACAGACCGGCAGCCCGGAGCGAGCCAGGCGCGTCGCACGCAAACTGCGCGCCGGCATGGTGCAGGTCAACGGCACCCCGCGCGCGCCGGGCAGCCCCTTCGGCGGCTACAAGCAGTCGGGCAACGGCCGCGAGGGCGGCAAGTGGGGCCTTGAGGACTTCATGGAAGTGAAGCTGATCAGCGGCTGACATCCAGCCCCGCAACTGTTGGAAAAGCCGCGGCGAACCCGCGGCTTTTTTCATGGCTCCCTGTCACCGCATGTCCAGTCTGTGCAAGCACATTCCGGCCTTCCGGGATAAAAATTACCATGTTAAAATATATTGCTCAAACATCTTGTCGTTTTAGAAAAAATCTCTCATTTGTCAGAGCTTGCTGCGCAGTTTCGACGCATCATCGGAATTCAATTTCTGCGATCAATAGGGCCTCAACCAGATTACGGATAAAGACATGAAACTCGTTCAGATTCTCGCCGCCGCAGGCATTCTTCAGGCCGCTCTCCTCACCGGCGCCATGGCCGGGGCGAACCTCGACGCCATCAAGAAGGCAGGGGTGCTGAAGATCGGCACCGAGGGCACCTATGCGCCCTTCACCTATCACGACAAGGACAACAAGCTGGTCGGCTTCGACGTGGAGATCGGCGAGGCGGTGGCCGCGAAACTCGGCGTCAAGCCTGAATTCGTCGAGGGCAAGTGGGACGGCCTCATCGCCGGTCTGGATGCCGACCGCTACGACACCGTCATCAACGAGGTCGGCATCACCCCGGAACGCCAGAAGAAATTCAACTTCTCCAAGCCCTATATCGTGGCGCGCGCGGCCCTGATCGTCAACGCCGACAACAACACGATCAAGAGCTTCGCCGATCTCAAGGGCAAGAAGGCGGCCCAGTCGCTGACCAGCAACTACGCGCAGATCGCCAAGGACAACGGCGCGGAACTGGTCGGCACGGACGGCTTCGACCAGTCGATCCAGCTCGTGGTCACCGGCCGCGCCGATGCGACGGTCAACGACAACCTGTCCTATCTCGACTTCAAGAAGCACCAGCCCAACGCCCCGGTGAAGGTCGTGGCCGAAGAGGACCGCGCGGCGGCTTCCGGCATCATCATGCGCAAGGGCGACGACGATCTGGTCGCCGCCATCAACAAGGCGCTGGACGAGATCAAGGCCGACGGCACCTACAAGAAGATCTCCGACAAATATTTCGGTCAGGACGTATCGAAGTAAAATCCGCGGATGCGCGCATCCCGAAAACGCTGAAGCGCCGGTCTGGCCTGGCCAGATCGGCGTTCTGCGCCGTAACCGCAAAACTTTTCGAGACAGACGGAGCCGACTTGTAATAGGGATGAGGAGCACGCCGTCCGATCCTGGAGCGGCCGTTCCAATCATTTGTTCTGCCGCATCCATGCGGTGTCAGGTAGAGCCACCTGACTGCAAGACGTTATCCGGCGAAGGAGCCGTATCAAGTGCCCGACTGGCTTCAACTCATGGTGAATTCCCTGCCGACCCTCCTGTGGGCAGGCCTGATCTTCACCATCCCGCTGACGCTTCTTTCCTTCGTTCTGGGCCTCGCGCTGGGGCTGGTGACGGCGCTGGTGCGGCTGTTCGCGCCGGTCTGGCTGTCGTCCGTCGCGCGCTTCTATGTCTGGGTATTCCGCGGCACGCCGCTTCTGGTGCAGCTTTTCGTGATCTTCTACGGTCTGCCGAGCGCCGGCATCTATCTCAACGCCTTTCCGGCCGCGCTGATCGGCTTCACGCTCAATGTCGGCGCCTACAGTTCTGAGATCATCCGCGCCGTCATCGCCTCGGTGCCCAAGGGCCAGTGGGAAGCCGCCTATTCCATCGGCATGAGCTGGCGGCAGGCGCTGACCCGCACCATCCTGCCGCAGGCGGCGCGCATCGCCGTGCCGCCGCTTTCCAATACCTTCATCGCGCTGGTGAAGGACACCTCGCTCGCCGCCGCCATCACCGTGCCGGAACTGTTCCAGGCGGCGCAGCGCATCGTGGCCGTGACCTATGAGCCGCTCATCCTCTATATCGAGGCGGCGCTGATCTATCTGGTGCTGAGTTCCGTCCTTTCCGCCTTGCAGGTGCGGCTGGAAAAACGGCTCGGGCGCTATGGCGGCACGCTGGAGACGAACGCATGATCGAGTTGCAGCATATCGTAAAGCGTTTCGGCGACACGACCGTCCTCGACGACATCAGCGTCACTATCGCCGAGGGCACGGTGACGGCGCTGGTCGGCCCGTCGGGCGGCGGCAAGAGCACGCTGCTGCGCTGCATCAACCTGCTCGAAGTGCCCACATCCGGCAGGCTGTTGCTGGGCGGGCAGAGCCTCACCTTCGAGCCCGACCGCAGGCCGAGCTGGCAGGCGATCCAGTCCATCCGCCGCCAGACCGGCATGGTGTTCCAGAATTTCCAGCTTTTCCCGCATCAGACGGCGATCCAGAACGTCATGGAAGGGCTGGTGACGGTGCTGAGATGGCCGAAGGAAAAGGCGCGCCAGCGCGCCATGGACCTGCTCGCCAAGGTCGGCATGGCGCACAAGGCCGACGCCTGGCCGGCGACGCTTTCGGGCGGACAGCAGCAGCGCATCGCCATCGCCCGCGCGCTGGCGCCCTCGCCGCGCGTGCTGCTCTGCGACGAGCCGACCTCGGCGCTCGATCCCGAACTGGCGTCCGAAGTGGTGGACGTGCTGAGCAACCTCGCCAAGGAGGGAACCACCATGGTGATCGCCACGCACGACCTGCGCCTCGCCTCGAAGATCGCCCATAATGCGGTGTTTCTGGAGGCGGGCCGGATTGTCGAAACCGGCACCGCGAACGCTATTTTCGCGCATCCCGTGCAGGCGCGCACGAAGCAGTTCGTCGCCACCATCACCGCCGCCGGCACCTTCGATATCTGAACCGGACCCGAGCTTGCCCCGACAGGACGCTTCCACAAATCATGGAAGCGCCCTGCCCTGCCGGTTTGTGAAACGGATTGGTGCGTTCGAAATTTTCCGGCGGCGGCAGACAGCCTGCCCCTTGGTAAAACCGAAAACCACTGTTACATTATGCACAACGTGAAAATCGAAGCGCCCTGTTCGCGTCCTCCATGGCTCGCGCGGCGCGATAAGGATCGATACTTTGAGAAACCCCGACGAGCGCCCCGGCGAAACGGCGCATCAAGGGGCGTCCGACGGTGAACCGGGGAAGAACGAAACCCGGAATCCGTCCCGCAACGGCCAGCGCAAACCGCGCCGACCTGCCGTTGCCGAAGCCGGTGATGCGCACGACGCAGCCGGATCAGGACGCCCGCAGGCAGAACAGAAGGACAGCGGCAACCGGCGCAAGCGCGCGCGGCGGCGCAAGCGCGGCAAGGCGGCGCATCCACAGGAAGCGACGGCGGAAGCCGCCGCTCAGGTCCGGCCGTCCGGAAAGATTTCCAACCGGCGCAGGCGTGCCCGCAACAGGAAACAGCAGGCGCGCCAGCAGAACGACGCGACGTTGCGCGCGGCGGAAACCGGCGGCAAGCACACGGCGGAAGCGGCGCAGCACCCGCATCACCATGCGCCGCACCCTTCTTCCCAGCACAGGCGCAAACCCGGCGAGCACCATCATCACCCGCGCCACGGCCATGGTCACGGCCATCAGGGTGAGGAAGCGCCGCTCTATGCCGCGCTCGACCTCGGCACCAACAATTGCCGGCTGCTGATCGCCGCGCCGACCCGTCCGGGCCAGTTCCGCGTCATGGACGCCTTCTCGCGCATCGTGCGGCTCGGCGAAGGGCTTGGCGCCACCGGCCGCCTGAGCGATCAGGCCATGCAGCGCGCCGTGGACGCGCTGAGGATTTGCCGCGACAAGCTTGCGGGCAAGAAGATCCGCCGTTCGCGGCTGATCGCCACCGAAGCCTGCCGCGCGGCGGAGAACGGCGAGGATTTTCTGACCCGCGTGCGCGAGGAGACGGGTCTCGAACTGGAGATCGTGGACCGCCAGACCGAGGCGCGGCTGGCCGTTTCAGGCTGCGGCACGCTGGTGGCGCGTGAGACGGACGCGGTGGTGCTGTTCGATATCGGCGGCGGCTCGTCCGAGATCGCGCTGATCGACGTGTCGTGCCGGCGCTCGCCGCGGCTCGCCGAACATATCATCGCATGGACCTCGCTTCCCGTCGGCGTGGTGACGCTGGCAGAGCGTTTCGGCGGACGCCATGTCACGCCGGAAAGCTACGCCGCGATGATCGATCACGTGACGGAACTGCTCGCCGGCTTCAGCGAGCGGCAAAGCCTCGGCGGGCTGGCGGCAAGCCCGCGCTTCCACCTGCTCGGCACGTCCGGCACGGTGACGACGCTGGCCGGCATCCATCTGGGGCTGGAGCGCTACGACCGCCGCCGCGTGGACGGCATGTGGATGGATGCAAGCGAGGTGACGGAAATGACCGACCGTCTCCTGTCGTGGGATTTCGAGGCGCGCGTGGCCAATCCCTGCATCGGCGCGGACCGGGCCGATCTGGTTCTGGCCGGCTGCGCCATTCTCGACGCCATCCGCAAGGTGTGGCCGAGCGAGAGGCTTCTGGTCGCCGACCGGGGCCTGCGCGAGGGCATACTCACCGAACTCATGTCGCGCGACGGCGCGTGGCGGCACAGCCGGCCCCCAAAGTCTAACAATGACAAACCCGGCAATGGCAAACCCCGCAACAGGCCCGAAAACAGGCATTCGACATGAGCAAGGCAGGCGGAAACAAAGGCGGCCCCAAAACGGGCGCCTCGAAAACGGGTGGAAGAGGCGGTGCGGGCAGCAGCAACCTGCATGTGCGCGTGAAGAAGAAGGCGGGCACGATCAAGGAATCGTCGCGCCGCTGGCTGGAACGCCATCTGAACGACCCCTACGTCCACAAGTCGAAGCAGGACGGCTACCGCTCGCGCGCAGCCTACAAGCTGATCGAGATCGACGAGCGCTACGGCCTCCTGAAGAAGGGCCAGAAGATCATCGATCTTGGCGCCGCCCCCGGGGGCTGGTCGCAGATCGCGGCGAAGATCGTCGGTTCGACCGACGAGGACCCGCATGTGGTCGGCATCGACTATCTGCATGTCGATCCCCTGCCCGGCGTCGTGCTGCTGGAGATGGACTTCCTCGACGAGGAAGCGCCGGGAAAGCTGATGGAGGCGCTTGGAGACAAGCCCGATCTGGTCATTTCGGACATGGCCGCGCCGACCACCGGCCACCGGCGCACAGACCATCTGCGCACCGTGCATCTTTGCGAGGTGGCGGCCGATTTCGCCGTTTCGGTGCTCAAGCCCGGCGGTCATTTCCTGACCAAGACCTTTCAGGGCGGCGCGGAAAACGATCTGCTCGCCATGCTCAAGCAGAAGTTCCGCTCGGTGCACCACGTCAAGCCGCCGGCAAGCCGCGCGGAATCGGTGGAACTGTACCTGCTTGCCCGCGACTTCAAAGGCTAAAGCCGGATTTTCCCGCGTAGCACCACAGTTCCAGTCCCGGAAAGTTCGGGATCTGGCGTGAGCCTGACGCGCAGGACGCTTCGGCGGCCCATTTTCGTGCCTTGCTCGATCGCCAGTGCGTTGTCCGGCAGATTGCCCGTGGCTGCGAGATAGGCCGCCAGAGGGCCGGCCGCGGTTCCGGTCGCGGCATCCTCCCATAGACCCACGGTCGGATTGAAAAAACGGGCGTAAGCCCGGCCGGGATTGTCCGCGTCGAAGGCATAGACGTAGCAACCCTCCGCCGGCGTCTTCTCGAGAACGGCCAGCAACCCGGCTGCATCGGGCCGCGCTCTGTCCACCGTTCGGGCATCGTGAACACGCACCATCAGATGTGCGGCCCCCGTATCGGCGGGACGAGGGCCGGGATCGGGCAGGATGTCGCCATGATCGAGACCGAGGGCCGTGGCGAGAGGCGCTGCGTCGTGCAGCGGTTCCGACAGACGCAGCGATGCCTGCCGCATGCGGCCATGGATGCGTCCGCCGAGCGTCTCAAGCGTGATCGGCAGGATATCCGGGCCGATCTCCTGCCGGAACGTCCGGGCCGTCGCAAGCGGACCGAGTTCGCCGTGCTCCGCCAGCCAGAGCCACGCTCCAAGCGCATTGTGCCCGGCACCGTACACTTCAGCGCCGCTCGCGGTGAATGACCGAAGCTTGCGGTCCGCGCGGGTGCTGCGCAGGATGAATGTCGTCTCGGCCTGATTGAACTCGCCTGCGATGCGCCGCATGTCGTCGTCTGCCAGATCGTCGCCGCCCTGCACCACGGCGAGCGGATTCCCGGTTAGTGGCGCATCGGCGAAAACATCAATAAGGCCAGCAACCAGTTCAACCATGTCCATAGTCCTGTCATGCATGAATTAAGTTTGATATATTTCAATATAGAGGATGATAACCTCATTCCTTGAAGGGAAAAATTCGAAATTCTCACCTTTATGATGAATTGGATTCAGCATGGCCCATTCGCGTCTGCCGCCGTTGTCCGCCCTTCGCGCCTTTGAGGCCGCTGCCCGCCGCGCGAGCTTCAAGAATGCCGCCGAGGAACTTGCGGTCACACCGACAGCCATCAGCCATCAGATCAAACAACTCGAAATCCATCTGGGTTTTCGCGTCCTGGATCGGACGCCCAGAGCCGTGAGACTGACCCCGCCGGGCAAGGCTCTCTTAGAGGCGACCGCCTCCGGTTTCGGAGAAATTGAAAGAGCTGTCACACGGCTGCGCGCGGCGGCGGTTCCGACAGCCGTCACGCTCTCGTCAACAACGGCTTTTTTGAGCCAATGGCTGGTGCCGCGGCTGGATGCGCTGCGCGAGGCCGTTCCGTCGATCGACCTGCGGCTGCACGCCTCGAACACCGTCGAGATACTGCATCCGGGAGGCATCGAGGTCGCCATACGCTATGGGCGCGGTCCATTTCACGGGGTGAGCAGTACCTGTCTTTGCGCCGACATGCTGACTCCCGTTTGCAGTCCCGGTCTCGGCATATCGCAGCCCGACGATCTGCGCCGTGCGACGCTGATTCATATAAACGGACGAAACCGCCCCGCGCCGGAACCGGACTGGCCGCGCTGGTGCGCCGAGGCCGGCATCCCGGATATGGATACCCATGTCGGCCCCCGGTTTCCCGACAGCATGCTGGCGGTTCAGGCCGCCATTGCGGGACAGGGCGTCGTCATCGCCAGCCGGCTGCTTGTGGCCGATGCGCTTGCCGCCGGCCTGCTGAAAGCCCCCTTCCGCGTGGACCTTGCCGGAGATGCCTATCATTTTGCCTGCGCCGCCGGGCTGGAACAGCGTGCCGATATCGCGGCGCTGCGCACATGGTTCCAGAACGCCCTTTGAACAAATGGACAGGACATGCGGGAGAAGGCGCTCGCGCCGCCCTTGACGTTCACCCAGGCCTTGTCTTCCCTCAGCGTCCGGCTGACGAACCGGCCACGCCGGCGGGACTTCCCTTGCCCGTCGATTTGACGACGGTGGGCGCGGCGAGTTCCTGGCCCGCATCGGGCGCAAGACGCGAGAACCAAAGGAAGGCGATGGCCGAGATACCGGCCACGATGAAGAAGCCGATATGGAAGTCGGTCAGTGCCAGCGGCATGCCGCGCAGGCTGCTGCTCACTTCCAGAATCCCGCCGGCCATGGCCACGCCGAGCGCGATGGAGACCTGCTGCGCCACGGAGGTGATCGGCGTGGCCTGACTGGACTTGCTTTCGGGAATCTCGGCGAAGGCCAGAGCATTGACGCCGGAGAAGAACAGCGAGCGCATGAAACCGCCGACCAGCAGAAAACCGAGGATGATCCAGATCGGTGTGGAGGGCGTGAACAGCCCGTTGACGGCGATGAAGGTCGCCGAAATGAAGGAGCCGCACATCAGGGCGCGCCGGAAGCCGAAACGCACGAAAATCTGCTTTGCGCCGAATTTCATGCTCAATGCGCCGACCGCCGATGCGAAGGTGATCATACCCGACTGGAACGGCGTCATACCGAAGCCGATCTGCAGCATCAGCGGCAGCAGGAACGGGATCGCGCCGATACCGAGCCGGAAGATGCTGCCGCCGATCACGGCGGAGCGGAACACCTGATTGTCGAACAGCCTGAGATCGAGAAGCGGATCGGCAGCGCGGCGCGCATGGGCCACGTAGACGACCGAGCAGATCAGGCCGATCGCGACCGTAACCAGCCCGATAATCGGCGGCAATGCCGGCAGGCTCACCACCGACAGGCCGAACACCACGCCCGACATGGCCACGCCGGACAGGACGAAGCCCGCCCAGTCTAACGGCTTGACGATACGCTCCTCATTGTCGGGCAGGAAACGGGTGGCGAACCAGATACCCACCACACCGATGGGGACATTGACGAGGAATATCCAGTGCCAGGTCAGGAACGTTGTGATGAAGCCGCCGACGGGTGGGCCGACCAGCGGGCCCACCATGGCAGGAACCGTGAGCCATGCCATGGCCGAGACCAGTTCGCTCTTGGGCGTCGAGCGCACGAGGACGAGGCGGCCGACCGGCGTCATCATCGCGCCGCCCGTGCCTTGCAGAAAGCGCGAGACCACGAAGGCGGTCAGTGAATCGGAGATGGCACAGCAGACCGAGCCGACCACGAAAACCGCGATCGCCGCCCGGAACACGTTCTTCGCGCCGAAACGGTCCGCCATCCAGCCGCTGACCGGAATGAAGACCGCCAGCGCCACCAGATAGCCCGTCAGCGCCAGCTTGAGCGCGATGGGGCTGGTGCCGATATCCGCCGCGATGGCCGGCAGGGACGTCGAGATGACGTTCGAATCCATCTGCTCCATGAAAAGAGCAATGGCCAGCACGAGCGGAATGATGCGGTTCACGATGAAAACCCGGCTAAAGACTCACGGTCTGACTGTCCCACCTGTCCTATGTAGTGCCTCCGGGTTTATTACCAGTCAATATGTTCTCACATTACGGTGATTCCGGGCTGTTTTCGGCTATAGGCCGATGGCTGGAATACTCCGATAACGCTCCGTTAACCGTAGATATAATATCGTGAAACCATGGTTCCTGCAGTGCTCAGCCGCGGCGGTTTTCAACAGTAACTCCCGTCCATCGTAGATCACGCCATGTTTCAACCGTTCACAATCTTGTAAAAAGGGCTTGCGAATCCCGTAACAGACGGTTACATTTCGTTACAGTTTCACGAGACTTCGAGCCGGATTGGGGGAAGAGCCGGTTCAAGGAGGTAGGAAATGAATGATATTACCAGAACAGCGCTCCTCTACGGCATGATGATCATTTCGTTGAATACGGCGCTTGCGATCGGTCTTCTGGGGCTGGATTTCCTGCACTGAATTGCGGTGCGCGGGATTAAGGGGCGGAACGGCTTTCTGCCGCCAGTGCATGCCGGATGTCGGCGTGACGGGATAGAACAGGCTCGTACTTTTCAAAACATGCATTGAGTTGAATGAATTTTGTCGGTTGATTTGCCCTCCAGGCAGAAAAAAGGAGAGCGCCCCGGATTCCGGGGCGCTCTTTTTGTCTGACGGTGAGACGGGCTTTCCGATGCCTCTGGAAAGACATAGAGCATTTTTCTATCTGATGTGATCAGATAAACACTCTATCTATTTGTTTTAACAGCATTTACACGACGCCAAATGTTTCCATTCGGCTGCAAAATGCTCTACATGATGCGGGCCTGCGTCTGGGGATCGAAGAAAACGGCCTTGTCGAGGTTGAATGCGAGGCGCGCGGTATTTCCCGCGGTGATGCGGGCGTCGGCGCGCAACCGCGCCACCACATGCTTACCGCCGAGACGGGTGACGGCGAAGGTATCGGAGCCCGCCGGCTCCACCACGTCGATCAGGCAATCGCCCTCCTCGATGGTGTGGGCATTGCGATCCGCGCCGTCCGGGTCGGTCAAAGCCTCCGGGCGGATGCCGAACACCACCGGCTTGCCCGCATAGGCGCCGAGCGCCTGCGGTGCGTTCGGCAGTTCGAGGCGCAGCGGCTCGCCCCCGGCCCGCTCTAGCGCGACCGAATAATGGGCGCCGTTCTTCTCGACCCCGGCATTGAGCAGATTCATCGCCGGCGATCCCATGAAATCCGCCACGAACATATTGACCGGATTGTTGTAGATATCGGCCGGTGAGCCGAACTGCTGCAACACGCCGTCCTTGAGCACCGCGATCCGCGTCGCGAGCGTCATGGCCTCGACCTGATCGTGCGTCACATAGACGATGGTCGTCTTCATGCGGCTGTGCAGCCGCTTGATCTCCGTGCGCATGTCGACGCGCAGCTTGGCGTCGAGGTTCGACAGCGGCTCGTCGAACAGGAATACCTGCGGATTGCGCACCAGCGCCCGGCCCATGGCGACGCGCTGGCGCTGGCCGCCGGAGAGCTGGCTCGGCTTGCGGTCGAGCAGATGGCCGATCTGGAGCATCTCGGCCACTTCCTGAATAGCCTTGTCGCGTTCGGCCTTCGGAACCTTGCGGATTTCCATGCCGAAGGCGATATTGCCCGCCACCGTCATGTTCGGATAGAGCGCATAGGACTGGAACACCATGGCGATGTCGCGCTCGGACGGATGCCTCTCGACGATCGACTTGCCGTTGATCGAGATATCCCCGGAAGTGATCGGTTCGAGCCCGGCGATGGTGTTGAGAAGCGTGGACTTGCCGCAGCCCGACGGGCCGACGAGAACCAGAAAGCCGCCCTCGTCGATCTCGAGATTGATGTCCTTCAGGATCGAGACATTGCCGTAGGACTTGTACAGATTGGTGATTTTCAGAAATGACATTGCCAGTTGTTCCCGAATTTATCCCTTGACGGCGCCCGACATCAGGCCGCGCACGAAGTAGCGGCCGGAAACGATATAGACGATCAGCGTCGGCAGGGCCGCCAGAATGGCGCCTGCGAAATGGACGTTGTACTCCTTCACGCCGGTGGAGGAGGAGACGAGGTTGTTGAGCGCCACCGTGACCGGCATGGAATGCGCGCCGGAGAAGGACACGCCGAACAGGAAGTCGTTCCATATATTGGTGAACTGCCAGATGACCGAGACCACGATGATGGGCGTGGAGGACGGCAGCAGGATGCGCCAGAATATCTGGAAGAAGTTTGCGCCGTCGATCTGCGCCGCGCGCACCAGCTCGGTCGGGAAGGCCTCGTAATAATTGCGGAAATAAAGCGTCGTGAAGCCGATGCCATAGACCACATGCACGAGGATCAGCCCCCATATGGTGCCGGCGATGCCAAGGATGCCGAGCATGCGCGCCATCGGGATCAGCACGATCTGGAACGGGATGAAGCAGGAAAGCAGCAGCATTCCGAAAACGATGTTCGCTCCCCGGAAGCGCCACTTGGTCAGCACATAGCCGTTGAGCGCGCCGGCAATGGTGGAAATGGCGACGGCCGGCACCACCATCAGAACCGAATTGATGAAGAACGGCTTCAGCCCGGTCGGCTGCACGCCGATCTGCGCCGTGGACCATGCCGACAGCCAGGGCTGGATGGTCCATTGCTGCGGCAGGTTCAGCATGCCGCCCTTCCTGATCTCGTCGAGCGGCTTGAAGGAGTTGACGAGCATCACATAGAGCGGCAGCAGGTAATAGAAGACGAAGAGGAGCAGCACCGCATAGATCAGCGCGCGCGTCAGCTTTCCGCCATGGACGAGGTCGTGTTGCGGCGTGTGTCCGCTCATCACCGTGCTCCTCCGCGCAGTTCGGAATAAAGATAGGGGATGATGATCGAGAAGATCATGGCCAGCATGACGATGGCCGACGATGCGCCGATGCCCATCTGGTTGCGGGTGAAGGTGTAGGAATACATGAAGGTCGCGGGCAGTTCCGTCGCCTGCCCCGGCCCGCCGCCGGTGAGCGCGATGACCAGGTCGTAGGCCTTGATCGCCAGATGCGCCAGCACCACGAAGGCCGACAGGAAGACCGGGCGCATCAGCGGGATGATGATGCGGCGATAGATGGTGACGAGCGATGCGCCGTCGATCTGCGCCGCGCGGATGATCTCGTTGTCCACGCCGCGCAGGCCCGCGAGGAACATGGCCATCACGAAGCCCGACGACTGCCAGACGGCGGCGATCACCAGACAGTAGATCGCCATGTCGTTGCTCTTGATCCAGTCGAAGGAAAAGCTCGTCCAGCCCCACAGGTGCATCGTGTTCTCAAGCCCGATGCCCGGATCGAGAAACCACTTCCACGCCGTTCCCGTCACGATGAAGGACAGCGCCATCGGGTAGAGATAGATCGGGCGCAGCACGCCCTCCCCGCGTATCTTCTGGTCCAGCAGGATCGCCAGGAACAGGCCGATGGCCGAGCAGAAGATGATATAAAGCGAAGCGAAGATCGCCAGGTTGATGAGCGTCAGCCACCAATAGGGCAAGGCCCAGAGTTTCGTATAGTTGGAAAGCCCCACGAAGCCGTAGGACGGCAGCATGCGGCTGTTGGTCAGCGAGAGCACGCCCGTATAGACGATGAAGCCGTAGACAAAGACGAGGATGATCAAGAAGCTCGGCGCGAGGACGATCTTCGGGATGAAGTCCTGCAATCGGCTGTTGCGTGGCATGGTGCGCTCCCCTGTTCACGCCTGACGGAACGGGCGGCGCGTCGCGCCGCCCTCCGTATTTTTCATGCGTGGCGGATTACTTGGCGGCAGCCACGGCGGAAGCGAGTTCCTTCGGGGCGTCTGCCGGCGCAAGCTGCTTGTTGAAGACGCGGTTGACGACGTCGTAGATCGCGTTCTTTATCGAAGCCGGTTCGCCATAGCCGTTGGACATGGAGCCGAGCAGCGTGCCCTTCTCGTTGGCTTCCTTCACGTCGGCGATCGCCTTCTTGCCGCAGGAATCGAAGGCCGCGTCCGACACGTCCGTACGGGCCGGGGCCGCGCCCTTGACCACGTTGAAGGCCGACTGGAAGCTCGGGCTTTCGATGGCCTTGGCCATTTCGAACTGCGCCGCCTGCTTGTCCTTCGACACCTTGAACATGGCGAACATATCGGAGTTGAAGGTGACGGCGCCCTGCGTGCCGGGGAAGCGGATGCAGACGAAGTCGGTGCCCGGCTTCTTGCCCGCCTTGATGAACTCGCCCTTGGCCCAGTCGCCCATCATCTGCGCGCCGGCCTTGCCGTCGATGACCATGGCCGAATCGAGGTTCCATTCGCGGCCCGAGAAGTTGTTGTCCACATAGGTGCGAAGCGTAGCGAGGCGCTGGAAGGCCTCCTTCATCTTGTCGCCGCCGAGCGCATCGGGATCGAGGTCGATGAGCGACTTCTTGTAGAAATCGGTGCCGAGCGACAGCACCACCGAATCGAACATGGTCGCGACATTCCACGCATTGCCGCCGCCGGCCAGCGGAACGATGCCCTGCTTCTTGAAATTGTCGAGCATCGCGAGAAACTCGTTCCAGTTGGTCGGCGCCTTGCCGCCAGCCTTGTCGAGCGCGGCCTTGTTGATCCACACCCAGTTGGTCGAGTGGATATCGACGGGCGCGGCGATCCAGTGGCCGTCATGCTTGGCGAAGTCCTGCAAGGCCGTCGGGATCACCTTGTCCCAGTTCTCCTTGTCGGCGACCGGGTCGAGATTGCTCAGCACGCCCTGGTCCGCCCAGTCCTTGATGTCGAAACCGAGCATCTGCACGGCGGTAGGCGGATTGCCGGCGGTGACGCGTGCGCGCAGCACCGTCATGGCTTCCGAACCGCCGCCGCCGGCGACCGGCATGTCCGTCCACGAAATGCCTTTCTTCTCGAGATCCTTCTTCAGGACATTGAGCGCCGCAGCCTCGCCGCCGGAGGTCCACCAGTGCAGAACCTCGACATTCTCCTTGCCCGCCGCGAAAGCAGCCGGAGCCTGCGTGGCGAGAAGCGCGCAGGCGGCGGTGCCCATGGCAGCGAATTTCACGAACTTTTTCATATCTACCTCCCAGTAGAAACAAATGAACTGCAACAAGACCGCTTCCCGGCACCCCGCCGTAAGACCGCGATCCCTGATTTTCCTCCGGGCCATCCGGCCCCGGCCATATCGGCAATTCAACGGTGCCCTCCAACCACCTTCATGCCGTGCAACCAAAATTGACAACGTTGTCTTTTATGGATGAAAACCATCCGGCAGACAAGATATGATTTGAGGATAGGTCACACCCACGGCTGGGCGCAATATGCGCCGGCGCCAAAGACGAAAAATTTTAACGGATTAGAACTCCCGGCGGAGGGATTGCAGCAACGACGTAAAGCGCGGCGCGATCTTTCAGATTCGCCTTCCGCGCTTTGGCCTTTTGTTTTTACGTATGTCGTCATCGCATCGCAGCGGGATCAGAAATCGGTCCAGTGGACTGATTTCCCCGCGGAGGCGGTTCCCACTTTTGCGCGACATGCTTTAATCCGCCGCGATACGATCGCCGTGGGTATAGATATCGAAATCCCCGCCGCGCACCAGCGCGACCAGCGTTAGACCGGCCGCCTCCGCCGAGCGGATCGCCAGAGCGGTGGGAGCGGAGATCGCCGCCAGAACCGGCGCGCCCATCATCACGGTCTTCTGCACCATCTCGACCGAAACGCGGCTGGTGACGGCCACGATGCCGGACCCGGCCGCCATGCCGCCCCGCGCCACGGCCCCTACGAGCTTGTCGAGCGCATTGTGCCGCCCCACATCCTCGCGCACGGCGAGCAGGCCTTCCGCCGGACTATAGAAACCTGCGCCATGCACGGCCCGCGTCACGGCATTCAGTTCCTGCCGCGAAGAAAGCGCGGACATGGCGTCGATCATCATGCCCGCGCTGAAAACGGCCCCGCTAGCGCCGAGCGGCGGCAACGGGCGCAGCGCCTGCTCGATCGAATCGATGCCGCACAGGCCGCAGCCGACCGGACCGGCCATGAAGCGGCGGCGGGCGGCCAGTTGCCGCTCCGGCAGCTCGGAAAGCCGCATCTGCGCGTCGATGCCCTGTTCCAGAACGACGATATCGATCTTTTCGATCTCGGCTAAGTCCCGCACAATGCCTTCGGTCAGGCTGAAACCGACGGCGAAATCCTCTATGTCTGCGGGTGTCGCCATCATCACGGCCTGCGTCGAGCCGTTATAGCTCATGGCGACCGGCGTCTCTTCCGGGACCACGCGGCTGCCCGGCCGCAATTCCGTCCCGCGATGCGCCAGATGCGCCGCTTCCCGAATGGTGTCCTGTCCGTTCATTCCCTGTGCCTGTCCGGTGTGGCCTGATTTGATGTGGCCCAATTTGATCTGGCATGCAAACGGGTTTTATGTAAGGTGCCGGCCAGCAGGAATTACAGGGCAGGCCCCACAGGATCTCAAGAGGAAACCATGGACATTCGCCAGATAGACGAGAATTTTTCCGTATCCGGCCAGA
The DNA here is from genome assembly GCA_001898995.1 of Rhizobiales bacterium 63-22. Taxonomy (GTDB): domain Bacteria; phylum Pseudomonadota; class Alphaproteobacteria; order Rhizobiales; family Rhizobiaceae; genus Brucella. The sequence continues at coordinate 149,555 of MKVZ01000019.1, read as the reverse complement.
TCGCGCCGGACGATGTGCGCGATATCGCAGCCGAAGGGTTCCGTACCATCGTCTGCAATCGCCCGGACGGCGAAGGCGGGCCGGACCAGCCCGATTTCGCGGAAGTGGCTCGTGTGGCGGAAAAGGCCGGTCTCGCCGCCTATCATATTCCGGTGGTCGGCGGCCAGCTTACGCAGGAGGACGTAAGCGCCATGGCGGATGTGCTCGAAAAGGCCGAAGGCCCTATCCTCGCCTATTGCCGCTCCGGCGCGCGCTCTACGAATATTTACGGCCTCGCAAGGCAGCAAAGGCGCGGATGAAGAAGGCGCGCAGGCTGCGCCGACGCCGGAATTGAGGGCGCGGCGGCAATGCCGCCGCAGCGTTTCTGGCAAGCATCGGTCAGCGTCCCGAAAGCCGGGCGCGGCGGCCATTGAGGTCGTGCGCGTTCAATGCGCAATACTGGCGGTAATAGGAAAAGCCCGCGCGGACGACGGTCGCCGCCACACCGCCGGCCACCAGCAGCCAGCCGATCGCCTGCGACCAGCCGAAGCTGTCGACGCCGCCGCCAAGCGCCACGATGGCCGTGCCGGCCCAAAGTGCCGCCGCCGTGCGGCGCCAGTAGACCGGGTTGATCTCGTCGAAAACCGCCTTCCAGAGCGAATGGACAAGGCAGGCGAAGAAAATTGCGGCGGCCAGCCCGATATTGAGCAACTCGACCGGAAGCCATTGTTGCGAAGTCATCATGATATCCATCATCCAGTTTGGACCGCGCTTGCGCGGACAATAGGTTCGTTCGCCTGATCAGATAGGCGCGTCGAGATGTTAAAACCACACCGGACCCCGCCGGATAAATACACTTATTATTGCGCTCACGCGAAATATCGTGTTGAAATCATTATCTTATCTTTGCAGCCATAGTGGGTGCGACCCCTTGAAAGTCTTGAGGAATCCGGCTCTTTCTACCCTTTCATGAAGCTTCTTGCGCAGGCGCCGGAATCGCGCCGCGTAACGGCGATGTAACAATTTGGCACGGCAATGGACGACGAGACCGGCGCATCTTCGGCTTCCCGCCCGCAAGACCGCCTTTCAGGAGAACGACACATGGGTCCAGTCACGGACAAGATCGCGACCGCCGAACGCCTGCCGCAGGAAACGAAGATCGCCGTGATCGGCGGCGGCGTCATCGGCGTTTCCACCGCGCTGTACCTTGCCGGGCGCGGCATTCCGGTGGCGCTTTTCGAGAAAGGCGAGATCGCCGGCGAGCAGTCGAGCCGCAACTGGGGCTGGTGCCGCCGCACCGGCCGCGACAGCCGCGAAATGCCGCTGATCGTCGAAAGCCTGCGTCTCTGGGAAGGCATGAATGCCCATACGGGACGCGAAACGGGCTTCCGAATCACCGGCATCGCCTATGCAGCCGATACGGCGGAACAGATGGCGCGTTACGAGCAATGGATCGCCGTTGCGCGCAAGCATGGCATCGAAACGCAACCGCTGACCGGGGCGCAGGCCGGGGCACTCGCGCCCGGCCTCACCCGCCGCCTCGCGGGCGGGATGCTGACGCCGCTCGACGGCCGCGCCGAGCCGCAAAAGGCCGTGCCCGCTTTTGCCGCCAAGGCGCAGGAGGACGGCGCGGTCATCTTGCAGAACTGCGCCGTGCGCGGCATCGAGACGACCAATGGCCGGGTCTCGGCGGTGCTGACCGAGAAAGGGCGCATGCGCTGCGAGGGCGTGGTGGTGGCGGGCGGGGCATGGTCGCGGCTCATCATATCGGCCTTCGATATTCGCCTGCCGCAACTGAAGGTGCGTTCCTCCGTGTTTCGCACGGCCCCGATAGAAACGGGCGTCGAACCGGCAATCGCCTTTTCCGATTTCGCGCTGCGCAAGCGGCTCGACGGCGGCTATACGGTGGCGAGCCTCGGCGGCTCCATCGCCGACATCGTGCCGGACAGTTTCCGTTTCTTCCGCGATTTTCTTCCCTCGCTTGCAACGGAATGGCGCTCGCTGCGCTTCCGCTTCGGCAGGCGCTTCTTCGAGGAAGCGCTGGAGTGGAAGCTGCGCCCCGCCGACCAGCCTTCCATTTTCGAGAAGATCCGCATTCTCGACCCCGAACCGCATCACGCCGCCAATGCGGCGGTGCTGGCGCAACTGAAACAGGCAATTCCCGCCTTCGCACCGGCAAAAATCGCGCAGGAATGGGCCGGCTTCATCGACACCATGCCCGATGTCATCCCGGTGATCTCGCCGGTGCCCGGCGTGGAGGGGCTGATCGTGGCCACCGGCTTTTCCGGCCACGGTTTCGGCATCGGTCCCGGCGCGGGCCGCCTCGTTGCCGACATGGCGATCGGCGAGAAACCGCTGGTCGATCCGGCGCCGTTCGATATCAGGCGCTTCTCGGACGGGTCGAAGCTGCGCGTCGAGAACTGGGGCTGATATCCGCGCCTCTTCGCGCGGACCTGGAGCATTTCCAGCGAAAGTGCGAAGCGCCTCCGCAGGGAAATCAGTCCACTGGACTGATTTCTGATCCTGCTTCGATGCGTCCGGAAATGCGTAAAAACAAAAAGATAGCCCGCCGCGAAAGGGCATCCGTCAAACGGTGACGAACTGTCCCATCATGCCGACATCCTCATGTTCCAGCACATGACAGTGGAACATGAAGGGATGGCTGCGTGTCGCCTCCCGGTTGAAATGGATGAGAAGCTCCGCCTTTCCATCGATGAGCGCGGTGTCCTTCCAGCCGCCCCGATGCGCCGGCGGCGCCTTGCCGTTGAGCGTCAGGATGCGGAACGAGGCCCCGTGAATATGGAAGGGATGCGCCATTTCCTGCGTGGTCAGTTCCCATATTTCCCACGAATCGCGCCCGGCCTCGACATCGATGCGCTTCATGTCGAAGGGCTTTCCGGCAATGGCCATGCGTATGCCGGATGTGGCCGCATCGACCGCCGGTCCTGCCTCCGCCGTCGAGCGCCCCCGGTGCATGTCATGGTCCATATTCGCCATATCCATGCCTCCCATGCCCATATCTCCCATGTTCATGTGGTCCATGTTCATATGGCTCACACCGTGGCCGTTTCCGCCCATCATCAGCTTCATGTTGGCGGCCATGCGCTCGTCGAAGGTGAGGGAGCGCCTGCGCACGGCAAGCTGCGCATCCGGCGCACCCGGCCCGTCCAGACGGGCAGGCAGCGTGGTGACGCCGCCTTTGAGCACGCCATCGGTGACGAAGCGCATGAGCGGCAGATCATCGCCGCCATCGTCGTCGCCGGCGGTCAGCAGGTCGACATGCGATCCGCCCCTGCCGAAATCCACCAGCACCTCATAGCGCTCGCCCGGACTGACGGTAAGGCGTCCGACCGGCTCCGGCCTGTCGATATAGCCGCCATCGGAGGCGACGACATGCAGCGGACGGTCGTCGGAAAGGCGGATATGGAAGTTGCGGGCATTCGCCCCATTGAGGATACGCAGGCGCACGACCGCCGCCGGTACCCGCGCCTGCGGTCCGGCCACGCCGTTGACGATCAGCGTATCGCCGCGAAAACCATGCATCAGGTCCATCATGTCCGGGGCATAGACATGGCCGCCCGCGATCACCCGCCGGTCCTGCAGGACCAGCGGAATGTCGTCCACGCCGTAATTCTCCGGCAGGCCGCGTTCGCCGTCCCTGCCGTCGCCGACGACCATCAGACCGGCGATGCCCATATGGGCCTGCCGCGCCGTGCCGCCATCCAGATGCGGATGAAACCAGTTGAAGGAAGCGGGCTGACCGACGGTCACCTGCGGCTGCCAGCGTCCGCCCGCCGCGATGATATTGTGCGGCCCGCCGTCGAGCGCGGCGGGCACGAACAGCCCGTGCCAGTGCAGGGTCGTATCCTCGTCCATGCCGTTCTCGACGCAAAGCGTGATCTTGTCGCCGTTCTTCAGCCGGACGAGCGGGCCGAGATAGGCCCCGTTGACGCCGGCGGACTCCGCCTCGCTCCCTTTCACGAAGGAATGGCGGCCCTTTTCGATCTTCAGCTTCACCAGACCCGATGCGTCGGGTTCGACCAGCGGCGGCAGGGGCAGCGCGGGACCCATGGGCATATCACTATCCATGGGCATGGACATTTCTTCCGCCATGACGGCACGCGGCCGTGCAATGGCGATAAAGGCCGCGCCTGCGCCGAGCGCAAGCAGGCGGCGACGGGTTATTCCAGTCATCACGTTCAACTCCAGTCGATGATTTTATCGCCGCGATGAAGCGGCGCGATCGCAATTAGGACCGGAGCGGGATCGGCGGGCGCAGCACACCATGTGGCCCGCCGCCGCGGATCGCGCTTTCCAGCGGCGGACGGCCAAAGGACAGCGGCGTGAAAAGGGCGAAAACCATGCCGGAAAAAACAAGGCAGGAGCAGACCATCATCATGCAGTCCTGCGCAGCCTTCATGCCGTGATCGACCGGAGAAGATTTGCGCGTGGCGCGCATGTTCATCGTATGGACCGGCACGGTGTCGGCAACAGCCGGCCGGGCCATCATATCGGACGGCATGGCATGGCAGAACTGCGCCGAGACGAGAAGCAAAAGCGAAAGCAGCATGACCGGCAGACGCGACAGGCCGCGCGGGGCCGAATTCGCCCGTGCGGCGGCCCTCGTGCCCGTCCCATATGGCTTCCATAACCGCATTGTCTCGTTCCGACCGATCACCGGCCTGAGTTTAGCCCTGCCCTGCGGCAATTGAAAGGCTCGCGCCATTTTCACTTTCTTGCTGATAAAGCGACTTGAACAACATAAAATTGCCCAAAATCCTTTTCGGCTTGCGATTCCGTGCATATTGGCTTTAAAGGTCTCTCCTCCCCTGATTTCATGGCCCCATATTTGATCGGATATGAGAAATGACAGTCGCTGAAACGATTGCGCCCCCGGCTAATCCCGTCGGCCGGGTGCTCACCGCAAGCATGATCGGCACCACGATCGAATTCTTCGATTTCTATATTTTCGCGACCGCATCGGTGCTCGTATTCCCGAAGCTCTTCTTCCCGGCGAGCGACGGCAATTCCGCGCTGCTGCAAAGCCTCGCCACCTTCGCCGTCGCCTTCTTCGCGCGTCCCATCGGCGCGGCGATCTTCGGCCATTTCGGCGACAGGATCGGGCGCAAGGCCACGCTGGTGGCTGCGCTCATGACCATGGGGCTCTCCACCGTCATCATCGGGCTCCTGCCCACCTATGCCTCCATCGGCGTCGCCGCGCCGCTGCTGCTCGCACTCTGCCGCGTCGGACAGGGCCTCGGCCTCGGCGGGGAATGGGGCGGCGCGGTGCTGCTCGCCACCGAGAACGCGCCGAAAGGCAAGGTCACATGGTACGGCATGTTCCCGCAGCTCGGCGCGCCGGTCGGCTTCCTGCTCGCCACCGGCACATTCTTCGTGCTCGGCGAGGTCATGAGCGAACAGCAGTTCTTCGCCTTCGGCTGGCGCATCCCCTTCATCGCGAGCGCCATTCTCGTCCTCCTCGGCCTGTTCATCCGCCTGCGCATTGCGGAGACGCCCGAATTCCGCAAGGCCATCGAAAAGGCCGAGCGCGTGTCTGTGCCGGTGGCGACGCTGGTGGCCGACCACAAGATGAACCTGTTTCTCGGCACCATCGGAGCCATTTCCACCTTCGTGATCTTCTACCTCATGAGCGTGTTCTCGCTCGGCTGGGGCACGACCGCGCTGCATTACGGCCGCGAGGAATTCCTGCTGCTGCAAATGATCGGCGTCGTCTTCTTCGGCCTCACGATCCCGGTTTCGGCGCTGCTCTCCGACAGGTACGGCAAACGCAACGTCATGGTGGCCGTCACGCTGGCGATCGCGGCCTATGGCTTCCTCATGGAGCCGCTTTTCTATGCCGGACCGGCCGGTATCCTCGCCTATTTCGTCCTCGGCTTCGGCCTGATGGGCATGACCTACGGTCCCATCGGCGCGGTGCTGGCCGATCCCTTCCCCACCGCCGTGCGCTATACCGGGGCTTCCCTTACCTTCAATCTGGGCGGTATCCTCGGCGCATCGCTCGCTCCGACCATCGCCACGCGGCTCGCCACCGGCTACGGCTTCCATGCCGTCGGCTATTACATGTCGGTGGCGGCGCTGGTCTCGCTGATCGGCCTTGCCTTCATCACGCTGCGCGACAGGCAGTGAAGGCGCAACCGACATGAAAAAGCCCGCGCGGAGCGATCCGCGCGGGCTTTTTGCGACACGCACCCTATAACTTACTCCGTATCGGCGGCTTCGAGCGCGATGGCCGCGGACTGGATTATCGAGGCGAAGCGCACCGCCGTCTGGATCGTCTGGCTGCTCACCTCGGCCTTGCGCAGCACGTCCTCATGCGCGTCGATGCACATGCCGCAGCCATTGATGGCCGACACGGCGAGCGACCACAGTTCGAAATCCACCTTGTCCACGCCCGGATTGCCGATCACGTTCATGCGCAGGCGGGCCGGCATGGTGCGGTATTCCTTGTTGCCCGCCAGATGCACGAAGCGGTAATAGATATTGTTCATGCCCATGATGGCGGCCGCCGCCTTGGCCGCCTCCACCACCGTGGCATCGACATGAGCCGAGGCTTCCGCAACCAGCGCCTTGCGCACATCGGCATTGCGCGAGGCGATGCCGCAGGCGACGAACAGGCCGTATTTCTGCTGCGGCGTCAGCGTTTCGTCGCCCGCCATGGACGACAGGTTGAGCCGGACGTCCTTGGCGAAATCCGGAATCCTCGATTTCAGGTCTTCGATCGACATGGCACCCTCTTTCAATGCTGGATAAAAGAAAGGCGGGCCGAAACCCGCCTTCCCGTATGAATTTTCCGTCCGGTCAGGCGGCCTTCAGCGTCTCGCCACCGACTTCGCGGTTGCACGGGCAAAGCTCGTCGGTCTGGAGCGCGTCGAGAACGCGCAGCGTGTCCTTGGGCGCGCGGCCGACGTTGAGGTTGGTCGCGTAGACGTGCTGGATGACATTGTCCGGGTCCACGACGAAGGTGTAGCGATAGGCGACGCCATCCGGCGAACGCACGCCGAGGCCGTCGACCAGCGAACCGTTGGTGTCGGCGAAGGACCAGATCGGCAGCTTGTTCAGATCCTTGTGGTCGCGGCGCCAGGCGAGCTTCACGAATTCATTGTCGGTCGAGCCGCCGAGCACGACCGCGTCACGGTCGGCGAATTCCGGGGCCAGACGCGCGAATTCGGCGATCTCGGTCGGGCAGACGAAGGTGAAATCCTTCGGATAGAAGAAGATGATCTTCCACTTGCCCGGAAAGCTCCGTTCGGTCAGTTCCTCGAAAGCCGAAACGCCGTTTTCTTCGTGATGGTTGAAACCGGGCTTCACGCCGGTGATCTTGAAAGAGGGAAGCTTGTCGCCAATACCGAGCATGTCATACCTGCCTGTAGGTTCGTGAATTGTTGCAAGAGCCTGAAAGTATTCAGAATCTCCCGCCTGCACCAATTATATAGTGCGCTTGCGCCCATCGGTCAAAACGATTAAAGCGATTTATAGTATCGATTTTAGCGATAGAGGATATATGGCCGCCGTGCTCAATATCAGCGTGCGCCAGCTTCACTATTTTCTCTCTCTGGTCAAAGCCGGTTCGTTCTCGCGCGCCGCCCGCGCCGCCGGGGTGACGCAGTCCACGCTGTCCGCCGCCATTCAGGCGCTGGAGAGCGAGCTTGGCGTCACCCTGATCGACCGCACCGGACGGCGCATGCAGCTGCTGCCCGCCGGCGAGGATTTCGTCGCCCGCGCACGCGACATCGTGGCGCTGATCGAAGAACTGCCGGAACATGCGCGGCAGGCGGAGCGCCCGCTCACCACGCGGCTGCGCATGGGCGTCATTCCCTCCATCGCGCCGTTCCTGCTGCCCAAGATATTGCCGGAGACCCGCCGCGCCTTTCCCGAACTGCAACTGACGCTCCGCGAGGGACTGACGCGCGTGCTGCTGGAAAGCCTGCGTTCGGGCACGCTGGATGTGGCGCTGGTCGCCCACCCTTACGACCTCGAAGCATTCGAGAGCGTGGAGATCGGGCGCGATCCGTTCCTGCTCGCCGTACGCCGCGACCATGCGCTCGCCAATCGCGACAGCGTCGATGCGGACGATCTGGAGGGCGAGCCGTTCCTGCTGCTCGACACCGGCCATTGCCTGCGCGAACATGTGATGGCGGCGATCGGCTCCCGGCCGCTGCAGGGCGGCGGCGACGTCCACGCCACCAGCATCACGACGCTGGTGCAGCTCGTGCAGTTCGGCATGGGTGTGACGCTCCTGCCGGAACTCGCCGTCAAGGCGGGCGTGACGCGCGGCACCGATATCAGCCTCGTGCCCTATCAGGGGCGCAACAATGCCCGCTCGCTGGTTCTGGCATGGCGCGCCCATGCGGCGCGGCGCAACGAATACCAGCTTTTCGCCCGGCATCTGCGCGAGACCTGTCTCAAATGATGCCCCATGCGCGGAATCGGCCACGCCCGGTAATCTCGCGCAGATTGAGATCGCCGATGAGTTTCAGCGCTCCGGGCTGGGTGACCCGCAATTCCTTCTCGACCATCTGGCTGGAAACGAGCGGGCTGCGCAGCACCATCTCCATCAGTTGCGGCAGACGGGAACTGGAACGGCGTCCCTTGAGCCGGCGCTGCATCTGCTCACGCGCCAGCATCAGCCGGTCATGCTCCTTCATTCCCGCCTCCGCCGCCTCTTCCATTGCCTCCAGAAAAGCATGCAGCCGCGCCAGCCGGTCGTGGGAACGCCGCTCGGAAGGCTTCAGCGCCCGCAGCCCGAGGCTGACCGCCGGCAGATGACCGGCGGCGATGCCGGACTGGCGCAGGAAAGCCGCCGTCAGCAACCGCCCGATCCATGACGAACGCTGCACCACTTCCAGCGAAAACCAAGCGTCGTGCAGGATCGCCGCACGCATGAGCGGCGGCAGGCCGGACGTAGCGGCGACGCAGGCACGCCATTCATCGAGCCGCGCCTCCTCGTCCCAGTCGTCGTCATAGATGAGCGAATCGCGGGCCACGGTTTCGCGCGGCAGCACCTCCTGCCCGCGTAGTCCGGCGACACCACCGTTCAGGAGCGCATCGGTACGCGCCAGCAACGCGTCTATGCCTTCAAGCAGCGGATCGGGCGACGGACCATCTTCAGCGGCGACAGAGGTGGACGCTTCCGGCACAGCGGCGGCTTTTTCTGTGCCTAATTCTGGGCCGAACCCCAGCAATTGCCGCAGTCCCACAGGGCTGAGCGCCCAGTTGGCGGCACGCCCGGCGATCTGCCGGCGCATCCGCAGCACCGCATGGGCGACGGTGAGCGCATGGCTCGGCATGCGGCTGTCCATCAGCGCGTCGTGCAGCACCAGGTCTTCCATATGCACCAGTTCGCCTTCCAGCCACAGGCAGGCCGCCGCGTCGTGCATATCCATGCGCCGCAGCATGCCGTCGCGCACCGGCGAGCGGGCCAGCCGCTCGTCCAGCCGCGCCAGCGCGGCGGTGGCGCTGCTCACGGGCAGGAAAAACCGTTCGAGCGGCAAATCGTCGATTGCATAAGCCATGCCAGCATATCGCCGACGAAAACCGGAAAAGGCAAACAAAAAGGCGGCCCGTAGGCCGCCTTTCACCGATTGCACAATGAAGGGGTCAGCCGATCGCCATCAGGCTGGCATTGCCGCCCGCCGCCGTGGTGTTGATGGAGGTGGATACCTCCTCCAGCAGCCAGTTGAGGCAATAGGCGTCGTCCTTCGCGGCCAGTTCTTCGGAAGATGCGGCCTGCGTCAGCACCAGCGGTCCGGGCAGCGCGGCAATCTTCGCGTTCACCTCGACGATGCGGGCCGCGTCGCCTTCCACCAGCGCGCCGGCGAATGGCGCATCCTTGGCCCAGTCCTTGCTCCAGACGATGCGTGCCGCCACGCTTGCCGGCAGGTCCTTCAGCGCGTCCTGCAATCCGCTCGCCGCATCGATGGCCGCCGCATTGCCGGTGGCGAGCACCGCCGTCAACTGCCGGTAAAGGCCGGTCGCGGTCTGCGGAACGAGCAGGATTTTCCCGCGCGGATGCAGCGCGTAGAGGTTGCGCTCGCCGACCGGGCCCGGCAGTTCGATGTCGAGACCAAGCGCCGAGGTGCTGCCCGTATCGCGCGCGTCGCCGGCCAGATCGTTCATGCCGCGATTGCCGAGCCAGCGGGCGAAATCGGTCAGCGCCGGATCGGTGTGCACCGAGGCATGGCGCGGCGGGATCGGCGCCGTCTGCACCAGACGGCCGAGATAGAGCGGGCCGCCTGCCTTGGGGCCGGTGCCCGACAGGCCGCGCCCGCCGAAAGGCTGCACGCCCACCACCGCGCCGATGACGTTGCGGTTGATATAGACGTTGCCGACGCGGATGCGGTCCGCCACATGGGCGATGGTCTCGTCGAGGCGCGTATGCAGGCCGAAGGTGAGGCCATAGCCGGTGCCGTTGATCTCGTCGATGACGCGGTCCAGGTCGTCGCGCTTGTAGCGTACCACGTGCAGGACCGGACCGAACACCTCGCGCTTCAGGTCGGAGAGCGAATCGATCTCAATGATGGTCGGGGCGACGAAGGTGCCCTTTTCAGCCTCCGGGCCGAGCGGAAGCTGCTCGACCTTGCGGCCAAGGCCGCGCATGCCCTCGATATGCTTCTCGATGATGCCCTTGGCCTCCGCGGTGATGACCGGGCCGATATCGACCTTGAGCCTGTCGGTACGGCCGATGGACAACTCCCTCAGCGCGCCCTTGAGCATGGTCAGGATACGGTCGGCGACATCCTCTTGCAGGCACAGCACGCGCAGCGCCGAGCAGCGCTGGCCGGCGCTGTCGAAGGCCGAGGCGATGACGTCGAACACCACCTGCTCCGCCAGCGCCGAGGAATCGACGATCATGGCGTTCTGGCCGCCGGTCTCGGCGATGAGCGGGATCGGCTTGCCGTTGGGCAGGAGGCGCGAGGCCAACTGCGCCTGAATGAGGCGGGCAACTTCCGTCGAGCCGGTGAACATCACGCCGCAGGTCTCGGGTGCTGCCACGAGTGCTGCGCCGACGCGCCCGTCGCCCGGCAGAAGCTGGAGCGCGCTGGCCGGCACGCCGCCTTCGTGCAGGATGCGCACGCCCTGCGCGGCGATGAGCGGGGTTTCCTCCGCTGGCTTCGCCAACACCGGATTGCCGGCGACGAGTGCTGCCGCGATCTGGCCGGTGAAGATGGCGAGCGGGAAATTCCACGGGCTGATGCAGACGATGGGGCCGAGCGGCTTGTGGCCGACGCCCAGCGTGCGCCGTGCCTGTTCGGCATAATAGCGCAGGAAGTCGATGGCCTCGCGCACTTCGGCGATGGCGTTCGGCATGGATTTGCCGGCCTCGCGCATGACCAGACCCAGAAGCTGCGGCATGTCGCTCTGCATGATGTCGGCCGCGCGCTCAAGGCAGGCGGCGCGCTCGGCGGGAGCGACCGATGCCCAGCCGGCGGCTCCCTTCTGCGCGGCCTGCATGGCCTTTGCAACCTCGCTTTCGGCGATCTCGGTCACCGTGCCCACCACATCGCTGTGGTCGCCGGGGTTCAGCACCGAGCGGCTCTTGCCCTTCACCTTCGCGCCGGCGATCTGCGGCTCGGAGGTCCATTTGTTGGCGGCGGTCGCCTTCAGCACGCCGCCGAGATCATGAAGCGTGGTTTCGTTGGAAAGGTCGAAACCGGCGGAGTTCTTCCGCTCGCCGTAAAGGTCTTCCGGCAGGGCGATCTGGTCGTGACGCGCGCCGACCACGGCCATGGAGCGCACCACTCCCGCCGGATCGGCCACAAGGTCATCGATGGAGACGTTCTTGTCGCCGATGCGGTTGACGAAGGAGGAATTGGCGCCGTTTTCGAGCAGGCGGCGCACCAGATAGGCGAGCAGCGTCTCATGCGTGCCGACCGGAGCATAGATGCGCGCCGGGCGGCCGAGCTTGTTCGGGCCGACCACCTCGTCGTAAAGCGGCTCGCCCATGCCGTGCAGGCACTGGAACTCGAACTTGCCGGTTTTGAAATCCGGTCCGGCGAGGTGATAGATGGTGGCGAGCGTCTGCGCGTTGTGGGTGGCGAATTGCGGGAACACGGCGTCGGTCGCAGCCAGCAGCTTGCGAGCGCAGGCGATGTAGGAAACGTCGGTGTGCACCTTGCGGGTATAAACCGGGAAATCCTCCAGCCCGTCCACCTGCGCGCGCTTGATCTCCGCATCCCAGTAGGCGCCCTTGACCAGACGCACCATGATGCGGTGAGCGGTGCGGCGCGCGAGATCGATGATGAAATCGAGCACGAACGGGCAGCGCTTGCCATAAGCCTGCACCACGAAGCCGATGCCGTCCCATCCGGCCAGATCCGGGTCCTCGCACAGGCTCTGCAGCAGGTCGAGCGACAGTTCGAGACGGTCGGCTTCCTCGGCGTCGATGTTGAGGCCGATATTGTAGGACTTGGCCAGCGCGGCCAGCGCCTTCACCCTGGGCAGAAGCTCGCTCATGACACGGTCGGCCTGCGCGCGGACATAGCGCGGATGCAGCGCCGACAGCTTGATCGAAATGCCGGGGCCGTCATAGACGCCGCGCCCGGCTGACGCCTTGCCGATGGCGTGGATGGCGTTTTCATAGTCCTTGTAATAGCGCTCGGCGTCGGCGGCGGTGGTGGCCGCCTCGCCCAGCATGTCGTAGGAATAGCGGAAGCCGCGCTCTTCCAGCGGACGTGCGCGCTTGAGCGCTTCCTCGATGGTCTCGCCGGTGACGAACTGCTCGCCCATCATGCGCATGGCCATGTCGACACCGCGCCGGATGACCGGCTCGCCGCAGCGGGCGATCAGGCGGTTGAGCGCGGCGGAAAGGCTGCGGTCGTTGACCGTGTTGGTAAGCTTGCCGGTGACGACGAGGCCCCATGTCGCGGCATTGACGAACAGCGAGCGGCCGCCGCCGATATGCGACTTCCAGTCGCCGTTGGAAATCTTGTCGCGGATCAGCGCATCGCGCGTGGCGGTATCGGGAATGCGCAGCAGCGCCTCGGCGAGGCACATCAGCGCCACACCTTCCTGGCTCGACAGCGAATATTCATGCACCAGCCCTTCGACGCCCGCACCCTTGTGCTTGGCGCGCAGCGCCTCGATCAGCTTGCGCGCGGTGGCGCGTATCGCCTTGCGGTCGGCTTCCGGCAGGGTGGCCTGTTCGAGCAGGGCGGAAACACATTCGGCTTCCGGGCGGCGATAGGCGGCGGTGATCGCCTGACGCAGCGGCGTCTGCTCGCGGATCGGCGGAGCGAAATTGTCGAAGACGGCAGTCTGGGCGGCAGCGGTCTTGGAGGCGGAGGCTTTGTGAGACATGGCGGTTTGAATCCAGAGCAGGAAGCGGCTCCCGAACCGTTTGGAGAGCCGCTTGTTTCTTTGGGAACAAATTATCACCGGCTCGAAATTCGTTCCGCCCTTATTTACATAAAAGACAGGAAATATGATCTTATTATTCGCTGCAATGAAGGGAATATGGATGCGAAAAATTCATTCCGTAGATGATCTGGATCAGTTCGACCGGCGTATCCTCGAAATCATGAGCGAGGACGGCCGTATCCCGGTGACCGAATTGTCGAAAAAGGTCGGTCTTTCCAAGACGCCATGTCAGGCGCGGCTGAAAAGGCTGGTCGAGGAAGGCTATATTCTGGGATTCCGGGCAGCCATCGACCCGGAAAAGCTCGGCATCGACCATATCGCCTTCACCACGGTGAAACTGTCGGACACGCGCGAGGCGGCCCTGCAGGCTTTCAACGTCGCGGTGCGCAAAATCCGCGAGGTCGAGGAGTGCCACATGATCGCAAGCTCCTTCGACTATCTTTTGAAGGTGCGCACGCCCGACATCCGCCGCTATCGCGAGGTGCTGGGGGAAAAAATCTCCAGCCTGCCCAACGTGGCCAGCACCTCGACCTTCGTGGTGATGGAATCGGTCAAGGACAATCGCCCGGTGCGCGTCTATCCGGGTGCGCTGTGATTCCCACCTATAAAAATGGCGGGCCGAAGCCCGCCATTCATTTTCCGCCATGGGCGGAAGATCAGTTGAGGCCGAGCGTGCCGCGCAGCGTCGAGAGGTCTTCGGCCAGCGTGTTGACCGGGCCCACCAGCGCCTTGCGGTCGGCGTCGGAGAGCTTGTCATAGGTCTCGTAGCCGTCGCCCTTCTTGTACTTGGCCAGAATGTCGTCCACGGTCTTGAAATTGGCCTCGATCTTCTTGACAAGATCGGGATTCTGCTTCTCGATCAGCGGCTTGAACAGCTTGACCACTTCCTGCGCGCCGTCCACATTGGCCTTGAAGTCCCAGAGGTCGGTATGGCTGTAGCGATCTTCCTCGCCGGAAATCTTGGTCGCCGCCACTTCCTCCATCAGCGCGGCCGCGCCGCCTACCACCTTTTCCGGCGGAACGGTCAGGTCCTTGACGCGCTTCTGAAGCTCCAGCACGTCGACGTCGAGCTTGTCGGCGATCGGCGCCAGCCCCTCGGTGGAGTTCTGCGAGAACAGGCCGTATTCGATGCGGTGGAAGCCGATGAAATCCTTGGCCTTCTCGCCGCCCTCATGGTCGTCGGCGCGGCTGTCGATGGCCGAATCGAGATCGGAGAACAGTTCGGCGATCGGCTCGATGCGCTCGTAATAGACGCGGGCGCCGGGATAAAGCTCCTTCGCCTTCTTCAGCTCGCCCGCCTTGACCGCGGCGGTGAAGGCCTTGGTGTGCTTGATAAGCTGGTCGATGTTCTTTTCCACATAGACCTTGTAGTCGGCGATGGGCTGCACGAGGTCCAGCGGCGAGACAGCGGAGGCGTTCGCCCCGGTGAAGCTCAGCGAAAGGGCGACGGCGCAGGCCGACGCGAGCAATGGCAGGCGGTATTTCATGGATCGTCCTCTCCTTGTTACGCATTCCGGCCGATAGCGGACGCAATGTGCGTTGGCATGTTTCGATATTTGTTACGCACTCGTCTCCAGAAGCGCCCGCGCGTAATAGTCCTTTTCGTCCCGCACACCCGGCAGGGCAAAGAAATAGCCGCCGCCGATCGGCTTGAGATATTCCTCCAGCGGCTCGCCGTTCAGCCGGTTCTGGACTGTGATGAAACCCTTCTCCAGATCGGCCTGGTAGGCGATGAACAGGAGGCCCATCTCCAGCTGGCCGGACTTCGCGACGCCGTTGGAATAGTTGAAAGGCCGGCGCAGGATCAGGTGCTGCTCCGCTTCCGCATCGCGCGGATTGGCGCGGCGGATATGCGAATCGAGCGGCGTGATCTTGCCTTTCGGATCCTTGGCATAATTGGGCACGTCGGCCTCGGTCTTGCCGTCGAAGGGTGCGCCGGAAGCCTTGCGGCGGCCGAAGATGGACTCCTGCTCCTGCAACGGCGTGCGGTCCCAGCGTTCCACGAAATTGCGGATGATGCGCACCGCCATATAGCTGCCGTTCGCCGCCCAGCGCGGTTCGTCGCTTTCCGGCTGCACCCAGACGATGCGCCGCATCAGCGCATGATCGGCGGCGTCGGGATTGGCCGAGCCGTCGCGGAAGCCGAGGAAGTTGCGGGCGCTTTCCTTGGCCTTCGGCGAATGCGGCGGCTGCACCGGCACGCTGCCCTCCTGCTTCCAGCGCACCATCAGCAGATCTGGCAGGTTCTTCACGATGTCGCGCAGCGCGTGGATATTGGTATCGGGCGTGTTTGAGCAGAACTGGATGGCGAGATCGCCGTCGCAGAGCGACTTCTCCAGCGCATCGTTGGGAAATTCGGTCATGCGTTGCAGGCGCTTCGGCTTCAGCGGCTTCAAACCGAAACGGTCGTCGAACAGCGAATTCCCGATTGCCAACGTGATGGTGAGATTGTCGGGCGTGACCACGGGACCGAGAATGCCGGAATCGGACGGCGGGAACTTCGGATCGAGCTGCGGCGGCTCACCGCCTTTCATCAGGAAAGCGGCGCGCTCGGTCAATGTCTTGAACAGCCGCTCAAGCCCGGCACGGTCCTGCGCCAGCACATCGAAGGAAGCGACAAGACCGGCGGCGGGGCGCGGCGTCACGATGCCCGGCTGATGCTTGCCGTAAAAGGCATGGCTTTCCTGCAAGTGGTCGCTTTCCGGCGCGTTGGTCACGCTTTCGGAGGAAAGGGTTTTTTGCGGCGCAAGCGCATTGGCGGCCTGCGGCGCCAGAACGCCCGCCACCGCGCCCGCGCCGGCACCCAGCAGCAGGGCGCGGCGGGCGGGAGAGGCCGGAGCGGAGATATCGGTCGTGTCGTTTTTCATTTTCCTGGTCATGTGTTTACTCCCGCCTGATCACGCAGCTTCGCGATCTCTGCGATCAGGCTTTGCAGCGCCGTTTTCAGCTTCTGCCGGTCATCGGCGGAAAGCTGGTCGAACGGCTTGTAGGAACCACCGGTGGCGAAACTGTCGATCAGCGCCTTTGTGGCGGCGAATTGTTTGTCGAGCGCGTCGTAGGCGCCCGGCTTGACCTTCACGATGATAGGGCGCAGCACGTCGGCGGATTTCTCCGCCCCGGCCACCAGCCCGGAAAGCGTCTCAAGGTCCGTATGGGCGTAGCGGTCCTCGCCCTGATCCGTCATGCCGGCAAAACGGCCGAGCGCGGTTCCGGCCGCGGCCAGCAACTGGTCGGGCATGATGCGAAGGCCGCGCGCGCGCTCTTTCAACTGGCCGGCATCCTGCACGAGCTTGTCCGCCACTGGCGCAAGACCGGCCACGGATTTCTGCGCGAACAGGCCGTATTCGATGCGGTGCAGCCCGCCGAAGGCCGGGTCCTGCTCGCGCTTCTCGAAATAATCGGCTTCGGCATTGATGGCCGTATCGAGATCGGAAAAAGCGGCCTGCGACACCGGCGCGATGCGCGCATAGGCCGCCTGCGCCGGACCGTAGGCGGCCTGCGCGGCGGCAAGATCGCCGCCGGCAATCGCCGCCTGAAGGGTGGAGGCCGCTTTCTCGAACGCATCGGCCTGCGCGGCGAGATATATCTGGTATTCGGCGAGCGCGCCGATGAAGGCGGTCAGCGACAGCTTGCCCTTCTCCGCGTCATGCGCGGCGGAAGGCGTCACGACGAGCTTGCCGCGCGGGTTGGAAAGCAGCCCGCAGGTGATCTCGTAGGTGCCGGGCGCGAGCTTGGCGGACAGCGTCTGCCGGAAGCCGGGCGCGATGTTCTCACGCTCTTCCAGCACCATGACGCCGTCGAGAATTTCCCATTCCACGGCGCGGTCGGACTTGTTGACGATCTCGAAGGTCGAGCGCCCGGCCGGCACGGTCAGTTGGTCGGGGTCGCAGCTTTTGGCGTTGATCGTCACCTGCACCGCGCCGTTGGCGGCATGGCGCGCCTTGTCCGAAACGCGCGAGGCATAATAGAAGGCCGCCAGAGCCGCCGCCAGCAAAAGCGCAGCCAGCACGAGACACGCGCGGACCAGCCCGGCGGAAAAAGGTGCGGCCGGGCTGGAACCGGTGGATCGGGGATCGGGCGCGTCGGGCTTCGTCATATCGTGTCTGCTCAAAAATCAAGGGTCTGGGTGACGGAAATGCCGACGCGCTATCGCGCCGCCTGTCCCGCCTGACCGCTCTGCGGTTTGGGTGCGGCGTAGGGCATCAGGAACAGGATGAGGGCGGGGATAAGAAAGACGAGATAGGCCGTGATCTCGCTCACCGTCGGCGCGGCGATATAGCCGAAGATACCGGCCAGAATCGAGCCGAGCGTGCTGTCGAGCGGCAGGATCGCGCTGGCGTCGAACACGACCGTCTGGAAGCTGTTCCACAGCCCGGCCTCGTGCAGCGCCATCACCGAATTGGCGAGGATGCCTGCCGCCACGATGAGGATGAATGCGCCCGTCCAGCGGAAGAAGCGGCGCAGGTTGAGCTTCAGCCCGCCGCGATAGATGGCATAGCCCACGATGGCCGCGAGCACGACGCCGAAAAGCGCACCGAGCGGCGCCCACGGCCCCTCGCTTTGCTGGAAGGCGGCGAGCAGGAAGAACACCGATTCCAGCCCCTCGCGCGCCACGGCGAAAAACACCATCAGGATAAGGCCGAAGCCCTTATGGGTGGGAGTCTCGAAAGCGGCATCGATGGAATGGTGCAACTCCGCCTTGATGGATCGCGCCGCCTTGCGCATCCAGAACACCATCGAGGTGAGCACGCAGACCGCGACCAGCCCGATGACGGCCTCGAACAGTTCCTGTGCCTTTTGCGGAAATTCCGCGCTCACCAGTTGCAGCCCCGCGCCGACGGCGAGCGACAGGGCCAGCGCCAGCAGGATACCGATCCAGACCACGGGCATCCACGCGCTGCGCCCGGTCTGGTGCAGATAGCTCGCGATGATGCCCACGATCAGCGCGGCCTCCACGCCTTCGCGGAACATGATGAGAAACGGTACCAGCATTCCAATCCATCCACAGGATGCAAACCTTCGCGCCAGCCCTGCTCGCGGCGGGAAGCCTTCGCCATTCGCTCACCTTTTATCGCCGTCGCTGACGCACCGCAAGCAAAATGAACTTGATAATTTCGTGAATGTTTTAGAATTATTCTAATGAGATCATTATATTAGAGCAGCTTTCGATCCGATTGAATCGGATCGGCATCCCGATCTCCTTTATCCGGTGCGCCTGCCGCGTTTGTGCCTTGCATCCGCCTGCAGGGGACGCGCGACAGGCAAATCGGCTGAGTCGCGCGCATGGGACATTCTCCGTAAAATGTTCCATTTTGAACCATGCCGGACACGGAAACGCAGCGGCGGCGTAAAAATTTTTAACGGAATCCCGTCGAAAATGGCCTCGGAATACAAAAAATGCGATTTTTTACGAAATGGTCAAAAAAAATCGGTTCCGAGGGGTTGCGCAATCCTTCCGCCTGATCCATATCAGTCTTGCTTACCGCTGTGCCTCCTCCCATTGCGCGCGGTAAGTGTTCCCCTCTGGAGGTTTGCCAATTGGCACCTTCAAACTTAGCCGGACTTTCCAGTCCGGCTTTTTTTTATCCAGAATTTGCATGGTGGAGCGCTCCCTGGTTTCAAGGAATCGGGGGACCGCTCTATCCATTTGTTTTTACGCATTATCCAACGCGAAACCGCTTCGCACTTTCGCTGGAAATGCTCTAAAAGCGCCGCGTTTCCGCGGCGCTTTCGTTTGTCTCCGATCAGCCGTAGGCAGCCACGGGCGGGCAGGAGCAGATCAGGTTGCGGTCGCCGCCGACATTGTCGACGCGGCTGACCGGGGGCCAGTATTTGGCCGTCGGGTCAGCGTCGCCGCTCGGGAACACCGCCTCTTCGCGGCTGTAGGGATGCGTCCATTCCGAGGCCAGCGTGTCGACGGCGGTGTGGGGCGCGTTGGCGAGCGGGTTGTCGTCCTTCGGCCAGACGCCGTCCGCGACCTTCTTCGTCTCGGCCGCGATGGCGATCATCGCGTCGCAGAAGCGGTCGATCTCCGATTTCGGCTCGGACTCGGTCGGCTCGACCATCAGCGTCCCCGCCACCGGCCACGACATGGTCGGCGCATGGAAGCCGTAATCGATCAAGCGCTTGGCCACGTCCTCCACGGTCACGCCGGCGCTGTCCTTCAGCACGCGCGTATCCACGATGCACTCATGCGCCACGCGGCCATGCGCGCCGGTATAGAGGATCGGATAGGCGTCCTTGAGCCGATGCGCGATGTAATTGGCGTTGAGGATCGCCGCTTCCGTCGCCTTCTTCAGCCCCGCCCCGCCCATCATGCGGATATACATCCATGTGATGACGAGGATCGAGGCGCTGCCGAACGGAGCCGCCGAGACGGCGTGTTCGGAGCCGATTTCGACATGGCCCGGCAGGTAGGGCACGAGGTGCTTCGCCACGCCGATCGGGCCGACGCCCGGCCCACCGCCGCCATGCGGGATGCAGAAGGTCTTGTGCAGGTTCATGTGGCAGACGTCCGCGCCGATATCGGCGGGGCGCGCCAGACCGACCAGCGCGTTGAGGTTCGCGCCGTCGAAATAGACCTGTCCGCCATTGTCGTGCACGATCTCGCAGAAGGCTTTTATCCCCTCCTCGAACACGCCATAGGTCGACGGATAGGTGATCATGAAAGCGGCGAGGTTGTCGCGGTGCTTCTCAGCCTTGGCCCTGAGATCGTCGATGTCGATGTCGCCGTCCGGGCGGCAATTGACCACCACCACGCTCATGCCCGCCATGGAGGCGCTGGCCGGATTGGTGCCATGCGCCGAGGACGGGATGAGGCAGATGTTGCGATGCCCCTCGCCGCGCGACTGGTGATAATGGCGGATGGCGAGCAGGCCCGCATATTCGCCCTGACTGCCGGCGTTAGGCTGGAGCGACACACCGGCGAAGCCGGTGATCTCGCACAGCCACGCTTCGAGCTGCGCCGTCATTTCGGCGTAGCCCTGCACTTGGCTCGCCGGGGCGAAGGGGTGCGGGTAGGCGACCGTGTTCCAGCTTACGGGCATCATCTCGGCCGCCGCGTTGAGCTTCATGGTGCAGGAGCCAAGCGGGATCATGGCGCGGTCGAGCGCCAGATCCTTGTCGGCCAGACGCCGCAGGAAACGCATCATCTCGGTTTCCGAGCGGTGCGAATGGAACACGTCCTGCGTGAGGAAGCCCTCCCCGCGCCGCTCGCCCGGAACCAGCGGCGTCTCGCCCTCGACCGGCTTCGCGCCGAACAGCATGGCCAGCGCCGCCAGATCGTCCCCGGTCGAGGTCTCGTCGAAGGTGACGCCGACCGTGTCCGCGTCGATGACGCGGATCAGGCGGCCGCCCTTGTCGGCCTCGGCGGCGATATCCACCGCCTTGCCCGGCAGCTTCACCGTCACCGTGTCGAACAGGCTGTCGCCGGCGAGCGCCACGCCCGCCGCCTTGAGGCCGGCGGCGAAGCGCGCCGCGAGGCCCGCCACGCGCGCGGCGATGGCTTGCAGGCCGGACGGGCCGTGCCAGATGGCGTAGGCCGCCGCCATATTGGCCAGAAGCGCCTGCGCGGTGCAGATGTTCGACGTGGCCTTGTCGCGGCGGATATGCTGCTCGCGGGTCTGGAGCGCGAGGCGATAGGCGGCGCGGCCATGCGCATCGACCGACTGGCCGACGATGCGGCCCGGAATAAGGCGCGTCAGCGGCTCGGACACGGCGAGATAGGCGGCGTGCGGGCCGCCGAAGCCCATCGGCACACCGAAGCGCTGCATGGAGCCGACCGCCATGTCCGCGCCCCACTTGGCCGGGGCTTCCATGATGGTCAGCGCCAGCGGATCGGCGACGGCGACGACCAGCGCGCCTTTTGCCTTGGCCTCCGTGATGAGGGCTGCGAAATCGCCATAGACGCCGCGCGTGTCCGGCCACGGAACGACCACGGCCGCCGTGCCGTCATCGACCGCGGAGCCGGTCTCGATGGTCCAGCCCAGCGGCTCGGCGCGGGTGTGGATCACATCCACCGTCTGCGGGTGCAACGCACCCGCCAGCAGGATGCGGCTGCGCTTGTCGCGGTGATGACGGCAGGCGACGCCGATGGCCTCGGCCACGGCGGTCGCTTCGTCCAGCAGCGAGGCGCAGGCGACCGGCAGGCCGGTCAGTTCCGCCACCAGCGTCTGGAAATGGAACAGCAGTTCCAGCCGGCCCTGGCTGATCTCCGACTGGTAGGGCGTATAGGCCGTATACCATGCCGGGTTCTCGAACAGGTTGCGCTGGATCACCGGCGGCGTGTGCGTGCCGTGATAGCCCGCGCCGATGAAGCTCTTCTTGACCGTGTTGCGGCCCATAATCGCGCCGAGTTCGGCCAAGGCTTCCGCCTCGCTCGCCGCCACCGGCAGGTCGAGCGCGTGGTCGAGCCGGATCGAGGCCGGAACCGCCTGCGTGATCAGCGTCTCCATGGAGGGCACACCGAGCGCGGCCAGCATGGCGCGCTCCTCGTCATGCCTCGGCCCGATGTGACGGGCCACGAAGGGAAGGAGTTTTTCGGTCATGCCGTCACCCGATCAGCTTTTCATAGCCGGCCTTGTCGAGAAGGGCCGAAAGCTGGCTTTCGTCGGAAAGCTTCACCTTCAACAGCCAGCCGTCGCTTTCCGGGGCCTGATTGATCAGCGCCGGATCGGCCGCAGCCGCCTCGTTGATTTCGACGACTTCGCCGTCGACCGGCGCATAGACGTCGGAAGCGACCTTGACCGATTCCACCACCCCAAGGCTCTCCCCCTTGGAGAAGGTGCGGCCGACCTCCGGCAGTTCGACATAGACGAGGTCGCCCAGTTGCTCCTGTGCGTGGATCGTGATGCCCACAGTGGCGACGCCGCCCTCGACGGCGATCCACTCATGATCTTCGGTGAACAGGATATTGGCCATGGAAATCATCCTTTGCGGTAGCGATGAGGCGTGAAGGGAAGCGTGTGGACGTCGACGGGGATCTTGTTACCGCGAACGTCGGCGAAAATACGGGTTCCGGGCGCGGCGAGGCTCGCCTCGACATAGCCCATGGCGACGGGGAAGCCGGCCGAAGGGCCGAAGCCGCCGGACGTGACCGTACCCACCTGCCGGCCCCCGGCATCGAAAAGCTCCGCCCCGGCGCGCACCGGCTGGCGGCCTTCCGGCTTGAGGCCGACGCGTTTTGCGGCAGCACCTTGGGCGATGGCCGCGAGCACGGCTTTCGCGCCGGCGAATGCCGCCTTTTCGCGCACGGATTTGGAGATGGCCCAGGTCAGGCCGGCCGAGACCGGATCGGTTTCCGGTGTGATGTCCTGCCCGTGCAGGCAAAGCCCGGCTTCGAGCCGCAGGCTGTCGCGCGCGGCGAGGCCGATCCATTCGACGCGGGCGTCGGCCAGAAGTTTTTCGGCCAGTGCGCGCGCCTCGTCGGCGGGCAGGCCGATCTCGAAACCGTCCTCGCCGGTATAGCCCGAGCGGGTCATGAACCAGCCCGGCTTGGGCTCGAAGCCGTGCATGAAGGAAAGCTCCGCCCCCGGCAGGCCGGCGTCTTTCAGGACGGCTTCCGCTTCCGGGCCTTGAAGCGCGACGAAAACGCGGTCGAGCGGCTCGACCGTGACGGCGCGGCCATGCGCTGCCTCGTTCAGGATGGCGATATCCTCATCGGCGTTGCCGGCGTTGGCCACCACCATGAAGCGGTCTTCGCCGAGCCGGGTGACGATGAGGTCGTCCAGCACGCCGCCGCTTTCATTGAGAAAGAAGGTATATTTCGACTGGCCGGCCTTGAGCGCCGAGGGGTCAAGCGGGCAGGTTTCGGCCAGCATGTCGGCCGCCTCCGCGCCCGAAACCGCGATCAGCTTCATATGCGAGATGTCGAACAGGCCGGCGTGCTCGCGCGTGTGAAGATGCTCCTTCATCACGCCCAGCGGATAGGTGATCGGCATGTTCCAGCCCGCGAAAGCGCCGAAGCGCACCTTGGCCGTCTCGTGCAGGTCCTGCAAGGGCAGGGTCTTCAATTGTGCGGTGTCGCCCATATCAACTCCAGAGTCGCACGTTTGCCTTCCGCGAAATGCGGTCGCTTCGTGCCCCTCTGTCTCAAGCCTGAGAGACTCGCATGGCCGTCGACCGGCCACACTTACACCTTCGGCGCGGGTTGCCCCGACTTTCCAGAGTTGTCTTCCCCGTCCGCGGTTCCTTGTACCTGAGAGATTTCGGGCGATTTCCCCTTCGGCGGCCTTGCGGCGCTCTCCCGCGGGCAGACAGCGCGAAAATCTCGATTCCCGCGCCCGACACCCCTGCTCTATCGCAATCCGCAATCCAAGTCATGCGGAATTGTCGTCTGCACGCGACAAATTCCCGGACTTTTGCGACAGGGCGACTACCGACCGCGCGCATGTCTTTCCGGCAGACATACAGGAGTATTAACGTCTTGTTCACGGATTGGGCAGCAATGGGGCGGCACAAGGTCGATTTGCCCATGCGGCAGGCGAATTGTGCGCTTAAAATGGCCGTCTTGCGCAAAACACATGCAATCCGCTCATTTTAATGCAGGGCAGCTATGCAAATCTGTCTCTCCACATCGTGAGGCGGCAGGACTATATCAGCGTCAACAAACAAACACGATTTACTTAGGTGAGAGAAATGAACCTGATCCGCTCCTACAACAACTGGCGCCGTTACCGCAACACCGTGAACGAGCTGAGCCGCCTGACCTCGCGCGAACTGAACGACCTCGGCATCCTGCCGTCGGAAATTCCCTACGTCGCCCGCAAGGCCGCCGCTCGCTAACAAGCGCTGAATATTCGGAATATCGCCGGGGTTTCCTCCTCCCATTGCTCCGGCGGTCAGAAGACCGGTCCTCCTCCTCCCATGCCGGTCTTTCCAGATGACACCCGCCGCTCCCTCCAGCGGCGGGTGTTTTCGTTTACGCCGTCTGCGCCGCGCGGGCGCCGTTGCGGTCGAGAAACACCGAGACGGCGAAGACGATGAAACCCGCCACGGCGAGCAGCGCGCCGACCGTTCCGGTCGAGGTCCAGCCATAACCCCATGCGATTGCCAGCCCGCCCAGCCACGCGCCCAGCGCATTGGCGAGGTTGAGCGCGGAATGGTTGAGTGCCGCGGCCAGCGTCTGCGCGTCCGCCGCCACGTCCATCAGCCGCGTCTGCAGGCCCGGCACCAGCGCGAAGCCGCCGCCGACCAGAAGCACGTTGAGGAAGGCCGTCGCCGGATGCTGCATCAGCACCGGGAAGGCCAGCATGACGGCGAGGTCGTAGAGCAGCACCGCGCCCACCGTGCCCATCACCGAGCGGTCGGTGAACCGGGAGCCGACGACGTTGCCCAGAACCATGCCGAGGCCGAACGTGGCGAAGACCAGTGGCATCCATTTCACGTCTACATGCGAGACCTGCGTGATGGTGGCGGCGACATAGGAGAAGACCGAGAACAGCCCGCCGGTGCCGATGGCGCCGATGGCGAGCGTCAGCAGAACCTGCCGTCGGCGCAGCGCGCCGAGCTCCCGCAGCGGCGAGGCGCCTTCGGCCGCCGGCTGTTTCGGCACATAGAGCGCCACCAGAACCATGGTGGCGACGGCGATGAGGCCGACCGAGGCGAACATGGCGCGCCAGCCGGCGATCTGGCCGAGCGCGGTGGCGAGCGGCGTGCCGCACAGCGTGGCGATGGTGAGGCCCATCATCATGCGGCCCACGGCCTGCGCCCGCTTGCCGGGTTCGGCCAGCGAGGCCACCACCAGCGAGGCGACGCCGAAATAGGCCCCGTGCGGGAAGCCGGCGATAAAGCGCATGATATAAAGCGGCGTGTAGTCGCGCATGAAGGCGCTGGCCAGATTGCCGAAGGCGAACAGGCCCATCAGCAGGAACAGTAGCGTGCGGCGGTCGAGCTTCGCGCCGATGACGGCCAAGACCGGTGCGCCGATCAGCACGCCGACGGCGTAGGAGCTGATCAGGTGGCCGGCTTCGGGAATGGTGACGCGCAGGTCATGGGCGATGTCGGGCAGCAGCGCCATGATGGCGAATTCGCCCGTGCCGATTCCGAAGCCGCCAATGGCGAGCGCGAATTCCGCCATCCGCGCCACGGCGGTGGGAGACGTGTTTTTCATGATGAACCTGAAATAAGACTTGGGAGGTCTGTTCAGGCTTTTACCATTGCAGGCGGCCAAAAGCGAATGGAAAAACCCGCCCGGATGGCCGGCGCGTCAGGGCTGCGTCAGGACTTCGGGGCGGCGGCCAGCAGTTCCTTGAGCCGCGCCTGACCGGCGGCGATATCGGCTTCGGTCGGGCTGATGCCAGCCGCAAGCAGGCGGCGCGCGATCATGTGGTCGGCCGGACGATTGATCGAATCGACCGCCACCAGCCGGTCGCCCGCGAAATGAAACACGGAAAAGGCGTTCTCCTCCGGCTTGCCGGCAAGGACATGCCGGTCGGCGTCGAAGGAAAGCCCCGCCGTCTGGAGCTTCATGTCGCCCTGATCGGACCAGAACCACGCCACTTCGCGATAGGGTGCCGCGCGCCCGACGATGGCGCGCGCGACGTGCTTCGCCTGATCGGTGGCGTTCTGCACCGATTCGAGCCGCACGCGGCGTCCGGCGTGGAAATGATCGTAAGCGACGCAATCGCCGATGGCGTAGACCTCCGGCGCGCTGGTGCGCATGTGCTCATCCACCACGATGCCGTTGTCCACGGCAAGCCCCGCCGCTTCGGCCAGTTCCACATTGGGCACGGCGCCGGTGCCGATCACCACCATGTCGGCCGGAAGGACCCTGCCGTCCGCCGTGCGCACGCCGGTGACATGGCCGCTCCCGCCTTCGATGGCGGCAAGGCCGGTGCCGGTGAACACCGCGATCCCGGCGGCGCGGCTGCGCGCCTCCACATGGGCCGAGACCTCGGCCGAAACGGAGCGGGCGAGCACGCGCGGCGCCGCCTCGATCACCGTGGTATTCTTGCCGAGCGCCAGCGCGGTATGCGCCATTTCAAGCCCGATAAAACCGCCGCCGATAATGACGACATCGCGCACGTCCGGCATCAGGGCGGCGATGCGGCGCGCATCTTCCATGCGGCGCAGCGTCACCACGCCGTCGAGCCCCACGCCCGGCACATCGGGAATGCGTGCCCGCGCGCCGGTGGCGAAGACCAGATGCGTCCACGGCAGCACCCGCCCGTCATCGAGCGTCACCGTCCGGCCGGCGGGCGAGACCGCCGTAACGCGATGGCCGAACAGCATCTCGATATTGCTGTCGCGATAGGTGCTTTCCGGGCGCAGCACCAGCGCGCCGTGCTCCGGCGATTTCAGCCAGGATTTCGACAGCGGCGGCTTGTGATAGGGAATATCCGGCTCGTCGTTGATTAGAACGATCCTGCCGGCATAGCCCTCCTGCCGCAGGCTGACCGCGCCCTGCGAGCCGGCATGGCCCGCGCCGATGATGATGCAGGTTTCGTCCATCAGGATTCCCGTTCGTTGCATGACGGAATCATGATTAGCGCAATTTCTCCAGTTCGGCGATGCGTGCCGTGCTGTCCTTTTCCAGTCTGCGCGTCATTTCGCGGATCACGGTTTCGGCCAGCACGAACAGCGCCGCCGAGGAATCCCATGCCGATGGCACCGCCGTGCGCCCGGCGAGCACATGCCGTGCCACCCGCGCGATTGGCGACAGCCACTGGTCGGTGACCAGCACGATCTCCACACCGCGCGCTTTCGCCTTTTCCGCGAGATCGAGCAGGCTATCCTGATAGCGGCGGATATCGAACACCACCAGCACGTCGCGCCGGCCCATGTCGAGCAGCCGGTCGCGCCACAGGCTTTCCTGTCCGCCAAGATGGAACACATGCGGACGCACGATGCGCATATGCGCCGCCATATATTGCGCCACCGGATCGGTGAAGCGCCCTCCGACAAGATAAACGCCGCCCTTGGTGTGGCAAAGGGCAGCCACCGCCTGCCCCAACTGCCTTTCGCCCAGATGGCGGAAGGTTTCGCGGATATTCTCCAGCGTATGATCCAGTCCCGGATGCGTGATGCCGGTAGTCGTCTCGCGATGCGCGTTGCGGTGATGCGGCGATTGCAGTTGCGCCGCCAGCTCGTCCTGCAAATGGGTCTGGAAATCGGGATAGCTGTGGAAGCCGAGCCGGTTGACGAAGCGCAGGATCGTCGGCGCGCTGACACCGGCCTGCGCGGAAAACTCCGCCACCGTCTTCAGGCCCAGCATCGGATAATGGGCGATCAGGGTCCGCGCCGCGCTGCGCTCGCCGGGCGGCATGACGTCGATATGCTCATGGATGCGTTCCGCGACGCTGACGCCGGCATTTTCCATTCCCTGCGTCCCTCTGCATGGAGGCCCAAATTGTGTTTGACAAAGCATCATAGGACGTATCAGATAATCCACAAGTGCGCATAACCTCAAAAAAAGTAACATAAATTACAATAGCGGGGAGCGCGCCAGACCGCCTGCCGCCGGCGTTTCTGCAAACGCCGGCGGCAGGCGGAACGGACAATGAGGGAACGGCGCAGGGAACAGGCAATGACGGGTCCATTTACATTCGACGCCTTGAAGAAAGCGGTCGCGGAAGGCGCCATCGACACGGTTCTGGCCTGTTTCACCGACATGCAGGGCCGGCTGATCGGCAAGCGGTTCTATGCGCCCTTCTTCGTGGAATCCGGCCATGAGGAAACCCATGGCTGCAACTACCTGCTGGCCGACGATATCGACATGGAGCCGGTGCCGGGTTATGCGGCGGCGGGCTGGGACAAGGGCTATGGCGATTTCGTCATCAAGCCCGATCTTTCCACCCTGCGCCCCGCGCCATGGCTGGAAAAGACGGCGCTGGTGCTTTGCGACGTGCTGGACCATCACACCCATGACGATCTCTCGCATTCGCCGCGCGCCATCCTGAAAAAGCAGCTCGGCCGCCTGCACGAACGCGGCTACCGCGCCTATTTCGCCTCGGAACTGGAATTCTATCTCTTCGACGAGACCTACAAGAGCGCCCGCGCCAAGCGCTGGCAGGACATGGAAACGGCCTCGCCCTATATTCAGGATTACGTGATCCAGCTCACCAGCAAGGAGGAGCCGGTGCTGCGCGCCATGCGCAACCATCTGGCCGCCGCCGGCATTCCGGTGGAAAACTCCAAGGGCGAATGGGGACCCGGTCAGGAAGAACTGAACGTGCGCTATGCCGAGGCGCTCGAAATGGCCGACCGCCACGTCATCATGAAGGACGCCATGAAGGCGATCGCCGAGGCGCAGGGCAAGTGCATCACCTTCATGGCCAAGCACGCCTATGACAAGGCCGGCAGCTCCAGCCATATCCACAATTCGCTGTGGAGCGCGGACGGCAAGGAGTCGCTGTTCTTCGACCCGAAAGCGCCGCGCACCATGACGCCGCTGATGCGGGCTTGGGTGGCGGGGCAGCTTAAATATGCAACCGATTACACCTATTTCCTCGCACCTTACATCAACTCCTACAAGCGCTTTCAGGCCGGCACCTTCGCGCCGACCAAGATCATGTGGAGCCAGGACAACCGCACGGCCGGCTTCCGGCTCTGCGGCGAAGGCACCAAAGGCATCCGCATCGAGTGCCGTATCGGCGGCGCCGACCTCAACCCCTATCTGGCCTTCGCCGCGCTCATCGCCGCCGGGCTGAGGGGGATCGACGAGAAGCTCGAACTGGAGGAACCCTTCGTCGGCGACGCCTACAATTCGGCCAGACTGAAGGAAATTCCCTATACGCTGCGCGAGGCCACGCAAGCCCTCAGGAAATCCACATTCCTGCGCGAAACCTTCGGCGACGACGTGGTCGAACACTATGTCCACACCGCCGACTGGGAACAGATCGAATATGACCGCCGCGTCACCGACTGGGAACTGCATCGCGGCTTCGAGCGATATTGACGAAACAACGCATAACGCATTTGAAATACAAGGAAAAAGGCCAATGAGTTCCACGGCCAGAATCATCTCCCCGATCGACGGATCGGTCTATGCCGAGCGGCCTTTTCTGCCGGAGGCCGCCATCCGCGCGGCGGTCGCGGCGGCGCGCGAGGCGCAGGCCGGCTGGGCGGCGCTCACGATAGCCGAGCGCGCCCGCTATTGCCGCGCCGCGCTCGAAGCGCTTGCCGCCATGCAGGACGAAATCGTGCCTGAAATCGCCTGGCAGATGGGCCGCCCCACGCGCTACGGCGGCGAAAACGGCGGCGTGCAGGAACGCGGCCAGTACATGATCGACATCGCCGAGGAGGCGCTGAAACCCTACGTCCCCGCCGCGAAGGACGGTTTCCGCCGCTATGTGAAGCATGTGCCGCTCGGCGTGGTGATGGTGATCGCGCCGTGGAACTATCCCTATCTCACCGCCGTCAACACCATCGTTCCGGCGCTGATGGCCGGCAATACGGTGATCCTCAAGCACGCCACGCAGACGCTTCTGGCGGGCGAACGCTTCGCGCAGGCCTTCGAGAAAGCGGGCCTGCCCAAGGGCGTGTTCCAGAATGTCGTGCTGGATCATCGCGCGACGGAAAAGCTGCTCGCCTCCGGCCTGATCGACCATGTGAATTTCACCGGCTCGGTCGGCGGCGGCCGCGCCATCGAAAAGGCGGCGGCGAGAACCTTCATGACGCTGGGGCTGGAACTCGGCGGCAAGGACCCGGCCTATGTGCTGCCCGACGCCAATCTGGACCACGCCGTCGCCAATCTGGTGGACGGGGCCTTCTTCAATTCCGGCCAGTGCTGCTGCGGCATCGAGCGCATCTATGTGCACGAGGCGGTCTATGACCGGTTCGTCGACGGTTTCATCGATCTCACGAAGCAATATGTGGTCGGCAATCCGCTGGATGCGGCCACCACGCTGGGACCCATGGCGCAGGCGCGCTTCGCCGATCTCATCCGCGAGCAGAAGGCGGAAGCCCTGCGCAAGGGCGCGAAGGCGCATGTGAACATGACGGTTGAGAACGACCGCCCCGGCTCGCCCTATATCGCGCCGGAAGTGCTCACCCATGTCGATCACCAGATGAGCGTCATGCGCGAGGAAAGCTTCGGCCCCATCGTCGGCATCATGAAGGTGCGCAACGACGAAGAGGCGCTGGCGCTGATGAACGACAGCATCTACGGCCTCACCGCCTCGCTGTGGACCGCCGACGCGGATCATGCCGCAGCCCTCGGCGACCGCATCGAAACCGGCACAGTGTTCATGAACCGCTGCGACTATCTCGATCCGGCGCTAGTCTGGACCGGCGTGAAGGATACCGGCAGGGGCGCCGCGCTGTCGGCGCTCGGCTACGGCAATCTTACGCAGCCCAAATCCTTCCATCTGCGCGAAAAAATCTGACCCGCATCACTAGAGCGGTTCCTGTTCAAGGAGCCGCTCTATCTCTTTGTTTTACGCATTATCCTACGCAAAACCGCTACGCACTTTTGCTGGAAATGCTTTATCGAAAGCCAATCTCATGACGACATTGACCGCGAAATGGAATTTCCCCACCACCGTGCTTTTCGGCCCCGGCCGCATCGGGGAACTGCCGGAAGTGCTGAAGGTGGCGGGTATCGCCAATCCGCTTTTCGTCACCGATCCGGGGCTGGCGAAGCTGCCCGTCGTGGCTTCCACGCTCGCCATCCTCGACAAGGCCGGCGTGAAATACGGCGTCTTTTCCGATGTGAAGCCTAACCCGGTCGAAAGCAATCTCTACGCCGGCGTCAAGGTGTTCAGGGACGGCAGGCATGACGGCGTCATCGCCTTCGGCGGCGGCTCTGCACTCGACCTCGGCAAGCTGATCGCCTTTCAGGCCGGCCAGACGCGCCCGGTCTGGGATTTCGAGGATATCGGCGACTGGTGGACGCGCGCCGACGCCAAGGCCATCGCGCCCATCGTCGCCGTGCCGACCACGGCGGGCACCGGCTCGGAAGTGGGTCGCGCGGGCGTGCTCACCAACGAGGCGACGCATACCAAGAAGGTCATCTTCCACCCGAAAATGCTTCCCGTCACGGTGATCGCCGATCCCGAGCTTTCTACCGGAATGCCGCCCTTCATCACCGCCGGCACCGGCATGGACGCGCTGGCGCACTGTCTCGAAGCCTATTGCGCGCCGGGCTATCACCCGATGGCGGACGGCATCGCGCTGGAGGGCATCCGTCTGGTTTTCGAGAATCTGCCCAAGGCCTATGCGGACGGCAAGAATATCGAGGCGCGCGCCAATATGCTCGCCGCCGCCAGCATGGGCGCGACCGCCTTCCAGAAGGGCCTCGGCGCGATCCATTCGCTGTCGCATCCCATCGGCGCGCTCTACGACACCCATCACGGCATGACCAATGCCGTTTTCATGCCCTATGTGCTGCAACATAACCGCGCGGCGATCGAAAAGCGTATCGCGCGGCTTGCCGGGTATCTCGGCATCGAAGGCGGTTTCGACGGTTTCGTGGCTGCGGTGACGAAGCTGTCCGACAGCCTCGGCGTGCCGCGCACCCTGCCGGAATTCATCAAGGGGCTGGAGATGGACGACGCCCGCAAAGACCTGATCGCCGAAATGGCCATTGTCGATCCGACCGCCGGCGGCAACCCGATCCCGCTCACGAAGGACGGCGCGCTGAAGCTGCTGAACGCGGCGCTTACCGGCAGATACTGAGCAAGGATCCCCGCCCCGGCGATGACTTCGCCGGGGGGCTCGATCGTCATGCTCCTTATCAGGCGCATTGTGACCATCTATCTATTTGTTTGAGCAACGGATTTTCCGAAAACCGGTTTCCACTTTTCGGTCCGATGCTCTAGGAAACAGGCATCTTTGCGCTGGACGGCCTGCCCGAACCGGAATAAGCAGGTCCTGCCTGTTATCCGGGCAGAAATTCCACCGATATGCCTGCGGAAGCGGCTATTCGTCCTCACCGGGTTTGAAAATGCCGCAGACCGCCGCAAGCCCCGCCGCTCCGTCCCGGACCAACCGCGGGGCCATGACCATGCTGCTTGCCGGCGGCGTCGCCATCGGCAGTTCGCCGATTTTCGTGCGCCTGTCGGAACTGGGACCGCTCGCCACCGGATTCTGGCGGCTGGCGCTGGCTGTGCTGCCGCTGATCCTGCTCGCCCGGCGCGAGCGCGGAGCGGCGAAGGCCGCACCGCCGCTCACATGGCAGGACTGCGCGCGCCTCACCGTGCCCGGCATCTTCATCGCCATCGACCTCTCCGCATGGCATCTCTCGCTCTACGCCACATCGGTCGCCAATGCGACGCTGATCGCCAATCTGGCCCCGATCTTTGTCACGCTCGCCGCATGGCTTCTGTTCAGCGCGCGGGTGGGCGCCGCCTTCATCGCCGGAATGGTCGTTGCGGTCGCGGGCGTCATCGTCCTGAAAGGCGGGCCGGGCGAACTGTTATATACCCGGTCGTCAGGCGACGCACTGGCGCTTCTCGCCGCCGTCTTCTATGCCGGTTACATCCTCTCGGTCGGGCGGTTGCGCAACCGCTATTCCACCATGCGCATCATGCTATGGAGCAGCACCGTCGCCGCCCTCCTCATCCTGCCCGTCGCCTGTGCGGTGGAAGGCCGCATTCTGCCCTCGACGCTCAACGGCTGGCTGGTGCTGGCCGGGCTGGCCTGGGTGTCGCAGACCGCCGGACAGAGCATGATCGCCTACGCGCTCGCCTATCTTCCCGCCTCCTTTTCCTCGCTCACCCTGTTGCTGCAACCCGTCGTCGCGGCACTGCTCGCCTGGGCCATCCTGTCCGAACCCATAGGCGCGATGCAGGCGCTGGGCGGCGCGATCGTCATCGCCGGTATCCTGCTGGCGCGGCGGGGATAAGTTGCGCTGTATATAACCTGTATATGTATAGACATTATATATATAGACATTCCTGCGGGCGCATGATTAGACTGGCTTCCGGTCGGACAAGGCACGGGCGCACAGACCAAGGTCCGCAGCCGGCTTTAAGATGCGCCCGCGATTGAGCACGGGGTGAATATGACTTGAACTCAGTCGGGACTCATGTTTACGGCACAGTATCGCCGGACGGTGTGTCCTTGTCGTCAAAGACCGGCAATCATTCCAACAAAGGGGATCTAAATGAAACTGTCCATCAGCCTGAAAGCCGCCCTTTTCGGCGTCGCCGCCCTCGCCCTCGCGGGCACGGCCGCGCGCGCCGACCAGCTTGCCGACATAAAGGCGGCCGGCAAGATCGTGACGGCCACCGACATGCATTATGCGCCGTTCGACATGATCGTCGACGGCAATTATGAAGGCATGACCAAGGATCTCTTCGATCAGGTCAGCAAGGAGATCGGCGCGAAGCCCGTCTATCAGGATATTCCTTGGACGGCTGAACTGCCGGGCCTCGAAGTCAAGAAGTTCGATATCGTCATCGCCCCGGTCATCATCACGCCGGAGCGCCTGAAGCGCTATGCGTTCAGCCTGCCGATCGCCGACGCCACGGTCGCGCTGGTCCATGCGGCCGGAAACGACAAGCTGAAGAAGCCAGAAGATATCAAGGGCAAGACGGTCGGCGTCCAGCAGGGCACGGCGCAGTACAACGAGCTGAAGGCCTTCGGCGAAAAGATCGGCGGCATCACGATCAAGGAATACGGCACCACCGACGAAGCCTATGCCGACCTCGCCGCCGGGCGTCTCGATGCGGTGGCCGGCTCGCTGCCGAACCTCACCAACCTCGTCAAGACCCGTCCGGAAACCTTCGCCATGTTCGAGCCGGCGACCTTCGGCAAGCCGACCTATTTCGCATGGGTGCTGCGCAAGGACGCCGACAGCCAGAGCTTCGTCAAGGCGGTGAACGACGCGTTGCTGAAGATGACCGACGACGGCCGCGTCAAGGCCATCCAGGAGAAGTGGCTGGGCCGTTACACCCAGTTGCCGCGTGAAGTGCCCACGAAGTAATCTGTGGCGGCGGGCGGCTCGCGCCGCCCGCTACAATTCCGGCGGACTGGAACGGCGATGTTTTCCATCCCTGTCTTTCTCAACAGCTTCGGGCCGCTTCTGTGGGCAGCCCGTTTCACGCTGATCGTCTCGATTCTCGGCATCGGGGTCGGGCTCGTGATCGGCGCGCTGGTCTGCGCCTGCGGATTGTCGAAGAACCGCTTTGCACGCGGCTTCGCGGCGCTCTGGGTCAGTTTTCTGCGCGGCGTGCCACTGCTGGTGCAGCTTCTGCTCGTCTATTATTTCCTGCCGGTGATCGGCATCAACGTGCCGGCCATGGTGGCCGCCGTGGTCACGGTTGGCATATGCTCCAGCGCCTATGTTTCGGAAATCTGGCGCGGCGCGATCGTGACGCTGCCGAAGGGCCAGACCGAGGCCGCGACGGCGATCGGCATGGCCCCGCCCGACATATGGCTGCGCGTGGTGCTGCCGCAGGCGGTGGTGCAGTCGCTGCCGGCGCTGGTCAATGAACTGATCCTGCTGGTGAAGGCGTCGTCGCTTGTCTCGGTCGTAGGCATACTGGAAGTCACCCGCGCCAGCCAGGCGCAGGCGGCGACCACCTTCCGCCCGCTCGAATCCTATGTCGCGGCGGCCTGCATCTATCTGGCCATCAATCTCTGCCTCGCAGCACTCGGCCGCTATATCGAATACAGGACGGCGGTGTGATGGACTGGAGCATCCTGCAACACTACGGCCCTTCGCTGTTCTACGGTTTTCTCACCACCATCATGTGCTGGGCCATCGGTACGGTGTGCGCCATGGTGCTCGGCCTCGTCATCGCGCTGTTGCAGCGCTATGTGCCGCGTCCGGTCGGCTGGCTCATTCAGGCCTATATCGAGATCATCCGCGGCACGCCCTTTCTGGTGCAGCTTTTCGTGCTCTATTACGGCGGTCCGCTGATCGGCCTGCGGCTCGACGCGCTGCCGGCCGGGCTGCTCGGCCTCTCCGTTTACGGCAGCCCCTATTTCGCGGAAATCTTCCGCTCCGGCTTCCGCGCCGTGCCCCACGGCCAGATCGAGGCCGCCCGTGCCATAGGCATGTCGGAGCCGGTCATCGTGCGGCGCATTCTTCTGCCGCTCGGCCTGATCTCGGCCCTTCCCGCGCTTGTCAACTTCGCGATCATCCTCACCAAGGAGACGGTCATCCTGTCGATCATCACCGTGCCCGAACTCATGTACAAGGTGGAAACCATGTCCGCCGAAACCTTCCGCTATCTGGAGGCCAACCTCGTGCTGGCGCTGTTCTTCTGGGGACTGGTGGAACTCATCTCGCGCTGCGGTCGCGGGCTGGAGACGCTGGTTACGAAACATCTGGTCGAGAGGGCATGAGATGCAGGCTGCGTCCGCTGTCGATATCCGCAAGGTCAACAAGTTCTACGGTCCCTTTCAGGCATTGAAGGATATCAGCCTCTCCATCCCGCCCGGCAAGGTGACATGCCTGATCGGCCCCTCCGGCTCCGGCAAGTCCACTTTGCTGCGCTGCATCAATTTTCTGGAGGAATACGATTCCGGCGAGATTCTCGTGGACGGAAAACTGATGGGCTATGTCAGCCCGGGCGGGCGCAGGCTGCCGGGCAAGCGCCTGCGCGAGATGCGCCGCTCGATCGGCATGGTGTTTCAGCAGTTCAATCTCTGGCCGCACATGACGGCGCTGCAAAACGTGGCGGAGGGGCTGATCCGTGTGCGCGGCCTGTCCAAGGGCGAAGCCGGCGCGATCGCGGCGGAGGCGCTGCGCAAGGTCGGCCTCAGCGACAAGGTGGCGAGCTATCCCTCCCGCCTGTCCGGCGGGCAGCAGCAGCGCGTCGCCATCGCGCGCGCCATCGCCATGGAGCCGCGCCTGATGCTGTTCGACGAGCCGACATCGGCGCTCGACCCCGAACTGGTGGGCGAGGTGCTGAACGTGATGAAGGCGCTGGCGAACGAGGGCATGACCATGGCGGTGGTGACGCATGAAATGGGTTTCGCCGCCCATGTCGCCGATCAGGTGGCCTTCATGGAAAAGGGCGAACTGATCGCGACCGACGCGCCGGCGAAGCTTCTGCACCAGCCGGAAGACCCGCGCATTCAGGCTTTCCTGCGCACCTATCATGAACGCAACAGCTTCTAGGGCATTTTTTGCAGACAGGCTCGCGCAGCGTTGTGTTTCTGCAGGAAATACAGTGGTTACTGCCGCCGTGCCGTTCAGCGCAAATTTATTCCAATATCGCTCACAAATTTGACAAATCCCTATAGGAGGTGACGACGAATTCCCCTATGGTCCGGCGATACCTGCTTCGTCCGGTCGGGCAGGGAGGAAACCAGCCGGAAGCCCAACGATGCCGAACCGCGAATCCCCGCTTAAACCCTTCCAGTCGAAAACATTCCGTTCACTCTGGTCGGCCACGCTGATTTCCAATCTGGGAGGCCTCGTCGAGAGCGTGGGCGCGGCATGGCTGATGACCAGCCTCGCCACCACACACGGCATGGTGGCCCTCGTGCAGGCTTCCACGACGCTGCCGGTGATGATCTTCTCGCTGGCCGCCGGTGCGCTCGCCGACAACTTCAACCGCCGGCGGGTGATGCTGATCGCGCAGATATTCATGCTGTGCATCTCCGCGACGCTGGCCGTGCTTTCCTACGGCCACCTGCTGACGCCCTGGCTGCTGCTGTGCTTCACCTTCCTGATCGGCTGCGGCGGCGCGCTGCACAATCCCTCGTGGCAGGCCTCGATGGGCGATGTCGTGCCGCGCGAGGATCTGCCGGGAGCGGTGGCGCTCAACAGCATGAGCTACAATCTCATGCGCAGCATCGGGCCTGCGATCGGCGGCATCATCGTGGCGACGGCGGGGGCTCCCTTTGCCTTCCTCTTCAACGTCTTCTGCTATTTCGCCCTCATCACCACCCTGTTCCGCTGGAAGGGCGTCGCCGACGACCACACGCTGCCGCGTGAGCCGTTCGGCACGGCGATGGCCGCCGGTTTCCGCTATGTGCAGATGTCGCCGAACCTGCTCAAGGTCATGTTCCGCGGCTTCATCTTCGGTCTCACCGCCATCGTCATACTGGCGCTGCTGCCGCTGATCGCGCGCGACCAGATTCAGGGTACGGCGATCACCTATGGCGTCATGCTCGGCTTCTTCGGCTTCGGGGCCATATGCGGCGCGCTCCTGATCGGCCGGATACGCGATATCCTCAACAACGAGTGGGTGATCCGTGCCTCGTTCTTCGCGCTGGCGGCAAGCGCCTTCCTCCTGTCGCTGAGCCGGTCGGAATGGCTGAGCTGCCTCCTGCTCATGCCCGCAGGCATGGCGTGGGTTCAGGCCTTTTCGCTCTTCAACGTCACCGTACAGCTTTCGACCCCGCGCTGGGTGGTGGGCCGCGCGCTCGCGCTCTATCAGAGCGCCACTTTCGGCGGCATGGCTGCGGGAAGCTGGCTCTGGGGCGCCATCGCCGACGCCAGCGGCGTCTCCGGCGCGCTGGTGATCGCCAGCATCGCGCTCGCCGTGGGCGGCATCATCGGCATCGTGCTGCGCCAGCCGGATTTCGAATCGCTCAACCTCGATCCGACCAACCAGTTCAGCGAGCCGCAATTGCTGCTCGACCTGCGCCCGCGCAGCGGCCCGATCATGATCATGGTGGATTACTGCATCGACCAGCAGGACGTACCGGAATTTCTCACCCTGATGAGCCAGAGGCGGCGGATGCGCATTCGCGACGGCGCGCGGCAATGGGTGATGCTGCGCGATCTGGAGCGGCCCAATATCTGGACGGAAAGCTATCATCTGCCGACATGGGTGGAATATGTGCGCCACAACCAGCGCGAGACGCAGGCCGACGCCGAGGTCACCGCGCGGCTCGAGGCGCTCAATCGCGGCGACGGGCCGCCCCGCATCCACCACATGATCGAACGGCAGACCGTACCGCGCCGTGACGACATGCCCCTGAAAGTCCAGCTCGGCAGGATATGACGGCCCGATGATGTGGTGCCGGATGCGGCGCGGTCAGCCGCGCAGAAGGCGCATGAAGTCCGAACACCAGCGGAAAATATCGTTTTCCAGCAGCCGCTTCATCATGCGTTCGTAGCGTTTGCGCCGGTCTTCGAGCGGCATGGAGAGCGCCTGCGCGATGGCGTTGCCGACCGCCTCTATATCGTAGGGATTGACGAGGATCGCGCCATCGAGTTCGCGCGCCGCGCCCGCAAAACGTGACAGGACCAACACGCCGGGATCCTCGGGCGACTGTGCCGCGACGAATTCCTTGGCCACGAGAT
Organism: Rhizobiales bacterium 63-22; assembly: GCA_001898995.1. Classification (GTDB taxonomy): domain Bacteria; phylum Pseudomonadota; class Alphaproteobacteria; order Rhizobiales; family Rhizobiaceae; genus Brucella. The sequence continues at coordinate 111,049 of MKVZ01000019.1, read as the reverse complement.
TCATGCCGTCGCGGAGCGGGGTGACGAGGCCGACGCGCGCCAGACGGTAAAGTCCGGCCAGCACATCCTGCCCGACGGCGCGGTTGATATAGCGGATCGGCACCCAGTCTAGTCCGCCAAGCGCGCCGTTGACGCGGCCCGCGCGTTCCGCCACCTCGCGCTGCATGGCGGGATAGCCCGGCACCTCGCTGCGCGAACGCGGCGTCACCTGCAACAGAGTCGTGCGGCCGCGCCAGGCAGGATTGGCGGTCAGGAACCGTTCGTAGCCGTCGATACGATGGGTCAGCCCCTTGGAATAGTCGAGCCGGTCGACGCCGATGATCAGATCGCGTCCTTCGAGACTGCCGGCGAAGCGCCGCACCGGCGCGGTATGAACCGAACGCGCCGCGAGATCCGCGAAATCCCGCGTGGCGATGCCGATGGGGAAAGCCTCGGCCCGGAAGCGGCGGCCATAAGCCTCCATCCAGCCTCCGCCCGCATCACCGCCGATGCCTTCGCGCTGCAACCCCAAGCGGAAATTCTCCACGTCATGATCGGTCTGGAAGCCGACCACATCATAGGCGGTGAGACCGCCGATGATGGCCTCATGCACTGGCAGCGTGAAGAACACGTCCGGCGGCGGCCACGGAATATGCATGAAGAAGCCGATACGGTTGGTCACGCCGAGCTGGCGCAGTTCGGCGGCCATGGGAATCAGATGATAGTCGTGGATCCAGATCAGGTCGTCCGGCTCCAGCAGGGGCAGCAGCCTTGCGGCGAAGAAGCGGTTGACGCGGAAATAGCCGGCCATGTCCTTGCGGGCGAAATCGGTGAGATCGAGCCGGTAATGGCACAGCGGCCACAGCACGCTGTTGGCGAAACCCTCATAATATTCGGACAGGTCACGGCGCGAGAGATCGGAGAGCGCAAAGGTGATCGGTCCCTGCTCCTCAAAGCGCAGCGGGCCCGGCTCCTTGCTTCCGCTCGATTTGCCGGACCACCCCATCCAGATGCCGCCATGCTTGTCCAGCGCCGCCTTCAGCGCCACCGCCAGCCCGCCGGCCGGCGGCCCCTTGGTAATGTCCGGCACGCGATTGGAAACGACGATAAGCCTGTTCATAATACGTCCTCCCACCGCCGCGACAGGTGCATCGCCGCATTGATCAGCCCAACCATGGAATAGGTCTGCGGAAAATTGCCCCACAGCTCTCCGCTGTCGACATGCAGCCCTTCCGACAGCAGACCCAGATGGTTGCGGCGGTCGAGCACGTCGGAGAAGATGGCGCGTGCGTCCTCCTTGCGGCCCACTCGCGCCAGCGCGTCGATCAGCCAGAAGGTGCAGGCAGTGAATGCGGTTTCCGGCTCGCCGAAATCGTCCGGCGCGCGATAGCGGTAGAGGTGGTTGCCGAAGCGCAGCCGCTGCTCACACAGGGCCAGCGTCGAAAGGAAACGCGGATCCCGTGCCGGCAGGAAACCGATTTCCGGCATCAGCAGCAGGCTCGCATCCACGTCGTCGCCGCCGAAGGCGGACGTGAAGCTCTGGAGGCTCTCGTGCCATCCCCGCTCCATGATGGCGGCGCGGATCAGATCGGCCCGGCCGCGCCAGTAGTCGGCACGGTCCCCGATATCGAGTTTGACGGCGATCCGCGCCAGCCGGTCGCAGGCCGCCCAGCACATCATCGCCGAATAGGTATGGACGCCGTTGCGGGTACGGAACTCCCACAGGCCCGCATCCGGCTGGTCCCAGCGCTGGAACGCCTGTTCGCCCAGCGGCTCCAGCCGGCGGAACAGCGCCTCGCCGCCCATGGAGGGCAGGCGCTGGTCGAAGAAGCACTGGATGACGGACAGGATCACCGAGCCGTAGCCGTCATTCTGCACCTGCGTGTAAGCGGCGTTGCCGCTTCGCACCGGGCCATAGCCACGATAGCCGGCCAGACCGTCGACGATCCTTTCGTCTATATGGCGTTCCAGCCCGAGGCCGAACAGCGGCTGGAGATAGCCATCGGGCGAGTCGGTGGCGATGTTGGAGACATAGCCGAGATAGTCCTCCATCGTCTTCGTCGCGCCGAGCAGGTTGAGCGCCTTGACCGTGAAATAGGAATCGCGCAGCCAGCAGAAACGATAATCCCATGTGCGGCCGCTCTCGCCATATTCGGGGATCGAGGTCGTCAGCGCCGCGACGATGCCGCCGGTCTCTTCGTGCGCGCACAGCTTCAGCGTTATGGCGGCACGGGTCACCACGTCCTGAAAATCGATCGGCAACGACAGATAGCGCACCCATTCGCGCCAGTATTCCGCCGTCTTCTCCATGAAGTTGCGGGCGATCCTGAGCGGCGCATGGGTTAGGCCCTCGTCCGGCCCGAGCACGAAGGCATAGGGCCGGTCGATGAGGAAGGGCGTGCCGCGTTCGATGAACTCGACCGGCGCGTCTGTGGTGAGCCGCATCACCTCCTCGCCGATCAGGTAGCGGATATGGTTGGAGCCGCGCGTGGTGGCGGCCTCGTGCGTGCCGTAGTCAAAGAGCGGACGCAGGCGCATTTCCATGCGCGGCGCGCCCTCCAGCGGCTCGATCAGCCGCACGATGCCCTGCGGACGGAACATGCGGCCGGACATCTTGAAGCGCGGCGCGAAATCGACAATGCGCAGCCGGTTGCCGTGTCCATCGGTCAGCACCGTTTCGAGAATCGCGGTGTTGTGCAGATATTGCTGCTCGCTCGCCACCTGATTTCGGAGGCTTATGGACCAGCGCCCGCTTTCCGCTCCATAATCGATCCCGCCGCCGAGCAGGCTGCAAAAAACCGGATCGCCATCCATGCGCGGCACGCACATCCAGACGATGGAAGCCTCGCGGTCGATCAGCGCGGCGGCGGAGGAATTGCCGATCACGCCGAGATCGAGCGAAGGGGTCCGGGCATCGGGGTTCATGCGGTCATCCTTTCTATCCATGCACGTACATCCGACGGCGCGGCCAGACGGGCGCGGGCAAGGCTTGGCCTTTCCTCTCCGCCCACGCGCACCGACAAGCCGCCGAGCCGGTTGGCGGCGGCGAACATCGCCTCGTCGGTCAGGTCGTCCCCCACAGCCAGCGGCCGGCGGCCATGGAAAGGCCTTTCCGCCATGAACGCCAGAAGCGCGCTGCCCTTGTCGCGCCCGCGCGGACGCAGTTCGATCACCTGCTTGCCCTCCTGCAACATCCAGCCGTCGCCGACCTGCCGGGCAAGCTCCGCCATAAGGTCGCGCACGTCCCCTTCCCGCTCCGGCGCCAGCCGGTAATGGGCGGCGAAAGCCGCGCCCTTGTCCTCGCAGATCACGCCGGGCCAGCACGCCGTCTCGGCGCCGAGCCGTGCTCGCGCACGGGAAAAGGCGGGCGTCGCCACGGCGGAGACGATATGGCCCGCCGCATCGCGCCGCTCCGCGCCATGCAGGCCGCCGACGGGAATCGTGCCACCCGCGATAAGTTCGTCGGCGGTGGCGATCGCGCGTCCCGTGACCAGCGCCAACGCACCGTCGAGACGGGCCGACAAACGCGCCAGCGCTTCGGCCAGTCCGGGCGGCACCGCCACCGCATCCGGTGTCGGCGCGATATCGATCAGCGTCCCGTCTATGTCGAGGAAAAGCGCCAGACGGGAAATGTCTTCGGGAAGCGCGGTGAATGGGGTTCGCAACGCTTGCGACGATAGGATTTTGCCGTGCATGTCTCCAAGAATAGGGAGGCAGGCGTATTTGACAACCCATGCCTTTCCTGTGGAACACCGTCGCTGCCTTGATTGCGCCGGAGAAGCATCCGACTATGGTGCCGGTCGACAACGCAGCACGGGAAACACATGGCAGACGACAACAGGGCGGACGACAGCAAGCGCATTGCCGCGATCATCGCGGCGGAGATCAAGGCGAGGCCGGAACAGGCGCAGGCCGCAATCGGCCTTCTGGACGAGGGCGCGACGGTGCCTTTCGTCGCCCGCTACCGCAAGGAAGTCACCGGCGGGCTGGACGACACGCAGTTGCGGCAATTGTCCGAACGCCTCGCCTATCTGCGCGAACTGGAAGCGCGCCGGGCCTCGATCCTCGAGTCCATCCGCGGTCAGGGCAAGCTGACGCCGGAACTGGAAGGCAGGATCGCGAGCGCCGACACCAAGGCGGCGCTGGAGGACCTGTACCTTCCTTACAAGCCCAAGCGTCGCACCCGCGCCGAGATCGCCCGCGAGCGCGGGCTGGACCCGCTGGCAGAAAGCATCCTCGCCGACCGCAGCCTCGTTCCCACCGAGATCGCCAAATCCTACGTGCAGGGCGAGGTGGCCGACGTGAAGGCCGCGCTCGACGGCGCGCGCGACATCGTCGCGGAAGGCTTCGCCGAGAACGCCGATCTTCTGGGCGCGCTTCGCGCCTATATGAAGGACCGGGCCGTGCTGCGCTCGCGCGTGGTCGAGGGCAAGGAAGCGGCCGGCGCGAAATTCTCGGATTATTTCGACCATTCCGAACGCTGGGCCGCCGTCGCCGGCCACCGGGCGCTGGCCATGCTGCGCGGCCGCAACGAGGACTTTCTGTCGCTCGACATCGAGGTGGACGCCGACGACCCCGCGCCGGTGAAGCCCGTCGAACGCAAGATCGCCGCCGCCTATAATATCGGCGCGACGCTGCCCGGCGACCGCTGGCTGATGGAGGTGGCCGGCTGGGCATGGCGGGTGAAGCTGTCCTTGTCGCTGTCGCTCGACCTGATGCGCGACCTGCGCGAGCGGGCGGAGGAAGAGGCGATCAACGTCTTCGCCCGCAACCTCAAGGACCTGCTGCTCGCCGCCCCCGCCGGCTCGCGCGCCACGATGGGCCTCGATCCCGGCATCCGCACCGGCGTGAAAGTCGCGGTGGTGGACGGCACCGGCAAGCTCTTGGACACCGCCACCGTCTATCCCTTCCCGCCGAAGAACGACCTGCGCGGCGCGCAGGCGGAACTTGCGAGCCTCATCCGCAAGCACAAGGTCGAACTGATCGCCATCGGCAACGGCACCGCCAGCCGCGAGACGGAGCGCCTCGTGGTCGACATGCTCTCGGACATGCCCGCGCCGAAGCCGCTCAAGGTGATCGTGTCGGAGGCCGGCGCGTCGGTCTATTCGGCCTCGGAGACGGCGGCGGCGGAGTTCCCGCAGCTCGACGTGTCGCTGCGCGGGGCCGTCTCCATCGCCCGCCGTTTGCAGGACCCGCTGGCCGAACTGGTCAAGATCGAACCGAAATCCATCGGCGTCGGCCAGTACCAGCACGACGTCGACCAGACCCGCCTTGCGCGTGCGCTCGACGCCGTGGTGGAGGACGCGGTGAACGCCGTCGGCGTCGACCTCAACACAGCCTCCGCCTCTCTGCTCGCTCGCGTGTCGGGGCTGGGCGCTTCGCTGGCCGAAGCCATCGTTGCGCATCGCAACGAAGCCGGCGCGTTCAGAAACCGCAAGGAATTGTTGAAAGTCGCCCGCCTCGGCGCGCGCACCTTCGAGCAATGCGCCGGCTTCCTGCGCATCCCCAACGGCGCGGAGCCGCTCGACGCCTCGTCTGTGCACCCGGAAGCCTATGGCGTGGCGAAGAAGATCGTCGCCGCCTGCGGCCGCGACGTGCGCGGCCTGATGGGCGACAGCGCCGCGCTCAAGGCGCTCGACCCGCGCGTCTTCGTGGACGAGCGTTTCGGCCTGCCGACCGTGCGCGACATCATCGCCGAACTCGACAAGCCCGGCCGCGACCCGCGGCCGGAGTTCAAGACCGCGACCTTCGCCGACGGCGTCGACGACATCAAGGACCTCAAGCCCGGCATGATGCTGGAAGGCACGGTGACCAATGTCGCCGCCTTCGGGGCCTTCGTCGATATCGGCGTGCATCAGGACGGGCTGGTGCATGTCTCGCAACTGGCCGACCGTTTTGTGAAAGACCCGCACGAGGTGGTGAAGGCCGGCGACGTGGTGAAGGTGCGCGTGATGGAAGTCGACGTGCCGCGCAAGCGCATCGGCCTTTCGATGCGCAAGGACGCCGAGCCCGCGCCGGCGCGCGGCCCCGCCAGCCGCGATCCGCGGCCTGCCCAGAAAACAACGAAGAACTTCACGCCGCAGCGCAAGGCCGAACAGCCCTCGACGGGCGCATTCGGCGCGGCTCTGCTGGAAGCGATGAAGAAGAAATGACGGAGTGCCGGGCGACCGGCACACGCTCTATCTATTTGTCTTTACGCATTACCCTACGCGAAACCGCTTCGCACTTTTGCTGGAAATGCTCTAGCCGCCAAACAGTTCGGTGAACTGCTTCTTGTCGGCGTCGGTGCGTTGCAGCACTTTCTGCGTATCGACCGGCATGATATTGATTTTCGTGCCTTCCGGCAGCCAGGCGGGACGGCCGATACCTTCCTTCGCCGGCAGATAGCCCTGCGCCAACGCGAGCTTCTGCCCATCGTCGGAGAGGATGAAATCGACGAATTTCTTCGCGGCCGGAACGTTCTTCGCCGTCGCCATGATGGCAACCGGCTCGGTGACGGCGGGAACGCCCTCGGACGGGAATACGAAATCGATCGGCGATCCCTTGGCCTTGGCGTTGAGCGCCATGAAATCCACGAGAATGCCGTAAGGCTTCTCGCCCGAAGCCACCGCCTTCAGTACCGCGCCATTGCCCTTGACGTTGGCGACCCCGTTTTCCTTCAGCTTTTCGAAGTAGCTCCAGCCGAGTTTGCTGTCGAGCGAGAAGCCGCTCAACATATAGGCCGCCGCACCCGAATAGAGCGGGCTCGGCATGACCACCTGCCCCTTGTATTCGGGCTTTACGAGATCGGCCCAGTGTTCGGGCTTCTGCGCCGCGCCGGTGTTCCAGGCGATGCCGGTGGTGATCAGCTTGGAGCCGAAATAGGTCTTGTCGGCGTCGTAGGAACCGGGTGCGAAACCGTCGACCTTCGCTTCCGGATAGGGCATCAGGCGCTTGTCCCTCTTCAGCGCCTCCATCGTCACCGCGTCGGCGATGAGCAGAACGTCGGGCTGCGGCGCGCCGGCGGAAAATTCCGCCGCGAGCTTGGTCATGATCTCGCTGGTGCCGGAACGGAAAATCTGCACGTCGGTGCCGGGATTGGCCTTTCGGAACCCCTCGACCGTCCTGGCCGCGTCGGCCTCCGGCTGCGAGGTATAGAGCGTCAGCGTGTCGGCCTGCGCCACGGCGACGGCAAGTGCGAGGAACGCGGTCGCCACGCCCGCACGCTTCAACATTCCGTTCATGGTGTTCCCTCCCCTGATTTCCGTGTGATGCTCGCATGCATGGCCTGCCCGCCCGCCGCAATGCCGCTGGGCACGCGCCGTCAGGAAGCAGATACTGTCATGCCGATAGGCACGGGTGTTCTGGTTCATCATGATGCACCTGTCGAATGTTTCCACGAACGGCGAAGCCCTTCCGGCGGAATCATCCTCCACGGTGGGGCTTGTCGCATCGGTCGCGCATGACCTACAAGAGTTTCGCTGCGGATTTGTGACAGCTAGAGCGCGTTTCAATCTGATGGAATCGGATCCACGCTCTATCTATTTGTTTTCAAGGCATTTATGCGACGCCAAATGTTACCGTTCGGCTGCAAAATGCTCCGGGCGCGGTCAGATCACCATTCCGGTGATATGGGCGATCTGCGAGCCGGCCTCGTAATAAGCCTCGCGCAAGGCCCTGAAGCTTTGCGCCTCGGGATCGCTCACCGGCAGCGGCAGGTCGGCTTCCTTCACAGCGCCCGAAGCGAGATCGGCCAGCCACTTGCCGAACACCGTGCCGGGCGCGATACCGCGCCCGTTATAGCCGGAAAAGCCGACCACGTTGCGCGCGAGGCGATGGAATTTCGGCAGGCTGTCGCCGGTCATGCCGATCATGCCATACCATTGCGCCTCGAATTCCACGTCGCCGATCTGCGGAAAGATCCGTTTCAGGGACTTCTTCGCCCATGCCCGATGCACGGCGGCGCCCGTATTGCGCAGCGCGCCGACGCTGCCGAACACAAGCCGGCCCTGCCGGTCGAAGCGGAAGGAGGAAAGCACTTCCTTCGTGTCCCACACGCCCTGCCGTTCCGGCAGGATGCTCTTTTTCAGATTGTCGGAAAGCGGTTTCGTCGCCATGTTGAAATAAGGCAGATGCACCAGTTCGGCGCGCACTTCCGCCCATGGCGCGTTGGTATAGGCGTTGGTGGCGACCACCACCCAGTCGGCGCGCACCGAACCCTGCGCCGTCCGCACCAGCCATTTTCCGTTCTGCTCCTCGGCCCCGGTCACGGGGCTTGCAGTAAAGACCTGCGCGCCCGCGGCAATCGCCGCATGGGCGAGGCCGCGCGCATAGGCGAGCGGCTGGATCGTGCCGGCCCGCAGGTCCAGAAGCGAGGCGGCATAGGCCCTCGTACCGACCTTGGCCTCGGTTTCCCGCGCGTCGAGCAGCTTCACATTCGCGCCCCGGCTCACCCATTGCGCGTAACGATTCTGCAATTCCCTGACGCCGCTCTCGCCAACCGCGCAATGCAGCGTGCCCTGCTTTTCCACCTCGCAGGCGATGCCATGCTTCTCGATGATTTCGAACACCAGCTTCGGCGCATTGCCGAGCACGTCGAGCAGCCGGTCGCCGTATTTCTGTCCGAGCACGCCCGGCAGGTCGTCCGGCATCACCCACATGCCGGCATTGACCAGCCCCACATTGCGGCCCGATCCGCCATAACCGATCTCGACGCCTTCCAGAACGACCGCCCGGACGCCCTTTTCCGCCAGATGCAGGGCAGTGGAAAGCCCGGTGAAGCCGCCGCCCACGATCACCACGTCCGCCGTGATCTCGCCTTGCAGCGGCGCGGTCTTCGGTGCGGCGGGAGCGGTCTTTTCCCAAAGGCCGTGGGAGCGCGGATCGTTCAGCATGGTCGGCAATCTCTTCCACTATCAAGAGCAGGACATTGCTTATTTCACGTTGCCGGAATCCTTTGGACAGCAATATTTATGCACCATTTCATTCCACTTTGGAATGAACGAGTGGTTTGATTCCGACATTTGCTTCCGTTCGATACAGGCGTGAGCGCAAATGTTAAATTCGTCCCACCAGCGCGGCATAGTCGGTGCCGCCTACCTGTCCCGCGATCCACCGGCAGAACACCTGCGTCAGCGGATTTTCGAGCTTTCCTTCCGGCACGACCAGATAATAATCGTTCTCCGTGCGCATGGGCCGCTCGAAAAGCACGGCCAGCACGCCGCCGCGCAGTTCCTGCTCGATGAGATAAAGCGGCAGCAGGGCGAAGCCGAGGCCCGCCACCGCCGCGCCGATCACCATCGAGAACTGGTCGAACCGGTGGCCGCGATAGGCCGAGCGCCCCTCGACGCCGCAGCTTTCGAACCATTGCGCCCACATTTTCGGCCGCGTGGCGAGATGGAGCAGCGGCTCGTCCTCCAGATCGCCGGGTGCGGCGGGACGGCGGCTTTTCAGCAGTGCCGGGCTTGCCACCGGCACGATGGCCTCGCTGCACAGGAAGGTGCAGGTGGCATGCGCCCAGACCGGCTGGCCGTAATGGATGGCAAGGTCGAAAGGCTGTTCCTCGAAATCGAACACCCCCGACCGCGATGCGACATTGAGCGCGACGCCGGGGTTGCGGGCCACGAAATCGGGAATGCGCGGCATCAGCCAGCGCGTGCCGAATGTCGGCAGCGTGGCGACGCTGAAGGATGAGGTGGACTGCGCCGAGGCCATGGCGCGCAGCATGGTGTCCTCGGTCTGGTTGAGGAGCCGGCGCACCTCCGGCAGGAACTTGCGTCCGGCATCGGAAAGCAGGATGCGCTGGCGGATACGCTCGAACAGGAGCACGCCCAACTGGCTTTCCAGATCCTTGATCTGGCGGCTGACGGCGCTCTGGGTGAGGTTGAGCTCATGCGCGGCCTGTGTGAAGCTGCCATGGCGCGCGGCGCATTCGAAGGCTTGCAGCGTGGCGATGTCCGGGATCAGTCTTCTGCTCAGCTTCATTCCGCTCTCGCATCAACATAGTTGCTTTCATCGCGACCATACAGGGATGGCGGCTGATATGATACATTTTCATCATAATCCCGGCATATCGTCACCGCAACGGACAGGCATTGACCACATTGGGGCCGAGCGGGCCGCCCGCGCCGGCAGGCCATGAGAGAGGAAAGCCATGAACACCGCCGTCAAGAAAATCGACGTGAAGAAGGAAGCCGCGGATATTCTCGCCCGGCTCGGCGTGGACGCCGCCGCCTATACGGGCGGCGATATCGCTGCCTTCAGCCCGGTTTCCGGCGAGCAGATCGCCGCCGTGAAGTCGCACGGCAAGGCCGACGCCGAAAAGATCATCGACAAGGCCGACAAGGCGTTCCGCGAATGGCGCATGGTTCCGGCGCCGAAGCGCGGCGAACTGGTGCGCCTGTTCGGCGAGGAACTGCGCGCCGCCAAGGCCGATCTCGGCCGCCTCGTCTCGATCGAAGCCGGCAAGATTCCGTCGGAAGGCCTCGGCGAAGTGCAGGAAATGATCGATATCTGCGATTTCGCGGTCGGCCTGTCGCGCCAGCTCTACGGCCTCACCATCGCCACCGAGCGCGCCGGCCATCGCATGATGGAAAGCTGGCATCCGCTCGGCGTGGTGGGCGTCATCTCCGCCTTCAACTTCCCCGTGGCCGTGTGGTCGTGGAACACGGCGCTGGCGCTGGTATGCGGCGACACGGTGGTGTGGAAGCCGTCCGAGAAGTCGCTCCTGACCGCGCTTGCCTGCGATGCGATCCTCAAGCGCGCCCTCAAGCGCTTCGGCGACGCGCCGGAAGGCATCGCGCAGGTGCTGCTCGGCGACCGCACCGTCGGCGAGGTGCTGGTGGACAACCCGAAAGTGGCGCTGGTCTCGGCCACCGGCTCGACCCGCATGGGCCGCGAGGTCGGTCCGCGCCTCGCCAAGCGTTTCGCCCGCGCCATTCTCGAACTCGGCGGCAACAATGCCGGCATCGTCTGCCCCTCGGCCGATCTCGACATGGCGCTGCGCGCCATCGCTTTCGGGGCGATGGGTACCGCCGGCCAGCGCTGCACCACCATGCGCCGCCTGTTCGTGCATGAAAGCGTCTATGACGCGCTGGTCCCGCGCCTCAAGAAGGCCTATGCCAGCGTTTCGGTCGGCTCGCCGCTGGAAACCAGCGCGCTGGTCGGTCCGCTGATCGACAAAAACGCCTTCGACGCCATGCAGAAGGCGCTCAAGGAATCTGCCGCCCATGGCGGCAAGGTGCAGGGCGGCGAGCGCGTCGATACCGGCCATGAGAACGCTTACTATGTGCGGCCGGCCATCGTGGAAATGCCGAAGCAGGAAGGCCCGGTGCTGGAAGAAACCTTCGTGCCGATCCTCTATGTGATGAAGTATTCCGACTTCGATGACGTGCTCGCGCAGCACAACGCGGTCGGCGCGGGCCTGTCATCCTCGATCTTCACGCTCAACCTTCAGGAAGCGGAGCGTTTCCTGTCGGCGGAAGGTTCGGATTGCGGCATCGCCAACGTCAATATCGGCACTTCAGGCGCCGAGATCGGCGGCGCGTTCGGCGGCGAGAAGGAAACCGGCGGCGGCCGCGAATCCGGCTCGGACGCATGGAAGGGCTACATGCGCCGCGCCACCAACACGATCAACTACTCGAAGGCGCTGCCGCTGGCGCAAGGCGTTTCCTTCGACATCGACTGACCGTCTTCATGATCGGGAAAAACCCCGCTTCGGCGGGGTTTCAAACCATTGACGAATCGAATCTCGCACTGTTGAACTCCTGTTGTGAAGCCTTGGGAGTGGAGGATTATTCTCCACAGGCTGCGGGAGAAAAACATGCGTAAACTGGTGCTGATTGCCGTCGCGTCGCTCTATGCGACCGGTGCGATGGCTGCCGATCTCGGCGTTTCGTTCAACTGGGGGCCGACGAAGAAGTGCTTCGACCCGAAATCGCCACCCATTTCGGTCAGAAACGTGCCAGCCGGGACCAAAACGCTCGAAATCACAATGATCGACAGGAACGCCATGGGCTTCAACCATGGCGGCGGCAAGGTGGCCTATAAAGGACAGGGCCAGCTTCCTTACGGCGCTTTCCGCTACAAGGGTCCGTGCCCGCCGGATGGCACGCATTACTACAAGATCATCGTGACCGCATTGGATGCGTCGGGCAGGAAACTGGCGTCCGGCTCCGACACAAAACCGTTTACCGCGAAGTGATCGAAAATCCGTGATAAAAACCCCGCAGCAGCGGGGTTTTTATCATCACAACCTCGGTGGTTAGCGGAGATTGTGGGTATGGCGCGCCGAAAATCGTGACTTTCGAGAACCGGAGCGCAGCGTACTTGAGTACGTGAGCACCGGAAGACGCGATTTGCAGGCCCGCCAGAGCCGCAATATCATCCCATCCGTTCGGAGGCGAAGGAGCCGGGAGAAGCCGGGAACACCACCGTACGGTTGCCGTTGAGGAACGAGCGGTGGTGGATATGCGCGTGTACCGCGCGCGCCAGCACCTGCGCCTCGACGTCGCGGCCGATCGAGACATAATCCGCCGCGCTCTGCGCATGTGTCACGCGCGCCACGTCCTGCTCGATGATCGGGCCTTCGTCGAGATCGGCGGTGACATAATGCGCCGTCGCGCCGATCAGCTTCACGCCGCGCTCATAGGCCTGCTTGTAGGGGTTCGCGCCCTTGAAGGAAGGCAGGAACGAATGGTGGATGTTGATGATGCGGCCCGACATCTTCCGGCACAGTTCGTCGGAGAGAACCTGCATGTAGCGCGCCAGCACCACGAGCTGCGTGCCGGTGCCTTCCACGATCTCCATCAGATGGTGCTCGGCCTCCGCCTTGTTGGCCTTGGTGACGGAGATGTGGTGGAAGGGAATATCGTGGTTCACCACGACTTTCTGGTAGTCGAAATGGTTCGACACCACGCCAACGATATCGATGGGCAGCGCGCCGATCTTCCACCGGTAGAGCAGGTCGTTGAGGCAATGGCCGAAGCGCGACACCATGAGCATCGTCTTCATGCGCTGCGCACTGTCGTGGAACTCGTAATTCATCTCGAAGGGTGCGGCGACCGCCGCAAAGCCCTCGCGCAGCGCGTCGAGCGCCGTGCCCTCCTCCGAGATGAAGCTGACGCGCATGAAGAAGCGGCCCGTGTCCAGATCGTCGAACTGGGCACTGTCGACGATGTTGCAGCCCTTGCCCGCGAGATAACCCGATATGGCGGCGACAATGCCGCGGGTGGATTTGCAGGTAACGGTCAGGACGAAATTGCGCATCGGACTTCCTCGCTTCTTTACGGCCCGCATGTTTGCAGCATGGGCCGTTTCCTCGCCGGAAAACTAATCCACGGCACGGCGGCAGCCATGCCAGAATGCGATATGCACTGACCGGATTGCGCTATCAAGAGACGTCATGAGCATGACGCCGGCAAGTGGGAACAGATTTCCGAATGGGATCATGCGCAAACAGAGACTTCAAAGATGCGGATTGCGGTCGCGATAGCGCTCGACCAGCGCCCGGTTGACTTCCGCCGAGCCCGGCATGTTGGCGCTGAGATAGACCGGCGCCGCCCCGTCGGCGACGAGCCGTGCCGCGACCTCGGCGAAGACCGCGTTGAGGATGGAGACGCCGAGCGCCGTCGACACCGGCCCCACCCTGAGCGCGCTGCCTTCGACCTCCAGCGCCGCATCCCCCGCCGGCGCGTCGTTGTCCAGCACCACATCGGCCAGGGACGCCAGTTGCGGGCGGCCAGCGGCAACGGCGTTGGAATAAGTGACGGAGGTGAGCGCGATCACCGCAGCGCCCTTTTCACGGGCATAGCGCGCCGCCTCGATGGGCGCGGCATTGACGCCCGAATTGGACACCACGATCAATATGTCGCCCACGCCGATGGCGTAACGGTCGAGGATGGGACGCACGGCCCCTTCCTGCCGCTCGAAATGCGAGCTGGCGACGGCGCCGTCCTGCAACATGATGGAGCCGCAAAGCACCGGCACGGTGATGGCCAGCCCACCGGCGCGGTAATGCAGTTCCTCCGCCATCATGTGCGAATGGCCGGTACCGAACACGAACACACGACGGTCGGCGCGCGCGGCTGCGGCGATGAGGTCGGCGGCTTTGGCCATCGGTCCGGCAAGCCGGTCGCGCAGGCCCGCGAGCCGCGCGATCAGATCGTTGAAATAGCGGTCGGTGATTTCCGTCATGATCGTCTCACCCCGCCACCTGCCGCACCCCGGACCGCCATGTCGCCCTCGCGAACAGGCCGTCGTCCAGATGCACCGCGTCCATGCGCAGGCCGGGGCGAAACAGCCCGCGATCCTTGAGCCGGAGATAGCGCGCCGGATAGAGGCTCGCCATGCGCAGCGCCTCAGCAAGCGTCAGCTCGAGTTCCGCCACGCCGAAGCGGATCGCCGAGGCCATGTCGAGGTCGGAACCGGCGATGGTGCCATCCGCCAGCACCAGCTTGGGGCAGAGCCCGCCCGGCACGCGGCGCACGGCGCGACCGTTGATCTCGAAACTGTCCCTGTCGGAGCCGACCAGCGACATGGCGTCGGTGACGAAGAACAGATGCGTCTCGCCCCGCTTGGCGCGCAGCGCGATGCGCAGCGCCATCGGATCGACGTGATGCCCGTCCGCGACGATGCCGCACCACACGTCCGGGTGGTCGAGCGCCGCGCCGGCCAGCCCCGGCGCGCGGTGGGCGATCTGGCTCATCGCGTTGTAAAGATGGGTGACGCTGCGCGCGCCCGCGTCGAACCGTTTCGTCGCCTCCTCGGCGCTCGTGTCGCTGTGGCCGATGCTGACGATCACGCCCGCATCGGCGAGGCGGCGCACCTGCTCCGGTGTCACCTGCTCGGCGGCGAGCGTCAGAAGCAGCACGCCGACCTGCCCCGCCGTGCGGATATAAAGCGCGATGTCGGCATCGTCGACCGGGCGCATCAGTTCGGCCAGATGCGCGCCTTTTCTCGCCGGCGCCAGATGCGGCCCTTCCAGATGCAGGCCGGCGACGCCCCTGTCGGCCTTTACCGCCTCCACCGCCGCCTCGATGGCACGGTCTCGTACCGGCGTCGTGTCGGTGATGAGCGTCGGCAAAAGGCTGGTCGTGCCATACTTGCGATGGCCCTCGGCGATGGTGAACATGGCGTCGGGCGTCGGGCTGTCGTTCAGCATCACGCCGCCGCCGCCGTTCACCTGCGCGTCGACGAAGCCGGGGGCCAGTACGCCACCTGCCAATCGCTCCACCTCATGCGCTTCCCCCAGCGCCTCCTCCGGCACGATGGCCTCCACCTTGCCGCCGCCGAACACCAGCGCCGCGCGATCATGGAAACGCTCGCCGTCGAAAATGCGCGCGCCCGCGATGGCCGATTTTTTCGTCATACCGTCACCGTGACCTTGTTGAGATTGCGCGGCTTGTCGGGATCGAAGCCCTTGCGGCGCGTGACCGCCTCGATCAGGCGGTAATAATTGACCAGCGAAACCAGCGGATCGAGATGCGTATTGCCCGTCGAGGCCGAAGGCAGGCGATAGCCCGGCGTCACGGCGTCGGAAAGCGTGACGATGCTGGCCCCGAAGGAATGGAGCCGCTTCAACGTCTGGATATTGCTGTCGAAAGCCTCGTCGCGCGGCAGGAAAGCGACGACCGGGAAGCCCTGCTCCACCAGCCGCATCGGCCCGTGCATCAGTTCGGCCAGTGAAAAGGCTTCCGCGTGGATATTGGCGGTTTCCTTGGCTTTCAGCGCCGCCTCCAGCGCAATGGCGAAGGCCGTCCCGCGCCCGCCCGTATAGAGCGAGCGGGCGTTGAACAGAAGGTTCTCCACCGCCTCGCGTCCGTCCGGCTGCGTGGCGGCCAAGGCTTCCGGCAAACGCGCCAGCCCGTCGCTTAAGGCGCTGTCGCCGCTCGCCGCCGCCACGACGCCGGAAAGGGCTGCGACCGAAGCGATGAAGGATTTGGTCGCCGCCACGCTCTTTTCCTCCCCGGCATTGAGCGCCAGCACGATATCGGCCTCTTTCGCCAGCGGGCTTTCGGTCACATTGACCACGGCGACGGTGGTCGCGCCGCCCTTTTTGGCCGCCGCCTGCGCCGCCACGATGTCGGGGCTCGCGCCCGACTGCGACACGGTGAAATGCAGGCCATCCTTCAGCCTGAGTTTCGCGCCGTAGACCGAGGCGACGGACGGCCCGATGGAAGCGACGGGAATGCCGGTCGCGATCTCCATCAGATATTTGAAGAAGGTCGCCGCATGGTCCGACGAGCCGCGCGCCGCAGTGGTGACGACCGGCGGCTGGTTCTTAGCAAAGATGCGGGCGATCCCGGCAAACGTCCCGGCTTCCTTCTCCAGAAGGGTGGCGACCACCGTGGGCGACTGCTCCGTCTCGCGCAACATGAGGGATGGGCAATCTTCCATGGTCACTCTCCGATTTTCAGTTCGGCGACGAAGTCGTAGGCGTCGGCGCGGTAATGGGAACGGGTGTATTCGACGATGCGGTCGTCATCGAGATGGGATATGCGCTCGATCAGCAGCGCCGGCGCGTCGCGATGCACGCCGAGAAGCCGCGCCGTGCCGGGGTCGAGCGTCACGGCGGTCAGCCGCTGCAAGGCACGCACCGGCCTGTGCCCGCGCCGCGCCAGCGCCGCATAGAGGGAATTCTCCTCCACCCGTTCCACGTCGAGATACTGACGCGGCACCACGGCGCGCTCGAAGGCCATCGGCACACCGTCGGCGAGGCGCAGGCGTTCGAGCCGCACCACGGATGTATCGACACCGATGCCGAGCCGGAAGGCTTCCTCCGGCGAGGGCCGGTCGGTCTTGTTTGTGATGACCCGCGCGCCCGGCTCCTTGCCGCGCGAGGTCATGTCCTGCGAGAAGGAGGTGAGATGCCAGAGCGGCTGGCTGATGCGTGGCGGCCGTTCGGCTACGAAGGTGCCGCTGCCGCGCCGCGCCTCCACCGCGCCGCGCGCCAGCAATTCCTTGTAGGCGTTGCGCACCGTGATGCGGCCCACGCCCAGTTGCTCGGCCAGATCGCGCTCCGGCGGCAGGCCCGCGCCCGGCGCGAGTTTCTCCTCCTCGACCAGTTCGCCCAGAATGCGCGCCAGATTGCGATAAAGCGGCCCTGTGCGCTGCGGATCGTGCAATCCGCGCTCCGCGATGGACGCGATCAATGTGGTTCTGTTCATGGACCGCATGATAGAACCTATATGGAACCAATAGCAAGCGATGATTTCATGAAAAAGGCCCGCCGGAGCGGGCCTTCGATCATGGCTGCGGGGCCGTTTCCGCCGGCGGCGTCTCGCCGTCCCGCGCTTCCGGTTCCCTGATGCGGAACCACGTCACGTAGAGCGCGGGCAGGAACAGGAGCGTGATCGCCGTGCCGGCGATGATGCCGCCCATCATGGCGTAGGCCATCGGCCCCCAGAACACCTCGCGCGCGATGGGGATCAGCGCAAGGCTGGCCGCCGCGGCGGTGAGCGCGATGGGCCGCATGCGATGCTGGCTCGCCACCATCACCGCATCCCATGGAGTCATGCCTTCGGTGATATGTTCCTCCACCTGCACGATCAGGATGACCGAGTTGCGGATGAGGATGCCGATCAGCGCCAGCACGCCGAGAATGGCGACGAAGCCGAGCGGCTTGCCGCTGGGCAGGAGTGCTGCCACCACGCCGATCAGCCCCAGCGGCGCGACGGCCACCACGAGGAACAGGCGCTGGAAGCTCTGCAATTGCAGCATCAGCACCGTCGCCATGACGAAGAGCATCAGCGGCACGACCGCGATGATCGGCCCCTGACTCTTGCCGCTTTCCTCCACCGTGCCGGCGGTCTGGATGGAATAGCCGGCGGGAAGCTTGTCGGCGAAGGTCTTCACCGAAGGCTCCAGATCCTTGACGATCGTGTCCGGCATGGTCTTGTCGAGAATGCCCGCCGCCACGGTAATGGTGGGGATGCGCGAGCGGCGGTAGATCACCGGCTGCTCCAGTTCGTAGCGGAAATTGGCGATGGAGGCGAGCGGCACCGAAGTGCCGTTCCCCGTCGCGATCTGGAGGTTCTGCAAGGTGCCGATGGAATCGCGCTCCTGCTTGCGCGCCCGCACCACCACATTGATCAGGTAGATCGAATCGCGCACCTGCGTGATGGTGATGCCGCCCACCACGCCGTTCAGCGTCGTGGCGATATCCTTGGACGAAATGCCGAGCTTGCGCGCCTTGTCCTGCATCACGTCGACGCGGATGACCCGCCCCGGCTCGTTCCAGTCGTACTTGACGACGCCGAGCCGCTTGTCCGCGCCGAGGATGCCCGCGAAATCCTGTGCGATGCCGCGCAGTTTCTGGATGTCCGGACCGGCGACACGGTACTGCACCGGGCGCCCGACCGGCGGCCCCAGTTCCAGATATTTCACATAGACGTCGGTACCGACATAATCCCTGCGAAGCGCCGTCTCGAATTTCTCCTTGAGACGGTCGCGCGCCTCGACATTCTTCGCCACGACGACCATCTGGCCGAAATAGGGATTGGCCGGCTGCACGTCGAAGGACAGCACGAAACGGATCGCGCCCTGCCCGATATAGGTGCTCCAGTGATCCACATCGGGATTGTCTTTCAGCATCGTCGCCTCGAAACGCTCCATCTGGGCTTTCGTGTCGGCGATGGAAGCATTCTGCGGCAGGGTCCAGTCGAGCACCAGTTCCGGGCGGTCCGACTGGGGGAAGAACTGGCGCTGGATGAAGCCGACACCATAGAGGGAGAGCGCAAACAGCAGGATCGTCGCGACGATGGTGACCCAGCGCCAGCGCATGGCGAGCAGCAGGAGCCGGGAGAAGCCGGTGAAGAAACGGCTGCGCTTTTCCGCATGCCGTTTCATGGTTTTGGGCAGGAAGGTGACGCCGAGCAGCGGCGCGAACAGCACCGCCACCACCCAAGAGACCAGCAGCGACACCGCGATCACCACGAACAGCGTGAAGGTATATTCGCCCGCCTGACTGGTGTTGAGACCGATGGGGATGAAGCCGGCAATGGTGACGAGCGTGCCGGTCAGCATCGGAAAGGCGGTGTGCGAATAGACATAGGTCGCCGCCTTGGTGATGGGGTCGCCCTCCTCCAGCCGCGCCACCATCATTTCGACGGCAATCATCGCGTCGTCCACCAGCAGGCCGAGCGCAATGATGAGCGCGCCGAGCGAAACGCGCTGGAGCGAGATATCCATGAGCGACATGGAAAGGAAGGTGATGGCGAGCACCAGCGGGATCGACAGCGATACCACGAAGCCGGCGCGCAGGCCGAGGCTGACGAAACTCACCGCCAGCACGATCACCACCGCCTCGAAGAGGGCGCGGGTGAAGCCCGACACCGCTTCCTTCACCACCTCCGGCTGGTCGGCCACCTTCGTCACCTTGACGCCCACCGGCAGTTCGTTCGTCACCTGCGCCATCATCCGGTCCAGCGCCGCGCCGAAATCGAGCAGGTTGCCGTTCGGCTTCATTCCGATGCCGAGGCCGATGGCATCCCTGCCGTTGACGCGGAAGATCGAGGTCGGCGGATCGACATAGCCGCGCCGGATCGTCGCCACGTCGGAGAGACGGAAGAAGCGGTTGTTGACACGCAGGTTGACGGCGGCGAGATCGGCCTCGGACCTGAACTGCCCGCTGACGCGCACGCTGATGCGCTCCGGCCCGGCCTGCACCACGCCCGACGGCGTGATCGCGTTCTGGTCCTGAAGCGCTTTCAGGATCGCCTGCTGGTCGAGGCCGAGCGCCGCCACCTGCCGGGTCGAGAATTCCAGATAGATCGCCTCGTCCTGCGCGCCGATCAGTTCCACCTTGCCGGCATTGGGCAGCGTCAGGATCTTCGAGCGCACGTCCTCGGCGTAGTCGCGCAATTGCCGCATGGACAGACCGTCGGCGGTGAAGGCATAGATATTGCCGAACACATCGCCGAACCTGTCATTGTAATAGGGGCCGTAGACGCCGTCGGGCAGTTGCGGCTTGATGTCGTCGAGCATGTGGCGAACTTGGGTCCAGGCGTCCGTCACCTGCCGCTTGCGCACGGTATCCTTCAGGTTCACGAACACGATCGACTGGCCCGCCGTGGTGATACTGCGCGTATAATCGAGCGTGTCCAGTTCCTCGAGCTTCTTCTCGATGCGGTCCGTGACCTGATTGAGCGTTTCCCCCACGGAAGCGCCGGGCCAGCTCGCCTGCACCACCATGGTCTTGACGGTGAATTCCGGATCCTCCTCGCGGCCGAGGTCGAGATAGGAGACAAGCCCCGCCGCCAGGAACACCAGCATGAAATACCAGACCAGCGAGCGATGATTCAAAGCCCAGTCAGACAGATTGAATCCCTTGTTCAAAGGCCCGCTCCTTTCCGGTCGAGGCGGACTTTCTGCCCTTCCTTCAGTTCATGCACGCCTGCAATCGCCACATAGCTGCCGGCCGCGACGCCGCCGGCGACGAAACTTTCGCCGTGCCGCTCGATCACCTGCACCGGATGCAGCGCCACCGTCTGCTTGCCGGGGTCGATGATCCAGACATCGCTCCGCCCGTCTTCTTCCAGCAGCGCCTGCACCGGCAGCGTGACCTCGTCCCTGCGCGGCCCGGCGGGCACGGCGCTGATGGTGGCGCCGAGGCGAAACGCCTGCGGCGGATTGTCGAGCGCGACGCGCACCCGGCGCGTGCGGGTCTGCGCATCGGCCTGCGGCGCGACCTCACGCACCGTTCCCTTGCCGGTCACGGTGGGGTCGGCCTGAAGCAGGATATCGAACGGCGTTCCCGGCGCGAGATAATTCGTCATGCGGTCGGGAATATCGAGCACGGCCTCGCGTATGTCGGGCCGCGCGACGGTCATCACCGCCTGCCCGGCGGCGACCACCTGTCCGACTTCCGCATCGGTCGCGGAGACGACGCCGTCGAAATCGGGGCGCAGCACCGCATAGCCGCGCTGGTCCTGCGCCTTCTTCAGACCGGCCTGCGCCTTCTGCAAGGCAGCCTGCGCACTGTCGCGCGCCTGTCTGGCGGCGTCGTAATCGGCCTGCGAAACGTTGTTTCCCTTCAGGAGAATGCGCTGGCGCTCCTCGCTGGCGGAGGCGTTGGCGAATTGCGCCTCGGCGCTGGCAAGATCGGCACGCGCCGACTGGACCGCCAGATCGAGCGCGGTCGGATCGAGCGCCGCCACCACCTCGTCCCTTGTCACCAGATCGCCCACCTGCACCGGGCGGCTTATGATACGGCCCAGCACGCGGAAGGCGAGATCGGTCGAGTAGCGCGCCTCTATAGTGCCGGCAAAACCGGCCTGCGCAATGGGTCTGGGTTCCACGATCGTATAAAGCACCGGCCGCACCGGCTCGGTCTCGGCCGTCTTGTCGCCTTCGCTTTTCTGGCACGCGGCCAGCGCCGCCAGCGCACAGAGCGCGGCTCCGCGAAGCATGATACCGCCGGACAGCCGCTTCATTGCTTGACACCCGCTTTCGAGGAATCCTTCGGGGCCGCGTCGAGGCCCTGCACGATATCGGCCTCCTGACCCGAGCGCAGCATCTGCGCGCCTTTGGTCACGACGAGTTCGCCGTCGTTCAGCCCGCTTTCCACGATCACGCGCTCCTTCTCGTAGGACAGAACCCGGATCGGAACCAGCGTCGTCACATGTGTATCCCGCGCCACGCGCCAGACCGCCGTGCGCCCGGCGTCGGAGGTCAGCGCCGTCCATGGCAGCACCACCACCTTGCGCGGCGGCATATGGACCGTGCCGGTGACGGTGGCGCCCAGCGCCATGCGCGGCGGCGTTTCGGCAATGCCGACCTTGACGCGCACCGTGCCGGTCTGGGCGTCGACCACCGGCGCGATCTCGCGGATTTCGCCCCGCGCCTGCACCGACGGGTCCGCCAAAAGGGCGATGGTGACGCCCATCCCGGTTCGGGCAAGGTTGACCAGCGTTTCCTGCACGTCGAAAACCGCGTCGCGCGGGCCGTCCTGGGCGATGACAAAGGCGGTCTGCGCCGCCTGCACCACCTGCCCCGTCTCGATATTGCGCGCCGTCACCATGCCGGCGACCGGCGCCCGCAGTTCGGTATAGGAAAGCTGGTCACGCGCATTGCTCAACTGACTTTCGGCGCTGGCGAGCGTATTCTGCGCGGTCTGAAGGGACTGGTTGGCCTGATCGTACTGGCTGCGCGTGGTGAAGCCCTGCGAGAGCAGCGCCTGCTGGCGCTTGAAACTGGCCTGCGCCTGCACGAGCTGCGCCGCCGCCGCATCGCGCGAGGCCTGCGCGACGCGGAGATTGGCCTGCTGCTCGGCATCGTCGATACGGGCCAGAGGATCGCCCTTTTCGACATGCTGGCCGGTTTCCGCCTTGCGCTCGACCACCTGCCCGCCCAGGCGGAACGCCACATCGACCAGCGCGCGCGGGGCGATTGCGCCGGAAAGCGTCAGTTCCGGCCGGTAGTCGCTCGATTGCACTCCGGTCACGGCGACGGCGATGATATGGCGCGAATCCGCATCGGCCGCAGCCATGCCGCAAAGGGGCATCAGAACAACAGGCGCGAGGCAAAGGACAGGCCGCGTCCCCCTCCACAATGCAGATATGATCGGTTTCGTCGCCATCGACGCGATTCCCCTCGTCCGAATTTCAAAGCATTGCAGAATAACGATAGCGCATCATGGCCACCGCCGTCAAAATGCCGCGCAAAAACAACTCGATAAAAGTGAAGGAAACCTTTCGAGCCGGAGCCCGCAAACGCGCGGCAAGGTTTTACGTCCGGCGGGTTCCACTTGATTTTGGCCGCACGATCCGTCATGCGATAGGGGAAGAAACCAGAATGCGAGGGGTTAGGCCGCATGTCCAGCATCCGCATGTCCAACATCGTCGAGATCGCCGATCTGAAACGTCTCGCCCGCCGCCGCGTGCCGAAGATGTTCTTCGACTATGCCGATTCCGGCGCATGGACGGAATCCACCTATCGCGCCAATGAGAGCGATTTCGCGAAAATCAAGCTGCGGCAGCGCGTTCTGGTGGACATGACCAACCGCTCGCTCGCCAGCACCATGATCGGCGAGAAGGTGGCGATGCCGGTGGCGCTCGCGCCGACCGGCATGACCGGAATGCAGCATGCCGACGGCGAAATGCTGGCGGCGCAGGCCGCGGAGGCGTTCGGCGTTCCCTTCACGCTTTCAACCATGAGCATCTGCTCCATCGAGGACGTGGCCTCGGTGACGAAAAAGCCGTTCTGGTTCCAGCTTTACGTGATGAAGGACCGCGATTTCGTCAGGAACCTGATCAGCCGCGCCAAGGCGGCGGGCTGCTCGGCGCTGGTGCTGACGCTCGACCTGCAAATCCTCGGCCAGCGCCACAAGGATATCCGCAACGGCCTTTCCGCGCCGCCGAAATTCACGCCGAAGCATATTTGGCAGATGGCGACCCGGCCCGGCTGGTGCATGCAGATGCTGGGCACGCAGCGCCGCACCTTCCGCAACATCGCCGGCCACGCGAAGAACGTCACCAACCTTTCCTCGCTTGCCACATGGACTGGCGAACAGTTCGATCCGCAGCTCAACTGGAACGACGTGGCATGGATCAAGGAGCAATGGGGCGGCAAGCTGATCCTCAAGGGCATTCTCGACGTCGAGGATGCGAGGATGGCGGCGAATACCGGCGCCGATGCCATCATCGTCTCCAACCACGGCGGACGCCAGCTTGACGGTGCGCCGTCCTCGATCTCCATGCTGGAGCCGATCGTTCAGGCTGTCGGCGACCGGATCGAGGTCCACATGGACGGCGGCATCCGCTCCGGGCAGGACGTGCTGAAGGCGCGGGCGCTGGGTGCGCGCGGCGTGTTCATCGGCAGGCCCTTCCTCTACGGTCTCGGCGCGATGGGCAAGGAAGGCGTGACGCTGGCGCTCGAAATCATCGCCAGGGAACTCGACATCACCATGGCGCTGTGCGGCAAGCGCGATATCGAGGATATCGACGGCTCGATCATCCATTCGGTCGAGTTCTGATTTTCCGGGAACGCCGTCTCGCTATGGTTGCAAAAAACAATAAGGGGTTACACAAAGTAACGAATAATTAAGCATCTTCATTTACCACTTTCCGTTGAAAGTCTGAAAGCAATGTCTTAACGGAGATGGAGTGGGACAATGAAGCGCGCTTATGCCATTGCGGCCATAGCTGGCGGTCTTATGACAGGCATGACCGCCGCTCATGCTGCCGACGTCGTCGTCAACGAACCGGTCATGATTCCCGCGGCCCCGATTGCCGCGGCGGGCTGGTATCTCAGGGGCGATATCGGCTATAATTTCAAGTCGAATTCGGACGGCGACTGGAACTTCTGGAACCAGTACGATCCTCCCTATCGCGGTCTTGACGATACGCTCAAATATGACAGATTCTCGCTGAAGAACGGCGGAGATTACGGCATCGGTGCCGGTTACCGTTTCAACGAGATGTTCCGCGCCGATGCGACGCTGGACTTCTTCCGCGGCGGCGTCGACGGCCATACCAAATGTCCGAGCTATGTGACGGGTCCCGCGACCGGCAATCCGGTGACGGGCGACTGCCAGTATCAGGACGGCTCCCACGCGGATATCTGGACGGCGATGGCCAACGCCTATGTCGACCTGCCCCGTTTCGGCCCGGTCACGCCTTATCTTGGCGCCGGAATCGGTGCCGCCTATGTCAAATACGACGACTGGGACAGCAATCAGGTCTGCGGCGGCGGGATCGATTGCGCCTACAGCAGCAGCAAGAGCGGCCTCGACAGCTGGCGCTTCGCAACCGCGCTCATGGCCGGTGTCAGCTACGACCTGACCGAGCAGCTCAAGCTCGACGTCGGCTATCGATTCCTGCACATCAACGGCGGCAAGGCCTATGGCTACGACGTGGACGACAGCAACACGGGCGCGACCGGAACGCAGGCCAAGGACAACGGCTTCAACATCCATACGATCCGCGCCGGTCTGCGCTACGAATTCCGGTAAGCCGCATCGCACGACAGAACCGAGAAAGCCCGGCCTCGCGCCGGGCTTTTTTGATGCGGCTTTGTGCCATAATCCCGCTTGATGAAATGTTTACCATCCATATATTTTGCGGTGACGATCATTATATTTTAGCGAAGTCTGATTGACTTCGGTGTCTCTTTCGTGGTCAATCCGCCGTGCACAAAGATGGACTTCCGTTTGCCCCCGCACCTAGGAAGTCCTGTCTCGGGCAACAGGAAAGGCAGGCGGAAGCCTGCCTTTCCGCTTTCTGGATGTCTGTCCCGGACGTCCGGCGCTTGCGATGCGCCCGCCCCCTATTTCCTTCTCCCGGCGATGCCCTATGATGATCCGTGAAGCAATAGTAACGGATGATCCCCATGCGTAAGGAACTGCCCATCGCCAGCGCGCCGAAAGACGGCAGCAAGATTACGGTCGTCTGGACGGACGAGGATGGCCGCCGCAACGAATCCATCGCCCAGTATCGCTCGCTGGACCGGTTGAAGGCCGGCGGCGGCCAATGGGACGAAAGCGACACCGGCTGGTGGACCTTCACCGACAGCACGACGCAGCGCAAAATCGAACCGACCGCATGGATTTCTGGCGCCGACGACGACGCGGATGACAACAATTAATCGCGGCAAATCCTGCGAATAAACTTGAATTTTATCATCATATTACATTGAATGACGGCCACCGACTCTCTTCGCAAGACATAACCGGAGACATGACATGAGCGCCACGCGCACCGAAACGGACACTTTCGGACCGATCGAGGTTCCCGCAGACCGTTACTGGGGCGCGCAGACGCAGCGTTCCTTGCAGAATTTCAGGATCGGCGGCGAGCGCATGCCGCTGCCGCTCGTCCATGCGCTGGGCGTGGTGAAGCGCGCGGCGGCCGAGACCAATATCGCGCTCGGCAAGCTCGACCCGGTGCTGGGACAGGTGGTCGCGGTGGCCGCGTCCGAGGTGATCGAGGGCAAGCTCGACGATCATTTCCCGCTGGTGGTGTGGCAGACCGGCTCCGGCACGCAGTCCAACATGAACGCCAATGAGGTGATCTCCAACCGCGCCATCGAAATGCTGGGCGGCGAGAAAGGCTCCAAGAAGCCGGTCCACCCCAACGACCATGTCAATATGAGTCAATCGTCCAACGACAGCTTCCCGACCGCGATCCATATCGCCACGGCCGTCGAGACGGTCAACCGGCTCTATCCGGCGCTGGAGCACCTGACCAAGGCGCTGAAGGCCAAGGAAGACGCATTCAAGGACATCATCAAGATCGGCCGCACCCATACGCAGGACGCGACGCCGGTGACGCTGGGGCAAGAATTTTCCGGCTATCGCGCGGCGCTCGAATACGCCCGCCACCGCATCGGGCAGGCGCTCGGCGACGTGTTCCTGCTGGCGCAGGGCGGCACTGCGGTCGGCACCGGCCTCAACGCGCCGAAGGGCTTCGACACCGGCTTCGCCGAGGCGGTGAGCGAGATCACCGGCCTTTCCTTCAAGACCGCGCCGAACAAGTTCGAGGCGCTGGCGAGCCATGGCGCGATCCTCAATTTCCACGGCAGCCTCAACGCGCTGGCCGCCGACCTGTTCAAGATCGCCAACGATATCCGCTTCCTCGGCTCCGGCCCGCGTTCGGGCCTTGGCGAATTGTCGCTGCCGGAAAACGAGCCGGGTTCCTCGATCATGCCCGGCAAGGTCAACCCGACGCAGGCCGAGGCGCTGACCATGGTGGCGACGCAGGTGTTCGGCAACGAGACGACCGTGACGGTGGCCGCCAGTCAGGGCCATTTCGAACTCAACGTATTCAAGCCCGTCATCGCCTTCAACGTACTGCAATCGATCCGGTTGCTCAGCGATGCCATGGTCTCCTTCGCCGATCATTGCGTGGAAGGCATCGTACCGAACGAGACGCGCATCAAGGACCTGCTCGACCGCTCGCTGATGCTGGTGACCGCACTTGCGCCGGCCATCGGCTACGACAATGCCGCGAAGATCGCCAAGACCGCGCATAAGAACGGCACTACTCTGCGGGAGGAAGCGCTCAAGAGCGGGCTGGTGACGGAAGAGGACTATAACCGGCTGGTGCGGCCCGAACGCATGATCGCGCCCGAGTGATCGTATTCAGATCGTGAACGAACTGTCGAGGATTAGACATCTTTTCTTGACAGTCGACAACGGTTAATGGATGGCAGGATTCAACAGGAGATATTCCCCCATGTCTGCCACTACGCCCCAGACCAACGGCGCAGTCACCCTGCTCGGCCGCATTCTGTTTTGCCCGCTGTTCATCCCGGCCGGCTTCGGCAAACTAACGGCCCTCAGCAATACGGCGGAATATTTCGCCAGCAAGGGCTTGCCCCTGCCGTTCGTCACGGCCGTCATCGTCGGCCTGATCGAACTGTTCGGCGGCATCGCCATCCTGCTCGGCTTCCAGACGCGCATCGCGGCTGTCGTCCTCGGCGTCTTCACCATCGGCGCGGCGCTGGTGGCGCATCTGTCGCCCTTCGACCAGATCAACTTCTTCAAGAACCTCGCCATCGCCGGCGGCTTCTTCGTGCTGGCCCTGCACGGCGCGGGCGAATATTCGATCGACGCCAAGCGCGGCTGATCCGAAACGATTGCCAGCAAAAAGCCGCGCCTCACATGGGGCGCGGCTTTACGGTCCAAATGGCGCGATCACCACTTCATTGTCGACCATCGCCGGAATCCAGATCGACCTCGAGGCCTCGTCGACGGCGAAATCCGCCGGACCGTGAATATCCAGTCCCGCCTCGAACCGGACGCCGCCGCTGCCGTCGGCGGCGTGGATCGTGATCGCGCCCGCTGCCGGTCGGGCAAATGTCAGCCAGTCCGAAACCACGATGCGCCCGTCGCCGAGCACGGCGATTCCGTCGAAAAGCCCATGCGGGCCGTGCTC
Source organism: Rhizobiales bacterium 63-22 (assembly GCA_001898995.1). GTDB lineage: Bacteria > Pseudomonadota > Alphaproteobacteria > Rhizobiales > Rhizobiaceae > Brucella. The sequence goes on along the minus strand of MKVZ01000019.1, from coordinate 83,219 downwards.
CAGCCGGTGTACCACGCCTGCGCCGTTGACCTCGAACAGATCGCCGCCCGCAAAATCGGCGCCGACCCCGTTGATCAGTATCCTGTTTTTCACAGCATCCCATGCGACACCGTTGGCGCCCGGCAGTCCATCGGCAAACACTGTGAAAGCACCGTCGGCAATATCGACCCGGTAGAGCTTGCCTCTCAATGTGTCGCTGACGATCATCGCGCCGTGGGCCACCACCATGTCGTTGAGCAGGGTCGGTTCGTCTCCCGGCACACGCGCCTCGAACACCTGTTCACGCGTGGCCAGATCGAAGCCGACGACGCGATTTATATCGGCGACATAAAGCCTGCCGTCCAGAACGGCCATGCCCTTGGGCGAATCGAGCTTTTTGCCCTCGCGCGGGAAGGCGCGCAATGCGACAATGCGGCCATCGGCATCGAGTTCGCTGATGAAGCCGTCGCCATCATGACCAAACGGGTCACGCATCGCGCCGAGGTTGGACACGAAACGGCGCTGACCGTCGATCAGCACGCTTTCGGGATGGCTGAACCCCCGCACCACGCGCGTCGCCGTTTCCGTCTCCGCGTTCGCCGGGCAGGCAAGACCGGCAAGGCCCATGATGATAACGAATATTCCAGCACGCATCCGCATTCCTTTCGGTTGTACACGATGCCGGGTCATTGCCATGGCCGGAGATGGAATATGGTCCCGCGCCGGTCGAAGTTGAACCCGAACCGGTCAAAGCGCCTTTGCCGAAAGAGGATTGGCCTTGTAAAAAGCGGCATGGACGACTGCAATTCCCAGACACGAGACCTCAAGCGCCAACTGGTTGCCGGGCTTTCCGCCCTCCGGTCGGCGGACGATACGGGCATGACCACGCATGCGCGGGGATTCTTCTCCTACTGCACCCTGTCGCGCGAGCGGCTGGCCCGGATGAGCCTGCCGTGGCCGGTCATCGGCGTGGTGCTTTCAGGCGCGAAGGAGGTATGGCGCGGGGACGTCGCCGAACGGTTCGGCACGGGCACGCTGTTCGTCCTGCCGAGCGGAATCGATCTCGACATCGTCAACGAGCCGGACGAGCGCTCCGGCATTTACCGCTCCATATTCCTGGAGATCGAGCCGGATGCGGTCCCCGATCTCGGCCCCGCGCGGCATAGGGCGGATGCGGCCGACACCGCCGTCGTCCCCCTCACGCCGGCGCTGGTGGAAGCGATGCTTCACGCCAGCCGCGACATAGCGTCGGGACCGGCGGGCGCAGCGGTGCGCACGGCGCGTCTCGCCGAACTTCTGGCCCTGCTGCACGGCATCCCGGCGGGCCGTCATCTGTTCGAATTGCCGCTGTCGCAACGCGTCGCCAGACTTGTCCGCGCCCATCTCGATGAGGAATGGACGGCGGCGCGCGTAGCGGCACGGCTCGGCATGTCGGAATCGACATTGCGGCGGCGCCTCGCGACACAAGGACAGCCCTTTTCAGTCATTCTCCGCCATGAACGGATGAGCGCGGCCCACCGGCTGATGGCGCAGGGCGCGGGCAGCGGCGCGGCGGCGCTGGCGGTCGGCTATGCCTCGCGGGCACACTTCGCGCGCGCCTTCCGCGCCACGTTCGGCGGCAATCCCAAGAGAGATGCCCCCTCCTGAATTGCGCCGGTTCAAAGGCTTGCGCGAATACGCGCGGCGATCTCCGCGACACGCGGATTTGCATCGCTGCGGCGGGCCGAGACGAGACAGGCCTGCGAACGCAGGATGACACCGTCCTCCAGAACCTTCAGACGGTTGGCGCGCAGCGTCGACCCGGTGGAGGTGATGTCCACGATCATGTCGGCCGAGCCCGCCGCCGGCGCGCCCTCAGTCGCGCCGAGGCTTTCCACGATGCGATAGACCTGAATGCCGTGCTTCTGCGAGAAGAACTGCTGCGTCAGCCGCCAGTATTTGGTGGCGATACGCAGCCGCCGGCCATGGCGCTGGCGAAAATCCGCGGCCACGTCGTCGAGATCGGCCATGGTGGTCACGTCACGCCAGACTTCCGGCACGGCTACCACCACATCGGCATGGCCGAAGCCCAGTTCCGCCTCGATGGCCACGCGCTCGTCGGCATGGGCCAGCGTCTCGCGCACCAGGTCCTCGCCCGTCACGCCGAGATCGACGCCGCCATAGCCGAGTTCCCGCGCGATTTCGGACGCCGACAGGAACAGGATATCCAGCCCCTCCTCGCCTTCCACGCGGGCGCGGTAATTGCGGTCGTCGTCGGGCAGCACGACGCGGTAGCCGGCCTTTTCCAGCACGGCCAGCGTCTGTTCCTTGAGCCGCCCCTTGGATGGCAGCGCCAGCGTCACGCTCATGCCCGTTCTCCCGCCAGCTTTTGCAGCCGGTCGATCCAGATGGAAAAGCCGACGCCAGGAATATTTTCCGACGCACCGAGCATGGTCAACAGCCGGTCATAGCGCCCGCCGCCCGCCAGAACGGCGTCTTTCTCTGCATCCGCCTGCCGGATTTCATAGACGAGGCCGGTATAATAATCGAGCGGACGCCCGAAGGAGGCGTCGTAGACGATGTCTTTCGCGTCGGCGATGGCGTCGGTTCGCGCCTCGAATTTCTGCAACGCCGCGCCGAGATCGAGCCCATGCTCGGCCGCGAAGGCGCGCAGCGTGACACCGGCGGAATCGAGCGTCACCCGCGTGGCCAGAAACGATTTCAGCACGTCGAGGGTGGCGGCGGGGAAGCGCGTGGCGGCGAGGTCTTCCTTCTCGATCAGGCGGCGGGCGATTTCGGCCGGCGAGCGGCCCGCGCCCGGCGAAATGCCGGCTTCCAGCATCTCCGCCTCCAGCATGCGGGCGAGGCCGACCTCGTCGCCTTCCGCCACCAGCACCGAAAGCCGTTCCGGCAGCGGGTCGCGGCGCTGCGCGCCGGTGAGTTCGGCCAGCGCCGCTTCCATGGAAGCCGGATCGCCGAAGGCGCGCAGCAGTTTCTTGCGCCAGCCCTGCGGCAGGCCGAGCGCCTTGACGACGCCCGCGAAAACCGACTGGTCGCCCAGCACGATTTCGAGCTTCGCTTCCGGCGCGACCGCGCGCACGCAGGCCAGCGCGTCGGCGATGGAGCGCGCGTCGGACCTGGCCTCGTCGGACGCGCCGAGGTCTTCGATGCCGGCTTGCAGAAACTCCGCCGCCCCGTCGCGGCGCTGGCGGAACACCTCGCCCAGATAAGCGTAGCGCTTCGGCGTAGCGGCGTTGAGCGCGATGTGGTTGCGGCAGACGGGAATGGTGAATTCCGGCCGCAGGCACAGGCTGTCGCCGTTCTCGTTCTCGGTGAGGAAGATGCGGCGGCGCAGATCCTCGCCCGCCATGTCCAGAAACGGATCGGCGGGCTGGATCAGCGGAATCTCGACCCGCTCGGCCTCGCGCGTGTCGAGAAGATCGCGCAAAAGATCCAGTATCGGCGATGGACGCGTCATGGGCGGCTCACTTCACCCGTTCATCGCGCTTACGCGCTTGGGCCTGTTCGGCGCGGTCGCGCGCCTGCGCGGCGAGGATTTCGCGCACGGCCTCGACCAGCCCCTTTTCCTGCACGGTGATCTGAGCCGGGCGGCTTTCGCGCCAGGTCGCATTGTCCTCGATCTCGGCGGAGAGGCGCTTGCCCTCGATCAGGTCCTTGATCTGCACCTCGCCGGCCTCGCGCTCCTGCGAGCCCTGGATGACGACGCAGGGCGCGTCGCGCCGGTCGGCATATTTCATCTGCGCCTTCATGCCGGAGCCGCCGACATACATTTCGGCGCGGATACCCGCCTGACGCAGGTCGGACACCATCTTCTGGTAGCGGCCGAGGCTAGCCGCGTCCTTGTCCATCACCAGCACCACGACCGGGCCGACCGTATCGGAAACATCGAGCTTGCCGAGGTTCTTCAAGGCCGTCATCAGGCGCGACACCCCGATGGAGAAGCCCGTCGCCGGAACCGGCTCGCCGCGGAAGCGCGAGACGAGGCCGTCATAGCGCCCGCCACCGCCGACCGAGCCGAACACGACCTTCTGGCCATCCTCGTTGATGACGTCGAATTGCAGTTCGGCCTCGAAGACCGGGCCGGTGTAATATTCGAGACCGCGCACCACGGACGGGTCGATCTTGACGCGGCCCTCATAGCCGCCGGCCTGAAACAGCGCCTGCATGTCGGCGAGTTCCCTGACGCCCTCCTCGCCCTTGGCGTTGCCCGCCACCACGGCGTTGAGATTGGCGATGGTCGCAGCCCCGTCCGCGCCGCCGGCGGCGGTGAAGGCCAGCACCTTTTCGATAGCCGCGTCGGGCAGTTCCGCGCCCTTGGTGAAGTCGCCGCTTTCGTCGAGACGGCCCTTGCCGAGCAGAAGCTTCACGCCTTCAGGGCCGAACTTGTCCAGCTTGTCGATGGCGCGCAGCACGGTGAGGCGCTTGGCGGCGTTGCCCTCGCCTTCAAGGCCGATGGCGTCGAGCACGCCATCGAGCACCTTGCGGTTGTTGACTCGGATGGCGTAGTCGCCGCGCGCGATGCCGAGCCTTTCCAGCGTATCGGCCATCATCATGCACATTTCGGCGTCGGCCGAGACGTTCGGCGCGCCGACCGTGTCGGCGTCGAACTGCATGAACTGGCGGAAGCGCCCCGGCCCCGGCTTTTCGTTGCGGAACACCCAGCCGGCGCGATAGCTGCGATAGGGCTTCGGCAGCGTCTCGAAATTCTCGGCCACGAAGCGGGCCAGCGGCGCGGTCAGGTCGTAGCGCAGCGACAGCCACTGCTCGTCGTCGTCCTGAAACGAGAACACGCCTTCGTTGGGGCGGTCCTGATCCGGCAGGAACTTGCCGAGCGCGTCGGTATATTCGACCAGCGGCGTCTCCACCGGCTCGAAGCCGTAGAGATCGTAGACCTCGCGGATCGTCGCCGTCATCTTTTCCGTGGCGCGCAGGTCTTCCGGGGTCCGGTCGACAAACCCGCGCGGCAGCCGCGCCTTCATCTTGTCCGCTTTATCGGCCATTTTTCCTGCCTGATCGCTGAATTTTTTCATGTCGTGCCTGAAGTAACCGGCAATTACATTGCCGGTTTCCTAGCCCATCGAACCCCGTGCGGCAAGTGCGGCTATCGCGGCCGCACGAAGTCGCGGCGCAGCTCCTCGATCCGCGCGCGGCAATGGCAGCCCTCGATATGGTCGTTGACCAGCCCCATCGCCTGCATGAAGGCATAGACCGTGGTCGGCCCGACGAAAGACCAGCCGCGTTTCTTCAGGTCCTTGGAAATGCGGATCGAGGTTCCGGTCTTCGGATTGGCCATGAGCGTCGGATAGTCCATCACGGCGGGGCGCTCATCCGCCCCCGGCTCGAACGACCAGAAATAGGCCGCCAGCGATCCCCTTTCCGCGACCAGTTCGATGGCGCGCTTCGCGTTGTTGATAGTGGATTCGATCTTGCCGCGATGGCGCACGATGCCCTTGTCGGCGAGCAGGCGCTCGACGTCATCCGCGCCGTAAAGTGCCACGCGGCGGAAATCGAAACCGTCGAAGGCAGCGCGGAAATTCTCGCGCTTGCGCAGGATCGTCAGCCACGAAAGCCCCGACTGAAACCCTTCGAGGCAGATTTTCTCGAACAGGCGATGGTCGTCGGCCATCGGCACGCCCCATTCGCTGTCGTGATAGGCGAGATAATCCGGCAACTCGCCCGGCCAGAAACAGCGCGTCAGTCCGTCCGCTCCGGCGATCAGTCCGGTTTTTTCATTCTTCTCCATCGCGCCGTCCCGTTCTTCTTCGTTCCATGACACCGTGCAACCTCGCGCTAACCACAAACGCAATTGCAGGCTCCGGCAACCCCGCAATTTACCTTTACGATTCCATTGCCCGGCACAATCCCGTCATCGACTTCAAAGCCGCGTTCCTGACAATCCATGTCAGCAGGCGCAGCCAAAGCATTTCCAGCGAACGTGCGAAGCGGTTTCGCGCAGGATAATGCGTAAAAGCAAAGAGACAGAGCAGAACGATGAAAGCACGTCATTTTCTCCTGATCGGTTCGCTGGCGGCCTTTGCGGTCTCGATCGTCAGCACGGGCATGGCGCTGGCCGGCGACCGCTATGGCAGCCAGCCGCCGGTGCAGGTCAGTCCGCGCGTCTACGCACCATGGGAAGCGCAATTGCTCAACGAGCCGCTCCGGGCCGCGATGATACCGGCGGCGGCACCCGATGCGGTGGAGAGCCCGAAACAGAAGCGCAAATCCGCCTATCGCGCCGTATCCTACCAGCGCCCTGCCGCCAATCCGGCCACCACAACGCGCAAGCACGGGATGGACCCCGCCTTTCTGCCGCAAGAAGTTTCCTATGACAGCAAGGAAAGCCCCGGCACCATCGTGATCGACACCGGCAAGCGCTTTCTCTATCTCGTCCAGCCCGGCGGCACGGCGAAGCGTTACGGCGTCGGCGTCGGCAAGCAGGGCTTTGGCTGGAAAGGCTCGCAGCGCATCAGCCGCAAAGCCGAGTGGCCGACATGGACGCCGCCCCGCGAGATGATCGCCCGCGAGCGCCGCAAGGGCCGTTTCCTGCCTGCCAGCATGAAGGGCGGCATCCACAATCCGCTCGGCGCCCGCGCCCTTTATCTCGGCGCCACGCTTTACCGCATCCACGGCACCAACCAGCCATGGAGCATCGGCAAGGCCATGTCGTCCGGCTGCATCCGCATGCGCAACGAGGACGTGACCGACCTCTACCAGCGCGTTGCCGTCGGCACGAAAGTGGTGGTGCGCTGACGGAAAGCACGGCCCAGAAACCGGCCCCCGCTCCGACAAACCTGCGGACGGGGGCTTTCCATTTTGTCCCGAACACCCATATGCTGCCCGTACCCGGAAAAAGTTGAACCCTGTCCGGCAGGCATTCGGAAAGGATGCGCCGGAAAGGTGCCCCCGCGAAAGGACAGAACATGACCGTGCCATCCGTTAAACTCAACGACGGAAACCAAATTCCCCAACTGGGCTTCGGCGTCTGGCAGGTGGGCGACGACGAGGCGGTCGTCGCCGTCGGCGAGGCGCTGAAGGCGGGCTACCGCCATATCGACACCGCCGCCATCTACGGCAACGAGGAAGGCGTCGGCAGAGGGATCGCCGCTTCAGGCATCGCGCGCGGCGACATATTCCTCACGACCAAGCTGTGGAATAAGGAGCAGGGCTACGATTCGACGCTGAAAGCCTTCGACGCCAGCCTGAAGAAACTCGGCACGGATTATGTCGACCTCTATCTGATCCACTGGCCGATGCCGTCGAAAGACCTTTTCATCGAGACATGGCGTGCCTTCATCAAGCTCAAGGAAGAAGGCCGGGCGAAATCCATCGGCGTGTCGAATTTCCGCACCGCCGATCTGGAGCGCGTCATCAAGGAAACCGGCGTGACGCCGGTGCTCAACCAGATCGAACTGCATCCGCAGTTCCAGCAGGACGGGCTTCGCCAGTTCCACGGCAGGCACAACATCGCCACCGAGGCGTGGAGTCCGCTCGGACAGGGCAAGATTCTGCAAGACCCTACGCTGAATGCGATCGCGCAGAAGCATGGCAAGTCGGTGGCGCAAGTGATCCTGCGCTGGCATATCGAGACCGGCAACATCGTGATCCCGAAATCGGTCACGCCCGCCCGGATCAGGGAAAACCTCGACGTGTTCGGCTTCACGCTCAACGGCACCGATCACGACGCCATCACCAAGCTGGACAGGACCGACGGCCGCATCGGGCCGAACCCCGACACGTTCTCGCTGGTCTGAGCCGGCAATAACGAGGCCGGGTCGAAGCGCCCGGCCTTTTTGCTTCATGCCTTGCGCGAGAGCGCCCACCCCGGCTAGATGCGATACAAAGGGCAAGCGGAGCGGAGTCGCGCGGTCATGATGAGCAGCAGTCTGGCGGATCTGGAAATCTTCGCCCGCGTGGTAGCGACAGGCAGCATGTCGGCGGCGGCGCGCGATCTCGGTCTTTCGCCCGCCGTGGTTTCCAAACGGCTCGGACGGCTGGAGGAGCGGCTCGGCACGCGGCTCTTGCAGCGCACCACGCGCCAGATCGCGCTGACGGAGGCCGGACAGGGCTATCACGAGCGGGTGCTCGCCATCCTTGCCAATATCGAGGAGGCGGAAGCCTTCGTCGCCCGCCGCTCGGCGGATGCGCGCGGCACGCTGAAGATTTCAGCGCCCACCACCTTCGGGCGCATGCACATAGCGCCCTATCTGGTGCCCTTCATGCGTGCCAATGCCGACCTGACGGTGAATATGCAACTGACCGACGAGCTGGTCGATATCGTCGGCGACGGCTATGACCTCGCCATCCGCATCGCCGAACTGTCCGATTCCACCCTTGTCGCCCGCCGCCTCGCGCCGGTGCGCCGCATCCTCGTGGCCTCGCCCGCCTATGTCGCCGAGCGCGGCCTGCCGCAGACCATCGAGGACTTGCAGGACCATATCTGCCTTGCGCCGCACAACAACGATCCATGGCGGCTGGAAGGGCCGAAAGGGCCGATCACCATCCGCCCGACCGGGCCGCTGCACACCAACTCCAGCGAAATCGTGCGCGAGGCTGTGCTGGCCGGCCTCGGGATCGCGCAGCGTTCGACATGGGACATCGGTCCGGAACTGGCGGCGGGAAAGCTGGTGCAGGTGCTGCCCGATTACGCCGCCTCGCGCAATGTCGCTATCCACGCCGTCTACCCTTCAAGGCAGTTCCTGCCCGCCAAGGTGCGGCTCTTCATCGATTATCTGGCCGATCTCTACGGACCCGTTCCCTATTGGGAAACGGGCGGTTCTCCACAGGCCGTCGCTGCGCAATAGACGAATCTTCCGCTCTCGCCTATGAAGCCATCCGTTACTTATGAGTATGTGCTTATAGAGAGAGGTATCGTCATGAAAACACCCATCCGTCTTGTGCTCGCCCTTGCCGTCGCCATCGTGGTGGGCTGCGGCTTCATGTATTATGACAAGTCGCGCGGCGCCGAATGGGTCGTTTCCCCGCAGCAGATCGAACAGGCTAAAATGGAAGGCAAACCGGGCTATGAAAGCAGCCCCGGCACCGTGACCGTGCTGCCTATTCGCAGCGAGAAAGCCGATATCCTACCCTATAAATGGGCCGGTTACGGCATCGTCGCCGGCATCTTCGTGTTTACCGCCACGCGCAGGCGGAAACCGGCCTGACAAACCTGCTTGACGGGCACGCCGGTCAGCGGCTGCTGGAAATGCCGTAGCCGTCGCTGGACACGGCATGGGAGCCGGCATCGACGGTAAAGACGCCGAACGCCATGAACACGATCGCGGAGACCATCAGGACGGTAAGAAGGGCGGCTTTCTTGGCGGTCATGTTCCGAAACTCTTTCGACTTTGTGCCGGTACTATTCGTTGAACGGGCGGCAATCCGCTGCCCGGAAGACGGCGTTCAGTTACACTTGAAAAAAGTTACCGGCAACTGAATGGTTCCAGTCATCCCGCCGCTTTTCCGCCGAAGAACATAATTGCCGGAGCGCTGTGGCAAAGCGGCAACGCACATCCGGAAGGCATGGTGAACGGGGGGTTAAATCCGCCCGATCCATGCCCGCGCCAGTGCCGCGCCGGCCCGGTCGGCGGCAGGTCCGAAGCGTTCGGAGAGGGCGGGAAAATCCCTGTCCCACTCCGGCGCGAAACGTGCGATCCCGTCGGCGAAGCGCGCATTCCATTCCGCAACCAGCCGCCGGTCGGCCTCGAAATGGAACTGGGTTCCATAGACGGCGCGCCCGATGCGGTAGGCCTGATGCGGCGTCATATCGCTCGCCGCCATATGCACCGCGCCTTGCGGCAGGGCGAAGGTGTCGCGGTGCCAGTGGAAGATCGGGAAAGCGGCGCCCGCGCTGGAAAGCACGGGGTCGTCGCGGCCCGCATCGGTAAGACGCACCTCGCGCCAGCCGAACTCCAGCGGACGGTCCAGAATGTTGGTCCCGCCATAGGCGCGTGCGACGAGCTGACTGCCGAGGCAGATGCCGAGCACCGCCTTGTCCGCGCCGCCGAAGGCGCGGATGAGACCGAGAAGATGCGGAAAATAGGGATAGTCGCCATCGGCGAGCGCGTTCTGCTCGCCGCCGAGCACGATCAGCGCCTTGTGGCCGCCGGCATCGGCGGGAAGCGCCTCGCCCGCATAGGGCCGGCGCAGGTCGACGGCGAGGCCGGCCTCGTCCAGAACCGGGCCGATCTGGCCGAGACCCGTGCCTTCGTAATTCTCGACGACCAGAACGCTCATGCCAGCCCCTCACCATTATTTCACAGAAGTTTCAACGCTTCGATTTGTCGTCCACCACCGAGACGCTCACCGTACGGCCCGCGACCAGATGCACACCTTTCGGCACGTCCACCAGCTTCACCCGCACCGGCACGCGCTGGGCCAGCCGCACCCAGTTGAAGGTCGGCGTGACATTGGCGAGCAGGCTCGTGGAATCGCTGCGCTCGCGATCCTCGATGCCGCCGGCTATGCCCTCCACCGTGCCCTTGAGCTGCTGCCTGCTGCCCATCACGTCGATGACCACCGGATCGCCGATATGAATGCGGTCGAGCTTGTTTTCCTCGAAATAACCGTCGACATAATAGGAATCCGTATCCACCAGCGCCGTCACGGCCGTGCCCGCCGAGACATAGTCGCCCGGCTGGAGCGAGAAATTGGTGATGATGCCGTTGACGGTCGCCCTGACCGAAGAGCGCTCCAGATTGAGCGCGGCCAGCGCCTCGTCGAGCTGCGCCTGCCGGTAGGCGGCCTCGGCCTGCTGGGCGGCGGTATCGACCTGCTCCATCTTCTGCTGCGTCACCGTGATATCGTTGAGCCTGCCGTAGCGCACCAGATCGCGGTTGGCCATGTCGAGCGCCGCCTTGCTGCTGTCCAGCTTCGCCTGTGCCGCCTTCACCGCCAGCGTATAGCGTGCCTGATCGATGCGGAAGATCACGTCGCCCTTATGCACGACCTGGTTGTCATGCACGAGAACCTCGCTGACGAGGCCCGAGACGTCGGGCGCGATGCGCACCACGTCGGCGCGGATCCTGCCGTCGCGGGTCCATGGCGCGTTCATGTAGTAATCCCACAGCTGCCAGCTCAGCAGCCCGGCCATCGCGACCATGACGAGGGTGAGGAAAACCCGCCCGGAATATGCGAAGAATCGTTTCATCGATATGTTCCATTGAGAAGGACGGCGGCGCCGCCCAATATGCAGAAATACATGGCCGCGTCGAACAGGGGCCGATGCCACACGAAGCGGTAGAACTGGACGCGCGCCAGAAGGCGTTGCAGCAGCACGTTGACGAAATAGGCGCCGAGCGCCAGCGCGCCGATGGTCGGAATGTAGATTCCGTATATGTCGAGTTCAGGTCTCATGACTGTTCACATCTTCAGATTCGGGCTCATTCGCATACCACCTCACGCCGCCTGCGGGAGCGGTTCGCCCCCGTCCGGCATGGCGAAGGGCGCGGCCTTGGGAAAAAGACTGAAGCGCAGCGCCACCAGCGCCAGCCGCGTGCGGCGCGCCGGCGGCGGCGAGCCGCTCTCGATGATCGACGCGATGGCTCCGTCCAGCGCCGCGAGAAGCCGGGCATCGGCTTCCTCACGGTCGCGCGTGCCGCCGTGCAGCAGGGCTTGGTAATGCGCGGCGATGCAATCCAGCACCGTATCCGCCGCCGCCCGGCTTTGCGGCAGGAGCCTGGTACGGTATTGCCGCAGGTCGATGACGTTCATGCCGTTGCGCAGGTCGCGCAGCAGGTCGATACCGGCCAGATCGGCAGAGGGAACCAGCGCAAGGCGCGGCGTTATCAGGCCGATGCGGTCGATCATGCGCTGCAACAGCCGGTTCATGCGCTGGCGGCGCATATCGCCGCTCTCGCGCTCGCTCACCAGCGCGATATCACGCCAGCTCGCGCGCACGAGCCGGCGCACCGTCCATTCCGCGCCCACCGAGCGCACCACGGCGGTGACGCTCGCCGAGATCACGATGCCGAGGATCATCGCCAGATTGGAATTGGCGAAGGAGGCGAGGTCCAGATTGAGCTTCTCCTGCAAGGCCAGCATGGTCGGCAGGTTCATGCACAGTGCCATACCGATGAAGTTCCATGACGGCATGGTGAGCAGCACGCCGGTCGGCACGAGGAACAGGCCAAGCACCAGCATCAGCGGCCAGAATCCGTGAATGAGCGGGAATATCGCGAACTGTATCACGAAAGCCACCACCGTGAGGATGACGAGCAGCCAGTTGAACTGGCGGATCGCCGGCACCGGGTCGTCCATGGTGGCGAAGATGCAGCAGAACACGCCGGCCATCATGGCCGCCGCGGCGCCGCTCGGCCAGCCGGTTCCGATCCAGAACGCGGCCGCGATCCCCGTCGCGAGCACGACCGAGAGGCTGGAGAGCAGCGCCATGCCGTAATCGCGATGCATCGGGCGGCTGCCGCGATGGGTGTCGTAGCGCCGCCAGCGCAGTGTCCGGCGTGAGCCGGAGACGATGTCGTTGCGCAGGGTGATGCAATCGCTCCATATCTGGACCAGATCGCGGACGCGCGCGGCGAGGTTCGAGGGCAGGAGCTCGCTCCACGTTGTCGCGTCCCTGCCCTGCTGGTTGATCTCGTCTATGAAGCGCAGAAGCACCGCGCGGCGTTCCTCGGTCAGGCTCTGGCCGCTTTCGAGCCAGGCGCATGTTTCGTCGAGAAGCCGCTGCACCGCCGCGGGCCAGGGCTTTTCGCCCTCGCCCGGCCGCAGCAGCAGCACGTCATGCAGGCTGGAAATGATCGGCAATACCGCGACCATGCGCTGCTGCAAGACCTGAAGCGGCGGACCATAATTGCGAATGGACGATGTGTCGTAGGCCACATGGGTGGTGAGGCTGCGCAATTCCAGCGAATCGGCGGCAAGCCGCAGGCGGTCGCGCCGGAATTGCGGCTGCTCGCCCTCCCCGCGCATGGCGGCGAGGGCGAGGCCGGCGCCGTCACGCAGCCAGTTGTCGATGCGCCCGACGAGGACCGGCCCCGTATGTCGCGGAAAGACGATGCGGTTGACGACCGCCGCGCAGATGATGCCGATGGCGATTTCCTCGACGCGGCTCACCGCATAGTCGAAGGTGGTTTCCGGCGCATTGACCACCGCGAAACCGGCGATCGCGGTGGTATAGCCCGCAAGCATGAACATGTAGCTGCGCGGCGTGCCGTCCAGCAGGCTGATGAAAAGGCAGGCCGCCATCCACAGGCCGATGGCAAGCGTGAGCAGTTCCGGCGAACTAACCAGATTCGGCACCATCGCGATGGTGGCCGCGCCGCCGATGGCCGTGCCGATGAGACGGTAGAAGGCTTTCGACGTGGTGGCGCCGGAAAGCGGATGCGAGACGATATAGACCGCTGCGACCGACCAGTAGGGATTGGGCAGGTCGGCCGCAAGGCCGATCCAAAGCGCAAGCATGGCCGCCGCGAAGGTCTTCAGCGAGAAGAACACGTCCCAGAATTTCGGATTTTTTTCGGCAGGCTGCGTCATGTCTGTTGCGGCTCCCGGTACGGCTGGGCGGCACCGGCTGGAATGCGTATCGACCCTTCTTTCAGGAGGGTCAGTTATGAAATTTCTCGTGCAGCCCGCGCAGCACCTCCATGGCGATATCGATGTGGTCGGGATCGATATCGCTGAGGAACAGCGTGCGCAGGCGGGCGGCCGATTTCTCCACTTTCGCGGCGAGAACGCGGCCGTCCTGCGTCAGTTGAATGAGCTTGACGCGGCGATCGCTCTCGTCGGGAACGCGCAGGATCAGGCCGTCCTTCTCCAGTTCATCCACCACGCGAACGATCGTCGCCCCCTCGATGCCGACCTTTTCGGCCAGAACACCCTGCGGAATACGATCCCCATATCGCAAGAGGGTCATCAGCGGAATGGCTTTCGCATCGGAAAGGCCATGTTCCGCCATCTCCGCATCGAACGCCTTGCGCCAGCCTCTGGCGGTGCTCGCAAGAAGCGGCGCGAAATCGGCCCACTTTTGTTTCATCGCTTCAATTCCGTATAAATAGATAGCTTCATATCTATATGAATACAATCAAATGAATTGCAACCGCTCCGGCCGCCGCCGATCAAATATTCGTGTGGCCGCGCCGGAACGCCCGGCCATGATTTCCCGTCACAAATTTTCTTGACCGCCGTGCCCGTGCTCTGCCATCCATCGGTTATGCGCGCCAATTACCGGATGCAGAGACTTCATATCGAGGAGAGGCTTTATGCGGGACAGGCGGTCGAGGCCGCCCCGCAGGCCGCCCATTACCTTACCCATGTGCTGCGCCTCGGGGAAGGCGACGCCGTTCTCGCCTTCAACGGACGTGACGGCGAGTGGAAAGTGCTGCTCAGGCCCGAAGGCAGAAAGCGGCTTTTCCTCGAACCCGTCGAACAGACACGCCCGCAACCCGCGCCCTGCGATCTCGTCTATTGCTTCGCGCCGCTGAAACAGGGCCGGCTCGACTATATGGTGCAGAAGGCGGTGGAGATGGGCGCCGGCGTGCTGCAGCCCGTGATCACGCAGCACACGCAGGTGCCGAAGCTCGGGCTCGACCGTATCCGCGCCAACGCCGTGGAGGCCGCCGAGCAATGCGGCGTGCTGGCCCTGCCCGAATGCCGCGAGGCCGTGCGGCTCGACCGCCTGCTCGACGGCTGGGATGCGTCGCGCCGCCTGATTTTCTGCGACGAAGGCCACGAATCGGACGATCCGCTCACCATCCTGAACGCGCTCGCGCCTGGGCCGCTCGGCGTGCTGATCGGGCCGGAAGGCGGCTTTTCGGAGGAGGAAAGGCAGGCCCTGCGCCGCCTGCCCTTCGTCACCGCCATTCCGCTCGGGCCGCGCATCCTGCGCGCCGACACCGCCGCCGTCGCGGCCATGGCGCTGGTGCAGGCTGTGCTCGGCGACTGGCGTAATCCGATGCTCTAGCGGCGAAATCCTTCCTTCAATGGAATTGACTTGCGCGGCCGGGCAAATTTGTCCAATCACACAGACAATCGGGCACCCGGATAATCGGGCAAAAAACTATATCAGGGACGGAAAGCATGGCGCGCGATACGACGGACGAAACGGCACTGACGGGCGTTGACGAACTCGCGGCCTATCTGGCGGACGGCTGCAAGCCGCAGGATGCCTGGCGCATCGGCACCGAGCACGAAAAATTTCCCTTCTATGCCGCCGATCACAGCCCGGTGCCCTATGCGGGGCCGCGCGGTATCAAGGCCATCCTCGAAGGCATGCAGGCCACGCTCGGCTGGGAGCCGATCCTCGACGAAGGCAACATCATCGGACTGGTGGAACCGACCGGACAAGGCGCGATCTCGCTGGAGCCGGGCGGCCAGTTCGAGCTTTCCGGCGCGCCGCTTTCCACCATCCACCAGACCTGCCGCGAGGTGAACGCGCATCTGAGTCAGGTGCGCGAGATCGCCGAGCCGCTCGGCATCCGCTTCCTCGGCGTCGGCGGCAGCCCGAAATGGACGCTGGCCGAAACGCCGGTCATGCCCAAGTCGCGCTACAAGATCATGACGAGCTACATGCCCAAGGTCGGGCACGAGGGGTTGGACATGATGTACCGCACCTCGACCATTCAGGTTAACCTCGACTTCGCCTCCGAGACGGACATGCGCCGCAAGATGCAGGTTTCGATGAAGCTGCAATCGGTGGCGACCGCGCTTTTCGCCAGTTCCCCCTTCACCGAGGGCAAGCCGAACGGCCTCCTGTCGTGGCGCTCCGATATCTGGCGCGACACGGACAACCGGCGCTCCGGCGTGCTTCCCTTCGTGTTCTCGGAGAATTTCGGCTTTGCCGATTATGTCGACTGGGCGCTGGACATACCGATGTATTTCATCCTGCGCGACGGCCATTACCACGATTGCACCCATGTCACCTTCCGCCAGTTCATGAACGGCGCGCTGAAGGGCGAGGTCAGCGATCCGGTGCCGAACATGGGCGACTGGACCAACCATCTCTCCACCCTGTTCCCCGAAGTCCGTCTGAAGCGCTTCCTCGAAATGCGCGGCGCGGATGGCGGCCCGTGGCGGCGTATCTGCGCCCTGCCCGCCTATTGGGTCGGCCTGCTTTATGACAGCGAGGCGCTCGACGCCGCCGAGGCGCTGACGAAAGACTGGAAGTTCGAGGAGGTTCTGGCGCTGCGCAACGAGGTACCCGCCAAGGCGCTCAACGCCACCTTCCGCGGCAAGCCGCTGGAAGGCATTGCCCGGGAAACGCTGAAAATCTCGCGCCTCGGTCTGTTGAACCGCAACAGACTCAACAGCGAGGGCTTCGACGAAACGCATTTTCTGGCGCCGCTGGAAGAGATCGTCGCCGCAGGCGTGACCGATGCGGAGCGGATGCTGAAAGCCTATCACAGCGTCTGGGCCGGTTCGGTGGAACCGATTTTTCTGGAATATGCCTATTGATTAAAACAGCGATCCCTGCCCCGGCTTGCCGGGCGGGGACGGCTTTTTGGCCGATGTGCTTTTTGCGGGCGCCTCGCCACGCGCCACCGCCGACACATCGCCGTCGCGAAAACGGATCGACAGCGCATCGCCGCCGGAAACCGCCGCCGCACGCTTGACCGGACGGCCCTCCGCGTCGAACACCACGGCGAAGCCACGCTCCAGCACGCTTTCATAGGAGAGCGTGCGCATCAGCCGTTCCAATTCCTGCCCGCGCCGCTTCACCCGTTCGATCAGGAGCCGCACCGCCCGATCGCGGCGGCGGTCGAGCTGTTCCGCGGCCCCCCGCGCCAGTTCGGTACGCCGCAGCAGCGGCTCGGGCGAAAGCCGGTCGGCGCGGCGGGCAAAACCGGCCCGGCGCTCGCGCAGGAAGGCTTCGAGCGCACGCGGCAGCCGCTGGCCGAGCAGGGCAACGTCGCGCTTCTGTTCCGTAAGACGCCGTTGCAGCAAGCGCGGCGACAATTGCCGGGCATGGCCCTCGAACTGCACGCGCTTTTTCTGCGTGCTGACGAAAAGCGCGCGTGTGAGCCGCGACGCCGCCTCGTCGAAACGCCGGCGCGGCAGGGCCAGCAACTGGTCGGCGGACGGCAGCGCCCGCGCCGCCGCGCGGCTGCCCTGCCGCTTCTGGTCCAGAAAGCGGGTGACGGCGGCGGAAAGCCGCGCCGCGCGGCTGGCCAGCGCGGCCACGAGATCGGCCTTGACCGGCACCGCCATCTCCGCAGCACCCGTCGGCGTCGGCGCGCGCACGTCGGCGGCAAGGTCGATCAGCGTCCAGTCCGTTTCATGGCCGACCGCCGAAATCACCGGAATATGCGAGGCGGCGACCGCGCGCACCACGATCTCGTCGTTGAAACCCCAGAGGTCTTCGAGGCTGCCGCCGCCCCGCGCCACGATCAGCACGTCGGGGCGCGGCACTGGCCCCGATTCTGGCCCGCGCTCCGGCAGGGCGTTGAAGCCTTCCACGGCCGCCGCCACTTCCGGCCCGCAGGTCTCGCCCTGCACGCGCACCGGCCACACGACCACATTGAGCGGATAGCGGTCGGAAATGCGGTGGACGATGTCGCGGATCACCGCGCCGGTCGGCGACGTTATCACGCCGATCACACGCGGCATGAAGGGCAGAAGCTGCTTGGCCGCCGGATCGAACAGGCCTTCCGCGGCAAGCCGCCGCTTGCGTTCCTCCAGAAGCGCCATCAGCGCGCCCGCGCCCGCCGGCTCCATCTGCTCGATGACGATCTGATATTTGGACGACCCCGGATAGGTGGTGAGCTTGCCGGTGGCGATCACCTCCATGCCCTCCTCGGGCTTGAAGCGCAGCCGCCCCATCGAGCCGCGCCAGATCACGGCTTCCAGCCGGGCGCGGTCATCCTTCAATGCGAAATAGGCATGGCCGGAGGAATGCGGGCCGCGATAGCCCGAAATCTCGCCGCGCACCCGCACATGGCCGAACGTATCCTCGACCGTGCGCTTGAGAGCACCGGAAATCTCGGAAACGCTATATTCGGCGACATTGGAAGACGTGCCGGAAAAACTCGAATCGGAAGCCATGATCACCTTTTATAGCCGCGACGGGCCGGTCGTCACCAGCCCGGCAGCGCCTCGCCGGTTCGTGCCCGACGCGCGCGGGCGGGAAAGAGCGTGGCCTCGGTCGGCACCATCGCCCCCGGCTGCGGCGAGGTCATGTTGTCGAGACTCTCGGTGATATGGCGCGCGAGCGCATCCACCACCGGGTTTTGCCTGGCGTTGCCGCGCATGATGCCGATACCGAACTGCGGCAGGACACCGAAACCGTCCGCTTCGCCCAGAACCCGCATGCCGGGCCGCAAGGCGCATTCCGGCAGGACGGAGACCGCAAGCCCTGACAGCACGGCGGCGGCCAGCACCGTCGCCGACCAGCTCGTGATGATGATGCGGTAATCGCGCCGCGCCGCTTCCAGCAACTCGATCGCCGCATGGCGCCAGATGCAGGTCGGCCGTCCCACGGCAAGCGGCAGCACCGCTTCCTCATGCACGGCATGGCTGGCGGAAGCGACCCAGAGCAGCGGCTCGGTGCGCACCACCTCGGAGCGGCGCTTGTCGTCGCATTGCGTCACCAGCGCGATATCCAGCGTGCCGCGCCGGATCATCTCGTCCAGATTGACGGTCGGCTCGCACACCACCGAAAGCTCTACGCGCGGATTGGAGCGGGCGAAGCGCGCCATGATCTCCGGCAGGAAGCGGTCGGCATAATCGTCGGGCGTGCCGATGCGCACATGGCCCTCAAGCTGCTTGTCGTCGAAAGCGGCGATGGTCTCCCCATTCAGTTGCATCATGCGCCGGGCATAGGCGAGCAGCCGGTCGCCGTCCTCGGTCAGCCGGTTGGAGCGCCCGTCGCGCTCGAAAAGCGGCTTGCCGATGCGCTCCTCCAGCCGGCGCATTTGCATGGAAGCGGCCGATTGCGTCTTGAAAACCACCTCGGCGGCGCGGGTAAAACTGCCTGCATCGGCGATGGCGATAAAGGTCTGCAACTGGTCGAGATCGAGCGGCGCGCTCATTGACGGCATCCATCAATATGATTGAACAATCACATTAGAAACATTCGTTGGAACAATCAATGCGATTGTCGAATATAGAGTTGGCTTGAACAGCCGGCAGGCGCCACCTTCACAATGCCGGATTCCCTCTCGGCCAGCCTGCCCGTTTACCCGGTCCCGCGCTTCGCGCCGGCCGGGTTTTTTCGTTTTGCGTGTTACCGACACGGCGCTGTTCCGGCGCGGACGAAGGCGTGGCGGGCGCGCTGAAATTTTCAAAGAAAAAGGTTGCGTTCGCGGTTCGAGTTCGCTAGATGGAGGCCGTCGCGAACGGGCCTCATGCCTTCGTCACAATCGCGGGTCCGGACAATGAGACGGATATGCGGTTCCCTGCTGGGGGATAGTTTAAGGGTAGAACAGCGGACTCTGACTCCGTTAGTCTTGGTTCGAATCCAGGTCCCCCAGCCACTTGATTTTGCTACATTTTTCCCAAAACGAAAATGGAACAGGATGGACCCTTTTGCAGGCCATTTTGTAATCTATAGCCGATTCCGCCGCTGCAAGGCGGTGAGCACCGAACGCTCGGATTTCAGCAGATAAAGCTCCAGCTCCGCCGCCGCTTTGTCGAGGTCGCCCGCCTGCAAGGCGCGGATCAGCGAGGCGTTCATCGCCACATAGGCCTCGTGCAGATGGCCGTCGTCGCCCAACTGGCCGAAGATCAGCCGCAGTTCGGCCAATACGAGATCGAAGCAGGCGCTGAGGCGCGGGCTGTCGCACAGCTCCACCATGGCGCGGTGGAACTCCATGTTGAGCGTGCCGACCTCGGCCCAGTCGCCGCGGTCGCGCGCGGCGGCCGCCTTTTCGGTCAGCGCCGCCATGCGTGCGAGCGCCGGATGCGAGCGCGTCGCCGCGCGCACCGCCCCCATCTGGATCACCCCGCGCACCCGGTAGATGTCGAGCACCGCCGCCTCGTCGGGCGCGGCGACGAAGACGCCCCGATTGGGGATATGCGCCAGCAGCCCTTGGCTCGTCAGCAGTCGGAACACCTCGCGCAGCGTGTTGCGCGAAATGTCGAAGCGCTGCGCCACCTGCTGCTCGGACAGTTTTTCGCCCGGCCCGTAGACGCCGGCGATGAGCATGCCGCGCATTTCGGCCGCCACCTGCTCGGCGAGCGGCTGGCTGTCGGCTTTGCGCGATGCTGCGGTTTCGGTCATGATCGGCCCTGCGCTGAATATTTTTGCTGTCGGACATTGTTGAACAATAATTCTTATGTTACTCAACAATCCAACGCAATCCTCTTACACGGGCAGGCTACTTCATGGCAAGCATCGACCTCAACAGCGACCTTGGCGAAAGTTTCGGCCCCTGGCCGATGGGCGACGACGTTTCGATGCTGGAGATCGTGACCAGCGCCAACATCGCCTGCGGCTTCCACGCCGGCGACCCGGCCGGCATTCTGACGGTGCTGAAGGAGGCGGCGCGGCGCGGCGTCTCGGTCGGCGCGCATGTCGGCTATCGCGATCTCGTCGGTTTCGGCCGCCGCAACATGGATCCGTCGAGCGCCGAGCTTGTCGGCGACACCATCTACCAGATCGGCGCGCTGCAAGGGCTGGCGCGGGCGGCCGGCACGACGGTCCGCTACGTCAAGCCGCACGGCGCGCTCTACAACACCATCGCCCATGACGCGCGGCAGGCCGCCGACGTGATCGAGGGCATCAAGGCCGTCGATCCGTCGCTGATCCTGATGGCGCTGGCCGGCGCGCCAATCGTGGCGCAGGCGCGCGCGGCGGGCCTGACCGTGGTATGCGAGGCCTTCGCCGACCGCGCCTACAACGCCGACGGCAGCCTCGTCAGCCGCCGCCTGCCCGGCTCGGTGATCCACGATCCCGCGCAGGTGGCCGAGCGCATGCTGCGCATGGTCACGGAAGGGAAGATTTCCACCATCGACGGCGTCGACATTCCGCTGGAGGCGCAGTCCATCTGCATCCATGGCGACAATCCCGCCGCTGTGGCGCTGGCCCGCGCGCTGCGCGACACACTCGCCGCGCGCGGCGTGGAGCTGAAATCCTTCGCCGACGCCCGTCATGGCTGATCTCATAGCTGAGCCCTGGGCTGAGCGGCTGCGCTTCCTGCCGGCGGGGCTGAACTGCCTGCTGGTCGAGCTTGCCGATCTCGAAACGGCGATGACGCTGTTCGACGCGCTGCTGGCCGCGCCGCCGCATGGCGTGGTCGAGATGGTGCCCGCCGCCCGCACGGTTATGATCCGCTTCGACCCGCTCGCCACCGACCGCGCGAAGATCGTGGCGGATGTGGCGCGCGTCGATCTTTCCAGCCGCAGCGCCCGCACCGGCGAATTGTACGAAATCCCCGTCACCTATGACGGCGAGGATCTCGCCGACGTGGCGGAATTGCTGGGCTGGAGCGTGGACGAAGTGATCCGCCGCCATACGGCCACCACCTACACCGTCGCCTTCACCGGCTTCGCGCCGGGCTTCGCCTATATGACCTGCGACGATCCCGGCTTCGACGTGCCGCGTCGCAAGAGCCCGCGCGTGCGCGTGGCGGCCGGCTCAGTCGCCATCGGCGGCAAGTTCGGCGGCATCTATCCGACCGACAGCCCCGGCGGCTGGCAGATTCTCGGCAATACGCCGGTCAAGATGTGGGACACGGCGCGCGCCAAGCCGGCGCTGCTCGCCCCCGGCGACCGGGTGCGCTTCCGCGACATCGCGAAAGGCGCGACCGTCCCCGCCGTGCAAAAGCCCGCGCCGCAGCCCGAAGCGCCAAAGGAGGGCCTGCGCGTCACGCGCTGCGACCGTCCGGCGCTCTATGAGGACGGCGGCCGTCCCGGCCGCGCCGATCAGGGCGTGGCGGAATCGGGCGCGCTCGACCGCCATTCCTTCATCGAGGCCAATCTCTGCGTCGGCAATCCGCGCGATGCGGCGGCGCTGGAGATCACCTTCGGCGGCTTCGCGCTGCGGGCCGACCGCCCCGTCACGCTGGCCGTGACCGGCGCGCCCTGCCCGCTGACCATCCGCACGGCGGACGGCCGTACCGTGGCCGCGCCCTTCGCCAAACCCTTCGCGCTCGACGCCGGCGACGAATTGAGCCTCGGCGTCCCGCCCGAAGGCGCGCGCAGCTATCTGGCGCTGCGCGGCGGTTTCGTGGTCGAGCCGGTGCTCGGCTCCGCCGCCACCGACACGCTGGCCAAGGTCGGCCCCGCGCCGATGCGGGCCGGCGACGTGCTGATCCCGGCCAACCGGCCCGCCGCCGCCGTCGATCCAGACCGGCCTGAGCCGCAACCCCTGCCCCGCGCCGGCGAGGTGGTGACGCTGGACGTAACGCTGGGGCCGCGCACCGACTGGTTCACCGAAAAGGGCGTCGAGACGCTGCTGAAACAGGAATGGCTGGTGACGGCGGAATCGAGCCGCGTCGGCATGCGGCTTTCCGGCGACGAACCGCTGGAGCGGCAGGTCCACGCCGAGCTTCCCTCCGAAGGCACGGCCATCGGCGCGTTGCAGGTGCCGCATAGCGGCCAACCGGTGCTGTTCCTCGCCGACCATCCGCTCACCGGCGGCTATCCGGTCATCGGCGTGGTAGCCCATTATCATCTCGACCGCGCCGGACAGATCCCCATCGGCGCGCGCATCCGCTTCAATTCGATAGCCGGCTTCGAGCCTGAGGAAATCCGATGAAAAAGCTCCTCATCGCCAATCGCGGCGAAATCGCCATCCGCATCGCCCGCGCCGCGCGCGATTACGGCGTCGCCTCGGTCGCGATCTATTCCGACGCCGACGCCGGTTCGCTGCATGTCGAGCTGGCGGACGAGGCCTATGGCCTCGGCGCGGGTCGCCCCGCCGACACCTATCTCAATATCGAAAAAATCCTCGACATCGCCCGCCGCGCCGGCGCGGACGCGGTGCATCCGGGCTACGGATTTCTCTCGGAGCGAGCGGAGTTCGCCCGCGCCGTGATTGAGGCCGGGCTCATCTGGGTCGGCCCCGCACCGGAGGTGATCGACGCGCTGGGCGACAAGGTCGAGGCGCGCCGCATCGCCGAAAAGGTCGGCGCGCCGCTGGTCAAGGGCTCGGACGGGCCGCTGGCCTCGGCGGCGGAGGCCGTGGCCTTCGCGAAGGAGGCCGGACTGCCGCTGGCGATCAAGGCCGCCTTCGGCGGCGGCGGGCGCGGCATGAAGGTGGCGCGCCGCATCGAGGAAGTGGGCGAGTTGTTCGATTCCGCCGTGCGCGAGGCGACCGAGGCTTTCGGGCGCGGCGAGTGCTACGCCGAGCAGTTCCTCGACAAGCCGCGCCATATCGAGGCGCAGATCGTCGCCGACAGCCACGGCCATACGGTCGTGCTGGGCACGCGCGACTGCTCGCTCCAGCGCCGCAACCAGAAGCTGGTGGAGGAAGCGCCCGCGCCCTTCATCACCGAAGAGCAGCGCGCCCGCATCCACGACGCCGCCCGCGCCATCTGCTCGGAAGCCGGCTATAGCGGGGCCGGCACGGTGGAGTTCCTGCTGTCGCAGGACGGCGTCATCTCCTTCCTCGAAGTCAACACGCGGCTTCAGGTGGAGCATCCCGTCACCGAGGAGACCACCGGCGTCGACATCGTCATCGAGCAGTTGCGCATCGCCGACGGCCTGCCGCTTTCGGTGACCGAGACGCCCGCGCCGCGCGGCCACGCCTTCGAGTTCCGCATCAACGCCGAGGACCCAGGCCGCGGCTTCCTGCCGACGCCGGGCCATATCACGCTGTTCCGCGCCCCGTCCGGGCCGGGCGTGCGGCTCGACGCCGGCGTCGAGACCGCCTCGGACATTCCCGGCCTCTACGATTCCATGATGGCGAAGCTGATCGTCACCGGCGCGACGCGCGAGGAAGCGCTGGTCCGCGCCCGGCGCGCGCTCCGGGAGTTCCGCATCGAGGGCGTGGCGTCGGTGCTGCCCTTCCACCGCGCCGTGGTGGACGAGCCGGCCTTCACCGGCGAGGACGGGTTCAAGGTCTACACCAACTGGATTGAGACGGAGTTCCGCGGGCTGGAGCCCGCCCCGCGCGTCGATCCGGTCGAGGGCGGCCTGATCCGCGCCTTCATCGAGATCGACGGCAAGCGGCACGAACTCGGCCTGCCGGCGGCGCTGTTCGCCAACGCCGCCGCGCCGCAAGCCGCTGGCGTCACGCAAGCCACCGAAACCGACAATACCGTCACCGCCCCCATTCCCGGCACCTTGCAGAAATGGCTGGTCGAGGACGGCGCGACCGTGGCGGAAGGCGACGCGGTCGCCCTGATCGAGGCCATGAAGATGGAGACGCGCATCGTCGCGCCCAAGGCCGGAACCATTCGCATCAAGGCGGAAGCCGGCGCGGCAATCGCGCTCGGCGCGACGCTGGCCGTCATCGACTGACGGCGACAGGACAGAACGGAGAAACGACATGAAGCCGCAACCCATCACCGAGGCCCCGCAGGACGCCGCCGCCCGCAAGGCGATCAAGCCGGTCGTCTGCTATCCGGTTGAGACGCTGCCGCGCCCCGACCTCGCCGCCTATCGCGCGCTGCGCGACGATCTCACTTTTGTGGAGCGCGTGGTGGTGCCGCCGCGCGAGGCCGCCTGCTGGACCGTCCCGGCCGGGCATTTCTTCCGCATCCTATGCGCGGAAGGCCCGCAGGTCGGCGACCTCAATCTGTTCAACGCCAACAACCTCGACGAAAAATTCTACAGCGGCAAGACGCGCGCGCTGAACGGCACCCATGTCGGGCTCGGCGACCAGCTTTTCTCCAGCTTCCCCTATATGCGGCCGATCGCGACCGTCACCCACGACACGCTGGATTGGTACGGCTTCGACGAGTTCGGCGGCTCGGTGCACGACGTCATCGGCACGCGCTGCGACCCCTACACCAACAATCTTCTGAGCCATGGCGGTCAATATCACCATTGCTGCCATTCCAACCTCACCCGCGCCTTCGCCCAGAAGACCGGCAAGCCGCTGCATGAGGCCGAGACCTATATCCACGACGTGCTCAACGTCTTCATGTGCACCGGCTTCACCCGCGACACCGGGCAATATTTCATGAAGGCGAGCCCGGTGCGCCCCGGCGACTATCTGGAGTTCTTCGCCGAGATCGATCTTCTCGGCTGCATGTCGGCCTGCCCCGGCGGCGACTGCTCGGCCGAGCATTCGTCCGACACCGCCGCCTGCCACCCGATGATCGTCGAGATTTACAAGCCGGCCGCCCTTCCCACCGGCTGGACCCCGCCGGCAGTCAACGGCTACGACCGCACGCACGGGCTTTGAGCGCGCCGCGAAAGGGCTGAACGTCACTGCCCTTCGCAGATCGGAAGCGGCTTCCAGTGCGGTGCCGGATGGTCCCGTCTATATTGGGCGATAACCGGCTCCAGCGTTCCTGTCCGCCAGAATTTCGGCGCGCCGATCTGCTTCAGGCAGGAGGCGTCCCAATAGGGGCCGCCCGCCAGCGACTGGCCCGCCGCCACCGCGCGGTCGACGGCGGCGATATCGCGCGATTCGGGATAAATGTAGAGGGTCGTGGGGTTATTCTGGATCATCGGGATGAGCTGCCGTGCATCCGACGGCGACCAGCTCGTGCAGCCATTGCTCCGGCCGGCGGAATAATCCACCAGTTTCCCGAGCACGACATAGCCGTCCTTCGCATAAGGGTTGCCGGGGCTCCTCATGCGGCACATTCCGCGCAGTACCACCGCAGGATGGCCGCCGATGGCGCGGCGCCGCGCGTTGGCGGCCTCGCCCTCGCCGTCGAACTGCACGAAAGAGCGCATGAAAGCCGCATCCCTTCCGGCTGAGACGCGATAATAGCCCTTGTAGGAGGTCTTCGTCTCGGCCGTCACATAGGCGCCGCCGGTGGTCAGTTCCGAATCCATCGCATTGCCGAAATTCCGTGCGCACTGCCGTCCGTTCGAGAAATTCACGACACCTTTCAGATCCCGGCCTGCGCCATGACCCGCCGGAATCGCCCGGAACGCGTGCTCGGCCTCGCAGATGACGTAGAACCGGCGTCCGAGACGGCCGCCGCCCATATCGCCGGGACGGGTCGCGTCCATGGCGAAATAGCATGGATTCCGCACCGCGCCCTCGCCCACCTTCTGGAAGTAGAGCGCTCGCGCCCTTTGCAGGACGACAGGCGCGATCTGGCCGTCGCCATAGCCGATATGGGCCGCCAGCCATGCCGGAACAGCCGACGACTGGGCGGCGAAGGACTGCTGCGACGGCAAAAAGGCAACAACGAGAAGGCTCAGGACCCCGACAATTTTCAGAAGCACGGATCTGATCTGCACCGCATCAATTCTCCTGACGAAGCATTTGCGACAGAATACGGCTTGTCGGTGCAGAATTGGTTACCATAAATCCTCCGGCAAATGGGCGCCGACACCCCTGCCCGCATATCCCACCGCCAAGGCGCATCCCGATTCAACCGGATCGGCGCTCCGATTCCATGCAAAAAATCGCGAAGCGCTTTCTCAACCGCACGGAGAATAGAAAAGCCAACGGAATTATATTGTTATGAAGAAAACTGGAGCGGGCGAAGGGATTCGAACCCTCGACCCCAACCTTGGCAAGGTTGTGCTCTACCCCTGAGCTACACCCGCTCGCGCCAGTCGATGCTTCCACCGGAAGTCATCGTCGTGAGACTGGCGCTATATGGACCAAGGCTTTTCAGAATGCAACAGGGAAATTACCCCTATGCGCCGATTTTTTCGTGGATCACGACAGCCGTATTTTGTGGCGGCATCCGACCGCGATGAAGACCGGCACGGCGCAAATCCGGGCCCGGCGACGACGTCTTTTCGTCGCTGTCAGCTTCGCGCGGATCAGCCGCGGATCATGCGGAATTCTTCCAGAACATCCTGATAAAGCTGGCGCTTGAAGGGTACGATCAGTTCCGGCAGTTCGCCGGGCTCGGCACGGCGCCTGCCGGCGGCTCCGTCTCGCCGGAGGACGGATCACGGACCAGTTCCGCCTGCCGGAGAAGCGCGTCGGCGACCTCGTTCAGCATGGTGCGCAATTCGCCCTCATGCACCTTGTCCGCCCGCATCAGCATGCGGACGATGGGGTCCATCAGAAAGGCGTCGATCGATTCTTCGTTTTCATGGGTGGGGTTCGATGTCATTCACGAATCCTGCCGTTGGGGCAATCCGGCCCGTTGAATTTCTGGCAGGAGTCATCAGCCTCGAGGGCGGTCGCGGGGAACTCCATCCCCTCATACATCTTTCAGACGGATCACCGGAAAGGCGATCCGTCCGCCGTCATGCCTGCAAGAACTGTTCCGTGCTGAGCTTCTCGTCGAAAATACGATTGTAGAGATCGACACCGAAGCTGGTCGAAAGCGGTTCGCCCGGGTTGAGCCGGAAGGTCCGGCTGCCGTCAGGCAGTCTTTCGGCACGCAGGAACAGCGCCCCTTCCAGCTTCTTTTCGTAAAGCGTGCGCACGAATTCGTGCAGATGGGTGACGAAGCAGACCTTCACCCCCTGCTCCACCAGCGCATTGGTGATCTGGCTGGCGATTTCCGAGCCTTCCAGTTCGTTGGTGGCGGCAAAGGATTCATTGAACAGCACGAAGGAATCCCGCTTCAGATGGCTGGCAAGATCGCCCATGCGCTTCAGTTCCTCGTCAAACTTGCCGCTGTCCATGCCGGTATCCTCCTCGCGCTTGAAGTGCGTGTAGAGGCCCTCGCATATATTGGCAGCAAAGGCGCTGGCCGGCACGAACATGCCGCACTGCATCATCACCTGCGCAAGACCGACCGAGCGCAGGAAAGTGGACTTGCCGCCCTGATTGGCACCCGTCACGACGATCAGCCGCACTCCCTCGCCCTCGATATGATTGCCGACGACGGGCCTGTCCATGTTGAGCGCAAGGCAGGCGTCGTAGAGATCGTCGCAGGAGAAATGCCGCTCCTTCGATGCGGAAGGGACAGGAAAGGCGATGGGCTGGCCCTTGCGGTCGAGCGCATCCTTGAGGTTGATGCAGCCGATATAGAAGGCCAGTTCCGTGCGCAGCATCCTGAAGAAGCTGCTGATGTGATCGGTGGACTGGGCGAGCGCATTGGCGACCAGATTGATACCGCGGTCCTCCAACTGCGACAGGGCCCGCGCGCCCGCCTCGTCGCGCGGATGCAGCGTGAAACTGTAAGTGTCCTTTCCGGGGCCGAAAATCCATTCCTTCCAGCCCAGCGGCTTGTCGTTGCGGCGCAGCACATAGTTCACGCCGATATTGCCGGGGCCGAGTTCGGCGCTGAGCCGCACACCCCTTGGAAAGCGCAATTGCTTGAGATGGGCGGATATCTCCGCGAAGTAATCATCGCCAAGTTCGCTGATCAGCATGGAGAAGAAAGTGCTGAAGCCCTGCGACTGAAATTTCGGCCCCTCCGTTTCGGCGATGCCGCGCAGGATCTTCAGCCGCTCCACGAACATGTTGAGAACGCTGACCGCGCCGCTCAGCACGGCCGACGGGTAGCTGCCCCAGCGCCAGAAATTCTTGCGCTCGTTCTCCAGCGTGTCGAAGGCGAAATCGTAGAGCTTGCGCACGATCTCGGGATTGCGGAAGCAATCCTTCATGATGTCCTGCCGGTAGACGATCTCGTCCAGATCGGTCGAACTGGCGAGAACGGCCTTTTCCGCCACTTCCAGCAGGAACTTGTCCTCCCCGCCCATGGCGGCGAAGATGGTCTGGAGTTGCAGATCGACCGTCAGGTCGTCCGATCCCCATGGCGACGGCCGGGCAAGATCGAAGTGACGGTCCCTGTGCATCAGGCAGGCTTTCATGACGCGATCCTCGTCTTGAGCTGTTCATAGGTCAGGCCGTACTTCTCGGCGATGGAAAGGGCGTAGGCGCGGCCGCTGGCCTTGGCGCGCACCACCTTGTAGGTGCGCTCCGCCGGGTTTTCGGGATTGACCGTGCTGATCATGCCGACCGTCTTTTCGCTCATCGTGGAAAGCTCATCGATGAAGGTCACGCAGACGCACAGAAGGTCCAGCTTCTGCACCCGCTTCAGCACTTCGCGGCTGAGGAAAATCTCGTCGCGCAGCATGGTCGAGTTGAATATCTCGTTCATGATGATGATGCTGTCCGGCGTGGCCTTTTCCAGTATCGCATGGATGCGGAACAGGTCGTCCTCCAGCTTGCCGCGCAGCGAATCCGGGCTTTCCTCCTTCTCGAAATGGGTGAATATCCGGTCGAAGAGAAACAGCGCCGCCGTCGAGCCTGGAACCGGCAGGCCGAGGCAGGCGAGATAGTGCATCTGGCCGAAGGTGCGCGCGAAAGTGGTCTTGCCGCCCTGATTGGGGCCGGACACGATGAAGATGCGCTCCTTGCCGTCGAGATGAAATTCATTGGTGACGGTGGGCGCCTTTTTCTCGGTCAGTTTGTGCGCCAGCGGCAGGTCGAAGGCGGACTCGGCATGCACCGCTTTCGTTTCGTGCGAGACGACGGGATAGCAGAAGGACAGGCCCGCCTGCCGCAGCGGCTCGATATAATCGAGATAGCCGGTATAGAACTGGATTTCCCGGTCGAAGGCCTTGATGCGCGGGCTGACAAAATCGGCATGGTCGGCGCAGAAGGCGGTGAGATGCTCGAATATGTCCTTGTGGAGCGACGCCACCAGACCGAGAATACGCTCCTCGACCGAGTTCATGGTTTCGTTATCCTTGATCTCGATGCGGTAATCCTTGACCGCGCCCTGCCGGAATTTCTCGAAAGTGGCCTGCACCTCCGCCGTATAATCCGGCTCGTCCTCGTATTTCTGCACCGCGACCGTGCTGCCCTTGATGTTCACGCTGTAGCGCACGCCGGCCAGATCGCTCTTGATCGCCGCCGCCTCGCTGGCAAGACGGGTGAAGGCTTCGTCCGCGACATAAGTGGCGAGATAGGCGCGGAAGGCGTTCAGTCCGCGCGAGGAAATATCCGCCCCGGTGAACTTCGCGGCAAAGCCGTGCGCCGCCTTGCAATAGGCCGCGATCGCATCCAGAATCCAGGCGTTCTTCTGATGCGGATAATACATCTTCTTGACCATCGCCTGATGGGCGCGCACGTCGCGCATATAGCGGCAGAAGGTATCGACCACCTCGCGCACGGCCGGCTTTTCGAGATCGCGCATGATCTCCTGCCGGTAGGCGATGCGGTCCGCATCGTCGAGAGCCACGTTGAAAAAGGCGCGTATGCCGTGCCCCTGCCGCGACATGTCGATGGCGTCGAAGACCTGATCGAGATTCAGGTCGCGGAAGAATTCCGGTTCGGCAGCGCTTTCAGCTTTTGCCCGATCGGAATTGCGCTGAAACAGCACGCCGTCCGCCGGGATGCCCGCCCCCTTCTCGGATTTTCTCGAAACATTCATCCATATTCCTCCTGAACAACGTAAAGACCGTTCAGGAGTCATCAGCCTTACGGCGGTTCAGGGGGAACTCCATCCCCTACGACTGGATGTGGCGGGAAACGGTGTTCCCTCCTATCATCATCTGGTGAGAGCGGCCCCTTAGTCAAGGGTCGCCGTCAATTTCTTGTCCGCGCCGGAGCGGTTCCTGTTTAAACGGAACCGCTCTGTCTTTGTGTTTTTACGCATTTCCGAACGCAAAACCGCTGCGCACTTTTGCTGAAAATGCCGGCTTTCACTCGTCGCATTTCCGAACGCAAAACCGCTACGCACTTTTGCTGAAAATGCTCTATACGATGCCGCGCCGCTCCAGATGCAGCGTCTCGTTGACGCAAAGCACCCGTGCCCGCCGGTTCGATCCTCCGTTCGCGTTATTGTCCGGCACGTCGATCTCGGAGATGCCGCAGGGCGATTGCTCGAAGCGCCAATAGGCGGAAAAAGGCAGGTCCATGAGGGTGAGCAGCAGGGCGCGGTTAGTGCTGTCGTGGCCGACCAGCACGACGCACTGTCCCTCATGCCGCGCCAGCACCTCCAGCAGCGCCTGTGTGACGCGGGCGACGAAGCCGGACAGGGAATCGCCGTTCAACGGCTGGACCAGTTGCGGCTCGGTCCACCAGCGCGCGTAGCCCGCGGGATCGGCTTCGGCCACTTCCTCATGGGTTTTTCCCGTCCAGTCGCCATAGTCGAAATCGATCAGCCCGTCGAGAACCGAGGCCGGAACCTTCGTCTCCGCCTCGATAAAGGCGCCCGTGGCCACGCAGCGCGACAGCGGGCTGGTATAGATCGCCGCCGGCGCGTAGCGCGCCGCGATATGTTCCGCCAGCATGGCGGCCTGCTTGCGTCCGGTCTCGGTCAGGGGCACGTCCCTGCGGCCGCGAAAGCGCGGCGGAACGATCCCCTCCACATGGCCGTGGCGCGTGAGAATGATTCTGGTCATGCCTGCTTCTCCCGGCTCAGATTGTCACCGGGATATCCGCGACGCGCGCGGCATGTCCCCTGTCGTCCCTGCGGTAGACGATGATCTCGCCGGTTTTCAGCTCGCAGTTGACGATCTGCGCGGGGGTCATCTTCTCTACTTCCATCATCAGCGCGCGCAGGCTGTTGCCATGGGCGATGATCAGGACCGTCTCGCCCTTTTGCAGATGGGGACGGATGCCGGCCTCGTAATAGGGCACGACGCGCAGGCGGGCATCCCTGAGGCTCTCACCGCCGGGCGGCGAGGTATCGTAAGAGCGCCGCCACTCATGCACCTGCCGGTCGCCGAAGCGCACCGCGGCCTCGGCCTTGTTCAACCCGGTCAGATCACCGTAATCGCGTTCGTTGAGCGCCGCCTCGCTCGTGAAGGGAATGCCGCCGCCGAGCGTGTTCACAATGATTTGTGCGGTCTCGATGGCACGATCGAGCGCCGAGGAAAAAATCCTGTCCGGCCTGTAGCCCGCGGCCTTCAGCGCCCGCGCGATGGCGCGGGCCTCATGCCGGCCCGCATCGGTCAGCGGTAGGTTGCGCAAGCCGGTGAAAACATTGAGGGCATTGCCTTCGCTCTGCCCGTGCCGCGCCAGTATGAGAATACCTTGGTCGTCCATGGCTTACCTTCGATCCATTGGCAGGAGTCATCAGCGGTGGCGCGGTCTGCGGGAGACTCCATTCCCTGCGATCATGTCTGATCTTCATGGAAAGATAGAAATCTGCGGCGAAAAGGTCAACGCGGGCATTGACCTCCGCCGCCTGCCCGCGCATCATCGATGCGGGGATGGAGTTCCCCTTCACAAGCCGGCCGGCTGATGACTCCTACCGTTGGGCACGATCGTGGAGCTATGCCCGGACGAAACTTTTCTTCGCCCCGTCATTCGTTCATCACTCGCCCGGCGAAGAGCCGGCGCCGTTGAAGTCTGTTTGTTATTGAGGCGATGATGACCGCGTTGAAAATCGAAAATATCGATGCCCTTGAAATCCTCGATTCGCGAGGCAACCCGACCGTGCAGGTGGAAGTGACGCTTGCGGACGGCACGACCGGCGTGGCGCGGGTGCCGTCCGGCGCGTCCACGGGGCAGCACGAAGCCGTCGAATTGCGGGACGGAGACAAGAGCCGCTACGGGGGGCTCGGCGTGCTCAAGGCCGTCGACAACGTGTGCACGATCCTCGGCCCGGCGCTTGCCGGCATGAACGCGGCGCGGCAGACCGACATCGACGCACGGATGATCGAGGCCGACGGCACGCCCAACAAGGCCAAGCTCGGCGCGAACGCCATACTGGGCGTGTCGATGGCCGTGGCGCGTGCGGCCGCGCAATCGCTCGGTCTGCCGCTCTACCGCTATCTCGGCGGCCCCGCCGCGCGCCGCCTGCCCGTGCCGATGATGAACGTCATCAATGGCGGCAAGCATGCCGACAACAAGCTGGATTTTCAGGAATTCATGATCGTGCCGCATGGCGCACCCGATTTCCGCGAGGCGCTGCGCTATGGCGTGGAGACGTTCAAGGCGCTGAAGAAGATACTGGAAAAGCGCGGGCTGACCACCGCCGTCGGCGACGAAGGCGGCTTCGCGCCCGACCTCGCCAGCAATGAGGAAGCCTGCGAACTGATCGTTCAGGCCATCGAGACTGCCGGCTTCAAACCGGGCAAGGACGTGGCCATCGCGCTCGATCCCGCCGCTTCGTCCTTCTTCAAGGACGGGAAATATCATCTGGCCACCGGCGAAACGCCGGACCGCGATGTGCTGTGCGCGCTCTACCGGCGCTGGGTGGATGCCTATCCGATCCTGTCGATCGAGGACGGCTTCGACGAGAGCGACTGGGACGGCTATATCCGGCAGACGGCCGAGATCGGCGACCGTATCCAGATCGTCGGCGACGACAATTACGTCACCAATCCGAAATTCATCGCGGAGGGCATCAAGCGCAAGGCGACCAACGCGGTGCTGATCAAGCTCAACCAGATCGGCACGGTCACGGAGACGGTAAGGGCGATCGAACTCGCCCGGCAGGCCGGCTGGAACTGCGTGGTCTCGCACCGCTCCGGCGAGACGGAGGATGCCTTCATCGCCGATTTCGCGGTGGCCATGGGGACCGGCCAGATCAAGACGGGATCGCTTTGCCGCAGCGAGCGCGTCGCCAAGTACAACCGGCTTCTGAGCATCGAGAAGGAACTGGGATCGGGCGCGGAATTCTTCTCGCCGTTCCACCGCGCATAAGCGTCCTGCCCTTCGCAAGGCAGCATACCGCCGCTTCAAGCCGTCAACACGTTGTTTCGGGCCATCGGATAATGGCCCGAAACACCCGCATAGCCGGTATTAACCGAACGTGGTCAGGCGCTTTTCCAGCGCGCGCATGTTGTCGTAGTCCATCAGCTTCATGATGTCCTCGATGCCGACGAGCAGGTCCTCGCGATTGACCGGAACGCCGGTCTCCATCACTTCACGCATCACGCTGAGCGCCTCCCGCATGGCGTGGATGGCAGCGGCGGGCAGCATGCGCGGCAGGCTGATGCGGCGCACGCCGATTTCCTTGAGGCGCGGCAGCGGAATGAGCGGCGTGGTGGGACGCTGGCGGATGCCGAAGCCCATATTGATCGTCACGGGAATGCCGGCCGCATCGACAATACGCTTGATGTCGTCCTCGGTGCGCACCGCATCGGGGAACAGCATGTCCGCGCCCGCTTCCGCATAGGCCTTTGCGCGCTTGACCGCGCCCTCGATGCCCTCGATGGCGAGCGCATCGGTGCGGGCGACGATGACGAAGGCGTCGTCGCGGCGGGCGAGACAGGCGGCCTCGATCTTCTTGACCATTTCGGCGGTGCTGACCACGTCCTTGCCGGGCATGTGGCCGCAGCGCTTGGGGCTGACCTGGTCCTCGATATTGACGCCGGCGACGCCGGCTTCCTCGAACATCCTGACCGTGTGGAACACATTGACCGGGTTGCCGTAGCCGTTGTCGACGTCGGCGGTCAGCGGGATAGAGACGGAACGGGCGAGGTTGCGGCAATGGTTGACGTTCTCGGTCAGGCCCATCACGCCGATATCGGCGATGCCGAGCAGCGCGTTGGACACGGCCGCGCCGCTGGTGCAGGCGGTCTTGAAGCCTGCCGCCTCGACGAGGCGGATGCTGTAGCCGTCGTAAACGCCGGGCGAGACGATGAATTCGCCCGACTCCAGAAGAGCCCGGAATTTCTTGGCGCCTGTGGTCATGCAGATGGTTCTCCGGATAGAAAGTTTCAGATGTCGGGCAGGCTCTCGCCGTCGAGATGGTCGAAAAGATTTCGAGCCGCGCGGCGGATGTGCGAGCGCATGAGGGATTCGGCCAGGTGCGGATCGCGCGCTTTCATGGCGCGCAGGATCTGCCAGTGTTCGTCGAACGCCTCTTCCTTGCGCTCGATGATCGCGCCGGAATGGCGGCGGTAGATGCGCAGCAGGTGATAGAGGTCGCCGCACAGGAGATTGATGATGCGGGCATTGCCGCAGGCGCGCACGATGCGCTCGTGAAAATCGAAGACGCCTTTTTCCCGCGGCGCGGAGGCGGAATAGGTGTGGCGGCTGCGCTCCAGTTCCGCGATCAGCGCGTCGATCTCGGCATCGCTCATCCGGCGCGCGTCGAGATTGCAGGCCATGCCTTCGAGCGCCATGCGCAGTTCGAACAGTTCGCGCGCGGTGCTGGCGTCGAGCGTCACCACGCGCGCCTTGAGATAGGGTTCGCGCGTGATCATCTGGATGCCCTGAAGACGGCGCACGGCCTCACGCACCGGTCCCCGGCTGACGCCGAATTCCTGCGCCAGCGCCGCCTCGTTCACTACGCTGCCGGGCGCGAGCCGTCCCTGATAGATGGCGTCCAGAACGGCGTGATAGATCGTGTCGGCACGCGGCGTTCCCGTCTCTCCGGGCGCAATCTGCATTTCGTCGCTAAAGGCGGTCAAGTCGGCATTCCTCCAACATCGGTTTTGAACCCGATTGTCGCTGGTCTTTGAAAAGTGTCAACTTTTTGAGCATTGCCAACGCTAAATGTCAACACTTTTTGATGTATATCGGCTTTTATAGCATATTTTGCGATTAAGTGTTGACATTTTGAAATCACTGCCCCTAAATCCCCGCCGAGCCGGACAGCAAGTCCGGGCAGGGAACCGCATGACGATAGAACGGGAAATCGACTGGTCTGGAGGGCGCCTGTGCTTCGCCGATGTGGCGGACGCCGCTGCGGCGCACGGAACGGTGGTGGACCGGCTGCCCTATGCGACCCGCGTTCTCCTGGAAAATCTGTGCCGCAGCGCATTATGGGGCCGGCCGGTCGGCGAGCGTGACATCGCCGCCCTCTTGAGCGGCACGGGTGCGGCCGACCTTCCGCTTTACGTCGCCCGCGTCATCTTGCCGGATTCGAGCGGCCTGCCTGCCTTGCAGGACCTCGCAGCGCTCCGCGATGCGGTCGCCCGTGCGGGCGGCGACGCGACGGCGGTGGATGCGCTGGTGCCGGTCGATCTGATTGTCGACCATTCGCTTCAGGTGGATGTTTGGGGCACGGCGGATGCCGAGCGCCGCAATCTCGCCCGTGAACTGGAACGCAACGCCGAGCGCTACCGCTTTCTCAAATGGGCGCAGAAAGCCTATCGGCGGCTGCGGGTCTATCCGCCCGGCACCGGCATCATCCATCAGGTCAATATCGAAAGCATCGCTTCGGTCGTCGCCTGCGCGAACCATGACGGCAAGCGCTGGGCCTTTCCGGATTTCGTGATCGGCGGCGATTCCCATACGCCGATGGTCAACGGTCTGGGCGTGCTGGGCTGGGGGGTGGGCGGCATCGACGCGGAAGCGGCCATGCTGGGGCAGGCCTATATCTTCCCCCGCCCGCAGGTCGTCGGTGTGCGGCTTTCCGGGAGGATCGCGCCGCCGGCCATGACCACCGATGCGGCGCTCCTCATCACCCAGCGCCTGCGCGCCGAGGGTGTCGCGGGCTGCATGGTGGAATATTTCGGCCCCGCCGTGCCGCATCTCACCGTGGTCGAGCGCGCCACCATCGCCAATATGGCGCCGGAATATGGCGCGACCTGCGGCTTTTTCCCGGTCGATGAACAGACGCTCGCCTATCTGCGCCAGACCGGCCGCAGCGAAAGCCATGTCGATCTGGTCGAAACCTATTGCAAGGCCAATCATCTGTGGCGCGCCGACGCCGACGAGCGCCCGGCCTATGACCGCGTCATCGAAATCGATCTTTCCGCTGCGGCGCCTGCCATGGCCGGACCGCGCCGTCCGCAGGATCGGCTGCCGCTGACCGCCGTTGCGCCGGATTTCCGCGCGCGGTTGGAAAAGCCCCTGTCCGAAGGCGGCTTCGGAGCGGGCAAGGCGGCGGCGTCCGATGTCTTTCCGGGCCATGGCGGCATCGCGCTTGCGGCGATCACGTCCTGCACCAACACCTCCAACCCCGCCGTGATGCTCGCCGCCGGACTGGTCGCACGCCGCGCGGTGGAAAAGGGCCTGGCCGTTCCGTCATGGGTCAAGACTTCGATGGCCCCCGGCTCGCGCGTCGTCACACGCTATCTGGAAAAGGCCGGCCTGCTGCCCTTCCTCGAAACGCTCGGCTTCAACGTGATCGGCTATGGCTGCACCACCTGCGGCGGCAAGTCCGGTCCGCTGCCGGCCGAAACAGCCGCCGCGATCGAACAGAGCGGACTGGTCGCTACCGCCGTCCTTTCGGGCAACCGCAATTTCGAAGGCCGCATCCACAAGCTGATCCGCGCCAATTATATCGGCGCGCCGCCGCTGGTCGTGCTCTACGCGCTGGCCGGACGCATCGATATCGATTTCGACCGTGAGCCGCTCGGCCATGACAGGGACGGCGCACCGGTCTATCTGCGCGACCTCTGGCCGACGCAGGCCGAGATCGACGCGCTGCTGCCCTTCGCGCGCGATCCCGAACTGTTCGCCGCCGTCTATGACGGCAAGGCGGCGGGCGCGGGCGCCTGGGAGGAACTGGAGGCGCCGGAAGGCGTCACCTACCCGTGGGACCGGCAGTCGCATTATCTGGTCGAGCCGCCCTTCTTCGCCCGCACCGGCGGCGCGGACCCGGTCGCCGATCTGGCGCGCAGCCTCGGCCATGGGCGGGTGCTGGCCGCCTTCGGGGATTCGCTCACCACCGACCATATCTCGCCGAGCGGCGAGATTCCGCTCGACACACCCGCCGGGCAATATCTTGCCGGTGCGGGCATCGCGCAAAAGGATTTCAATACCTATGTCGGCCGGCGCGGCAATTTCGAGGTCATGACCCGCGCCACCTTCGCCAATATCCGCATCAAGAACGCACTGATGCCGGAAGTGGAGGGTGGCTTCACGCGGCATTTCCCGGACGGCGAGGCGATGACCGTGTTCGACGCGGCCATGCGCTACCGCGAAGAGGGTGTCGCGGCCATCGTGCTCGGCGGCAAGGAATACGGCACCGGATCGAGCCGCGACTGGGCGGCCAAGGGCACCGCGCTTCTCGGCGTGCGCGCCGTCATCGCCGAAAGCTTCGAGCGCATCCACCGCGCCAATCTGGTCGGCATGGGCGTGCTGCCGCTGGCCTTCCGGCCCGGCAAGGGCTGGCGTCAACTAGGCCTGACCGGCAGCGAGCGCTTCTCATTCGAGGGCATCGAGAAAGCGGTGCATAGCGGCGCGCCCGTGCGGGTGACGGCGGAAGGCAAAAAGGGCGCGGTGGTGTTCGAGGCCGAGCCGCAGCTTCTCACCGAGGCCGAGCGCGCGCTTCTCGCCGCGGGCGGCATTCTGCGGCAGGTGCTTGACGATTTTTCGCCCGCGGGGCGTGGCAATAACGGGTAGGACAATGACACTCGATCTGGTTCTCAAGAATGCGCAACTGGCCCTTCCGGGCGGCGGGCTGACACCGGGTTCGGTCGGTGTCAAGGATGGCCGCATCGCCGTCATCGCCGAAAAGGGCGAGGAACTGACCGGGCGCGAGACGGTGGATTGCGGCGGCCTGTGGCTGATGCCGGGCGTGGTCGATCCGCATGTGCATTTCGATTTCGGCAATCCCGAAACCGATTTCGAGACGGAATCGCGCGCGGCGGCGCTGGGCGGCACCACCTCGATCCTGTCCTTCCACCGCTCGAAGGAATTGCGGGATTCCTTTCCCATCGTGAAGGAGCGGGCGGAACGGCAGAGCTGCATCGATTTCGGCCTGCATTTCGGCCTCACCAGCCAGTTGCATGTCGATACGCTGGACGAGGTCGCGCGCCGCTTCGGCGTCACCTCCTTCAAGCTTTATCTGATGTACAAGGGTGCTGCCGGCGCAGCCAAGGGCTTCACCGAGATCGACGACGCGCTGCTCTATACGGCGCTGAAGGCGACCGCCGCCATTCCCGGCGCGGTGATGGGTGTACATTGCGAGAATGTCGAGGTGATCCCGGCGCTGCGTCCCGCGCTGAAGGCGGCCGGCCGCAACGACCTCAAGGCATGGAACGAGCAGAGCCCCGGCTTCCTCGAAGCGGAAAACGTATTCCGCGTCTGCTATTTCGCCGAACAGACCGGCACGCCGGTCAATATCGTGCATATGAGCAGCGGTGAATCGCTCGAAATCGTGCGCTATCTGCGCCAGAAGCCGTCGCGCCGCGCCGGACCGCCGATCTACGTGGAAACCTGCTCGCATTATCTCGTGGTCGATGATCAGTGGCCGGCGGGCATTCTCGCCAAGGTCAATCCGCCGGTGCGCGGCAAGGCCGATATCGAGGCCCTGTGGGAAGGCGTGTTCGACGGCTCCGTCACCACCATCGGCTCCGACCATGTGGCGCGCAAGCGCGAGACCAAGGACAAGGATATCTGGGGCGCGAGCGCCGGTTTCCCCGGCTCCGGCCTACTTCTGCCGCTGCTGCTGCATGAGGGCTATCACCGCCGCGGCCTGCCGCTCGACCGCATCGTGGAGCTGACTTCGGCCAATGCGGCGAAGATTTACAACATGCCGTCCAAGGGCGGCATCGCGGTCGGCAAGGATGCCGACCTGCTGGTGGTCGATCCCGATCTGGAGCGCACGGTCGATCATGCCGTTTCGGAATCCTTCTCCGACTATTCGCCCTATCAGGGCATGGCGCTGAAAGGCTGGCCGGTGCGCACGCTGGTGCGCGGCCGCACCGTGATGCTCGACGGCAGGATCACCGACGAGGCGCGCGCCGCCCCATGGGGCCGCTATCTCGACCGCCATGCCTGAACCCATTCAAACCGCGAGAGCAAGAACATGACCGAGAAGACGAGAATCTGGGACCGTTTCCTGACCGAGCGCGACAAGCAGGTCTACAAGGCCGCCGGTTACGGCAAGCGCGGCGGATTCGGCACGCGTCCGGCGCTCTTCATCATTGATGTGCAGTATAATTTCTGCGGCGACACGCCGGAGGACATTCTGGAGGGCCTCAAGCAGTACCGCACCCATTGCGGCCGCGAGGCATGGGCGGCGGTGGAGCACATCGTGCCCCTTCTGGAACTGGCGCGCGAGAAGAACCTGCCGGTCTTCTACACCGAAAGCGGCCGCCGTCCCGACCTGCTCGATTCTGGCGTGCAGGTGGGCAAGAACCATCGCGGCGGCGAGAAGACCGTCATCGCCGGCACCCATGCCACCCGCACCGTGGAGCCGCTGGCGCCGCGCCCGCAGGACATGCTGATCTCCAAGCAGAAGCCGTCCTGCTTCTTCGGCACCACCTTCATGAGCCAGCTCAATTTCCTCGACGTGGATACGCTGATCCTCGTCGGCTGCACCACGTCGGGCTGCCTGCGCGCCACCG
The DNA here is from genome assembly GCA_001898995.1 of Rhizobiales bacterium 63-22. Lineage (GTDB taxonomy): Bacteria > Pseudomonadota > Alphaproteobacteria > Rhizobiales > Rhizobiaceae > Brucella. Next base: position 43,157 of record MKVZ01000019.1, on the reverse strand, counting down.
CCGTGGACGCCTATTCGTTCAATTTCAAGGTGGTGATTCCGGAGGAAACCGCCTTCGACCGGTTCGAGGCGAGCCACGCCATCAACCTGTTCGACCTCAACTGCAAATATGTCGACGTCATCCCGACGGACGAGGTCGTCGATTACCTGCGCGCGCTGCCCAAGCGCGGCTGAACCCCATACCGTCACCGGAAGAACAACGCCATGACCACGACTTTCACGCCCAAGGCGCCCGAAACCACCCTGCCGCAGACCAAGGCCGACGCCGAAGGCGTGCGTCTCTACGGCATGTATATCGACGGTGAATTCACCGCCACCGACGGCCGCGACATGATCGAATCCGTCGATCCGGTCACGGGCGAGGTCTGGGCGCGCATCACGCGCGGCACGCCGGAAGACGTGGACCGCGCGGCGAAGGCCGCGCACCGCGCCTTCACCGAGGGCGAATGGCCGAAGATGAATCCGAGCCAGCGCGGCGCGATGCTGCGCCGCATCGGCGATCTCGTCACCGAGAATGCCGACTGGCTCGCCTATGTCGAGCAGCGCGACAACGGCAAGCTGATCGCCGAACTGTCCATGCAGATGCGCTACATGGCCAATTACTACTATTATTACGGCGGTCTGGCCGACAAGATCGAAGGCTCGGTGATCCCGACCGACAAGCCGGGCGTGCTCAACTACACCAAATACGAGCCGCTGGGCGTGGTGGCCTGCATCACGCCGTGGAACTCGCCGCTGCCGCTCGCCAGCATGAAGATCGCCCCTGCGCTCGCCGCCGGCAATACGGTCGTGCTGAAGCCGTCGGAATTCACCTCCGCGTCGCTGATCGAACTGATGAAGATCTTCGACAAGGCCGGTGTGCCGAAGGGCATCGTCAACGTCGTGACCGGCCTTGGCGCGGAAGTGGGCGACGCGCTCGTCAGCCATCCGCATGTGGAGCGCATCGCCTTTACCGGCGGCCCGATCGCCGGTCAGATGATCAACGAAAAAGCCGCAAAGCACATGAAGCGCGTGACGCTGGAACTCGGCGGCAAGTCGCCCAACATCATCTTCGAGGACGCCGACATGGACAATGCGCTGAAAGGCGCGATTGCCGGCATCTTCGCCGCCTCCGGCCAGACCTGCGTGGCGGGCTCGCGCCTTCTGGTGCAGGACAGCATCTACGACGCCTTCGTCGCCCGGCTGATCGAGACGGTGAAGCAGGCGAAATTCGGCCATCCGGGCGAGCCGGATTCGCAGATCGCGCCGATCTCGACCAAGCCGCAATTCGAGAAGGTGAAGTCCTATGTGGAGGTCGCGCTGGCCGACGGCGCGAAGCTCGCGCTCGGAGGAAAACCGGCAAAGGTGCCGGGCTGCCCCAACGGGCTGTTCTTCGAGCCGACCGTCTTCGTCGAGGTCGAAAACAACATGCGCATCGCGCAGGAGGAAGTGTTCGGGCCGATCCTCTCCATCATCCGCTTCAAGGACGAGGACGACGCGGTGCGGATCGCCAACGACATCGAGTTCGGCCTCGCCGCCGGCATCTGGACCCAGTCCATCGGCCGCGCCATCAACATGTCGAACCGCGTGCGCGCGGGCACGATCTGGATCAACAACTATCGCTCCACCAGCGTCACCTCGCCCTTCGGCGGCTTCAAGATGAGCGGCGTCGGGCGCGAATGCGGCATCGCGGGCATGAAGGAATATATGGAATTGAAGAGCGTCTGGATTTCCACCGAGACCAACATTCCCAATCCGTTCGTCCGCCGCTGATCAGGCTTGAGAGGATCAATGATGTTGGATCGTGATGTCATCGTGGCGGGTGCCGGGCCGGTAGGTCTGGTGGCGGCGCTCGTTCTGGCCGAAGCCGGCCTGCGGGTGGCCGTCTTCGAGAAGCGCGCCGAACTCAACCGCGTCTCGAAGGCCTCGACCTTCCATGCGCCGACGCTCGATATTCTCGACCGCGTCGGCGTCTATGAGGCGTTCAGCCGGCAGGCGCTGCATATCGACCGGCTGCAATACCGCACCGTCGAGGGCGGCATATTGGGCGAACTCACCTTCGGGCTTCTGGAAGGCGTGACGCCGTTTCCCTTCCGCAAGCATCTCGAACAGTCGCTGCTGACGCCGATCCTTCTGGAAAAGCTGCAAGGCTTCCCCAATGTCGATTTCCGCTTCAACGCCGAATTTCTCGGCGTAGAGGATCGGGGCGAGAGCGTCGCCGTGACCGTGGGCAACGGAAGCGGCAGCGAGACCGTCACCGCGCGCTTCCTGCTCGGCGCGGACGGCGCGCACAGCGCCGTGCGTCAGGCGGCCGGCATCAGTTTCGACGGTTCTGCCTATCCGGGCTTCCAGCTCCGTATCCGCACCGACGACACTATCCGCGACGTGGTCAGGGATATCGGCCCCGTCACCTATCTGGTCGGCAAGACCCATTCGGTCAGCTTCCTGCACATGCCCGACAACTGGCGCGTGATCCTGCGCGTGCCGGAAGGCATTTCGGAGGAAACAGCGCTCACCGACGCATGGGCGCTGGAGCGCCTTCGTGCGCTGATCCCGGGTTTCACCATGCCGAACGTGGTGGACAAGGATTGCTATGCGGCGCGCAAATGCCTCGCTTCGGCGGGCTTTGCCGGCAATGTCTTCCTTGCGGGCGACGCGCTGCATCTGACCAATACGCGCGGCGGCATGAACATGAATTGCGGCATCCATGACGGTTTCGTCATCGCCAATGCCATGGCCGACGCCGTGCGCACCGGCACGCGCGCGCCACTCGACGCTGTTGCCGCCGAGCGCCATCGCGTCAGCCGCGACATGCTTCTGCCGCGCACCGACACGATGGTCTCGCAGGAAAAGGCCTGGATCGCCAAGGTGGAAGGGCTGCTCTCCGACAAGGACAAGGCCCGCGCCTATCTGGCGCAGACCGCCATGCTCGACATGGTCGAGCTTCCCGCCCGCACCTGATTTTTGAGGAAACCGCTTCCATGACCACCCCTCTCCCAGCCCTTCCCGCACCGAAATTCCGCTTCGGCGGTCTGGTGCCTCCGGCCAACCCGACCGTGGAGATCGAATATCCGGTGCTGCTGCCCGCCGATGTGGCGCTGCACACCATGCGCTTGCCGGTGCTGCCGGGCAGTCTCGACGACCGCAATCGCGGCTATGTCGACAGCTTCCCACAGATGATCAAGGGCTTCGGCTCGCTGAAGCTCGACGCCATCGCGATCGCGCTCACCGGCTCGCAATATCGTCTTTCGCCCAAGGGCGACCGCGAATTGTGCGACCGGCTGTCGGATCAGGCGGGCATCCCGGTCGAAACCGGCACCATCGCCATCGACAAGGCGCTGAAGAAGCTCGGCATCGACACGGTCAGCCTGATGTCGCCCTATCCCAACTACCAGACCGAGCTTGCCGTGCGCTATTGGACCGATGCGGGCTATCGCGTCCATAGCGTGAGCCAGTTCGAGGACAAGCTCGTCGCCTATCATGTGACGCCGGCCGAGATCGGCAATGCGCTGAAGCGTATGGATGCGGCACCGGACGGCGCGATCATCCTGAGCGGCACCGGCATGCGCACCATCGACATGATGGCCGCCACCGCGCACGAGATCGCCGTTCCGGTGCTCGCCTCCAATATTTGCAGCGTCTGGAGCCTGACCGCCGGCTGGGGTGCGCCCTCGCCCTGGATGCAGGCCGTCGCGGCACCCGGCCTCCTGAAATAATCCGATCAACCCAACCAGACCAAAAGGGGATCATCAACCATGAAATATACCGTTTTAACCGCAATGGCTCTCTGCCTCGGCATGACTGCCGGGGCCAAGGCCGCCGACACCAATTTCACATGGGCGCTCGCCCGCAACACCATCACCGCCGGCGAGGAAACCTTCTCCTTTGCCGTTCCGAAGCAGCTCGGCTACTTCAAGGAAGAGAAGCTCAACCCCTCCATCCTTTACACCGATGGCTCTACCGCCGCCATCCAGGCGGTGGCGTCGGGTTCGGCCGATGTCGGCGAGGCCTCTTCCGCCAACATCGCCGCGGCGATCGAGAAAGGCGTGCCGATCAAGGCCTTCGCCGGCTTTACCGTGCAGTGGCCCTATTTCATCGCCGTGCCGAAGGGATCGGCCATCAAGTCGCTCGCCGACCTCAAGGGCAAGCGCATCGGCGTCATCAGCCTCGCCTCGGCCTCCTATGCGGATCTGCGCGCCAATCTCAAGATCGCCGGCCTCAAGGAAACCGACGTGACCATCGTGCCGGTCGGCGCGGGCGCACGCGCTGCCGCCGCCCTCAAGGCCAACCAGATCGACGCCGTCGACAGCTATTCCGACAGCTTCACCGTCATGGGCCAGAACGGGATCGAACTCACCTTTCTCAAGCGCCCGGACGAAATGTCGAAGCTGTTCAGCGTGACCATGATTACGAGCGACAAGACGCTCAAGACCAAGCCGGAAGAACTCGCCGGTTTCATGCGTGCGGCCTACAAGGGCATCATCTATACGAAGCTCTATCCCGAAAGCGCGCTGAAGCTCTCATTCGCGGAATTCCCGCAGCTTGCCGGCGCGAACGATCCGAACGGCGAGGCGGCGAAAAATACCCTGGCGGCCATGAAGATCGCGCTGGCCGATTCCATTCCCGCCGACAAGCCCGATCCGGCTACCTGGGGCGAGTGGCTGAACCTGCCCGCCGACCGCTGGGAGGCTGTGCTGAACTTCGCCCTCGACACAGGCCAGATCGAAAAGAAAATGACCGTGGCGCAGGTCTGGGACGGCTCGCTGATGCCCAAGATCTACGACTTCGATGAAAAGAAGATCGTGGAAAAGAAATAAGCCACAGACCGACCCCGACCGAAGGACATGACGATGGGTACCACTTCCGCGCCACTGATCCGGATCAACGGGCTGACCAAGCAATATCACACGCGCACCGGTGACATCACCGTGGCGCTGGACAAGGTCCATCTGGACATTGTCGACGGTGAGTTCATTGCGCTGGTCGGTCCTTCCGGATGCGGCAAGACCACGCTTCTCAAGATACTGGCCGGCCTCGAAGGCCGATTCGGTGGCGAGGCGCGTCTTGGCGACAAGGCGATCACCAAACCGTCGCCGGAAGTCGGGGTCGTTTTTCAGGAACCGACGCTTCTGCCATGGCGCACCATTCTGGAGAACATCCTTCTCCCGGTGGAACTGATGCGGCTCGACCGCAAGGCCTATACCGAGCGTGCGCTGGAGCTGATGGAGATGATCGGCCTCAAGGGGTTCGAGAACAAATATCCGCGCGAGCTTTCGGGCGGTATGCGCCAGCGCGCCGGCATCTGCCGGGCGCTGGTGCGCGACCCCAAGGTACTGCTGATGGACGAGCCGTTCGGCGCGCTCGACGCCATGACGCGCGAATTCCTCAACACCGAACTCCAGCGCATCTGGATGCGCAGCGGCAAGACGGTGATCTTCGTCACCCACTCCATCCCGGAAGCCGTGTTCCTCGCCGACCGGGTGGTGGTGATGAGCCCGCGTCCCGGCCGCATCAGCGAGATTATCCCCGTAACGCTGCCGCGCGAGCGCAAGCTGGGCGATCTCGCCCATGCCGAGGACGTTCTGGCCCGCATTCGCGGTCACTTCAACGACAGCTCGATGATCGACTGACCGGAGGCTTCCGCTTCGCCCGCACATCATCTTTTCCGCGAGATAGTCCGATGCAAAACGAAAACTCGAAACTGACACAGGCCGTGCTGGTCGTCCTCGTCTTCTTCATCGTGACGGGCGGATGGCAATTCTACGTATGGGCGACCGATACGCCCGCCTTCGTCCTGCCCGCTCCCACCGTCGTGGCCAGGCAGCTATGGTCGCTGCTGACAAGTTCCATTTTCTGGGCGAATTTCCAGGTTACCATGTACGAGGTACTGGCAGGTTATGCGCTTGGCATCGTCATCGCCGTGGTGCTGGGCGTGCTGATCTCGCAGGTGCGCCTCCTCGACCTCAGCCTGATGCCCTATATCGTCGCCTTCCAGACCATTCCGAGCGTGGCGCTCGCCCCGATCTTCCTGCAATGGTTCGGCTACGGCCTCACATCCAAAATCGTCATGGCCGGGCTGATCGCCTTCTTCCCGATGCTGGTCAACACGATCGCCGGGCTTCAGGCATCGGGCCGAGAGGAGGTGCAGATGCTGAAGGCCTTCGGCGCCAACCGGTTCCAGATCCTGATGAAGGTCCGGGTGCCCAATTCCCTGCCCTATGTCTTCGCCGGGCTTGGCCTCGGTGTGGTCTTCGCGCTGGTCGGCGCCATCGTGGCGGAGTTCGTCGGCGCGCAGATGGGCCTCGGCAAGATGATCCTGCAATTCAACGAGCAGTTCAACATTGCCGGCATGTTCGCCGTGCTGGTGGTGCTGGCCGTCATCGGCATGACGATGCACTCCATCGTCGGCATCGCCCGCCGCCGTATCGTCTTCTGGGCCGGGGAGCACTGACGGCTCCGCCGCCGCCCCGCCCGCCAATCGCAAGAGCGGTTCCTGTTTTCATGGAATCGTGGAACCGCTCTATCTGTTTGTTTACGCATTTCCAGCAAAACCGCTTCGCACTTTTGCCAGAAATGCTCTCATGAAAGAATGATCCCATGAGCAGCGCAGCCCCGTCCTCCTCCCATCCGGCCTTTTCCGGTTCCTTGCGCTATCGCGACTATGCCTCGCAATTCCTCGCCAACGGCGTTTCCTCCACGCCGCGCGCGGCCCAGCGCCCCGTGCCGCTGGCGATCGAACGCGCGCAGGGCGCCATCGTCACCGATATCGACGGCAATGACTACATCGACTACACCATGGGCTACGGCCCGCTGATCCTCGGCCATAGCCCGGCGCCGGTGATCGAGCGGCTGAAGGCGGAAATCGACAAGGGGTTCCGGACGGCGAGCGTCCACAGCGGCGAAGGCCGTCTGGCGGAACTGATCGCCGAAACCGTGCCCTGCGCCGAAATGACCTCCTTCGTCAGCAGCGGCACCGAGGCGGTGCAACTCGCGCTGCGCATCGCGCGCGCCGCCACCGGTCGCACGCGGATCGTCAAGTTCCGCGCCAATTACCACGGCTGGTTCGACAATATCCACATCGCCAACAATCCCGGCAATGACGGGCCGAGTTCGGCCGGACAGGACCCGCAGGCGGCGAGCAATGTCACACTGGTCGACTGGGGCGACGCCGACGCGCTGGCGGCGGTGCTGTCAGACGAATATGCCGCCGTCATTCTGGAGGCCGCCGCGATCAATGCCGGCTGCTTCTCCCCGCCCACGGGCTTCCTTCAGGCCGTTCGCGAGCTGACGCGCAGGCATGGCACCGTGCTGATCTTCGACGAGGTGATCTCCGGCTTCCGGCTGGCGCTCGGCGGTGCGCAGCAGGTCTTCGGCGTCACGCCCGACATGGCCGTGCTCGGCAAAGCGCTCGGCGCCGGCCTGCCGATCAGCGCCGTCACCGGCAGCCGCGCCGTCATGGCGCCGCTGGTGGACGGGCGTGTGCTGCATCGCGGCACTTTCAACGGCAATCCGCTTTCGGTGGGTGCCGCGATCGCCTGCCTCGACTATCTGCGCGCCCATGCGGATATCTATCCGCGCATGAACGCGATGGCGAAGGACATCCAGACCCATTTCAATGACCGGGCGCAGGCGCTCGATCTCGACCTTTGCGCCAATTGCATCGGCTCGGCCATTCAGCTTTTCGCCGGCACGCGAACCATGGAGCGCATCGGCGATCTCGGCAAGGCCGACAAGGTGAAGGTGCTGAAACTCACCGAGGCCTGTGTGCTCAACGGGCTGAACCCGTTGCCGCGCGGCCTGATGTATCTCTCGGCGGCACATACCGACGCCGACATCGTCGCCACGAAGGACGCCCTCACCCGCGCATTGGTGGGATTCAAGGCGGCCACCGCTTAACGCGAATATGCCGGCGGGGGCTTACCCCCTGCCGGCGACCGGGCTTCCCTCAAATCGTATCAGGAATGCTGGGGCACGGGCGCAACCCCGCTGCGCTTGGCCGAATCGTGATCGATGAAGCCACGCATCAGAATGAGATTGCCCATGAACTCCACGCCATTGGCCATGGCATCCATGATCACTTTCGCCGTCTTGTCCGTATCGATGTGATTGCCTTCCAGAGAAACCGTGGACGGCAGTTCGATGATGCCGAGCGTGGTCATCGTCTTGAAGATTTCGCTCAGGTGGAGGCAACTCCACTTCATCGTCATCGTCAGCGGGCATTTCAGGTAAAGCGTCGGATTCGTATGCCACAGCGCGAGGCCGTTCGTATCCTCCAGCGTAAAGTGCATCTCGACCGCGTTGTTCAGACGGAACTCCTCATGGAAAATCCGCTGCGCGACCGCCTCGCAAGCCTTCATCAGCCCCGGTATATCCACGCTCTCCAGCGTTTCGCTGACACTGACCGGCTCATGCAGACCATGATACCGTACATTCAGGCGCGCGGGTTTCGATGACTGATCGACGTTTACGCCGAGAATCCTGAGCGCGTAGGTTGCGGCAATATCTGTCATCATGAGCCTCCACGACATCGGCTGATCGTCCGATACCATATGTAGTCGCCGTGGCATGAATGCGCCAGATAAATCGTACCTTACACCCCGTTCTCGCCAGCGGAATCACTATATCGCGGTGCTCATTTCCTTGCCGAGAACCCGCTTCAGGAAGGCGCGCGTGCGGGGCTTCTGCGGATTGCCGAAGAACTCAGCAGGCGGCCCGCTTTCATGCACTTCGCCATCGGCCAGAAAATAGACGTTGCTGGCCACTTCGCGCGCGAACTGCATTTCATGGGTGGCGAGAATCATCGTCATGCCGTCCTCCGCCAGTTGGCGAAGGAGGCCAAGAACTTCCTCGACGAGTTCGGGATCGAGCGCCGAGGTCACTTCGTCAAGCAGCAGAAGCTTGGGATTCATCGCCAATGCGCGCGCGATCGCCACACGCTGCTGCTGGCCGCCGGAAAGCCGGTCGGGATAGGCGTCTGCCTTGTCCCTCAGCCCGACCTTGGCGAGCATCTCGAACGCAAGCTCGCGCGCCTCGCCCTTGCCCATCCGCAGGACGTGGCGCGGGGCGAGCATAACGTTTTCGGCCACGCTCATCTGCGGGAACAGATTGTAGCTCTGGAACACGATGCCGAGACGCCGCCGCACCGCGTCCAGATCGACGCCGGGATCGGTGATGACCTCGCCGTCGAAGGTGATCGTGCCGTCCTCGATCGTCTCCAGCCCGTTGATGCAGCGCAGCAAGGTGGACTTGCCGCTGCCGGAACCGCCGATCAGGCAGGCGACCTCGTGCCTGTCGACATCCATGCTGATGCCTCTGATGACGTGGTGGCTTCCATAATGCTTGTGAACGTTTGCAAGGCTGACGAGGGCCATTTTCAGCTCCGTGACAGGCGCGCGCGACGGTCCCGCTTGGCGAGATATTCGGTCAGCCGCGTCAGTGGCAGGGTGATGACGAGAAAGCAGATGGCGACACCGGTATAGGGAGCGAGGCTCGCGCTATAGCTCGAAACCGCCTGCGCCCGGTTGACCGAGTCCAGCACGCCGAGAATGGTCACGAGCGAGGTGTCCTTCTGGAGACTGATGAAACTGTTGAGCAGAGGCGGGATGACCTGACGGACCGCCTGCGGCAGAACGACCAGCCGCATCGTCTTCACGTAGCTCAATCCGAGCGAACGGGCGGCCGCGCTCTGGCTCCAGTGCACGGAGTGAAGGCCGGCGCGGAACACTTCCGCGACATAGGCGCCATAGTTCAGCGTGAGCGCGAGGCAGGCGGCCTGTGCGTCCGACAGGTCGGAAAGTACCGGCAGGCCGGTGCGCCGCAGTCCGAGACCGACGATCAGCAGCACCAGAAGCGACGGAATGCCGCGAAAGACATCCGTATAGACCGCGGCGATGAAGCGTGTCGGCGCGGCCGCCGGTCCGGGAATTTCGCGGACCACGGCGACGATCAGCGCCCAGATCAGAATGAGGACCTCGCAGACGAGGAACAGTTCGATATTGATCAGGAAGCCGCCGAGGATATAGCCGGCATTGTCGCGCAGGAGCTGGTAGTCGAAGAAGGTGTAGAATACGGCGCCGCCATTGGCCGCGAATATAAGGATCGTCAGGCCGATCAGGCCGAGCGCGCAGCCGAGGCTCACCGCGAACCACGACCAGGTCTTGCCGCGCGCGAGGTCCATGCGGCCCTGCCGCACATTGCTCGTCGCAAGCCGCCGGGCGCGCAGCAGATAGACCAGACCGACGATTCCGACCGGAAGGCAGAATATCAGACCGAGAAGGGAAATGACAACGTTGCGTCCCCGGCGGATGGACGCCGTCGCTTCCCGCTGTCGCGCTACGGAACTATCGTCTTCGATTGCGGTCATCATCACTCCTGCGGCACAAACGATGTTTGGCCTGACATGCAGAACAGACGGGAGGAGGCGGTGCCTCGGCACCGCCCATGTGAGCATTCATATGAAGATTTATTCGATCTCGATACGCTTGTACTTCGCCGGATCGACACCGTTGGGCGCCAGATACTCTTCCATCCACTTGTCCATCAGGCCGCTGGACTTGAACTTCGCAATCTCGGCATTGACGGCCGCAACATTGCTGTCGGGCGCGGAATGGGGCAGCTGGACCGCGGCGCAGGGCGCGGGCACGCCCTTGAGCGCGAGAATTCCGGCAACCTTGGTATCCTTGAAACCCGGATCGCGCGCACGGCCGGCAACGCTCGAAAAGTCGTCGAGGATAGCGTCGACCGTGCCCGAAAGGAGGGCGTTATATTCGGTCGGCCCGTCCTGGAAAGCCTTGGGCTGCTTGTCGGGTTGCAGCTTCTGGAGGATGAGCCCGGCATAGCCGCCCGTCACGTTGCCCCATTGCAATTTTTTGGCGTCCGCCACCGTGTCGAGCTTGGTGCCCTTCTTTACCAGAGCACCGGAGTCCTCGACATAATAGCAGTCGGAATACTTGTTGACCTTCTCACGCGCCGGCGTCTTGAAGATCGTCATGAGACCGATGTCGTAGCCCGTCGCCGTGCCGGAGATCAGCGGCGTGAAAGCGATGTTGCGGAACACGACCTTGGGGATGCCCCAATCCTTGGCCATCTGTTCGGCCATCGCCCACTCGACACCGCCCTTCACATTGTTGGGATCGGTGCCGTTCATCCAGCCCGGATTGCCGACTTCCGTGGCAACCACCAGAACTCCCGGCGTCACCGTCTGGAACTTCGCATCCGCGGCATGGCCCGCCTGCGCCGAAGCGGCAAGCATGCCCGCTGCAAACAATGCGACAGTTTTCCCTGCTCGTCCTGATTTCATCATCATCGGATCCCCTTTGATATGGTTGGGACGCGCCTGATAAGCCTTATTTTTCAAGGCGCGATCGATCATTATATATATGAAAAAATATATCCTGTCAACGTTTCTCAAACCGGACAGTTCCGCGACGGCGGAAAAATTCCGACTTCGTAAAATGCGTTTTATAACAACCAATTAAATGCAGGTCGGATAGAGAGACTCCCGCATACGCGGTATAATTCGTTCGGGAAATCCAACTGCTCGTTGACAAAATATATTTTGTAATATATTTATCGTGCAGTCGTTTCCCGATCGAGGAACGGAGGCGCTCCCGATATCTCCCCATGAACCCGGTCCCTGTCACGGCCAGCTTCTCCGATTCCGGCATCCGCCGACGGAACCGGACTGTTCGTGCAAAGTCCGGGACCATGAGACGCCGGAAATCACGGTGCGGCAGAATCCGGATATTTGCATGACCGGAGAACATGGTGACACAATATTCAAGGGATGAAGCCATGTGCGCCCGCCCTCTTCAGGTCGCTGAGGATCGCAACAAAAAGGCTGCGCCGCCCACCGTGCGGAGGCCGTCCGGCCTGCCGCTGCAACTGTTCCTTTACACGCTGATGTTCAGCATCTGGGGCTCCAGTTTCTTCTTCACGGCGCTGGCCCTGCGCAGTTTCAACGGCTTCACCGTCCCGATCCTGCGCATGGTTCTCGCCACGCTTGCTCTTGGAGCGATCGTGGCTTTCCGGCGCTTGCCGCTTCCCCGCGATCCGGTTCTGTGGATGCACCTCGCCTTGCTGGGCGCGCTGAATATCGCAATTCCCTATATCCTGCTTACGCTGGCCCAGCTTCATGTCCATTCTTCGCTGACAAGCGTGCTGAGCGCGACCACGCCGCTCTTCGCCTTTCTGTTTTCCTGGCTGCTGGTCCGCACGGAGCGGTTCAACGCGATACGGGCGCTCGGCCTGCTCGTCGCCTTCGGCGGGATCGCCGCGCTTTACGGCTTCGGGCAGCGAACCGGCGGCGGCTTCGATTACTGGGAATTGATCATCGTTTTCAGTTCGGCGATGTTCGCCGGCGGGAACGTCTATACGCGCCGTTTTCTGAATGGAATCCATCCCTTCGTCGTCGCTTTCCTGCAAATCGGACTGGGCGCGCTCTATCTGCTGGTTGCGGGCCTGGCGAGCGGCACATTCCAGATCGGCGCGCCGAGTCCGATCTCGGTTCTCGCCATTCTGGAACTGGGATTCGCCGGATCGGCCCTGACCTATCTGCTGTTCTTCCACTTCATTCACCTGTGGGGGTCCACCGCGGCATCCCTGAACACCTATTTCCAGCCGCTGGTCGGCGTCACGCTCGGCGTGCTGGTGCTGGGAGACCGCGTGAGCCCGAGCGGATGGCTGTCGCTCGCCACCGTGCTTTGCGGGGTCATCATCTTCGGCGCCGGTTCGCTGCGGTCGCTGCTCCGAAAGCCCGCCGCCACGGTGGTCCCGTGTGACTGTTCCATACCAAACCGATCGTTTTGCGGAGATCGAAAATGACCATAGCCTACACAACTGCGCAAGTCGTCATCGTCGGCGCCGGCCTCAACGGCGCGGCCACGGCCTTTTTTCTGGCCGAGCGGGGCATCACCGACGTCGTGGTGATAGACCGCGATTATCCCGGCGCGGGCGCCTCGAGCCGAGGCATGGGTCTGTTGAGAACCTTTCATGCCAATGAGCCGGAAGCGGTTCTCGCGCTCAAGAGCCTCGACGTCTTCACCCACTGGAAAGAGCGCGTCGGCGGAAGCGCCGGGTTCCGGCGCACCGGATTCCTCTGGCTCGACAGCGCCGCCCGCCGCGACAGGTTGCAGAAGCATGTCGACATGCTGCGGCGGATCGGCAGCGACAGCCGCCTCATCGACGGCGCGGAGCTTGCCGAATTGCAGCCGCATCTTTCGGTCGAGGACACGATCGCCGTCTACGAGCCCAATTGCGGCACCGCCTATGGCGCGAAAACCAATGAATCGCTGCTGGCGGGTGCGGTCGCGCGCGGCGTTCGTTTGCTGACGCGCACGCCCGCCCTCAATCTCATCGCCGCCGGAGGCAAGGTCACCGGTGTGACTACGCCGCTTGGTGAAATACACGCCGAAGCCGTTGTGCTTGCGGCGGGCGCATGGAGCGCGCCTCTGGCGCGGAGCATCGGCATCGAAATACCCGTTCAGGCGCGCCGGCTCACCATCGGCAGGGTGATGCTGCCGGCCGAAATCAAAAACCCGATGACCTTTCTGGACGGACGCTTCGATACGTCGTTCCGGCCGGAGGACGGCGCCACCGCGCTCATCTCCATGCGCGACGATCGCTACGGCCAGACCATAGAACCGGACCAGCGCAAGGAAGATGTCGACCCCTCCGCCGTCGCGTCCGGCATAAGGCGTATCCGCCGGCGCATCCCGGCGGCCGAGCGTTTCATCGGCATGAACACATGGACCGGCGTCGACGGCTTTACGCCGGATTACAAGGGCATCTACGGCGCGCATCACGAGTGCCGCAATCTCTTCCTCATCGCCGGTACAAATGAAAAAGGTTTCAAGGTATCGCCCGCGGTCGGAATGGCGACAGCCGAGCTGATCGCGACGGGCCGGAGCCCCGATATCGAGAAGCCCGAATTCTCCTCGGCCCGTTTCGCCAACGGCGCGAACGTGTCCGGCGGCGAAATCGGCGTCGATGACCTGATTTAAAATGCCGTGAGTTGAAACAGAAAGGCCGTTCCGACATGGTCGGAACGGCCATATTTTTCAGGACTTGCGGACTTCCAGCACGATGCCGGCCTTCGCGCGGGTGTCGAAATAGCAGAAGCCGCCGCCATCGGTGCGTTTGCCGCGCGCCACCACCGGAAGGCCGAGCGCCCGCCCTTCGGCTTCGGCTGCGTCGCGATCCTCGACCTCGAAGCCCAGATGATAGACGCCTTCGCCGCGCTCATCGAGAAAGCGCTTCTGCGGCGAATCCAGCACGCCCGGATCGCAAAGCTGGATCTGGACATTGTCGAGATTCACGCATTTGTAGCGCATGGCCTTGGAGGCTTCCTTGTTCGGAACGTCGAATTCGAGATATTCGCCCTTCTTGGGATAATCGAACCACGGGCCGACGCCGAGGCTTTCGTAATAGGCGACGGTCTTCTCCAGATCCTTGACGACGATACAGACGTGATGAAGGTGTTTGAATATTCCGGTCATTTCCCTGTCCTTGTGCGGGTTTGAATTGGGCGCAACTTTCCGTTCCCCGGAAGCGGCGCTGCCGGGGCCGGTATCTCCATAGGTGTCGGTCAAAGGTGAATGGCCGGCCCTACGATAGCCATCGTACTTTCGACGTGCTCGCGCGCGGCGCGATCTGCCTCGTCTTCGTCGCGCGCGATCAGCGCACTGACAATTCTGCGGTGCTGCACATTCATTTCCACCCTTTCCGCTTCCGAGAAAAGGATCGGAACCCGCAGCATCCAGTATTGAAACTGGGTCCGTTCATGAAACTGCGCCAGCAGCGGATTCTCCGCGCTTTCCACGATCAGCTTGTGAAACTCGTTGTTCAGCCGGTTGAGCTCGGCGCGGGTCAGGGTCTCGCTCGGCTCCATGCCGTCGGCCAGCCGCGACAAGGCGTCGAAGGCCTTTCGCGGCGCATGACGGGCCGCCAGCCGGGCGGTCGATCCCTCGATGGCGGCACGGCTCTCGAAGATCGCCCGTATCTGCGAACGGTCGACGTTCTCCACCACCCAGCCCCGCGCGCGGGCGAGCAACCCCTCGCCTTGCAGCAGCAAAAGCGCCTCGCGGACGGGCGTGCGTCCCGCGCCCAGCCGCTCGCACAATTCGTCCTCGACAAGGCGCTGCCCCGGCTTGAGTTCCGAACCCAGAATCATGCTGCGAAGCCGGGTCCGTACGTCCTTCGCCATCGATTCACCGGAAGCTGTCTTTCTCGTCGCCATTTGTTTTCAATCTCCGAATCATCCGGACATTGTAGAAGCCGGCAAAACGCGCGCAAGAAACTGCCGCGCCCTGTCGCTTCGCGGTCGCGTGAAAAATTCCGCGGAAGGAGCATCCTCCACCACCTGACCGCCCTCCATGAATATGACCCGGTCCGCCACGTCGCGCGCGATCGCCATGTCATGGGTCGCGATCACCATGGTCTGCCCCTCCTCCGCGAGGGTGCGGATGGTCACCACCACTTCCTGCGCAAGCTCCGGGTCCAGCGCGCTGGTCGGCTCATCGAGCAACAGCACGCGCGGCTCCATCGCCAGAGCACGCGCGATGGCGACGCGCTGCTGCTGGCCGCCCGACAAGGCTGACGGATAGGAATGCGCCTTGTCCTTCAGCCCGACCTTGTCCAGCAGGCCAAGCGCCAGTTCCATCGCTTCCGCTCTGGGGCGCTTGCGCACATGCACGGGTCCGCTCATCACGTTCTGCAAGGCCGTCATGTGGCGGAACAGGTTGAAATGCTGGAACACCATGCCGATCTTCTGCCGCTGTCGGCTCATCTCGGCGTCGGACAGTTCATGGAGAGCCGTCGGGGTTTCCCGGTAGCCGATCAGTTCGCCATGAACATAGATCCTGCCCTTGCTGATCCGCTCCAGATGGTTGAGGCAGCGCAGCATCGTGGATTTTCCCGCACCCGACGGCCCCAGCAGGGCGACGACCTGTCCCTGCGGAACCTCGAAACTGACACCGCTGAACGCCGTCACCGTTCCCCATATCTTGGAGACATCGACCACGGACACGGCCGGTATTTTTTGCGCTGTCGTGCTCATCGTTGCGGAAACACCTTTTCGAGGACGGTCTGGATGGCGGTCGCGAATGCGGTCATGACCAGATACCAGACGGCGGCGACCGCCAGCAGTTCCACCACGCGGAAATTGGAGGAATAGATGTCGGTGGCCACGCGCAGCAATTCGAGATAGCCGATCGCCGAGGCGAGCGACGACGATTTGAGCAGCATGATATACTGGTTGCCCGCCGCCGGAATGATGATGCGCCCGGCCTGCGGGATGATGACCTGCGTCAGCACCTTGCGATGCACCATGCCGAGCGCGGTTGCGGCCTCGCGCTGCCCCTTGTCCACGGCCATGATGCCGCCGCGGATGATCTCGCTCATATAGGCACCTTCGGCAAGGCTGAGACCGGCGAGCGCGGCGAGGAAAGGCGTGACGATATTGGTGGTCGAGGCGTTGATCAGCGGCGCGTCCATGAAAGGCAGCGCCAGATAGATGTTGGGAAACATGATCGGCACCGCGTTGAACCAGAAGATCAACTGGATCAGCATCGGCGTGCCGCGGAACAGGTAGACATAGACCGCGGCGATACCCGACAGGATCGGGTTGCCGCTGACGCGCATGAGCGCCGCGACAAAGCCGATCAGCGCGGCGATGAACAGGGCCAGCGTTCCCAGCACCACCGCGTTGACGGCGCCCATGAGAATCTCGCCGCTGACTATATATTCGCTGAATACCGCGACATCGATAATTCTGGCCCGGAACGACGCCACGACCAGAACGGCGACGAAGGCGAGAACGGCGATGCCGAGAATCCACGAGCCCCACCGGCGCCGGTGGATGATCGGCAGGTTTGCAATCGGACGGGCAGCAATGGCGCTCATAGCCGACCCCGCCGTCAATTGCGCTTGCTGGCGGGCATGTTGACCGTGATGGCCGGCAAGGCTCCGCCTTCAACGCCCCACTTCGCCATGACGTTCTTATAGGTGCCGTCGGCCAGCATGGCCTCGGCCGCCTTTTTCACGGCATCGCGCAGTTGCGGCTGGTTCTTGGAGAAGCCCCAGGAGGTGACGTAAGGCGTCAGGATATAATTGCCGCCGGCGATCTCGTATTTACCGGGGAACTGCGACTTCATGTAGACCAGCGCCGGGAAATCGCCGAGATAGGCATCCACGCGCCTGAGGTCGAGCTGCATGCGCGCATCCGGCGCGGACGGAAGCTGATTGGCGGTGATGGCCTGCGCACCCTTCTTCTCGCAGGCGGCGGAGGCTGCCTCCACTTTCGCCATGATGACCCGGCTGCCCAGCAGCGTGGCGACCTTCTTGCCGCAGAAATCGTCGATGGTCTTATAGGCGCTCGCGTCCTCGGCGCGCACCAGCATGCTGCCGCCGGACATCATGTAATTGACGAAATCGAGCTTCTGCTCGCGCTCTTCCGTATCGCTGATGCCGCCCGAAGCCACGTCGAAGCGGCGCGCCTCGATGCCGGGAATGAGCGCGGCGTATTCGGCCTGCACGAATTGCAGCTTCAGGTTCAGACGCTTGGCCACTTCGCGCAGCAGGTCGGCGCTGGCGCCGCTCACTTCCTTGCTGCCCGGCTTGCGGAACTCGATCGGCGGAAAGGTCTGCTGCGAGCCGACATTCAGCACGCCGCGGTCACGGATCTCCTGCGGCACCAGAGCGGCCGCATCATCCGCGAAAGCATTGCCCGTCATGCAGACGGCAACAGCGCCGGCGACGGCATGGAATACGATCTGACGATATTTCATTGCAAATCCCCTCATTCTCTTCACTCTCTTCCCCTCGAAAAGAGCGGCGGAGCCAAGGCTCCGCCATCCCTGATATGCGATCAGCGCGTCTCTGCGCCGCGACCCGGAATCTTCGACGGATTCGGGCGGTCGGCGCGCGGGCACTCGGCCGCGTTGTCGAACACCGCCTGCACCTTGTCGATATATTCCTGCGGGAAGCCCCACTGCTTCAGTCCCGCCGGGATATGCTCCCAGTAGAAGTTCGGCGGACGCATCTCGATGCCCGGCGTGATCAGGCGATAGGTCCAGCAATCGTACATCTTGCCGTCGTCGCCGTAGACCGTCACGCAGCAGCGTTCGAAGTCGTCGTAATCTTCCTGGAAGTGCTTCTCGTCATGCTCGAACACGACGCCCATCGCCTTCTCGCCCCAGGCCTCGGCGGTGTTCAGGAAATGGCACCAGCCGCGGTCCTTGCGGTCGCCGGCGGCGTGAAAGCGCAGCGAATGATTGGCCGCATAGCCCTTCGTGACCGCCTTGGCCTCGGGCATGTAACGACCGACTTCGATGTCGTGCAACCAAGTGCAGTAAGCGAAATAATACATTATTACCTCTTCTGGAGCAGCGGGGCACAGACACCGGCCACGCCCCGATTTGCGTGATTCTCTGACAGGCTGGCGCCTCCCACAACGGATCGCGTCATATCCGATCCGTATATCGTAAAATATATTTTAGTGTATATTTATTGTCAAGCATCTTTGCCCCCTCCGCAAGCGTCTTGCATTGCGGACTGTGGATGACACAATGGAAGTGATGGCAGTGAAACCGATGAGCCGGGAGGTCGATCATGCGCTTTGAATTCGCCAATACCCATGCCTATCCGGGATGCCGGGTGCGGCTTGCGGACGAAGGCAATGCGGACGAGACACTGGTCCAGTTCAGCGACGGCGCGATCGCGCAAGGGCGCTACAGCCGGGATGCCGGCGCGATCCGCCTCACCGTCATGCCCTACACGACGGCGCGCGGCACCGGCATAGTTGAAAAGTCGTGGACCCTCGCCCCCGATCCGAAGAGCGGCGGCTGGAAGGTCAAGGCACGCCTGCCCTGAAACACCGGATTTTTCGATTGAGGGTGAATCGCCGGTCGATACCGGTTATCATTATCCGACCGAAAGCGCGTCGCGATCTTGTCGATCGCTTTCCGCGCTTTAGCTTTTGATGTTTTTGCGCATGTCGTTATCGCAAAACGAACTCCCACTTTTGCGCGACATGCTTTAGCGCAATAGCCGGGAAGGAGATCGCCGAATGGCAGGGATAGAGGCTGACGCGATCATATTCAACGGAACCATCTGGTGCGGTTTCGAGGAGGGAACGGCCGAGGCGCTGGCCATCTGGCAGGGCAAGGTGCTGGCGGTCGGGACGAAGGACGACATCTGGCCGCTGAAGGGCGCCGGGACGCGTCTCATCGACCTCGAAGGCCGTTTCGCGACACCGGGCCTCAACGATGCCCATCTGCACCTGATCTCGATCGGGCTGACCATGGGCTGGCTGGATGTGACGCCGCAGGCGGCCCCCACGCTGGAAAGCCTGCTTTCCGCGATCCGCCAGAAGGCCGCTTCCGCGCCGCCCGGAAGCTGGATCATGGCGCACGGCTACGACCAGACCCGGTTCGACGCCGGACGCCATCCGCAGCGCGCCGAGCTCGACGCCGCCGCGCCCGACAATCCGGTGATGCTGGTGCGCGCCTGCGGCCATATCTCGATCTTCAATTCCAAAGCCCTGGCGCTCGCGGTCGTGGACGAGGCGACGCCGGTCCCGGAAGGCGGGATCATCGAGCAGGTCGACGGGCAATTGACCGGCCTGGTGGCGGAGAACGCGCTGGATATGGTGCGTCGCGCCATCCCCGCGCCGACGACGGAGGAAATGATCGACGCCATCGAGGCGGCGGGCAAGATGCTTCTGTCCTGCGGCATCACCAGCGTCATGGATGCGGCGGTGGGTGCGCTTGCCGGTCTCGACGAGATCAGGGCCTATAATCTCGCCAGATTGCGCGGCCGCCTGCCGGTGCGCGCATGGCTGGCTCTGCTTGGCGATCCGGGCAAGTCCATCGTCGCGAAATGCCATGCGGCGGGCCTCGTCTCGGGCGTCGGCGACGACATGCTGCGCATCGGCGCGGTTAAGATATTCCTCGACGGCTCGGTCGGCGGCCGGACGGCATGGATGAGCAAGCCCTATCCCGATAGCGGCCGCAACACCGGCGTGCAGATGCTGACCGATACGGAACTGGAGGCGCTGGTGCTCGAATGGCACGGCAAGGGCTACCAGTTCGCATGTCATGCCATCGGCGACGCGGCCATAGGCCAGCTTATCAGAGCCTACGAAAAGGCGCTTGCCGCCCATCCTGACCCGGACCGCCGCCACCGCATCGAGCATTGCGGCTTTTCGACACCCGAACAGCATGCGCGCATGAAGAAAGCGGGCATCTATCCCTGCCCGCAACAGGTCTTCATCTATGACTTCGGCGACGCCTATATTTCCGTCCTCGGCGAGGAACGGGCACTGTCGAGCTACCCCCTGAAGACATGGAAGGATCTGGGCTTCAAGCCGGCGACGGGCAGCGATTCCCCCGTCTGCCATCCCAACCCCTTTCCGAACATCTATTCCATGCTGACGCGCAAGACCGTCAAGGGAACGGTGATGGACGCGCGCGAGTGCGCGACGATCGAGGAAGCCTTGCAGGTCTATACGGAACATGGCGCCTTCTCGCAGAAGCTCGAAAAGGTCAAGGGCCGGCTGGTGCCCGGACAGATGGCGGATATCGCCGTCTTCTCGCGCAACATGCTCACCGCCAGCCCCGAGGAAATTCTGCACGACACGCGCTGCGACCTCACCATACGAGGCGGTGAAATCGTGTTCGAACGCGGCTCGTGAGCACGAAAGGCGGAGCGCGAAAGCCGGGCCGCTGCCCGCCCTGTCGCAATAAGAGGATGATCCTGTTCAGATATCGTCAAGGCTGTCCGATCTTGCTGAAATGACCCCTTGACAGGGTCAATTCTCCTTGACGGAGACCCCCCGATTTGGTCTCCTGTCTAAAATAAATTAGGGAGGGCCGTTGCGCCAATGCAAGGCACCAGTACCGAAACCGCCGAGCGGGTCCTGGAAATTGTCGATCGCTTCAAGGAAACGGAAGGACCGCTGCTTCCGATCCTGCACGACATACAGGAAGACTTTGGCTATGTGCCCGGAGAAGCCCTGCCGTTGATCGCGGGGCGGCTCAATATTTCTCGTGCCGAGGTGCATGGCGTCGTCACCTTCTATCACGATTTTCGCGAGAAGCCGGCGGGCCGGCATGTCTTGAAGCTCTGCCGGGCGGAGGCCTGTCAGTCGATGGGCGGCGACGCGCTGTCCGAAAGGGCGCGCGAGGCGCTGGGCGTGGACTGGCACGGAACGACTGCCGACGGTGCGGTGACGGTGGAGCCGGTCTATTGCCTCGGGCTTTGCGCCTGCGCCCCCTCGGCCATGCTGGACGGCGAAGTCGTCGGGCGGCTCGACGAAGAGCGGCTCGATGAACTTCTCGCGCAGGTGCGGTCATGACCACGATCATCTATATTCCCTGCGACGCGGCGGCGCTCTCGGTCGGCGCGGACAAGGTGGCCAAGGCCGTCGAGCGGGAAATCGCGGCACGCGCGCTCGATGCGAAGATCGTGCGCAACGGCTCGCGCGGCATGCTGTGGCTGGAGCCGCTGGTGGAAGTCGAAACCGAAGCGGGCCGGATCGCCTACGGGCCGGTGACGGCGAGCGATGTGGCGTCGCTGTTCGAGCAGGATTTCATCCATGGCGGCGCGCATCCGCTTTGTCTCGGCCTGACGGAGGAAATCCCGTTTCTCAAGCGCCAGACGCGGCTGACTTTCGCGCGCTGCGGCCTGACCGATCCGCTGTCGCTCGCCGATTACGAGGCGCATGAGGGGCTCGCCGGCCTGCGGCGCGCGCTGGAGATGACGCCTGCGGCCATCGTGCAGCAGGTGACGGATTCCGGCCTGCGCGGGCGCGGCGGCGCGGGCTTTCCGACCGGCATCAAATGGAAGACGGTTCTGGAGGCGCAGGGCCCGCAGAAATACATCGTCTGCAACGCCGACGAAGGCGACAGCGGCACCTTCGCCGACCGCATGATCATGGAGGGCGATCCCTTCGTGCTGATCGAGGGCATGGCCATCGCCGGAATCGCGACGGGCGCGACCAAGGGCTATCTCTACACCCGCTCCGAATATCCGCACGCCATCGCCACCATGAACAGGGCCATCGCGCTCGCCCGGCAGGCGGGCGTTCTGGGCGCGAGCGTGCTCGGCTCGGCGCACGCCTTCGACATGGAAGTGCGCATGGGCGCGGGCGCTTACGTCTGCGGCGAGGAGACTGCCCTTCTGGAAAGCCTCGAAGGCAAACGCGGCACGGTGCGCGCCAAGCCGCCGCTGCCGGCGCATAAGGGGCTTTTTGGCAAACCCACAGTCATCAACAATGTGATCTCGCTCGCTTCCGTGCCGGTGGTGATGGCGCGCGGGGCGGAATACTATCGCGATTTCGGCATGGGCCGCTCGCGCGGCACGATCCCGATCCAGATCGCCGGCAATGTGCGCCATGGCGGATTGTTCGAGACGGCGTTCGGTCTCAGCCTCGGCGAGATCGTGGAGGATATCGGCGGTGGAACGGCCACCGGCCGTCCAGTCAAGGCGGTGCAGGTCGGCGGCCCGCTCGGGGCCTATTTCCCGCGCGCGCTGTTCGACACGCCCTTCGATTACGAGGCGTTCGCCGCGCGCGACGGATTGATCGGCCATGCCGGCATTGTCGTCTTTGACGACAGCGTCGACATGCAGCGTCAGGCGCGGTTCGCGCTGGAGTTCTGTGCGGTCGAATCCTGCGGCAAGTGCACGCCCTGCCGCATCGGCTCGACGCGCGGGGTCGAGGTCATCGACCGCATGATTGCGAGCGCCGATTCCGGCCAGCAGATCACGCTTCTGCGCGATCTCTGCAACACGATGAAATTCGGTTCGCTCTGCGCGCTGGGCGGCTTTACGCCCTATCCGGTGCTGAGCGCGCTCGACCATTTCCCCGAGGATTTTCAGCCTGCGCCGCGCGCCGAAGCTGCGGAATAGGAGGCCCCCATGTCGCTGATCCACGAAATCGACTACGGCACGCCCGCTTCCGGCGCGCAGAAACAGGTGACGCTCACCATCGACGGCGAGCGCGTCACCGTGCCGGAAGGCACCTCCATCATGCGCGCGGCCATGGAAAGCGGCATCGCGATCCCGAAGCTTTGCGCCTCCGACATGATGGACGCCTATGGCTCCTGCCGTCTGTGCCTGATCGAGATCGAGGGCCGCAACGGCACGCCCGCCTCCTGCACCACGCCGGTGGCGGAGGGTATCGTCGTCCACACCCAGAGCGCGCGGCTGAAGGACATCCGGCGCGGCGTGATGGAGCTTTACATCTCCGACCATCCGCTCGACTGCCTCACCTGCGCCGCCAATGGCGATTGCGAGTTGCAGGACATGGCGGGCGCGGTGGGCCTGCGCGACATGCGCTATGGCTATGAGGGCCACAACCACGTCTATCCGGCGGGACGTCAGGACGGCGCGCTCAATGCGCGCTACATGCCGAAGGACGAGTCCAATCCCTATTTCACCTACGATCCATCCAAGTGCATCGTCTGCTCGCGCTGCGTGCGCGCCTGCGAGGAAGTGCAGGGCACCTTCGCGCTCACCATCGAGGGGCGCGGCTTCGACAGCCGCGTTTCGCCGGGCATGCATGAAAGCTTCCTCGGCTCGGAATGCGTCTCCTGCGGGGCCTGCGTGCAGGCCTGCCCGACCGCGACGCTGACCGAGAAATCGGTGATCGAGATCGGCCAGCCGGAGCATTCCAAGATCACGACCTGCGCCTATTGCGGCGTCGGCTGCTCGTTCAAGGCGGAGATGCGCGGCGAGGAACTGGTGCGCATGGTTCCCTACAAGGACGGCAAGGCCAATCGCGGCCATTCCTGCGTCAAGGGCCGTTTCGCCTATGGCTACGCCAACCACCGCGACCGCATCCTCAAGCCGATGATCCGCGAGAAGATCACCGATCCGTGGCGCGAAGTCACATGGGACGAGGCGCTGACGCGTGCGGCGAGCGAGTTTTCCCGCATCCAGAACCAATACGGCAAGAGCGCCATCGGCGGCATCACCTCCTCGCGCTGCACCAATGAGGAAACCTATCTGGTGCAGAAGCTGGTGCGCGCCGGCATGGGCAACAACAATGTCGACACCTGCGCCCGCGTCTGCCATTCGCCGACCGGCTACGGCCTCAGCCAGACCTTCGGCACCTCGGCCGGCACGCAGGATTTCGACAGCGTCGAGCATACCGACGTCGTGGTGGTGATCGGGGCCAACCCGACCGACGGCCATCCGGTGTTCGGCTCGCGGCTGAAGAAACGGCTGCGGCAGGGCGCGAAGCTGATCGTCATCGACCCGCGCCGCATCGATCTGGTGCGCACGCCGCATGTCGAGGCGTCCTATCATCTGGCCTTGCGGCCCGGCACCAACGTGGCCATGCTGACGGCGCTGGCGCATGTGATCGTGACGGAAGGGCTTCTCGACGAGGCCTTCATCCGCGAGCGTTGCGAGTGGGACGAGTTTCAGGACTGGGCGGCCTTCGTCAGCGCGCCCGAACACAGCCCCGAGGCCATGGAAGCGGTCACCGGCGTGCCGGCCGATCAGGTGCGCGGCGCGGCCCGGCTTTACGCCACGGGCGGGAATGGCGCGATCTATTACGGCCTCGGCGTGACCGAGCACAGTCAGGGCTCGACCAGCGTGATCGCCATCGCCAATCTGGCCATGGCGACCGGCAATATCGGGCGGCCGGGCGTGGGCGTCAATCCGCTGCGCGGACAGAACAACGTGCAAGGCTCGTGCGATATGGGCTCGTTCCCGCACGAACTGCCGGGCTATCGCCATATCGCCAACGATTCCGTGCGCGACATCTTCGAGAAGCTCTGGGGCGTCACGATCGACAGGGAGCCGGGCCTGCGTATCCCCAACATGCTCGACGCCGCCGTCGAGGGCAGCTTCCGCGGCATCTATATTCAGGGCGAGGACATCTTGCAGTCCGATCCCGACACCAAGCATGTGGCGGCGGGGCTGGCCGCGATGGAATGTGTGGTGGTGCAGGACCTGTTCCTCAACGAAACCGCCAATTACGCCCATGTCTTCCTGCCGGGCTCCACCTTCCTCGAAAAGGAGGGAACCTTCACCAATGCCGAGCGGCGCATCAACCGCGTGCGCAAGGTGATGACGCCGAAAAACGGCTATGCCGATTGGGAAATCACGCTGCTTCTGGGTCGCGCCATGGGCATGGACTGGCGTTACGACGATCCGTCCGAGATCATGGACGAGATCGCCGCGACGACGCCGAGCTTCGCCGGCGTGTCCTTCGATCTTCTGGACCGCGAAGGCTCGGTGCAGTGGCCGTGCAACGAAAAGGCTCCGCTCGGCACGCCGGTCATGCATATCGACCATTTCGTGCGCGGCAGGGGCAAGTTCATCCGCACGCAATATGTCGCGACCGATGAAAAGGTCGGGCCGCGCTTCCCGCTGCTGCTCACCACGGGCCGCATCCTGTCGCAATACAATGTCGGCGCGCAGACGCGGCGCACCGCCAATGTGGCGTGGCACGAGGAGGACCGGCTGGAGATTCATCCGCACGACGCCGAGCAGCGCGGCATCCGCGACGGCGACTGGGTGCTGCTCCGCAGCCGTTCCGGCGAAACCTCGCTGCGCGCGCTCATCACCGACCGCGTGGCGGTGGGCGTGGTCTACACCACCTTCCACCATCCGGGGACGCAGGCCAACGTGATCACGACCGACTTCTCCGACTGGGCCACCAACTGCCCCGAATACAAGGTGACGGCGGTGCAGGTGTCGCAGTCCAACGGCCCGTCCGACTGGCAGCGCAGCTATAACGAACAGGCCGAGCAGAGCCGCCGCATCGCCGGCCGGCTGGATGCGGCGGAATAAGGGGCGGCGTGGACAATCATATTGTGAGAATGGCGAACCAGATCGCCACCTTCTTCGCCTCCCAGCCTGAAAAGGAACAGGTGGAAGGCGTGGCGAGGCACATCAACGCCTATTGGGAGCCGCGCATGCGGCGGCAGCTTTTCGACATCGTGCGCGCGGGCGGCGGGGGTCTGCACGCGCTGGTGCTGAGCGCCGCCGCCTCGATCGACGACCCGGACAGGGAACGCCCCGGCAAGAGCGCCGCCGGCGGACACTGAAATCTCGTCAAGACGGATTATTGACGACAATCGCAACCGCCGTGCCGGGAACGATCATGAAAGCCAGAAAACGCGGACGCGAGCTGGGCCTGCCCTTCGAGGGCCGCGCAGGCAAAAACAATGCGATAACCGATGTTACGGGCGTGCTGGTCGGCTATTCCACCCTCATCGAGGGCGACGGCCCGCTGGTCGTGGGAAAAGGCCCGGTGCGCACGGGCGTGACGGCCATCCTGCCGCGCGGCCATGCGCGCGAGATGCGGCCTGTCTGGGCGGGTTTTCACGCGCTCAACGGCAATGGCGAGATGACCGGCGTGCACTGGATCAACCATGCGGGGCATTTCTACGGCCCGGTCTGCATCACCAATACACACAGCGTCGGTGTGACGCATGCGGCCGCGACGTGGTGGATGATCCGCAATTACGCCGGCGATTTCCTTGAAAAGCATATCTGGGCGCTGCCGGTTGTGGCGGAAACCTATGACGGCAGGCTCAACGACATCAACGGCCAGCATGTGCGCGAGGAGCATGTGCTGGCGGCCATAGACAGCGCCACGGACGGCGCAATCGCCGAGGGCAATGTCGGCGGCGGCACGGGCATGATCGCCTATGAGTTCAAGGGCGGGACCGGAACGGCGTCGCAGGTCGTCACGCTCGACGGCGAGGATTATACGGTCGGCGTGCTGGTGCAGGCCAATCACGGCCTGCGCGACTGGCTGACGGTTCTGGGCGTTCCGGTCGGCAGGCAGATGCGCGACGGCAAACTGCTCACCGCCGAACAGGGCTCGATCATCGTCGTCATCGCGACGGATATTCCGCTGCTGCCGCATCAGTTGCAAAGGGTCGCGCAGCGGGCCTCCATCGGCATCAGCAAGACCGGCACGCCGGGCGGCAACAGTTCCGGCGATATTTTTCTGGCCTTCAGCACCGCCAATTCGATCCTGCGCGACGAGGCGATGGCCGGCAGGCGCACGATGGAATGCATTCCGGACGAATGGCTGGACCCGGTCTATATGGCCACGGTTCGCGCGGTCGACGAATCGATCGTCAACGCCATGCTGGCCGCCGAGGACATGTCCTGCCTCAAGCCGGACAACGGCTCCATCTGCAAGGCGATCGATCCCATGGCGTTGCTGGAACTGGTGCAGCGACACTATAAGTCTGCATAAGAGTTGCCGGAGCGGCGCTCCGGCGGGCCGTCCCGGATATTTTTGGTCAGGAGAAATTCATGGGTCATCTCAAGGCGGTTGTGTTCGACTGGGCGGGGACGGTCGTCGATTTCGGCTCCTTCGCGCCGATGGGCGTGTTCGTCGAGGCGTTCCGCCGCTTCGGCATCGAGGTGTCCGTCGCCGAGGCGCGCGGGCCGATGGGCCTGCCGAAATGGGATCATGTCGCCGCCATGCTCGCCGTGCCGCGCATCGCCGAAGCCTGGACGCAGAAGCATGGCCGCGCGCCGACGCGGGAGGATATCCAGTCCGTCTATGACGTCTTCCTGCCGCTGAACGAGGAAGTGGTGGCCGACTATTGCGACCTCGTGCCCGGCACGCTGGAGATGGTCACGGCGCTGCGCGGACGCGGGCTGAAGATCGGCTCGACCACCGGCTATACGCGCTCGATCATGGAGCGGGTGCTGCCGGTGGCCGCGAAACAGGGTTATGCGCCGGACAATCTCGTCTGCGCCGGTGACCTGCCGCATGGCCGCCCGACGCCGATGAACATGTACAAATGCTTCCTCGACCTCGACGCCTGGCCGGCTTCGGCGGTGGTCAAGGTGGACGATACGGGCGTGGGCCTCGACGAAGGCCGCGCGGCCGGGACATGGACCGTCGGCGTGGCGCTTTCTGGCAACGAGGCCGGGGTGACGCCGGACCAGCTCGCGGCCCTTTCCGCGGCCGGGCGCGACACGCTGCGCGAAAGGGCGAGCGCCGCGCTGCGTCCCCACAAGCCGCATTATATCATCGATACGGTCGCCGACCTGCCCGCCGTCATCGCGCAGATCGAGGAGCGGATGGAGAAGGGCGAACGGCCCTAGAGCCTTTTCAACATCGGAACCGCTCTACAGGAAAGCGTGCGCGGAACCCGGATCGAAGTGCAGCCAGACCTGATCGCCGCGATGAAGGCCCGCGATGGCCGCGTGGCCGAAGGGCAACCGCACCGAAAGGCCGTTACCCGTATCTGTGCTGGCGGCGACCTCGACGTTGTTGCCGAGGAAAGTGATGTCGGTAACGGTGGCCGGCAGCCCCGTCTCGACAGGGGACTTGGCGAGCAGCACACGCTCCGGGCGCAGCATCAGGGAGGCCTTCTTTCCCTCCGCGCCATGCAGGGGAACCCCGCCGACCGTCACGCCGCCCGGCAGCGCGAGGCGGGCCATGTCCCCTTCCCTCTCCAGAACCTCCGCGTCGATGAAGTTGCTGTCGCCGATGAACCCGGCGACGAAGCGGGTGGAAGGGTTCGCATAAAGCTCATGGCCGGTGCCGATCTGGTCGATCTCGCCCTGACCGAACACCGCGATGCGATCCGACAGCCGCAGCGCCTCTTCCTGATCGTGGGTGACATATAGGATCGTAACGCCCGTCTCATGATGGATGCGCTTGATCTCGAACTGGATTTCCTCACGCAGCTTCTTGTCGAGCGCCGAGAGCGGCTCGTCCATGAGAAGCACCGGCGGATTGTAGACCAGCGCGCGGGCGAGCGCCACGCGCTGCTGCTGGCCGCCGGACATCAGCGCCGGCATCCGGTCTTCCAGCCCCTCCAGCCGCACCAGCCTGAGCGCCGCCGTCACCCGCTCGGCGATCTCGGCCTGCGGCCGCCGGCGGATGCGCAGCGGAAAAGCGACGTTCTCGCCGACGGAAAGATGCGGGAAAAGCGTATAGCGCTGGAACACCATGCCGATATTGCGCTTGTGCGACGGCGTCGCAAGAAGGCTCTTGCCCTTCAGCAGGATGTCGCCCTCGGTCGGGTCCTGAAAGCCGGCAAGGATATAGAGCGTCGTCGACTTTCCCGAGCCCGAAGGGCCGAGAAAGGTCATGAACTCGCCCTCGGCCACGTCCATCGTCACGTTTTTGACGGCGGTGACGGCGTTGAAGACCTTGCGGATACCCTGAATTCGGAGGAAGGGTTCGGTCATGTTCTGGGTCCCTTGCGCAAAAAGGCTGCGGCTATCATCAGGATGATCGTGAAGGCGATCAGCAGCGTGGAGGCCGCCGCGATCACCGGCGTCAGGTCCTGCCGCAGTGTCGTCCATATCTTGACGGGCAGGGTCTGGAGCGTCGGGCTGGCCATGAAGATCGCCAGCACCACTTCATCCCACGACGCCAGAAACGAGAAGATCGCGGCGGCGAAGATGCCGTGGCTGACCGCCGGCACGGTGACGCGAAGCCGCGCTTCCCATGGGCTCGCGCCGCAAAGGATCGCCGCGTCCTCGATCGACTTGTCGA
Source organism: Rhizobiales bacterium 63-22 (assembly GCA_001898995.1). Lineage (GTDB taxonomy): Bacteria > Pseudomonadota > Alphaproteobacteria > Rhizobiales > Rhizobiaceae > Brucella. The sequence goes on along the minus strand of MKVZ01000019.1, from coordinate 13,688 downwards.
AACCGTCGAGCGCGTTTCCAATCGAGATGATCGAAAAGGGCAGCGCGATCAGAAGATGCGCGATCACGAAGGCGATGGTGGTTCCGGCGAGGTCAAACTTCAGGAAAAGCGCATAGAGCGCCACGGCCAGCACGACGACTGGCAGGATCATCGGCGTCAAGAACAGCGCGCGCAACGCATCGCGTCCCGCAAACGTGCCCCGGTTCAGGCCGAGCGCCGCAAGAAAACCTATGACGACCGACAGAACGGTCACGATCACGGCGATCTTCAGGCTCGTCAGCGCGGAATAGAGCCAGCGCGGATCCGCGAACAGTTCCCGGTACCATTCCAGCGTCCACGACGGCGGCGGGAAGATCAGCCATTGCGACGAACCGAAGGACAGCGCCGCGATGAAGACGATCGGCAGGATCAGGAACAGGCAGACGAGGACCGTCAGGCCGATCAGGAAACCACGCAGGGCGCCGAGCTTTTCAAAATCGAGCAGCATGGCCTACCTCGCCCTGTTGGGGTTGAAATATCGAAGCTGCACCGCATAAAGCGCGAGCGTCACGACCAGGAGCACCAGCGCCGCGGCACCACCCATGCCCCAGTCGACCAGCGACTGCACGAACTGCGTGATCAGTTCGGCCAGCATCATGTTCGAGGTTCCGCCCAAGAGGGCCGGCGTGACGAAATAGCCGAGCGACATGACGAAGACCATCAGCGCCCCGGCGGCGATGCCGGGCATCGAGAGCGGAAGCAGCACGCGCGTGAAGCATTGCGTCTTCGTGGCCCCGCACAAGGCGGCTGCGCGCAGGGTGGCCGGATCGAGCGCGCGGATCACGCCCATCAGCGGCAGGATGACGAAGGGCAGCATGATATAGGTCATGCCGATGGTGACGCCGACGAGATTGTTCACCAGCGTCAGCGGCCTGTCGATAAGCCCGATTCCGATCAGAACCTTGTTGATCACGCCGGTTCGTTGCAGGAGCACCATCCACGCATAGGTGCGGGTCAGCAGGTTGGTCCACATCGAAAGAATGATGATGGCCAGAACCAGCCGCGACCATCGCTCCGGCATGATCGCCAGCAGCCAGGCGACCGGATAGCCGATCACGACGGAGATGACCGTCACCAGCCCGGCCACCACGAACGTGTTGACGAACACTTTCAGATAGGTGGTGGAACCGAGCAGCGCCGCATAGTTCTGCAAACCCGGATGCGGATCGGTGACGCTGCGCAGCAGCAGCATCAGAACCGGCACGATGAAGAATATCACCACGAGCAGCAGCGCCGGAATCAGATAGCTGAAACTGGCGTCACGCCTGCGCGCGCCGGATGCCTTTCCGGGTGTCCCGAGTGTCGTTGCCGCGTTAGCCATGTGCGATCATCCCAACTGCAATGGCGGGCCGGCGTGAGCCGGCCCCCTTTTCATTCATGCCGGGCAGTGCGTTATTTCGCCTGCCATGCATACCAGCGCTTGCCGATCTCGTCGCGATGGGCAGCCCAGTAATTCATGTCGGCGTTCACCTGCGTCGCGGCCTGCTTGTCCGGCAGCGTGTCGCGGATCGCCGGGTCCATCAGGGCCGCCGCGTCGATATTGATCGGGGCATAGCCGGTCGCCGCCGCGAAATCCGCCTGGCTCTTCGCGCTCGTCGCATGCGCGATGAACTCCATCGCGGCTTTCTCGTTCTTCGTGCCCTTGGGAACGACGAGCGAGTCGGCGGCGGTGATGTTGTTGGTCCACGACGTCTCGACATTCACGCCGGTCTTCGACAGCGCCGTCAGACGGCCGTTCCAGAACGAGCCGTAGGGCGCCTCGGCGGAGGCGAGCAACTGCTGGGACTGCGCGCCGCTATCCCACCAGATGATGTCCGACTTGATGGTGTCGAGCTTTTTGAAGGCCCGGTCGAGATCGAGCGGATAGAGCTTGTTGGGCGGCACACCGTCGGCGAGCAGCGCCGCCTCGATCACGCCGGGCGCCGACCACTTGTAGAAAGTGCGCTTGCCGGGGAACTTCTTGGTGTCGAACAGGTCGGCCCATGTCTTCGGGCAGGCCTTGACGGCGTCCTTGTTGCAGCCGATGACGAAGGAATAATAGAAGCTGCCGACCGAATAGTCGGTGACGAAGCGCGGATCGAGCTTGCTCTTGTCGATGATCGAGAAATCGAGCTTGTCCAGAAGCCCCGCCTTGCCGGCCTGAACGGCGTAATCGCCCTCCACGTCGACGACGTCCCAGTTGACATTGCCCGATTCCACCATGGCTTTCAGCTTGCCGTAATCGGTCGGGCCGTCCTGCGTGACATGGATTCCCGTCTTCTTGGTGAAGCTCTGGGCATAGACCTTCTGGGCGTCCTGCGTGGTGCCGCCCCAGCTCGTGAACACGATGCTCTGGCTGTCGGCAACGGCCACGCTGCATAACAAGCCCGAAAACAATGCGAAGATAAGTCCCTTTTTCATTTCGTTTCCTCCCGGTTTCTGGGTCTGGCGGATATGGCTCCCTGCCGCCGCCAGGCAGTTTATCCAAGCGGCGAAAATGCCGCCGGTGTCATGATCTTGTTTTCCGCAGTGACGATCAGGTCGCGGATTTTCGGCAGGAAAGCCTGCCATTCCGGGTCTGCGGCGAGCCGGGCGCGGCGCGCCTGCCGGTCGTCAAGCGTCTCGTAGCCCCAGATATGGACGATCTCGTTGACCGGCCCGATCTCGGAAAAGAAATAGCCGACGAGATTGCCGAGATGGCGCTTCTGGATCGCGATGCCGGTCTCGCCGACCACCTTCAGATATTCGGGAATGCCGCCGTTCTTCAGGCGATATGTACGGATCTCGTAATACATTGGCTCACCGCATCACGAAGGGGTCGGGAAACGGATCGTCCGACGTCTTCAGCCAGACGGTCTTGGTTTTCGTATAATCCAGCGCCGCGGCCAGCCCGCCCTCCCGGCCGTGCCCCGACTGGCCATAGCCGCCGAAAGGCGCGATGGGCGAGACCGCGCGATAGGTGTTGACCCAGACCACGCCGGAGCGGATGCGCTTTATCATCCGGTGCGCGCGCGCGAGATTCTGCGTGAAAACGCCGGCGGCCAGCCCGTAGCGCGTGGCGTTGGCGAGCCGCACGGCCTCTTGCTCATCCGCGAAGGAAGCGACCGACAGGACCGGGCCGAAAAGCTCGGTCTCGACCGACGCGGCGTCGATGCCGTCGCAATCGAGGATGGTGGGCGGGTAATAGAAGCCCTCGCCGTCCGGGCCGCTGCCGCCGGTAACGACCTTCGCGCCCGCGTCGACGGATGCCCGCACGACCTTCTCGATATGGTCGCGCTGGCGCCGCGTGCAGAGCGGACCGACCTCCGTCGCCATGTCGAGCGGCGAGCCGATGCGGATCGCCTCGGCCTTGGCCCTGACCAGTGCCAAGAATTTTTCCTTCACCGTGGACTGGACGAGAAGACGCGAACCGGCGACGCAGCTCTGGCCGGTGGCGGCGAAAATACCCGCGACCTGCGCGTTCGCGGCACTTTCGAGGTCCGCATCCGCGAAGACGATGAACGGCGACTTGCCGCCCAGTTCCAGCGATGTGCTGGCGAGGTTCTCGCCGGAATTGCGCACCACCTGCGCGGCGGTGGACGGGCCGCCCGTGAAGGCGATATGCGCCACGCTGGGATGGCGGGTCAGGGTGCTGCCGCAGGCCGGCCCGAAACCGGTGACGACATTGACCACGCCCTTCGGAAAGCCCGCCTCGTGGACGAGTTTTGCAAATTCCAGCAGCGGCGCGGGGCCGTCCTCGGAGGCCTTCACAACCAGAGTGCAGCCGGCGGCGAGCGCCGGGCCGATCTTGACCGCCGACAGGAAAAGCTGGCTGTTCCACGGGATGATCGCCGCGACCACGCCGATCGGCTCGCGCCGGGTCCAGACCTCCATATCGGCCTTGTCGATCGGCAGCGTCGCGCCCTCGATCTTGTCGGCGAGGCCGGCATAATAGCGGTAATAATCGGCGACATAGGCGATCTGCGCCGATGTCTCGCGGATGATCTTGCCCGTATCGAGCGTTTCCATCTCGGCAAGCCGCGCGGCGTTCTGCTGCACGAGGTCGGCGAGCCGGTAAAGAAGCTTGCCGCGCGCGGTCGCCGTCATCGCCGGCCAAGCCCCGGTCCAGAGCGCACGTTCGGCGGCCTTCACGGCGCGGTCCACATCGGCTTCGCGCGCTTCGGGCATCGTCGCCCAAACCTTGCCGGTGGCCGGGTCGACAGAGTCGAACCGGGCGGAACCGTCCTCGAACGCGCCGTCGATATATTGCTGGAAGTTCTGCATGATCACCTCACCGGAATGCCGGCATCACATCGGCGATGAATCGCTCCAGCGAAGCCTTCTTCCTCTCAAAACTCATGCCCGTGTCGATCCAGAGCGAATATTCGTCATAGCCGAGCGCCTCGTATTGCTTCAGGCGCGCGATGACCTCGTCGGCGGTTCCGATCGGCAGATTGGTCCGCATCACCTCCGGCGACAGGTTCACGTTGGCGGCCACTTCCTCCTCGGTCAGGCGCTGGATGAGGCCCTGATGGATCGGGCGCTCATTCTTGAACCATGCGAAGAAATAATTGTAGTAGACGCTGATCTCATGCGTGGCCCGCTCCACATCGGCGGCATCGGAGCCGACATAGGTGTGCAGCAGCAGCATGATCTTCGGACGCGGAACATCCGGGGATTTTCCGCAGGCCTCGTTGAAGCGGTTCATCAGGCCGCGGATCTCGGAATCGCCGTTCCACAGCGGCGTCACCTGCACGTTGCAGCCGTTGGCGACGGCGAATTCGTGGCTGTTGGGATCGCGCGCCGCCACCCAGATCGGCGGATGCGGCTGCTGGAGCGGCTTGGGCGCGGACGTGGTAGAGGGAAATTTCCAGAATTCGCCGTCATGCGCGTAATCGCCTGCCCATACGCCTTTCACGGCCGGGATCAGCTCGCGCATGCGCTGCCCGGCGCCCCATGCGTCGAGGCCGGGGAAAAGGCGTTCGTATTCGAAGCTGTAGGCGCCGCGCGCGATGCCGACATCGAGGCGGCCGTCGCTGATGATGTCGGTCATCGCGGCCTCGCCGGCCAGCTTGATCGGGTGCCAGAACGGCGCGATCACGGTTCCGGTGCCGAGCCGGACGTTTTTCGTGCGCCGCGCCAGATCGGCGATGTTCACGAACGGGTTCGGCGCGATGGTGAAGTCCATCGCATGATGCTCGCCGGTCCAGATCGCGTGCATGCCGCCCCTGTCGGCGATTTCGCACAGCCGGACGAATTCCTCGTAAAGCTGCCTGTGGCTCTGGCTGGCATCCAGCCGTTCCATATGAACGAATAGCGAGAATTTCATAATTCAATCCTTTGCGGCCACGGCATGCACACGGCCCTTTTCCTGATTTCCGAAATAAACGCCGAAATTGCCGAGCGTGCTTTCCTGCGCATAGCGCCTGACGATATCGCGCACCGCCGAATCCGCTATACGGTCCAGCGGCGGCGCCTGAACGGGGAAGAACCTGCCGATTTCCGGTTCGCCTTCGCCCAGCCGCGCGCGATAGACCACATGCTGCCGGCCGCTTCCGGTATCCTCGTAGACGGAATAGAGCAGGCCGGTTTGCAGGCTGAGGCCGGTCAGCGCCCTGACATGCCGTTCCAGCGCGTCGAAGCCGTCATCCTCCGTCTTGGCAACGAAGGGCAAGGTCCAGCCGCCCTTGCCGTCGTCGAGGAAGAGCAGGTTGCCGTCGCGCTCGGCCACCGCGCCGAGCAGGATATCCGCATTGGCGAGAAGCTTCTTCTCGGCCAGCGCCGGCGTGAAATATCCGCCACGGGCATAGCCGAGACCGGTATTCCCGCTGTTTTCGAAGGCCTCGACCCTGCCGATCAGAATGACATGATCGCCGGCATCGACCTGCTCGTGCATGGCGCAGTCGAACCACGCCGCCACGCCGGCAAAGACCGGTGCGCCGAAAGGTCCCTTCCGCCAGTCCACGGCGGCGAAGCGGTCCTCGACCGGACGGGCGAAGGTGTTCGAAATGTCCTTCTGCCTTTCGGAGAGAATGTTGACGCCGAAACCCTTCGCGCCCGTCAGCGCAGCATAGTTGCGCGAGGTCTTCGCCAGACAGACGAGCAGAAGCGGCGGATCGAGCGACACGCTGGTGAAACTGTTGGCGGTGAAGCCGAGCGGAGCGCCGTCCTCGCCGAAAGCCGTGACGACGGTCACGCCGGTCAGGAACGCGCCGAAGGCGTCGCGCAAGGCCCTTGGATCAAGCGTCATCGCGCACCTCCCGGCCGAGCCAGTCTTCAAGCGCCCGGTTCACCGCATCCGGCGCGGTCAGGTTCACCATATGGCGATGGCCCTCGATGATGACGGCTTCGCCATGGGGGGCCGCGGCGGCCATTTCTCGCGCCATTTCCGGCGTGGAATTCGGGTCTCCGTCGCCCGTCAGGAACAGCGCTGGGCATGTCACCTGCGGCCAGCAGTCCGAATAGACGGAATCGCCCGTCGCAAAAGCCTTGTAGGCGGCCGCGTAGCCGGCGGGGTCCACCATCTGGAGAAGGTCATGGACAAGCCGGCAGGCTTCGCCGTGACGTTCCTCGTCCGAGAACCACCGCTCCAGCGGCGCCTCGCGGTCGAACCGGCCAGAGCCGATTTCGTCCGCCCGCGCCTCGACCGCCAGCCGTGCCTCGGGACTGCGGCGGTGCACGCCGTTGAGCAGCGCCACCCGCTTTATCTTGCGCGGCGCGGTGGCCACGGCGCCGGTGGCGATCAGCGCGCCCATGGAATGCCCTGCTACATTCACCGGTCCGGTTTCCAGTTCGTCGAGCGTCCGGCCGAACCACTCCACGAAACGGGGCAGGTCCGGCTGCCCGTCCAGCGGGGCGGATTCGCCATGGCCGGGAAGATCGAGCGCGATGACGCGCCTGTCGCGCGCAAGCCGCGCGATCTGCGGCGCCCATGCCTCGATCCGCATGCCCACGCCATGGACGAGCACCACCGTCTCGTCTCCCCGGCCAAGGTCGATATAGGCGGCGCCCGACGGCGTCCTAGACCGCTGCGGGATTGTTGACATCATTGCCCAGCTCTTTGAGGTCCTGATAACGGTCGCCGATACGGTGATGCGGCCGCCCGCCGATGGAAGCGCCAAGCGCGACGACGATCTCGTCGGCGGCCGGCGCATCGGGAACCGCGCACTGGATCGTCAGGTAATGCGAACGGCGGCCTTCGTCGTTCTTGTCCATCAGCGGGATCATGATCGGCGCATTGGCCGGGCCGCGCGTGTTGCAGAAAGCCAGATAGGATTTCGCGCCCACGGCGGAACGGTAATGATTGCCGAAACGCAGCGTGTGAATCAGCGCCGAGGCATGCTCGATCTCACCGTCGAGACCGACGACGGCGGATTTTCCGTAACCTTCGACCACAGCACCCGAACCCGCGGTTTCGATGATCATCTTCGTCAGAAGCTCGCCGAGCACAGGCGCCACGTCATGGATTTCGGGCTTGAGGTCGGCGACGAAACCGCGGCCCGCCCACGGGTTCTTCACGACGGCGATGGCCGCGATCAGCTTGAGAGGAGCCGGCGCCTGCCTGCCGCCCTCGATCAGCGTTGTCTCCACCTGCAAGAGCGTCTTGCGAATTGTCGGCGCCATGCCAGCCTCCTGTTCATCAGATTGGCTGTATGTTGGTATACCATCTTATCACATGTCAAGCGCTTGCACGTGAATTTTTTTGCAGCTATACGAAGAAGCATGACGAAGAATGAAGCGAGTCTTGCGGCGCTCCGCATCGAGACCCCTCCGGCGACCTTGCGGGAGATCGCACTGGAGCGCCTGCGGCGCGCCATTATCAGCGGACTGTTCGAGCCGGGGGTGCGGCTTGTGGAGCGGACGCTGTGCGATCAGCTCGGTGTTTCGCGCTCCGTCATCCGCGAGGTGATACGGCATCTCGAAGCGGAGGGGCTGGTCGAGATGCTACCCAAGCAGGGGCCCATCGTCGCGCGGCTGAGCTGGAACGATGCGCGGCAGATCTACGAGATCCGCGCCTCTCTGGAAGCGAAGGCGGTCAGCGACTGCGCCCGCGTCGCCGACGAGGCCGTCAAGAAGAAGCTGCGCGCGGCGATGGACGAGCTGGACCGGGTTTCGAGGAAAAGCTCTCCGCCCGGAATACTGGATGCCACAACGGAATTCTACGCCATCATTTTCAGGGCGAGCGGTCATAACATTGCGTGGGATATCGTCAGCCGCCTGAACAGCCGGATTTCCCGCCTGCGCGTCATGACGCTCTCAACCACCAACCGGACGGTTTCGGGCCCGGCGCAAATCCGAAAGATATTCGAAGCGATCGAAGGCAATCAGCCGGAAGCGGCCGCCGAGGCATGCCAGTCGCATGTCGCCGCTGCCGCGGCCATCGCGGAGCGGCTGCTGGATTCATGAACCGGCCGGCCCGGCTTTCCGCCTGAGCGGCGGTGGGCGCCGTCAGCTCCACGCATGGGCAGCCAGCCCGTAGACCCATGGCCGATCCTGCCGCCGGTCGAGAAACGGACGTCCTCTGGACATGGTCGTCACGGTGCCGAACAGACGCAGACCGCTTTCCATCAGGAAACTGGCGAAAACGCCGCCCTTCTCTCGCGTATCCACACGCGCGAACCGCCCTTTGAGACTTTCCAGATGGACTGCCGTCAGGCAAACGGCGTCGTGATCGTTCATGGCGACGACAGGGCCGATCACATGTCCCCGGCCGAATTCGCGACAGCAGGAATAGCCGACCAATGCGCCATTCCGCTGAATGCCGTAGAGCGTCGCCTGACGGCAGATCAGCCTGAGGAGGTCCGAGCGGTCGGTGCCGAAGGCCACCGCATCCAGTGCGGCGATGGCATCGAGATCGGCGGGGTCGAGTTCGATGAGCTCACCTTCTGCGGCGGGACGCACCGGCAGCATATCCGCCACCTCGCCTTGCCATTGGCTGACGGTGGCCTCCTTCACGAAGTCCAGCGAGAGATAGAGCTTATAAGCCGCACGGGTGGAATTGAGGCTGAGATTGCGCGAACCGCAGCGGTCGAAAACCTGTTCCATCAGCCAGCGGCCATTGCCCTGCGCCTGGGTGCGGGGCGTGGTGATGACCATGCCGAGGGTGGCGAAATCGTCGCCATGGGGAAACCACATGGCCGAGCCGAACACCCGGCCGATACCGTCCACGGCGGCGAGGCCCTTTCCAACCTTCAGCAGCAGGTCCCAGTCCTTCGGCCGGTGCGGCCAGCCGACAGACAAGGATAACGCATGAAGCTGGCCGACATCCACCTCCGCTATATCCCGCGCGATCAGTTCGAACGATTGCAGGCGCACCGATTTCCGCATTTCAGCCGTCCGTCCTCCTCAGGTCTTTCTTTATCAACTGCTCCGCTGCATTCAATATAACCGCTGCCGATATTTTGCCGCATCCTCCCATGCCGGGCGCGGCAGGATACGCTTCTTCCGCGCCCGCTTTCACAATCTTCGTCCAAAGCAGCGGCGCTTTCGGCACGGAACGCTCGCGCACGGCGTTATCCTGTTCCGGTCTGGCAATCGCACTTACGGTACGGCATCCATGCAAGTCGAAGACATCCTCGCGGCGCTGATCGGGTTTCCTTCCGTCGTCGGAACAGCCAACGGCCCCATCGTCGAATGGATCGCCGCCTTTGCGCGGCAGGCGGGCGCCGAGGTCCGCATCCTGCCCGGCCCGGAGGGCGACCGCTCCAACCTGTTCATCACCGCCGGCCCGCGCGACGTGCCGGGCTACATCCTGTCCGGCCATATGGACGTGGTTCCCGCCGGCGAACCCGAATGGACCGCCGATCCCTTCACGCTGCGCCGCGACGGCGAACGGCTCTACGGGCGCGGCACCACCGACATGAAGGGTTTCCTCGCCTGCGCGCTGGCCGCCCTGCCCGGCCTTGCCGGCGGCGGACTGAAGCGGCCCATCCATCTCGCCTTCTCCTATGACGAGGAAGCCGGCTGCCGGGGCGTGCCGCATCTTCTCGCCGCACTTCCCGGACTTTGCGCCAAGCCGCTCGGTGCGATCATCGGCGAGCCGAGCCGGATGCAGGCCGTGCGCGCGCACAAGGGCAAGGCCGCCGCGCGGCTCGAAATCGTCGGACGGTCGGGCCATTCCTCGCGGCCCGATCTCGGCCTGAACGCCGTACACGCCATGGCGGAGGTCATCGCCCGGTCGGTCGAATACGGCCGGTCGCTGGCGCGGGGACCCTTCGACACCAATTTCGAGCCGCCCTATTCCTCGCTGCAATTCGGCGTGGTTTCCGGCGGTCAGGCGGTAAACATCATTCCCGACCGCTGCACCGCCGACATCGAGGTGCGCGCCATTTCCGGCGTCTCGCCCGCAGCCCTGCTCGAACCGGTGAAGCGGGAACTTTTCGCCCAGCGCGAGCGCGGTTTCGAGGTGGTCTGGCACGAATTGAGCGCCTATCCCGCCCTGTCGCTCCCCGCCGACAACGCGCTTGCCGGCCTCGCCCGTGACATCACCGGGCAGGAGCCGCTTGCCGCCGTCAGCTACGGCACCGAGGCGGGGCTTTACCAGCAGGCCGGCATCGACGCCATCATCTGCGGACCGGGCGATATCGGCCGCGCTCACCGCCCCGACGAATATATCGAAACGGGCGAACTCGCCGCATGTCAGGCGATGATCGCGGCGCTGTGCGCCCGGTTGAGCGCATAAGCGACTGAAATTGCAGTAGAAAGCGGATAACGCCATGGCTTTTCTGTTCAATTCCGATGCGGCGCGCGGCACGATCTTTCGCGAGGCCTTCGCGCGGGAACTGCCGGACATGGCCTTCCACGAGGCGGGCGAAGACTTCGACCCGGCTACGATCCGCTATCTCATCACCTGGACCGCGCCCGAAGACCTCGCCCGCTACCGCAATCTGGAAGTGCTGTTCTCCACCGGGGCCGGCGTCGACCAGTTCAGCGCCAGCCTGCCGCCGCATGTGAAGCTCGTGCGCATGGTCGAGGACGGTATCATCCGCATGATGCAGGAATATGTGACGCTGGGCGTGCTGACGCTGCACCGCGAGGCGATCGCCTATCGCCGGCAGCAGGCGGAGCAGGAATGGCGCGCCCTTCCCGTCGCGCAGGCGGGTGAGCGCCGGATCGGCTTTCTGGGACTCGGTATGCTGGCGCAGGCGGCGATAGAGCGCCTGAAACCGTTCGGCTTCCCGCTCGCCGGATGGAGCCGCAGCCCCAAGCAGATCGACGGCGTCGAATGCTTTCACGGCGCGGACCGGCTTGCCGCCTTTCTCGGCCGCACGGATATTCTCGTCTGCCTGCTGCCGCTGACGGAGGAGACGCGCGGCATCCTCGACGCCCGGCTGTTCGCCCTGCTGCCTGAAGGCGCTCGGCTCCTGCATGTCGGGCGCGGCCCGCAACTCGACCAGGACGCTCTCATCGCCGCGCTCGACCGCGGCCATCTCGCGGCAGCGATGCTGGACGTGACCGACCCCGAACCGCTGCCGGCCGGACATCCGCTCTGGTCGCACCCCAAGGTGGCGATCACGCCGCATATCGCATCCGTCACCCAGCCGCGCACCGCCGCGCTGTCGGTGATCGAAAATCTTCGCCGGCATCGCGCCGGGCAAGCCCTGATCGGCCTCGTCGATCGCACACGCGGCTATTGACCGCCAAGGAAAGAGAAACCCATGTCGCTTCTGATCCGCATCGACCCCAATCCCGCCTTCGCGCCGAAGGAATCGCAGGCCACGCCCGACCGGCTCATTTCCGGCAACCCCTCCTTCAAGACCTGGCCGCAGGATGCGTCCAAGGACGACAAGGTGCTGACCGGCATCTGGGAAGCCACTCCCGGCGAGACCCATTCGATCAAGGGCACGACGCTCGAATTCTGCCATATCCTGTCCGGCCTGGTCGAGATCGAGGAAAAGGGCGGCGCGACGCAGACCTTCCGCGCGGGCGACAGCTTTGTCATGAAGCCCGGCTTCGTCGGCGTGTGGCGCACCATCGAGACCGTGCGCAAGATTTATCTCTGCGTCTACGAATAATAGAGCATCGGACCGGAAACGATGGGAGACCGCCATGACCTTAAGCTTCGACCCCGACGCGCTTGAACTTCCTTTCTATCACTTCATCGGCGGCGAGCGCGTGCAGGCCGGTGGCGGGCTGGAAATGCGCCGCCCTTCCGACGGCAAGGCGTATGGCGACTGCCCCGTCGCGGACGCCGCCATGGTCGACCGGGCCGTGGCGACGGCCAAAGAGGCGCAGAAGGCGAGCGGCTGGGCCGATGCGCGCCCGCGCGAGCGGCTCAATGCCATGCATCGCTGGGCCGATCTGATGCAGGAGGAGGCGGTGACGCTGGCACGCCTTGAGGCCGTTTCCTCGACACGGCCCATCGCGCAGCTCATCGACGGCGATATCGCCGTCACCGCCGAGCAGATACGTTTCTTCGCCGAATTCGCCGACAAGGAAGGCAGCGATGTCGTGCCGACCGGCACCGGCAGCTTCGGCATGACGCTCAGCGAGCCTTACGGCGTCGTCGGCGCGATCACGCCGTGGAACGTCCCCATCTCCATGGCGGGATGGAAGCTCGGTCCGGCGCTGGCAGCCGGCAATGCGGTCGTCCTCAAGCCGTCGGAGATCACGCCCTTCTCGACGCTCTACATGGCGGAGCTCGCCGTGAAGGCCGGCATTCCGGCGGGGCTGATCAACATCGTTCTCGGCGACGGCCCGACCACGGGCAACGCGATCACCCGCCATCCCGATGTTTCCAAGGTGAGCTTCACCGGCTCGACCGCGGCGGGCGCGGCGATCATGGCGAATATCGCCCGCACCGGCATCAAGCCGATGACGCTGGAACTCGGCGGCAAAAGCCCGCAACTGGTGTTCGCCGACGCCGATCTGGAGCTAGCCGCCGCCTGCGTGGCGCGCAGCATCCTGTCCAATGCCGGGCAGGCCTGCGTGGCGGGTTCGCGCCTCATCGTACACGAGAGCATCGCCGACGCGCTGAGCGAGGCCATCGCGCGCCGCATGGCCGATATCAGGCCCGGCCCGACCTGGGACGAGAATTCGCAATATTCGCCGATCATCTCCGAACGCCAGCTTGCGCGCATCGACGGCATCGTCCGGAAGGCGGCCAGCCTCGGCGCGGAATGCGTCACCGGCGGCAAGCCGATGGATCGGGAGGGCTATTTCTACGAGCCGACGCTGCTGCGCGGCGTCGATGAAAAGTCCCCGGCGGTGACGGAGGAGATTTTCGGCCCCGTGCTGACCATCCAGACCTTCCGCGAGGAAGAGGAAGCGCTGGCGCTGGCCGATCATCCCACTTACGGTCTGGCTGCGGGCCTATTCACCCGCGACCTGTCGCGCACGCTGCGCGTCGCGAAGGCGTTGCAGGCCGGCACGATCTGGATCAATCGCTACGGACGCTCGCGCGACCACATCCTGCCGACCGGCGGCTACAAGAGTTCCGGCATCGGCAAGGATCTGGGCCGCGAGGCCTATCTCGCCAATCGCAAGACCAAAAGCGTGCTCATAGACCTTTGAGGAGGGACCCGTCATGAAGACGTATTCGATAGGTTTGATCCCGGGCGACGGGATCGGCGTTGCTGTGACGGCGGCGGCGTGGTCGGTGCTGGAGAAGGCGGCGGGGCGGAACGGCTTCCGCCTGGAGAGCGAGAGCTTCCCGTGGTCCTGCGCCTATTACAAGGAGACCGGCGCGATGA
>MKVZ01000018.1:32598-42891 GCA_001898995.1 Rhizobiales bacterium 63-22 | reverse complement strand
TGCCTCCAAAAAGCAGTCTTGAATCAAGCTTCAATCAATTCGTCAACCAATTCGTCCACGCCGCCTAGATGCCCGAGAGAAGGACATTCTGCGTCCCAGCGCGCTGTAGGTATCAGCATTGCTTCGTGGCGAACGGATCCTTCCGTCGAGTCCACATCGATTGTCAACAAGCTAACCGGCCGAGGTGTCATTCGCTGCCGCCAGCCTTATGTTGCGCATGAGCGTCCGGGGATGCACCGCGTATCGCGCCGCAAGTTCGTTAAGTGATACCCCATCATGTGTGAAAGCGCTGGTCGCTTCTGAAAGCTGTCCCGGTGTCATCGCCGGACGCCTTCCAATATGGCTGCCCCTTGCGCGGGCAGCCACCATCCCTGCTCGAGTCCGTTCGCTCACCAAGGAGCGTTCGAATTCAGCCATCGCGGCTAGCAGATGGAATAGCAGTCGCCCTCCAGACGTCCCTGTATCTATGCTTTCGCTTAACGACCGAAATTGAATTCCCCGCCCTTCAAGATCTCGGACCAGCTTGATCAGCTCGAACAGCGAGCGCCCGAGGCGATCCAGACGCCACACCGTAAGCGTGTCGCCTGTGCGCAGCCGTTTGAGTAGTTTTGCAAGTCCCGGGCGCGAAAAATCGGCACCAGACACGCCCTCGTCAGTCATCACGTCGTGACAACCTGCGGCTCGAAGAGCCGACAGTTGCAGGTCCATGTTCTGCTCGGTCGTGCTGACGCGTGCGTATCCAAAATTTCGCATTCTGATCGGAACCTTAATCTTCCTGGATCTTGCAGCCAATATACCCACTAAGGGATTGATTTAAAGGAACCTTTTTGTGCAGAGCGGGTTTTCTGTTGACCACGAAAGACCGACTGAAGGAAATCAGTGGGTTACAGTGATGGCGATTTTACGGGTTCTTTCATGTCAGAAAGGTTCCCTTTTGTCGGAACGTCACGAGACAAAAAAATGAGCTTCTTTGCATTCATCGCCATCTTCACCATCGTGGGAACTCTGCTGGTCTCGTGGTTTATGATCGCCCGGAGCGGTTCAAATCAGAGAGGTTTGATCGCTCAGCTCACTGCCATTCCAGATTTCACCGCTTCGGTGACCTACATCTCTCCAGTATGCAAAAATGCGATCGCGATTGATGCCCATCGACAAAAGATAGCAATCGTGCCAGACTTCCTGGCGCTGCGGAGAATGTCTGTAGACCCGATCATTTATGATTTTAAAGAACTCCTGGCTGTCGAAGTCGCGCGCGACGATACGTCAATGATCAAATTCAATCGGGGGAGCCAGCTAAAAGGCGCGGCGGTAGGAGGACTGCTGCTCGGGCCTGCAGGCATGCTTCTGGGCGGTCTTTCTGGTTCTAAGCGAGAAGAGAAGAAGGTCAGGCGACTCTCCTTGAAAATCTATGCTTCAAGCGTGGTTGATCCGATGTGCGAAGTCCTCTTCCTCGACATGCCAGACCCTGGTATCGATTCTGATACTGCAAAATTTCTGATTCAAGATTTGGACCAATGGTATGGTCGACTTCGCGCAGTGGTCGAACAGCAAAAAGCTGCCTGACGGGCCTGCACACTATATGCGAACTTCTATAGGTTCCTGAGCTTATCGGCCACAGACAAAGGGGACTCCAACGCTCGCTCGATTTTTGGCCATCAGCTATACCATAGCATTCGCGGCAAGCCATTTTTCCAATGCCTCGATTACACTTGGCTGAAGCTGCGTGCCTCGTGTCAACGCCATACCCAAGGATGCATTTAAGCGCGGGAAGCCCATCTCTGCCATCACATCCCCCATCTTGAGATGACGTTTGGACATAATTTCATCGATACGAGCGATAGCGAGCGGAACCAGGCATCAATCTACGGCTATTGACGCAAGAGGTGGCGAGACGGCGGCGAGTGAGTGCACACTGACTCCGCTCGCCCGAAGCCATTTCAAAAACTCGTGCTGCTCCGCATGACTGGCTTTACTCCAAGCATTCTTCAGTTCATGCAACCGGGTGCGTGGGTTCCTCAGACCGGCAGCAATCGCAGCATCGGTGACGGTTTTGTATTTTCCAGCTTTCAGATCGGCATAGATAGCCGGGTGATCTCGCTTGAGCCGGTTTTCATAATAAGCGGCGTTGCGCACCGGCTTCTTTGCCACTTCGATATCCGCCCCTAGATTATCGCCGACCAGCCATCAAGACTCGCCGGCGCGTTTGGCATGTCCAGAGCTATTATTCAACCTGGAACTCTGCTGAACTCACCCATATTGGCCGTTCATCAGCACAGTGCCCGCTTGCGTGCCTGAGCGGCGATCAGCACATCACAGGGACCGATGGGCGTGCCTTGCCTTCTCAGATAGGCCCGAATGTCTGCGGCCTCTTCTGCATCGGGTTCGTTGAAATCGATCAACGCAAGTCCGCCGGAAGCGATGAAGAGAGCTATCTTCTCCTCGTTCTCGTGCCACCTGTTCACTCGCTGCAACTCTTGGCCAAATCGTCAAAGAGGCTCGCTGGTGCATTTGGCATGTCCGATGCTGTCGCACAACGTCGGAGTGCGCCAAGCCAGCCGGCGACCTTCCTCGAGTCAAAGGCAGCTATCCCGCCGCGCTCTCGTTCAATCCACGGATCACTTCGACCAGCTTCTTTGCTTTCTCGAAATCGAAGACCTGCTGCGGTCCTTCCGGCGCTACGTCGATGAATGGGCTCTCGTAGAGCAGGCCGGGATCCATCACACCTTTCTCGGTCAGGTGCTCGATCACCATGTCGATGAATTCGATTTGGTCGGCGGTAGCTCCGATGTCGGAGATAAAGCCGGAGAAGGCCTCGGCGACGGCCGCACGGTCGAGGCCGACTAGCGAGCGGACGAAGGCGCCGAAGCCGTGGGCCACCTCTGTCGCCTTCTCAAGATGCTTAGCATCACCGATGCCGGCGGAAAGCAACATCCCTTGAAGCTCTTCGATGTCGATCGGGGTCAGCGGTTTGCCATGACGCAGTTTGGCGATGGCGATGTGATCCTCGTGCTCGCGCAGAAAATGCCGTGCCTTGCGCTTAAAGCGGGCGAAATCGACCTCGCCGACCTCCGGCAGGTCGATTTCGGCGCCCTGGCCGAGTTCATCCTCGAAATTGGTATAGACGATCCTGCGCTTGCCCCTCTCGATATGCTGCACGAGGCCGCGAAGCCTGAGCCGCACCAGTTCGAGCATCGAGACGGTAATACCCTCCCACCAAATATCCGAGAGGATGTCGAGGATCAGTGGATGCTGTGCGGCGATGATCGGGATCGCAGTCTGTTCGTCGAGCGCCGAGGCGATTTCGATCAACTGCTTCTTCAGCCGATCGAAGCTCTTCGAGCCCTTGAGCAGTGCGAGTTCCAGGCCGAAGATCAGGAGATCGAAGCGTTTCGCCTCTTCCGCCTCGCCCTTCACCTCGCTCGGCAGGGGTGCGACCTCTTCGAGCAGTTCGTCACGCATGGCGTCCGTCAAATCGCTCCAAGCCTCATCAGCTTTGTATTTCTCGACGACACGGCGCTTGCCGCGCACGATAAAATTATCGAAGTTCATGCCGGCGACATAGGTGCGCAGCGCATCCAGTGCCTCGTCGCGGATCATCTGCTCGCTTAGCGGCTTGCCCTGTCCTGCATCATAGCCTTCCTGGTCCGGCTCGGCCACGCCGGCAAGGTCCAGCCTGTGCTTCTCATCGAGCGCACGGACAATATCGAAACGGGCGGCGAACAGCCGTTCATTCAAGCTCTTGGCGTTGCGGCCATCGTCCGGCTGCAGGTTCTGGCGGAAGAATTCCAGGTTCTGGCAATAGTCGAAGACGCGGAAGAATTCCTTATCCTCGCCGGGGCCGAAAAGATCAGAGCATAGCCGCGTGCCACGCCCGATGATCTGCCAGAATTTCGTCTTCGAGCGGATCAGCTTGAACAGCACGAGATTGACGACTTCCGGCACGTCGATGCCGGTGTCGAGCATATCCACCGAGATCGCGATATGCGGATTGCCGTCCTTCTTCGAAAAATCGTCGATCAGACTCTGTGCATATTCAGTCTTGAAAGTGATAACACGGGCGAAGTGGCCGGCGAGGTGCAGATAGGCGCGGTTGAACCGCTCCTCGATGAATTCGGCATGGCTCTGGTTCTTGGCGAAAATGATGGTCTTGCCAAGACGATCGCCACCGGCGACCTTCAGCCCCTCGGTCATCACATGCGCCAAGACCTTGTCGACGGTGTCGGCGTTGAACAGCCATTTGTTGACCGCCTCGGCGTTGACGCTGTCGGGCGGGTCGCCATCCTCCTCGTCCCATTCCAGCATGTCCCACTGCTCTTTCTCGTCATCGGAAAGATCGTCGTAGCGGATGCCCTCACGCTGGAATTTGAGCGGCACGGAAACCGAATGCGGCGGCACGAGATATTCGTCCTCCACCGCCTTGTCGAGCGAATAGGCGTCGGTAGGAACGCCGTCCTCGAGGTCGAACAGGCCGTAGGTGTTGCGGTCGATTTCATCCTTCGGCGTCGCGGTGAGGCCGACGAGCAGGCTGTCGAAATAGTCGAAGATCGCACCATAACGCTGATAGACCGAGCGATGCGCCTCGTCGATGATGACGAGATCGAAATGACCGGGGCCGAAACGCGCTTCTCCGGATTTGCGCTCGTCGATCAGGTTCATCATCGTCGGATAGGTTGAGAGGAAGACGCGCCCCTCGCCGTTCTTCTCCGTCACCAGATTGACCGGCGAAGTCTCCGGCAGCTGCCGCTTGAATTCGCGCACGGCCTGGTTCACTAGTGCAACGCGGTCAGCAAGGAAGAGAACCCGCTTCACCCAGCCGGCGCGCATCAAAAGGTCGACAAGCGCGATCACCGTGCGCGTCTTGCCGGAGCCGGTCGCCATGACCAGCAGGCTCTTGCGCTGCTTGTGGGACTCGAACGTCTCGGCGACGCGGGAAATGGCGCGGGTCTGGTAATAGCGACCGGCGATCTGCTTGTTTACCGGCAGTCCCGCGATCGGCTTGCGGCTCGTGCGCCGCTGGATCATCAGCGCCAGCTCGTCCTTCTTGTAAAAGCCGGAAACGGCGCGCTGCGGATAGGTGCTATCGTCCCAGATCCAGTGCTCGTAACCGTTGGAGGTGAAGATCACTGGCCGCTGGCCAAACTGTTGCTCCAGGCAGTCGGCATAGAGCTTGGCCTGCTGCTGACCGGCGCGGGGATCGCGCTTGGTGCGCTTGGCCTCGATCAGCGCCAGGGGCTTGCCGTCGTCGCCCCACAGAACATAATCGACGAACCCCTTGCCTTCGGCATTCGGCATACCCTCGACGGGAAACTCGCGGTCGCGCGGGCTGTCCAGTTTCCAACCCGCCTCCTTCAGCAGAAGATCGATATAAAGGTCGCGAGTCTCGGCTTCCGAATAGTCGTGACGGTCGGGCCGCGCCTCGTTCTCGCGGCGGGCGGTGGCGACCTCGGCGCGCAGGCGCGCGAGTTCCGCGTCGAGATCGGCCTTGTCGCGCAGCATGCTCTCGAAAGCCGCATCCTTCGCCTCCATCTCGCCCTTCATACGGGTGAGTTCGGCAAAGGCGCGCTTCACCACATCGTTTTTGCGGGAGAGGGCGGCGGGATCGAAGGCAAGGCTGTCGGCGGGACGCTCCTTGCGCGCATAGGTGCGGGCGAGCCAGAAGCAGAGATGGAACAGCTCGCGCACGGCATTGGCCGCCTCGGCGGGCTTGGTCTCGCGGCTTTCATGGACGGCCTGGTTGCCGATCTTGATGATGACGCGCGCCTTGGAAAACACCGCCTGGCCGGCGAGTTTCTGAAAACTCGGCTCGTGGATCAGCGCCGAGATATTGCTCTGATAGGGAAATTTCAGGCCCGGATCATGCGTGTAGGCCCATTGCACGAGAAGCTCCACCGTCCGCCGCGCATAAAACGCCGCCGCCCGCGGATCGCCTTCGACCAAAGCCTCCGCTCGCTTCGCGTTGTCGAAGATTTCGGGAAACTCGGCGGCGAGGAAGGCGAAGTTGGACATGAAGCCTCAGAGCTGACCGGAAAAGGCGCGGTGCTGGAGGGAGGAGAAAGTCGCATCTAGCTCCTGAAGCGAACGACTGCATAAGCTAGAGTGCAATTCCAAGTTATCTACTATTTTTTCGAATTCAACCTGTTCAGCCATAGGAGGCAAGGGAACTTGAAAGCTTTGAATTTGATCGAGATGCAGGTCGGGGACTCCGATGCCTTTGATACATCTATTCGCTTGTTGCCTTACAAGGTCCGTAGCCATCAATGTCTTGAGGAATTTCGGCCGAATGCGTGAGTGGTTGGGCTTAATCAAAGCGACACTGACGTATATCGAAAATCCCACGTCCGTATCGATAATCGCTGGACGGCCATAAGTCGCGCCTACTTTGGTATACAGGATATCGCCTTTTTCGGGCTTGCAGCGCTTAGTGTACTTTTTGTGATCTTCTTCGCTTATGAACTTACACGCATCGAAGATAAGTTTGCCAGTTGTAATATCTTTGACCGAAATGAAAGGAATTCCGCTTTCCGTGTAGGTCGGTTTTTGATGAACGCCATCAGTTATTCGGTGGGTAATTTCTGATAGTTTAACCGTTGGGTAGGCTGGGTCCGCTCTCCCAAACATATCCACAAAGATCGACTGGGTGAGGCTGTCGAGCAGTGCAATGGCCTGGCGGCGCTTCTGGCGCAGCTGATCGGCCTTATCCAGGATCGCCGCAATCCGCTTCTGCTCGTCGAGGGGCGGAAGGGGGATTTTAAGATTGGATACCTGGTCGCGTGTGATCGATGCTTGGTTAACCCAGCTACGACACATCGCCTTAAAGTTGCCAAGCTCAAATTGCCGTCTGAGCCAGCGCGAAACATACGCTGGATCCGCGATCTCAGTCTTTGTTCGTAGACGAAGGAAATGGTTGCTAAAGGTTATGGGCTCGTCTGCTCCTCCGAAAAGCGCCGTCTTGCCTACGAGGTCTGGGCTGTTCGTAGCGTTCAGAAGTATGTCGGCATCTTGAAGAGTGAGCCCGTTTTTTACCATAGATTGAGGGACGCGGCGCGTTTTCGTCCAGTTGAGTGTGCCGTCACGTTCAACATTGTTCATCCGGAACTGGATCACTCCATCTGGATCATCCACGCCACAAGCGAAACCACTCCTTAGGTCGTCCACGATATCCCCCAGCCGGGCCACTTGAACGCTCACAGCATCCCCTCCAACTCCCTCAGCCTCGCTGCGATCTCGTTCTCCAGCTTCAGCAGTTCCGCGATGATTTCCTTCGGCGGCCGATGCTCCGCCGCCTCATGCACCGCTTCCTTGTAGCGGTTGAGCGACAGATCATAATCCGCCGCTGCAATCTCCTCCCGCATCACCGTAAAACTCTGCCCCGTGCGCGGGTTGTCGCGCTCGGTGCCGGCGCGCTCGACCCAGCGGGCGACGACATCCGGCAGGTTGTTCTTCGCGTGCTCGCCCTCGCCCAGCTTCTCCTTGGGCACCGGGCCGAACTTCTCCTCGGCCACCAGCATCTGGCGCTTGTCGTCCAGGCTCATGCCGTCGGCCTGCAGATCGTAGAACCAGACGTGATCCGTGCCGCCGGAATTGGTCTTGGTGAAGAGGACGATGGCTGTCGAGACGCCGGCATAAGGCCGGAATACGCCCGACGGCAGCTTGACGATGGCGTCGAGCTTGTGATCGTCCACCAGTATCTTGCGGATCGCCTTGTGCGCCGTGGACGAGCCGAACAGCACGCCGTCCGGCACGATCACCGCCGCGCGCCCGCCGGGTTTCAGCAGCTTCAGGAACAGTGCCATGAACAGAAGCTCGGTCTTTTTCGTCTTGACGATCGAAAGCAGATCGCTGGCGGTCGTCTCGTAATCCAGCGAGCCGGCGAAGGGCGGGTTGGCGAGGATCAGCGAATATGTGTCGGCATCGTCGCCATGGCTGGAGGAGAGCGAATCCCGGTAACGGATATCGGCGCCCTCGACGCCGTGCAGCTGCATATTCATCGAGCCGATGCGCAGCATGGTCTGATCGAAATCGTAACCGTGGAACATGCCGTCATGGAAATGCCGGTTGAGCGCCGCATCGCGAAACAGGCCCTTGTGATGCTCGCGCAGATATTCGCCAGCCGCAACCAGGAAGCCGCAGGTGCCGCTCGCCGGATCGCAGATCACGTCCTGTGGCGTCGGTTTCGTCAGTTCCACCATCAGCTTGATGATATGACGCGGCGTGCGGAACTGGCCGTTCTGGCCGGCCGACGCGATCTTGCCGAGCATGTATTCGTAGAGATCGCCCTTGGTGTCGCGGTCCTCCAGCGGGATTTCCGCCAGCATGTCGACCACCTTGGCAAGCAGACCCGGCGTGGGGATGGTGAAGCGCGCGCCCTTCATGTGCTCGGAATGGGCCGTGCCTTTCTCCGCCATGTCGCGCAGGAACGGAAAGACGTTGTCCGAAACAATGAAGAACATGCGGGCCGGATCGTCATTCTTGAAGCGCGACCAGCGCAGCATGGCATAGGTGATCTCTTCCTTGATCTCACCCGTCTCTTCATCCCGCACGGTGCGATAGACGCCGTCCGGGAAGATCACCCGCTCCATCGGCCGGTCGAGCATATTGGCTTTGTTCTCCTCACGGGTCTGGATATCGTCCAGGCCGCGCATGAAAAGCAGGTAGGTGATCTGTTCGATCACCTCGAGCGGATTGGCGATCCCGCCCGCCCAGAAGGCATTCCAGACCTGATCGACCTTCGAGCGAATTTCACCGTTAAGCATGCGATACCTTCTGAGAGCTTGCGAATCAGATAGCAATCTATTCACGCACCGGGTGCGAATGAAGCAGTTCCCGACGACACCGCCGATGTTCTCCAAGTTTGAGTTCCATTTTTGCTTAAATTTGGCGGAGAAATCTGTTTATACGTCATGAATGGAAGTCAAGCTCGCTTGACTCTCAGGAATCGCAATTTTCGACGCTCAAAAGCGTTTGGCTGTAATACGCGACACTCAACATTGCTTGAGTCCCACGATCTCTCTTTTTTGGTAGACAAACCAATTTGGTTTCTTCATGAAACATTCAACGCGGCTTGAGTCGCAAAAACAACAGAAATTGGAAATCAAAATGGCTGCACATTCGGGGCTCGATCTGACAGAAGCAGTGGACTACCACTATGACCAGTTTCCTCCGAACGGTATCGACGCTGGCCGTTTGATCACGCCAATTGCCTCGGCATCCGCAGCCTTGGCCCGCTACGATCAGATGCTCAAGGGAATGCACAATAGCGAGATTCTGCTTGCGCCACTGCGTAATCAGGAAGCCGTTGTGTCCTCTCGTATGGAAGGCACCGTCAGCACGCTGGATGAAGTGCTACGATATGAGGCCGACCAGGAGGAAAGCGGTGATGGCCACGGAGGCCACTATCGCAATGAAGCGATCGAGGTCTTCCTATACGGACGGGCGCTAACTGCTGCTCAGCGAAGTATCGAGCAGGGAGCACCTCTATCCAGTTTTCTCATAAAAAGTGTCCACAAGGTGCTGCTCGGTTTGGGTCGAGGCGCTCATCTTTCTCCGGGTGAATTCAAGACGGAACAAAACTACCTCGCCGATCGTATGCGGCGAAAAGTTCATTTCATTCCGATGCGCCCTGAGCAATTAAACGACGGCATGGAGCGATTGTTTTCTTTCATCGAATCCGCCGATTCTCAGATTCTGATCAAGACGGCCGTGGCTCATCTTGAATTTGAGGCCCTGCATCCTTTCAAAGATGGAAATGGCCGAATTGGCCGTATGTTGATTACGCTGATGCTATGGAAATATGGGGCGATCTCGGCCCCGCACTTCTATATCAGTAGCTACTTTGAAGATCGTAGGGACGAATATATCGATCGCATGCGGGAGGTCTCAAAATCAGGAGCATGGACGGACTGGATTGTCTTCTTTCTTGAAGCCCTTGAAGCCCAGGCGCAAAAGAATTTGGCCACAGCCGAACGCATCCGTGACCTATATGAAGAACTCAAGAGGGAGTTTCCACAAATCCTGACATCACAGTGGAGCACTGCTGCACTGGACTTCCTGTTCTCGCGACCGGTGTTCAGGAATAACGTCTTCACCAAAAAATCTGGGATCCCGGAGACATCGGCACACCGATTTACCCGCATACTTGCCGAACGTGGACTTATTCGGACTCTCGAACCTGCCGCCGGTCGTCGGCCCGCTCTCTACAGTTTCGAACCGCTGCTGCAGATCGTTCGCGATTAGCCACAGTCGCGGCGCATCTGGGGGTAGTTTTCATCACCGCTTGTCGCGACGACCCGGCCC
>MKVZ01000018.1:0-32571 GCA_001898995.1 Rhizobiales bacterium 63-22 | reverse complement strand
TGGTTGAAAGCACCGCACTCGAAATGCGGCATGGGGGCAACTCCATCGGGGGTTCGAATCCCTCCCTCTCCGCCATTGACGTCTATTTTCCATTGTAAAAACAATCACTTAGGATTTTCTGGTTTTCTCAACCCCACTTCTAGCCCCACTCGTTGCCGGATTTCGCGGCGTTCCATGCTTCCACCTGCGCTACAGAAAGCCCCGTGCGCATGGCGACGATTTCGGGCGGGTTTCGTTCCGTGAGCGCGGCCATGTCGATGATGAAGGGCGATCATTCTGCGGGCAGGGCATTGTTTATCAGGCCAGATGTGCGTGCCATTTGAGCGAAGTACGAAATGTAACCAATATGCTCCGGGGTCATTTGCAGGAAATAATCATCCTGCCGATTAGGCTGGGCTGTGTGGCTGGGAAAGCTCATGGCCTTGTGTTCTATTCGTTCGAGGCGGGATTGCTGCTTGCGAAGGCATAGCCCGGAAAATCGTGTCTATGAAGCCGTCAAGTTGTCGCCGGATGCAGGCCATAACACGGGCAGACACAAGACGGGCTGGGGGTGAACCCGGCTATCCACCCCGTGGCACCCCCTGCACGGGCGCATGACATGCGCGACCTGCCATGTGCAGAAAATTTTTCATCGCCAACTTTTTCGATTTCCGATGCAGTCAGGGCATGGTGCGTTTAGCCTAGTAATCTAATCGCGTTGCGATGCACTTCACATCTTGCGCTCTACGAGCACTGCGGGTTGCTTGACGGGCCTTTTCGCTAGAGCACATGGGGAGACCATGAATCGTCGCATATCCCTTACGGCGCATGCACTGCTCGACATAACGAAATCTCAAGCCCGCGTTAACATCTACGGAATATTGCCGTGCAGGTACACTTAAGCCCGGGATTTCGTCGCATGTTGTTGCATTTCCGTTTCGGTGACACTGGACGCTTGCCGGACCTTGCCAGCCTGCGGTTGATTGCGTTCCCATCACCTGCGGTATCGACCGGAACGATTCAATCTTACATTGATCCAGATCGGCCTGTTTTTCACTTGCTTTATTGTTCGGTTTAAAAAGCATTACACCGCCGCTGTCGCCCCCGGTCTGACATGCAGAAAGTGCCAGTACCCCCGCGAGTATGGCCAACGTCTTCAAGCCCATCTATTTTCTACCCCCCAACAGGTTAATATCCAATATCCGTAGGCTACGCGGAAACGGTGCGCAACAGAGGCGGATTTAGCTTGAACTTATCCACAGGGGTGTTGCCCGTGGTGCTGTCTTCATGTCTTGAGATACGGTTCTGTGTCTTGGCGTTTTCTGCTATGAAGGTGGTTACTTTTGGTAACTACCTAAAGGCAAGAAGCCATGAGCGGCGCACGAAATGATCAGGCTGGCAAAATTCAAACCCGTGAAAAGTGCGGGGCGAAAACGACACGCGGTACGGTCTGCCAAGGCATAGCCGTTAAAGGCGTTGGCCGCTGCGCCTGTCATGGCGGTGGAAAGGCTTTGCGTGCCCGATACATCGCAGAGCTTGCACGCAATCCCCGCGAAAAGCGTCGTGCATGGCTGGTGCGCCAGATCGACAAGGGCACACGCAACAAGAGCCGCGAGCACATCAAATACGGGCGCGCGATGGCGGATGCTGAAAACGACATGATTGCGCTCAAGGACCAGATGCGCGCGGCATTGAAGGAAGGGCGCTGCACGCGGGAAGTCATAGGGCGCTGGATCGAGGCCGTGAGGGCCGTTCGGCCTTATCGTGAAGCGATCCTCATGCCGATGGTCTATCGCGCATTGCTAGGCGAATTTGGGCCAATGAAGCATGGTGCCGAAACTGTCTCCGGCACCATGGGGCTTGATCCTGACGAGCATATGATTTTCATGCGGGCGCTAGGCTTCCGGGCCGGTTAGCTTTCATGCTTCGCGGCGATGCGCGTCGTGCGCACGACCGTAACGTGCTGGTGTCCTGCATATTCTTCATAAAGGGCAGGATGATCGTTTTTGAAAGTGTCCTTGTCAAAGGTCTGCCAGTCTTGTTCCAGCACGCGCAATTCAAATTCCCCGCCGCGTGGGCGGTAGTCATTGCGTCCTTCCGTCCGCTCCAGAATTTGATCGCGAAGGAAAGCTTCACGGTTTTCAAGCTTGGCCTTTTCCTCGCGGGTACGGCCAAGTTCATCGATCAAATTCGCAAGGGCGGCATCATCGTTCGACGGGCGGAGCATACGAATAAGGTTCATGATCAGGTTTCCTTCTGGTGCTGTTGAAAGATTGCTGTTGCCGGGGGCGATTACGGGCAGGGGCAGCGCGCATTACGCGCGCCGATTTTGGTTGCGAAAAGCCCCCGACATGTTCCACAAGTTCCACACATGTTCCATTTACTAAGTGATTGAAATTAAACGTGAAATGGAACGTGTGGAACATGTGGAACATCGTTTTCCCCTTTTTTAATATAAAGAAGAAAGGGGGAGAGGGGAGACGTGCCGGAGGGGCGGGGAGTAGGGAGTAGGGAGTAGGGAGCCAAACACACGCGCGCGGGGCGCGTGCCCCATGCACCCCCCACGGGGCGACAGGAGAGAACAGAGGCATATATGCCGAAAAGATGTTCCACACGTTCCACATGTTCCATTTCGCAAGTAATTTCAATGACTTGGGTTTTTCTGACATGTCCCGCACACCTTCCACCTTTGGAGCCGGACATGTTCCACCCTTTCAGTTGCTTCCTTTCAGTTCGACCAGCAACTTCTTTGAACTGTCCCCCTTGCGATGCATCGAAACTTCCCACCCGTAGGCATCGCGTAGCGGCTGCATGAGACGGCGCAAAACCCCGCTCACGTTCCTGTTGCTGAAACTGAAACCCTTATGGAAGTCCAAGCGCATACCACCAAAAGGCTTCTGCACTTCCGCCACAAAATCCGTTAGCGTGCCCGTCCAGCGCCCGCCGCTATCTTTCAGGATAAGGCCGATGCGTTCGGCCATGGGATCGCTTTCCGCGAGGCTGGCAGAAGCATCCGCGCGTGCCGTGCGAACGGCCTCAAGGAACAGGTTATTTTTCCAGCCCATACCACGGGCCATTGCCTCCCCGAACGCTGCGGCGTCCGCGAGACGTGGTAAATCGTGCAGCGGGATCGCGGGTAAAATCTGCAACGCCCGCACGCACGTATCGCAAAGCGCGTGTAGAATGGCCGGATGGTCGCGCTTCCATTCCTCTTGCAGTTGCGCCTCTGTTTTCCGCGTTTTGAGCGGGGCAAGCTGCACTTGCGCCGTGCGTTCCGCAAGGTCGCCGCGTGCCAGAATGTCACCGATTGACGTGAAAATGATCGAACGCTTGACCCTTAAGGTTGCCGTATCACCATCGGAATACAACATGCGTGTGGAAAGTCCGCCGCCCGTGGACAAGGCGCAAAGCGCATCAGATAGGTCCGCGCCGAAACGGCTGGCGTTGTCCAAGATCGTTACGTGCTGGCCGCGCGCGGTCACATACAGGTCACGGATATCTTTCGGCGGAAGCCCGCGCCCGTGCCCGCTAGGGTCAAGAATGCCTTTCAGCCTGTCGGCGTTCGTTGACTTGCCGGAACCGTTCGGGCCGACAAACGCGACATGCGGCACCGCGCCAACAGGGCGGACATAGCTGGACAGGGCAAGGATAACGCCCGCCCGTGCCTGCACGCCTTCGTCGTCGGGATCATTAGCCTTGAGGATCGGCGGCAGATTGAAATGAGGGAACAGAAGCGTGTCTAGAGTTTTGGCGAACGGCTCGGCTTGTGGTGCTGGCAAGGGCGAAACAGCGCCCGAACGTGAGAAAACCACGGGAATGTCGCGAGCATGAGAAACACGCCAGCCGTGCGCATCGATAGCAATCACGCCCCCGGTGTCATCTGCCATATCGATGAAAATACGGTCCCTGCCCGGCACAGCTACACGTGTCCAGAGTTCTTGCACCGCCCCCGCGTGCGCCAAACCTTCCATGCGGTCAAACAGGTCAGCCCGTGCATTCTTGGACAGACGCAATCCCGCGTTCTCAAGCAGGCCGTGCAAGGTGCTTTTACCTACCTTCGATGAAAGGTCATAGCTGCGTCCGTCAAGGCGCATGTATGGGCGGTTTTCGTCGGAATGGAAGAATACCGCGCCGCGCTGCTTCAATTCCGCCAAGACGGTTCCCGGCGTCAATTTCATCCTGTGCGCGCTGGTCGCCGCATGCGCGGCGGCTTCACCCATCTGCGAACGTTCGGCATCGCTTACGTCCCCGAACGTGCCTTGCGCGGCGCGCTGGCGCATTTCAGCCACTAGCGCCGGGTCTTGCAATTCTACCAGCGTCAACAGCTTATGCCAGCCCGCGCCATCAGGCTTTGCCGTGTTCCAGACACGTTCGGCCTCTCCGGGTGTGAAGCCTTCATATGTTTCGGACCATTCGATGAATGCCGCCCGTGCGTCTTCATCCCCACCCGTTGCACCATGCGCGGCGAGGGCAAGTTCAACCCATGTTTCGCGGTTCTTGAAAGTCGTGCCATTTTCAAGGCGCTGGAAGATTTCCACTACCAGCGCAGTGTCCGGCGCAAGGTCCGGGCCATCTTTCTTGGCAGAGGACGCGGGCACAAGTGCCCCGCTAGTATCGGCAGACACGCCGAACGCGCTCGCCAAAGCATTCAGCACTTCCTTAAAGCCACGGGCGGGTGCTGGTTCTGGTGCCGGATAAGCGGGCACCGCCAAAGTCAGCTTGCGGCCACGGACGCGCTTTTTCGCCTTCGGAATGTTCACGGTGAAGGGCAGGCGCATGATGCGCGAAAGGTCGCCTACGGGATCGGAACCAACAGCTTTCAGGACGGGGAGCAGCGCCTTGCAGCGTGCTTCCATTTCTTCCCTTGCGCTGGTGCGTACGACCAGCCCGTGCCCCTGCACGCCACCGCCCGAATAAACGACATGTTCAAAACTGGCGCGCTTCAGGGCTTCGGCTTGTTCAACACGCCATGCGTCAAAATCCCCGTGCTTGTCGGGGTCGTGGTCCAGATCGACAGCGATAGCATGGTGACAGGCAACACCGTTTGCATCAACGCGCCCCTGTGTGCCCGCCTTGCGCGGATGCACGCCGAAATAAATATTCCGCATAAAAAGGTGTTCAGCCATGAAATCGGCAAGATTTTCGTCGCCAAGCGGCGCACAACATGAGATAACGCGCTCATCAACTGAAATCGCTGTAAGTTCAATCCAGTCTCCGGGGCCGAAAAGCCCGGAAAGCCATTGCATGGAAAGAGATACAAGGCGCTTTGTTACTTCAACGTTGCGTGTCATATTTCCATTGTCAGCGATTTTAAGGCCCGTAGCAGCTTCGATTTGCTGGCGAATTTCGACCAATTCTTCGTTGCCGGGCACAAACCCCCATAGGTCTTTAACCCGCTTTTCTCCAGCGCGTGCCTGCGCCCGCTGCATTTTGCGGTTCATATGCTTTGTGCTATTCATTGTCTGCAAGCTTCCATCTCGCCCCTGCCACCAGTGCGGGGGCTTTTCTTTGGGGAGAGTCAGGCGGCAAGAGCGGCGCGTTCTTCGATCCAGCGCTGAATTTCCGACAAGCGCCAGCGCACGGAGCGCTTGGTTACGGGAATCTGGCGGGGAAATTCCCCGGACTGGATCAGCAGATAGATTGTGGAATGCTTGAGGCCTACAAGGCGTTCGACTTCATCCAGACGGATAAGGCGTTCGTTTTCGAAACCATTCATGATCGTTTTCCTTCCTGATCAGTTGTCTTCTGATCGGAAGGAATAGGCCGGGTTGGCGCAGATGCGTTATCGGTATAAGTATAAATTATACCGCCTTTCAGCTTGAAATTATTTCTTGCGAGCTAAATCGAGTATCTTCATTCTTTCAGCCAATGGCTTTTCCATAAAGGGATGCGGTTGTTTCGCATCCAACTTTGTTTGAGACGGAAAATCCTTCGCCACCTTGCGCATAGATACCCAAAGGTCTTTTGAAACGGCGCAAGGACGATTGAACGAATATTCGAAAACCGTATTGATTGCTTCCTCCCATGTAGAGAGGGACAAGCGCTTCTGTTCGTGCAAGGTTGCTTCATAGATCAAAGCCCGCGCCCGTGCTTTTTCCATTTGCAGCTTGTGCACACCGCTCGGCCTTCTGCGCAGAAGCCTTGTGTCATTGTCGCCTTGCGGGTCGATCAGATCGGTAATGATGACGTGCACATCCGTTGTTTTCCCCGGAAAGGCGTCCTCAATCGCGGGCGCAAGATCGTAAAGCAACCGGGCGATCACGTCTGAAACATAGGCCCTATGCTCTTTGCTGCCGGTAATTTTCCCCGGCACCGCCTGTGTTTGCAGGTGCGCCGCGATGACAGGACCGAAAATTTCCGAAAGCTTGCACCACGCATCATATGCCTTTTCGTTGGCTTTTGGGTCAACAACGTCACCGGCTGCGGTACCAATGGAAAAAATCTCATCAACCAGCGCATGTGCGCGCCCCTGCAAATCTTCGCCGCTCACGCTGCCCCCTTTGAATGAATGCTGATAACCTTTCCGTCCTTGGAAGGTTCGCAATGCGCGCCCCACGCGTTCATAAGTTCCCGTCTGCGCTCCAAGGCATCCGCGCGCCTGTAGGCGGCTTCAACCTTGTTGGAAAGCGTATGCGCAAGCGCCTGCTCGGCAAGTTCCGTCTGGAAATTCGTGCGTTCATAGCACCAATCCCGAAAGGCGGAACGGAAGCCATGCACGGTATATTGCTCATACCCTAAACGCCGCATCTGCATGTCCATCGCCATGTTCGACAAGCCCTTGCGTTCAGCGTCCTTTCTGCCCTTGCCCGTGAACACAAAGCCGTCATCTGCATCGCGTATCGTCCATGACGCTTTCAGGATCGCGATTGCCCGGTCACAAAGCGGCACACGGTGTTCTTTGCCTGCCTTCATGCGCTCGGCGGGCACGGTCCAGATTTTCGCGTCCATATCGATTTCAGGCCATTTCGCCCCGAATACTTCCCCCGAACGCGCTGCGGTCAGAATGAGAAATTCAAGCGCGCGTGCGCTTATCGTGTCCGCTTCACGCAATGCGGCAACGAATGCAGGTACATCGCCGTAGGGCATCGCTGCATGGTGCCCCCGGCTTAGTTTCTGCCGTTTCGGCAGAAGCTTGTCCAGATGCCCGCGCCAGCGTGCCGGATTTTCCCCCTCACGATCTCCGGAAGCCTTTGCGGCGTCCAGTATCAGTTCTATCCGGTTGCGCACGCGAGAGGCCGTTTCGGGCTTCGCCGTCCAGATCGGGCGCAAAGCTTCAAGAACATGCTCGGTCGCAATGTCCCTGACGGGCAGGGGGCGAAGCTTTTTCGCATAGACCTGCATCGTCATTTTCCATTGCGCCAAATGCTTGTCGTTGCGCCATTCGGCGGATTTGGCTTCGATATATCTGTCTGCGGCATCGCCAAACGTGAGCAAGGTCTTTTGCGCGTCACGTTGCGCGCTGCGGCGGTTGATGGGGTCTATGCCCTCGCGAACAAGAGCACGGGCTTTCTCGGCAGCGTCACGGGCAGCTTGCAAGCCTACCTGCCGCGCTTCCGCTGATCCAAGCCCCATTTCCCGGCGCTTGTCGCCCATCCTGTACATGAAAAGCCAATTCTTAGTGCCCGTCTTGGTAACGACAAGGTACAAGCCCCCGCCGTCGCTATATTTGCCCGGTTCTTTCAGGGACTGGATTTTCCTGTCTGTAAGCTTCTGGATTGCCGCCATGTCCGCACGTCCTGCTTGTCTGAAACAAGGCGGGGCTGGAGAGCCAACCCCATCATCAACCCCACCTTTAGCATGGAGCAAGGCGGATTTCAATGGAGTAGAGCGGAGACAAAATTGCTAGAAATCAATGTGTTACAGGAACGCTATGGAATGCCAGAAATACATGTTAGGAGGTCTCCCTCTCCGCCATGAGTTTTTGATTTCATTGAATTTTTCCAGCGCCTTTGACCCCTTGTCATAACTGTGGATAGTCTGCCAGACCGGCAACCGCCGAATGGTTTACGCCAGCGCCAAGGCCGGCCGGGCAGTTTCGTCTCCTCGTGCTGCGGTCCGCCGAACGGTTGGTAAGGCCGCCGGAAATGGGAGCGCTTGCACGCTGCCCGCCTCGCCGCATCGGGCGGCAAAGAATGCACCGCAGCTTATATGGTTGCTGCGCCAATAGCGGATTGTGACAGCTGGTTTGGGGGATGAAATCGTAAGTCGCGATGAAGCGGAGCCAAGACATAGAGTTTTCCAGCTACCTATTAAAATTGGAACGATCACCGGTTTGACGAGTTCAATAAGTGAACACTTATGCAGAAAGGAGAGGAGTTATGTTTAAAACAACACTTCTGACGGCAGCGTGTGCACTCGCAATCAGCATGCCGGCGCTCGCCCAAACGACGACCCCAAATGCGACCACGGCGCCAAGCGCGGAGGCGCCGGCGCAAAAGGAAATGCCCGTTTCCACCAAGAATATGTTTGGTGCTGCCCCGGCAACGGGGACCGATGCCAATAAGGTTGGCTTCGTGGAGGCGAAGGAAGGGCAGGTTCTGGTGTCGAGCTTCATTGGCCGGAGTGTTTATGAGAGCGCCGCCAACGACGCCAAGTCGATCGGTAAGCTCAACGACTTGATCATAAGCCCTGACGGCAAGGTCGAAGCAGCCGTGATTGGTGTTGGCGGCTTCCTTGGTGTTGGCGAAAAAGACGTCGCCGTTAGCCCAGACCTTATCCAGCTTGCCACGCGCAGCGATGGCAACACATGGCTGGTTCTGAACACGTCCAAGGATCAGTTGAATAGCGCCCCTGCGTTTGACCGGTCCAAGTACTTTCCGAAGGGTGTAGCAGATCCGAATGCGGCGACCAAATCCGAAAAGCCTGCGACCGGCACGGCACCCGCTCCTGCACAGTAGCTTGGCCGCCTTATAAACCAATGGCGCCTGAGCGCCATTGGTTATCGCTAAACCCTCAACGACCGATATGGATCGATCCGCGAATGTCTTGCGGGTGTGTAGGTCTTCACCACGGGCGAGCGCCTACGACACGGGAGCCGTGCCCTGACCGTACATCACAGCCGGCTTCTGTTCGCACCCCAGCCTGCTTATGGATGATGCGCCGGCGTGGAAGGTCTGGCGCGAAACGAAACGCGCATTCCCTATTGCCCTTATTGCCGCCGCCTCATGGCCGCGGCGGTGAGCCGAGTGGGCGATGCCGCCCGTAAGCGGGATTTCTGGTCGGGCCGGCAAGTGAAAATCTCGCTGGCATTTCCATCACCATTCCGGCATTAAGTTGCACTTCAGGTCGATATGCGATGTCGGCGGCATCGACCTGCCATCTTTTGAAGCCATTATCGATCATGCCTGTTTTTGACGCCTCCCCCGATACGGATACCGCACCTCCGGCTGCCGACGCCTCGACCGGCACGTCGGGGCATCTTGTTGCTGCCGGCGCTTTTTCCGAGGCGGAACGCAACGCCGTCTACCGCGCCATCGAAACCCGGCGCGACGTGCGTGACCAGTTCCGGCCCGATCCCCTGCCCGACGATCTCGTCCGGCGATTGCTTGAAGCGGCCCATTGCGCGCCTTCGGTGGGCTTCATGCAGCCCTGGAATTTCATCCTGATCCGTCGGCCGGAAACGCGTGAGCGCGTGTGGCAGGCCTTCCAGCAGGCCAATGAGGAAGCCTGCGCGATGTTCGGGGATGATCGCCGCGCGCAATACCAGCGGCTGAAGCTGGAAGGCATCCGCAAGGCTCCGCTCAGTATCTGCGTCACATGCGACACGAGGCGCGGCGGCCCGGTCGTGCTCGGCCGCACGCATAATCCCGATACCGATGTCTATTCGACTGTCTGTGCCGTGCAGAATCTCTGGCTCGCCGCAAGAGCCGAAGGCGTCGGGGTCGGATGGGTGAGCATCTTCCACGAGAACGCCATAAAGACGATCCTCGGCATACCCCCGCACGTCAAGATCGTTTCATGGCTCTGCGTCGGCTATGTCGATGAACTTTACGACATGCCCGAACTCGCCGTGAAGGGATGGCGCGATCGCCTGTCACTCGACAGGCTCGTCTTCGAGGAAGGCTGGCAGGACCGCGAGGAAATGTAAGCGCCGCCGGTTTCCTGCGGTCCTCCGCATCGTGCCGCTGGGCGGCGCTCCCGCCATGACCGCGTGCGATAAGCCATTATCGCAGAAACCTTTGCTCCCAACCCTGGGCACTTGGAGCAACCTTTACCGAAGCGTTCACCTGAGTGCGGCCTCGAAGCTCGCGCTCAGGACATCGAGCAGGTAGTCGGCGTTCGCCCGGCTGAAAATCATCGGCGGCCGCATCTTCAGCACATTGTCGTGCGGACCCTCGGTCCCCATCAAAATCCCGCGTTCCCGTGCCTCATTATTGATCTTCCGCGCCAGTTCCGTGGCGGGCGCCTTCGTCTTTCGGTCCGTGACAAGTTCGATACCGAGGAAGAGGCCCAGACCCCGCACGTCGCCGATGGTGTCGAACCGCTCCTGCATCCTGCGGAAACCGTCGAGCAGATAATTGCCGATACTCAGGGCATTGTCTCTCAAGCGGTCCCGCTCGATCGCATCGAGGACGGCGAGCCCCACGGCACAGGAGACGGGGTTTCCGGCGAAGGTGTTGAAATACTCCATTCCGTTGTTGAAGCTGTCCGCAACCTCACGCGTGGTCACGACAGCCGACATCGGATGACCGTTGCCGATGGGCTTGCCCATGGAAACGGCATCGGGAACGACACCCTGCGTCTCGAAGGCCCACCAGTGGCTGCCCACGCGGCCGAATCCGACCTGTACCTCGTCGGCAAGGCACAGTCCTCCCGCCGCGCGAACCATGCCGTAGACCTCCCGGAGATAGCCTTCGGGAAGGAAGACCTGACCGGCGACACTCGGGATGGACTCGGCGAGGAAGAAGCCGGGCGACCGTCCTTGCTTTCTCATGGTTTCGATAAGATCGGCCACGCTTTCCGCAAATCGCCTGCCATGCTCTTCCGGAGACCATTCCTCCGGGGCGCGGTAGCTGTCGGGAATGACGGCCTCATGGACATGGTCGGGCCGTCCCCTGCCGCCCTTTCGCTTGTATTTGTAGGGGCTCAGATCGATCAGTTCCTGCGTCGTGCCGTGATAGGCCCAATCGAGAACGATCGCATCGTTGCGGCCGGTATGGTTCCTCGCCATGCGAAGCATCAGGCTGTTGGCCTCGCTTCCCGAGCAGGCGAAGGATGCGACGGCCAGCCCCTCCGGCAGGGTCGCCGTCAGCCGCTCGGCATATTCCACGATATTGTCGTGCAGGTAGCGCGTATTGGTGTTGAGCAGCGCCGCCTGCCGCGACAGCGCCTCGACGACATCGGGGTGGGCGTGCCCGAGATGGCATACATTGTTGAAGCAATCGAGATAGGCGCGGCCGAAATTGTCGATGAGCCAGACACCGTCGCCGCGTACGAACTTGATCGGCTCGGAATAGGAGGTCGCCAGATTGGGAAGAAGCAACTGCCTGCGCTTCGCGATGAGTTCTTCCCGCGTGCGCCCCTCCTGCCGGAAGGTTTCGGAGGGAATTCCGGCGAGAATGGCCGCGTCGGGGAATATGTCGGC
Source organism: Rhizobiales bacterium 63-22 (assembly GCA_001898995.1). GTDB lineage: Bacteria > Pseudomonadota > Alphaproteobacteria > Rhizobiales > Rhizobiaceae > Brucella. The sequence goes on along the minus strand of MKVZ01000018.1, from coordinate 21,008 downwards.
CCAGACATCGAGATACGCGGATTCACCAACGCCCAGAATTTCGGTCGCCGTCAGCCCGGTGTCGGTGGATATCTGGAAATGCAGATGCGGCGTCCAACCGCCGTTTTCCCGGCTCGTACCCATATGGCCGACCAGCATGCCTGCCTCCAGCCGGTCGCCCGGCTTCAGGCGCGCAAGCACCTCATGCGCCATATGTCCCCAAAGGGTGAGGAATGGCGGACATCCCTCGGGTGCATGTTCGAGCAGGACAAGCCCGCCATAGCCGAGCGGCTCATGCTCGATCCCGACGCTCTTCACCACCGCCGCAAGCGGCGTATGGACCGGCGTTCCGGCCGGCATGAAGAGATCGACGCCGAGGTGATGAACCCGGCGCTGCCCTTCGATGAACCGCGATTCGAAGGCTGGATCGGTATAGACGCTTCTCTTTTCTCCCCACGGGCCGATGCCGAGCGCGATCTTGTGCCGGGCCGCAAAATCGTCCCACCACTTCGTCGCTTCTTCCGGGCGCCGCTGCGCCGAGGCGACGGTCATGACGTGCGATGCGTCTCCATAAGGCACGATCGCCTTGTTCATCGTGGCCGTCGCCGGACGGACGATATCGGCGAAGGATTTTCCGTTGCCGGCAATCCAGTGGCGGACCGCACCCGCACCTTCGACCGCATCGAAGCCGCAGGCTTTCCGCAGGATCGCGGTGGCAAGGCGGGGATTCATCGCGTTCATCTTTTCAAGAAGCCGCCACGCCGGCGCCTCGCTGACCGCAAGGTATGGATTGTCGGCGGTCCGGTCACGGCGCGAGGCGGAAAAGGTGACGCTCATGACCAGACGCATGGCGATCAGGTCGAACAGAACATCGATTTCCTCACTCCGCAGGGGATATTTTTCGTGAAATCCGGCGGCAAGTTCCGCCGCCGCGCCAACGGGATCGTCCAGATCGAGAATGGCGTAAGCACAGGCGATGGCGACTTCGGCGATCAGGACGGTATGAACCGCATCGCCGAAGTCGATGATCCCGGAAATATTGCGATCGTCCTGCTCATCGACCAGAATATTCCAGTCGTTGGCGTCGTTATGGATGACCTGCGTCCGCAGCCCGATCAGTGTCGGCGCGACCGTGTCCTCGAACCGTCGGATGAAACGTTCGAGAATGGCTCGTTTATGCGTGTCTTCCACAAAGTGGAGGCGCGAGCGTGCCCGCGCGGCATGGCGGAGGTCCCAATCGAGATCGCGCAATGCCCCCGGATGGATGAAGCCTTGCAGGGCACGGTCGAGTTCCCCAAGCGATTGGCCGAGGCTGCGTATCAGTTCAGGCGTTCGTCGGACCTTGGCGAGCGGGGTGCCGGCCAGCCATCCGACAAGGCGCACCGCATGTGTTTCCCCGTCGGAGGCGACGGCGGAAGCGAGGAAATCGCCCGACAGGCTCGGCTTGAGGCGGGGGACGGCAAGCTTCGGGTTGGCTCTTCCAAGATGGTGCAGAAGGGCCGTCTGGAATTCGCTTTCGACGCGGGGCTCGGTCGAATTGACGATCTTGAGAAGCCAGCCGGCGTCGGTTTCCGTCTTCAGGCGGTAATTGCGGTCGCGCTCACTGTCGAGCGGCGATGCTTCACCGGTAACGCCGAAAATCTCGCTGGCGAGAATCTCCGCCTCTGCTACGGAAATCCGGGGGGCGGGGTGGGACAGATCGGTCATGGTCGTTCTTTTCCAAGCCATTCTTCGTTCCGGCAACTTGGCACGCAATCCGTTTTCAGGCATCAGGTATCGTGTCGGACGAAGCCGGCATATCGTCGGAATGAACCGGCAAAAATTCGGCTTTCAAAAGGTTTGAGCATGCGTGACCTCGATGCCAAGGACCGCGAGATACTGCAAATCCTCTCGAAGGAAGCGCGCATCGCGTTGAAGGCACTGGCCGGCCGGATCGGCCTGTCCCGAAGCGCCACGAGCGAACGCGTCGCAAATCTCGAACGCCGCGGCGTGATCAGGGGGTATCGCGCCGATATCGGCGAGGTCGATGCCAACACGATCCGGGCGATCCTGCTGGTCAGCCTCAGGCGCACGCCGGCACTCGACCTGCTCGACCTGCTTGCCCGCAACATGCAGGTGAGACGTGTTTCATCGGTGAGCGGTCAGCTCGACCTCGTCATCGAACTGGAAGCGGCATCCATCGACGATCTGAACAATGTTCGCGACATGATCGCCGGCCACGAAACGGTGGACGACATCACGACGGCGGTCGTGTTGCGGCGGGATATCGATCGCGAGACGAAATAGGATGCGCGCCGGCCATTCGGTCCGTGCGTTCAGAATTGTTCACGTGTACAGAACTGCGGTGACGACAAAGCGGCTTATTTGCCCTTGCCCGTTACATAGCCTTTCACGGCGTCCTCGGCGCGGGCCTGCGCGCTGCGCTTGGCCGGATCGCCGTAGCCGCCGCCGCCCGGCAGTTGCAGCACCAGCTTGCGGCCGGCCGGGACGTGCTGCCAGCCCTTGGGCTTGAGCTTGGTTCCGTCGTCCAGCGCCACCACGCCCGCCGCCCCTTCTCCGCCGCCGTCGCGGCCCCTGGCGCGGTGGTTGACGCGGTCGAACATGGCGGAGAAATCAAATTCGTGGCCGGGAATGGCCTCGATCTCGATGGTCTGGCCGAGGCCGCCGCGATATTCGCCGTCGCCGCCGGAATCGGGCCGCAGCTCCTTGCGCCAGACGATGATCGGGCCGGTATGCTCGGTCGCCTCGATCGGCATGGTCATGACTCCCGAGGGGAAGGCGGTGGCGGAAAGCCCGTCCAGCGTCGGGCGCGCGCCCATGCCGCCGGAGTTGAACATCAGGATTTCGGCCTTGCGGCCCGTCCGGCCCGCGACCGGGCGGGCGGAGATGTGGATGTTCCACAGGGCCGCAGCGCCTTCGGCCAGAATCTGCCCCGGCAGCGCCTTGGCCAGCGCGCCCAAGACGAGATCGGGCACCATATGGCCGATCACATGGCGCAGCGACACCGGCGCGGGGCGCTGGGCGTTGAGGATGTTGACCGGCGAGGAGATGGTGAAGAGTTCGAGCGAGGCCCAGTTGTTCGGAATGTCCGGCGCGACCACGCATTTCATCGCGTAGCAGGCGTAGGCCTTGGTGTAGATGATCGGAACGTTGATGCCCCACGGGCTGACCGGATCGCTGCCGGAGAAATCGACATTGACCGTGTCCGCGCCGATCTCGATCTCGGCTGCGAGGTTGATCGGCGTGTCGTAGCCGTCGGTGACCAGCGTGTTCGACCAGCGGCCCTTGGGCAGGGCGCGGATGCACTCCAGCGTGGCGGCGCGGGTGCGCGAGAAGATGAATTCGCCCAGCGCGTCGAGCGAGGTCAGGCCGATCTCGCGCATCATGTCGACAAGGCGGTTGTGGCCGACGTCGTTGCAGGCGGCGAGCGAATAGAAATCGCCCACGACCTGGTTCGGCTCGCGGACATTGGCGCGCAGCATGCGCACCAGATCCTTGTTGACCGCGCCGCGCTCGGCGAATTTCATGATCGGGATCTGGATGCCTTCCTCGTAGACGGACTTGCCGTCCGCGCCGAAGCCGCGCCCGCCGACGTCCACCACATGCGCCGTGCAGGCGAAGAAGCCGACCAGCTCGTCGCCCAGGAAGGAGGGCGACACCATGGTGATGTCGTGCAGGTGCCCCGTGCCCTTCCACGGATCGTTGGTGACGTAGGTGTCGCCGGGATACATCTCCTCGCGCGGGATTTCCGCCATGAAATGCAGCACGGCTTCGGCCATGGTGTTGACATGGCCCGGCGTGCCGGTGACGGCCTGCGCCAGCATGCGGCCCTCGGGGTCGAAAACGCCGGCCGAAAGGTCGCCCGCCTCGCGCACCGAGGTGGAGAAGGCGGTGCGCAGCAGCGTCAGCGCCTGTTCCTCGACCACCGAGATCAGGCGGTTCCACATGACCTGCATGCGGATTTCATGGGTTGCGTCGCTCATGCTCCGATTTCCTTGCGCAGGAGGAGAAGTGCGCCGTCATCCTGCATGACCACGTCGAAGGGCGAGGTGACGACGGTTGAGGTTTCGCGCTCGACGATCACCGCCGGGCCGCTGACGCGCGCGCCGGGGCTGAGCGTGGTGCGCTCGACGATCGCCGTGGCGAGGTTTTCGCCGCGCGCCGGGTCGAACACGGCGCGCGTGACCGGCGCTTCCGCCTTGGAGCGGCCGGTGGTGAGCGTCAGGCGATCAGGTGCGGGGCGTTCGTCCTCGGCCTTGACCGACCATGTCACGATCTCGATTTCGAGCCCGTCCAGCCCGTCGATGGCGCGGCCGAAGAAGCGGGCGTAATTGTCGCGGAAACTGTCGCGGATGAGGTCGATGTCGGCTTCCGTGAACGGCCGGTCCGGCAGCGCGACCGGAATTTCCCAGCCCTGCCCGACATAGCGCATGAAGGCGGTGATCTCGCGCCGGATCGCGCCGTCCGTGCCGGCGCGGACGAAACCTTCCGCCGTGGCCTTCAGCTCGTCCAGAAGCGCGTTGACGGCGGCCGGGTCGAAGGCGGAGAGCCGCACGATCTTCGAGGCCAGCGCCTCGTAGCCGAAGGGGGCCTTCAGGAAGCCGATGGCCGAGCCGACGCCCGCGCCGGACGGGATCAGGCACCGGTCGATGCCGAGCTTCTCGCACAGCCGCGCCGCGTGCAGCGGGGCCGCGCCGCCGAAGGCGATCATCAGGTTGTCGGAGATGTTCTTGCCGTTCTCCACCGCATGCACGCGGGCGGCGTTGGCCATGTTCTCGTCCACCACCTCGCAGATGCCGAAGGCGGCCGGCTCGTTGGCGAGACCGAGCTTGCTCGCCACATGGCGCTCGACGGCCTTTTCGGCGTTCTCGACCGAAAGCCTGATCGCGCCGCCGGCGAAATTGTCGGGGTCGAGCTTGCCCAGAAGCAGGTCGGCGTCGGTGATGGCCGGGCGCTCGCCGCCGCGCTGGTAGCAGGCGGGGCCGGGTTCGGAGGCGGCCGATTCCGGGCCGGTCTGGATGCGGCCCATGGCGTCGACCCAGGCGATGGAGCCGCCGCCCGCGCCGATCTCGATCATCTCGATCACCGGAATGGAGATCGGCATGCCCGAGCCCTTGCAGAAGCGATAGGTGCGCGCCACCTCGAAGGTGCGCGCGGTCTTGGGCGCGTAATCCTCGATCAGGCAGATTTTCGCGGTCGTGCCGCCCATGTCGTAGCTGACCACCGTTTCGAGGCCGAAGCGCCGCGCCACGTCGGCGGCGAAGATCGCGCCGCCCGCAGGGCCGGATTCGACGAGGCGCACGGGAAATTCCGACGCCGTCTCGACCGTGATCAGCCCGCCGCCGGAATGGATCAGGAAGACCGGGCATTTCGCGCCCATCTCCGCGAGCCGCACCTGAAGCCGTGACAGGTAGTCGGCCATTTGCGGGCGCACATAGGCGTTGGCGCAGACCGTGTTGAAGCGCTCGAACTCGCGCATCTGCGGTGAGACTTCCGACGAGATCGAGATCGGGGCCGAGACCTTCTTCGCGATGATCTCGCGGGCGCGGCGCTCATGCGCCGGGTTCATGTAGGAATGGATGAAGCCGATGGCGACCGCGCCGAAACCTTGCGCCGCGATTTTATCCGCCACCGCCTCCAGCGCCGCTTCGTCCAGCGGCAGCAGCTCCTGCCCCTGCGCGCCGATGCGGCCCTTGACGGCGAAGCGGTCCTCGCGCGGGATCAGCGGGGTGGGCAGGCGCAGGTTGAGGTCGTATTGCTCGAAACGGCTTTCGGTGCGCATCTCGATGACGTCGCGGAAACCCTCGGTGGTCACGAAGGCGGTGCGCGCGCCGCGCCGCTCGATCAGCGCGTTGGTGGCGAGCGTGGTGCCGTGGATGACGATGTCGAGGTCGGCGGGCGTGATGCCCGCGTCGCGCGTCACGATGGCGACGCCGTCGAGGATCGCCTGTTCCGGCGCGCTGTAATTGGTCAGCACCTTGGTGGAATAGAGCGCGCCGCGGCATTCGAGCGCGATGTCGGTGAAGGTGCCGCCGATGTCGGCCCCAAGGCGGATGGTCTGCCTCTTGCTCATGTTTTTTCCTTGCTTGCGAGCGCCGCTGCGCGCATCTGGCTGAGCGTCTGGCGCGGGGTGAGCGCTTCGGGGGAAATGTCGAGATCGAGCACCGCGCCGGTCTTCGAGGCGCGGGCGCGGGCGAAGGCGGCCGGGAAATCCTCGGTCTTCGTCACCCGCTCGGCGTGATAGCCATAGGCCTTGGCCAGCGTCACGAAATCCGGGTTCTCCATGGTGGTGCCGGAGACGCGGCCGGGATAGTTGCGCTCCTGATGGGCGCGGATGGTGCCGTAAATGCCGTTGTTGACGAGGAGCACGATCGGCTGCGCCCCCGCCTGCATGGCGGTTCCGAGTTCCTGGCAGTTCATCTGGAAATCGCCGTCGCCGGCGAAGCAGACCACGGCGCGCTCGGGGAAGGCCACCTTGGCGGCGACAGCGGCCGGAAGCCCGTAGCCCATCGCGCCCGATTGCGGGGCGAGCAGCCGCGCCTTCTTGCCGAATTTATAGAACTTGTTGGGCCAGACGGTGAAATTGCCCGCGCCGTTGGTGAGGATGGCGTCTTCGGGCAAGACCTCGCGCACATGCTCCATGGCCGCGACCATGTCGACCGGCGAGGGCTGCGCCGGTGCGGCGAAGCTCGCCTCATAGGCGGCGCGGCCGTCGGCGCGCCACTTCGCCCATTCGCCTTTGACGGGTTTGAGGGCGGCGGCGAAGGCGTTGGGGCCGGCATGGACGCCCAGCGTCGGCTGGTAGATCTTGCCGATCTCGCGGTCGGAGCCGTGGACATGGATCAGCTTCTGCACAGGCACGGGCACGGAGAGAAGCGTGTAGCCGTCGGTGGTCATCTCACCGAAGCGAACGTTGACGGCGAGGATCAGGTCGGCGTCGCGGATCAGCGCCTTGACATGCGCCGGCATGCCGACGCCCGCCTCGCCGACGAAGGCGGGCGAGAAATTGTCGAACTGGTCCTGATAGCGGAACGCCGCCACCACCGGAATGTCGGAGGCCTCGGCGAAGGCCTGCAAGGCGTCATGGCCGGCCTCGGTCCAGTTGACGCCGCCCATCAGCACCAGCGGGCGCTTGGCGGCGGCGAGCAGCGCATGGACCTCGTCCATGGCTGCCGGCGCGGGGGCGGCCTCGGCGATCTTCGCCGGGCCGGAGAGCGGCGCTGCGTCGGTCAGCGCGGTCAGCATGTCCTCCGGCAGGGCGATCACCACCGGGCCGGGGCGGCCGGTGGTCGCGGTGGTCCAGGCGCGGGCGAGGATTTCGGGGATGCGCTCGACCTGATCGATCTCGGTCGCCCATTTCGCCACCGTGCCGAAGACGGCGCGGTAGTCGATCTCCTGAAACGCCTCGCGGCCCTTCATGTCGGTGCCGACCTGCCCGACGAAGAGCAGCATCGGCGCGGAATCCTGCATGGCGGTATGCACGCCGATGGAGGCGTTGGTGACGCCGGGGCCGCGCGTGACGAAGCACAGGCCCGGCTCGCTGGTCAGCTTGCCCCATGCGGCGGCCATGAAGGACGCGCCGCCCTCGTTGCGGCACAGCACGAAATCGAGCGCGCCCCTGGTGTCGTGCAGGGCGTCGAGCACCGCCAGATAGCTTTCGCCCGGCACGCCGAACGATTTTCTCGCGCCGAGCGCGACGAGGCTTTCGACGAGAAGCTGGCCTCCGTTACGCATGGGTCACTCTCCGTTTTGAAATTTAACCATGGTTCCGCCGCCGGTCGCCTGATCGGTGGGGAACACCTCGACGCGCGCCACGTCGACGAAGACGGGCATGTCGATCACCTGACCGACGATCTCGGCCACGTTCTCCGGCTGGATCGGGCGATAGCCGTCATAGAGCACCGCCTGCGCCTGATTGTCGGGGATCGAGCTGCGGTAGAGCGCGGTCTGCACCCGGCCCGGCACGATCTCGCTGACGCGCACCGAGGTTCCGAGCAGGTCGCAGCGCAGGTTGTCGCAAAAGAGGCTGAGCCCCGCCTTGGACGGGCCATAAGCGCCCATGTTCGGATAGGGGGCCTGCCCGCCGCTCGACCCGATGAAGATCAGATGGCCGCGCTTGCGCGCGGCCATGCCGGGCAGGAAGGCGCGGGTGAGATGCATCGGCGCTTTCAGGTTGACGTCGATCATGGCGTCGATCTCGGCCGGGTCGATGTCCTGAAACAGCGCGCGGGTGGAGAGGATGCCGGCATTGTTGACGAGGATGTCCAGCTCGACCCCGGCCAGCGCCTTTTCGATCGCGGCCACGTCGCGCACGTCGGCCTCGACGGCGACGGCCCCGGTCTCACGCGTAAGTTCGGCGAGCGCGTCCCTGTTGCGGCCGACGGCGTAGACGGCGAGGCCGCGCGCGCGCAGGCGCGCCACAGTGGCCTTGCCGATGCCGCTGGTCGCGCCGGTGACGAGCGCGGTGCGATAGGGTTCAGACATAGATATAGCCTCCGCTGACCACCACGTTCTCGCCGGTGGCGTAGGTGTTGCGGGCGGACGCCATCATGACGATCCACTGCGCCATCTCGACCGGCTCGGCGGCACGGCCGAGCGCGCTGGCCTTGGCCAGCTCCGGCAGGAAGCCCAGCTCCTTGGCGCGGTCGGTGGCGAAACCGGCGGGCGCGACCGAATTGACCAGAATCTGGTCTTTGGCGCATTCCTGCGCGAAGGATTTTGTGAGGCTGACCACGGCCGCCTTGGTGGCGGCGTAATGGGCGTTCTGCGGATGCGCCTTGAAGGCGTCGACGGAGGTGACGTTGACGATGCGCCCCGTCACATGCTGTGTGGTGGGCGGAGCCTCGACATACTGACGCATATGGCGTACTGCGGCCACCATCATGTGATAGGTGCCCTTGACGTTGACGGCGTTTTCAATATCCCAGTCTTCGTCGGTGATTTCGAGGATCGGCTTGCGAGGATAGATGGCGGCGCTGTTGACAAGGGCGTGGACGCGCCCCAGCTTTTCCACGATCGCCGCGAAGCCGCCATGGGCCGTCTCGGCGCGCGAGATATCGGCTGCGGCGGTGGCGACGTCCGCGCCCATGGCGCGCAGCGCGTCGGCCGCGCCCGAAAGCAGCTCCGCGTTCCTGTCGATCAAGCCGATCTTCGCCGCGCCGTTCTCGATCATCAGCTTCGCCGTGACGAGGCCGAGGCCCGATGCGCCTCCGACAATTACAATGGTCTGATCCTTCATGTTCCGCCTGTTGGGGTTATGGTGCTGGACTATTTGTATGTTATCACTTATATGCTAACTTTGTAGCCGCGCAAGCGCTTTTTGAGGACGGGAGGACCGCGTTTCCGATGCGCAATGCAGGATTGTGCCGCGACCGGACCGGCCAGCTCCGAGGGTGAGGATTGCACGTCCTCCGGTGCGATTAAAGCCGTGTCTTATGCGGTCTTCCGGTCGAAACGCTAGCGGATATATGATAGCGGATAAGTTGAACAAAAGAACAAGCGTGGAGGAGATTTGGTGTCCATCATTACGCAGCGGGGCAATCTGGCGGAAATCGTCGTGGGGGAACTGGCGGCCCGGATCGATTCCGGCCTTTATGCTCCCGGCGAGAAGCTGCCCTCCAGCGCCCAGCTCTGCGAGGAGTTCGGCGTCAGCAGAACGGTCATCCGTGAAGCGCTGACGTCGCTGAAGGTGGGCGGCCGCGTCACCACGCGACAGGGGGCCGGCGTCTTCGTGTCCGACAAGGATGTGAAGACGCTGAATTTCGAGATCAGCCGCATCGACGATATCCGCTCCGCCATGCAGATACTCGAACTGCGGCTTGGCGTCGAAATGCAGTCCGTGGCGCTGGCCGCGACGCGCCGCACGCCGGAAGCGCTTGCCGAGATCGCGCGCGCCTACGATCATCTGGAAAGTCTGGACACCGAGGATGCGGAAATCGAGGCGCGGGCGGATTACGATTTTCATCTGGCGATCGCGCGCGCCACGCGCAATCCGCATTTCCCCAGCTTTCTCGAAGCCGTCTTCCGCGAGATCAATTTCGACCTTCTCCTGAAGCATCGCCAGCCTGCGCCCGCTGCACGGAATTATCTGAGGAAGATCAACAAGGAGCATGCGGCCATTCTCGCGGCGATCACACAGGGTGATGCGAAGGCCGCCAGAAATGCTCTGGCGGCCCATCTGGAGGAAAGCCTCAACCGCTACCGCGCGCTGCTGGACGAGCCGGCGAGCGAGGCGGCGACGGAATAATCAGATCACCGCGTCTTCAAGGAAGGGGCGGTTCGCTACGACGCGCTCATAGCCGAAGGGCGCAAGGTCCAGCGTCTTGAATCCGCCATAGGTGATGAGTTCGCTCAAGCCCCGGCCCATGGCCGGCGACTGCTGCAAGCCGTGGCCGGAGAAGCCGTTGGCGAAGAGGAAGTTCTTCACCTCCGTATGCGGTCCGAGGATGACGTTGTGGTCGAGCGTGCAATAGTCGTAATGGCCCGCCCATGCATTGACCACCTTGATCGCCTCGAAGGCCGGCACGCGATTGGCCAGCGTCGGCCAGATCTCCTCCTCGAACTCGTCGTGCATGACGTCGAAATCGTTGGGGTCGACCTCCGGGTCGTGCTTGGGATAGGTCCCCATCAGGTAGAATTTTCCCTCGGGCCGGAAGAACACGCCGGTCGGGTCGATGGTCAGGCCCACCTTGCCTTCGAGCGGCGTGCGGCAATCCACCACGAACAGCGAGCGCCGGCGCGGCTCGACCGGAATGTCGAGCCCGGCCATGCGGGCGACCTTCTTCCCGTTGGTGCCGGACGTATTGACCAGCGTTCCGCAGGCGATGGTCTGGCCGCTCTTGGTCGTCACCGAGACGATGCGGTCGCCCTCGCGATTGACCGCTGTCACCTCGTCCTCGATATATTCGACGCCGAGCGAACGCGCCTTCTTGCGGAAACCCTGCATCAGCGCCGAACTGTCGAACCAGCCCTCACCCGCCTCGCCGGTGGAGCCGAGCGTCAGCCCTTCGAGGTTGAGCCAGGGGAAGCGCTTGCCCAAGCCCTCTACATCCAGAAGCGTCATCTTCGCGCCGCAGGCCACCTGCGTCTCGTGGTTGCGGCGCAGCACTTGCTCGCCGCGCTCGTCGCCGGCGAGAAAAAGATAGCCGGCTTCATGAAAGCCGATTTCCGGCGTGTCGTCGTCCACCGCGACGTTTTCGCCGAAATTGCGGATGAACTCGGTGCCGAACTGCGACACCTTGACGTTGATGGCGTTGGAGAACTGGTGGCGGATGGAGCTGGACGACAGCGCCGTCGCCGAACGCTGATAGGTCCAGTCCTTTTCGATCACCAGAATGGAGCCGGTGAAATCGGGATTGGTCGCCAGAAAATAGGCGGTGGCGCTGCCCACCACCGCGCCGCCGACGATGACGACGTCATAGGAAGCCTTGGAAGCCTGCATGATGGGGTGTTACCTGTTCTTGTCCTCGAAATGGCCGTCGGCGCAGAAGCTGCCGCCTTGATAGCGCACCGCCGGATCGTTGGGGTCGCCCTGTTCGGTCCTGGCGAAAATCTCGTCGCGATAGGCGTCGGCGCTGTCCTTGGGCTTGTAACCGAGCACGGCGGCGGTGCGGTTGTCCCAGAAGGCCTCGCTGTTGTTCGACATGCCGTAGGCGACCATGAAGCCGACGCGCGGGGCCGACAGGCATTTCTCCACCAGTTGGCGGCAGTCGTCGAAGGACAGCCATGTGATGAGATGGCGGCGGTCGGTCGGCTTCTCGAAGGAGGAGCCGATGCGCAGGCACACGGTCTCGATGCCGAACTTGTCGAAATAATAGCGCGCGAGATTTTCCACGAAAGTCTTCGACACGCCGTAGAGGCTGTCGGGCCGCGTCTGCACGTCGCCGTCGATGGTCTGGGTGCGCTCGTAGAAGCCGATGGCATGCACGGAACTGGCGTAGACGATGCGCTTGACGCCGTGGCGGCGCGCCGCCTCATAGATGTTGTAGCCGCCGGAAATGTTGGAATCGAGAATGGTCTTCCACGGGGCCTCCACCGCCTGCCCGCCCATATGGACGATGGCGTCGCAGCCCTCGACGGCGCGCGACACGGCGTCGAAATCGGCGAGGTCGGCGGGCGCGTCCTCCTCGTGCGGGGCGAGGTTCTGGCACGGCTCCAGCGCCGAGAGGCGCACGATCTTGCCGAGCTTCGTGCCCGACAGGCGAAGCTGCGCGCCGAGCCGTCCGGCCGCGCCGGTTACGAGCGTTCTTTGGAAATGGCTCATGGGAGGATGATCCTTCAGCGGAGTTTGGCCAGCGCGCCGGCGATGCGTCCGGCGGCGGCGGTCAGGTTTTCCCGCGAGGTCGCAAAGGACAGGCGGATATAGGGTTCGACGCCGAAAGCGGCCCCCGGCACGGTGGCGACCTTGCCTTCGGTCAGGAGATAGGAGGCGAGCATCGCATCGTTTTCGATCACCGTTCCGTCCGGCGCGGTCTTGCCGATATAGGCGGCGCATTTCGGGAACAGGTAGAATGCCCCTTCCGGCGCGCGGACTTCAAGCCCCGGAATGGCCGCGAAGGCCTTTGTCACCAGTTCCCCGCGCGCCTTGTATTCGGCGACGGCCTCGTGCACGAAATCCTGCGGGCCGTTCAGCGCCGCGGCGGCCGCCGCCTGCGTGATCGAGGACGGGCAGGTGGTGCTCTGCGATTGCAGCTTGTTGAGGACCTTGGTCAGTTCCTTCGGTCCGGCGGCGTAGCCGAGCCGCCAGCCGGTCATGGCGTAGGCCTTGGACACGCCGTTGATGATTAGCGTGCGGTCGCGCAGTTCCGGGCAGGCGACGGCGAAAGAGGTGAAGGGCGTATCGCCGGCGACGATATGCTCGTAGATCTCATCCGACATGACGGCGACCCGTGGATGGCGCGCCAGCACCGCGCCGAGCGCCTTCAATTCGTGGGCCGTATAGATCGCGCCGGTCGGGTTGGAGGGCGAGTTGAACAGGAACCAGCGCGTCTTGGGCGTGATCGCAGCCTCCAGCCGCTCGGGCGTGATCTTGAAGCCGTCCTCGACGCCGCAGGGGACGACGACCGGCTTTCCGCCATGCAGCACAACGAGGTCGGTGTAGGACACCCAGTAGGGCGCGGGCACCACCACCTCGTCGCCCGGCTCCAGCGTGCCGAGGAAGGCGTTGAACAGAATCTGCTTGGCCCCGTTGCCGATGGAGATCTCGTCCATGGCGTAGTCGAGGCCGTTCTCGCGCCTGAACTTCTCCACGATCGCGGCGCGCAATTCCGGCAAGCCGTCGGGCGCGGTGTAGCGGGTCAGCCCGCGCTTCATGGCGTCGACGGCGGCATCGATGATATGCGCAGGCGTGTCGAAATCCGGCTCGCCCAGCGACAGGTCGATCACATGCTCGCCCTTGGCGCGCATGGCCTTGGCGACCATCGATACCGCCATCGAGGGGGATGACTGGATGGTCGCCGCGCGCCTGTTCTCGAAAGCGATCCTGCTCATGAATGTCTCCCCCCTGATGGCCCGCATGACGGTCCGCAGGCTGATTCTGGTGTCGGAATGGCCATGACAGTCATGTTCCCGCGATGACGGCGTCTGCGCCCGCGCAGACGTTCATCCACGGGTTTCAGGCCCCGGATTGAATTTCACTTGACATTTTTTTAAATACTTCACTTATCATATATGTGTCAACTTAAAACGCCGCCGGATTTTTCCGTCGGACGTGCAGGAAGGCAAAAAGACGACAAGGGAAAAGAACAGAAATATCAAATCGTTATTAAACATCCTGATCCGGGCGCGACCATGAGAACCCTTGTGGCACGCGCGCTCGAAGTGCCAACCAGAGGGAAGTCGCATGAAACGTTTTACAAAACTCCTCGCCGGTTCCGCGATCGCGTCCGGCCTGATGTTCGCCCAGGCATACGCCGCCGATACGATCAAGATCGGCGTCGCCGGTCCGCTTACCGGCCCCAACGCCGTTTTCGGCGAACAGGTCTATGACGGCGTCGCGGCCTATGTGAACGGTGTGAACGCCGCGGGCGGGATCAACGGCAAGAAGATCGAACTGATCAAGGGCGACGACGCCTGCGAGCCGAAGCAGGCCATCGCCGTCGCCAACCATTTCGTGGATCAGGACAAGGTGCAGGCGGTAATCGGGCATTTCTGCTCGTCCAGCACCATACCGGCTTCCGAAATCTACAACGATGCCGGCATTCTCGAAATGACGCCCGCCTCCACCAACCCGACCGTGACCGATCGCGGTCTCGAAACCGTGTTCCGCGGCTGCGGCCGCGACGACCAGCAGGCCGTCGTCGCCGGCGCCTTCCTTCTCGACACGCTGAAGCGCGACAAGATCGCCCTCATCCATGACAAGGACACCTACGGACAGGGCCTTGTCGACGCGGTGAAGAAGACCATCGAGGCGCGCGGCGTCAAGCCGGTGCTCTATGAGGGCCTGACGCGCGGCGAGCGCGACTTCAACGCGCTCGTCACCAAGATCAAGAGTTCCGGCGCCAACGCCGTCTATTTCGGCGGGCTCGTTCCCGAAGGCAGCACGCTGATCCGCCAGATCAAGGAACAGGGACTGGACGTCGTCGTCGTCTCCGGCGACTCCTTCGCCCAGAAGGAACTGGTGGCGGCTGCCGGCGGCCCGGCCAACCTCAAGAACGTCTATTATTCGGCGACCCCCGATCCGCTCGCCGACCCCTCCACCAAGGGCGTTCAGGAAGCGCTGAAGAAGGCGAATATCACGCCGGCCAACTACACGCTCTACGGCTATGCCAATGCGCAGGCCGTCGTCGCCGCGCTCAAGGCCGGCGATGACGTCAAGGCACAGGAGAAGTGGCTGCGCAGCAATACGGTGGATTCGGCCATCGGCAAGATCACCTGGGACGAGAAGGGCGACATCAAGGACTTCAAGTTCGTCTTCTACAAGTTCGACGATCAGGGCAATCCCGTTCTCGTCCAGTAGAACTTCAGTTCGCGCCGGCCGGGCCGCCCGGCCCGGCCGGCATCGCGTCTGAAACGAAAAGGGGTTCTTTCCATGGACTTCTATATTCTGGCCCAGCAGTTGATAAACGGGATCACGCTGGGCACCATCTACGGACTGATCGCGGTCGGCTACACCATGGTCTATGGCGTGATCCGCATGATCAATTTCGCCCATGGCGACGTCTACATGGTCTCGGCCTATATCGCGGCGATCACGCTGGCGGTGCTGGGCTACTTCGGCGTCCATTCGGTACCGTTCGCGCTGATCTCGGTGCTGGTCGTCACCTGCGCCATCACCGCCGTCTACGGCTGGACCATCGAGCGCGTGGCCTACCGGCCGCTGCGCGGCTCCACCCAACTCGCGCCGCTGATCTCGGCCATCGGCATCTCGCTGATGCTGCAAAGCTATGTGCAACTCGGTCAGGGCGCGCGCGATCAAGGCGTTCCAAGCCTCATCGAGGGCGCGTTCCGCATCGGCAACGCGCAGCATTTCGCGCAGATCACCTATATGCAGACCGTGATCCTTTTCGCCGCGCTGGTGGCGATGGGCATTCTCACCTATGTGATCGGCCATACGCGCATCGGCCGCGAATGCCGCGCGACCCAGCAGAACATCCGCATTTCCGCGATTCTCGGCGTCAACACCGACCGAACCATCTCGACGGTCTTCGTCATCGGCGCGGCCACCGCGGCGGTGGGCGGCACGCTCGTCACCTTCGACTACGGCTCGTTCAACTTTTTCATCGGCTTCGTGATGGGTCTCAAGGCCTTCACGGCGGCCGTGCTGGGCGGCATCGGCTCGCTGCCGGGGGCGGTGCTGGGCGGCGTGCTGCTCGGCCTCACCGAAGCCCTCTTCGCCGGCTATGTCAGCACGGACTACAAGGACGTCTTCGCCTTCGCCCTTCTCATCGTCCTGCTGTTCTTCCGGCCCTATGGCCTGCTCGGCCGTCCCGAAATCCAGAAAGTCTAGGGAGAGAACGGCAGGACCATGAAAGACAACCGCCTGTTCGCGCTTTGCAAGGAAGCGCTTCTCACCTTCACCATAGCGCTGATCCTGCTCGGGCCGATCTGCGGCATCGTGCTGGACGGCTTCAGCTTCCGCAACGAGTTGTGGCGCGCCGTCGCGCTCGCCGCTGTCGTCACCGCCGGCCGCATCGTGCTGTCGCTGATCGGCATGAGCCCGCTCGGCCGGCGGCTCAAAGCCGTCCTCGCCCGCAACAGCGGCGGCGTCACGGTCAGGACGGGCCGGGAGAAATCGGCCGCGCCGCTGCTGGCGCTCGTCTTCCTGCTCGGCCTCGCCGTGCCCTTCGTCGCCGACAAATATTTCCTGAGCGTCGCCATTCTGGCGCTGATCTATTGCCTGCTCGGCCTCGGTCTCAATATCGTCGTGGGTCTCGCGGGGCTGCTCGATCTCGGCTACGTGGCGTTCTATGCGGTCGGGGCCTATCTTCTGGCGCTCGGCTCGCAATATCTGGGTCTCGGCTTCTGGAGCGCGCTGGTCATCGCGCCGTTCCTCGCCGGCCTGTTCGGCATGATCCTCGGCTTCCCGGTGCTGAAGATGCACGGCGATTATCTCGCCATCGTCACGCTCGGCTTCGGCGAGATCATCCGCCTCGTGCTCAACAACTGGCTGAGTTTGACCGGAGGTCCGAACGGAGCGGAGGTGCCGCCGCCCACTTTCCTCGGGCTGGAATTCACCCGCGCGGCCCGGCAGGGCGGCGAGCCTTTCCACAAGTTCTTCGGCATCGCCTACAGTGCCGACTACAAGTTCTGGTTTCTCTGGTTCGTGCTGATCCTCGTGGTCTGCGGCGTGATCTACGTGGTCGAGCGCCTGCGCGTCATGCCGCTCGGCCGCATGTGGGAGGCGTTGCGCGAGGACGAGATCGCCTGCCGGTCGCTCGGCGTCAATCACGTCTTCATCAAGCTGTCCGCCTTCATGCTGGGCGCATCCACGGGCGGGCTGGCCGGCGTGTTCTTCGCCGCGCAGCAGGGCTTCGTGAACCCGACCTCCTTCACCTTCTTCGAATCCGCGCTGATCCTCGCCATCGTTGTGCTGGGCGGTCTCGGATCGACGGTCGGCGTCATTTTCGCCGCGCTGGTGCTGACCGTGCTGCCGGAACTGCTGCGCGATTTCGCCGAATATCGCGTGTTCATCTTCGGCGTGCTGATGGTGGTGATGATGATCTGGAAACCGCGCGGGCTTGTGCGCATCAGGCGTCCGGCCTTTTTCCCGTCCGGCGCGTCCGTCAACCCCGTGCCCGCCGCGGCGCCGGCCACGGAGGCGGCACGATGAGCGAGGCCCTGCTGGAGGTTCAGAACGTCACCATGCGCTTCGGCGGCATCGTTGCCAATCGCGACGTCAATTTCTCGGTGGCGAAAGGCGGCATCACCGCGCTGATCGGTCCCAACGGCGCCGGCAAGACCACGATGTTCAACTGCATCACCGGCTTCTACCGCGCCAGCGAAGGCCGCATCGTGCTGAACGGCCCGGACGGCGCGCAGGACATCGGCGCGCTGATGGGCAAGCCGATCACCGGCGGCTCGCATCAGGTGACGCGGGCGGGCATCGCCCGCACCTTCCAGAACATCCGCCTGTTCAAGGAAATGTCGGTGGTGGAGAACCTGCTGGTCGCCCAGCACCGCATCACGCGCAACAATCTCCTGAGCGGCGTTTTCAGGACGAAGGCGTTCCGGCGCGCGGAGACGGAGGCGGTGGACAGGGCCTATTTCTGGCTCGACCGGGTGAATCTCCTCGAGGACGCCAACCGGCTGGCGGGTGAACTGCCCTATGGCCGCCAGCGCCGGCTGGAAATCGCCCGCGCCATGTGCACCGGGCCGAAACTGATCTGCCTCGATGAACCGGCGGCGGGGCTGAACCCTTCCGAGACGCGCGAGCTTTCGGAAATCATCCAGTTCCTTCGCTCCAATCACGACCTGACCGTGCTGGTGATCGAGCACGATATGGGGTTGGTCATGCGCATATCGAGCCATATCGTCGTGCTGGATCATGGCGAGGTCATCGCCGACGGCACGCCGGAGGCGGTCGCCAACGACCCCGCCGTGGTCGCCGCCTATCTCGGCGTCAGCGAGGAAGAGGTGCAATCGTGAGTGCGGCGGCAGATACGAACGACAAATTGCTGGAGCTGGAGAACGTGTCGGCCCGCTACGGCGCGGTCGAGGCGCTGCGCTCGGTGAGCGTCCATGTCTGCAAGGGCGAGATCGTCAGCCTGATCGGGGCCAACGGGGCGGGCAAGACCACGCTGCTTTCGACCGTTTTCGGTTCGCCCCGCGCCTCGTCAGGGAAAATCCTGCATCGCGGCGAGGACATGACCCAGCTCGCCACCAACCGCATCTCGCGGCGCGGCATCGCGCTGGTTCCGGAAGGGCGGCAGATCTATCAGGAAATGTCGGTCGAGGAGAACATGATGATGGGAACGACGCCCATCGGCATGGCGCATTTCGGCGAGGACCGCGACACCATGTTCGATCTTTTTCCGCGCCTGAAGGAGCGGCGCAATCAGGTGGCGGGCACCATGTCGGGCGGCGAGCAGCAGATGCTGGCCATCGCGCGCGCCATGATGGCGCGGCCCGAGCTGATCCTGCTCGACGAACCGTCGCTGGGGCTTGCGCCGCTGGTGGTCAAGCGGGTTTTCGAGGTGCTGGCGGAGATCGCCGCCATGGGCAAGACGATCTTCCTTGTCGAGCAGAACGCCAATCATGCGCTGAAACTGTCGCAGCGCGCCTATGTGATGGTGAACGGGCGCATACATCTTTCCGGTGAAAGCGCCTCGCTTCTGCATAATGAAGACGTTCGCAAAGCCTATCTCGGGCTGCACGCCTGAACATACCTTATGAACCGGCCGGCGCCCTGACCGACGCATCGGCCCAAAGGAAGGATGCGCGGCGCTCTAGCCGCGCGGGGCGGACGGTGTCCGCATTCCGCCCTCGCCCGCCGTTTCGCTTCTGAGGGCCTTGAGCCGCTCCAGGCTGCGCAGGGTTTCGTCGGGCCGCCTGGCGGCTATACCCACCAGAAGCGCCTCGATCAGTCCGAGGGTTGCCGTGTGCATGCTGAACATCCCCGCGCGGCCCCTCGTTGCCGGAAGAACCAGATCGACACGGCCCTCAAGCGCCTCGCCAAGCGTGTCCGAGATCAGGATTTTCGGCAGCTTCATCCGCTCCGCCTCGCCCAGCAGGGCCGACGCCTCGCGGGAAAGCCGGTCATAGGCGAGAATCACCACGAGATCGCCGGAACGCAGCCTGTGGAGATCGTCGGCGAACAGCAGGCCCGTTCTTGTGAAACTCATCGCATCGAGGCCGAACCTTTCGAGCTGCATCTCGAAATAGGTCGCCATGGCGCTCGACGGCCCGATCCCGAAAATGACGGTCCGCCCGGCCGACACGATCAGATCGACCGCGCTTCGGAACAGCCCGCCCGAGACCTCCCGGCGCAGCCGTTCGAGACAATCCTGATGGATCGCGACGGCCGCATCCAGTGCAGCGCCGGCATCGTCTCCCACCTCCTGCAAAGTGGCGGCGACCCGTTCGGCGGGCGACGGGCTTTCGCGCATTTCGGCGGCGAGAAAAAGGCGCAACTCCTTCATGCCGGAAAAGCCGAGCATCCGCGTGGCGCGCACCACCGTGGCGTCGCTGGTTCCGGCCTTCGCGGCCAGCGCGGCCGCGGAAGCATGCAGAACCTCCGCCCTGTCCGCCTGAAAAACGCGTGCTACCCGCCGCTCGGCGGCGCTCATCCGTTCCATATGCGCCGCAACGCGCTGGTCGAAGGAATTTATCATTCGCAATCATCCTTCCGTTGCGATTGCTACGCAACCGGCATATGATTTGTAACATATACGACAAAATTCATCCAGTTTAAGATGGGCTGCGAACATTTTGCTGGGCTATGGCCTGCTGCGTGCGGCACAACTGGCCGCTGTACAGATATTCATCCGCATCAGGCGTCATGACGGTGTCGCAAACTTGTAGAAACAGATATCCGGACATCGATCCCCCGCAACCCTTCCAACCCGGAACCCCATCCGCATGACAGACACCTGCACCTCAGGAATGGACACCGCCTTCGTTACGCTCGGCTACGCCAGGGTCGCCGTCCTCGGCGTCGTGCAGGGGGTCGCCGAATTGCTGCCCATATCCTCCACGGCCCATTTGCGGATCATGCCGGCACTACTGGGCTGGCCCGACCCCGGATCGGCCTTCTCGGCGGCGATGCAGCTCGCCACGCTGGCCGCCGTGGTCAGCTATTTCCATGCCGATGTGCGCGACCTGGCGGTGAACTCGGTGCATGCGCTCGCGCGGCGCGAATTCCGCGACCCCTATCTGCGCTTCGTGTTGTGGATCGTGCTCGCCACCATCCCGATCGGACTGGCTGGGCTGGCGCTCGCGCCGGTGCTGAACGCCTGCGGCTCGCCGCTGCGCGGGCTGAGCGTCATCGGCTGGGCCTGCATCGCCATGGCGGTCCTGCTGGCGGCCGCCGAACGCCTCGCCCGCCATCGGCGCGGGGCGGAAAGCATTACCTTCATCGACGCCATGCTGGTCGGCATAGCGCAGGTCGGCGCGCTGATACCGGGCGTGTCGCGCTCGGGCTCGACCCTGACGGCGGCGCTGGCGCTCGGTTTCCGGCGCGAGGAGGCGGCACGGTTCTCGTTCCTTCTCGGCGTTCCCGCGGTCACGCTCGCCGGGCTTAAAGAGATATGGGAACTCCACAAGGCACATCTCGACGCGCACGGATGGTCCGTGCTGGCGGTCGGGCTGGTGGTGGCATCGGTCTCCGCATTTGCCGCCATCTGGGGCCTGATGCGCATTCTGGAGCGCTATTCCGCCTGGCCGTTCGTGATCTATCGCGCCCTGCTCGGCCTGTTCCTGCTGACAGGCGTCGGAACGGGATGGCTTCGATGAGCGGCGGCGCCAGCGGAAGTGTGATCAGAACCTGCACGCACTGAAGCGTGATGTCACGCCAGGGCACCGCCCCCTCCCGTTCCGCCTCTAAGGCAGTTACCGGAACGGGGACTCATTCAAATTCAGGTGCTTACAATCGA
>MKVZ01000017.1:565559-640991 GCA_001898995.1 Rhizobiales bacterium 63-22 | reverse complement strand
AAGACGTTCACCGAAACGCGCTTCAACTGGGGCCAGAACGCTTCGGGCTTCAGCCGCGAATATGGCGATGCCAGCCAAGGCACCACGCTCGAGTTTGCCTACATTCAGCTCGGCGGTCTGCGCGTCGGTCTCGACGAGTCGGAATTCCTCGAATTCACCGGCTACCTCGGCGACATGATCAACGACGACGTGATCTCGACCGGTACCTATAAAACGGCCAAGATTTCCTACACCTTCACCGGCGGCAACGGCTTCTCGGCTGTGATCGCGCTGGAAAACGGCGGCTACAACGATGGTGGCATCACCAATTTTAATGCTGCCGGTAACTCCATTCATGACTACACGATCGATGGCTATACGCCGGATATCGTCGGCGGCCTGAAGTATGAAGGCGGCTGGGGCAAGATCGCTGGCGTCGTAGCCTACGACTCCGTTATCCGTGGCGCGTCGGCCAAGGTTCGCGGCGACGTGAACATCACCGACAAGTTCTCCGCCTGGTTGCAGGGTGCCTGGTCGCAGAAGTCGACCTGGGATCAGAACTACGGCCAGTGGGGCGGCAAGTGGGCTGTCTGGGGCGGCTTCAAGTACAAGGCCACCGACAAGGCTGCCTTCAACATTCAGGCCGCGCATGACGACTGGGGTCACACCACTCTCGGTGCGAACGTTGCCTACGAGATCGTTCCGGGCTTCACCATCACCCCGGAAGTTTCCTGGTCGCACCTCAGCAACAAGTGGCGCAACGAGTACCTCACCAACGCTGAGTTGGGCAATTCCGTTGTCAAGAAAGACTCCATCGAGGGTATCATCCGCTTCCAGCGTTCGTTCTAATTCTGAACGAATCGTTCCAGAGAAACCCGGCAGCACCGCTGCCGGGTTTTTTGTTGTCGCGGATGGAGCGCCACGCGCATTTGCTTCGGCCTTGCTTTTTTCCCGAGTCCGGGTTTTGTAGCGACAGGCAAAAGAGAGTGACGCGATATGAAAAGCTGGTTGTGGCCGGGTGTGACATGGACCGCCGCGCTGACGGCTCTGGCGGTGTGGTTCGGCGCCGGCCGGGTCGAGGCCGATATCGGTGACCGTGCCGGAGCGGCACTTTCACCCTTCGTCTGGGCGGCCTTCGATGTCGATGGCCGTGACGTGACGCTGAGCGGTGTCGCGCCGGACCCGGCGGCGCGGGACGCGGCGCGGCAGGCGTTGCGGCAGGTTGCCGGCATTCATGCGGTCAACGACCTGACCTCGGTGCTGCCGCTGGCCTCGCCTTACGTGCTGAAGATTATGAAGAGCAGCGATGCCGTGATCTTTTCCGGCTCGATTCCCGACAACGCTTTGCGCGACCGCCTCACGGAAGCCGCCGAATCGGCCATGCCGGGGGTCGCCACGGATGACGAAATGGCGCTGGCACGCGGCAGCGGCCCGCAATTTCAGGACAGCGCCCTGTTTGCGCTGCAACTGGCGGCGAAACTGAAGGATGGCACGGTAGCGATTTCCGACCACAGCCTGTCGGTGAAGGGCACGGCGGCGGATGCGGGCGCGCGCGACGCCATCGGGAAGGTGCTGGCCGCGCCGTTGCCTTTCGGCCTGAAACTGGCGGAAAATGACGTCGCCCTGCCGTGATTTCCTGTTCGGAACCGACAGTTTCGCTGTTTCGGCTTCTGTTTTGCGGCTAGACTTCGCCGGCGCTGCATCGCCTCATGCTCATGAAAGCGGAGCCATCCATGCTTTATCTCGCTGCGGAATTCTGGCCTGTTCTGGCCGTTGCCCTCATGATCGGAATCGCCGTCGGATGGCAGAGCGCGGCCCGGTAAGCCTGCCTGTATATTATATAATGAGGGAGCCGATATGCCGCTGCTGATCGTTCAACTGGCTATCCTTGTCGCCGTGGCCTTCGTGATGGGCTGCGTGGTCGGTCGCCTGCTGCGGCGGCGGACTACGGCTACCGTGACGGATAAGGAACGTACGATCGTCGCGGCGGCCAAGGCGCTGCCGGCAGCCGGCGGCGCGTCCGGATCGGTGGTTGCGCCGGTTGCGCGGAGAGAAGCCGCCGCAAAAAAAACGGTTCCCGACGCCGAGCCGGTCGGCGGCGATCTGCCCGTGCAATCGCCGGACAGGATGCAGGATGAGCCGGGGAAACCGGAACCGGAACCTGAGCCGGGACGTCCTGCGCTGCTCGAAGCGCCGCGCCGGGGCAGGGCGGACGATCTCACCGCCATCGCGGGGATCGGCAAGGCCGTGCAATCCATGCTGAATGGCGCCGGGGTGTTTCATTACGACCAGATCGCGGGCTGGACGGCGGACGAGGCGGAGTGGATCGACCGCCGGATCGGCTTTCCGCGCCGTGTCGAGCGTGAGCGCTGGGTGGTTCAGGCGTCGAAACTTGCCGGAAAGCCGGCGCAAAAACGCGCGGCGAAAGCGCCCGCCAGACCCAAGGCAAAGCCCGCAGCGCGTAAGGCGCGCACCTGATTCGGCACGGCGCGGGGCAGGATTTTCAGCGCCGCCCGTAGACCAGATCGGTCTCGATGTCAGCGCTGCCGGTCAGCCGGGCCTTGTAGATCTCGTAATTTTCCATCACGCGCTGCACGTAATTACGAGTCTCGGAATAGGGAATGCGCTCGATCCAGTCCACGACCTGGTCGATGGGCTTGCCGCGCGGGTCGCCATATTTGGCGATCCATTCCTCGGCCCGCTTCGGGCCGGCATTATATCCGGCGAAGGTCAATATATAGGAGCCGTTGAAGCGGTCGAGCTGCTCGCCGAGGAAATGCGCGCCAAGCGTGGCGTTGTAGCCGGGATCGGTGGTGAGCTTGATCAGCGAGAAGCGCATGCCGTTGCGCGCAGCTATGATTTTCGCCGTGGCGGGCATGAGTTGCAGCAGGCCTCGCGCACCCGCTTTCGAGATGGCGCTGACATTGAACTCGCTTTCCTGCCGCGCGATGGCGTAGGCGAGAGCCTTGCCGGAGCCGCTGATATTGGCGCTGGCCGGAATGGCCCCCAGCGGGTGCGACAGCGCGCCGACATCGAGGCCGCGCATGGCGGCGATCTTGCCGACGCGCAACGCCAGATAATGCTTGTCGTTATGCTCGGCCAACACGGCGAGCAGTGCCAGTTCGCCGACACTGTCGATTTCCTGCGCAAGCTGGATATAGATCGGCGCGGCCTTGTCGCCGTAACCGATCTCCTCCAGCCGCCGGATCGCCAGCACCGAAGGCCGCGCGGCAAAGCGGATGCGATCGGCCTCTGTGGGTTTCGGATAGAGCAGTTCCGGGGCCTTTTCGTTAAGCCGGGCGGCGGAAAGCTGGCCGTAGAAGGTGGTGCCGAAATGTGCCGAGCGGCGGTACCAGGCGCGCGCGTCGCCACCGGCCCCGGCTTCTGCCGCGCGGCCGAGCCAGTAATAGGCACGTGAGGCGGAGATCGGCCGGGCCGATATTTCCGCGATGCGGGCGAAATGCGCAGCGGCGAGCTTCGGCCGGTTGAGGGCACGCAGCGCATACCAGCCGGCATGGAACTCCGCTTCCGCCGCAGCGGACGGCGATTCGGCGGCATGGGCCGCGACGATATCATAGGCGAGCTGCGGCTCGTTCGCGTCGAGAAGCTGGCGCGACAGAATGCGGCGCTCGACCCACCATGCGTCGGGATCGACCAGCATGGCGGCCTGCCGCGGCGCTTTCAGCATCAGGGCCGCAGCCTCGTCGAGATGCTTCTCGCGCCGGAGATAGCGGATCTTCAGGAACAGATAGGCCGGGTTACGCTGCCAGCCGCGATCCACGGCCTCGATCTTCCGTGCCGCGTCCTCAGGCTGGCGCATCATGGCCTCATAGGCCGCATAGAAGGATTGCGCCCCGGCGGGACCGGCGACCAGCTTCGCCGATTCCAGTTGCCCGTTATAGATGGCGCGCAGGAAATGCATCTGGTTGTCGGCCAGAGTCAGCACGCCGGAAAACTCACCGAGCACCTTTTTCTCGTCCTCGGTATCGATGCGCGCCGTTTGCCACCAGGGCGACAGCAGCGCATGGGCCTTCTGCTTGTTGCCGGTGGCGACATAGGCGCGCGCGAGCAGGATCATGCCTTCCGCCGTCAGCGGACGCCGGTTGCCGAAGGCGTCGAGCACGGCCGCCGCCGGCGGGTTTTCCTTGTAGAGCGCCCTTTCCGCATTGCGGCGCAGAAGCGCCTTGCCCGGCCAGCCGGAAAGCTCCGTGATGGCTGCGGTGATCTCTCCGCTCGGAACCCCGTCTATGCCGGAGGTCGCTATGGCCCATGTCAGGATCTGCCGGTCGAGCGTGCCGTGCGGCATGCCGTCGCGCAGCATGATCGCACCGGCGACATTGCGCGAATAGAGCGCGTCGAGGCCCTCTTTCAGCACGCCGCCCACCGCGTCTGGCCCAATCCGCCCGGGATTGGCGGGACGGCCTACGGACGAGGTGACGAGCGGATCGCGCGGTACGACGAGGTCCACCGGCGAGGGCCGCGCGCCCGCGGGCGCGAAGGGGTGGGCCAGCGGTATCGGGATGTCGGCAGGCAGCGACGATTGCGCGCGCGAATCCGCAACCGGCAGCGCGGCCGCGATCAGGCAACAACTCGCAACAAGCGTCTTTCGGTTCATGGACATCGTGCTTCGGCTTCTATAATACACGCAAAAACTGAGCAGAAACCTGTTTTCCCGCCCTATGACACGAGAATCCGGCTTTTCTGCGCCTCGCATTCCGGTGGCGCCCCTTGCCTGCGAGCATGAATCCAACAAGTAAAACTATCCTTAATGAAGGGTTTATCGAAGGACCTGCGCCGGCAAAATTTTTGCCGCGAAACTTGCTTCTTGCATTCAGTTTCAGGCGTGGACCCGCTTGCTCCGCCCGTCCGGCGCGATTATGGTGCGGCATTTCCCGCATGATGTCCGGATGCGTCGCCAGCCGGCCCTACGCTGCGGGTTCCATGATTGCTTGTTCATGACTGTCTGATTTTCGGGAGTTAACGATGCTGAAAGGCTCAATCACCGCGCTTGTCACGCCATTCGACCGTGAAGGGGCGTTCGACGAGAAAGCCTTTCGCGCATTCGTGGAATGGCAGATCGCGGAAGGGACGAAGGGTCTGGTGCCGGTCGGCACTACCGGCGAGACGCCGACGCTGACCCATGACGAGCACAAGCGCGTGATAGAAGTGTGCATCGAGGTGGCGAAGGGCCGCGTGCCGGTTCTTGCCGGTGCGGGCTCCAACAACACGGTCGAGGCCATCGAACTGGCGCAGCACGCCGAAAAGGCCGGCGCGGACGGCGTCCTGGTCGTCACGCCCTATTACAACAAGCCGAACCAGCGCGGGCTTTACGAGCATTTCTCCCGCGTGGCGCGCTCGGTCTCCATTCCGCTCGTCATCTACAATATTCCGGGGCGCTCCGTCATCGACATGACGCCGGAAACGATGGGCCGGCTCGTGCAGGACCACAAGAATATCATCGGCGTGAAGGATGCGACCGGCAAGATCGAGCGTGTATCCGAACAGCGCGCGACCTGCGGCAAGGATTTCATCCAGCTTTCGGGTGAGGACGCCACCGCGCTCGGCTTCAACGCCCATGGCGGCGCGGGCTGCATCTCGGTGACGTCCAATATCGCGCCGCGCCTTTGCGCGGAATTTCAGGATGCCTGTCAGGCCGGCGATTTTGCCCGCGCGCTGGAATTGCAGGACCGGTTGATGCCGCTGCACAAGGCGCTGTTCGTCGAGCCGAACCCGGCCGGACCCAAATATGCGCTGTCGCGCCTTGGCCGTGTCGGAAACGTGCTGCGTTCGCCCATGGTCACGGTCGAGGCGGCCACGGCGGAGAAGATCGATCAGGCCATGAAGCACGCCGGGCTTTTGAATTAAAGCATTTCCAGCGAAAGTGCGAAGCGGTTTCGCGTAGGATAATGCGCAAAAACAAGGGATTAAAGAGCGGAAGCGAATCTGGAAGATAGCGATGCGCTTTAATCGCCCGCCCGGCATTCAATTTTTTACGCTCCCGCCGTGGCGGGAGCGTTTTCATTTCGTGCGGAGCGCATTATAGGTTGCGGCCATGAACAAGCCGAAGCACTCCCCCCAGCGCAAGATCATCGCGGAAAACCGCAAGGCGCGCTTCAATTTCGAGATTCTGGATACGCTCGAGGCCGGTCTGGTGCTGACCGGCACCGAGGTGAAATCCCTGCGCGCCAATCAGGCCAACATCGCCGAGAGCTACGCCAGTTTCGAGAACGGCGAGTTCTGGCTCATCAATTCCTATATTCCCGAATATACGCAGGGCAACCGCTTCAATCACGAGCCGCGCCGCCTGCGCAAGCTTCTGGTGAACCGCCGGGAAATGTCGCGCCTGTTCAACTCGGTCTCCCGCGAGGGCATGACGGTGGTGCCGCTGAAGCTCTATTTCAACGACCGCGGCCGGGCGAAGCTGGAACTGGCGCTTGCGCGTGGCAAGAAGACCCATGACAAGCGTGAGACGGAAAAGAAGCGCGACTGGAACCGCGAGAAGGCTCGCCTGCTGCGCGACCGCGGCTAGGGTATATCCGGCACTCCTATAATATAGGAGCGAAAATATACATGGAAGTAAATTATAAATAGTTGCTATTTACGATATTACTTATTTATGAAAAATAGATCGTGTTTCGACATGCCGGCCATGTTTCAACACAATACTTTCAATATGAATTATTAATTGGGTGATACGATGAAAAAATTTATTGCTGTCTCTTTTGTTCTGGCGACCTCGGCTTCTGGCATCAGTTCCGCTTCCGCCTGTGAACTGATCCGGGACAGCTTGCGGCCTTATTGCAAGACCGCCTGTCAGCTCTTGCCGGAAGGGGCCGTCAGGACAGGTTGCATGATCGGAGCGCCGGCCCCGCACAACGGATAAACGCTGATAGGCCCCGGAGCCTCGCATGCGCGGTTCCGGGGCGCTCATTTCGTTTCGAGATAGGCGCGGACATTCCTGAACACGTCGCGGAACATGGCGTCGGTCAGCACGCCGGTATTGGTGTTGTAGCGCGAGCAGTGATAGCTGGAGAATATCCGCAGATTTCCGATATCGGTGGTCCGGCCATGCCCGAAGGGGTGGCGCGAGACCGGGACGCCCAGCGCGCGCACGGTGGATTGATGCGCGATGGTGCCGAGCGTGACCACGGCGCGAAGATTGGCGAAATGGGTCAGCATCGGTGTGAGAAAGCGCCGGCAGGTGTTGATCTCCGCGCCGATCGGTTTGTTCTCCGGCGGCACGCAGCGCACCGCGTTGACGATGCCGCAATCGGTGAGCCGCAGGCTGTCGTCCGGCCGCGCCTCGAATTTTCCGGTCGCGAAGCCGAATTCGCACAGGGTGCTGTAGAGAAGCGCGCCCGCGTAATCGCCGGTAAAGGGGCGCCCGGTGCGATTCGCGCCGCGCACACCCGGCGCAAGCCCGATGATCAGCAGCCTTACATCATCTTCCCGCGCCGGCAGGAAGGGAGGCACCGGCGCGTTATGCCAGGAAGGCTCCCGCCTGCGCCATTCCTCAAGGAAAGCGTGCAGGCGCGGACAGAGCGGACAATCGGGAGAAGGCTGCGGAATCATGCCCTTGCATGAACCGGCGTGCAGCCGGCGTCAATAGAGCGGTTCGCGAAAAGCGACGGCGCCGATCCGGTGCAAGGGGATCGAAACACGCTCCCGATGGCAGTCAGTCGGTTTCGTCGGAATCCTCTTCCTGACGGCGCGGCGCGCGTTCGGCCGGGTCGCGGCCGATTTCCGGCCTGAGCGAGACGAGGTCGATGAAATGGTCGGCCTGACGGCGCAATTCGTCGGAGATCATCGCCGGCTGCGTGGTCAGCGTCGAGACGACCGAGACCTTGCGGCCCTTGCGCTGCAAGGCTTCGACCAGCGAGCGGAAATCGCCGTCGCCGGAGAAGATGACGAAATGATCCACCGTGTCGGTAAGCTGCATGGCATCGACCGTCAGTTCGATATCCATATTGCCCTTCACCTTGCGGCGGCCGGTGGAGTCGGTGAATTCCTTCGCCGCCTTGGTGACGACCTTGTAGCCGTTGTAATCCAGCCAGTCGATCAGCGGGCGGATGGACGAATATTCCTGATCCTCGACCAGCGCCGTGTAATAATAGGCACGCAGCAGATAGCCCCGCTTCTGGAACGCCTTGAGAAGCTTGCGATAGTCGATATCGAAGCCAAGTGTCTTGGAGGCGGCGTACAGATTTGCGCCGTCGATAAAAAGCGCAATCTTTTCACGGGAATCGAACATAGTGCAATATATCCACTTTACGTTCGCTGATCCGGTGACCGCATATTCTGATGCGCCTGAATGGCGAACGGCTATTATTACTACCAATGACGTGCATTGCGTTCTAAGGCGATATTATAGAAAAACAAGCAACCTGTGATTGTTATTTCGGGGTTTTATTTACCTGAAAGAGAAATCTACGCCGGCTACGGGAGCGGGTGAAGGGAGGTTTTGCCGCCGGTTGCAGGCGCGCCTCTTTGCGGGCGGATTCGCTTTTGCTTGTAATTTCGCCCCGCAGGCGTTATGTGCAGGGAAATCTCATCCAGAACATGCCAGATATGAACATGAAAGGGACCGCGTATGGCCCGCGTCACCGTTGAGGACTGCGTAGACAAGGTCGAGAACCGCTTCGAGCTGGTTCTTCTGGCCGGGCATCGCGCGCGCCAGATTTCCCAGGGCGCGCCGATCACCATCGATCGCGACAACGACAAGAACCCTGTCGTCGCGCTGCGCGAGATCGCCGACGAAACCCTGTCGCCGGACGATCTCAAGGAAGACCTGATTCATTCGTTGCAGAAGCATGTCGAGGTGGACGAGCCGGAAGCCGCCGCGCCTGCCCAGATTGCGCACACCGCCGAAGATGTGGCGGAAGGCATCGCCGACGCCTCGGAAGAAGATGTCGTCGCTTTCGACCGCATGTCGGAAGAGGAGCTTCTGGCCGGCATCGAGGGTCTTGTCGCGCCGGAAAAGAACGACGACTTCTGATTTCTATTTCTGCTGATTTTCATACGTGCCGTGGCCGGTGGGCCACGGCACGTATTTTTATGCGTTCGAAATGTAAAATAATTGGATGAATACTTGCGGGAACCGGATTTCTGCCGGAAATTGAGAACGTTGGGCGAAACCGTTCCCAGTGGTTTGATTCTGACATTCGCACCCGTTTGATACCGGTGCGGGAGCAAATGTCAGAATCGAAAAAACCGCTGGTAACTTATTGACTTCTAGTGGAACTTTTGAATTTGACATTTGCTCGCCGCTCGATGTCGAATGGGAGGCAAATGTCAAATTCGTTCCACTAGGTTCGTGTAATTGGGAGTTCTTGTCGATGATGCGCCAGTATGAGCTTGTGGAGCGCGTTCAGCGATACAAGCCGGATGTCAACGAGGCGCTTCTCAACAAGGCTTATGTCTATGCCATGCAGAAACATGGCAGCCAGAAACGGGCTTCCGGCGACCCCTATTTCTCGCATCCGCTGGAAGTGGCGGCCATCCTCACCGACATGCATCTGGACGAGGCCACCATCGCTATCGCGCTTCTGCACGACACGATCGAGGACACGTCGGCCACCCGCGCCGAGATCGACCAGTTGTTCGGGCCGGAGATCGGCAAGCTGGTCGAGGGGCTGACCAAGCTCAAGAAGCTCGACCTCGTCTCCAAGAAAGCGGTGCAGGCGGAAAACCTGCGCAAGCTGCTGCTTGCCATTTCCGAGGACGTGCGCGTGCTTCTGGTCAAGCTCGCGGACCGGCTGCACAATATGCGCACGCTGGGCGTGATGCGCGAGGACAAGCGCCTGCGCATCGCCGAGGAGACGATGGATATCTATGCGCCGCTCGCCGGCCGCATGGGCATGCAGGACATGCGCGAGGAGCTGGAGGAGCTGGCTTTCCGCTACATCAATCCCGATGCGTGGCGCGCGGTGACCGACCGTCTCGCCGAGTTGCTCGAAAAGAATCGCGGCCTGTTGCAGAAGATCGAGAAGGATCTTTCGGAGATCTTCGAGAAGAACGGCATCAAGGCGAGCGTCAAGAGCCGCCAGAAGAAGCCGTGGTCGGTGTTCCGCAAGATGGAGACCAAGGGCCTTTCCTTCGAGCAGCTTTCCGACATTTTCGGCTTCCGCGTCATGGTCGACACGATGCAGGACTGCTATCGCGCGCTGGGTCTGATCCACACGACCTGGTCCATGGTGCCGGGGCGCTTCAAGGATTACATCTCGACGCCGAAGCAGAACGACTACCGCTCCATCCACACCACCATCATCGGCCCGTCGCGCCAGCGTATCGAATTGCAGATTCGCACCCGCGAGATGGACGAGATCGCCGAATTCGGCGTCGCCGCCCATTCGATCTACAAGGATCGCGGCAGCGCCAGCAATCCGCACACGATCTCCACCGAGACCAACGCCTATGCCTGGCTGCGCCAGACCATCGAACAGCTTTCGGAAGGCGACAACCCGGAGGAGTTTCTGGAACATACCAAGCTGGAACTGTTTCAGGATCAGGTGTTCTGCTTCACGCCCAAGGGCCGACTCATCGCGCTGCCGCGCGGTGCGACGCCGATCGATTTCGCCTATGCGGTCCATACCGATGTCGGCGACAGCTGCGTCGGCGCCAAGGTCAACGGCCGCATCATGCCGCTGATGACGGAACTGAAGAACGGCGACGAGGTCGACATCATCCGCTCCAAGGCGCAGGTGCCGCCCGCCGCATGGGAATCGCTGGTGGCCACCGGCAAGGCCCGCGCCGCCATCCGCCGTGCCACGCGCTCGGCGGTACGCAAGCAATATTCCGGCCTCGGCACCCGCATTCTCGAACGCGCCTTCGAACGCGCCGGCAAGCCTTTCGGCAAGGATGCGCTGAAACCCGTCCTGCCTCGTCTGGCGCGCAAGGACGTGGAGGACGTGCTGGCCGCTGTCGGGCGCGGCGAACTGCCGTCTTCGGACGTGGTCAAGGCGGTCTATCCCGATTATCAGGATACCCGTGTCACCAGCCAGAACCACCCGGCCAAGTCCGGCGAAAAGGGCTGGTTCAACATCCAGAACGCTGCCGGCATGATCTTCAAGGTGCCGGAGGGCAGCGAAAGCGGTGAAAAGGGCGCCGGCAAGGCAATGGGCGGCGAGGCAGCGCCGAAGCCCGGCAAGCGCGCCCTGCCGATCCGCGGCACCAATTCCGACCTGCCGGTGCGCTTCGCGCCGGAGGGCGCCGTGCCGGGCGACCGTATCGTCGGCATCCTCCAGCCGGGGGCTGGGATCACCATCTACCCGATCCAGTCGCCGGCGCTGACCGCCTATGACGATCAGCCGGAACGCTGGATCGACGTGCGCTGGGATATCGATGAAAGCATGCACGAGCGGTTTCCTGCCCGCATCTCGGTTTCGGCGATCAATTCGCCGGGCTCGCTGGCCGAGATCGCGCATATCGTCGCCGCCAACGACGCGAATATCGACAATCTCTCCATGGTGCGCACCGCGCCCGATTTCACCGAGATGATCATCGACGTTGCTGTGTGGGATCTGAAGCACCTCAACCGCATCATATCCCAGTTGAAGGAAAGCGCGAGCGTCAGCGGCGCCGCGCGCGTAAACGGATAGGACAGACATGAAAACCGAAGACGTGCTTGCCGTCTTCCGCGAAGCGGGAGCGATCCTCGAAGGCCATTTCATCCTCACTTCCGGCCTGCGCAGCCCGGTCTTTCTCCAGAAGGCGCGCGTCTTCATGCACGCCGACAAGACGGAAAAGCTGTGCAAGGCACTGGCGGAGAAAATCAGGGCCGCCGGGCTCGGACAGATCGACTACGTGGTGGGTCCGGCCATCGGCGGCATCATCCCGGCCTACGAGACGTCGCGGCATCTGGGCGTCCCCGCCATCTGGGTCGAGCGCGAGAACGGCGTGTTCCGCCTGCGCCGCTTTGACGTTCCGAAGGGCGCGCGCGTGGTAATCGTGGAGGACATCGTCACCACGGGCCTTTCCATCCGCGAGACGATAGACTGTCTCAGGGGCATCGATATCGAGGTTCTGGCGGCCGCCTGCATCGTGGACCGCTCCGCCGGCAAGGCCGATGTGGGCGCGAAGCTGATTTCGCTCGCGCAATACGAGGTGCCGGCCTACCCGGCGGACAGGCTGCCGCCGGAACTGGCCGCCATTCCTCCCGTCAAGCCGGGAAGCCGCAATATTTGACACGAAAAGAATAGCTATCATGAAGCCGCGGCGATATTTCCCTTTACGGAAGCGGTTGCGGTTCCTAAATTCAGGCTAGTGGAACGAATTTGACATTTGCCTCTCATTCGAGATCGGGCAACGAGCAAATGTCAAATTCAAAAGTTACACTAGGAAATTAATGAGCTGCTGGCGGTCTGATTCCGACATTTACTCCAGCGCCTGTATCAGACGGATGCAAATGTCGGAATCAGACCGCCAGCCGGGCATCCGCCCGGCTTTTTGACAGGAAACCATTGTGGCTGTAGCGCCGGTCCGTTTCGATCCGAAATCGCCCTATCGTGCGCCCTGCGGGGTCTGCGCCGATTGCGACGTGCGCCGGATGGCGGTCTGCGCGGCGCTGGACGACGGCGATCTCGGCGCGCTCGAAGCCATCATGACATCGCGGAAGCTGCACGCCAACGAGATGCTGGTAGAGGAGGGGGAGCCGAAGCGCCGCGTCTTCAGCCTCACCTCCGGCATGCTGCGTATCTACACCTCGCTGCCGGACGGCCGCCGGCAAATCGCGGGCTTTCTGTTTCCGGGCGACTATCTGGGCCTCGCCGATGACGAAGTCTACTCGCAATCGGCCGAGGCAGTGGTTCCTTCCGTTCTCTGCGCCTTCTCGACGAAGGAGATGGACGACCTGATGGAGCGCTTTCCCAGATTGAAAGAGCGGCTGCATCAGATGACACGGGCAGCCCTTCGCACGGCGCGCGACAACCAGATGGTGTTGGGCCGCCTTGCGCCGGTGGAAAAACTGGCGAGCTTCCTGCTGATCCTGTCGGCGCGGGCCGAAAAGCGGGGCGAGAAGCCCAATCCGGTCCATCTCTCCATGAATCGCACGGATATCGCCGATTATCTTGGCCTCACCATCGAGACGGTGAGCCGCAGCTTCACCAAGCTGAAGACACAGGGATTGATTCAGCTCCCCGACGCCAATACGGTCGAAATTCTTTCGCACCGTTCGCTCGCGGCGGTCGCGGGCCTCGATCTGACCCATCTTTAATTCCATCGGCCAAAATCCTTGATCCTGATCAATGCGGCAAGCCGCACGGCGTCTTATTCCTTATCGTGAAGATCGATGCGGGCCGCGGGCGGCTGCATCGTACCGTAGGGAAAACAGGTGCTTTCGTGGCCGGAAATTGCAGCGTTGACTGTCATTCTTGCGGGCTTGCCTGCCGTATCATGCCGTCGGCACCGGCCGGCTGCGGCATCGCTTCCCGTATCGCAGGCAGGGCTTCGCCGGAACGCAGGCCCCGATATCCGGTCCAGTACACGCCGCGGTCCCTGTCGGGTGAAGGGGATGCGCCATGCGTGACGAAGCCGTGAGGCGCTATGCGGCGTTCGCCGTTCCCCGCTACACTTCCTTTCCGACCGCCGCCGACTTCACGCCCATGACGACGGAGACTCCGCGCCGCTGGCTGCGCCAGATCGGTCCCGGTGAGGACGTGTCGCTCTATATCCATGTGCCTTATTGCCGGCAGCTTTGCCATTATTGCGGCTGCCACGCCAAAATGGCTCTGCGCGACGATGTAGTGGAAAATTATCACAGGGCGCTGCTGGCCGAGATCGGGATCGCCGGCCAGGCACTTTCCGCGCGTCCGCGCGTCACGCATCTGCATTGGGGCGGCGGCACGCCCTCGATCCTCAATACGCGCCAGTTCCTCGGCGTTCTGGCGGCGCTGCATTCGGTGTTCGAATTTGCACCGGACATGGAACACGCCATCGAACTCGATCCGCGCACCGTCACATCCGAACTGGTGCATACGCTGGCGCTGATGGGCGTCAATCGGGCCAGCCTCGGCGTACAGGATATCGATGTGAGCGTGCAGAAGGCCATTGGCCGCGTGCAGCCCGTGGAAACGGTGGAGCAGGCAGTACGGCTCCTGCGCGGGATGGGGATCATCCGGCTCAATTTCGATCTGATCTACGGACTGCCCTTGCAGACGGTGGACAGCCTGCGGCAGACCTGCGGGACGGTCGCCGCGCTGAGGCCCGATCGCGTTGCCTGTTACGGTTATGCGCATCTGCCGCGCCGTCGCGCCAACCAGCGCCTTATCGACGCCTCGCTTCTGCCCGGCGCCGACGAACGCTTCGCGCAGTCGCGCGCGGTGGCGGAGTGCTTCTTACGGTTCGGCTACCGCCCTGTGGGCATCGACCATTTCGCGATGCCCGGCGATTCGCTCGCCGTCGCGGCGCGGGAGGGCCGGCTGAACCGCAATTTTCAGGGCTATACCGACGATCGCAGCCAGACCCTGATCGGTTTCGGCCCGTCCGCGATATCGCAATTCCCCGGCGGCTATGCGCAGGACATCGCCGATGTCGGCCAGTATCGCCGCTGCGTGGAGAGGGGCGAATTGCCGACAGCGCGCGGTTATGTGCTGCGGGAAAGCGATCGTTTCCGTTCCGGCATCATCAATGCGCTGATGTGTAATTTCCGCGTCGATCTCAAGGTCGTCGCACCGGATATGGAGTTTTCCGACGAACTGGCGCTGCTGCGGCCGCTGGTGGCCGATGGGCTGGTGGATGTGAAGGACGGCGTCATCAGCGCCACCGAGGCTGGCAAGCCGCTGATCCGCCTCGTGGCCGCCGCTTTCGATGAGTTTCGCAAGGAGACGGTACACGGTTTCAGCAGTGTCGTGTGAACGATGAATTCCGCCGTATATGCCCCGGATATGCTGCTGCACCGAGCCGTCATTGGTCAGTGGCATGGGAGCGCCGCCGTTGGGGGACGTGCGGCGCTCCGCTTTTTTCAGATGCGCGTTATGCCTTGGCCTTGCGGGTCTTTTCCAGCTTGGGCAGGAAGATCGCCAGAAGACCGAGCAGCGGCATGAAGGAACAGATCTTGTAGACGAACTCGATGCCGTAGGCGTCCGCGACCACGCCGAGCGCGGCAGCCGCAGTGCCGCCCATGCCGAAGGCGAAACCGAAGAACAGGCCGGAAACCATGCCCACGCGCCCCGGCAGCAGTTCCTGCGCGAAGACCACGATGGCCGGGAAAGCCGAGGCAAGGACGAAGCCGATGATGACGCTCAGTACCGCCGTCACTTCCAGACTGGCATAAGGCAGCACCAGCGTGAAGGGCAGGATGCCGAGGATCGACATCCAGATCACTTTGCGCGAGCCGATGCGGTCGCCGATGGGGCCGCCGAGGATCGTACCCGCGGCGACGGCCGCGAGGAACAGGAACAGAAGCAGTTCCGAGGTCCGCGTCGAGACGCCGAAATGACGTTCGGTATAGAAGGTGTAGTAACTGGTAATGCTGACCAGATAGATATATTTGGCGAAGATCAGCAGCATCAGCACGAAGACCGTCTTGATGACCTTGTCGCGCGGCAGCGGCAAAGTCTTGTCGGGCTTCGGTTTGCTGGCATTGGCGACACGGTAGCGGTTGTACCAGTTGCCGACGCGCCAGAGCACGATCATGCCGATCAGCGCGGCCACCGAGAACCATGAAACGCTGATCTGGCCGAAGGGCAGCACGACGAAGGCCGCGAGCAGGGGGCCGATCGAGGTGCCGAAATTGCCGCCGACCTGGAACAGCGATTGCGCGAAGCCGTGCTTGCCGCCAGACGCCAGCCGGGCCACGCGCGAGGCTTCCGGGTGGAAGACCGACGAGCCGAAGCCGACGCAGCACGCGCCCGCCAGCAGCAGCCAGTAATGATGCGCCGTGGCCAGCAGCACGAGGCCGACCAGCGTGCAGCCCATGCCGAAGGACAGCGAATAGGGCAGGGGCTTGCGGTCGGTATAGATGCCGACCAGCGGTTGCAGGATCGAGGCGGTGATCTGGTAGGCGAAAGTCAGCACGCCGATCTGCCAGAAGGCAAGGCTGTAATTCTTTTGCAGCATCGGATAGATGGCCGGAAGCAGCGACTGCATCATGTCGTTGAGGAAATGGCCGAAACTCGCGGCCAGAATGACGGTGACGACCGTATCGTCAGCCTTGATGCCGGATGGCTGCTGTGCAGCGCTCACGCTCATGGTTCTGCTCCAGATTGCGGGCGTCCCACGCCCTTTCCGGGTTGGGTTATTAAGACGATTGTATTTCGCCCGCTTTCGTGATTTGGTCCATTATCTTCGAGAGTGGGCCACTCTCTGTAAAATAATAATCCACATCCGGAAAGCCCGAACATGAAACCGCTATCGCCGCCGCGCCTTCTGCCGCGGAACAGCGAGGAACTGCAAGAGTTCCACGAACGCCGCATCGCCATGCTGGAGGAGATGACCGGCCCGGTGATCGCGCTGCCGACACGCTATCCCGATGGCTATTTCGTGCCGCTGCATCGCCATTCGCGCGCGCAGCTTCTTTGTGCCTCGCAGGGCGTGGTGCTGGTGACGAGCCATGCCGGACGCTGGCTGATCCCCAGCGATCACGCGATGTGGATTCCGGCGGGCGTGGAGCATTCCGTCGAGATCATGGGCGACGTGCTGATGCGCTCCATCTATATCGCCGTGGATGCCGTGTCGGGCGTGCCGTTCCATCCGCATGTGGTGGGGCTGACCGACCTGATGCGCTGTCTCATCATCGACGCGACCGATACGGACTCGACGCCGGAACCGGGCAGCCGCGACGCGCTCGTCATCGAACTCATCCTGCGGGACCTGCACACCTTGCCGCAAAGACCGCTCGGCCTGCCTTTCCCGGCCGATCCGCGCCTGCAAAAGCTTTGCCGCGATTTCGTCAACCGGCCGTCCTCGCGCGTGACCATCGACGAATGGGCCGGCGAAATGGCCATGAGCCGGCGCTCCTTCACGCGGCATTTCCAGCGCGAGACGGGCCTGAGCCTCTCGGTCTGGCGGCAGCAGGCGTGCCTTTTTGCCGCCGTGCCGCGCCTTTCCGAGGGCGAGCCGGTCACCAGCGTGGCGCTCGATCTCGGCTATGACAGCGTTTCAGCCTTTACCACCATGTTTCGCCGCATGCTGGGCGTATCCCCGCGCCACTATCAGTTGCGTCCGGAGGGCGATCCATTGCCCGTTTCGGATGCATATTAGCAATTGTGTCCGCGCCCCTGGGGCATTATGAGAAGCGCATGCTGTTTCAACGCCGAAATCCGCCGACCAGACGGGAACGTCTCCGTCTTCTGTTCTGGCCGCGCCATTCCTTCGCACGCTCCTTCAAATACAGGGGCAAGCGAATACTGCGCATCACGGCCTCACCGCATGCGGTGGCGGCCGGTCTCGCCGTCGGCGTGTTCTCGGCCTTCACGCCCTTTCTCGGCTTCCATGTCGTCATCGCCATCGTTTGCGCCTATCTTCTGGGCGGCAACCTCGCAGCCGCCGCGCTCGGCACCACGGCGGCCAATCCGCTGACGCTGCCCTTCATCTGGGGCAGCACCTTCGAACTGGGCCGCTTCCTGATGAACCGCGGCCCGGATGCCGCACCGCCGGTGCATCTGGGCCGCGCCCTGCACACCATGCAGTTCGGGGAAATATGGACGCCGCTGATCGAGCCCATGCTGGTCGGCTCGATCGTCCTTGGCGCCGCTGTCGGCGTGCTGGTCTATCTGGTGACGCGCTATGCGGTCTCGGTGTTCCGCCGCCGGCGTCTCGAACGCCTCGCGGAAAAGCACAGGCTGCAAAACGAGCGGGAGCTTCGGGGCGTATGATCGTCGGCATCGGCAGCGATCTCATCGATATCAGGCGCATCGAGCAGACGCTCGAACGCCATGGCGAGCGTTTCCGCGACCGCGTCTTCACCGAAACCGAACAGCGCAAATCCGAGGGCCGCAAACAGCGCGCCGCTTCCTATGCCAAGCGTTTCGCCGCCAAGGAAGCCTGCGCCAAGGCGCTCGGAACCGGCATTGCGCGCGGTGTGTTCTGGCGCGACATGGGCGTGGTCAATTTGCCCTCCGGCAAGCCCACCATGCAACTGACCGGCGGCGCCGCGAGGCGGCTCACCGAACTTCTGCCGCCCGGAACCCGCGCCGCCATACATCTGACAATTACTGATGATTTCCCTCTTGCGCAGGCCTTCGTCATTATCGAAGCTCTTCCGGGCGCGGCCAGCGCGGATTGAGCCGTTGCGGGCGCAAACGGGTGCTGCCCGTTCATAATTGTGCGAGGGGCCGGCCTCCGGATTGCCTCACGCAGTCTTAGCGGCTATTAGATCGCGTTATCGCAAGCGGAGATACAATGAGCGTGTCCAGCAAGAGTGAAACCAAGAAGTCCGGCGGCATCGGCGAAACCATCAGCGTTATCGTACAGGCGCTGCTGTTGGCACTGATCATCCGTACCCTGCTTTTCCAGCCTTTCAGCATCCCCTCCGGCTCCATGCGCCCGACGCTGCTGGAGGGTGATTATCTGTTCGTGTCGAAATATGCCTATGGCTATTCGCGCTATTCGCTGCCTTTCGGCCTCGATCTTTTCAAGGGCCGCATCTGGAGCGCGCAGCCGAAGCGCGGCGACGTGGTGGTGTTCAAGCTGCCGAGCGATCCCTCGATCGATTACATCAAGCGCGTGGTCGGCCTGCCGGGCGACCGGATACAGATGCGCGGCGGCGTGCTCTATATCAACGACAAGCCGGTGAAACGCGTGCGCATCGGCACTATCGACAATCCCGACGTGACGGAAGTGAACCGGCCCGTCGCGGTCTATCGCGAGACCCTGCCCGACGGCGTGACCTACGACACGCTCGATCTGGCGCCGAACTCGATCGGCGACGACACGCGTGTCTTCGAGGTGCCCCCCGGCCATTATTTCATGATGGGCGACAACCGCGACAACTCGCTCGACAGCCGTTTTGGCGTTGGCTACGTGCCCTTCGAGAATCTCGTCGGCCGCGCCAACATCATCTTCTTCTCCATCGCGGACAAGGCAAGCCCGCTGGAAATCTGGAAATGGCCGACCGATGTACGCTTCAGCCGGTTGTTCACCTCCGTCAATGGTGCGCCCCATACCGCCATCACCGGGAACTGAAATGGCTTCAGCGCAAGATGCCGCCGCGATTCTCGGGGAGCGCACGGGCCACCGTTTTCTCGACCTGAAGCGGCTGGAACAGGCGCTCACCCATTCGAGCGTGCAGGGGCCGCAGCGCGCCAACTACGAGCGGCTGGAGTTTCTCGGCGACCGCGTGCTGGGCATCGTCATAGCGGAAATGCTGTTCGAGGGCTTCCCCGAAGCGTCCGAAGGCGAATTGTCGGTCCGCCTCAATGCGCTGGTCAATGCGCAGACCTGCGCGGCGATTGCCGACGAGATGGGCCTTGCCGGATTGATCCATACCGGATCGGACATCAAGTCGCTCAGGGACAAACGTCTGCTCAACCTGCGCGCCGATGTGGTGGAGGCGCTGATCGCCGCCATCTATCTTGACGGCGGGCTGGAAGCGGTGCGTCCCTTCGTCCAGCGTTACTGGAAAAAGCGCTCGCTCGAAACAGGAGCCGGGCGCCGCGACGCCAAGACCGAATTGCAGGAGTGGGCGCATCAGCAGGGCAATGTGCAGCCCGTCTATGCGATCGCGAAGCGCAGCGGGCCGGATCACGATCCGCTGTTCGTGGTCGAGGTGACGGTGGAGGGCTTTGCGCCCGAACAGGGCGAGGGCCGCTCCAAGCGCATCGCGGAGCAGGGCGCCGCCGAGGCCATGCTCTATCGCGAAGGCGTTTGGAAGCGCGGCGGGCCGCAATGATGCAGGCCTGCGTTTTCCGTAGGGATCGTTTATAATCGTCAAATCGTGACAGGGCCCGGAAACCGGGCCTGTCGACGCCGGAACCGGTTTCGAGGGGGAAGACTGCTTTCGGCGCAACCATCGTCTGGAAGGAACAAAAATGAACAATCGGACGGCCGCTGACGACGCGGCGCAGACGGGGGGAACGCGCTCCGGCTTCGTGGCGCTGATCGGGGCGCCCAATGCCGGCAAGTCGACGCTGGTGAACCAGCTTGTCGGCACCAAGGTTTCCATCGTCACGCACAAGGTGCAGACCACGCGCGCGCTGGTGCGCGGCATCTTCATCGAGGGCCCGGCGCAGATCGTGCTGGTGGATACGCCGGGCATATTCCGCCCGAAGCGCAGGCTCGACCGCGCCATGGTGACCACCGCGTGGGGCGGCGCGAAGGATGCGGACATCGTGCTCGTGCTCATCGACGCGCAGGGCGGCCTGAACGAGAACGCCGCAGCCCTTCTGGAAAGCGTGAAGGACGTGCGCCAGAAGAAGGTTCTGGTGCTGAACAAGGTCGACCGCGTCGAGCGTTCGAGCCTGCTCGAACTGGCGCAGAAGGCCAACGAACTGGCGGCTTTCGACCGCACCTTCATGATTTCGGCCCTGACCGGATCGGGCTGCGCCGATCTCGCGAAATATCTGGCGGAAAGCGTGCCGGAAGGTCCGTGGTACTATCCCGAAGACCAGATTTCCGACATGCCGATGCGCCAGCTCGCCGCCGAGATCACCCGCGAAAAGCTCTATCTGCGGCTCCACGAGGAACTGCCCTACGCCTCGACGGTGGAGACGGAACGCTGGGAAGAGCGCAAGGACGGCTCGGTGCGCATCGAGCAGGTGATCTATGTCGAGCGCGAGAGCCAGAAGAAGATCGTGCTCGGCCACAAGGGCGAGACCATCAAGGTGATCGGCCAGTCGGCGCGCAGGGAAATTTCCGATATTCTCGAACAGCCTGTGCATCTGTTCCTGTTCGTCAAGGTGCGCGAGAACTGGAGCGACGACCCGGAACGCTATCGCGAGATGGGACTCGATTTCCCGGTCTGATCGGGGTGAATGCCAATGGAATGGCGCGACGAAGGCATCGTTCTGGGTACACGCCGCCATGGCGAGACGAGCGCCATCGTCGAGGTGATGACCCGCGGCCATGGCCGCCATCTGGGACTTGTGCGCGGCGGGCGTTCCCGCCGCATGCAGCCGCTGCTCCAGCCCGGCAACCATGTCGATCTCGCATGGTGGGCAAGGCTGGACGAGCATCTGGGCACCTTCACTGTGGAACCGCTCGGCTTCGCGGCGGCGCGGCTGATCGAGACGCCGCTGGCGCTCCATGGCATCCAGCTTGCGGCGGCGCATCTGCGTCTGTTGCCCGAACGCGACCCGCATCAGGGCCTTTATGAGACGCTGCGGCTCATCATCGACCATTTCGACGATCCGCTCGCTTCCGGCGAATTGCTGCTGCGTTTCGAGGTGATGATGCTGGAGGAACTGGGCTTCGGCCTCGATCTGCGCGAATGCGCGGCCACCGGCAGCCGTGAGAATCTGGTCTGGGTCTCGCCGAAATCCGGCCGCGCCGTCTCGGCCGAGGCCGGCGCGCCGTGGGCCGGCAGGCTGCTTGCCCTGCCGGCTTTCGTGGGCGATATGGGCGTGCGCGCCGCTTCCGTGGCCGAGATCGAGTGTGCCTTCACAATGACCGGCTATTTCCTGATGCGCCATGTCTGGGAGCCGCGCGCCCAGACCCCGCCCGATTCCCGCGCCGGCTTTTTGAATGCGCTGGCGAGGCGGCAGTCATGACGCGCCTTTTGCTCGCGGTCCTGTTTGGCACGTTCTTCGCCGGTGCGGCTTCTGGCGCGGATTTTTCCGAGCAGCCTGCCGAACTGGGCGGC
Organism: Rhizobiales bacterium 63-22; assembly: GCA_001898995.1. Lineage (GTDB taxonomy): Bacteria > Pseudomonadota > Alphaproteobacteria > Rhizobiales > Rhizobiaceae > Brucella. Next base: position 619,279 of record MKVZ01000017.1, on the reverse strand, counting down.
CTGCACGGAACGCTGACATGGCCCGCGGGGACGGCGACGGTTCCTGCCGCGCTGATCCTCGCCGGATCGGGGCCGACCGACCGCGACGGCAATGCACCCGGCATGATGAATGACAGTCTCAAAATGCTCGCCCGCGCGCTCGCCGCGCACGGCATTGCTTCGTTGCGGGTCGACAAGCGCGGTATCGGCCAGAGCCTTGCGGGCAGGACGGATGAAGCAAGCCTGCGCTTTTCCACCTATGTCGACGATGCGCGCCGCTGGGCGCGTTTCCTGCATGCATTTCCCCGCATCCGCTCGGTCTTTCTCATCGGCCACAGCGAGGGTGCGCTGGTCGCGACGATGGCGGCGCAAGTGGAGGCGCCTGACGGGATTATCCTCATCGCCGGTGCCGGCCGACCGGCGAGCGAACTGCTTTTGCGCCAGTTGCGGGCGGCAGGGGCAACCGATACGGTTTTGTCGGAAGTGAAGACCGCGCTCGACAGACTGCGCGACGGCAAGACGGTTGCCGTGACCTCTCCGGCCTTGCAACCCGTGTTCCGGGCAAGCGTCCAGCCTTATCTCATGTCATGGCTTCCGCTCGATCCCGTCGCCGAGTTACGGCGCGTTTCCGCGCCGGTACTGGTGGTGCAGGGAACGTCCGATTTGCAGGTTTCGCCCGACGACGCCCGTAGGCTCGCCGCTGCCCGTCCGGGTATCGAGACATTGACAATCGCGGGCATGAATCATGTGCTGAAAAAGGTGCCCATGGATCGGGCTGACAATATTGCCACTTATTCCGATCCGAACCTGCCCTTGGCGGAGGGACTTGTCTCCGGCGTGGCCGGCTTCGTTGCCCGCCACACATCCGTCACGGACCGTCCGGCGAAAAACTGAAAACCTCGCCCTCGAAGGCTTCCGCGCCGCGTCCGATTGCGGCGACGGCTTCGATCATCCGGCCGTCACGGGCCAGCATGGCGTCGGCCAGCCGGATCAGGCGCATATTGGGTGTTGCCGAGGGTGAGCACGCGCGCAGGCGCTGTGCCAGTTCGAACGGATCCCGCCGCGGGTTGAGAGCGGCCGCGCTGATGAAGGCCGCCGCCGTCGAGCGTGAAATACCCGCATAGCAATGGATCAGCAGCGGCGTTTCCCCCCTCCCGCGCAGAGCCCAGCGACGGGCAAAGCCGATCAGCGCGGCGACGTGCTCCTCGCCGGGCGGCGTCATGCCTTCGGCGGGCTCGACGATATCGTGGAAATCCAGCCGCAAATAGCGTTCCGGCACGATCTGCATGGGCAACGGCACCTCCGTGCCAGTCCCGATCAGCGTCACCATGTCGAGCGCGCCATAGGTGCGCGCCGCTTCCTCGACACGTGACAGCGGACAAACGACGATTTGCGGCATGTCAGCCTCTCCTCTCGCGGTCGATCTCCCCGAAGCGGGCGAGGAATTCGTCCTGCACCTTGCCTGTGGGGCGCGGCGTCAGGTCCAGCCCGGTCGGGTCGAAGCCGCGCGGACGCCCGAAATATTTGACCGCCTCGCTCTCGGTGAAGCCGGCGAGCCGCGTCGCCTCGAAGAAGGCCGCGATCTGGTCGGCGCGCTTCACCAGCGTCCTGAGCGCCATCGGCGGCGTCGGAGGCAGGGCGAAGCGCAGGCGGACAGCCGTGTCGAGGCGGTTCTCGACCATCTTGTAGTCGCCTCCCATCACGGCCTTGAACGGCGAGATCATGTCGCCGATCACATATTCCGGCGCGTCGTGCAGCAAGGCCGTCATCCGCCATTCCGCATCGGCTTCCGGTGTGAGTCGGTTGAAAATATGCTCCACCAGCAACGAGTGCTGCGCCACCGAAAAGGCATGTTCGCCGATAGTCTGGCCGTTCCAGCGCGCCACACGCGCCAGACCGTGCGCGATATCGCTGATTTCCACGTCGAGCGGCGAGGGATCGAGCAGATCGAGCCTGCGCCCCGACAGCATGCGCTGCCATGCACGGGCCTTGCCGGAGGAACGGTCGGCGGCTGCCATCAGGCGTCCCCCGCCTGCGCTTCGGGAAAGGTGAACCGCACATGCGGCGGCAAAGCGAGTGTGACGTCCACATCGCCGGCCAGCACGGGCGTGCCCGCATCGATCGCTTCCTTCACGCGGTCGATGCGCGCCAGCGCGATGCCCACGCCTCCGGCCGACGAGCCGAGCGTGCCGATCTCGCGGCCGCCCGCCGTGAGCGGTGTTCCCATGGGCGGCAGCGGTGCCTGAGCCCGCGCCACCAGAGTGCGGCGGCGCGCCGTGCCGCGATGCTGCATGCGTGAGACGACTTCCTGCCCGATAAAGCATCCCTTGGGAAAGGAGACTCCGCCGGTCTGGTCGAAATTCACGTCATGCGGAAAGACTTCGCCATAGGAAAAATCGGCTTCCCCTTCCGCCACGCCATATTCGGCGCGCAGCCGCGTCCACGCGCTTTCATCCGTATTCGCCGTCACCGCGCCATAGATGCGCCGCACCTTCAGTTCGGCAGGGAAGCGCATGTCGCGCTTCGTTGAATCGCTTTCTGAAGCAGGTGAATCGCCCTGCCAGCAAACCCCGACAAGGGATTCGGACAATTGTGTAATTTCCGCTTTGGCGCGCAGCCGGTAGAGCGCGATGCGCTTCATGAAATCGGCGGCGATATCGGCTTGAAGATCGAAACGCAGGCCGTTTTCGATACGCGAGACGAGGAAATCGAACAGTATCTTGCCCTGCGGCGTCAGCAGCGCGCCGGGTTTCGCCTCGTCGCCGCCGAGCTTGTCGAGATCGGTGGTGATCACGGCTTGCAGGAACTTTTCCGCTTCCTCGCCGGTGATGTGGACCAGAGCCCTGCCGGGAAGATTGATCGTTTCGGCGGTTGTCGTCATCGCTTCTTCCTTGCCTTTCGCGCCATCGTTACGTAAGCCCCAATGGAGAGGCTCGCAAGTCCGTTCGCAGCACAGGAGGCAGGAATGGCCGGGACGTTCGACACGATTCTGAAGGGCGCAACCATCGTCAACCATGACGGCATCGGGCAGCGCGACATTGGCATCCGCGCCGGCCGCATCGCCGCCATCGGTTCCCTTGACGGCAGCGCGGCGGGCGAGGTGATCGACTGCACCGGCCTGCATATCCTGCCGGGCGTGGTGGACAGTCAGGTCCATTTCCGCGAGCCGGGTCTGGAGCACAAGGAAGACCTTGAAACCGGTTCCCGCGCGGCCGTTCTGGGCGGCGTGACCGCAGTTTTCGAGATGCCGAACACCAAGCCGCTGACCACATCGCCGGAGGCGCTGGAGGACAAGATTCGCCGCGGGCGGCACCGGATGCACTGCGATTTCGCCTTCTGGGTCGGCGGCACGCGCGACAATGCGAAGGACGTGGCCGAACTGGAACGCCTACCGGGCGCGGCGGGCATCAAGGTCTTCATGGGGTCGTCCACCGGCGATCTTCTGGTCGAGGACGACGCCGGCGTGGCGTCGATCCTGATGAATACGCGCCGGCGCGCCGCCTTTCATTCCGAGGACGAGTTCCGTCTCAACCAGCGCAAGGATTTGCGCGTCGAGGGCGATCCGTCCAGCCATCCGGTCTGGCGCGACGAGTTGGCGGCGCTGCAATGCACCGAGCGTCTCGTGCGGATCGCGCGCGAAACCGGCGCGCGCATCCATGTGCTGCATATCTCGACGGCGGAAGAGATCGATTTTCTCAAGGATCACAAGGACGTCGCCACCTGCGAGGCGACGCCGCATCATCTCACGCTGTCGGCCGACGATTACGCCACGCTCGGCAATCTCATCCAGATGAACCCTCCGGTGCGCGACAGGCGCCACCGCGACGGCGTCTGGAAGGGTATCGATCAGGGCATCGTGGATGTGCTCGGCTCCGACCACGCGCCGCACACGCTGGAGGAAAAGCAGAAGCCCTATCCTGCCTCGCCGTCCGGCATGACCGGCGTGCAGACGCTGGTGCCTATCATGCTGGATCATGTGAATGCGGGGCGGCTGACGCTCGAACGTTTTGTGGACCTGTCGAGCCACGGCCCGAACCGCATCTTCGGCATGGCGCGCAAGGGCCGCATCGCGGTCGGCTATGACGCGGACCTCACCATCGTGGATATGAAGCGCCGCGAGACCATCACCCACGAACAGGCCGGCTCGAAGGCCGGATGGACGCCCTATCACGGCAAGACCGTCACCGGCTGGCCGGTCGGCACTTTCGTGCGCGGCATCAAGGTGATGTGGGAGGCGGAGATCGTCAATCCGCACAAGGGTGAGCCGGTGGAGTTTCTGGAGGCGCTGCCGCACCGCCGGTAGCGCAGGGTCTGGCGCGAAGTGTCCGCTCTTTGTCCGGGAAAGGGCTTTCGGCCTGCGTTGCGCGCCTTATGCTCTCCCTGTAACCTTTTGACAGGGAGAAAGAAATGTCCGGAGATCATGCGGCCCTTCTGGTCATCGACGCGCAGGAATCCTTCCGCGAGCGGCCCTATTACCGTGAAGACGGCGTGCCGGCCTATATCGAGCGCCAACAGGCGCTGGCCGACGGCGCGAGGTGCCTCGGCATTCCGACCGTGCAGATTTTCCATGTCGAGGATGAAGGGCCGTTCTCGGAAGCGTCCGGTCTGGTGAAAACGCTGTCGCCCTTGTCCATCGAACCCGACGCGATCTTCCGCAAGCGGCGGCACAGCGCGCTCATCGGCAGCGGGCTCGACGTGTGGCTGGTGAGGAACGGCATCCGCCGCATTCTCGTTTCCGGCATCCGTACGGAGCAATGCTGCGAGACGACCACCCGCCATGCTTCCGACCTCGGCTACATGGTCGATTTCGTAAGCGAGGCGACGCTGACTTTCCCGATGACGGACGCGTCGGGCCGGCAATGGAGCGCCGCCGAAATCCGCGACCGCAGCGAACTGGTGCTGGCGGACCGCTTTGCGCGGATCGCGACCGTGGAGCAGGCGCTGGCCGGCGGGACCGGGCGGAAGGCGGCATGAACGATCCGGGCGCAGGAACCGTTTTCGTCCCGGTTTACGTGGTGGTGCCGCCGCGCCTGCTGTTGCTCGACGTGGCCGGGCCGCTGGAAGTCCTGCGCAAGGCCAATCTGGAACAGGGCCGGGTGCGGTTCGACGTCCGTTATGTGGGGCCGGCCCGAACGGTGCCGGGTTCCATCGGGCTGGCCGTTACGGGCATCAGTCCCTTGCCGGAAACGCTGGCCGACAGGGCGCTGGTCGTCGTTCCGGGTTCGGCCGAGGTGCTGCTTGGCGGCGCTGTGACGAGCCGTTCCGACGACGTCGCCGCGGAAAGCGAAATCATTACCTGGCTGAGGCGGACGGTGCGGCCCGGTATTCGGCTGGTCACGATCTGCTCCGGCGCGCTTCTGGCGGCGCGGGCCGGGTTGCTCGACGGCTTTGCCTGCACGACGCATCACCTCACCATTGATGAACTGGAGCGGCAGGCGCCCGCTTCGCGCGTGATGCAGAACCGGCTTTTCGTGGAGGACGGCGAGCGGCTGACGAGTGCGGGGATCACCGCCGGAATCGACCTGATGCTGCATATCGTGGCGGGGATGGCCGGCCATGCGACGGCACTCGCCGTCGCGCGCTATCTGGTAGTCTATCTGCGGCGCGGCGGCGACGATCCGCAGCTTTCGCCATGGCTGGAAGGCCGCAACCATATGAATCCGCTCGTTCACAGGGCGCAGGACGCTATCGCCGCCGATCCTGCCGGCGTATGGTCGCTGGAAAGGCTCGCGCGGATCGCCGGGGCCAGCCCGCGCAACCTGTCACGGCTTTTCAACGAATATGCGGGCATGAGCGTGACGGACTACGTCAACCGCCAGAAGGTCGCGCTGGCGCGCGAGATGCTGCTCCATTCCGGCCTCGACATGGAACAGGTCGCGGAGCGGTCCGGCTTCGCCTCGGCACGGCAGTTCCGCCGCGTCTGGAAACGCATCCACGGTGCGCCGCCGGGCCGGGCGCGGACCGGATAGAGCCCGTTACTCGCCCGCGCTGAAGAAGCGCCAGCTTCCGTCCGGCGCGATGCCGATCGAATAGAAGATATAGCCGCCGGCCTTCTTCATGTCCTCGTAGTCGCTGGCCGTCACGATGCGCAGCAGGTCGACGATCTGCGGCGGTGTCAGATGATCGAGCGACACGGCGTAGAAATAGGGCCAGACATAGACTTCGTCCGGCTTGCCCGCATTAAGATGCACATAGCCGGTTTCGAGCAGGTCGATCATGATGGCCAGCGTTTCGCGGCCCTCCGGATCGCCCGCCAGCGATTTCAGATAGGAGATGGGATCTTCATCACGGCCTTCCGGCGAGAAGCGGGTGGAGCGGTTCCCCATGGCGAGCAGCGGGCGCAGCCTTTCGATATCGCCGGAATGGGCGGCATCGATCATGCGGTCGTGCATCAGGCGCACCGGCTCCGGCAACGCCGCAAGATCGTGGAAGACTTCCGGCGTCGGCCCGGCGGGCGGCCGTGCGGGCCTCACGGCCGGGCTTTCAGTCGAGGGTTCGGCAGGGGCGGGGATCAGCGGATCCGTCAGGAACGCGCCGGGCACGGAAACGGGAAGCGGCGCAAGACCGCCGGGCTGCACCGACGCCGCGGCAGGGCCGACGGTAGCCAGCATTCCGGCGAGAAAGAGGGACGGCGAGAGCGGGAGGCGTATCGAAGCGAGCATCGGCGTTTGCGCAAGGGGACGCCATGGAAGAAAGCTCCAGCCGGGGTCCGGCGGCCGGCGCTATGGACACGTTATTGCAGGATGCGGGCCGGCAGGAAAGCGCCGGCGATGATCTGCTCGCGCATCTTCTCGATCAGTTCCAGCGCACAATCGTCGCCTGCCTCGCGGATGAGTTCGGTCAGAGCGGTGGTAAAGGCGGCCTCGGCGAGGATTTCCGGCTCGATGCCTTCCGAAATGCCGTCCGCCCAGGCCTCGTTCTGGTATTCGATCGCCGCGAGTTTCTTCTCGCGTGCGATCATCTCGTCCAGATCGGTCGGTGCATGTTCCATTGCCTTCACCCCGGCCTTCGCCTTTCTGCCGCATCCGTATCGGATTGCCCCGATTGCTGGGCGATCCGCCGATCGTCTTAAAACTGTGTTAACAGATTATCACGGATTTGAAGCAAACTATTCCTGCCAATCCGCACCAGAGTTAACATCTGGTTAATTTCCATAGCGCGAGACGATCTCGCTCGACAAGTCCTCGCCTTCCTTCATGTAGCGGTCAATCGCCGCAAGTGCGGAAGGGGTGCAGCGCGTGTAATTGTCGGCGAACGCGCGGTAGCCCCGGTTGAAGCTGGAAACAAGCCGCTTGCGTTCCTCCTCCGGGGGCTTCTCCGCCGCAATGATCGCGTCCATCCGGTCACGCCATTCGCTGCCCGTCTCGCCGCAGAGATTGCGCAGATAATGCAGCGAGCCGAGGACTTCGGAAAGCCGCAGCAGCTTGCCTTCGTAAGGCGCCTCTTGCGCCCGCGCGGACGAAACCGCGCCGGTTCCCATTGCGATACCTAGTGCAATCGCGATCTGCAAGGCGGAGCGGGAAAGAAACGTGCCCATCGATGCAAAACCTCTCCTGTGGCGGGCAGTCTTGGCCTGAAACAGGGGTCGCTTCAAGGCGAATCGCGGAGGAAGATTAACATGAACGTTTCCAGCAAAATTGCGTGGCGGTTTTGCGTTCGGAAACGTGAAAATCAAGGAAGACGGCCGGAACGGTCCTCGCGTTCCGCGATCATGCGCGCCACATCCAGCGTGCTGTCGGTGACGCGCGCCGTCGTCATTTCCTCGACCGTCAGCCAGCGGATCGCCATTGCATCGTCGCCCGGCCTTTCCGCACCCGAAACGTCGTGCGCGCGGAAAACGGAGAGGAAATAGCTTTTCCTGTAGGCATTGCCTTCGAGCGCCAGATCGAGCGTCACCACATGGGCGAGATCGCGCGCGTCGAGCGCGGTTTCCTCCTTCAACTCGCGGATGGCGGCCTGTTCCGGCGTTTCGTGCGGCTCCCTGCCGCCGCCCGGAAAGGCGAGCCACCCCTTCCACGGTTCCTTGCCGCGCTCCACAAGCAGGAAGCGCCCTTCGCGGCGGCAGATCAGCGAGACGCCATGGACCTGCGCCGGTACGGGAATGACGGGGATCATGCTCATTTCCAAGCTATACGCCGGACCGCCCCCGATCCGCAATGCTCTTGACCCGCAACGCAAAAGCCGGAACATGGCTTCCATGTGCGGACGCTTTTCATTGACCGCGAGCCGGCAGGAGCTTGAAGCCCTTCTGGCCGCAATCATCGCGGAGGATTTTCCGCCGCGCTACAATATCGCGCCGTCGCAGCCGATTCTCGCCGTTCTGGAGGGTGAGGGCGGGCGGGGCCGCAACGGCGTTCTGGTGCGCTGGGGCTTCATTCCGTCCTGGGTGAAGAACCCGAACGAATGGCCGCTGATGTTCAACATCCGTTCGGAGACCGCGGCGGAGAAGAATTCGTTCCGTGCCGCCCTCAGCCATCGCCGCGCGCTGGTTCCCGCTTCCGGTTTCTATGAATGGCGGCGTATGGGAAAGAACAAGGCGCAACCTTATTGGGTGCGCCCGCGTGACGGCGGCGTGGTGGCCTTCGGTGCGCTGGTGGAGACGTGGAGCAGCGGCGACGGATCGCAGATCGATACCGGCGGCATATTGACCACCGGCGCCAACGTGGCTCTGCGGCCGATCCATGAGCGTATGCCGCTGGTCGTGCGGCCGGCCGATTTCGAGCGCTGGCTCGATTGCCGGCATTTCCTGCCGCGCGATGTCACGGATATCATGCGGCCCGCGCCGGACGACTTCTTCGAGGCGATTCCCGTGTCGGACCGCGTCAACAGCGTGGCCAATGCCACGCCGGACCTTCAGGATCGCGTGCCGGAACAGGATGAGCCTGAAACGCCCGAAGATAAACCGGACGGCCAGCTTTCCATGTTCTGAAGCATGCCGCGCAAAAGTGGGAATCGGTTTTGCGATAACGACATGCGGCAAAAACAAAGACTTAAAGCGCGGAAAGCGAATCTGAAAGATCGCGATGCGCTTTAACGCGCCGGCTTAGCCTGCCTTCTTCACCGAAAGGATGGAGTGGCGGCGATTGTCGTTGCGGGCATCGCTGTGGCGGCTCGCGTTGAGCAATGCCGCGGCGAGCGCCGCCGGTCCGATCTCGCGATACTTGTCTACCAGACGATCCTGGCGGTTCTGCAACTCACTCTTGGACATTTTGCGACCTTTCCCGTCTGTCCCGTTCCCGGAAAGCAATACGCGCTTTCCGATCACCTTCTTGTGAACTCACCATTTTGTGCTTGATTGGGACCGAATAAAGGCCGGCTGCCGCCGGTTTCGCGGCTTTCCGGCCGATGCGTATGAAGAATCGCATAAGTTGCAAAAATACAACATTTATACGGGTTCCCGCCGGTAATTCCATCGTGCGGGCCGCGCGAAAGTTCTTGACGGACGCGGGCAAGGCGGGGATAAGTCCCTTCATGAAAACGACAACCGCGATCATTTGCATCTGTGGGATTATCATCGGTTAGCATTTTGCTGGCCCGGTCGTTTTTGTCTCCATTCCACGAAACAGGATGATAAACGCCCCGGCCAGCAGGCTGCGTCCCGCCTTGCGCTGATTTCGGACTTTCGGGGATGACGAGAATGGCTGACACGCCGCGCCTGCGCCTCTACAACACGCTGACACGCACGAAGGAGGATTTCGTCCCCATCGATGCCGGGCATGTGCGCATGTATGTCTGCGGGCCGACGGTCTATGATTTCGCCCATATCGGCAATGCGCGGCCGGTCATCGTGTTCGACGTGCTGTTCCGCCTGCTGCGTCATGTCTACGGCGCGGCCCATGTCACCTATGCGCGCAACATCACCGATGTGGACGACAAGATCAACGCGCGCGCTGCCCGCGATTATCCCGGCCTGCCGCTGAACGAGGCCATCCGCCGTGTGACGGAAACCACCAATGCGCAGTTTCAGGCCGATGTGGCCGCGCTCGGCAACCTGCCGCCCAGTGCGCAGCCGCGCGCGACCGAGCATATGGACCAGATGCGCGCCATGATCGAGCGTCTGGTGCAGGTGGGCGTGGCCTATGTGGCGGAGGATCATGTCCTGTTCTCGCCCTCGGCTATGAACGCGCATAAGGGCCCGCGCTATGGCGCGCTCGCCCGCCGTTCGCTGGACGAGATGCTGGCCGGCGCGCGCGTCGATGTTGCGTCCTACAAGCGCGACGAGATGGATTTCGTGCTCTGGAAGCCCTCGAAGGAGGGCGAACCGGGCTGGCCGTCGCCTGCGGGCATCGCCGTTCCCGGCCGTCCCGGCTGGCATATCGAATGCTCTGCCATGTCCATGGCCAAATTGCTCGAACCTTTCGGCGGCGGGTTGAAATGCGACGACCCGGAGAAGAACCGCTTCGACATTCACGGCGGCGGCATCGACCTCGTCTTTCCGCATCACGAGAACGAAATCGCCCAGTCCTGCTGCGCCTTCGGCACCGAGCGCATGGCCAATGTGTGGATGCACAACGGCTTCCTTCAGGTCGAGGGGCAGAAGATGTCGAAATCGCTCGGCAATTTCGTCACGATCCGCGAGGTGCTGGACCAAGGCCTGCCGCAACTGGGCGAATGGGACGACAAGGCCCTGCGCGACCGCTGGGCCGGCCTTGCGGCGCGCCTTTCCATGCTCCAGACCCACTATCGCGAGCCGATCAACTGGACGGCGCAGCGTCTGGCGGAATCGGCCGACGAACTGCACCGTTGGTACGGCCTGCTGCGCGAGGCGAAGTTCGCCGCGCCGGAGACGTTCACCGCCGCCGGGGAAGTGGCGGAGGCGCTATCCGACGATCTCAACACATGGGTTGCGATCACCGCGCTGCGCAAGGCGTTCAAGGCGAAGGACATTGCTGCTCTGGGCGAGGGCATGGCGCTGATGGGCCTGTTCGATCCGCGTTTCGTGACGGAGGATGTGCCGGTCTTCGCGCTGGCTTCCGTCGATGCGGCGGCGGTGGAGGCCCGCATCGCCGAGCGCCTGCGTTTGCTGGCTGAGAAAAATTTCGCCGAGGCCGACCGCATCCGCGACGAACTGCTGCATGAGGGCGTACAGTTGAAGGACGCGAAGGATCCGGCCACCGGCCAGCGCGTCACGACATGGGACGTGGTGGGCTGACGGCTGCGGATAATGGGGAACCAAGGATGACACGCGAGCGCATCTACATCTATGACACCACCCTGCGGGACGGGCAACAAACACCCGGCGTTGACTTTTCCGTTGAAGACAAGAAGTCGATTGTCACGCTTCTGGAGGAACTGGGCGTCGATTATGTCGAGGGCGGCTATCCGGGCGCCAACCCGACCGACACGGCCTTCTTTCAGAAGAAGCGGACGCAGCGCGCGAAGTTCGCCGCCTTCGGCATGACGAAGCGGGCCGGCGTTTCCGCTTCCAACGATCCCGGCCTGTCGAGCCTGTTGCAGGCTTCCGCCGATGCGGTGTGTTTCGTGGCCAAGAGCTGGGACTATCATGTGCGTCTTGCGCTCGGCTGCACGAACGAGGAAAATCTGGAGGCGATCACCGCCTCGGTCATGGCGGCGCGCATGGCAGGCCGCGAGGCGCTGGTCGATTGCGAGCATTTCTTCGACGGCTACAAGGCCAATCCCGACTATGCGCTGGCCTGTGCGAAAGCCGCTTACGAGGCCGGCGCGCGCTGGGTGGTGCTGTGTGACACCAACGGCGGCACGCAGCCGAGCGAGGTGGCGGAAATCGTCCGCGCCGTAACGACGGTCGTGCCGGGCGAAAGCCTCGGCATCCATGCCCATAACGATACCGAGCAAGCGGTGGCCGTGTCGCTCGCGGCCATCGACGCCGGAGTGCGCCATGTGCAAGGCACGCTGAACGGCATCGGCGAGCGCTGCGGCAATGCCAATCTTGTCTCGCTCATCCCCACGCTCGCGCTCAAGCCTTACTGGTCCGAACGTTTCGAGACCGGCGTGACGTCGGCGGCGCTCACCGCGCTGACGCGCATTTCGCACACTTTCGACGACATATTGAACCGCCCGCCCGCCGAGCAGGCGCCCTATGCCGGCTCGTCGGCCTTCGCCACCAAGGCGGGCATCCATGCCTCGGCCCTTTTGAAGGAGCCGCGGACCTATGAGCATGTTCCGCCGGAAACGGTCGGCAATGCCCGCCGCGTCATGGTGTCGGATCAGGGCGGCAAGTCCAATTTCATCGCCGAGCTTCAACGGCGCGGCATCCGCGTCGCGAAGGACGATCCGCGTCTCGATACGCTGATCACGCTGGTCAAGGAGCGCGAGGCGGAAGGCTATGCCTATGAGGGCGCGGATGCGAGTTTCGAGCTTCTGGCGCGCAACATGCTCGATCCGCAGCCGGAATTCTTCAAGGTCGAATCCTTCCGCTGCCTCGTCGAGCGCCGCTTCGACGCCAATGGCCAGTTGCGCACCGTGTCGGAAGCGGTGGTCAAGGTCGAGGTGGACGGGCACATGCATATGTCGGTGGCCGAGGGTCACGGCCCGGTCAATGCGCTCGATATCGCGCTGCGCAAGGATCTGGGCCGCTTTCAGGCCGAGATCGCCGATCTCGAACTGGTCGATTTCAAGGTGCGTATCCTCAATGGCGGTACCGACGCCATCACGCGCGTGCTGATCGAATCGGGCGATGCCAGTGGCGCGCGCTGGCGCACGCTCGGCGTTTCCGACAATATTATCGACGCTTCCTTTCAGGCGCTGATGGATTCGATCAATTTCAAGCTGATGAGAAACCGCGCCGTGGCGGGAACCGCGGCGGCGGAATGACCGTTCAACGGAATTGATATTTCGATCATCTGAATTGAATGGATTTTATGAATCGATGCGCGCATAGCAGGCCCAACTCGGCAATGCAGCCATGCGCGGAAGGATAGAGAATGACGGACCAGACCATATCCGGGAACCGTCTCGCGGACGGGAGCCGGGGTTTCCTCATGGCTCTGGGCGCTTATGCCCTCTGGGGCGCTCTGCCCTTCTATCTCAAGGCCCTTTCCGACCTGCCGGCGATGGAGGTCGTTTCGCATCGCGTGATCTGGTCCCTGCCGGTGGCGCTGCTGCTCCTCGTCGCGCTCGGCCAGTTCCGCGATATCGCAAGCGCGCTGCGCCAGCCGCGCATGCTCGCCATGGCGACGCTGACGGCGGCGCTGGTCAGTGCCAACTGGTCCATCTATGTCTGGGCAGTCTCGCACGATCAGGTCATGGGTTCCGCGCTGGGCTATTACATCAATCCGCTGTTCAACGTGGTTCTGGGCGGCCTGTTTCTCGGCGAGCGGCTGAACCGGGTGCAGTATGCCGCCGTCGGGCTGGCGCTGGCGGCCGTGCTGTTGCTGGCTTTCGACGCGGGTGGCCTGCCGTGGGTCTCCTTGGCGCTGCCGCTGACCTTCGGTCTTTACGGCTTCTTCCGCAAATCTCTGCCGATGCAGCCCCTGCAAGGCTTCACGCTCGAAGTGCTGATCCTGTGCATTCCTGCCGCAGGCTATGTGATCTGGCTCGTCCTCACGGGGCAGGATCATTTTTTCAGCGGCACGGTAGGGCATATGGGGCTTCTGGCGCTTGCCGGTCCTTTTACCGCGATCCCGCTCATTCTCTATGCGGGCGGGGCGAAACTCCTGCGTTACACGACGCTCGGCCTGATGCAGTATGTCACGCCGACCATGCTGTTCATCTTTGCCTTGTTTGTCTTCCACGAGCCGTTTTCGGCGGTGCAACTGGCGGCTTTCGCGCTGATCTGGGCAGGGCTCGCGCTCTATAGCTGGTCCATGCTTGCGCAGGTTCGCGGCAGGGACTAGATTGTCCGCGATCATGACCGGTGGATAAGCGACGCGGAGCCTTGTTTTGGGCGTGGTGTCCGTCACTGTTTCGCCTCAATATTCGATTGTTTTCAGGCGGGCGCCAGATCGGAGCCCGCCCGTTGGATTGAAGCCGGCTTTCGGAAAAATTCTGATGCCAGAACAAAGGGATGGATCGCAGAGAGACGCATTGCAGCGTACGGGGCGATCTGAAGACAGGACCGCATGAACCGCAGCCTCGCGCAAGCCCGGAGCGAAAAGCCTGCGACCGCGTCTCTTTTCGCGACCATGGGTGATGCAGCCAGGGCTGAGCCTCTTTCCCAGCACAGCCTCAAATCCCTGTGGCGGGTCCGTTTTTCGCTGCGCACCCATCTGCGCTTCTGCCTTGCGCTGGTTTCGGCCCTTGCCATTGCCGGTGGCGCGCTCTGGCTGACCATGGATCACCTGATGGGCGGCAGCCGTGTCGCCAATCCGGTTCTGGTGGATCCCGCCACCCTGTCGCATAGTCATGCCGCTCCGAGGGAGGCGCGGCTCGTGCCCGCCATCGATACCAGTCAGGCGAGCCGCATATCGCGGCGTATCGACATCGCCGAGGGGCTGGATGACGGCGATGCCCGTCTCTACACCTATCAGCATGTGGTGCTCGACCTGGACAAGCCCGTCGTCCGTTCTTCGCACATCGATGAAATCGACCGCGCCGATACGATGCCCGGCGGTGCCATTCCCGGACTGAACGGGCTCGAAAGGGGCGTGCCGATCAATGTGAGCCTTGCCAAACCGGCGAGCAGCAAGCGCGATCAGGTGCGTGAGATCGTGGTCGCGCCGCAATCGCGGGAGCGGATCGGCGCGCTGCTGCGGGCGGCGGGCATTGCCTCCGAGGACAGCCGGCGTCTGGAGGAGGCGCTTGCCCGCACCGAGCTTCAGCCGGGCGACAATCTGGAATTGCTGGTGGACAAGCAGCCCCGGCAGGACGGAGCGCCGGTTCACGTCTCGCTTGCCCGCTTCAATCACGGCGACGCCGACAAGGCCGTCTATGGCCGGGCCGACGATGGTGCATTCCGCGCCACCGGAAACGAGCGGCTTTTCGCGCGCCTTTCCCACGACGCCATGCTGAGCGCTTATCATCCGCCGGCGCCCGTCGCTGCCGACGGGTCCATACCGTCGCGGCTGGCGCAGGCCGGTGCGCCGCCGGCCATTATCGACGAGGTCAGGACGCTCGCCTCCAAGAACGGCGTATCGCTGGAAAAGGGAGGTCCGAAATCGCCGGACCGCATCGAACTTCTGTTCCGAAAGAGCGCCGAAAGCGGCCCGGAACTGGTTTTCGTCGAATTTCTGATCAACGGACGTAAATTGCGGCTCTACCGTCATGAGGGCAGCAGTGGCAGCGCCGATTATTTCAACGCGGACGGGTCGTCCATGACCAAGTATCTGATGTCGAAGCCGTTGCCCAACGGACGTCTCAATGACGGTTTCGGCTGGCGTATCCATCCCGTGCTGCATGTGCGCAAGCACCACAACGGCGTCGATTACGACGCACCCATCGGTTCGCCCATCGTCGCGGCCGGCGACGGCGTGGTCGAGGTGATCTCGTGGGAGAAGGGTTACGGCAAATATGTCCGAATCCGCCATCAGGGCGGTTACAGCACCACCTATGCCCATCTTTCGGCTGCGAAGAAGGGGCTGCATGTCGGCCAGCATGTAAAGCAGGGCGAAGTGATCGCCTATGTCGGCTCGACCGGCTATTCCACCGGCCCGCATCTTTACTATGAATTGAAGGTCGGAGACCGCTACGTCGATCCGCTGAAGGCGCGGCTCAATGCGGGTGAAAAGCTCACCGGATCGTCACTTTCCAGCTTCCGCGAGGAAGTCGATCACGTCAGCCAGATTTTCGACGCCATGAAGCCGCAGCCGCTGAAGGATGTCGGCGTGCCGCTCGACAAGCGGAAACCGTTTTATGGCGGCAGGGGAGCGCAGGATGGCCTTGCGGGGCTGAACGGCGGCCCCGGGGGCTTTGGTGGCGGCCATGGCGGTGGCGCGGGCGGCATGGGTGGCGGGCCGCGCTGATTCCGCTTTCCTGCGCAAGCTGCCGCGTAACGGGCAAGGGTTTCGCTGGGTTACGAAAGCGCGTTGGCGAGCGCGACGAATTCCTCCACGCCGAGCGTCTCGGCGCGGCGGGTGCCGTCTATGCCGGTCTTTTCGAGCAGTGCCGCGCCACCGACGGGTTTGAGGCTCTGCCGCAGCATCTTGCGCCGCTGGCCGAAGGCTGCCTGCGTGACGCGGCCGAGCGCATCCGCGGCGCAGGCAAGCGGCGCTTCGCGCGGCACGATATGCACCACGGAGGACACGACCTTGGGCGGCGGCGTGAAAGCCTGCGGCGGCACGTCGAAAGCGATTTTCGCGTGGGTCCGCCAGCCGGCGAGCACGCCAAGACGCCCGTAATGGTCGCTGTCCGGCGCGGCCACGATGCGTTCGGCCACCTCACGCTGGAACATCAGCGTCATCGAGGCATAGAAGGGCGGCCATGGTTCGGTGAGCAGCCAGTTCAGGAGCAGTTGGGTGCCGACATTATAGGGCAGGTTCGCCACGATGCGCGGCTTGGGGTCGTTCGGAAAAAGCGTCCTGAAATCTTGATCCAGCGCATCGCCTGCGATGACGCTGAGGCGACCGGGATAATGCGCGCCGATTTCGGCCAGCGCATCGAGGCAGCGCTCGTCGCGCTCGATGGCCGTCACCAAAGCGCCCTGCGCCAGCAGCGCACGCGTCAGTCCGCCGGGACCGGGGCCGACCTCGATCACTGGCTGGTCGCGCAGATCGCCTGCCTGCCGGGCGATTTTCGATGTCAGGTTGAGGTCGAACAGGAAGTTCTGCCCGAGGGATTTCTTCGGCATCAGGCCATGCCGCTCGATGACCTCGCGCAGCGGAGGCAGTCCATCGATGCTCATGCTTTTTCGTGTCCGGCTTTCGCGGTGCGCTGGTTGGCGGCAAGGTCGTACGCCAGCCGCAGCGCGGCGATCAGACTGTCCGGCCGCGCGATGCCGCGCCCGGCGATGTCGAAGGCAGTGCCGTGGTCGGGCGAGGTGCGGATAAAGGGCAGGCCCAACGTGACATTCACCGTTTCGTCGAAGGCGAGCGCCTTGGCGGGAATGAGCGCCTGATCGTGATACATGCAGATGGCGGCATCATAGGTGGCGCGCGCCTGGGGGTGGAACATGGTGTCGGCGGGCAGGGGACCGCGCGCATCGATGCTTTCGCGTCGCAATTGTTCGATTGCCGGCTGGATGATCGCTGCATCTTCCTTGCCCAGCGCGCCGCCTTCGCCGGCATGGGGGTTCAGACCGGAGACGGCAAGCCGCGGCGCGGCGATGCCGAAGCGGCTGCGGAGTTCGTGGGCTGTGATACGCGAGACCGTCAGCACCGCCTCGGTGGTGAGACGACGCGGCACTTCCGAGAGCGGGATATGGATCGTGACCGGCACGGCGCGCAATTGCGGCCCGGCAAGCATCATCACCGGCGTCAGTGTGCGGCCGGTATGCCTTTCGGCAAGCTCGGCCAGAAATTCGGTATGGCCAGGATGGCGGAAACCGGCCTCATAGAGCGGCTTCTTGGCGATGGGACAAGTGACGACGGCGGACGTCCTGCCGTCAAATGTCAGCGCTACCGCACGCTCGATGGCCTCGACAATGCCGGCGGCGTTTTCGGCCAGCGGCCGGCCGGGGCTTTCGACATGGCGGCTGTCGAGCGGCAGGACGGGGAGGGCGCGCGCAAAGATTTCGCCGGCCGCTGCAGGATCGTCTACGATCTCATGATCGATCGTCAGCCCCAGATGGCGCGCCCGCGCACAGACTTGCACCGGATCGGCGAGAAGGAGGAAGGGCGGCAGAGACAGTTCTTCCCGCCGCAACCATGCCGACAGCGTCACATCCGCACCGATACCCGATGGATCGCCGATGGTGAGGGCGAGCGGAGGAACGGACTGCGGGCGTGCCAATGCGGGAAATCCTAACGGTTGACGATCTTGGCCTTCTGGCGAAGCTCTTCCAGATATTTCTTGCTCAATTCGTCAGCCTTCTTTTCCCGGCCTTGCGGCGAGTCGGCTCCCTCGGTGGAAAAAACGAGTTGGGCGACACGATCATCGGAAACCTGCCGCGCGGAGCAGACCTCGATATATTCCACGCCCCTTTCGGTGTCGTGGGGCGGTGTGGTGTGGCCCACGCCGGCAGCTTTCACGTCCTTGGACCATTCAGGCGGCAATTCCAGTTCGAGGATGCGCCCGAGATCGCGCACGGTCACGTCGATGATGCCGAGGGCCTGCTGGCGGGTGGCGTCGCAATTCTGGAACTTGGAACGCAGGGCGTTGGCCTGTGCGCGGCGCTTGGCCATCAGGGCCGGCGTCCGCTTCGCGGCAGGCACGACGAAGATCACCTGCTGGAGCTGGTATTCGGTGGCCACCGGCTTCTTGCCGCCGTCCTTCAGCATGCGCTGCACGGTATCCTGCATGCTCAGCATGCCGTTCGTACGGAAGCGCGAGCTGACCAGACGCCCCCAGCCCATCTGAACCATGATATATTTCTTGAAATGCTCCGGCGTCACGCCTGACTTGTTCATCACCATGTTGAGCTGGGCGACGCTCATCTTGTTGCGCGCGGCGAAGCCGGCATAGGCCTTGTTCACTTCCTCATCGGAGATATTGACGCCGCGCGTCTTCATCTCGATGCGCTTCAGCATTTCGTCCGTCAGTTCCTGCCGCGCCATCTGGGTGAGGTTGCCGCGCTTGCGCTGCAGCTTCAGGAACGCGATACGATGCTGGATATCGTCATTGGTGATGACGTTGCCCGACACGACGATCCTGACCTCCGAACCTCCGGCGGCAAGCGCCGGTGTCGGGAGTGCGACCGAACCAAGTGCGGTAAGGCAAACGGCCGCACCCAGTATGGAAGCGAAAAGAGGTCTTGCAAGCATCATCCTGTGTTCCTGATTTCCCTGCCGCCGGCGGATGGAAACTTCCACCGAGTGCGTCTCCCGCCCGGATTGCGATATTCCCGTCAAAAGGGAAACACCGCAAACCACGCCTAACCATGCCTGTATAGAGGAGCCAGTGCGGCGAAACAATGACCTTGGTAGTCTGGCTACGACATTTGCCGCCCGGATGAGGCCGGAGACGGAAGTCCGTCTTCGGCCCCGCGATTTCAGAAAGACTTGTTGCCGCTGCCGATATCGCCCAGCGTGCGCAACGAAATATTGAAGCCGATGGTATGCGATGCCTGGTTCTCACCGGGGTTGCGCGTCTGGATATAGGCCATCTGATAGGTGAAGCATTCGTCGTCATAGGCAAGGCCAGACGACGCACGCACCAGCGTGTTCGAAACGAGGTCATAGGTGCTCGATCCGAAGACGCGCCAATGGTTGTCGAAACGCAGCGTGGCCGAACCCGTCACTTCCTGACGCAGGTTCACGAAACCATAGGCCGGCTGCGGCGTGATATAGGCGTATTGCGCCGAAAGCGACAGCTTCTTCCAGTTCTGCTGCGCTTCGACTTCGCCGCGCCGGACCGAGAAGCTGTCCTTGTCGAAACGACCGCGCGCCGCCACCGCGAAGCCCTTCGAGTTGGACGCACCGATCATCGCCACATAGTCGGAACGGGCATCCTCGAGACCGGAATCCGCGCCCACATTGACGAAATCGCTCGTCGCGAAGGAGTTCAGGCCGCCGAGCTGGAAGGATTGGCCGGCAAGACCGTAGAGCGACCAGTCGCTATTGTTGAAGCTGCCGGAATAGCGCACGCCGAGATTGGCGCGCGTGCCGCCTTCCACACGGTCATAGCCGGAAAACTTGTCGCGCGAGAACAGGTTCGTCGCGTCGAACACGAAGCTCTGCGCGTCCTCGTTTGGAAGCTGGCCCGCGTAACGCTCGTTATTGCGGACGAAAAGCTGCGCCATCGGCTCGATGATATGCGTCGCGCTGGTGGTCGAGAACAGGATCGGCCAGCGCAGTTCCAGCCCGGCCGTCGCCATGGCGCGCAGGGCCTCGGAGCGTACGAGCGCATCCGTATATGCGGAGGCCGACGTCGCACTGAAATCCATGTTGTTGCCGATGGCGTCCCCGCGCAACGCGAAGAGCGGCGTGATGACGAGGCCGGAGGGCGTGATGAAGGTACGCTTCCACTCCGCCTCGCTGGTCAGGCGGGCATCGGTGCCGGCGAAGCCGGGAATGCGGGGATAGAGACCGCTGAGGTTTCCATTCTTGTAGACCGCGGATGTAAAATCCTCATGCTGCCGGTAGAGAACCTGAAGATTGCTGTTGAAGGTCAGCTCGCCGCCATAGACCGGCTCCGGCGCCGTATAGGAATAATCGATGCTCGGCAGCACCCAGGGTTGCTTGGAGTGCATCTCGACGTCTTTGTACAGATCAATGTCGGGATACGATTCCTGCACGTTGAAGCGGTAGAAATTCAGGTCGAAATAATTGCGGTTGGCGACGCCGCGCAGATAGACGTTGGAAACCTGCGTCTGGCCGGAATAACCCTTGATGCCGTAGGTGCGGGCGAAGTTATGGTCGCTTTCGGCCATGACGTCCCAGCCGAATTTCCAGCGCGAATTGATGTCGAAATGGCCCTTCGACGCCACCATGCCGCGATTGTTCTTCTCGCGGTCGATGGTGTTATCGTCGAACGCCTCCGGTTTCATCTGATGCATGCCGGCAATGCGCAGGTTGTATTCGCCGTTTTCGAGACGGTGGCGCCATTCGGCCTCGGTGAGGAAGCCCTGCTTGGTATAGCCCGTCTCCGAGAGAGTGAGGTCGTAATTCGGCGCGAGCGCCCAGAAATAGGACTCGGTGACGCCGAAGCCGAGCTTGTCCTTGTAGCCGAAGCCGGGGAACAGGAAGCCGCTCTTGCGCTTTACCGTCGGGTCGGCCATCTCGAAGGCGGGGAACCATGCGAGCGGCATGCCGAACATTTCGAACTGGCCGCGTTCGAAGCGTACGCGCTTGGTGGCGCTGTTCCAGATGATCTTGCGCGCCTTGATCTGCCAGATCAACGGCTTGTCCGGATGCTTCATACAGGGCAGGCAGGCGGTGTAGACGCCGTTGTTGAAAGTGGTGATCTCGCCGTTGCTGCGTTCGGCGCTTTCGGCGGCGAAACGTGTATTGTCCGTCGTCTCGACGCGCAGGCCGTTCACGAAGCCGTCGCGGAAACTGTCGGTGACATCCACATGGTCGGAATAGATCTTGTTGCCGTCGCGTTCGACGATCTCGACATTGCCAGTCGCCGTCATGCGGCGGGTCTGCTGGTCGTAGGTTACCTGATCGGCGACGAGACGGTTGCCGTCATATTCGATGCGCACCTTGCCCTGGGCGGTGACGGTATGCGTATCGCGGTCATAGACGAGCTCGTCGGCCTGAAGCAGCATGCGCGCATTGGGATCGGTCTTGTATTTGGCAGCTATGACACTGTTCTCATCCTGCGCCTGCGCGAAGGTGGAAGAAGGCAATGTTGCGACGGAAACGAAAGATGAGGCAAGGATGCACGCCAAGGCAGTCCCGCGTGAAAGACGCGGAAACGACCGGCGCAATACCATGCGGGCGTTACTCAAACCCACTAACCATCCTCCTTGTGCAATAAAAAGGAGACACCGAAAAATGTCGCAATCAACACCGGAACCCATGCGGCGACGAAAGGCGGGACGAATCCCGCATTGCCGAACGCCCTGACCAGAACCGAAACGACATAAAGCATGAAGCCGGCGATAACGCCACCCAGAATCATTGCCCCGGACTGGCCAAACCGCACAAATTTCAACGACACTGTTGCAGCAATGAGCGTCATCGCCATCAGCAGCACCGGCAATGCCAGAAGCGACTGATATTGCATGTCGAACGCGTTTGCCGAATAACCAAAGGAGCGCGCCACGGCGATCTTGTGGCGAAGCTGAGTGAAGGGGATCGTCTCCGGCGAGGCGAGCTGCTCCTCCACATATTCCGGCCGCAACTGCGTGGCGATGCGGAAGGTGGCCATCTTCTGCGGCTCCTGGCCGCGCGCGAAGCGTGTCACATCGATGAGTTCCCAATAGCCGTCCTTGAGCCGGGCGGTACGGGCGTCGTAACGATCCTTGATGTTCTCATGCGAATCGAAGGTGATGAAGGTCGCGTCGGAGAGCGTCGTGCCCCGGTCGAGGATGCTCTTCGCGCCGATGATGGTCTCGCCCTCGTCGGTCTTCTGGCGCAGCCATGGTTCGCGCAGCGCGGAGACGTCCGTCACCTTTCCGTTCTTCCACATGGCGGTGATCTCGTCGGCCCTTGAGTAGCCATAGGCGGCGAGCGGATTGAGGACGAAGATCGTGGCGAGGCCCAGAAGGAAGGCGCCGAGGCAGGCCGGAAGCAGGAACTGCCACGCCGAGACGCCGACGGAGCGCGCCACCACCAGCTCGTATTTGCGGTTGAGCGAGATCAGCGTGGCCATGGCCGAAAACAGCGCGACGAAGGGGATCATCTGCTGCATGATGAAGGGCACGCGCATGGCCGAAATGCCGAAGGCGGCGAGAACCGAATAGCCCGGCAGGTTGGCGAGCCTGCTCGCGTTTTCGGTGAAGTCGAGCAGCATCGCCAGCGCGAAGATGCCCAGCAGGAAATAGAGGGTGATCTGCACGTAGCGCGTGAAGAAATAGCGCCCCAGCGTCCAGCCGATCATGCGCGCCCTCCTGCCTTGCCGTCGGGCTTTCCGGTCACGCGGGCATAGAGGTTGGAGAATGTCAGCCTCAGATGGCCGAAGCCGTCCAGGATGCGGTCGCTCCATTTGTCGGGCATGCCGATGCGCCGCCCGGTCAGGAGCGCGAATCCGGTCACGGCGATCACCGCAAGCGGCACCAGATACATGACGGTCATGTAAGATGCGTCCCTGTCGGCGCGGTCGGAGGCGAAATAGCCGATCCAGTAGACCAGAAGCGCGGTCGTGATCGCCGAGAAGGAGGCCGAGACGCGGGCCTCTCGATGCGAGCGCGCGTCGCCGGCGAAGGCCAGCGCGATCATCGCGAAGACGATCGGATAGAGCCACTGCGATAAGCGGCGGTTCAGTTCCGCGCGATAGGTGAGCGGCCGCGTTTGCAGGATGGGATCGTTCGGGTCGGGATGCATCAGGTAGGACAGGGGCCGGTCCTTGGCATAGATGACAAAGTCGTCGCCGGCGGAAGCGAACTGGCTCAGGTCGAAGGCATAGGAATTGAACTTGATGATCGAGACCGTGCCGTCGGCGACGTTGCGGCGCTGCACCTCGCCATTGTGCATCAGCAGCATTTCGCCGGTGGGCGACGTCGCGACCGCGCCGTCGGCCGCGTAATAGATGAGATCGAGCGTGGGATCACGCGAATCGGCGATGAACAGGCCGCCGATGGTGCCGTCCGGGCGCCGTTCCGCCACCTGGATATAGAGATTGTCGGCGAGCTTGCGGAAGGAGCCTTCCTGAATGATGACGTTCATCAGGTCGGCGCTGGCATTGGCGATCATGGCGCGCATGTTCATGCGCGCATAGGGATCCACATAGTTGGCGACGATGAAGGAGGTGATGGAGACCAACGCGGCAAGGAGCAGGATCGGGCGCATCACCACGCCGCGCGGAGCGCCCGACGCATTGATGACGACCAGTTCCGAATCCTGGTTCATCGTAGAGAGCGTCTGCGTGATGGCTATGATGAGCGCGAAGGGCATCACCAGCGGAATGGCGGAGGGTATGAGCAGCGAACTGAACTGCACGATCGTCTGGAAGGTTTGGCCGGACGTGGTCAGGAAGTTGATGCGCTGCAGCACCTGCACCGTCCATGTAATGCCCACCGCGGCCCCTAGCACCGCGAGGAACATGATCGCCACACGGCGCAGGATGTATAACTCTATCAATCGCATAGGTGGAGTTTACGTCCCGCTTCCGTTGAAAGGGCCTGCCCCGGAAAGGGGTCGCGTACCCATAATTGTTCTCTGACCCTAAAGCCGCTTGGCTAAGATTGCCCCAATGAATGCGGTTAACAGACTACTAAAATCCGGGCGCTGTCGCTAGGCGTGTTAAAAGGATCGCGAGGCCGGAGGCAACCGGTTTTTGCATCTGAGCGGGCGACCGTGACCGAATTGCGACATAAATCATGGCCATGCGGCTTCGCCTCTTGCCGTTTCGCCATATTCGGCTCACATGAGGGACGGAAAACGTGGCGCGTCCGCGACGTCCCTACAACGGTTCGATCATTGGCATAATCTGGAGCAGTCATGTCTAAACGTCCTACGATCTCTTTCGGTGATTTCGAGACGCCGGAAAAAGGTGTCGCGATCGTTCTGGTCGCAAAAGGCGGCGCTTTCGCGGAAGAAGCGGGGCAGGCTGTCGGCGGCGGCGACAGGATTGCGCGGATCGCGCAGATTTCCGGCTTCACAGGCGCGCTCGGCAAGACGGCGGAGGCGATCGGCACTGCGGCGCACGGCGTGGAGAAGATCGTTCTGGTCGGTGTCGGCGATCCGGGCAGGCTCGGCAATGACGACTGGGTGAAGATCGGCGGCGCTGCCTTTTCGCGGATCGGTCGCTCGGAACGCGCCACCGTCACGCTCGCCTTGCCGGAGGCGACGGTCGCGGGCGACGAGGCCGCCGATTTCGCGCTCGGCATGATCCTGCGTTCCTACGCCTTCGACCGCTACAGGACGCAGAAGAAGGAAGAGAACGGCGAGCCGAAACATGCCGCGAAGGTCAGGCTCTGCGTCGCCGACCCGGCAGCGGCGAAGAAGGCCTTCGACGTGGCCGAAGCGGTGGCGGACGGCGTTGTTCAGGCCCGCGATCTGGTCAACGAGCCGGCCAATGTGCTCGGCCCGGTCGAATTTGCCGCCGAGGCGGAAAAGCTGGAAAAACTGGGCGTAAAGGTCGAGATTCTGGGTGAGAAGGAGATGAGGAAGCTGGGCATGGGCGCGCTGCTCGGCGTCGCGCAGGGCTCGGTGCGCCCGCCGCGCCTCGTCGTCATGGAATGGCACGGGGCCAAGGGGAAGGAAAAGCCGGTCGCCTTCGTCGGCAAGGGCGTGGTCTTCGATACGGGCGGCATTTCCATCAAGCCCGCCGCCAATATGGAAGCCATGAAGGGCGACATGGGCGGCGCGGCGGCGGTGACGGGACTGATGCGCGCGCTGGCCGGCCGCAAGGCGAAAGTCAACGCCGTCGGCGTCATCGGGCTGGTCGAGAATATGCCGGACGGCAATGCGCAGCGCCCCGGCGATATCGTCACCTCCATGTCGGGCCAGACCATCGAGGTCATCAACACCGATGCGGAGGGGAGGCTGGTTCTGGCCGATGCGCTGCATTACACCAACGAGCGTTTCAAGCCGCGCTTCATGATCAACCTCGCCACCCTTACCGGGGCGGTCATGGTGGCGCTCGGCCAGTATCATGCTGGCCTTTTCTGCAATGACGACGAACTGGCCGACCAGCTTTACGATGCCGGCCAGTCCAGCGGCGAGAAGCTCTGGCGGCTGCCGCTCGGACCCGAATACGACAAGATGATCGATTCGCGCTTCGCCGACATGAAGAACAGCGCGGGGCGCTATGGCGGCTCGATCACGGCGGCGCAGTTCCTGAAACGCTTCGTCGGCGAGACGCCGTGGGCGCATCTCGACATCGCCGGCACCGCGATGGAATCGCCCACCAACGAATACAGCCAGAGCTGGGCCTCGGGCTTCGGCGTGCGCCTGCTCGACCGCCTCGTGCGCGATCATTTCGAAAGCTGAAGGCCCGATGGCGGAAATCCTTTTCTACCACCTGACCGAATCGACGCTCGACGAAGCCCTGCCGGGCCTTGTCGAGCGATCGCTGGCGCGCGGCTGGCGCGCGGGCGTCCAGACCGTCAGCGAGGAAAGGCGTGACGCGCTCGACAGCTTGCTCTGGACCTTTTCCGATGCGTCCTTCGTCGCGCACGGCACGGACAAGGAGCCGCATCCCGAACGCCAGCCGGTGCTCATCACCACGACGCAGGCCAATCCGAACGGCGCCACGGTGCGCTTTCTGGTGGAAGGCGCGCAACTGGATCGGGCGGGCGATTACGAGCGGATCGTGGTGATGTTCGACGGCCACGATCAGGACCAGCTTGACGTTGCGCGCGGGCAATGGAAGGCCTTCAAGGAAGAGAATCACGAATTGACCTATTGGCAGCAGACGCCCGACCGGCGCTGGGAGCGCAAGGCATGATGCGTCCGGTATTCTTCGTCATGATCGCCGTGGGCATCGCGCTCGGCCTCGGCTATCCGTGGTACCTGCGCCATTTCAGCGGCAGCGAGATCGGCCGCTGGACCATGCTCGAAAACCGCGCCGCCGGGTTCAAGACGCAGGAAGTGCGCCTTGCGGCGAGCGATGCGCCGGTACGCATCTTCATCGACGCACAGCCGCTGCCGGGCTATGTGCCGTCCGGCAACCATTCCGTCATGTCGCTCGCCGTCAGCCGGGACGGCCAGCCGGTTCTGGTGCAGAGTCTCGATTTCACCGCCACAAGCGGCTCCGTCAACCGCGACCATCCGCAGGACGGTGCGACGCTGCGCCAGAGTGCCGGCGACATCGATCCGGTCATTCCGGGGCTTTATGCCTTTCATGCGGTGATGGGCAATACGGACGGGCTGCAACTCTCGAAGGCCGTTCTGGTGCTGCGGCGCGGCGCAGGAAAGCCGGACGAAACCATCACCACCGCCGGCCTCGTCATCGGCGTGCTCGGCCTCTACGGCCTCATGCGCACGCGGCTGCGCCGTCCGCAGGCCTGACCGCATGGCGTTGCTCGACCGACTTCTTCTTCTGCTTCTGGCGGCGCTGGTCGCCCTGATCGCGCTGATTCCGCTGACGGAAATGGGCCTGTTCGGCTCGTCCTTCGAGGGGTCGAGCGGCTATCTGGCCATGTTCGTGGCCTTTCCGGTGCTGACCGCGGTACTGGCCGTGCTTGCAGTCCGCTTCGCGCCGCGTCCACTGTCCGGGGCGCTGCGCATCGGCGGCTGGGTTCTGGTCGGGCTGGCCTATATCGTGTTCTTCGTGCAGTGAGGCGGGCGGATTAGAGCGCGTTTCGATCCGATGGGATCAGATCGGCGCTCTATCTATTTATTTTGTCGCATTATCCTACGCGAAACCGCTTCGCACTTTCGCTGGAAATGCTTTAGTCCGCCATCGCATCCTCATATTCGGCCGACATTTCCAGCCATTTGTCCTCGGCCTCGGCCAGCGCCGATTTGGCGTCGCTCATCTCCTTGTTGAGCCGAATCGCCTTCTGCGGCTCTTTTTCGTAAAGGACCGGGTCTTCCAGGGCTGCGCTGAATGCCTGAATCTGTTTCTGCAATTTGTGGATCAAACCCTCGGTTTCCTTGATCTTTTTCTGCAAGGGAGCCAGGGCCTCGCGCTTCTGCGCGGCGAGCTTGCGCTGCTCGGCCTTGTTGACCTTCGGCCCGTCGTCGCGGGTCTCCGGCGCGGAGTCCCCCTTGGCGTCGGCCAGTACGATCTGACGATATTCGTCGAGATCGCCGTCGAAAGGCTTCACGCCGCCCTCGCGCACCAGCCAGAGCCGTTCCATGGTGGCTTCGATCAGGTGGCGGTCATGGGCGATCAGGATCACCGCGCCGTTGAAGGAATTGAGCGCGTGGACCAGTTCCTCGCGGCTGTCTATGTCGAGATGGTTGGTCGGCTCGTCGAGGATGAGCAGGTTCGGCCCATGGAAGGTGGCGAGCCCCATCAGGAGCCGCGCCTTCTCGCCGCCGGAGAGGTCCCGGGCCGGCGTCAGCATCTTCTCGGTCGAAAGCCCCATCTGCGCCACCCGCGCGCGCACCTTGGCCTCCGGCTCGGTCGGCATCAGCTTGCGCACATGCTCGATGGCGTTGTCCTCCGGCACCAGATCGTCGAGCTGGTGCTGGGCGAAGAAAGCCACTTTCAGGTTGGGCGAAAGGGTCAGCGTGCCCTTTTCCGGCGCGAGACGCCCTGCGAGCAGCTTGGCAAATGTCGATTTGCCGTTGCCGTTGGAGCCGAGCAGCGCGATGCGGTCGTCATTGTCGATGCGCAGCGTGACATTGCGCAGCACAGGCTTGCCCGGCACATAGCCCACATCCGCGCCGTCGAGCGCGATGACGGGCGAAGCGGTCTTCTTCTCCGCGTCGGGAAAGCGGAATGGCTGCACGCTGCTTTCCACGTAAAGCTCGATGGGCTTGAGCTTCTCCAGCGCCTTGAGGCGCGATTGCGCCTGCCGCGCCTTGGTCGCCTTGGCACGGAACCGCTCCACGAAGCTCTCCATATGCTTGCGGTGCGCTTCCTGCTTGGCGTGGGCCTTCTGCTGCAATTCCAGCATTTCGTGGCGCTGACGCTCGAACTGGTCGTAATTGCCGCGCCAGAAGGTGAGCTTCTTCTGGTCGAGATGCATGATCGAGGTGGTGGCGGAATTGAGCAGGTCGCGGTCGTGGCTGATGATGATGACCGTATGCGGATAGCGCTTGACGTAATCCACCAGCCACAGCACGCCTTCGAGGTCGAGATAGTTGGTCGGCTCGTCCAGCAGCAGCAGGTCGGGCTGGGCGAACAGCACGGCGGCGAGCGCCACGCGCATGCGCCAGCCGCCGGAAAAGGCCGAAGCGGGCTGCCTTTGCGCCTCCGCGTTGAAGCCGAGGCCGGACAGGATCGCGCCGGCGCGCGCCTCGGCCGAATGAGCGCCGATGTCGGCGAGGCGGGTGTGAATCTCGGCGATGCGGTGCGGATCGGCGGCGGTTTCGGCCTCGGCCATAAGGGCCGTGCGCTCCGTATCGGCCTGCATCACGATCTCGATCAGTGCTTCCTCGGTGCCCGGCGCTTCCTGCGCCACCTGTCCGATGCGCGTGTTCTTAGGCAGCGAGATGCTGCCGGTCTCCGGCGTGAGATCGCCGGTTATCACGCGGAAAAGCGTGGATTTGCCTGTGCCGTTGCGGCCGACGAAACCCGTCTTCGATCCCGCCGGCAGGGTCACGCTGGCGTGGTCGATCAGGAGGCGTCCGGCGATGCGTACGGAAATATCGTCGAGAATAAGCATGGTGACCGCGCTTTTGCACGGCTTCCAGCCTTTCCGCAAGTATCAAAAAGCCCCTAAAGCGCGTCGCGATCCTGTCGATCGCTTTACGCGCTTTAGGGGCTTTGTTTTTGCGCATGTCGTTATCGCAAAACCGCTGCGCACTTTTGCGCGACACGCGTTCGCTCCGCCCCTCTTGGCAATCCGGCCTATCAAGGCTATAGAGCCTCACTTTTCTGAAATCCCATCGAACAAGGTGTCATAATGGCAATCGAACGTACCTTCTCCATG
The DNA here is from genome assembly GCA_001898995.1 of Rhizobiales bacterium 63-22. Lineage (GTDB taxonomy): Bacteria > Pseudomonadota > Alphaproteobacteria > Rhizobiales > Rhizobiaceae > Brucella. The sequence continues at coordinate 590,193 of MKVZ01000017.1, read as the reverse complement.
ATCAAGCCCGATGCGACCCGCCGCAACCTGACCGGCGCCATCACCGCCAAGCTCGAGGAAGCCGGTCTGCGCGTCGTCGCGTCGAAGCGCGTCTGGATGAGCCGCCGCGAGGCCGAGGGCTTCTACGCCGTCCACAAGGAGCGTCCCTTCTTCGGCGAACTGGTCGAGTTCATGTCCTCCGGCCCGACCGTGGTTCAGGTTCTCGAAGGCGAGAACGCCATCGCGAAGAACCGCGAAGTGATGGGCGCGACCAATCCGGCCAATGCCGACGAGGGCACCATCCGCAAGACCTTCGCGCTGTCGATCGGCGAGAATTCCGTGCATGGCTCCGATGCCCCGGAAACCGCGGCCGAGGAAATCGCTTACTGGTTCTCCGGCACCGAAATCGTCGGCTGACATAAAAAGCAATACTGCATGAAAAAGCCCGGCGTGAGCCGGGCTTTTTCATGTTGATCATGGAAAGACAGCGATCAGAGATTCTGCGAAAGCCGCGCCATTTCCTTGCCGTCCGCGTCGAGGAGCACGAGCTTGCCGGTCGTGTCGATGCGGTAGGAGCGGGTCTTGCCGAGTGCGTCGAGGAACTTGCGTTCCTGATTCATCAGCGCCGCCGGGCATTGCATGTAGGTTGAGCCGATATCGGCGAAGGAAACGTTTTCACCCGACACGGTCGCCCGGCTGAAATAACGGTTGCAGCCGCCCGAACCGCTTACCGCTCCGTCGGACGTTACGGTCAGCGTGGTCTGGGCGTTGTCGATGACACCGCTGCCCTGAATGTTCTCGGCCAGCCAGTCACGGCCCTCGATGCCGGCGGCGACCGGCTCGTCCGTATTCTTGCGCACCATGACGACCTTCATCTCCACCGGCGCGCCGGGATTTTTCGGGTCGATGGTATAGCGTTCGTCATTGACGAACCACAGCGTGTCGCCGGTGGCGATGCGCGCCTGCAAGGCATAGGTATGGCCGGGCTTGATCTGGGCCGTATCGAAGCTGATGGCGAAGGGGATAGGCGAACCGGAGAGAGAGGAGATCTTCGTCTCGCCAACGGTGCGCGACGGCGCGTCGGCCAGCGACATGTCGGTGAGCTTTACGGAAAGATTGGCTTCCGGCGGCAGGGCCGTGTGCCCGTTATAGAAGACCTCGCCGCTGATGGTCTTTTCGGCGGCCATGCTGCGGGTCGGCATGGAGGTGGTCATGAACAGCGTCGCGCCGCCAAGCGCGCCGAAACCGGCCACGAGCGCGGCCGCGATGGAAAGCGTGTTCCTAAGTCCTTTTCGCATCGTCAAAGTCCAAAAACTTCCCAACCCGCGCCGCTCAATGGAAGCGCGGGCAAAACGCTCGATTTTCATGCAGTTCCTGCCCGCCCGGCGGTCTGATTCCTGCTGCGACAATAGCGGAATTGTTGTGTGAAAATTATGGCAAGGCAAAGACAGACCATCCGTCGTCCCCTTCATTATAGGGGCCCGAACGGTTAATTCACGATTAAGCCTGTAACAATTTGTTGTCGGTTGTTCACATCTTCAGCCAGCGCCGCCGGCTCTCGTCGTCCCCGGCTTTGGGCGCGACCCAGTTTTCCGCCGCGCCGGCAGCGGGATGCTCGCGCTTCCAGAACGGCGCGTCAGTCTTGAGGAAATCCATCAGGAAGGACGCCGCCTCGAAGGCGGCATGACGGTGCGTGGCGGCCGCCGCGACCAGAACGATATTCCCGCCCGGTCTTATCAGCCCGTAGCGGTGGACGACGACAAGCCCGCGCAGCGGCCAGCGCTCCATGGCCTGACGGGCGATGCGCGTGATCTCGCTTTCGGCCATGCCGGGATAGTGTTCCAGCTCCAGCGCGGCGAGCCGTCCGTCCTCGTCGCGGCAAAGGCCGGTGAAGGTGACGACGGCGCCGATATCGCCGCGCCCGGCGGTGAGCCTCGCACTCTCCGCCGCCGCATCGAAATCCTCCTCCTGCACACGCACGAAGAGCGGGCACGATTGCGGTCCGGCCTGCTCGGTCATCCTGTCAGCCTCCCGTCATGGGCGGGAACAGCGCCACCTCGTCGCCGTCGCTCACCAGTTCGTCCGGCTCGGCATGTTCCCGGTTGATGGCGGCGCGGATCACATCCTCGTGCTCGAAGGCGGCTTCATAGCCTTCGCCACGGCTTTTCAGCAGGCGGATCAGGTCGCCGACCGCCATCTGCGGCACGGGCAGGACGACGATGTCCTCGTCCCTGCCGATCTTTTCCCGCACCCATGCGAAATAGATGATCCTGACGCTCACTCTGTCAATCCATCACATGTTTGAGGCCGGCCCGGAAATAATCCCAGCCCGTATAGAGGGTCAGGATCGCCGATATCCACAAAAGGACGATGCCGGTCTCGGTGACATAGGGCATGATCTTGTCGCCGGCGGGGCCCGCGAGCAGGAAGGCGAGGGCGAACATCTGCGCCGTCGTCTTCCACTTGGCGAGGCGGGAAACCGGAACGCTGACCTTCAGCTCGGCCAGATATTCGCGCAGGCCCGACACCAGAATCTCGCGGCACAGGATGATGATCGCCGCCCACAGGCTCCAGCCGGCGATGGTCTTGGCCGGATCGGCGGCGAGCAGCAGCAGGCAGGTGGAGACCAGCAGCTTGTCGGCGATCGGGTCGAGCATCCGGCCGATGGTGGAGGTCTGCTGCCACGCGCGCGCCAGATAGCCGTCGAAGAAATCGGTGATGCTGGCGATGATGAAGATCGCCAGCGCGCTCCAGCGGGCGAAATCGCTGGAATGCAGCTTGCCTTCGAGGAAAAAGCACAGTGCCACCAGCGGGACGGCGATGATGCGCCCGTAGGTCAGGATATTGGGCAGGGAAAGGGTATGTTTCTTCTGCATCGTTCCGCCAAGAGATTGTCCCGGGCACATCAACAGGGATAGCCGGTAAAATCAACACCTGTTGTCATGTTATGTCGCAAGCTTATGTCGGCTATATGTGGAAACGCCGCCAAATATCAACGCTCCCTGAAATGATCGTGGATCGTGCGGGCCATGGCTTCCGAAATGCCGTCGATCTGCATGAGGTCTTCCACCGCCGCGCGCGAGACCGCCTTCGCCGTGCCGAAGCGGTGCAGCAGCGCCCGCTTGCGTGACGGGCCGATGCCCGCGATCTCGTCGAGCGGGTTCTTCACCATCTCCTTCTTGCGCCGCGCGCGATGCGTGCCGATGGCGAAACGGTGCGCCTCGTCGCGCAGGCGCTGGATGAAATAGAGCACCGGGTCGCGCGGCGGCAGCGTGAAGGGCGGCCTGTCCTCTGCGAAGAAGCGCTCGCGCCCCGCTTCGCGGTCCACGCCCTTGGCGACGCCGATGGCCGTGACGCGCCCGCCGAGGCCGAGCGCGTTCAGGATTTCACGCACCGCGCCGACCTGTCCCTGTCCGCCGTCGATCAGGATCACGTCGGGCCATGCCGGGAAGGAATCGCCTCCTTCCGCGTCGTCCGCCGCTTCTGCCGTTCCGTATTCCTTCACCAGCCGGGAGAAACGGCGTTCGATCACCTCGCGCATCATGCCGAAATCGTCGCCCGGCGTGATCTCGGTCGAGCGGATGTTGAACTTGCGGTACTGGTTCCTGACGAAACCTTCCGGTCCCGCGACGATCATGCCGCCGACGGCATTGGTGCCCATGATGTGGGAATTGTCGTAGACCTCGATGCGGCGCGGCGGGCGGGGCAGGGCGAAGGTCTCGGCCATGCCTTGCAGCAGCCGCGCCTGCGACGAGGTTTCGGCAAGGCGGCGCCCCAGCGCCTCGCGCGCATTGGTGAGCGCGTGATCGACCAGATCCTTCTTCTCGCCGCGCTGCGGCACCGTCACCTGCACCTTGTGGCCGGCGCGGGTGGAGAGCGCCTCGGCGATGAGCGCCTGTTCCTCCACCGCGTGGGAGAGAAGCACGAGGCGCGGGCAGGGCTTGTCGTCGTAGAATTGCGACAGGAAAGCGCCCAGCACTTCCGCCGGTCCCAGCGAACTGTCGGCCTTGGGGAAATAGGCGCGGTTGCCCCAGTTCTGGCCGGTACGGAAGAAGAAGACCTGGATGCAGGTCATGCCGCCTTCCTGATGAATGGCGAAAACGTCGGCTTCCTCCACCGTCTGCGGGTTGATGCCCTGATGCGACTGCACGTGCGAAAGTGCGGCCAGACGGTCTCGGTAGACGGCGGCGTGCTCGAAATCGAGATCGGCGGAGGCCGTCTGCATGGCGGCGGCGAGATGGTCCTTCACCGACTGGCTCTTGCCGGACAGGAACGCCTTCGCCTCCGTCACCAGCTCGGCATAGTCCGCATCGCTGATCTCATGCGTGCAGGGGCCGGAGCAGCGCTTGATCTGGTAGAGCAGACAGGGGCGGGTGCGCGTCTCGAACACCGAATCGGTGCAGGTACGCAACAGGAAGGCGCGTTGCAGTGCGTTGATGGTGCGTCCCACCGCGCCGGCGGAAGCGAAGGGGCCGAAATAGTCCCCCTTGCGCGAGCGCGCGCCGCGGTGCTTGAAAATGCCCGGCGCGCGGTGGTCGCCGGTCAGCAGGATATAGGGGAACGACTTGTCGTCGCGCATCAGCACGTTGAAGCGCGGGCGCAGCCGCTTGATGAGATTGGCCTCCAGCAGCAGCGCCTCGGTCTCTGTGCGGGTGACGACGAATTCCATCGTCGCCGTTTCACGAATCATCCGCGCGATGCGGTTGGAATGGCCGATGCCGCGCGCATAGCTGGAAACGCGCTTCTTGAGGCTGCGTGCCTTGCCGACGTAAAGCACGTCGCCATCGCTGTTGAACATGCGGTAGACGCCGGGATTGTTGGGCAACCGCCTGACGAAGGCGCTGATGATGTCCGGCCCGCTCAGCCCCGCCGTGTCGGGCAGGCCGTCCGACGAATCCCACTGGATTGAATCGGCGAGGGAAGGCACGGCAACGCTTTCGCCGTCATCGTCTTTATCGGCGTCTTCGTCGTCCTCTTCCCCGATCTCCGCATCGCCGACGACGATGCCGGCCACGTCCATCTCGTCGTCCGCAGAGGACCGGCCGGAAGAGGCGGCGGGGAAGGTCCCCTTGTCCGTGTCGCGCTTGTCGCTCATTCGGTGATTCCCGTGATATCCGGCGTTTCCCATGCCAGATGCTGGCCACCGTCGAGGGCGATCATCTGACCGGTGACGGAGCCATTGGCCCAGAAGAAGCGCACTGTGCGGCCAAATTCGGGCAATTCGGGCGCCCGCTGTAAGGGAAGCCTGCTCACCTGACGCTCGAAATCGCCTGGCTTCTGGCGCTCGCTGGGCAGCGTCGGGCCGGGTGCGATGGCGTTGACACGGATGCGGGGCGCCAGCGCCTGCGCCAGTGTGCGGGTCGCGTTCCACAGCGCTGTCTTGGACAGCGTGTAGGAAAAGAAATTCGGATTGAGCTTCCAGACGCGCTGGTCGATCACATTGACGATCAGGCCGTCCGCGCCATCCGGCAGCCGGCGTGCCAGTTCCTCGGCAAGGATGACGGGAGCCTTGAGATGGACGGCGAAATGCCGGTCCCACAGGTCCATGTCGAGATGGCCGACGCGGTCGTCCTCGAACAGCGAAGCATTGTTGACGAGCAGTTGCACCGGTCCCAACCGGCTCGACGCCTGCCCGACAAGGGTGCGGACCGCATCGGCATCCGCGAGATCGGCCTGCACCACGCAGGCCGCGCCGCCGTTCCGCCGGATGGCCTCGGCAAGCGCCTCGCCCTCGTCCGTGGAGCGATTGCAGTGGATCGCGACAGGAAAGCCGTGGGCTGCGAGGTCTTCCACGATCGCCCTTCCAATGCGCCGTGCGCCGCCCGTCACCAGAACCGGGCATTTTGCAAGCGGACAAGGCTCGTGATCGTGCGGCATGGTAAACACTTTCCTATCGCGATTCTTCGCTCTCTTTCATGCCATCTCGCCGTCCAAAAAGCAGCCGAAAAGGCGGGAACCCCGACCGAAACCTGACAAAAGGTCAGTAATATCAGAGGTTTCTTGTTTTGCTTCGGTGCTTTCCGGCGCGATGTGGCCAAGGCTATGCCCTAATATAGGGGCGCAGGCAGGCGTTGCGATAATGCAACATCGTATTTTTGCCATCTTCTCGTCGGGTTCCCTTCACAAAACCGGGCATTTCATGCCGCATTTAGCGACGATATCTCATCGGGTCAGCGCGGCATGGGCGGTTTAACTCCCGATGCTGTCCACCCGATAAGGGACCGCGTGAAACGTAATTCTAGTAAGGAGAATGCCATGCGCACTCTTAAGTCTCTCGTTATCGCCTCGGCTGCGCTGCTGCCGTTCTCTGCGACCGCTTTCGCTGCCGACGCCATTCAGGAGCAGCCCCCTGCACCGGCTCCGGTTCAGGTTGCTCCGCAGTTCAGCTGGGCTGGCGGTTATACCGGTCTCTATCTCGGCTACGGCTGGAACCAGAGCAAGAATGAAGGCGTCGGCAAGAGCCGTCCCGACGGCATGAAGCTCGGCGGCTATGCCGGCTGGAACTTCGAGCAGGACCAGATCGTCTACGGTCTTGAAGGTGATGCCGGCTACAACTGGGCCAAGAAGACCCGCGACGGTCTGGAGACCAAGCAGGGCTTCGAAGGTTCTATCCGCGGCCGTCTCGGTTATGACCTGAACCCGGTCATGCCCTACATCACCGCTGGTGTCGCCGGCTCGCAGATCAAGCTGAACAGCGCCGACGACAGCGCCAGCAAGTTCCGCGTCGGCTGGACCGCCGGTGCCGGTATGGAAGCCAGGCTGACCGACAACATTCTGGGCCGCGTCGAATATCGCTACACCCAGTTCGGCGGCAAGGACTACGGCCTCGACGACGTGAGCGTCCGCAACAAGTACAACAGCAACGACATCCGCGTCGGCGTTGGCTACAAGTTCTGATCATCCGATCATCGAACACGGAAAACCGGGCAGGAAACTGCCCGGTTTTTTGTTGGCTGCAAGGGATGATCCGAAGAACCGCCGGGTTTCAGCCGCTTGGCAGCAGCGCCGCCAGATCGGGATGCAGTTCCTGAAACCGCTTCAGCCAGCGCTTGAGTTTTGGCCGGCCGCGCTCCCATTTGCCCTCGAAGCGCAACGCCAGATAGCCAAGCGTGGCGGCGACAGCCAGATGCCCGGCATGGAGCTTGCCTGAAAGGCGCGGCGGCGCCTCGTTCAGAAGATCGAGCGCCCGTTGGGCCTTGCGCCATTGCAGGTCGAGCCAGGGCTGGTGAATCTTCTCTTCCGGGCGCATCCGGCGCTCATAGACATGGACCAGCAGCACATCGGCCAATCCATCGGCCAGCGCTTCGTAGCGTTCGGCGTCGGTGCGCCTGTCCGCATTGCGCGGAAAGAGCTTTCCGCCCGAGACGCGGTTGAGATATTGCGTGATGGCGCGGCTGTCGAAGACCGCCTTGCCGTCATCGGTGACGAGGGTCGGAATCTTGCCCAGCGGATTGGCGCGGATGAGCGCCTCCGGTTCGGCGGATGTGCTCACGGACACGCTTTCGGCGGAAATGCCGGCAAGATGCGCGGCCATGCGCACCTTCGCGCTGTAAGGCGAGGCGGACGAATAGAATATCTGCGTCATGGTTTTCCCCTCATGGGTAACTGGATTGATTACCGGGCTGCGGGCATCATCACCGAATGGCTGCGGCACGCGCTGCGCACGACCTGCCCACACGAGCGGTAATGGAGGTCTTTCGTCATGCAGATGCGCACTTCCTGCAAATAGTTGCGCCGGCAGGTGACGGAAATGCCATCGGGCGTCAAGCCCGGATTGGCAGCGATGAAAGCTCTTTCGACCTGCATCGGATCGACCTGCCGGTCGCCGCTCAGGCTGCGCAGGTTGGCAGGGATGCTGACCTGCTGATAGGCGCGGCGAAGCGTGGCGAAAAAGTCGGATTGCGACAGGCCGGAACAGCTTCCGTGCTTGCGCCATTCATGCACCACGAGGCCGGTCGACGGCATGATGTCGGACATGCCGGAAACGATGCCGCGCGGCACGTAGCTGCCGCGGCCGCGCGAGGGATCGAAGCTGCAACCGGAGGGATAGCCCCGCTCGTCCTGCGGCCAGAGCCCGTGCGCGACAAAGCCGAAGGGCCGCCGCAGGCCGCATTGCTGGGCGTTGGCGCGCGGGCCTTCCGCGGCGCAATAGCTCGGCGACCAGGACAGCGACAGGACATAGAAGTCGAAATCGCCGGGCCGGGAATCCCCCGAATCGCTGTCGTCATAAGCGAAAGCCGATCCAGCCGCCGTCAGCAGCATGGCCAAAGCCGTGCCCGTCGCCGCCAGTTTACGCCGCATGGCGGTTCCCGTCAGCGCAGAACGCGGCAGTGGCCGTCATAGACATGCCAGCGGTCGAAGCCGGCGACGCAGAATTCGACATTGCGTCCCACGGAAACGAAACCCTGTCCCTCTTCGACCATGTACCAGACCGGACGGTTCTCGCCGTTGCTCAATACCGCCGTCGCCTCACAATAGGTGCGCTCGATTTCGGCTGGGTTGGTCTTCGGCTCATAGCGCGTCATGCGGATGTCGCTCATGGCCGAAATTCCCACCTGCGGCAGGTTCGGAACATGGCGCACCTGATAGCCGAAGCGCGAGACGACGCGGCGCAGCACGCTTTGCTGGCTGCATGTGCCGGCATCCGCGACGCCGGCGGGAGCCGTGCCGATATAATCGGCCGCGCGCGCGGGCAGGGCGGCGAATGTCAGGGGCATGACGGCGGCGGCGAAAAGGGCTGCCCGCGACAAGCGCCCGATGAAAGCGATATGGCCTGAATGCGTCTGCATGTCTTACATCCTGTTGCAAATTCCTGGTGGTTTGATTCCGACATTTGCTCGTCGCTCGATGCCGAATGGGATGCAAATGTCAAATTCGTTCCACTAGCGGCTGCGTCGGCTGGCAGTTTCTTTCAGCAATCGCTGCCGGTCAAGTGCGATCGGTCTCGCCGCGTATCCAGTTCATGCTGAAACCGGCCCCCTTTTCCTCCGCAAGAAGCGTGGTAAGGCAGGGAAGCAGGCTTTGCATCTCACTTTCCAGTGTATAGGGCGGGTTGACGACGATCATGCCTGTGCCGTCGAGACGCGGTTCGGCCGAAGGCGTGCGAATCGAAAGCTCGATCCGCATGACCCTGACGATGCCGGTCTCGCGCAGCCGCGCGGCGAAGCGTTCCGTGTCCCTGCGGTCCTTGACCGGATACCAGAGCGCATAGGTGCCGCCGGGAAAACGCCTGTGCGCCCTGACCAGCCCTTCGGCAAGGCGGTCGAACTCGCCCTCCTTCTCGAAGGGCGGATCGACCAGCACGAGGCCGCGCTTCTCCTTCGGCGGCAGATGCGCGCCGAGCGCCAGCCAGCCGTCGAGCTCGGTCACGCGCACCTGATGGTCGCCCGCGAATAGTTTCGCCAGACGGGCGGCGTCCTGCGGATGCAGTTCCAGCGCCGAGAGCCTGTCCTGCCTGCGCAGCAGATGCCGCACCAGAAGCGGCGAGCCGGGATAATGGCGCAGCGCGCCGGCACCATTGACGGCCTTGACCGCATCCATATAAGGCGCAAGCAATTCAAGTGCCTGCGCCTCGACCCGTCCTTCGCCGTCGGCCTTCATCACGCGGCCGATTCCACCCGTCCACTCGCCGGTCTTGCCGGCCTCCACGCCTGCGAGGTCGTAAAGCCCGATCCCGGCATGGGTGTCGATGACGCGGAAGGCCTGTTCCTTGCGCTTGAGATATTCGACGATCCGCGTGACGATGACGTGCTTGACGACATCGGCGAAATTTCCGGCGTGATAGGCGTGGCGGTAATTCATGGCCGCGCTTTTTTCACGGCCCGGCGCTTTCGGCAAGGGAAATGCGTCGCGGCGGCGATATACCCGTCGCCGTAAATGTGACATAGAGGCGTCATCATCCGTCCTCTCATCCGTCGAGTCGCATATGTCCGGTGGCGTTCTTCTGGTCGTTCTTTTCGCCGCGTGTCTCCATGCGACCTGGAACGCCATCGTCAAAAGCAGCGGCGACAAGTTCTTCGCCGCCGCGAGCGTCACCGGCGCGGCCGGTCTCATCGCCATTTTCGTCGTGCCGTTTCTGTCGCTGCCTAACTCGGCAAGCTGGATGTATATGCTGCTCTCCACCGTCATGCAGATTGTCTACATGTCGCTGGTCGCCGCCGCCTACAAGTCGGGCGACATGAGCGAGGCCTATCCGATCATGCGCGGCACACCGCCGCTTCTGGTGGCGTTGGTGAGCGGCCCGCTGGTCGGCGAGGTCATGGGCTGGAAGAACTGGCTGGGCATCGTGCTCATCTGTTCCGGCGTGCTGGCCATGGCGCTGGAGGCCCGCCGCCGGAATAGCGGCGGATCGAGCCGCACGGCGCTGCTCGCCCTCATCAATGCCGGTTTCATCGCCAGCTATACGCTCATCGACGGTCTCGGCGTGCGTGTTTCCGGCGCGCCGGTTTCCTATACGCTGTGGCTGTTCCTTATCAATGCCGTGCCGCTCAATGCCTGGGCACTCTGGCGCGAGCCGGACCGCTTCCTGAACTATATCGGCCATCGCTGGCGTCCGGCCCTGATCGGCGGCTTCGGCACGCTCGGATCCTACGGGCTGGCGCTGTGGGCGATGACCATGGCCCCCATCGCGGTAGTGGCGGCGCTGCGCGAGACCGCAATCCTGTTCGGCGTGCTGATCTCGGCCGTCATATTGAAGGAGAAGGTCGGCTTGCCGCGCTTTGCGGCGGCGGGACTGATCGTGCTCGGTGCCATTGTCTTGCGTCTTGCATGAGCGCCGGTTTGAGCGCAGAACAGACCCATGAACCAGACCCTGTCCAACATCCGCATCGGCCATTCGGCCTGCCCGCATGACTGCCCGTCGACCTGCGCGCTCGACGTGGAGCTTCTGGACGCGCGCACCATCGGCCGCGTGCGCGGGGCGAAGGACAACAGCTACACCGCCGGCGTGATCTGCGCCAAGGTGGCGCGCTACGCCGAGCGCGTTCATCACCCCGACCGCCTCAGCCATTCGCTGGTGCGCGCAGGCGCCAAGGGCGACGGCGCATGGAAGCAGGCCTCGTGGGAGGCGGCGCTCGACCTCGTCGCCGAGCGTTTCCTCAAGGCCGAGCGCGACCATGGCCCGGAAACCGTCTGGCCCTATTACTACGCCGGCACGATGGGGCTGGTGCAGCGCGATTCCATCAACCGGCTGCGCTTCGCCAAGCGCTATTCCAACCAGTTCGACAGCTTCTGCACCAACATGGCGTGGACCGGCTATTTCGCCGGCACCGGCAGCCTGACCGGCCCCGACCCGCGCGAGATGGCCAGGGCCGACGTGGTGGTGATCTGGGGCACCAACGCCGCCGCCACGCAGGTCAACGTCATGACCCACGCCGTGCGGGCGCGAAAAGAACGCGGGGCCAAGATCGTCGTCGTCGACATCTACGCCAACGCCACCGTGCGCCAGGCCGACATGGGCGTGGTGCTGAAGCCCGGCACCGACGGGGCTTTCGCCTGCGCGGTCATGCATGTGCTGTTCCGCGACGGCCTCGCCGACTGGGACTATCTCACCCGCTACACCGACGACCCGAAGGGGCTCGAGGCGCATCTTTCCACCCGCACGCCGGAATGGGCGGCGGCGATCACCGGCCTGACGGTGGAGGAGATCGAGGCCTTCGCCCATCTGGTGGGAAAGACCAAGCGCACCTTCTTCCGCCTCGGCTACGGCTTCACGCGCCAGCGCAACGGCGCAGTCAACATGCACGCGGCGGCCTCGATCGCCTGCGTCACCGGCGCGTGGAAATACGAGGGCGGCGGCGCCTTCCATTCCAATTCCGGCATCTTCCGCATGGACAAGCGCGAGATCGAGGGCAGCGCCATGCAGGACAGGAGCATCCGCTTCCTCGACCAGTCCAAGATCGGCCGTATCCTCACCGGCGACCCACAGGCGCTTTACGGCGGCCCGCCGGTCACCGCCATGCTGATCCAGAACACCAACCCGGCCAACGTCACGCCCGAGCAGCGGCTGGTGAAGCGCGGCTTCGCCCGCGAGGACCTGTTCACGGTGGTGCACGAGCAGTTCATGACCGACACGGCCAAGATGGCCGACGTCGTTCTGCCCGCCACCACCTTCCTCGAACACGACGACATCTACCGCGCCGGCGGCCAGCAGCATGTGGTGCTGGGACCGAAGCTGATCGAGCCCTACGCCGAGGCGCGGCCCAACATCTTCGTCATCAACGAACTGGCGAAACGGCTCGGCGTCGGCCATCTGCCGGGCTTCGGCCTCGACGAGCGCACACTGATCGACCACATGAACGCCGGCAGCAACCTGCCGCATTTCGACGAATTGAAGGAAAAGCGCTTCGTCGATCTTCAGCCGCCTTTCGATCAGGCGCATTACATCGACGGCTTCAAATGGCCGGACGGCAAATTCCGTTTCCGCCCCGACTGGACCGGCAGCCCGGCACCCGACCGCCCGCCGGAGAACATGGGCCTGCAAGGCGCTTACGAGACGATTCCCGCATGGCCGGACCATTGGGAGGCCATCGAGGCGGCCGACGCCGAGCACCCGTTCCGCCTTGCGACCTCGCCGGCGCATAATTTCCTCAATTCGAGCTTCGCCGAGACACCGACCTCGCGCGCCAAGGAGGTGCGGCCCGAACTGCTGATCCACCCCGACGACGCGGCGGAATTGGGCATTGCCGACGGCGACCGCGTCGAGATCGGCAACCATCGCGGCGAGGTGGTCCTGCACGCCGTGCTGCGCGCCGGCCAGAAGCGTGGCGTGGTGATTTCGGAAGGCGTCTTCCCCAATTCCGCTTTCGAGCGCGGCGAGGGGATCAATGTTCTGGTCGGCGCCGAACCGGCCGCGCCCTACGGTGGGCTGGCGGTGCACGACACCAAGATATGGATACGGAAGATCGTATAATTATTTGAAATCGATAAATGAAAACCCGCGCCGGAGGAAGTCCGGCGCGGGTTTTCAAAGGTCCGGCTTGTCCGGTCAGCGGACGTAATGCAGACGCAGGCGGGAAACGCCGACGGCGGCATTGAGACCGCGCTGACCCTGCACCGAAATCGGCTGCAGCGAAATGGTCTTCCACGAACCGCCGGTCAGCACATTGGTGCCGAAGCCGACACCGATCGCGGCATTGGCGGAAGCGCCAACGTAACGGCCCCTGAGCGCGCCATGCGGACGCACGGTCGGAGCCCAGACGGCCCATGCGATGCGGCCGCCCCTGATGAAGCCGACATCGACGCCGATCTTGGTCAGCGTGCCGGTGTAGCGTTCCGGCGCACCGTAGCCGCGATGGGGTGTGAACAGGCAGTCGACATCCTGCTTGCTGCCGATGATGACGCCGATGGCCGGCGCGATTTCGCAGCGCAGAAGGCCCACTTCCGAACGCGGCTCGGTGCGGGTCGGTTCGGAAGGCGGAGCGATCATATCGGCGGCGGAAGCAGGAGCAGGCACGGCAATCGCCAAGCCGGAGGCGACGGCCAGAGCCGACAGGAGAGAAGCCGAAACACGGAGAGACATGAACCTCGTCCTCTTTTTGGAATGCACAAATGAAACTATGTCCGGTCCCATAACGATCCACGGCCGGGCAAGTTCCGTTACGCTTCCGAAATAGCGCTTTTTTTCAAAAATTAAAGTTTCTTTAACGAACAAAACGCTGTTGTGATTAATATGTCTCGTTAACGGCTGTCACGCGCTGATGATCATGGCATCATCCGGCGGGCAGGGACCGCGTTCGCCATCGGCAAAGCGGGCCAGCGCCAGTGGATAGAGCCGGTGTTCAGCCTTGAGAACGCGCGCCGCCAGGCTTTCCGCCGTGTCGCCCTCACGCACCGGTACCGCGGCCTGCGCCAGAATAGGTCCTTCGTCCATGCCTTCCGTCACCAGATGCACGGTGCAGCCGGCAAGCTTCACGCCGGCGTCGAGCGCGCGCTGATGCGTGTGCAGACCCGGAAAAAGCGGCAGCAGGGAAGGGTGGATATTGACGATGCGTCCGGCATAGAGTGCGATGAAGCGGCCCGACAGCAGGCGCATATAGCCGGCAAGGCAGAGAATGTCCGGCTGGATGGCGGCAAGCGCGGCGAGGATTGCATCCTCATGCGCTTCCTTCGAGGCATAGTCTCTGCGCGGGAAGACCTGCGTGGGAATGCCTGCGGCTTGCGCCTTGGCAAGACCACCGGCTTCCGCCTTGTCGGAGAAGACGGTGGCGATGGCGACCGGGTAATCGGCAGCACCGGCCGCGTGGATCAACGTCTCCATGTTGGAGCCGCCGCCGGAAATGAAGATGACGGCTCGCTTGCGGCTCATAGCGCGAGCCGGCCCTTATAGGTGACGCCCTCGTGCTGGCGGGCCACCATGCGGCCAAGCCGCACGACCTGCTCGCCTTCCGCCGCGAGCACGGCTTCCGCCTCCGCAGCCTTGTCGGGGGTGACGACCGCGATCATGCCGATGCCGCAATTGAAGGTGCGCAGCATTTCCTTCGCTTCCACGCCGCCTGTTTTCGCCAGCCACGAGAAGACGGGCGGCACGGTGATGGCGTCGAGGTCGATTTCGGCGGAAAGCGTATCCGGCAGCACGCGGGGAATATTGTCGGGGAAGCCGCCGCCGGTGATATGCGCCAGCGCCTTGATGCCGTCGCAGGCGCGGATCGCTGCCAGAAGCGGTTTGACATAGATACGCGTCGGGGTAAGCAGCGCCTCGCCGAGCGTCGCGTCGGGCTGGAAGGGCGCCTCCGACGCCCAGCCGAGGCCGGAGAGCTCCACGATGCGGCGCACCAGCGAAAAGCCGTTGGAATGCACACCCGACGAGGCGAGGCCAAGAATGACGTCCCCTTCCGCTACGTCGCCGCGCGGCAGCAGGCGGCTGCGTTCCGCCGCACCCACGGCGAAGCCGGCGAGGTCGTAATCGCCGTCGCGATACATGCCCGGCATTTCCGCCGTCTCGCCGCCGATCAGCGCGCAGGCGGCCTGACGGCAGCCCTCGGCGATGCCGGCGACGATGGCGACGCCCTGATCGGGCGAGAGTTTGCCGGTCGCGAAATAATCGAGGAAGAACAGCGGTTCCGCCCCCTGCACGACGAGGTCGTTGACACACATGGCCACGAGATCGATGCCGACCGTATCGTGCCTGTCCGCGTCGATGGCGATCTTGAGCTTGGTACCGACGCCGTCATTGGCAGCCACCAGCACCGGGTCGCTGAAGCCCGCCGCCTTGAGGTCGAACAGGCCGCCGAAACCGCCGATCTCGCCATCGGCGCCGGGCCGGCGCGTGGAGCGCACCAGCGGCTTGATCCTTTCGACCATCAGGTTCCCGGCGTCGATATCGACGCCTGCCTGCGCATAGGTCAGCCCGTTCTGGCCGGAGGGCTTGTTTTCTGCGGTCATGGTCTGCTCCTGAAACCTTTTGTCCGCACATGGCACGAGACGGCCCGGCCCGCAAGATCGCATGGCGCGAATCCGGCTGAATTTTCGGGCGCTCCAACCTATTTGGCTACGCATCGTGCTTTCCGAAAATCGTTTTCGATTTTCGGGCCGATGCGCTAGGCCTGCAATGTTCAAATGCAAATTCGCTTTTCTGCGGCGCCGATATGAAGTACGCCGTCGGCGGGATGGACCTGAAAGTTCGAGGAACGGAGTTCCATGGTCATCAAGAAACCGGCCCCAACGCGCCAGCCCGCCCACCGGGCCATCCGCCAGTCGGAGGCCAAGACGCGCGACCGCGACATCCATGTCAATGTCGAGGTCGGCACGCTCACCGGTTCCACCGTGCGGCGACAGGCCATATTCTGGATTGGCGCGGTCGCGATCTTCGTGCTGTTCCTCGTGGTGTTCAGTTCGGTGCTCCTGCCTTTCGTCGCGGGCATGGCGCTGGCCTATTTCCTCGATCCGGTGGCCCACAGGCTGGAACGGTTCGGCCTGTCGCGGCTATGGGCCACCGTCGTCATCCTGCTTGTCTTCCTCACGGCTCTCGTGGTGGCGCTGATGATCGTCGTCCCGGTACTCGCCACGCAGCTTGCCGACTTCATTTCGCGTCTGCCCGGCTATATCACCCAGTTGCAGTCGCTTCTGACCAATGAGAATTCGCGCTGGCTGAAGAAATATATCGGCATCGACAATTCCGTCATTCAGGAAAATCTCAGTTCGCTGCTCCAGCAGGGGGCGGGCTTTCTTTCCACCCTACTGCAATCCCTGTGGAATTCGGGGAAATCTCTGATCGACATAGCCGGGCTTTTCGTGGTCACGCCGGTGGTCGCCTTCTACATGCTGCTCGACTGGGACCGCATGGTGAACAGCATCGATTCCTGGGTGCCGCGCGCCCAGCTTCATACCGTGCGGGGCATCGCGCGCGAAATGAACGCGGCGGTGGCGGGCTTCATTCGCGGGCAGGGCACGCTTTGCCTCGTGCTCGGCACCTACTACGCTATAGGGCTCACCCTGACCGGGTTGAATTTCGGCCTCCTGATCGGCTTTTTCGCCGGGCTGATCTCCTTCATCCCCTATATCGGCTCCTTCGTCGGTCTGGCGCTGGCGCTCGGCGTGGCGCTGGTGCAATTCTGGCCGGACTGGATCATGATCTGCACCGTGGCCGTGGTTTTCTTCATCGGACAGTTCGTGGAAGGAAACATATTGCAGCCCAAGCTCGTCGGCTCCTCGGTCGGCCTGCATCCGGTGTGGCTGATGTTCGCGCTTTTCGCCTTCGGCTCGCTGTTCGGCTTCACGGGAATGCTGGTCGCGGTGCCGGCTGCCGCTGCGGTGGGGGTGCTTGTGCGTTTCGCGCTCAACAGCTATCTCCATTCTCCCCTGTACGATCCGGCCTTCCGCCGCCACGATCACGAAACAGGGCCGCTGATCGAGGCGGGCGAGGATACGGGCAAGGAGAAATGAGCCAAAAGAAACGAGATTGCGATGCGTGATGCGCCGCGCCAGATACCGCTCAATCTCGGCCATCAGCCCGGTTATCACCGGGAAGACCTGATCGTTACGGGATCGAATGCCGCCGCCGCCGATCTGATCGACCGCTGGCCGCACTGGCCGTCGCCGGTGGCGGTGCTGGCCGGCCCGACCGGCGCGGGCAAGACGCATCTGGCGGAAATCTGGCGCGAGGGCACGGATGCGTTGCGCGTCGATCCCGCACGGATATCCGAAGCCGTGGCGCCTGCCGCCGTTCGTCCGGTGCTGATCGACGACATCGGTGGTGCACCCTTCGACGAAACCGGTCTGTTCCATCTCATCAATCAGGTGCGCCAGCATGCGGCGGGCGGGGCAGGTCCCTCCCTGTTGATGACGTCGCGCCTGCTGCCCGCAGGCTGGAACGTGAAGCTCCCCGATCTGGCCTCGCGGCTAAAGGCCGCGACGGTCGTGGAGATCGCCGCTCCTGACGATCTGCTTCTCTCCGGCGTCATTCACAAGCTGTTCTCCGACCGGCAGGTCAGTGTCGAGCCGTCCGTGGTGAATTATCTGGTGAGCCGTATCGAGCGCTCGCTCCTCTCGGCGATCGGCGTAGTGGAGCGGCTGGACCGCGCCGCGCTGGAGCAGAAATCGCGTATTACGCGTGGGCTTGCCGCGCAGGTGCTGGCCGAGATGGCCGGTGGAGACAACAGGAACGCGAACGAAAGGGAATAACGGGTGCAGCTGCCCGGTCGTTTTGGCAGCGGGGCTCGCGTCAAGATGGCAAGTCTTTTCCCAAATATTTCCGGAAATGATTGTCAGAAATATTATATTTAGAACTTACTTATATTTATAGAGATGCCCGGAATTCTAACAGTTGGGCTCTGCCGCCATATCGAATATCGTTCGTTCTTATATCCTTAGATTGTATTCTATTTTTATTTTCAATTACAGGTTGTTATTGCAAAAATATGTTCTGTACAACTTATAATGGTTTCCTCTAAGCTTTGTAACAGAATAGATGGAAAGATATTTTTAAGTGATTTAGTGCAATGATCGCACGGTCAATGGAAAGCAAACAGCAATATGTGGCGCGGCCGTAAACCAGACATACCGACGGATGTACGGCTATCTTTTTTGCGATCGCTATATGGCAATCGCACTACGCTGTGGATCGGCCTGCTTGCGCATGTGGTGGCCTGTATCGTCATCGGCATGAAGACGGGCGACCATCGCTATCTGATCTTCGCCGTTGTGTTCGCCGTCATCGCCCTGGGCCGCCTCTATGACATGCACAAGTTCGATCAGGCGCGGTTGGCCGATCTTTCCCATGCCGGTCTGGACAGATGGGAGATACGCTATCTCGTCGGTGCCTCACTGGTCTGCCTCACGCTGGGCATGCTGTGTTTCTTTTCCAGCTATGTAGTGCACGATTCCTTCGCGGTGTTCACCAGCCATACCGTGCTGCTTGCCTCGGTCGTCTCCATCGTCGGACGCAACTATCCCTCCGCCAGGGCGGTGGTGCTCATGTCCGTCTGTTCGCTCGTCCCGGTGCTGGCCGGGCTGATCCTTTCGGGCACACCCTTTCACATCGTCATCGGTCTGCTGCTCATCCCTTATTTCCTGTCCAATATCCAGATGGCGAACGGGCTGCGGGAGTTCCTATTCGCGGCGGTGATGGGCAAGCGCCGCCTTTCTGTTGTCGCAGGGCGCTTCGACGCGGCGCTCAACAACATGCCGCAGGCCCTGCTCATGCTGGACAACCAGCAGCGCATCGCGGTCATCAACAACAAGGCCAAGGCCATGTTGCACATCTCCGGCCGGACGAAGCTGCATGGGCGCAAGCTGGACGTGCTGCTGCGCTATTGCGACCGTCAGGGTCTGTTTCGCAATGACGATCTGGCCACCATCCGCGCGCGCATGCAGGATCTCGTGGCCGGACGAAGAACGCGCGATACTTTCCGGCTTTCCGACGGCCGCTATATAGAATCCGTCGGCAACCAGACTATCAGCGACGGCGCGGTGCTGATGTTCGAAGATGTGTCGCAGCGCGTCGAATCGGAGGCGCGCATCCAGCACATGGCACGGTTCGACGGGCTGACGGGTCTGGCGAACCGCACGCATTTCGAAACCATCGTGCGCTCCCTGCGCGGGGTCCAGGAACCCGATACGCTGGTGGCGCTGATCGTCATCGACATCAACCATTTCAAGCATGTCAACGACACACTGGGACATCATGTCGGCGACGCGCTTCTGCGCATCTTCGCAGAGCGCCTGGGCCGGCTCGACCCGCAGCGTTATGTCGCCTCGCGCTTCGGCGGCGACGAATTCGTCGTCTTCGTCTTCGATCTCCATACGCCGTCCGACATCGGCGGCGTGATGGAGCACATCATCTCCGAAGTGGTCGGCACTTACGATCTGGACGGCGACCGGGTGGACATCGAGATCAGCGCCGGCGTTGCCATCGAGAATATAGCCGACAGCGATGTCGGCGCCATGCATATCAATGCCGATCTGGCGCTCTACGAGGCGAAAGGACAGGAGGGCCAGTCCTGGACCGTTTTCGTCAACGCCATGGACACCAGGTACCGCGGAAGGCAGAAGTTGAAGGCGGATCTGCGGCAGGCGATCGCCAACGGCGAGATAAAGGTCGTCTACCAGCCGATCGTCAGCGCGCAATCTTTGCGTATCGTGGCCTGCGAGGCACTGGCGCGCTGGGAACACCGGGAGCTCGGGCCGGTGCCGCCGGCAGAGTTCATTCCGCTGGCCGAAGAAATGGGCATCATCACCGCCATCACCCGTTTCGTGCTCGAAACCGCCTGCATCGACTGCATGGCATGGGATACGCATGTGGGCGTGTCGGTCAACCTCTCGGCCATCGATCTTAAAAACAGCGAGATCATGCGGGATATCGTGACGGCGCTGGAGCGGTCCGGGCTGCCCCCGCAGCGGCTGGAGGTGGAGGTGACGGAAAGCGCCATCATCGCCGATCGCAACAAGACGTCCATGGTGCTGCAAAGCCTCAAGAATGCCGGTATCAACATCGCGCTCGACGATTTCGGCACCGGCTATTCGAGCCTCAGCTATCTCAATACCCTTCCGCTGACCAAGGTGAAGGTGGACCGTTCCTTCGTGCGCGACATCACCAGCGACCGCCGCTCGCTGATGCTTCTGCGCGGCGTCACCCAGCTTTCGCACGAGCTCGGTCTCGGCGTCACGGTGGAAGGAGTGGAGACGGAAGAGCAGCTGGCGCTGATTCGTGTCGCCGCCGGCGCCGACCTCGTTCAAGGCTATCTGCTCGGCATGCCGTCGGTCGCCGCCGAAATCAACGCCATGGCGTCGCGTTCGCTCGCCCGCCGCACCGACGGCCGCACCGTCGCCTGAGCGCTCCCACAGCGCGGCGTTTTCCGGCAAAGGTTTTCGTTCGGTGATCATTACGGGGTTATCTTCTTTTCCCCGGGGCTGTTGACTTGCCTCCGGGCGATCGGTACCGAGATTTCCGCGTCATAGAGACATATAGGAAGTATATTCGACAGTATATTCGTGCGAATCCGGTGAAGCATGCGGTGATCGCCGTGACGTCGACCTATGCCGGATGCAACCGGAGCGAGCAGGATATGAGCGCTGAATCGATAAAGGTGCTTCAACTGCGCGCCGGTGCTTTACAGACGGCGTTTCCTCCCATTTTCCAACGCATTCGGACATCGATGGCGGCTCGGCTTTGCTCGCATGAAGAATTGGCGGGTCGGCGAACTTATGCCTTTACAGACTGTCAAAGCCGCTTATCCTGCGCGCAGATTTGACGGGTCCGGAATCGTTTTGCATGAGTGATATTGCTGTCTCGGGGGGCACGCCTCCCTTATCCAATTTTGCGCGACAGCTCCTGCAATTCCTGGACCGGGTCGAATACCGGCGCATTGTCCATGGCGAGGATCTGGAAGAGATCGGGCGTCTGCGCTACCGCTCCTATCGCACCCGCAATGTGATGCATGCGGCGGCTGTGCCGTCGATCGTGGACGATATCGACCGTGACAGCCATGCCTTCGTCTATGGTGTATATGTCGACGGGCAACTGGTTTCGACGCTGCGCATCCACCATATCACGCCCGACCACCGCCGGGGAACCAGCTACGCACTGTTTCCCGACATTCTGGAGCCGCTGCTCAATGCCGGCATGCACTTCGTCGATCCGACGCGGTTCGCCGCCGATCCCGATCTGCTCAGCGAATATCCGGCCATTCCCTATATAACGCTGCGCATCGCGGCGATGGCTTCGGTGTTCTTCGAGGCGGACCAGTGTCTTGCCGCGGTCAAGCCGGAGCATATGGCTTTCTACAAGCGCATTTTCGGCACGTCCGTGCTGGCGGAAGCGCGCGAGCATACGGGCTACGGCATCAAGGTTGGGCTGGGAGCCGCGCCCGTGCGCAAGATACGCGATGCGGTATTGACACGCTTCCCTTTTTTCAAGGCGCAGCCGCATGAAATGCGGGCCATGTTCGCCGATATTCGCTCGGGCACAGTGCCGCTCACCATTCTGCCGACGGCGAAATATACCGGGCTCGGGGTCTGACACGGGGCCGGCAAGGCGATGTATTGTGTTGTCCCATGCGGCCGGAGGGCGTGTGCGACGAAAAAACGCGCATGAGGGCCGGGGTTTCGTTGCGTGCGCATTGAAGATTGCAGGGATTTCCGCTTAACATGGCCGCGGATCCGGTACATCGTGCCGGGAGGGATCGCGCAAGCGAAAATTGGAGACGGGTG
Organism: Rhizobiales bacterium 63-22; assembly: GCA_001898995.1. Classification (GTDB taxonomy): domain Bacteria; phylum Pseudomonadota; class Alphaproteobacteria; order Rhizobiales; family Rhizobiaceae; genus Brucella. Next base: position 568,569 of record MKVZ01000017.1, on the reverse strand, counting down.
GAACGATATGGCAGAACATCACAACACGGCTCCCGCCGAACTCGGTGCCCCTATGGACTATGCCGAGCATGAACGGACCTATGCAGGCTTCACGGGATTGATCAAGTGGGCATCGGTAGTGCTCGCCGGCCTGCTGATCGCCATGGCCTTCGGCTTTTTCGCCGGCGGGTTCGTTTCCGGCTTTGTGCTCTTCGTCCTGATCTGCGTCGCTGCCTGGTTCATTCTCTAAAGCATGTCGCGCAAAAGTGCGCAGCGGTTTTGCGATAACGACATGCGTAAAAACAAAGGGTAAGCGGGTCGTCGCTTCCCGGTTCATTTCTTGATGCCGGGCACCCCGTATTTCCGTTATATATGCGTTTCAACAGGCCCGGCGAGGGTCTTGAATTGCGCCCGTCCGCAAGGCCGGATCAAGCCACGAAAGGGAAACGAGCTTGGCCCAGACCCTATTCATCCCGAAAGAGACCGATCCTCATGAAACCCGCGTGGCGGCTTCGGCGGAGACGGTGAAGAAACTCATCGCACTCGGCTTCGATGTCGTGGTGGAGAAGGGCGCCGGCGAGCGATCGCGCATTCCCGACGCGGAATTTGCCAATGCCGGGGGGCGTATCGGTTCCGCCGCCGACGCAGGCAAGGCGGATGTGATCATCAAGGTGCGCCGTCCGACGGGAGCGGAGTTGCAGGGCTACAGGCCCGGCGCAGCACTTTTCGCCATGCTCGACCCCTACGGCCACGAGGATGCGGTGGCCGCGCTTGCCAAGGCCGGTATTTCCGCCTTCACCATGGAATTCATGCCGCGTATCACCCGCGCGCAGGTGATGGACGTTCTGTCCAGCCAGGCCAATCTCGCGGGCTATCAGGCGGTGATCGACGCGGCGGAGGTCTATGACCGCGCCATGCCGATGATGATGACGGCGGCCGGCACCGTTCCCGCCGCCAAGGTGTTTGTGATGGGCGCGGGCGTGGCCGGGCTTCAGGCCATCGCCACCGCGCGCCGGCTCGGAGCGGTGGTGACGGCGACCGACGTCCGCCCCGCCGCAAAGGAGCAGGTGGCCTCGCTCGGCGCGAAATTCATCGCCGTGGAGGACGAGGAGTTCAAGGCCGCCGAAACCGCCGGCGGCTATGCCAAGGAAATGTCGAAGGAATATCAGGCGAAGCAAGCGGCACTTGTGGCCGATCATATCGCCAAGCAGGATATCGTCATCACCACGGCGCTCATCCCCGGCCGGCCTGCGCCGCGTCTGGTGTCGAAGGAGATGGTGGCAGCGATGCGCCCCGGTTCGGTGCTGGTCGACCTCGCGGTGGAGCGCGGCGGCAATGTCGAGGGGGCGGTCGCCGGTGAGGTCGTGGACCGGAATGGCGTGAAGATCGTCGGCTATCTCAACGTGCCGGGCCGTATCGCCGCCACCGCCTCGCAGCTTTATGCGCGCAACCTCATCGCCTTCCTCGAAACGCTGGTGGACAAGGAAACGAAGAACTTCCGGTTCGATCCGGAAGAAGAACTGGTCAAGGCAACGCTGCTCACCCATCAGGGTCGTATCGTGCATCCGGCATTCGCGAAGGCGGCGGAAGCCGCCCCGGTCTTAGAGCCTGAAAAGCCCGAAAAGCCGAAACCGGCGCGCAAGCCGAAAACGGCGGCGCAGGCGGATGCCGGACCGGCGGCGAAGAAGACGGCACGGAAAGCACCGGCGAAGACGGCGAAAACTTCCGCTGAGGGAGGGGAGGCATAATGTCCGATACAGCACTCGATAAAGCTCTTCAGGGCCTCAATCAGGCGGCGGAGGCCGTGCGTCAGGCGGCTGAAAGCGCCGCTGCTTCCGGCAGCGGCGCGGGCGATGCGGCGGCTGTCGCCGCCCATGCGGCGACGGGCGGCGCGATCGATCCGTTCGTGTTCCGCTTCGCGATCTTCATCCTGTCGATTTTCGTCGGCTATTACGTGGTGTGGTCGGTCACGCCGGCGCTGCACACGCCGCTGATGGCGGTCACCAATGCCATTTCCTCGGTGATCGTGGTCGGCGCGCTTCTGGCGGTCGGCCTGTCGCTGTCCGGCTGGGCCACCGGTTTTGGCTTCATCGCGCTGGTGCTTGCCAGCGTCAACATATTCGGCGGCTTCCTCGTCACCCAGCGCATGCTCGCCATGTACAAGAAAAAAGAAAAGTGAGGGCTGAACGGTCATGAGCGTCAATCTCGCAGCCTTCCTTTATCTCGTCTCCGGCGTCCTGTTCATTCTGGCGCTGCGCGGCCTGTCGCATCCGACATCCAGCCGTCAGGGCAACATGTTCGGCATGATCGGCATGGCGATTTCCATCGTCACCACGCTGCTTCTGGCCCGCCCGGGCTTCGGCGGCCTCGCGCTGATCGTGATCGGCATCGCCATCGGCGGCGGCGTCGGCGCCTATATCGCGCGGCGTATCGCCATGACGGCCATGCCGCAACTCGTCGCCGCCTTCCACTCGCTGATCGGCCTCGCCGCCGTGATGGTGGCCGCCGCGGCGCTTTATTCGCCGCATTCCTTCGGCATTGGCGAGGTGGGCTCCATCCACGGGCAGGCGCTGATCGAAATGTCGCTCGGTGTCGCCATCGGTGCGATCACCTTTACCGGCTCGGTCATCGCCTTCCTCAAGCTCGACGGGCGCATGTCCGGCAAGCCGATCATGCTGGCGGGGCGCCACGTCATCAACGCCGCGCTGGCGGCGGCTATCGTGCTGCTCATCGTCGTGCTCACCAATACCGAAAGTCATTTCGTCTTCTGGCTGATCGTGCTCCTGTCGCTGGTCTTCGGAGCGCTGATCATCGTGCCGATCGGCGGCGCGGACATGCCGGTCGTCGTCTCCATGCTCAATTCCTATTCGGGCTGGGCGGCGGCGGGCATCGGCTTCACGCTCGGCAATTTGGCGCTGATCATCACCGGCGCGCTGGTCGGCTCCTCTGGCGCGATTCTGTCCTACATCATGTGCAAGGGCATGAACCGCTCCTTCATCTCGGTCATTCTCGGCGGCTTCGGCGGCGACAC
>MKVZ01000017.1:543157-565534 GCA_001898995.1 Rhizobiales bacterium 63-22 | reverse complement strand
CTCCAAGGTCATCATCGTGCCGGGCTACGGCATGGCGGTGGCGCAGGCCCAGCACGCGCTGCGCGAAATGGCCGACAAGCTCAAGGCCGAGGGCGTGGAGGTGAAATACGCCATCCACCCCGTCGCGGGCCGCATGCCCGGCCATATGAACGTGCTTCTGGCCGAGGCCAACGTGCCTTACGACGAGGTGTTCGAACTGGAGGATATCAACTCCGAATTCGCGCAGGCCGACGTGGCCTTCGTGATCGGCGCCAACGACGTCACCAATCCGGCGGCGAAAACCGATCCCAAGTCCCCGATCTTCGGCATGCCGATCCTCGATGTGGACAAGGCCGGCACGGTGCTGTTCGTCAAGCGCGGCATGGGGTCGGGCTATGCGGGTGTTGAGAACGAACTGTTCTTCCGCGACAACACCATGATGCTGTTCGCCGACGCCAAGAAGATGGTGGAGAATATCGTCAAGGCATTGGATCATTAGAGCATTTCCAGCGAAAGTGCGAAGCGGTTTCGCGTAGGATAATGCGCAGAAACAAAGAGATAGAGCGGTTCCAACGATTCCGTTTAAACAGGAACCGCTCTAGCAAGGAGGAAATGCCATAGGCCCCGATCCGTCGTCCGAGGCGGCCCGGTTCATCCGGGAAAACCTGCCATTGCTTCCGGTTCCGACGGTGCCTGAAATCTGGCTGCACAAGGCCACTCCGAAGAGCGGACTATGGCGTCTCGCGGAAAGGGACGAGGCCTTTGGCGCACCTTATTGGGCGCATTACTGGGGTGGGGGACTGGCGCTCGCGCGGCATGTTCTCGATCGTCCCGAAACGGTGGCCGGCCGCCGCGTGCTCGATCTGGGTTGCGGCTCGGGCATCGTCGGTATCGCGGCGGCAAAAGCGGGTGCGAGAACCGTCATCGCCGCCGACACCGACCCCTATGCGATAGTGGCGACGGGACTGAATGCCGTGGCAAACGGCGTCGCGATCCAGCCGCTTCCGGCGGACCTGACGGCGGGGCCGCCGCCCGAGGTCGACATCGTGCTGGTCGGCGACCTCTTTTATGACGGCGATCTCGCCGCGCGCGTCACGGCCTTTCTCGAACGGTGTCTCAAATCGGACGCCGAAGTCCTGATCGGAGATCCCGGACGCGCCTTTCTGCCGCGCGCCCGTCTCCGCCAGCTGGCGGAATATCCCGGCCCGGATTTCTCGGAAATCGAGCGCGGCGAGGGGAAGAAGAACGCCGTTTTTTCGTTCGGGAGAACAGGACGTGGGACGGCTCCTCCCTGACATTCGTCTGCCGTGCTTTTCCTGCTATAGGTGCGCATAGACAAAACAATCTCTATATCGGGCGCGGAAGCCGGGAAGATGCCGCCCATCCGCGCCGCTGAAAACATTTCAGGAGCCATCATGACCCGTCCGCCCGCCCTCTACGATCTGATGATCTTCGACTGCGACGGTGTTCTCGTCGACAGCGAGCCGCTGGCCGCGGAGGCGTTCGAAAACGTCTATTCGCGCTTCGGCATGCCCATTCCGCAGGGTACGGTGGCGCACGGCGTTGGCATGAAGCAGGCCGACATCATCAGCCTCATCGGCTCGCTTACCGGCCACTATCTGCCCGTCGAAGCCGAGCCGCATATCTGGCCGGAGACACGGCTTCTGTTCGGCGAGAAATTGAAGCCGACGCCCGGGATAGCCGACTTTCTGGCGAAGCTGGACCTCGCGCGTTGTGTTGCTTCGTCCTCGTCGCCGGAGCGGATTGCCTTCTCGCTGACGGTGACGGGACTGGCGCGTTATTTCGGCGACGCCGTCTATTCGTCCAGCATGGTGAAGCGCGGCAAGCCTGCGCCGGACCTGTTCCTGTTCGCTGCCGACAAGATGGGCGTCGATCCGGCGCGCTGCGTGGTGATCGAGGATTCGCCCTTTGGCGTCGAAGGCGCGGTGGCGGCGGGCATGACGGCCTTCGGCTATATCGGCGGCGGCCACACCTATGACGGCCACGCCGAAAGGCTTGCCGCGAAGGGCGCGCGGGCCGTTTTCGCGCATTGGGACGATATCGCCCGTGAAATACTGGTTGCGGCATGAGGAGGGGGCTTGCCGCCCTGCCGTTATAGGTTAAACAGTAGGGATATCATATCAGTAGGCCCATCAGCAGGAAGCGCCGGACATGAAAGACGCCATCACGCTCGACCAGTTGCGCGACGCCATCGGCACGGAGATCGGATGTTCCGAATGGCGTGTCGTGACACAGGCGATGATCGACAAGTTCGCCGATGCGACCGACGATCATCAGTTCATCCATGTGGACCCGGAACGCGCGGCACGCGAAACGCCTTTCGGTGGCACCATCGCGCACGGCTTCCTGACGCTGTCGCTGCTCTCGACGCTTGCCTTCGAGGCGCTGCCCATGCTTCAGGGCGCGACCATGGGCATCAATTACGGTTTCGACAAGGTCCGCTTCATGTCACCGGTCAAGACCGGCGCGCGCGTGCGCGCCCGTTTCAAGCTGGCGGATGCGGATATACGTCCGTCGGGCCGGGTGGTGAATCATTACGACGTGACGCTTGAAATCGAGAATTCGCTCAAGCCCGCCTTGACGGCGACATGGCTCACCATCGCCGTGGTGACCCCGGAAGGATAAGCATTTCCAGCAAAAGTGTGCGAAGCGGTTTTGCGTCCGGAAATGCGCGGGTCAAAGTGGTATTTCCAGCAAAAGTGCGAAGCGGCTTTGCATGCTGTGGAATATGTAAAACGGATGGAAGTTCAATTAAAAGGTGATACGGCGCGGTCCAGCTCCGTGCAAACCCGGTCGCGGCCATTCATCTTGGCGGCATAGAGCGCGAGATCGGCTTTTCGATAGATGTCTTTGGGAGCATCGCAGCCAGTCACGCGCACGATACCAGCCGAAAAAGTGTAGCGGAAGGCGGGATATTCGGCCAGAGGCTGCGACCGGCGCGTCGCGGCAAGCATGTGATGCACCACGCTTTGCGCTTCCTCTATCGTTGTATTGGGCAAAATCAGCATGAACTCCTCGCCGCCGACCCGGCCCAGAATATCGGTTTTCCGAACATGGCGCTGGATCGTAACTGCGAAGTCCTGCAGCACGACATCCCCGACGTCATGGCCGAAGGAATCGTTGATATATTTGAAATTGTCGATATCCAGAATTGCAAGGCACCCGATAGATTCATTTTTCTTGCCTGCGCCGTGCTGCAGCAGGTCGTGCAGCCGTGACATCACGAAACGGCGGCTGCCCAGTCCGGTAAGATCGTCGGTCTGTGAAAGCTTGATGGCGATGTCGCGATCCTGGCGCAACGTCCGCTCATCCGGACGGATCGAGGTGATATCGCAGGCGATGCAGAGCATCCATCCATTGGTACCTGTCGTTTCGGTCATCCATAGCCAGCGCCCGTCGTGCAGATCGGTTTCAAAGGCGCGAAAGGCGCTTTTCCCACGCCGCGACCGCGTCGAGTGCAGCCATGTCTCGAAATCCGTCGTGTCGACCACCGTTCCTTGCCGGGCATGGAAGTTGCGCCTCATCAGGTCGGTCCAGTATGGAAATTCGTTCTCCTCCAAAGCCCAGGCAAAACGGAAGGCGCGGTTGCTGTATCGCAGGCGATCATGCTGATCGAAAACGGCTATGGGCACCCCGGAATCTTCCATGAGTTGCACCATATGCAGCATTGTTTCCGTATCGGCCAAAGCGTCACTCCCCCCGAAATGCCGTTGCTTGCGAAATTTTCAAGCAGCGGGAAAAAAGATAGTGAAATCAAAAAAATGTGGCATGTCTATAGCGGCATTCCCATCAGGCCCGGCAACGTTGCCGTGTACCAAAACAGCACCGCAATACGCGTGGGAATATGGCAGTCGGACTGCCAGTGCATGTGAAGACAGTACAGACAAAATATCTGATTTATGGCGATCCCGGCAGGATTCGAACCTGCGACCATCGGCTTAGAAGGCCGGTGCTCTATCCAACTGAGCTACGGGACCATACGTTTCGCGAAACCGCCGGATGACACGGCCTCGCGACAGGCGTTGCCGGAAAGCGTGGCAGGCGCTTCAATGCGTCCAGGGCGTCTGGCGGTCGAAACGAAAATTGTCCGAATAGGAAATCTTGCGGCGCTTCGACTCGTTCGGCTCGAAAAGGCGGTAGGGAATCCCGTTCCGCTTGGCGTAGGCGATGGCCTCTTCCTGAGTATCGAAGAAAAGACGGATCTGGCTTTTCATGTCGCCTGAGGAGGTATAGCCCATGAGAGGCTCGACCATACGCGGGCTTTCCGGCTCATATTCGAGAAGCCAGCGGTCTGTCTTGGCCTGACCCGACTGCATGGCGGTCTTGGCGGGACGGTAGATGCGTGCAACCATTTGAAGAACCCTGAACTTTAAGTTCCTGCTGCTTCTTCGCGCAGGGACCGGAAACTGTTCAACGGAATAATTTACGCACCAATCCATGTCAACGCGATAAAAAGCCCCGCACTGGCGTTTCCGCCGCTGCATTTTTCGAGGCCGGGAGAATCTGCGGAAAATGGTCGGAGCGAGAGGATTCGAACCTCCGACCCCCTGATCCCAAATCAGGTGCGCTACCAGGCTGCGCTACGCTCCGCTATTTGCCGTTTCCCTAGAGAATTCACCTTTCCAACGCAAGCGCTATTTTCGGCCGCGAAACTGATAAACATATAAACCGATTTAGATTTCAAATGCTTATGCTTTGTGATGCAACTTTTATGACATCGCCGTGTTATATCTTTCGTCAAATCAACGGAGGATCGAAATGGGCATGCACACTGTTTCCGATGAACTCTATCGCCGTCATGAGCGTGAATGGGCTGAACTGCGCAGCGCGGTCGAAGCGCAGGAGTCGAACAGAAAGCAGGAAGAGAAGGTGGCTGCCGCACCCGTTTCTCCGGCGGATTATTCCAAGGTGCCTGCTTATCAGTAATATCGGCCCGGACGGATTGACGATGATAAGCGAAAACGCCGCGTGAGCGGCGTTTTTTATGCGCAAGGACGGTGATCCGCATCTTCAGTAAAATTGACTTGGGTTTCTGCCGCGCCTGACTATCCTTCTGTTCCGGAAACGAAAAATTTCAGGGAAGGATAGTGCGAAATGTCGGCAGCGAAGGTAGCGATCATAACGGCAGGCGGCAGCGGCATGGGGGCGGCGTCGGCGCGCCGTCTGGCGAAGGACGGCTTCGCGGTGGCGATCCTGTCGTCCTCCGGCAAGGGCGAGGCGCTGGCCACGGAACTCGGTGGTGTCGGCGTGACCGGGTCGAACCAGTCCAACGATGACCTGAAAAAGCTGGTCGACCGCACGCTGGAAAAATGGGGCCGTATCGACGTGCTCGTCAACAGCGCCGGCCATGGGCCGCGCGCGCCTATCCTCGAAATTAGCGATGAGGACTGGCACAAGGGGCTGGACACCTATTTCCTCAATGCCGTGCGCCCGACACGGCTTGTCGTTCCCGCCATGCAGAAGCAGAAATCGGGTGTCATCATCAACATTTCGACCGCATGGGCTTTCGAGCCGAGCGCCATGTTCCCGACGTCCGGCGTGGCGCGTGCCGGGCTTGCCGCCTTCACCAAGATTTTCGCCGACACCTATGCCCGCGACAATATCCGCATGAACAATGTGCTGCCGGGCTGGATCGATAGCCTGCCCGCGACCGAGGAACGCCGCGCGAGCGTGCCGCTGCAACGCTACGGCACGGCCGACGAGATCGCCGCCACGGTGTCTTTCCTCGCTTCCGACGGCGCGGCCTATATTACGGGCCAGAATATCCGGGTGGACGGCGGCGTGACACACTCCGTCTGAAAGCTCGTGTGGTGGATTTGAAGTTCCTGTCCTTTGGATGGCATCTGCGTTCAGGAACTTCAAATCCTTAGACCATACGAGATTCATAAACCTGCCGGTGTGGCTTTGAATCCGAAATTCGCTCGCAGCGTCGCTCCAGACTAATGCGAATTTCGGATTCGCCACCCCGGTAACGAAATACGAAGGAAGGCTTGCTAGCCTCGTCATGTCGCGATTCGGACAGGGGATAGACGATGGCTGCAAGGAAAAAGGCTTCCGGTGCACGGCGCCCTGCAAGGCGCGGCGGCGGGCGCAGGAGCGGGTCTTCCGGCTCGGCAGCGCCCTTGCTGGCGCTGGGTCTCATTCTGGGGCTTGGCGCTTTCAGCCTTTGGGCGACGGCGGAACACAAAAGCCCGCAGGCCGCGCTGACATCCCTGTTCGGTAGGTCCGTGCCGAAACATTCAACGGCCTCATCTGGCTCGACCGGCTCCGCCAGACCGGCGGAAAAGCCGGCGCCCGCTGTTGCGGAAAGACGGACAGCGCCGGATGAGCGTGCGGTCGCAGGCCTGCCGGTGCCACGTCCTTCGGTGCCGGTCGCTCCCGCCATACCCGTCATCGCAAGACCGGCGCGGGAAGCGATGACGCCGCAGCGCCCGCTGGAACAGGTCGTCGCATCAGCCCCGTCCGGCCCGCTGCATGTGCTGCCGCCGCGTGGCGTCAACAATCCCGCCCATTCGCCCTCCGTAGTCTATGCCGCAACGAGGCTCACCATCCGCAAGAACGCATGGGACAGGGCGCCCGCCGTCGGCGTCGTCGAGAAGGGCGTCGAGATGCGCTCCTATGGCAAGACCGGACGCTGGCACCGCGTCACCGTGCCGAGAACGACCATGATGGGCTGGGTGCGCGAGGAAGAAATCGTCGGCGGTCGCGAAAAGCCGGACAGCGCGAGGCTTGTCACCGGCTCGATCACGCCGGACAGGAGCGCGGCGCAGGCACCTTTCAGGATGTCTTCCGTACCGCCATATCTGATGCCGCCGCGCGCGGTCGGTGCAAGGAATTGACCGATCGAGCGGCGGGGATGCTCGCCGCGCATACAGACCGACTTTGCGCAATGCGAGAATAAAAAGGAAAGACCGGCCTTGCGATGGCGTCGCAAGGCCGGTCTCTCAGCGATGCATGTACAACAGGTTGCTTCAGGTTTTAGTGATAACGCCGCGGAAAGCGTGGACCATGATCACGCCAGCCGCCATGCCATCCACCGCCACGCCATCCGCCGTCCCGGCCATGCCAGCCTGGACCATCGCGCCATCCGTGCCGGTGATGCCAGTAACGATGATGACCCCTGTAGCCGCCATCCAGTGCCGAACCGATGGCGATGCCGGCGATGAGCGGAATGCCGATCATGGCTGCGTTACGGCCGAAGTCGCCGCGATAACGGCCTTCGCGGATGGCGAGGTAGCGCGATGACGCCCAACCATAGGCGCCTCCATAGCTGACCCGGCACCAGCCATAGCCCGACGTGCAGCCGTGCACCGTTACCGGAGCACCGCCGGGAATGGCACCCATCGTGGCGTAGCGTGTGCTCGGTCCCGTGCGCAGGTTGAGATTGGTGGTCGAGATGGCGTTCGCAGCCTGCGCCGCGCCTGCCGCCAGAACCCCCGCCGCGACGATAGCGGCTTTCAAGATAAGTTTCATCGGACTGCTCCCTCCATGGTTGTACTTCCAATCATAGAAACGAAGTTACAGGGCTGGAAGTTCCTTATGAGAAGTTTGTCCGATCCCGAAAAACATGAGGCGACTTTCGGGATGCGCGTGAAATCGGAATGTTGGAGTGCCGGCCTGATATGATCAGGCCGCGCAGCGTCCGATAGCGGCGAAGCCCTTTTCGAGATCGGCGATGAGGTCCGGCACGTCTTCGAGACCGATCTGGAGACGGATGACGGGGCCGGGATAATCGCCTTTGGCGACAGTGCGGTCGTTGAGCCGCACATGAACGGCGAGGCTCTCATAACCGCCCCACGAATAGCCGAGGCCGAAGATATCGAGCGCGTCGAGGAAGGCATGGGCTTCCGCCTGCCCGCCGCTCGCCAGCACGAAGGAGAAAACCCCCGACGATCCCTTGAAGTCGCGCTTCCAGAGTGCGTGGCCGGGATGGCTTTCGAGGGCGGGATGAAGCACCTGCGCCACCGCCGGATGCCCTTCCAGCCAATGCGCCACCTCCAGCGCGCTCTTGCGGTGATGTTCCATGCGCACGCCCATGGTGCGTAGTCCGCGCAATATCTGGTAGGCGTCGTCGGCTCCGGCGCACAGGCCGAGCGTGCCATGCGCTTCGAGCAACTGCGGCCAGCACCGCTCGTTGGCCGATACGGTGCCGAACAATATGTCGGAATGGCCGGAAGGATATTTGGTGGCTGCATGGATGGTCACGTCCACGCCGAAATCGAGCGCCTTGAAATAGAGCGCCGTCGCCCATGTATTGTCCATCATCACGATGGCGCCGGCCTTGTGCGCGGCTTCGGCGATGGCCGGAATGTCTTGTATCTCGAACGTGTTGGAGCCGGGCGATTCGGTGAAGACCACCTTGGTGTTCGGCCGCATCAACTTCGCGATGCCGGCGCCGATCTCCGGGGCATAATATTCCACATCGATGCCGAGCCGCTTCAGCATCGTATCGGCGAAATGGCGTGTCGGATTGTAGATCGAATCGACCAGCAGCGCATGGTCGCCGGGCGACAGGAAGGCGAGGAGGGGAATGGTGACGGCCGCGAGCCCCGATGGCACGCAAACCGTGCCCGCGGAACCTTCCATCGCATCGACCGCCTTGCAAAGCGCGTCGCTCGTCGGCGTGCCGCGCGTGCCGTAGGTATATTTCTGGCCGCCCGTCGCCATGGTATCCGCATCGGGAAAAAGCACGGTCGAGGCACGCACTACCGGCGGATTGACGAAGCCATGATAATCGCGGGGCTGATAACCGTCATGGGCGAGCCGCGTGTTTACGCCCAGTTTATCTGTTTTGCCGTATTGTTTAGCCACGAAATTGCCTCCAGGCCATGTTGCATGCTGCGTGCCGGTTCCGAATCCGGCACGGAAACGGACCGGAAAACGGGAATGTCAGGTCCAATCGATACGGCGCGTGAGGGCGGGATGCAACATCGGGTGAGGCCGGAAGCGAGAGGGAAACGGAAAATGACGACGCAAGCCGCCAGACAGGAAACATTTTTCTATCCGCTGCAGGCGGCTCTGGAACTTGTCGGTCTGCTGTTGCAACGGGGCCGCCGTGGCGCGCCATCCACGTGGTCGTTGAGAATGACGATGGTGGCCGTGCTCGTGCCTTTCGTCATTCTGGCCGTGCATCCGTGGGACGGCGACGTGGTGCGCATGGCCGGGCAGAGCACGAATATCTTCATGGTGATCCTGCGTCATTCGACCAATCTGGCGGCGGCGCAGGTCTGGCTCGCCCTGTCGATTCTCGTCTGGCTCGCCACGGCGTTCATGCTCGCGCCCTCGGGCGCGGGAAGCACCCGGCGGAAGATGCCGGACGCGCTCCTGCGCTGGCATGGCTGGGCCACATTCATGATCGTTGCCATCGTCGCCGGCTCCATCCCTGTGGAGATCGGCAAGCACCTCGTCGGCCGCGCGCGCCCTCCGCTTCTGGATCAGTTGGGGGCCGCCTATTTCGCTCCGTTCCATGGCGGCTTTCTCTATGAGAGCTTTCCCTCCGGCCATGCGATGACGGCGGGAATAGTGACGGTCGCGCTCTGGATATTCCTGCCGCGCTGGCGCATCGCCGCGATCGTCGTACCTGTCCTTTTCTGCTTGAGCCGGCTTGCCGCCAACGCTCATTTTCCGACCGACGTGATCGGCGGATTCGCCATCGGCTTCATCGTTGCCTGGTGGGTGGCGCGCTATATGGCGACGCGAAACATTATTTTTTTCATGGATAATAAAAGCGCGTTTCCTTCGGCCTGATTCGCTGCCCCGGCCTTTTTCCGCCGCCTGAATGGCGGCGGAGACGTGATGGCAAGCTATTGTTATTATTAACTTATAAAGCATAGAAGCCGGGTTGCCGCGCAAAGGCACAGCGTGCCTTTTATGCCGTACGGATTTCGCGAAATCCTGTAAAAAATAGCCTCTCGCAGGGCATAGTTATCCACGCCCCGCCCGTTCCGATCACGTAAATGGCTTGACCAAAGCTGAATTATCGCCTTCGATAAAGGCGTGAAGGCAACGGGCCTATCACTTTTCGCTCAAAAAAATGTGAAGGCTGGCAAACGGCCTCTGGCGGAGATGATCGCCCGTCGTTGCGACACGGTTTTGGGGAAGCCGCGTGGTTTTTAAACGACCCGTGCGGAAACGAGTAGCAAGGCGCGGGGACCGGCCCCGGTTCCGGCGCATCAGAGGGAAAAGGTTTCAGGCAAGATGAAAAAAGCATTGTTGACGGGGGTATTGGGTTCGGCGGCGCTGTTTTGCGCGATTTCCGGCGCATCGGCGGATACGCTTTCCGACGTGAAGGCGAGGGGTTTTGTGAAATGCGGTGTCAATACGGGACTGCCGGGCTACGCCGCGCCCAACGACAAGGGTGAGTGGACCGGCTTCGACGTGGATTATTGCCGCGCGGTGGCGTCTGCGATTTTCGGCGATCCGAAGAAGGTCAAGTTCACCCCGCTCAACGCCAAGGAGCGTTTCACTGCCCTGCAATCCGGTGAGATCGACCTTCTCGTCCGCAACACCACCTGGACGATCAGCCGCGATACCTCGCTCGGCCTCGATTTCGGCGGCGTCAACTATTATGACGGTCAGGGCTTCATGATCAATTCCAAGAAGCTGCCGGACATCAAGTCGGCGCTTCAGCTTTCCGGCGCCTCGATCTGTGTGCAGTCGGGAACGACGACGGAACTGAACATGGCCGACTATTTCCGTTCCCACAAGATGGAATACAACCCGGTCGTCTTCGAGAAGATCGAGGAGGCCAACGCGGCCTATGATTCGGGCCGCTGCGACGCCTATACGACCGACCAGTCGAGCCTTTATGCGATCCGTCTCACCCTCGCCAGCCCCGGCGACCATGTCATCCTGCCGGAGATCATCTCCAAGGAGCCGTTCGGCCCGTCCGTGCGGCAGGGCGACGCCAAATGGGCCGATGTCGTGCGCTGGACCCATAATGCTCTCCTGAACGCCGAGGAATACGGCGTTACCCAGGCCAATATTGAGGAGATGAAGAAGTCCGAAAGCCCGGAGATCAGGCGCCTGCTCGGCGTCGAGGCCGACACGAAGATCGGCACCGATCTGGGACTGGACAACGACTGGGTGGTGAAGATCGTCAAGGGCGTCGGCAATTACGGCGAGATCTTCGACCGCAATCTGGGTGCGGGCAGCCCGCTCAAGATTTCCCGCGGGCTCAACGCCCTGTGGACCAAGGGCGGCCTGCAATACGGCATACCGATCCGGTAAGCCTGGCCGTCAGGGCCGATGGTGGCCGGACGATCCGTCCGTCCGGCCACGCACGGCGTTCTGATGCATTTGGTCTTCCCGATTCCGAGATTTGCGCTCACGCTTTTATCGAACGGATGCCAATGTCGGAATCAAACCGCTAGCCTTAGACCGGAATCGCTCCAGCCTGATAAGCTATGGAGAGCATATGGCCTTTTCCCTATCCGAACCACGCGGGAGCGGCGGCGTTTCGTTTTTCTACGATCCGCGCGTGCGCAACCTCTTCTATCAGGTCGCCGTATTCGCGGTGGTCATCGCCGCGTTTTACTGGATCATCGGCAACACGGTCGCCAATCTCGAGCGCGCCAATATCGCCTCCGGCTTCGGCTTTCTCAACGGCCGCGCCGGCTTCGACATCAGCCAGTCACTCATTCCCTATTCGAGTGATTCGACCTATGCGCGCGCCTTTCTGGTCGGCCTCATCAACACGCTTTACGTGGCGGTGCTCGGCATCATCGTCGCCTCCATCGTCGGTTTCCTCGTCGGCATCGGCCGGCTGTCGCATAACTGGCTGATCCGCAAGCTCTGCACGGTCTATGTGGAAGTGTTTCGCAACATTCCGCCGCTGCTGGTCATTTTCTTCTGGTATTTCGGCATCCTGTCGCAGATGCCCAGCGTGCGGCAGAGCCTTTCCCTGCCGCTCGGCGTTTATGTCAACACGCGCGGCGTCTTCATGCCGGCCCCGGTCTGGGGCGAGGGCGCATGGCTCATCCCGGTGGCGCTGCTCGCCGCCGTCTTCGCCACGGTTTTCGTCGCGCGCTGGGCGCGCAAGCGGCAGATGGCGACCGGGAAGCCGTTCCATACGGTCCGCGCCGGCGTGGCGCTGATCGTCGGCCTGCCGCTCATCGCCTTCATCGCGACCGGGTTCCCGGTCTCTTTCGATGTTCCGAAGCCCGGCGGCTTCAACCTGACCGGCGGCACGCAGGTGAAGCCGGAGTTTCTGGCGCTGTTCCTCGCTTTGTCCTTCTACACCGCTTCCTTCATCGCCGAGACGGTGCGCGGCGGCGTTCTGGGCGTGAGCACGGGGCAGACGGAAGCGTCTTATGCACTTGGCCTGCGTCCCGGTCAGACGATGCGCCTCGTCGTCGTGCCGCAGGCGTTGCGCCTCATCATACCGCCGCTGTCGAGCCAGTACCTGAATCTTATCAAGAACTCCTCGCTCGCCATCGCCATCGGCTATCCCGATCTCGTCGCCATCGGCGGCACGATACTTAACCAGACCGGCCAATCGGTCGAGGTGGTGGCGATCTGGATGGTGATCTATCTCGGCATCAGCCTTGTCACTTCCGGTTTCATGAACTGGTTCAACGCCAGAATGGCGCTGGTGGAGAGATGACCATGGAAAACACCGATCTGCGATATGTTCGCGCGCAAATGGCGGCGGAGGAAGCGCCGCCCCGTTCGGTGCAGGGACCAGCGCACTGGCTGCGCACCAATCTCTTCGCCACGCCTTTCGACGCGGTGCTGACAATCCTCGCCCTGCTTTTGCTGGCCTGGGCGCTGCCCATGGCCATTCAGTGGCTGTTCGTCAACGCGGTCTGGACCGGGACCGACCGTACCGCATGCCTGACGACAGTGCAGGGCGGCGCGCAGCCGGAAGGCTGGTCCGGTGCCTGCTGGGCCTTCGTCCATGCCAAATACGAGCAGTTCGTCTACGGCCGCTACCCGGCGGACGAACGCTGGCGCGTCAACCTCACGGCGCTGATTTTCGTGGTGCTGCTGGCGCCGCTGCTTATCCCCAAAATACCGCACAAGGCGTTTAACGCCGTGCTGCTCTTCGTGGCCTTCCCCATCATTGCCTTCTTTCTGCTGGTCGGCGGCTTGTTCGGCCTGCCTTATGTGGAAACGGCGCTATGGGGCGGGCTTCTGGTGACGCTGACGCTTTCCCTCGTAGGCATCGTCGTGTCGTTGCCGCTCGGTGTGATGCTGGCGCTCGGCCGCCGCTCGAAGCTGCCGGTCATCAGGTCGTTTTCCATCATCTTCATCGAGGTTGTGCGAGGCGTGCCGCTGGTGACGGTGCTTTTCATGGCCAGCGTCATGCTGCCGCTGTTCCTGCCGCCGGGCATGACCTTCGACAAGCTGCTGCGCGCGCTGATCGGCGTGGCGCTGTTCGCCTCGGCCTATATGGCGGAAGTCATACGCGGCGGCCTGCAGGCCATTCCGCGCGGCCAGTATGAGGGCGCCGATGCGCTGGGCCTGAGATACTGGCAGAAGACCGGCCTCATCGTCCTGCCGCAGGCGCTGAAACTGGTGATTCCGGGCATCGTCAATACCTTCATCGGCCTGTTCAAGGATACGAGCCTTGTCTATATCATCGGCATGTTCGACCTGCTCGGTATCGTCCGGCAGAATTTCTCCGATGCCGCATGGGCTTCGCCGGTCACACCGGTGACGGGCCTCGTCTTCGCCGGCTTCATTTTCTGGATTTTCTGTTTCGCGATGTCGCGCTACTCTATATTCATGGAACGGCGTCTCGACACGGGCCACAAGCGATAACAGAGGGAATAGCAAATGAGTGCACAACAGAACGCCGTGCTGCAAACCGATCTGGACGTGGACAAGTCGAAGATGACGGTCTCCAAGACCGACGTGGCTGTTGAGATCGTCGACATGCACAAGTGGTTCGGCGATTTCCATGTGCTGCGCAACATCAATCTGAAGGTCATGCGCGGCGAGCGCATCGTGGTGGCCGGTCCGTCGGGTTCGGGCAAGTCGACCATGATCCGCTGCATCAACCGGCTGGAGGAGCACCAGAAGGGCAAGATCATCGTCGACGGCATCGAACTCACCAACGATCTGAAGAAGATCGACGAGGTGCGGCGCGAGGTCGGCATGGTGTTCCAGCACTTCAACCTGTTTCCGCATCTGACCATTCTGGAGAACTGCACGCTGGCCCCGATCTGGGTGCGCAAGATGCCGAAGAAGAAGGCGGAAGAGATCGCCATGCATTATCTGACGCGCGTGAAGATCCCCGAGCAGGCCAACAAATATCCGGGCCAGCTTTCCGGCGGCCAGCAGCAGCGCGTGGCGATTGCGCGTGCGCTGTGCATGAACCCGAAGGTGATGCTGTTCGACGAGCCGACTTCGGCGCTCGACCCGGAAATGGTCAAGGAAGTGCTGGATACGATGGTGGGACTTGCCGCCGAAGGCATGACCATGATCTGCGTGACGCATGAGATGGGCTTTGCCCGGCAGGTCGCCAACCGGGTGATCTTCATGGATCAGGGCCAGATCGTGGAGCAGAACTCGCCGGCCGAGTTCTTCGACAATCCCCAGCACGAGCGCACGAAGCTGTTCCTCAGCCAGATATTGCACTGAACCAACGGCTATGCCGAACGAAACACCCGCCGGTCATCCCGGCGGGTGTTTCGTTTCAGGCCTCGTGCGGGCCTTCGCAGAACTGGATGCGGTTGCCGAAAGGGTCGATCACGCCGACGACGCGGCCCCATGGCTCATTCTCGATTCCAGGCCGCATGAAGCGGTAGCCGCGCGCGGTGATCTCCTTGTGAAACGCATCGATGCCTCGCATGCGCACGAAGATGTTTGCGCCGGGGCTGCCGTCACCGTGATGCTCGCTCAGATGCAGAACCAGATCGCCGCGCGAGACCTGCATGTAAAGCGGCATATCCGCGGCGAAGCGGTGTTCCCAGTCGAATGTGAAACCGAGAAAGCCAAGATAGAATTCCTTCGCCTTTTCGATATCGAAGATGCGGAAGATAGGGCAGGTCTGTTCGAACCGGATCGTCATTATGCTACGCCTCTGCGTTTGAAGGTCACGATTGGAGCCGCTGCATCAGCTCTATGCGGTTGCCGAACGGGTCGGAAACATAGACCCGGTCGTAGCCTTCCAGCGGTTCGTCGATGCGGACGGTAAAGCCGGATGCGCGCAGGCGGTCGGCCAGTTCCGGCAGGTCCGAGACGAGCAGGGCGGGATGCGCCTTCCGCGCCGGCCGGAAATCCGCCTCGACGCCAAGGTGGATGCGCACCGGCCCGCTTTCGAACCAGCACCCGCCACGCTTCGCCAGATTGGCGGGCTTGGCGACTTCCGCCAGCCCGAGGAGACCGGCATAGAACCGGCGCGCATCGTCCTCACCGCCCGCCGGCATGGCAAGCTGAACATGGTCGAGGGCCAGAATCGTCATCGGCAAGGCCTGCTCAGTCCTCCACAAAGCGCCTGAGGCGCTGGAGGGCATCTTCCCATTGCAGGGAGACGCTTTCAAGATAGGCGCGTGCGTCAGTAAGCGGCGCGGGATGCAGGCGGTAGCGGCTTTCGCGTCCGGTTCTCTCCCGCGTCACCAGTCCCGCCTGCTCAAGGACGGCGAGATGTTTCGTCACCGCCTGCCTTGTAATGGTGCCGTTTTTCGAGAGCGCGGCGATGGAGCGGCTTTCTCCGTTGCCAAGCCGTTCGATGAGCATGAGCCGAGTGGGGTCGGCCAGCGCCGCGAAAACCGCAGACAGATCCGTGCTCTGGTTCGCAGATATGCTCATTTGCGGTCGAGATATGCTTTGATGTTGCCCATCTGCTCCTCCCACCCGCCTTCGTTCATCCGGTAGGCCAGCGGCAGGCGGTGGGCCGGCAGGGCGTCGAAGCCGCTTTCGCTGACAGTCAGCCGCGTGCCCGTCTCAAGAGCCTCCAGACGAAACTC
Source organism: Rhizobiales bacterium 63-22 (assembly GCA_001898995.1). GTDB lineage: Bacteria > Pseudomonadota > Alphaproteobacteria > Rhizobiales > Rhizobiaceae > Brucella. The sequence goes on along the minus strand of MKVZ01000017.1, from coordinate 549,620 downwards.
TACCAGCGTCGGCGGTTCCTGACTGTAATCGGTGTTCGGTTCCACCGCATAGGGATGCCAGGTGAAGGCGAAATAATGCGGCGCTTCCATCGCCTTGACGAAAGCCTCCCAGCGCAGATGCTCGAAACCCGGATAGCTGATATGCCCCGTCGACGGCGTGCCCGCGATGAAGGGACCGTCAAGCTTCACCTGAAACCATGTTCCGAATTCCTCATGGTCGGTCAACGCGCGCCAGACGCGGTTTATATCGGCGCGCAGATCGACGGATTTTACGATTCGGTCTGTCGGACTGGCCATGGCATGATCTCCTCTATTGGCAACTGGCTGGTTGCCAATATATCGGAAATGCCAAAATACGCAACTAAATGGTTGCGTATCTAGCCGCGCATGGCCGCGACGGCGTCGTAGGCGTAGAGCCAGTCGAGGTCTTTCAGGAAACTGTCGGCACCACGCAACGCGAAAAGCATGTTGCGGCCAAGCGCGAAGGGACCGGTGGCGTGATAAGCGAAGCGATTGAGCTTGCCGCGTTTCGCGACCGCCGCGATGCGCGCCTTGCGCACGGTTTCGAAACGGGCAAGCGCTGCCGTCCGGTCCGGCATGTCGAGCGTTTCGGCAAGGGCTGCGGCGTCCTCGATCGCCATGGCTGCGCCCTGTGCTGCGAAAGGCGTGACGGCATGGGAGGCGTCACCGAGCAGGATGGTCTGGTCCGGCGCCAGAAAATGCGCTTCCGTCATTTCGAACAGCGGCCAGAAAGTCCAGTCCGGCGCGGCGGCGATCACATCGCGCACCGCGGGCGACCAGCCGCGATAGGCCGACTGCAATCGGGCGCGGTCGCCGGATTTCGACCAGACCTCGCCCGGATTCCCGCCTTTGGTGATGGCGACGAAATTGAGGTAGTCGCCGCCTTTCACCGGATAGGCGATGAAATGCACATCGGGTCCGAGCCATGCCGAGACGGATCTGGCTTCCGGCAGGGCGTTCGTGAAGGAGGCGGGCAGGGCATCGGCGGCGAGTGTGGTGCGCCATGCGACATGGCCGCTGAACCGCGCCTTGTCGAAGCCGGCGCGGTCGCGTTCGGCCGACCAGACCCCGTCGCAACCGAGCCGGAAGGCCGTATCGCCCGGTGATGAGGACAGCGTTTCGCCGAGGCGGATATCGATGGCGGGATTGTTACGGCAGGCGGAAAGAAGTGCCGCTTGCAGGTCGGCGCGATGGCAGACCAGATAGGGATGCCGCCAGCGTTCCAGCGCCTTTGCCCCCAGCGGCATCGCCATGAGCGGGCGGGCGCTTCTTCCGTCCATGAGATAGAGGACTTGCGGTGCCACCGCCTGAGCGGCCAGTCTTGCGGCGACGCCGAGCCGCTCCAGATGCCGCATGGCGTTGGGCGCGAGTTGCAGGCCCGCACCGACTTCGGAAAGCGCCTGCGCCTTCTCGGATATCCGCACCGTCCAGCCGCGTGCGGCCAGTTCCAGCGCCGCGCTCAAGCCCGCGATGCCGGCGCCGGCGATGGCGATGCTGCCTTTGTTTTCGTTCATTATCGCTGGCGCACAGGCGGCAATCAGGCGGCCTTTTCGGCGGAGGGATGATAGACGCAGCCGGGGGGAATGGTTTCGTCGGCGTGCAGGCTCGCATTGTAGCGATAGAGCGTCGAGCAGTAGGGGCAGACGATCTCGTTCTCGTCACCCATGTCGAGATAGACATGCGGATGATCGAAAGGCGGGTTCGCGCCGACGCACATGAATTCCTTTACGCCGATCTCGATGACTTGATGGCCCGCGTCGTTCTGGAAATGAGGAATGATATGATCGGACATGAGAGGCTCCGGTTCTGGTCGATTGGGGGGTATATAGCACGATCCCGAAAAGTGCGAAGCGGTTTTCGGATAAAGATCGTGCCTGAAAGGATCACGATCCCGAAAAGTGCGAAAGCCTTGTTTCGAGACGCATTTTCGCCGATGCTGGGAACAATCCCGGCGCGTTGCTATCAAACTGTCATGCGCTTGCAATAGATTGGGAAGCGAAGCAGGATGTTCCGGCAGAGATCGAGACGGGAAGCATGAACGAAAACAGCACTATGGCGGACAATACTCATAATTCGGCGGCCGATGCGGCCGCTCCTCTCGCGGCGATCGACCATGAGGCGCTGAAGGCGATTGCGCCGCCGACGCTGATGGAAAGCCCGGACCGTTTCGTCAATCGCGAGTTTTCGTGGCTCCAGTTCAACCGGCGCGTTCTGGAAGAAGCGGGGAACATGCGTCAGCCGCTTCTGGAGCGGCTGCGCTTCCTGTCCATTTCCGCCACGAATCTGGATGAGTTCTTCATGGTACGCATCGCCGGTCTGGCGGGGCAGGTGCGCGTCGGCGTGGTCGAGCGCAGCGCCGACGGCCGTACGCCGCAGGAACAGCTCGATTTCGTGCTGGAAGAGGTCGTGCGTCTCCAGATCGGGCAGCAGGAACGCCTGCGCACGCTGCGCGAGGAGCTGGAAAAGCAAGATATCGAGATCGTCCGGCCCGCCGTTCTGTCGAAGGCGGAGAAGGAATGGCTGGAAAACCATTTTCTGGAAACGATCTTTCCGGTGCTGACGCCGCTCTCCATCGATCCGGCGCATCCTTTCCCCTTCATCCCCAATCTCGGCTTCTCCATCGCGTTGCAGCTTGCCCGCCGCGCCGACGGGCATCCGATGACGGCGTTGCTGCGTATTCCCGTGGCCCTGAAACGCTTCATCCAGCTTCCGACCGAACAGGCGAATGTCTATCGCCTCATCACCGTCGAGGATGCGGTGAGCCTGTTCATCGGGCGGCTTTTCCCCGGCTACGAAGTGCGCGGCGCGGGCACGTTCCGCATCATCCGCGACAGCGATATCGAGGTGGAGGAGGAGGCTGAAGACCTCGTGCGCCTGTTCGAGACGGCCTTGAAGCGCCGTCGCCGCGGGCAGGTGATCCGCATCGAGTTCGACGCCGAAATGCCGGAGGCGCTGCGCGTTTTCGTGGCGACGGAACTGGGTGTCGCGGAAAACCGCATCAGCGTTCTGGAAGGGCTGCTGGCGCTCAGCATGATTTCGGAGATCGTCTCGATCCCCCGCGACGACCTGAAATTCATCCCCTACAACCCGCGTTTCCCGGAGCGCATCCGCGAGCATGGCGGCGATTGCTTCGCGGCGATTCGCGAGAAGGATATCGTCGTCCACCATCCTTACGAATCCTTCGACGTGGTGGTGCAGTTCCTGCGTCAGGCCGCCGCCGACCCGGACGTTCTGGCGATCAAGCAGACGCTCTACCGCACCTCCAACGATAGTCCCATCGTGCGCGCGCTGATCGATGCGGCGGAAACCGGCAAGTCGGTGACGGCGCTGGTGGAACTCAAGGCCCGCTTCGACGAGGAGGCCAATATCCGCTGGGCACGCGATCTGGAGCGCGCGGGCGTGCAGGTCGTGTTCGGCTTTATCGAGTGGAAGACGCACGCGAAAATGTCGCTGGTGGTACGCCGCGAGGACCACAAGCTGCGCTCTTACGTGCATCTGGGCACCGGCAATTATCACCCGATCACCGCGCGCATCTATACGGACCTGTCCTTTTTCACGTCCGATCCCGATATCGCGCGCGACGTGGCGCATATCTTCAACTTCATCACCGGCTATGCGCAGCCGGCCGAGGAAATGAAGATCGCCATCTCGCCGCTGACGCTGCGCCCGCGCATCCTCAGGCATATCGAGGACGAGATCGCCAGCGCGAAGGCGGGCAAGCCGGCGGCGATCTGGATGAAGATGAATTCGCTGGTCGATCCGCAGATCATCGACGCGCTCTACAAGGCCAGTCAAGCCGGCGTGCAGATCGATCTCGTGGTGCGCGGCATCTGCTGCCTGCGCCCCGGCGTGCCGGGCCTTTCCGACAATATCCGCGCCAAGTCCATCGTCGGGCGGTTTCTGGAGCACAGCCGCATTTTCTGCTTCGGCAACGGCCACGACCTGCCGTCCGACAAGGCGATCGTCTATATCGGTTCGGCCGACATGATGCCGCGCAATCTCGACCGCCGCGTGGAGACTTTGGTGCCGATCACCAACGCCACCGTGCATCAGCAGGTCCTGTCGCAGATCATGCTTGCCAACATAATTGATAACCAACAGAGCTATCAGCTACTTGCGGACGGTACCTCTCGCCGGATAGAAAAGGCGGCAGGAGAGGAAGCCTTCAACGCGCAGGAATATTTCATGACCAATCCCAGCCTGTCAGGTCGCGGCAAGTCGCTGAAATCTTCGGCACCGCGTCTTATCGCGCACCGCAAGCGTGCGCAGGCCGAAAGAAAAACGACTGCATGAGCGCAGTCGCAGCACAAGGCCGCCTAAAGGGCCTGAAGCCGGTCGCCGTCATCGATATCGGCTCCAATTCCGTCCGTCTCGTGGTTTATGAAGGCATCGTGCGCTCGCCGACGCTGCTGTTCAACGAGAAGATATTGTGCGGCCTCGGCAAGGGGCTGGTCAAGACGGGCAAGCTCAACGAGAAGTCCGTCGATGCGGCACTGCGCGCCCTCAAGCGCTTCCGCGCGCTGGCCGAGCAGGCAGGGGCGGTCTCGATCCACGCGCTTGCGACGGCGGCGGCGCGCGAGGCAAGCAACGGTCCCGATTTCATCGCACAGGCGGAAGCCATCCTCGGCCGCCATATCGAGGTGCTTTCCGGCAGGGAAGAAGCCTATTATTCCGCACTCGGCATCATTTCCGGCTTCTACAAGCCGAAAGGCGTGGCCGGCGATCTCGGCGGCGGCAGCCTCGAACTGGTCGCCATCGACGATCACGAGGTCGGGGAGGGAATCACGCTGCCGCTCGGCGGTCTGCGTTTGCAGGACATGTCCAACGACAAGATTTCCGAGGCGACGAAGATCGCCCGCAGGGAGCTAGCCCGCGCCGACCTTCTGGAAGCGCACCGGGGAGAGGTTTTCTACGCGGTGGGCGGCACATGGCGCAACCTCGCCAAGCTGCACATGACGGCGACGCATTATCTGCTGCATGTGACGCAGGGCTACGAGATGGACCCGAAGGAGGCGGAGAGCTTCCTCAAGCGGGTGGCGAAGGGCAATCTCGACACGATGCGCGGCATCGAAGGCGTATCCCGGAACCGCCGCCAACTGCTGACTTACGGAGCGACGGTGCTGCTCGAAACGCTCCGCCGCATGAAGCCGTCGAAGATCGTCTTCTCGGCGCTCGGCGTCCGCGAGGGCTATCTCTTTTCGCTGCTGCCGAAGAACGAGCAGAAGCTCGACCCGCTATTGTCGTCGGCGGAAGAACTGGCGATCCTGCGCTCGCGCTCGCCGCGCCACGCGCGCGAACTCGCCGCATGGACCAGTGCGACGCTGCCGATTCTGGGCTACGACGAAACGGAGGACGAGGCGCGCTATCGCGAAGCGGCTTGCCTTGTGGCCGATATAAGCTGGCGCGCCCATCCCGATTATCGAGGCGCGCAGGCGGTCAACATCATTTCACACAGTTCCTTCGGCGGCATCGACCATGCCGGGCGCTCTTACATGGCGCTTGCCAATCATTATCGCCATGACGGACTGGTGGACGATGACGTCGCGCCGGAAATCCTGCAACTCGCCACGCCGCGCCTGCGCGAGCGGGCCAAGCTGCTCGGCGCGCTGCTGCGCGTCGTCTTCCTGCTTTCCGCCTCCATGCCGGGCGTGATTCCGCGCCTCCTCTGGCGCAAGGAGGAGAACGGCCTTGCCCTCGTGGTGCCGGCCGACCTCGCCGACCTCATCTCCGACCGGCCCGAAGGCCGCTTGCAGCAGCTTTCGAAGCTGACGGGGCAGAATCTCCGTTTCGCCATCGGGGACGGGGCGATCGAGGGGAAGGAACAGTAAGAAGAACAGGGGCGGACAGGCGCTGCCCAAGGCAGTTAAAATGTCTGCCTTGATCGGGGAGTGCCGATCCTCTTCCCTTACTCCCCTAGTTCAACCGCCCTGATCCGCCGGTTCTCGAACTTGATGCCGATCTTGCCGTCGATCAGGTCGAGGGCCTTCTGGCCGAACACGTCGCGCCGCCAGCCGTGCAGGGCGGGCACGTCGGCCTTGTCGCGCTCGGCGGCGATACGCTCTATGTCGTCCGAACTGGCGACGATCTTGGCGGCGACGCCGTATTCCTCCGTCACGAGTTTCAGCAGGACCTTCAGTATATCGGCGGCGGCGGCGCTGCCTTCGGGCAGGTTGGGCTGCTTCGGCAATGACGGCAGTTCCTCTTTCGGGATAGCCAGCGCCGACTGCACCGCCTTGATGAGGCCTGCGGCCGGCGCCGAACGCTCCCAGCCCTTCGGTATGGTGCGCAGCCGGCCCAGCGCCTCAGCGTCGCGCGGCTGCTGCTGGGCGATCTCGGCAATGGTGTCGTCCTTGAGGACACGCCCGCGCGGCACGTCGCGGTCGCGTGCCTCGCGCTCCCGCCATGCGGCGACGGCCTGCACCACCGCAAGCTCGATCGGCTT
>MKVZ01000017.1:360540-543137 GCA_001898995.1 Rhizobiales bacterium 63-22 | reverse complement strand
GCCGCCATGCATCGTCGGGATGCAGGTCATAGGTTTCGCGCGCGGTCAGCACCGCCATTTCCTCGTTGACCCATTCGGCGCGGCCTTCCTGCTGGAGCGCGTCCTTGAGGTGGAGATAGATGTCGCGCAGATAGGTGACGTCGGCCAGCGCATAATCGAGTTGCTTGTCGGAAAGCGGCCGCCGCCGCCAGTCGGTGAAGCGCGAGGACTTGTCGATATGCTTGCCCGTGACCTTCTGCACCAGATGGTCGTAGGAGACGGAATCGCCGAAGCCGCACACCATCGCCGCCACCTGGCTGTCGAAGACGGGCGAGGGGATGAGGTTGCCCAGATGGAAGATGATCTCGATATCCTGCCGCGCGGCATGAAAGACCTTGACCACTTTTTCGTCCGCCATCAGGCGGAAGAAGGGGGCGAGGTTCAGCCCCGGCGCCAGCGCGTCCACCAGAGCGGTATGGTCGGGCGAGGCCATCTGGATCAGGCACAGTTCAGGCCAGAAGGTCGTTTCGCGGATGAATTCCGTATCGACGGTGACGAAATCGGATCTGGAAAGGTCGGAGACGGCTTCTTCGAGGGCGGAGGTCGTGGTGATGAGTTGCATGGGGTTCTTCTAGAGGAATTGGTGCGGATTGTCCCGAATGAATGTACGAACGGCGTCGCGAAGCAAGGGAAAAGTGCCGTCATGGCGGTGGCCCGTGGCCGGCGCGGCCCCGCACCGGCGATGCAGACTTGACAAAACCCGGTCAAAATGCGCTTTTCCGCCCGGATTTGCAGCGCATCGCCTGCACGAGATTTTTCAGGTTCCAGAAGGCAGAAATCATGCACCGTTACCGCAGCCATACCTGCGCAGCCCTTCGCAAGGCGGATGTCGGCTCGACCGTCCGCCTGTCCGGCTGGGTTCACCGCGTCCGTGACCATGGCGGCATCCTCTTCATCGACCTGCGCGACCATTACGGCATCACGCAGATCGTGGCCGACCCCGATTCGCCCGCCTTCAAGGCCGCGGAAGCGGTGCGCGGCGAATGGGTGATCCGCGTCGACGGTGAAGTGAAGGCGCGCGCGGACGAGGCGGTCAATCCGAACCTGCCGACCGGCGAGGTGGAGATATTCGCCAGCGAGATAGAGGTTCTGTCCCCGGCGAAGGAACTGCCGCTGCCGGTATTCGGCGAGCCGGATTATCCCGAGGATATCCGCCTCAAATACCGCTTCCTCGACCTGCGCCGCGAGACGTTGCACAAGAACATCATGAGCCGCACGAAGATCATCGCCGCCATGCGCCGTCGCATGACCGAGATCGGCTTCAACGAATTCTCGACGCCGATCCTGACGGCTTCGTCGCCGGAAGGCGCGCGCGACTTCCTCGTGCCGAGCCGCATCCATCCCGGCAAGTTCTACGCCCTGCCGCAGGCGCCGCAGCAGTACAAGCAGCTTCTGATGGTGGCGGGCTTCGACCGCTATTTCCAGATCGCACCCTGCTTCCGCGACGAGGACCCGCGCGCCGACCGCCTGCCGGGCGAGTTCTACCAGCTCGACCTGGAGATGAGCTTCGTCACCCAGGAAGAAGTCTGGGAGACGATGGAGCCGGTCATGCGCGGCATCTTCGAGGAATTCGCCGAAGGCAAGCCGGTGACGCAGAAGTTCCGCCGCATCGCCTATGACGACGCCATTCGCACCTACGGTTCAGACAAGCCGGACCTGCGCAACCCGATCGAGATGCAGGCCGTGACCGAGCATTTCGCCGGTTCCGGCTTCAAGGTCTTCGCCAACATGATCGCCAACGACCCCAAGGTCGAGGTCTGGGCCATCCCGGCCAAGACCGGCGGCAGCCGCGCCTTCTGCGACCGCATGAATTCCTGGGCGCAGGGCGAGGGTCAGCCGGGCCTCGGCTATATCTTCTGGCGCAAGGAGGGCGACAGGCTCGAAGGCGCTGGCCCCATCGCCAAGAATATCGGCGAGGAGCGCACCGAGGCGATCCGCACCCAGCTCGGCCTTGAGGACGGCGATGCCTGCTTCTTTGTCGCGGGCGACCCGAAGAAATTCTACAAATTCGCCGGCGACGCCCGCACCCGCGCCGGCGAGGAACTGAACCTTATCGACCACCATTGCTTCGAACTGGCATGGATCATCGACTTTCCGTTCTACGAATGGGACGAGGATAACAAGAAGCTCGACTTCGCCCACAACCCGTTCTCCATGCCGCAGGGCGGGCTCGAAGCGCTCGAAAACATGGACCCGCTGGCGATCAAGGCCTACCAGTACGACCTCGTCTGCAACGGCTACGAGATCGCCTCCGGCTCGATCCGTAACCAGTTGCCGGAAGTCATGGTCAAGGCTTTCGAAAAGGTGGGCTTGAGCCAGCAGGACGTGGAGGAGCGCTTCGGCGGCCTCTACCGCGCGTTCCAGTACGGTGCGCCGCCGCATGGCGGCATGGCGGCCGGCATCGACCGCATCATCATGCTGCTGGTCGGCGCGAAGAACCTGCGCGAGATATCGCTGTTCCCGATGAACCAGCAGGCGCTGGACCTTCTGATGGGCGCGCCCTCGGATGTGACGCCGGCGCAGTTGCGCGACCTGCATATCCGTCTGGCGCCTGTCCAGAAAAGCTGATCGGGCGCAAGATTGCCGAATATGAAAGACCCGGCCTCGCGCCGGGTTTTTCCTATGTATGTTACGAAGCCGGGCCACGATAAGCGCATCGTTTCGAAGACAGAAGGACGAAAATGAGCAAGTTCATCATGCTGGCCGCCGCCGCGGCGATTTCACTGGCCGCAAGCGTCGTTGTACATGTACAGGCCAAGGAGCCGGTTAAGGTGGCTTTCGTCTGCACCGGCAATACCGGCCGCAGCGTGACGGCGGAAGCGCTTGCCAAGCGCGACATCGCGGAAAAGAAGCTGCCGATCACCGTCATCTCGCGCGGCGTCGACGTCGATCCCTTCGACACGTTGCCGGAAGCCAATGCCGTCGCCGTCCTGTCCGCCAAAGGCATCGACGTTTCGGCGCATCGCTCGGTCCAGCTTGACGAAAACGACGTCCGCCACGCCGACCTGATCCTGACGGCGACCGCCAAGCACAAGGCCAAGGTCATCGAGCAATTCCCCGATGCCAAGGACAAGACCTTCACGCTGGCCGAATACGCCACCGGCAAGAGCGAGGACGTCCTCGACGCCTGGGGCAAGCCGATGGAGGCCTACGAGGCCATGGAGAAACAGGTCGAGGGCTATCTTCCCGCAGCCCTTGCCAAGGCGGCGGCTCTGCACAAGGAGTAAGCGTTTCCGGCGCCCTTGCGGCAGCCGGGGATCAGTTGTTCGCGTCCACGCCGACCTTGAGAAGCTGGATGATCTTGGTCGGGTCCAGCGAGGCGGTGGCGGCAATGGAGGCGAAGGTCACCGGCTGATCGGGCGAGGCGGAGATGGTGAGCGACTTCGGGTCACTGAAATATTTGTCCGACGCCGCCTTGAGCTGCTGGGTGAAATCGGGGTTCTTCAACCGCGTCGCCATCAGCGGCACCATCATCTGCACTTGCTGGCTGAGCGTCTTGGCGTCGGCACCCTGAAGCTTGGCGTAATGGGCGAGCAGTTTCTGGGTAAGCTGGTCGTTGTCGAAGCGGATCGACAGGCTCTTGACGTTGAGCTGTTCCGCCAGTCCGAGCATGGCGAGGCTGGCGGCCTTCTTGTCGGTGTTGGCCTTGCGCATGCTCGTCCGCGTCTTCTTCACCGCGTCGAGGAAGGCGAGATCATAGCCGCCGAAGCTGCCCGTGATATTGAGCTTGCCAAGATCGGCGGCGTCGATTTCAAGCTTGTCGAAGGTGAGATCGCCGGAATTGGGCGACCATGTGCCCTTTATGTCGAGGGTGGCATGCAGGGTGTTGGTGTCGAGCGGTGCGAGCGGGTTCCCGACCCCGTCGGGAAAAGTCGCGTCGATGCTGGCAACGGTGGCGGAATAGCCCATCTTTTCCGGCTCTTGCGACTTGTCGAAGGAAATATCGATACCCTTGATGTCCGCGTTGCCGCCGCCCTGCTTGCCGGCATGGACCTCGTTGATGGTCAGTTTGTCATAGCTCAGCATGTCGTCGAGCGGCCCTTTGGCCGATTCGGACGGAATGACGAGATTTTCGATCGCCATGCCGGAGAAGCTGGCGGAATTGCCTTTATCCGCCGTGGCCGGGATATTGAAATCGGGCACCGTCACATGGGCCACCTTGTAGCCGCCGTCCGGCTGGTCGGTGACGTTCTGGAGCGTCACGTCGCCGACGGGAAGCGATGTCTGCTCCCGCCATGGCAGTTTGACCGTCGTTCCCTTGAGCACGATATCTGAGCCGCTGGCCTGAACGGCGTCGAAGCTCAATGTGGCGCCCTTTTCCGCATAAAGCGCCTTGAGGCGGTCCGCGACGGCATTGGCATCGGCCGCCATGGCCACGCCGCCGAAGGCAAGCGAAAGCGCCGTGCCGGCCGCAAGCACGCGCACCGCCGGGGGGAGAGTGACGAAAACCTGCATGGGAAGCTCCTGCCTATATTTATTTCAGTGAGTCTTGATAGACCGATACTGCGTCATTGAACAATATGTCCGCTCTATAGAACGGCAATGGCGGCGGATTTGCGACGATGCGCATCGGACTGAAAAGTGGGAACCGGTTTTCGGAAAATCCGATGCTCAAATAAAAGGAAGGCATACAAATGTACTGGATTGGTTCCGGTGGGCGCTTGCCGCCGAATCGCGCAATTGGTACGAAAAGCCATGGGAAAAAGTCTGATTCCGCCGGGCGACGGCGAAGAGAACATCGAAAAGGTCGATCTCAAGTCGGCCCTTGAGGAACGTTACCTCGCTTACGCGCTGTCGACGATCATGCATCGGGCGCTGCCGGACGTGCGCGACGGGCTGAAGCCGGTGCATCGCCGCATCATGCACGCCATGCGGCTTTTGCGCCTCAACCCGGATCAGGCCTATGCCAAATGCGCCCGCATCGTCGGCGACGTGATGGGCAAGTTCCACCCCCACGGCGACGCCTCGATCTATGAAGCCTTGGTGCGTCTGGCGCAGGATTTCGCCGTGCGCTATCCGCTGGTGGACGGGCAGGGCAATTTCGGCAATATCGACGGCGATAACGCGGCGGCCATGCGCTACACCGAGGCGCGCATGACCGAAGTGGCGACGCTGCTGCTCGAAGGAATCAACGAGAACGCCATCGACTTTCGCCCGACCTATAACGAGGAAGACGAAGAGCCGATTGTTCTGCCCGGCGCGTTTCCGAACCTGCTCGCCAACGGTTCGGCGGGTATTGCGGTCGGCATGGCGACCAATATTCCGCCGCACAATGTGGCCGAGCTTTGCTCCGCCGCGCTTTATCTCATCAACCATCCCGACGCGCCCGTCGAGGAACTGCTGACCTCGCCCCAGCAATGGGAAGCCTTGCTGGAAGAGGCGAAGACCGACCCGGCGGCGCTGCTCAAATGCAAGGTGCGCGGCCCGGATTTCCCCACCGGTGGCGTTCTGGTCGAGGATCACGCCAATATCGTCGACGCCTACCGTACCGGGCGCGGCGCGTTCCGCGTGCGGGCGCGCTGGCACAAGGAGGAGGGCAATCGCGGCACATGGGTGGTCGTCGTCACTGAAATCCCCTATCAGGTGCAGAAATCGGCGTTGATCGAGAAGATCGCCGAGCTGCTTCTGGCCAAAAAACTGCCGCTGCTCGACGATATCCGTGACGAGTCGGCGGAAGATATCCGCATCGTGCTGGAGCCGAAGAACCGCACCGTCAATCCCGAACTGCTGATGGAATCGCTGTTCAAGCTGACCGGGCTTGAAAGCCGCTTCTCGCTCAATATGAACGTGCTGTCGCACGGCAAGGTGCCGAATGTCTTGTCTCTCGGCGGCGTGCTGCGCGAATGGCTCGAACACCGCAAGGACGTGCTTGTCCGCCGCTCGCAGTTCCGTTTGGACGAGATCGGGCGGCGGCTTGAGATTCTCGGCGGTTTTCTCATCGCCTATCTCAATCTGGACGAAGTGATCCGCATCATCCGCGAGGAGGACGAGCCGAAGCAGGAATTGATGCGGGCCTTCGAACTGACCGACGTTCAGGCCGAGTCGATCCTCAACATGCGCCTGCGCTCGCTGCGCAAGCTGGAGGAATTCGAGATCCGCAAGGAATTCGACGCGCTCACCGCCGAGCAGGCCGATCTTCGGGCGCTGCTCGATTCCGGCACCCGGCAATGGAAGAAGATCAGCGCCGAGATCAAGGCCGTGCGCGAGAAGTTCGGCCCCGCGACGGCGCTCGGCAAGCGCCGCACCATCTTCGCCGAGGCACCGACCCACGACTTAACCGACATTCATCATGCGATGATCGAGCGCGAGCCGGTCACCATCGTCGTGTCGGAAAAGGGCTGGCTGCGCGCCATGAAAGGTCATCTGGCCGATTTCTCGACGCTGTCCTTCAAGGAAGGCGACAAGCTTAAGCTCGCCTTCCATGCCGAGACCACCGACAAGCTTCTCTTCTTCACCACCGGCGGCAAGTTCTTCACCATCGGCGCCAACACGCTGCCGGGCGGGCGCGGCAATGGCGAGCCGATCCGCATCCTTGTCGATATGGAGAACGATCAGGATATCCTCACCGCCTTCGTGCATGACCCGTCCGCGAAGCTGCTTCTGGTCAGCCACGAGGGCAACGGCTTCGTCGTGCCGGAAGCCGAGGCGGTAGCGAATACCCGCAAGGGCAAGCAGGTGATGAACGTCAAGGCCCCGGACGAGGCGAAGCTGTGCATCCGCATCGCCGGCGATCATGTCGCCGTGGTGGGCGAGAACCGCAAGATGCTGGTGTTCCCGCTGTCGGAAGTCCCGGAAATGACGCGCGGCAAGGGCGTTCGCCTGCAAAAATACAAGGATGGCGGTGTGTCGGACATTCGCACTTTCGCCATTGCCGGGGGCCTCACTTGGCAGGATTCGGCCGAGCGCACCTTCACCCGCAGCAGCGGCGAACTCGCCGAATGGCTCGGCCCCCGCGCTTCGGCCGGGCGTCTGGTGCCCAAGGGCTTTCCGCGGTCGGGGAAATTCTGAACGGAAAGGGCCGCCCGAAGCATTTCCAGCAAGAGCGTTTCGCGCTTTTGCATCAGGACAATGCGTAAAAACAAAAAGATAGCGGCCCTTTTTGATTCAACCTTCGAAGCGCTGCCAGCCGCGCGGGCCAAGATGTTCCTGCGGCGTGAAGCGAATCTTGTACTGCATCTTGCGCGATCCCTCGACCCAGTAGCCGAGATAGACATGCGGCAGGCCCGCTGCGCGCGCGCGCTCGATATGGTCTAGGATCATGAAAGTGCCGAGCGAACGCTCGTGCATGTGCGGCGAGAAGAAGGAATAGACCATGGAAAGGCCGTCTGCCATCACATCGGTCAGCGCCGTGGCCACCAGTTCTCCGTCGCCGCGCGCATCGATGAAGCTGTCCGGCCCGCGCCGCCGGTATTCGATGACCTGCGTGTTCACATGCGTGTCCTCGACCATCATCGCATAATCGAGGACGCTCATATCGGACATGCCGCCGGATTCGTGGCGCGCGTCGAGATAGTCGCGGAACAGAGTATATTGTTCGGTGCTCGGCTGCGCCTTGTGCAGGCGCCCGACGAGATCGTGATTGGCCTTCCAGATACGGCGCATATTGCGTGTCTGGGAGAATTCATTGACGAGGATGCGCACCGAAACGCAGGCGCGGCACAGTTCGCAGGCCGGTCGGTAGGCGATGTTCTGCGAGCGGCGGAAGCCGCCCTGCGTGAGAAGATCGTTGATCTCGTTGGCCCTGTCCCCGACCAGATGCGTGAATACCTTGCGCTCCATCTGTCCCTCGAGATAGGGGCATGGCGAGGGCGCGGTCAGGAAGAACTGCGGAGACTGCTGCGGTTGATGGGTCATCTGATATCCACGGAAGGACGATATCCACGGAACGGCGCTACCGAAACCACCAAGATACGACACGAGAATCGAACCGGCCGCGCCAAAGGTCAATAGACATTTGCGCGACCGGGCCTGAAATTTTTGCGAGGCCTAAATTTGCAGGGGTAGGCCGCTCAGCGGTCCGTGCGGATGACGGCGGTGCCGAGCAGGAGGTCATGCACGGTGCGCTTCCGGTCGAGTACCAGCGTGGCCAGCAGGATCAGCGGCGTCAGCACCACGTTGAGGCCCCAGAACAGCACCGTATGGACGATGGCTAGCATCGGGTCCACCGTGCCGCCTTCGAGCCGCACCAGCCTGATGTTCATCATCTGCATCCCCTTGGTCGCCTGCCTCGGGCCGCCCAAGGTGCGCGCCACGTAGATCAGCGCGACCAGCGGAAACAATATGCCGTAGAGCGCCCAGCCGATGCCGAGCGTCAGCACGCCGAGCAGCGCGATCAGGATAGCGGCCGGAATGCAGAGCAGGAAAACGATGATGTAATCGATAAGAAAAGCCACGATCCGGCGCGTGCGCACGCCGTCGAACAGCGCATAATTCTCATAGCGCGGAGCTACAATCTCGCCATTGAGGATATGATCGGTCATTGTCTCTCTCATCTTAGGTGAGCCGCAACAAAATCGTTCCCGGCCGCGCCCGTTTGAACGGGACACACCACCAGATGGGGTCGGCGGCCGTTATTTTCAACCGCTGCCCCCGGCGAGCTCAGTCGAGCGCGACCGAACGGCCGACCTTCTCCCATGCAGCCAGATCGGATAGCATCCGTTTCGTGTGCGTGCGCACCATGTCCACCGCGTCGGTGCCGAGTTGAAGGCGCAGCGGCGTTGCATCTGCGGCAAGGGCAGCGTCGATGGCGTGGCCCATCTTGTCGGGATCGCCCGTCTGCGCGCCGTCCATCGCGTGGGTGAAGGTGCGCGTCTGGCCGACCGTCTGCGCATAGGCGTCCAGCGCCGGCATGTGCCGCAGCGACTCGCTGGCGAAAGCGGTGCGCATCTGGCCCGGCTCGACGATCAGCACCTTGACGCCGAAGGGCGCCATTTCTTCGGCAAGTGCTTCCGACATGCCTTCGAGCGCGAATTTCGATGCTGAATAGGCGCTGAAGCCTGCGAAGGAAAGCCGGCCGCCGAGGCTGGATATATTGACGATCGCACCCGCTCCTTGTTCGCGCATGAGCGGCAGCGCGGCCTGCGTCACCGCCCATGCGCCGAAGAAATTCGTCTCCATCTGCGCCCGCAATTCGCTTTCCGGCGTTTCTTCCAGCGCGCCGACGATGCCGTAGCCGGCATTGTTGATAAGAACGTCGATACGGCCGAAGCGCTCGCGCGCGGCTTTAAGCGCCGCTGCCGCCTCGCCGGGAGCGGTCACGTCGAGGCGATGGATCAGCACCCGTTCCGGCGCTTCGTCGCGCAGCGCCGCCAGCCGTGCGATCGAACGGGCGGTCGCCACGACATTGTGACCCTGGTCCAGCGCATAATGCACCAGCGCAAGGCCGATGCCCGAAGAAGCGCCGGTGACGAACCAGGTTTTTACGTGTTCATGATGAGCGGTCATGCCTCTGTCCTTCCTTGGATTGATCCGGGCGGAAAAGCCCCCCGATGCAAGGAATGGTAAACATCGCCCTATTCGACGATAAGCTTGCTTTGTCTTCATGCTTTATGCAATATAGCTCAGCAATGGATCGCGATCTTCTCGTTCATCTGCCGGTTGTCGTGGCCGTCGCGCGTTGCGGCGGGTTTGCCGCCGCATCGGCATCGCTCGGTATGACCCCGTCGGCCGTCAGCCATGCCGTGCGTCAGGTCGAGGAACGACTTGGCCAGCCTCTGTTCGCGCGCACGACACGCAGCGTTCACTTGACGGAAGCCGGTCAAACGCTCATCGCCGCGATTGGCCCCGCGCTCGCCGATATCGGCGACGGGATCGAGCGCGTGCGCTCCATTCGCGGACGGGCGAGCGGCCATCTGCGCATCAATGCGCCGCGTATCGCGGCTCCCATGGCGCTTGCCGCGATTGCGGCCGAAATGGCCGTGCGCTATCCCGACGTGACGCTGGAGATCGTCGCCGACGATGGGCTGTCCGACATCGTGGAACTCGGGTTCGATGCCGGCGTGCGGCTTGGCGGCATGATCGCGCAGGACATGGTTGCCGTCGCCCTGACGCCGCCATTCCGCGCGCTGATGGTCGCTTCGCCCGCCTATATCGCGCGCCGGGGCATGCCGGCGGATATCGCCGCGCTGCCTGAACATAACTGCATCGGCTTCCGGCTGATCCGGTCGGGCGGCCTTTATGACTGGGAAGTTCGGGAAGAGGGACGTGACGTATCGGTCGCAGCGGTCGGCTCGGCCATTCTGACCGATCCCTTGCAGGCGCGGGATTTCGCCCTCGCGGGTGTGGGCATCGCCTATATTTTCGAGCCGCTGGTGCGTACCGACCTTGCCGGGGGCAGGCTCGTCGCCGTTCTGCCGGAGACCGCCGTCGAGGAGCCGGGCCTGTTCGCCTATTTTCCGAAGCGTGCGGCGCTCGCACCAAAACTGCGCGCCTTCATCGAGGTCGCGCGCGAATTGCGCGGGCAGGCCTGATCAGCCTATAGCATTTTGCAGCCAAATGGAAACATTTGGCGTCGCATAAATGCGGCAAAAACAAAGACTTAAAGCGTCTTGAGTTTTTCCGCCACGTCCAGCGCGAAGTAAGTCAGGATGCCGTCGCAGCCTGCGCGCTTGAAGGCGAGCAGGCTTTCCATCATCACCCGCTCTTCGTCCACCCAGCCATTGATGCCCGCGGCCCTGATCATCGCATATTCACCGGACACCTGATAGGCGAAGGTCGGCAGGCCCAGTTCGACCTTGAGCCGCTGGATGACGTCGAGATAGGGCAGGCCGGGCTTGACCATCAGCATGTCCGCGCCTTCGGCTACGTCCTGCGCGGCCTCGCGCACCGCCTCCTCGCCATTGGCGGGGTCGAGGTAATAGGTCTTCTTGTCGCCTTTGAGCAGCCCCAGCGTGCCGATCGCGTCACGATAAGGGCCGTAGAAGGCGGAGGCGAACTTGGTCGCATAGGACATGATCGGGATATGCTGGAAGCCGTTTTCGTCCAGCGCCTGCCGGATGGCGCCGATGCGCCCGTCCATCATGTCGGACGGCGCGATGATGTCCGCGCCGGCTTCCGCCTGAGCCAGCGCGCCGCGCACCACCATGGCGACCGATTCGTCGTTGACGATCTCGCCGCCGCGCAGGATGCCGTCATGGCCGTGGGTGGTGAAAGGATCGAGTGCGGCGTCGGTGATGATGCCGATCTCCGGTATTTCCTTCTTGATCGCGCGCACGGCGCGGTTGATGAGATTGTCGGGACTGGCGACGAAGGCGCCGTCGTCGGTCTTGACGTCGGCGCTCTCGCGCGGGAAAGGAGCGATGGCCGGGATGCCGAGCTTCGCCGCCCGTTCCGCCAGCCGCACGGCGCGGTCGACCGAATGGCGCTCCACGCCCGGCATGGCTTCCACCGGTTCGCTGACGCCCGTCCCGCCGGTCAGGAAGAAGGGCAGGATGAGATCGTCCACCGTCAGCCGGCTTTCCTGTACCAGCCGCCGCGACCAGTCGGCCTTGCGCATCCGGCGCAGGCGGCGGCTGCCGGTGACATCGTCGACATGACGGCTGATATCGGCGGAAGACGAGCGGGACTGGCGGTCTGTCATGATTGTCGATCCTGAAACTGCGGCCGTTCCTGCGCAAAACGCGGGGCAATATGGCTGCGCCCCGTTTATCACGGGAAAAGTGGTGAAACCAAGAACTTTGGCCCCTCTCAGGCCTGTGCGGGATTGACGCGGGGGCCATCACTTCCTACCCCTTGCAGGCAGGGAACCGAAGGGAAGAGAGGATATGGAGATCGATTTCGGCGGTGGCAGCGATATCAGCTTCGAGCGCAGGGGCAAGGCGGGGCTGGTGAAGCTGACACGGCCTTCCGCGCTCAACGCGCTCACCCACGACATGGTGCTGGCGCTCGACCGTGCCTTGCAGGCGTGGGAGCAAGATCCCGAAGTCGCGCTGGTGATCGTGGAGGGCGAGGGCCGGGCCTTCTGCGCCGGCGGCGACGTGGCCGCCGCTTACCGGGCGGGCAAGTCAGGCGCGCCGGCCTATGATTTCTTCCGCGACGAATACCGTCTCAATGCCCGCATCGGACGTTTTCCCAAACCCTATGTCGCGCTGCTCGACGGCATCGTCATGGGCGGCGGAGCCGGCATATCGGTGCATGGCTCCCACCGTATCGTGACGGAAAACACGCTCTTCGCCATGCCGGAAACCGCCATCGGCTTCTTTCCCGATGTCGGCGGCAGCGCTTTCCTGCCGCGTCTCCACGACAAGTTCGGCTATTATCTCGCGCTGACCGGCAACCGCGTCCGCTGGGGCGACTGCCTGCAAAGCGGCATCGCCACCCATGCGGTCGAGGCCCGTGATCTCAACGATCTGCGCGACGATCTCGTCACCACCGCCGATCTCGATGCGGCGCTGGTCCGCTGCCAGTATCCCGATTTCGAGACGGATATGGAGACGAGGCAGGTCATCGGCGAGGGCTTTTCCGGGGAGACCCTCGAAGATTGCCTTTCCGTGCTGGAGAAGATGGCCGCTTCGGGATCGAGACCGGCGGCGGATATCCTCAAGGTGATCGCGACCCGCTCGCCCACCAGCGTTGCGGTCATTTTCCGCGAAATGTCCGAGGGGCTTGCGCTCGATCTCGACGATAACATGCGCATGGAATACCGCATTGCCAGCCGTATGATCGAGGGGCATGATTTCTATGAGGGCGTGCGCGCCGTGCTGGTGGACAAGGACGGTGCGCCGGCGTGGCAGCCAGTCTCGCTGGACGCGGTGACGCCCGCGCAGGTCGATGCCTATTTCGCCGGGCTGGGCGACGCGGAGCTGACCTTCTGATGCGGATGGACGAGTTTCGCCAGCATGTGCAGCCGAGCACGACCGAATGGGCCTTCACAGGCTTCATGCGGCTGCTGGCACTTCTGGCGCTGGCCGGCGGCGTGTTTTACTGGGTGCGCCTGATCGGTCTTCGTCCGGGCTTGCTGTGGCGCTTCGACCTGATGCCGTGGATGTGGCAGACCGCCGCCGCGGCGCTGGCCGTCCTGCTGCCGGTCGCCGCCACCGGGCTCTGGATGCGCGCGCCGTGGGGCGCAGTGCTGTGGTTCGCCGCCGCGGCGGCGGAAATGGCCATCTATTCCGTCTTCTCGCGCTATTTCGAATCCCGGCCGGTGATCGTGGCCTATTATGGGGTCTGCATCCTGATCTATATTGTGTTCCGTGTGCTGCTTTTCTTCGAAAAGCGGCGGCAGGCCAGACCCAGCGTATCGGCCGATCAGTAAGCAAGCATTAAGGCTGAATGGCTATTCCGTCTGGTAAGCTGCTGTTAAGTTTGACTTTTAAGTCGAATTTTATCGATCGCGCCTAAAGTCCTCTCCAGACAGGAAAACGAGAGCGGCATCACGAATGCCGTTCCGACAGAGAGGCAAAGGCAATGAACAACGTACAGCGCAAGACGGATGCGCCGGCTCCGCTTCCCATGCCGGGAACGGCGCTCCGCCCTCTTTATCTGGAAGCCCTGCAACTGGTGGAGCGGCTGCACCGCCGCCTTCAGGATGTGGTCAAGGACGAGTTCGACCGCGCCGGCCGCAGCGATATCAACGCCACGCAGGCCCTGCTGCTCTTCAACATCGGCAATGCCGAACTGACCGCGGGCGAACTGCGCTCGCGCGGTTATTATCTTGGCTCCAACGTGTCCTACAACCTCAAGAAGCTGGTCGAGACCGGCTTCATCCATCATCAGCGCTCGCGGATGGACCGCCGCTCGGTGCGCGTGAGCCTGACTGACAAGGGCAACGAGGTGGCCGCCCAGGTCGCAGCCCTTTATGAGCGCCATATCGCTTCCATCGAGCAGGTCGGCGGCATTCAGGCCGAGGAATTCATGACGATGAACCGCTCGCTCCAGCGCCTCGACCGCTTCTGGAACGACACCATCGCCTACAGGCTTTAGACAAGAGATTTGTTGCAGAATTGTTACAGTGGCCCGCATTTGCGGGCCATATGGGGACGCTTGCGCCTCCATCCACCCATGCACGGCTTGAAAATCGAACCGTACGACATGATTAAGCCATAAAAAACGAAATAGGCTTGCTTAAAGGCATAAGCAAGAAGATGCCGTTTTCAGACAGGCCGGGGAGAGAAGCAGCGGGCGCGCAATTTTGCGGGCCGGCATCGCCTTGAGCGCCTGATGGTTGTATTATGTGATATGCTTTCCGGACGAAGGGCGAGCGATAGGGCTGCAAGAATGACCAAGATCGACAAGCATGGCGAAGTCTTCCGGGCGGATCGCCGCCGGTTCCTGCGCGGCGCCGCGACCGCCGGTATTTCGGCGGCCGCCGCGGCGCTGGCCGCTCCCGCCTTCGCGCAGGAGGCTCTCAACAATATCATTGCGGCCCCGCAACGCGGCAACTGGAACGATCAGTTCGACGCGCGCGCGACCAACGCCGCGAGGGTGGCGACCAACCAGCCCATTCTCAGCCTCCAGACCCTCGGCGATATCCAGACGGCGATCGCCAGTTACAGCGATATAGCCGGTCGCGGCGGCTGGCCCACCATGCCGGGCAACGCGAAATTCCAGATTGGCATGAGCGATCCGGCCATCGAGATCCTGCGCAAGCGCCTGATGGTTTCGGGCGACCTGCCGAAGGAAGCGGGCATTTCGCCTGCATTCGACACCTATGTCGATGCGGCGGTCCGGCGCTTTCAGGCCCGTCATGGACTGCCTGCCGACGGCGTAATGGGCCAGTTCACCTACGCGGCCATGAATGTGAGCGTCAATACGCGCCTCGGCCAGCTCCAGACCAATCTGGGGCGCCTGACGCCGCTCGCCAACGAGACGGCGCAGAACCCGCGTTTCGTGATGGTCAATATTCCGGCGGCGCGCCTTGAGGCCGTGGAGGCGGGCGGCGTCGTCCAGCGTCATACCACCGTGGTGGGCAAGATCACCCGCCAGACGCCGATTCTTGCTTCCAACATCAACGAAGTCATCTTCAATCCTTACTGGCATGTCCCGAAGTCCATCATCAAGAAGGACATCATCCCTCTGATGCGTAAGGATCCGCAATATCTGACCAAGAACAAGATCCGTCTCTTCA
Source organism: Rhizobiales bacterium 63-22 (assembly GCA_001898995.1). Classification (GTDB taxonomy): domain Bacteria; phylum Pseudomonadota; class Alphaproteobacteria; order Rhizobiales; family Rhizobiaceae; genus Brucella. The sequence goes on along the minus strand of MKVZ01000017.1, from coordinate 528,034 downwards.
ATGCGCAGGGGCAGGAGGTTTCGCCGGAAAGCGTGGACTGGAACACCGACGATGCGGTGAAGCTGATGCTGCGTCAGGACCCGGGTAAGATCAACGCCATGTCCTCGACCAAAATCAACTTCAACAATCCCTATTCGGTCTATATGCACGATACGCCGGAGAAGAACTTCTTCTTCAACCTCATGCGCTTCGACTCGTCGGGCTGCGTGCGTGTGCAGAATGTGCGCGATCTGGACGTGTGGCTGCTGAAGAACACGCCGGGCTGGGACCGTCAGCATATCGAGGACACCATCAAGTCGGGCATCAACACGCCGGTCGAATTGACCGATCCGGTGCCGCTGCATTTCGTCTACATCACCGCATGGTCCACCGGCGACGGCGTGGTGCAGTTCCGCGACGACATCTACAAGATGGACGGCGCTGCGGAACTGGCACTCGGCACCAACACCTGATCTTTTCATCCTTTTCGGCAGACGTGAGACGCCCGGACATCGTTCCGGGCGTTTTCGATTCACGCTGCCGCATTTTGGAACATGCTTTTCGCTTTGCGGCCATTGGTCTTGTCCGCGCAAATGTGATAATGCGCCACGATCATACAGCTCTCGTTCGCGGGCCAATCCGGAGGATATGTTATGTCCCAAGCCAATGCCGTCGCCAGCAAGGCGTCGCTCGACACCTTCTTCAATGAAAGCCTTGAGGATGCCGATGCCGAAATCTTCGGTGCGATCCGCAACGAACTCGGCCGCCAGCGCCACGAGATCGAACTGATCGCCTCCGAGAACATCGTCTCGCGCGCCGTTCTGGAAGCGCAGGGCTCCATCCTCACCAACAAATATGCGGAAGGCTATCCGGGCAAGCGTTATTACGGCGGCTGTCAGTATGTGGACGTAGTGGAGGAACTGGCGATCGACCGCGCGAAGAAGCTGTTCGGCGCCGAATTCGTCAATGTGCAGCCTAATTCCGGCAGCCAGATGAATCAGGCTGTGTTCCTCGCGCTCCTGCAGCCGGGCGACACCTTCATGGGCCTCGACCTCAACTCCGGCGGCCATCTGACCCACGGTTCGCCCGTCAATATGTCGGGCAAGTGGTTCAAGGTCGTCTCCTACGGCGTGCGCAAGGACGATCATCTGCTCGACATGGACGAGGTCGCCCGTCTGGCGCGCGAGCACAAGCCGAAGCTGATTCTCGCCGGCGGCACCGCCTATTCGCGCATCTGGGACTGGAAGCGTTTCCGCGAGATCGCCGACGAGGTGGGCGCCTATCTCATGGTCGACATGGCGCATATCGCCGGTCTTGTCGCGGGCGGCGTGCATCCATCGCCGGTGCCGCACGCCCATGTCGTCACCACCACGACGCACAAGTCGCTGCGGGGCCCGCGCGGCGGCATCATCCTCACCAATGACGCCGATATCGCCAAGAAGATCAATTCGGCGGTGTTCCCCGGCTTGCAGGGCGGCCCGCTGATGCACGTCATCGCCGGCAAGGCGGTGGCTTTCCAGCAGGCGCTGAAGCCGGAATTCAAGCTCTATGCGAAGAACGTGGTCGACAACGCTCGCGCGCTGGCCGAGGAACTGAAGTCGCACGGCCTCGACATCGTGTCGGGCGGTACCGACAATCACCTGATGCTGGTGGACCTGCGCCCCAAGAACGCCACCGGCAAGCGCGCCGAGGCCGCTCTGGGCCGCGCCAACATCACCTGCAACAAGAACGGCATCCCGTTCGATCCCGAAAAGCCGTTCGTCACCTCCGGCGTCCGCCTCGGCACGCCCGCCGGCACCACGCGCGGCTTCGGCATCGCCGAGTTCAAGGAGATCGGCGCGCTGATCTCGGAAGTGCTGGACGGTCTCAAGGTTGCCAATTCCGACGAGGGCAATGCCGCCGTGGAAGAGGCCGTGAAGCGCAAGGTCGTCGCGCTCACCGACCGTTTCCCCATGTACGACTATCTGGGATAAGCGGCGTAACGCCGCCCGGTCCAGAGCATTTCCAGCAAAAGTGCGAAGCGGTTTTGCGTTCGGAAATGCGTAAAAACAAAAACCCCGCCTGTTCGTCAGGCGGGGTTTTTGTTTCCGATATCAACGACGATTGGGTCGGCTGCCCCGGATGGGATAAGATGATAATGGAATCAATATAACCGGTAAGTTTGAAAGAGCCTCATGCGTTGTCCCTATTGCCAGTCTGAAGATACGCAGGTGAAGGATTCGCGTCCTGCCGAGGATGGCGCGGTCATCCGCCGGCGGCGGGTATGTTCGGTCTGCGGCGGGCGCTTCACGACCTTCGAGCGCGTGCAGCTTCGCGACCTGATGGTGGTGAAGAAGAGCGGCCGCCGCGTGCCCTTCGACCGCGAAAAACTGACCCGTTCCATCGAGGTGGCGCTGCGCAAGCGCGATGTGGACGGCGAGCGCGTCGAGCGCGCCATTTCCGGCATCGTGCGCCAGCTTGAAAGCGCGGGCGAGGCGGAGGTGAGTTCCGACGAGATCGGCCGTCTCGCCATGGACGCGCTCAAGGGCATAGACGCCATCGCCTATATCCGTTTCGCCTCGGTCTATCGCAATTTCTCCAAGGCCGCGGATTTCCACAATGTCATCGACGAACTGATCGTGCCCGACGCCGCGGGCGATACGGACTGATCATGAGCGCTCCGGCATTCCCGCATCCGGCCGTGACGCCGGACGATCTGCGCTTCATGGAGGCGGCGATCCGTTATGCCCGCCGCCGCAAGGGCCTGACCGGCACCAATCCCTCGGTCGGAACCCTGATCGTCAGGGATGGCGTCATCGTCGGGCGCGGCGTCACCGCGCCGGGCGGCCGGCCGCATGCCGAGCCGCAGGCGCTGGCCGAGGCGGGCGAGGCGGCGCGTGGCGCCACCGCCTATGTCACGCTGGAGCCCTGCGCCCATCACGGCCGCACGCCGCCCTGCGCCGAGACGCTGGTGAACGCCGGCGTGGCGCGGGTGGTGGTCGCCGCCACCGATCCCGACGAGCGCGTCAGCGGCAAGGGCTTCGCCATATTGCGCGCGGCGGGAATCGAGGTCGTTCCCGGCATACTGGCCGACAAGGCGGCCGACGATCTTGCCGGCTACCTCAGCCGTTCTTCCAGAAAATGCCCGGAAGTGACTCTGAAACTTGCGCTTTCCGCAAACGGCATGATCGGGCAAAGGGGCAGGGGGCAGATCGCCATCACCGGGCCGGTCGCGCGGGCGCAGGCGCATGTTATGCGCGCGCAAAGCGACGTTATCCTGATCGGCATCGAGACGGCGCTGGCCGACGATCCGCTGCTCGACTGCCGCTTGCCCGGCCTTGAGCAGCGTTCGCCAGTGCGGATCGTGCTGGATGGCGGCCTGCGCCTGCCGCTCTCCTCGAAACTGGTGCGGAGCGCGGACGTCCGGCCGCTCTGGATCGCCTGCGGTGAGAACGCCCCCGCTAACCGGCGCGCGGCCTTGCAGGCGGCGGGCTGCCGCATTCTCGCGACCGAGACGGAAGGCGAGCGCGTCGCCCTGCCGGAATTGATGGACGACCTCGCGGCGCAGGGCATTTCCTCGGTGCTGGTCGAGGGCGGTGCAGGGGTCGCGAAAGCCTTTCTCGACGAGAAACTGGTCGACCGGCTGGCGCTTTTCCGTGGCCCGGTTCAAATCGACGCAGACGGCGGGATTGCGGTCGCGGGGCTTGAAACCCATATCGCGGAGGAATTTACAATCCTGAGGCAGGCGCGCTACGGCGACGACCTCTATGCGGAATATGTAAGGAAAGCGTGATGTTTACTGGCATTGTCACCGATATCGGCAGGATCGAGCGGGTGAAGCCGCTGAACGAGGGGGTGCTCCTGCGCGTCCAGACGGCCTACGATCCCGAAACCATCGCGATGGGTGCGTCGATTTCCTGTTCGGGCGTCTGCCTTACCGTGGTCACCCTGCCGGAAAAGGGCAGCAATGCGCGCTGGTTCGAGGTGGAGGCGTGGGAAGAGGCCTTGCGGCTCACCACCATCGCCGGATGGCAGGCCGGAACGCGCATCAATCTGGAACGTTCGCTGAAGCTTGGCGACGAGATGGGCGGCCATCTTGTGTCCGGCCATGTGGACGGGCTGGCGGAAATCGTCGAGCGGCGGGAGGAGGGCGACGCGGTGCGCTTCACGCTGCGCGCGCCGGAGGAACTGGCGCCTTTCATCGCCCGCAAGGGTTCGGTGGCGCTGGACGGCACATCGCTCACCGTCAATGGCGTGGACGGCAATCTGTTCGACGTGCTCCTGATCCGCCACTCGCTCGATGTGACCACATGGGGCGAGCGCAAGGCGGGCGACCGGGTGAATATCGAGATCGACCAGTTGGCGCGCTATGCCGCGAGGCTTGCGCAATACCGGAAATAGGCTTAGAGCGAAGCTTCATCAATCAGCTTTCCGGGCGTTGACCGCAGGTCTTGCGGTCCGCCTGTCCATGACGGAGTTTTCCATGTCCGCGCCGAACCAGCCGCGCACCGCCAACAAGCGCGGCGTCGCCCGCCTCGCCGCCGTACAGGCGCTGTACCAGATGGACGTCGCCGGAACGGGCGTTCTGGAAGTGGTGGCCGAGTACGAGGCATTCCGGCTCGGCAAGGAAGTGGACGGCGCGCAATATCTCGACGCCGATCCGCAATGGTTCCGCGCCATCGTTTCAGGAGTGGTGGACAGCCAGCTTCAGCTCGACCCGATGATCCATCAGGCACTGACCGAGGACTGGCCGCTGTCGCGCCTCGATTCGACGCTGCGCGCCATATTGCGCGCAGGCGCATGGGAGCTGAAATCGCGGAGCGACGTGCCCACCGCCGTCATCGTCTCCGAATATGTCGATATCGCCAAGGCTTTCTATACCGAGGACGAGCCGAAGCTGGTCAATGCCGTGCTCGATCGTATCGCCTTCGTCATTCGCGGCGAGAGCAAGGGCGTGAAGCCGCGCCGGTAGGCAGGTCCGGCTGACATTCGAGATTCCGCCGCCGTACGGAACCCTGCGGGATCGATCGGCCCGATATTTTTAGCCTGCCAAAGATCGCTTGACCTTTCCCGAACCGTTTCGCATTCTGCGCGCGCGGCGTAGAGGATTCTGGTGAGGAGAGAAACCGTCGAAGCCCGGTTCCGTGCCCGGTTCCGTGATTGACTTCGTATTTCCATGCCGCTGCACATGGCCCGAAGAGGGGCTCGAATCTTGCCCGCGCATATGCCGCCGGAGGTTCGGCGGCGGGCGCGAGCCAAACGGGAGTTGGCTTTATGGGAATTGGGGTGACAGTCTTATTGCTCGTCATTGCCTGCGGCGTAATCGCGGTCGTCTTCGCCGCCTGGGCGATCCGCTCGGTGCTCGCCTCCGATCAGGGGACGGAGCGGATGCAGGAGATAGCGGGCGCGATCCGCGAGGGCGCGCAGGCCTATCTCACACGGCAATATTCCACCATCGCCATCGTCGGTGTCATCGTCTTTCTGGCGGCATGGTATTTCCTGTCGCTCGCCGCCGCCATCGGCTTCGTGATCGGCGCGGTGCTTTCGGGCGCCACCGGCTTCATCGGCATGCACGTCTCGGTGCGCGCCAATGTGCGTACGGCGCAGGCCGCTTCCCTGAGCCTTGCCAGCGGGCTTGAACTCGCCTTCCGCTCCGGTGCGATCACCGGCCTGCTGGTGGCCGGCCTCGCGTTGCTCGGCGTCTCGGTCTATTATTTCATCCTGACGGTCTGGCTCGGCTATGCGCCGTCCGACCGCATGGTCATCGACGCGCTGGTGGCGCTCGGCTTCGGCGCATCGCTGATCTCGATCTTCGCACGCCTTGGCGGCGGCATATTCACCAAGGGCGCGGATGTCGGCGGCGATCTCGTCGGCAAGGTCGAGGCGGGCATACCGGAGGACGATCCGCGCAATCCGGCCACCATCGCCGACAATGTGGGCGACAATGTCGGCGACTGCGCCGGCATGGCCGCCGACCTGTTCGAGACCTATGCCGTCACCATCGTTGCGACGATGGTGCTGGGCGCGATCTTCTTCAACGGTTCTGACGTGCTGCCATCCGTCATGCTCTATCCGCTGGCCATATGCGGTGCCTGTGTCATCACCTCGATCATCGGCACCTTCTTCGTGAAGCTTGGCGTCAACGGCTCCATCATGGGCGCGCTCTACAAGGGGCTGATCGCCACCGGCATCCTGTCCGTCGCCGGGCTTGCCGTCGCGAACGTGCTGACCGTCGGCTGGGGCGAGATCGGCACCGTGGCTGGCAAGAGCATCACCGGAACCAATCTCTTCATCTGCGGGCTGGTGGGCCTTATCGTCACCGGCCTCATCGTGGTGATCACCGAATATTATACCGGCACCAACAAGCGCCCGGTCAACTCCATCGCACAGGCTTCCGTCACCGGCCACGGCACCAATGTCATTCAGGGTCTTGCCGTTTCGCTGGAATCGACGGCGCTGCCGGCCATCGTCATCGCCGGCGGCATAATCGCCAGTTACCAGCTCGCGGGCCTGTTCGGCATCGCCATCGCCGTCACCGCCATGCTCGGCATCGCCGGCATGATCGTGGCGCTCGACGCCTTCGGGCCGGTCACCGACAATGCCGGCGGCATCGCCGAAATGGCGGGCCTCGATCCGGACGTGCGCAAGGCCACCGACGCGCTCGACGCGGTCGGCAACACGACCAAGGCCGTCACAAAGGGCTATGCCATCGGCTCGGCGGGTCTCGGTGCGCTGGTGCTCTTCGCGGCCTATTCCAACGATCTGGCCTATTTCGCGGCCAACGGCCAGACCTATCCTTATTTCGCGAATATGGGGACGGTTTCCTTCGAGCTCTCCAATCCTTACGTGGTGGCGGGGCTGATCCTCGGCGGCCTTATCCCCTATCTCTTCGGCGGTATGGCCATGACGGCGGTCGGCCGTGCCGGCGGGGCGGTGGTGCAGGAAGTGCGCCGCCAGTTCAGGGAGAAGCCGGGCATCATGCAGGGCACGGAAAGGCCCGACTATGCCCGCGCGGTCGATATGCTGACCCGCGCGGCGATCCGCGAGATGATCATCCCCTCGCTGCTGCCGGTTCTCGCGCCGCTGGTCGTCTATTTCGGCGTGCTGCTGATTTCAGGCTCGAAGGCTGCGGCATTCGCGGCGCTGGGCGCCTCGTTGCTGGGAGTTATCGTCAACGGGTTGTTCGTGGCGATTTCCATGACGTCGGGCGGCGGCGCGTGGGACAACGCCAAGAAGAGCTTCGAGGACGGCTTCACCGATGCCGACGGCGTCAAGCACCTGAAAGGTTCCGAGGCGCACAAGGCGTCCGTCACCGGCGACACGGTGGGCGATCCCTACAAGGACACCGCCGGTCCCGCCGTCAATCCGGCGATCAAGATCACCAATATCGTGGCGCTGCTGCTTCTGGCCGTGCTGGCGCATATGGGATGATGCCCGGAATCAAATAACCGAAACGCCGCGCGTTCAAATGGACGCGCGGCGTTTTCTATCGAAAAGACGGGCGGCTGCGGTGATTTTGTCGCAGCCGCCTTTCGATATGCGGATCAGTTGGTGCCGGGGTTGCTCGACAGGCCGGTACCCGGCAGGGAAGTCGGGGCCTTGGAGACGCCCTGAATGACCTGTCCGAGGAAGGTCTGGTCCTTGCCGCCGGTCGGCGTGGTGCGCGACACGAAGTCGAACAGCTTGCCGTCCTTGAGGCCGTAATTGGCGATGCGCTCCACCGTGCCGCCCTTGTTGAAATAGATGGCCAGCACATGGCGGTCGATGATCTTGGGCTTCATGAACTGCACGGGGCGATAGACCTTCTGCGAGATGTAGTAGAACACCTCGTTGTCGAAGGTCGCCGTGGTCGACGGCGTGCCGAGTGCGAGCAGAACCTGTTCGCGGCTGGAGCCGACCGGTACCGAAGCCAGCGCCTGCGGGTCCATGACGTAGCCTTCCGACAGCGTCTCCGACGGGTTCAGCGTGGCCCCCGCGTTACACCCGGCGAGAGCCACCGAGAACAGAATTGCCGTGCCTGCGAGGAGAGCGCGCCGTTTGCGTGCGCCCAGCGTCGCGCCAAGGATTGCACTTGGGAAAATTCGCTGCAACAAAGACCTCTCCATCATTCTGTATCAGCGCGGCACTTTCGCCGTCGGGAGAACTTGGGTAAACCACCTTGCTTCCATATGCAACTGGAACGGTCGAACGGATATGATTCTCCAACTCTTCCGCCGCAGATCGAAGGTCAATGAGGCGATCATGCTGCGCGTTTACGAGGCGATCGTGGCGGCGGCGCGGCAAAAGCGGCTTTATGCACAGTTTCAGGTGCCCGATACGCCGCTCGGCCGTTTCGAGATGCTGTCGCTGCATGTCTTTCTCGTCCTGCATCGCATGAAGGACGGTGATGCGGCGCTGGTTGCGCTGGCGCAGGACGTGGCCGACGAGTTCTTCAAGGACGTGGACCATTCGCTGCGGGAACTGGGAATCGGCGACCAGGGCGTGCCGAAGCGCATGAAGAAGCTCGCGCGCATGTTTTACGGGCGCGTTACCGCCTATGGGACGGCGCTGGATGCCGGCGACGGCCCGGCGCTTGCCGCCGCACTGACGCGCAATATCCGGCCCGATCTCGAATCCTGGCCTTATGCAGGCCTGCTCGGCGCCTATGTGTTCTATTGCCGCGATCGTCTTCGCGATACGGCGGACGAGGCTCTGGCGGCGGGCGAAATTTCGTTTATGGATGCCGAAGCGATCCAACCGGTCGGAGATGAAAAGGCAGACGATCATGAGTGAAAAACCCGTACATGGCGGGCCCGTGAACGACAGGCTGACGCTGACCTATCCCGTTCCGGTCCTGCACCTGCCGCAGAAGGGCGTCACGGTGACCATTGGCACCGACGAAAAGGAGCGCGCGGCGCTCGCCGCCGCGCATGGGCTGGAGGCGGTCAATGCTTTTTCCGCCGAATTCCTGCTGACGCCGTGGAAGAAGGACGGAATCCGTCTGCGCGGGCGCGTCGATGCCGAGATCGTGCAGGCGTGTGTGGTCACGCTCGAACCGCTGACCAGCGCGATTGCCGAGGAGGTGGACACCGTCTTCGTGCCTGAAAATTCGCGACTTGCGCGCATTCGGGTCGATGAAAGCGGTGAAATGCTGCTCGATGCGGAAGGAGCGGACAGTCCCGAAACCTTCTCTGGCGATCGCATCGATGTCGGTGCGGTGGCGGAAGAATTCTTCGAACTTGCCATCGATCCCTATCCGCGCAAACCCGGCCTGCCGGATGCTGCCGAGCCGAGGATTTTTGGTGAAGGCGAAGGAGGGGAAGGGCCCGTTTCGCCCTTTGCGAAGCTTTCGGATTGGCGCGGGAAATCCTGATTTGCGGGAAAGTCTGCAAAATCTGGTTGTACCGCAACGCAAAACCACTATTTTCGCCAGAAACCCCGTTGTTCGGAAACAGGGCGGGGGACAGGGATCGCATAGGAACAATCGAGAGTGGTAACAATTTCCATCGACGCCATGGGCGGTGATTTCGGCCCTGAAGTGGTCATCCCCGGCGCCGCGAAGGCGCTTGAGCGCCACCCGGATATCCGTTTCATCTTTTTCGGTCTCGCCGGGCAGGTGGAACCGGTGCTGGCGCGCTATCCGAAGCTCGCGGCCGCCTCCGAGTTCCGGGCCTGCGAGGTGGCGGTGCGCATGGAGGACAAGCCCAGTCAGGCGCTGCGCAACGGGCGCGGCAAATCGACCATGTGGCGGTCCATCGAGGCGGTGAAGACGGGCGAGGCCGAGGTCTGCGTTTCCGCCGGCAACACCGGCGCGCTGATGGCCATGTCGAAATTCTGCCTGCGCATGTTGCAGGAAATCCAGCGTCCGGCCATTGCCGGCATCTGGCCGACGCTGCGCGGCGAGAGCATCGTGCTCGATATCGGCGCGACCATCGGTGCCGATGCGCGCCAGTTGGTCGATTACGCCGTGATGGGCGCGGGCATGGCGCGCGCCCTGTTCGAGGTGAAGAAGCCCACGGTCGGCCTGCTCAATGTCGGCACCGAGGAGGTGAAGGGGCTCGACGAGATCAAGGAGGCCGGCCAGATCCTGCGCGACACGCCGCTGGACGGGCTGGCATATGCCGGTTTCGTGGAGGGCAACGATATCGGCAAGGGTACCGTGGACGTGGTGGTGACGGAAGGCTTTACCGGCAATATCGCCCTCAAGGCGGCGGAAGGCACCGCGCGCCAGATGGCCACGCTGCTGCGTCAGGCCATGAGCCGCACATGGCTCGCCCGTATCGGCTATGTCTTCGCCAAGGGCGCCTTCGATCGCCTACGCGAGAAGATGGACCCCAACAAGGTCAATGGCGGCGTGTTTCTAGGCTTGACCGGCATCGTCATCAAGAGCCATGGCGGTGCCAATGCGGACGGCTTCTGCGCGGCGGTGGAAGTCGGCTACGACATGGTGCGTAACCGGCTTCTGGAAAAGATCGAAGCCGATCTGGCGCATTTCCACCACAGTCATCCGTTTGTGTCGCCCGCCGAGGGCGGCGAAGCGGCGAAATGATCGAAGCGCCTTTCATCGGCGCTGCAATTCGGAAATTCAGGGCGCCGGTCCGATGCCATCGGATCGAAGCGTTCCAGCAACAGGAAACAAGCGATGATACGGTCTGTCGTGCGGGGTATCGGTTCGGCGCTGCCCAAGCGGGTCATGAAGAATGCGGATTTCGAGGGTATCGTCGAAACCTCCGACGAATGGATCGTCCAGCGCACGGGCATCCGCGAGCGCCATATCGCCGACGAGAGCGAGACGACGGTCTCGCTGGGCGCGGCGGCGGCGCGCGCCGCGCTGGCCGATGCCGGTCTTCAGCCCTCCGATATCGACCTTGTCCTGCTGGCGACCTCCACGCCGAACCACACCTTTCCGGCGAGCGCTGTGGAAATCCAGCGTGAACTCGGCATCACCAGCGGCTTCGCCTTCGACCTTCAGGCGGTGTGCAGCGGCTTCATCTATGCCATCACCACCGCCGATCTCTATATTCGCGGCGGCATGGCGAGGCGGGTTCTGGTGATCGGCGCGGAAACCTTCTCGCGCCTGCTCGACTGGACCGACCGCACGACCTGCGTGCTCTTTGGCGACGGCGCCGGCGCGCTGGTGCTGGAAGCGGCGGAAGGCAAGGGCCTGACCTCGGATCGCGGCATTCTTGCCGCCAACCTGCGCTCGGACGGGTGCCACAAGGAAAAGCTCTATGTGGACGGCGGTCCCTCGACCACGGGCACGGTCGGTCATCTGCGCATGGAAGGCCGCGAGGTGTTCAAGCACGCCGTCGGCATGATCACCGACGTGATCGAGGCTTCCTTCGAGGAGACCGGCCTGACTGCGGAAGATATCGACTGGTTCGTGCCGCACCAGGCCAACAAGCGCATCATCGACGCTTCCGCGAAGAAACTGGGCCTCGCGGAGAGCAAGGTCGTCATCACGGTAGACCGCCACGGCAACACGTCCGCCGCCTCGGTTCCGCTGGCGCTGGCCGCCGCCGTCGGCGACGGACGCATCAACAAAGGCGATCTCGTCCTGCTTGAGGCCATGGGCGGTGGCTTCACATGGGGCGCCGTGCTGTTACGTTGGTAGCAGGATGGCGGGAGAAATTTGATCGCTCCCGGACGGCCCATGACTTGACCGCGTGAGGTTTCTTTGTGTAACGTCCTGTCGCGCAAGGATATTATCTTTTCAAACGCTAACCAGGCAGGTTCGGTCATGGGAGGTAAAACGGTCACGCGGGCTGATCTGGCAGAGGCTGTTTACCGCAAGGTGGGCCTTTCCAGAACGGAATCGGCGGCCTTGGTCGAGATGATCCTCGATGAAGTCTGCGACGCGATCGTCAATGGCGAGACGGTGAAACTCTCGTCCTTCGCGACTTTTCAGGTCCGCGACAAGAACGAGCGTATCGGCCGTAACCCGAAGACCGGCGAGGAAGTGCCGATTCTTCCGCGCCGCGTCATGACCTTCAAGGCGTCCAACGTGCTCAAGCAGCGCATTCTTCAGGAACATCAGAAACGCGCGGCGCAGAAATAACCCGGCCCGCGGCGATTCATTGGATTTGACAGGCGCACCGTCCTTTTGGGCGGTGCGCTTTTTTGTCGGATGCCTTGCGCTGCACATGAAGGGATGCGCATAAAGCTCTGATATTATATAATCGAGGGAAGCGAACGAATCGCCGGCTCATATTGAACTCCGGAAGGGGCATATGATGGATAAAAGCCCTGACGCCTTCAGGACGATCAGCGAGGTCGCGGAGGATCTCGACGTTCCGCAGCATGTGCTGCGTTTCTGGGAAACGCGCTTCACGCAGATCAAGCCGATGAAGCGGGGCGGCGGTCGCCGCTATTATCGCCCGATGGATGTGGAACTGCTCAAGGGCATCCGTCATCTGCTCTACGATCAGGGTTATACGATCAAGGGCGTGCAGCGCCTGCTGCGCGAGAACAATGCCCAGTTCGTCATTGCGCTCGGCAATGGCGATGTGCAGGCCATCGAGGCGATCACCCGCCAGAAGCAGGCCGCGGCGGAAAAGCGTGCGGCGGAAGAGGCGGCCGACCGCGAAATGGCGTTGCCGAGCGGTATCAAGGCTCCGTCGCCGCAGCGCAAGCTGTTCGGCCTCCTGAAAGGCGAGGAGGAGGGCCCGATCAGCGCGGACGGCAAACGCGCATCCAAGGACAACCGCTCGCTTTTGCAGGAAGCGCTGTTCGATCTTCTGGAGTGCAAGCGCCTGCTCGATCAGGTGCGCTGACGCCTGTACGTTAGCCTGCCGAAAGCTTCAGCCCGACAAGGCCGGCGAGGATGAGCATGACGCTCGTTATGCGCAGGAAACCGGCTGGTTCGCCAAGCACGAAAAGCCCCACCAGAAAAGCGCCGACCGCGCCGATGCCGGTCCAGACCGCATAGGCGGTGCCGAGCGGCAGGCTGCGCATGGCGACGGAAAGCAGCAGGAAGCTGCCGATCATGGCGATAAGCGTGATGACGGTGGGAACGGGCAGCGAAAAGCCCTGCGATTTCTTCATGGTATAGGCCCAGACGACCTCGAGAAGGCCGGCCAGCGCCAGATAGAACCATGCCATGGGAAACTCTCTGAATGAAGCGCGCGGGCCGTCCCGCGCCATACAGGGAAGCGAAAAGGTCGTCCTTCCGCGCCGGGAGGCGATGCCGTACGGCAGCGTTACTATAGTCATCCGCGTGGGACAGGCAAGCCACGGCGTTTTTTGGCCAACGGGCGATCACGAATCTTTGCCGTGCCTGGAGCGTTGTTCCCACTATAGTGCCAGCGAATAATGCCGTCAGACCGTTGCATCGGGAGTTTGATCCATGAGCCAATCGAAAAGCGATTTTTCCGCCGCCTCCGCCACGCGCGCGCAGAAGCCGGATAATCCGGGCTTCCATCGTTTCCGCCTTGGCAGCTTCGACATCACGACACTTTCGGATGGACGCAGGGCCGGCGAGGCGCCGGAAAAGATCTATGCCTTCGAGCGCGATCCGAAGGAGGTGGCGGCGCTGCTGGAGGCGAACATGCTGCCGGCCGACCGTTTCGTGAACAGTTTCACCCCGGTGCTGATCGATACGGGCAGGGATGTCGTATTGTTCGATACGGGTATGGGTGCCGGTGGGCGTCCGGCCGGGCTGGGCCGGCTGGCTTCGGCGCTGGAGGCATCCGACTATCGGGCCGGCGATGTGACGCTGGTGGTGCTGAGCCATTTCCACGGCGATCATATCGGCGGCCTTATGGAAGACGGTAAGCCCGCCTTTCCCAATGCCCGCTATGCCGCCGGGCGCAGGGAATTCGACTTCTGGACCGACCCGGCGCGGCTCGACGGTCCGACGAAAGCGTCGGCCGAACTGGTGGAGCGCAATGTAAAGCCTCTGGCGGAGAAGATGGCGTTCCTCGAAGACGGCGACGCGGTCGTCTCCGGCATTCATGCCATGGCGGCTTTCGGCCATACGCCGGGCCATTTGGCGTTCAGGGTTGAATCGGAGGGCAAGGCGCTGATGCTGGTTTCCGATACGGTTAACCATTTCGTCATCACCTTGCAGCGGCCGGACTGGCATGTCGCCTTCGACACGGACAAGGAAATGGCCGCCGCGACCCGCAGGCGAATCTTCGACATGCTGGCCACCGAACGTCTGCCCTTTATCGGCTATCATACGCCGTTTCCCGCCGTCGCTTACCTCAGGAAAGAAGGCGAGGGTTATCGCTATATCCCCGAAACCTATCAGTTGCGGGCGGGGTGAGGGGCCATACGGTTTCGGCGATGTGCATTTTCCGCTTTTTCGCGGTTTTGGCCCTTGCTTCTCAACCCTTTATAATCTAGGGCTTTCCCCGGTTCGGAGCGTAGCGCAGCCCGGTAGCGCACTTGACTGGGGGTCAAGGGGTCGTGGGTTCGAATCCCGCCGCTCCGACCATTTTTCTTCCCGCACTTTTCGGGATATGCGCGTCTTCCCATACGCGCATCTCACCCGAAGACCGTTTCACACTTTTCGGGATGCGCTCAATAGGCATTTTCCGAGGTGAGAAGCCGTATCGGCGTCAGGAACAGGATCTTGATGTCGAACCACAGCGACCAGTTCTCGATATAGTACAGGTCGTATTCCGTGCGCATCCTGATTTTTTCCTTGCTGTCGATTTCGCCGCGCCAGCCGTTGATCTGCGCCCAGCCGGTCACGCCCGGCTTGACGCGGTGCCGGGCGAAATAGCCGTCCACCACCTCGTTCCAGAGCAGGTTGTGCGAAGAGGCCGCCACGGCGTGCGGGCGCGGCCCGACCAGCGACAGCGATCCCGCAATGACATTGAAGAATTGCGGCAATTCGTCCAGCGAGGTCTTGCGGATGAAACGGCCGACGCGTGTGACGCGCGGATCGTTTCTGGTCACGGTGTTGCGCGCCGTCGGATCGCACTGGTCCGTATACATCGACCGGAACTTCCATACATTGATGACTTCGTTATTGAAGCCATGCCGCTTCTGCTGGAAAAAGACAGGCCCCTTGCTGTCGAGCTTGATGGCGATCGCGGTCGCGAGCATGACCGGAGAGAGTACCACGATGCCCGCCAGACTGAAGGCGATGTCGAATATACGCTTGGCGACCGAATCCCAGTCGTTGATCGGTTTGTCGAATATATCGAGCATCGGCACCGAGCCGACATAGGAATAGGCTCGCGGCCGGAAGCGCAG
Source organism: Rhizobiales bacterium 63-22 (assembly GCA_001898995.1). Taxonomy (GTDB): domain Bacteria; phylum Pseudomonadota; class Alphaproteobacteria; order Rhizobiales; family Rhizobiaceae; genus Brucella. The sequence goes on along the minus strand of MKVZ01000017.1, from coordinate 512,893 downwards.
ATGGTTGTTGAGCGCCGAGAGGCGGATATCCACCGGCAGCACCCACAGTTTCTTGAGCAGTTGCAACACGCGCACCTCGGCGCTGATGGGCAGCGAGACGATCAACATATCGATGCGGGCGATGCGGGCGAACTCGATCAACTCGTCGATGGTGCCGAGCTTGGGATAGCCGGCGACGATGGGCGGCGACCGCTTGTCGTCGCGATCGTCGAATATGCCGCAGATACGGATATCGTTGTCGGTCTGCTGCTCCAGCGCGCGAATGAGGGTTTCGGCGTTCGGGCCGCCGCCGACGATAACCGCGCGCCGCTCCATGGTGCCGTTGCGCGCCCAGCGCCGGATTTTCCAGGCGATGATGAGACGCCATGCGATGAGCGCCGCGATCGCGCTCACGGCCCAGATCAGGAACCAGCCGCGCGAATAATAGGCGGAGGCCTTGAACAGGAAGCCGGCGAGGGCGAGAAGACTGAGAACGGTCGCCCAACTGACGATCAGCCGTCGCAGATTCTGGCTGGCGCTGCGCAATATATTGACCTGATAGGCGCCGCGCAGTTCCATGAGCATCACGAACAGCACACTGCCGCCGGCGATGATGAGCGGATAATAGAGCAGGGTGTTGATCTCACGACCGACATAGGCGGCAAGGCTGGCGAGACCGGTAAGGAAGATCAGTGCGAACTCTACGATCCGTACGATGCCGCGCAGCATCATCGGGGAAAATGTCTCGCGCCGGTATTGAGCGGCGATGGTAAGCGCCAGCGGGCTGAGCTGCACGGGCTTCTTTGGCGCGGAATCCGTTTCGACGGCGGATTCGACGGCCGTGCGGCCGAACGGAGTGAGTGAATCGTTTTCCCGCACCTTGGTGCCCCTGTTCATCAGATGACAGGATATACCTAAAACCGAAGTTCCTGAAAAATTCCTGATCCGCTGCGAACTTCGCCCAAAGGTTGATCAGGAAAGCAATTTCACGGTTAATCGACTCTATAACGCTTTGCGGGCGGAATCGGGGCAGTGCCGAAGCCTTTACAGGGAAATATTCCGCTCAGATCGTCGTACGCCTTGTCAGGCGCATCGTGACGATCCGTCTTTTTGCTTGAGCATCGGACAGACCGGAAAACCGGTTCCCACTTTTCGGTCCGGTGCTCTAGAAAATGCGTTCGCGGACGTAGATCGTGTCGCCGGGCAGGATCGGATCGGAGATCAGAACCCGGCCGGTGAGTATCTTGCCGTTGAACTGACGCGTGACATCGACATTGTCCTGATTGGCGCGCGGAGTGAAGCCGCCCGCTGCGGCGATCGCCTTCTGGATGGTCATGCCCGGCACATAGGAATATTGGCCTGCCGCGCCCACTTCGCCCATGATGAAGATCGGACGGTAGCGGTCGATCTCGACGCTGACGTCGGGGTCGCGCAGATAGCCGCCGCGCAGCTTGGCGGCAAGGGCCGCCTCGAGCTGCTTCGCGGTCTTGCCGCGCGCGGGGACGCTGCCCACCAGCGGGAAGGCGATATAGCCCGCCTGATCCACATTGTAGGTGTTGCTAAGGCTGGGCTGATCGAAAACAGTGATCCGTACGCGGTCGCCGGAGTCGAGCACATAGGGCGCATTCAGCATCTCGCTGAAAGCGGGAGGAGCGGGACGATAGCCGGAACAGGCCGACAGGGTCGTCGCCGCAATGCCGAGCGCCGCGAGGAAAATATGGCTTGCGCGTTTTTTCGGGGTTTTTCTGACCATGATTCCCGCCTCGGCTTTTCCGAAAGCCTTGCCCGCACGGGCGTGATTCCGCCGTGGAATTTCGATATAAGCGTTATCAATTGATTAGGGTTAATGACTGGTAAACATGCGGTACGGAGCCCTAAAAACTTTTCGTATCGCGGACTGGGGCGGCCTTAACCGTCTGGTTACAGGCGGTGTTTACCCTTGGCGCGGGGAACAGGGGCAGTTCGCCACGCCGGAGGAGAGGAACCCTGGAAGGGCGAGAGCATGGGAAGAAACGAGGAAACCGACATGCGGGTGGTTGCCGCAGCCACGCACGCCGCGACGGTTCCGCCTACGCCTGCCGAGCGCGTGACCGCGGTCGGGGCGGGGATGGCGGCCATGCTGCGCCGTTTCGGGATGCCTTTCATGAGCCGGCCGACCGGTCTTTACACCCCGAACGCGGCCAAGGAGAGCCCTGTGCCTGCTTCCGGTAGCCCGCACGGCGTTACGGCCATCGCCGATCGCGTGATCGCGGAGGGGCGCAAGCGCGTCGTGGTCGTCTCGCCCGAGGGTGACAGGGCGTCGGCCGCCACCGTCCGCCTGCTGCGCGAACTGGCCGACCGGGGCCGGCGCGTCGTTCTCGTCGACATGACCGCGCAGGGGGCCATGGGACTGGCCATGCTGGAAGGTGTCCGCCAGCCGGGCATTACCGAGCTTCTCTGCGGCGAGCGGCGCTTCAGCGAGGTGATTCATCCCGACCGTTTCTCGGATGCCCATGTGATACCGCTCGGCGAGGCCGATCCCGAGACCGCCATGCGCTCCGCCGATCGCCTGCCGCTCATCCTCGACGCACTGGAAACCGTCTATGATTTCCTGATCATCGAATGCGGCCCGTCTTCCGCCGCGCAGATACGCCGGGTGGCGGAAGACCGGGCCTTCGTGATCATCAGTATCCTCGACCCCGACCATGCCGACGTGGTGCAGGCCGCGCTCGATCTCGACCAGAACGGCTATGAGGACGTGGTGATCCTTCTGGACGACCAGCCGGGCACGGACAGACATCCCCGCACATGATCCGGTCCGGATAGGCCCCTGCTGTCAGTTCTGCTTGCGGCGAGGCGGCTGGACCATCCACCAGATGATGACCATGGCCGGGAGCACCCAGAGCAGGCCGGTCACGAGGAAATACAGGAATTGCACCCATGCGCCATATTCGCCCAGGCGCGCCACGGCGATGATGGTCGCCAGCAGCGCATAGACGATCACCAGCAGCACGAGAAGAAATGTGCCGATCAGTTTCTTCAGCCGCACGGGCATGGCTTTATCTCCTGTTGTTGCATCACTAAACCCTGCTATGGCGCAAGGAAAGCCCAAAACGCGGCTGGATGTCGCGAAGGGATGCCCTGAAACCGCCTTGTAACCGCCGCGCCGATGCTGCATGTATCCCGCAAATCATATTGCAGGGTGAATGGTATGACCGCGGTTTCCATTGAACGGGCAGGGCGGGGACTATCGAAGGACGAGCGCGACCGCCGCCTGGTGCGCTGGTGGCTTTACGCGGTCTTCGTGGTTCTCATCGCCATCGTCATGGTGGGCGGCGCGACGCGCATGACCGGCTCCGGCCTGTCGATCACCGAATGGCAGCCGATCCACGGCGTCATCCCGCCGCTCAACACGGCGGAATGGCAGGAGGAATTCGCCAAGTACAAGCAGATTCCGCAATATGAGGAGATCAACAAGGGCATGTCCCTTGCCGATTTCCAATATATCTTCTGGTGGGAATGGACCCACCGCCTGCTGGCCCGCTTCGTGGGTTTCCTGGTCGCGGTGCCGCTGATCTTCTTCTGGGCCACCGGACGGCTCAAGGGCGGGCTGAAATACCGGATGCTGGGCCTTCTGGCGCTCGGCGGGTTGCAGGGCGCGATCGGCTGGTGGATGGTCTCTTCGGGCCTGAGCAAGCTGACCAGCGTCAGCCAATACCGCCTTGCCATCCATCTCACCATGGCCTGTATCATCATCACGGCGGTCTTCTATATCGCGCGCGGGCTTGCGGTCTATAGCGAGCGGCCGGCGGAGCGTAGCGTGCAGCGTTTCGCCGGCTGGCTGGTCGTGGCGGTGCTGGCGCAGATCTATCTCGGCGGCCTCGTCGCGGGCCTGCACGCTGGCCTGACCTACAATACATGGCCGCTGATGGACGGCTCTTTCATCCCGGGCGGTCTTTTCACGCAATCGCCCTGGTGGCGCAACCTGTTCGAGAACCCGAAGACGGTGCAGTTCGTGCATCGCATGTTCGCCTACACGGTTCTGGTTCTGGCGCTGATGCACGCCTTTCAGGTACAGGCGCGCGCGCCGCACACCACGCATGCGCGCCGCGCGGTGCTGCTGGTCTGCCTCGTTCTCGTGCAGGCCGCGCTCGGTATCGCGACGCTTCTCATGAGCGTGCCCCTGCATCTGGGCCTTACGCATCAGTTCGTTGCGCTGATGGTCCTGTCCTTCACCGTGGCGCACTGGCGCGGGACGAAGGGCGCTTATCAGGAATAGGTGGTTCGACGCAGCGTCCTGAGCGCGGCGGCGATCCTCAACTCCCGCGCTTCGTCCCGCTCGTTGCAGTCCTCGTGATGCCATGCGGCGGAAAGACAGCCATAGGCAAAGGCGTAATCGAGGATATGGGACGGGCCGCATCCGATGACCGGCGCGAAATGCTCGGCCATGTGCCGCGCGCGTTCGGGATCGAGACAGAGATCGTCGCGGTCATACGGGTTGTAGAAGATGTTGGCCGCGTCGAAAGCTGCATCGCCGACGAGCCCGTGCGGGTCGATGGCAAGCCAGCCGCGCGGCCCTTTCAGAATGTTCTCGTGATGAATGTCGCCATGCAGGGGAATGGCCTCATGCGGCGTCGCCAACAGGCGTTCTGCCAGCCTCGCCCCTTCGGCATAGACCGGCCTTTCATCGGCAACCGCGAACAGGCCGGAAAAATGCCTGTCCAGCGGTTGCAGGTCGGCGGGCACCGGTACGGGCGAGGGCGAGTGAAGGGCGGCCAGAACCTGCCCGAAAATTTCCAGGCATTCCGCGTCCCGGCCGGCTTTCAGGTGTGCGGCAAGATGATAGCCGCCCGCATATTCGAGCAGCATGGATGTGCCTTGAAGATCGCAGAGCCGGACCGCGCCGTGACCATTCCGCCAGCCAAGATAATGCGCGCCGCGCAATTCCTCCGTTCCGGAGGGTTTCAACTGCTTGACCACGAAAGCCTCGCCCGGACGGTCCTTGTGTTCGACCTTCCAGACGAGGCTTGAATGTGTATCGGCCAGCGGCTCGTATGCGCCGATATTCCATATGGCCGGGAATATCGGCGCGGCAACCATCATGCCTTGCCGAGCATGAGGTCCATGTTCTGCACCGCGGCGCCCGAAGCGCCCTTGCCGAGATTGTCGAGAAGCGCGACGAGATTGACCACGCGGTCGCCCTCGCTGCCGAACACGTAAAGCTTCATGGTGTCCTTGCCGGTCAGATCCTCCGCATCGACGCGCGGCAGCCGGGCGCTTTCGCCGAGCGGCACCACTTCCACGATGGCCTGTCCGGCATAGTGCCCGGCCAGAACCGCATGGACCTTTTCCAGCGACGGCTTGCCGGCGAGATCGTTCAGGTAGAGCGGCACCTGCACGATCATGCCCTGCGGGAAGCGCCCGACGCTGGGGCTGAAGATGGGTTTGCGATCGAGGCGGCCATGGACCTGCATTTCCGGCACATGCTTGTGGCGCAGCGTCAGGCCGTAGAGGAAATTATTGGCCGCGATATGGTCGGGATTAGCCTTGTCCTCCATCTGCGCGATGAGCTGCTTGCCGCCGCCCGTATAGCCGGAAACGGCGTTGACGCTGACCGGATAATCGGCCGGCAGCAGCCCGGCGTCGCGCAAGGGGCGGATCAGCGCGATGGCCCCGGTCGGATAGCAGCCGGGATTGGCGACGAGCCGCGCCTCGGCGATGCGCGCCCGCTGGCCGGGAGCAAGCTCGGCGAAGCCATAGGCCCAGTCCGCCTGCACGCGATGCGCCGTGGAGGTGTCGATGACGCGGGTGGCGTTGTGGCCGTCGAGCAGGGCGACGGATTCCTTTGCGGCATCGTCCGGCAGGCACAATATGGCGATATCGGCGGCGCGCAGATGATCGGCACGCAGATCCCGGTTGCGCCGCTCGGCCTCGGGAATCGAGATCACTTCCAGATCGTCGCGCGCGGCGAGGCGGCTGCGTATCTGCAAGCCGGTGGTGCCGTGTTCGCCGTCGATGAAGATTTTCGGTTTCATGAAACTTGCCTTTATTTCAGAAAGTTATGCCCGTATCCGGAATCGTTTTCGCAACGCCTTGAATCAGTTTCTGAGCCTGTCGGACCGCATTCCCGCTGTCGTCGGGCTTCTATAGCGTTTTACGGAACGGATTGGGAGAGGCTTATTCCCTTTCGGCGTCGTAGCCGTAAGCGCGTTCCACGCGGGCGATCCGCACGCGATAGGCCGCGTACCATTGCCGCCGGCCGAGTTTTTGCGCCACGAGATGATCCACGTCGCGCTTCCATGCGCGTATGCTTTCCTCGTCGGTCCAGAACGAGTTGGTGATGCCGAATCCATCCGTGTCGCGTGCGCTTTCGACGCCCAGATAGCCGGGCTGCCGCGCTGCGAGTTCCGCCATGCGGACGGCCATGTCTTCATAGCCGTCATCGCCCGCAAGGCGCTGCGAAGAAAAGGTGACGACAAGATAAGGCGGCTCCGGGGTGAGCGCGAAGCGCGAAGATGCGGTAGAGGCGGACATGGTCGGCTCTTGCGGTTGATCGGAACGGCTGTCCTTCTTACAGAGAATCCTAACGATTGGCGATATATCCTGTTGCCGTCTGATGAAACGCCCGACGTCGATCCCGCCGAAGAAGGGCGCGTTGGCTGTCGGGTATGGACGGTTGGAAACAGGATGGAAAAATCTCTGACTGCTGCGCTAAAGCAGATTTCGGAGGAGCGGCGCCGTACCGCGCAGGCCGCTGCGCCGGCGCCCGTGTCCGTTCCGGCTTTGTCGAAGCATCGGTTTCTGGCGCTGGACTCATGGCGCGGCATTTGTGCGCTGCTGGTCGTGATCTATCATTTCCCGGCGGATAATTTCCTTTCCAACAACCGTTTCATGAATGCTGGTTTTCTGGCGGTCGATTTCTTCTTCGTGCTGTCCGGTTTCGTGATCGCTTCGGCCTACACGACGAAGCTCGGAACCACGGCGCAGATCAAGCGGTTCGTTTTCGTCCGTTTCGGACGCCTTTATCCGCTGCATCTGTTCATGATCGCGGCCATCGCCGCCTTTGAGCTGCTGCGCATGGCGGTGCCGCAGCTTGTGGGCGGTGGCGTGCCGCCTTTCACCGGAGGCACCAACCTGAGGAGCCTCGTCACCAATCTCCTGCTGATCCACGGCTGGGGCTTCGAGTCCGACCTGACGTGGAACGCTCCGAGCTGGAGCATTTCGACCGAATTTTTCGCCTATCTCTATTTTGCGCTGGTTTTCGGCATTCTCGGCCGGGCCTTGCGCATGCCGGTACTGATCGCCCTGATCGTCATCGGACCGCTCGTTCTTGTCCTGTTCTCACCCAGCTATATGGATGCGAGCGTGCATTACGGCCTGATCCGCTGCCTGTTCGGCTTTTCGCTGGGCGTGGTGCTCTACAGGCTGGCGGGCGGGGAGATCGGGCGCGCGCGTCACGCGATGGATGCGAACGGCATATCGCGCACCGCAGCGACCGGATGGTCGGCGGCGGAAATTGTCGTGGTGGCACTGGTTATTGCTTTCATGACGCGGTTCGGCGTCACGCCTGTCGGTATCGCCTCGCCATTCCTGTTCGCGCTGGCGATTTATGTCTTCGCCCATGAGGGCGGTCTGGTGAGTGCCCTGCTGCTCAGGCGCCCCATGATCTTTCTCGGCGCTATCTCCTACTCGCTCTACATGGTGCACACATTCGTGCAGTCGCGCATCATCAATATCGTGAATTTCATCGACCGCCGCTCCCATCTGGGTCTGGCCGGCGATGTCGATGTCCATGGCCTTACGCAGATCGGGCTGGCGCCCGGCAAGCCGGCTATCGGACTGGCGCTCACATTCGCCATGGTCGCTACAGTCATCTTCGCGGCGGGCCTGACGTGGCGCTTCATCGAAATGCCGGCGCTCGACTGGTTCCGCCGGAAGGCGAAGACGATCGGATAGATGATCGCAGGCACAATAAAACAATAAAAAAGCGGACCCGAAGGCCCGCTTTTCTGTAAGTCTTCCGAAAGCGACGAGGATCAGCGCTTGGAGAACTGGAACGAACGACGGGCCTTGGCCTTGCCGTACTTCTTGCGTTCGACCACGCGGCTGTCGCGGGTAAGGAAGCCGCCCTTCTTGAGCACGGTGCGCAGGCCCGGCTCGTAATAGGTCAGCGCCTTGGAGATGCCGTGACGCACGGCACCGGCCTGACCGGAAAGGCCGCCGCCGGCAACCGTGGCGATGATGTCGAACTGGCCGGAACGGTTCGCGGCGACGATCGGCTGCTGCAGGATCATCTGCAGGACCGGACGCGCGAAATACTTCTCGAATTCCTTGTCGTTGACAATGATCTTGCCGGAGCCCGGCTTGACCCAGACGCGAGCGACGGCGTCCTTGCGCTTGCCGGTGGCATAGGCGCGGCCCTGCGCGTCCAGCTTCTGGACGTGAACCGGAGCGGCAGGCGCTTCGGTCTTGGCGACGGTGCCGAGTTCTTCGAGCGAGTTGAGCTGCTCAGCCATGATCATGCATTCCCTTTGTTCTTGCGGTTCAGCGCGGCCACGTCGAGAACTTCCGGCTGCTGAGCTTCGTGCGGGTGGGCGGCGCCGGCATAGACGCGCAGGTTCTTCATCTGGCGGCGGCCGAGCGGGCCGCGCGGGATCATGCGCTCGATTGCCTTTTCAAGCACGCGCTCCGGGAAACGGCCTTCGAGAATCTGGCGCGCGGTGCGCTCCTTGATGCCGCCCGGATGGCCGGTATGCCAGTAATAGGTCTTGTCGGTATATTTCTTGCCGGTCAGCACGACCTTGTCGGCATTGACGATGATGACGTTGTCGCCATCGTCCACATGCGGGGTGAAGGTGGCCTTGTGCTTGCCGCGCAGGCGGTTGGCGACGAGCGAGGCAAGACGGCCGACGACCAGACCTTCGGCGTCGATCAGCACCCACTTCTTCACCACTTCCGCCGGCTTCTGGGAGAAAGTTGCCATTGAAGTCTTCCTTGACTTGATCCCTGTTCATCGCGAACAGGGCTTTTCTTGTTGCTTGCGTTGGAAAATCCAACCCTTGAAGAATGCGCGCGGAAAGGCTTCCGCAGGCATTCGGCGGGTCGATACACAAACTCCGCACCGCCGTCAAGTGCTGTATTTCACAACCAATTTTAAAAATCAAATAAAAACAATGGCTTATGAATTTGGTATTATAATACCGTATCTTTTTGTCCGCTTCATCGCGATAACTTGCAAGGGTAGGTGCGGCCATGCGAACAATGGAGAGACCTGCCGCAACGGCGGCGAAGTGGAGGCCCCATGCAAAACCCGTCCGACGACCGCATTCGCGACATTCTCCGATCCGTCAGAACGATTGCGCTTCTTGGCGCCTCTCCGAAGCCTGAACGCCCCAGCCATGGCGTGATGCGGTTTCTGCTCGGCAAGGGTTATCATGTCATCCCTGTCAACCCCGGTCAGGCTGGCAAGGAAATCAACGGCCAGCGCGTCGTGGCGCGTCTGGCGGACATAGCCGAGCCGGTGGATATGGTGGACGTCTTCCGTGAGCCTTATTCGTTGCCCGGCATAGTCGACGAGGTTCTTGCCATGAATCCCCGCCCGCCGGTGCTCTGGACGCAACTCGGCGTGGTGAACGAGGACGCGGCCCGCCGCGCGCGGGAGGCGGGCTTGCAGGTCGTCATGGACCGCTGCCCGGCCATCGAATATCCGCGCCTGATCGGGTGAAAGGACCGGTTTTTCCGCTAAGGCGCGGCGTACTTTCCGGTGTGCGCCCTGACGGCCACTCTGTCGGCAGTCAATTGAACGGAAATGAATTTCCGCACTCGCATCTCCCGGCGAAAATTTCACCTTTGCTTTCCGTCTGGCGCGTCCTAACGTCTGTTCACAACACGAGGACATCAGGAGGAAACCATGTCGAAACGTTCCCCCGGCATTGAGACGCTGGCCGTGCATGCCGGCGCGAAGCCGGACCCCACCACCGGCGCGCGTGCCACGCCGATCTATCAGACCACGTCTTTCGTGTTCGAGGACGCCGATCATGCCGCCTCGCTGTTCGGCCTGCAGGCTTTCGGCAATATTTATACCCGCATCACCAACCCCACGACGGCGGTGCTGGAGGAGCGCATCGCCGCGCTCGAAGGCGGCACGGCGGCGGTCGCCACAGCCTCGGGCCACGCCGCGCAGCTTCTTACCTTCCACACGCTGATGAAGCCGGGCGACAATTTCGTCGCCGCGCGCCAGCTTTACGGCGGCTCGATAAACCAGTTCGGCCATGCCTTCAATTCCTTCGACTGGCAGGTGCGCTGGGCCGACGCCGCCAATCCGAACGATTTCGCCAAGCAGATCGACGAGCGCACCCGCGCCATCTTCATCGAAAGCTTCGCCAATCCGGGCGGCATCGTGGTCGATATCGAGCCGATCGCGGAGATCGCCCACAGGAACGGCCTGCCGCTGATCGTGGACAACACGCTCGCCTCGCCCTATCTCGTTCGTCCCATCGAGCACGGCGCCGACATCGTGGTGCATTCGCTGACCAAGTTCATCGGCGGCCATGGCAATTCCATGGGCGGCATACTGATCGACGGCGGCACGTTCGACTGGGCGAAATCGGGCAATTATCCGCTGCTCACAGAGCCGCGCCCGGATTATGCCGGTCTGGAACTGCACAAGACCTTCGGCAATATTTCGTTTGCCATCGCCGCGCGGGTGCTCGGCCTGCGCGATTTCGGCCCCGCCATCTCGCCCTTCAACGCTTTCCTGATCCTGACCGGGGCGGAGACCCTTCCCTTGCGCATGCAGCGCCATTGCGACAATGCGCTGAAGGTCGCGACCTGGCTGCATGGCCATGAGAAAGTGTCCTGGGTGAACTATGCCGGTCTGCCGCAGGATAAGCACCATGCGCTTCAGCAGAAATATGCGCCGAAGGGCGCGGGTGCGGTCTTCACCTTCGGCCTCAAGGGTGGCTATACGGCGGGCGTGAAATTCGTGGACAGTCTTCAGCTTTTCTCGCTGCTGGCCAATATCGGCGACACGCGTTCGCTGGTCATCCATCCGGCATCGACCACCCATCGGCAGTTGTCGGACGAGCAGAAGAGCGCCGCCGGGGCAGGGCCGGATGTCGTGCGCCTTTCCATCGGCATCGAGGATGCGGACGACATCATCGCCGATATCGAGCAGGCGCTCGCCAAAGTCTGAGGCGATGCGGCCCGCGAACAGGCCGTGAAGCCCTGACGACGGCGTCTCAGGTCGTTTTTGTCAGACGCTGATCCGACCGCAAAACGATTGAGCCCGGCGGAGCGCTCCGCCGGGCTTCTTTCATAAAAGGTTTATTGCCAGACCGGTTTGATGGGCAAGCGTCCGCCACCGGGACGAGGCCCGGGACCACCGGGGCCTCGCGGCGGCGGTCCGCCATGCCAGCCGGGTCCGCCGGGGGGAGGCCCGCCATGCCAGCCGGGTCTACCGGGCGGTGGCCCACCATGCCAAACAGGCCTACCGGGCGGTGGCCCGCCATGCCAGCCGGGCCTGCCATACCAGCCCCGGCCCCAACCACGGCGATAATACCGGCCATCATGCCAGTAAGCGGGGCCGCTGTCATAGATGATCGTCCCGCCGGGGTAATAATAGGGGTCGTAATAGCCGCTGCCGTAATAACCTTCGGATACGCAGCCACCAAGCGTCAGCCCGGAAAGGCCGATGCCAAGAACGATGAGGAGACGTTTCAAGGACATGATCGTTGTTCCCTCAGGCCGGAGCGACCACGTTTCGCAAATACGAGTCACCTTGTGGCCGAATTCATTTGCAGCACAAATTATGCGCTCCATGCTGCGACTATTACAATCAATAATGGTTACATGACGATAGCTGCTGATCCTCACGCAAATGTGAGGGCGGCGACAGGCCATCCGGCGTGGGCGTGCCCGGTGCCGGATGGCCGTGTGCGGAATTTTCCGTTGCGCTACATCTTATTTCGGCAGTTGCGCGCCGGCCTGCTTCACCATGTCGGCCATGGTCTGGCAGAGCTTTTCCTCGGAAACGTTCTGCGCCTTGGCGCTGGTGGCAATATCCTGATCGATGCCCATCGCGGCAACCTTGCCCTGCTTGCCCGCTTCCTCGGCCGCGTCGCCCTTGGTGGCGTCGGAGGGCGCGGGGATCATGGCAAGGAGCTTGGTCTGGATGTCGACGGCGCCGCCGTCGGTATAGCCCTTGTCCTGACAATATTTCAGCACGCCAAGCTGGTTGCGTGCAGCATTATAGGCCATTTCTATCTGTTCAGGCGACGCCTGCGCGAAAGCGGCAGTAACACTGGCGCCGAGAAACAGACCGGCCAGAGAAAAACGAAAAGTATTACTCATGATATATGCTCCCGTTTTCGATGCCGGTCGAGCTAAGGCGATTTTTCCTGCCGGGAAAACTCAAGAAAAATTAATCGTTGAAACAGTAGACAGCGAGATATTTTCCCAGGGCAGGGAGGAAGCCTCCGTCCTTAGGACAGAAGCATCCCCGACGGAAAATTCGCACTTGCGCTTGGTGCACGAATTGCCTAAACGGCTTCGGAACGGCGTGCCGAGGCATTTTGCGGGTCGGGTGAAATCTCCCGGCCTTGCATGAATTCGGTAGATACCCCCAAGGGTGGCCGGGCGATTAGCTCAGTTGGTAGAGCGCTTCGTTTACACCGAAGATGTCGGCGGTTCGAGCCCGTCATCGCCCACCATTTCATCTCGTTTCCCGATTGCGATGTCCCATACCTCATAGCCCGCTACTGAAACTGCGGGCGCGAGGCTGAGAACGACCAGACAGACCGGCATCGCGAAGCCTGTCATTTGGGCGAGGACAGACAGGCCAATCACGCAGGCCGTCGCAAGCAGAAGCCAGAGATGCAGCGGTTCCCAACCGTCCACCAGGTAAAAGTACAGGGCATACAGGCCTCCGAGGAACACGGTGAGGGGGATCGCAACGGTCAGCAAGGTCGCCAGCGGCCCGATATGCGCCTTGTGTTCGATAAAATACGCCGCCACATGCAGGCCGGCGCCGGTCGCGACGATGGCGGCGATGATAATCATGTGCCCGTAACCCCAGAGAAAGGATTTTCCGCGGTTCTTCTCAAGGGCTTCAGCCGAAGGAAGCAGATAATAGATCCACCACATTCCGAAGGTCAGCCCGATTCCCGCCAGACCCACCAGCCCGGCATCGAGAGAGAAACCTTCGTTTTCCGTGACGGCTGAAAGGGTTGCGACTGTGCCGACCACTCCTTCACCGAGCGCGATGATGGCAAAGAGGCTGTAGCGCTCGGCAATATGATGAGGATGCCAGGGCGTGCCGCCCTCGATGCGTTCCGCAATGTAGGGGCCGCTCAATTCTATGATGGCCAGAACGGCTCCGAACGCCAGACTCACCCCCAGCGAGAAATTGAACAATATCTGGGTGATCCATCCAATCTGGGCGATCGAGATCGCAATCGCATAGGCGTAGCTGACACGACGGGGTTGCAGACCCTGCCGGGCGGCGCGCAGCCATTGCGATATCATGGCGACGCGCATGATCACGTAGCCCAGAACCATCACCGAGTTGTCGAGATGCGTCCCCTGTTCGATCGATGCGAACATGCGCGGTATGCCGATGGCCAGAATGAGAACCCCGATCATCTGGATCATCGTGACAAGCCGATAAATCCAGTCGTCCGTGTCGAACGCCGACGCAAACCAGCTAAAATTGATCCATGCCCAGCAGATGGCGAAGCTGGAAAAACCAAAGCCGATCAGGGCCGCGAGGTAATGCCCTTCCGCCAGACCATGTGCGAGCTGGGAGGATGCAAGTCCGAATGCAATGACGAAGGTCAGGTCGAAAAGCAGTTCCAGAGGGCTGGCGACCCGATGGGGTTCGTGCGGGTCCCGACCCCGCATTTTCTTGAGATTATGGCGCATGCCTTCGGAGGTTTGTGTCACGGAGTTCATGCACCATCTCTTGTAATCAGCCTTTTGCCTATACTCACCTTTCCATTCGCAATTGCAACGGGGAAGACGGAATCGTCCGCTTTGCGCGGAGGAAGAAATGCCGCGCGCGGATGCGCGCGGCATTAAAGCATGTCGCGCAAAAGTGCATAGCGGTTGTGCGATAACGACATGCGTAAAAATAGAAGCTTGAAGCGCGGAAAGCGAATCTGAAAGATCGCGCCGCGCTTTAGCTCCTCAGGCGACTTGCTTTTCTTCAGCCAGAATTTCCCGGACCATCGGGATCACTTTGGTGCCGTAAAGTTCGATGCTTTTCATCATCTTGTCGTGGGCGGTCGTTCCGGCCGAATATTTGAGGTCGAAGCGATCGGTTCCGAGCGCCCCGACGGTGGCGGCGATCTTCTTCGCCACGGTTTCGGGTGAACCGGCATAGGTGGAGCCGCGCTCGATCTCGTTGAGGAAGCTCTCCTTCGTCGTCGGCGCCCAGCCGCGCTCGCGGCCGATGCGGTCGTGCATGGCCTTGTAGCCCGGCCACAATTCCTCACGCGCCTGCTCGTCGGTTTCGGCGATATAGCCCGGCGAATGCACGCCGAGCGGCATCGCGCCCGTGCCGAGCTGCTCCTGTGCACGCTTGTAGAGATCCACGAAGGGCAGGAAGCGGCGCGGATCGCCGCCGATGATCGCAAGCGTCATCGGAATGCGATACTGCACCGCGCGCACCACCGATTCGGGACTGCCGCCGACGCCGATCCACGCGGAGAGCTTTCCCGTCTCGATGCGCGGATAGACCGTGACGCCCTTGAGCGGCTTGCGGATGTTCCCTTCCCAGTTGACCGGGCCGCCTTCGAGCAGAGCGGCGAACAGGTCGAGCTTCTCGCTGAACAGGGTTTCGTAATCGGCGAGTTCATAGCCGAACAGCGGGAAGGATTCGGTAAACGATCCGCGGCCGAGGATCACTTCCGCCCGACCGCCCGAAAGGGCGTTGAGCGTGGAAAAGCGCTGGAAGACCCGGATCGGGTCGTCGGAGGACAGCACCGTCACCGCCGAGCCGAGCTTGATTCGCTCGGTGCGCGCGGCAATGTTCGCCAGGACCACTTCCGGCGTGGCAATCGCGAAATCCGCCCGGTGGTGTTCGCCGAGGCCGATGAAATCGACCCCGGTCTGATCGGCGAGGACTGCTTCCTCCACTACGTTGCGGATCACTTCCGCCTCGTGCAGCAGCGCGCCGTCGGGGCCGACGGTGGCGTCGCCGAAAGTGTCCATGCCGAATTCGACGGTCTTGTTCATGGGTTCGTCTCTGTTCCGCGGGTGCCCGGCCATGTCTCCGATGAAATAGGCCGGTCGCGAGATGCGCATCGCTAACGATGAGAGCGGCGATACGCGGGTTCCGTTGCGGAGACAGATAAGCCGCTTGCGGCCATGATTCAAACAGGCAGCAGTGGATGCACTGTTCACGCCTGATTGACGATAGAAGCTCGACGTCGCCGATTATGCGTCGTCATTCAGGAGCATCATCCTCCGCAGCGGCTGGCCGTCGTGTGCCGGACCGTGCCCGTCAGGAAGGAAATCTGCAATGCCTTGCCCACCGGCGTCATGGTGATGTTCTCGTTCGACTGCTGGCCCTGACGGTTGCAGGAGAGCGAGGCCATGAAGGTGCCTTCGAAATTACCGAGATGGGTTATGGAGCATTGCGCGTTCGGGCTGCTGAAGCTGTCCTTGGTGACGGAATAATGTGTGCCGCCGGAGCACCAGTTGCCGACGATCGGCGTCGGATCGACCGGCGGCTTGGGCGGATTGGCGTTCGCGGAGGGCGCGCTGTCCGTGCAGGCCGAAAGCGCGGGAAAAATGAGGGCGAGGGCAACCATTCCGATCTTGCGCAACTGACTTCTCCTTGCCGTTTGACAGGCGCACGCACGACACAGCTTCCGGCAGTGCCGCGCGATTCTGGATAGCTGCAAAGGCGAATGCACTCAAGCCGCTCTGGGCGTACGAGCAGGCGGAACACCGGATCGTGAACGAACGGACCGCCCGTTCAGCGCGCCTGATCGCCGGCTCTTTGCAGGATTTCCTCGAACCGCTTCCTGGCGCGCGCCGGCAGATCCGCCGCGATGAACCCGGCGGGAGGCGGGGTGTCGCCGACGCGCACCACCATCACCATGCCCATGCCGATATGCGGCGAGCACTTGACACCGTAGAAGCCCGGCTGATCGAAGGTGACGGCGATCTCCTCGTCGATCTTGCCCTTGAAGCCCGCATAGCCATGCGGAACCATGCCGGGAATGGACGCGGCGTTATGGCTCTTGTTGCCGGCGCGGAACTGGATCGTGTCGCCGGGTTTGAGTTTCACGAAATCCGGCTCGAACACCATATTTCCGTTCTGCCCGCGATTGAGCATCTTCACCTCTACCGTTTCGGCCAGCGAGGGCACCGTGCTCGTCAGCATCACGGCAGCGGCAAGCGGAAGAAGACGGGCGATATTCATGGTTCAGGTCCTTCTGTCGGGGCGGCGTTCCATGAAAAGTGGACGCGCGTAGCGGATGAAGCAGGAGCCGTCCTCCGCTTCTTCCACGCGGGCGTCCACGCGGAAAATTTCGGAGAGCAGGCCGGGAGTGAGGATATCGGCCGGGAGGCCGAGCGCGGCGAGCCGTCCCTCCTGCATGACGGCGATCCGGTCGCAGAACATGGCGGCGTGGTTGAGATCGTGCAGGGCCGCCACCACGGTCAGGCCTTTCGCGCGCACCAGTCCGAGCAGGCCGAGCTGATGCTCGATGTCGAGATGGTTGGTCGGCTCGTCCAGCATCAGGATGCGCGGCTGCTGTGCCAGCGCGCGGGCGATATGGAGCCGCTGGCGCTCGCCGCCGGAAAGGGTCTGCCAGAGGCGTCCGTCCATCTCTTCCATGCCGACGTCGTGCATCGCCGCCGTCACGATGGCCGTATCTTCGGCGGACCATGGCGAAAGGGCGCTCAGATGCGGCGTGCGGCCCAGTTCCACCGCCTGCCGCGCGGTCAGTCTTTCGCCGGTATCGGCCTGCTGCTCGACAAGCGCGATGCGCTGCGCCAGATCGCGGCGACCCATGCGCGCCACGTCCTTCCCGTCCAGTTCGATCCGGCCCGAAAAGGGCGGGCGCAGGCCGGCCAGCATGGAGATGAGGCTGGTTTTGCCGGAACCGTTCGGGCCGACGATGCCGAGAAATTCGCCCGGCGCGACGTCGAGCGATATGCCGTGTACGATGGTACGCGCGCCGGCTTTCCAGACGAGATCCTGTGCGGAAAGCTTCATCGCGATACCGGACGATGGATGAGGAGAAAGGCGGAGGCAGGCGCACCGAACAGCGCCGTCATCACGCCGATGGGCAGCACCTGCCCATGCACGATCGTGCGCGACAGGATGTCGGCGAGGATCAGGAATACCGCACCGATGAAGGCGGCGGCGGGCAGCAGCCGTCCGTGCCGCACGCCGACCAGCATGCGCGCCGCATGCGGTATGACCAGTCCGACAAAGCCGATGGAGCCGACGATACTTACCATCACCGCCGTCATCAGCGCGGTGACGGCGACCATGACGACGAGAACGCGGCGCACGGGTACGCCGAGCGAGGCAGCGGATTCCGCGCCGAAGGCGAAGGCGTCGAGCGCGCGGGCGTGGAACAGGCAGACCACAAGCCCGGCCACCGCCACCGGTGCGGCCAGCGTTACGTCCGGCCAGCGCACGCCGGAAAGATTGCCGAGCAGCCAGAACATGATGCCGCGCGCCTGATCCGAGGTCGCGGAGCGGGTGACGATGAAGGAGGTGAGGGCGTTGAAAAGCTGTGATCCGGCGATACCGGCGAGGATGATCGGCGCCGTGCCGCGCCCGCCATTCATGGCGAGCAGGGCGACGAAGCCGAAGGCGGCCAGCGCGCCGATGAATGCGCCGCCCGAAAGCGACATGAAGCCCGCGCCGAAACCCAGAATGGCGACGGCGACGGCCCCGGTCGATGCTCCGGCTGAAATGCCGAGGATATAGGGGTCGGCGAGCGCGTTGCGCAGCAATGCCTGCAACACCACGCCGCACAGGGCCAGCGTCGCCCCGCAGCAGGCCGCGACCACGGCGCGCGCGACGCGGTAGTTCCAGATGACGCCTTCGTCGATCGGATCGAGCGGATAGCCCGCGTGCCAGAGCCGGTTCGCGACCGCCTTTGCGACGGTCGCGACGGGGATCGAGGTTTCGCCGATAGCCGCCCCCAGCGCGACCGCCCCGAGCAACACGACCAGCGCGGCAAGGCAGATGCCGGCGAGCCGAAGGCGGATTCGGGCCGGACTTACCTGGCCACTCACTTGGCCAGCCCGGCCTTCTCCAGCGCGTCGGCCAGTGTCTCGATGCCGTCGACGGTGCGGATGGTGGGGTTCATGGCCTGCGCGTCCATCACCACGATGCGGTTCTTCCGCACCGCTTCCATCTTGCTCACCACCGGATCGGTGTGGAGGAATTTGAGCTTCACGTCGATATTGTCGGCGGGGAAGCGGCGGCGATCCATCTTGCCGAGGACGATGATGGTCGGGTTGGCTTTGGCGATGGTTTCCCAGCCGACCGTCGGCCATTCGTCCTGGCTGTCGATCACGTTGCGCACGCCGAGCGTGGACATGATGTAGCCGGGCGCGCCGCTCTGGCCCGCCACATAGGGATCGATATCGAGTTCGGCGCTGGAGAACCAGAACACCGCCGATACCTTGCCGTTGAGCGCGGTGATCTTCCTGCGCGCGGCTTCCTCGCGGGCCTTCAGCTCGGCGATCAGCTTGTCGCCGCGATCCTGCACGTCGAAGACGCGCGCCATATCGCTGATCTCCTGATAGATCAGGTCCATGGAGAATTTCGCCGTGCGCACGCCGTCGCCGCCGCCGGAATTGTCCTTGCCGATGCAGTCGGCGGGCGAGGTGTAGAGCGGGATGTGCAGTTCGGAGAACTGCTCCGGCGTCGCGACCACGCCATGCGGGCCGATCTGCCACTGGAACTGGGTCGTCACCAGATCGGGCTTCTTCTCGACGATGCTCTCGAAACTCGGATCGTTGTCGGCAAGACGCGGGATTTTCGCGTTCACCGCCGCGAATTGCGGCAGCACGGGGCCGACCCACAGCGCGGTGCCGGCCACCTTGTCGGCGAGCCCGAGCATATAGAGAATCTCTGTCGAACTCTGCCCGACCGAGACGACGCGCGCGGGCGCATGGTCGAAGGTTATGTCGCGCCCGCAATTTTTCAGCGTCAGCGGATAGTGGGTCGATTCGGCGAGGGAAGGGGCGGCGGAAAGCGCCACGAGTGCGGTGGCGCCAAATGCGGCGAAAAGCGAATGGATGCGCAAGGCGATGGTCCTTTCAGACGGAAGGCGAGCGAAGGCGCGCAGGATGGCAATGATGCACAGGAAAAGGCGCGGGTGCTTCGGGGCACGTAATAAAAAGGCCGGAAAATCGGATGGGGAATCAGGCCACAGGGTCAGGTATGACACATCGTCGTCGCATCCTTTCCGAGCTTCCCCGCTCGTGATTACGGATTTCGTTGCGGCGGCAGGTCTCCTGGCTCGCGGATTTGACACCTTTCATCTGCCTTCCCACGCGGGGCGAACCCTTGCGCAGTGGCACGACACACTGATCAGACAGTGCGTCACGAGGATGAGCGGCATCCGCTTACAGTTGCGGGGGCAGCCACGGATTTGGCCCCGATCGGGTCGTCCTCACCGTGTTCCCTTTTAATCCCGGCGGTTTTCGTCGCTGGGAACCGTCACGAATCAACTAGATTTTATGAAGAGCGGCGTCAAGAGCGCGCGTCGTATGGGAGCGATTCAAAGAAAAAGGCGGTTCAGGACCGCCTTTCGCTCTTATTCCGCTGTTTCGTTTGCAGGCTTGGGCGAAGCCTTGGGCTTCTTCTTTTCCCCGGCGGGTTTTTCCGCTGCGGCTTTCGCGCCTTTCTTTTTCTTCCCCTTGCCGCCGGACGCCTTCTTGTCAGAAGTTTTCGTGAAATCCACGGAAGCCGTGTCGGAATTGGCCAGCAATTGATGAATGGTCTCGATGAATTTTACATCGTCCTCGATAAAGATCGAGGCTTGCTTATGCCGCGAAAACCGGTTGACGCCGGAGAAGGAAAGGGTCTTGGCCTCCGGATCATAAGTGACGGTTTCGACTTTTACTATGCGCATGGAACAAATTCTCCGTTCTTTTCACGGAGCGTGAACCCATATTGCTGTCACAATCAATAGGGGGTGATTGTCATAATTCATCGATTCCGCTGTCATAACTGACAATCCAGCGTCGGGACGGTCTTGAAGCACCGACAACTACGCCGATTATCCCGGTCCGGCAGATGGCAAGTGACAGATTCGCCGGCGCGTTCGCGGGAAAGGGAAGGGACCGTCTCGGGCTGTCCCTTGCTTCAGGGGAATATCATGCCGAAAATCCCGCAAGATCGGCCTTTTGCACAGTGCGAAAAAAATCTTCCGTTTTCTTCGAGGCACTTGCTTGACACTTGTCTGCGAACCCCTTAAACGACCGCTCACGCCGGACGGAAACGCCGGCAGCGACGCAGCCGGAAGGTTGCCGCAAGATGCGCGGGTGTAGCTCAGTTGGTTAGAGTGCCGGCCTGTCACGCCGGAGGTCGCGGGTTCGAGCCCCGTCACTCGCGCCACTTTTCAATGACTTGGGAAGTGGCGCAACGCAAAATCTGGAACGCCGCACTGGCAATTCCATCTTTCGTCACTTTTTGTTCTCCCTGATCTGTTTCTACCGGGCTTTCGCACGGCATCCATTTTGGAATGTCCACCGGCCGATCCAGGATTCAACATCATGCTCCACGAGCGAGCGGTTGGTCTGGTCAAGAAGCCGAGACGATCAGAAGCCCGCAATCAGAGCAGGTCCGCCGGCAATCGTCTATCGTCGCCGCCTTTATGCGACGCCGAACGATTCCATCCGGCTGCAAAATGCTTAAGCAGGATATTATTTGGGAAACCCCTTGAGGGTGAGCCACGCGACGGAAAGGATAATAGCGGCGATGATGGCGACATCGCCGGAGGCCAGAAAATCCGTGCCCATTCCACGCTCCTTTCGTTGTGGCAGACCATCGGTTCAGGACATGTGCCGATGATAGAGCCAACCACGCCGCGCGGAAGGCATGGTCTGGCGTGAATCGCCTTCACCATGCTTTTCGATTCTCTTTCCTGATCGTTATGGCGAATGGAATTTCACCGGGATTGCTTCTCCCGCTTTTCCCTTCCTGCTCCCCTGTCGGGCCTCTCGCCGGAGGCCCCGGAGCAAAGGCGGCATTTTCCTCACGAAATTATGATCTTTTCGTGGTATAGCAAAAAGCGGGACGGATTGGGCGATTGCGGTGTACGGGCCGGGGTGCAGCCTCGTTATACAGGTGTCATGCCGATCTGTTGAAAAGGCAGGGCTTGCGCTCGCGGACGCGCTGCGCTAACCGTCCCCGCGAAATGCGCTTAGTTCGCACGGCATGCCTTTTGAAGCTGCTTTGGGCGACGAGGTTACAGAAGATGCAATGTGTCGCATGGTCGTCGGCTTCAAAAAGCTTATGACAGGCGAAACAGCCTCGTATTCAAGCCGGATAAAGGATCATGAACGAGCTTTTGAGTTCCTATCTGCCGATCGTCATCTTTCTCTGCATAGCGATCATCATCGGTGCGGCCCTTCTGATCGCACCGTTCATCACCGCCTACAGGCAGCCCGACCCGGAGAAGCTTTCCGCTTACGAGTGCGGCTTCAACGCCTTCGATGACGCGCGCATGAAGTTCGACATCCGCTTCTATCTGGTGTCGATCCTGTTCATCATCTTCGACCTTGAAGTCGCTTTCCTGTTCCCGTGGGCGGTCTCGTTCAGCAAGATCGGCTGGTTCGGCTTCGCCTCGATGATGGTTTTCCTCGGCGTGCTCACCATCGGCTTCATTTATGAATGGAAGAAGGGAGCGCTGGAATGGGATTGAACGACTCCAACACGACCCTCGTTGCTCCGCAGCCCAAGGGCATTCTCGATCCGCGCACGGGCAAACCGGTTGGCTCCGACGATGCCTTTTTCAAGGATCTGAACGGCGAGCTTTCCGACAAGGGCTTCATCGTCACCTCCGCCGACGCGCTTATTACATGGGCGCGCACCGGCTCGCTGATGTGGATGACCTTCGGCCTCGCCTGCTGCGCGGTGGAGATGATGCACATCTCCATGCCGCGCTATGACGCCGAGCGCTTCGGCATCGCGCCGCGCGCCTCGCCGCGCCAGTCGGACGTGATGATCGTCGCGGGCACGCTCACCAACAAGATGGCCCCGGCGCTGCGCAAGGTCTACGACCAGATGCCGGAGCCGCGCTACGTCATCTCGATGGGCTCCTGCGCCAACGGCGGCGGCTATTATCACTATTCCTATTCGGTGGTGCGTGGCTGCGACCGCGTGGTGCCGGTGGATATCTATGTTCCGGGCTGCCCGCCGACCGCCGAAGCGCTGCTCTACGGCATTCTTCTTCTCCAGAAGAAGATTCGCCGCACCGGCACCATCGAGCGTTGAGGCCGGAGAAAGGACATTAAAATGAGCGAAGAAGCTCTCGGTGCACTTTCCGCCCATGTCAGGGAACGCCTCGGCGATGCGATCGTGGAGGCGAAGCTCGCCTATGGCGAACTGACGCTTGACGTGCCGGTGGACGCCATCCTCAGGGTGCTGACCTTCCTGCGCGACGACGCGCAGTGCCGCTTCGTCAACCTGACCGATATTTCCGGCGTCGATTATCCGCAGCGCGAGAAGCGCTTCGACGTGGTCTACCAGTTGATGTCGCCGACACAGAACCTGCGCATCCGCGTCAAGGTGCAGGCCGACGAGGATACGCTGGTTCCTTCCGCGGTCGGTGTCTATTGCGGCGCGGAATGGTACGAGCGCGAGACATACGACATGTATGGCGTGCTGTTCTCCGGCCACCCGGATCTCCGCCGCCTGCTCACCGATTACGGTTTCGAGGGGCACCCGCTGCGCAAGGACTTTCCGACGACCGGCTTCGTCGAGGTGCGTTACAGCGACGAATTGAAGCGCGTCATCTACGAGCCGG
Source organism: Rhizobiales bacterium 63-22 (assembly GCA_001898995.1). GTDB lineage: Bacteria > Pseudomonadota > Alphaproteobacteria > Rhizobiales > Rhizobiaceae > Brucella. Next base: position 489,923 of record MKVZ01000017.1, on the reverse strand, counting down.
TGCAGCTTCGTCAGGAATTCCGCAATTTCGACTTCCTCTCGCCGTGGGAGGGGACGGATTACGTCCTGCCCGGCGACGAGAAGGCCAAGGCGAATTGAGGGCATCAGGAAGCTGAACATGGCTGAGACACAGGTCCGCAATTTCAATATCAACTTCGGCCCGCAGCACCCTGCCGCGCACGGTGTGCTGCGCCTCGTGCTCGAACTCGACGGCGAGGTGGTCGACCGCGTCGATCCGCATATCGGCCTGCTGCATCGCGGCACCGAGAAGCTGATGGAGTCCAAGACCTATCTTCAGGCCGTGCCCTATCTCGATCGCCTCGATTACGTGGCGCCGATGAATCAGGAGCACGCCTATGCGCTGGCCGTCGAACGCCTGCTCGGCATCGACGTGCCGAAGCGCGGTCAGTTGATTCGGGTGCTCTATTCGGAAATGGGACGCATCCTGAACCACCTGCTCAACGTCACCACGCAGGCCATGGACGTGGGTGCGCTGACGCCGCCGCTCTGGGGCTTCGAGGAACGCGAGAAGCTGATGGTGTTCTATGAGCGTGCCTGCGGCGCGCGCATGCACGCGGCCTATTTCCGTCCCGGCGGCGTCCATCAGGACATTCCCGACCAGCTCGTCGAGGATATCGGCAAGTGGATCGACCCGTTCCACGTCACGCTCAAGAATCTGGACGATCTCATCACGCCGAACCGCATCTTCAAGCAGCGCAACGTCGATATCGGCGTGGTGTCGCTGGACGACGCATGGGCATGGGGCTTCTCCGGCGTCATGGTGCGCGGCTCGGGCGCGGCATGGGACCTGCGCAAGTCGCAGCCCTATGAATGCTATCCGGAAATGGAATTCGATATTCCGATAGGCAAGAACGGTGACTGCTACGACCGTTACCTGATCCGCATGGAAGAGATGCGTCAGTCCACGCGCATCATGCGCCAGTGCATCGACCAGTTGCTCGGCAAGGAGCGCGTCGGCCCCGTCTCGAATACCGACAACAAGATCGTGCCGCCGAAGCGCGGTGAGATGAAGCGCTCCATGGAGGCGCTCATCCATCACTTCAAGCTTTACACGGAAGGCTACCACGTGCCGGCCGGCGAGGTTTATGCGGCGGTCGAGGCCCCCAAGGGCGAGTTCGGCGTTTTCCTCGTTTCGGACGGTTCCAATAAGCCCTATCGCTGCAAGTTGCGCGCGCCGGGCTTCGCCCATCTACAGGCCATGGATTTCCTGTGCCGCGGCCACATGCTGGCCGACGTGTCGGCAATCCTCGGCTCTCTCGATATCGTGTTTGGTGAGGTTGACCGCTGATGTCCGTTCGCCGTCTCGCAGATGATGCCGTCCAGCCGGCTGGTTTCGCGTTCAGCGCGGAAAATCAGGCATGGGCGCAAAAGACGCTTGCAAAATACCCCGATGGCCGCCAGCAGTCGGCTGTCATCCCGCTGCTCATGCGCGCGCAAGATCAGGAAGGCTGGGTGACGCGGGCGGCAATCGAATATGTCGCCGAAATGCTCGACATGCCGTTGATCCGCGTGCTGGAAGTCGCGACATTTTATACGCAGTTCCAGTTGAAGCCGGTCGGCACGCGCGCCCATATTCAGGTCTGCGGTACCACGCCCTGCATGCTGCGCGGCTCCGAAGCCCTGATGGATGTCTGCCGTCACAGGATCAACCATGAGCAATTCGAGCCGAACGCCGACGGTACGCTGTCGTGGGAAGAGGTCGAATGTCTGGGCGCCTGCGCCAATGCGCCGATGATCATGATCTTCAAGGATACCTATGAGGATCTGACTCCGGAACGACTGGAAGAAATCATTGACGCTTTCGAGGCCGGCAAGGGCGATACGATCAAGCCGGGTCCGCAGGACGGCCGCACCACGTCGGAACCGATCACCGGCCTGACCTCGCTGACCGAGGATCTCGACTACAGGAAGATCGGTCTGGAAACGCGCAAGGCTTCGGATGCGGCGGCTGCGAAGGCGAAGGCCGAGGCGGAAGCCAAGGCCAAGGCTGAAGCGGAGGCGAAAGCCAAAGCGGAGGCTGCAAGCGTGCCGCCCTCCAATGCCGCCAAGCCGGTGACAAACGCACCGGAAACCGCACCGGCGCTCAAGACGCCTTCGGACGCCAAGGCGTCGCCCGCCGGGGAAAAAGCCGTTTCGGCGGAGGCGAAGTCCAAGCCGTCGCTCGACGACGAGAACCGCCCGGTGGCGATGGAACGCCCGGAAGCGGTTGACGATCTCAAGCTCATCTCCGGAGTCGGCCCGAAGACCGAGACGATCCTGCACGAACTGGGCATCTTCACGTTCAGACAGGTCGCTTCCTGGAAGAAGGCCGAGCGCGAGTGGGTTGACCATTATCTGAGCTTCCACGGCCGTATCGAGCGGGAAGACTGGGTCAAGCAGGCGAAGGCCTTGGCCAAGGGCGGAGTCGAGGAATACATCAAGGTATTCGGAAAGAAGCCGGTATGATGAAGTCCCCGACTGTCAAGAACACAAACGGAAACAGGTGAGACATGCTGGCTGATAAAGATCGCATCTTCACCAATATTTACGGCCTCAGGGATCGGTCGCTCAAGGGCGCCATGTCGCGCGGCGCGTGGGACAACACCAGGGGCCTGATCGAAAAGGGCCGCGACTGGATCATCGACGAGATGAAGGCGTCGGGCCTGCGCGGACGCGGGGGCGCCGGCTTCCCGACCGGCCTGAAATGGTCGTTCATGCCCAAGCAGAGCGACGGCCGCCCGCATTACCTTGTCGTCAACGCCGACGAATCCGAGCCCGGTACCTGCAAGGATCGCGAGATCATGCGCCACGATCCGCATACGCTGATCGAGGGCTGCGTCATCGCCGGCTGCGCCATGGGCGCGCACACTGCCTATATTTATCTGCGTGGCGAGTTCATACGCGAGCGCGAGGCGCTTCAGGCGGCTATCGACGAGTGCTACGACGCCGGCCTTCTCGGCAAGGACAACAAGTGCGGCTGGGATATGGACATATTCCTGCATCACGGCGCCGGCGCCTATATCTGCGGCGAGGAAACGGCCCTGCTCGAAAGCCTCGAGGGCAAGAAGGGCCAGCCGCGCCTCAAGCCGCCGTTCCCGGCCAATATGGGCCTCTATGGTTGCCCGACCACGGTGAACAACGTCGAATCCATCGCCGTTGCGCCGACCATCCTGCGGCGCGGCGCGGCGTGGTTCTCGTCCATCGGACGCCCGAACAATGTCGGCACCAAGCTGTTCCAGTTTTCCGGCCATGTGAACACGCCCTGCGTGGTAGAGGAGGCGCTCGGCGTCACCTTCCGCGAACTGATCGAAAAGCACGCCGGCGGCATTCGCGGCGGCTGGGACAATCTGCTCGCCGTCATTCCCGGCGGCGCGTCCTGCCCGGTCATCAAGGGCGAAGACATGATGGACGCCATCATGGATTTCGACGGGATGCGCGAACTCAAGTCGTCCTTCGGCACCGGCGGCGTGATCGTCATGGACAAGTCCACCGACATCATCAAGGCGATCGCGCGGCTTTCGTACTTCTTCAAGCATGAAAGCTGCGGTCAGTGCACGCCGTGCCGCGAGGGCACCGGCTGGATGTGGCGCGTGATGGAGCGCATGGTCAAAGGCAACGCGCAGAAGCGCGAGATCGATATGCTGTTCGACGTCACCAAGCAGATCGAGGGTCACACGATCTGCGCTCTGGGCGACGCCGCCGCATGGCCGATTCAGGGCCTGATCCGCAATTTCCGTCCGGAAATCGAGAAGCGGATCGACGAATATACGCGCAATGCCGTTCAAAGCCGCAATATCCGGCTGGAAGCGGCGGAATAAGGCGCAAAGAGAGTTTGACGCGAGAATATGCGGCACGGGCCGCAGGTTTGGAAAAGCGATGGCGAAGATCAAGGTAGACGGCACGGAGATCGAGGTTCCCGATCACTATACGCTCCTTCAGGCTGCCGAAGCCGCGGGCGCGGAAGTGCCGCGTTTCTGTTTCCATGAGCGGCTTTCCATCGCCGGAAACTGCCGCATGTGTCTGGTTGAAGTGAAGGGCGGACCGCCGAAGCCGGCGGCCTCCTGCGCCATGGGCGTGCGCGACCTGCGCCCCGGCCCGAACGGCGAGGCGCCGGAAATCTTCACCAACACGCCGATGGTCAAGAAGGCCCGCGAAGGCGTGATGGAGTTCCTGCTCATCAACCATCCGCTCGACTGCCCGATCTGCGATCAGGGCGGCGAATGCGATCTGCAGGATCAGGCCATGGCCTTCGGCACCGACGGCTCGCGCTATCGCGAGAACAAGCGCGCCGTCGAGAACAAATATATCGGGCCGCTGGTCAAGACGGTGATGACACGCTGCATCCACTGCACGCGTTGCGTCCGCTTCACCACCGAAGTGGCCGGTATTTCCGAGCTTGGCCTCATCGGCCGCGGCGAGGACGCCGAGATCACCACCTATCTCGAACGCGCCATGACCTCGGAATTGCAGGGCAATGTCATCGACCTCTGCCCGGTCGGCGCGCTGACCTCGCGGCCTTACGCCTTTCAGGCGCGCCCGTGGGAACTGACCAAGACCGAGACCATCGACGTGATGGATGCGGTCGGCTCCAATATCCGCGTCGATACGCGCGGCCGCGAAGTGATGCGTGTCATGCCGCGCGTCAACGATCAGGTGAACGAGGAGTGGATTTCCGACAAGACCCGCTTCATCTGGGACGGGCTGCGCACGCAGCGCCTCGACCGGCCTTATATCCGCAAGGATGGCCGTCTGGTCGCCGCGACCTGGCCGGAAGCCTTTGCGGCCATTGCCGCCAAGGTTGCGGCAACTTCCGCCGACCGGATCGGCGCGGTGGCGGGCGATCTCGCTTCGGTCGAGGAAATCTATGCGCTCAAGGGCCTGATGGCCGCGCTCGGCTCGCCCAACACCGATTGCCGTCAGGACGGCGCGGCGCTGGACCCGGCTCTCGGCCGCGCGACCTATCTCTTTAACTCTACCATCGAAGGTATTGAAAACGCTGACGCATTGCTGATAGTCGGTTCCAATCCGCGTATCGAGGCGGCGGTGCTCAATGCCCGCATCCGCAAACGCCAGCGCATGGGGCCGTTCCCCGTCGCGCTGATCGGCGAACGCGCCGAACTGCGCTACGATTACGAATATCTCGGCGCCGGCGCGGAAACGCTGGCGGCAGTCGCTGCCGGCAAGAGCAGTTTCCGCGACGTGCTCGCCAAGGCCGAACCTCCGCTCATCATCGTCGGGCAGGGCGCGCTGACCGGCGAGAACGGCGGTGCGGTGCTCTCCACCGCCGCGAGGCTGGCGCAGGATGTCGGCGCGATCAAGGACGGCTGGAACGGCTTCTCGGTGCTGCATCATGCGGCGTCCCGCGTCGGTGCGCTCGATCTCGGCTTCGTGCCGGGCGAGGGCGGCAAGGCGGCCCGCGACATGCTCGGCGCGCTCGACGTCGTCTTCCTGCTCGGCGCGGACGAACTCGACATGAGCGGTAAGGGCAACAGCTTCGTCGTCTATATCGGCACTCATGGCGACGCCGGCGCGCACGCGGCCGACGTCATCCTGCCGGGCGCGGCCTATACGGAGAAGTCCGGCACCTGGCTCAATACCGAGGGCCGTGTCCAGTTGGGGCTGCGCGCCGGTTTTGCGCCGGGCATAGCCAAGGAGGACTGGGCGATCCTGCGCGCGCTTTCGGACACGCTGGGCAAGCGCCTGCCGTTCGATTCGATGGCGCAGCTTCGCGCGAAGCTTTATGCGGATTATCCGCATATGATGGAGATCGAGGCCATCACGCCCGCCTCCACCGACGATCTGGTCGCGCTTGCGGCCAAGGCGTCCAATCCCGGCAATGGCGCCTTCGCGTCCCCGGTCAAGGATTTTTACCTCACGAACCCGATCGCCCGCGCTTCCGCCGTGATGGCGGAATGTTCGGCGCTGGCGGCTGGCGGTTTCCGGCAGGCGGCAGAGTAAGGCGGGAGAGAACGGAATTATGGACGGAATTTTTGCAACTTACGTCTTGCCCGCGCTGATCGTCGCGCTGAAGTCGCTTGTCCTGCTGGTGGTATTGCTGATCGTCGTCGCCTATCTGCTCTACGCCGACCGCAAGATCTGGGCGGCTGTGCAGCTTCGCCGCGGCCCCAACGTGGTCGGTCCATGGGGTCTGTTTCAGGCTTTCGCGGACTTGCTCAAGTTCGTGTTCAAGGAGCCGATCATCCCGTCGGGCGCCAACAAGGGCGTGTTCCTTCTAGCCCCGTTCGTCTCGGCGGTGCTGGCGCTGGCCACATGGGCGGTAATTCCGGTCAATAAGGGCTGGGCGGTCGCCGATATCAATGTCGGCATCCTCTATATCTTCGCCATTTCCTCGCTCGAGGTCTATGGCGTGATCATGGGCGGCTGGGCGTCGAACTCGAAATATCCCTTCCTCGGCGCGCTGCGCTCGGCGGCGCAGATGGTGTCCTACGAAGTCTCGATCGGCTTCGTCATCGTCACCGTGCTGCTGACGGCGGGCTCGCTCAACCTCACCGACATCGTGCTGTCGCAGAACACCGGCCTCGGCACCAAGCTCGGCCTGCCGGCTTCCTTCCTCGACTGGAACTGGTTGTGCCTGCTGCCGATGTTCGTGGTGTTCTTCATCTCGGCGCTGGCCGAAACCAACCGCCCGCCCTTCGATCTCGTCGAAGCGGAATCGGAACTGGTGGCCGGCCACATGATCGAATATTCGTCGACGCCGTTCCTTCTGTTCTTCCTCGGCGAATATGTGGCGATCACGCTGATGTGCGCCCTGATGACCATCCTGTTCCTCGGCGGCTGGCTGCCCCCGGTGGACATCGCGGTCCTCAACTGGGTGCCGGGCATCGTCTGGTTCATCCTGAAGCTCTGCTTCTGCTTCTTCCTGTTCGCGATGGCGAAGGCGATTGTGCCGCGCTACCGCTACGACCAGCTCATGCGGCTGGGCTGGAAGGTGTTCCTGCCGATCTCGCTGTTCATGGTCGTGGCCACCGCGACCTTCCTCAAAGTCTTCGGTCTGGCGTAAGGAGTAAGTACCATGGCTTCCATCGCCCAAGCGGCCAAATCACTGATCCTGAAGGAGTTCCTGGCCGCGTTCTTCCTGTCCATGCGCCAGTTCTTCGCGCCCAAGGCGACGCTGAACTATCCGCATGAAAAGGGACCGGTTTCTCCTCGCTTCCGAGGCGAGCACGCGCTGCGCCGTTATCCCAACGGCGAGGAACGCTGCATCGCCTGCAAGCTGTGCGAGGCGATCTGTCCGGCGCAGGCCATCACCATCGAGGCCGGCCCGCGCCGCAATGACGGCACCCGCCGCACGGTGCGCTACGACATCGACATGGTGAAGTGCATCTATTGCGGCTTCTGTCAGGAAGCCTGCCCGGTCGACGCCATCGTCGAGGGGCCGAATTTCGAATTCGCCACCGAAACGCGCGAAGAGCTGTACTACGACAAGGACAAGCTTCTCGCCAACGGCGACCGCTGGGAACGTGAAATCGCGCGCAATATCGCGATGGACGCGCCTTATCGCTGACCGGGTTCCCGGTCGGATCAGAAGCATCGAACCGAAAAGTGGTTTCCGGTTCTCGATCATTCGATGCTTGAATAAAAATTTGAGTAAAGCGGGCGAGGCAATAGGGTCTCGTTCACGGAAAGGTCTTGGGGGATCCCCATGCTGACAGGTATAGCGGCAGCATTCTTCTATCTGTTCGCCATCATCATGATCGCCAGCGCCTTCATGGTGATCGCGGCGCGCAATCCCGTGCATTCGGTGCTGTTTCTGATCCTCACCTTCTTCAACGCGTCGGCGCTGTTCCTGCTGACGGGGGCGGAGTTCCTCGCCATGATCCTGCTTGTCGTCTATGTCGGCGCGGTGGCGGTGCTGTTCCTGTTCGTCGTCATGATGCTCGACGTGGACTTCGCCGAACTGAAGCGCGGTGCGCTGCAATATGCGCCCATCGGCGCGCTGATCGGGTTGATCCTGCTTGGCGAACTGATCTTCGTCTTCGCCAGCCGCATGTTCACGCCGAAGCTGGGGCAGGGCGCCATGCCGATCCCCGATATGGCGCACACCACCAATACGGCGGCGCTCGGCGATATCCTCTATACGAATTACGTCTTCTACTTCCAGATCGCGGGTATGGTGCTTCTGGTCGCGATGATCGGCGCCATCGTGCTGACGCTGCGCCACAAGCCGAACGTCAAGCGCCAGTCGATCCCGACGCAGGTCGCCCGCACGCCGGAAACGGCGATCGAGATCCGGAAAGTCGAAACGGGCAAAGGCATCTGAGGGCAAGAATATGGAAATCGGTATCGCTCACTATCTGACCGTTTCGGCCATCCTGCTGACATTCGGCATCTTCGGCATCTTCCTGAACCGCAAGAACGTCATCGTCATCCTGATGTCGATCGAGCTGATCCTTCTTTCGGTCAACCTGAATTTCGTGGCGTTCTCCTCGGTGCTCGGCGATATGGTCGGGCAGGTCTTCGCCCTCTTCGTCCTGACCGTCGCGGCTGCGGAAGCGGCCATCGGTCTCGCCATTCTCGTCGTTTTCTTCCGCAACCGCGGCTCCATCGCGGTGGAAGATGTCAATGTCATGAAAGGTTGACGGGCAAATGCTCTATTACGCGATCGTCTTCCTTCCCCTGCTGGGCTTCCTGATCGCCGGCCTGTTCGGCAACCAGATCGGAGCCCGGCCGAGCGAACTCGTCACGACCGGCCTCATGTTGATCGTGCTTGTTCTGTCGTGGGTGGTCTTCTTCCAGATACCGCTCGGCCATGACGCGGAAACCGTGCGCATCCCCGTGCTGCACTGGGTCACGTCGGGTGGCCTGAGCTTCGACTGGGCGCTGCGCGTCGACACGCTGACGGGCGTCATGCTGGTGGTGGTCAATACGGTTTCGGCGCTGGTGCATATCTATTCGATCGGCTACATGCACCACGACCCGCATCGCCCGCGTTTCTTCGCCTATCTGTCGCTGTTCACCTTCGCCATGCTCATGCTGGTGACGTCGGACAATCTTCTCCAGATGTTCTTCGGCTGGGAAGGCGTGGGTCTGGCTTCCTACCTTCTGATCGGCTTCTGGTTCCAGAAGCCTTCGGCCAACGCCGCCGCCATGAAGGCCTTCGTCGTCAACCGCGTCGGCGACTTCGGCTTCCTGCTGGGCATCTTCGGCGTCTTCGCGCTGTTCCAGGCGGTGGACTACAACACGATCTTCGCCGCCGCCGCGCATTACCTGCCCGCGAACGGTTCCGCCGATACCGGTCAGGTGGTGCTGAACTTCCTCGGCTATCAGTTGCACAAGGAAACCGCGCTTACCGTGGTCTGCCTGCTGCTGTTCATGGGCGCGATGGGCAAGTCGGCGCAGTTCCTGCTGCATACCTGGTTGCCGGACGCCATGGAGGGCCCGACCCCGGTTTCGGCCCTCATCCACGCCGCCACCATGGTGACGGCGGGCGTGTTCATGGTCGCGCGCATGTCGCCGATCTTCGATCTTGCCCCGGCCGCGCTTTTCGTCGTCACCGTCATCGGCGCGACCACCGCGTTCTTCGCCGCGACCGTCGGTCTCGTGCAGAACGACATCAAGCGCGTCATCGCTTATTCGACCTGTTCGCAGCTCGGCTACATGTTTGCCGCGCTCGGCGTCGGCGCCTATGGCGCGGGGGTGTTCCACCTGTTCACGCACGCCTTCTTCAAGGCGCTGCTGTTCCTGTGCGCCGGCTCGGTCATCCATGCCGTTCATGACGAGCAGGACATGCGCCACATGGGTGGCCTGCGCAAGGTCATCCCCGTCACCTACTGGATGATGATCATCGGCACACTGGCCCTGACGGGGCTGGGCATACCGGAAACGCTGATCGGCACCGCCGGCTTCTTCTCCAAGGATGCCATCATCGAGGCGGTCTACGCTTCCCACTCGGCTGCGTCGGGCTATGCCTCGGTGCTCCTGATCGTGGCCGCGCTCTTCACCAGCTTCTATTCCTGGCGCCTGATCTTCATGACCTTCCACGGCAAGCCGCGCGCCTCGCATGAGGTCATGCACCATGCCCATGAATCGCCGCCGGTCATGCTGGTGCCGCTGTTCGTCCTCGCTATCGGCGCGCTGCTGGCGGGTGTCGTGTTCCACGAATATTTCTTCGGCCATGACTACGCCGAATTCTGGAAGGGCGCTCTCTTCACCTCGGCGAACAACAATATCCTTGAAGCACACGAGCATGTTCCGCTCTGGATCGGCCTGTCGCCCTTTGTCGCCATGGTGCTCGGCTTCGTGATCGCCTGGGTCTTCTACATCCGCTCGCCGGAAATCCCGAAGGCGCTGGCGGCTCGCCATCACGGCCTCTACCAGTTCCTCCTGAACAAGTGGTATTTCGACGAACTCTACGACTTCCTGTTCGTTCGTCCGGCGCGCCGGCTCGGCCGCCTGCTCTGGAAGGGCGGTGACGGCTGGCTTATCGACGGCTTCGGCCCGGACGGCGTCTCGGCCCGCGTGCTCGACGTCACCAACCGCGTCGTCAGGATACAGTCCGGCTACCTTTATCATTACGCATTCGCGATGCTGATCGGCGTCGCCGCGCTCGTCACGTGGATGATGCTCGGGAGCACTTTCTGATGACCGACTGGCCCATTCTCTCAACGGTCACGTTTCTGCCGCTCGTCGGCGCGTTACTGATCCTTTTCATCAAGGACGACAGCGAGGCTTCGCGCCGCAATATCCGCTGGATTGCCCTGCTGACGACCCTGTTCGTCTTCATCCTGTCGCTCGTCGTCTGGGCCGGTTTCGACAATTCGAATCCGGGCTTCCAGATGGTCGAGCACTATGGCTGGGTCGGCGGCGGCATCAGTTATCATATGGGCGTGGACGGCATTTCCATGCTGTTCGTGGTGCTTTCCGCGTTCCTCATGCCCTTCTGCATCCTTGCAAGCTGGGTGTCGGTCGAAAAGCGCGTCAAGGAATACATGATCGCGTTCCTGATCCTTGAAACGCTGATGATCGGCGTGTTCTGCGCGCTCGACCTGTTCCTGTTCTACGTCTTCTTCGAAGGCGGCCTGATCCCGATGTTCATCATCATCGGCGTGTGGGGCGGCAAGCGGCGCGTCTATGCGAGCTTGAAGTTCTTCCTGTACACGCTGCTCGGCTCCGTGCTGACGCTGCTGGCCATCATGGCGATGTACTGGCAGGCAGGCACGATGAATATCGTCGATCTGCTGCAATATCATTTTCCGCCGTCCATGCAGACATGGCTATGGCTGGCCTTCTTCGCCTCCCTGGCGGTGAAGATGCCGATGTGGCCGGTCCATACCTGGCTTCCCGACGCCCACGTCGAGGCGCCGACGGCCGGCTCGGTCATCCTGGCGGGTATCCTGCTGAAGCTCGGCGGCTACGGTTTCCTGCGTTTCTCGCTGCCGATGTTCCCCGACGCCTCGCAGTTCTTCGCGCCGCTGGTGTTCACGCTCTCCGTCATCGCCATCATCTACACCTCGCTGGTGGCGATGGTGCAGGAGGACATGAAGAAACTGATCGCCTATTCCTCGGTGGCGCACATGGCCTATGTGACCATGGGCATCTTTGTCGCCAATGAGCAGGGCGTGCAGGGCGCGATCTTCCAGATGCTGTCGCACGGCATCGTGTCGAGCGCGCTGTTCCTCTGCGTCGGCGTCATCTATGACCGCATGCACACCCGTGAGATCTCGGCCTTCGGCGGTCTGGTGAACATCATGCCGAAATACGCCGTGGCCTTTTTGATCTTCACCATGGCGAATGTCGGCCTGCCGGGCACGTCCGGCTTCATCGGCGAGTTCCTGACCCTGTTCGGCGCCTTCCGCGTCAATACGTGGCTTGCACTCCTTGCGACCACGGGCGTGATCCTGTCTGCCTGCTATGCGCTCTGGCTCTACCGTCAGGTGGTGTTCGGCGCGCTGACCAAGGACAGCCTCAAGGCTTTGCTCGATCTCAGCCCGCGCGAGAAGCTCATTCTCTATCCGCTGGTGGTGCTTACCATCTTCTTCGGTGTCTATCCGACCCCGATCCTGAATGTGACCGCGGGCTCCGTGCACGCCCTGGTTCAACATTACCACGCTGCGATTGGCGGTCCCGCCACCGCGATGCTGGCGCAATAAATAAAGGCGTGAGGTCATGCAGACTGATGTGATAGCTCATCTAACCCTTGCGGCACCGGAGATTTTCCTTGCCGTGGGCGGCCTGGCGCTGCTGATGATAGGCGTGTTCTCCGGCGGCAGGGCCGCCACGCTGGTCAACGGTCTCGCCGTGGCGGTGTTGGTCGTAGCGCTGGGGCTGGTGGTCTTCTTCCCGGCGAACGGCAGCGCCTTCGGCGGCGCATTCACCAGCGACGGCTTCGCCCGCTTCATGAAGGTGCTGACGCTCGTCGGCTCCATCGTGACACTGGTCATGTCGATCGGCTTCGCGCGGGCGCAGCAACTGGACAAGTTCGAGTTCCCCGTGCTGGTGGTGATCGCCACGCTCGGCATGATCCTGATGGTGTCGGCCACCACCATGCTGGCGCTCTATCTCGGCCTCGAACTGCAATCGCTGTCGCTCTACGTGCTCGCGGCCTTCAACCGCGACAGCGTGCGGTCGACGGAAGCGGGCCTGAAATATTTCGTGCTCGGCTCACTCTCCTCCGGCCTGCTGCTCTACGGCATCACGCTGGTCTACGGCTTTACGGGCCATATCGGCTTCACGGAGATCGCGCATGCCCTGACGAGCGGGGGCCGCAATCTCGGCCTGCTGTTCGGTCTCGTCTTCATTCTCTCCGGTCTGGTCTTCAAGATTTCCGCCGTTCCTTTCCATATGTGGACGCCGGACGTCTACGAAGGTGCGCCGACCCCGGTGACGGCCTTCTTCGCCTCCGCGCCGAAGATGGCGGCCATGGCGCTCATCATCCGTGTCGTGGCGGAAGCCTTCGCGCCCGTCACGCATGACTGGCAGCAGATCGTCGTCTTCATTTCCATCGCATCCATGGTGCTGGGCGCGTTCGCGGCGATCGGCCAGCACAATATCAAGCGGCTGATGGCCTATTCCTCCATCGGCCATATGGGCTTCGCGCTGGTCGGGCTTGCCGCCGGCACGCTGGTCGGCGTCAAGGGTGTCATGATCTACATGACGATCTATCTCGCCATGACGCTCGGCACCTTCGCCTTCATCCTCGCCATGCGCACCAAGGACGGCAATGTCGAGGAGATCGCCGATCTGGCCGGCCTGTCGCGCACAAATCCGGTGCTGGCGACGGTGATGACCGTGTTCCTGTTCTCGCTGGCGGGCATTCCGCCGCTCGCGGGCTTTTTCGCCAAGTGGTACACCTTCCTCGCCGCCGTGCAGGCGGGCCTGTGGCCGCTCGCCATCATCGGCGTTCTGGCTTCTGTGGTGGGTGCGTTCTACTACCTGCGCGTCATCAAGGTCATGTGGTTCGATGAGCCGGCAGCCGGTTTCGTGGCCGTATCGGGCGAGCTTCGCCTTGTGCTGACTGTCAGCGGCCTTTTCGTGCTGTTCTACTTCTTCATTGCTGGCCCGATCGGCAATCTCGCCGAAGCCGCCGCGAAGACGTTTTTCTGAAACGCGGACGGGTGCAGGCACGGATGGGATTCGCACTTTCGCCCATCGCCGCGAATGCAGGCTACCGTCTCGAAAGTTTCGAGACGGTCGGCTCCACCAATGCGGTTGCTCTGGAACGGGCCGCCGCCGGTGATCCGGGCGGGATCTGGTTCGTCTCGAAAAAGCAGGAGAACGGGCGCGGCAGGCGTGGCCGCGCCTGGTCCTCGCCGGAGGGCAATCTCGCCTCGACCCTGCTTCTGGTGGACAGTTTCGACATGAAGGCGGCGGCGACGCTCGGCTTCGTCGCCGGCCTGTCGCTGGCCGATGCGCTCGACGCGGTCTTCGCCGCCACCGGTCCGTCCGTGCCGCCCGCGATCGGTCTCAAATGGCCGAACGATGTCCTGCTGAACGGTGCGAAACTCTCCGGCATCCTGCTGGAATCCGCCTTTCTTCCCGGAAACGCCACCGGGGTCGATCGTCTGGCCATCGCCGTCGGCATCGGCACCAATGTGGTCGCTCATCCCGAGGGATTGCCCTATCTGGCGACCTCGCTTCATGCGGTCGGCTGCGGCTGCGACGCCGAAACCCTGTTTTCGGCCCTGTCCGACGCATGGACTGAGAATTACCGGGTCTGGAGCGGCGGCCGGGGACTGGATGTGATCCGCTCCCGCTGGCTGGAGCGCGCCCATGGTCTTGGCGGCAATGTCACGATGCAGGTCGAGGACCGCGTGATCGAGGGCCGTTTCGAGACCATCGATGCGGGTTGCCGCTTCGTGATCCGTGAGGATGACGGCGCACGGGTCGCGGTGACGGCGGGCGACGTCTATTTCGGGACCGCGACGACGCTGCGGAAATAATGGCTTTCTGCCCCGGCCGGGCTTGCAACGGGCGGCTTTTCGGTCCAGTTGAGGCGGTAGAGCATCGGGCCGAAAAGTGGGAACCGGTTTTCGCGTCATCCGATGCTCAAACAAAGAGATAGAGCGGTTCCGACGACTCCGTTTTTACCGGAACCGCTCTAGATGCGCATCTCCCGGGGCGTCCCCGATCCGGCGTCTGTTCGTAAAGGAAATTTCATGGCCCGCTCCAGCAATTCTGAATTCGTTTTCCTGCCGCTCGGCGGTGTGGGCGAAATCGGCATGAATCTGGCCATGTATGGTTACGGTCCCGCCGACAGGCGCGAATGGCTGGTGGTGGACATGGGTGTCAGCTTCGCCGGGCCGGAGCAGCCGGGCGCGGACCTCATCCTGCCCGATATCCGCTATCTGGAGGCGGAGAAGCACAATCTGCGCGGCATCGTCATCACGCACGCGCATGAGGACCATTTCGGCGCGCTGCTCGACCTGTGGCCGCGGCTCAAGGTTCCCGTCCATGCCACGGGCTTCACGGCGGGCCTGCTGGAAGCCAAGCGCCAGTCCGAGAACAATGCGCCGGAAATCCCCGTCACCGTCTACAAGGCCGGTGACAGTTTCGAGGTCGGTCCATTCAAGGTGGAGGCCATCGCCGTTACCCATTCCATTCCCGAACCCGTCTCGCTCGCCATCACCACGCCGCTCGGTACGGTGATTCATACCGGCGACTGGAAGATGGACCCGGAACCGGCGCTCGGCCCGGTCATCGACGAGGCGCGTTTCCGCGCGCTGGGGCAGGCGGGAGTGCTGGCGCTGATCTGCGATTCCACCAATGCGCTGCGCGACGGCGAATCCCCGTCCGAGCGGCAGGTGGGCGAAAGCCTGCGCGAGTTGATCGAGGCGGCGCGCGGCCGGGTGGCGATCACGTCGTTTTCCTCCAATGTCGGGCGCATCCGTTCCATCGCGGAAGCGGCGCGCGATGCCGGCCGTCAGGTTCTGGTGGTCGGGCGCTCCATGAAGCGCGC
The DNA here is from genome assembly GCA_001898995.1 of Rhizobiales bacterium 63-22. Lineage (GTDB taxonomy): Bacteria > Pseudomonadota > Alphaproteobacteria > Rhizobiales > Rhizobiaceae > Brucella. Next base: position 474,509 of record MKVZ01000017.1, on the reverse strand, counting down.
CATCTCGGTTGCCGCTGAACTCGGCTACATGGAGGGCCTGCCGGAATTTTTGAGCGAGGAGGATTACGGCTATATCCCGCGCGAGAATGTGGTGATGATCCTCACCGGCAGTCAGGGAGAACCGCGCGCCGCACTTGCCAAGCTGGCGCGCGACGAGATGCGCAGCCTTGCGCTTTCGGCGGGCGATACGGTTATCTTTTCCTCGCGCGCCATACCCGGTAACGAGAAGGCCATCATCGACATCAAGAACCGGCTGATCGAGCGCGGCGTCAGGATCATCACCGACGACGACGCGCTGGTGCATGTGTCGGGCCATCCGCGTCGCAACGAATTGCGCCGCATGTATTCATGGGTGAAGCCGAAGATTCTCGTGCCGGTGCATGGCGAGGCCGCGCATCTGGTGGCGCAGGGGTCGCTCGGCGCGATGGAGGGCATCGAGCAGGTGGCGCAGGTGCGCGACGGCGATATGCTGCGGCTCGCGCCGGGCAAGGCGGAGATCGTCGACGAGGCGCCGGTCGGGCGCATCTACAAGGACGGCAGGCTGATCGGCGACGAGGACGAGATCGGCATGACCGAGCGGCGCAAGCTCGCTTATGTCGGCCATGTCGCGGTCAATGTGCTGCTCGACCGCGAGCACCGCATCGTGGACGAGCCCGATCTTGTCACCTTCGGCGTGCCTGAAGAGGACGCGCAGGGTGAACTGATGGAAGATATCCTGCTCGACGCCGCCATCGAGGCCATTGACAGCATTCCGCGCGTGCGCCGCAAGGACCCCGAACTGGTGCGCGAATCCGTGCGCCGGGCCGTGCGCGCTGCGGCCAATCATGCCTGGGGCAAAAAGCCCGTGGTGACAGTGTTCGTGAACAGGATACACTGATTTCGTGTCGCCGAAGGGAGACGGTGCCGATGCTCGAACGCCTGAACCATGTTGCGATCGCCGTGCCGGATATAAAGGCGGCGGCAGCGCTTTATCGCGACGGGTTCGGCGCGGCCGTCACCGAGCCGCAAGCCTTGCCGGAGCATGGGGTGACAGTGGTGTTCGTAGATGTGGGCAACACGAAGATCGAATTGCTGGAGCCGCTGGGCGAGGCATCTCCCATCGCTGCCTTTCTTGAGAAGAATCCGTCCGGCGGCATCCATCATCTGTGCTACGAGGTGGGTGACATTGCCGCCGCGCGCGACCGGCTCAGGGCGGAGGGCGCACGCATCTTCGGCGATGGCGAGCCGAAGACCGGGGCGCATGGCAAGCCGGTGCTGTTCCTGCATCCGAAGGATTTCAACGGCGCGCTGATCGAACTTGAGGAGGCATGAGCATATGACGCTCATTTCCGGCATAGCCATCTATTTCATCGTCTGGTGGATGACGCTGTTCACCATGCTGCCGCTGGGCCTGCGCACGCAAGGGGAAGAAAAGGACGTCACGCTTGGCACCGTCTCCAGCGCGCCGTTGAAACCGCGCATCGGCCGCGCCTTCCTGCGCACCACGCTGGTCGCTACCATCATCTTCGCGCTCTATTATTATATCACGCAAATGAGCGGCCTGACCTTCGATGATATTCCTCACTTCATACCGGATATGAAATAGCGTGTGACGCTCCCGGTCTGGAAATACGGAAAAAGGATGGAGAGATTGCTCCTTCTGTATTGACCGGAGTTTTCTGCCTGAAAATTAGGCAGCGCTTCCCTTGTCACATGAAACGGCGAGGATGGCCGGAATATAGCTCTGGTTGAATCAAAATCCGATGATTTTTCACTAAGTCGCGCTTCCCGAAAGCGGAAACGGATTTCGGAATGAAGACATTTGTAAAAACAATAGCTTAAATCAAATTTCCTGAATCCGATAAAATGCGGGTTCCTTTAAGCCATTGAATCATCGTCATTTTATATCGGGCAAACCGTGCGGCACGATTTCTTGACGCAGGTGAGGCGAAAACGGTTTTACTTGCCGTTTAGTATGCCTGCGTCGGCTGCGGCGCGTCCTATTTAAATCCCACAAAATCAGTGTGTTATCGTCGGGATTTCCTGCCGCAGCACGGTCAGCCGCAAGTGCAAAAAAAAAGCAAGGCTTGCGCCTTGCCAGTTCAATACGCGTTCGACCCTTTTCCAGTTTCCTGGCGGCCGCGGAAATTCGCGCCTGGATCCATCCTCCCAAGACTTTGACCGCGTGAAACCAACGGTTTTATTCCGTTGTGACTTTTATGATGAAAAAAATAGCGGATTGCACAGCTTTTGTCACGAAAAATCTTCTTCCTCGTCACATTTCCTTCGCATATATGTCCGCCATGGGTAACGCCTTTGTAATGCTTTGAAATTGAATGTGAATTCGAAAATGCTAATTTATTCCGCCGAAGACAGGGCCAACCGAAGCGGCTTTAGGAAAAAGGATCGGTCTTCACTGCAATTGCGTCGGATGCACCTGCGGAGCGTCGGTCGGGGCTTCTCTCAAGCCGGTCACAAAGCCTGCTTCAAACTTCAAATCCATTCCACAACCGGGTTTCCATTCGCCGGATAACCCGGTAAGAAACCGTCAAATATGCTTAATTTTTGCCTGATTCCCGGAGCAGTCAGGCAAGCCTCTCTCATTCGGTGGTGACGATGCGTCTGTCGCAGTACTTTTTGCCCATTCTGAAAGAAAACCCCAAGGAGGCGGAAATCGTCTCCCACCGGTTGATGCTGCGCTCGGGCATGATCCGTCAGCAGTCGGCGGGTATCTATTCATGGTTACCGATCGGCCTCAAGGTGCTGGACAAGGTCTGCACCATCATCCGCGAGGAGCAGAATCGCGCGGGAGCCAATGAAATTCTGATGCCGACCATACAGTCGGCCGACCTCTGGCGTGAAAGCGGCCGTTACGACGCCTACGGCAAGGAAATGCTGCGCATCAAGGACCGGCAGGAGCGTGAAATGCTCTTCGGCCCGACCAACGAGGAAATGGTGACGGATATTTTCCGCGCCTATGTGCGCTCCTATAAGGACCTGCCGCTCAACCTCTACCATATCCAGTGGAAATTCCGCGACGAGGTGCGTCCGCGTTTCGGCGTCATGCGCTCGCGCGAGTTCCTGATGAAGGACGCCTATTCCTTCGACCTCGATTACGAGGGTGCGAAGATGGCCTATTATCGCATGTTCGTCTCCTACCTGCGCACTTTCGCACGCATCGGCCTGCAAGCAATCCCGATGCGCGCCGACACCGGGCCCATCGGCGGCGATCTCAGCCATGAATTCATCATTCTGGCCGAGACCGGCGAGAGCCAGGTCTTCTGCGACCGCACCTATCTCGGCCTCGCCGTGCCTGGCGCCGACACGGATTTCCGTAACGACGCGCAACTGACCGATATCGTCACGCGCTGGACCACGCCTTACGCCGCCACCGACGAGATGCACGACAAGGCGGCATGGGAAGAGGTGAAGCCGGACGACCGGCTTTCCGCGCGCGGCATCGAAGTCGGCCATATCTTCCATTTCGGCACCAAATATTCCGAGCCGATGGGTGCGAAGGTGCAGGGGCCGGACGGCAAGGAACATGCCGTATCTATGGGGTCCTACGGCATCGGCCCCTCGCGCCTCGTGGCGGCGACCATCGAGGCTTCCCACGACGACGCCGGCATCATCTGGCCGAAGTCGATCGCGCCCTTCGGCGCGGGCATCGTCAATATGAAGCCGGGTGACGGGGCCTGCGACGGCGTGAGCGAGAAGCTCTATGAAGCTCTGACCAATGCCGGCCTCGATCCCCTGCTGGACGACAAGGACGAGCGTCCCGGCGCGAAATTCGCTACCATGGACCTGATCGGCCTGCCGCATCAGGTGATCGTGGGTCCGCGCGGCGTTTCCGCTGGCGAGGTCGAGATCAAGGACCGCAGGACCGGCGAACGGCAGAACCTCACCGTGGAGGCTGCCATAAATCTTCTGGTGGGTGTGGCATGAGCGAGGCGGCGGCAGCGAAGTCGGGCGGTGCGACGGTGAGGGCCAAGGCCGGATCGGCACCGAAGGAGCCGAAGCAGGCACCACGCAACGCACCGAAATCCGGTGCGTTCTCGGCCTTCGAGCGCATGATAGCCTGGCGTTATCTGCGCGCGCGCCGCCGCGAGACCTTCATCTCCGTCATTGCCGGGTTTTCCTTTACCGGCATCATGCTGGGCGTGGCCACGCTCATCATCGTCATGGCGGTGATGAACGGCTTTCGCGCCGAGCTTCTGAGCCGGATTCTGGGAATCAACGGCCATCTCATCATGCAGCCGATGGACCGGCCGCTGGACGATTACGCCACGCTTATCCCGCGCATCGACGCCATTCCCGGCGTCAAGTTCGCCATTCCGGTGGTGGAAGGGCAGGCGCTGGTGCAGGGCAATATCGGCGCCGGGACCGGCGCGCTGGTGCGGGGTCTGCGTGAACAGGACCTCGACAAGCTCAAGCTGGTTTCCGGCAATATAAAACAGGGCACGCTGAAAGGCTTCGACCAGAGCGGCGGCGTCGCCATCGGCACGCGCATGGCGGAAAATCTCGGCCTTTCCGTCGGCGACACGCTGCGCATCATCTCGCCCGACGGCGACGTGACGCCGTTCGGCGTCAATCCGCGTGTCAAGGCCTACAAGGTGGTGGCGATCTTCGAGATCGGCATGTCGGAATATGACAGTTCCATCGTCATGATGCCGCTTTCGGAGGCGCAGCTTTTCTTCAATCAGGAAGGGAAGGTGCAGTCGCTGGAAATCTTCGTCGATAATCCCGACAATGTGGATGCGCTGCGTGCGCCCATTGAGAAAGTCGCCGCGCGGCAATTGTCGCTGGTCGACTGGCGGCAGCGCAACCATACTTTCTTCTCGGCGCTGGAAGTCGAGCGCAACGTGATGTTCATGATCCTGACGCTGATCGTGCTTGTGGCGGCGCTCAATATCATTTCCGGCCTCATCATGCTGGTGAAGGACAAGGGACGCGACATCGCCATATTGCGTACCATGGGTGCGACGCGCGGCGCGATATTGCGCATCTTCCTGATGACGGGGGCTGCCATCGGCACCGCCGGCACATTGGCCGGCGTGATCCTCGGAGTCGTCGTCTGCCTCAATATAGAGCGGTTGCGCGATTTCTTCTCGTGGCTCTCGGGTACGACGTTGTTCAACCCGGAACTCTATTTCCTGAGCCAGTTGCCGGCGCGCATGGATATGGGCGAGACGCTGTCCGTCATCGGCATGGCGCTGGGTCTGTCTTTCCTCGCTACCATTTTCCCGGCATGGCGCGCAGCCAGGCTCGATCCGGTCGAAGCATTGAGGTACGAATAATGGCGGCGGAAGTGATCCTGCGGCTGGAAGGTGTCGGCCGCGTCTACAGGGAAGCCGGCCGTGAACTGGTCATTCTGCGTGACGCCGAATTCACGCTGCGACGGGGCGAGATGGTCGCGCTTGTGGCGCCGTCCGGCGCGGGCAAGTCCACCCTTCTGCACACGGCGGGCCTGCTGGAGCGGCCCGACAAGGGCGATGTCGTGCTGGATGGCGTTTCGTGCAGCAAGCTGTCGGAGGAAGACCGCACGGCGGTGCGCCGCAACGATATCGGCTTCGTCTACCAGTTTCATCACCTGCTGCCGGAATTCTCGGCGCTGGAGAACGTCATGGTGCCGCAGATGATTCGCGGCCTGCCGAAGAAGGCGGCGCGCGAGCGCGCGCAGATGCTGCTCGACTATATGAAGATCGGCAAGCGCGCCACGCACCGTCCGGCGGAGCTCTCGGGCGGCGAGCAGCAGCGCGTGGCGATCGCCCGCGCGGTCGCCAATGCGCCGCTGGTGCTTCTCGCCGACGAGCCGACCGGCAATCTCGACCCCGGCACCTCGTCCTATGTGTTCGGCGCGCTGGAGGCGCTGGTGCGTCAGTCCGGCCTCGCCGCGCTCATCGCCACCCACAATCACGAACTTGCCCGCCGCATGGACCGTCGCGTGACCCTGAAAGAGGGCAAGGTGGTCGATTTTTAGGGCCGGCATGCGGCCCTGAAACATCACGGGCTTTCGCATGGATGCGGGTCATTCATGTCCGGGCGGAACAAGAGCGCCGGCCCCCCAGAGAGAGGGGTAGCGGGGTTCCAGCCGCCGCCTTTTTCACACCATCCCTGATTGCCGCCTGATGGCCCGAACCGCCGGTTCGAGCCTGCGGCTACCGTTCACTATTCGTAAACCCTAAAATAAATGGGCCGGAAGATCGCGATTGACTTTGGAACAAAAATAGAACAAAAAATAAACATAAGTGAACAAAGAGGAGTTTCGCCATGACCGATCTTATCCATGACATTCTGGCCTTCATCTCGATCAGCCTGTTCATCGCCACTTTCGCCATCTGGGTCAGCGCCATCTGAGAGGCTTGACAGGGACATCTCCTGTGAGCCGACGTGACACCGGAACGGTCCGCGCTGGACTCCGCCGCTCTATTTGCCGAAACTGCCGGGCAGGTACATGAGAGTCGGAAGCGGGCGGTTACGTCCACGCGGTTTTGATCGGAGCGGATGCGATGGGCGATGGAGCAGGGGAAGGATTGTCGGCGCCGCGCTTCGTGCATCTGCGCGTACACTCGGCCTATTCCCTGCTCGAGGGCGCGCTGCCGCTCGGCAAGATCATCAAGCAGGCCGTCGCGGACGAAGCGCCGGCCATTGCGGTGACGGATACCAACAATCTGTTCGGGGCGCTGGAATTCGCCCAGAAGGCGTCGAAGGAGGGCCTGCAACCGATCATCGGCTGCCAGATCGACGTGGCCTTCGGCGATCATGTCGAGAATGGGCGCAATGTGAACCGGAAACTGGCTCTCGATCTGGCGTCGCTGGTGTTGCTGGCGGCGACGGAAGAGGGCTACGCGAACATGGTGCGGCTGGTGAGCCGCGCTTTTCTCGCTACGCCGCCGGGCGACCCGATCCATATCGAGGCCGGCTGGCTGCCGGAGTGCTCGAAGGATGTGATCGTGCTGTCGGGCGGCCCGTTCGGCCCCATCGGCCGTGCGCTTGCCGCTGACCGGCCGGACCGGGCCGAGGCGCGGCTGGATTTCCTGAAGAAGAGCTTCGGCGACCGGCTCTATGTCGAATTGCAGCGCCATGCCGGCTATGACCGGGCGCTGGAGGCGAGGACGGTGGAACTCGCCTATGCGATGGAACTGCCGCTGGTCGCCACTAACGAGGCATTTTTCCTCAAGGCCGAGGATTTCGAGGCGCATGACGCGCTTCTGGCGATTGCGGAAGGGCAGATACTCTCAAACGACGACCGCCGCCGCCTGACACCGGATCATTATCTGAAAAGCCGGACGGAAATGGCGGCGCTCTTTGCCGATCTGCCGGAGGCGCTGGACAATACGGTGGAGGTCGCGCAGCGCTGTTCATGGTACACCGACACGCGCAGGCCGATCCTGCCGCGCTTCACCGGCGATTCGGAAGATGCCGAGGCCGCCTTGCAGGCGGAGGCCGACGAGTTGGCGCGGCAGGCGCGCGAAGGCCTCAAGATACGTCTTGAAATGACGGGTTTAGCCGAGGGCTATACGGCCGAGCAATATGCCGAACGCCTGGAGTATGAGATCGGCGTCATTACCCGCATGAAGTTTCCGGGCTACTTCCTCATCGTCTCGGACTTCATCAAATGGGCCAAGGCGCATGGCATTCCGGTGGGGCCGGGGCGCGGTTCGGGCGCGGGCTCGCTTGTTGCCTATGCGCTCACCATCACAGACGTCGATCCGCTGCGCTTCTCGCTGCTTTTCGAGCGCTTCCTCAATCCCGACCGCGTGTCGATGCCCGACTTCGACATCGACTTCTGCCAGGACCGCCGCGAGGAGGTGATCCGCTACGTGCAGGAGAAATACGGCCGCGATCAGGTGGCGCAGATCATCACCTTCGGTACGTTGCAGGCACGCGCGGTATTGCGCGATGTGGGCCGCGTTCTGGAAATGCCCTACGGGCAGGTGGACCGGCTGTGCAAGCTGGTGCCGCAGAACCCGGCCAATCCCGTTTCGCTGGCGCAGGCCATCGAAACCGAGCCGAAACTGATCGAGGAGCGCGAGAAGGAGCCGGTGGTGGGACGGCTTCTCGATATCGCCCTCAAGCTCGAAGGTCTGTATCGCCACGCTTCCACCCACGCCGCCGGCATCGTGATAGGCGACCGTCCGCTGTCGGAACTGGTGCCGATGTACCGCGATCCGCGCTCCGACATGCCCGTCACCCAGTTCAACATGAAATGGGTCGAGCAGGCGGGACTGGTCAAATTCGACTTTCTCGGCCTGAAAACGCTGACCGTGCTGGAGACGGCGTTGAAGCTGGTCGCGCGTAAGGGCCTCGAGATCGACCTTACCCGCCTGCCGCTCGATGACGGGCCAACCTATGAAATGCTGTCGCGTGGCGAGACGGTCGGCGTGTTCCAGGTCGAAAGCGCGGGCATGCGCAAGGCGCTGCTCGGCATGCGCCCCGACCGCATCGAGGATATCATCGCGCTGGTGGCGCTCTACCGCCCCGGCCCGATGGAGAACATCCCCACCTATAATGCGCGCAAGAACGGAGAGGAGGAGATCGCCTCAATCCATCCCAAGATCGATCATCTGGTGAAGGAGACGCAGGGCGTCATCGTCTATCAGGAACAGGTGATGCAGATCGCGCAGGAACTGTCCGGCTATTCGCTCGGCGAAGCGGATCTGCTGCGCCGCGCCATGGGCAAGAAGATCCGCGCGGAAATGGACATGCAGCGCACCCGCTTCGTGGAGGGCGCGGTGGAGCGCGGCGTCGGCAAGCCGCAGGCCGATTTCATCTTCGACCTTCTGGCCAAGTTCGCCGATTACGGCTTCAACAAGTCGCATGCGGCGGCTTATGCCATCGTCTCCTACCAGACGGCCTATATGAAGGCGCATCACCCGGTCGAGTTCCTCGCGGCGTCGATGACCTACGATATGTCGAACACCGACAAGCTCAACGATTTCCGCCGTGAGGCCAATCGTCTGGGCATCGAAGTGGTGCCGCCCTCGGTCATGACTTCGTTCCGTCCTTTCGAGGTCGGCGAGCGGCAGATCTTTTATTCGCTGGCCGCCATCAAGGGCGTGGGCGAGGCGGCGGTGGACCACATCGTGGACGTCCGCGGCCGCAAGCCGTTCGAAAGCCTTGAGGATTTCTGCGAACGCATCGATCCGCGCATCGTCAACCGCCGCGTGCTGGAAAGCCTTATCAATGCCGGCGCACTGGATTGCTTCGGACGCGACCGGCCGGCCATGAGCGCCGGCATCGACCGCATCATGGGCTTCGCGCAGCGTGCACAGGAAAACGCGGTAAGCGGCCAGTCGGATATTTTCGGCCTGTCCGGTGCACCGAAGGAAAAGCTGATCCTGCCGCAGGCCGCGCCGTGGCTGCCCTCGGAAATGCTGCATCGTGAATATCAGGCCGTCGGCTTCTATCTGTCGGCGCATCCGCTCGACGAATATCGCGCCGTGCTGGGCCGCATGCGCGTGCAAAGCTGGATGGAGTTCTCCGCCGCCGTCAAGCGCGGCGCCAATGCCGGGCGGCTTGCCGGCACGGTGACGGCGCGTCAGGAGCGCAAGACCCGCACAGGCAACAAGATGGGCATCGTGCAATTGTCGGATGCGAGCGGCCAGTTCGAGGCGGTGCTGTTCTCCGAGGGTCTGGCGCAATATCGCGACCTGCTCGAAAGCGGCAAGTCGGTGGTCATCACCGTGCAGGCGGAGGACCGCCCGGAAGGGATCAGCCTGCGCATCCAGACCGTGCAGTCGCTGGAGGACGAAGCCTGCCGCATGCAGAAGGCGATGCGGCTTTACCTTCGCTCGGCTGAGGCCATCCGCCACATCGCCCCGCATTTCAACATGCGCGGCGATGGGCAGGTCAGTCTGATCGTCATCAAGGACAACGGCCAGCGCGAGGTGGAGATCGAACTGCCGCACCGCTACCGTGTCAGCCCGCAAGTGGCGAGCGCCATGAAGGCCATTCCGGGCGTCGTGGACGTGGAACTGGTCTAAAGGAAAATGCCAGCCCGGCTGGCCGTTTGACCGGGCTCTTTTGACGTATCGTGCCGTCAGTAGGCGGCGGTTATCCGCTGACGGATATGTTTGCCTTGCTCGGCCTCGTCGACAATGACGGCTGCGAGGTCTTCGACGGAAATCCTGCTTTCGCCCTTGGCGTCGAACACGGGCTGGTCGCCGCCCAGCCGATATTTTCCGGTGCGCTCGCCGGGTTGCAGAAGAATGGCGGGCGAAACGAAGGTCCAGTCGAGGTCCTTGTTCCCGCGCAGCTCATTGAGCGCCTCGCGCGCGCCGAGCGCGCCTTCCTTCCATTCGGCGGGAAAATCCGGCGTGTCCACCAGTTGGATGCCGGGCTTTATTTCAAGGCTGCCCGCGCCGCCCACTTCGACGAGGCGCCTGATCCCGGCCTTTTGAGTGGCTTCGGCGATCGAACGGCTTCCCCTGATATGGTTTTCACGGATATTCGCGTCGCTCCAGCCCGGATTGAAAGCGGAAATCACGAGATCATGCCCCGCCAGCAGCCCGGCGAGCGCCCCTGTGTCGAAAACATCGGCCTGCACCGGTGTGACATTGGCATGTTTCTCGACTTTTTCCGGGTGACGGACAAGGGCGGTCACCTCATGTCCACGCGAGACCGCTTCCTTGAGAACAGCGTTACCCACGAAACCCGTCGCGCCGATAATTGCAATTTTAGCCATCGGTTTCTCCTTCCGGCATAAGGTATGTTTTGTAAGCAGATTATTTATAGTAACTACCTAAGCAGCATTGGAATTCGTGTAAAGAACGCACTTTTCCCTTGTCAGGAAACATGGAAGTAACCGCCTTGCGGACGAGCGATAGTCGGGCGGCGACGAGACGAACGAGGTGAATCCGATGAAAATGAACTCTCGGCCGAATGAGGCGGCTCCGCTCCTTTCATCGACGCCGGCTTTCCGGCTCGATCCGGACGGGTCCTGTCCGATAAGGGACGTGCTGGATCGCATCGGCGATACGTGGAGCATTCTGGTGATCTTCAATCTGCAGGGCGGTCCGCTGCGCTTCAATGCGCTGCGCCGCTCCATCGAAGGCGTTTCACAGCGGATGCTGACGGTGACATTGCGCTCGCTGGAGCGTGACGGTCTTGTCGCGCGGCATGTGCGTCCGACTTCTCCGCCGGAAGTGGAATATTCCCTGACGGAGCTCGGTCATTCGCTGGCCGCTCCGATCGACGGTCTGGGGCAGTGGGCTGTGGCCCACCGCGCGCGGTTGCGCGAGGCGCGCTCCCGTTTCGACCGCGAAAACCCATGATGCAATGGCCGATTGCGGAACCGTCCGAGGGGACAGACGTTTTCTTAAAAAGACAGGAGTAACCGCCATGCCCGCCAGATCGCAGGCTCAGCAGAAAGCCGCAGGTGCAGCCCTTGCCGCCAAACGCGGCGAAACCGATCCGCGTGAACTTTTCGGCGCAGCGCGCGAAATGTATGAGACCATGACCGAAAAACAACTGGAGGACTTCGCGGAAACGAAGCGCGCCGGCTTGCCGGAGCATGTTCCCGATGACAGGAAGCACTGATCGTTTCGCTCCTCAGTGCATGGCCTTACAATAATCACGTCCGGGAAAAGTGTTTAGTCGGCAGCCTTGGTTTGCACCAGTTCGATTGCCTTCAGCCGCCCATGCGCAATGCCGCAGCGTAGCATGATGCCATCCCACTTGTAGCCCACGCTTTTCAGCCGCGCTTCGCCCGGCACCGAGATCACGGCCGACATCCTGCGTGGGTCTTTCGCGCTGAATTTCGATGACCTGTTATCGACGCTGGCGCGGGAAATATCGTCCTTCGTGAAGCCCAGCCTGTCGTATTTCCGGCTTTTCTTCACATAGTCGTAGGCGGCGGCTATGCAGGCGGCCACCTGTGGGGATGCCCGCTGCGTCTTCACCAGTTCATGGTAATTGGGGTTGAAATTCTTCGAGCGCTTCGGCACCGCGTCGGCATGGGCCATGGATACGGCCGCGGCGAAGCCGGACAGCAGGACAGCCGGCAGGATGATTCTGATGGGTCGCATGCACAATATCCTTTTGGAAAGCAGCAATCGTCGCCGGTCGGGAATCAGGAAACTCTCGCCTTTTTTCAATATGCTTCCGGATTTTTCTATAATTTCGCTTCGGCTTGCGATCATAACTCATTGACAGATACGGGCAAGGCAGGATTTGCCGTGACAGCCCTGATCCAGATGCATGTTGGTTCGGTGGGCGGCGTCGCCATCCGGGCCGATCACGGTCATGAAGCGCTTGCAGCTCGCATCGTGCACTGCACGCCAGAAATCCTTTTCCTTTTCGGAGCCGTTCCAGCCGGTGGTGAGTTCCGTCTTGCTGCCGTCGGAGAAGGTGAAGGACATGATATCGAGCGCATTGGCGAAGGCATGTTCGGAAATGCGGCCCACCGTCTCGCCGTTCACCTTGCGGCACTGATAGTCGGAACCGGTGCCGATGGCCGTGATCTTCACGTTCGGTCCATAGGCGTTGCGGGCCGCCTGTCGAACGTCCGTGCTCCATTGCGCCAGCGTCATGGCCATGGCGCAATTGGTGGTGATGGCATGAGCGAATTTCAGCGGTTCGTCCTTACCGATGGCGGTCAGCCGCAGCGGCGAATGCACACCGCATGAGGGCCCGTCCTCGATCGGCGGCAAAAGCTTTCCTTCCACCTCGCCGGTTATCAGGGCGGGACAGGAAACCTGATAGACACGCCCGTCCGGCGCGGGTTTGGCCGCATCGCTGCCGGATTGCGGCGGCGGCGTTTGCGGTTTGCCCGTTTCGGGTTTGGCCGCTTCCGGCTTCGGTTCGGGAAGTTTTTCCGGTACGGCCTGTTTTTCCTCCTTGGGGAGCGGAGCCTCTTTGGATGTCGGCGGCTCCGGCCTTGGCGCCGGAACGGGAACCGGCACCGGCGCAACTGCGGGCGGGGGCGCTTCGGTTTGCGTCTGCGCCGGCTTTGCCTGCGGCACCGGTCTGCTTTCCTGTTTCGTGACGCTTTTCCTTGCGGTGCGCCGCTTCTGCGGTGCCTTGGCGCGACGGTGTCTCGTGCGGTGAGCGTCCTGTTTCAGCAACCTTTCGATGAAGGTTTGCGCATGGGCCTGCTCCGGCCGGAAATCCGTTCCCATACCCGCCACCAGCAGGGCGAGCGTGGCGAGCGACGTGGTCCTGAGCACACGGGACAGCGGCAAGGCCATATGAGCACCTCCTGTTCGACGACCCGTTTCATAATGACGGAAAAGGAAATGGCGTTCCTTCACGCTTGATGGCAGATTGTTGCAAAAGGCCGCTGTTTCGGCCATTCGCGAGCCGGTTGCGGCTTGACAAAGGTATGCTTGCCTGACTAAAAGCCCGCCAGTGCTGGTGCGGAAACGTGCCGGCACTGATAGACGTGTCCCGTGGATGAGATCGCAAAGCGTGCGCATCTTATCCTGTCAGTCCCCGGAAAAAGGGGGCAGAGGAGGGCGCGTTTCCTCCCGCGCCGGAAGGCGCCCAACCTTTGAAGGAAATGCGATGAGCAAGCGCGAATCCGCGAAATACAAGATCGACCGCCGTCTCGGCGAAAATATCTGGGGCCGCCCGAAATCCCCGGTCAACCGCCGCGAATACGGCCCGGGCCAGCACGGCCAGCGCCGCAAGGGCAAGCTTTCCGATTTCGGCGTGCAGTTGCGCGCCAAGCAGAAGCTCAAGGGCTTCTACGGCGACATCTCCGAAAAGCAGTTCCGCAAGACCTATGAGGAAGCCGCGCGCCGCAAGGGCGACACCGGCGAAAACCTGATCGGTCTGCTCGAATCGCGCCTCGATGCCGTCGTCTACCGCGCCAAGTTCGTCCCGACCATTTTCGCTGCGCGCCAGTTCGTCAATCATGGCCATGTCAATGTGAACGGCCGTCGCGTCAACATCCAGTCCTATCGCCTCAAGGCCGGCGACGTGGTGGAAGTGCGCGAGAAGTCGAAGCAGCTCGTCGTCGTTCTCGAAGCCGTGCAGCTCGCCGAGCGCGACGTGCCGGACTACATCGAAGTCGATCACAACAAGATGGTCGCGACCTACAACCGCGTTCCCACCCTTTCGGACGTGCCCTATGCCGTCCAGATGGAACCGAACCTCGTGGTCGAATTCTACTCGCGTTAATCCCGGCTTTCCGGGCTTTATGCCGCAGAAATGGCCGTCCATGGTTTCCCCATGGGCGGCTTTTCTGTATTAGATCGTCGCAATGCGCCTTATCGGGCGCATTGCGACGATCTATTTTTTTGTTTGAGCATTGGGTTTTCCGATCGTAGCGGGATCAGAAATCAGTCCAGTGGGCTGATTTCCCCGCGAAGGCGGTTCCCACTTTTCGGTCCGATGCTCTATGACAGGCATCATCCTCGCGAGTCCGCATCATGAACGCTTTCAATCCCGATATTGCCGAATCCGATATTGCCGGGGACACCGCCGATGGCTGCCATCCGTTGTTCCGCGACGTGCCGGCGACCGTCGAATTCAATAAGCTGCGCAAGCGGCTCCTGAGGCAGGCGCGGCAGGCGATCGACGATTTCGCCATGGTGAAGCCGGGCCAGCGCTGGATGGTCTGCCTTTCCGGCGGCAAGGATTCCTACGGGCTTCTGGCGCTGCTGCTCGATCTCAAATGGCGCGGCCTGTTGCCGGTGGAGCTTCTGGCCGTCAATCTCGATCAGGGCCAGCCGAATTTTCCCAAGCACATATTGCCCGATTTCCTGAACCGTTACGGCATCGCACACCGTATCGAATATCAGGACACCTATTCCATCGTGACGGAAAAGCTGCCCGAATCGAGCACCTATTGCTCGCTCTGCTCGCGCTTGCGCCGGGGCAATCTCTATCGTATCGCGCGTGAGGAGGGGTGTTCGGCCATCGTGCTCGGCCATCACCGCGAGGATATTCTCGAAACCTTCTTCATGAACCTGTTCCATGGCGGCCGCCTTGCCGCAATGCCGCCCAAGCTGGTCAATGACGAAGGCGACCTGATGGTGTTCCGCCCGCTGGCCTACGCGGCGGAGGACGATCTGGAGCGGTTCGCGTCCGCCATGCAATTCCCGATCATCCCCTGCGATCTGTGCGGCAGTCAGGACGGCTTGCAGCGCAACGCCATGAAGGCCATGCTCACGGATATCGAGAAGCGTATGCCGGGCCGCAAGGACACGATGATCCGCGCGCTGACCAATGTACGGCCCAGCCATCTGCTGGACCGCAAGCTGTTCGATTTTGGCGCGCTCATGACCGGCGCCGCAACCGATGATAGAGAGGGCGATCATGCGCTTTGACGAGAAACATATGGAATGGCTGGCTTCCGTTCTGGCCGAAGCCGGTGAATTCGAGATCATGCCGCGCTTTCGCCGGCTGGGCGAGGGAGATATCCGCGAAAAGACCTCGCCCGCCGATCTGGTGACGGAAGCCGATGTGAGTGCCGAGCGGCTCATCACCGCGCGGCTGAAGGAGCGTTATCCGCACGCCATGATCGTGGGCGAGGAAGCCTGTTCAGCCGATCCGGCCCTGCTGGACGGGCTGGGCGAGGCGGAGCTCGCCTTCACCATCGATCCGGTGGACGGCACCTTCAATTTCGCCAGCGGCGTGCCGCTGTTC
Source organism: Rhizobiales bacterium 63-22 (assembly GCA_001898995.1). Lineage (GTDB taxonomy): Bacteria > Pseudomonadota > Alphaproteobacteria > Rhizobiales > Rhizobiaceae > Brucella. The sequence continues at coordinate 458,936 of MKVZ01000017.1, read as the reverse complement.
GGCGTCATGCTGGCTGTGGTGGTGAAGGGCGAGACGGCGGCGGGCATCATCCACGATCCGGTCGGACGGGATTTCATCATGGCGGTCAGGGGCGGTGGTGCGCAGGTCCGCGCCATGGACGGTGGCGCGACGCAGCGGGCGCGGGTGACTGCGCCCGACGACATCGCCCGCATGACCGGTTCGGTATCATGGGCCTATACGGAGGAGCCGCTGCGCTCGCGTCTGGCACGCAACCACGCGAAATTCCTGTCGCAGATCGGCTACCGCTGCGCCGCGCACGAATACCGCATCCTCGCGACTGGCGGGGCGCATTTCGCCTGCTACAACAAGCTGATGCCGTGGGACCACCTGCCGGGCGCGCTGATCCATCAGGAAGCGGGCGGGTATCTGGCGCGCTGGGACGGCAGCGCCTATCTGCCCGCGCATGTCGGCGGTGGCCTGCTCGCGGCACCCGACCGGGAAAGCTGGCAGGCGATCCGCGCCGCGCTGTTCGAGGACTGAAGACGCTCTTTGTTCACGAAACCGCAATCCACCCTTTATCCTTGGTTTGCCTTACCTAGATATCTGCACTGAATCCCGATATCGAATCGTGATTCACGAACCTCATGGGCGCGCTTTCCGCCTCGCGGAACCGGCCCGGTCAAGCTGGAGTTTGCGCATGAACTGGCGATATATGCGGATCGCGATCCTCTTTCTGGCATCCATGGGCGCGGCCTCGGTGCCGGCCCTGACACTCGCTCCGGCACAGGCGGAGGAACAGCAAATCCAGCGGCAATTGCCCGTGAACCGCGAAGGCATCGAGCTTTCCTACGCGCCGCTGGTCAAGCAGACCACGCCTGCCGTGGTCAATGTCTATGCGGCGCGGCAGGTGCGGGCGGCATCGCCATTCGCGGGCGATCCCTTCTTCGAGCAGTTCTTCGGCAACCAGTTGAGCGGCCCGCCGCGCATCCAGCAATCGCTCGGCTCCGGCGTCATCGTCGATCCCTCCGGCCTGATCGTGACCAATTACCACGTCATCAAGGATGCGGACGAGGTCAAGGTCGCGCTCTCCGACGGACGTGAATTCGAAAGCAAGATATTGCTGCGCGACAAGACCACCGATCTTGCCGTGCTCAAGATCAATGCCAAGGACAAGCTGCCTGTGCTGCCCTTCGCCAATTCGGACAAGGTGGAGGTTGGCGATCTGGTGCTCGCGATCGGCAATCCGTTCGGCGTCGGGCAGACGGTGACGAGCGGCATCGTCTCGGCGCAGTCGCGCACGCAGGTCGGCATTTCCGATTTCGATTTCTTCATCCAGACCGACGCGGCCATCAATCCGGGCAATTCCGGCGGTGCGCTGATCGACATGCGCGGGCGGCTGATCGGCCTCAATACGGCGATCTATTCGCGTTCCGGCGGTTCGGTCGGCATCGGCTTCGCCATTCCCTCCAACATGGTGCGGGCGGTGGTGGAGGCGGCGCGGCGCGGCGCCACCAGCTTCGACCGGCCCTATATCGGCGCGACTTTTCAGGGCGTGACGCCCGACCTCGCCGAAAGCCTCGGCATGGACAAGCCCGCCGGCACGCTGGTGACGGCGATCCAGAAGGACAGCCCGGCGGAGGCGGCCGGCCTCAAGGTGGGCGACGTGATTCTCTCCGCGCAAGGCGTGCCGACCGGCAATCCCGATGTGCTCGGCTATCGTCTGTCCACGGCGGGCATCGGCAGCACGGTGCCGCTGGAGGTCCTGCGTGACGGCAAGACCCGTACCATTCCCGTCACGCTCGCCAAGGCGCCGGCGGTAAGGCAGTCCACGCCGCAATTGATCGAGGGCAACAGCCCGCTCTCCGGCGCAACCGTGGTGGAACTGACGCCTGCCATCGCAGAGCAGCTTGACCTCAACCGCGCGGCGCGCGGCGTGGTGGTGGGAGACGTGAAGGACGACTCGCTCGCCGCGCAGACGGGCCTGCGTCCGGGCGATATCGTCCGCAGTGTCAACGGCAAGGCGATCAACACCGTCAACGATCTCTCCGCCGTGCTGAAGGCAGGCCGAGGCATTGCGTGGCGGCTCGGCATCGAGCGCAACGGTACGCTCATGCGCCTGTTCATACGGTGACGGGCGCTTTACAGGGAAAAGGCCGATGAGCGATCTTTTCACAGCCTCCGCCGATCCCGGTGCGGACCGCAACCGGCCGCTGGCCGACCGGCTGCGTCCGAAGCATCTTTCGGAGGTCAGCGGGCAGGAACACCTGACCGGGCCGGAAGGTATTCTGACGCGCATGATCGCCTCCGGCTCGCTCGGCTCGATGATCTTCTGGGGGCCGCCCGGCACGGGCAAGACCACCGTGGCGCGGCTGCTCGCGGGTGAGACGGGCCTCGCCTTCGAGCAGATTTCGGCGATCTTCTCCGGCGTCGCCGATCTGAAGAAAGTGTTCGAGGCGGCGCGCGCGCGGCGCATGTCGGGCCGTCAGACCCTGCTTTTCGTGGACGAGATTCATCGTTTCAACCGCGCACAGCAGGATTCCTTCCTCCCGGTCATGGAAGACGGCACGGTGATCCTGATCGGCGCGACCACGGAAAATCCGTCCTTCGAACTGAACGCGGCGCTTCTGTCGCGCGCGCGGGTTCTGACCTTCCATCCGCTTGATGGGGCAAGCATCGCCACGCTTCTGAAACGCGCCGAGGAGCAGGAGAAGCGTCCGCTCCCGCTGGACGAGGAGGCGCGGGCCAGCCTGATCCGCATGGCCGATGGCGATGGCCGTGCCGCGCTGACGCTGGCCGAGGAGATATGGCGCGCCGCCCGCCCCGGCGAGGTCTTCGATGCGGCGAAATTGCAGGAGGTGGTGCAGCGCCGTGCGCCCGTCTATGACAAGAGCCAGGACGGCCATTACAACCTGATTTCCGCGCTGCATAAATCGGTGCGCGGCTCGGACCCGGATGCGGCGCTTTATTATCTCTCGCGTATGTTCGACGCGGGCGAAGATCCGCTTTATCTCGGACGCCGTCTTGTGCGCATGGCGGTGGAGGATATCGGGCTGGCCGATCCGCAGGCGCTCGTGATCTGCAATGCCGCCAAGGACGCCTACGATTATCTGGGCTCGCCGGAAGGGGAACTGGCGCTGGCGCAGGCCTGCGTCTATCTTGCCACCGCGCCGAAATCGAACGCGGTCTATGTCGCCTACAAGGCGTCGATGCGCGCCGCGAAGGAATATGGTTCGCTGGTGCCGCCGAGGCATATCCTCAACGCCCCGACGAAGCTGATGAAAAACGAGGGCTACGGCGAGGGCTATGCCTACGACCACGATCAGCCCGACGCCTTTTCCGGGCAGGATTATTTCCCCGAAGGCATGGGGCGGCGGACCTTCTACGATCCGCCCGAACGCGGCTTCGAGCGTGAAATCCGCAAGAGGCTCGATTATTGGGCGCGGCTCCGGCAGGAGCGGCAGCGATAAGGCGTTTCCGGCCTCGCTTTCCTGAAAATACCCCCCTGAATTGCTCCCCTGAAACCGGACTTGCCGGCGAGCGCTGTTTGCGGCATTGCCTGAACCGGAGGGCATTTGGCGCGTCCATCACGTCAACCATTTGTAAACCATAATGAAATCAAGGCGGTAAGTTAATCCGGCCTTTACCTTCATATTTTATCAATATTTGCACAATGACGAGGTTTGCCATGATGCGCGTTATGTTTCTCGTCGCGCTCGTGATCCTCGGAGGCTGCGCGACCGCCCCACGGCAGGTCAATAATGTATGTGCGGTCTTCGATCAGCGCGATGGTTGGTTCAACAACTGGCAGAAAGCGGCGACAAGCGTTTCGCGCGAGTACGGCGTACCTGTCCCCGTCCTGATGGCCACCATCTACACGGAATCCGGCTTCCAGCCCTACGCGCGCCCGCCGCGCAGGAAAATCCTCTGGATCATCCCCTGGTCGAGGCCTTCCAGCGCCTATGGCTATTCGCAGGCACTGAACGGCACGTGGGAGCGCTACAAGCGGGAGACCGGCCGCTGGACGGCGTCGCGTTCGAATTTTGCCGACGCCATCGATTTCATCGGCTGGTATCACTACCAGAGCCATATGAAGAACGGCATCGACCTTAGCGACGCCTACAATCTCTATCTTGCCTATTATATCGGCCATGATGGCTATGCGCGCGGCCGCTGGCGCACCAACGCCACCGCCATCAACGGCGCGCGCCGCATGCAGAGCATTGCCAACCGCTATGCTATGCAGTTACAAACCTGCGGCGGCATGGGATAATGCACGAATCCGAAAGCTGACGGACTTCCCGGATAAAATTATTACATGAAAATAAATAGATGGCGCGGGTTTCGCTCGCCATCATTCGACTCTCGAATCGCAAACACAGGATCAAGTGTTCCATGCTGAAGAAGATCGCTATCGCCCTTATCGGCGCCACGTTTCTGGGCGGCTGCACCACCGACCCCTATACAGGTGAGCAAAAGATGTCGAACACGGCGGGCGGTGCCGCCATCGGCGCGGCAGTGGGCGCGCTCGGCGGCCTCATGGTCGGCGGCTCCAGCCATGCGCAGCGCAACGCCGTGCTGATCGGCGCCGGCATCGGCGCGCTCGGCGGCGGTGCCATCGGCGCCTATATGGACCGGCAGGAAAGCGAATTGCGCGCGCAATTGCAGGGCACCGGCGTCTCGGTCACGCGTAACGGCGACCAGATCATCCTCAACATGCCCTCCAACATCACCTTCGATACCGATCAGGATCAGGTGAAGAGCCAGTTCTATCCGACGCTCAATTCCGTCGCCATCGTGCTGCGCAAATATGACCGCACGCTGGTCGACGTCTATGGCCATACCGATTCGACCGGCAGCGCCACCCACAATCAGGATCTGTCGCAGCGCCGTGCCGCCTCGGTCGCGAATTATCTCGGCGCTCAGGGCATCGATCCGCGCCGCTTCGCCGTGGTCGGCTTTGGCGCGACCCGTCCGATCGCCACCAACGCCACGGCGGCGGGCAGGGCGCAGAACCGCCGCGTCGAGATCGAGATTTCGCCGCTGCGTGCCGCCGACTGACAAATTCGGCAGGGCTTTCCTTCAGGCGGCTTCCCCGCGAGGAGGCCGCCTTTTGCATGGAAAACCGAATCGCGGCGCCGGCAATCGCGCCGCTGCCGGCATAAGTGGTGGATAACCGGAGGTGGCATTTCCGGCATATATGGCGGAACAATAAAAGAACATATTTATAATTTCTTTTAAAATCAATCCGTTAGTTCTCTTGCAAAAAGAGAACAAAACGGATACATATATCCCATCGGCGATGAGCCTGCCGGGCTTCTGGCGAGACGAGAGGATGGTGTAAGATGTCTCAGAATTCATTGCGACTTGTTGAGGATAATTCAGTGGACAAAACCAAGGCTCTCGACGCGGCGCTGTCGCAGATCGAAAGGGCGTTCGGCAAGGGCTCGATCATGCGGCTCGGCCAGAACGATCAGGTGGTGGAGATCGAAACGGTCTCGACCGGATCGCTCTCGCTGGATATCGCGCTCGGGGTCGGCGGCCTCCCCAAGGGGCGCATCGTGGAAATCTACGGGCCGGAAAGCTCCGGCAAGACGACGCTCGCCCTGCATACCATTGCCGAGGCGCAGAAGAAGGGCGGCATCTGCGCCTTCGTGGACGCGGAACATGCGCTCGATCCGGTCTATGCCCGCAAGCTTGGCGTCGATCTTGAAAATCTCCTCATCTCGCAGCCCGACACCGGCGAGCAGGCGCTGGAGATCACCGACACGCTGGTTCGCTCCGGCGCGATCGACGTGCTGGTGGTGGATTCGGTCGCGGCGCTGACGCCGAAGGCGGAAATCGAGGGCGAGATGGGTGATTCCCTGCCGGGACTTCAGGCGCGCCTGATGAGCCAGGCGCTGCGCAAGCTCACTGCCTCCATATCCCGTTCCAACTGCATGGTCATCTTCATTAACCAGATCCGCATGAAGATCGGCGTCATGTTCGGCTCGCCGGAAACCACGACCGGCGGCAATGCGCTGAAATTTTACGCCTCGGTGCGCCTCGACATTCGCCGCATCGGCGCGATCAAGGAGCGCGACGAGGTGGTGGGCAACCAGACCCGCGTCAAGGTGGTGAAGAACAAGCTGGCTCCGCCCTTCAAGCAGGTCGAGTTCGACATCATGTACGGCGCGGGCGTCTCCAAGACCGGCGAGTTGATCGATCTCGGCGTCAAGGCCGGGGTGGTGGAGAAGTCCGGCGCATGGTTCTCCTACAATTCGCAGCGTCTGGGGCAGGGGCGTGAGAACGCCAAGCAATATCTCAAGGACAACCCGGAGATCGCCCGTGAGATCGAGACGACCTTGCGTCAGAATGCCGGCCTGATCGCCGAGCAGTTCCTTGACGATGGTGGCCCGGAAGAAGGGTCCGAAGCAGCGGAAATGTAAGCTCCTCCGGATAATTGGCTATCGAGCCCCGCGTTTCCTTCGCGGGGCTTTTCTTTTGAAACGGCCACTCGTACAGCTTGTCTGGACAGGAAAGCGGCGTCTCGCTAAAAGCGGAAAACCGAAGAAACAGAACATTGGTGCCACCTTTTGTTGCAAAGGGAGGCATCCGCATCGGGCGGCAGGCGCCCAAGGGTGAAATATGGCTGGCGTCAACGAGATAAGGTCCACATTCCTCGATTATTTCCGCAAGAACGGGCATGAGATCGTGCCGTCCAGTCCGCTCGTGCCGCGCAACGACCCGACGCTGATGTTCACCAATGCCGGCATGGTGCAGTTCAAGAACGTGTTCACCGGGCTGGAGCACCGTCCATACAGCCGGGCCACCACCGCGCAGAAATGCGTTCGCGCCGGCGGCAAGCACAATGACCTCGATAATGTGGGCTACACTGCCCGCCATCATACCTTCTTCGAAATGCTGGGGAATTTTTCCTTCGGCGATTATTTCAAGGAAGAGGCGATCCATTTCGCCTGGAACCTGATCACCGGGGAATTCGGACTGCCGAAGGACAAACTGCTCGTCACCGTCTATCACACCGACGACGACGCGGCGAATTTCTGGAAGAAGATCGCCGGCCTCTCCGACGACCGCATCATCCGCATCCCGACCAGTGACAATTTCTGGGCCATGGGCGATACCGGCCCCTGCGGTCCGTGCTCGGAAATCTTCTACGATCACGGCGATCATATCTGGGGTGGCCCTCCCGGATCGCCGGAAGAAGACGGCGACCGCTTCATCGAGATATGGAATCTCGTCTTCATGCAGTTCGAGCAGATCGCGCCGGACAACCGTGTCGCGCTGCCGCGTCCGTCCATCGACACCGGCATGGGGCTGGAGCGCATCGCTGCCGTCTTGCAGGGCGTGCACGACAATTACGATATCGACCTGTTCAAGGCGCTGATCCGCGCTTCGGAAGAGGCGACGGGTGTCAAGGCTGAAGGGCCGTTCCGCGCCAGTCACCGCGTCATCGCCGATCATCTGCGCGCGTCGAGCTTCCTCATCGCCGACGGTGTGCTGCCGTCTAACGAAGGCCGCGGCTATGTACTGCGCCGCATCATGCGCCGCGCCATGCGCCATGCCCAGCTTCTGGGTGCGAGGGAACCGCTGATGTGGCGTCTGCTGCCGGCGCTGATCCGCGAGATGGGACAGGCCTATCCCGAACTTATCCGCGCCGAGGCGCTGATTTCCGAGACGCTGAAGCTGGAGGAAACCCGCTTCCGCAAGACGCTGGAGCGCGGCCTCGGCCTGCTCTCCGACGCCACGGATACGCTTGTCGAAGGCGACCGCCTCGACGGCGAGACGGCGTTCAAGCTCTACGACACCTACGGCTTCCCGCTCGACCTCACGCAGGATGCGTTGCGCCAGCGCGGCATCGGTGTGGATACGGATGGCTTCAATGCGGCCATGGAGCGCCAGAAGGCGGAGGCGCGCGCGAGTTGGGCCGGCTCCGGCGAGGCGGCGGCGGAAACGATCTGGTTCGGCATCAGGGATCGGGTCGGTGCGACGGAGTTCCTCGGCTACGAGACCGAGAGTGCCGAGGGCGTCATTGCCGCTTTGGTGCGCGACGGGGCGGAAGTGCCGGCCGTTTCGGAAGGCGAGAAGGTTTCGGTCGTCGTCAACCAGACGCCGTTCTATGGCGAGTCCGGCGGCCAGCAGGGCGACACCGGCACGATTTCCGGCGAGGGCTTCTCCATCGCCGTCAAGGACACGCAGAAGAAAGGCGAGGGTCTTTTCGTCCATATCGGCGAAGTGACCAAGGGTACGGCCAAGACCGGCGACGCGGTCGAACTGAAGGTGGATTCCGCTCGCCGCACACGTATCCGCTCCAACCATTCGGCGACCCATCTCCTGCACGAGGCGCTGCGCGAGACTCTGGGCACCCATGTGGCGCAGAAAGGATCGCTGGTCGCGCCCGACCGGCTGCGTTTCGACTTCTCGCATCCCAAGCCGATCTCGGACGACGAACTGGCCGCGGTGGAAAACCTCACCAATGAGATCGTGTTGCAGAACGCGCCCGTCACCACCCGCCTGATGGCGGTGGACGACGCCATTGCCGAGGGCGCCATGGCGCTGTTCGGCGAGAAATATGGCGACGAGGTTCGCGTCGTCTCCATGGGCACGGCCACGCATGGGCCCAAGGCGGGCAAGTCCTATTCGACGGAACTGTGCGGTGGCACCCATGTGCGCCGTACCGGCGATATCGGGCTGGTGCGCATCGTTTCGGAAGGTGCGGTCGCCGCCGGTGTCCGCCGCCTCGAGGCGCTGACGGGCGAGGCCGCGCGGCTTTATCTGGAAGAGCAGGATGAACGCGTCAAGGCCATTGCCGGCGCGCTGAAGACGACGCCGGCGGAGGCGCTGGATCGTGTCGTCTCGCTTCTGGATGAGCGGCGGAAACTGGAGCGCGAACTCACCGATGCCCGCAAGAAGCTGGCGCTCGGCGGTGGTTCGGCTGAGGGCGGTAATGCGGTCGAGACCGTCAATGGCGTCAATTTCCTCGGCAAGGTGGTGACCGGCGTGTCGCCGCGCGACCTGAAGCCGCTCGCCGACGAGGGCAAGAAGCAGGTCGGTTCCGGCGTGGTCCTGTTCATCGGCGTCGGCGAGGACGGCAAGGCGAGCGCGGTCGCGGGCGTGACCGACGATCTGGTCGGCCGTTTCAGTGCCGTCGATCTGGTGCGCGCCGCCTCCGCCGCGCTCGGCGGCGCGGGTGGCGGCGGCCGTCCCGACATGGCGCAGGCCGGCGGCCCGGACGGGTCCAGGGCCAATGACGCCATCGCGGCGGTCAAGGCCCTGTTGGCCGGCTGAGATGGGCTGGAGGAGGATCGTCATGGCCATCGCCTGGGGATCGTTCCTGTCGCTATTCGGCGTCGCCGGGGCAAAGGCCGGCGACGACGCCTTGAAAAGGTTGCGGGAAATCCACGCTACCGTCATGGACTCCAACCGGATGTTCAGCATCAGCGCGACCTTGGCCGAGCTCGACGCACTCGCGCCCGCGGTGGAGAAGACGCCGGCCAATTCGGCGGCGCGTGGCGAACTCGCCTATATGCGCGGCTTTGTCCATTTCCGCGCCGGCCGCCCGGAAGAAAGCCTCGGCCCGTTGCAGGAGGCCGTCCGCATTGACGCCGCCGCGCCGTTCCTGACGCCCGACGAGCGCTGGCGCAATTTCTACCGCATCGCCTCGCAGGCCAAGGATCTGGAGCGATGGCCGCTGGCGCTCGAATATTATGAAAAAGCCACCCCGCTGCTCGACGCCGAGCCGACGATGACGCTTGACCAGCGGCTGGGCGCGCGGCAGGACTGGGCCTATAGCCTGCACGAGGCGGGACGCTTCGCCGAGGCGCGCAAGCTCAACGAATATCTTTTGGCCGAGGGCGAAAAGCTGCACGGTGTCGACAGCTACAAGCTGATTAGCGTCGTCATCAATCTGGCGCAGAACGCTTATGATCTGAAGGATTTTCCGGCGGCGCGCTCCTATCTCGACAAATACCTGCGCATGGCCACGACGGAAGAGGACGCGCCGCGGATCGACGACGCGCTGTTCCAGCTTGGCGTGCTGGCCTATGAGACCGGCGACAGCGCCGAAGCCGAAAACTTCATGCAGCGCCGCCTTGACCTCGCCAAGGCGTCCGGCGACCCGACGCGGATATTGGGCGCGCAGGATGCGCTCGACACCCTGCACGACAAGATGGGGAAATAATCTCCGTCAGCTTCCTGCCTTGGCGGCATTTATCCGGGCGGCCTCCGCGTCGTCCAGTTCGTTGGCGCGCTTCCATGCCGGACGCTCCGCCAGGCGATCCCAATAGGCGGCGAAGGCGGGGCGTTTGGGCAGGGTTCCGAAGGCCATGCCCCAGCCCACATGCGAGCCGACATAGACATCGGCGGCAGTGAAGCGGTTGCCCGTTATGTAAGGATGTCGCGACACGGCCTTTTCCAGCGTGTCTACCGCGCTTTCATAGCTGCCGTAGCCGACCATGCCCTGCTTGTCCCGCGGCACTTCCAGTCCCAACGCATGGTTGGAAAGCGCGGCCTCCAGCGGGCCTGCGGCAAAGAACATCCAGCGATAGTAATCGGCGCGCTCCTCCGGGTGCGGCGCAAGACCGGCTTCGGGGAAGGTGGCGGCCAGATAGGCGCATATGGCGGCGGCTTCGGTGACGACCGCCGCCCCGTGGCGCAGCGCCGGCACCTTGCCCATCGGATTGATGGCGCAATATTCGGCGGTTTTCATCGGTGGCCCGAAGTCGAGGACCTCGACGTCATAGGGCTTGCCGACCTCCTCCAGCATCCAGCGGGCCATGCGCCCGCGCGACATGGGATTGGTATAAAGCGTCAGTTCAGCCATGGCTTCCTCCTTTATACGTCCATATAGAGTAAGGATGCGCCGTTTCCGCCGCGAAGGCTATAGCGGCTTGCTGTATTGGATGAAGCCGGTCCGCTGGGCGATATGGTCGTAGAGGCGGCGCGCTGTGGCGTTGGCCTCCTGCGTCAGCCAGTAGAGCTTGCCAGCGCCGTTTGCGCGGGCGAGATCGGCCACCGCCTCGATCAGCGCAGCGCCCGTACCGAGCCCGCGCTGGCCGCTTTCCACATAGAGGTCCTGGAGATAGCAGCTCCATTGCAGCAGCCAGCACGAGCGGTGGAAGATGGCATGAACGATACCGACGAGCCGTCCGCCTTCATCGAAGGCGCCGAGCGCATGCATCGGTTCGGCCGCGTCGTGGAAGCGCGCCCATGTCAGTTCCGTCGTTTCCGGCGGAATCTCCGTTTCATAGAAGCGCTGATAGGCTTGCCACAGCGGCTCCCATGCAGCCCGGTCGGCGGGAGCGAGGCGTCTTATCGATGTCATGACCTGTCCTTCAAAAGAAAACGGCGGGAAGATCCCGCCGTTCGTGGTGTTCGTCAAGTCTTGCGCCGGTCAGGCGGCCATGGCCTTGCGCAGGTTCTCGTCGATCTTGTCGAGGAAGCCGGTGGTGGAGAGCCACGGCTGATCCGGGCCGATCAGCAGCGCCAGATCCTTGGTCATGAAGCCGGATTCGACGGTGTCGACGCAGACCTTTTCCAGCGTGTCGGCGAACTTCTTCAGTTCGGCGTTGTTATCGAGCTTGGCGCGGTGGGCGAGGCCACGGGTCCAGGCGAAGATCGAGGCGATGGAATTGGTCGAGGTTTCCTCGCCCTTCTGGTGCTGACGGTAGTGGCGGGTGACGGTGCCGTGGGCGGCTTCCGCCTCCACCGTCTTGCCGTCCGGCGTCATCAGCACCGAGGTCATCAGGCCGAGCGAGCCGAAGCCCTGCGCCACGATATCGGACTGCACGTCGCCGTCATAGTTCTTGCAGGCCCAGACATAGCCGCCAGACCACTTGAGCGCCGAGGCTACCATGTCGTCGATGAGGCGATGCTCGTACCAGATCTTGGCTTCCTTGAACTTCTCGGCGAATTCGGCGTCGAAGACTTCCTGGAATATGTCCTTGAAGCGGCCGTCATAGGCCTTGAGGATGGTGTTCTTGGTCGACAGATACACCGGATAGCCGCGCTGGAGGCCGTAATTGAAGGAGGCGCGGGCGAATTCGCGGATCGATTCGTCCAGATTGTACATGGCCATCGCCACGCCGGCGCCGGGCGCCTGATAAACTTCATGCTCGATGGTCTGGCCATCCTCGCCGACGAACTTGATGGTCAGCGTGCCCTTGCCGGGGAACTTGAAGTCGGTGGCGCGGTACTGGTCACCGAAGGCGTGGCGGCCGACGATGATCGGCTTGGTCCAGCCCGGCACGAGGCGCGGCACGTTCTTGCAGATGATCGGCTCGCGGAAGATTACGCCGCCGAGGATGTTGCGAATGGTGCCGTTGGGCGACTTCCACATCTTCTTGAGGTTGAATTCCTTCACGCGGGCTTCGTCCGGCGTAATGGTGGCGCATTTGACGCCGACGCCGTATTGCTTGATGGCGTTGGCTGCGTCCACAGTCACCTGATCGTTGGTCGCGTCGCGGTTCTCGACCGAAAGGTCGTAGTATTTCAGATCGACGTCGAGATAGGGATGGATCAGCTTGTCCTTGATGAACTGCCAGATGATGCGGGTCATCTCGTCGCCGTCGAGTTCGACGACCGGGTTCGCAACCTTGATTTTTGCCATGGATGAAGCCTCTTTCTGAATGCGTCGCGGATGGTATTAGCATCCGTGCGCGCGAAGGCAAAGCGCCCAGCGCATATTCTTTGTTTGCATTGTGTGTGGTGCGGTCACAATCGGGAGAGGCTACCGGCCCGCGCTATCCTGGCGGGCCGATCTGCGTCAGGCGTGGGTGATCTTCGTACCCAGCACCGCGAGGAATTGCGACAGCCATGCGGGATGGGCGGGCCATGCCGGCGCGGTCACCAGATTGCCGTCGGTGACGGCCTGATCGACCGGAATATCGGCGTATTTGCCGCCGGCCAATTCCACTTCCGGACGGCAGGCGGGATAGGCCGAGCAGGTGCGGCCTTCCAGCACCCGTGCTGCAGCCAGCAATTGCGCGCCGTGGCAGACGGCGGCGACCGGCTTGCCGGCCTCGAAGAAGTGCTTCACCATCGCGATGACCTTGTCGTCGAGGCGCAGATATTCCGGCGCCCGCCCGCCGGGGATCAGCAGCGCGTCGTAAGTCTCGGCCTTCACGTCGGCGAAGGTGGCGTTGAGGGCGAAGTTATGGCCGCGCTTTTCGGTATAGGTCTGGTCGCCCTCGAAATCGTGGATGGCGGTGGCGATGCTGTCGCCGGCCTTCTTGCCGGGGCAGACGGCGTGGACCTTGTGGCCCACGGCCAGAAGCGTCTGGAAAGGGACCATGGTTTCGTAATCCTCGGCGAAATCGCCGCACAGCATGAGTATCTTCTTGCCGGACATGACCGTTCTCCCTGAAATGGCGATGGGTATCTTTTCACGGCGAGGATAGGACGAAAGCCCGCCTTCGGCCAGCGTCGTTTTGTGATGGAGACGTTAAGGGAATTCTTTGATTTTCGCGGCGATTATGTCAGGGAAAGGCCACGATAAGCGAATATCAGTGGAAGAGATCATGGCAGGAACCGACAAACAGCGCCCCATTCTCGCGGAAGGACCGGCCATCGTGCTGGTGGAGCCGCAATTGCCGGAAAATATCGGCATGGTGGCGCGCGCCATGGCGAATTTCGGGCTGGCCGAATTGCGGCTGGTCAACCCGCGCGAGGAGTTTCCGAGCGAAAAGGCCCGCGCGGCGGCCAGCAAGGCCGACCATGTGATCGACAGCGCCGTGGTCTATGACGACCTGCCTTCGGCCATTGCCGACCTCAATTTCGTCTATGCGACCACGGCGCGCGAGCGTGACGGCTTCAAGCCGGTGCGCAGCGCAGTGGAAGCGGGCAGTGAGTTGCGGCGGCGGTTCCGGACCGGCGAGAAGACGGGCATATTGTTCGGGCGCGAGCGCTTCGGCCTTTCCAACGAGGAAGTGGGGCTGGCGGACGAATTGGTGACGTTTCCGGTCAATCCGGCCTTCGCCTCGCTCAACATCGCGCAGGCGGTGTTGCTCATGTCCTATGAGTGGATGAAGTCGGGACTGGAGACGGAGACCGAGACGGTGTTCCGCGGGCCGGAGATGGAGCCGGCCAGCAAGCAGGAGCTGCACGGATTCTTCAACCAGATCGAGGAAGCCCTTGACGTGCGAGGCTATTTCCGCCCGGAGGCGCGCAAGGAGATCATGGTCAACAATCTGCGCTCGGTGCTGACGCGGGCGGAATTCGCTTCGGCCGAATTGAAGCTCCTGCGCGGGGTGATCACCTCGCTCGACGTGTTTTCGCCCAAGAAGCCGCGCGGCTCCGGCGCGCCGGAAGGCCGCGCCCGCAAGCCCGCCAACGAGGATCAGGCCGCCAATAAGGATCAGACAGAATGAAGGACGAGCCCGCGACAGGTGCAGTTTCCGTCTCAGCCGATCGCGAAAAGCCGGTGCTGGTGTTCGACAGCGGCATCGGCGGGCTGACGGTGCTGCGCGAGGCGCGGGTGCTGATGCCGGACCGGCGATTCGTCTATATCGCCGACGACGCCGGTTTTCCCTATGGCGGCTGGGAGGAGGAGGCGCTCAGGGCGCGCATCGTCGCCTTGTTCGGCGATTTGATCGCCGCGCACGATCCCGAAATCGCGGTGATCGCCTGCAACACCGCCTCGACGCTGGTGCTGGACGACCTGCGCCGGGCCTATCCGGCGGTGCCCTTCGTCGGCACCGTGCCGGCCATCAAGCCGGCGGCGGAGCGCACTTCGTCCGGCCTGGTTTCGGTGCTGGCGACGCCCGGCACCGTCAAGCGCGCCTATACGCGCGACCTGATCCAGTCCTTCGCCTCGCAATGCCATGTGCGGCTGGTCGGGGCCGACCGGCTGGCGGCGGTGGCCGAGGCGCATATTCGCGGCGAGACGATCGACGAGGCGCTGGTGGCGGAGCAGATCGCGCCCTGTTTCATCGAAAAGGACGGCAGGCGCACCGATATCGTGGTGCTGGCCTGCACGCATTATCCGTTTCTGGCCAACGTGTTCCGGCGGCTGGCTCCGTGGCCGGTGGACTGGCTCGACCCGGCGGAGGCCATCGCGCGGCGCACCGTGTCGCTTCTGCCGGGCGGGAGCGAAAAGGAGTTGCACCATCACGACGATCTGGCGGTTTTCACCTCGCAGAAGCCCGATTACGCCATCCGCCGGCTCATGCAGGGTTTCGGGCTGCATTTCGGATAGGAGGCGGAAATGACGCTGCCGCAGGTCAAGCTGCCGTCCGGCCGGAGCGTTCCGGCGCTGGGGCAGGGCACGTGGTATATGGGCGAGGACGCGCGGGAGCGCGAGCGCGAGGCGGACGCGCTGCGCCATGGCCTCGACCTCGGAATGACGCTGATCGACACGGCGGAAATGTACGCCGATGGCGGCGCGGAGGAAGTGGTGGGCGCGGCGATGGTCGGGCGGCGCGATACGGTGTTTCTGGTCAGCAAGGTGCTGCCCTACAACGCCTCGCGCAAAGGGACGGTGGAGGCCTGCGAGCGCAGCCTGCGGCGGCTCGGAACGGACCGGATCGACCTCTATCTCCTGCACTGGCCGGGTCGGCATCCGCTGGCGGAGACGGTCGTGGCCTTCGAGGAGTTGCAGCGGGCGGGCAAGATCGTCCATTGGGGCGTCAGCAATTTCGATACCGACGACATGCAGGCGCTGGTGGGCGTCGCGGGCGGCGAGGCGGTGGCGGCCAACCAGATTCTCTACAATCTCACGCGGCGCGGGCCGGAATTCGATCTGATGCCGTGGTGCGCCGAGCGCCATGTGCCGCTCATGGCTTATTCGCCCATAGAGCAGGGTAGGCTGCTGGGCGACGCCGCGCTGGAGCGGATCGCGCGCGAGACGGGCGTTTCGCCCGCCGCCGTGGCGCTGGCATGGACGATGCGCAACGGCGACGTGATCGCCATTCCCAAATCGTCCAACCCAGCCCACGTGGCGGAAAACCGCCGCGCCGCCGATCTGTGCCTGACGGAGGAGCAACTGGCTTCGCTCGACCGCGCCTTCGCGCCGCCCTCGCGCAAGACGCCGCTCGCCATGCTTTGAGATTTCTTGCGCGAACACTCTTACAAGGCGGAACCTTTGCAAAGCTCCTCCGTTTGCCCTCTAAACGATGACGTTATGGAGGCTGGCGCGATGTACATTGTCGAAACTCGCATTAGTTCGATCGGAGGCTTCAAGCTTTATGCTGTGGAGTTCGTCACCGATGGTGACGAGCGCGTCACGGTCAAGGTCGAGAACGACACCGGTGCGGAACTCACCCGGAGCGAGACCATGCGGCGCTCGGCGCTGATGCTCGGCGATGCGCTGGGCGTGGCTTGTGCTGCATGCGGAATGGAGCCGGAAATGCTGCTGACGCGCCCCAGCGCGCGGCAGAGTGGCGACCGGGCGGAACTGGAGCGCCAACTGGATGAAGGGCTTGAGGATACGTTTCCTGCAAGCGATCCCGTATCCGTCACGAGTTCCGCCATCCTGGCCTCCGCCGATCCGAAATCGTGAGATAGAAGGCTATTCGTTCCGGCGCTTGCCTTCCAGCAGATCGAGCACGGCGCGGGCGCAGTCGAGCACGTTGGAACCGGGGCCGAAGACGGCGGCGACGCCGTGGTCGAACAGATATTGATAATCCTGCCGCGGCACCACGCCGCCGCAGACCACGATGATGTTTTCCGCGCCCTTTTTCTTCAGCGTCTCGACCAGTTGCGGCAGCAGCGTCTTGTGGCCGGCGGCGAGCGAGGAGACGCCCAGCACCTGCACCTTCGACTTGATCGCCATGTCGGCGGCTTCGTCCGGGGTCTGGAACAGCGGCCCGGCCAGCACGTCGAAGCCGATGTCGCCGAAGGCTGAGGCGATGATCTTCGCGCCGCGGTCGTGGCCGTCCTGTCCGAGCTTGGCCACCATCACTTTCGGCTTGTGGCCCGCCTGTTTCGAGAAGTCCTCCAGCCGTGATACGAGCGTCTGATATTCCGGCTCGTCCTTGTAGGCCGCGCCGTAGACCTGCCTGATGACCTTGGGAACGGCGGCGTGGTCGCCGAATGCACGGCGCATGGCGTCGGAGATTTCGCCCACCGTGGCGCGGGCGCGCGAGGCCTCGACGGCGGCGGCGAGGATATTGCCTTCGCCGCCGCGCGCGACCTTCTCCAGCTCGGCCAGCGCCGCTTCGACCCTGGCCTTGTCGCGCGTCCGGCGGATGCGCTCGATGCGGGCGATCTGCGACTTGCGCACGGCGCTGTTGTCGATCTCCAGAATGTCGATCGCGTCTTCCTGCTCCAGCCGGAACCTGTTGACGCCGACGATGACTTCCTCGCCCTTGTCGATGGCCGCCTGACGCCTTGTCGCGGCTTCCTCGATCAGGCGCTTGGGCAGGCCGCTCTCGACCGCCTTGGTCATGCCGCCGAGGCTTTCCACTTCCTCGATCAAGGCCCACGCCTTTTCCGCGAGATCGTTGGTCAGGCTTTCGATGTAATAGGAGCCGGCCAGCGGGTCGACCACCTTGGTCACGCCGGTCTCGTTTTGCAGAATCAACTGCGTGTTGCGTGCGATGCGGGCGGAAAATTCCGTCGGCAGCGCAATGGCTTCGTCGAAGGCGTTGGTGTGCAGCGACTGCGTGCTGCCAAGTGCTGCCGACATGGCCTCGAAGGCGGTGCGGACGATGTTGTTATAGGGGTCCTGCTCCTGCAAGGACACGCCGGAGGTCTGGCAATGGGTGCGCAGCATCAGCGAACCCGGCTTCTTCGGCTCGAACTCCTTCATGATGCGCGACCATAAGAGGCGCGCGGCGCGCAGCTTGGCGATCTCCATGAAGAAATTCATGCCGATGGCGAAGAAGAAGGAAAGACGGCCGGCGAAATCGTCGACGTTCAGCCCCTTGTTCAGCGCCGCGCGCACATATTCGCGTCCGTCGGCCAGCGTGAAGGCCAGCTCCTGCACAAGCGTCGCGCCGGCTTCCTGCATGTGATAGCCGGAGATGGAGATGGAGTTGAATTTCGGCATTTCGGCCGCCGTATAGGCGATGATGTCCGCGATGATCCGCATGGAGGGTTCCGGCGGATAGATATAGGTGTTGCGGACCATGAACTCCTTGAGGATGTCGTTCTGGATCGTGCCGGACAATTGCGCGCGGGGCACGCCCTGTTCCTCGCCCGCGACGATGAAACTGGCGAGGATCGGGATCACCGCGCCGTTCATGGTCATGGAGACGGAGACTTTTTCGAGCGGGATGCCGTCGAAGAGGATTTTCATGTCCTCGACGGAATCGATGGCCACGCCCGCCTTGCCGACGTCGCCTTCCACGCGCGGATGGTCGCTGTCGTAGCCGCGATGGGTGGCGAGGTCGAAGGCGACCGAGACGCCCTGCTGGCCGGCGGCGAGCGCCTTGCGGTAGAAGGTGTTGGATTCCTCCGCCGTGGAGAAGCCGGCATACTGGCGGATGGTCCACGGGCGGCCCGCATACATGGTGGCGCGCGGCCCGCGCAGGAAAGGCTCGAAGCCGGGCAGGCTGTCGAGATGACCGACGTCCGCAAGGTCCGCCGCGGTGTAGAGCGGCTTCACGTCGATGCCTTCGGGCGTATGCCAGACGAGGCTTTCGGCCGGGCGCTTCAGCTCCTTCTCGGCCAGTTTCGACCAGTCTTCGAGGGTGGGGCGCTCGCTCATATCGTCCTCACTCAAATTCCATGATCAGCTCGTCCACGGCGAGGCTCGCGCCCGCCTTGGCGGCGACGCGTTTCACGGTGGCGCGGCGCTCGGCGCGCAGCACGTTCTCCATCTTCATGGCCTCGACGGTCGCGAGCGGCTGGCCGGCCTCCACCGTAGCGCCTTCCGCGACCAGAATCGAGGTGACGACGCCCGGCATGGGGCAGAGCAGCATCTTGGACGTGTCCGGCGGCAGCTTGACCGGCATGAGCCTGGACAGCTCCGCCACGCGCGGGCTGCGCACATGCGCCGCCACGTCCATACCGCGCCAGCGCAGCCGCCAGCCCGTACCGGCGCGCGACACCTTGACGGCGATGGGCCGGCCGCCGACCGTGAAGGAGCCGAGTTCCGCGCCCGGATGCCAGTCGCTGGCGATGGTCAGGCTTTCGCCGGCGGGAAAATCGATGCTCATGCCGCCTTCGCCTTCCGCCACATGGACCGGCAGTATGCGGTCGCCGAGCTTGACCACGCGGTCGCGGGCCGTCGTGCGCTCCTGCGCCGACAGGCGGCCGGAAATCTGCGCGTTGCGGGTTTCGACCGCGCTGTCGATATGGGCCGCGACGGCGGCCAGCACCCGCGCGTCGTCCTCCGACGGCGCGACGCCGGAAAAGCCGTCCGGATATTCCTCGGCGATGAAGGCGGTGGTGAGCGCCCCGGCGCGGAAGCGCGGATGGTCCATGACGGCGGAGAGGAAGGGCAGGTTGTGGCCGATGCCCTCCACCTCGAAGGCGTCCAGCGCCTCGCCCATGGCGGAGACGGCCGCGGCGCGGTCCGGCCCCCATGCGCAGAGCTTGGCGATCATGGGGTCGTAATACATCGAGATTTCGCCGCCCTCGAAGACGCCGGTGTCGTTGCGGATGACGGTCCCGTCGCCGCGCCGGCCTTCGGCGGGCGGGCGATAGCGCGTCAGACGGCCGATGGAGGGCAGGAAGTTGCGGTAGGGATCTTCCGCGTAGAGGCGGCTTTCGATGGCCCAGCCGTTGAGCTTCACATCGGCCTGAGCGAAGCGCAGCTTCTCGCCGGCGGCGACGCGGATCATCTCCTCGACCAGATCGACGCCGGTGACGAGTTCCGTCACCGGATGTTCGACCTGAAGACGGGTGTTCATTTCGAGGAAGTAGAAGTTGCGCGCGCCGTCGACGATGAACTCCACCGTGCCGGCGGAGTAATAGCCGACCGCCTTGGCCAGCGCCACGGCCTGCTCGCCCATGGCTTTGCGGGTCGCTTCGTCGAGGAAGGGCGAGGGCGCTTCCTCGATGACCTTCTGGTTGCGGCGCTGGATGGAGCATTCGCGCTCGCCGAGATAGACCACGTTCCTGTGCTGGTCGCCCAGCACCTGAATTTCGATATGGCGCGGCTGGGTGACGAATTTCTCGATGAAGATGCGGTCGTCGCCGAAAGAGGATTTCGCCTCATTGCGCGAAAGCTGGAAGCCTTCGCGGGCCTCCGCGTCGTTCCACGCGATGCGCATGCCCTTGCCGCCGCCGCCGGCCGAGGCCTTGATCATCACCGGATAGCCGATGGAGGCCGCGATGCGGACGGCTTCTTCGGCGTCCCCGATCAGGCCCATATGGCCGGGCACCGTCGAGACGCCGGCCTCGGCCGCGAGCTTCTTGGAGGTGATCTTGTCGCCCATGGCTTCGATGGCGTTGACCGGCGGGCCGATGAAGGTGACGTTCTCGGCCTTCAGCGCCTCGGCGAAACGCGGGTTCTCCGACAGGAAGCCGTAGCCCGGATGTACCGCGTCCGCGCCGGTTCGGCGGATGGCGTCGAGGATTTTATCGATGACGATATAGGACTGGTTCGACGGCGCGGGGCCGATATGCACCGCCTCGTCGGCCATCTTCACATGCAGCGCGTTGCGGTCGGCGTCGGAATAGACCGCCACCGTGGCGACGCCCATTTTCTTCGCCGTCCGGATGACCCGGCAGGCGATTTCACCACGATTGGCGATGAGGATTTTCTTGATCATGGGAGAATGCCTTACAGCGGAATGGTGTCGTGCTTTTTCCAGGGCGCGCTTTGCTGCTTGTTGCGCAGGCTGGCGAAGGCGCGGGCGATGCGGCGGCGGGAGGAATGCGGCATGATCACCTCGTCGATGAAGCCGCGCTCGGCGGCGACGAAGGGGTTGGCGAAGCGTTCCTCGTATTCCGCCGTGCGGGCGGCGATCTTGTCCGGGTCGCCCAGTTCCGAGCGGTAGAGGATTTCCGTCGCGCCCTTCGCGCCCATCACGGCGATCTCCGCCGTCGGCCATGCGTAGTTGATGTCCGCGCCGATATGTTTCGACGCCATCACGTCGTAAGCGCCGCCATAGGCCTTGCGGGTGATGAGCGTCACCATCGGCACGGTGGCCTGCGAATAGGCGAAGAGCAGCTTCGCGCCGTGCTTGATGACGCCGCCATATTCTTGGCTACTGCCCGGCAGGAAGCCCGGAACGTCCACCAGCGTCAGGATCGGGATGTTGAAGGCGTCGCAGAAACGCACGAAGCGCGCCGCCTTGCGCGAGGAATCGATGTCGAGGCAGCCGGCCAGCACCATCGGCTGGTTGGCGACCACGCCCACCGTCCTGCCTTCCAAACGAATGAAGCCGGTGATGATGTTCCGGGCGAAGGCCTCCTGAATCTCGAAGAAATCGCCCTCGTCGGCGAGCGCGTGGATCAGCTCCTTCATGTCGTAGGGCGTGGTGGCGCTGTCGGGGATCAGCGTGTCGAGCCGCATCTCCAGCCGCGCCGGATCGTCGAAGACCGGGCGCACGGGCGGCTTTTCGCGATTGTTGAGCGGCAGGAAGTCGAACAGGATGCGCACCTGCTCCAGCGCCTCGATGTCGTTCTCGTAAGCGCCGTCGGCGACCGAGGATTTTTTCGTGTGGGTCGACGCGCCGCCCAGTTCCTCCGCCGTGACGATCTCGTTGGTGACGGTCTTGACCACGTCCGGGCCGGTCACGAACATATAGGACGAATCCCGCACCATGAAGATGAAGTCGGTCATGGCCGGCGAATAGACCGCGCCGCCCGCGCAGGGCCCCATGATGACGGAAATCTGCGGCACCACGCCCGACGCGTCGGCGTTGCGCTTGAACACGTCCGCATAGCCCGCCAGCGAGGCCACGCCTTCCTGAATGCGCGCGCCGCCGGAATCGTTCAGCCCGATCACCGGCGCGCCGTTCTTCATGGCCATGTCCATGATCTTGCAGATCTTCTGCGCATGCGTCTCGGACAGCGAGCCGCCGAGCACGGTGAAATCCTGCGAAAACACATAGACCTGCCGGCCGTTGATGGTTCCCCAGCCGGTCACCACGCCGTCGCCCGCCACCTTCTGCCCAGCCATGCCGAAATCGACGCAGCGATGGGTGACATACATGTCGAATTCCTCGAACGATCCTTCGTCGAGAAGCACTTCGATGCGTTCGCGGGCGGTGAGCTTGCCCTTGCCGTGCTGGGCGTCGATGCGGCGCTGGCCGCCGCCGAGCCACGCCTCGGCGCGGCGGGCTTCAAGCTGTTCGAGAAGATGCTGCATATGCGTGCCTTTGTAACGGACGGGGCAAAAGGGTAGGGCGATGAAATCGCGGGCGTTTCCATCGTCTTGCGCCTTTCCGATTAAAGCGTGGCGGGCGCTGCGGAAAAGCTTGAAAAGGCGCAGTTGTGTAAGCTATGAATTTGCAAACAGCAAAATGCGAATTTGCAAATGGCTCCGCGCAAGCTCTATATCGGCCGAAAGATCCGCGACATCCGCGAGCAGCGCCGCGCCACGCAGGCGGGTTTCGCCGAACGGCTCGGCATTTCAACCAGTTACCTCAACCAGATCGAGAACAACCAGCGGCCCGTGTCGGCCGCCGTGCTGCTGGCGCTGGCGGAGACCTACCAGATCGACATCGGCGCGATCTCGCTCGGCGACGACGACCGGCTTCTGTCGGCGGTGTCGGAGGCGCTGGCCGATCCGGTCTTCGACAGCTACAAGCCGAACTTGCAGGAGTTGAAGCTGATCACCCAGAATGCGCCGGGACTGGCGCATGCGCTGATCGCCTGCCATCAGGCCTATCGGCGCAATTCCGAGCAGCTCGCCAGCCTCGACAACCAGCTCGGCCGCGCGCCCTCCACCGCCGAGCCCGCCCCTTACGAGGAAGTGCGCGACTTCTTCCATTTCATCGACAATTACGTGCACGAGATCGACCTGGCGGCCGAAAAGCGCGCCGCCGAGCTGGGCCTGCCGGGGCGCGACACAAGCGTGGCGCTGTCGCATTACATGGAGACGCGGCACGGCGTGCGCATCGCCCGCGCCGATCCCGCCGAGGCGGTGCTGCGCCGCTTCGACGCTGAGGCGCGGGTGCTCTATCTCAACCCCTATTCGCCGCCCGCCACGCGCAATTTCCAGATCGCCTTCCAGGTGGCGGAGCTGGAGATGGAGGAGGCGGTGCGCGCCATCGCCAGCAGGGCAGATTTCCGCTCGCCGGAGGCGGTGGAGATCTGCAAGATCGGCCTGCGCAATTATTTCGCCGGCGCGCTGGTGCTGCCCTACCAGACCTTTCTTTCGGCGGCCAAGGAGCTGCGGCATGACCTCGAACTGCTCGCCTCGCGCTTCGGCGCGAGCCTCGAGCAGGTGGCGCACCGGCTCAGCACCTTGCAGCGCTCGGGCCAGCGCGGCGTGCCGGTGTTCTTCGCCCGCATCGACCGCGCCGGCAACATCACCAAGCGCCATAGCGCCGCCAAGCTGCAATTCGCCCGCTACGGCGCGGCCTGCCCCTTGTGGAACGTGCATCAGGCCTTCGAGACGCCGGGACGCATCATCCGCCAACTGGCCGAGACGCCGGACGGCGTGCGCTATCTCTGCGTCGCGACGGAGCTGACCAAGAGCGAGGGCGGCTTCAACGCGCCGCAGCGGCGCTACGCCATCGCGCTCGGCTGCGAGGTCGCGCATGCGCAGGATTTCGTCTATGCGGACGGGCTCGACATCACCGCGCGCTCGGCCTTCGATCCGATCGGCGTCTCCTGCCGCATCTGCGAGCGCGCCGAATGCGTGCAGCGCGCCGTGCCGCCGCTCAAAAGCCGGCTGGCGGTCGATCACGACCGGCGCGGGATATTGCCCTATAGATTACTCTGATCAGAAGCCTTTGTGGTATTTCAGGAAGTCGGCCTCCGCCGCGGTCGTCTCGCGGCCGAGCGCGGCGTTGCGATGCGGAAAGCGGCCGAATTTCTCGATGATGTCGCGGTGCTGGCGGGCGTAGCCGAGCGCGTTCTCGTCGCCGAGCCGCTCGTAGAGCGCCACGCAGCGCTTCTGCACGTCGAGATTCTCGCTGTGCATGAAGGGCAGGTAGAAGAACTGGCGCCGGTCGGGCGAAAGCTGGCGGTCGAAATCGTGGTCCAGCGCCTGCATGGCCACGTCCAGCGCCAGCCCGTCGCTCTCGAAGGCGCGGGCCGAGCCGCGGAACATGTTGCGCGGAAACTGGTCGAACAGGATGGTCAGCGCCAGCGCGCTTTCCGGCTCCTGCTTCCACGCCTCCAGATCGCCCGCGCGGGCGGCCTCGTAGGTTGCGAGGAAACGGTCGCGGATGTCGGCGTCGATGGCGTCGTCCTTGGAATACCAGTTCCCGCGCATTTTCGGCGAGAACCAGAAGTCGAGAAGCTCGGCGGGTCCGGTCATGGCCGTTTCTCGGCCTGTTCGGGCGGGCAGGGGGTCTGGCCCTTGAAATTGCGCGACATGCAGCCGAAACGGTCGAACCCCTTGCCCGTATCCGCGGCCACCCCGGCTGCGCCGCCGCAACCGGCAAGAAGACCGAGCATGGTGATGAAAGCGATCGTTCTCATGAGTTTTCTTCCCGTGTCCGCGTTCGTCGCCATCATATCAGCATCTAGCCGCGTCCGCGATAATTGGGCACGTCCTGCGCAGGAATCCACACGTCCTGCGGCGCCGGGCCGGTCTGGTAGAACACATCGATGGGAATGCCGCCGCGCGGATACCAGTAGCCGCCGATACGCAGCCATTCCGGGTCGAGCAGATCGGCCAGACGCCGCGCGATGGTCACGGTGCAATCCTCGTGGAACGCGCCGTGATTGCGGAAAGAGAACAGGAACAGCTTGAGCGACTTGCTCTCCACCAGCCAGTCACGCGGCACATAGTCGATCACCAGATGGGCGAAATCCGGCTGGCCGGTCATGGGACAGAGCGAGGTGAATTCCGGCGCCGTGAAGCGTACGCAATAGCGCACGTCCTTTTGCGGATTGGCGACGCGCTCAAGCATCGCCGCTTCGGGTGTCGCGGGAATTTTCGTCTCCGAGCCAAGCTGTTTCAGGCCGGAATAAATCGTGTTTTCAGACATTTGTGCCTGTTTCCAGAAGCGTGACATGCAAAAGCCGCGCTGCCCGATGGGGCGGCGCGGTCAGGTTTCGATATGTTGCCGGTTAGCGGCGGTCGGAAATGGCGCAGCCGATGGCGATGCCGATCAACATGCCGAGCACGCCGGCGGTGCCGAACAGCGTCGTCGCCGTGCCGGGGTTCTCGCGCACCGTTTCCGCGACCGCGTGTCCGCGCTCGCGCACGGTCTGCGCGGCATGGCGGAAGCGGCCCGAAGCGTCATCCATGGCATCGCTCGCTCGGTCGCGAAGATCGTCCGTCTGCGCGGCCAGCGAGCGTGAAAGCCGTTTCAATTCGCCTCGCAGATCGGAAATCTGCTTTTCCAGAGCTTCCTGAATATCGTTGGCGGTCTTGTCGTCGGCCATGTGTATCTCCGTTGGTTGATGGACGGAAAACGCCCGAGGGGGCGATCGGTTCCCTCCCGCTTTTTTACGCTATTTTCCCGGCCGGAACGGCGGCAGATGGCTGATGCAGTAGCCGACCGCCGCGCCGCAGACCGCCCCGGCGGCCTTGAACAGGAAATCGCTCACATGGCCATGCCTTCCGGGCGCGATACGCTGCATGAGTTCGAACAGACCCGCGCACCCGACGGTGAGCATCACCACCGCGAACCAGTGGCGCGGATAGGCCAGCGCGAACAGGGCTCCGACGACGAAGAACGCCTCGAAGCGCTCGAGATTGGCCGGCTCTCCGGTTTCGGGACGTATCCCGATCGGGCCGACCGTGACGACGAGAATGAAAACCAGTATCAGCCAGGCGGTGACGCGCAGGAAAAGTTTCATGATGGATCGGGCCTCTATTCCCCGACGCTATTTGGGGCGCTGTCCGGCTGCGCCGCTCCCGGCGGTGCGTCGCCGCAGCGCCGGTACATGAGATCGGTCAGGTGTTTTTTCAGATCGTTGCCGAACGGCAGTTGATGATGGGCGATGACATCGACCCCCATACACCATTTGATATCCTGCGGCGAGAGACCGTAATTGGTTTCCAGAACGCCGATTGCATAGCTCACGCCTTCGTCGCAATGGTCGGTCTTGCAGAACTTGCCCTCGCGCGCGAGTTCGCGAATCGAATGCTCGCCGAGCCTGATCACCAGCGGTTCCAGAGCGAAGGGCACAGCGCCCAGAATCGCGATGACAATCAGTCCGATGAGGGTGAATTTGACGGAGCGCCGCATGAATTGCCGTGAATATCCTTATCGCAGGGAAAGCTATAACGCATGATCGGCGGGATTAGGGCAAGGTGACAGCCCGTGACTGTTTGGACATAATGGTTTAATATTGACTTTTACGTAAATGCAGATGCACAAAAGGTCGAGCAGGAAATACGAGGCAGGATATTGCGGTGCGTGAATATTACACGATTACGGAATTGACGCGGGAGTTCGGGATTTCCACCCGGACCTTGCGATTCTATGAGGACGAAGGGCTGATTTCGCCGCTGCGTCGTGGTCGTACGCGCCTGTTCCGGCCTTCCGACCGTCATCTCCTCAAGCAGATATTGCGCGGCAAGCGGCTTGGTTTTTCCATCGCGGAAATCCACGAGATCATCCAGATGTATCGCGAGCCGCCCGGTGAGACGGGCCAGCTCAAGCTGCTGATGAAACGCGTGGAGGAAAAGCGCACGGACCTGCGCCAGAAGCGCCGCGACATAGATGAGACGGTGAGCGAACTCGACCAGATCGAGGAAGCTTGCATCGAACGCCTTGCCGAGCTTGGCGTGACCACCTGAACGTCTACTGCCCGTCCGGCACGGGCGAGCACATCTGTACGATGCCCTGCACCGTCTTGTTGTTCTGCTGGTTCGCCTTGCCGGAAAACACGTCGTCGAACAGCTTGGCCTTGTCGAGTTCTTTTACCACGCAGCCGCAGAATTGCCGGCACATGGCCTCGCTTCCCTGCTGTTCGCAGCTCGCGACGCAGGATTGCTCGAAGGCCGGCCGCCGGTCGGGCGGCGCGATCTGCACGGCGAGCCAGACCAGCCCGATCAGCACCGGCTGATGGATCAGATAGAAGGCGAGGCTGTGGCGGCCGATGAAGGTGAGGGGCCTTTGCAGGGCCTGCGGCCTCGTCCCGCCGGCGAGCGCGCCCATCCGGCCGGAATATTGCAGGATGCGGGCGGCGGCGATGCCGATCAGCACCGCCCCGAACCACGGGAATAGCGGCACATAATCGTTGGAGCGCGGCGTGACCGTCGCAAGCCCGACGAAACCCAAAATCCGGTGATCGAAAATTTCCGAGCGCGCGAACAGCGGCGCGGCGATCACCAGCGCCGCGACGGCCAGCGTGAGCGGCGCGGGCAGGCGCAGGAACAGAAGGCCGAGAAGGCTCGCCAGCGCGATCTCGTGCAATATGCCGAAGAAAATATAGGAGTCGGGCGTGATATACATGGTGACGGCGGTGATCGCCGCCGCCGCCACGGCGATCTGCACGAGCCTGATGAGCATGGGCCGCCAGCGTATGCCCCTGCCGTGCGCCAGAACGAGGCTGAACCCGACGAGAAACAGGAAGCTCGACGCGATACAGCGCGCGAACAGCTTCCAGGCGCCATGTTCCGTGGTGGCCGGAGCGAGATAGCCGAAAAATTCCAGATCCCAGCTGAAATGATAGATCGCCATGGCGATGAGGGCGATGCCGCGTGCGATGTCCACGCGCTGAAGCCGCGTTTTTGCGCGTGGTTCGCTGGCGATATCCGGTTCGGCGCTGCTCTGCATGGTTTTCTTCCGATGGCGATTCCTTGATGGCTTTTAGCATAGCTATAATGGCGGCGCGCGGCGGATTCGCGGCCGGCGCCGATGGAGTCTCGCCTTTGTTCTACGTCCTTTCAAAACTGTTCTGGCTCGCGGTTCAGCCGCTGACCGTCATTCTCGTCCTGATGGTGCTCGGCCTTTTTGCGTTCTGGCGTGGCTGGCGCAAATCGGGCGCGGCGGTGCTCGGCTTGGCGGCGGCGATCCTGTTTCTGGGCGCCTATACGACGCTGGGCGCCCTCATGCTCGCGCCGCTCGAAAACCGCTTCGCGCGGCCGGATGTCATGCCCGCCCATGTGGACGGCATCATCGTGCTCGGCGGCTATATGGTCGGGGATGTCGATGCCAGCCGCGGGGGATACGAACTCAACAGCGCCGCCGACCGGATCGTGGAGACGATGCGGCTGGCGCGGCTCTATCCTCAGGCGAAGATCGTCGTTTCGGGCGGGGCGGGCGCGTTCTTCGCCGCTTCCGCGCGCGATGCCGACAGCACCCGCACGCTTCTCCACGATCTGGGTTTTTCGGGTGACCGCTATATCTTCGAGAATCGTTCCCGCAACACGGTCGAGAACGCACGCTATTCCATGGCGCTTGCGCAGCCGAAGCCCGGTGAGACATGGCTGCTGGTAACCTCCGCCTATCATATGCCGCGCGCCGTCGGCTGTTTCCGTGCGGCGGGTTTTCGGGTGACGGCTTGGCCGGTCGATTACAAGACCCGCGCTCATGAAGGCCTGTCATTCGATCTGGATGCGCCGGACGATGCGCTGTCACGGCTCGATGTGGCGGTGCGCGAATGGATCGGTCTTGCCGCCTACCGGCTCGCCGGCAAGACCGGCGCGCTGCTGCCGGGGCCGTGAGGCTGCGGCGGGCTTGCGTATTCGGGAGGTTTCATGCCGCATTTCGGCATTCCATTCGTGCCGGTCCTTTCCTACATTATCCATTTGAGGATGCGCCGGAACATGCGCTCTGGCGAGGCATGGAAGGTGTGGAATGTTTCTGTCGGTTTTCGATCTCTACAAGATTGGCATTGGGCCTTCCAGTTCGCATACGATGGGACCGATGACCGCCGCCGGCATGTTCCTTGACGAGATCGCGGGAGGCAACTGGCCGCGTCCCGCCCATTCGCGCATCGACCGGCTGACGGCGAGCCTGCACGGCTCGCTCGCCTATACCGGCGTCGGCCATGCCACCGACCGGGCGGTGATTCTCGGCCTTTGCGGCTACAAGCCGGATACGATCGATCCGGATGTCATGGATGTCGCGGTCGAAAAGGTCTTTGCCGAAAAGCAGGTGCATCCCGAAGGCCATCCGGCCTATCGCTTCGATCCCAAGACCGATCTGGTGCTCGACCGCAGGACGCCGCTGCCGGGCCACGCCAACGGCATGGCGTTTTCCGCCTTTGACGGCGACGGCAATCTCTTGCTCCGGCGCGCCTATTTCTCTATCGGCGGCGGTTTTGTCGTTACCGAGGAGGAACTGAGCCGCGTCCAGCGCAGTGGCGCCGCGCGCGGGGACAGCGCCGATGTACCCTATCCCTTCCGCAACGCCGCCGAAATGCTGCAAATGGCGCAGGCGAGCGGCCTATCCATTGCCGAAATGAAGCGCGTCAACGAGGAGCGGTACCGGACGCGCGCCGATCTCGATGCGGGGCTGGATCGCGTCTGGAGCGCGATGCGCGGCTGCATCGAGCGCGGCCTTTCGCGCGATGGCACATTGCCCGGCGGTCTCAATGTCCGCCGCCGCGCGCGCCAGCTTCATGACCGCTTGCAGGAGGACTGGCGCAACAACCGCAACAATCCGCTGCTCGCCAACGACTGGCTCGCCGTCTATGCCATGGCGGTCAATGAGGAAAACGCTTCCGGCAGCAGGGTGGTCACGGCGCCGACCAATGGCGCGGCCGGCGTGGTGCCGGCGGTGCTGCGCTATTATCTCCATTTCCACGAGGATGCCGACCAGAAGGGCATTCGCGATTTCCTGCTGACTTCGGCGGCCATCGGCGGCGTCATCAAGAGCAATGCCTCGATTTCGGGCGCGGAAGTCGGCTGTCAGGGCGAGGTGGGATCAGCCTCGGCCATGGCTGCGGCGGGGCTGGCGGCAGTGCTGGGCGGCACGCCGGAGCAGATCGAGAACGCAGCCGAGATCGCGCTGGAGCATCATCTGGGCATGACCTGCGATCCGGTCGCCGGACTGGTGCAGGTGCCCTGCATCGAGCGCAATGCGCTGGGCGCGGTCAAGGCCGTCACCGCCGCCTCGCTTGCGGTAAAGGGCGACGGACGGCATTTCGTGCCGCTCGACGCCTGTATCGAGACCATGCGCCAGACCGGCCACGACATGAGCGAGCGCTACAAGGAAACCAGTCAGGGCGGACTGGCCGTGAACGTGGTGGATTGCTGACATTCAATGGCAGGGATCACGGAAGGGACGGTTCGGCTTCGCTCTTGAACCGGGCGGCCTGTCCGGCTACAGGAGGCACATGGCTCTCCATCTCGTCAAACTCTGCGTGGGCTGCGACAGCATCGAGGATCTCGCCGCATGGATCGATTTCCGGCTGGCGGAACGGCGCGCGGCCGGTCTCGTCGCGGAGCAGACGCACACCACGCGCATGGTGCCGAAGCGCATCGATGAGTTGCTCGACGGCGGTTCGCTCTACTGGGTCATCAAGGGCAATATCCAGTGCCGCCAGCGCTTTCTCGACGTCCGCCCCTTCACCGACGAGGCTGGTATCGGCCGCTGCCATTTCGTGCTGGAGCCGAAGATCGTTCCGACCGACTGGCAGCCGCGACGCGCCTTTCAGGGCTGGCGGTATCTGAAAGCCGACGAGGTTCCGCGCGACGAGTCCGCCGGAAAGGCGGGCAGGGCGGCATTGCCGGCCGAACTGCGTCAGGAACTGGCAGCGCTGGGACTGCTGTAAATCCCGGCATCGCGCATTCGCGCAATGCCGAACGGCGGATGAAGCTCAATTGTCGAGAGTGATGCGCACGGCGATCGCGCCCATATGGGCGGGCAGCGTCATGCGCATGCGCGCCGTCGGCTGGGCAAGGCGTTTCTGGCGGGCGGTGTGGCTCACCAGCATGGCGACCAGATCGCGCGTCTGGAGACCCGCGCCGCGCCGCGTGTCGGCGAGCCGCCGCGCCGCCTGTTTCAATGCCTGCACGGGAAACAGGCTGCCGAGCGGCGATGGCTGTCCGGTATTGTCGCGCCATATGTCGCTTGCCGGCGACGATTGGATAGAGGTCTCTTTCATATTCGACATCTCGAAACCCTTCACGCTTTACAAAATTCGGGTTTGAAACTGTTGTGGTGAGGCACTGCTTCCCCGGTTGTTCAGTTGTTGACCAGAGGGAAGCAATGGAAATGCTTCCTCTTCAGCGCTGTGCAGGCTTTTTGCGCCGCTTTTTGCGAGCCGAAGCCGGTGAAGCGGGCACGGTAAAAAGTGGAACGCCCCTGGTTGAAACGCTGCATGCTTGCGGTGGAATTGCCGAGCGCGCTTCCGCCGGCGGCATAGGCCTGCGAGAGCACGCGCTGGGCCTGTTTTGCGCTTGGCAGCGAGCCGATCTGGACGGCCCAGCCGCCGGCCGCCGACGCGGCCGATGCGGTCACGAGCGGGTCGATGTCTTCCGCTGCCGCGGCGGCTGCCGGAACGGCGACCTTCCGCCGCGGGCGCACGGCGGGCTTTGCCGGCTCGTCGGCGTCACCCTGTCCCTCGGCGCTGTCGTTGCCGACAACGTCCGCGACGGGCACCACTCCCCGCACGACCGGCACGGGGGCGGCGGCAGGGTGCGGGAGGCGGACCTTGGCGGTCTGCTGCGGCACGTTGTCGTTATCGTTGCGTGCCACTGCCAGCGCGTCGCTGCTGCGGCCGCGTTTGGCTTCCGGCAGATATTTACGGATAAGCTGAATCATGTGCGCGTCGCGCGCCCGGAAGGTATTGCCGCCCATGACCACGGCGACGAGGCGGCGGCCGTCGAGATTGACCGACGAAACCAGGTTGAAGCCCGAAGCGTTTGTATAGCCGGTCTTGATGCCGTCCACGCCGGCCACATGCTCCATGACGTGGTTGTGACCTTTGATGGTCTGGCCGCGATAGACGAAGCTGCGGCGTGAGAAATAGGCGAACTCACGCGGGAAATGCTGGCGCAGCGCCATGCCGAGGATGGCCATGTCGTGCGCGGTGGAATGCTGCGCCATGTTGGGCAGGCCGGAGGCATTGCGGAACACCGTGTTGCGCATGCCGAGCTGGCGCGCCTTGGCGGTCATCATCTGCGCGAAGCGCGTTTCCGAGCCGCCCAGATATTCGCCGACCGCGACGGCGGCGTCGTTGGCCGACTTGGTGACCATGCCGAGGATGGCGTCCTCCGCGCGGATGGTCTGGCCGGGGCGGAGATTGAGCTTGGTCGGCTGCTGCGCGGCGGCGTGAGCCGAGACGGGAATAGGTGTGTTGCGGTTGACGCGGCCGCTCTCCATGGCCTCGAACAGCAGGTAGAGGGTCATCATCTTGGTCAGCGAGGCGGGATAGCGCGACGCGTCGGCATTGGCCGCGAACAGTGTCCGGCCCGTATTGGCGTCCACCACGATGGCCGCATAGCGGCTGTCGCCCCGTGCCTCGGCGGGCACAGTGGTGGAGGCCGTGGAACAGCCGGTCACGGTGGCGATGAGTAATGTAAGCTGGGCCGCTTTTTTCAGCGTGGAAGAAATTGTACTGAATGCGGTAAGCACGATGATGACCTGCCTGTCTCGCGGATTTTTTGCACTGCGGCACAAAAGGCACACAGCAATCTCGTTTTTGCACCCTAATGCGGGTAGCGTTACCAATCCGTTTATGGTGAGGACGGCGTTTACGAATTTCCTGAAATTCCGGCCCGATTTTTCCGGCGATCACTTTTTTATGAGGGCGTGGCGCGGAAATGCCCCTCCGGGCGGCCCGCCGATATTAATTTGTCCCCATGCTGATTCATGACGCAAGACGCGGTTGCAAGTGTGGGGGAAGGGCTTAAAATCATCGCGTCGCGACCTACATATCAGGGCAAGAGATCAGCACGGGCAGGCAGTCGGGTGACAGGCTTTATGAGACGTTTCGATCCAGTCATGCAGGGTAAGACCAGCGGTGGCAACGGGCCGGAAAACGGCACCGTGGTCGTCACGCGCACGCAGCCGAAAACCAAGAAGCCCAGCCTTTACCGAGTCCTGCTGCTCAACGACGACTACACGCCGATGGAATTCGTCGTGCATGTGTTGCAGCGCTTCTTCCACAAGAACATGGACGACGCGACGCGCATCATGCTGCATGTCCACAATCATGGCGTCGGCGAATGCGGCGTCTTCACCTACGAAGTCGCCGAGACCAAGGTTTCCCAGGTCATGGATTTCGCCCGCCAGAACCAGCATCCGCTGCAATGCGTGATGGAAAAGAAGTGAGGTCATATGCCATCGTTCTCTCCCAGCCTTGAAAGGGCGCTGCATCAGGCCCTCACCATCGCAAACGAGCGGCACCACGAATATGCCACGCTCGAACATCTTCTGCTCGCCCTGATCGACGATCAGGATGCCGGCGCGGTGATGCGTGCCTGCAATGTCGATCTCGACCATCTGAAGCGCGTCGTCACCGATTATATCGACCGCGAGCTGGACAATCTCGTCACCGGCTATGACGAGGATTCCAAGCCCACGGCGTCCTTCCAGCGCGTGATCCAGCGCGCGGTCATCCATGTGCAGTCCTCGAACCGCGAGGAAGTGACCGGGGCGAACGTGCTGGTAGCCATCTTCGCCGAGCGCGAGAGCCATGCCGCCTATTTCCTTCAGGAACAGCAGATGACCCGCTACGACGCGGTCAACTACATTTCGCACGGCATTTCCAAGCGCGTGCAGGACGGCGAGCCGCGCGCGCCGCGCGGCGCGGAAGGTCCGGGTGAGGAGCGCGCCGAGAACGGGCAGGAAGAGGCACCGAAGAAGAAACAGGATGCGCTCGCCGCCTATTGCGTCAATCTCAACGAAAAGGCGAAGTCCGGCCGCATCGATCCGCTGATCGGCCGCGACAGCGAGATCAACCGCACCATTCAGGTTCTCTGCCGCCGGTCGAAGAACAACCCGCTCTATGTGGGCGATCCGGGCGTCGGCAAGACGGCCATCGCCGAGGGCCTCGCCAAGCGCATCGTCGAGGGCAAGGTGCCGGCGGCGCTTGCCAACGCCACCATCTTCTCGCTCGACATGGGCACGCTGCTCGCCGGAACCCGCTATCGCGGCGATTTCGAGGAGCGGCTGAAGCAGGTCGTGAAGGAACTGGAGGACTATCCGGGAGCGGTGCTGTTCATCGACGAGATTCACACGGTGATCGGCGCGGGGGCGACCTCCGGCGGGGCGATGGACGCCTCGAACCTGTTGAAGCCGGCGCTGTCCTCGGGCGCGATCCGCTGTATCGGCTCGACCACCTACAAGGAATATCGCCAGTTCTTCGAGAAGGACCGCGCGCTGGTGCGCCGGTTCCAGAAGATCGACGTCAACGAGCCGTCGATCCCCGACGCCATCGAGATCATGAAGGGGCTAAAGCCCTATTTCGAGGATTTCCACAAGGTCAAATATACCGGCGAGGCGATCAAGTCGGCGGTGGAGCTTTCCGCGCGCTACATCTCCGACCGCAAGCTGCCCGACAAGGCGATCGACGTGATCGACGAGACGGGCGCGAGCCAGATGCTGTTGCCGGAGAACAAGCGCAAGAAAACCATCGGCGTGAAGGAGATAGAGGCGACCATCGCCACCATGGCGCGCATCCCGCCCAAGTCCGTCTCCAAGGACGACGAGGAGGTGTTGGCGCATCTGGAAGCCGAACTCAAGCGCGTCGTCTACGGGCAGGATCTCGCCATCGAAGCGCTGTCGTCCTCGATCAAGCTGGCGCGCGCCGGCCTGCGCGAGCCGGACAAGCCGATCGGCTCCTATCTGTTCTCCGGCCCCACGGGCGTCGGCAAGACAGAAGTGGCCCGTCAACTTGCCGCTTCGCTCGGCGTGGAGCTTCTGCGCTTCGACATGTCGGAATATATGGAGCGTCACACCGTGTCCCGGCTGATCGGCGCGCCTCCCGGCTATGTCGGCTTCGATCAGGGCGGGCTTCTGACCGACGGTGTCGACCAGCATCCGCATTGTGTGCTGCTGCTCGACGAGATCGAGAAGGCGCATCCCGACCTGTTCAACATATTGTTGCAGGTGATGGACCACGGCTCGCTGACCGATCACAACGGCAAGAAGATCGATTTCCGCAATGTGATCCTGATCATGACCACCAATGCCGGCGCGTCGGACATGCAGAGGGCGGCGATCGGCTTCGGATCGACACGGCGCGAGGGCGACGACATGGAGGCGATCAACCGGCTGTTCACGCCGGAATTCCGCAACCGTCTCGACGCGATCATTCCGTTCGGTCCGCTGCCGGTGCCGGTCATCCATCAGGTCGTGCAGAAATTCGTGCTGCAACTCGAAGCCCAGCTTGCCGAGCGCGGCGTGACCTTCGAACTGACGGAAGCGGCGATCGCCTGGCTGGCCGACAAGGGTTATGACGAACGCATGGGTGCGCGTCCGCTCGGCCGCGTCATTCAGGAGCACATCAAGCGGCCATTGGCCGACGAGGTGCTGTTCGGCAAGCTCAAGCACGGAGGCACGGTGCGTGTCGACGTGACCGCGAAGCCGGACGGCCAGACCGATCTTTCGCTCGAAACCGTTTCCGACCGTCCGGTCAGTCCGAGGAAGGACATTCCGGCGGAAAAGAAGCTCGGACCGCGCCGCAAGGCCGCCCCGAAGAAGGCCGAAGAGGAAAAGGTGCTTGCCGGCAAGCATGAAAAGCACGATGCCGGGCCGAAATCCGCGTCCGGGGTTCCGCGTTCGCCGTCATCGAAGAAGAAGTAGACCGGAGAGAGCAGGAAAACATGCGCACGGCCGCTAGGCCGTGCTGCCATGATTGCCCTGTTCTTTTCTCGCCGCGTCAAAGCGCGGCGCGGATTTTCTCCGCATGGGCGGCGAGGACCGCCGGGTCTTCCATCTGGCCCGTATGGGGTTTCAGCGCCACGCCGTCGAAGCGTGGCACGACATGAAAATGCAGGTGATAGACGGTCTGCCCTGCTGCCGGTTCGTTGAACTGCATGACGGTCACACCGTCCGCATCGAAGGCTTTCTTCACGGCGATAGCGATTTTCTGCACCACCTGAATGACATCGGCCAGCACGTCCGGCTTCGCGTCGAGCAGATTGCGTGACGGCGCCTTCGGCACCACCAGCGTATGGCCCTTGCCCTGCGGCATCACATCCATGAAAGCCACGACCGTATCCGTCTCGTAGACGCGCGTGGAGGGAATTTCCCCGCGCAGGATCTTCGCGAAAATATTGCTGTCGTCATAAGTGGCAGTCATGCGGTCTCTCCGATTTGTTTTATCATTCGTGCCTGTAAGGCGAATGGTCTTCCAGCGTGTCGTGGATCAGTTCCACCTCTCGCCGCTCATGGTCGAGATAGTCGCGCACGGCGTTGCGGAAACCCTCATGCGCGATGTAATGCGCCGAATGCGTGGTGACGGGCACATAGCCGCGCGCCAGCTTGTGTTCGCCCTGCGCGCCGGCTTCGACCACCCTCAGCCCGTTCATGATGGCGAATTCGATGGCCTGATGGTAGCAGACCTCGAAATGCAGGAAGGGATGGTCCTCTATGCAGCCCCAGTGACGGCCGTAAAGCCTGCCGCCGCCGATGAAATTGATCGCGCCGGCGATATAGTGTCCCTCGCGCCGCGCCATGACCAGCAATATGTCGTCGGCCATCGTCTCGCCGATCAGCGAGAAGAATCCCCGGTTGAGATAGGGCCGGCCCCATTTGCGGCTGCCCGTATCCATGTAGAAATTGAAGAAATCGTCCCAGACGGATTCGGTGAGATCGGCGCCGGTGAGCCGGTCTATGGAAATACCTTCCGACAGTGCCTCGCGCCGCTCACGCCTGAGCGCCTTGCGCTTGCGGGAAACCAGCCTGTCCAGAAAATCGTCGTAGCTGGCATAGCCGTCATTGATGAAATGGAATTGCTGGTCGGTGCGGTGCAGGAAACCGGCCTTTTCGAGCGCCGGAATTTCCTCTTCCTGCGCGAAGGTGACATGCGCCGACGAAACGCCGGTCTGGTCGGTCAGTTCGCGCAGGCCCCCGGCCAGCGCCAGCCGCACCGCCTCCCGCTCATAGGCCGAATGGCAGAGCAGACGCGGCCCGGCGACGGGCGTGAACGGCACCGCCGCCTGAAACTTCGGATAATAGCGCCCGCCGGCCCGCTCGAAGGCGTCGGCCCAGCCGTGGTCGAACACATATTCGCCCTGGCTGTTGCCCTTGAGGTAGTTGGGGACGACGCCGATCAGGTTGCCGCGGTCGTCCTCCAGCCGCAGATGGCGCGGCAGCCAGCCGGCCTTGCGCGATACCGAGCCGGATGTTTCGAGCGCAGAAAGGAAAGCTCTGGAAATGAACGGATTATAGTCCGCATCCTGCCGGGAGGCTCCGGCAAGGCAGTCCCATTCGTCGTCCGTGAAGTCGCCGATATTGTCGACGACACGGAGCACGAAATCCTGTCCGTCCTGGTTTTCCGCCTCGCTCACCGCTGTTCCTCATTCGCGCATTTCCGGGGGCGCCGCCGTCATGCGGTATCAGGCCATCATGGCGCGCGGATCGAATCCCTCGAAGGTGATCTGGTCCGCGTTGAGCGCGCTGTGCCTTTCCATCTCCCGGTCCCGTATCGTCCAGCTTATCACCGGCATATGCAGCTTTTCGCGCACGAACGTCACGAAGGGATTGGGCAGGTGGTAGACATTGTAGGACACGAAGGAAATCCCGTGCGCCAGCATCGAGAAATGCGCCTCCATGTCCTCCACGCGCGTCCCCTCCGCCGTGAGCCCGCCGGGAATGCCGGGTGCCTCGGACGGGAACCGGCGGATCAGGTGATGGTCGAAGGACATGATCGCCGCCTCGCCCTTGTAGCCGCGCAATTCCTGCGCCACGGCGGCGACCAGCCCGTCGTCGTGGCCCTCGACACCCTTCAGCTCGATCACGACGGGCACGCGGCCCGCCACCAGTTCTAGCATCTGCGCGAGCGTCGGCACGCGCTCGGCTGTGCCGCCGATCGAAAGCGCGGTCGCTTCCGCCAGTGACAGTTCGTCGATACGGCCCTCGCGTCCGGCGAGGCGCTTCAGGTCGTCGTCATGGAACACCACCACGCCGCCGTCTTTCGTCAGATGCACGTCGCATTCGATGGCGAAGTCCGCCTTCGCCGCCGCCTCGAAGGCGGCGAGCGTGTTCTCCCAGCACTGACGGTTCATGTCGTGCAGCCCGCGATGGGCGACCGGGCGCTTCCTGAGCCAGCCGACTGCGGACATCATGCCACCTCGATGATCGCTTCGACCTCGACCGGCGCATTGAGCGGCAGGCTCGCGACGCCGACCGCCGAACGGGCGTGCTTGCCCGCATCGCCCAGCACCGCGACCAGCAGGTCGGACGCGCCGTTGGCGACGAGATGCTGCTCCACGAAATCCGGCGTCGAGGATACGAAGGCGGTGATCTTGACGATGCGCTTGATGCGGGCGAGATCGCCCAGCGCCGCCTTGGCCTGCGCGAGGATGTTGACCGCGCAGGCGCGCGCCGCCGCCTGACCGTGCGCCACCGTTAACTGGTCGCCGATCTGGCCCATATGCACCAGCTTGCCGGTTTCGAGCGGAAGTTGGCCGGAGGTGAGAAGGAGCGATCCGCTCTGCGCGAAGGGCACGTAATTGGCGGCGGGAGCCGCCGCGGCCGGCAGGTTTATGCCCAGTTTTTCGAGGCGGCTGTCGATGGTGTCGGTCATTGCATGAATCCTTGGACTGTAATGGGCCTTATATATTCCACACGAAGGGAGAATCGGTGAAGCTTTCTGGAAGGGTGCGTTTTTTGCCTCGCTTCCGCCACGAGTTTTTTTATCATGCTCCTCAACTCATCGGGAGATTCTGTATGCGTTTTTTCAGTATTGCGGTTGCGGCGGGCGGAACGGCCGTATGCCTGTGGGCCGGTGCGGCAAATGCTGCGGCGAGTGCGGCCAACGATACGCCCGATGCGGCGCCTAAGGCAGCACTTGCGGCGGGTCTGGTCTCGCACCGCGCCGTCTACGACCTAACGCTGGACCATGCCGATGAGAAATCCGGGATCAGCGGACTGACCGGCCGCATGGTCTACGAGTTCAACGGATCGCCTTGCGAGGGCTACACCACCAATTTCCGTCTCGTGACGCGCATCGACATGGAGGAGCAGCCCCAGCGCCTGACCGATCAGCAGACCACGACCTACGAGGCCGGCGACGGCAAGAGCTTCCGCTTCGTCAACAAGACTTTCGTGGACAAGGAACTGGCGAAGGAAGTGCGCGGCGATGCGAAACTCGCGGGCGGCAGGACCGTGGTGGAACTGACCAAGCCGAAGGAGCAAAAGCTCGACCTGCGCGGCACGCAGTTCCCCACCAGCCACATACTCGAACTGATCGGCAAGGCCCAGGCCGGCGAGCATTTCTACCAGACCTCGCTCTTCGACGGCTCCGAGGACGCCGACCGCGTCGTTGCCACCAGTGTGGTGGTCGGCAAGGAACAGAACGCGCAGGACGACGAAACGAAGGTCATGGGCAAATACGGCAAGGACAGCGTGTGGCCGGTGACGATCGCCTATTTCGACGATAAGGAGAAGCAGGACGGCCTGCCGATCTACCGTATCGACTTCAAGCTGTACAAGGATGGCATCACCCGCGATCTCACCATGGATTACGGCGATTTCGCCATGCACGGCAAGCTGGTCAAGCTCGACGTATACGATGGCTCCAAGGATAAGGCCTCGTGCAGTAAGTAATTTCAGTATTAACTATCGACTTATTTGGCGGCTTTACATTTTCACGAAGCCGCCTTATTTTTATTCGGTAATGATATTTGTATTCAATTTTAAATAGTTCGAGGGTGTTGCCATGAAAAGATATATTGCACTTCTTATTGTTCCGGAGTTATTTTTTATGTTGCCGGCGGCGGCGGATGCCAAGGGAGATCGCCTGAGTGCTCCCGCCGCGTCTACCGTGAATTGTCACGTCGCCACCAAGGCACAGGTCGCCCGGCTGTTCGATCGCTGGAACAATTCACTGCACACGGGCGATCCGGCGCGGGTCGCCGCAAACTATACGCATGACGCGGTGCTGCTGCCCACGCTTTCCGGCAGGGCGCGCCACACGCAAAAGGAGCGCGAGGAATATTTCCGCGACTTCCTGAAGAAGAAGCCGGTCGGCCATATCGACAGTCGCACCGTGAGAACCGGTTGCAATCAGGCCGTCGACACGGGCACCTATACCTTCACCTTCGATGACGGCAGCAAGGTGAATGCGCGCTATACGTTCACCTATGTCTGGGATGCCGGGAACTGGCTGATCTCGTCGCACCACTCTTCCGTCGTGCCGCATTGAGCGCTGTTTTATATATGTAAGCCGATAAGGCGTGGAGGGCTGTGTCCCTGCCTGCCGTATTTCCCGCAGGCGCGGGGTTGCATTTCGTGGCGTGATCGGGTAACGACGCGCCTATTCCACACACGGGATATGGGTTCCTGCCGGGAGAAATCCGGCCGGGGCCTCCGGTGGCGAGAGATCGCCTGCTCCCGTGGAGGTTCAACCGGAAAGGAAAATAAAAATGGCATTGCCTGATTTCAGCATGCGCCAGCTTCTGGAAGCTGGTGTTCACTTCGGCCACCAGACCCATCGCTGGAACCCGAAGATGGCTCCCTTCATCTATGGCGAGCGCAACAACATCCACATTATGGACCTGTCGCAGACCGTTCCGCTGCTGCACAATGCGCTGAAGGTGGTCTCGGACACGGTTGCCCGTGGCGGCCGCGTGCTCTTCGTCGGCACCAAGCGTCAGGCTTCGGACATCATCGCCGACGCCGCCAACCGTTCGGCCCAGTATTACGTCAATGCCCGCTGGCTCGGCGGCATGATGACCAACTGGAAGACCATCTCCAACTCGATCCAGCGCCTGCGCAAGCTCGACGAGCTTCTGGCCGGCGAGGCTCAGGGCTTCACCAAGAAGGAACGCCTGAACCTCGAGCGCGAGCGTGAGAAGCTGGACCGCGCGCTGGGCGGCATCAAGGACATGGGCTCGGTGCCCGACCTGATGTTCATCATCGACACTAACAAGGAAGCGATCGCCATTCAGGAAGCCAAGCGTCTCGGCATTCCGGTCGTCGCGGTGATCGATTCGAACTGCGATCCCGACCAGATCGACTATCCGATTCCGGGCAATGACGACGCCTCGCGCGCCATCGCCCTTTACTGCGACCTGATCGCCCGCGCGGCCCTCGACGGCATCGCCCGCCAGCAGGGCGCCATGGGCGTCGACGTCGGTGCGCGCGCCGAAGCCCCGGTCGAGCCGGCGCTCGAGGCTCCCGCCGAAGGCGCCTAAGAAGCCTACGGTTTCATCCATCCGTCACGGCGGATGGATATTCCCACTTTCGCATTATGCGTTGGCACACCGTCCGGTGTGCCTTCGCTTTCATGAAAGGCGACACAATGAGCATTTCCGCATCTCAGGTTAAAGAACTCCGCGACCTCACGGGCGCCGGCATGATGGACTGCAAGGCCGCGCTGGCCGAGACCAACGGCGACCTCAACGCCGCCGTGGACTGGCTGCGCGCCAAGGGCATCGCCAAGGCCGACAAGAAGGCCGGACGCACCGCCGCCGAAGGTCTGGTGGGCGTCGCTTCCAGCGGCAACAAGGCCGTGGTGGTCGAGGTCAATTCCGAGACCGACTTCGTGGCCCGCAACGATGCGTTCCAGGATCTCGTCCGCAAGATCGCCAAGGCAGCGCTCACGACCGACGGCTCCACCGAGGCGGTCGCCAATGCCGAGATCGACGGCAAGTCCGTCACGCAGGCCACCAAGGACGCGGTTGCGACCATCGGCGAGAATATCGGCTTCCGCCGTTCGGCAGCCCTTTCCGTTCCGCAGGGCGTCGTCGCGACCTATATCCATAACGGCGTCGCCGACGGTCTCGGCAAGCTCGGCGTTCTGGTCGCCATCGAGACGACCGGCGACACGGAAGCCGCCAATGCTTTCGGCCGTCAGGTTGCCATGCACGTTGCTGCCGTCAACCCGCTCGCTCTCACCAATGCCGACGTCGATCCGGCCGCGGTCGAGCGCGAAAAGGCGATTTTCGTCGAGCAGGCGCGTGAATCGGGCAAGCCGGACAACATCATCGAGAAGATGGTGGAGGGCCGTATGCGCAAGTTCTTCGAGGAAGTCGTGCTTCTGTCGCAGGCTTTCGTGATCAATCCCGACCAGACCGTCGCCGCCGCGCTCACGGAAGCCGAGAAGGCTATCGGCGCGCCCGCGAAGATCACCGGCTTCGTCCGCGTCGCGCTCGGCGAGGGCATCGAGAAGGAAGAAAGCGACTTCGCCGCCGAAGTGGCCGCTGCCGCCAAGGGCTGATCGCGCGAAAAACCTTTTACCAAAGACTTGTGCCAAACACCTTTGATTGTGGAGGGCGCCGCGTGACAACGTGGCGCCCTTCGTGTATCGGAACCCGGAGCCAGTCGTTCGATCCATGAGTTGCGGAGAGCATTATGCCCGGCAAGCCCCTCTATAAGCGCGTTCTTCTGAAAGCCTCGGGCGAGGCGCTGATGGGCAATCAGGGCTTCGGCATCGACGTGTCGGTGGCCGACCGCATCGCGGGAGACATAAAAGAGGCGCGGGAACTCGGCGTCGAGGTCGGGGTGGTGATCGGCGGCGGCAACATCTTTCGCGGCGTGGCCGTGGCCTCCAAGGGCGGCGACCGCGTGACCGGCGACCATATGGGGATGCTGGGAACGGTCATCAACTCGCTGGCGCTGCGCACTTCGCTGCACAAGATCGGCGTCGATGCGGAAGTGCTTTCGGCCATCGCCATGCCCGAACTGTGCGAGAGCTTCTCGCAGCGTCAGGCGACGGCCTATATGGACAAGGGCAGGGTGGTGATCTTTGCAGGCGGCACCGGCAATCCCTTTTTCACCACCGATTCTGCGGCAGCGCTCCGCGCGGCGGAAATCGGCGCCGACGCGCTTTTGAAAGGCACGCAGGTGGACGGCATCTATTCCGCCGATCCGAAGAAGGACCCTTCAGCCACCCGTTTCGACCGGCTCACCCACAGCGAGGTTCTCGAACGCGGGCTGGCGGTCATGGATACGGCCGCGGTCGCCCTTGCGCGCGAGAACGACATTCCGATAATAGTCTATTCCATCCATGAAAAAGGCGGATTGGCAGAGATTCTGCAAGGCAGGGGACGCTGCACGATCGTTTCCGACAATTGATCGTCTGCGAGCGGCTGCACAGCGAAGGAGAAAATGTAGATGAGTGGTGCTTTTGATATAAGCGACCTGAAACGCCGCATGGAAGGCGCGGTCAATGCGCTGAAACACGATCTGGGCGGCCTGCGCACCGGCCGCGCTTCGGTGAGCCTGCTGGAGCCGATCACCATCGAGGCCTATGGTTCCACCATGCCGATCAATCAGGTCGCCAATATCAGCGTGCCGGAGTCGCGCATGCTCTCCGTCTCGGTCTGGGACAAGAGCATGGTCGGCGCGGTGGAGCGTGCGATCCGCGATTCCGGTCTTGGCCTCAATCCCATCACCGACGGCACCACGCTGCGCATCCCGCTGCCTGAACTCAACGAGCAGCGCCGCAAGGAACTGGTCAAGATCGCGCATCAATATGCCGAGCAGGGCCGTATCGCCGCGCGCCATGTGCGCCGCGACGGCATGGACCAGTTGAAAAAGCTGGAGAAGGACGGCGAGATCAGTCAGGATGAAAGCCGCGTCCAGTCGGAAAAGGTGCAGAAGCTGACCGACGACACTATTGCCGAGATGGACAAGATCGTTGCCGTCAAGGAAGGGGAGATCATGCAGGTCTAGCACCTGCATGGTTTTCAGCGAGGGGAGCCGCCCAATGTCCGATCCGCGCCATATCGCCATCATCATGGACGGCAATGGCCGTTGGGCGAAGGCGCGCGGCCTCCCGCGCAGCGCCGGCCACCGTGCCGGCGTCGAAGCGCTCCATGAGACGGTGCGCGCGGCGGCGAATCGCGGCCTCGGCTATCTCACGCTCTTCGCCTTCTCTTCGGAGAACTGGTCGCGCCCGAGCGGCGAGGTCAGCGACCTTCTCGGCCTGCTGAAGCTTTTCATCCGGCGCGATCTCGCCGATCTGCACCGCAACAATGTCAAGGTCAGCATCATCGGCGAGCGCGAGGGGCTGGCGCCCGACATTCGTGGCCTGCTCGGCGAGGCGGAGGGGC
The DNA here is from genome assembly GCA_001898995.1 of Rhizobiales bacterium 63-22. GTDB lineage: Bacteria > Pseudomonadota > Alphaproteobacteria > Rhizobiales > Rhizobiaceae > Brucella. Next base: position 414,892 of record MKVZ01000017.1, on the reverse strand, counting down.
TGACGCGCCGCAATACGGGTCTCAACCTGGTCATCGCCTTCAATTATGGCGCGCGTGACGAAATCGTGCGCGCGGTGAGGGGCCTCGCTCAGGACGTGGCCGCCGGCCGCCTAGACCCGGCCTCGATATCCTCCGACCTGATCTCCGCCAATCTGGATACGGCGGGCATGCCCGATCCCGATCTCATCATCCGCACCAGCGGCGAGATGCGCCTGTCCAATTTCCTGCTCTGGCAGGCGGCCTATGCGGAATTTCTGTTCCTCCCCTGCCATTGGCCGGATTTCCGCGCCTGCGATCTCGACGCGGCCTGCGAGGCCTTCCGCCAGCGCGAACGCCGCTTCGGCGGCGTGATCGAAAACAGCAAGGCAGTGGGGGAATAAGCGTCTTCATGTCGAATCTCCAGACCCGCATCCTCACTGCCATCGTGCTCGGTGCCGTCGCCCTTTGGCTCACCTGGATCGGCGGTCTTGGGTTCACCCTCTTCGCCATTGCCATCGCGCTCGCCATGTTCCACGAATGGACGACGTTGACCGCGCCGCGCCAGACCGTCTTTTCGCGTCTTTTCGGCTGGGCGTGGCTTCTTCTCACCGCCGTGCTTCTCGCCACCGGTCAGGGCGCTCTTGTGGTCATCGCCACGCTCGCGGTCGGAACGGCGATACTGCTCGTCACGCAATGGCGGAATGGGCGCGGCTGGCCCGCCGCCGGTCTCTTCTATGCCGGTTTTTCAGCCATTGCGCTGTCGCTGCTGCGCGGCGCCGAGCAGTTCGGCTTCACCGCCATCATCTTTCTGTTCGCAGTGGTCTGGTCCACGGATATCGCGGCCTATTTCAACGGCCGCGCGCTGGGCGGGCCGAAGCTCGCACCGCGCTTCTCACCCGGCAAGACGTGGTCGGGCGCCATCGGCGGCGCGGCGGCGGCGGTGGCGGGCGGCATTCTCGTCGCCTCGCTGGTGGTTGCGCCGGGCGGCTGGATGGTTCCGGCGGTGGCTCTGCTTTTGTCCGTCGTCGCGCAGGCGGGCGATCTTGGCGAATCGTGGGTGAAGCGCCGGTTCGGCGCCAAGGATTCTGGAACGCTCCTGCCCGGTCACGGCGGAGTGCTCGACCGTGTGGACGGACTTGTCGCTGCCGCCGCACTTCTGTACGTCTTGGGTGCGATCGTGGCGGGGCCTGATACGCCATTCGCGATCTTCCTGAGTTTCTGAGGTTTGTAAGGAGCAGTGCATTGCAGGAGGCCTTGGCCTTTTTCGTCGGCGGCGAACACCTGTTCGTCGGGACGATCATACCGTTTCTCTTCGTCCTGACCGTCGTCGTCTTCGTGCACGAGATGGGGCATTACCTTGTGGGGCGCTGGTGCGGTATCGGCGCGCAGGCCTTTTCCATCGGCTTCGGGCCGGAACTGGTCGGCTTCACCGACCGCCGGGGCACACGCTGGAAGCTGTCGCTGATTCCGCTTGGCGGCTACGTGAAATTTATCGGCGACGAAAGCGCCACCAGTTCGCCGGTCGGCGTGAACGATGACGGCCTGAGCGAGGAACAGCGCAGGCACGCCTTCCACGCGCAGGCGGTCTGGAAGCGGGCGGCCACCGTTTTCGCCGGTCCCGCCGCCAATATCCTGCTTACCATCGCCATCTTTTCCGTGCTGTTCGCGCTTTACGGTCGGCAGGTCGCCGATCCGCTGGTCGCCGCCGTCCAGCCAGGTAGCCCTGCCGCTGCCGCAGGCTTCGAGCCGGGTGACCGCTTCATCAGCGTCAATGGCGAGAAGGTGGATACTTTTGCCGACGTGCAGCGCATCGTGTCGGGCCGGGCCGGCGACAGGCTGCGTTTCACCGTCGAACGCAATGGCAAGATGATCGATCTTCAGGCTGTCCCCGCTGAGGTGGAGCGCACCGATCCGCTCGGTAACAAGATCAAGCTCGGCGCAATCGGCGTCGAGACCACGCAGGCCGTAGGCAATTTCCGCCGCATCGAATATAGCCCGCTCGAATCGGTGGGGCAGGCGGCTCTGGAAACGGGTTACATGATCGGCCGCACCGGCGAGTTCTTCCGGCGCTTCGCTGCGGGGCGCGAGGACAAGTGCCAGCTTGGCGGGCCGGTCAAGATCGCCACCATGGCGGGCGAGGCGGCAAAACAGGGGTTCGGCTGGCTGATCCAGCTTACCGCCATGCTCTCGGTCGGCATCGGCATCCTCAACCTGTTCCCGCTGCCGCCGCTGGACGGCGGCCATCTGGTCTTTTATGCGCTCGAGGCCCTCAAGCGCGGGCCGGTGTCGGCGCGCGCGCAGGAAATCGTCTATCGCGCCGGTTTCCTCCTTGTCTTGGGATTTATGGGCTTCGTGCTTTTCAATGACCTTTTTGCCTGCTAAAGCAGGCGGGCCAATTTCGGCGCGCTTTATATGCGCAATTGCGCAAAAACAAATGGATAGGCCTCCTGCATGAGGGCGCCGCGCCCGGAAACGGGCAGAGTGCCGGGAAACCGGCCTGAAATGACGAATGGGAGAACGGGACGGGGAAAGCGAAGCAATCTGTTTACCATAATGCTTAAATCGCGTGGCAGGGATGTCACGCTGATCGGCTTAAGTAAACAGAATTTAACCGCAGCGCTTGCTTGTATGGAAAAACCGGCTAATACGGTTGGACTGTATATGCGTACCGGGTTCAACGCCCTGGGGACAGAATGAAACGAAGGTTCGGTAAGCCTATGACGGCAAGTTCTAAATTCTTTGGCGCCGCTTCTGCGCTCGCTGTGTCGGTGGCCATGGTAACGTCGGGTACCGCTGCGCTCTCGCTGGCTTCTGTGAATGTCGCCGAGGCGGCTGTCGTCAGCCGGATCGAAGTGCGCGGCAATCAGCATGTTGACGCGGAGGCGATCCGCGACAATATCGACATTCGTCCCGGCAAGCCCTTCACCAACGCCGACATCAATGCTTCGGTGAAGCGCCTCTTCGCCATGGGGCTGTTCTCCGATGTTCACATCAGTCAGGCCGGCGGTGCGCTGGTCGTGCGTGTGAGCGAGCGCTCCATCGTCAACAACGTCCTGTTCCAGGGCAACAAGAAGATCAAGGATCCCGATCTTCAGCGCGCCGTGCAGCTCAAGCCCCGCGCGCCCTTCGATCCGGCGACGATGGAAGCCGACAAGGAAGCGATCAAGGCCGCCTATGCCCATATCGGGCGCAGCGACACGACCGTCAATGCGCGCACCGTCGATCTGGGGCAGGGCCGCGTCAACGTTGTCTACGAGATCAACGAAGGCGGTCGCACCAAGATCGACCATATCAATTTCGTCGGCAATCACGCCTTCGGCGGCCGTCGCCTGCGCGACGTGATCTCGACCAAGCAGACGAATCCGCTGTCCTGGCTGACGCGCAACGACGTGTACAGCGAAGCCCGCATGCAGGCCGACGAGGACACGCTGCGCCAGTTCTATTACAATCGCGGCTATGCCGATTTCCGCATCCTGTCCACGAATGCGGTTCTCGATCCGACGACCAACGCCTACACCATCACCATCACGGTCGATGAAGGCCAGCGTTATACTTTCGGCAATATCAGCGTCGAGAGCTCGATCGAGGGCGTCGATACGCAGGCGCTCCAGCATCTCGCCAAGACCCGCAGCGGCCGTACCTACAGCGGCAAGGAAGTCGAGGACTCCGTCACCGCCATCACCGAGAACGTGGCAAGCCATGGTTATGCCTTCGCCAAGGTGGAGCCGCGCGGCGACCGCAATTTCGAGAATCATACCATTTCCGTGGTCTACAGCGTCGATCAGGGTCCGCGCGCCTATATCCAGCGCATCGAGATCCGCGGCAACGACAAGACGCGCGATTACGTGATTCGCCGCGAGTTCGACATCAATGAAGGCGATGCTTTCAATCAGGTTCTGGTGCAGCGCGCCAAGCGTCGTCTTGAAGCTCTGAACTTCTTCCAGTCGGTCAATATCTCCACTGCCCCCGGTTCCGAGCCCGATCAGGTCATCCTGATCGTGGATGTGGTCGAGAAGTCCACGGGTGAGTTCTCCATCGGCGGCGGTTACTCGACGGGCGGCGAAACGCCGGGCGCGTCGGTGGAGGCGGCTATCACCGAGCGCAACTTCCTCGGACGCGGCCAGTATGTGCGTATCAGCGCCGGTGCCGGTCAGGATAAGATGCGCAACTACGGGCTGTCCTTCACCGAGCCCTATTTCCTCGGTTATCGCGTGTCGGCCGGCTTCGACGTGTTCCGTCGTTCCTATCGCGTCGATGACAATTACGACGTATCGCAGACGGGCGGCACCATCCGCTTCGGCCTGCCGATTACGGACAATTTCCAGGTCGGCCTCGCCTATAATCTGGTGCAGGAAAAATACGATCTCGACGGCAACGAGAATTGGGGAACGTATTATGCTCCGGCCATTATCGACGCGGAGCAGCGTAGCCCATGGCTGCGCTCGTCGATCAGCTATTCTCTGACCTACAACTCCATCGACGACATCAAGAACCCGCATGATGGCCTCTTCGGCAGGTTCACGCAGGAATTTGCGGGTCTTGGCGGCGACGCCAAGTTCATGAAGACCACCGCAAAGGGGACGTATTACACGACCCTGTCGCAGGAGGCCGATATCGTCGGCATGCTCAGCGTCGGCGGCGGCTATATCAAGGAGTTCGGTGACAACGGCGTCCGTGTCTTCGATCTGTTCAAGAGCAGTACGGATATCATCCGTGGCTTCAAGTACAACGGCATCGGTCCCTATCAGTTGTCCGGAAACGGCACGCGTTATGGGCTGGGCGGTACGACCTACTTCAACGGCACGGCGGAAGTCCAGTTCCCGATGCCCGTATTGCCGGAAAGCCTCGGCATTCGTGGTGCGGTCTTTGCCGACGCAGCGACGCTCTATGGCAACAAGTCCTATCTGGGTGACGCGATCTATGGCAACACGAAGGTTCTGGGCGACGACCACAAGATGCGCGCTTCGGTCGGTCTCAGCCTGATGTGGGCCTCGCCTTTCGGTCCGCTGCGCTTCGACTACGCCTTCCCGGTCATGAAGCAGTCGACCGATCAAGTCCAGAACTTCAGCTTCGGTGTCTCGACCAAGTTCTAACAGATTTGCCTTTCCCAAGGGCGGCCAACGCCCCTGGGCGGAAAGTGTCTTGATGGCAGATCCCGTTTTCTTCGCGCCGTCCCGTGATCTCACGATTGGCGAAATCGCTGATTTTACCGGTGCCAGGCTTCGTGATCCGAAGCTTGGCACACGTTCCGTTCGGCGTCTGGCATCCTTGAAGGACGCTGGGGAAGATGCGCTTGTCTTCGTGGAAGGCAAGAAGAACGCGGAGGGCCTGGCGGGCATCCGCGCTGCCGGTGTGTTCTGCACAGAATCTGTAGCGGGCAGCGTTCCCGCCCATATCGCCGCCTTGGTCACCCGCAGTCCTCAGCGCGACTTTTCCGTGGTCGGACGCATGTTGTTTCCGGCGTCCGCCCGGCCGGCGAGCTGGCTTGGCGAAACCGGCATATCGCCGGCGGCGATCATCCATCCGGCTGCGACGATCGAGGACGGCGCGACCATCGAGGCGGGCGCGGTCATCGGCAAGGGCGTTTCGGTTGGTTCCGGCACGCTGATCGCGGCCACGGCGGTGATCGGCGAGAACTGCCAGATCGGCCGCGACAGCTATATCGCGCCGGGCGTTTCGATCCAGTGCGCTTTCGTCGGCAATCGTGTCTCCATCCATCCGGGCGTGCGCATCGGACAGGATGGCTTCGGTTATGTCCCCGGTCCGGCAGGGCTGGAGAAAGTCCCGCAGATCGGCCGCGTCATCATTCAGGACGATGTGGAGATCGGCGCCAACACCACGGTCGATCGCGGGTCGCTCAGCGACACTGTGATCGGCGAGGGCACGAAGATAGATAATCTGGTCCAGATCGCGCACAATGTGCGCATCGGTCGTTTCTGCCTTATTGCCGCCCATTGCGGCATCTCGGGAAGCTGCGTTATCGGCGACCAGACGATGCTCGGCGGCCGTGTCGGGCTGGCGGATCACCTTGTCATCGGCGCGCGTGTGCAGGTGGCGGCGGCGAGCGGCGTTATGAACGATATTCCCGATGGCGAGCGTTGGGGGGGGATTCCCGCGCGGCCCATCAAGCAGTGGTTCCGTGATATTGCGAACATCCGCAGCATCGGGCAATCGAGAAAGGAGCAATCCTCAGATGAATGATACCAGTCAGAACAAGCTGGAAGCGGCGGATATTCAGGATCTTCTGGCCGTGCTGCCGCACCGCTACCCGTTCCTGCTGATTGACCGTATCGTGGATATTGACGGGGACGTCTCGGCGACGGGCATCAAGAACGTCACCATCAACGAGCCGCATTTCACCGGCCATTTTCCGGAAAAGCCGATCATGCCGGGCGTGCTCATCATCGAGGCCATGGCGCAGACCGCCGGTGCGATTTCGCTGCTCCAGCGCAAGACCGGGCGCCCGGGCGTGGTTTATTTCATGACGATCGACAACGCCAAGTTCCGCCGTCCGGTGGTACCGGGCGACCGCCTGCTGCTGCATGTGAAGAAGATCAAGCAGCGCGCCAATATCTCCAAGTACGAATGTGTTGCCGAGGTGGACGGCGTGAAGGTCGCCGAGGCCGAGGTTGCCGCCATGATCAGCGCATCCGACGAGAATCAGTGAGCATTTCGATGAAAGAAACTTTCATTCACCCGACCGCGCTCGTCGAGCCGGGCGTGAAGCTGGGGCAGGGCGTGTCCGTGGGCCCGTTCTGCCATATCCAGTCGGGAGCCGAGATCGGCGACAATTCCGTGCTGATGAGCCATGTCGTCATTACCGACGCCGCGCGCATCGGCGCGGGTGCGAAGATTTACCCCCACGCCGTGCTGGGCTGCGATCCGCAGAACAACAAGCACAAGGGCGGCCCGACCACGCTCGTAGTCGGCAGGAACTGCAATATCCGCGAAGGCGTGACCATGCACCGCGGCTCCGACAGCGCGCGCGGCTACACCACGGTCGGCGACGATTGCTCCTTCCTTGCCTATGCCCATGTGGCGCATGATTGCGACATCGGCGATCACGTCACCTTTTCCAACAATGTGATGATCGGCGGCCATACCACCATCGGCCATCACGCCATTCTTGGCGGCGGCGCCGCCGTGCACCAGTTCGTACGCATCGGCCATCATGCTTTCGTGGGCGGCATGGCGGCGGTGGTGAGCGACCTCATCCCCTACGGCATGGCGATCGGCGTCCATGCGTGGCTGGGTGGGCTGAACATCATCGGCATGAAGCGTTCCGGCATGGTGCGCAAGGAAATTCACAATATGCGCCATGCGGTGCGCATGTTGTTCGACCGCAGCAAGCCGGTGCGCGAGCGCGCGAAGGATGTGCTGGCCGCGATCCCGGATTCGCCCGCCGTTGCCGACATGATCGCTTTTGTCACCGTCGATACCAAGCGCGCCTATTGCACGCCGCCGCTGGATGCGATTCACGGCGAGGCCGGCCACGATGACGGCGACGACGGCTGATTCCGTACATGGAACGCAGGATGGCGGCCGCGTAGCCATAATCGCGGGTAATGGTCTGTTGCCGATCAAGGTGGCGGAGGCGCTGCGCGCGGCGGGCAATCCGCCTTTTCTGGTGCCTTTGCGCGGCGAGGCCGATCCGCTGTTCTATACCGGCGAGCACTGCGAGATTTCCGTGGTCGAGTTTGCCCGGCTGGTGCGCGCGATGAAGGCGGCTGGCGTCGAGCGCGTGGTGCTGGCGGGTGGCGTGCGCCACAGGCCGCATCTGAGCGACCTGAAGCTCGACTGGCCGACGCTGCGCGCCGTGCCTTATGTGCTGCGCGCTCTGGGGCAGGGTGACGATGCGTTGCTACGCGCCTTCATCGGTCTGCTCGAATCCTTCGGCTTCCATGTCGTCGGTGCGCATGAGGTGGTGCCCGACCTGCTTTCGCCGTCGCCGCCCATGACGCTCACAGGCACAGCACCCGACGCGAAGGAGCGGCGCAATATCGCCGCCGCCATGGAAGCTGCGCTGCGGCTCGGCGATCTCGACATCGGACAGGGCGCTATCGCTGCCGGCGGTCGCGTGGTGGCGCTGGAAGGGGCTGAGGGGACCGACCTGATGATCGCGCGTGTCCGAGATTTGCGGGCGGCGGGCCGCATTCCAAAGCGCGGCGGCGTGCTGGTCAAGATGGCCAAGCCCCGGCAGGACGAGCGCGCCGACCTCCCGGCCATCGGCGTTTCCACGGTGGAGAACGCCGCGCGCGCGGGACTGGCCGGCATAGCCGTGGAAGCGGGCCGCACCTTCATTCTGGGCTTCGGCGAGACCGTCGCCATGGCCAATGAGAGGGGCCTTTTCATCGAGACCATCAGCCGTGGCGGGAAGGATGTCAGCTCTTGAGCAATCCCGGACGCCCCTTGAAGATCGCAGTCGTCGCCGGTGAGGAATCCGGCGATCTGCTCGGCGCGGACCTGATCGACGCCCTGCGTGAGCGCGCCGGGCGTCCGGTCGAACTGATCGGCGTCGGCGGCGATCATCTCGCGCAGCGCGGCCTCAAATCCCTTTTCGACCCGCATGAAATCGCGCTGATGGGTCTGGGCGCGATCCTGACCAGCCTGCCGCGCCTGATGCTGCGCATCGGCCAGACGGCGCGCGCAATAGCCGCCGAAAAGCCCGATTGCGCGCTTTTGATCGACAGCCCCGATTTCACGCATCGCGTGGCGAAGAAGATCAGGGCCGCCGACCCGTCCATTCCGATTGTCAAATATATCGCGCCAAGCGTCTGGGCATGGCGGCCGGAACGTGCGCCTGCCATGCGCGCCTATATCGACCATGTGCTGACGGTGCTGCCCTTCGAGGCCGATGTGATGCGCCGGCTGGATGGGCCGCCGGCCACCTATGTCGGCCATCGCCTGACCGGCCATCCGCCCGTTCTGGCGGCGCGTGCGGCACAGCTTGCTCTGGAGCCGCGCCGGTTCGAGACGCCGCCGCGCCGGCTGCTGGTGCTGCCGGGTTCCCGCCGCACCGAAATCCGGTTGCTCATGCAGCCTTTCGGGGAGGCGGTTGCCGAACTGGCCGGACGGGTGGAGAAGCTCGATGTGCTTCTGCCGACCTTGCCGCGCGTGGAGGCGATGGTGCGCGATCTCGCGCGTCAATGGCCCGTTCAGCCGCGCATCGTCACCGGCGATGCGGAAAAATGGTCGGCTTTTTCCTCTGCCGACGCGGCGCTTGCCGCCTCCGGTACCGTGTCGTTGGAACTCGCCCTGTCGCGGATACCCATGATCCTTTCCTACAAGGCCGACTGGTTCGCGCGTAAATTTCTCATGCCGCGGATCGATATCTGGAGCGCGGCGCTGCCCAATATCATCGCGGATGAGCCGCTCGTGCCGGAATATTTCAACGAATTCGTGAGGCCCGGCATGCTGGCGCGCAATCTGGAGCGGCTCATGCGTCCCGGCACGGCGCGTCAGGCGCAGCTCGACGGTTTCGACCGGGTGGCGGCCATCATGGTAACCGACCGCCCCTCTGGCGCGATTGGTGCCGAGGCCGTTTTGAAGCTGATTGAAAAAAAACCTATAATATAATCTTTTTGCAAATAAAAACCCCGGCTGGTTGACCAGCCGGGGTTGGAAAGCAGGCTCTTATTTGCGCTTGGCAAGCGGCACATAATCGCGTTCCGGCGCGCCGGTATAAAGCTGGCGCGGACGGCCGATCTTCTGCTGCGGATCCTCGATCATTTCCTTCCACTGCGCGACCCAGCCCACGGTACGGGCGACGGCGAACAGGACGGTGAACATCTCGGTCGGGAAGCCGAGCGCCTTGAGCGTGATGCCCGAATAGAAGTCGATATTCGGATAGAGCTTCTTCTCGATGAAATATTCGTCGGTCAGCGCGATCTTTTCCAGTTCCATCGCCACGTCGAGCAGCGGATCGTCCTTGATGCCCAACTCGCCCAGTACTTCATGGCAGGTCTTCTGCATGATCTTGGCGCGCGGATCGTAGTTCTTGTAGACGCGGTGGCCGAAGCCCATCAGACGGAACGGATCGTTCTTGTCCTTGGCTCGGGCGATGAATTCGGGGATACGGTCGACAGAGCCGATCTCGGCCAGCATGTTGAGCGCGGCCTCGTTCGCGCCGCCATGGGCCGGGCCCCACAGGCAGGCGACGCCGGCGGCGATGCAGGCGAAGGGATTGGCGCCCGACGAACCGGCGAGGCGCACGGTCGAGGTCGAGGCGTTCTGCTCGTGATCGGCGTGCAGGATGAAGATGCGGTCCATGGCGCGGGCCAGGACCGGATTGCCCTTGTATTCCTCGCACGGCACCGAGAAGCACATATGCAGGAAGTTCGATGCGAAATCGAGATCGTTCTTCGGATAAACGAAGGGCTGGCCGACATGGTACTTGTAGGCCATGGCGGCGAGCGTCGGCATCTTGGCGATCAGGCGGATCGAGGCGATCATGCGCTGGCGCGGATCGGTGATATCGGTGGAGTCGTGATAGAAGGCCGACATCGCGCCCACGCAGCCGACCATGACCGCCATCGGATGAGCATCGCGGCGGAAGCCGCTGAAGAACTTCATCATTTGCTCATGCACCATGGTGTGGCGCGTGACGTGATAGTCGAAATCGGCCTTCTGCTTCGCCGTCGGCAACTCGCCGTAGAGCAGGAGATAGCAGGTTTCGAGGAAGTCGCCATGCTCGGCCAGCTGGTCGATCGGGTAGCCGCGATAGAGCAGCACGCCCTCGTCGCCGTCGATATAGGTGATCTTGGATTCGCAGGAAGCAGTCGAGGTGAAGCCCGGATCGTAGGTGAAGGCGTTGGCGTTCTTGTAGAGCGGTCCGATATCCACGACATCCGGCCCGACAGTGCCTTGTCGCACAGGCAGATCGAAAGTTTTGCCGTCGAGGGTAAAGCTGGCTGTCTTCGCTGACATCGTGTTTCCTTTCATGTCCAGTTGCCGTCCGAATGGCGGCAGAATCGAAATCGCCACATCGTCCCGACCGGGTGGCCGGAGCCTGGGGAAGGCCTTTGGCGTCGAACGCATTATCCCTAATGATTTCGACCGTAAAACTATCCCAAACCGTCCGCGATGCAATGCGTAATTTGGACTATTCAGGCGGGTTTCGTCACGTCGCCGTGAAGTTTTTTCCTATTTGACTTGATCGCGGATACGTCCGAGCGATTCCTCGCGGCCGAGCACGAAAAGCACGTCGAATACGCCCGGCGACGTGGCGCGGCCGGTCAGTGCGGCACGCAGCGGCTGCGCGATCTTGCCGAGCTTCAGTCCCGTCTTTTCCGCGTGCGCACGCACGGCGGCGTCGAGCGTCTCCGGCGTCCATTCACTCACGGATTCGAGATCTGGCAGGACCGATTTCAGAACGGCGCGGCCTTCCTCGTTCAGTAGCGAGGCGGCCTTTTCATCGAGATCGAGCGGACGGGTGGCGAAGATGAATTTCGCGTTGTCCGCCAGTTCCACCAGTGTCTTGGCGCGCTCTTTCAGGCCCGGCATGGCGGCCAGAAGCTGGGCGCCGCGCTTCTCGTCCAGAGCGTCGGCCAGCGCCTTGCCGCCCTCGATTTCCGGAAGCACGGCGACGAGCGCGTCATAGAGCGCCTTGTCGTCGCTGGAACGCATATAGACGCCGTTGACGGCTTCGAGTTTCTGGAAATCGAAGCGCGCCGCACCCTTGTTGATGTCACTCACGTCGAACCACTCGATCATCTGCTCGGTGGACATGATCTCGTCGTCGCCGTGGCTCCAGCCGAGCCGCACCAGATAATTGCGCAGCGCCGCCGGCAGATAGCCCATGGCGCGGTAGGCGTCGACGCCGAGCGCGCCGTGGCGCTTGGAAAGCTTGGCGCCGTCCGCGCCGTGGATCAGCGGAATATGCGCCATCTGCGGCACGTCCCAGCCCATGGCGTTATAGATGACGGTCTGGCGCGCGGCATTGGTGAGGTGGTCGTCGCCCCGGATGATATCGGTCACGCCCATGTCGTGATCGTCCACCACGACCGCATGCATATAGGTCGGCGTGCCGTCCGAACGCAGGATGATGAAATCGTCCAGATCCTTGTTGGGAAAGCGCACCTCGCCCTGCACCGCGTCGTGCACCACCGTCTCGCCCTCCTGTGGAGCCTTGATGCGGATGACCGGCTTCACGCCCGCCGGGGCCTCGGACGGGTCGCGGTCGCGCCAGCGCCCGTCATAGCGCGGCGGACGGCCTTCGGCGCGCGCCTTCTCTCGCATGTCTTCCAGCTCTTCCGGCGTGGCGTAGCAGTAATAGGCCTTGCCGAGACGCACCAGTTCCTCCGCGACCTCGCGGTGGCGCGGCACGCGCGCGAACTGCGAGATGGCCTCGCCGTCCCAATCGAGGCCGAGCCATGTCAGACCGTCGAGAATGGCGGCGGTGGCGGCATCGGTGGAGCGTTCGCGATCAGTGTCCTCGATGCGCAGCAGCATCCTGCCGCCGGTATGCTTCGCATAGAGCCAGTTGAACAGCGCCGTGCGCGCGCCGCCGATATGCAGGAAGCCCGTGGGCGAGGGGGCAAAGCGGGTGACGACGGGTTTTGGCATGATGGCTCCCGATGATGGCTTCGGTGGACGGGCTCTTGTGCAGAACCCTCTCGATTTCGGCTGGCGTTCATGTAGCATAGGCAGAAATGGGCGCAAGGGCATACGAGGGTTTCGTATCCCTGGCAGGGCGGTCGTTGGGGCGCATGACGGGCCGAGGGGAAACAGGCGAGGCGAATGAGCGGACGCTCGTGAGGAGCACGTCCGACGGGTTTTTGCGCCAGTTCCTGCCCGATCCGTGGCCGGAATTGGGGCCGGAATCAGAGCCCGGCAGTACGGGCAAAAGGGATACCGGGGCAGAACCGCACCGGACGCGGGACCGGGCGGGCGTGTTCTGGCGTGTGGCGGCCGGGTTGCGCGCGATGCCGGCATGGATGGCCGCGGCCTTCGATACGGAGATCGGGCGCGGCGTGTTCTTTCTACTGTTTCCGGTCGCGGCGGGCTGTGGCGCGGTGATCTACTTCACCTTGTCCTTCGAGCCGGACTGGACGCCGGTCCTCGTCGTTTTCGCCCTGCTGGCCGCTGCGCGCTTTCTCGCCCGGCGCCACTTTTTCGCGGCGCAACTGCTTACGCTCTGTCTCGCCTTTCAACTGGGCCTTGCGGCGGGCAAATGGGAAACGCAAACCTGTGCGACACCCATGCTCGGTTCCGATGTGGCGACGCGCGTGACGGGCCGCGTGGCGGCGCTCGAATATCAGGACAATGGAAGCTGGCGCATCACGCTCGACCTGCTGCGCACCGAACGGCCCCGGCTGCATTTTGCCCCAAAACGCGTCCGCATCAATGCGCGCGATATTCCGGCCGATACCGCGATCGGCGGCGGGCTGACGGGTTATGCCCGCCTGCGCGTGCCTTCCGGCCCGGTGCGCCCCGGCAATTACGATTTCGCCTTTCATGCCTATTTCAGCGGATTGGGCGCGAACGGATTCTTTCTGGGCACGCCTGCGAGTATCGCAGTTCCGCCGCCTGAAAATCTGTCCGCGCGGATAAGCGGCTGGATCGCCATTCTCAGAACGCTGGTGGCCGAGCGCATCGAGGAGGTGATCGGCGGCGAGGACGGCAATGTGGCGGCGGCGCTGATCGCCGGTGCGCGTGCCGGGATCAGCAACGAGACCAACGAGAATCTGCGCAAGGCGGGCCTTGCCCATATCCTTTCCATTTCGGGCCTGCATCTGGCACTGGCGGCGGGCGTGGTGATGCTCACACTGCGTGCCGGATTCGCGCTGTTTCCGGGGTTCAGCGCGAGGCACCCGGTAAAGAAATATGCGGCCTTCCTGTCGCTCCTGAGCTGTACCTTCTATCTCGCCATGTCGGGAGCGGACGTCGCCGCGCAGCGCAGCTATGTGATGATCGCGGTCATGCTGCTGGCGCTGCTCGCCGACCGGGCGGCGATCAGCATGCGCAATCTCGCTATCGCGGCGATAGCGATGATCCTGCTGTCGCCGCACGAGATATCGGGGCCGAGCTTCCAGATGTCCTTTTCCGCCACCGCCGCGCTGATCGCCGCCTTCGGCTGGTGGTCGGAGCGCAACGCGGCGAAACACCGGCGAGGCGACAGGCGGGAGCGTACGGATCGAGGCTTTCTGGCGAAGGCATTGGTGCCGGCTGTCTCGACGGCGGGAACCTCGCTTGTCGCCGGAATCGCGAGCGGCATCTTCGCCGCCTATCACTTCAACAATACCGCGCCGCTGGGGCTGGTCGGCAATGTGCTGGCCTTGCCCGCGATCTCGCTTCTGGTGATGCCCTTCGCCGTGTTCGGGCTCGTGCTGATGCCGCTGGGTCTGGACTGGCTGCCGTTGCAGATCATGGGGTTCGGCATATGGGCGGTGCGCCATATCGCAGCCTTTGTCGCGGCATGGTCGCCGGACGGTAATCCGGGCGCCATGCCCATCGCGACGCTCATCCTGTGGACAATCGCGCTTCTCGCCGCCGTGATCTTCACGACGCGGCTGCGTCTGCTCGCGCTGCCTTTCGTGGTGGTGGGACTTGTCATCTTCTGGCGCACGCCCTTTCCGGACATCGTCATTTCGGAAGATGCGAAGCTGGTCGGCGTCCGGCGGCCGGATGGGCGTATGGCGCTCAATCGCGGACGGCCGTCGAAATTCATCGCCGAAAACTGGCGCACCTCCTATCTGGTTACGGATTTCATCGAACCGCCCGGCCGCAAGGACAAAAATGAAAGCGCGGCACGGGACGGTTTCATCTGCGAGGAGGGTCTTTGCACGATCACGCTTCGCGATGGCCGCACGCTTGCCTATACCGCCGACCCCGCCGTGGCGGAAATCGCCTGCACGGTTGGCGATGTGGCGATCCTCGCCGTTCCGGACAGGGCGCTTTCTTGCGAAGATGCGGAAAAGCTTGTCGTGACGCGGCGCGATCTGGCCCTGATGGGAACCGTCGAAATCAGGCTTTCGGAGCGCTCCGCCGCGCCGCCGGAAGCGGCCATGGATACGACCCATACGCCGAATGAGCTTTCTCATGACCGGACTGCCGCAGTCCTTCGCCGTGCCGACCGGGTCACCTATGCCATCGGTCCGCCCACGCGCCCGTGGGAACTGCATCGGCTCTATTCGCGCGCGGCGCGCGGCCTGCCGGACCGCCCGCCACGAAAATCTTCCCGAAACCACGTACCACAGCAACGGCCATCATCCGGTACCGATAACGGCTCCGACCGGCAGCCGGCCGGGAAGATCGCTCAATAGCGCCGGATCAGGCCGACCAGCTTGCCCTGCACGCGCACGCGGTCGGGGCCGAAGATGCGTGTCTCATAGGCCGGATTGGCGGCTTCGAGTGCGATGGATGCACCCTTGCGCCGGAAACGTTTCAGCGTCGCTTCCTCTTCATCGACCAGCGCCACGACGATCTCGCCGGGGCTGGCGGTCTCTCCGCGCCGGATGATGACCGTATCGCCGTCGAATATTCCGGCCTCGATCATCGAATCACCTTTCACCTCCAGCGCATAGTGCTCGCCGCCGCCGAGCATTTCGGGCGGCACGCTCAGGGAATGGGTCTGGTTCTGGATCGCGGAGATCGGTACGCCGGCGGCGATGCGGCCCATGACTGGAACCGATACGGCGGCGGGTGCGTCGTCGTTGGTCGCGGCGGGGGCAGGGCGGACGGACTGTGCCGGGGAGGGCGCGGATTTGCCGAGGCTGCCTTCGATCACGCTCGGAGCGAATTTCTTCTGCGCGTTGAGACCGGGAGCGATGGAATCGGGCAGGCGGAGCACTTCCAGCGCCCGCGCGCGGTTGGGCAGACGGCGGATGAAGCCGCGTTCCTCCAGCGCCGTGATGAGGCGGTGAATACCCGACTTGGACGCGAGGTCCAGTGCCTCCTTCATTTCGTCGAAAGACGGCGGGATGCCCGTCTCTTTCAGACGGTCATGGATGAACAGCAAAAGTTCGTGCTGTTTGCGGGTCAACATGCGCGGCACCCTCCGGCCCAGAACAGAATCAGGAAAAACAAAACCAGAACGAACACTATATGTTCCAGTCTTGTTCTGCAATGGTTTTAAAAAGGTTAACGCCGAAGGCGGGCAGGCGAATTGGTAATTCGTGAAAAGAATCGTCGCATGATGTCTTATAGACAAGCATTCCCGTAGAAATGCCTGTGCATTGTTTTTATTGATGTTTTTGAAGAATCTGCTCGTAAGGGCAATTCCAAAATCTGGCAATCTGCCAGCCGGTTCGCCGACCTCTTTGATATCGGCAGCCAGCTTCAACAGCACGCGGAGAGGTGACCCTCTACCCTCTATTTCTTCGAGAGCTCGGCGCGCTTTGCAGCGTTTCTTCCCGTTTGTTGGCGGTGAATATTGTCTCCCTGAAGGCGACTTCGATTCGCACGGAAGATCGAATTGTAGCGCAAGTGTGATTTTTTAATATACAAAATTGTTGACAATATGGAATGCGTGAATAATGATCGCCCCAAAGCAATATGAAAAAACGTTTGAGCGCTAGAGGGTGCGCTACGGCGAATTGGGAAATTGTCCGATCAAAGAGACGGATGCTCGCTTCGAAGATAGCGATCGTGATGGTGGGTACAGCGCTAGCTGCCGCTCACAGCGAGATATCGCGCTTTACGGGAGCAGGAGGCATTTTGCGGCCTCGGTCTGGATAGCTTTATCGAAAACTTCGTGCAGGCCTTCTGTGAACCGCTGGTTCGGTACAACGAAGATCTGACGATGGAACCGGCAGTCACCGTTTCCGGGAGCGGATCATGCCCGACATCGCGCGCTTTCATCCGCGGAAAGGTGCCAAGTTCCACGATGGGCGGGGCCTTATCCCCGCCAATGTCATTGCCTCAATCAAGTCAGCGAATGGAAATGCTCTAGACCAAGGAGTCGAATAATGATCGGAAGTCGATGGTCCCTGCTTATAGCCATGGGAATTCCCGCGATAGCGGTACTTGTCGGGATTCCCGTGATCAGCCAAAGCAACGCGACAATCTTTGGCATGCCTGTAATTTTTGGTTGGCTGTTTGCGTGGCTGCCTCTGACGACGCTTTGCATGTGGGTGTCCTGGCGCTACCTCGAGCGTGAAGAATATCGGCGTCTGGAAGGAGAGGACGAATGATCGCAATTATCTTTGGCGTCGTTATTGTCTTCTCTGTCGGCGTCGCCTTCGTCGTCAGGCGAGGCGCAACGGACAACGGCCCTATGGGGACGCTCATCGCCGATCGCTCCTTGCCCAGTTGGTTGATTTTCTTCCTCGCCGTGGGCGAGATCTACAGCATCGGCACGATGCTTGGATTCCCGGGCGGGATTTATGCCAAAGGCGCATCGTACGGGATTTGGTTTATCGGCTACATCCTGATGGGTTATATCTTCGGTTACTTTCTTGCACCGCTGGTATGGCGCGCGGGGAAGGCATACGATGCGGTCACTGTGCCGGACGTGATGTACGGCCATTATAAAGACAGACTGCTCGAAAAGCTGTGCGCGATCACTTTCATCGTTGCGCTTATTCCTTGGGCCGTCTTTCAATTCATTGGCTTGCAGACTGTTCTTGGCGGGTTAGGTCTTCCGCTGAACCGCGCGGAAACCATCATTGGTGCAGCTATAATTGCATTTCTGTACGTGGGAGCCTCCGGCGTACGCTCGACTGCCTTCGTGGCTGTCATCAAGGATCTGTTCATGTTGATGGGCATTGTCCTTGCCGGTATCGCCGTTGTCATTGCGGCAAAGGGTATTCCCGGTGTTTTTGCGGCTGCCGTAACGAAACCGGACTTGGGTACCGTTACCGGCGGTGCGTTGATTTTCGCAATGAGCACGATCTTCGTGCAATCGCTTCAGTTCTATTTGACGCTTCCGGCGCAATTCCTTTTCTCGGCGTCATCCGAGTCGTCGATCAAGAAATCCGTAATCTGGATGCCGCTTTATATGCTCATGTATCCATTGCTGGTATTCGTCGCCTATTATGGCGTGCGGCATGCGCCAAACCTTGCCAATGCCGACAGTATCTTCCTCGTGGTCATTCGTGACCTCGCTCCCGAATGGATCGTTGGCCTTGTGGCTGCCGGCGCTGGGCTTGCGGGCTTGATCGTTCTGGCAGGGAATTCCCTGATGTTCAGCGGCGTTGTCAGTCGCAATCTCGTCCCTTCGATGCGCGATGCCACTACGTCACGCGGAGTCAATTTTGTCATGGCGGCGTTTCTGGTCGTGACCGCCGTATTATCCTCGCTCGCGTCATCGATTATGCTGTCCTATCTGGGCCTCGCGCTTGCGCTGACGACGCAGTTGGTCCCCGCCTGGTTCGGCGTTATGTTTTTTCGCAGGCTCAAGGCTCCCGCGCTTTCAGTCGGGCTCGTTACCGGCTGCGTTATCGTAGCCTTCCTCTATTTTTCCGGAATGACCCCCGGCGGCGTCAACACGGGCCTTATCGCGTTGTCGGTCAATCTGGTCGTTTCCGTCGTGCTGAGTATCGTTATCAGGGCAGGTCGGTCCGACGTTGAGCCGGTCGGGATGCGGGCACGCGAAATCGTCGGCGCGTTTTCGGGGCGGCGTGTCGACGCCGTTTGACACGGCGCGTTTATCTGGACCAGAGGGCGGCCGGGATTCCGGTGGCGAGATATGACACGGTGCCGGGATCAGCTGGCCGACCTCTGGAAGAAGCAGCGAAAACAAGCCATTGGAGCGTAAACCGCTCTAGGCAGTTTTATGAGACAACATGACGATGCGGCACGGGTCGCCGGTTGCCGCCGCCGGGGCGTTTTCCGCGCGGATGATGAGCGCGTCGGCATGGGTCAGCGCCGAAAGCATGGACGAATCCTGTACCGGCAATGGGATGGCGACCAGCGCTCCGTCGGCCCGCGATTCGATCGTGCCGCGCACATAATCGCGTCGGTGATCGTTAGCGGCCATCGCCACGCCGAGTTGTGCGGCGCGGATATCGATGGCGTGTTTGCGCCGCCCGGCGAGTTTCGCCAGAAGCGGATGCAGGAACAGGTAGCTGCAAACGAGGCTCGATACGGGATTGCCGGGCAGGCCGATCACATGAACGGTGCGGCCGTCGACGGTCTTGCGGCCATACATCAGCGGCTTGCCGGGCCGCATGGCGATTTTCCAGAAATCCATATCGACGCCGCAGGCTTTCAAAGCGGCATGGACGTAATCGCGGTCGCCGACCGATGCGCCGCCCACCGTCACCAGCACATCGATGCCGCTTTCCAGCGCGGCCTTGATCGCTGCTTCCGTCGCTGCCGGGTTGTCGGCCACGATGCCGAGATCATGGGCTTCCCCGCCGCAACGGCGCACGATTTCCGCAATGCCGAGACTGTTGGAAGCCACGATCTGGTCGGGGCCGGGCCTCACTCCGGGCGGCACCAGTTCGTCGCCGGTGGAAAGGATGGCGACGCGGGGGCGCTCGAAGACGTCGAGCACGGCATGGCCGCTCGCGGCGGCGAGCGAGAGCGCGGGGCCGTCGAGCTCGCGGCCCGGCTCGATCACGGTGCGGCCGGGCGCGAAATCCAGCCCGGCGCGGCGGATATGGCGGCCCTTGTCGATGCCTGCCAGCACGGTAAGCCGGTCGCCGTCGCGTTCGGCATTTTCCTGAATGACGATGGTGTCCGCGCCTTCGGGCAGCGGCGCGCCGGTGAAGATGCGCACGGCTTCGCCCGGACCGACCGCGCCGACATGACGCTTTCCGGCGGCGGATTCGCCGATCACCGTGAAATGAAGCGGATAGGCGATCCTCCCCGGCGCGATCAGAGCATAGCCGTCCATAGCGGAGCAATCGAAGGGCGGTTGCATGAGGTGCGCCTCGACCGCGCTTGCCACGATGCGCCCGCCCGCCTGCGCGATGGCGACGGTCTCGGTGCCGCGCGGCGCGGCAGCATCCAGCATGCGGGACAGTGCTTCCTCGACGGCAAGAAGGGGCATTGCGTTTCCTTAGATTTATATGGGCTCAGGCTTTCCAGTCGCCGGACTTGCCGCCGCTTTTCTCCACCACACGAATATTGCCGATCTCCATATGCCGGTCCACGGCCTTGGCCATGTCGTAAATGGTGAGGCAGGCGACGGAGACCGCCGTCAGCGCCTCCATCTCGACCCCGGTGCGGCCGGTCAGCCGTGCCAGCGCGCGCACGCGCAAGCCTGGCAGGTCGTCGTCCGGCGTGATTTCCACCCCGACCTTCGTCAGCATCAGCGGATGGCAGAGCGGGATGAGATCGGCGGTCTTCTTCGCCGCCATGATCCCGGCCAGCCGCGCCGTGCCGATGACGTCGCCCTTGGCGGCGTTGCCTTCCCGGATGAGCGCCAGCGTCTCCGGCTTCATGCGCACCGCGCCTTCGGCGACAGCCTCGCGCTGCGTTTCCGCCTTGCCGCCGACATCGACCATATTGGCGGCGCCGCTCTGGTCGATATGGGTAAGCTTGGCCGCCATGGCGTCAGACCTTGCCGGTCAGGAGCATGCGCGTGGCGGCGGTCACATCGTCCCTGCGCATCAGGCTTTCGCCGATCAGGAATGTGCCGATGCCGGATTTTTCCAGCCGCAGGCAATCCTCATGGGTGAAAATGCCGCTTTCGCCCACCAGAAGCCGGTCGGCGGGGGCCATTTTGGACAGGCGCTCCGAAACGGCGAGATCGACGGCGAATGTGCGCAGGTTGCGATTGTTGATGCCGAGCAGGCGCGAGGAAAGCTTCAGCGCCCGCTCCATCTCCGCCTCGTCATGCACCTCGATCAGCACGTCCATGCCAAGCTCGAAAGCCGTTTCCTCCAGCGCCCGCGCCAGATCGTCGTCGACGCTCGCCATGATGATGAGGATGCAGTCGGCGTCCCAGCTACGCGCCTCGTAGACCTGATAGGTGTCGAAGAGAAAATCCTTGCGCAGCGCCGGCAGGCGGCAGGCGGCACGCGCGGCAACGAGAAATTCCGGCGCGCCCTGAAAGGAGGGCGTGTCGGTCAGAACCGAAAGACAGGCCGCGCCGCCTCGCTCATAGGCCCTCGCGAGTGCCGGCGGATCGAAATCGGGCCGGATCAGGCCCCTGGATGGGCTTGCCTTCTTGATCTCGGCGATCAGGGCGAATTCGCCTGCCGCGCGCTTTTCTTCCAGCGCGCTCAAAAAACCGCGCGGGGCAGGGCGGTCGTTGGCGCGCGCCTTGACCTCGGCGAGCGGCAGACGGGCTTTCGCCGCCGCGATCTCCTCGCGCTTGTAGCATTCGATCTTGCGCAGAATATCGGTGGATGTGCCGACGGTCATGGCAGACTCCCGTTCAGGCCGGTCCGGCCGACTTGTCGTTGGAAACGGCGATCACCTTTTGCAGCACGGTCAGCGCCGCGCCGCTGTCGATGGAATGCGCCGCCTGTTCGATACCGCCGCGAATATCCCCGGCCTTGCCCGCCACCACGAGGGCAGCGCCGGAATTGAGCAGCACGATGTCGCGATAGGCGCCCTTCGTGCCTTCCAGCACACCGAGCAGCGCCGCGGCATTGTCGGACGCCTCGCCGCCCTTCAGTTCCGCCGGTGCGCAGCGGCGAAGCCCGACTTCCTCCGGTGTGATCTCGAAGCTGCGCACGACACCGTTTTCGAGTGCTGCGACCTTGGTCGTGCCGGTGATGGTCATCTCGTCGAGGCCGTCGCCATGGACGACCCAGGCGGTTTCGGAACCGAGTTCCCTCAGCACATGGGCCAGCGGCTCCACCCATTGCGGCGAGAAGACGCCGACAAGCTGGCGCCTGACGCTCGCCGGGTTGGAAAGCGGTCCCAGCAGGTTGAAGATGGTGCGCGTGCCCAGTTCCACCCGCGACGGGCCGACATGGCGCATGGCCGAATGATGCGCCGGGGCGAACATGAAGCCGAGGCCGGCTTCCGCGATGCTGCGGCCGATGGTTTCGGCGTCGGCCTCGATATTGACGCCGAGCGCGGCCAGTGCGTCCGCTGCGCCGGAGCGCGAGGACAAAGCGCGGTTGCCATGCTTGGCGACGGGAACGCCCGCGCCCGCCACGACGAAAGCCGAGCAGGTGGAGACATTGTAGGAACCGGACTGGTCGCCGCCCGTGCCGACGATGTCGATGGCGCCGGCCGGCGCCGTGACGGGCAGCATGCGGGCGCGCATGGAAGCGACCGCGCCGGCGATTTCCGGCACCGTCTCGCCGCGCACGCGCAGCGCCATCAGCAGACCGCCGATCTGCGAAGGTGTCGCCTGACCGGACATCATGATGTCGAAAGCCGCTTTCGCTTCCGCCTGCGACAGCTGTTCACCGCCGGCAGCCTTGGCGATATAGGGTTTCAGATCAGCCATACCACGCTCCAAATCCCGTAACTCAAAAAGTCAGAGCGCCGATCCGATCCGGCGGATCGGAACGCGCTCTAATACGTACCGATGGCCTGATTGATGACGGACTTGTTGATCCGCACCGGATATTGCGTCTGCAATTCGGCGACAAGCTGTTGCAGCACGTCATCGGAAAGCGCCGTGGCCAGATATTTTTGCTGCTGTTCGGGAATGGCGTCCGGGCCGGCGGAGGCCGGCTCGGTCACTGCCGTAACCTTGAACAGAATCTGTCCTTCGTCCGAGGGCGCCGCGGCTATACCGGTGAGGCCCTGAGGACCGCGGAAAATCTGCGCCGCTGCGGCCGTGCCGATATCCGCGTCGTTCGTGGCGCGGGTGACGCCCCGTTTGGTCTGCTTATCCAGATGCGTTTCGGCGGCGATGGCATCGAGCGTCTTGCCGCCGTCGAGTTCCTTCTTGAGGGCAGCCATCTTCTGGTCGAGCAGCTTGACGGCTTCCTCGCCCTTCCATGCCGCGATCACCTTGTCCTTGACCTGGTCCAGTGTACGGTCATGCGCCGGGGTAATGCCGTCGACCTGATACCAGAGATAGCCGGCATTGCCCATGGTCAGCGCGTCGTTGTCGAGACCCTGATCGGACTGGAAGGCGGCGGCGAGCAGCGCCTTCCCGTTGGGCAGATTGATCGGCTTGCCGGAGGGATCGTTGCCCTGCGCGTCGACCGCATCGACGGTGACCACCTTGAGGTTGAGCTTTTTCGCCGCATCCGTCATGGAGGCGCCGTCCGAGCGCTGCTGCTCATAGGAATCGTGAATGCCGGGGATGGCATTGGTGGCGATCCCCGTCGCGACCGCCGCGCGGATATCCTTTTCCACGTCCGCCAGCGGCTTGATATGGGCCGGGTCGATTTTCGTCACCCGCAGGATGACGGGGCCGAAACTACCCTTGACCACCGGGCTGGCGACATTTTCCTTCAGCGCGAAGGCGGCCTGGGCGATGACCGGATCGGGAATGGCGGACTTCTCGAAGGTGCCGAGGGTCACGTCGTCCTCGCTCTTGCCCTGCTCCTTGGCGATATCGAGGAACCCGGTGCCGGCGGCGATTTTCTTTGCCGCCGCCTCCGCCGCCGCCTCGTCGGGGAAGGAAAGCTGTTCGATCGTGCGCTTTTCGGGAGTGGAGTAGCTGGCCTTGTTCTTCTCGTAATAGTCCTTGATCTCGTCTTGCGTGACGGCGGCGGGATCGGCTATGTCTGACGGCTCCAGCTTGACATAGGTGATCTTGCGGTATTCGGGCGCCCGGTATTCCGTCTTGTGGGCCTCGAAATAGGCCTTCATCGCATCGTCGGACGGGGCGGGGATCGCATCGGCCTTTTCGGCGGGGACGGTAATATAGTCCACGTCGCGGCTTTCGCCCTGATAGAGCGCCATCGCCTTCAGCATGGTGTCGGGCATTTTCATCCCGTCCGTCGCCGCTTCCACGATCTGCTGGCGGCGGGCCACCTTGGCGCGGTTCTCCAGATAATCCTCCGGGCGGATGTCGGACTGGCGCAGCACCGCTTCGAACTGGGCGCGGTTGAAATTGCCGCTTGCATCGTGGAAGGCCGGATCCTGCGCGGTCAGCCGCGCGATGGCGTCCTTGGAAAGGCCAATCTGCATGTTGCGCGCCGCCTCGTCCAGCACGACGCCTGCCGCGAGCTGGGCCAGAACCTGGTTGTCCACGCCGAGGGCCTTGGCCTGATCGCGCGTCAGGCGCTGGCGGAACTGCTGCGACAGGCGCATCATCTGCTGCTCATAGGCAAAGCGGTAGTCGCTGGCGGTGACCTCCGAACTGCCGGAAGTGAGCGCGGCATTGCTGGTGGTGCCGCTGCGAAACACGTCCGCCACGCCCCAGATCCCGAAGCTCACGACGAGCACGCCGAGCAGGAGTTTGGCGATCCAGGATTGGGCGGCGGAGCGCAGGCTGTCGAGCATGGGAAACCCTTCGAAAACGTTTGAAGGTCCGAACCGGGGCCATGTCCGGGTTGGACCAATGATGGGGATTAACCGCAAGCTGGCCCCATATCAAGCTCTCAATGCGGCATCGGCGCCAAGAAGATTTGCATTGCGGCCCGAATATGCTTAGTCAGGGACGCATTCCGGCGGGGTCGCGGCAGCGTCCGCCATTTCCAGGAAGTGAGGAGAATAGGGCAATGACTCCGGGAATCCGTCCGCTGGTCGCTGGCAACTGGAAGATGAACGGTACAGGGGAATCGCTCGCCGAGCTGCGCGCCATCGCGGCCGGCCTCTCGTCCGATTTCGGGCGCAAGCTCGATGCGGTCGTCTGCGTGCCGGCCACGCTGATCTCGCGCGCGAAAGAAACGCTTTCCGGCGAGGCGGCGGTTGCGCTCGGCGGGCAGGATTGCCATTTCAGGGCAGCGGGCGCGCATACGGGCGATGTTTCCGCCGAAATGTTAAAGGAAGCGGGCGCCACCTATGTGATCCTCGGCCATTCCGAGCGCCGCGCCGACCATGGCGAGACCGACGCGCTCGTGCGTGCCAAGGTCGAGGCCGCGTGGCGCGCGGGACTGGTCGCCATCGTCTGCGTCGGCGAGACGGCGGACGAGCGCGAAGCCGAACGCACGCTCGACGTGATCGGCACGCAGCTTGCCGGCTCGCTGCCGGATGGCGCCGGCGCGGAGAACACCGTTGTCGCCTACGAACCGGTCTGGGCCATCGGCACCGGCCTGACGCCGACGGTGCAGGACGTGCGGGCCGCCCATGCCTTCATGCGCGAGCGGTTGACGGAACGCTTCGGGGCGAAGGGCGCTCATCTGCGCCTGCTCTATGGCGGCTCGGTCAAGCCGTCGAATGCGGCGGAACTGCTCGGCGTCGCCGATGTGGATGGGGCGCTTGTCGGTGGTGCAAGCCTCAAGGCGGCCGACTTCCTCGCCATCTGCGAGACTTACCGTAATCTATAGGGCCGCGATCTGTAAGGCCGCAATCTGTAGGGTAGGGCTTGGATTGTCCGGTGATTGCGTGTAAAGAGCCGCATCTGTTATAGCGCGCAGCGCGGATCGGGCGGCTTTCGCCTGCCCGGAGACTGCTCCAGTTTAGAGACATAAAGACCGTTACCCATGCAGACCGTAGTTATTGTCATTCATTTGTTGATCGTGCTGGCGCTTGTCGGCGTCGTGCTCATCCAGCGTTCGGAGGGCGGCGGCCTTGGTATTGGCGGCGGGTCCGGCTTCATGACGGCGCGTGGCGCGGCCAATGCGCTGACGCGCACCACGGCCATTCTCGCGATCGGATTTTTCGCCACCTCGCTCATCCTCGGGCTCATGGGGCGCTACGGCGATCGTCCGACCGACATTCTGAACCGTATTCCCGCGGTGACCGGCGAGCAGGCCCCGAAGGCCGGAAGCGGCAGCGGCGGTATCCTCGATCAACTCGGCGGCCAGTCCTCGCAGGGCGGCGGCAATGCAGCCGCACCCGCGACCACGCCGACCGCACCCACGACCGGAAGCGCGCAGCCGCAGGCCCCGGCGGCCACGGCTCCCGCCGCGCCGCAAGCTCCGGCCAATCAGGTGCCGAGTTCTCAGTAAGAAAGCACTGCGTCCCGAAATCAGGAAACCGGCCCGGTCGCGGCCGGTTTTCTTTTGGGGCCGCCATCGATGAGCAAAGTGTTGCACGCCGGCAATAGCTGGCGCGAATCGCACCCCCCGACCGTCGCCGTCGATTGAGAACCGACTGTATTTGCAGTATTGAAAAGCGGAAGTCCGGCCGCTGGAAGTGCGGCGGCTATTCTCCGTTCGTGCTTGGAAACTCGGGAACCTATCATGTTTTCACATCGCATTCTCATGGCTGGCATTGCAAGCCTTTGCATCGGCCTTTGCGCGCCCGCTTTCGCTGCGTCGCCGATCGGCGCCGACGCGAAGCCGGCCGAAGCCGCCCCGGCCGCCAAGGTGCAGCCTGTCTCGCTGTCGAGCGATACAAAGGTCAATCCGAGCAAGGTGCACAGGAAAAAGCGCGTCGTCCGGACCGGCCAGTACAATATCGATCCCAAATTCCGCGCGCAGGAGGTTTCCTTCTCCGGCTACAAGCCCGGCACCATCGTGATCGATCCGAAGCAGCATTTCCTCTATTATGTGGAGACCGCCACCACGGCGCGCCGTTACGGCATCGCGGTCGGCAGGCAAGGGCTCCAATTCACGGGCACGGCGACCATTCAGGCCAAGCGCGAATGGCCGCGCTGGATTCCGACCAAGGAAATGGTCGAGCGCGATCCCGCGCATTACGGCCGCTTCAAGAACGGCATGGACGGCGGCCCCGGCAATCCGCTCGGCTCGCGCGCCATGTATCTCTATCAGGGCAACAAGGACACCTATATCCGCATTCACGGCACGGTGGAGCCCTGGAGCATCGGCAAATCGGCTTCCAACGGCTGCTTCCGCATGATCAACGAGGACGTGATGGATCTCTACAGCCGCGTCAGCATTGGCACGGAAGTGGTCGTCCTCTGATCGTATCTGTCTTCATGGCAAAGGCCGGGCCGCGTGCCCGGCCTTTTGTTTTGCCCAGTCTTTTGCTTGCGATGACGGAAATTGTGGATTGTGCGCATGGCGATGGAAATGGCGGAGCAGGGCGGCTAAACCTGAGGCGTGTCGCGCAAAAGTGCGCAGCGGTTTTGCGATAACGGCACGCGAAAAAACAAAGGATCAAAGCGCGGAAAGCGAATCTGAAGGATCGGCGCGCGCTTTGGAATTTCATCCGCATCGGGGCCGTTCCGGATCGCATCGCGCATCGGACCGCCTTGTTTCGCTCCGGGGAAAAATTGCTCCGGCGCGCATTTTTTTGTGGCGGAATCAATCAGGAAAGTCTAACGGGGTAAGCCCATGGCGCGATATGTTTTCATTACTGGCGGCGTGGTTTCTTCCCTCGGAAAAGGCATTGCCGCGGCAGCTCTGGCTGCACTCCTTCAGGCACGCGGTTATCGCGTGCGTATCCGTAAACTCGACCCTTATCTGAACGTCGATCCCGGCACGATGTCGCCTTACCAGCACGGTGAGGTGTTCGTTACCGACGACGGCGCGGAGACGGACCTCGATCTGGGGCATTACGAGCGGTTCACCGGCCGTCCCGCCAACAAGCAGGACAACATCACCACCGGCCGCATCTATCGTAACATCATCGAGAAGGAACGGCGCGGGGATTATCTCGGCGCGACGGTTCAGGTCATCCCGCACGTCACCGACGAGATCAAGAATTTCGTCCTCGAAGGCAATGAGGACTATGATTTCGTTCTGTGCGAGATCGGCGGCACGGTGGGTGACATCGAGGCGATGCCGTTCCTCGAAGCCATCCGCCAGCTCGGCAACGAACTGCCGCGCGGCAATGCGGTCTATATCCACCTGACGCTGATGCCCTATATTCCTGCTGCGGGCGAACTCAAGACCAAGCCGACGCAGCATTCGGTCAAGGAACTGCGCTCCATCGGCATTGCGCCGGATATCCTTCTGGTGCGCGCCGACCGCGAGATTCCGCAATCCGAGCGCAAGAAGCTGTCGCTGTTCTGCAACGTGCGGGAAAGCGCGGTCATTCAGGCGCTGGACGTGGCGACCATCTATGACGTGCCGATCGCCTATCACAAGGAAGGGCTCGATTCGGAAGTGCTGGCCGCCTTCGGCATCGATCCCGCGCCCAAGCCGCGCATGGAGCGCTGGCAGGAGGTCTCCCACCGCTTGCACAATCCGGAAGGCGAAGTGACCATCGCCATCGTCGGCAAATATACCGGCCTCAAGGACGCTTATAAGTCGCTGATCGAGGCGCTTTATCATGGCGGTCTCGCCAACAAGGTA
Source organism: Rhizobiales bacterium 63-22 (assembly GCA_001898995.1). Taxonomy (GTDB): domain Bacteria; phylum Pseudomonadota; class Alphaproteobacteria; order Rhizobiales; family Rhizobiaceae; genus Brucella. The sequence continues at coordinate 386,795 of MKVZ01000017.1, read as the reverse complement.
AAGGTCAATCTCGACTGGATCGAATCGGAGGTCTTCGAGAGCGAGGACCCCGCGCCGCATCTCGAAAAGGTGCATGGCATTCTGGTGCCGGGCGGCTTCGGCGAGCGCGGTTCGGAAGGCAAGATTCTGGCGGCGCGCTTCGCCCGTGAGCGCAAGGTGCCCTATTTCGGCATCTGCTTCGGCATGCAGATGGCCTGTATCGAGGCGGCGCGCAATCTGGTCGGCATCGAAAACGCATCCTCGACCGAGTTCGGCCCTGCAAAGGAGCCGGTGGTCGGCCTAATGACCGAATGGCTCAAGGGCAACATGCTCGAAAAGCGCGCGGCGGCGGGCGATCTCGGCGGCACGATGCGTCTCGGCGCTTACGAGGCCATGCTGAAGCCCGGTTCCCGTATCGCGGAAATCTACGGCGCGACCGATATTTTCGAGCGTCACCGCCATCGCTACGAGGTCAATATCGACTATAAGGAACGGCTGGAAGCGGCAGGTCTCAGCTTCGCCGGCATGTCGCCGGACGGCGTGCTGCCGGAGACCATCGAATATGCCGATCATCCATGGTTCATCGGCGTGCAGTACCATCCCGAGCTGAAATCGCGTCCTTTCGAGCCGCATCCGCTCTTCGCTTCCTTCATCGAGGCGGCAATCGAGCAGAGCAGGCTGGTCTGAATGGCGGGCGAAGCGCGTTCTGTCGATCATCTGGTCCTGCCGGTCGGCAGGCTGGATGTGACGCGCGCGCGCCTGACGAAGCTCGGTTTCACCGTCGCGCCCGATGCAAGGCATCCTTTCGGCACTGCCAATGTCTGCGTTTTCCTTGGTGACGACACCTATCTCGAAATGCTGGCCGTGGACCGCAGGCCGCTCTATGAGAAGGCCGTCGCCCGCGACAACAGTTTCGTCAAACGCGATTGGGCATGGCGGTTCCGCAACGGCGAGGAGGGCTTTGCGGCCATCGCTTTCAAGACCGACGATGCGCGGGCCGATCACGCGGAATTTCGGCGGCAGGGTCTTTCTGGTGGACGCATGGTCGCCTTCTCGCGTTTTTTCGCGGGTGAGGGCGGCAAGCGCGAAAAGGGCAGTTTCCGCCTCGCTTTCGCCGCCGATCTGCGCGCGCCTGACGCGTTTTTCTTCTGTTGCCAGCGCGTGGCCTATCCGGCGGCGGACCGTTCGCATCTCACCGCCCATGAAAACGGCGTAACCGCATTGCGCGGCATCGTGATGGCGTCCGACAGGCCGCAGGATTTCGCCGCCGCCTTGCAGGATGTTTTCCATGCGCCGGCCCGTGCGGAATCCACGCTTGCGATCACCGCCCGCAATGCCGATATTGAGGTGACGCCGAGGGAAACGTTCACCGCGCGCTTCGGCTGGAAGCCTGCCATGCACGGGCCGGGCCTCATGCTCGGCGGTGTGGTTTTCAGGACCTCTTCGCTGGAGGCGCTGGAACGGCTTTTCGCCCGCAACGGCGTCGCTTTTGAAAAGCGCGGCGGCCGCCTGATCGTCGCCCCGGCCGAAGGTCAGGGCACCCTGTTCCTGTTCGAGGGTTCGCAGACATGACCACCGCCCAGCACGCCGTCAAGATCGGCAACGTCACCTTTTCCAACACGGCGCCGCTGGCGCTGATCGCCGGCCCTTGCCAGATGGAAAGCCGTGACCACGCCTTCGAGATGGCGACCCGCCTCAAGGAAATGACCGACCGGCTCGGCATCGGACTCGTTTATAAGTCGAGCTTCGACAAGGCCAACCGCACCTCGCTGAAGGCGCAGCGCGGTATCGGATTGGAAAAGGCGCTCGAAGTCTTCGCCGATCTCAAGAAGGAATTCGGCTTTCCGGTCCTGACCGATATCCACACCGAGGAGCAATGCGCGCAGGTCGCGCCGGTGGTGGACGTGCTGCAAATTCCGGCATTCCTGTGCCGCCAGACCGATCTTCTGATCGCGGCGGCGAAAACCGGCCGGGCGATCAACGTCAAGAAGGGCCAGTTTCTGGCTCCGTGGGACATGAAGAACGTGCTCGCCAAGATCACCGAGAGCGGCAATCCCAATGTGCTTGCCACCGAGCGCGGCGTCTCCTTCGGCTACAACACGCTTATCTCCGACATGCGCTCGCTGCCGATCATGGCGGGCTTCGGCGCGCCGGTGATCTTCGACGCCACCCATTCGGTGCAGCAGCCGGGCGGGCAGGGCGGTTCGTCGGGCGGTCAGCGCGAATTCGTGGAGACGCTGGCGCGTGCCGCGGTGGCCGTGGGCGTGGCGGGTGTCTTCATAGAAACCCATCAGGACCCCGACAATGCGCCCTCCGACGGGCCGAACATGGTGCCGGTGGACAGGCTGCCTGCGCTTCTCGAAAAGCTGATGGCCTTCGACCGGATCGCCAAGGGACTTTAAAAAGTTCAGGAAAAATTCAACAGGGCGGGGGATTTTCCTCCGCCTTTTGTTTCGCTAAGGATGTGTCCACATCGGGTTTGTTCAGCGGCTCCGCACGACATGCGGGGCAACCTACAGGGAAGGACTGGCTTCTATGACAGCAATCATCGACATCGTCGGGCGCGAGATTCTCGACAGCCGCGGCAATCCGACCGTCGAAGTGGACGTAATGCTGGAAGATGGCTCGTTCGGCCGCGCGGCGGTGCCTTCCGGCGCCTCCACCGGCGCACACGAGGCCGTCGAACTGCGTGACGGTGGCAAGCGCTATCTCGGCAAGGGCGTGGAAAAGGCGGTCGAGGCGGTCAACAGCAAGATTTTCGACGCCATCGCCGGCATGGACGCCGAAAGCCAGCTTCTGATCGACCAGACGCTGATCGACCTCGACGGTTCCGCCAACAAGGGCAATCTCGGCGCCAATGCCATTCTCGGCGTGTCGCTGGCCGTCGCCAAGGCCGCCGCGCAGGCCGCCGGCCTGCCGCTTTACCGTTATGTCGGCGGCGTGAACGCGCATGTGCTTCCAGTGCCGATGATGAACATTATCAATGGCGGCGTGCATGCCGACAATCCGATCGACTTCCAGGAATTCATGATCCTGCCGGTCGGCGCGTCGTCGGTTCGTGAGGCTGTCCGCTACGGTTCGGAAGTGTTCCATACGCTGAAAAAGCGTCTCAAGGACGCCGGCCACAATACCAATGTCGGCGACGAGGGGGGCTTCGCGCCCAACCTCAAGAGCGCGCAGGCGGCGCTCGATTTCGTCATGGAGTCCATCGAAAAGGCCGGCTTCAAGCCGGGCGACGATATCGCCATTGGCCTCGACTGCGCCGCGACCGAGTTCTTCAAGGACGGCAATTACGTCTATGAAGGCGAGCGCAAGACCCGCGATCCAAAGGCGCAGGCGAAATATCTCGCGAAGTTGATCGGCGATTATCCGATCGTTTCGATCGAGGACGGCATGGCCGAGGACGACTGGGAAGGCTGGAAATATCTGACCGACCTCATCGGCAAGAAATGCCAGGTCGTCGGCGACGATCTGTTCGTCACCAATTCCCAGCGCCTGCGCGACGGAATCCGCATGGGCGTGGCCAACTCCATTCTGGTGAAGGTCAACCAGATCGGCTCGCTGTCGGAAACGCTCGATGCCGTGGAGACCGCGCACAAGGCCGGCTACACGGCGGTCATGTCGCACCGCTCCGGCGAAACCGAGGATTCGACCATTGCCGATCTTGCGGTCGCTACCAATTGCGGTCAGATCAAGACCGGCTCGCTTGCCCGTTCGGACCGCACCGCCAAGTACAATCAACTGATCCGCATCGAGGAAGAACTCGGCAAGCAGGCTCGCTACGCCGGTCGCAGCGCGCTGAAGCTGCTTTAAAAATTATCATACAGCGGGAATTCGAGGCGGGCTTCGGCCCGCCTTTTTTATTTTCGGCCCGTACCGAAACCGGCGGTCGGTAAGCACCTGTTAAGCAAAATAATGCTTCATAGAAAAACGCGCGTCGACGGCTTTTTTTGAAAGATTCTCCGCTCCGCGCATCCCTGCGACGCACTTTTGCCGGAAATGCTCTGAGGAAGCCGAAATGTGGACCAAGCAGAAACGCAAATCGATCCGTGGCCGTTTCGTCCTGCCCATATTGACGGCGGCGTTTCTGGGTTATTTCGGGTTCCACGCCTATCATGGCGAGTTTGGTCTTTATGCGCGCATCCAGCTCGAACAGCAAAAAGCGCTGCTGATCACCAAACTCGAGGATGTCACCAGGGAACGCGCCGATCTCGAAAAGCGTGTGGCGCTTCTGCGTGACGGGTCCATCGAAAAGGATATGCTTGACGAGCAGGCGCGCAGGGCGCTTAATCTCTCCCATCCCGATGAAGTGACGATGATTATTTCGCGGGAAGACCGCTCGAATTAACCGAAATCCGGTTAATTGCTTTTTTATGATATGTTTTTAAGCGCTTGGCGGAATAGCAGCTATGCACTGCCCGCATATTGCCTCTTGTAATATGCCCATATAACGTCACAATGAAACGAAAATTCAGGGAGCGAAATATGGCACCGAGGGCTAAAAAAGCGCCTGCCGGCAAGGCGCAGGCGTCTTTCGTCAATACAGCCAAGGCACCAGCGCCTGCGAACTTCGACAAGAAGCAGGAACTGGAAGCTTACCGTGAGATGCTGCTGATCCGGCGTTTCGAGGAAAAGGCCGGTCAGCTTTACGGCATGGGTTTCATCGGCGGCTTCTGCCACCTCTATATCGGCCAGGAGGCCGTGGTGGTGGGTATGCAGATGGCTCTGACGGAGGGCGATCAGGTCATCACAGGCTATCGCGACCACGGCCATATGCTGGCGACCGGCATGAGCCCGCGCGGCGTGATGGCGGAACTGACTGGACGCCGTCATGGCCTTTCCAAGGGCAAGGGCGGCTCCATGCACATGTTCTCCAAGGAGAAGCATTTCTATGGCGGCCACGGCATCGTCGCCGCGCAGGTGCCGCTCGGCACCGGTCTTGCCTTCGCCAATCGCTACCGTGAGAACAAGTCTGTTTCCGTGACCTATTTCGGCGACGGCGCGGCCAATCAGGGTCAGGTCTATGAAAGCTTCAACATGGCGTCGCTGTGGAAGCTGCCGGCGATCTACGTGATCGAGAACAACCGCTACGCCATGGGCACGGCGGTGTCGCGCGCTTCGGCCGAGACGGATTTCTCGCGCCGCGGCCTTTCCTTCGACATCCCCGGCATTCAGGTTGACGGCATGGATGTGCGCGCGGTGAACGCCGCCGCCGATTATGCCACGGAATGGGCACGCTCCGGCAAGGGGCCGATCATTCTTGAAATGCTGACCTATCGTTATCGCGGCCACTCCATGTCCGATCCGGCGAAATACCGGACGAAGGAGGAGGTGCAGAAGATGCGTTCCGAGCACGATCCGATCGAGCAGGTCAAGGAACGCGTGATCGCCAAGGGCTGGGCCACCGAGGAAGAGCTGAAGGAAATCGACAAGCAGGTGCGCGACGTGGTCGCCGATGCCGCCGAGTTCGCTCAAAACGATCCGGAGCCGGATGCGTCCGAGCTTTATACGGATATTCTGCTCTAATTCGAGGAAGGTGCTGTCATGCCCGTAGAAATTCTCATGCCCGCGCTTTCCCCGACCATGGAGGAAGGCAAGCTTTCCAAATGGGTGAAGAAGGAAGGCGATAAAGTAACGTCCGGCGACGTGATCGCCGAAATCGAGACCGACAAGGCGACCATGGAAGTGGAAGCCGTGGACGAAGGCACCATCGGCAAGATTCTCGTTCCCGAGGGGACGGACGGCGTGAAGGTCAATACGCCGATTGCCGTGCTGCTCGCCGATGGCGAGAGCGCCGCCGACATTTCCGCCGCTCCCAAGGCCGAAGCGCCGAAGGAAGAAGTGAAGAGCGAGCCGAAGCAGGAAGAAGCAAAGCCTGCCGCCGTTCCGGCCGCGCCCAAGGTGGAAGTGGCCAGCGATCCCGACATTCCGGCCGGAACCGAAATGGTGTCGATGACGGTGCGCGAGGCGCTGCGCGACGCTATGGCCGAGGAAATGCGCAGCAACCCGGACGTTTTCGTCATGGGCGAGGAAGTGGCGCAGTATCAGGGCGCCTACAAGGTGACGCAGGGCCTGCTTGAAGAGTTCGGTCCGCGGCGCGTGGTCGATACCCCGATCACCGAGCACGGATTTGCCGGCCTTGGCGTCGGCGCCGCCTTCGCCGGCCTGCGTCCCATTGTCGAGTTCATGACCTTCAACTTCGCCATGCAGGCGATCGACCAGATCGTCAACTCGGCCGCCAAGACGCTCTATATGTCGGGCGGCCAGATGGGCGCGCCGATGGTGTTCCGCGGTCCTTCGGGCGCCGCCGCCCGCGTCGCCGCGCAGCACTCGCAGTGCTACGCCGCATGGTACAGCCATCTTCCGGGCCTGAAAGTCGTCATGCCCTATACGGCCGCAGACGCCAAGGGCCTGCTCAAGGCGGCGATCCGCGATCCCAATCCGGTCATCTTCCTTGAAAACGAAATCCTCTACGGCCATCATTTCGACGTGCCGAAGCTCGACGATTTCGTGCTGCCCATCGGCAAGGCCCGCATCCACAAGCAGGGCAAGGACGCCACTCTCGTCTCCTTCGGCATCGGCATGACCTACGCCGTGAAGGCGGCGGAGGAACTGGCGCAGCAGGGCATCGACGTGGAAGTGATCGACCTGCGCACCATCCGCCCGATGGACATCCCGACCGTGGTGGAATCGGTCAAGAAGACCGGCCGCCTCGTCACGGTGGAAGAGGGCTTCCCGCAGTCGTCGGTCGGCACGGAGATCGCCACCCGCGTCATGCAGCAGGCTTTCGACTATCTCGACGCGCCGATCCTGACCATCGCCGGCAAGGACGTTCCGATGCCCTACGCCGCCAATCTGGAAAAGCTGGCGCTGCCGAACGTCGCCGAAGTGGTGGAAGCGGTCAAAGCCGTCACCTATACCGCTTAAAGAAAGGGTCTGGACATGCCGATCAATATCACCATGCCAGCGCTTTCTCCGACGATGGAAGAAGGCAATCTCGCCAAGTGGCTGGTCAAGGAGGGTGACAAGATCGCCCCCGGCGACGTGATCGCCGAGATCGAGACCGACAAGGCCACCATGGAAGTGGAAGCCGTGGACGAGGGCACGGTCGCCAAGATCGTCGTCCCGGCGGGCACGCAGGGCGTGAAGGTCAATGCGCTGATCGCCATCCTTGCCGAGGAAGGCGAGGACGTGGCCGCAGCCGCCAAGGGCGGCGACGCGGCCCCGAAGGTGGAAGCCAAGACCGAAGCTAAGGCCGAAGCGCCCAAGGTTGAAGCGAAGAAGGAAGAGGCCGCGCCCGCCGCAGCCGCTCCGGTTCCCGCCGCCAAACCGGCTGAAAAGCCCGCCGACAAGGGAAGCCGCGTGTTCGCCTCGCCGCTGGCCCGGCGCATCGCCAAGGACGCCGGCCTCGACGTCGCCGCCATTTCCGGCACCGGCCCGCATGGCCGCGTGATCCGCAAGGACGTGGAAGCGGCCATCGCCTCTGGCGGCGCGAAGAAAGCCGCTCCGCAGGCCGAGGCCGCCGCTGGGCCCGCCGCCAAGCCCATGTCGGACGACGCCGTTCTCAAGCTGTTCGAGGAAGGCTCCTACGAGATCGTGCCGCATGACAATATGCGTAAGACGATTGCCCGCCGTCTGGTCGAATCCAAGCAGACGGTGCCGCATTTCTACCTGACCATCGATTGCGAACTCGACGCGCTTCTGGCGCTGCGTGCGCAGATCAACGCCGCCGCACCGATGATCAAGACGGAGAAAGGCGAGGTTCCGGCCTACAAGCTTTCCGTCAACGACATGGTCATCAAGGCGACCGCGCTGGCGCTGCGCGACGTGCCGGAAGCCAATGTATCGTGGACCGAGGGCGGCATGATCAAGCACAAGCGTTCGGACGTCGGCGTCGCCGTCTCCATTCCGGGCGGGCTGATCACGCCGATCGTGCGCAACGCCGACACCAAGACGCTCTCCGCCATCTCCAACGAGATGAAGGACATGGCCCGGCGCGCGCGCGACCGCAAGCTGAAGCCGGAAGAGTATCAGGGCGGTTCGACCTCGGTGTCCAATCTCGGCATGTTCGGCGTCAAGGACTTCGCCGCCATCATCAACCCGCCGCATGCGACCATCTTCGCCATCGGCGCGGGCGAGGAGCGCGCCGTGGTGAAGAAGGGCGAGATCAAGGTGGCGAACGTCATGTCCGTCACGCTCTCGACCGATCACCGCGCGGTGGACGGGGCGCTGGCCGCGGAACTGGCGCAGGCGTTCAAGCGCCGCATCGAGAACCCGATGGGCATGCTGGTCTGACGGAATGGGCCGCGCTTTTTCAACAGCGCGGCTTCCGTCTTTCTGAAGCAAGGAAAAGACTATGGCCGAGAATTACGACCTCATTGTTATCGGTTCGGGACCGGGCGGTTACGTGACCGCGATCCGCGCCGCGCAGCTTGGCCTTAAGACGGCCATCGTCGAGCGCGAGCATCTGGGCGGCATCTGCCTCAACTGGGGCTGCATCCCGACCAAGGCGCTGCTGCGCTCGGCCGAAATCCTGCATTTCGGCGAGCACGCCAAGGATTACGGCCTCAAGCTCGAAGGCACGATCACGCCGGACGTCAAGGCCGTGGTGCAGCGCTCGCGCGGCGTGTCGGCGCGGCTCAATGGCGGCGTCGGTTTCCTGATGAAGAAGAACAAGATCGACGTGATCTGGGGCGAGGCGAAGCTGACCAAGGCTGCGCCCGGCGCGGTGGAGATCAGCGTCGGCAAGTCGTCCAAGCCGGTCATGCAGCCGCAGAACCCGGTTCCGAAGGGCGTGCTGGGCGAGGGCATCTACAAGGCGAAGAACGTCATCATCGCCACCGGCGCGCGTCCGCGTTCGCTGCCGGGCATCGAGCCGGACGGCAAGCTGATCTGGACCTATTTCGAGGCGATGATTCCGCCGGAACTGCCGAAATCCCTGCTGGTCATGGGCTCGGGCGCGATCGGCATCGAATTCGCGTCCTTCTATCACGACATGGGCGTCGACGTGACGGTGGTGGAACTGATGCCGCAGATCATGCCGGTGGAGGACGCGGAAATCTCGGCAATCGCCCGCAAGCAGCTCGAAAAGCGCGGCCTCAAGATCATCACCAACGCCAAGGTGTCGAAGGTGGAGAAGGGCGCGAACAGCGTCACCGCGCAGATCGAGACCAAGGACGGCAAGACGCAGTCGCTGACCGTGGACCGCATGATCTCGGCCGTCGGCGTGCAGGGCAACATCGAAAATCTCGGCCTCGAGGCGCTCGGCGTCAAGACGGATCGCGGCTGCATCGTCATCGACGGCTACGGCAAGACCAATGTGCCGGGCGTCTACGCCATCGGCGACGTCGCCGGCCCGCCGATGCTGGCGCACAAGGCCGAGCATGAAGGCGTGATCTGCGTCGAGAAGATCGCCGGCGTGCCGAACGTGCATCCGCTCGACAAGGGCAAGATTCCGGGCTGCACCTATTGCAACCCGCAGGTGGCGTCGGTCGGCCTCACCGAGGCCAAGGCCAAGGAACAGGGCTACGACATCCGCGTCGGCCGCTATTCCTTCGCGGCCAACGGCAAGGCCATCGCGCTCGGCGAGGACCAGGGTCTGGTCAAGACCATCTTCGACAGGAAGACTGGCCAGCTTCTCGGCGCACATATGGTGGGCGCGGAAGTGACCGAACTCATTCAGGGCTTCGTGATCGCCATGAATCTGGAGACCACCGAGGAAGAACTGATGCATACGGTCTTCCCGCATCCGACGCTTTCGGAGATGATGAAGGAAAGCGTGCTGGACGCTTATGGACGGGTATTGAACGCGTAAACCAGAAGGGAGCGACACATTCCGCTGATCGAGAATGGAGGGCCATGGCGGCGCGCCGCCTGGCCGGTCGTCAAATGGTGTACCGTGTGCGGTCTGGTTCTCGGCTTCGTGGCCGGAGTCTTGAGCCGTGCAGGCGGTCACACCATATCGGTCAACGGAACGGCGATCGCCGGCTGGTACGGCGTATGGGCGCTCACGCTGGCGCTCGGACTGGGTGGTCTGGCGTTCGGCCTGATCTGGGCGCTGGTGTTCCGCGCGCTGGGTCTGGCCGCCCGACATTGACAGGAAACGGTGCAGCAATTACCACCGCTTCAGTTTCAGGAGCGACGAGCGCTCCGGATAGGCAGGAAACAGCATGGTTACAGTTCTCGACACGGTGAACCAGAGCAAACGTCTGCGGCACCCGGAAAAGGCGCATCGCCCCGACAGCGAAATCCTGAAGAAGCCGGACTGGATCCGCGTCAAGGCCCCTATCTCGCGCGGCTATAACGAGACGCGCGAGATCGTGCGCTCCAACAAGCTCGTCACCGTCTGCGAGGAAGCGGGCTGCCCGAATATCGGCGAGTGCTGGGAAAAGAAGCACGCCACCTTCATGATCATGGGCGAGATCTGCACGCGCGCCTGCGCTTTCTGCAACGTCGCCACCGGCATTCCGACCCCGCTCGACCCCAACGAGCCGGAAAACGTCGCCAGGGCCGTCAAGCAGATGAGCCTGACCCATGTGGTGATCACCTCCGTCGACCGCGACGATCTGGCCGACGGCGGCGCACAGCATTTCGCCGAGGTCATCCGGGCGATCCGCGCGGCGACGCCCAAGACCACAATCGAAATCCTGACGCCGGATTTCCTGCGCAAGGACGGCGCGCTGGAAGTGGTGGTGAAGGCGCGTCCCGACGTGTTCAACCACAATCTGGAGACGGTGCCGTCGAAATATCTGAAGGTGCGCCCCGGCGCGCGCTATTTCCACTCGATCCGCCTGTTGCAGCGGGTGAAGGAACTGGACCCGACCATTTTCACCAAGTCCGGCATCATGGTGGGCTTGGGCGAGGAGCGCAACGAGATCCTCCAGCTCATGGACGACCTGCGCTCGGCGGACGTGGATTTCATGACCATCGGCCAGTATCTCCAGCCGACCCGCAAGCACCATCCGGTGATCCGCTTCGTCACGCCGGACGAGTTCAAGTCGTTCGAGACCATTGGCAAGACTAAGGGCTTCCTGCTGGTCGCCTCCAGCCCGCTGACGCGCTCGTCGCATCATGCCGGCGACGATTTCGCCAAGCTCAAGGCGGCGCGCGAGGCGTTGCACGCATCGAAGGCCTCGTAAGCGAAGATGCCGCAATTCACGACCGTCAGGCGGGTTCACCACCGGGCTGAGGAAATGTTCGGGCTGGTGGCGGATATTGAGAAATATCCGCAATTCCTGCCCATGTGCGAGGCGCTGACCATCCGTTCGCGGAAAGAACGAGACGGCAAGGCGCTGCTGATCGCCGACATGACCGTGGGCTACAAGCTGATCCGCGAGACTTTCACCAGTCAGGTGCTCTTGAAGCCGGACGAGAACGTCATCGACGTCAAATATCTCGACGGGCCGTTCCGCTATCTCGACAATCGCTGGACGTTCCGGCCGGTCGAGGATGGCGCGCATTGCGACGTGGAATTCTTCATCGATTACGAATTCAAGAGCCGCACGCTCGGCCTGCTGATGGGCACGATGTTCGACCTCGCTTTCAAGAAATTCTCGGAAGCCTTTGAAAAACGGGCCGATCAGATTTACGGAGCCTGAAAAAAGCCCCGGAATAACCGGGGCTTTTTCTTTACTGGGCGGTGTAGCCGCCGTCCACCATCAGGCACGAACCGTTGACGAAGGAGGCTTCGTCGCTGGCGAGGAACAGCACGGCGCTGGCCACTTCCTCGGCGCGGCCGAGGCGGCCGAGCGGATGCAGGGCCACCAGTTCCTTCTTGTCTTCCTCGGAAATATGGTCGAGCAACGGCGTGTCGATATAGCCGGGGCAGACGGCGTTGACGCGGATGTTCTGCGGGCCGTAGTCGATGCCGAGCGTCTGGGTGAGCAGCTTCACGCCGCCCTTGGCCGCCGCATAGGCGGTGACGCCCGACTTGCCGACATAACTATGGATCGAGCCGCAATTGACGATCACGCCGCCGCCCTGCGATCGCATCTGGTCGATGGCGTATTTGTCGCAGAGATAGACGCCGGTGAGATTGATGTCGATGGTGCGCTGCCAGCTTTCCTCGTCCAGCTCGTCGATGGGACCATCGGCGGCGATGCCCGCATTGGCGAACATGATGTCGAGCTGGCCATATTCCTCGACCGTTCTGGCGATTAGCGCCTGCACCGACTTGCTGTCGGCCACGTCGGTCTTGACGAAGATCGCCTGTTCATGGCCGCCCGCAAGCTCCTCGGCCAGTTGCTTGCCGTGGTCGGCGAAATCGGCGATCACCACTTTCGCCCCCTCGCGCACGAAAGCGCGCGCCGTCGCCGCGCCGATGCCGCTCGCTCCGCCCGTCACGATGGCGACCTTACCTTCAAAACGCATCGTCCTGCTCCTTCGTCTCGTTGCCGGAGCAGGATAAGGTGAAACGCGCGAAAGTGTATGACTATGATCAATCGACGCTGAGATTCTTCAGCACCAGATCGAGCGCGGCCAGCACCGTGGCATGGCGGATTTCGGCGCGGCTTCTATCGCCGAAGCGGCATTCGCGGTGCAGCGTCGGGCGGCCTTCACGGGCGGAGGCGATATGCACCAGCCCGACCGGCTTTTCCGCCGAGCCGCCGCCGGGGCCGGCCACGCCGGTGACGGCGACCGTCACGCCGGTGCGCGACCGGGCGAGCGCGCCTTCGGCCATGGCCAGCGCGACTTCCTTCGAGACGGCTCCGACGCGGGCGATCAGCTCCATTGGCACGCCGATCATCTGGTTCTTGGCTTCGTTGGAATAGGTGACGAAGCCGCGATCCACCACGTCGGACGAGCCGGCGATATCGGTCAGCGCCGCGGCGATCAGCCCGCCGGTGCAGCTTTCGGCGGTGGCCAGCATCACGCCCGCCTTGCGGCAGGATTCGAGCACGGCGACGGCCTTTTCCTCGGCGATGAGCGCGCTCATTCCGGCACCTCGCCGGGATAGATCACGGTGGCGGTGGCGATGGCGGCTATGCCTTCGCGGCGGCCGACAAAGCCGAGCTTTTCGTTGGTCGTGGCCTTGATCGAGACGCGGTCGGCCGCCAGCCCCAGCATGTCGCACAGCGCCTCGGTCATGGCGGCGCGGTGCGGGCCGACCTTGGGCGCTTCGGCGATCAGCGTCACGTCGACATTGGCGATGCGACCGCCGGCCTCCCGCACGATCTTCGCCGCATGTTCGACGAAGATGCGCGAGGCCGCACCCTTCCATTGCGGGTCGGAGGGCGGGAAATGCGTGCCGATATCGCCCGCGCCGCGCGTGGCGAGCAGCGCGTCGGTCAGCGCGTGCAGCGCCACGTCGGCGTCGGAATGGCCGTTGAGCTTCGCCTCGTGCGGGATTTTCACGCCGCAGAGCGTGACATGGTCGCCCGGCTCGAAGGAATGCACGTCATAGCCGTTGCCGGTGCGGATGTCGGGAAAGGCGGCGTGGTCCAGCCGCAGGCGTCTGTCCGCCATTTCGATGTCCTTGGCCCAGGTGAGTTTGGTGTTGTCGGCCGAGCCTTCCACGATGCGCACGGCCAGTCCAGCCCATTCGGCGATGGCCGCGTCGTCGGTGAAGTCGCTGCGGCCCTCGGTGAAAGCCTTTTCATGCGCGTCGAGAATCGGCCGATAGGGAAAGGCCTGCGGCGTCTGCGCGGCGAAAAGCCCGGCGCGCGGCACGGTGGCGTGCACCGTCCCGTCGATGGCCGCCTGCTTGAGCGTGTCGGACACGGCCAGCGCCGGCAGCACGCCTTCCTCCGGCGTCAGCGCTTCCACGACACGGCGAAGCAGGTCCTGCCCGATGAAGGGGCGGACGCCGTCATGGATCATCACATAATCGGTCGCGTTGGTGTCGAGCGCCAGCAGGCCGAGCCGGGTCGATTCCTGCCGCGTCGGGCCGCCTTCGACCACCGCCACGCGCGGGTCGGCCTCGCTCACCATACGGGCGTAAAGCGCGTGGTCGTCGGGATGGATCACCACCACGATGCGCCCGATCAGCGGGCAGTCGACGAAGGCGCGCAGCGTGCGCGCGAGCACAGCTTCGCCGCCGATGCGCCGATATTGCTTCGGCCCCTCGACGCTCTGTCCCGCCCGCTCGCCGCGTCCGGCCGCCACAATGATCGCCGCCGCCTTTGAAATGATGCCGTCTCCGCTGAAAACCATGATCGTTCATCAAGCCGAATAATGCCTTGCGCGCGGAAAGGCCAGAAGGCAATTGAAGCCGTGCGCTTTTCCTTGCCTTGCGGCGAGGGAATGATTAAAGTCTGTGCTATGGAATATATGCACACCAAATAGGCAATTTCTGGTGACATCTCTTGATCGACCTTTGACCATAGGCGGGGTGACGCTGCCCAACCGGGTTTTCCTCGCGCCCATGTCCGGTGTGTCCGACCTGCCGTTCCGCACGCGTGCGGCGAAGGCCGGCGCGGGCATGGTCGTGTCGGAAATGGTGGCCAGCGCTGAATTGTGCTACCGCCACCGGGAAAGCCTGCTGCGTCTATCGGGCGCGGGGCTGGGCCTGCATGTGGTGCAACTCGCCGGGCGCGAGGCGCGCTGGATGGGCGAGGCCGCCAGAATCGCGGAAGCGGAGGGCGCGGACGTCATCGACATCAATATGGGCTGCCCGGCCAAGAAGGTGACGGGCGGCTATTCCGGCTCGGCGCTGATGCGCGACCTAGACCACGCCATGACGCTGGTGGAGGCGACGGTCGCGGCGGTGAAGGTTCCGGTGACGCTGAAGATGCGGCTCGGCTGGGACGAGAACAGCGTCAACGCGCCGGAGCTGGCGCGCCGCGCGGAAGCTGCGGGCGTCGCCATGGTCACGGTGCATGGACGCACGCGCTGCCAGTTCTACGAGGGCAGGGCCGATTGGGACGCGATCCGCGCCGTGCGCGAGGCGGTGACGATCCCGCTCACCGCCAATGGCGACGTGGCGACGCGCGCCGACGCCGCCGAGATTTTGCGGCGCTCCGGCGCGGACGCGGTGATGGTGGGCCGCGCCGCCTATGGCCGGCCATGGCTGCCGGGCGAGATCGCCGGAAAGGCCGCTGCGCCGGCCTCGCTGCTCGATTATATCGTCGCCCACTACGAGGACATGCTGGCGCATTACGGCGTCGTCACCGGCGTGCGCCATGCGCGCAAGCATCTCGGCTGGTATATCGACCGCCACGCGGACGCCGCCGCCGAGCGGGCGCGGATCATGCGGCTTTCCGACCCCGCCGCCGTGATCGAGGCGCTGCGGGCGATTTTCACCGAGCCGGTCAGAAAGGTCGCCTGATGCGCGAGAGAAACGAAACGAGCGTGCCGGCCGTCGTGCTCGACGCCATCAGTCAGCCGGTGGTCATGATCGGGCCGGACAACCACATCGCCTACGCCAATCTCGACGCCGAGCAGTTCTTCCGCTCCGGCTCGTCGATCTTGGCGCGCAACCGGCTCGACAGTTTCCTGCCCTTCGGCAGCCCGCTGCTGGCGCTGGTCGAGCAGGTGCGGACGCACCAGATTCCGGTCAACGAATATCGCGTCGACGTGTCCTCGCCGCGGCTGGGGGCCGAGCGCATCGTCGACGTCTATGTCGCGCCCGTGGCGGAAATGCCGGGCGCGGTGGTGGTCCTGTTCAAGGAAAAAACCATGGCGGAGAAGATCGACCGCCAGATGACGCATCGGGGCGCTGCGCGCTCCGTCACCGGACTTGCCTCGATGCTGGCGCACGAGATCAAGAATCCGCTTTCGGGCATTCGCGGCGCGGCGCAGTTGCTGGAACAGGTGGTGGGCGACGAGGACCGCGCGCTGGCCCGGCTCATCACCGACGAGACCGACCGCATCGTCTCGCTGGTCGACCGCATGGAGGTGTTCTCCGACGAGCGGCCCATCGAGCGCCGCGCCGTCAACATCCACGCCGTGCTCGACCATGTGAAGGCGGTGGCGTTGAACGGCTTCGCGCGGCATATCCGCTTCTTCGAGGATTACGACCCCTCGCTGCCGCCGGTCTACGCCAATCGCGACCAGCTCGTGCAGGTCTTCCTCAATCTGGTGAAGAACGCGGCCGAAGCCATCGGCGCGCGTGAGGGCGGCGAGATCGTGCTCTCCACCGCCTATCGCCCCGGCATCAGGGTGCAGGTGCCCGGCGCGCGCGACCGCGTGGCGCTGCCGCTCGAATTCTGCGTCCACGACAACGGGCCGGGCGTGCCGCACGACATGCTGCCGCATCTGTTCGACCCTTTCGTCACCACCAAGACCAACGGCTCCGGCCTCGGCCTCGCGCTGGTGGCCAAGATCATCGGCGACCATGGCGGCGTCATCGAATGCGACAGCCACCCGATGCGCACCACATTCCGCATCCTCTTGCCCGCATGGAAGAACACGAACGGAGACGACGCATGATCGCAGGCCGCCCGACGGGAACGATTTTGGTGGCGGACGACGACGCCGCCATCCGCACGGTGCTCAATCAGGCGCTGTCGCGGGCCGGCTACGACGTGCGCGTCACCTCCAACGCCGCCTCGCTGTGGCGCTGGGTGGCGGCGGGCGACGGCGATCTGGTCATCACCGACGTGATGATGCCGGACGAGAACGCCTTCGACCTCTTGCCGCGCATCCGCAAAATGCGGCCGGACCTGCCCATCGTGGTGATGAGCGCGCAGAACACCTTCATGACCGCCATCCGCGCCTCGGAGGCAGGGGCCTATGAATATCTGCCGAAACCCTTCGACCTCACCGAGCTGATCGCCATCGTCGGCCGCGCCTTGTCCGAGCCGAAGAGCCGGCCGGCGGCCATCGCCGACGAGCAGGCCGACAATATGCCGCTGGTGGGCCGCTCGCCCGCCATGCAGGAGATCTACCGCGTGCTGGCGCGCATGATGCAGACCGACCTCACCGTGATGGTGACGGGCGAATCCGGCACCGGCAAGGAACTGGTGGCGCGCGCGCTGCACGAATATGGCCGCCGCCGCAAGGGGCCCTTCGTGGCCATCAACATGGCGGCCATCCCGCGCGACCTGATCGAATCCGAACTGTTCGGCCATGAGAAGGGGGCCTTCACCGGCGCGCAGAACCGCTCCAGCGGGCGCTTCGAGCAGGCCAATGGCGGCACGCTGTTCCTCGACGAGATCGGCGACATGCCGATGGAGGCGCAGACACGGCTTCTGCGCGTGCTGCAACAGGGCGAGTATATGACGGTGGGCGGGCGCACGCCGATCAAGACCGACGTGCGCATCGTCGCCGCCACCAACAAGGACCTGCGCCAGTCCATCGCGCAAGGGTTGTTCCGCGAGGACCTCTATTACCGGCTCAACGTGGTGCCGCTGCGCCTGCCGCCCCTGCGCGAGCGCAGCGAGGACGTGCCCGATCTGGCGCGCCATTTCTTCAAGCGCGCCGCCGAGGAAGGCCTGCCGGAGAAGCGCGTGACGCCGGAAGGGCTGGAGCGGATGCGCCGCTACCCATGGCCGGGCAATGTGCGCGAACTGGAGAACATGGTGCGCCGGCTCGCCGCCCTCTATCCGCAGGAGGAGATCGGGCTCGACATCGTCGAGGCCGAGCTGAAGGCCGACATGGCCCCCGCGGAGACGCCTGCGCCGGCCGGCGCGGGCGACATGGAGAACGTCACCATCGCGCAGGCGGTGGAGCAGAACATGCAGCGCTACTTCGCCTCCTTCGGGGCCGAACTTCCGCCGCCGGGCCTCTATCACCGCGTGCTGGCGGAGCTGGAATATCCGCTGATCCTCGCCTGCCTCACCGCCACGC
Source organism: Rhizobiales bacterium 63-22 (assembly GCA_001898995.1). Taxonomy (GTDB): domain Bacteria; phylum Pseudomonadota; class Alphaproteobacteria; order Rhizobiales; family Rhizobiaceae; genus Brucella. The sequence goes on along the minus strand of MKVZ01000017.1, from coordinate 369,089 downwards.
GCGGCAACCAGATCAAGGCCGCCGACCTCCTGGGCCTCAACCGCAACACGCTGCGCAAGAAAATCCGCGAGCTTGGCGTCAATATCTATCGTGGCAGCAAGGGAATCTGATCTTTTGATATAAAGCGCACACCGAAAAGCGAAGCGGCTTTCGAACAAAATATATATAAATTCAATAAATTAGCGATAAAACAAAATCCAATTATATTGAAATATAATATAATATATTGATATTAATGTCGAAATTGCTCCGTAAGAATGCGTTCGTCCCACGAATGGCTGCGGTCGAAAAGAATGGCGGCCTGACTGTCGTGGGCCTCATGTACCGTGACCGAGCGCACCGACTTGACTTCGTTATTGTCGGCGACGGCGTTGACGGGCCGCTTGTCGGTCTCCAGCAGGTCCATGCGCACGGTCACATCCTTGGGCAGCAGCGCGCCGCCCCAGCGGCGCGGGCGGAACGGGCTGACCGGCGTGAGCGCCAGCAGCGGCGCCTCCAAAGGCAGGATGGGTCCTTGCGCCGAAAGGTTATAAGCTGTGGAACCCGCGGGCGTTGCCACCATGACGCCGTCGCAGACAAGTTCCTCCAGCCGCACCTTGCCGTCGATGCTGATGCGCACCTTGGCCGCCTGATAGGACTGACGGAACAGCGAGACTTCGTTGATGGCGAGCGCCCTGACGGGCGGCGCGTCGGTCGTTTCCGCCACCATGAGCAGGGGACGGATTGTCTCGATCTGCGCGGCGAGGATGCGCTCCGGCAGGTTTTCGACACTGAATTCGTTCATGAGAAAGCCGACCGAGCCGCGATTCATGCCATAGACCGGCTTGCCGCTGTTCATGAAGTCGCGCAGCGCCTGCAACATGGTGCCGTCACCGCCGAGCGCGACGACGATATCGGCATCTTCGGCCGCCACATGGCCGTAACGCTCCACCAGTTCCTTCTGGGCGACGAGCGACTCCGCCGTTCCCGACGACAGGAAATGAAGCGCCAGCGATTTCGTTTTCATGCTCATAGCCTCTTGCCCGGCCCGTGCCGTCATTCTTCCATTGGCTAGCACAGGAAAATCCCGCTTGCCATGGCTTATGCCGTTTCATCGCCGCGTATAGGCGACCACCGCCATATCTCGCGAATTTTCGTTTTACACCACAGGCATTTGTGCTAATCCGGCGAAACCGGATGCCCTTATAGCTCAGTTGGTAGAGCACCTGATTTGTAATCAGGGGGTCGCGGGTTCGAGTCCTGCTGGGGGCACCATTTGCCGCTTTCTTTGCCCCGTATCCGCTCCGTCTTCACCGGAAGGTGGAAATATCAAGGCAATTTGATAGGTCGCGGTGGTATTTTGGTTGACTTTTGCAGCTTACGGACGTAGGCGGTGCTCCAGAAAACGCATATTGCGTTGTGACGCCTTTGCTGCCTTGGTTCCTGCGCCCGAAGACGCGGCCTTAACGACAGGATGGGCGGACCGTTCCCGAAAGAGAGAGCTGCGCCTCCATTGACCACATTTGCCGAACTCGGTCTTTCCCCGAAAGTGCTCGCTGCCGTTGAAGCGGCTGGATATACCGTGCCCACGCCGATCCAGGCCGGGGCCATTCCTCCCGCGCTCGAACGCAAGGACGTTCTGGGCATCGCCCAGACCGGGACGGGCAAGACGGCCTCCTTCGTGCTGCCGATGCTGACGGCTCTGGAAAAGGGCAGGGCGCGCGCACGTATGCCGCGCACGCTGATCCTTGAGCCGACGCGCGAACTGGCCGCGCAGGTCGAGGAGAATTTCGTCAAATACGGTGTCAATCACCGGCTGAACGTGGCGCTCCTCATCGGCGGCGTCTCCTTCGATGAACAGGAGCGCAAGCTGGAACGCGGCGCGGACGTGCTGATCGCCACGCCGGGCCGCATGCTCGACCATTTCGAGCGCGGCAAGCTGCTGCTCACCGGCGTCGAGATTCTGGTGATCGACGAGGCCGACCGCATGCTCGACATGGGCTTCATTCCCGATATCGAGCGTATCTGCAAGCTCATTCCCTTCACGCGCCAGACGCTGTTCTTCTCGGCGACGATGCCGCCGGAAATCACCAAGCTGACCGAGCAGTTCCTGCATTCGCCGGTGCGCATCGAGGTGGCGAAGGCTTCCTCCACGGCGACGACCGTGACGCAGCGCCTCGTGAAGTCGGGCAAGAAGGACTGGGAGAAGCGCGCTGCGCTGCGCGATCTCATTCGCGCGGAGGGCGATTCGCTCAAGAACGCCATCATTTTCTGTAACCGCAAGAAGGATGTGTCGGAGCTTTTCCGTTCGCTGGCACGGCACGAATTCGATGCCGGTGCGCTGCATGGCGACATGGACCAGCGCGCACGCATGACCATGCTGGCCAACTTCAAGGACGGCAAGCTGCGGCTTCTGGTGGCTTCCGACGTCGCCGCGCGTGGTCTCGATATTCCCGATGTGAGCCATGTCTTCAATTTCGACGTGCCGATCCATGCGGAGGATTATGTCCACCGCGTCGGGCGCACCGGGCGAGCCGGACGTTCGGGCAAGGCTTTCACCATCGTCACCCCAGCCGATACGAAGCATCTGGCGGCCATCGAGAACATGATCGGCCAGAAGATCGAGTGGCTCGACGGCGACCTGTCCACGTTGCCCGCTTCGGACGAATCCGAGAGCGACGCGCGCAAGGGCAAGCGCGGCAAGGGCAAGGATTCCGGCAGGTCGAAGGAAAAGTCGCGCGAAAAGGAAAAGGCCGTGTCGGCGGAAGCCGTTGATCCGGCCGATCAGCCGCAGCCGGTCATCGAAGCTCCGGCCCGTGAATCCTATGGGCGCCGTGACGCCATTCGCGCCTCGAACGACGAGCGGCGTGGCCGTCCGCAGCAAGATCAGCACAGGCAGCGCCACCGCGACCGTGACGACGACGGCCCGGTGCCGGTCGGCTTTGGCAACGAGATTCCGGCTTTCATGCTCATCCCGACCGGGATGTGAGCCTATCCAACTGGAACGGTAGACCGGTCGCCAGGGATCACCTCGCGGCCGGTCTTTTTTTGGGCCTGGTCTTTTCGCTGCGCAGCGCCGCCTGATAGGCGAGACGCGCCCATTCGGCCATCACGTCCGGGTCGTCGAAGGCCTCGCCCGGTACGCGCCAATAGGGCATGGCGACAGGTTCGCGGCTCTTTTGCCCGGCATAGGTCCATTGCGTGGAGCCGGCGTCGATGAAAAGCGGGATTGTCTGCGTATCGGCCTTGAACAGCAACTCGTCGCGCACCACGAGTGCGAAAATCACGCCATCGCGATAGATGCCCTTGCCGCCGAACATGCGCCGTATGCTGACGGGACCGAAGCCTTGCAGGAGATCGCGCAGCGTTTCGTCATCCATGGGAAAGCGCTCAGGACTGCGTTCACGCTGCGCCCTGCATCTGGCGCAGGCTTTCCGGCGAGGCCGGTTTCAGTTCCACCGATTCGCCGCAGCCGCAGGCGGATGTCTGGTTCGGATTGTTGAACACGAAGCCGGTGCGCAGGGTCGTCACCTCGAAATCCATCTGGGTTCCGAGCAGGAAAAGCACCGCTTCCGGCGCGACGAAAACCTTTGCGCCGTCCTTTTCGATCACATCGTCGCCGGGCTTCGCCTCGGTCGCGAGGTCGATCGTGTATTCCATGCCCGCGCAGCCGCCCTTCTTCACGCCGACGCGGATGCCGACCGCGCCCGCGCGCGATTCGACGATCTCGCGCACACGGCTGACGGCGGCGTCGGTAAGCGTCATGACTGCGAAACGGCCCATTTTTCTCTCTTCCGGTGTAACAGGGTGGTCCAAAGGTCAAGAATCATTCACTCTCGACCCTGTGGGAAAACGTTTTCACCGTTTTTGCCACCTTTTTACTACAGGTAGTGTTGTATCATCATTGCCGCAAGACGCCAAATCGGGAACGCGGCGGGCGCTTCGTCGAAGATAATCGCGAGAAAGAGGAGATGCCGATGCAGACCGATCACATGAAGCCGCTGATAATGTCGGCCGTGCTGGCCACCCTGCTTGGAATATCCGCCGGCATGCCGCAGGCGCATGCGGAGGACGCCGCGCAGCAACCGGCCGCGAAAGAGGCGGCCAAGCCAGCCGGCAAAAAACCGGCGGCAGGCCCTGTCGAGACGACCAAGCCGTCCGAACAGACGCAGACGACGGCGGAGGGCGTGAACGTCCCGCCCTATCGCGACGACCGCTCGACCCCGCAGGCGCTGGTCGAATCCTACTACAACGCGATCAACCGCAAGGAATATGCCCGCGCCTACGATTATTATTCGGCGGACGGACGCGAGAAGGATTTCAAGACCTTCGTGAAGGGGTATGCGAAGACGAAAAGCGTGCGCGTGGCGTTGCGCCCCAATGTGCAGCCGGATCCCGGCGCGGGCCAGATCTACTGGAGCCAGCCGCTCGCCATCGAGTCGGAGAGCACGGACGGGAAGAAAGAAGTCTTCACCGGGTGCTACACGATTCACCTCGCCAATCCCGCCATTCAGGAGGAACCGCCCTTCAAGCCGATGGAGATCATGTCCGGCTCGCTGACCAAATCGCCGCTTCCACTGGAAAAGAGCGTGCCGGAGGGATGCGAGGGACCCTGAACGGACGTTTCGTCACCTCTTTTTTCTTGACCTTGTCACGATGGGAAGGCGCATCCTGTGTTTATCCTGAAAGGAGTATCGCCGATGAAATTTTCCATCCCGAATATGAAATGCGACGGCTGCGCCAGCACCGTCACCGCTGCGTTGCACAAGCTTGACGCGGATGCGCCGGTCAAGATCGATCTCGGCAGGCATGAGGTTGAATTCGGCGGCGATGCGCCGCGCGAGGCGGTTCTTTCCGCGCTTGCCGCGGCAGGCTATCCGGCGGCGGACGCGCGATAATGTGATTGCGCGTGCGCTTGCCGCGACGTGAAGCGGATTGCTAGAGCATGAGGCCGGGAAGCGGAAAGCTTTCCGGCTTTTGTCTATGGCCGTCAGTCATAGGTGGAATGGTATGCTGCGAAAACCGTGTTTTCGCAAAGTGTGTTTAATTGACTGGATAGGCGAATTTTGCCACATCTGTGGCGAGTTTCGTTTATGGTGCCTGTGGGGCAAGCGCTATCGCCGTCCGCCATGCGGAATGGCGGTTCGGGTGGGATTCTGCGGGCGCTGATGGCGTGAATGTCGCCGCGAGTGGTTAAGGAAGCATTTCCAGCAAAAGCGGAAACCGGTTTTGCGTTCGGGGATGCGGAAATATGAATAAAGGAAAGGTTTAGGGCGATGGCAGCCGATTTCCAGGAGCTTCGAACGAGGATGGTCGACAATCAGATCCGCACGACGGATGTGACCGATCTTGGGGTCATCGATGCGTTCCTGACTGTGCCAAGGGAGGTTTTCGTGCCCGAGGCTCGCAAGCCGCTCGCCTATTTCGACGAGGATATCCGGCTGGACAACGAGGGCGCCGCGCCGCGCTATATCATGGCTGCGTCTCCCTTCGCCAAGCTGGTCCAGCTTGCCGGGGTGAGCAAGAGCGACACGGTGCTCGATATCGGCTGCGGCAGCGGCTATTCGGCGGCGATCCTGTCGCGCCTCGCCGGATCGGTGGTCGGGCTGGAAAGCGATTCCGCCCTGTCTGCCATCGCGACGGCCCGCCTTGCGGAACTGGGCTATGACAATGTCGTGATCGTTTCGGGCAACATGCAGGACGGCTATCCGTCGAAAGCGCCCTATGACGTGATTCTGCTCGAAGGTTCGGTCGACTTCGTGCCCGACCGGCTGCTCGACCAGCTCAGGGAAGGCGGACGTCTGGTGGCCGTGGAAGGGCACGGAAATGCCGGCATCGCGCGCATTTACGTCAAGGAAAGCGGCGTGACCTCCGGCCGTGGCGTGTTCAACACAGCCGTGCATCCGCTGCCTGGCTTCGAGCGGATTCCGCAATTCGAGTTCTAACGGTTTTCCGAACCGCGCTGCCGGGACAGTCGTTGGTACAATTCTGCAACGCTGTCGAATTTCTTTGTGCAAGACAGGGCAGGATGCTGGAAATAACTGGATTAACCGGTTATTTAGGATTTCTCCGAACTGATCGGTTCGATATAGGGTTGGTATGTGCTGAAATGAGGTGCCCGGTGTTCAAGACGTGCAAAGGACTGGTAGCTGCCGCAGCATTGTTGTCTGGCACCATTCTGATGGGGCAGGCGGCCTGGTCGGAAACGCTGAGCGGGGCGCTGATCAAGGCCTACAAGAACAATGCCAGCCTCAACTCCTCGCGGGCGGGCGTTCGCATTCAGGACGAGAACGTGGCGATCGCCAAGTCGAATTACCGTCCGCAGATCTCCGGTTCCTATACTTACGGCCGCGGCCGGACACCGACCAGCGGCTACCGGACGACTGGTGAGGTCGGCATCCAGTTGAACCAGATGCTGTTCGACGGCTTCCAGACACGCAACAATGTCAAGTCGGCCGAGACGCAGGTCTACGCGCAGCGCGAAAACATGCTCAACGACGAGATGAACACGCTCTACAGCGCGGTCGCAGCCTATATGGATGTCTATCAGAAGCGTCAGATTGCCGTTTTGCGTGAAAAGAACCTCGCAGCGCTGAATGAGCAGGTCCGCGCAGCGAACGCCCGCCTTCAGGTGGGCGAGGGTACGCGTACGGACGTGGCGCAGGCCGATGCCAGCCGCTCTTCCGCCATCGCAGCGCTGAACGCGGCCCGCGCCGATGTGAAGTCTGCGGAAGCCACCTATATCCAGATCATCGGCTCGCGGCCCGACAGGTTGATGCCGGCTCCGGCGGCGAAGAATCTGCCGCGTTCGCCGGATCAGGCCTTCGCCATTGCGCAGACGACCCATCCTGGCATCCTTGCTACCCAGTATGCAGTTAACGCGGCGGGCTACAACGTCAAGGCCAAGGAAGGCGCGCTGCTGCCGACCGTGGGCCTGAGCGCGGGCGCCAGCCGTCTCGACACCTATGCCGGCACCACCCTCGGCGATGGCAATTCGGCGTCGGTCGGCATTAATGTCAGCATTCCCATTTTCACCGGTGGCCGCACTTCCGCGCAGATTCGCCAATCCAAGGAGCAGCTTGGGCAGGCGCGCATCGAAGTGGACGTCATCCGGGATAAGGTGCGTCAGGCGATCAGCTCGGCCTGGTCGCAGCTTGAAGCCGCTCGCGCTTCGGTCAAGGCCAATAACGACACCGTCGCCGCCGCCAAGATCGCGCTTTCCGGCGTTATCGAGGAACGCAAGGTCGGCCAGCGCACCACGCTCGACGTGCTGAATGCGCAGAATGATCTCACCAATGACCAGATCGCGCTGGTCCAGTCGCAGCATGACGCCATTTTGGCGAGCTATGCGCTGCTCAACGCCACCGGCCACATGACCGCCCAGCAGATGGGCTTGCAGGTCACGCTGTACAAGCCGGAGGAACATTACAACGCTGTCAAGGACAAGTGGTTCGGTCTGCGCACGCCGGACGGCCGCTGACCCGCGTTTCCATTCATCTTTCGACGGCGCCGCGAGGCGCCGTTTTGATTCGGCCGCCAACCCGGCAATTCGTTAACAACCGATAAAGCTGTGGGTTCGATCCCGGCGCGGATGAGCGGGGATTCTCAAACCGTCTAACCTCCGATACCCTTGAATCATTGATTCTCTGCCGTTTCGGGCCGGGAAAAACAGTGTGCTCTATTTGGCTTGAATAGGGAAACGGACAGCATCATGGCACAGACATCGAGCGCGGCGCGCGAACCGTCCATGGAAGAAATTCTGGCTTCCATCCGGCGGATCATCGAAGACAGCGATGTCACGCGCGCGCAGCCGGCACCGGTATCCGCCGCGCCCGCGCGCGGCCCCGAACGCGGTGAAGTGGCGGCGTTCCGCCGTCCCGCGCCTGTCGAGGACCGGCCACAGGCCGAGCCGCAGGCGGTTTTCCGCGACGAGCCGGTGTTGCGCGGCCCGGTCGCCGAAAACAGCTTCGACGCCTTGCCCGAAAACGATACAGAAGCCGAGGAAGAGGACGAGATCGTGCTGGACGCGGAAAATGACGATCATCATCGGCAGGATATCGTGCATCCGGAGGAGCATGAAACTCATGCTGCCGCACCGGAAGAAACCATTCGTCCGCCGGTAGCGGAGGTACAATCCGCCGAAGCCGCGTCGGAGGATCGGCCTGAGCCGAAGTCCGGGCCGCATATCCTGTCGCAGGCAGCGGAACGTCAGGTGGCGGCGGCTTTTCAGGATCTCGATCATGCCGTGCATGCCGGTCCCCGCCGTTCCTTCGATGAGATAGCGGCTGAAATCCTGCGCCCCATGCTGCGCGAATGGCTGGACGGTCATCTTCCGGCTCTGGTCGAGCGTCTCGTGCGCGAGGAGATCGAGCGCGTGGTGCGCGGCGGGCGCTGACGCATATTCAATAGATCGTTGATGCGATGCCCGTCTGTTCCGCAGGCGGGCATAATCACTTTTAAAGTGATTTATCACGCGTTTGTTGTTATTGACCCCTCAATCCTTTCACTGCGCATAAAAGACCGGACATTCCCATGCTTGAGAAGACCTACGACGCCGCGGCCATCGAACC
>MKVZ01000017.1:338324-360517 GCA_001898995.1 Rhizobiales bacterium 63-22 | reverse complement strand
AGGCGGGCGCGTTCAAGGCGGGCGCGGGCGCGAAGCCCGGCGCCGATCCCTTTGCGGTGGTGATCCCGCCGCCGAATGTCACCGGATCGCTGCATATGGGTCACGCGCTCAACAACACGATTCAGGATATCATGGTCCGTTTCGAGCGCATGCGCGGCAAGAACGTGCTGTGGCAGCCGGGCATGGACCATGCCGGCATCGCCACGCAGATGGTGGTCGAGCGCCAGTTGATGGAGCGGCAGGAGCCGAACCGCCACGCCATGGGCCGCGAGAAGTTCATCGAGCGCATCTGGCAGTGGAAGTCGGAATCCGGCGGGATGATCTCGAACCAGCTTCGCCGCCTCGGCGCTTCCTGTGACTGGTCGCGCGAGCGTTTCACCATGGACGAGGGCCTGTCGCGCGCGGTTCTGGAAGTTTTCGTCACGCTTTACAAGCAGGGCCTCATCTATCGCGACAAGCGTCTGGTCAACTGGGACCCGAAGCTGCTGACCGCGATTTCGGACATCGAGGTCGAATCGCGCGAGACCAAAGGGCATCTGTGGCATTTCCGCTATCCGCTGGAGAACGTGCCCTTCGATCCCGAAAATCCCCACACCTATATTGTGGTGGCGACGACGCGGCCCGAGACCATGCTGGGCGATACCGGCGTGGCGGTCAATCCGAAGGACGAGCGTTATCACGCGCTGGTCGGCAACGACGTGGTGCTGCCGCTGGTCGGTCGCCGCATCCCGATCGTCGCCGACGACTACGCCGACCCGGAAGCCGGTTCCGGCGCCGTGAAAATCACGCCAGCGCATGATTTCAATGATTTCGACGTAGGAAAACGCAACGAGCTGCGTGCCATCAATATTCTGACGCCGGAAGCCGCCATCGCGATCAAGGATAATGCGGATTTCCTCGAAGGGCTCGAACTGACGCCGGAGCTCAAGGCACTCATCCATGAGTTGGAAGGGCAGGACCGCTTCAAGGCGCGCGCCCGCATTGTCGAGCTGATGGACGAGCGCGGCTATCTGGAGAAGGTCGAGGACCATGCCCATGCCGTTCCGCACGGCGATCGCGGCGGCGTGCCGATCGAGCCCTACCTCACCGACCAGTGGTATGTGAACGCCGCCGAACTGGCGAAGCCCGCCATGGCCGCCGTGCGTGACGGTCGCACGCAGATCGTGCCGAAGAACTGGGAAAAGACCTATTTCGACTGGATGGAGAACATTCAGCCCTGGTGCGTCTCGCGCCAGCTCTGGTGGGGCCACCAGATTCCGGCATGGTACGGACCCGACGGCCATTGCTTCGTGGAGAAGAGCGAGGCGGAGGCCAGAGCCGCCGCACGCGCGCATTATGGCGAGGGCGTTGCGCTGGAACGCGACACCGACGTGCTCGACACATGGTTCTCCTCCGCGCTCTGGCCCTTCTCTACGCTGGGCTGGCCGGACAAGACGCCTGAACTCGCCACCTATTATCCGACCAGCGTTCTGGTGACCGGATTCGATATCCTGTTCTTCTGGGTCGCCCGCATGATGATGATGGGCCTTCATTTCATGGAGGAAATCCCGTTCCACACCGTCTATCTGCATGCTCTCGTGCGCGACAAGCACGGGGCGAAAATGTCGAAGTCCAAGGGCAACGTCATCGACCCGCTGGAACTGATGGACGAATACGGCGCCGATGCGCTGCGCTTCACGCTCGCCATCATGGCTGCGCAGGGCCGCGACGTGAAGCTGGACCCGGCGCGCATCGCCGGCTACCGCAATTTCGGCACCAAGCTGTGGAACGCGACCCGCTTCGCCGAGATGAACGGTGTGAAGCACGATCCGGATTTCCGCCCGGAAAAGGCGACGCTCGCCGTCAATCGCTGGATATTGACGGAACTGACGCGCACCGTGCGGGCCGTCACCGAAGGCATCGTCCATTACCGCTTCAACGAGGCGGCAGGCGCCGCCTATCGCTTTGTCTGGAACCAGTTCTGCGACTGGTATCTGGAACTGCTGAAGCCGATCTTCATGGGAGACGATGCCGCGGCCAAGGCCGAGGCACAGGCGACAGCCGCCTGGTGCCTCGATCGGATTTACAGGATTCTGCATCCGTTCATGCCCTTCATGACCGAGGAACTCTGGTCGCTGACGGCGGGCGAGGGCAAGTCTCGCGACACGGTTCTGGCTCTGTCTGACTGGCCCGAACTTTCCTTCGCCGACGATGAAGCCGCCGCCGATATCAACTGGCTGGTCGATCTCGTCACCGGCATCCGCTCGGTGCGGGCCGAGATGAACGTGCCGGCCGGTGCGGTGGCGCCCATTATCGTGCTCGACGCCGGTGACGCGACGCGTGACCGCTTTGCGCGCCATGATGCGGCGATCAGGCGGCTGGCCCGCGTCGAGAGCATCGCTTTCGAGGCGCAGGCTCCCAAAGGCGCGGCACAGATGCTGCTCGGCGAAGCGACCATCTGCATCCCGCTCGGCAATCTCGTCGATCTCAAGGCCGAGGCCGCCCGCCTCGCCAAGGAGACCGCGAAGATCGCCGCCGATATCGACCGCATAGAGAAAAAGCTCTCGAACGAAAAATTCGTCGCCAACGCCAAGGAAGAAGTGGTCGAGGCGGAGCGCGAAAAACTCGCCGAGTTGAAGGAGGCAGCCGCGCGCGTGGCGACCGCCGAATCCCGTATCCGCGACGCGGGATGACGGGACCGGCAGTACCGGATTGCCGCAAGTCGAATCACACACCCGGCGGATACGATCCGCCGGGTGTTCTGTGCGCGCACGCAGGGCCGCTATTCGTGTGCCGTGCGCCGGCCCGATACCGGTCGAGCAAGCGTTATAATTGTTTTTTTAATTGTTGCGCTTTCGCAACATGGCCAAAAAACGGCGCAATATTGCCAGAAACAGGGCGAATTGCGGGCTTACGGCCATTAAATTTCTGACTATTCCGGGAAAACACGGCCATTTCTGGCATTTTCACGAGGCAAAGCGCCAGAGGGTACGGCGTCCGGCCAACGAATGGATATTGCGAAAAGATTTGTTCCTGATTTACGTTTGCGTCAAAGTTATTCCGTTGCCGCGTGGGAGGACATTCATGAACGTGCAGCGCGTAAAAGCATTGGGGATCGCAGCATTATGGCTCGCAGGTGCGGTTTCCGCCCATGCAGGCGGTTTTGAGCGCAGTTCTCAGGATTTCGACATTCTCTTCGAGCCGGGCACTGTGATAGATACCACCGGCACGGTGGTCATGCCGGAACGCAAGCTGAAGAATATTCGGGCCAATCCCGGCGTTCCCTTGCCGCCCATTGTCCTGTACGGACCGGACACGGGCCGGCCCATGTCGTCCTCCGTCGACGAGGGCAAGACCTTCTGGGTGCCGAAGGTTTCCGCCAAATACGACCTGACGGACGATCTCGCCTGTGCGGTGCAGTATCGTGAACCCTGGGGCATCCACACGGATGTCGGGCTGAACACGTTCCGGTCCTACACCGCGATTGAGCAGAAGATCACTTCGCGCGATTTCGGCATCAACTGCTCCTATCGTATTCCGGTCGGAGAGAAGGGCTATTTCCGCATTCTCGGCGGCGTGAGCTATCAGGAACTGAAAGGTTACCAGAGCAAGTTGGTCCCGCCGGGTACCCCCTTCGGTGGCACTTTCCGTGTCGCCACGCTGGATGTGGAAGACCGCGGGGTCGGCTGGCGGATCGGCGGCGCCTATGAGCTTCCCGAATATGCCCTGCGCGCCACGCTCGTCTATCAGTCCGAAGTCAAATATAATCTTGACGGGACGATCTCCAACCTCGCACCCATTCCGCTGAATGTGAACAGCGATGTCGCGGCCCCGCAGTCTGTGGAGTTCAAGTTCCAGACGGGTATCGCTCCGGATTGGCTGGCTATGGCTTCGGTCAAGTGGACGGACTGGAAGAGCATCCAGAGCATTGCCTTCACCTCGGTGAACAACACCGCGGTCGGCCTGCCGAACGGACGGAAAATCACCTCGCTCGATCTTTATTATCGGGACGGCTGGACGATCATGGGCGGTATCGGCCACAAGTTCAACGAAAAATGGTCGGGTGCGGCCACCGTCACATGGGATCGCGGCACCAGCACCGGTTGGACGTCGCAGACCAATCTGTGGCTGTTCGGTCTGGCAGCGGATTTCAAGCCGCAGAAGCATCTGTCCTTCCGCCTCGCCGGCGCCGTCGGCTGGCTCGGCTCGGGTACGTTGAAGGACACTGTGAGCACGAGCGATTTCGGCAACGATCTGGTCACGGCTCTCTCGCTCACGGCGAAAGTCAAGTTCTGAACGTCGAGACCGAGGCAGGCATGAACTGAAAAAGCCCGGCATGGTAGCCGGGCTTTTTTATTCTGTGCCTATATATGGTGGCTATTGTTCCAGACGGGCAAGCAATGAGGATGTGTCCCAGCGGCCGCCGCCCATTTTCTGCACTTCCTTATAGAACTGATCCACGAGCGCGGTGACGGGGAGAAGCGCGCCGTTGCGATCAGCCTCGTCGAGGCAGATGCCGAGATCCTTGCGCATCCAGTCCACGGCGAAGCCGAAATCGTACTTGCCCTGATTCATGGTACCGGAACGGTTCTCCATCTGCCAGGAGCCGGCTGCGCCCTTCGATATGACGGAGATCAGCTTTTCGATGTCGACGCCGGCCTTCTTGCCGAAATGGATGCCTTCGGCCAGTCCCTGAACCAGACCCGCGATACAGATCTGGTTGACCATCTTGGCGAGTTGGCCCGATCCGACCGGACCCATCAGGCCGACAAAACGGGCATAGGCATCGATCACCGGTCTGGCGCGTTCGAAAACCGCCTCCGGCGCGCCGACCATCACCGTCAGCACGCCGTTTTCCGCCCCGGCCTGACCGCCGGAGACGGGCGCGTCGATGAAATGGAAGCCGCGCTTTTGCGCCTCCGTATCCAGTTCGCGTGCCACGGCGGCGGACGCCGTGGTATTGTCGATGAATACGGCGCCCTTTTTCATGGCGGAGAAAGCGCCGTCCGGGCCGGTCGTCACCGCGCGCAGGTCGTCGTCATTGCCCACGCAGGCGAAGACGAAATCGGCATCCCGTGCGGCTTCTGCAGGCGTAAGCGCATGCCGCCCGCCAAATTGCTTCGCCCATTGTTCCGCCTTTACCGCGGTGCGGTTATAGACCGTCACGTCATGACCGCCTTTAACCTTGAGATGGCCGGCCATCGGATAGCCCATCACGCCAAGGCCGAGAAAGGCGACTTTCACAGTCGTCATGGATTCAATTCCCTTGAAATCTGTATTGTATCAGGTGAGCGGCGTCGCCACGGTCTTGAGATAGGCCGGACGCTCCTTGAGGCGCTTGTACCAGTTTTCGATATTGGGCACGGCGGGGCGCTCCAATGGAAGCTGGAACCAGCCATGGATGAAGCTGCCGAGTGGAATGTCGCCGATGCCGAAGCTCTCTCCAGAAAGCCAGTTCTGGCGGCCGAGCGCTTCCTCGGGGATACGCACGGCGCGGGTGAGGGCGGCCCATCCCTGTTCGACCAGCGCGGGATTGCGCTTCTCTTCCGGCAGGCGGATGAGGTTCATCATCACGGCGCTGAAGTCGCGGGCGAAGGTGGTCGAGGCCCAGTCCATCCATTTCTCGCCTTCGGCGCGCTTCAGCGGGTCTTCGATCCAGAGACCCTTGCCGCTGTGCCTGGCGGCGAGATAGCGCACGATGGTGTTCGATTCCCAAAGCAGCGCACCGTCGTCTTCCAGCAGCGGGATCAGTCCGTTCGGGTTCTTCGCCAGATAGGCGGGATCGCTCAGCCCGCCGAAGGGGCCGCCGACATCGATCCGCTCATAATCGAGTTCCAGTTCCCCGGCGATCCACAGAACCTTCTTCACATTCGCCGAATTGGCGCGGCCCCAGATTTTCATCATCTTCTGCCTCGTATCTTTGGAGAGTGCGGTGAGCGCTCTCCCACGGAGGCATTTAACGCGCATCCCGAAAAGTGTGAAGCGGTTTTCGGGCAGGATGCGCGTGAGGGAAAAAGAGAATCCCGAAAAATGCGAAACGCTTTGCTGACGAGAGCTTACCCGCTCGCTATCTTATGAGGTGCCGCGTCAGCCGCCTTTCGAAATAGTCCCAGAGATGGCGCAGGCATTCGACCATGACGAGATAGATCACGGCTGCCCAGAGATAGGTCTGGAAATCGAATGTGCGTGAATAGGCGCGGCGTGTCTCGCCCATCAAGTCGAGCACGGTGATGATGGCGACGATGGCCGAGCTTTTGATCATCAGGATGATCTCGTTGCCGTAGGGGCGCAGCGCCACGATGAGCGCCTGGGGCAGGACGACCTTCCAGAAGGTGACAGGCTTGCGAAGGCCGAGCGCCGCCGCACCCTCCCACTGGCCGGCCGGCACGCTTTCGATCGCGCCGCGCAGGATTTCCGCCTGATAGGCGGCGGTGTTGAGCGCGAAGGCGAGCACGGCGCAGTTCCATGCGTCGCGCAGGAAACCCCACACGCCGATTTCGTTCAGAAATACATGGAATGTGCCAAAGCCGTAATAGATCAGGAAGACCTGCGCGAGAAGCGGCGTACCGCGAAAGAAATAGACGTAGCCGAAAGCAATCCCCCGCAGCAAGCGGTTCCGGGACATGCGCGCCGCCGCGATCGGCAGCGAGAGAATCGCGCCCGCGACGATTGAAACCACGACCAGTTGCAGCGTTATCAGCAGGCCCGACCAGTATTTCGGTGCGTAGGTCTCGATGAGGTCGATGCGCCAGACATTGTAAAGATAAATCACGAGGCCGATCAGAAGGATCGACCAGAAAGCCACCAGGATATGGCCGGCGATGCGCGTCCGCGTCCAGCGCCGGGCCGGGGGAGGCGGCATGATTTCGGTATCGTCGCGCATGGCTACGTCGCTCATGGTCATGCTCCCCGCGCGCGGTTTCCAGCATCGGCCCAGCGCTCGATGCGGCCGATGAAGTAGGACGAGACAATGGCAAGGGCGAGATAGAGCAGGCAGGCGAGGCCGTAGAACAGAAACGGCTCCTTGGTCACCTGCGCGGCGATCCCGGTCTGGCGCATGATGTCGGCGAGCGTGATGACAGAGACCAGTGACGTGTCCTTCAACAGACTCAGCCACAGATTGGCGAGTCCGGGCAGGGCGATGCGGATCAACTGCGGCAATATCACCTTGAGCATGGTGCGCCAGTAAGAGAGCCCGACCGCGTATCCGGCCTCATATTGCCCGTGCGGTATGGCGCGGAAAGCGGAGAGAAACACCTCGCTCGCATAGGAGGCGAATACGAAGCCCAGCGCCACCATGCCGGCGCCAAAGGCGTTGATCTCCACCTCCGCATGGATATCGAAAAAGGCAAGCAGCTTCTGCAAACCGATCGACGCGCCGAAATAGACGAGAAACAGGGTCAGCAGTTCCGGCAGGCCGCGAAAGATCGTGGTGTATATGCTGGCGGCGATCCGCATCGACGGCTCTTCCGACTGCTTGCCGAGCGCCACGAGAAACCCCAGCGCCAGCCCGACCGGCAAGGTGGCGAGCGCCAGCGCGACCGTTACCACCAAACCCGACGCGATACTGCTTCCCCAACCGTTGGGACCGAAGCCCAGCAAGGTGACGTAATGCCCCATCGCTATTTCTTTTCCAAAAAACTATGGATTAAAAACAAAGATATACAGAAGGATTCTCAAATCCTGCCTCAATCCGCTTGCACCGGACCGCTATGGCGGTCCGGCACGAAGATCGCGGAAAGATCAGTTCTCGGCGCCGTAGGCGTCGAAGTCGAAATATTTGTCGTTGATCTTCTTGTATACGCCGTTGGCGCGGATCGCCTTGATCGCCGCGTTGAACTTGGCGACCAGTTCCGGGCGGCCCTTCCTGATGGCGATGCCGGCGCCGGGACCGTGGATTTCCAGTACCGGCGGGTAAGTGCCGACCATCTTGCAGCATTGGCCTTCCGGCGTCTTCAGCCATTGCTCAAGCGTCACGCTGTCGTCGTTGACCGCGTCCAGACGACCGTTGGCGAGGTCGAGACGGTATTCCTCGGCAGTCGGATAGGTCTTGATCGTGCTCTTGGTGAAGTATTTTTCCGCATAGTTGGCGTGGGTGGTGGAACCCTGCACGCCGATGATCTTGCCGGCGAGATCGGCGGCGGTCACACCCTTGATGTCGGTGTCCTTCGGCGCGGCGATGCCGGGCGGGGTGTTGTAATATTTGTTGGTGAAATCGACCTGCTTCTTGCGCTCGTCGGTGATCGACATGGACGCGATATAGGCGTCGAACTTGCCGGCCTGAAGCGCGGGGATCGCGCCGTCCCATGCCTGTGCGACGATGGTGCATTTCGCCTTCATCTGGTCGCAGAGCGCCTTGGCGATATCCACGTCGAAGCCGGCCAGCGTGCCGTCGGGCTTGACGTAGTTGAAGGGCGGATAGGCGCCTTCCGTCGCGATGGTGAGCTTGAGCGGTTCCTCGGCGCTGGCCGCGCCCGTCGTTACCGCGCTGAACGAAGCGGCCACCGCCATCATGGATGCCGCCGCCAATATACGCTTCAAAACGCGCATGTTCTGTCCTCTCGTTTGTTCTTTCTGGTTCCCCGATTGTCTTTCTGGTTCAACCATCTCCCGAACACCTTCCGATCCGATCTTGTCGGGTCGGTGTTCCGGCATTCCTGTAGCCGTAACCAGAAACGGCGTCGTGAAAAACCTCTCCTGTTATCAATAGATGGTTGGATGGAGTTTGCGCAATATTTTTTCGCATATGCGGTTTTCCCATCGGACCGGGCCGCGATAATTCCACGACTTTTCCGCAAATGGCAAGATGCATTGCGTAATAAATATGTGCGTCAAAAACGCCGGAATTCCGTGATTTAGCGTATATTTTTTAGGGAAATTAGTTAATCATACCAATTATGTCCGTTTTTACGGATAATTATTCAGACGGCCATTTCGCGGAGAATGAAGTCGGCTATTTCCTCGATCGCGTCGATATCGAAGACCGGCAGCTTCGTGTCCGGCCAGGGCAGATCGGAGGCGATGGCGACGATGTTCGGGTCGCTGTCCGCGAGCGGCGGCCCTTCATGACCGCGCTGCCGCCGCAATTCGATTTTCTTGTGGCCGTCGCGCTTGTAGCCCTCGACCAGCACGAGATCGCAGGGGGCGAGGCGGGCTGCGATCTCCCGCAGCGACGGCTCCGGTTCGTCCAGATTTTCGTGCATGAGGGCGAAGCGCCGCGCCGAGACGATGGCCACTTCGGCCGCGCCCGCCTTGCGGTGACGCCAGGAATCGGTGCCCTCATGATCGATATCGAAATCATGGTGGGCATGTTTGATGGTGGCGATGCGCAATCCGCGTCCGGTCAGGCAGCGCACCAGCCTTTCGGTGAGCGTGGTCTTGCCGGAATTCTTCCAGCCGGTGATGCCGAAAAGCTTATGCGTCATGTCCGTCTTTCGTACAGCCTCCGGGCCAGTTCCAGATCGCCGGGCCGGTTGATGTTGAAGAAGGGATCGCAGGCCGCACGCCCATCTTCGTCCGTGGCGAAAGCAAAGTCCACCGTCTCGAAGCCGATATGACCGGCAAAGGCAAGCACGCTCGCCTTTTCGGTTGCGGCGAGCCATGATTCGAGCCGCGCGCGCAAGCAGGTAGCCCAGAGGCCGAACAGCGGATGGATACGCCCTGCCGAAGCGGACAGGACGATTTCCGCGCCTGTTTCGGCCTGACGCGCTCTCAGTCTTGCGGCAAGATCGGGGGGCAGGAACGGCGTATCGGCGGCAGCGGTCAGGAGCCGTGCCGCGTCCCGCGCGTGGGCCAGCGCCGTCGATATGCCGACGAGCGGCCCGCCATGGACGGCTGGCAGGTCTGCCACCACGGGCAGGCCGAGACCGGCAAGACGTGCGGGATCGCCATTGGCGTTGATGAAGAGCTGGTCCACCTGCGGCCGCAGCCGCGCGGCCACATGGCCGATGACGGTGACGGGCCCAAGCACTTGCAGGAATTTGTCGCCGGAAACGCCGGCCGCGTGCATCCGGCTCGACTGGCCGCCGGCAATGATCGCGCCAGCGAGCAGGCCTCGCGCGCCGGTCATAACGGCTTCGCAGCAGCGAGCAGCCGCGCCTGCTTCCTCTTCTGCCTGTTCTCGCGATAGATCATGTAAACGCCGCTGCCCACGACGAGGACCGAGCCGGCGAGGGTATAATGGTCGGGCGCCTGGCCGAATACGATCATGCTCGTGCAGATGGCCCATAGCAGGCTCGAATAGCGGAACGGCACCACGAATGAAACCTCGCCCTCGCGCATGGCGAGAATGATGCACTGGTTGCCGATCACCAGCAGGACCGCCGCCGTCGCCATGGCGACCACGGCGCCAAGGCGCATCGGTTGCCAGCCTCCCATCGGCTCCACCAGCACGCCGCCGGTGATCGCGATGGCTGCGGCGGTGAGGACCGAAATATAGAGGGACGGCACATGGGCAGGCACGCGACGGGTGGCCAGATCGCGCAGCACCGTGAAGGCGATGCTCGCCAGTAGCACCCCAAGGGATGCGAAATCGGCATTGGGGTTTTCGCCGGGACGGATGATGATGAGGACGCCCATGAGTCCCACAAGGATGGATGTCCAGCGCCGCCAGCCGACTTTCTCGCCCAGAAACAGCGCCGCGCAGAGCGTGACCAATATGGGCGTAGACTGGAACACCGCCGAACAGAAGGCCTGAGACAGGCGGCTCAGCACATAGATGTAAGTGACCGTGGCCACCACTTCGCCCAGTACGCGCAGCAAGGTCATTTTTTCCAGCAGCGGCACCTTGCGCAGCGCGCCGTGGCGCAAAGCGAAGAAACCGATCGCCGCCGTGGCGAAGATGCCGCGCACCAGCATATACTGGCCGCTGTTCATCTCCTCCGACAGATATTTGGTGATGGAATCGCCGATGGTGAACAGGCCCATGGCGAGCAGCATGAAAAGGCTTGCGCGGAAATTGGCGGAATGCGGCACGATGTGAAATCCGGTTTCGGATGGAGATATCCGATCCCGGATTGCATAACTTTTTCATGATGCCCGCGCGACAACTATCTTCAGACTTCGACGCGGATGAGACGAAATGTTTCAGCCGCCGGTCATGCTCATGTGACGCTTCACTGCCGGATGCCTGTGATCGCGGTCGATGATGAAGTCATGGCCCTTCGGCTTGCGGGAAATGGCCTCGTCGATGGCCGCGTCCAGGAAGGTGTCGCCGCTATTGCTCCGCAGGACTTCGCGCAGGTCTGCCTCGTCGTTCTGGCCGAGGCACATATAAAGCATGCCGGTGCAGGTGAGTCGCACCCGGTTGCAGCTTTCGCAGAAATTATGTGTGAGCGGCGTGATGAAGCCGAGGCGTCCACCGGTTTCGGCCACCGTCACATAACGGGCGGGACCGCCTGTGCGGTAGGGAATATCGGCCAGCGTGAAACGGCGCGACAGGTCGGCACGCACCTGCGACAGCGGCAGATACTGGTCGGTGCGGTCGCAGTCGATCTCGCCCATCGGCATGGTCTCGATCAGGGTGAGGTCCATGCCGCGCCCGTGCGCCCATGTCAGGAGATCGGGAATCTCCGCCTCGTTGAAGTCTTTCAGCGCTACCGTGTTGATCTTGACGTGGATGCCGGCGCGCTGCGCCGCGTCGATGCCGTCCAGCACCCGCGCCAGTTCGCCCCAGCGTGTGATGGTGTGGAACTTCTGCGGATCGAGCGTGTCGAGCGAGACGTTGATACGCCGGACACCGCGGGCCGCCAGATCGTCGGCGAATCGCGCAAGCTGCGATCCGTTGGTGGTCAGCGTCAGTTCGTCCAGCGCGCCGCTTTCCAGATGCCGCGAGAGGCTGCCGATCAGGTGCATGATGTTCTTGCGCACCAGCGGCTCACCGCCGGTCAGCCGCAATTTGCGCACGCCCTTGGCGATGAAGGCCGAACAGAGCCGGTCCAGTTCCTCCAGCGTCAGAAGGTCCTTCTTCGGCAGGAATGTCATGTGCTCGGCCATGCAATATGTGCAGCGGAAGTCGCAACGATCCGTCACCGACACGCGCAGATAGGTCACGGCGCGCCCGAAAGGGTCGATCATGTTGCGCGACGGGGCAGGAGCGGGCCGCGCGAGGGCGGGTTCTATTGCATAGGCCATGGATAACAGCATCGCGCGGACCGTTCCGCGCTTCAAGTCGTTGTTTTCAGGCATGTCGTCACCGTAAAATCGCGACGCGTCTTTGTGTGACATGCTGTAAAAAGACATAGGGTTTCGGGGGCACAATGTCCAGTGATACGCGCGGGCGCCCCCTTGCGACTTTCCGGCGCGCGGCCTATCAAGTCGCATCGCAATGAATGCGGAGAAAATGCGATGAGCGAGGTCTGGCCCACCGAATTGCGCGTTTCGCGCGACCGCCGCCTGCTGACGGTGGCTTTCGAGGGCGGCGAGCGTTTCGATCTCGCCGCCGAAATGCTGCGCGTGCTGTCGCCTTCGGCGGAAGTGCAGGGCCATTCGCCGGAACAACGTGTCACCGTCGGCGGCAAGCGCAATGTGGAAATCCTCAAGGTCGAGCCAGTCGGCAATTATGCCGTGCGCATCACCTTTGACGACATGCACGATACCGGCCTGTTCTCATGGACCTACCTGCACAAACTCGGCACGGAGAAGGAAACGCTCTGGCAGACCTATCTGGACGAACTGGCCGAGAAGGGCCTGAGCCGCGATCCCCGGTAAGGGGAACGCGGTCGCTCATTCCGCCTTATCCCAGATTCAGTTCCTTGAAGAAATCGTTGCCCTTGTCGTCGATGACGATGAAGGCGGGGAAATCCTCGACCTCGATGCGCCAGATGGCTTCCATGCCGAGTTCGGGATATTCCACCACCTCGACCTTCTTGATGCAGTCCTGCGCCAGACGGGCGGCGGGGCCGCCGATGGAACCGAGATAGAAGCCGCCATGCTTCCCGCAGGCCTCGCGCACCTGCCGCGAGCGATTGCCCTTGGCGAGCATCACCATGGAGCCGCCGAAAGACTGGAACTGGTCCACATAGGAATCCATGCGGCCCGCCGTGGTTGGACCGAACGAACCGGAGGCATAGCCTGCCGGCGTCTTGGCCGGGCCGGCATAATAGATCGGGTGGTTCTTGAAATAGTCTGGCATGGGTTCGCCCTTTTCCAGCCGCTCACGGATTTTGGCATGCGCCAGATCGCGCGCCACAATGATCGGGCCGGACAGCGAAAGTCGTGTTTTCACCGGATGTTTCGACAATTCGCTCAGAATTTCGTTCATCGGGCGGTTGAGGTCGATCCTGACCACGTGCGACGACAGCTTTTCCTCGTCTATGTCCGGCATGTATTTCGCCGGATTGGTTTCGAGCTGTTCGAGGAAGATGCCGTCTTTCGTGATCTTGCCCTTGGCCTGACGGTCGGCGGAGCAGGACACGCCGATGCCGATCGGCAGCGACGCGCCGTGGCGCGGCAGGCGGATGACACGTACGTCATGGCAGAAATACTTGCCGCCAAACTGCGCGCCGACGCCGAGCGACTGTGTCAGCTTGTGGATTTCGGCTTCCATGGCGAGGTCGCGGAAGGCGTGGCCGGCTTCCGAACCCTCGGTCGGCAGGCTGTCGAGATAGCGCGTGGAGGCGAGCTTGACCGTCTTGAGGTTCATTTCGGCCGAGGTTCCGCCGATGACGACGGCCAGATGATAGGGCGGGCAGGCGGCCGTGCCGAGGCTAAGGATCTTGTCTCTGAGGAACTCGATCATGCGGTCGTGGGTAAGCAGCGACGGCGTGCCCTGATAAAGAAATGTCTTGTTGGCCGAACCGCCGCCCTTGGCGACGAACAGGAACTTGTAGGCGTCCTCGCCTTCCTCGTAGATGTCGATCTGCGCCGGCAGGTTGTTCTTCGTGTTCTTTTCCTCGAACATCGACAGCGGCGCCAGTTGCGAATAGCGCAGGTTCTTCTTCTCGTAAGCGTCAAGCACACCGCCGGCCAGCGCCTCCGCGTCACCGCCTTCGGTCCAGACGCGGCGGCCCTTCTTGCCCATGATGATGGCGGTGCCGGTGTCCTGGCACATGGGCAGCACGCCGCCGGCGGCGATATTGGCGTTCTTCAACAGGTCATAGGCGACGAAGCGGTCGTTGTCGGTCGCTTCGGGGTCTTCCAGAATCCTTGCAAGCTGTTGGAGGTGGCCGGGCCGCAGGAGATGGTTGATGTCCGCGAAGGCCGCTTCCGACAGAAGGCGCAGTCCTTCGGTTTCGACGGTCAAAACATCCTGTCCCTTGAATCTGTCGACCGAGACGAAATCGGCGCTGAGCTTGCGATAGGACGTGTCGTCCGGGCCAAGGGGAAAGAGATCGGCGGCGCCTGCTTCTGCCATGATGGTACCTCGCTTGCTTGCCAGTTGATTCCGGGTTAATCCATGCGCGCTTGTAGCGTGAAGCGCCATGCAAGCCACTGCGGCAGATTGTGCATTCAAACGGATCGAAACGCGCCCCGGACAAGTGTCGCGGGTGGGGCGGAGCATCGGACCGAAAAGTGGGAACCGCCTTCGCGGGGAAATCAGTCCACCGGACTGATTTCTGATCCCGCTACGATCGGGTCATCCGGTGCTCAAATAAAAAGACAGATCGTCATGCGCCTGACAAGGCGCATGACGATCTCAGGCGCGAAGAATGAATTTTGCGCTAAATAGAATTAGCATTAAAACTTTCTATACGAGATTGGTGAATGCTGTGCGCGAGGGTCCACCCGGATTCGCCCGGCAAGCATGTGCTTCAGGGCGATTGAGATAGATTTGGCGGTTGATATGCATTTTTCGCGGCGTGCGCAGATGAATGGCAGGATGTTTCGTAATGGCGGGTTCATGACCCGCAACGCAATGGTCGCGGCGCTGGCCGCGTCGGCGTTGTTGCCGGTCGGTCAGGCCCATGCGGCCAATACGCTGTTCGACCTCTTCCGGAGCCATCGGCAGCAGACGGATTCGTCATTCCCGCCTCCGCCGCCGGCACCTGTCGCGCCACGGACCGGCGCCGTTCCGCGTATCGCAGCTACGCCGCGCGTGATCGTCAAGGGGCCGCAGGTCGATTATGACTACAAGCCGGAAGCGCTTGTGAAGATCGACTTCAGCGGGCTGGACCTTCAGGTCACGGCGGCTACCGGCCAGCAGCCGGCACCGGCTAATCCGCTGATTCCCGGCGCGGCGCCAGCCAGCCAGCCGGACGAAGCCGGAACGCCGGGCGACCGTGCCTTCAACGCCGCGATGGACGATCTGAAAGCGGTGGACGTGAAGGCCGAGAAGCCCATCGCCGATGCGATCGTCTCGTTCTATTCCACGCACCGCTCCTTCATCTGGTCCGCCGACGACAAGGTGCTCGACAAGGCCAAGGCGGTTGCCGCCTTCTTTGCCCGAGCCGGAGAGGACGGCCTCAACCCGGATGAATATGCCGTCACCATACCCTCCGATGGTTTCGATCCGCAGCAGATCGATGCGCGGCGGCGGAAACTGGCCGAGTTCGAGATTCGCATGTCAGCGCGCGCCCTGCGCTATGCCATGGACGCGGGCGAGGGGCGCATCATCGCCGATCGCCTTGGCGGCTTCTATGATCTGCCCCGGGGGCGTGTCGATCCGAAGCGCGTGCTCGAACAGCTTGCCACGCAGAGCGATCCGGTCGCATATCTGCACAGCTTCGAACCGGACAGCCCGCAATATACGGAGCTGAAGCAGCAACTGGCAGCAACGCCGGCGCCTTCGACCGAGCCGGTACGCGTCTCGCTCAACGGCGTTATCCGTCCCGGCGATTCCAGCGACCAGCTCGGCAAGATCGTGGCGCTGATTTCCGCCAATGCGCCCGCCGATTATCTGGAGCAGCATCGGGACGTGCTCGCGGCCCATGCGGATGCAAACACCTACGACCCCGAACTGGTCTCCGCCATCAAGGATTATCAGAAACTTTCCGGCAGCGCGCCGGACGGCGTCATCGGCAAGAACACCGTCGCTGCCTTGCAGGGCGCGGACGAATCCGCCAATCGGGACCGTATCCTCTATTCCATGGAACGGCTGCGCTGGCTGCCGCACGATATGGGAAAGCGTTTCGTGCTGGTGAACCCGGCCGCTTATCACGCCGGCTACTATGAGGACGGCAAGGAGAAGCTGGGCATGCGGGTGGTGGTCGGCTCACCGACCCACCAGACCTATTTCTTCTACAACAAGGTGCAAACCGTCGTCTTCAATCCGTATTGGGGCGTGCCGCGTTCCATCATTCTCAACGAGATGCTGCCCAAGGTCATGCGCGACAACAGCTATCTCGACCGCAACGGCTACGAGCTCTATCAGGACGGCCGCAAGGTTTCGGCCAGCGAGGTGAACTGGAACGCCGTCGCCGCCGGCAGGCAGCAGGTCTCCATCCGCCAGAAACCGAGCCTCGACAATGCGCTGGGCGAGCTCAAGATACTGTTCCCCAATTCGCATGACATCTACATGCACGATACGCCGGCGAAATCCTATTTCAAGCGCGACGCGCGCGCCCTGAGCCATGGTTGCATCCGTCTGGAACGCCCGCGCGACATGGCGGCGGCGTTGCTCGAACAGCCGGTGGAGAGCCTGAATAAATATTTCGGCGGCAACGAGCGCGGCGTGAAGGTGCCGGAGCCGGTGCCGGTCTATATCGGCTATTTCACCGCATGGCCGGACAACGACGGCAGGATTCACTATTACGGTGACGTTTATGGCCGCGATGCCGGCATGCAGAAAGCCTTCGAAAAGACGGTGGATTCGCGTCTGGCAGCAAGCTGATGCGGTGATTTCCGCTTCGGCGAGCGTGAACGCTTGCCGGATGAAGAAAAACAGGACAGGGGCGGGAAGACATTCCGCCCCTTTTTCATGGCCTGTTTCTGCGGCACATGATCTTGCGTTCGCAATCAATCATCGATTTTCGGAGAAGATGGTGGGCGCGACAGGGATTGAACCTGTGACCCCTCCCGTGTGAAGGGAGTGCTCTCCCGCTGAGCTACGCGCCCGCAGAGCCGTCCATGCGGCTGCTTAGGTGCGGCGGATATACGTGGCGGCGACAGGGAAAGTCAAGCGTCCGATCGTCGAAATCCGAAATGATTTTCAACCATTCCGCAAGATGGGCTTTCGTGTCTTTCCTGATGCTTGCAGAAGGCGGTCCGGTTTCTCTTTTTTCGAAACTACCGCTCTGGATAACGATCCCGTGATCCAGACTGGTTTCGGGTACATCGTAGATTAGTTTTATCTTAAGTTCGAAGGAGAAGTGAGCAGTTTAACGGCAGGGGGGAGAAAATGCATGTCACTCATTTATTCCACACGGCGGATTTCTGGAAAGCTCACAAGGCAGTTACTCGCGATGCGACGTGGGCCAATATTCTGCCTCTGTTCTTCTTCCATCGGGATGGCGTGCTAGCAATTCAGCGGATTACGACACGCTGGACAAAAGCTTTGAAACTCTCGAAGGTGAATATCTATACGGGATCACTTTCCAAGGAAACGTGGGACAATAAGCATATCAATGATGTATTGATAGTGATGCAACGTGCAAGCGACGAGAGCAATGCCGGTCATGTTGTACTGACTGATGAGCCGCCGCGCCATATGGAAGGATCGCTTGTTGTAGTCCGTACACAGGGGACCGAATTTATTATTGACGGTCGCCGCCCTGCAAATGTCTTGCGCAAGAAGCTGGGAAGATATCCGGTATGGATCATCCACGCTGAACCGCCATCCCGATAGCGATTACGCCCGGTGTATACGGGTGACCCTGCGTCCGGTTTCGTTCCAGACGGATGAGACATCTATGCTTGGTTCGCTTGCCAATTTAGAATTTTTTACGGTGTAGAAGATAGTGCCGAATCTTCGAAACGATGGATACCGGCCCTCTCTTTTGCGATTTTCTGCGCATAAAACTTTATCTTCGCCTTCAAGGGTCAAACCTGTTCAGCCTGCATTCATGCGCTATTTCTTATTCTGCTGTCGTGAAAGGAGAGTATTTCATGAAGATATTACGTGGATTGATCGCCGGCGTTCTGGGCATCGGATTGCTCGCGGGTGCTGGTGCGGCGTCGGCCGCTCCGGTGGCGGACATGGCCCGGTCGGCTATTGCCGCGCCCGGCACCAGTTCCACCGGAGCTGTTGCGAAAGTCGATATGGTGCGGGATCACCATCGGGACTGGCGCAGGCGCCATCACTACGAGCGCCGCCATCATCATCCTCGCTGGTTCCATCGTCACCATCGTGCACCGAGGGTGTGGAAGGATCATCATGGGCCGCGACGGCACTATGTTCCTCGCCACCGTCACCATCATTGGCGGACGTAACAATGACAAAAGGGCGCCTATGGCGCCCTTTTTCGCGTTCGGGGCCTAAGCAGATGAATCGACGTGTTCCGGCAGGACTCCGGAAAAGGCGTTCATCGTTCTGTGCTGGAATGGCGCACCCGACAGGATTCGAACCTGTGACCTCTGCCTTCGGAGGGCAGCACTCTATCCAGCTGAGCTACGGGTGCAGCGCTGGCGGCTGAAAGCCGGAACAGCCGCGTTTCTAACTGAAACGGGCAGGCGCATCAACGGCTTATTTTGAGAAATCCGGCCTTATGCGGAGTTGGCGCGATGGCATAACCGGATATGCAGTATCTTGGATGCCGTATCGAACCGAAGTGGCCGCCGGAAGCCGGACAAGTGCCTAAAAAAGAGAGGCGCCTGTAAGGCGCCTCTCAGGGATTTCATGTTGTTTTGCAATCTGTCAGCTTATCAGCCGTCCCAGCCATATCAGGATGCAGGCTCCGACGAAACCTGCGATCAGATAGCCGATCCAGCCACCGAAGGCCACGCCGAAAAAGCCGAAAATGAAGCTTGCCACGGCGGCCCCGATGATGCCGAGAATGATGTTCATGAATATGCCGGTATTGCTATTCATGAAATTGGAGGCGATCCATCCGGCCAAGCCACCGATAATGATCGCTGCGATCCATCCGATACCTGCACTGCCCATGCGGATTACTCCTCAGTGTAAAATTACAGACCGGCCGGCACCTTGCCGCCATTGTCCTTGAGCTTCTGGATCACCTGCTTATGCAGCCAGATGTTCAGCGCCGCCGAATCGTTGGCGTCGCCGGTATAGCCGAGTTCCTTGGCCAACTGTTTGCGGTGTTCGAGACTGCTGTCGAGGCCGAGCGCCTTCATCAGATCGACGATAGACGTCTTCCAGTTGAGCTTCTGGCCGCTTTTTGCGACCGCCGCGTCAAGAATGGCGCCGACATCGACATCAGCCGCCGGGGCGGAGGCGGAAGCGGGAGCATCCGGCGTGGACGCGGCCGGCGAATCGGCAGATGGCGTTGCGGCCTGGGCCTGTCCCCAGATGGCGTTTTTGATCGTGTCGAAAATCCCCATAACGAACTCCGGTTGTAAATTGAAGGAAAACCACGGCCGGCTGCCTTGCGGCAACCATCCCCGACCGTCGGCCGATAAAGGCGTAACCCAATTGGCCTCGTCATGCAAAATGCTTTTCACGACAAATGGTTCCGCTGACATTCCGTGTCAAATGTTGCATTCCGTGATCGGATAGGCCGGATGGCTGGGAACGTGCTCTTTGCGGACCTGTTCATCCTCTGGTTGATATGAGGGAACATCCTTCATGTCCTGTGAAACGGGCAAAACGCTCCCGCCTCGTGCTTTGTGAGATAACGTTGCATTTTCGCCACAATGCGTTGCATAGATGCAACGCCTTCGATTAACATGGTAATCATGGACGCAGAGAATCTGACCAATTCCACGAAGAATACGCGGCAGGAGAGACGCGGCGGCGAGGGTCGGCGACTTCTGGCCCTGCCGGGCATCGTCACGGTCGTGTCGGCGTTGGTCACGGCGTCCATTTCTTTCGCCATCCTGATCGGCGTCACGCCCATTACGCCCGACCGCACGGTGACGTTGACATTGGTCATCGTCAATGTCGCGCTGATCCTGTTCCTGATTCTGCTGATCTGCCGCGAGGTTTATCGCATCATCACGGCGCGAAGACTCGGCAAGGCGGCGTCGCGGCTCCATGTGCGCATCGTCGCGCTGTTCTCTCTGATCGCGGCTGTACCGGCCATCGTGGTGGCGATCGTGGCCTCCGTCACGCTCAATCTCGGGCTGGACCGATGGTTCGACACCAATACGCGCGATATCGTGAATTCCTCGCAGAGCCTCGCCGCCGGCTATATCCGCGAAACCGCTCTCAATCTCCAGAGCACTTCCTATTCGATGATGCTGGAACTCGACTCGCAGCGTATCGTCTACAGTCTCGACCGCGCCCAGTTCATCCGCAACATGACGTTGCAGACGGCGGGACGCGGTCTGCTTGGAGCATTTCTCGTCAAGCAGGACGGTGAAATCGTCGTGAGGAGCCAGACCGGCACCGAAAGCAGGCTGCCGCCGCCGACCCATGACGCGATGAAGACCGCCGCCGACGGCAAGCCTGTCGTGATTCCGCCCGGCAACAGCAATTTCGTCGGCGCCGTCATCAAGATGCGCGAGATCAACGATCTCTATCTCTACACGGTGCGCTCCGTGGACCAGCAGGTTCTGGACGCCATGCGCCTGATGGAGGCCAACACCCAGCGCTACAAGGCGATGGATGCCAACCGCATCCCGACCCAGATCGCCTTCGCGCTCCTCTATTTCGGCCTCACGCTGATCGTGCTGCTTTCAGCCATATGGACGGGTATCGCCGTCGCCGACCGGCTGGTGCGTCCGATCCGCCTGTTGATCGGCGCGGCCGATGACGTGACCGCCGGCGATCTCGACGTTTCGGTGCCTGTGCGCTCGTCGGATGGCGACGTTGGAGCGCTTTCGGGCACGTTCAACAACATGGTCGCGGAACTGAAGAGCCAGCGCAACGAACTCATCGCCGCCAAGGATCAGATCGACGAGCGCCGCCGCTTTTCGGAAGCCGTTCTTTCCGGCGTCACGGCGGGCGTCATCGGTATCGCGAGCGACGGTTCCATTTCCATCCTCAACCGTTCCGCCGAGCATATGTTCGGCGTTTCCTCCGAGGATGCCGTGGGACATAACCTGTCGGTCATCGCACCGGAAATCGGGCAGGCTTTCGAGGTGGCACGCACCGCGCGCAAGGCCGCCCACCGTGAGCAGGTGAGCATGACACGGGGCGGGCAGGCGCGCGCCTTCAACGTACAGGTCACGGTCGAGGATGCCGATTCGGAGGATCACTCTTATGTCGTCACCGTGGACGACATCACGGATCTGGTGCAGGCGCAGCGCTCCTCCGCCTGGGCGGATGTGGCGCGCCGCATCGCACACGAGATCAAGAATCCGTTGACGCCGATCCAGCTTTCCGCCGAGCGCATCCGGCGCCGCTACGGCAAGGTCATCACCGAGGACCGCGAGGTCTTCGACCAGTGCACCGACACCATCATCCGGCAGGTGGGCGATATCGGCCGCATGGTGGACGAGTTTTCCGCCTTCGCGCGCATGCCCAAGCCCGAAATGCGACCGATGGACCTCCGCGAGGCGCTGCGCGAGGCATCCTTCCTCATCGAGGTGAGCCGCCACGATATCCATTTCGAAAACGATTTCGGGCCGGACAAGCTGATCGGCTCCTTCGACAGCCGCCTGATCGGGCAGGCTTTCGGTAACGTCATCAAGAACGCCAGCGAGGCGATCGACGCCGTCGCCAAGGAGGACCGGGGCGAGGGTTATATCCGCATCCATTCCCGCCGGGAGGACGGGCAGATCGTCATCGATGTGATCGACAACGGCAAGGGACTTCCCGGCGATGATCGCCAGAAGCTGCTCGAGCCCTATATGACGACGCGAGAGAAGGGGACGGGACTCGGCCTCGCCATCGTACGCAAGATCGTCGAGGATCATGGTGGGCATCTCGAATTGCATGACGCGCCGGCGGATTTCCACGGAGGCCGCGGCGCGATGATACGGATGGTCTTTCCCGAAACATCCGAAATTGCCGATGTCGAGCAGCAGGCGGACACGGAAAATGACGGAAAGACGATAGCTGGACAGGTGAACTGAAATGGCAGCCGATATTCTTGTGGTTGATGACGAAGCGGACATAAGGGAACTGGTCGCTGGGATATTGAGCGACGAGGGCCACGAAACGCGCACCGCCTTCGACGCGGACAGCGCGCTCGCGGCCATAGGCGACCGCGTGCCGCGGCTGGTTTTCCTCGATATCTGGCTTCAGGGCAGCCGGCTCGACGGGCTGGCGCTTC
>MKVZ01000017.1:215947-338290 GCA_001898995.1 Rhizobiales bacterium 63-22 | reverse complement strand
CGTGGTCATGATCTCCGGCCACGGCAATATCGAGACCGCCGTTTCCGCCATCCGGCGTGGCGCCTATGATTTCATCGAGAAGCCGTTCAAGGCCGATCGGCTGATTCTCGTTGCCGAGCGTGCGCTGGAAACGTCGAAACTCAAGCGCGAGGTTTCGAGCCTGCGCAAGCGCAGCGGCGACCATCTGGAACTGATCGGCACGTCGCTGGCCATGAACCAGTTGCGCCAGACCATCGAGCGGGTCGCACCAACCAACAGCCGCATCATGATCACCGGCCCCTCCGGCGCGGGCAAGGAACTGGTGGCGCGCGCCATCCATGCCCAGTCGAGCCGCGCCGGTGGGCCTTTCGTCACCGTCAACGCGGCCACGATCACGCCCGAGCGCATGGAGATAGAACTTTTCGGCACCGAGATGGACGGCGGCGAGCGGAAGGTCGGCGCGCTGGAGGAGGCGCATGGCGGCATCCTCTATCTCGACGAGGTCGCCGATATGCCGCGCGAGACGCAGAACAAGATTCTGCGCGTGCTGGTGGACCAGCAGTTCGAGCGCGTCGGCGGCACCAAGCGCGTGAAGGTCGATGTGCGCATCATCTCCTCCACGGCGCAGAATCTGGAAGGCATGATCGCCGAGGGCACCTTCCGCGAGGACCTTTTCCACCGTCTGTCGGTGGTGCCGGTGCAGGTGCCGCCGCTGGCCGCGCGCCGCGAGGACATTCCGATGCTTGTCGATTATTTCATGAAGCAGATCGCCGGGCAGGCCGGCATCAAGCCACGCAAGATCGGCGCGGACGCCATGGCGGTACTTCAGGCGCATAGCTGGCCGGGCAATATCCGCCAGCTTCGCAACAATGTGGAGCGGCTGATGATCCTCGCGCGCGGCGACGATATCGACGCTCCAGTCACCGCCGACCTGCTGCCGGCCGAGATCGGCGACACGCTGCCGCGCGCGCCGACCGAGTCCGACCAGCACATCATGGCGCTGCCGCTGCGCGAGGCGCGCGAGCGCTTCGAGAAGGAATATCTGATCGCCCAGATCAACCGGTTCGGCGGCAATATTTCCCGCACGGCGGAATTCGTCGGCATGGAGCGCTCGGCGCTGCACCGCAAGCTGAAATCGCTCGGCGTATAGAGCATTTCCGGCAAAGGTGTGTAGCGGTGGTTTTGCTTGTCCGGCGTTCCGTAAAACAGGAATAGCTTTGGGCAACCGACTGCCGTCGCGTTATCGCCGCCAAATCCGCCGCGGCAAAATATACGGAGTTGATGTTTTGCTTCGATTGCGTCGGTATTGAGTTCTTCCGTGATAAAAAGCGTGCTAATAGTTCCATGGGTATTGGTCGGGGGAAAAGACCATGGACATTTGTACGTTCTGGTACGGGCCTCGTTTGCGCGAGGTTGATCGTGTCTGTCTTGCGTCGATGGTGACGACGGGGCAGAGGGTGAAGCTCTTCGTCTATTCGCCGGTCGAGGGTGTGCCCCCCGGCGTCGAGATGCATGACGCCGCTTCCATCCTGCCGGAGGCCGCATTCCGGCGGCTTGATGCGGCCTATCCATATTTCCGCTCGCCCCGGACGGTGGTGCAGTTCAGCGACATTTTTCGAATCATGCTGATGAAGCGCGGACAGGGTGTGTGGCTGGATACCGATGTCTACCTGCTGAAAGCCTTTCATCCAGATCCGGCGCGGCCTTATCTTGCGCGGGAAAACCGTTTCCGCGTCGGCGTTTCGGCGCTCTATCTGCCACACGATCATCCGATCATAGGCGAATTCGAAGCCTATATGGCCGGCGCCTATGCGCTGCCGAAATGGCTCGGCATTCGGCGGGGAAAACTGCGTCCGTTCTATTACCGGATAACGAGAAGGGAGGTGACGCCGGCGGCCATGGGCATCACCGTCTTCGGTAATGACGGCATTTCGCGTCTCGCCAGAAAATACGGAATCTTCAAAAATGCCGCGCGGCGGGAGAACTTCTATTATTGGGTCGGAAAGGATTCCGCGCGCATCTATGATCCTGCCTATGGCCTGGAGCCGCTGAACCACCCGGATATCATCGGCTTCCATATTCATCACAAGCACAAGGAAGTCGTCTCTTATCGACCTGGCAGCTTCTATATGTGGGCCATGGACCGGGTGCGGCCTCTGTTGGAAGAGGTGGAAAGCGTGCCATTGGCAGCCTCCGCCTGAAAGGCGCGCAAGGCCCATCGCCTGTAATTGCGGGGCTTGGACCAATTTCCCGGTTGCGCAACGATTCCCATCCTGTTAACCGGAGTAGGGCGGTTGTCTTAACATGAGCAATCGCGGTCAGGCGCCGGATACTGGTACGCGGCGGCGGTCTGACCCGCTCCTGCCGCGTGAACGTTTTTGATAAGCTGCTGATCGCATAAAGGAATAAGAACAATGGCTGAACGATCGCAAAACCTGCAAGACCTCTTTCTGAACTCCGTCCGCAAGCAGAAGATTTCCCTGACGATCTTTCTCATCAACGGTGTGAAACTGACCGGAATCGTGACGTCGTTCGACAATTTCTGTGTGCTGCTGCGCCGCGATGGCCATTCGCAGCTTGTTTATAAACATGCCATCTCGACCATCATGCCAAGTCAGCCGGTGCAGATGTTCGAGGGCGAGGATGCCTGACGCTTTTGCCAAAACCCATCGATAGAAACGCGGCGCCCGACACGAATTCCGACGCAGACAAGGGCTTCGGCCTGTCGAAGCCGGAGCCGACACGGGCCGCGGTGATCGTGCCGGTCCTGCCGGAAAAGCACAACACCGGTAACGGGGCGGCTTCCGGCGAGGACGGCGCACGCCCCGAGTTCCAGCGCTCTCCCCGGTTTTCCCGTTCCAACGAGGCGCGGCTGGAGGAGGCGGTGGGGCTTGCGCGCGCCATCAGCCTCGACGTGGTTCATGCCGAGATCGTCATCGTCTCCAGTCCGCGCCCCGCGACCTTGCTCGGCACCGGCAAGGTGGAAAGCATCGCCGCGACGGTGAAGGAGATGGAAATCGGGCTGGTGATCGTCGATCACGCCCTCACGCCGGTTCAGCAGCGCAATCTCGAAAAGGAATGGAATGTCAAGGTCATCGACCGCACGGGCCTCATTCTGGAGATTTTCGGTGAGCGCGCCCGCACCAAGGAAGGCGCGCTTCAGGTCGAGCTTGCCCACCTGAACTACCAGAAGGGCCGGCTGGTCCGAAGCTGGACCCACCTTGAGCGTCAGCGCGGCGGCGGTGGCTTTCTTGGCGGCCCCGGTGAAACCCAGATCGAGGCCGACCGGCGGCTGTTGCAGGAGAAGATCCTGCGCATCAAGCGCGAACTCGAGACCGTGGTGCGCACCCGCACGCTGCACCGCCAGAAGCGGCGCAAGGTGCCGCATCCGGTGGTGGCGCTGGTGGGCTACACCAACGCCGGAAAGTCCACGCTTTTCAATCGCATGACCGGTGCTGAGGTGCTGGCCGAGGATATGCTGTTCGCTACCCTCGACCCGACGCTGCGCCGCATCCGCCTGCCGCATGGAGAGACGGTGATCCTGTCGGATACAGTGGGGTTCATCTCCAACCTCCCGCACCATCTGGTCGCGGCCTTCCGCGCCACGCTGGAGGAAGTGGTCGAGGCCGATCTCATCCTGCATGTGCGCGACATTTCCGATCCCGACAACGCCGCGCAGGCCGAGGACGTCGAGACGATTCTGGCCGGGCTCGGCGTCGAGCCGCAGGATCGCGCCCGCGTCATCGAGGTCTGGAACAAGATCGACAATCTGGACGAAACCGCGCGCGAGGCGGCGCTGCGTCTTGCAGCCGCCGGCCCCGACGACGGACGCCCGGTGCCGCTTTCCGCATTGACGGGCGAGGGTGTGGACAGGCTGCTGACGTTGATCGAGACGCGCATTGCCGGCAAGCTGGCGATGGTGGATATCGTGCTGTCGCCGTTCGAGTTGCATCTCCTCGACTGGATCTACCAGCACGCCAGCGACGTGCGCCGCGAGGACCGCGACGACGGGTCGGTGCGTATCCGCGCGCGGCTGACGGAGACGGCGCGCAAGGTCCTGGACGAAAAGCGCGGTATCCGCGTGGAAAAAGCACAGTCCGGGCTGGACTGAACGCCCCTTGCGGAACAAGGGCGCAACGCCCTATGTATGGAAATAGCCGATTCAATCGCAATATTCGCATAGGACCAGAGGCCCATAATGAGAGATCCGATCGAAACCGTCATGAACCTCGTACCGATGGTGGTCGAGCAGACCAACCGCGGCGAGCGGGCCTATGATATCTTTTCGCGCCTCCTGAAGGAGCGCATCATCTTCGTCAACGGTCCGGTCGAGGATGGCATGTCCATGCTGGTCTGCGCCCAGCTTCTCTTTCTTGAGGCGGAAAACCCCAAGAAGGAGATCAACATGTACATCAACTCGCCGGGCGGCGTGGTGACGTCGGGCATGGCGATCTACGACACGATGCAGTTCATCAAGCCGCCCGTCTCGACGCTGTGCATGGGACAGGCCGCCTCGATGGGCTCGCTCTTGCTCACCGCCGGCGCGACCGGCCAGCGCTTCGCGCTGCCCAACGCCCGCATCATGGTGCACCAGCCCTCCGGCGGCTTCCAGGGGCAGGCCTCGGACATCGAGCGCCACGCGCAGGACATCATCAAGATGAAGCGCCGGCTCAACGAAATCTACGTGAAGCATACCGGCCGCGACTATGAAACCATTGAGCGTACGCTCGACCGCGACCACTTCATGACGGCGCAGGAAGCGCTGGAATTCGGCCTTATCGACAAGGTGGTCGAGTCGCGCGACACGCCCCCCGCCGAATCGAAATAGGATCGGAGGTTCCGGCGATGCCGTCCTTTTGACCTCTCGCGCCACAAAAGCGGCTTATTTCTTGGCCGAAGGTGAGATTGCAGGCGCCGTGTTAAGTATCTGTTGGGGTTCGCAGCGCTAAATTCGACCCGAAAGGGCCTTATCCGTGCTGGCCAGACGATTTTTCGTTTGTTCGCCGGTGCAGGTTCTGCAAAAGTCGCAGGAATGCTCCTTCGGTCGGGGAGCGGCGGCAACAGGAAAACCGAGGGCAGCGCGTATCGGCTGCCGATGTGACCGGCGGGCGGCGTATTTTCATGTCCGGCCGGTCCAAACCGGAAGGAGCGATCGAAACGAAACTCCCCCGTTCGTTCCGGTCAATTGAAAGGAAACTGCAATGAGCAAAGTCAGCAACGGCGGCGGCGGCGATTCCAAGAATACGCTCTATTGCTCGTTCTGCGGCAAAAGCCAGCATGAAGTGCGCAAGCTGATTGCAGGCCCGACCGTGTTCATCTGCGACGAATGCGTCGAACTCTGCATGGATATCATCCGCGAGGAAAACAAATCCTCGATGGTGAAGTCGCGCGAGGGCGTGCCGACGCCGCAGGAGATCATGGCGGTTCTTGACGATTACGTCATCGGCCAGAAGGATGCCAAGCGCGTTCTTTCCGTCGCCGTGCACAATCACTACAAGCGTCTGGCGCATCAGTCGAAGAACAACGACATCGAACTGGCCAAGTCGAACATCCTGCTGGTGGGCCCGACGGGCTGCGGCAAGACTTATCTGGCCCAGACGCTGGCGCGCATCATCGACGTGCCCTTCACCATGGCCGACGCCACCACGCTAACCGAAGCCGGCTATGTCGGCGAGGACGTGGAGAATATCATCCTGAAGCTGCTTCAGGCCGCCGACTACAATGTGGAGCGGGCACAGCGCGGCATCGTCTATATCGACGAGGTCGACAAGATCAGCCGCAAGTCCGACAATCCGTCGATCACGCGCGACGTGTCGGGCGAGGGCGTGCAGCAGGCGCTGCTGAAGATCATGGAAGGCACCGTGGCTTCCGTGCCGCCGCAGGGCGGGCGCAAGCATCCGCAGCAGGAATTCCTGCAGGTTGACACGACCAACATCCTGTTCATCTGCGGCGGCGCCTTTGCCGGCCTCGACAAGATCATCTCGGCGCGCGGCGAAAAGACCTCGATTGGCTTCGGCGCGACCGTGCGTCCGGTGGACGAGCGCCGCATCGGCGAAATTTTCCGGGAACTGGAGCCGGAAGACCTGCTGAAATTCGGCCTCATCCCCGAATTCGTTGGCCGCCTACCGGTGATCGCGACGCTGGAAGACCTCGACGTCGACGCACTGGTGCAGATCCTGACCGAGCCGAAGAACGCTCTGGTCAAGCAGTACCAGCGCCTGTTCGACATGGAGAATGTCGAACTGGTGTTCCATGAGGATGCGTTGCGCGCCATCGCCAACAAGGCGGTGGAACGCAAGACCGGCGCGCGCGGCCTGCGCTCGATCATGGAGAAGATATTGCTCGACACCATGTTCGAACTGCCGACCCTGGAAGGCGTTCGCGAGGTCGTTATCTCCGGCGATGTGGTGGACGGCAGTGCCCGCCCGCTCTACATCTATGCCGAACGGCAGGAAGAAAAGGGTAATGTTTCCGCCTGACCGGATTTGAAACCGGGTTCGGAAAGGCCGCGTGAGCGGCCTTTTCTGTTTATCCGGCAAAGCGGCCAACGCACCGCATATTGTGCAAAAGGCCGGAACGGCGCAGGATGCCATCGATTCTAGAGTATCGGACCGAAAAGTGGGAACTGGTTTTCGGGTCCATCCGATACTCAAACAAAAATGTAGATCGTCACATTGCGCCTGATAAGGCGCACGACGATCTGGAGCATCAGGGCCGAAAAATGGAGAGACGGCTTCGGGTTCGCTCCGGTGCTTGTGAAATGCTACGGCTTGAATTGATCGGTCCGACTCTCCAATTAAGGACCGATGCACGTCGCGCGGCTCGCCTCATATCGAAAGGGGGCGCGGACGTGGCAGTCGGACCGGAAGGTCCGAGAAAGGATATGTTATGACGGGTAATGAACAGAAGATCCCTGCGGAGGGCGCGGACGGGCTTTATGCCGTTCTGCCGTTGCGCGATATCGTGGTCTTCCCGCACATGATCGTTCCGCTCTTCGTCGGGCGCGAGAAGTCCATTCGCGCGCTGGAGGAAGTGATGGGCGTGGACAAGCAGATACTGCTTGCGACGCAGAAGAATGCTGCCGACGACGATCCGGCAGCGGATGCCATCTATGACATTGGCACCATCGCCAATGTTCTCCAGCTTCTGAAGCTGCCCGATGGCACCGTGAAGGTGCTGGTCGAGGGGACGGCGCGCGCGAAGATTTCGCGTTTCACCGACCGCGAGGACTATCATGAGGCCGAGGCGACTGCACTGACGGAGCCGGAGGAAGATCCGGTCGAGATCGAGGCTCTGGCGCGTTCGGTCGTGTCCGACTTCGAGAATTACGTCAAGCTGAACAAGAAGATTTCGCCGGAAGTGGTCGGAGCGGCCAGCCAGATCGAGGACTATTCGCGTCTCGCCGATACGGTCGCCTCGCATCTGGCGATCAAGATTCCTGAAAAGCAGGAAATGCTGTCGATCCTCTCAGTACGCGGACGCCTTGAGAAGGCGCTGTCCTTCATGGAAGCCGAAATCTCGGTCTTGCAGGTGGAGAAGCGTATCCGCAGCCGCGTCAAGCGCCAGATGGAGAAGACGCAGCGCGAATATTATCTCAACGAGCAGATGAAGGCGATCCAGAAGGAGCTGGGCGACGGCGAGGACGGGCGCGACGAAGCGGCCGAAATCGAGGAGCGCATCAACAAGACCAAGCTCTCCAAGGAAGCGCGCGAAAAGGCGCTGGCCGAACTGAAGAAGCTGCGCAGCATGAGCCCCATGTCCGCGGAAGCCACTGTCGTGCGCAACTACCTCGACTGGCTCCTGTCCATTCCGTGGGGCAAGAAGTCGAAGGTCAAGCAGGACCTCAATTTTGCGCAGCAGGTGCTGGACGAGGAGCATTTCGGCCTCGACAAGGTCAAGGAGCGCATCGTCGAATATCTCGCGGTGCAGGCCCGCTCGGCCAAGCTCAAGGGCCCGATCATCTGCCTTGTCGGCCCTCCCGGTGTCGGCAAGACCTCGCTCGCTCGTTCCATCGCCAAGGCGACGGGGCGTGAATATATCCGCATGTCGCTCGGCGGCGTGCGCGACGAGGCCGAGATTCGCGGTCACCGCCGCACCTATATCGGCTCGATGCCCGGCAAGGTCATCCAGTCGATGAAGAAGGCGAAGAAGTCCAACCCGCTCTTCCTGCTCGACGAGATCGACAAGATGGGTCAGGATTTCCGCGGCGATCCTTCCTCGGCCATGCTGGAGGTTCTGGACCCCGAACAGAATGCGACCTTCATGGATCATTACCTTGAGGTCGAATACGATCTGTCCAACGTCATGTTCGTGACGACGGCCAATACGATGAACATCCCCGGTCCGCTTCTGGACCGCATGGAGATCATCCGCATCGCCGGCTATACGGAAGACGAGAAGCTGGAAATCGCCAAGCGGCACCTGTTGCCCAAGGCGATCAGGGACCATGCCTTGCAGCCGAAGGAGTTTTCGGTGACGGAAGGCGCGA
This sequence comes from Rhizobiales bacterium 63-22, assembly GCA_001898995.1. GTDB lineage: Bacteria > Pseudomonadota > Alphaproteobacteria > Rhizobiales > Rhizobiaceae > Brucella. Next base: position 329,823 of record MKVZ01000017.1, on the reverse strand, counting down.
TGCGCAACGTGATCCGCCTTTATACGCGGGAAGCGGGCGTGCGCAGCCTTGAGCGCGAGTTGATGACGCTGGCGCGCAAGGCCGTGACCGAGATTCTCAAGTCGAAGAAGAAGTCGGTGCAGATCACCGAAACCAATCTCTCCGACTATCTCGGCGTCGAGCGTTATCGCTTCGGGCAGATCGACGGCGAGGATCAGGTCGGCGTGGTGACGGGCCTAGCCTGGACCGAGGTGGGTGGCGAGTTGCTGACCATCGAAGGCGTCATGATGCCCGGCAAGGGCCGCATGACGGTGACGGGCAACCTGCGCGACGTGATGAAGGAATCGATTTCGGCGGCGGCGTCCTATGTCCGTTCGCGGGCGATCGATTTCGGCATCGAGCCGCCGCTGTTCGACAAGCGCGACATCCACGTGCACGTGCCGGAAGGCGCCACGCCGAAGGACGGTCCGTCCGCCGGCATCGCCATGGTCACGGCCATCGTCTCGGTGCTGACCGGCATTCCGGTGCGCAAGGATATCGCCATGACCGGCGAGGTGACGCTGCGCGGCCGGGTGCTGCCGATCGGCGGCCTGAAGGAAAAGCTTCTGGCTGCCCTGCGTGGTGGCATCAGGACGGTTCTGATCCCGGAGGACAACGCCAAGGATTTGGCGGAGATTCCGGACAATGTGAAGAACAATCTTGAGATCATCCCGGTCGCTCGTGTCGGCGAGGTGCTGAAACATGCCCTCGTGCGCCAGCCCGAGCCGATCGAATGGACAGAGAAGGACGCGCCCGTGGCGGTACCCGCCGTGGACGATGAGACGGGCGCTTCCCTGGCCCATTGACGAAATGGGATTGGAAGACATGAAATGTTGAAGGCAGACCGCCATCATGGCGGTCTGCTTTTTGTTTTTATGCAATTCGGGTCCCCGAACGGGCATCGATTTTTGCCGGAAATGGGCGCCAGCTTCGGCATTTCTGTGTTTAACCCCGGTTTTCCGGGGTTTTTTATGAGTGCGAGGGTTGGTTTACGAACAGTTTTGAATAAACTTCGCGCAATCCGGTCGCTTTTTCGTTCCGGGGAAAAAAGAAAGGAAATGCCTATGAACAAGAACGAATTGGTTGCCGCAGTAGCGGAAAAGGGCCGTCTGACGAAGGCCGACGCGGCAACGGCCGTGGACGCGGTGCTCGCCGCCGTCACCGGTGCGCTCAAGTCTGGCGATGAGGTCCGTCTTCCGGGCTTCGGCGTTTTCTCGGTTTCGCATCGTGCCGCTTCGACCGGCCGTAACCCCTCGACCGGCAAGGAAGTCGCCATCCCGGCTCGCAACGTGCCGAAATTCGCCGCCGGCAAGGGCCTCAAGGACGCCGTCAACGGCTGATAGCACAGAATGTTTCCGGCCTTCGCCGTTCAACGCGCGAAGGCTTATGAGAAAGCCCGGCTCGTCCGGGCTTTTTTCGTGGCCTACTTCACTCCGCGGCTTCGGAACTCCGCTTCGGGCGACGCTCCAGCAATTCCTTGAGGAAGCGGCCGGTATAGGAGCGCGGCTCCTTGACGATATCTTCCGGCCGGCCCACCGCGACGATCTCGCCGCCGCCGTCGCCGCCTTCCGGCCCGAGGTCGATCACCCAATCGGCGGTCTTGATGACTTCCAGATTGTGCTCGATCACCACCACTGTGTTGCCTTGCTCCACCAACTCGTGCAGCACTTCGAGAAGCTTGGCGACATCGTGGAAATGCAGGCCCGTGGTCGGCTCGTCTAGAATATAAAGCGTGCGGCCCGTCGCACGGCGCGACAGTTCCTTGGCGAGCTTCACGCGCTGTGCCTCGCCGCCCGAAAGCGTTGTCGCCTGCTGGCCGACCTTGATATAGCCGAGCCCGACCTTGACCAGCGTTTCCAGCTTGTCGCGCACCGCCGGCACGGCAGAGAAGAATTCCGCCCCTTCCTCGACCGTCATGTCGAGCACGTCGGCGATGGACTTGCCCTTGAACAGCACTTCCAGCGTCTCGCGATTGTAGCGCTTGCCATGGCAGACGTCGCAGGTGACGTAGACATCCGGCAGGAAATGCATCTCGATCTTGATGACGCCGTCGCCCTGACAGGCCTCGCAGCGCCCGCCCTTGACGTTGAAGGAAAAGCGGCCCGGCTGGTAGCCGCGCGCCTTGGCCTCCGGCAGGCCGGCGAACCAGTCGCGGATCGGCGTGAAGGCGCCGGTATAGGTGGCCGGGTTGGAGCGCGGCGTCCGGCCGATCGGCGACTGGTCGATATCGATGACCTTGTCGAGAAATTCCAGCCCTTCGATACGATCGTGCTCGGCCGGGTGCTCGCGCGAACCCATGATGCGGCGCGAGGCGGCCTTGAACAGCGTCTCGATCAGGAAGGTCGATTTTCCGCCGCCCGAAACGCCGGTGACGGCGGTGAACGTGCCGAGCGGAATATCCGCCGAGACGTTTTTCAGATTGTTGCCCCGCGCGCCGACGACCCGCAGGCGCTTGCTCTTGGAAATCTTGCGCCGCTCCGCCGGCACCGCCACCTCCTGCACGCCGGACAGATATTTCCCGGTCAGCGAATTGGGATTGGCCATGATGTCCTTGGGCGTGCCTTCGGCGATCACCCGCCCGCCATGCACGCCTGCGGCCGGACCGATATCCACCACATGGTCGGCGGTCATGATGGCGTCCTCGTCGTGTTCCACGACGATCACCGTGTTGCCGAGATCGCGCAGGTGCCGCAGCGTGTCGAGCAGCCGCGCATTGTCGCGCTGATGCAGGCCGATGGACGGCTCGTCCAGCACGTAAAGCACGCCGGTCAGGCCCGAGCCGATCTGCGAGGCAAGCCGGATGCGCTGACTCTCGCCGCCGGACAGCGTGCCGGAATTGCGCGAAAGCGTCAGATAATCGAGTCCGACATCGTTGAGGAATTGCAGCCGCTCGCGGATTTCCTTGAGGATGCGCGCGGCGATTTCGCGCTGCTTGTCGTTGAGGCTGCCGTCTATGTCGCGGAACCATCCATCGGCCTTGCGGATCGACATTTCGGTAACTTCGCCGATATGCAGCCCGCCTATCTTCACCGCCAGCGCTTCCGGCTTCAGGCGATAGCCGTTGCAGGCGGGGCAGGGCGTGGATGCCATGAAGCGCTCGATCTCCTCGCGCGACCATGCGGAATCGGTTTCCTTCCAGCGGCGTTCCAGATTGGGAATCACGCCCTCGAAGGGTTTGGTGGTCTGATAGGAGCGCAGACCGTCGTCATACTGGAAGACGATCTCCCGGCCTTTGGTGCCGTACAGGATCGCGTCCTGCGCTTCCGCCGGAAGCTCGCTCCAGCGCGCGCCGATCTTGAAACCGTAGGCCTTGCCGAGCGCTTCCAGCGTCTGGTTGTAATAGGGGGACGATGATCGTGCCCATGGCGCGATGGCGCCGTCCTTCAGGGCCGCGCTTTCGTCCGGCACGACGAGATTGGGGTCGATGGCCTGCTGCGTGCCGAGCCCGTCGCAGGTCGGGCAGGCGCCGAACGGATTGTTGAAGGAAAACAGGCGCGGCTCGATTTCCGGGATGGTGAAACCGGAAACCGGGCAGGCGAATTTTTCCGAGAACAGAATCCGCTCATGCGTTTCATTGGCCGATTTGTTGGCGGCACCGCCTTCAGCCGTTTCCTCCGGCGGCAGGGGCTTATCGGCGAATTCCGCCACGGCGAGACCGTCGGCCAGCCGGAGGCAGGTCTCAAGACTGTCGGCGAGACGGGTGGAAAGATCGGACCGCACCACCACGCGGTCCACGACCACGTCGATGTCATGCTTGTATTTCTTGTCCAGCGCCGGCACGTCGGCGATTTCGTAGAAGGTTCCGTCCACCTTGACGCGCTGGAATCCCTTCTTCTGGAGTTCCGCCAGTTCCTTCCGGTACTCACCCTTGCGCCCGCGCACGATGGGCGCGAGGATATAGAGGCGCGTGCCTTCCTCCTGTGCCATGACGCGGTCGACCATCTGGCTCACCGTCTGACTTTCGATCGGCAGGCCGGTCGCCGGCGAATAGGGTATGCCGACGCGCGCGAACAGAAGGCGCATATAGTCGTAGATTTCGGTGACGGTGCCGACCGTGGAGCGCGGATTGCGGCTGGTGGTCTTCTGCTCGATGGAAATGGCCGGCGACAGGCCGTCGATCTGGTCGACATCCGGCTTCTGCATCATTTCGAGGAATTGGCGCGCATAGGCCGACAGGCTTTCCACATAGCGGCGCTGGCCTTCCGCATAGATCGTGTCGAAGGCCAGCGACGACTTGCCGGAACCCGAAAGCCCCGTCATCACGATCAGCTTGTCGCGCGGCAGGTCCAGGTCGATGTTCTTCAGATTGTGCTCGCGTGCGCCGCGTATGGAAATGAATTTCTGATCGCTCATTCCGCGTCCTGCCTGCCTGATCCTGTACGGATGACGGCGCCGATCGCCTCAGGCGCGCCGAACCGTCTATATGGGGTGGAGCCGGAAGGGAGGAAAGGCTCCTGTCGATCCGCACATTTATCATTGGAACAAATGTCGAACAACCAGCTTTCTGATAGGCGATACGAAATGTGAACGCAAGTACATTGACTGAGGTTCCTGACAGGAGCACACTGTATAAGCCTGCTGAAACGGAACCGCGACGGGATGACGTGGGGAGACATCAAGGGCAGGCAGGAGGTAGAGGAGCATGAGTCCACCTGACCTTATTGCCTGACCATCTCAGGATGGCTGATGATAGCTGCCAAGCGAAGATGGTGTTGCTTGGGTTGACACCCGCATTTACCGATGCTTGTGGTTACGAAAACTCGATATTTATGCGGATGAGGGCGGATTATACGTCTCCGATATCCGATTTTACTTGCCGGCGAGTGATTACCGGCATGAGAGCTTTGCTCAAATCAAAGGCCCCGCGCGCCGGGATAAGTGAGCGGCGGGGCCATTTCCATGAAAATAATAGCGGTTTTCAAAATGGCGGCTTGCATTTAGAACAAAACAGGAACATAAACTCTGTGGAAAGAACGGGATTTGTGAACCCATGGCGGGCATAGCCGGTGCCGGTCCTGTAAGGTGGGTAATCAGGTTTCTGGCGAGGGCGCTGTAATGCGCCCGGTCCTTCATTTCAGAAAAACGTCTCCATGCGGACCATGCGTCCGCTCGGAACAGGCAAGACCCGGAGTAGGTTTTCGATGGCTGGTAGCGTCAACAAGGTCATTCTGGTCGGCAATCTCGGTGCCGATCCCGAAATTCGCCGTCTCAATTCGGGTGACATGGTCGTCAATCTGCGTATCGCGACCTCGGAAAGCTGGCGCGACCGGCAGAGTGGCGAGCGCAAGGAGCGCACGGAATGGCACAGCGTCGTCATCTTCAATGAAAATCTCGCCAAGGTGGCCGAGCAGTATCTGAAGAAGGGCGCCAAGGTCTATATCGAGGGCGCGCTCCAGACCCGCAAATGGCAGGACCAGAACGGCAACGACCGTTACACAACGGAAGTGGTGTTGCAGAAGTTCCGCGGCGAATTGCAGATGCTCGACAGCCGCGGCGAGGGCGGTGATCAGGGCCGCTCGTTCGAGCGCGGCGGTGACCGGAGCGGCGGGCGTGGCCAGATGTCGGATTATTCCGGCGGCGGCGATTTCGGTTCCTCCGGTCCGTCTTCGAGTGGCGGCGGTAACTTCTCGCGCGATCTGGACGACGAAATCCCGTTCTGATGAATACCGTAGCACCTGCAAGGTGCTACGCTTTAGCCGCTTATGAGCGTCTTCACGCCGTCGGCCACGAACTGCACGGCGAGCGCCGCCAGAATGACACCCAGCAGCCGGGTGAGGATCGAGCGGCCGGTTTCGCCGAGAAAGCGGTCGACGCGTTCGGCAAGCAGCAGCACCACATAGGTGATCAGCAGGCAGACGAAGATGATACCAACCAGCGCGGCGCGCTCCGGCGTGCTGTGGAAGGAATTGGACAGCAGCACCACCGCCGAAATCACGCCCGGCCCTGCGATCAGCGGAATGGCGAGCGGAAAGGCGGCGATGTTGCGGATATGATCCTTCGTGATGGCCACCTCCGCGCTCTTCTCCTTGCGCTCGGTGCGCTTGGAAAAGATCATCTCGAAAGCGATCCAGAACAGCAGCAGCCCGCCCGCCACGCGGAACGCGCCGATGGTGATGCCGAACATGCCGAGGATCTGGGCGCCGGCCACCGCGAACAGCGCCATCACGAAGAAGCTGATGACCGAGGCCCGCAGCGCCACCTGTCCGCGCGAGGCGCGGTCCATGCCGGGCGTCAGCGCAAGGAACAGCGGCGCAAGGCCGGGCGGGTCGACCGTGACCAGAAGCGTGACGAAGGCGCTGAACACCATGTCGTAGAAGCCCATCGGCGTTTCGTCCTCGTAACAGGTTGACGCGGCTGGATTGTAACCCACGCGGCGCAGACGGTCGACGTAAAGCGGCAGTCGGACAAGATCGTTGCGCTATCTTTATGTGAATATCTTGTAACATATTGAAAGAAAAAGACTTTTTAGCCAGCGGAAATGGCCGCGAAATTGGCGTTTTGCGCCGGTATCGGCTATAAATTCACTTTATCGATTCTGTTGAGAAAGCTGTCTGAATAGTGTCAGATTTAACGCCTCCGCCCGGTTCCGACGACATGAGCGCCGGCCCGACCGGCATCGAGCCGATCTCCATCATCGAGGAGATGCAGCGCTCCTATCTCGACTACGCCATGAGCGTGATCGTGAGCCGCGCGCTGCCCGATGTGCGCGACGGCCTGAAGCCGGTGCATCGCCGTATTCTCCATGCCATGAACGAGATGGGCCTCGCCTATAACCGCCCCTACCGCAAGTCGGCGGGCGTGGTCGGCGAGGTGATGGGTAAATATCACCCGCATGGCGACGCCTCGATCTACGACGCCCTCGTGCGCATGGCGCAGGATTTCTCCATGCGCGATCCGCTCGTGGACGGGCAGGGCAATTTCGGCTCCATCGACGGCGATCCGCCGGCGGCGATGCGTTACACCGAGTGCCGTCTGGAGAAGGTGACGGAGCAGCTCTTGTCGGACATCGACAAGGACACCGTCGATTTTCAGGAAAATTACGACGGCCGCGAGCACGAGCCGGTGGTGCTGCCGGCCCGCTTCCCGAACCTGCTGGTCAACGGCTCCGGCGGCATCGCGGTCGGCATGGCCACCAACATCCCGCCGCATAATCTGGGCGAAGTCATCGACGGCTGCGTGGCGCTGATCGACAATCCGGCCATCGAACTCGACGAGATGATCGAGATCATTCCCGGCCCGGATTTCCCCACCGGCGGCATCATCCTCGGCCGTTCCGGCATCAATTCCGCCTATTCGACCGGGCGCGGCTCGGTCATCATGCGCGGGCGCGCAACCGTCGAGCCGATGCGCGGCGAACGCGAGGCCATCGTCATCACCGAGATTCCCTATCAGGTGAACAAGGCCTCGATGATCGAGAAGATGGCCGAACTGGTGCGCGACAAGCGCATCGAGGGCATTTCGGACCTGCGCGACGAATCCGACCGCGAGGGCTATCGCGTCGTGGTCGAGCTGAAGCGCGACGCTGTGGCCGATGTGATCCTCAATCAGCTTTACCGCTACACGCCGCTGCAAACCTCCTTCGGCTGCAACATGGTGGCGCTGAACGGTGGCAAGCCGGAGCAGTTGACGCTTCTCGACATGCTGCGCGCCTTCGTCGCCTTCCGCGAGGAAGTGGTGACGCGCCGCACGAAATTCCTGCTCAACAAGGCGCGCGACCGCGCCCATGTCTTGGTGGGCCTCGCCATCGCCGTCGCCAATATCGACGAGGTGATCGCGCTCATCCGCCGCGCCCCCGATCCGGCCACCGCGCGCGAGCAGTTGATGGAGCGCCGCTGGCCCGCCGTCGACGTGGCGCCGCTGATCCGCCTCATCGACGATCCGCGCCATACGCTCAACGCCGACAACACCTATAATCTCTCCGAGGAGCAGGCCCGCGCCATTCTCGACCTGCGGCTCCAGCGCCTCACCGCGCTCGGCCGCGACGAGGTGGCGGACGAACTGAACAAGATCGGCGAGGAAATCCGCGACTATCTCGATATTCTCGGCTCGCGCCTGCGCGTCATGAGCATCGTCAAGGAAGAGCTGGTCGCCATCCGCGACGAGTTCGCCACGCCGCGCCGCACCGAGATCGGCTTCGGCGGCGCGGAGATGGACGACGAGGACCTGATCGCCCGCGAGGATATGGTCGTCACCGTCAGCCATGCCGGCTATATCAAGCGCGTGCCGCTCGCCACCTATCGCGCGCAGCGCCGCGGCGGCAAGGGCCGTTCGGGCATGGCGACCAGGGACGAGGATTTCGTCACCCGCCTGTTCGTGGCCAACACGCACACGCCGGTGCTATTCTTCTCCTCGCGCGGCATCGTCTACAAGGAAAAGGTCTGGCGGCTGCCGATGGGCAACCCGCAGTCGCGCGGCAAGGCGCTCATCAACATGCTGCCCTTGCAGCAGGGCGAGCGCATCACCACCATCATGCCGCTGCCGGAGGACGAGGATAGCTGGGCGAATCTCGACGTGATGTTCGCCACCACGCGCGGCACGGTGCGCCGCAACAAGCTGTCGGACTTCGTGCAGGTCAACCGCAACGGCAAGATCGCCATGAAGCTGGACGAGGAGGGCGACGAAATCCTTTCCGTCGACACCTGCACCGAGTTTGACGACGTGCTTTTGACCTGCGCCGGCGGCCAGTGCATCCGTTTTCCCGTCACCGATGTGCGCGTCTTCGCCGGGCGCAACTCCATCGGCGTGCGCGGCATCAACCTGGCCGAAGGCGACAAGGTCATCTCCATGGCCATCCTCGGCCATGTCGAGGCCGACGCCGCCGAGCGCTCCGCCTATCTCAAGCGCTCCATCGCCGAGCGCCGCGCGCAGGGCGCGGAGGACGCCGAGGACATCGTCGTGGTGGGCGAGGACGTCGAAGCCGACGCCGAACTGTCGGATGAGCGCTATCAAGAGCTGAAGAGCCGCGAGCAGACGGTGCTGACCGTCAGCGAATACGGCTATGGCAAGCGGTCTTCTTCTTATGAGTTCCGCGTCTCGGGCCGCGGCGGCAAGGGCATTCGCGCCACCGACACGTCCAAGACCGACGAGATCGGCAAACTGGTGGCGCTGTTCCCGGTCGAGGCCAGCGACCAGATCCTGCTCGTCTCCGACGGCGGCCAACTGATCCGCGTGCCGGTCCACGGCATCCGTCTTGCCGGCCGCTCCACCAAGGGCGTCACCATCTTCAACACCGCCGACGGCGAGAAGGTCGTCTCGGTCGAGCGTATCTCGGAGACCGAGAGCGAGGATGAAAACGGCAATGGCGGAGCGGAAGAAGCCGCGCCGCCCGCCGGCGGGGAATAGGAAAAAGGCCGATGGCGGTAAACCATCGGCCTTTTCGGCTACCGGAACAGCCCGGACTGGAGGAACCCGGCTGTTCGGGAGGATTCTTTCGGCAAAGACTGCCTGTCAATCTACCGCGAATGCATCCGGCGCACGGCGCTCAGATCGAATGCCACCTGACGCACGCGCTGGCGCTTGGCCTCGCTTTCGTCGATGAGCAGGATGATGGCCGATGCAGCCATCGCAACCATCATGGATAATGCCAGAAGAAAGATCATCATCGTCTTATCCTTTCGACATATATACGCCGGAGAACCGAAAAGGTTGCATCGAACTTGCGCGCAGTCTGGTAAATCGGTTGTGAACTTTCGCTGAAATTGCCGTTCATGGGCGGTTCATCTGAATTCTTGGTTTCCGTTTCCTTATGTCTCGTGGTTGTTGAAAATCCGTTCTGAAAAGGATAGCTGGAAGAAATGACGATCGCGATCTATGCGGGTTCCTTCGACCCGGTGACCAATGGGCATATGGATGTGCTGAAAGGCGCTCTGCGTCTGGCCGAGCAGGTCGTCGTGGCCATCGGCGTGCATCCGGGCAAGAAGCCGCTGTTCTCCTTCGAGGAGCGCGCTGCGCTGATCGCGGCAAGCGCCAGGGCCTTACTGGGCACGGAAGCGGGGCGGGTTTCGGTGATCTCCTTCGACGGGCTGGTGATCGACGCGGCACACGCCCATGGCGCGCAACTGATGGTGCGGGGCCTGCGCGACGGCACGGACCTCGATTACGAAATGCAGATGGCCGGCATGAACGGCACCATGGCGCCCGATCTCCAGACGGTGTTTCTGCCGGCCGATCCGGCGGTGCGCACGATTACCGCCACATTGGTCCGCCAGATTGCCGGAATGGGCGGCGATATAGGGCCTTTCGTACCGGCAGCGGTTGCCGCTGCCCTTCAAGCAAAGTTCAGAACCTGACCGCAGGGAGTTCCTTCAGCATGTCCTTCATCCGTTCGGCGCTCGCCGCCGCCGCCTTCCTCGCCCTTTCGCAGGGCGCGATCGATACCGCCTTCGCCGCAGGCAATCAGGATATGCTCGTCCTGAAGCTCAAAGATGGCAATGTCGATATCCAGCTCCGCCCCGATCTCGCACCGAAGCATGTGGCGCAGATCGAGAAGCTGGTGCGCGACGGAGCCTATAACGGCGTCGCCTTCCACCGCGTCATTCCGGGCTTCATGGCCCAGACCGGCGACGTGCAATACGGCAATATGGACAAGGGATACGACCCGTCGCGCGTCGGCACCGGCGGCTCCAAATACCCGAATATCCCGGCGGAGTTCTCCAAGGAACCCTTCGTGCGCGGCACGGTCGGCATGGCGCGTAGTCAGGATCCGAACTCGGCCAATTCGCAGTTCTTCATCATGTTCGCCGACGGTCCCTTCCTCAACGGCCAGTATACCGTGGTCGGCAAGGTGGTAAGCGGCATGAACGTGGTGGACAAGATCAAGAAGGGCAGCGAGGCTAATAACGGCAGCGTGGACAAGCCCGACAAGATCATCAAGGCCACATTGCAGGCCGGCAAGAAATAAACAGCATCAAACAGGAGAGGCCCGATGGCTTACAAAGACCCCGAAAACACCCTCGTTCTGGAAACCACCAAGGGCGACGTGGTGCTTGAGCTTTATCCCGATCTGGCCCCCGGCCATGTCGCGCGCATCAAGGAACTGGCCCGTGAAGGCGCTTATGACGGCGTGGTGTTCCACCGCGTCATCGACGGCTTCATGGCCCAGACCGGCGACGTCAAGTTCGGCAAGTCGGGCGGCGCGCATTTCAACGCCTCGCGCGCCGGAATGGGCGGTTCGGAGAAGCCGGACCTGAAGGCCGAGTTCACCAACGCCCAGCACAAGCGCGGCACCGCCTCCATGGCCCGCAGCCAGAATCCGCATTCGGCCAATTCGCAGTTCTTCATCTGCTTCGCCGACGCGCCCTGGCTCGACCGCCAGTACACCGTCTGGGGTCAGGTAGTCGAAGGCATGGACAATGTCGACAAGATCAAGCGCGGCGAGCCGGTTTCCGACCCGGACAAGATCGTAAAGGCGCGTATCGCCGCCGACGCCTGATCGCCGATCGGTCCAGAAATGACGGCTCCGGTTCCCACCGGGGCCGTTCTCATGCCGGAAGCATTTCCAGGAAAAGTGCGCAGCGGTTTTCCGTCCGGAAATGCGTGAAACAAAGAAATAGAGCGGTTCCGTGTAAACGGAACCGCTCTATGCTAAAGGTGAGACATGCGCGTTGATCTGTTCGATTTCGACCTGCCGGAGGAGCGCATCGCGCTGCGTCCGGCCGAGCCGCGCGATCATGCGCGCCTTTTGCGCGTGCGTCCCGGACAGGATTTCGAGGACGCCCATGTTTACGACCTGCCGGACATTTTGCAGCCCGGCGACGCGCTCGTTTTCAACGATACCAAGGTAATACCGGCGCAGCTTGAAGGTCTGCGTGAACGCGACGGCAACGTCAGCCAAGTCGACGCCACGCTGCATATGCGCGCCGGTCCCGACCGCTGGAAGGCTTTTCTGCGCCCGGCAAAACGGGTGAAGGAAGGCGACCGCATCCGCTTCGGCCATTCCGGTTCGAGTTGCTTTCTGGGCACGCTCGATGCGACCGTGGCCGAAAAGGGCGAGGCCGGCGAGGCGCTGCTGGTGTTCGACCTCTCCGGCGCGCTGCTGGACGAGGCCATCGCCGCCGTCGGCCATATTCCGCTGCCGCCCTACATCGCCTCCAAGCGCGCCGAGGACGAGCGCGACCGCAGCGACTACCAGACCGTCTACGCCCGCGAGGAGGGCGCGGTGGCCGCGCCCACGGCGGGGCTGCATTTCACGCCCGAGCTTCTGGCCAAGATCAAGGCCAGGGGCGTCGAGGAGCATTTCGTGACGCTGCATGTGGGGGCCGGGACCTTCCTGCCCGTCAAGGCCGACGACACCAGGGATCACAAGATGCATGCCGAGATCGGCCATGTGTCGCAGGCCACCGCCGACGCGCTCAACGCCGTGCATGCGCGGGGCGGCCGGGTGATCTGCGTCGGCACCACCTCGCTGCGCCTGATCGAAAGCGCCGCCGGTGAGGACGGGCAGGTGCGGCCATGGTCCGGCGCGACCGATATCTTCATCACGCCCGGCTATCGCTTCCGCGCCGTCGACCTGCTGATGACCAATTTCCACCTGCCGCGCTCGACGCTGTTCATGCTGGTTTCGGCCTTTTCCGGCCTGGAGACCATGCGCGCGGCCTATGAACACGCCATCGCCGACGGCTACCGCTTCTATTCCTACGGCGACGCCAGCCTGCTAGAGCGAGCTTGAAAGAAATCGACATGACCACCGAAAATTTCCAGTTCAAGGTTCTGGCCACGGACGGCGCGGCGCGGCGCGGCGAAATCTCCATGCCGCGCGGCGTGGTGCGCACGCCGGCCTTCATGCCGGTCGGCACGGCGGGCACGGTCAAGGCCATGTATATGGACCAGGTGAAGGAGCTGGGGGCCGACATCATCCTCGGCAACACCTATCACCTGATGCTGCGCCCCGGCGCGGAGCGCGTGGCGCGGCTGGGCGGATTGCACGAGTTCGGCGGCTGGAAAGGCCCGATCCTCACCGATTCCGGCGGCTTTCAGGTCATGTCGCTGGCGCAGTTGCGCAAGCTTAACGAGCAGGGCGTCACCTTCCGCTCGCATATCGACGGCAAGGCCTATGAAATGTCGCCGGAGCGCTCCATCGAAATTCAGGGCCTGCTCGATTCCGACATCCAGATGCAGCTCGACGAATGCGTGGCGCTGCCTTCGCCGGAAAAGAACACCGAGCGCGCCATGGAACTGTCGCTGCGCTGGGCCGAGCGCTGCAAGGCGGCCTTCGGCGAGCAAGCAGGAAAAGCGATGTTCGGCATCGTGCAGGGCGGCGACGTGGCCCGCCTGCGCGAGCGGTCGGCGGAAGCGCTCAAGGCCATGGACCTCAAGGGCTATTCCATCGGCGGGCTGGCGGTGGGCGAGCCGCAGGCGGTCATGCTCGACATGCTGGAGGTGGTCTGCCCGATCCTGCCTTCGGAAAAGCCGCGCTACCTGATGGGCGTCGGAACGCCCGACGACATGCTGAAATCGGTGGCGCGCGGCGTCGACATGTTCGACTGCGTCATGCCCACCCGCGCCGGCCGCCACGGCCTCGCCTTCACGCGCTTCGGCAAGGTCAACCTGCGCAACGCCCGCCACGCCGAGGACCACCGCCCGCTCGACCCGGAATCGAATTGCCCGGCCGCGCGCGACTACAGCCGCGCCTATCTGCATCATCTGGTCAAATCCGGCGAAGCGCTGGGCGCGATGCTGCTGACCTGGAACAACCTCGCTTATTACCAGTATCTGATGCAGGGCATCCGCGCCGCCATCTCGGAGGGCCGCTTCGCCGATTTCGCGGCCGAGACCACCGCCGGCTGGGAACGCGGCGACATGCCGGCGCTCTGACAGCTTTTTGAACTCGTGTGGTGGATTTGAAGTTCCTGCCCTTTGGGTGGCATTCGCGTTCAGGAATTTCAAATCCGTAAACCACACGAGATTCATAAACTTGCCAGTGTGGCTTTGAATCCGAAATTCGTCCGCGACCTCGCTCCAAAGTGATACGAATTTCGGATTCGCCACACTGGAGGGAGTTGCAAGCGCGGCGCGCCTTCCCATATGAGGCGGCATGACCCTTCTTTCCGTTCTCGACCTTTCCCCCGTTCCCGAAGGTTTCGATGCGGCGCAGGCCCTGCGCAACACGCTCGACCTCGCGCGCCACGCCGAAAGGCTCGGCTTCAACCGCTACTGGCTGGCCGAGCATCACAACATGCCCGGCATCGCCAGCGCCGCGACGGCGGTGGCCATCGGCTATGTCGCCGGCGGCACCTCGACCATCCGCGTCGGCGCGGGCGGCGTCATGCTGCCCAACCACGCGCCGCTGATGGTGGCCGAACAGTTCGGCACGCTGGAATCGCTCTATCCCGGCCGCATCGATCTCGGCCTCGGCCGCGCGCCCGGCACCGACCAGACCACGGCGCATGCGCTGCGCCGTTCGCTCGACGCCAGTCCCGACGATTTCCCGCGCGACGTGGTGGAATTGCTGCATTATTTCAAGGCGGCCGAGCCGGGCCAGCGCGTGCGCGCCGTGCCGGGCGAGGGGCTCAACGTGCCGGTGTGGATTCTCGGCTCCAGCCTGTTCGGCGCGCAGCTCGCGGCCATGCTGGGTCTGCCCTACGCCTTCGCCTCGCATTTCGCTCCCGCCGAGATGGAGCGCGCCATGGCGCTCTATCGGGAGCGCTTCGAGCCGTCCGAATATCTGCAAGCGCCCTATGTGATGCTCGGCCTCAACGTCATCGCCGCCGATACGGACAAGGAGGCGAATTACCTCTTCACCTCGCAATTGCAGGCCTTCGTCAACCTGCGCAGCGGCCGGCCCGGCAAGCTGCCCGCGCCGGTCGATGGCTATATGGAAAGCCTCGATCCGGCGGCGCAGGCTTTGGTGCGTCAGATGCTGTCCTGCCGCGTCGTCGGCGGGCCGGAGACGGTGGCGAAGGGGATCGTCGATTTCGCCGCCCGCACCGGCGCGGACGAAATAATGGTCACCGGCATGATCCACGATCACGCAAAACGCCTGCGCTCCTACGAGATCGTCAGCAATTCGATGGCGTGAGGATCGGCGTCGCGATTGGCCTCCGCCACCAGCCAGTCGCGGAACACCGCCACCGCCGGCGAGGCGGCGCGCGCCTTGGGCGTGACGAAATAATAGCTGCTGGGGCTTTTGACCGAATGCGGAAAGGCCGCCACCAGTTGCCCGCTTTCGATCTCGGCGCGGATCAGAAATTGCGGCATCAGCGCCACGCCGAGCCCCGCGATGCAGGCCTGCGAGACGTTGGAGAACTGCTCGAAGCGCATGCCGCCCGGCGGCGGCGCGGCCACGCCGGCGCTGGCGAACCAGTGCTCCCACGCGCCGGGCCGTGACGCCATGTGGAACAGCGGCAGCTTCAGCAGATCCGCCGGCTTCTCCACCGGATGCGCGGCCAGAAAGGCCGGGCTGCATACCGGCGCGACCGTCTCGTCCATCAGGAACACGCAATCGGCGTTGGGCCAGTCCGGCCGGCCGATATGGATGGCCGCGTCCAGCCCCTCGCGGTCGAAGTCGAACTGGCCGATGCGCGTCGCGAAATTCAAGATGATGTCGGGATGGAGCGCCACGAAGCGCGGAACGCGCGGAATGAGCCAACGCGTGCCGAAGGTCGGCAGGAAGGCGAGGTTGAGCGTGCGCCCGCGCATCTGCGACATGACCTGCAAGGACGCGGCGCGGATCGAGGCCAGCGCCGGCCCGACCGCCTTAAGGTACGCGCGGCCCGCCTCCGACAGCGCCACTTGCCGGCTGGTGCGGTCGAACAGCGCCGCGCCGAGCTGCTCCTCCAACGCCGCGATCTGCCGGCTGACCGCGCCCTGCGTCAGCGACAATTCCGCCGCCGCGGCCGAAAAGCTCATGAGCCGCGCCACCGCCTCGAAGGCGGCCAGCGCGCTGGTGGAGGGCAGCAGGCGGCGGGACAGGTTGCTCATGATCCATTACTAAATGGAATAGATCGATGAGTAAACGTCGATTGCGCCCGCGCGCGCGGCGGGGCATAGTCCGCGCAACGAAATTCGAGGAGACATTGCATGTCGCGCACGGCCTTCACCTGGGACGATCCCTTCCTTCTGGACGAGCAACTGACCGAGGACGAGCGCATGATCCGCGACTCGGCCAAGGCCTTCGCCGCCGACGTGCTCGCGCCCCGCATCGAAAAGGCCTATCTGGACGAGACCACCGAACCCGACCTGTTCCGCCTGATGGGCCAGTCCGGCCTGCTCGGCGTGACGCTGCCGGAGGAATATGGCGCGGCCCACGCCAGCTACGTCGCCTACGGCCTCGTCGCGCGTGAAGTCGAGCGCGTCGATTCCGGTTATCGCTCGATGATGAGCGTGCAGTCCTCGCTGGTCATGTATCCGATCTACGCCTACGGCTCGGACGAGCAGCGCAAGAAATATCTCCCCGGCCTCGTCTCCGGCGAGCTGATCGGCTGCTTCGGCCTGACCGAGCCGGACGCCGGCTCCGACCCGGCCGGCATGAAGACCCGCGCCGAGAAGATCGACGGCGGCTATCGCCTGATCGGCTCAAAGATGTGGATCTCTAACGCCCCCATCGCCGACGTTTTCGTGGTCTGGGCCAAGTCGGCGGCGCATGACGGCGCGATCCGCGGCTTCATCCTCGAAAAGGGCATGAAGGGCCTCTCCGCCCCGAAGATCGGCGGCAAGCTTTCCTTGCGGGCTTCCATCACCGGCGAGATCGTCATGGACGGCGTAGAAGTGTCGGAAGACGCGCTGCTGCCCAACGTGTCGGGCCTCAAGGGTCCGTTCGGCTGCCTCAACCGCGCCCGCTACGGCATTTCCTGGGGCGTGCTGGGCGCTGCGGAAGATTGCTGGTTCCGCGCCCGCCAGTATGGCCTCGACCGCAAGCAGTTCGACAAGCCGCTCGCCGGCACGCAGCTTTACCAGAAGAAGCTCGCCGACATGCAGACCGAAATCGCGCTCGGCCTTCAGGCGAGCTTGCGCGTCGGCCGCCTGTTCGACGAGGGCAAGATGGCTCCCGAAATGATCTCCATCGTCAAGCGCAACAATTGCGGCAAGGCGCTCGACATAGCGCGACAGGCGCGCGACATGCACGGCGGCAACGGCATCCAGATCGAATATCACGTCATGCGCCACGCGCAGAATCTGGAGACGGTCAACACCTATGAGGGCACGCACGACGTGCACGCGCTGATCCTCGGCCGCGCCCAGACCGGCATTCAGGCCTTCTTCTGATCCCGCCCGCAGCGCCCGCTTTCCAAAGCCCGTTCGCGCCTCGCGGGCGGGCTTTTTTAGTAAAAGGTTACATCATGCAGAATACACCGCTCGCCGGGCTCAAGGTGATCGAACTGGCCCGCATTCTGGCCGGCCCGTGGGTGGGCCAGACGCTGTCCGACCTCGGCGCGGACGTGATCAAGGTGGAGAGCCCGGAAGGCGACGACACCCGCACCTGGGGCCCGCCTTTCATCGAGATCGACGGCGAGAAATCGGCCGCCTATTTCCACGCCTGCAATCGCGGCAAGCGCTCGATTACGGCGGACTTCCGCACCGAGGAAGGCCGCGACCTCGTGCGCCGTCTGGTGGCCGGGGCCGACGTGGTGATCGAGAATTTCAAGCTCGGCGGCCTCGACAAATACGGCCTCGACTACGAAAGCCTGAAAGGCATCAATCCGCGCCTCATCTATTGCTCGATCACCGGCTTCGGCCATGACGGGCCTTACGCCGAGCGCGCCGGCTACGATTTCATGATTCAGGGCATGGGCGGCATCATGGACCTGACCGGCGAGCCGGACCGCGAGCCGCAAAAGATCGGCGTCGCCTTCGCCGACATCTTCACCGGGCTTTACAGCGTCATCGCCATCCAGTCGGCGCTGATCATGCGCGAGCGCACGGGCGAGGGGCAGCATATCGACATGGCGCTGTTCGACTGCATGTCGGGCGTGCTGGCCAATCAGGCGATGAACTACCTCGCCTCCGGCAAAGCGCCCAAGCGCATGGGCAACGCGCATCCCAACATCTCGCCCTACCAGACGCTGCCGGTCGAGGACGGCTATTTCATCATCGCCTGCGGCAATGACGGCCAGTTCGGCCGCCTCGTCGGCCTGCTGGGCCTCGCCGAACTCGCGTCCGACGAACGCTTCGTCACCAATTCCGCCCGCGTCGCCAACCGCGCGGCGCTGACGGACCTGCTCGAAGCGAAAACCCGCCAATGGAAGCGCGACGACCTTCTGGCGAAACTGACCGAGCTGGGCGTCCCCGCCGGTCCTATCAACACCGTCGCCGACGTCTTCGCCGACCCGCAGTTCCAGGCGCGCGGCATGAAGATCGACCCGCAGGGCGTTCCCGGCCTGCGCACCCCGATCCGCTTCTCCGACGCCGATCTCAAGCTCGACCGCCGCTCCCCGAAACTGGGCGAGCACAGCGCCGAAATCCGCGCCGAGCTGGAAAAGTAAATCGACAAAAATCCCGCTCACAGCGGGGTTTTCTGTATCCTCAATCCACAGCGACCATCACGTCGGACGCCTTGACCACCGCATAGGCGATTCCGCCCACAGCGAGGCCGAGTTCGTCCACGGCTTCGTTGGTGATGGAGGAGGTGACGATCGCGCCGTTGCCGATGTCGATGCGGACATGCGCCGTAGTCGCGCCTTTCGTCACTTCCACGATGGTACCTTTGAGCCGATTGCGCGCGCTGATCTTCATGCGAAATCTCCCTGATCTGCAATATCAGACCCGGAAACTAGCATGGTGTCCCCGGAGGGGAAACATCGGATTGTCTAGGGAAAACAAGTCTCTCAAGAGAGAATGGTGCGGTCGAGAAGACTCGAACTTCCACGGGTTGCCCCACAGCGACCTCAACGCTGCGCGTCTACCAATTCCGCCACGACCGCCCGTGGTAGGAGCCGAACAGCGTCGGCGAGGGGCATGTAGCAAATCGGTCGGGGGCGCACAAGCCCCATCTGCATCATCCGCCCATCTTTTTCGAAAAGAATATGGAAAAGCACGGCAGGACAGCCGGAGCGCCTTTTACAAAGCCTCGTTTTACGGGATTTTTCAATGGCTTCGCGCCCGTGATGTTTGCAGGAAACCGCGCGTGATTCAGTCCGCGATGCCCTGGAGGCGCTGGATATCTTCAAGCCGCTTGACGGTCTCGGTGTAGCCGGCGTCGATGGCTTCGGCGGCGCGATGAAAATCCGCCAGCCCGATCTGTCCCACCACCGGCATCAGCGTGACATCCGGCGGATCGCCGGCCATGCGTGCCCGCGAAATACGGTCCTGAATGATGTTGAACGCTTCCATCATCACGCCGGTTATACCAAGCCGCGCTTCCTTTTCGCCGCGCACGGCCTCGGACAGGCCATTGTCGCGCGGCTGCGCGTGCTTGATGACCGCCGCGCGGCCATATTGATCGTAATGCAGATTGACCGCCAGCACGAGGCGCTGCTCATAGGCGCGGCAGACCGAGACGGGAACCGGATTGACCAGAGCGCCGTCCACCAGCATGCGCTCGCCCCAGCGCACCGGCTCGAACACGCCGGGCAAGGCATAGGACGCACGCATGGCTTCCACCAGCGGGCCGGACGACAGCCAGATCTCGTGGCCGGTGCGCAGTTCCGTGCAGACGGTGACGAAGGGGCGGGGCAGATCCTCGATCAACATATTGTCGAGATGCTCGCGCAGGCGCACGTCCAGCTTCATGCCGCCGAACAGCCCGCTGCCGCGAAAAGCGATGTCGAGCAGGTTGAACATGCGCCGCCGCGTGAGCCCGCGTGCGAATTGTTCCAGTTCATCCAGCTTGCCCGCCAGATAGCAGCCGCCCACCAGCGCCCCGATGGAAGTTCCCGCGATCATGGCGATCTCGATGCCGGCCTCGTCCAGCGCGCGCAGCACACCGATATGCGCCCAGCCGCGCGCCGCGCCGCCGCCCAGCGCCAGCGCGATCTTGCGCGGTTCCTGCCTGATTGCGGGAGCCGAAATGATTTCCTGTGCCGGAGACGGATCGTTCTTCTGCGGCGGCTTGCGCCTTGCATTCCATGCGAGCATCACGTCAGGACACCTCTTTGTTTCGGTCAGAATGGCAAATCAATGTATCCAAACAATAAATGCTGCGGATTCATGACGCGAGAGTCTTTCGTCTTCTCACGGGCTTTTGAAAGGCTGAAGGTCAAACCTCTGGTTGCTGGCAACCATTCAGGCTTGTGCGCATTATAATCCGAGCGGAATCAACCGCGTCGGCGGCGTGAGGCGGGGTTTTGGGGACGCCGGTCGGTCAGGAGGGAGGGATCGAATGACCGGATCGATCGGACGGATAGTCTTGATATCCTTGATCGCGGCCTGCGCCGCGCAGGCGAACGCGGCAAGTTTCGATTGCGCGAAGGCGTCGGACACGACGGAAAAGCTGATCTGCGCCGACAAGGCGCTCGGCGCGCGCGATACGATGATGGCGAAGCTTTATGCGCTTGCGCTGAAGCAGGACGACGCGCCGCGGGTGAGAGACGAGCAGCGCCAATGGCTCACCGCGGTTCAAGCATGTCGCGATGCCGGGTGCATCAGCGCGCATTATGACGAAAGAATCTCCCAATTGATGGACACAAAGGGCGGCCGCGCGGCGTCGAAGGTCTTTTCGCGCAAAAGCGGCAGCGATGAAGGAAACCTCTCCCTTTATGGCCCCGTCGGCGGCCTTGTCGCCGTCTCGATCAGCGCCATGCATTACGGGCCGAATGCCGTCCAGACGGGCGCCGTCTTCGCCGACAGCGCGTCGGGCGTGGCGCAACTGCACAACGGCAGAGGAACATTCGGCCCCGCGGATTGCTCCTTCACACTTTCCCGCAAGGGCGATGCGGCATGGACGGTGAAGGAAAATCCGAAAAACAAATGCACCCATGCGGCCGATGTCGTGTTTTCGGGAACCTATCGGAGATAAATTCGTATGTCGCTATTCCGCAAGATTCTGCTGGGTCTGGCAGCGGTCGTCGTCATCGGCGCGGCGATCGGCGCCGGCGTTTATTATTTCACCAAGGGCTTGGCCGATGCCGCGACAGGCTTTTTCGCCACCGTCGCCACCTCGGGGCCGCAGGCGGCCTATGCCAAAGCCTCGACGGCGTTCCAGCGGGCGATGAGTGAAAGCGCCTTCGCCGATCTTGCCGCCAGGGCCGGGTTGAGTGGCTTCAAGAGCGCCTCATGGGCCACACGCAAGGTCGAAAACGGGCAAGGCAGCGTCTCAGGCACGATCACGCTCGACAAGGGCGTGTCGCTTCCCGTCACGGTTCAATTGACGAAGGACGATGACGGCGAATGGCGGGTCTTCAATTTCACGATGAAAATGCCCGGTGCGGGCGTGACAGGCAAGATGCCTGCGGCGCAGGCCAGCACGGGCGGCGACGTTGTTTCCGCCGAGATTGGCGGCAAGCCGTGGATGGCGCAGGGTAGCTCGGTGATAACGCTGAAGCTGGGCAATGCCATGATCGTCAACACGGCGCCAATCGTGGTGAAGGACGGCAAGATCAGCATGACCACGTTGCGGCTGCAATTCGACGGGACGGCGACGGGCGTACAGAAACTCGGCCGCGACTGCAAACAGAATGCGCCCTGCCTGGAAATGAGCACCGGAGACGATCATTACAAAATCGACGACAGCGTGGCTGATCCCGCCACCTTGACCATTACCAGCACCGAAGGTGGCCATATGGAAGGTGTTTTCTCGGCCGCTATGGTATCGCTGGACGGCAAGACGGCCATCCATGACGGGCATTTCGCCCTGACCGTCAAATAGGGAGCGGAAAGGCGGCAGGGACGCGCCTAAAGCACGTCGCGCAAAAACAAAGAGCTAAAGCGCGTCGTGGCCGCGATCGCCGTCTTTAATCAGCGATACCCCGCCGTCCCCGGAAACGACACGGCGGTAGAAGCAGGAGCGGCGACCCGTATGGCAGGTCGGGCCGTCGCCGGCGATGCGTACCTTCAGCCAAAGCGCGTCCTGATCGCAATCCGTGCGCAATTCCACCACGCTTTGCAGATTGCCGGAGGTCTCGCCCTTCTTCCACAGCGTATTGCGCGAGCGTGACCAGTAATGGGCGATGCCGGTTTCGAGCGTCAGACGCAGCGCCTCCGCATTCATATGCGCGACCATAAGCAATTCGCCGTCGCGCGCATCGGTAACGACCGCCGTGACGAGGCCGGCAGCGTCGAAGCGCGGCATAAAGGCCGCGCCTTCTTCTACGGCCTTCTTGTCGGAAGGCTGGGCTGGAAAGACGCTCATGGAGGATTTGCCTATCTGCTGCGGACCAGCGTCATGAAACGTGCCTGCTCGGCCGCGTTTTCCTTCAGCGCGCCGGTGAAGGTGGTGGTGATCGTGGTCGATCCCTGCTTGCGGATGCCGCGCATGGCCATGCACATATGCTCGGCCTCGATCATGACGGCGACGCCGCGCGGCCTGAGGATACGCTGGATACTTTCGGCGATCTGCGCCGTCATGCTTTCCTGCGTTTGCAGGCGGTGGCCGAATATATCCACCACGCGCGCGATCTTGGACAGGCCGACGACCTTGCCGTCCGGCAGATAAGCCACATGGGCCTTGCCGATGATCGGCACCATATGATGTTCGCAATGGGAGAAGAAGGAGATATCCTTCACCAGCACGAGATCGTTATAACCGGCCACTTCCTCGAACACGGTGCCGAGGACTTCCTCCGGGTTTTCGCTATAACCGGAAAAAAGCTCTTTATAGGCTTTAGCTACGCGCCTGGGCGTGTCGAGCAGTCCCTCGCGAGACGGGTTTTCGCCGATCCACAGTAGAAGCGTGCGCACGGCGGCTTCCGCATCGGCAAGCGTGGGGGCGGGGCGTGTGGTGGCAGGGGAGGTCGCCTGCCCGGAAGGCAAGCCGGATTCGACATCTTTTTTGAGGATGCGCGCGTCCATCGGTATTCTCCAGTAGTCTCCTTCGCGGAGGAGACGAGTTAAACGGACAATACAACGATACGCTATGCCAGCGGCGGTGTATTGAGAGATCAAGCGAATGCCTGTTGTCGGATGCCGTCACGCCGGAAATTGGCTCTCTGCCCATGGCGTGTGCAGCACTTCCCTATTATATAGGCAGAAAGCGCATAGTTCAAACCGCGGTGCGACGATAAAGTTTCATTTTTCGTCTCTCCGGCGCAAGGCCCGTTTCGCATGATCGACGATATCTATAACAAACGCATTCTGGAATTTGCCGGCAATATCGAGCGCCTCGGTCGCCTTGAGGCGCCGGATGCCGTTTCGACGCAGCATTCCAAGCTCTGCGGTTCCACCGTGACCGTCTATCTGAAAATGACGGACGGTGTGGTTACGGACTTCGCACACGAGGTCAAGGCCTGTGCGCTGGGGCAGGCGTCTTCCTCGGTTATGGCGCGCCATGTCGTCGGCGCGACGGCAGAGGAACTCAAGGCCGTGCGCGAGACCGTGTACAGGATGCTCAAGGAAAACGGGCCTGTACCGGAAGGCCGCTTTGCGGATATGCGCTATTTCGAGCCGGTACGCGACTACAAGGCGCGGCACGCCTCGACGCTTCTCACCTTCGACGCGGTCGCCGATTGCATCCGCCAGATCGAGGAAAAGGCCAGGGCCGCCTGACATGTGCTCCTGCGGCGGCGAACATGGCGCGCAGGGCGCCCCGAAGGCGGCGGCACGGCGGACACGCAATTTCACCGATCCCTGGCGCAAAACGCCCGGCCGGCTTTTCGGCACCGCACTTGTGCGCTTCTATCAGCTTACCCTGTCGTCGCTGATCGGCAATTCCTGCCGCCACCTGCCGACCTGTTCGGAATATGCCTATGAGGCTATTGCACGGCATGGTCTGTGGAGCGGCGGCTGGATGGGATTGTTCCGGATCGTGCGCTGCGGCCCTTTCGGAACGCATGGTTTCGACCCCGTGCCGCGCACGCTGCCGGCCCGTGCGCGCTGGTATATGCCATGGCGCTTCTGGAATGTTTCCGATTTTGTCCGGTGACTCTCGTCAATTTCGCACAAATTAGAAATTCATTAACAATAACAAGGTTTAATCGCCTATTGAAAATCAGGCGTGGCTGTGGTCTTTCTATGGCCGTAATTTGCCGCCATGTCGCTTCGGATAGTACATTCCTGCGAGTCATCATGCTGAAATCATCGTCCCGCGCCACGCGCGTCGTTGCTTGCCTTGGCCTTGGAGCAAGCCTTCTTTATGCGTCGGGTGCGATGGCGAAGCCCTCTTGGGTCCTTTTCGATGCCGACAACGGGATGATTCTGGGGCAGGACGGTGCCAATGTGCAGCACGCCCCGGCCTCGCTCGCCAAGATGATGACGCTCTATCTCGCCTTCGAGGCACTGAAGACGGGACGGATTCACTGGGGCGACGAGATGCCGATCTCGAAGAACGCGGCGTCCAAGGTTCGCATGAAGCTCTGGCTCAAGCCGGGCCAGACAATCTCCGTGCGCGATGCGATCCACGCCATGATCATCATTTCCGCCAATGACGCGGCCACGGTGCTGGGCGAGTATCTGGGCGGATCGGAAGCCAATTTCGGCCGGCTGATGACGCAGCGCGCGCGCCAGCTCGGCATGAAGAGCACTTTCTTCGTCAACCCGTCGGGCCTGACGGCGAGCGAGACGCAGCTCAGCACCCCGCGCGACATGTCCGTGCTCGGCATGGCGCTGCGCCGTGATTTCCCTGAAGATTTCAAGCTGTTCTCGACGCGCACCTATACCTATCACAACCGGGTGCTGAACGGGCACAACACGCTGATGTACCGCTATCAGGGTGTGGACGGCATCAAGACCGGCTATACCGATGTGTCTGGTTATAATCTCGTTTCCTCGGCCATCATCGACGGCCGGCATCTGGTCGGCGCGGTCATGGGCGCCGGTTCGGCACGCGAGCGCGACGGCACGATGGAAAAGGCCCTGAACAAATACGGCAAGCTGGATGCGGGAACGCTGACCGCTTCCGTCACGCCGTCGGCGCAGGACGAGGACGACCCGGAAGCCGAGGTCGTCGACGATTCGAAGATCGAGCAGGGCGACGGCGGCAATCTGGTCGCGTCGGCCAGCGGAACCGCGAGCGCTGCCGCCACCGCCGGCGCGGCCATCTGGCGTGTGCAGGTGGGCGCGACGCCGTCGCGCAACGGCGCGGACAGACTTCAGAAGGAGGCCGCACCGGTGGTCGCCAAAGTGCTTGCCGATGCCAAGGGCGAGATATTGCAGGCAGGCCGTGGCAAGCGTATCGTCTATCGCGTGCTGTTCAACGGCTTCAGCAGTGAGAATCAGGCCAACACGGCCTGCCGGGCGCTGACCCAGCAGCAGATCGCCTGTCTCGCCATGCGCAACTGACGCGGGGCTTCGACGCTGCCCCGCTTGGAAGAACTGGGGAAATCATGCTCGAAGCAAGAACGATCAGCATCTCTATCCGTCATCCGTGGCATCATCTCTATGAAGCCATCTGGCAACCCGAATTTTTCCCGCGATGGGCCTCCGGTCTGGCGAAGACCACTCTGGAAAGGGAAGGCGGTCGATGGAGGGCCACAGGCCCGGAGGGTACGGTCAGGATACGGTTTACGGGCCGAAACGACTTCGGAATCATGGATCATTACGTCGATGTCGGCGCCGAGCGGGAAATATATGTCCCCCTGCGGGTCATTCCCAATGCGGATGGATCGGAAGTGCTTCTGACCCTGTTCCGGCAGCCGGGGATGACGGACGAAAAATTCGCGGCCGATGCAGCCTGGGTCGAGAAAGACCTGAAGAAGCTGAAATCTCTTTTCGAAGCCTGACGATTGCACGTTCACCCGAAAGCGGCTAGAAGCCAGCCGTCGTTTCAATGATACCCCATTGAACCACTGACCATAACACACCACCCGCGATCGTTGGCGGGACTGGATAAGGATGAACCGACATGTCGAATACTGTCTCGATGCAATTTCCCGATGGCTCGGTGCGCGAATACGACGCCGCCACAACCGGCGCTGCACTAGCCGAATCCATCTCCAAATCCCTTGCCAAAAAGGCCGTCGCCTATGCCGTTGACGGCACCGTGCGCGACCTCTCCGATCCGCTCGGCCGCTCCGGCAAGATCGAGATTCTCACCCGCGAGGACCCGCGCGCGCTGGAACTGATCCGCCACGACGCCGCCCATGTGCTGGCCGAGGCCGTGCAGGAGCTTTTCCCCGGAACGCAGGTCACGATCGGCCCGGTGATCGAGAACGGCTTTTATTACGATTTCGCGCGCAACGAACCCTTCACGCCCGACGACCTGCCGGTCATCGAGAAGAAGATGCGCGAGATCATCGCGCGCAACAAGCCGTTCACCAAGGAAGTCTGGTCGCGCGACAAGGCCAAGAAGGTCTTTTCCGACAAGGGCGAGAGCTACAAGGTCGAACTGGTCGACGCCATTCCCGCCGGGCAGGACCTCAAGATTTATTCGCAGGGCGACTGGTTCGACCTCTGCCGCGGGCCGCACATGGCTTCGACGGGGCAGATCGGCAATTCCTTCAAGCTGATGAAGGTGGCGGGCGCCTATTGGCGCGGCGACGCCAACAATCCGATGCTGACCCGCATCTACGGCACGGCCTTTGCCAACGACAACGACCTGCAAGCCTATCTGACCATGCTGGAAGAGGCCGAGAAGCGCGACCATCGCCGCCTCGGCCGCGAGATGGACCTGTTCCATTTTCAGGAGGAAGGACCGGGCGTCGTGTTCTGGCACGCCAAGGGCTGGAAGATGTTCCAGAACCTCGTCAGCTACATGCGCCGCCGCCTCGACAGCCACGGCTATCAGGAAGTCAACGCGCCGCAGGTTCTGGACAAGTCGCTGTGGGAGACCTCCGGCCACTGGGGCTGGTACCGCGACAACATGTTCAAGGTGACGGTGGCCGGCGACGATACCGACGACGACCGCGTCTTCGCGCTCAAGCCCATGAACTGCCCCGGCCATGTCATGATCTTCAAGCATGGCCTCAAGTCCTATCGCGATCTGCCGATAAAGCTCGCGGAATTCGGCGCTGTGCATCGCTACGAACCTTCGGGCGCGCTGCACGGGCTGATGCGTGTGCGCGGCTTCACGCAGGACGACGCGCACATCTTCTGCACCGAGGAGCAGATGGCGGCCGAATGCCTGCGCATCAACGATCTGATTCTCTCGGTCTACGAGGATTTCGGCTTTCAGGAAGTCACGGTCAAGCTCTCGACCCGGCCGGACAAGCGTGTCGGCTCGGACGCTTTGTGGGACCGCGCCGAAAGCGTGATGAGCCAGGTGCTCAAGACCATCGAGGAGCAGTCGGGCGGCCGCATCAAGACCGGAATCCTGCCGGGCGAGGGCGCTTTCTACGGGCCGAAGTTCGAATATACGCTGCGCGACGCCATCGGCCGCGAATGGCAATGCGGCACCACGCAGGTCGACTTCAACCTGCCGGAGCGTTTCGGGGCCTTCTATATCGACAAGGATTCGGAAAAGCGCCAGCCGGTGATGATCCACCGCGCCGTCTGCGGCTCGATGGAGCGTTTCCTTGGCATATTGATCGAGAACTTCGCAGGACACATGCCGCTCTGGTTCGCGCCGGTGCAGGTGGTGGTGGCGACGATCACTTCCGACGCCGACGACTATGCAAGGGAAGCGGCGGCGAAGCTCAAGGCGGCCGGCCTTCAGGTCTCCACCGATCTGCGCAACGAGAAGATCAATTACAAGGTGCGCGAGCATTCGCTGCAAAAGGTGCCGGTCATTCTGGTCTGCGGCAAGCGCGAGGCGGAGGAAAAGACCGTCAACATGCGCCGGCTCGGATCGCGCGATCAGGAGTCCATGACGCTGGACGAGGCGATTTCCCGTCTTGCGGCGGAGGCGACTCCGCCCGATCTTCTGCGTCTCAAGGATCGCGCCTGAGACAGGGCACGTCCCGAAAAATACGAAGAGGCCGCGCTGGCGACAGCGCGGCCTTTTTTGATGCACAGACAAAAACCTGCCGTTGAATTACTCCAGCGTGTCGTGCGCGGCTTCGGATTCCGCGTTGGAAAGGACCTCGACTTCCTCGTTACGGCCCGACGTCACCTTGAAATCGCGCTGGTAGATGTGGTCCCTGTTCTTGGCCACGGCGACGTAATCGCCTTCCATGAGCACCATGGTGGAATAGGCCCCCACGCTTTCGCGCACCACGTCGCCGGCGGAATTGAGCACCGACCACGACGTGTCGGCCAGCGCCTCGCCGCCATGCTCGCGCACCAGTTTCAGCGTCATTTCCGCAGCGCGGTGCTGCACCGTCGCCTGAGTCAGCTTGCCGGCCTCCACGCGGATATCGGCGCGGATGATGGCATTGGCCGAGCCGTAGTTGGAAACGATATGATAGAGGCCGCTGTTGAGACGAATGATGGTGTTCGGCTTCACGTCGGGCAGGATCAGCGTGCGATCGCTGCTGTCGTCACCGGCATAGATCGAAAACCGCAGCAGATTGTCCCTGATCTTGCCGCCGTCCGGCAGAACGGCGTTGAGCTTCATGCCGCCGGCGTCGAGCGTCATGATCTCATGGCGTGTCGTCCGGCCCAGCGTGATGCGCTTGGTCGCGCCCGCGCGCCCATAGGCGACATGCACCAGATAGCTGCCTTCCGGCAGGTCGAACATCGCACTGCCGCCCTTGGCGCTGGCGACGAGCGGCAACTGACCGTCCGGTCCGACATCGGGAGAAAAAACACGCCACACCAGCCCGGTGGGAATCTCGGCGCCGTTGTCGGTCAGCCGTGCCTTCAGGGCCAGTCCGCGCATATGCGACAGGGGGGTGTTTTCTCGGCCGGAAGGCGAGGCATAGGCGTTGATCCCCGGCAGATCGAGCTTCGGCGCCGGCAGATGAGGCGCGCTGCCGGTCTGCAACTTGGGCTCCGCGGGGGGCGGGGCGGTATTCACGGCGTCCCGAGGCTGTGGCACGTTTCGGAGCGAAGGGACGGCAGGTGCGCTCGGCGGTCTCGGACGGAAGTTCGGCATCGAGAAGCCGCCGCCTTGCGGCGCGCCGGCGAAACCGCCCGGACCATCCGGCGACTGCGCCATAACCGGTACGGCACAAAATGACGCCGCAAGCGCAACGGCAAGCGATCTGCAACGCAAATTCCTTGTCAATCGGGCGCGGAACACTTTTTCGAGAACGAACATGCCTTTTTTGACCGCAAGCCGGCCGCAAATTCAAGGGAAAACCAGCGTTGCCGCCCATATTTGCGAGGAAATTTAAGAGACAAAGCGCGGAATTTCGCCTTTACAGCGGGCCGGCGCCGGTTCAGAAAGTGGACCGCCACACGCAGTTTATACAAGAGGTTCTCCATGGCCCATCCGGTCTTCGATTTTCTTGCCCGGCGCTCGTCCACTCCCATTTCGGCCATCGGCGAGCCGGCACCGGAAGGCGGGGAACTGGCAGAATTGCTGAAAGTGGCTGCCCGCGTGCCCGATCATGGCCGCCTGACCCCGTGGCGCTTCATTCTCTATCGCGGTGCAGCGCGCCAGCGCATCGGCGAATTTCTCGCCCGTCGCGCCGAAGAACTGGAAGGACCGCTGCCGGCAGGCCGCAGGGAAAAGGAAATGACGCGTTTCTCGCGCGCGCCGCTGGTGGTCGGCGTCATATTCTCGCCCGCCGAAGGGCACATCCCTGAATGGGAACAGTTCCTGTCGGCGGGAGCGGTGGCGATGAATCTCTGCGTCGCCGCCAATGCGCTCGGCTATGCCACCAACTGGATCAGCAACTGGTATTCGGACGATCCGGTCTCGCGCGCCTTTCTGGGGCTCGCGCCGCAGGAGCGCGTGGCGGGTTTCGTGCATATCGGTACCTGCGCCACGAAGATGCCGGAGCGTCCGCGCGCCGACATGGAAAAGATCGTCACCGAATATTCAGGTCCCTGGCAAAATCACGGGGCAGGGTGAACCTGATGTTTTATGAACCGGGGCTGGGGCACGGCCTGCCGCACGATCCGTTCAAGGCCATCGTCGCGCCGCGCCCGATCGGCTGGATCGGCACGAAATCGAAGGCAGGCGCGCTCAACCTCGCGCCTTATTCCTTCTTCAACGCGGTCTGCGACACGCCGCCCATGGTGATGTTCTCGTCGAGCGGCATCAAGGACAGCGTGGCTTTCATCGAGGAAACGGGCGAGTTCACCGCCAATCTGGTGAGCGACGGCCTCAAGGCGCAGATGAACGCCTCATCGGTCGAAGCGCCGCGCGGGGTGAGCGAGTTCGGCTATGCCGGATTGACCGCGGCTCCGTGCCGGCTGATCGCCGCGCCGCGCGTGAAGGAGGCCCATGCGACGCTGGAATGCGTCGCGGTCGAGATCAGGCGCGTGCACGACCGGCAGGCGCGGCCGACCGAAAATTACATGGTGATCGGCGAGGTGGTCGGCGTCCATATCGATGAAAGCGTGCTGACCGGCGGCCTTGTCGATATCACGAAGACGAAGCCCGTTTCGCGCCTCGGCTATATGGATTACGCGACGACCGAGAACGTCTACCAGATGTTCCGCCCGAAATGGGAACGAGAGGGCTGATTAAAGCCCTTTATTTTTCGCCTCGGTCCAGATCGCTTCCATCTCTTCGAGACCAGCTTTTTCGAGGCTGCTGCCGGAGCGGTCGAGCTTATTCTCGATGAAGTGGAAGCGGCGGGCAAACTTGTCGTTGGCCGCTATCAGCGCCGTTTCCGGGTCGATGTCGAGATGCCGGCCAAGATTGACCATGGCGAAAAGCAGGTCGCCATATTCCTCCGCCCTATGCGCCTTGTCGCGCACCGCCATGGCTTCTTTCAGTTCGGCGGTTTCCTCGGCGATCTTGTCGAGGATGGGGGCCGCCTCTGTCCAGTCGAAACCGACTTTTGCCGCCTTCTGCTGCAATTTCAGCGCGCGCAGCAGGGCAGGGAAGGCGCGCGGAATATCGTCCAGAAAGCCGCTTTTCTCCGCAGTATCGAGACCCAGCCGCGCCCGGCGTTCGGCGCGCTCGGCCTTTTCCTCCGCCTTGATCCGGTTCCACGATCCCTTGGCCATGCCGGCGCTGCGGGCCTCGACGTCACCGAAGACATGCGGATGGCGGCGGATCATCTTGCGCGTGATCGCCTCCACCACGTCGCCGAAGGCGAAACTGCCTTCTTCTTCCGCCATGCGGGAATGGAAGACGACCTGAAGCAGGAGATCGCCCAGTTCCTCGCGCAGATCGTCCGCATCCTCGCGCTCGATGGCGTCCAGCACCTCGTAGACCTCTTCCAGCGTATAGGGCGCGATGGAGCGAAAATCCTGTTCGACATCCCACGGGCAGCCCGTTTCGGGATCGCGCAGGGCGGCCATGATCTCAAGCAGGCGGTCGATATTGCGGGAAGGTTCCATTTCACGCTCCGTCAAAACTGCATTATCCCGGCACGCCCCGGCCCGAAACGGCTTGCAGTCCGTTGCCGAATTTGCATAGTCGGCCAATCTCACATCAGGGCGGCATGTTCAACAAGCGGATATCTGAACCCCATGACAATTCTTGTGACCGGCGGGGCCGGCTATATCGGTTCCCATACCTGCGTCCAGCTGATCGAAGCGGGCCATGACGTCGTCGTCGTCGACAATTTCGACAACAGCAACCCGGAAGCCTTGCAGCGTATCGAGAAGATTGCCGGGCGCGCGCCGATCCGCGAGCCGGGCGACATACGCGACCGCGCGCTGCTGGAACAGATCATCAAACGGTACGATTGCACGGCGGTGATCCATTTCGCCGGCCTCAAGGCCGTCGGAGAATCGAGCGAGAAGCCGCTGCATTATTACGACTGCAACGTGCTCGGCACGCTGCGGCTGTTGCAGGCCATGCAGGCCACCGGCCTGCGGACGCTGGTCTTTTCGTCCTCGGCCACCGTCTATGGCGATCCGCAGAAACTGCCGATCACCGAGGATCAGCCCCTGTCGGCGACCAACCCTTACGGCCGCACCAAGCTCGTCATCGAGGACATGCTGCGCGACCTTTACAACAGCGACAAAAGCTGGCGCATCGCGATCCTGCGCTATTTCAACCCGGTCGGCGCGCATGAGAGCGGCCTGATCGGCGAAGACCCCAAGGGCATTCCCAACAATCTGATGCCGATCATCGCGCAGGTGGCGACCGGCCGCCGCGAAAAGCTCAACATCTGGGGCAATGACTATCCCACGCCGGACGGCACCGGCGTGCGCGATTATATCCATGTGGTGGATCTGGCCGCAGGGCATCTGAAGGCGTTGAAGAAACTGGACGAGCCGCAATGCTTTGCCGTCAATCTCGGCACGGGGCAGGGCTACAGCGTGCTGGAGGTTGTCAAGGCTTTCGAGCACGTCTCCAACCGCGAGATCAACTATGAGATCGCGCCGCGCCGTCCCGGCGACGTGGCCGAATGCTATGCCGACCCGACGTTTGCGCGGGATTTCCTCGGCTGGTCGGCGGAAAAGGATTTGCGCGAGATGTGTCGGGACATGTGGAACTGGCAATCCAAGAATCCGAACGGCTACGAGTGATGCGCTTCCTGCCCGACAAATTCACATCCATGCTGCTCGCGACCATTCTGCTCGCGTCCTTCCTGCCGGTAGAAGGGAAGTTCGAGGTCTGGTTCGCGCAGGCGACCAAGATCGCGGTGGGGCTGCTGTTTTTCCTGCACGGCGCGCGGCTGTCGCGCGAAGCGGTGATCGCGGGCCTCACCCATTGGCGGCTGCATCTGGTGGTGCTGCTCTCCACTTTCGTGCTGTTTCCGATCGTCGGTCTCGTCGCCGGCTGGACTATCCCCGGTCTCGCGCAATCGGCCTTCTATACGGGTACGCTCTTTCTCTGCGTGCTGCCCTCCACGGTGCAGTCGTCGATCGCCTTCACCTCCATCGCGCATGGCAATGTCTCCGCGGCCATCGTCTCGGCTTCCGCTTCCAACATATTCGGCATGTTCCTGACGCCGCTGCTGGCCGGTCTGATCTTTGCGGTCAAGGGCGGCGGCGGCATATCGTTCGGCGCGCTCGAATCCATCCTGCTGCAATTGCTGGCGCCCTTCATACTGGGTCAGATATTGCAGCCGTGGATCGGCAATTTCATGCGCCGCCACAACAAGGCGCTGAGTTTCGTGGATCGCGGCTCGATCCTCATGGTGGTCTATCTGGCCTTCAGCGAGGCGGTGGCCGAAGGTCTCTGGCATACCGTATCGTGGCATGACCTTGGCATGATGGTCGCCGTCAACCTGCTGCTGCTTGTCACGGTGCTGCTCGCGACGTGGTATGGCAGCAAGTGGCTCGGCTTCAACCATCCCGACCGCATCACCATCATGTTCTGCGGCTCGAAAAAGAGCCTTGCCAGCGGCGCGCCGATGGCGAGCGCGATCTTCGCCGGTGCCAATGTGGGCGCAATCGTGCTGCCGCTGATGCTGTTTCATCAGATCCAGCTCATGGCCTGCGCGGTGATCGCGCGCAAGCTGGCCGCGCATCGTGTCGATGCGCATGCCGGAAACACCAGTGCGACGGCGGGGTAGGGCGCCCCGCGTCCGCTATTTGGGAAACAGGAAGGTCGCCACCAGCCGCAATCCCCATTTCGGTCCGTCCTTCGGCGCTTCCGCGTAATAGCGCCCGGAAATGCCGAGGCTGACCGGCTGCCTGCCGAATCTGAACATTTTCGAGACACCGGCATTGATGGGCACGACCCATTGCCGGTCTCGCCAGTCGTAGCTCGTTTCCGAAGAAAGGCTGAGCGAGGTCGTGTCCCTGAACGTGTAGCTCACGAAAGGCTGCATGAAGGACTGGCTGACATTTTCCCGGTTGCCGTCGCCGGCGTAGGACCAGACGTGATTGGCGAGCAGGCCGTAGGTCCAGCCGCCGGACTGTTTCAGAACCACGCCCGTCGGTCCGGCGCCCCATTTACCGGTGCCGAGTTCGCGGTCTGTCGCCGTCGGCCAGAGAAAGACCGGACCGACGCCCCATGTGACGCCGCCGGTTTCATTCCGGGGTGAGAAGAAGAAACTTTGCTCGATATCGCTCAGGCCGAAACGATCCCCGAATCCCGGCGCGGGCGATCCCTGATAAACCAGCGGCGCGATGGTTCGGACGATCAGGTTCCAGTCGTCGTTCAACGCAAACGGTATGACGGGTTGGATATTGAGCGTAAAGCGAGAGGCCCGGTTCGGCCCGAAGCAGCAATCATAATTGTTCTGCAGGGGTACGCTGATGAGATCGGCGATCGGATTGGCCAGCTTCTTCGCGAGTTGCCGGCTGTCATCCTCCGCCATGGCGCTCATGGACATGGAAAGCAACGCAACCGCCGTAAGGACAATTGATTTCAGGAATTTCATTTTTTCCTCGGAAATAAATAAAAATACTTAAATAATAAATATTGTTCATTGTAGATAAATATATCTATCGATCAAGATCGTATGTTGGTTTTATTGTCTTATAAACAGGGTTTATGTGCTCTGATATGAAAGTATTGAGTAAAACTATTTGCTATTTTATTGGCAGCTTGCAGGAACTTCCGGTTCGGCGTAGGAGAGGGGCAGGGAAGGGCGCATGCCCTGCCCGTTTAATGTTCGGCAAGGCGGATGGCAATGGCGCAAAAGACAGGGTCGCAGGATAAGGACGCACTCGATCAGGAGGCTCTGGCGGAAGCGTACAACCGCGCGCTGACCCTTGAAAAAGCCGGCGATTTCGATGCAGCGGCAAAGGCTTACGAGGAAGTGCTGGCCATAGACCCGGACGACCACGGCGGTGCTGCGGTGCGGCTCGCCAGCATGGGACGCGGCGCGGCGCCGCC
Source organism: Rhizobiales bacterium 63-22 (assembly GCA_001898995.1). Taxonomy (GTDB): domain Bacteria; phylum Pseudomonadota; class Alphaproteobacteria; order Rhizobiales; family Rhizobiaceae; genus Brucella. The sequence continues at coordinate 295,100 of MKVZ01000017.1, read as the reverse complement.
GAAAGCGCCTGACGCTTATGTGGCGACGCTGTTTGACCAGCATGCGGAGATGTTCGATACGATCCTCGTCGATCAGTTGGGCTATGACGTGCCGCTGCAATTGCGCGAGATATTGCTCGAAATGGATGGAGAATTCCATTGCGAGCGGATGCTCGATCTGGGCTGCGGCACCGGGCTTTCCGCCGATGCGCTGGACGACATGGCCGCTCACAAGACCGGCGTGGACATTTCCGAAAACATGATCGAGGTCGCTTTCGAGAAAGGCGATTACGACGCACTGTTCGTCGGTGAGGCCGTGCGCTTTCTCGAAACCACGACTGGCGCTAGCTGGAATCTGATCGTCGCCACGGATGTGCTGCCTTATATGGGAGAACTCGACCGCTTCTTCGCCGGCGTCGCGGCGCATCTGGAAGCCGGCGGCTTTTTCGGCTTCTCCAGCGAGACGCTTGACGAGATAAGGCTGGCGGGTCGTGCCTTCATGGTCGGCGACTACCAACGCTTTGCTCACGCGCGGGCTTATGTAACGGGGATGCTCGACAGGCATGGCATGGATTGCATCCGCTGTGAGGATATCGTCGTTCGCAGCGAGCAAGGCACCCCGGTTCCCGGTCATCTCTACGTCGCACGACGGCGGCAGGATTGATGGCGCTATTGCCATGTTGGTTCCATAATATACGTTATGCGATCATATCGCGCGGCCAACCGAGGCGGACCGCAATTTTTCAATTCGACGAAAGTTTAGTCGTTTCATGCATGGATTTTCCTGCGAACGGTTCGGGACGACCTTTTCAATTATTTTTGCTTGGCCTAAGATGTTAATAATCAAGGCATTTAGCGGTACTATGAGACAGACGAAATGATCCGGGGCGGGATTGGGCTATGGGCAGGGCTTTTTGGAAAGCGGGATTGAGCAGTCTTGCCGTCGTGCTTTTCTCCGTAACCGTGACCTGCGTGATCGCTGTTGTGTGGGGCAGCGGCCCAGGCATTTTCGGTCTGGGTCTTAGCGCCGGCATCCCCCTGGTCACGGCTTTTCCAAGCCTCACCTTTATCTTCCTCCAGCATGACCGCCTGCGCGAAGCCCATGCACAGCTTGCGCGGGCGCACGAGGAATTGCAGGCACGGTCGCGTATCGACCACATGACCGGCCTTCTGAACCGCGAAACATTTTTCGAGGCGATGAAGGTCATGCGCTCACGTGTCGAAAACGGAACGCTTCTTGTCATCGATGCCGATCATTTCAAGGCGATCAACGACACGTTCGGACACAGCACCGGCGACCATGCCCTGAAACTGATCGCTTTCGCCTTGCAGAATGTCACGCGCAAGGGCGATCTGGTCGGGCGCATCGGTGGAGAGGAATTCTGTATTTTCCTGCCCGGCGCGGGCAGCGAGACCGGCATGAAACTGGCGCAGCGCATGCGCGCCGAGGTCGAGAACATTGCGTTCCAGACGAATGATCGCCGGGTATGGCCGCTTACAATCAGCATCGGCCTTGCCCATGCTCAGAAAAGCGAGTCTACGTCGCAGGCCTTCAGCCGCGCCGACCGCGCTCTTTATCTTGCCAAGAAACGCGGACGAAATTGCATCGTTGTGAGCGACGGGAACGAGCTTCCGGGAAGCGCCGATATCGTTCCCTTCGCCGTTGGACGCGAAAAGTCCAGCGGATAAAGCCGTACCTTCAGTCGTTCCAGGGAACGACCTCTTCCTCCGACCACCCGACCGGAACGAAGCCCATCTTCTGGTAAAGCTGCAAGGCACGCGGGCTGTCGAGCGTGTTGGTATGGATCGTCCCGCGCCGGGGATCGTGCGCCCACACAGCGGCGAGGACCTCGTTCAGGAAGAACTTTCCAAGTCCCCTGCCCTGAAAATCTTCGATCAGGCCGAAATGGACGATTTCGACCGTATCCGGCAGCCCGGCCAGATCGAGTTCAGCGAAACCGGCCGGACAGCCTTCCGCATAAAGCACATGGATTTCGGTCGTCGCGGCATGGATGATTTTCGCCACCTCGGCATCGCTCTGCATACGCCGCATCATCCAGTGGTGCCGGCGGCCGACCTGTTCGTAGAGATAACGGTAGAAATGCAGCGGCATATCCGCCGCGCGCATCATGGCAAGGCGGATTCCGGCAGGCACAGGCACGGACAGGGAAGACCGCGCCGTCATTTCCAGATGGGTGATGCGCGCTTTCAGCGTTTCAGGCATGTCAATCGGCTTCGCCCGTCACGACCGGCGTATCGGCTTTGCTGCCCCATTCGCTCCACGAACCGTCATAGAGGCGGTTGTCCTTGTGACCGAGCGAGGTGAGCGCCAGCGTGACGACCGCAGCCGTCACGCCCGATCCGCAGCTTGTGACCACTGGTCCGGCGAGATCGACACCGGCGGCGTCGAAGACGCGGCGCAGGCTTTCCAGGTCCTTCAGTTCGCCATTCCCGGACAATGTTCCGACCGGCACGTTACGCGCGCCGGGCATATGGCCGGAACGCATGCCCTGACGCGGTTCGGGGTCGCGGCCGGTGAAGCGACCGGCGGCCCGGGCGTCGGCAATCTGCGCGCGACGCTCCTCGACGATGGTGCGCATTTCGTCGAAACCAACCACCGCCGCCTTGTCGAAAGCTGGCGTAAACAGCGACGGCGCGATCTTCGTCGGCGCATCGGTCACGGGAAAGCCGGCCTGCTTCCAGCCGTCGAAACCGCCGTCGAGCACGAAGACCTGTTTCGCGCCCATGACGCGGAACATCCACCAGACACGCGGGGCGGAAAACATGCCCGGCCCGTCATGGACGACGATGGTCTCGCCGGCGGTGATGCCCATCGCGCCGGCATGGCGAGCGAAGAGGTCCGGCGAGGGCAGCGTATGCGGCAGGCCCGACGTCTTGTCCGCGATCTCATCCTGATCGAAAAAGACCGCGCCCGGAATATGAGCGGCGTCATATTCCGCCTTGGCGTCGCGGCCGGAGGCCGGCAGATACCAGGACGCATCCACGATGGCGATTCCCGGCTTGCCCAGCTTTTCCTTCAGCCACTCGCGCGAAACGACGAATGCGCTTTTTTCGGCCATGATCCCTCTCCTCGAAATCGTTCCGGTCACCTTATCACATTTCGAGCATTCACGCTTCCGGCGCCTTGCCGAAGCGGATACGGAAGCGGCGGTTTTCCTTGCCCTTTTTCTCGATCTTGCCGATGTGGATTTCACCCACTTCCTGCGTCTCGGAAACATGCGTGCCGCCGCAGGGCTGCGAATCCACTGCCCCGTCGTCGCCGATGACGACGAGACGGATGCGCCCCGAACCGACCGGTGGTCGGACATTCTTCGACTTCACGATTCCGGGATTGGCGAGCAGTTCCTCATCGCTGATCCAGCGGGTCGTGACGGCTGCATTGGCACGCACCAGTTCCATCAGCTTTTCCGTAACGAATTCTTTGGTGTAGCTCGGATCGGGCAGGTCGAAATCGATCCGGCTTTCCTCCTCGCCCACAGCCGCCCCGGTGATCGGGAAGGGGCAGGCCACCGAAAGCAGGTGGCAGGCGGTGTGCATGCGCATCAGTCTGTAGCGGCGCGGCCAGTCGATATGCAGCACCAGCTTCTCGCCGATATCCGGGCGCGGCTGCCCTTCCCCCGGCATGTGGACGATCTCGCTCTTGGTCTCACCGGTGACGGTTGCGGCGATCCCGATGCGCGAGCCGTCGGCGCGCTCGAAAAAACCGGTATCGCCCGGCTGGCCGCCGGACGTGGCGTAGAAATTGGTGCGGTCGAGAATGATGCCGCCGTTTTCGGCAATGGCGAAAACCGTGCCCTCCGCGGTCGAAAGATAGGAATCCTCGCGGAAAAGCGCCTCGGTCTCGTATGCCATCGTTTCAGTCCTCTCAAGCGCATTCCGAAAAGTGTGAAACGGTTTTCGGATAAAATGCGCGATCATTCGAACGGTATGTCTATTTCGGTCTTTTTCTCCAGCCAGTCGGGCGCGGGCAAGCCCTTTTCGCGCAGGAAGGCCGGATTGAACAGCTTCGACTGGTAGCGGTTGCCATAGTCGCAAAGCATGGTCACGATTGTGTGGCCCGGACCGAGATCTTTTGCAAGCCGGATCGCGCCCGCGATATTGATGCCGGACGATCCGCCGAGGCAAAACCCCTCCTCCTGCACCAGGTCGAACAGGATGGCGACGGCTTCCGCATCGGAAAGCCGGTAGGAGAAATCCGGCGTGAAGCCTTCCAGATTGGCGGTGATGCGCCCCTGCCCGATGCCTTCGGTGATCGAATCGCCCTCGGCCTTGAGTTCGCCGGTCGTATAATAGGAATAGAGTGCGGCACCGTGCGGATCGGCGAGCGCGATCCTGATATTGTGATCGTGTTCCTTCAGGCCGATGGCGGTCCCGGCCAGCGTGCCGCCCGATCCCACCGACGCCACATAGCCGTCGATCCTGCCGCCGGTGTCGCGCCAGATTTCCTGCGCCGTGGTCTCGACATGCGCCTGACGGTTGACCGGATTGTCGAACTGGTTGGCCCAGATCGCGCCGTTCGGCTCGGTGCGCGCAAGCTGTTCGGCGAGGCGGCCGGAAAGGCGCACATAATTGTTGGGATTGCGGTAGGGTGCGGCCGGCACCTCGATCAGTTCCGCACCGAGAAGCCGCAGCGCGTCCCTCTTTTCCTGACTTTGAGTCCGGGGGATCACGATCACCGTGCGGTAGCCGAGAGCCTTGGCCACCATGGTGAGCCCGATGCCCGTGTTGCCCGCCGTGCCTTCGACGATGACACCGCCCGGCTTCAGAAGGCCGCGCTTTTCCGCGTCGCGGATGATGAAGAGCGCTGCGCGGTCCTTGACCGACTGGCCCGGATTGAGAAACTCCGCCTTGCCGTAAATCTCGCATCCGGTGATCTCGGAGGCCCTTTTGAGGCGGATCAGCGGCGTATTGCCGATAGCGTCGAGCACCGAATTGAGCATGGCTTGCGTTTTCCTGTCTGGTACGGCTGTCTGCTAAAGCATGTCGCGCAAAAGTGTGCAGCGGTTTTGCGATAACGACATGCTTCAGGCAAAATGACGGAAGCACCCTGCCCTTTCAAGCAAGCATGGAATAATTTTCTCCTTCAATACGCAAAGCCAGACCCAAAACCGGATACAAAACAAAAAAGCCGCCCGATTATGGGCGGCTTTGACGCAAGATATTTCGCAATATACTGGTTTATGCGGCGCGCTGGCCGTTGCCGCGCCGCTTGCGGCGGAACGGACGTTTCGGCTTCGGCGCGGCATCGGCGGAGGCGTTGTTCCCGGCGCGATGCTGCTCGCCGGCCTTGCGGGCCGGGCGGCGATGCTCATGCGGCTGGCCAGCCTGTGCACCCTGCGGCGCCGGTGCCCTGGTGGCGGGAGCCGGAGCGGGCTGCACGGGGGCATCCTTGATCGGAAGCCGGTTGCGCGTCACACGCTCGACGGCCCGAAGCTTTGATTCTTCCGCCGCCGGATCGTAAAGCGTGATGGAAGCGCCGCTGGCTCCGTTGCGGCCGGTGCGGCCGATGCGGTGTACATAAGTTTCCGGCTCATCCGGCAGGTCGTAATTCACCACATGGCTGATGCCCGGCACGTCGATGCCGCGCGCGGCGATATCGGTAGCGACGAGGATGCGCAGGGAACCGTCGCGGAAGCCGTTGAGCGCGCGCTGGCGGGCATTCTGCGACTTGTTACCGTGGATGGCGGCAGCGTCATGGCCGTCGCGCTCCAGATGGCGCACCACCGCGTCCGCGCCGTGTTTGGTGCGGGTGAAGACGATGACCGAGCGCATATCGCGATCGCCGAGCATGGCGGAGAGCAGGCGCCGCTTGTCCTTGGTCGGCACCGGATGCACGACCTGCGTGACCTCGGCGACGGTGGTGCCCTGCGGCGCCACTTCGACGCGCACGGGATCGCGCAGCAGCGTTTCGGCGAGCGCCGCGATCTCCTTTGGCATGGTGGCCGAGAAAAGCGCGGTCTGGCGGCTGGCATGGGTTGCCTTGGCGATACGCTTCACATCGTTGATGAAGCCCATATCCAGCATGCGGTCGGCTTCGTCCAGCACCAGCCAGCGGGTCTGCGACAGATCCACCAGCTTCTCGCGCATGAGATCGGTAAGACGGCCGGGCGTGGCGATCAGCACATCGACGCCGGGCGCCATGCGCTTGATCTGCGTGAGCTTGGACACGCCGCCGAGGATGAGCGCGGTCGAGATGTGCGCATTCTTCGACACGGCGCGGATCGTCTCTTCGATCTGCACGGCGAGTTCGCGCGTCGGGGCCAGCACCAGCGCCCGCGCCGTCTTCGGCGCACGCTTGTCGCCAAGCCCGATGATCCGTTGCAGGATCGGCAGGCTGAAAGCCGCCGTCTTGCCGGAACCGGTCTGGGCGATGCCCAGAATGTCGCGCCCTTCGAGCTGCGGCGGGATCGCCTGCATCTGGATGGGCTTGGGTACGGTCATGCCGGCGCCTTCGACACCCTTGAGCAGGGCGCCAGTGATGCCCAGGGCGGCGAAGCCGCCCTTTTCTTTCATGGATTCATGCGCAGCAAAGCCGCCCTTTTCCATGGTCGGAAGATTTTCTTTCGTCAATTCAGTCTCTTTCGGCGGAGTGGCTTTACGCGCTCCGCAACATCGTTGCGGCAAGCGCAACTTGCCGCATAAAAATTTTTGGGAAGATACGACGGGACGCCGGAAACATCCGGGCGACTTGCGCAGCCGTGCCCGGCTTTCGCCGGGACTCCCCCTCGCCGGACCATTCCGGCAACAGGGGGCGAGACGCAACAAGTCCAGCTTCGGAAAGCCGGCATCCTGTAGCCGGCCCATGCGCCTGAAACGCCATATGGGGCATTTCCCGCCGGAATGCAAACGAAATCGGCCGGGACCACTTCAGCCCCGGCCGGTAATCCATGCTCCCTTACCGGGCAATCATGCCATCGCCGGATAATCCGTATAGCCCTTGGCTCCACCGCCATACATGGTCTGCTGGTCGATGGCGTTAAGCGACGCGTTCTCCTTCAGGCGGCGCACCAGATCGGGATTGGCGATGAAGGGCTTGCCGAAGGCGACCAGATCGGCCGCACCGCTTTCCACCGCCTTTTCGGCCAGCGCGCGGTCATAGCCGTTATTGACCATCCACGCACCCTTGCCGCCAGCGTCGCGATAGACACGCTTGAAGCGCGCATAATCGAAGGGCTGCGATCCCTGCTGGAAATCGCGCGCGCCGCCCGTGGCACCTTCGACGACATGGATATAGGCAAGGCCATAGCCGGCCAGCTTCTGCACCACATAGTCGAACAGCGGCTGCGGATCGGGATCGGACGCATCGTTGGAGGGCGTGACCGGCGACAGGCGGATGCCGACCTTGCCGCCGCCGACCGCCTTGACGATGGCGCCGACCACCTCGAACAGGAAGCGGGCGCGGTTTTCGATCGAGCCACCATATTCGTCCGTGCGGTGATTGCTGCCCGAGCGCAGAAACTGATCGATCAGATAGCCGTTGGCGGCATGAATCTCGACGCCGTCGAACCCGGCCACTTCCACCGCGTCCTTCGCGGCCTGCGCATAGGTGGCGACGATACCCGGAATCTCGCTCTTTTCCAGCGCACGCGGCTCGGATGTGGGGGCAAATTCACCGGTGCCGTCGGGATGGACGAGATAGGTCTTGGAATTGGCCCGGATCGCCGAGGGCGCCACCGGCTTGCCACCGTCTGGTTGCAGGCTGGTATGCGAGATACGGCCCACATGCCACATCTGCACGACGATCCGGCCGCCGGCCCTGTGCACGGCGTCCGTCACGCGCCGCCAGCCGGCAAGCTGCTCCGGCGAATAGAGGCCTGGAACATCGGCATAGCCCTGCCCTTGCTGGCTGATCGCCGTCGCCTCGGTGACGATGAGGCCGGCGCTGGCGCGCTGCTCGTAATAGGCGACGTTGAGATCGTTCGGAACCGCCTGCGGCGAGCGGTTGCGGGTCAGCGGCGCCATCACGATGCGGTTGGCGAGCCTGAGATCGCCTGCTGTGACGGGGTCGAACAATGTGGTCATGGGAACGGTCCTTAAAACGGGAGGGAGGATCAGAGATCAGAAAGCGAACGCAGGAACGCGGCGATGGCTGCTTCGTCGCGACTGTAGAAAGTCCATTGGCCGACGCGGCGGGGCTGGATCAGCCCCGCCTTGACCAGTACGGAGAGATGGGCGGAAACGGTGGACTGGGAGAGGCCGCACCGCTCGAACTGGCCCGCGCACACGCCCATCTCCAGAGGCATGTGCTGGCCGGAAAAATGTTTTTCCGGCTCCTTGAGCCAGTTCAAAATGTCGAGCCGCACCGGATTGGCGAGCGCCTTCAGGATATCTTCCCGTTCCATGGGCCGATCTTCCGTCACCGTCGCACTCCCGATCCTTTGCATATCGTCATTTGTCGATATACGTATCGTCGCAATCCGATTTAAAAAGAGGTGCACCGTTCACGTTCCCGTGAAACATCTTCGTCAATCGGGGATCAGATGATGAAATCCGCCAGAACCTGATTGTCGGTGATGTCCTGATAGGCCCAGCCGGCTTCGGCGAATTTCTTTTCCAGAATTTTGAAATTCGCGGCGTCCTTCGTCTCGATGCCGATGAGCACCGAGCCGAAATTGCGCGCCGATTTCTTCAGATATTCGAAGCGGGCGATGTCGTCTTCGGGACCGAGCAGGTCGAGGAAGGCGCGCAGTGCGCCGGGACGCTGGGGAAAGCGGAAGATGAAATATTTCTTCAGGCCCTCGAAGCGCAGCGCGCGCTCGCGCACGTCCGGCAGGCGTTCGAAGTCGAAATTGCCGCCGGAGACGATGATGACGATGCGCTTGCCCTTCAGCTCGCTTTTCCTGAAATCCTTGAGTGCGTCGATGCCGAGCGCGCCCGCTGGCTCCAGCACCACGCCCTCAACATTGAGCATCTCCACCATGGTGGCGCAGAGGCGATTTTCCGAAACCGTTATGACAGATTTCGCATCGAAACCTTTGAGAATCCTGAAATTCTCCCTGCCGATCTCCGCCACCGCCGCACCGTCGACGAAATTGTCGACGCGGGAAAGCTTCACGCGCTTTCCGGCTTCGAGGCTGGCCTTGAGGCTTGCCGCGCCCTGCGGTTCCACGAAGCGGAACCCGGTCTTCCAGCCAAGGCCGGCGATATATTGTGTCACGCCGCCGGCAAGTCCGCCGCCGCCGACCGGCAGCAGGACGAGATCGGGACGCTTGTCGGCGGACAATTGCCGTTCGATCTCCAGCGCCACGGTCGCCTGCCCTTCCACGATGCCGGGATGGTCGAACGGCGGCACCATGATGCCCTTGCCGCTCGCCGCGAAATCCTGCGCGGCGGCATAGCAGACGTCGAAAATATCGCCCACGAGCCTGATCTCGATGAATTCGGCCCCGAAGGTGCGCGTCTTGTCGATTTTCTGTTGCGGTGTCGTGACCGGCATGAAGACGACGCCCCTGCGCCCGAAATGCCGGCAGACGAAGGCGAAGCCCTGCGCGTGGTTGCCCGCCGAGGCACAGACGAAGACGGCGTTTTCATCCGCAGTCTTCACCGCGCGGGAGATGAAATTGAACGCGCCGCGTATCTTGTAGGAGCGCACAGGCGTCAGGTCCTCGCGCTTCAGCCAGATTTCCGCGCCGTATTTCCGCGACAGATAGTCGTTTATCTGCAAGGGCGTCTCGGGAAACAGCTCGCGCATGGCCTTTTCGGCCCGCTCCACGGCTTTGACGAAGGCGGTCATGGTTCGGCTTTCTGCATCGCTTGTCGCATTTGTCGGGCTATGGCTACATGGCTTCGGCATGCAAGACAAGAACCAGCTCGCCCGCCGTCTTTCCGACCGTTGTTGCGGCTTGAACTTCCGGCGCAAATCGTGACATAGAACGCATTGGCTGCGGTCGTGGCGAAACTGGTATACGCAACGGACTTAAAATCCGTCGCCTTTCAGGCTTGCGGGTTCAAGTCCCGCCGACCGCACCATGTCATTTACGCCATCCTCAAATCTCTTTTTCCAGCGATCATAAACCGGTTGCGGCTTGCTGCATCCGGCGCTTAACTGTCGGTCGAACACGGAGTCGATCATGACAGGACAAACGCAGGACACCGTCAGGGCCGCGATGCTCGCCATCGGCGACGAACTTCTATCCGGCCGCACCAAGGACAAGAATATCGGCCATCTCGCCGATGTTCTCACTGCCGCCGGCATCGACCTGAAGGAAGTGCGCATCGTGCCGGATGAGGAAGCAGCCATCGTCGCCGCACTCAACGCGCTGCGGGCGAATTATGATTATGTCTTCACCTCCGGCGGCATCGGCCCCACGCATGACGACATCACCGCCGATGCCGTGGCGAGAGCGTTCGGCGTGCCCTGCATTTACGAAGAAAGGGCGATGAAGCTGCTCGCCGACAATTATACGAAACGCGGGCTGGAATTCACCGAGTCGCGAAAACGCATGGCGCGTATGCCGCAGGGATCGGAGCATATCGACAATCCGGTGTCCGCCGCGCCCGGTTTCCATATCGGCAATGTCTATGTCATGGCCGGCGTGCCGTCGGTGTTTCAGGCCATGCTCGGCAATGTGCTGCCCACGCTGCGCACCGGGCGCAAGCTGTTGTCGCGATCCGTTCTCTGCCCCTTCGGCGAGGGCGTCATCGGCGCGCCGCTGGCACAGATTCAGAAGGAAAATCCGGAAACCGTCATCGGGTCCTACCCGAAATTCGAAAATGGTCGATTCAGCACCGAGCTCGTGGTGCGCGGCAGCGATGCGGCACGGATCGACGCCGCCATCGCAGCCATAGAATCAATGATGGCCACGCTCGAAAAGGTGCGGGCGCAATAGTAGAGGAACGCAACTTTTTGCCTGCCTGAGACGTTGTTTTTAACATGAAGTCCGTGAGGAGATCGTTCATGTCCTATAAAACCGTGGTTGCCTATGCGCGCAGCGAACCGGAATTGAAGCGCGTCCTGTCGGCGGTCGGCCTTCTGCAACAGAAGATGGCGGATATCCATGTAATCGGCATCTACTCCATCCCCTCGCCCATGGTTTATGCGGATCCCAACGGCTTCATCGATCCGGGCATGTTCGAACTGCACGACAAGCAGCACAAGGAATTGTCCGAACACCTCAAATCGCTGTTCGAGGACGAGATGCGCCGCCGCAAGGCTCGATATGAGTTTCGCGTTGCCCGTTCCGAGACGGGAACAGCGGCCGACGGCGTCCTCGCGACGTGCCTCGGCGCGGAACTGCTGGTCGCAGGCCAGCCCGATCCGGACGATCCGTCCATCAACGACGAGACCGCCGACACGCTGGTGTTCCACTCGAGTTGCCCCGTGCTGCTCGTGCCTTATGCGCCGGTGCTGCCCGCGACTTCGCTCGACCGGATCGTCGTGGCCTATAACGGCAAGCGCGAGGCGTCGCGGGCGGCATTCGATGCCCTGCCCCTGTTGCGGCGGGCAAGCCGGACCGATGTCGTGTGGGTCGATCCGCCGGAACCGCTCAACGATGGCGAGGCACATGCCAGCACCGATCTGGTCGAGGCGCTCGCCCGCCATGGCATCAAGGTGGAGGCCGTGCCGCTCAAATCCGAGGGGCTTTCTCCGCCGGACGCGCTGCGCGAATATGCTCTCGCGGAACATGTCGACCTTATGGTCATAGGCGCATACAGCCATTCGCGCGTGCGCGAATTCCTGTTCGGCGGCGTCACGCGCAATCTGCTCAAGAGCCTGCCCGCCCTCACCTTCCTCTCCAGATAGGCTTGCGATCGCCGGTCCTGCCTGCCATTTCCGTGCATGAGGCACATGAGAAGGCTTGCAAGACCGGCCTTTTTGCGTTTATCAGCATCACCCGGCACGCTTCGGCCCGCCGGTGGTTGTTCACGGAGCCTTTCGATGTCCTTGCCCGATAAAGCTTTTCCCGTTTCCTGGGACCAGTTCCACCGCGACGCGCGCGCTCTTGCGTGGCGCATCTCCGGCATGGGCCGCGAATGGCGTGCGATCGTCGCCATCACGCGCGGCGGCCTCGTGCCGGCTGCGATCATCTGCCGGGAACTCGGCATCCGGCTGATCGAAACCGTCTGCATCGCTTCCTATCACGATTACAGCTCGCAGGGCGACATGCAGGTGCTCAAGGGTATCGGCGAAGGCCTGCTGGACAACGGCGGCGAAGGCGTGCTGGTCGTGGACGATCTTACCGACACGGGCAAGACCGCGGCAATGGTGCGCGAAATGATGCCGAGAGCCCATTTCGCCACCGTCTACGCCAAGCCCAAGGGCCGTCCGCTGATCGACACCTTCGTCACGGAGGTCTCGCAGGACACATGGATCTATTTCCCCTGGGACATGGGTTTCACCTATCAGGAACCCATCGCCGACGGAAAGCGCGGCTAAAGCATTTTGCAGCCAAATGGAAACATTTGGCGTCGCATAAATGCGGTGAAACAGATAAAGCGATTTCGGCACCGTTTCGCCGCAATCCCCTTTTATGAACTGCAATCATGCGCCGCCTGTCCGGGGCGTGTACGGGCAATATCCGCAAGGCCGGATTTTATCATAAAAACAGGAACTTTTCGCGCGGCGGCAAATTCGTTGCCCGTTTAAGTGGTTGTCATTTCGGCGAATCGTTCCATTGTGGACCGAACAGAGAAAGCTCTTGCCGATGCCATCCATCAAACACCCCGTTGCGAAGGAGAAGCGCATTCTGACGCCCTCCGGCCGTTTGCAGCAGGTGGCGGCGTTGGTGTATCGCCGCGATTTCGGCATGCTGAGGACGCTGGTCATTACCAGCCGCGGCTCCGGGCGCTGGATCATCCCCAAGGGCTGGCCGCAGGTCGGCCGCACTCTGCCCGAGACCGCGTTGCGCGAGGCCTATGAGGAGGCCGGGGTGCGCGGCGAGGTCTCGCCCGAGGCGATCGGCTATTACGACTATTCCAAGCTTGATCTGCCGCCGGAGCGCATCAACCAGTTTTCGGTTGCGGTTTTTGCGGTGCGGTTCACCGGACAGGAAAAGGACTGGCCGGAGCGCGAGCAGCGCCTGTGCGAGTGGGTATCTCCGGACGAAGCCGCCGCGCGCGTCGAGGAGGTCGCTCTGAAGCACGTCCTGCGCCGTTTCGGCGATTCGCGGCTGGCCGCCGCCGAATAGGGCAAAGCCGGCAAATATGTTTCTCCTGCCCTTCGGGACGGCGGCATTGTTTGGTGGCTACCTATACGATCCCGCCCTTCTCCCCGTTATCCACATTCAAACACACGGGCCGGCATACAATATCTAGCGGTTGACGGTTTGCAGCAAACTGATTCTTGACGCCTGCGGACGAGTCGTTTTTTATGAAGCCATCGTTGCGTGAGTGGCGTGACCGGGCGTGTTGATAGCCGGTCTTTCTTTCCGTGAAGTCGGGTTCGTAATGGGTGCCACGCGTGGATTTGCGTGGTTTTCGCCCAGGGTTTTGTCGTGCCCCGATTTGAGGTGCTGTATTTTCGTGAAAGCTTATGGATTGATCGGCATTATCGGCGTTAATACTAGATTTAGTATTTACGCCCATGCTATCTTACCAGATAAAGCATTTCACAACCCGTTGGTTCCTGACTCGCCATTGAAGGCGGGGTAATGGGAACCGTGTCCGCCGGTCTTTCGCAAGACGCGGCGAAACGAAAACGGAAGCTGAACAACCGGAGGGCCGGCCGCAGGCGTCTTTGCCTGTGGCAGGGGATCGCCGGAAACAGGTGCGGCGCAAGCAGGCAGTGCGGACGGGCGAGGCTGAAAAGCTCTGGCCGGGTCACTATATATAGAACGTTTGGATGGGACAGATGAAGATCGAACGCCGTTTCACGAAAGAGAATCAGTCCGCATACGCGGAGATCGCCTTCCGCACCGCGACCAGCGAGATCAAGAATCCCGACGGCTCCGTCGTGTTCCGTCTGGAGAACATCAACGTGCCGGCCCAGTTCAGTCAGGTCGCGGCCGACATTCTGGCGCAGAAATATTTCCGCAAGGCCGGCGTGCCCGCGCGCCTCAAGAAGGTCGAGGAGAACAGCGTCCCCTCATGGCTGTGGCGCTCGGTCCCCGACGAGGCCGCGCTCGAGGCCCTGCCCGAAAAGGAGCGCTACGGTTCGGAGATGGACGCCTGCCAGGTGTTCGACCGTCTCGCCGGCACCTGGACCTATTGGGGCTGGAAGGGCGGCTATTTCGACACGGAAGCCGATGCGCTGACCTTCCGCGACGAGTTGGCCTACATGCTCGCCACGCAGCGCGTCGCGCCGAACAGCCCGCAATGGTTCAACACCGGCCTGCACTGGGCCTATGGCATCGACGGTCCCGGTCAGGGCCATTTCTATGTCGACTGGCAGACCGGCAAGCTGACCAAGTCCAAGTCGGCCTATGAGCATCCGCAGCCGCACGCCTGCTTCATCCAGTCCGTCGCCGACGATCTGGTCAACGACGGCGGCATCATGGACCTGTGGGTGCGCGAGGCGCGCCTGTTCAAATACGGCTCCGGCACCGGCTCCAACTTCTCCTATCTGCGCGGCGAAGGTGAAAAGCTTTCCGGCGGTGGCCGTTCGTCGGGCCTGATGAGCTTCCTCAAGATCGGCGACCGCGCCGCCGGCGCGATCAAGTCTGGCGGCACCACCCGCCGCGCCGCCAAGATGGTCGTGGTCGACATCGATCACCCGGACATCGAGGAATATATCGACTGGAAGGTCAAGGAAGAGCAGAAGGTGGCGGCGCTCGTCACCGGCTCCCGTATCGTGCGCAAGCACCTGACCGCCATCATGAAGGCCTGCGTCAATTGCGAAGCGGACAACGATGACTGCTTCGATCCGTCGAAGAACCCTTCCCTCAAGCGCGAGGTCCGCGCCGCCAAGAAGGATCAGGTGCCGGAGAACTACGTCAAGCGCGTGATCCAGTTCGCGCGTCAGGGCTACACCAGCATCGAGTTCAAGACCTACGACACCGACTGGGATTCGGAAGCCTATCTCACCGTCTCGGGCCAGAACTCCAACAATTCCGTCTCGCTCAAGGACGAGTTCCTGCGCGCGGTCGAGAACGACGGCGAATGGAACCTGACCGCCCGCAAGGACGGCAAGGTGATGAAGACGCTGAAGGCGCGCGACCTGTGGGAGCGCATCAGCTACGCCGCCTGGGCCTCGGCCGATCCGGGCCTGCACTACAACACCACCATGAACGACTGGCACACCTGCCCGTCCGCCGGTTCGATCCGCGCCTCCAATCCGTGCTCGGAATATATGTTCCTCGACGACACGGCCTGCAATCTGGCGTCGATCAACCTGCTAACCTACCGCAACAAGGACGGCTCCTTCGACATCGCGGCTTACGAGCATACGGCGCGGCTCTGGACCATCGTGCTCGAAATCTCAGTGATGATGGCGCAGTTCCCGTCCAAGGAAATCGCCCGCCTCTCCTATGAATACCGCACGCTCGGCCTCGGCTACGCCAATATCGGCGGCCTGCTGATGACCTCCGGCATTCCCTACGACTCCACCGAAGGCCGCGCCATCTGCGGCGCGCTGACCGCGATCATGACCGGCGTCGCCTACGCCACCTCGGCCGAAATGGCGAAGGAGCTGGGAACCTTCCCCGGCTACGAGCCGAACGCCGCCCATATGCTGCGCGTCATCCGCAACCACCGCCGCGCCGCGCACGGCGAAAAGCAGGGCTACGAAGGCCTCGCCGTCAACCCGGTGGCGCTGATCGCCGAAGATTGCCCGGATCAGGCCCTGATCGAGCATGCCCGCGCCGCATGGGACAAGGCGCTGGCGCTTGGCGAAAAGCACGGCTACCGCAACGCGCAGGCCACCGTCATCGCGCCCACCGGCACGATCGGCCTCGTCATGGATTGCGACACCACCGGCATCGAGCCCGACTTCGCGCTGGTGAAGTTCAAGAAGCTCGCCGGCGGCGGCTATTTCAAGATCATCAACCGCGCCGTGCCGGAGGCTCTCCGCACGCTCGGCTATTCGGAAAGCCAGATCGCCGAGATCGAGGCCTACGCCGTCGGCCACGGCAATCTCAATCAGGCCCCGGCCGTCAATCCCTCGACGCTGCGCGCCAAGGGCTTCACCGACGAGAAGATCGAGGCGCTCAACGCAGCACTCAAATCCGCCTTCGACATCAAGTTCGCCTTCAACAAGTGGACGCTGGGCGAGGATTTCTGCAAGGACGTGCTCAAGCTCACCGACGAGCAGCTCAACGACTTCTCCTTCGAGATGCTGCCGGCGATCGGTTTTGCCAAGAAGGACATCGAGGCCGCCAATATCCATGTCTGCGGCGCGATGACGCTCGAAGGCGCGCCCTTCCTCAGGCCAGAGCACTATCCGGTGTTCGACTGCGCCAATCCCTGCGGCAAGGTCGGCAAGCGTTATCTCTCGGTCGAAAGCCACATCCGCATGATGGCGGCGGCGCAGCCCTTCATCTCCGGCGCGATCTCCAAGACGATCAACATGCCGAACGAGGCCACCGTCGAGGACTGCAAGAACGCCTATATGCTGTCGTGGAAGCTGGCGCTCAAGGCCAACGCGCTCTATCGCGACGGCTCCAAGCTGTCGCAGCCGCTCAACGCCGCCCTCATCGCCGATGAGGACGACGAGGATGACGCCGTCGAGGCGCTGATCGAGGCCCCCGCCGCCGCCCGCGCCGTGCAGGTGACCGAGCGCATCGTCGAGAAGGTGGTCGAGAAGATCGTGCATGAGCGCGAGAAGCTGCCGAACCGCCGCCAGGGCTACACCCAGAAAGCCGTCGTCGGCGGCCATAAGGTCTATCTGCGCACCGGCGAATTCGGCGACGGCCGCTTGGGCGAGATCTTCATCGACATGCACAAGGAAGGCGCCGCCTTCCGCGCGATGATGAACAATTTCGCCATCGCCGTGTCGCTCGGCCTGCAATATGGCGTGCCGCTGGAGGAATATGTGGAGGCTTTCACCTTCACCAAGTTCGAGCCGGCGGGCGTGGTGATCGGCAACGACGCCATCAAGAGCGCGACCTCGATCATCGACTACGTGTTCCGCGAGTTGGCCGTCTCGTATCTGGGCCGCAACGACCTCGCCCATGTCGACACCAGCGACTTCTCCAACACGGCGCTGGGCAAGGGCATCAAGGAAGGCAAGACCAATCTGGTCTCGACCGGCTGGACGCGCGGCTACAAGCCGACGCTGGTGCCGACCTCGCCGTCCGGCGGCAACGAGGCCAAGGGCTCGACCGCCTCGGCCCCGCAGGCATCCAACGTGACGGCGCTGAAATCGTCGCAACCCTCGCGCCCGGCGACCATCGGCCTGGTGACGGACGGCGCGACCGCCTTCAAGCGCGACTATGAGGAACAGGCCGAGCAGCAGGCGGAAACGGCCGGCGCGACGGAGCTGTTCTCCGACAAGGCAGCGGCCGACGCCGCCTCCGCCCGCACGGAAAGCGCCAACGCCGCCAAGAAGCTCGAAGCCGACCGCCGCATCAGGTCGATGATGCAGGGCTATACCGGCGACAGCTGCTCGGAGTGCCAGAACTTCACCATGGTCCGCAACGGCACCTGCCTGAAATGCGACACCTGCGGCGCGACGAGCGGTTGCAGCTAAGCCTTTCTGCGATCTCCTGACATGATAGCGGCCCGCCCTTCCCGGCGGGCCGTTTTCATTTCAAAGACCAATACCGAACTACCATTTAAAGATATAAACATTTCTTTATGTCATCTTGACATGAAATCCTGTTTGCGCCAGACTGCGTGCTGTCATGGTTCCTCATGCGCTTTCGGCGTGTGGGGCTAAGAGGGAAGCCGGTGCGTCCTTGATAAGGACAAGGCCGGCGCTGCCCCCGCAACTGTAAGCGGCGAGCCGATATTCACCTGTGTCACTGGAACGGGCGTTCCGGGAAGACGAATGGAGGCGACGACCCGCGAGCCAGGAGACCTGCCAGGACGAAACAACGTCCACGGGCGGGGTGTCCCGGTGTGTCGCATTGGCCGGCCTCTTCATGGGGCCGCTTTCCATGCACGCATCTCATGGCCTCGCCCCAACCTGAATCGGGGTAAACAATATCATGTCCACCACCATAGCCACGGCAACCCTCGGCGTGCCGCGTATCGGCCGTCATCGCGAACTCAAATTCGCGCTCGAATCCTTCTGGTCCGGCATGACCGACGCGGCCGATCTTCTGGAAACCGCCCGCAAGCTTCGCGAAGCCAACTGGAAGGAGCAGCGCGATCGCGGGATCACCCGCATCCCATCCAACGATTTCTCACTTTACGATCATGTGCTGGATACGGTCGCCATGGTCGGTGCGGTTCCGGCCCGTTATGGCTGGACCGGCGGTCCCGTTTCGCTGGAGACCTGTTTCGCCATGGCGCGCGGCGCGGAAACGTCCGCCTGCAACCACGCCGGCCACGTACACCATGGCGTGACGGCGATGGAAATGACCAAATGGTTCGACACCAATTATCATTATCTGGTGCCGGAACTGTCCGACGATCAGCAGTTCAGCCTGTCGAGCGCCAAACCTGTCGAGCATTTTCTGGAAGCGAAGGCGCTCGGCATCTATACGCGCCCAGTGATTCTCGGCCCGGTGACATTCCTGAAACTCGCCAAATCCACTTCCGAAGGCTTCAATCCAGTCGCCCTCCTGCCAAAACTGCTGCCAGTATATGAGGACCTGCTCAAGCAGCTCGCCGCCGCCGGCGCGGACTGGGTACAGGTCGATGAGCCGGCACTGGTTCTCGACCTCATCCCCAATGAACTCGCCGCTTATGAACTGGCTTACAAGCGGCTGTCGCAGGTTTCCGGCATCCATATCATGCTCGCCACCTATTTCGGCGCGCTCGGCGGCAATCTCGACACGGCGGTGTCCCTGCCGGTGGCGGGGCTGCATGTCGACCTCGTCCGCGCTCCGGAACAGCTTGCCGAAGTGGCTGCGAAGCTCGATGCCGGCAAGGTTCTGTCGCTCGGTGTTATCGACGGACGCAACATATGGCGCGCCGATCTCGATGCCATCATCGACCGTATTCAGCCGGTGGTGCAGCAGCGTGGTCCGCAGGCGGTCGAGATCGCGCCGTCCTGCTCGCTCCTGCATGTGCCGATCGATCTGGAGCTTGAAACCGGGCTGGACCCAGACCTGAAAAGCTGGCTTGCCTTCGCGGCGCAGAAATTCGGGGAAATCGCCGTGATCGGTAAGGCGCTGGCTGCAGGAAAGGATGCGGTACGGCCACAATTACAGGCCGCGAGCGACGCCATCGCCGTCCGCAAGGCATCCGCCAAGGTGCACGATCCGGCGGTGGAAAAGCGTGCCGCGACGGTGACGGAGGCGATGAAGCACCGCGGGAGCGCCTTCGCCGCGCGCGCGAAACTGCAACGGGAAAAGCTCCGCCTGCCGCTGTTCCCCACCACGACCATCGGCTCGTTCCCGCAGACGCCGGAGGTGCGCAAGGCTCGCGCCGCCCATGACAAGGGCACAATGAGCGCGGCCGATTACGATGCCTTCATCACCGGGGAGATGGAAGCCACGATCCGCTGGCAGGAGGAAATCGGCCTCGACGTGCTGGTGCATGGCGAGTTCGAGCGCAACGACATGGTGCAATATTTCGGCGAGAAGCTTTCCGGCTTCGCCTTCACACGTCATGCCTGGGTACAGAGCTACGGCTCGCGCTATGTCCGTCCGCCGATCATTTTCGGCGACGTGTCGCGTCCGAAACCCATGACCGTCGAATGGTGGCAGCGCGCGCAATCGCTGACCGAAAAGCCGGTCAAGGGCATGCTGACCGGCCCGGTCACGATCCTCAACTGGTCCTTCGTACGCGACGACATTCCGCGATCCGAGGCCTGCCGCCAGATCGCGCTGGCCATTCGCGACGAGGTGGTCGATCTCGAAAAGGCCGGCGCGGCCATGATACAGATCGACGAAGCCGCCCTGCGCGAGGGGCTACCGCTGCGCCGGAGCGAATGGAAGACCTATCTCGGCTGGGCAGTGGAATGTTTCCGTATCTGCGCCTGCGGCGTGACCGACGGGACCCAGATCCACACTCACATGTGCTATTCGGAGTTCAACGATATCATCGACTCGATCGCCGACATGGATGCGGACGTGATATCCATCGAAACGTCGCGCTCGCGCATGGAACTTCTCGATGCGTTCAAGGCGTTCAAATATCCGAACGAGATCGGGCCGGGCGTCTATGACATCCACTCGCCCCGCGTGCCGGAGGTCGCGGAAATGACCGATCTGCTATCGCTGGCGCGGGAGCGCCTTTCCGACAGCCATCTCTGGGTCAATCCCGATTGCGGCCTGAAAACCCGCAAATGGGAAGAAGTACGCCCTGCCCTCGTCAATATGGTGGCGGCGGCGAAGGCGCTACGCTCCGCGTAAAACGAAAACTACCGTGTCGCCAGCCAGCGGTCCATGCCGCTGGCGGCGGCACGACCCATGGCAAAACAGGCCGTGAGCAGATAGCCGCCGGTCGGCGCTTCCCAGTCGATCATCTCGCCGGAGGCGAAAACGCCCGGCCATTTGCGCAGCATGCAATTTCCGTCGAATTCGTCCCACCGGATTCCGCCCGCCGACGATATGGCTTCGGCGATCGGACGCGCCCGAAGCAGCGGAACCGGCAGCGCCTTGATAAGGCGCGCCAGTTTCTCCGGGTCTTTCTCGCGCGAAAATTCCAGAACCAGTGCCGCCTTGACGCCGGTCAGCCCCGTGCCCTTGCGCAGATAATTGCCGAAGCTCTGTTTCGCATCCTGCCGCCCGAGATCGGCCATAAGGCGTGCGTGGCTCCGCCCCGGTACGAGATCGAGAGTCATGCAGGCGTGGCCGTCTCGTTCCAGCGCGTCGCGCAGAGCCGCCGCATGAGCATAGACCAGACTGCCTTCGACGCCGTGGCGGGTGATGACGAACTCACCCTGCGTCGTTCCGGCTTCGCTGGTTAGCGTGACGGACTTGACCGGCGCTCCTGCGAAACGGTCGCGGAAATACTCGCTCCATGCGACATCGAAACCGCAATTGGCAGAACGCAAGGGCGCGATAGCGACGCCTTTTGCCGCGAAAGGCGCAATCCATGCGCCATCCGAGCCGAGCTTCGGCCAGCTTGCGCCACCAAAGGCAAACAGCGCCGCGTCACATTCCACCGTTCGCGGACCTTCCGGCGTCTCGACCCTGTGGCCACCGTCGAAGCCCGTCCAGCGATGGCGGGTGAGCACACGCACGCCCTGTCCCTCCAGCCGGCGCAGCCATGCCCGTAGCAGCGGCGAGGCCTTCATGGCTTTGGGAAATATCCGGCCCGACGAGCCAACAAAGGTTTCAGCGCCGAGCCCATCGGCCCAGTCGCGAAAGGCCTGAGGTCCGAAGGATTCGAGCGCGGGGAGAAGGCGGTCACGGCTTTCGCCATAACGTCCGGCGAAGGCGGCAAAATCCTCCGCATGAGTGAGGTTCAGCCCGGATTTGCCGGCGAGCAGGAATTTGCGCGCCACGGTCGGCATCTGCTCGTAAACAGTGACGGCATGGCCCAGCGCCGAAAGCCCCTCCGCTGCGGCCAGTCCCGCCGGGCCGCCGCCGAAAATCGCCACATTGCCCTTTCCTGGGCCCTTCCCTGAGGAAGGCATCAATCCTCTTTCTCCAGCATTTCCTTAACTGCCGTCGCCAACTGCTTGAGCGAGAAGGGTTTCGGCAGGAAGCCAAACTTGGCGTCGGCGGGCAGGTTGCGCGCAAAGGCGTCCTCCGCATAGCCGGAAACGAAGATGAACTTGATGTCGGGATGTTTCTTGCGCAATTCACGCAGCAGCGTCGGACCATCCATTTCCGGCATCACCACGTCGGAGACCACGATATCCACCGCGCCGTGAAGTTCTTCCATGATTTCCAGCGCCTCGACGCCGGAAGCCGCCTCATGCACCGTATAGCCGCGCGATTGCAGGGCGCGCACGCCGCCCATGCGCACGGCGTCCTCGTCCTCGACCAGAAGCACGGTGGCGGAACCGGAAAGATCGGCCGCCTTCTCGGCCTTCTTTTCCTTGACCGCGACCGGCGCGTCGTCGGCGCTCTTTTCCACGATGTGGCGCGGCAGGAATATCTTGAAGCTCGTGCCCTTGCCGACCTCGGAATCGCAATGGATGAAACCGCCGGTCTGCTTGATGATTCCATAGACCATGGAAAGGCCGAGGCCGGTGCCCTTGCCCACTTCCTTGGTGGTGAAGAACGGCTCGAAAATCTTGCCCAGCACATCCGCCGGAATGCCCGTGCCGGTATCCTCGACCTCGAACAGGACATGATCCGCATCCGGGAGATCGCGATAGTTGAGCTTCGCCACTTCGGCGGCGGGCAAGTTGCGGGTGCGCAGCGTGATCGTGCCGCCGTCGGGCATGGCGTCGCGCGCATTGACGGCGAGGTTCACCGCCACCTGCTCGAACTGCCCCAGATCGGCCTTGACCGGCCACAGGTCGCGCCCGTGATCGATCTTGAGTTCGATATCCTTGCCGACGAGACGCGCCAGCAGCATGCGCAGGTCGGCCAGCACGTCGGTCAGGTCCAGCACCTCCGGGCGCAGCGTCTGGCGGCGCGAGAAGGCGAGCAACTGGCGCACCAGCGAGGCCGCGCGGTTGGCATTCTGCTTGATGTTCATGATGTCCGGGAAGGACGGATCGGAAGCGCGGTGATTGCCGAGCAGCAGGTCCGACGACATGATGATCGCCGTCAGCACATTGTTGAAATCATGCGCGATGCCGCCTGCGAGTTGTCCCACGGCCTGCATCTTCTGGCTCTGCGCCATCTGGCTTTCGAGCGCCTTCTGCTCGGTGGTCTCGACGGCGGAAATGATCGCGGCTTCCTCCGCCGCCTCTCCCCCGCCGAGATCGGTAACGGGGCTCATATAGAAGCGGATATGCCGTTCCTCGTTGCCCGGCAGCACCGTATCCACCGGCGAGATGCTGGCCTGCCCCTCGAAGGCGGCGGCGAGCGCCTTGGTGAACCGCTCGCGGTCGCGCTCATGCACGACGTTTTCGATCTTCATGCTGCGGTCGATGGCGTCGCGGTCCACCACGGGCGAGAAGATATCGAGGAAGCGGGCATTGGTGCGCAGCATGTGGCCCTGCGCGTCGACGGCGGCGATGGCCATGGGCGCGGAATTGAAGAAGCGCGTGAAGCGCACTTCCGCCGAACGCAGCGCGGCTGAGGAATCGTCGCCTTCCGCCCGGTCGAGCACAATGGTGCGGCTGGTGCCGCGTGTCCCGTCGCGCGCCGCCTGTACGCGGTGATAGAAGCGCACGGCGAGGCTTTGCCCGTTGCGTTTGATGAGATCGAGGTCGATCACCGTGTTGCGGCTGGTGCCGGGTTCCGCCTTCACCGCGTTGATGAGCGCCATGCCGGAACCGGCGACGATGTCGTTCAGCGTCAGCGAACCGGGCGTGAACTGGGTCAGATCGACACCCAGCCATTCGGCGAGCGTGGCGTTGAGATAGATGATGCGCCCCTGCGGATCGGAGGAGAAGAAGCCGGCGGGCGCATGATCGAGATGATTGATCGCTTCCTGCAATTCCTGAAAGAAACGCTCCTGCTCGGCGCGCTCCTCGGAAATATCGGTGATCTGCCACGCCACCAGCGGCCCCTTGAAATCGGGCCCGGCTTCAAGGGGACGGGCCTTGATGCGATACCATGCGGGACCGGCGGCATGAGCGTCACGATGAGGATCGCGGGCAAGCGCGCCGGACAGGCGGATTTCTTCCTGCGCCGGCAGACCGTCACGCACGGCGTTCGTCAGGCGGTAAACGGCATCGGAAACCGACGGATCGGCGGCGAGCACACTGTCGAGCGGGCGTATGGCACCCGCATCGGCGGCGCCCGTCATCTGCGCATAGGCATGATTGGCGTAGATGACCTGCCCGCGCGAATCGGAAATGACCGTCCCGTCCTGCTGCGAATCCATAAAGGCATGGGCGAGGTCCTGTCCGCCATGGCGCTGGCTGAACTGGATGAGCCCGGTCGCCGCGCCGAACAGGTAGAACACGCCCACCATCGACAACAGCCCCATCAGGACGAGGGCGAAACCGTCGCCCAGACGATCGCGGAACAGGAAGTAGGCGACAGCGATGGCGATCACCGCGATACCGACGGCAAGCAGGCGCAGCGCGCCGCTGGAGCCGCGCCTGGGCACGACGGGCGGCTTCGGATATGCGTTCAGCGTCTGCTGCGCCATCAGGCCCACCGCCCTTTCCCGCCACGCGGACGCGCCCTACGAGCTGGAGCGAACCCCCACGATGTCCTGTCCAGCCGGAATGTCTTTTCGTTCATCAGGCAAACCGATCCTGTTCCTGCCGCTGTGCGCAATGTGCCCCAGCGATCAGGATATATATGATTCGTGGGACGCGTTAACCGGCGCGCATGGGGCATAAGTCCAATTGTACCGATTGTTTTGACCTGGTGGAACGAATTTGACATTTGCAACCCGTTCGACATCGGGCGACGAGCAAATGTCAAATTCAAAAGTTCCACTAGGCCGTAGACTCATAACGATCTGATCCAAATTCTTGCTGCAGCCAATTTGACGACGGCGAGAAAGTTCATCGGATCTTTATCGTAACGCGTGGCGATGCCTCTGAACTGTTTGAGTTTGCTGAAGAAACGCTCAACGAGATTACGCTGTCGGTATACCCATTGGCTGAAAGGGAAGCTTCCCTTCCGATTGCTCTTGGTAGGGATATTGGCCCATGCCTGCCGTTGCTTTGCAAATGCTTGTATAGCGTTGGTATCGTAGGCCTTGTCCGCCAGCAAGATCGCACCCTTGGAGATTGTCTGTAACAATGGTTCCGCCATGCGGCCATCATGGGCTTGGCCAGCTGTAAGTGCGAGACGGATCGGTCGGCCATCGGCATCGACAACTGCGTGGATTTTGGTGGTCAGGCCGCCACGGGAACGTCCCATGCAGCCATCGTCTTGATCCCCCTTTTTCCCGTCGCCGCATGTTGATGAACACGGACACAGGAGCTGTCGATCATTACGATATCGCCATCGAAAGCTTTGGAAAGCTCGCCCAGAACATGATCCCAGACACCCGCTTTGCGCTATCGCACGAATCGATTGTAGCATGTGGTATACGGACCATATCGACCTGGAATGTCTGCTCAGGGGGAGCCTGTCCGAAACCGCCATAAGATGCCGTTGATCACCCGCCGGTCGTCAACGCGGGGCATGCCGCGCGGCTTGTTCGGCAACAAGGGTTGAATAACATTCCACTCGAAATCGGTGAGATCAAACCGGCGACGGGTCATGAGAAGCCTCCAAGTCAAGGCTTCAGTGAATCAAAGACGTACCCGTATGTGAACCCCGTTTCTGAGTGTGCGGCTAGGCCGGTAGGGATGGCGAGACGATCGTTGCCCAATCTCGAAATGCCTCAAGAACCGATCGAAGGTGAAGAGGACCACCAACGCCGTGAAACACGTTATTCTCTGTCCAGCATGTCCACCAGTCGGCTTCGTGCCCGTAATTGTGCGTGATCCGTTCGAGTGTCCGACCATCACAGTCTGTCCCGGAGAGATCGATCTTCAGCGACCAACCAGGATTGTCAACCGTGCTGATCGACGGACCGAAGCCGTGTTCCCAGTCCCCGTCACACTGCGCTTCGTACCAGCGCGAAAACCAGTCTAAAACATCCATTTGACAACACTACCTGAACAGCATCCTTCTGAGAAGAAGCGACTACGGACGGTGAGCTTAGAATCCCAAGTTTATGAGTTTACGACCTAGCCGATTAATAAGCTACCAGTGGTCTTTTCTATCCCGACATTTGTTCCCGCGCCTGTACCAAACGGAGGCAAATGTCGGAATCGGACCACCAGGATCATAGATTTCCCCCATTTCGATGTAACATTCCCAAGACTTGCAAATTCAACTACTGTTTCTGAAAGTGCAAGCGACGCGATGCGGCGGACCGGCGGGGATCCCAACGGCAGATCGATGTCCGGGCATCTGCGTCATCCATTTGGTAATATCGAGAGGGCTTTTCGCATGAAGGAATGGTTGAGCGGCATCGTGGGGGAAGGCACGGCGAACATCGTCGGCTTCATACTGATCTTCGCGATCATTCTCGGCGGCATTTTCGTAGTGCTCAGCCTCATCCGCCGCTTCGGCGGCGGTTTCTCCGCCACGGCCGCGCGCTCGCGCCAGCCGCGACTCTCGGTGATGGACGCCGCCGCCGTGGATAGCCGGCGCAAGCTGGTCCTTATCCGGCGCGACGATGTGGAGCATCTGCTCCTGATCGGCGGGCCGACCGATGTGGTTGTCGAGCAGAATATCGGCCGCGAGGACCGCGCGGCCCCACGGCTTCAACAGACCTCGCGTATCGAACCGGAGCATATCGAGCGCTTTCGCCAGCACGAGGCGGCCATTGCCGGCGACAGAAACGAGCGCCCCGCCCTGTCGTCGCGGAATCCGGCCGCGCCCGAACAGCCCGAACGGGATGAGGCGATCCAGCTTTCCTCGGCCATCGAAACGCCGATGCAGCGCCAGCAGGAGCCTGAACCGGAACCTGAGAAGGAAGAACCGGTCCGGCAACAGCCCGCAGCCGCGCAAAGGCCGCAGCCTCCACGCGCCGCCCCCAACATCCCACCGCTGCCGCCGCGCACTGTCGTGCCGCCCCGCCCGCAACCGCCGCAGGCGCAATCCGCGCGCGCCCATCCCGCCTATCCGCTGAGCCAGGTCTCGCGCGGGGTCGTCAGCGCCACCTCATCCGCCTCGAACGCCGCCGTCGCTCCGGCCGCTGCCGCGGCGGCAAGCCTCGGCAGCATCGTGCCGGAACGCGAATCGCTCCAACGCGAACCGGTTGTCGGCAACCCCGATCCAGCACCGCAATCCGCCGCTCCGGCTCCGGCACAGCGTGTGGAACCGGAGTTGCCTCTCGTTGCCGCGCCCGCGGGCAACGAGGAACTGGAAGGGCTCGGCAGCGAATTGCACGACGCCATCATGGCCGACCTGCAAGAGGATATCGCCGCGACCGACAAGGCCGCGAAGCCGCAGGCCGACGACTTCGAGGACGCGCTTTTGAGTTCTCTGGATATTTCAGCCGCCGATCATGCCCCGTCCGCCAAATCGTCGCAAAACATCGAGGACGAGATGGAAAAGCTGCTCGGCGATCTGAGCAGAACCGAACACCGGCACGGCTGAACAAACAAAAAGGCTGCGGAACGAACCGCAGCCTTTTGAATTTCCGGAAGAGCTTTTCCGCCTTAATCGTCGCGATAGACCTTTTCGCGGCGCTCGTGGCGCTCCTGCGCCTCGATAGAAAGCGTGGCGATCGGGCGCGCATCCAGCCGCTTGAGGCTGATCGGCTCACCCGTCTCCTCACAGAACCCGTATGTGCCTTCGTCAATCCGGGTCAGCGCGGCATCGATCTTGGCGATCAGCTTGCGCTGGCGGTCGCGGGCACGCAATTCGATGGCGCGGTCGGTTTCGGAAGAAGCCCGGTCGGCTAGGTCGGGATGGTTGGCGTTTTCCTGCTGCAACGCCTCAAGTGTTTCGCGAGCCTCGCGAAGAATATCGTTTCTCCAGGCAATCAGCTTCGCGCGGAAATAAGACTTCTGCCGTTCGTTCATGAACGGTTCGTCTTCGGTGGGCCTATAGTCAAGGTCGATCAATTCACTCATTCTCAATCACCCCACATCCAGGAGACGCGAGCGGTTATATATGTCTATCGGAACAAGGACACAACATGAAAGCGCGGCGACCCGACACTTTTTGGTGTGGCGATTGCAGGCATTTCCGCCGAAAATTTGGGCATTTCATACGATCAGCAAGAATATTTCGATCGGGTTCAGTAAAGCGACTTCCAGCCATCATCATCGTTCCGTTATAGAAAATATGCTTGCGCTCGATATGCCGCCTGCCGGTTCGGTATGGATGGGCTATGCCCGGTTTCACGGCAAAATCATCTGTTGACAAGTGCGGGCCGCGTCAAAAAAACGCAAGAAAAAGCAACCTTCACGCGCATCGGTCGGTGAATTGTGGCATGAAAGTGGAATCGCAAGCCGTGGGGAACGCCGGATGAGTCGCCTTCTTCTCGCCAGACATGCAAAAGCCGCATGGGCGCAGCCCGGCATGAAGGATTTCGACCGCCCGCTCGACCCGCAGGGCCATGCCTCGCTCGACCGGCTGGCGGCGGCGATGAAGGCGGCGGATCTGTTTCCGCAGCGCGTTGTCCTTTCCGCTTCGCGCCGCACGCGGGAAACCGCCTTCGGCCTGATCGAAAGGCTGGGCCGGAACATCG
Source organism: Rhizobiales bacterium 63-22 (assembly GCA_001898995.1). GTDB lineage: Bacteria > Pseudomonadota > Alphaproteobacteria > Rhizobiales > Rhizobiaceae > Brucella. Next base: position 266,885 of record MKVZ01000017.1, on the reverse strand, counting down.
AGGCGATAACCGACGAGGGATTGTATGGCAGCGGAGCCGCGGCCTATGTCAAGTCCATCCGTGCCCATGGCGGCGATGTCGAAAACCTGATGCTGGTCGGGCACAATCCGAGCATCGAGGATCTGGCGCTGGCACTCTGCCGCAGCGGCGATGCAGCAAGTCTGGAACGGCTGCGTGCGGGTTTTCCGCCTGCGGCGCTGGCCGTGATTTCGCTGAAGGGATCGCTCACGCAATTGCACCGCGAAAGCGGCTCTCTGGAAAGCTTCCCCCTGCCTGACTATCTATAGAGCATCGAGCCGAAAAGTAGGAACCGGTTTTCGGGTTTTTCCGATGCTCGAACAAAGAGATAGATCGTCGCAATGCGCCTGATAAGGCGCATTGCGACGATCTAGCCGGACAGACAGGGAAGCGGACGAGGGCATATTGGCAAGTCTCACCAGCATCGGCGACGAAGCGAAGATCGCACTGGATACATTGGCGGATCGCGCCTCCGGGCTTCTCGCTCCCTCGCTCCGCCTTGGCGTGACCGGGCTCTCCCGAGCAGGTAAAACCGTTTTCATCACCGCGCTGGTGCATAATCTGGTGCATGGGGGCCGGCTTCCCCTGTTCGAGGCTTATAAGTCCGGGCGCATATCGCGGGCTTTCCTCGAACCGCAGCCGGACGACGCCGTGCCGCGCTTCCAGTATGAGGAGCATCTCGCGGCGCTGGTGGACGAGCGCATCTGGCCCGATTCCACGCGCGCCATCTCGCAGCTTCGCCTGACCATCGAATATGAATCCGCCTCGGCCTGGGGGCGCTGGCTGTCGCCGGGGCGGCTCTCCGTCGATATCGTGGATTATCCCGGCGAATGGCTGCTCGACCTGCCGCTGCTCGGCAAGACCTATGCCGAATTCAGCGCCGACTCCATCGCGCTCGCCAATGAGCCGACCCACCGGGATTTGGCGGCAGCATGGCTGGCGGAAGCCGCCGCCGCCGATCCTTCCGCCAAGGCCGACGAACTGACGGCACAGCGTCTCGCCCGAAGTTTCACCGATTATCTGCGCGCCGGAAAGGCGGACGAGCGCGCGCTCTCCACCCTGCCGCCGGGCCGCTTCCTGATGCCGGGCGATCTCGAAGGTTCACCTGCGCTGACTTTTGCGCCCCTGCCCAGCCTTGGTACGGACAGGATCGCGGCGGGATCGCTCGCCGCCATGATGGAACGGCGCTACGAGGCCTACAAGACCCATGTCGTCAAGCCGTTCTTCCGCGAGCATATCGCCCGGCTCGACCGGCAGATCGTGCTGATCGATGCCATGCAGGCCATGAATGCCGGTGGTGCGGTGGTAGCCGACCTCGAACGCGCGCTCACCGATATCCTGTCCTGCTTTCGGCCCGGCCGCGCCAACCTTCTGACCGGGCTCATCCAGCGCCGCATCGGGCGCATCCTTGTCGCGGCGACCAAGGCCGACCACCTGCACCATGAAAGCCATGACCGCTTGCAGGCGATCGTGCGCCGGCTGGTGGAACGCGCCATCGCGCGCGCCGGTTTCTCCGGCGCCGAGATCGACGTGCTTGCCATGGCCGCCGTGCGCGCCACGCGCGAGGCCACCGTGACAGAGGGCAACGAGACATTGCCCGTCATCGTCGGGACACCGTTGAAGGGCGAGCGCATCGACGGCGAGGTTTTCGACGGTGATACGGAAACTGCCATATTTCCCGGTGACTTGCCGAAAAACCCGAATGTGATTTTTGAACAATCTTTTGCGGAAAGCGAACCGGCGATCCGCTTCGTACGCTTCCGGCCGCCGCGCCTTGAGCGCACCGCCGAGGGCGTCACCCTGTCCCTGCCCCATATCAGGCTCGACCGCGCCCTCCAGTTCCTGATCGGAGACCGTCTGGCATGAGTGAAGATAAAACGCGCAAGCCCGCCTCCTTCAGGATCGATCAACCGGAGAACGCCTCCGCCGAGACCGATGCCCGCCCCGGCGTCCATGGGGAAGCGCCGCGCCGCCCGCGCGCGGTAACGGACCTGAAACAGGTGACGGACGAACCGGACGCCTTTTCATTCGATGATGTGGAGGCGACCGAAAGCGGGCTTCCCGTTGTGTCCGTTGAACCGGAGCGGCGCCGGGGCTGGTCGCTGGGCCGGCTGTTGAGCCGGACATTGCTGGGTGCACTCGGCATTCTGGTTTCCTTTGCCGTCGGCATCTGGACCGACGACCTCATCCGCGCGCTTTTCAACCGTGCCGACTGGCTCGGGTGGACCGCGCTCGGCGTGGTGCTGGTGGCGCTCGCTGCCCTGCTTGCGCTTGTTGCGCGCGAAATGCTGGCCCTGCGTCGCCTCGCCTCCGTGCAGCATTTGCGGAAGGAAGCCGCCGACGCCGCGAGCCGCGACGACATGGCGGCGGCGCGCAAGGCGGTCGACGCTCTGCGTTCCATCGCCGCCGGATTGCCGGAAACGGCGCGCGGACGCCGGATGCTCGACGGTCTCACCGACGACATCATCGACGGACGCAATCTCGTCAGGCTGGCCGAGACGGAAATACTCCGCCCGCTCGACCGCGAAGCGCGCGCTCTTATCCTCGGCGCATCCAAACGGGTCGCGACCGTGACCGCAATCAGCCCGCGCGCAGTGGTGGACCTTGCCTATGTGGTGTTCGAATCGGCGCGACTCATCCGCCGGCTGGCGCAGCTTTACGGCAGCCGACCGGGAACGCTCGGATTCCTCACGCTCACGCGGCGCGTGCTCGCCCACCTCGCCGTCACCGGCACACTCGCCATGGGCGACAGCGTCGTGCAACAGCTCGTCGGGCACGGGCTGGCTTCCCGCCTTTCCGCCAAACTCGGCGAAGGCGTCGTCAACGGCCTCATGACGGCGCGCATCGGCATCGCCGCCATGGACGTGGTGCGTCCATTTCCCTTCGATGCGGAAAAGCGGCCCGGCGTTGGAGATTTCGTCGGCGATCTCGCTCGTATAAACGGTGGCGAAACCAAGCGTTAACCATTCGCGGCGATTATCGGATACATGGAAATCCCGCATCGGAATCGTGCGGCAAAGCCCGAATCTTCGGTATTTTGCGGTACGAAAGCGGCATTCGGTCGTGACATGCCGGGAAACAAAGATTAGGAATGGCGCCATGTCGAAGTCGCCTATTCCGGGACAGAGCCGAACATGAAAACTTGCATTGCCGCCTGCCTGACATTGCTGCCCGTGTCGCTTTCCGCCGTGCCGGCTCTGGCCATGGACAAGGACAGGCAGTTCTTTCACACGATCGAGGGCCAGTGGTCCGGCCCCGGCGAGATCGTGGCCGGGAAATACAAGGGCACCAAATTCGTCTGCGATCTCGCGGGCACGACGCCTGCCGGCGCCGTCGGCATGACGCTCGACGGCACCTGCCGCGTCGGCGTCTTCTCGCAGCCCATGAAGGCGACGGTCGTGCGTGTCGGCTCCAGCTATTCCGGCAAGTTCAACGACGGCGCCGCGGGCAAGGGGCTGGACGTGACGTCGGGTTCCGTCAACGGCAATAAGGTGGTGTTCGGCCTCAACCGCAAGCAGTTGAACGGCGCCATGCTGGCCCATGTCTCCGGTCCCAACACGATGAACGTCACCGTCTCCGTCCGCGTCGAGAAGGAACTCGTCCCGGTTATCGGCATGAGCCTCCGGCGCGTGGACAGAACCACGGTCAGCAGCATCGCCAGGAATTAAACGGTCAACTTTTATCCGCGCCACCAGCCCGCATCCGTGCGGGCTTTTTCTATTTCTCCCGGCGCGATGGCCGCGTGCAGGTCGGCCACCGTCCGTCCGTCGATTTGCAGTGACGGGGCTATATCGTTGAGCGGCACGAGAACGAAAGGGCGTTCCTTCATGCGCGGATGCGGCAATTGCAGCGAGGGCGAAGACAGCACGACCGCCCTGCCCGTTCCATCCTCCATCGCCAGTATGTCCATGTCGATGGTACGCGGCCCCCAACGCTCGACCCGCACACGTTTCAGCGCCCGCTCCGTTTCGAGGCAGGTGCCCAGCAATTCCAGCGGCGCCAGCGCGGTTTCGATTTCGGCACAGGCATTGTGAAACCACGCCTGATCCGTCTTACCCCATGGCGGCGTGCGATAGACGGGCGAAACGGCGACGACGCGCGTGTCGGTGCGCGCGTCCAGCGCCTTCAACGCCTTGCCCATCGCGGCCACGGGGTCGCCCATATTGCCGCCGAGACCCAGCCATACGCGATAAGGTCCGGATGCCGCGCTCCCGCTCACTGCGGATAGACCACCGTGACCGAAACATGGTCGAGTACGCCCGGCACCGGCGCGTTGGGCTTGCGCACGGTGATCTCCGCCCGCTTGATCTGCGGGAATCTCGCCACAAGAGCCTTGCCCACGTCGAGCGCCAGCGTCTCGATCAGATAGCGCTGGCGGCCCTCGATGATGTCCTGAATGGTGGTGAAGGCGATGCCGTAATGGACGGTCCCCTCGATATCGTCGTTTTCGAGTGCCTTGCCGGGATCGACGTCCAGAACGGCGTCGACATAGAAACGCTGGCCGAGTTTGTGTTCCTCGTCGAACACGCCGTGATGCGCGAAGAAAGCGCAATTCATGATGCGGATTGTGTACACGGCTTCACTTCCTGTTTTCGCCCGATCTTACTTGCAGAATAGCATCCGCCACCGCAAGCGCATCCTTGTTAAAAGCGACATTATGGACACGGAAGATGTCGGCACCCGCAAGCCGCAACGCCACCGAGGTGGCGGCAGTGCCCACATCGCGCTGCGCCGCCTCTGTCCGCCCCGTGACCGCGCCGATGAATCGCTTTCGCGAGGTACCGGCCAGAAGCGGCAGGCCAAGGCCGCGCAATTCTTCGAGCCGCGCCATCAGCGCCATGTCCTCCCCAGCGTTCTTGCCGAAGCCGAAACCGGGATCGAGCACGATGCGCGACCGTTCGATCCCGGCCGCATCGGCGATTTCCAGCGAGCGGTTCAGAAAGGCGAACTGGTCCGCGATCACGTCCGGCAGGGTGGCTCGGTCCCGGCTGGTGTGCATGATGACCAGACCGGCACCCGTCCGCCGCGCCACATCGGCGATCGGCGGTTCGCGTTGCAGCCCCCAGACGTCGTTGACGATGTGGGCGCCCGCCGCCACGGCCTTTTCGGCTGTTGCGGCGCGGTAGGTATCGATGGAAATGAGACAGCCGTAACGCCCCGCCAGCGCTTCTATGACCGGCAGCACCCGCGCCGCTTCCGTATCGGCATCCACGGGTTCCGCCCCCGGGCGGGTCGACTCGCCGCCCACGTCGATGATGGCCGCGCCCTCGTCGAGCATTTTCCCGGCGGCCGCCAGCGCCCGGTCCGGATCGTCGTGCCGTCCGCCGTCGGAGAAGGAATCCGGCGTCACGTTCAATATGCCCATGATCACGGATTTTTCGCCAAGGGATAGCGACCGCCCATGGGCCAGTTGCCAGACTTTATCCATTGTCCGATACTCCGGCCTGATATTCCGATTTGCCCGTCAGGCGTTATAATTGTCCTGAGACCGGAACGCTATTGCCGCGGCCCGGAAATATCGGCTTAAAGCATTTCCAGCAAAGGAGCGCGACATGATCTTCAGGAAGCGGGTTCTGTTCCTCGGTGTCGTGCTGACGCTGGCTGCTTCGCAGGCCCAGGCGGTAACGGTCTTCCGCACCGTTCGTTATTATACGGTGAGCGGCAGGACGGTCGGCCAACTCGACCGGTCGCTGGCTCGCAATGGTCCCCGCCTCAAAACCACCGGCCATCGTCATCCGGGCGAAGCCGAAATCCGCTTCGATTCCAAGGTTCACTATGGCCGCGCGCCGGGCGACAGATATTGCAAGATTCAGAACGCCTATGTGAATGTCCACGCCAAGGTCTTTCTGCCGCGCTGGAAACAGCGCCGTCACGCCAAACCGGCGCTGGCGCTTGTCTGGGACACGCTTTTGCAGGATATCACCCGCCATGAGGACAGCCATGTAACGATCGCCAGCAGCTATGCGAGCAAGCTGGAGCGCAGCCTTCGCGGCCTGCGCAGCCGTCGGGATTGCGCGGATCTGCACGCCGATATCGACAAGACCACCGCCCGCGTGCTGGCAGCGCACGACAAGGCCCAGCTTTATTTCGACCGTGCCGAGTCCGTCAATTTCGAGAGCCGTTTCGCCCGGCTCCTGACCAACCGTCTGGAGAAGATGGGTTCACTGCCGCGCCCGTAGTCCCATATTATTATTGTGTCAGCCCTGCCGTTCCGGCACCTGCACCACCAGTCCGTCCAGTTCGTCGGTGACGCGGATCTGGCAGGAAAGACGCGAATTGGGCCGCACGTCGGAGGCGAAGTCGAGCATGTCCTCTTCCATCGGATCGGGAGCGCCGACGATCGCCGTCCATTCTTCGTCCACATAGACATGGCAGGTCGCGCAGGCGCAGGCACCCCCGCATTCCGCGTCGATGCCCGGAATACCGTTGCGCACGGCGGCTTCCATCACGCTCGAACCGTTATCGGCCTCGACTTGCGTGCGCGTCGCGCCATCGGCGGAGAGGAATACGATCTTGGTCATTTTCTTTCCCTGAATCGCATGAATCCATGCGGTTCCCGTCTCGCGGGTCATGTGGCGAGAAATAGAAGCAAGGCAGATACGGTCTTCCGCGCGCCGTTGCAACCGTTGACGACGCATCTTCTTCCCATTTCCTCTCAAGCCTGACAGGAGGGAACCGGAACTCTTTCCTTGCCGCGTCACCGAAATGAGGCGTATGCTGATAAATGAGGAGAGGAATAAAGCGCCGGCGCGGGCATTCGGAATCCATACAGCCGTGAGACGATCCTGAAATAAAAATTCACGCTATGCGGCTAATTTTATTAATGGATTCAGGTTGCAACGCGAAGGCTGCTTGAGGCGGAAAACGATTTCCACAACTTGTCGAGGGCTGATAAAAGCCCGCAAATCCGCATTTTTTGTCATCTGAGGCGGCTTTTGTTAACCTTGTATTTAAAGTTTTAGGCATCGCGGAAAGAGGCCTATTTCCTTAACAGCCGCGAGCCGGTACGATAAAAATGGCGGAAAAAAGTTTTGTAGCGGTTCCATGACGATCCGGCCGTCATAGTGACGAGTACGAGGTAGGTAAGCGATGGCTAATACCAAAGCACAGAAGCTCGACCTTGAGGTTGAAAAGGCGCTGGAGCAGGCGCTCGACATCGACTTCGGCGACGATATCGATCTGGACATGGATCTGGGTGCGCTGGATGAGGATTTCTCGGTCGATGATCTGGAGGAACAGATCTCGCGGGCGGCCGAGGAACTCCAGGCCGAACAGAAGACGAAGCCTGCCGAAGCCGCTCAGTCCGGAGCGCAGAAAACCCCTGTCGCGCAGGAAACGCATAACAAGGTATCTTCGGCTGCCGCCGCATCGGCCGTCGTCGCCCCTGCCGCTCCGCCTGTTCCGCCTGTCGTGAAGGCTGGCGCGCCGGTTCCGCCGCCTGCCGCCCGCCAGCCCGTGGCCCCCAAGCTACAGACCCCGGAGCCGCAGGCTCCAAATCTACAGGAATGGCGTGGTTCCCTCGCCACCGCGCAGGGCGTTCGCACGCCTGAGACCCCGGAAGCCTCGGAAGCCATTGTCAGGCCGCCCGCTTCCACCGCATCGCCTGCCGCCCCTGCCCGCCGGCCCGCCAATGACGACGCACGCGGCGATCGCGCCGCCGTGCTTGCGCCCGGCTTGCGCCGCGCGAGCGACCGTTCGTCGAAGCTCTACTGGACCACGACCGCCATCAGCGTTCTGTGGGCTGCCGGCGGCATCGCGCTCAGCCGCGCCATCGATCCGAATGCCTTTTCCAGTTTGCAGGCGACGAAGAATTTCGTCACCTCGCCGGCGGGCATCGGCCTCGCAGCCGGCATTGTGCTGCCGATCGCCATGTTCTGGGGCTTCACGCAACTGGTTCGCCGCGCGCGGGAAATGCAGATCGCCGCGCGCACCATGTCCGATGCGGCACTCCGCCTGCTCCAGCCGGAGGCCGTTGCCGGCGACCGCGTTTCGACGCTGAGCCAGGCCGTACGCCGCGAAGTCGCCGCGATGAACGAAGGCATCGAGCGCACGCTGGCGCGCGCCGTGGAATTGGAAACGCTGGTCCAGACCGAGGTCAACCAGCTCGAACGCGCCTATAGCGACAACGAGATTCGCATCCGCTCGTTGGTCAGCGAACTGGGCAACGAACGCGAGGCCGTGGTCAGCCATGCCGAGCGCGTGCGCTCCTCGATTTCCGGTGCGCATGAACAGCTCAAGGAAGAATTGTCGAGTGCTTCCAGTATCATAAGCGACAATGTTCTCTCCGCGTCTCAGCAGCTCAGCACCCTTCTCAACCAATCCGGCGAACGCCTGATCGGCAGCATCAACGAAAGCGGCGGCGCCATCGCCGAGGCGATCGGCATGCGCACCGGCGACATCGGCGCACGCATCACCGCTTCCGGCGAGACCTTCGCCGGATTGCTCGACACGCGCATTGCCGCGCTGGACGAACAGTCGCGTTCGGTGTTCGAACGCCTCAAGGAAGCTCTGGACGACCGCACGACCGGCATCGCCGATCTTCTTGGCGGCGCAACCGAGTCCATGGTCAGTGAGTTCGATACCCGTCTCGCCAATCTGAACGGCACGCTTTCCGAGCGCGGACAGGCCCTGTTGACCGAATTCGAGGCCCGTGCCCATGCGCTCGACAGCAGCACGGAAAAGCTCAACATCGCGCTCGAAAGCCGCTCGCGGCAGATCAACGAGAACCTCATTGCCCGCACGCGCGAAATCGCCGAGACCTTCTCCACGAGCCGCGCATCGCTGAGCGCGATGATCGACGAGACCAAATCGAAGATCGGCGCGGAACTGTCGGCCATCGGCGACGGCGTCGGCGACGTTCTCAGCGAAAAGGCCGCCGCCTTCTCCGTCAAACTGGCGGAAAGCCGCGATATGCTCGCGGCTTCGCTGGAAAGCGAAACCGGGCGTGTGTCGGACATCATCCGCGGCCATGCCGACACGCTCGCCAGCCGCGCAGACGCCATTCACGGCGCGGTCGAGACCAGCGCGTCGATCCTCAATTCCGCCGCGGACAATCACGCCGCTATTCTTTCCGAGCGCACGGAAGCCCTCTCCCGCATGCTGGACGAGCGCGCACAGGCCATGGGGCAATCCCTCGAAACGGGCCGCAGCGCGTTCGATGTGGCGCTCGAAGAGCATGTCCGTCATGTCACGCAGCGCACCGACGGCCTCGCCGCCACCCTGTCCGACAATACAGCCTCGCTGAACCAGTCGCTTCAGGCGCATAACGATACGCTTGCGCAGCGCGCGGCGGATCTGCGCGAGGCTATCGCCGGCAGCAGCGAAGCGATCAGCAGCGCTTTCGACGGCCAGACGGGCATCATCGACGAACGCACCCGGACCATGGAGAAGGCGCTTTCCATCGGCGTCGACAACGTGCGGCGTGCGCTGGAGCAGAGCGCCGGCGTCGTCGCCAGTGCCCTGCGCGAAAAGATCGGCGAAGCGGCCAGCACGCTTTCGGCGGAAGCCGCCAAGGCAGGCGAGGCTCTCGACGGTTTCGGCGAGAGCTTCAGCGCCCGCCTCATCGACAATCTGTCCGGCACTGAAAACCGCCTGTCGGAACGCGCCGATGCGATCGCCGGCCGTCTCGGCGAAATCGGCAGCCACCTTACCGGCGAACTCAATTCCATCGAGGCGCGCATCGCCGATACCGCCGCGAAGACGAGCGAGACGCTCGCCGGCCACAGCGAAGCCTTCTCGGCCAATATCGCCAGCAATCTGGCCGGCACGGAAACCCGCATGTCGGAGCGTGCCGAGGAAATCGCCGGCCGCCTTGGCGAGGTCGGCAGCCGCCTCACCGGCGAACTCAACTCCATCGAGGCGCGTATCGCCGATACCGCCGCGAAGACGAGCGAGACGCTCGCCGGTCACAGCGAAGCCTTCTCGACCAGCGTTGCCGACAATCTGGCCGGCACGGAGGCCCGCCTGTCGGAACGCGCCGATGCCATTGCCAAGCGCCTGAGCGACATCGGCTCGCACATCACCGTGGAACTGGGTTCGGTCGAGGCGCGGATCGCGCAGGTCACGGATACCACGGCGGTCACGCTGGAGGAGCGCACCCGCGAACTCAACGCCGTTCTCGCAGCCCGGTCGCGCGAGATCACGGAAATCCTCAACGAGACGGCGGAACCGCTGGTGCAGCGTCTTGCCGATAGCGGGCGAGGCCTCGCGCAGCAGCTTGAGGAAGCGACCCACGCCGCCACCGATCGCCTGCGTTCGGAAAATGCCGCGCTGGTCAACGCGCTGGCCAGCCGCACGGCGGAGACCATCGCCGCCGTCCAGCAGGCCAAATCCGGCCTTTCGGACAATATAGGCGAACTGATTGACCGTCTCGCCACCTCCAACGGCGAACTGGGCAAGCTCATCGACGCCGCCACGCGCAACCTCAACGAAATCGACGGTCGCCTTGTCGAAACAACGTCGAGCTTTGCCGAGAACGCCAACCGCGCCGCGCAGATGTTCCAGGCCTCGACCGGCCTCATCGGCAGCAATATCGGCACATTGCGTTCGCTCTCCGACAGCACCCTGTCGCAGATCGCCGATATCGCCGATCGTTTCGAGGAGCACGGCAAGGTGCTGGCTTCGGCCTCCGACATGATCAATACGGCACAGAACGGTCTCGTCGGCACGCTGGAAGAGCGCCATGAGGCACTCGACAAGCTGGCTCAGGGCCTTGCCGAAAAGTCGGAAGGCATCGAAAAGCTGATGCAGTCCTTCGAGGCTCTGGTCGGCAGCGCCTTCCAGCGCGCCGAGGGCCAGACCCGCGCCTCGGCGGAAAAGATGCGCGAAAGCGTGTCGGAGATCGTGGAGGAAGCCAGCCGCAAGTTCTCGTCGGCGACCGACGAGATTCGCCGCACCGCCGACGAAATCCGCACCGAGTTGAACACCACGCGCGGCGAACTGAAGCGCGGCGTGCTCGATATGCCTGCGGAGGCGAAGGAAACCACCACCGCCATGCGCAAGGCCGTGAGTGAGCAGATCAACGCGCTCAAGGAACTGGCCGAAATCGTCAACAAGTCGGGCCGGCTGGTCGATGTCGGCGAAAGCCGTGCCGAGCGCCCGGTATCCCGCCCGGCTTCGGCCCCGGCCCGGACCGCAGTTCGCGCGGCGCCGGCCGCTCCGGCTCCAAAAGCCACGCCGACGGCACCGGCGGCTAACGGAGACGTGGCGCTGCGCCAGCGTTCGACGGAAGCACCCCTGCCGCAGCAGCCGGCCCAATCGGCGCCGGCAGCTTCCACCGACCGGCCGCGCGGCTGGGTTTCGGACCTTCTCGCCCGCGCCTCGCGTGAGGAAGAGGAAAGCGTGGCGCAGCCGAAGCCGCAATCCGCTGCTGCGCCGCGTTCGCCGAGCCATGTGGTCGAATCGCTGAACTCGCTTTCGGTGGATATCGCCCGTGCCATCGATCATGAAGCGTCGGTGGAACTCTGGGACCGCTATCGCCGCGGTGAGCGTAACGTGTTCACCCGTCGTCTTTACACGCTGAAGGGTCAGCAGACCTTCGACGACATCAAGCGCAAATACCAGACGGACGGCGAGTTCCGCCGCGCGGTGGACCGTTACATGGACGATTTCGAGCGCCTGCTCGACGATGTTGCCCGCAACGACCGCGACAATATGGTGACGCAGACCTATCTGACCTCCGACACCGGCAAGGTCTATACCATGCTCGCCCATGCGAGCGGCCGCCTGCGCTGATAAAAAGGGCAAAATATCAAATAAAAACGCGGCCTTCCGGCCGCGTTTTTATTTAAATATATAAGTTCGGTATCAGTTCAGTTTGGGCGTGGTATCGACCTTGAACCATTTCAGGGACAGCTTGCGGATAGTGCCATCCTGGATGGCTTCTGTGATGGCCTTGTTGAAAAGCGCCTTCGTTTCCGGTTCGTCCTTGCGCAGGGCGACGCCGACACCCGCGCCGAATACGCCGCCGGTGAGCGCCGTTCCCACCATTTTCATATGGGAGAATTCCGGCTTTTCCATCGTGGCTGCGAAATTGGGCTGCGCGGCGAAATTCGCGTCCACACGACCGCTCAGCAGATCGAGATCATGCTCGTCGGTCGTCTTGTATTCGTGGACTTCAACCGTGTCGGAAAGATACTTGTCCAGAAAATTGGCGCCGATCGTCGATCCCTGAACGCCGATCACCTTGCCCTTGAGCTTGGGTTTCCACTTCGCCAAGAGGGCGGCGAATGCGTCTGGATCCTTTTCGATATTGAGCGTCTGGCCCGTCCCATCGAGATCCATCAGGGGCGAGTCGTCCATGACGGCGAAGCCCAGATATGCCTGTTCGTAGGGAATCGAGAAGTCGACGACCTTTCTGCGTTCGTCGGTTATCGACATGCCGGCAAGGATCGCATCGTATTTTCCGGCATTGAGGCCCGGAATGATACCGTCCCACGCCTGCGCGGTCATGGTGCATTTCGCATTCATGCGCCGGCAGAGATCATTCGCCACATCGATTTCGAAACCGTCCAGCGTTCCGTCGGGACGGACGAAATTGAAGGGCGCAAAGGAACCCTCGGTTGCAAGGCGCAGGGTCAATTGCTCCGCAAAGGCGTTTGCGGACGATGCGGCCAAGGCGAGGCAGAGTCCGCCCGCCAGAAATAGACGTTTCATGTATATCCCCCTTTTCGATCGATAGAAGAATGCCCCCGTCAGGCATTCATTGGCTTGAGATGTTCCGGCGTGATTTCCGGTGGAATCGGGCAGAGATAGCGCCGCTCTCCGGTCCGCTCCTTCAGTTCCGCCTTCGCCTTTTCGATCAGTTCCGGCCGCCGCAGACAATCGGCGGCGGTAGCGGCGAGCACCTTGGCCGCCAGCACCATGCCCTTGTGCGCGGCTGGCTGCCGCCCTTGAGTCACCAGTTGCCATGTGTGAAACGGCGTGCCGAAAGCGAAGCAGGCTGTGTGGCATTGCACGGTCGGAACGATCCAGCTCACATCGCCCACATCGGTGCTGCCGGGCATCACCGTTTCGACCGGCGACAGCGGCAGGACACCGTCATGCAGCACGGTCCCATTCAGGTCCGCGCCATAGGCAGTGATATTGGCTTCTATATCCCCGTCCGACAGGGCGCTCTCGCGCAGCTTGCCGGCAAAATCGCGGTCGGCATCGTCAAAGCCCGGCCCGCCGATCCGCACCATATTGTCGTGCAGGGTCTCAAGCAGCACCGTGTTCGGCAGGAGGTTCATGCCGGCGTCGGTGATCTGGCTGGTCATCTGCGTTTCGGTCATGAGCGCGGCGCCCTCCGCGATCTTCACGACCCGCTCGAACAGCCGTTCCGCATCCTCGATCTTCGGCGAGCGGACGAGATAAAGCACTTCCGCATTCGCCTGCACCACATTCGGCGCGATTCCGCCGCTATTGGTGATGGCGTAGTGGATACGCGCGTCGGACGGCATATGTTCGCGCATGTAATTGACGCCGACATTCATCAATTCCACCGCATCGAGGGCGCTGCGTCCCAGATGCGGCGTGGCCGCGGCATGGGATGCCCGCCCGCTGAACCGGAAATAGCACTGATAGAAAGCAAGGTTCGAGGTGGTGACAGCCTCGTTGACGACGCTCGGGTGCCAGCAGAAGGCTACATCCACGTCGTCGAAAAAGCCTGCGCGCGCCATATAGACCTTGCCGGAGCCGCTTTCCTCCGCCGGGCAGCCGTAATAGCGCACACGGCCTTCGATACCGGCGCCGGCAAGAGCGTCCTTCAGGGCGACCGCGGCGAGCGCCGAGCCGGAACCGAGAAGATTATGCCCGCAGCCATGTCCCGCCGCCCCGCGCGTAAGAGGATCGTGCGCCAATGCGCCATCGGCCTGCGACAGGTCGGGCAAGGCATCGTATTCGCCGAGAAAGGCGATGACCGGACCGCCTTCGCCATATTCGGCGCAAAAGGCCGTTTCGAGGCCGTTCTCGCCGCGCCGGATGCGGAAACCCTCACGGCTCAATGCCGCGATATGTTCTTCACAGGACTTATGTTCCGCAAAGGCAAGCTCGGGGATTTCCCAGAGACGATCGCTAAGCGTGCAGAAGGCTTCCGCCTTCGCATCGACCAGAAGGGCGATCCGGTTCAGGTTCAGCCTATCGTTTTCCACTCTTGCCCCCTTGGATAGCCGGACGGCTATAACGTCGAAACGGTCCACGTCACGATTTCGCTCGTGGTGTGCTCGAAAGCGGCGTCCAGCGCCCGGACATAGGCCGCATTGCCGGTGCCGGTGACGGGAACGGCGGTATGGAAGATGCGTGTCGCGCGCACTTCACCGTTCTTGTCGTTCATCAGCTTGACGGCGATCTCCACCACTGCCTCCTGCGGCGAGGCATAGGCCTTGATGCCGAACCGGCGCAGGTCGGTCAGCACCTGATAGTTGATCGCAAGGCCGTCACCGGGGCGTCCGATGCCGCCGAAAGCGCCCGTATTCTCATAGGCCTGCACGAGACGCGACTGCACGATATTGGTCAGCCGGTCGCCCCATTGCGCGCCCTTGAGATAGGCGATGGAGTCCGGCGCGGAACTGACCACGATATTCTCGCTGTCCAGCGCCTTGAGCGCGGTCGGTGTCGGCACGAGCAGTTGCAGCTTCCTGCGGCTCGGCGTCGAGACGGAGGGCTTCGGCGTGGACAGGCTGAACGTGTCGAGCGGCCTGGTCGTGCCGCAGCCCGCCAGAAGCAGGACCGCCAAAAGCGTAACCGAAACCGCGCGGGACGATTTGATGGCGTGGGAACCGAACCTGAACATCAATGGCGCGTCCTTCCGTCATATTGGGGCACACTGCCCTGCCCGCCGAAAATGATGCGCTGCGGATTGCGCTCGAGATCGGTGATGGCCTGTTCTATGCGCTGTATCGAACGACTGCTGTCCACGACCGCCGACTGCACGTCACGCAAGCCCTGCCCTGAAAAGCGTTGCAGATTGTCCGCAATCGGGCCGAGCCGCTTGTTGAGATTGTCCGAGGTCTGGCGGATGGATTCCAGCGTCGCCTTGGCCTGCGCCGCCACGCTGTCCTTGTCGCTGGTGGACAGCATCTTGTCGGTCTTCACCAGAATGTCGTTGACATGGACGGAAGCCTTGTTGAGCCGGTCCATCATATCCTTCGCATCGGTGATGATCTGGTTGATATTGCCGGCATTGGCCCCCAGTTCGTCGACCACCTTGGCGTTCTTGGCCAGCGCGTCGGTAAATACCTTGGTGTTATTGATCGTCTGGGTGAGCGGCCCGCGCACATCCTTGGTGAAGCCTTCAAGCTCGCTGAGCACGCTGTTGGCGCGGGCGAAGATATCCTGCGCCGTTGCAAGCAGGTTGTTGACGGCTGAGGGATCGGCATCGATGCGCGCGACCGTGTTTTCCCGCGCAGCCTCCGTGAGCAGATTGGGTTCGTCCAGACGTCCGCCCTTGAGTTCGATATAGGCCTGCCCCGTCAGGCCCTGAAACCCAAGTGTGGCGGCGGTCGAGCGCGTGATCGGCGTACTGGCATTGACGCGGGTCTGCACGATGACGAATGCGGGATTGGTCTCGTCCAGATGCAGGCGGCGCACGTCGCCCACCTTGATGCCGTTGAACAAAACCTGGCTCCCGACGCTCAGACCCGTCACGGAACCGGGAATGCGCACGTCGAGCGGCGTGGAATCGCGTGCTTCCCCGAAACGGGCGATCCAGTACACGAAACCGAAAGCCAGCAGGCTGACGATCAGCGTGAAAATCCCCACCAGAACGTAATTGGCCTTTGTTTCCATCTTTCACCCGGTCCGCGGCCGGTCACCCGGCCGTCGTCTTGTCGGCGCAGAACGATCGATCTGGCGCGCACGCTTGCCTCGAAAATAGGCTTTAACCCATGGATCGTCCACCGTCAGCATATCTTCGATCGTGCCGCTGACCAGCACCTTCTTGTTACCGAGAACCGCGACCCGGTCGCATATCGCGAACAGACTGTCGAGATCGTGCGTGACCATATAGACGGTCAGGCCCATCGTATCGCGAAGATTCGCGATCAGGTCGTCGAATTCGGCCGCGCCTATGGGATCGAGGCCGGAAGTCGGCTCGTCCAGAAAAAGAATATCCGGGTCGAGCGCCAGCGCGCGCGCAACCGCGGCGCGCTTGATCATGCCGCCCGACAGCTCGGCCGGCAGCTTTTCCGCCGTGGCCGGCTCCAGCCCGACGAGATCGATCTTCAGCCGCGCCAGCTCGTCCATGAGCTTCGGCGGAAGATCGAGATATTCGCGCATCGGCACCTGAATGTTTTCGAGCACCGTCAGAGCCGAGAATAATGCGCCATGCTGGAAAAGAACGCCCATCCGCATGTCGATGGCCATTTTTTCCACTTCGCTCAGATGGTCGATATCGTGCCCGAGAATCTCGATCTGGCCCGACCGTTTCTTGTTGAGGCCGAGAATGGTGCGCAGCAACACCGACTTGCCGGCCCCCGACGGCCCGATGAAGCCCAGCACCTCGCCCTTGTAGATATCGAGCGAAAGTCCATCGAGCACCGTCGTTTCGCCAAAGGAAACCGTCACGTCACGCACCGAAATCACCGGCGCGGACGTCTGGCCCGAGTTTTCATCCTGCGGTTGCGGCTGATTGCCGTTGCCGTTTTCCATAACCATTCTTTAACCGGGTTCGCGCCCGGACTGAACTGCCGGGCACTCCAGACCCTTCAATTTCCTGTGCAACTGTGTCCGAAAGAACCCAGAAAAAACAAAGAATATGCGCAACTTCTAAAAATTGATCGCCGCATAGAACATGGCGAACATGCCGTCGATGACGATCACCACGAAAATCGCCTTCACCACCGAGGCGGTGACGCGCCGTCCGAGCGATTCCGCACTGCCGCCGACCTTCATCCCCTCGACCGAGGCGAGGATGCCGATGATCATCGCCATGAACGGCGCCTTGATGAGACCCGCGAAATAGGTATTGAGCGCCACCGCATCGTGCAGGCGGCTGATGAAGGCTTCCGGCGAGATATTGGAATAGAACCACGCCACGCCGCCCGCACCGACAAGCGCCGCAAGGTCGGAAAGGATGCTGAGCAGCGGCAGCACGATAACCAGCGCCACCAGACGCGGAAAGACCAGAACGCCGATCGGGTTGAGGCCGATCACCGTGAGCGCGTCGGTTTCCTCGCGCATCTTCATGGAACCGATCTCGGCGGTGATGGCGCTGCCCGAACGGCCGGCGATCATGATCGCGGTCAGGAGCACACCCAGTTCGCGCAGCACCAATATGCCGACCAGATCGACCACGAAGATTTCCGCGCCGAAATAGCGCAACTGAAATGCGCCCTGCTGCGCGATGATCGCGCCGACGATCGTCGACATGAGCAGGATGATGGGAATGGCGCCGACACCCATGCGGTCCATCTGGGTGACGATGGCTGCGATGGGGATGCCGCTGCCGCGCCCGTATTTGAGCTGCGCACCGCGGATGGTCGCGCCCAGAATGTGCATCGCCATTATGAAATCGCGGAACATGGAGACGACCGCCTCGCCGAGCGCGGCGAGGAGGGCGATGACGAAAAAAGGCTTCTTTCGATGCGGAACATCCAACACCTTGGGAACCGCGCTGCCGACCTCCTCGGTCAGCGGCAGCCATGCCTCGCGCATTCCTTCGAGCTTGACATCCACATTGCCGTCGGCGAGCCGCTGGCGAAGCCTTTCGATCAGCCAGGCGCCCGCCGTGTCGAGGCCGGAAATCCCCGACGCCTCGATAATGACCGCCTGACCGCCGGGATTCTTTTCCAGCTGACGCATCCCGTCATCGACCATATGGACGCTCTGCGACACCCAGCGTCCGCTGAGCCGCACGAGCCGCGCGCCGTCCCGATCGGCCGTTTCGATCTTCGGGGCGGCATTCGCGGTGGCACTTGCTTTGTCGGCAGCGTCGGTCAACATGGCTTACCTCTTATACGAGTCGTTTCACGACCGAAATACTGCGTCCCGAAGGCCACCGTTATGCACAATAGCTTGAAAATCACGGTCGAACGCTATCCCATAGCCGGAAAATTCACAATCTCCAGAGGTTCCAAGACGGAAGCCGCCGTCGTGGTATGTACCATCGGCGACGGCAACCATAAGGGGCGTGGCGAATGCGTGCCCTATGCGCGCTATGGCGAAAGCATCGAAAGCGTCGTCGCGCTGATCGAATCGGTGCGTGCGGGAATCGAAAACGGCGCGACACAGCGGGATGTACAGGCATTGCTGCCGGCGGGCGCGGCGCGCAACGCGGTCGATTGCGCCCTGTGGGATCTGGAGGCCAAGGCAAGCGGCGTGCGCGTCGCGGAGCGGATCGGCGAAACGCCGCGCCCGGTCGAGACCGCCATCACCGTCTCGCTGGGAACGCCGGAGGAAATGGCCGAAGCGACGGCGAAGCTGGCGCATTATCCGCTGATCAAGGCGAAGATGGGCGGCGAAAACGACGTGGAGCGCATTCGCGCCGTCACTGCCGCCGCCCCAAAAAGCCGCATCATCATCGACGCCAACGAGGGCTGGACCGAGGAAAACGTGGCCGAAAATATGCGCGCGGCGGCGGAAGCGGGCGTCGTGCTGATCGAGCAGCCTTTGCCTGCCGGCAAGGACGCGATCCTCAGCCATATCGACCGCCCGGTGATGATCTGCGCCGACGAAAGCGCGCATACGTCGCAGGGACTGGAAGAACTGGCGCGGCGCTACGATGCGGTCAACATCAAGCTCGACAAGACCGGCGGGCTGACGGAGGCGATGGCCATGCGCGATCGTGCGATCGGCCTCGGCATGAAGATCATGGCCGGCTGCATGGTGGGCACCTCGCTCGGCATGGCGCCCGCCGTGCTGCTGGCGCAGAAGGCGAGCGTTGTCGATCTCGACGGTCCGCTGCTTCTGGCGCGCGACCGCGAACCCGGCCTGCGCTATGACGGTGCGCTGGTCTATCCGCCCGAAGCCGCCCTCTGGGGATAAACCGCCGGCCCGACATAGCGCGATTGCGGACGAATGAGCTTGTTGGCCCGCACCTGCTCGCGGCAATGGGCCACCCAGCCCGTCGCCCGCCCCATGGCGAAAACGCAGGTGAAGGCTTCGCGCGGAAAGCCCAGCCGCTCCAGAAGCAGCGCGGTATAGAATTCCACATTGGTTTCGAGCCGCCGGCCGGGCTTGCGCCTTTCAAGCGCCGCTATCGCCGCCCTTTCCACCGCTTCCGCCAGCCGCAGGCGCGCATTATCTTCCCCGCCCTCGCCTTCCTGCATGATCCGCAGGGCATTCTTCAGCGCATCCGCGCGCGGATCGCGCACGCGATAAACACGGTGGCCGAAGCCCATCAGCCGCTCGCCGCGAGCGAGTGCCGTTTCCAGCCAGTCTTCCGCGTTTTCCGCCGTTCCGATCGCGTCGAGCATGTCGAGCACGGGTCCGGGTGCGCCGCCATGCAGCGGCCCTTTGAGCGCGCTGATCGCCGCCAAAAGCGAGGATGTCAGCCCGGCCTGCGTAGACGCCACGACACGCGCGGCAAAGGTCGAAGCGTTGAGGCCATGGTCGGAAACCGTCACCAGATAGGTGTCGAGGCCCTTCGCATCGGCTTCCGCCGGCATGTCCGCCTTCAGCATCCGCAGGATATCCGCCCCATGCGGCAGATCCGAATCGGGCCGGATCGGCTGCCTGCCACCTTTCATGCGCAGGAACGCCGGTGTGAACACCGCGGGGGCTGCCACCATCTGCAAGGCCGTGTCGAAATCGTCACCATCGGGAATGCGCGCCATCAGCGCCCGCACGGCTTCCACAGGTGTCATCTCCCGCAACACGCAATCGATGGCCTCGACATGGTCGAAAACCTTCGACCGCGCCGTGCCGAGCGCGCGCTGCAACGTCTGGCCGGACGGGACATTATCGAAGAAGCCGTCCCACAGCAGTTTCAGGCAATCCTCGGTCCGATATCCCGGCACGAGATCGTCGAGCGATTGTCCGCGAATGATGAGCCGGCCTTGCAGCCCGTCAACATCCGACAGCACGGTTTCGGCGGCGATCACATCTTCCAGTCCGCTGTTCATGGCAGTCTCCTATTGGCATTCCAGTGTTTGCATCGCGATAGTGAAACCGGCTATAGTTGACGTCAATCTTGATGAAATGGATCAATGTAAGGCGCGAAGATGCAATGGCTGACCGCCGACGAGGCACTGGCGATTCTCGGCACGAAACCGCAGACGCTCTACGCCAATGTAAGCCGCGGGCGCATCCGCGCCCGGCCCCTGCCCGACGATCCGAGGCGCAGCCTCTATCATTCGGATGACGTGCGGCGGCTGGCGGCGCGGCATCCCGGGCGCAAGAAAGACAAGGCTGTGGCCGCCGATGCGATCCGCTGGGGCGAACCCGTCCTCGCTTCCGCCATATCGACGATAAGCGACGGCCGCCTGCTCTATCGCGGCCGCGACGCCGCCGAATTGTCGCGGCATGCGAGCTTCGAGGAAACCGCTGCCCTGCTCTGGCAGGCGCAGGCGGACGAAATACGGCATATCGCGCTTGCGGATACGGACGGGGCACTCCCGTCGACCGACGCCGCGCCGCTGGAGCGGGCTTTCGTGGCGCTGGCGAAGCGCGCGGCGGGCGACATGCCCAGCCTCGGGCGCGCCCCGGCCGTCCTGCAGCGCGAGGGCTTCGGCCTCATCGGTCTTTTCTTCGTCAGCATGATCGGGAGCGGGAGCGCGGACCAGCCCGCCCATGAACGCATCGCCCAGGCATGGCGGCGGCCGGAAGCCGCCGACGCGATCCGCCGCGCGCTCGTGCTGCTCGCCGATCACGAACTCAACGCCTCGACCTTCGCAGCCCGCGTCGCCGCATCCACCGGCGCGCCGCTGTCGGCGGCGGTGCTTGCCGGATTGTCGGCCCTGATCGGCCCGCGCCATGGCCGATCAGCCGCCTCGATGGAGATGCTTCTTGCCCGCGCCCGGCAAAAGGATGCCGCCGCCGCGCTGAAGGAAACGCTGCAAACGGGGATGCCGCTCACCGCCTTTGGGCATCCGCTCTACCGTGAGGCAGGCGATGTCCGCGCCGCCGCACTGCTGGAGCGAATCGAGCCGCCGCCGCATTACCGGCAACTGGAACAGGCGGCATGGGAAATGCTCGGCGAAAGGCCGAATGTCGATTTCGCGCTGACCGCCCTGACCGAGACCTATGCCCTGCCAGCGGATACGCCGCTTCTGCTCTTTGCGCTGGCGCGCATCGCCGGCTGGCTGGCGCATGCGCTCGAACAGGCGGAGACGGGCACGCTCATCAGGCCGCGCGCGGAATTTCTTCCGCCGCCCGGCTGATCCATATCGCTGCGCACTCGTAAAAGAATGCAATCGGAACTGGAGTGTGCAATTTTGGCAAAACTCATTCTCGAAAACGGACCTACTTGTATTTGAGGTTTTCGGGTAGAAGGGCAACAGGCCCCGCACGCGGGGCCTTGCCGATGCATAAGCGGCGCGGAAAACGGGAAAGCGATACCAATATGACGAAGAAAACCCCTGCCACGACCACGCGGTCGGATTTCGATGAAGCCGCCCTTTTCTTTCATCGCTATCCCAAGCCCGGAAAGCTGGAAATTCAGGCCACCAAGCCGCTCGGCAACCAGCGCGACCTCGCGCTCGCCTATTCGCCCGGCGTCGCCGCACCATGCCTCGCCATCCATGAGGACCCGGCCACGGCGGCCGACTATACGGCGCGCGGCAATCTGGTGGCGGTGGTGTCCAACGGCACGGCGGTGCTCGGCCTCGGCAATATCGGCGCGCTCGCATCCAAGCCCGTGATGGAGGGCAAGGCGGTCCTGTTCAAGAAATTCGCCGATATCGACGTCTTCGACATCGAGATCGAAGCGCATGAGATTCCGCGCATCGTCGATGTGGTGGCGGCGCTGGAGCCGACCTTCGGCGGCATCAATCTGGAGGATATCAAGGCGCCGGAATGTTTCGAGGTCGAGGAGCAGCTTCGCGCCCGCATGAACATTCCCGTCTTCCACGACGACCAGCACGGCACGGCGATCATCGTCGCCGCCGCCGTGATGAACGGGCTGGAACTCGCGGGCAAGAGGATCGAGGACGCAAAGATCGTCACCTCCGGCGCCGGCGCTGCGGCGCTCGCCTGCCTCAACCTTCTGGTCAATCTCGGCGCGAAGCGGGAGAATATCTGGGTCTGCGATCTCGAAGGCGTGGTGTATGAGGGCCGCGCGGCGCTGATGGACCGCTGGAAATCGGTCTATGCCCAGAAGACCGACGCGCGCAAGCTGGCGGACGTGATCGGCGGCGCGGACGTGTTCCTTGGCCTGTCGGCGGCGGGCGTATTGAAGCCGGAACTGCTCAGGCAGATGGCCGAAAAGCCGCTCATCATGGCGCTCGCCAACCCCAAGCCGGAAATCATGCCGGAAGAGGCGCGCGCGGAACGGCCCGACGCCATGATCTGCACCGGACGCTCCGACTATCCCAATCAGGTCAACAACGTTCTCTGCTTTCCCTATATCTTCCGCGGCGCTCTCGACGTGGGCGCGACGGCGATCAACGAGGAAATGAAGCTCGCCGCCGTGCGCGCCATAGCCGCGCTTGCCCGCGAAGAACCGTCGGACGTGGCCGCCCGCGCCTATTCCGGCGACACGCCGACCTTCGGCCCCGACTACATCATCCCATCGCCCTTCGATCAGAGGCTGATCCTGCGCATCGCCCCCGCCGTGGCGAAAGCGGCGATGGAGACCGGCGTGGCGACCCGTCCGATCGAGGACATGGAAGCCTATTTCGACCGGTTGAACCGTTTCGTCTTCCGTTCCGGCCTCATCATGAAGCCTGTCTTCGCCGCTGCCCGCGCACAGGCCAAGCGCAAGCGCGTGATTTACGCCGACGGCGAGGACGAGCGCGTGCTGCGCGCCGCGCAGGTGGTGCTTGAGGAAGGCATCGCAACGCCGATCCTCGTCGGCCGCCCGCAGGTGGTGGAAACCCGCCTCAAGCGCTACGGGCTGAAGATAAAGGCCGGTACGGATTTCGAGCTGATCAACCCGGAAGACGATCCGCGCTATCGCGATTATGTCGATCTCTATCTTTCCTATACGGGGCGGCAGGGCATCACGCCGGAAGCGGCGCGCACCATCGTGCGTACCAATTCCACCGCAATTGCAGCACTCGCGGTGATGCGTGACGAGGCGGATGTCATGATCTGCGGCCTCGAAGGCCGCTTCGAGCGCCATCTCCGTGTCGTGGGCCAGATCATCGGCAAGATACCCGGCATCCGCGACTATTCGGCGCTGAGCCTGCTCATCTCGCAGCGCGGCGCGCTGTTCCTGACCGATACCTATGTCAATGTGGAGCCGGACGCCAACGAGATCGCCGAAATGGCCATTCTCGCCGCGCGCGAGATTCGCCGCTTCGGCATCGAACCGAAGGTCGCTCTGGTCTCCCATTCCAATTTCGGCTCCAAGGAATCGGCCAGCGCCGAAAAGATGCGCAAGGCCGCGGCACTGCTTGCCGAAAAGGCCCCCGATCTGGAGTCCGACGGCGAAATGCACGGAGATTCCGCCCTCTCGCAGGAAATGCGCGACCGGGTCTTCCCCAACTCGCGGCTCAAGGGCGAGGCCAATCTGCTGGTCTTCCCCAATCTCGACGCGGCCAACATCACGCTGAACGTGGTGAAACAGGTAACGAACGCGCTGCATGTCGGGCCCATCCTGCTCGGCGCGGCGCGGCCAGCGCATATCCTCACGCCGTCGGTCACATCGCGCGGCGTGGTCAACATGACGGCCCTCGCTGTCGTCGAGGCGCTGCAAAGATCGGGCGAGGCGCAGAGCCGCAAGAAATAAAGAAAATCCTTTTTTCAATTTACGCTCTAAATAAGACAAAACGCCAAGTATGAATCATCATCATACTTGGCGTTTACTTTTTGTTAGGCATAAATACAAACAATTACGAGCATACTTATTTCATTAAGGAGTTGCTCCATGTACGATATTTTTGCCGATAATTTGCGGATTTTTTATTTTTCCATTCTGCTCGCCGCAGCGCTCTTCCTGACGGCCTGCACGACCACCCAGCCGGTACAGGATTGCTCGCCACGCGAGAAATCCCGTCTTACCGTCCTCGCCGCCCCGACCGCCGCGCGGCTGGAGCGCAACCGGCGCGAAATTGCACGGTTGAGAACGGAAGCCGGATTGCGCCGCTGCGCCGCTTTCGCCTCGCCGGGCTGCACACGGATCGCCATGACCACGGCACGGCTCGACCGTGAAAATGCGATATTGGAGGGTCGGCTCAGGGAATTGATCGCGGTGGTCAACGGCAGGCCATCGCCCGCGCTCTATGTCCGCGCCTGCACTGCAAGCTGGCAACCGGTGGTCAAATCCCACCCGGTTTTCAGGCGAAAAGCCATGCCGCGCCGAAAATTCCTGAAGGCCAAAAAGCCGATATCCGAACAGAAGGCGAAAATCATCACGCCGAACCCGCCCAAACCCGCAGCGATCACGCTCACCCCGCTGCTGCCGGTGCAGCCCGCCGCGAGCACGCCATCTGTTCAGCCGGTTACCGTCAAGGCAACACCGCCGCCAGAACGTCCGTATGACGCCAATCTTCACATCAGGGTTGTCGGGCCTTTGTTCTATCCGGCCCTATCAGCGGCAGGAGATCGGCCAGTTCCGGTCCATGCGCCTGCCCCGTAAGCGCCAGACGCAGGGGCATGAACAGGTTCCTGCCCTTGCGGCCCGTCGCCGCCTTCACCGCCTCGGTCCAGACCTTCCAGGTCTCGCGGTTCCACGGTGCGGGCGGCAGCAGTGCGAAAGCCGCGCGAACAAATTCCCGGTCTTCATCCGAAAGATCAGGGGCTTCGGGCAGGTCGCCCTCGACGATCTGCCACCAGTGCCCCACTTCGTTGAAGCGGTCGAGATTGCCACGCACGGCAAGCCAGAAGGATTCCGCCCTTTCACCCGCAATGCCCAAAGCTTCAAGCCGGGGCTTTGCCGACGCAAACGGCATATCGTGCAGCAGCGCGCGATTCAGCGTATCGAGTTCCGCCGGATCGAACTTGGCCGCCGATTTGGAAATCGAGGCAAGGTCGAAGCGCTCGGCCAGCGCATCCATATCGGGTGCTGCAGAAACGCTTTCCGATGTGCCGATGAGAACGGCAAGCGAAGCCACCGCCATCGGCTCGTAGCCGTTTTCACGCAAGCTACCGACCGACAGCGCGCCGGTCCGCTTGGACAGGCCCTCGCCCGATACGGTGGTCAGGAGATTATGATGCCCGAACACCGGCGGCTCCGCGCCGAGCGCGCGGAAAATCGCGATCTGCACGCCCGTATTCGTCACATGGTCGTCGCCTCGAATGATATGCGTCACGCCCATGTCGATATCGTCCGCGACCGAAGGAAGCGTGTAGAGATAGGTGCCGTCCTCGCGCACCAGCACGGGATCGGACATGGAGGCGAGATCGACCGTCTGGAACCCGCGCACCAGATCGTCCCAATGGACCTCCGTACGGCGCGTCTCGAACGGGTCGCTCTCGAAATTGGGCAGCAGAAAACGCCAGTGCGGCTTGCGGCCCTCGGCCTCGAAGGCCGATTTTTCGGCGTCCGTCAGTTTCAGCGCTTCGCGCCCGTAGACCGGCGGCAGGCGGCGCGCGAGGCGCAGCTTGCGGCGGCGCTCCAGTTCCTCCGCCGTCTCGTAGCAGGGATAGAGCAGGCCCGCCGCCTTTAGTGCCGCGACGGCGCGATCATAAATATCGAATCGCTTCGACTGGTATTCGACGCGATCCGGCGTCACACCGAGCCATGCGAGATCGGTGGCGATGGCGCGCGCATATTCGTCCTTCGAGCGCTCCACGTCGGTATCGTCGTAGCGCAGGATAAAGCGTCCACTGTTCCTGCGGGCATAGAGCCAGTTGGCGAGCGCCGTCCTCGTATTGCCGATATGGATATAGCCCGTCGGCGACGGGGCGAAACGGACGGTCACGGGCATGGCAATTCTTTCAAAGTCAGCGGTCGCGGAAGCGGTTCGTGATCGGATAACGACGGTCGCGTCCGAAATTCTTCCGGGTGATCTTGGTGCCCGGCGCGGATTGCCGGCGCTTGTATTCGGCGAGATAGAGCAAATGCTCGATACGCCGCACGGTTTCGAGCGGATGGCCGCGCGCGGCGATCTCGTCATTGCCCATCTCGTTTTCGACGAGGCATTCAAGAATATCGTCCAGCACCGGGTAGGGCGGCAGCGAATCCTGATCGGTCTGGTTCTCGCGCAGTTCGGCGGACGGCGCCTTGGCGATGATGTTCTGCGGAATAACCTCGCCCGCCGGTCCGAGCGCGCCCAGCGGCACATGGGCGTTGCGCCATTCCGACAGCGCATAGACCTGCATCTTGTACACGTCCTTGATCGGATTGAAGCCGCCGTTCATATCACCGTAAAGCGTGGCGTAGCCGACCGACATTTCCGACTTGTTGCCGGTGGTGACGACCATGGAGCCGAACTTGTTGGAGATCGCCATCAGGATCGTGCCCCGCGCACGGCTTTGCAGGTTTTCTTCCGTCACGCCGCTTTCGGTACCGGCGAAAAGCGGCTGAAGCGCCTGCATGAAGCCTTCCACCGGTGCGGCGATCGGCACCACGTCATAACGCACGCCGAGCACTCCGGCGCAGTCGGCGGCATCCTTCAGCGACTCGCCGGACGTGTAGCGATAGGGCAGCATGACGCAGCGCACCCGGTCTTTGCCGAGCGCATCGACGGCGAGCGCGGCGCAGATCGCCGAATCGATGCCGCCGGAAAGGCCGAGCACCACGTCCTTGAATCCGTTCTTGTTCACATAATCGCGCAGGCCCAGCATGCATGCGGAATAATCCGCCTCCTGCCCTTCCGGCAACGCTGCCTTTTCGCCTTGCGCGCAGCGCCATCCCTCGCCTTCACGCGTCCAGACGGTCAGCGTGATATGCTCTACGAATTGCGGCATTTGCAGACAGAGCGACCTGTCGGCATTGAAGGCGAAAGAACCGCCGTCGAAGACGAGTTCGTCCTGCCCGCCGACCTGATTGGCATAGACCATCGGCAGATCGGTCTCGATCACCTGTTTCAGGACGACCTGATAGCGCAGGTCCGTCTTGGCATGGTGATAGGGCGAGCCGTTGGGAACGAGCAGGATTTCCGCGCCGCTCTCCGCCAGCGTCTCCGCGACGCCGAGTTCGCCCCATATATCCTCGCATATGGGAATGCCGATGCGCACGCCACGGAAATTGACCGGGCCGGGCATCGGCCCCGGCTGGAACACGCGCTTTTCGTCGAACTCGCCATAATTGGGCAAATCGACCTTGAACCGCTCCGCGATCACTTCGCCGCCGTCGAGCACGGCGACGCTGTTGTGCAGCCCGCTGTCGCGGCGAAGCGGCGTGCCGACGATGACGCCGGGGCCGCCATCGGCGGTATCGGCGGCGAGATCGCGCACCGCCTTCTCGCAGGCCGCGACGAAAGCCGGCTTCAGCACCATATCCTCCGGCGGATAACCGGCGATGAACAATTCGGTGAACAGGACAAGATCGGCCCCCATCGCGGCGGCTTCCGCGCGGGCGGCGCGCGCTTTCGCCAGATTTCCGGCGATGTCTCCCATGACAGGGTTAAGCTGCGCGACGGCGATACGAAGCATGGCGGGATTCTCGTGAGGGCTTGTCATGACGAAGCTTTAGCGCGCCTGCGCGCCCTATTGCAACATCAAGCCAGATAAGTCGTCGCGAGAATATAAATCCAGATGGTCGCGGCAAAAATGACTGCGATCAGCACGGCCAGCGAACCGCAATCCTTGGCGATCCGGATTTCCTCACGGAAGTCGCGGGTAATGGCGTTGCAGGTCGCCTCTATACCCGTGTTCAGCACCTCGATCAGGATCAGGAACAGCAGCGATCCGGTCAAGAGCAGAAAGGCGAGCCATGTCCGCGCCAGAAAGAACGCCACCGGCAGCGAGATCACGAACAGCGCCAGTTCCTGCTGGACGGCCTTCTCGTTACCCGCGAGATGGCCGAGCGCCCGCAGGGAATTGAGAAAAGCCAGAAAAATACGCCGCATGAACTCCCCCCTCGCTGTCGTGAAAAACAGCAGGGCGGAGATGAGTTTCTCCGCCCTGCCCTCTAACCCGAAAAAACCGTTCAGGCGCTCGCGGCCTGCTTTTCCGCCCCCGCATCGCGCTCCTTCTTGAGCAGTTCAGCCAGAAGGAAGGCCAGTTCCAGCGCCTGATCGGCATTGAGGCGCGGATCGCAATGGGTGTGGTAGCGATCCGACAGGTCTTCCGCCGAAATGGCGCGCGCGCCGCCGGTGCATTCGGTGACGTTCTTGCCGGTCATCTCCACATGGATGCCGCCCGGATGCGTGCCCTCGGCGTGATGGATGGCAAAGAAGCTCTCCACTTCCTTGAGGATACGGTCGAAAGGCCGCGTCTTGTAGCCGCCCGCCGCCGTAATCGTGTTGCCGTGCATCGGGTCGCAGGACCACACCACCTTGCGGCCCTCGCGTTCCACGGCCCGGATGAGCTGTGGCAGGTGATCGCCGACCTTATCGCAGCCGAAGCGCGCGATGAGCGTCAGACGGCCTGCCTCGTTCTCCGGGTTGAGCAGGTCGATCAGGCGGATCAGATCGTCCGGCTGGAGCGACGGGCCGCATTTGAGGCCGAGCGGATTCTTGATGCCACGGCAATATTCGACATGGGCATGGTCGGCCTGCCGCGTACGGTCGCCGATCCAGATCATGTGGCCGGACGTGGCGTACCAGTCGCCCGAGGTGGAGTCGACGCGGGTCAGCGCCTCCTCGTATCCGAGCAGCAGCGCCTCGTGGCTGGTGTAGAAATCCGTCTCGCGCAGCGCCGGATTGCTTTCCGCCGTGATGCCGACGGCGCGCATAAAATCCATCGTCTCGGAAATGCGCTGCGCAAGCGCGGCATAACGCTCCGCCTGCGGGCTCTTGCCCACGAAGCCGAGCATCCACTGGTGCACGTTCTCCAGATTGGCATAACCGCCCTGCGCGAAGGCGCGCAGCAGATTCAGCGTCGCCGCCGACTGGCGATAGGCCATGTCCTGACGCTGCGGATCGGGCACGCGCGAGGCCGCGTCGAACTCGATGCCGTTGATGATGTCACCGCGATAGGATGGAAGATCGACGCCGTCCTTCGTCTCCATGTCGGCGGAGCGCGGCTTGGCGAACTGGCCGGCGATGCGGCCGACCTTCACCACCGGCTTCGACGCGCCGAAGGTCAGCACGACCGCCATCTGCAGGAAGACGCGGAAGAAATCGCGGATATTGTCCGCGCCATGCTCGGCGAAGCTCTCGGCGCAATCGCCACCCTGAAGCAGGAAAGCACGGCCTTCCGCCACATCGGCCAGTTGCTTCTTTAGCTTGCGCGCCTCGCCTGCAAAAACCAGCGGCGGATAGGTGCGCAGACGGGCCTCGACATCCTTCAGAGCCTGCGCGTCGGGATAGGCCGGCGCCTGCTTGATCGGCATGTTTCTCCAGGAATGCGGGGTCCAGTTCGTCATTTGAGCACCTGTTTGCAGTATCTGCCTGCTTTGTCGTGGCGCTCATATAATGCAGGTACGGGATTTATGCCAGCGATAATCGTTAACGATGCCGCCCGCGATCAAGGCTCAGTCCTCGACCTTTTTCCCGCCGACGATCCGGTAGCTCGGTTTGTACATGGTGACCAGTTCTTCGGCTGCGGTCGGATGTACCGCCATGGTGCGGTCGAAAACGTCCTTGGTCGCGCCGGCCTTGAGCGAAATACCGAGAAGCTGCGCCATTTCGCCGGCATCGGGACCCAATATATGCGCGCCCACGACCCTGCGGCTCGCTGCATCGACGACGAGCTTCATCAGCACTTTTTCGTTACGGCCCGAAAGCGTGTTCTTCATCGGCCGAAACAGGGCGCGATAGACCTCGATCTCCGGATATTTTTCCGCCGCCTGATCTTCGGTCAGCCCCACCGTGCCGATCTCCGGCTGAGAAAACACCGCCGTCGCGATCAGTTCATGGTCCGGCCGGGTCGGATTGTCCTTGAATGCCGTTTCGAGGAAGCACATCGCCTCGTGAATGGCGACAGGCGTAAGCTGCACGCGGTCGGTGACGTCGCCGATCGCCCAGATATGCGCAACGCTGGTGCGCGAATAGTCGTCCACCGCGATGGCCCCCAGCTTCCCGAGCGCCACGCCCGCCTTTTCAAGCCCCAGCCCCGTGGTATTCGGGATGCGCCCCAGCGCCAGCATGGCCTGCCCGGCATGCAGCGTCTCGCCGTTTGAAAGATGGACCGTCAGGCCGACATCCGCCTGCTTCTCCACCTTTTCGAACACCGCGCCGCAGACGATGCGGATGCCCTTGGATTCCATGGTCTCATGCAGTAGATGCCGCAGATCGTGGTCGAAGCGCGACAGGATTTCCCTGCCTCGATAGACCAGCGTCGTCTTCACGCCGAGGCCGTGAAAAATATTGGCGAATTCGACGGCGATATAGCCGCCGCCGGCAATCACGATGGAATCCGGCAGGGTTTCGAGATCGAAGGCCTCGTTTGAGGTGATGCAGTATTCGTGCCCCGGCAGAGCCTCGTGCAGATTGGGACGTCCGCCGGTGGCGATCAGGATCGTTCCGGCGGTGACACGGCGGCCATCGGCTTTCAATTCCACCGTATGCGGATCGATGAGTTCGGCGCGGCTGGCGAAAATCTCCACCTGCGCGTTCTCCAGCCCCTTGCGGTAAAGGCCCTCCAGCCGGGCGATTTCGCGATCCTTGGCCTCGACCAGCTTCCGCCAGTCGAAATGGGTCTCGCCTACACTCCAGCCAAAACCGGCCGAATCCTCGAAATGCTCGGGAAACTGCGAGGCATAGACGAAGAGCTTCTTGGGCACACAGCCGCGGATGACGCAGGTGCCGCCCATGCGGTATTCCTCCGCCAGCCCGACCCTTTTGCCCATCGCGCCCGCCAGACGGCCCGCGCGCACGCCGCCGGAGCCGCCACCGATAACAAAGAGGTCATAGTCGAAGCTGGTCATTGGTCTCTCCAGTCCTGCGCAAATCCGATATCTATTATTCATTCATATAAAGAAAAAGCCCGGCAGGCAGCCGGGCTTTCAAAATCAATGTCAAATTGGTTCCACTAGCCGATCACTTCTTGGCCGGCTTCTTGGCGGGAACGGCCGGTGCCGCTGCATCGTCGTCTGTCGCCGGAGCGACGGCGGGCGTGGACGGCGCCTTTGCGGCAAGCACCACTGCCACGTTGTGGGCGAGATCGCGGGCGATGCCGTTCTGCCATATATTCGCGGCCTTCACGACCTCGCGCGTCACGATCGGGCCTTCGGTCAGGAGCTTCTTGCCCGCCGGCGAGGTGTAGAAGGCGGTGATCGCCTTCAGTTCGTCCTCGGTGAAGGCCTTCGCATAGACGCGCGCGCACTCGGTTTCGAGATCGGCGCGGCGCGCGGTCAGCTCCAGCGCCTTTTCATCGACGGTCTTGCTGATGAGTTCCTGTAGATTCGGATCCTTCTGGATCAGCTCGGCCGCGAGCGCACGCGCCGCCTGCGGCAGAATTTCGTCGAACTGGTCGGTGGCGTGAATGGCGGAGATCGCCGCGCGCGCGGCTTCGAGTTGGGACTGGGTGACGTCCTGCGCGGACGCCGCATGAATGCCTGCCAGCAGGACGGCTGCGGAAAGCGGTGCAATCAGACGACGAAAGCCAGTTGCCGGTATCATATGCTCAGTACTCCGTTCATTCGGTTCAAGACCGGTTCATGGTGCGGATTCCGTCGGTGCCGGCGATGATCGCCGCACGCGCCAGTCCGATGAAAAGTCCATGCTCCACCACGCCGGGTATGGCGAAGAGAGCCTCGGAAAGTGTGTTTGGCGCGGGAATACGGCCAAAAGATGCGTCGACGATGTAATGTCCACCATCCGTCACGAAAGGCGAGCCATCTTTTAACCGCAGGTCCAGCGGCCCTGCAAGGCCGCATTTGTCCGCCGCCGCCGCAATCGCGCGCATCGTCGCGCCAAGTCCGAATCGGT
The DNA here is from genome assembly GCA_001898995.1 of Rhizobiales bacterium 63-22. Lineage (GTDB taxonomy): Bacteria > Pseudomonadota > Alphaproteobacteria > Rhizobiales > Rhizobiaceae > Brucella. The sequence continues at coordinate 234,870 of MKVZ01000017.1, read as the reverse complement.
TGACCTCGATGGGCAGCGGAAAACGCCCCAGCGTCTCCACCACTTTCGAACCGTCGGCGATGACGATCATCGCATCCGACGCGGCTGCCACGATCTTCTCGCGCAGAAGCGCGCCGCCGCCGCCCTTGATGAGGGTCAGGTCGGAAGAGACCTCGTCGGCGCCGTCGATGGTCAGATCGAGATGCGGCGTTTCGTCCAGCGTCGTCAGCGAAATGCCCAGTTCCCGGCACAGAGCGGCGGTGCGTTCCGAGGTGGGCACGCCGACGATCCGGAAACCGCCCTTCACCTTTTCGGCCAGAAGCCGCACGAATTCCTCCGCCGTGGTGCCCGTGCCGATACCCAGACGCATGCCGTCCCGGACATGGGTCAGGGCCTCGGCTGCGGCTGCGATCTTCAGCTTGCGTGCATCATCCATTTTATGGTTCCCGATATTCCGCGCGGGTTTCCTTGCCACCCCCAAGGGTCAGTCCGGTTCCGCGTCTAGCATGTCGGGACGGCGCGACAAAGCTTCTAATCGTATTGGCCGCAAAAATTCACACCCGGCGCAATCGCGTGAGCGAACTTGAGCAGCCGCCCGCGATCGGATAGGTATTCCGTACCCCTCCCATGCTTCCCGCTTATGAAAGAAGCCTAATGTCCGCCCAGCCCATCATCGTTTTCGACCTCGACGGAACCATCGTCGACACCGCGCCGGACCTGCTCGACAGCCTCAATCACTGCCTGACCCTTTCCGGCCTCAGGCCCGCCGACCGCCAGCAATTGCGCCGCTTCGTCGGTCAGGGCGGCCGGGTGATGATCGAACGCGCCTTCGCCGCCCAGCAGGCATCCGTCGACAACGACCGGCTCGACACGCTGGTGGAGGAATTCCGCGACTATTACGCCGCCCATATGCCCGGCGGTTCGGTCTTCTATCCGGGTGTGCTGGATGCGATGGACCGCTTCGCCGCGCACGGTTACCGCCTCGCCGTCTGCACCAACAAATATGAGGCGCTTTCGGTGAAGCTCCTGACCTCGCTCGGCGAAGCCGGCCGCTTCGCCGCCATCTGCGGCGCCGACACGTTTTCGTGGCGCAAGCCCGATCCGCGCCACCTGACCGGCACCATCGAGCGCGCCGGCGGCGACCGCGACCGTGCCATCATGGTCGGTGACAGCCGCACAGATATCGACACCGCGAAGGCGGCCGGTATTCCGGTCGTCGCCGTCGATTATGGCTATACCGATCTGCCGGTGCATACGTTCGAGCCGAGCCGCGTCATCTCCCGTTTCGACCAGTTCACCGTGGAGATGGCGGAACAGTTGATCACCGCCGTCGCCCATCCTGCTTGATGGAAGTCAATCGATGAACATCAGGCATTTTCAGATTGTTGCTGCAATTTCCTCATGCCTGATGACAGCGCACGCGCTTGCCGCTGAGCAGCCCCCGCTCGGCCTGCCGCCCGGCGTCAGGTTGCCAAAGCCGCTGGTCTCCGCGCCGCCGCCCGCACCCGATCCCGACGGCGAACCTGCCCCCTCATGGAAGCATTTTCGCGTCGGCGACACCGAAGTCCGGATATCGGGCAGCTTGCGCATGGACATGGCAACGGGCCATCTGCATTCATCGGGGAGATAGAGCGGCCCAGACCGCCGGCAGGGTCTGCGGCAGGTCTTCCGCGATCAGGCCGGGGCCGAAGCGCCTTGCCGCATCGGCATGAACCCACACCGCCGCGCAAGCCGCCGCGAAGGGCGGCATGCCCTGCGCAAGCAGCCCGCAGACAATGCCGGACAGCACGTCGCCGGAACCGGCGGTGGCCAGAAGCGCCGTGCCATTTGCGTTGATAACGGCGAGGCCGTCGGGATCGGCGATGACCGTATCCGACCCCTTGTAGATGAGCACCGCACCGGCGCGCGCGGCGGCCTGCCGCGCCTTGTCGGTCTTTGCCGCATCGCTGGCGGCGATGTCGGGGAAAAGCCGGCGGAACTCCCCTTCATGCGGAGTCAGCACGAGCGCGGCCCGCCGTTTCACCTCAAAAAGCTGCCGCGGTTCCGTCTCGAAGGCCGTTATCCCGTCGGCATCGAGAACCAGCGCGCGAAAATCGTCCGCGCATTCCAGCAAACCGAGCGCCCGTTCGCGTGCCAGAACCGGATTGCCATAGCCCGGACCGAGCACGGCGGCGGCTACCCTGCGCTCCGCGACGAAACGCATGGCGTCGCGGGCATCGCGCGTTTCGCGCACCATGATGCTGGTGAGATGGGCGGCGTTGACGGCAAGCGCGTCGGGCGGCGAAAGCAAAGTCACCGCGCCCGCGCCGCTGCGCGCCGCGGCAAGCGCCGACATCCGCGCGGCGCCGGTCGAATGGATACCGCCGGAAAACACCGCCGCATGGCCGCGGCTGTATTTATGGGTCATCGCCCCCGGCGCGGGAAGATGGTCGATCCATAGTTCCGGCGCGTTCTCGAACGCCTTTGGCGCGACCTCCTGCAACATCCGGTCGGGAATGCCGATATCCATGACATTAAGGACGCCGCAACAGGCCCGCCCCGGCTGCAGGAGATGCCCCGGCTTCTTGCGGAAGAAAGTGACCGTCGCCCGCGCCTTGACCGCGACGCCGAGCACCTGCCCGCTCTCGCCCGAAACGCCGCTGGGCAGATCGACCGCCACGACCGGCAGGCCGGATGCATTGACGGCGTCGATCGCCACCGCCTCCGGCCCAGTGACGGCGCGCGCGAGGCCGGCGCCATAGAGCGCGTCGATCATGCCGCTGAAACTGGCCGGCGTAAATTCGCTGAGACTGCGCGTCAAACCCTTATAGAAAAGTGAGGCGCGCAAGGCGTCGCTACCGTGTCGCGGCGGCGCGGCGCTGAAGCACACCGTGTCGCGGCCGGCCTCCAGCAGAAATTGCGCCGCGACATAGCCGTCGCCGCCATTGTTGCCGGGCCCGCACAGCACCGCCACCGGGCCCTTGCCGGGAAACATGCGCAGCGCCACCTCCGCCACCGCCCGTCCGGCGGCAAGCATGAGCGCGAAACCGTCACGCACGCCGGATTCGATCGTCAGGCGATCGGCCATCGCCATTTCACGCGGCGTCAGCAATTCAAGCATCGCACACCCTGCTTAGTGTCCTGTCACTATCCTGATTAAATACGTTGCATGGGGCTTCCTGCAAGTGCGCCTGTTTTCGGTGCAGGATGATTATTTTTTAATCACATGCCCATGACGGCAAATCTTTTACCGCCGACCTTCGCACAAGGCAGCTTGCATATCGCCCGGCATCAATGCCAATCTGTCGCCGAAGACAGGCGAGAGGAAAATTTTTATCCATGAAGCCGGAAGAAAATCCGGAACTGGCACGCTTCGTGCTTCTTCATGATCGAAGCGGGCGTGACGCCCCTTTCCGAACAGGAGCGGAGACCATTCTCTGATGAAAAAGATCGAAGCCATCATTAAGCCCTTCAAGCTGGACGAAGTGAAGGAGGCCCTTCAGGAAGTGGGCTTGCAGGGCATCACCGTCATCGAAGCGAAAGGCTTCGGCCGGCAGAAGGGTCACACCGAGCTTTATCGCGGCGCCGAATATGTCGTCGATTTTCTGCCAAAGGTGAAGGTCGAGGTCATCGTGGCCGACGAAACCGTGGACGGCGCCATCGAGGCCATACGCAAGGCCGCCCAGACCGGACGCATCGGCGACGGCAAGATTTTCGTTTCCAACATCGAAGAAGTGATCCGCATCCGCACCGGCGAATCCGGTGTGGACGCCATCTGATCCAAACCGCACTACCAAACATCGTCGTACAAACAGGATATTCAAATGACGACTGCCAACGATATTCTCAAACAGATCAAGGACAATGACATAAAGTTCGTTGATCTCCGCTTTACCGATCCCAAGGGCAAGCTGCATCATGTCACCATGGATGCGGGCCTTGTGGATGAGGACATGTTCGTTGACGGTGTCATGTTCGACGGTTCCTCGATCTCCGGCTGGAAGGCCATCAACGAATCCGACATGGTGCTGATGCCCGACCCCGAGACGTCGCATGTCGATCCGTTCTTCGCCCAGTCCACGCTGGTTGTGCTCTGCGACATTCTGGACCCGATCTCCGGCGAATCCTACGGTCGCGACCCCCGTTCCACTGCCAAGAAGGCGGAAGCCTATCTGAAGTCGCTCGGCGTCGGCGATACGGTCTATGTCGGCCCCGAAGCGGAATTCTTCGTCTTCGACGATGTGAAATTCAAGGCCGATCCGTACAACACCGGTTTCAAGCTCGACAGCGCGGAACTGCCGTCCAATGACGATACGGAATACGAGACGGGCAATCTCGCCCATCGTCCGCGCGTCAAGGGCGGCTATTTCCCCGTCCCGCCGATCGACAGCCTGCAGGACATGCGCTCCGAAATGCTGACCGTCCTCTCCGAAATGGGCGTGACGGTGGAAAAGCACCACCACGAGGTGGCCTCCGCGCAGCATGAACTGGGTACCAAGTTCGACACGCTGCTCCGCAACGCGGACAAGATGCAGATCCAGAAATACGTCGTGCATCAGGTCGCCAATGCCTACGGCAAGACTGCGACCTATATGCCCAAGCCGATCTTCGGCGATAACGGCTCCGGCATGCATGTCCACTTCTCGATCTGGAAGGACGGCAAGCCGACCTTCGCCGGCAACGAATATGCCGGTCTGTCGGAAAATTGCCTGTTCTTCATCGGCGGCGTCATCAAGCACGCCAAGGCCGTGAACGCCTTCACCAACCCGTCGACCAACTCCTACAAGCGTCTGGTTCCGGGCTATGAAGCGCCGGTTCTGCTGGCCTACTCCGCCCGCAACCGTTCGGCCTCCTGCCGCATCCCATTCGGCTCCTCGCCGAAGTCGAAGCGTCTGGAAGTCCGCTTCCCCGACCCGTCCGCCAATCCCTATCTCGCCTTCGCGGCGCTGCTTATGGCCGGTCTCGACGGCATCAAGAACAAGATTCATCCGGGCCAGGCGATGGACAAGGACCTCTACGACCTGCCGCCGAAGGAGCTGAAGAAGATTCCGACCGTCTGCGGTTCGCTCCGCGAGGCGCTCCAGTCGCTCGACAAGGACCGCGAGTTCCTCAAGGCGGGCGGCGTGTTCTCCGACGACCAGATCGACAGCTTCATCGAACTGAAAATGGCCGAGGTGATGCGTTTCGAAATGACCCCGCATCCGGTCGAGTTCGACATGTACTATTCGGTCTGAGCCTTTCAGCCACCAACAAAAAATCCCGGCGCTCGCGCCGGGATTTCTTTTTTATCAATATTTTACGCGATTTTCCTAAAAAAAAGCTCAAGCCTGTTCGAGCGCGCCCAGCATCTTCGCCGCCACCATCATCTCCACCTCGCGGTTGGCCCGGCGCACAGTGGCTTCGGCGTCCTCACCCCACTGCTCGACTGTCCAGTCCTCATCGATATGGGCCAGTTCCCAGGCCCTTTCGGCGGAAACTTCGCCCTTGGCGACGGCGAGCGCCACAATGGCCGAGCCGGTCAACGTTGTCATGATGTGCAGGCAGGCAAGCGCGACCGGATCGCGGTAAGCCGCGAGATGCACGCCGAAGGCGGCCAGCGCCTCGCGCGACTGTTCGACATGCATGACACCTTCGGCCAGCGCGAAGCGCGCGCCAAGGCTTTCCGCCCAGTCGATCAGCGGGTCCCAGCCCTCCGTCTGGCGGCGCACCAGTTCCTGCGGCGTCCCCGCGCGGTAGCAGACGAGGTCCGAACCGGCGAAGCGCAATATGTCCTCCAGCACCGCCTGCGGATCGTGTGCGATGCCGTCGATGGCAGTATTGACGATCCGTGTCGCCGGCATTTTCCCCGGATCGACCACCTGTTCCTGGGCGGCGAATTCGTCGGCCACGATTTTTGCCGCATCCGCCGTAGGCAGCACGAGCGGCTTGCGCGCCGGAGTCTTCACCGCGCGCCCATCCAAATGAACGGCGAAACCGCCTTCGGTTTCAGCTACTTCCGCCTTTTCGTAAAACCGCTTCGGCAATTGCGCCTGCATCTGCTTCTGCGCCCGCACGATAGGGTTTTCGTCGGAAAGCTGCTTGCCGGCTTCGAGATCGCTCAAAATATCACGCATGGTTTCGTCCTTGTCAGGGCAAGAGGGCGTGGAGATCGGCCGGGCGGTCCACGACATGATGCGCGCCGGCCCCGGTCAGCGCAAGCCGTCCGCCATATCCCCATGAGACGCCGGCGGCGATGGCACCGGCCGCTCGCGCCATCTGCATATCGTAGATCGCATCGCCGATCACGACGGTCCGCGCCGGTTCTATGCCCATTTCCGCGCAGGATTCAAGCACCATGGCCGGATTCGGCTTGGACGGGCAGTCGTCCGCCGTGCGAATGACGGTGAAATAATCGCCGATGCCATGCCGCTCGAAGATAGAATGCACGCCGCGGCGCGACTTGCCGGTGACGATGCCCAGCAGCAGATCGTCGCGCGCGCCAAGTGCTGCCAGCAACGGCAGGATGCCATCATAGAGCGGTTCGTGGAAATCCGCCGCCTGCCGCAGCCGGGTGAAATTCTGCTTGTAAAGCAATGTCAGCCGTTCGGCATCCCCGTCCGGTTCGCGTCCCAGAAGCCGGGCTATGGCAAGCGGCAGCGACAGACCGATGATGGCGTGCGTCGCCGCCGGTCGCGGCGGCTCCAGCCCGGCCCCGGCAAAGGTCTCGGCCATGCAGCGATGAATGAAATCGCCGCTGTCGACCAGCGTGCCGTCGCAATCGAAAAGAACCAGATTCATAGCGCCTTCCTTGCCGGCCTGTTGACGATCATCAGTCCCGTGGCGATGAGGATCAGCGCGGCGAATATTTTCCAGCCGAGCGGCTCGCCGAGCAGGACGCCGCTCAGCAGCACGCCGAAAGCGGGTGTGAGAAAAGCGAAATTGGACAGTTTCGACGCCGGATAGCGGCGCACCATCCAGAACCACAGCGGATAGGTGAAAGCCACCACGAAAAGCGCCTGAAACAGGAAGGCGCAGACCGAAAGCACATCCGGGTTGCGGATCAGCGGCCCTTCCATTCCCAGAAGCGGCAGCGGAACGATGGCCGCGACGACCAGTTGGTAAAGGAGAATTTTTTCCGGCGCGGCGCTCGCCAGCCGCGTCCGCTTGATGACGAGCGTGGTCATCCCCCAGAAAACGCCGGAAAGCAGCGCCATCACATCGCCGCGCATCGCATGGGGGCCTTGCTGCGTCACATGGTCGGAGAAAACGATGAACACGCCGAAAAAGGCCACGCACATGCCGGCCAGAGCACGCGGCGACATGCGCTCGCCAAGCAGGAAATGACTGCCGATCGCCACCCAGAAAGGCATGAGATTCATCATCAGCGTCACGCGGCCGACGCTCGTCAGATCCATGGCGAGGAAGATCAGCACGAATTCCACGCCGAACAGCAGACCGGCGGCAATGCCGCCCGGCAGCGTCCCGTCACGCGCGAAAAGCGGGATGCGCCGCCATTGGCACCACAGGAACACGCATAGCCCGCCCAAGGCGGCGCGCCCCGCCGCCATCAGCATCGGGTTGAAGCCCCAGTTGCCGACGCGGATCGCGACCTGATTGAGGCCCCATGTGAACATGATGAAAACGACCAGCGCGACAGCCAACCCGTCGAACGCCGTCCGGTCCTGCCCCGTTGTCCCCGCCTCGGCCGCCATGCCTATTCTTCCGCGCTCGCTTCATCGAAGCCGAGCAGATTCCACGATTGCACCATGTGCGGCGGCAACGGAGCGGTGACGTCCAGTATCCCGCCGGAAGGATTGGGGATGCGGATGCGGCGTGCATGCAGATGCAGGCGTTTCTGCATGCCGCCCGGAAACTCCCAATTCTGGTCGGCCTCGAAATATTTCGGATCGCCGATGATCGGATGACCGATATAGGCGGCATGTACGCGCAACTGGTGGGTGCGGCCCGTATAGGGTTCCATTTCCAGCCATGCGAGGCTCTGGCCGGCCGTCTCGACCACGCGATAATAGGAGACGGCATGGTCGGAATCCGGCTCACCATGCTGGCAGACGCGCATCTTGTCGCCGTCCGGCGTCTGCTCCTTGACCAGCCATGTCGAAATCTTGTCCTCGCGCTTGCGCGGCACGCCCTTCACCAGCGACCAGTAGGTCTTCTTGGTATCGCGCTCGCGGAAGGCGGCGGTCAGCGCCTGCGCCGCGCCGCGCGTGCGCGCCACCACGAGAACGCCCGACGTGTCGCGGTCGATACGGTGGACGAGGCGCGGCTTCTCGCCCTTCTTGTTGCGCCATGCCTCCAGCATACCGTCGATATGGCGCGTCAGGCCCGAGCCGCCCTGCACCGCCAATCCCGCCGGTTTGTTGAAGACGAACACTTTCGGATCCTCATAGAGCAGCATCTGCGACAGCACGTCGCCGTCCTGCTGGCTGCGCATGGTGCGCGCAGTCACGGGCCCTGCGGCTTTTTCGTCCACGCCGAGCGGCGGTATGCGCACCGCCTGCCCCGGCTGCACCCGCGTGTCGGCCTTGGCACGCCCGCCATCGACGCGAATCTGGCCGGAACGCAGCAATTTCTGCAAATGGCCGAAGCCCAGACCCGGATAGTGGATCTTGAACCAGCGGTCGAGCCGCATGCCCGCCTCGCCCGCATCCACGATCTTCTGTTCGACGCCTGCCATGAAAAACCCGATCAATCCTTTTCACGGCCCGTCCGGCCGCCTGCACCCGTCAATAAACGCGCGCACCGGCGATTGCTAGTGTGGCGAACCCGAAAATCGTCGTCTCCGGACCTCGCCATTTGCCCGCCGGTCTTCACACACAGTTACAAGCATTTGTAATTTATGGTCAGTTTGGACACCCTTTGGGCACTTCTTACCGGCATTGAATATTGATAGAAGGAAGAGGCGGTCCCATCTAGCCTCGTGAATGGATCACTGAAACAGAACGCGCAGGAGTGCGGAAGTGTCATTGCTGAAGATTTACTGGCGAGCCATGAAATATCTTGCGGCCGAGAAGGCCGCGACGACAGCGATGTGCGTCGTCAGCGTTCTGGTCGCTCTCGTCATGCTGGCAGATCCGATCCTGTTCGGCCATGTCATCCAGTCCATTTCCGACAAGGGCGATATCTTCACCCCGATCGCGATGTGGGCGGCGCTCGGCGTCTTCAATATCGTCGCCGCCGTCTTCGTGGCGCGCGGCGCGGACCGCCTTGCCCACCGCCGCCGTCTCGGCGTGATGATCGACTCCTATGAACGCCTCATCACCATGCCGCTGGCCTGGCACCAGAAGCGCGGCACCTCCAACGCGCTGCACACTCTGATCCGCGCCACGGATTCGCTGTTCACGCTCTGGCTCGAATTCATGCGCCAGCACCTGACGACCGTCGTCGCGCTCGTCACGCTGATCCCCGTCGCGATGCGGATGGACCTGCGCATGTCGATGGTTCTGGTCGTGCTCGGCGTGATCTACGTCATGATCGGCCAGCTTGTCATGCGCAAGACCAAGGACGGTCAGACTGCGGTCGAACAGCACCATCACAAGCTGTTCGAGCATGTCAGCGACACGATCAGCAATGTTTCGGTCGTGCAGAGCTACAACCGCATAGCCTCGGAAACGCAGGCGCTGCGCGACTATGCCGATACGCTCGAAAAGGCGCAGTTCCCGGTGCTCAACTGGTGGGCGCTGGCAAGCGGCCTCAACCGCATGGCCTCCACCTTCTCCATGGTGGTGGTGCTGGTACTGGGCGCCTACTTCGTCACCAAGGGCCAGATGCACGTCGGCGACGTGGTCGCCTTCATCGGCTTCGCGCAGTTGATGATCGGCCGTCTTGACCAGATCAGCGCCTTCATCAACCAGACGGTTACGGCACGCGCCAAGCTGGAAGAATTCTTCGAGATGGAAGACGCCACCGCCGACCGTCAGGAGCCGGACAACGTCGCCGATCTCCAGAACGTCAAGGGCGACATCGTCTTCGACAATGTCACCTTCGAGTTCCCCAATTCCGGCCAGGGCGTCTATGACGTGTCCTTCGACGCCAAGCCCGGTCAGACGATCGCCATCGTCGGCCCGACCGGCGCGGGCAAGACCACGCTCATCAACCTGTTGCAGCGTGTGTTCGACCCGGCGGCCGGCCGCATCCTCATCGACGGCGTCGATACGCGCACGGTGAGCCGCCGCTCGCTGCGCCATGCCATCGCCACGGTGTTCCAGGATGCGGGCCTGTTCAACCGCTCGGTTGAGGAGAATATCCGCATCGGCCGCGAGGACGCGACGTTCGACGACGTGCATGGCGCCGCGAAGGCCGCCGCCGCGCACGACTTCATTCTCGCCAAGGCCAACGGTTACGATACGGTTGTCGGCGAGCGCGGTTCGCAGCTTTCGGGCGGCGAGCGCCAGCGCCTCGCCATCGCCCGCGCCATCCTGAAGGATTCGCCGATCCTCGTGCTCGACGAGGCCACCAGCGCGCTTGACGTGGAGACCGAGGAAAAGGTGAAGCAGGCCGTGGACGACCTCAGCCAGAACCGCACCACCTTCATCATCGCGCACCGCCTCTCCACGGTCCGCTCCGCCGATCAGGTCCTGTTCATGGACAAGGGTCATCTGATCGAGCATGGCAGCTTCGACGAACTCGCCGCTCGCGGCGGCCGCTTCTCGGATCTGCTGCGCGCCGGCGGCCTCCAGCTTGAGGAGAAGCCAGCCAAGCCCGTCACCGCGAGCAATGTCATGCCCTTCCCGGCCAAGGGCGTTGCATAAAGAAAGCGGAAAAAACAACGGCCCGGTTTATCCGGGCCGTTGCTATTGGTCTTCATGCCGCTTCCGTGGCTTTCCAGCAATCGAGCGCCTGAACCCGACGGAACCAGCGTTCGAGGTTCACTAGCCCCGCGACAGGCATTTTCGAGCGTTCCGCATCGGTAAGCGGCGCGGCTACGGCAAGATCGGCAAGCGACAGGCCGCTGTCGCAAATCCATTCCCTTCCTTGCAGATGCCGGTCGAGAACTTCCGCTGCTGTACGGAACATACGCTCGCCACGTGCGACCTCACTTGCATCGGTGGCCCCCAGCCCGGCAAGCGCCTTGATCTTGTTTTCCTTGTTGAGAATGGTGGCGCCGGGCATGAAATCCTGCGCGCACCAGAACAGCCACCGATTGACATCGGCACGGCTGCGCGGATCGGTGGGGTAGAGCGTCTGGCCCGGAACCGTATCGGCGAGAAATTGCATGATGGCGCAGGATTCCCAAAGCACGAAGCCGCCGTCTTCGAGCACCGGAACACGATGGTTGGGATTGAGCTTCAGGAAGGACGGCGCGTTCTGCTCGCCCTTGAACAGGTCGACCGGCGCGAGGTCGAGCCGGATATCGAGATGATGCGCCGCCATCAGAACGCGGCGGCTGTTCGTCGAAAGGGGATGATAGTAAAGGCGCATCGTGCAAACTCCTTTTGCGGTTCGATGCGCCCTTATCCTCCGTCTCGCTGACAAAAAATGGCAGCAGCGTGAAACTATTTCCGGCGCCGGTCCGCCGCGCGCCATTCCTGTATGAGGGCCTGCCGCCGGCGCGGATAGCGATCCGGCAGCACCGTCAGCACGGCGATACGGTCGGTGCGGAAATGGCGGAAATCCTGCCGCAATTCGCACCATGCGGCCAGCATGCGCGCACGGTCGAAATAGCCGAGCGCGACAGGCCAGACGATGCGCTCGGAAGCCTCGCCCGTCTGATCGCGATACTGGATCGCGATCCGGCGTTCGGTCCTGATCGCCTTGCGCAGGACTGCGAGGTCGATCGTCTCTTCCTGTCCGCCCCCGCCCTCGCTTTTACCGACGACCATCAGCGCATTGGCGTCGAGCGCGTCACGCAGGTCCCGCGGCAGGACAGCGGCGACTTTCGCCAGCGCCGCTCTGGCGGCATGGCTCAACTGATGATCCGTACGTTCCGACACCCAGCCCGACCCAAGCACCAGCGCCTCGATCTCCTCCTCGGTGAACATCAGCGGCGGCAGCATGAAGCCGGGACGCAACACGTAGCCAAGCCCCGGCTCGCCCTCTATGTCCGCGCCCTGCGCCTGTAGAGTGGCGATGTCGCGATAGAGCGTACGCAGGCTGACGCCCAGTTCCTGCGCCAGATGTGCGCCCGTGACCGGAAAGTGGTGGCCGCGCAGAAGCTGGATCAGGTCGAGCAGTCGCGCCGTGCGGGACATGGCCGTATCCGTTCAGGGTTCGAGCGTGATGCACAGCCCGTCATAGCCCGGCTCCACATGGTCAGGCGTCTCGCGCATCACCGTGTCGTAATCGAGCGGAACATGCATATGGGTCAGGATGGCGCGTCCGGGTTCGAGCTTTTCGATCCAGCCCAGCGCCTGCTCCAGCGAGAAATGGCTCGGATGATAGCGGTATTGCAGCGCGCCCAGAATTAACACGTCCGCGCCGCGAATATATTTCAGGCTCCGCTCCGGGAAATCGCTCACATCGGTGCAGTAGGCAAGCCCGCCGATGCGGAAGCCGAGCGACTCGATATCGCCATGCACCTGCGAAAACGGCTCGAAACGGATCGCCCCGCCCGGCCCATCGATAGAAAACGGCGTTTCCGCCGCAATGTCGTGTATGGCGAGGATCGGCGGATAGCTGGAACCGGGCGGCGTCTCGAAACAATAGCCGAAGGCCTCGAACAGCCGGTTGCGGGTGAAGCGGTTGGCATAGACATCCATGAGCCGCCGGTTCTCCACCACATAGGTGCGCAGATCGTCTATGCCGTGAATATGGTCGGCATGGGGATGTGTATAAACCACCGCATCCAGCCGGTGCGCGCCGGCGTCGATCATCTGCGCGCGGAAATCCGGCCCGGTGTCGATCACCACCACCGTGCTTTCGCCGGCTTCGTTGAACCGCTCCACCAGCAGCGCGGCGCGGCGGCGGCGGTTCCTCGGGTTTTTGGGATCGCAATTGCCCCAGTCGCCGTTGATGCGCGGCACACCGGGCGACGACCCGCAGCCGAGGATCGTGAAGCGCAGGCAGTTCCTCGGTTCCGTCACGATTGCGGCCCCTCTGGCGATCCCCCCGCCGGCTTCGGCATTTTCGAGAACAGCCGGAAAAAATTCTCTGTCGTGATATGCGCGATCTCTTCCGCGCCGACGCCGATGGTCTCGGCCAGAACAGCAGCGGTGTTCGGCACGAAGGACGGCTCGTTGCGCTTCCCCCGATGCGGCACCGGGGCGAGGAAGGGCGCGTCCGTCTCGACCAGCAGGCGTTCGCGCGGGGTGATGCGCGCCACATCGCGAATGTCCTGCGAGTTTTTGAATGTCAGAATGCCCGAAAAGGAGATGTAGCCTCCAAGCGCAATGCCTGTTTCGGCCAGCGCACGGCCGGACGAAAAGCAGTGCAGGATGAAGGGAAACACGCCTTTCGCCGTTTCCTCTTCCAGTATCGCCGCCATGTCCTCGTCCGCGCTGCGGGCGTGAATCACCAGCGGAAGCTGCGTGCGCCGCGCCGCCTCGATATGGGTGAGGAACCCCTGCCGCTGCGCCTGCGGCGGCGCATAATCGTAGTGATAGTCTAGACCCGCCTCGCCTATGGCCACCACCTTCGGATGCTTCGCCAGCCGCTCCAGATCGTCGGCGGTGACATCCAGTTCCTCATGGGCATTGTTCGGATGGGTGCCGACCGAGCAATAGACGCTGTCATAGGCGTCGGCGATCGCGCGGATCGTATCGAACTTCTTCACCCGCGTGGAGATCGTGACCATGCGTTTCACGCCGGCATCGAGCGCGCGCTGCACCACGGCGTCGCGCTCCGCTTCGAAATCAGGGAAATCGAGATGGCAATGACTGTCGACGAGCATGGTCAGAATTCATTTCTCTTCTTCGGTTTCCACGAAACGCGGGAAGACCGGCTGCGGCGCGGGCAGTTCGGCGCCCCCGGCAAGCGAGCTTGCCGCCACATCGGCAAACTGGCGCCTGTCCGCAGGCACCGCCAGAATGTCGAGCAGCTTTTCCGCCGATTGCGGGATGAACGGCTGCACCATGATGCCGATGCGGCGCAGCACTTCCGCCGTCACATAAAGCACAGTGCCCATGCGCGCCGGATCGGTCTTGCGCAGCGCCCACGGCTCCTGCCCGGCGAAATAGCGGTTCGCCTCGGCCACGACCGCAAAGATCGCGCCCAGCGCCAGATGCAGCGCCTGATCCTTCATCGCCTCGCGCGCGGTTTCGAGCGCCGCCGTCGCCTGATCGAGAATGGCCTTGTCCGCATCGGAGAATTCGCCCGGCTGCGGCACCCTGCCCTCGCAGTTCTTTGCGATCATCGACAGCGAACGCTGCGCCAGATTGCCGAGATCGTTGGCGAGGTCGGCATTGGTGCGGTTGACGATGGCCTCGTGGCTGTAGCTGCCGTCCTGCCCGAACGGCACTTCGCGCATCAGGAAATAGCGCAACTGGTCCAGCCCGTAGCGCTCGACCAGCTCGAACGGGTCGATGACGTTGCCGACCGATTTCGACATCTTCTCGCCGCGGTTGAACAGAAAGCCATGCGCAAAAACGCGCTTCGGCAGTGCAATGCCGGCAGACATCAGGAAGGCCGGCCAGTAGACCGCGTGGAAACGCGAAATGTCCTTGCCGATGATATGAGCGTCGGCGGGCCAGTATTGCCACAGATTGCCGGTCGTGTCGGGATAGCCGAGCGCGGTGATGTAATTGGTCAGCGCGTCGACCCAGACATACATGACGTGCTTCTCGTCGCCCGGCACCGGGATGCCCCAGTCGAAGATCGTGCGCGAGATGGACAGGTCCTTCAGGCCGGATTTCACGAAACTGACGATCTCGTTGCGTCGTTCGGCGGGCATGATGAAGCCCGGATTCTTCTCGTAGAGATCGAGCAGCCTGTCCTGATAGGCCGAGAGGCGGAAGAAATAGCTTTCCTCCTCCACCCATTCCACCGGCGTTCCCTGCGGGCCGTAGCGCACGCCGTCCTCGCGGACCTGCGTTTCCTCCTCGCCGTAATAGGCTTCGTCGCGCACCGAATACCAGCCCGCATAGCCGCCCTTGTAGATGTCGCCATTGGCGGCCATGGCCTGCCAGATCGCCTGGCTGGCCTTGTAATGGCGCGCCTCGGAGGTGCGGATATAGTCGTCGTTCGAGCTGTTCAGAACATCGGCCATGCGGCGGAAGGCGGTCGAGTTGCGGTCTGCAAGCTCGCGCGGGGTGATGCCTTCCTTGCGCGCGCTTTGCAGCATCTTGATGCCGTGTTCGTCCGTGCCGGTCAGGAAACGGACGTCCTTGCCGTCGAGGCGCTGGAAGCGCGCCATGGCATCGGTCGCGATCAGCTCATAGGCATGGCCGATATGCGGCTTGCCGTTGGGATAGGCGATCGCGGTGGTGATGTAATATTTTTCGCGGCTCATTACGGACCCGGTCTCTCGATGTTTGAAAACGCACCTGACGGACGGCAGACGCTTAAGGGAAAATCGTCAGCGGTGACATAACCCATGTGAAGCGCCGTGTCACTCCAGAGCGCTGGATTGAGGAGCGCTGGACTGAAAGGCCCGGTGCGTCTTTTCCAGAAGGATGACGACCGCCTGCCTGCGGTCGAGATTGTAGGTTTCCGCCTGCGCGATCTCGTGGCCGAGCGTGCTCCAGAAACGCGACCATTGTTCCGCCTCGCGCAATTGCCCCGCTTCCGCGCGCCGATGCGCCTCGCCGGCGATGCGGCTCATCAGGTGATCGCGAAACAGTTCGTATTGCACCTCCGCCTCGCGCCCGGACAGCACGCCGCCAAGCGCCTGCGCCTTCGCAAGGTCGAAGGGCTTCCCGTCCAGAATGGAATCCGTCGTATCGGCGATCTCGATGCCGCCATGCGCGACCAGCAGCAGCGCCTTGCGCACGCTGCCCTCCGCCCGTTGCAGAAGCGCGGGCGTGATGCCGTCCGCGTCCAGCCCGATCCCCGCCCCGGCATGGCGCAGCGCCTCGGTCATGGCTCGGTCGTCGAGCGGCTGCAACGAAATGCTCTGGCAGCGCGAGCGGATCGTCGGCAGAAGGCGGCCCGACGAATGCGAAACCAGAATGAAAAGCGCCCGCGCCGGCGGTTCCTCAAGCGTCTTCAAAAGCGCATTGGCCGCGTTGCGGTTCATGTCGTCGGCCGGATCGACGATGACGATGCGCCAGCCGCGGTCGGCAGCCGTGCGCGACAGGAAATGCGTGATGCGGCGGATTTCCTCCACCGGAATGCCGGTGGCGAATTTCTCCGTCTTCTGGTTGAACGGACGGTCGATATGCAGCACCGCCGGATGGATGCCGCCCGCGATCTGACGCCACAGCGGCCTGCTGAAATCGGGCGGCACAAGGCTTTCCGGCGCCTCGGCCGGATCGGCATGGCTCAATATGTGCCCGGCCAGATGGAAGGCCAGCGTCGCCTTGCCGATGCCTTCGATGCCCTCGAACAGCAGCGCGTGGGGCATCCGCCCCTCGCGATAGGCCTGCGCCAGAAACCGCGCCGCCGCCTCGTGGCCGGTCAGTACACCGTTGGCCCATGGCTCCGGCACGCCTTCGATGGAACGATGCGCATCGGGAACGTCGAGGTCTTCGATCACGCAAGCCCCCTTTCCCGCAAAGGCGCATCCGCCAGCGCCGCGATGCCTGCCGCGATCTCATCCTGCGGCCTGTCGGCGTCGATCACCTTGCAGCGGTCCGGCTCGGCTTTCGCAATGGCGAGAAAGGCTTGCCGCCGCGCCTCATGGACGGCGGTATCCTCCTTCTCGAAACGGTCGGCGGCGGCATCGCTGCCGCGCCTCGCACCGGCGCGGGCCAGACCCTTTGCCGCCGGAATATCGAGAATGAACGTCAGGTCGGGCATGATTCCGTCAACGGCGATGCGCTCGATGGCTCCCATATAGGTCGCATCGAGCTGGCCGGTCGCGCCCTGATAGACGCGGCTCGAATCGATGAAGCGGTCGCAAAGCACGATGCGGCCCTCCTTCAGCGCCGGGCGGATCGACTGATCGACGTGATCGGCCCGTGCCGCCGCGAACAACAGGGCTTCCATGGCCGGCCCATAGGCTTCCGCACCGCCGCTCAGGATCACATGCCGCACCGCCTCCGCGCCCGGCGAGCCGCCCGGCTCGCGCGTGATCAGCGGATCGAAGCCTTTCGCCCGCAAATGGCTGGCCAGAAGCGCGATCTGGGTGGACTTGCCCGCGCCCTCGCCGCCCTCGAATGTGATGAACAATCCGGTCACTATGCTTCCACATGGATAAGGAATACCCGTGTGTCCGGTCATACCGGCCTTTGCAGCCGAGGTCGAGAGCTAAGAGGGCAAGCCTACAGATATCGCCGCAGCCAGCCTGTCGAAAGCTCCATCGCCGCCCCCCACGCCCTTTGCGACATGCTGCCCTTGTCGACGGCTTTCGCCGCGAAGACCGGCACCTCCCGCAACGTAGTCCCGTTCAACTGGAGCCGCAAGGTGCCGATCTGCGTATCCCTGGCGACCGGCGCCCGCACCGGCCCGGTATAGACGATGCGCGCCTTGAGCTTGTCGCGGCCTTCCTTCGGCAGCAGCACTTCGACATCGTCCTTTACCTTGAGCGGCACGGCCCCCTCTGCCCCGCCGAAAACCTGTGCCTCGCCCACCACGTCGTTCGCCGCGTAAAGCCGGGTATCGTCGAAGGCCGTCATGCCCCACTGGATGAGTTTTCTGGCTTCTTCCTCGCGATCCTTGATACTGGCAAGCCCGCTCATGGCGAGGAAAAGCCGGCGCCCGTTCTGCTCAGCCGAACCGACCAGCGCATAGCCCGACGCCTGCGTATAGCCCGTCCCCATGCCGTCCGCGCCGATACCGAGCCGCAGGAGCGGATTGCGGTTGCGCTGCATGATGTTGTTCCAGGTGAAGGCGGGCTGAGAATAGAACTTGTAATATTGCGGATAGGCGGAATGGATATGACGCGCGAGCGTCACCAGATCGTCGAGCGTGACGGCCTGACCGGGCGCGGGAAGGCCCGTGGCGTTGACGAAGACCGAGCCGGTAAGGCCAAGCTGGTGCGCGCGCTCGTTCATGCGCTGGGCGAAAGCCTGCTCGCTGCCCGCAAGCCCTTCCGCGAGAATGATGGCGCCGTCATTCGCCGCCTGCACGATCATGCCCTGAAGCAGATCGGCGACCGTGGCCGTCGATTTGATGCGGGCGAACATGGTCGATGTGCCGGACGGCGCGCCGCCCGTGCGCCACGCATATTCGCTCACCGTATAGGGTGTCTGAAGCGTGATATCGCCTTTGTCGAGCGCCTCGAACACCACTTCCGCCGTCATCAGCTTGGCAAGCGAGGCGGGCGGAACCGGCTTGTCTGCATCCTTGGACAGAAGCACCGTGCCGCTGCGGTCGTCGATCAGCAAAGCCTTCGGCGCTTTGGTGGTCATGACGGTTGCGGACGCCGTGTCGCCGCCGGTAACGGAAAGCGGCGCGGCGCACGCCCATAACGGCATCAGTGTAGCGGCAAGCCCTATTGCCCCCGCTCTCAACAATCCGGCTATTCGCGACCCAAAACGCATGAGAATCCCGTTACGCTTACAAAGCATCGAATCGAAAATGGAACCCGGTTTTTCGGAAAAGCCGATGGCCCGGCATTCATTCGAGCTTACGCAGCCAATTGCGGCGAAATCAATTCCTCTCAAGCGATCACGGATTTGTGATCCGGCAATGCTTGCCGGTCAGGACCGTGCCAGGTTCCCCTTACGCGAATGTATCCACCGTGTGGCCTCTTCGGCTGTCATGCCATGGAAACCGGCTTGATGTTCCGCATTGGCCACGCCGAGGCCCGGCCTGTGCGACGGCTTCGGCGCATGGGCGGTGGGAAGATGCCCCACGGTCCTGTCCCGGTCGATGCTGGCGGTCGGGCCATAGGCCGGATTGACCGCGAACGGCAAGCTCTTCGGCACAGGCAACGCGGCAGGCCGCGGCATCCTCGCCTGCGGCATCGGCCTGTGCTTCGGCATCGCGGG
>MKVZ01000017.1:178224-215933 GCA_001898995.1 Rhizobiales bacterium 63-22 | reverse complement strand
CCGCCAGCGCCGGCCTCGGCACGTCCGGCTTCGGCATAGCCGACCTCGGCAGCGGCGGCCTCGGCATGGACGGGACAGACATTGGCCGCGGCACAGGCTCATATGCCACCCTCGCCACTCTGGGCAGAATCTTGGGCGCGGGCGGCGTCGGCTCGTTCATGGCAAGCATCACGCCCGTCGCGGGCTGGCCGATCATATCGCCATTGCCGGGACGATAGGAAGCGAGCAGATAGGGCTCGTCGTTACCCTCCAGCGGCGCGCGCCCGACATATTCCACCTTCACCTTGGCCGTGCCGTGGTGCTGATAATCCAGCATTTCGGCGGCTTTTTCCGACAGGTCGATCACACGGTTCCGCTCATAGGGGCCGCGATCGTTGACGCGCACAATGACGGAACTGCCGTTCGCCATATTGGTGACGCGCGCATAGCTCGGCAGCGGCATGGTCGGATGCGCCGCCGTCAGGCGCATCGTGTCATAGACCTCTCCATTGGCCGTCAGGCGCCCGTGGAACGCGTCGCCATACCACGATGCCCGGCCGATGGCGGTATAATGCTTATATTCCTTGGGATAGTACCAGCGGCCCTTGACCATATAGGGCTGGCCGACCTGATAGCGGCCGCCACCGTGCGGCATCCGTTGTCCCGCGCGGTAAAGACGTGGACTGGCCTTTACGCCGTATTTGGATTCAGCGAAATATTCCTTGGAGTGCCGGCCCTTGGAAGCCATCTGCGGCGCCGTGGCGCAGCCCGCCAGCGCGCTTGCCAATATCATGCCGGCGAACAGGACCAGCGAGCCGCGTCTTTCGCGCAGAACTCTCGCCGCACCGCTGACAACACCGCAGAGCCGCCACTTCTCACCCATAACGCAAACGCCCATACTCGAACAGCACGGCCCGGAACGCCGGCCATGTTTTACAGAAACTTAGTCATCGCACCGATTCGTTGACGGAGAATTAAAACCGCCGGCAATCCGGCTTTTGCCTTTTCAACTTTCGCGACAGGCTTGTTACGGAACGCCCACGGCCAACAATATTTTCGGCAACCTTTCTTGTGGATGGAACATTCCGCGCGCTCATACGTTATTTGAGTGGCTCTTATGACCTCCGAGCCAGTCACCTAACGTCATGAACTCTGGCCCGCTTCTCGCCGAAGCGGGCCTTTTTTTATCCGGTTTCAATCCAGCCAGCCCAGCCAGTCGAGATGGAAGGCGAACGCGCCGGGCGCGAGCAGCACAAAGGCCCAGATCGCGGCGGATACGAAATTGGCGAGTTGGAACAGGAACTGCGGCAGCCCCATGATCCCGGCCAGAAGCGGCACGACGGCGCGCAGCGGCCCCAGAAAACGGCCGAGGAAAACGCTCCACGTCCCCCAGCGGCGGAAAAAGAGCTGTCCGTTTTCCACCATCTTGGGATGGCGCGACAATGGCCAGACATGCAGCATGCGGTCGCGGTATCGCCAGCCGAGCCAGTAGGACAGCCAGTCGCCCATAAACGCGCCGAAGGCTGCGGAAAGCCAAAGGCTGAAGAAATCCAGCCTCGCCACGCCGATCAGTGCGCCAACGCCGATCAGGATGGTCGAGGCCGGCACGAGCAGCGAAAGGAAGGCGAGGGATTCGCAGAAAGCCAGAACGAAGGTGATGAGCGGCGCCCATGCGCCGTGGTCGCGCACGAAAGCCAGAACGGACTGAAACAAATCGCCTAACATATGATCCTTGATGAAAAACCGAGCCGTGTTGAATGTCGGCACTGTTCCCGAAAATGCAACCCCATTGCCCGTAACTGGCTGAAAGATGCAGCTTTATATAAATTTAACCCAATCGTTTAATCGGAAATTAATCCTGCTTGTCCACCATCGGCCGCATGAGAAACCAACCGTCTGTCCGAAACAGAAAATCGCGCCCGATACTGGAGCCCGCCATCCGCAGCGGCATCCTTGCCGCGCCGCTGATCCTGATGCTGGCGCTGGTGGTTTTTCTTTCGGGCGAGGAGCCGAAGCTGTCGGTAACGCTGGACCACACCCTGACGGGATCGATCAGTCCGGTGAACAGGTAAATCCGTCACATTATCCTTTTGCGCCGCACCCACATGATCCGTTCCGCTTCGGAGCGGGATGATCCGAGCGACGCGCGGCCTCTCAGGCAGCACAAATTTCCATGACATATTGATTTTGTTTCTGGAGCGGGTAGCGGGAATCGAACCCGCGCGTTCAGCTTGGGAAGCTGACAGGCTACCATTACATCATACCCGCCCGGCCATGTGGCGCATCGTTAAATCGCTCCAGAATTGAGCCGTGTCAAGCTGGAGAAGAATTTCAGCCGGATTTTTTACAGCCCGCACGAACAGGTCCGGCGGTCGATGTGCCGGGCCTGTTCAGGCGGTTTGCCGGAAATGTTCTATTTCACGACGTGCCAGACGCCGCCCTTGCCATCGCCCTTCACATCGCCGGCCTTCTTGTCGTCGTGGTAACGATAGAGCAGCTTGCCTTTATACGCCCACATATTGGTATTCTTATTTCAGTAGCCGTTGATTTTCTCATATTCGATATAACGCTCGGGGTTTCCTTTGTTATCATAGTGGTCTTCCGAGAAGCGGCCACAAACCACATTAATATTTCCATCAGCGTGTAACTCGAACTCAATTCCGGGTCGATCTGCCGGAATTCGCATGATCGCATCATTCAGTTGAGATTTCTGAAATCTCATTATTTGGAAACGAACACACTTTCCCTGCTTTCCGGGAATGTCGTGCACGATTGCCTTAATGTTCTTCTTTGTGAGCTTAGCAACGTTGACTGTTAAATCTCCGTTTGAATGCTTCTTAAATGGAACAGCAGCAATTGTGCCTGAAGCAACCAATATCGCAAATACCGTAAGAAGTAGTCGCTTCATCCAATTCACTTTCTTTTCCAGTGTTGAATTCCAAAAGGAGTTTCTACCTTCGCACCCGCTACCTCAGTTTATAATTCAATCGTCTACACCATACATTATCCAAGTGATATAACGCTTCAGTTATATTTCCAATTTCCTCTATGGTTGGTCTACGATTTTGGTATCCGCGACATTCGTCAAGATACCATCCCAACGCAGAAAACTTGCTGAACTTCACCAGAAGATGATCGTTTCCCAAGGTCTCGAAATAATAAGCGATACCCGACTGAACTTCGATACAAGAGGAATAAAGCTGATCATGATCGACAAGACAATTATCCATCTGCTTCGCAACACGACACAGTTCACCTACCGAACTAATCGGTTTCAGATGTTGAACTGTCCATGGAGCGTCAGGAAATGGAAGGTTCACAATCGCCTTGCGCACTGTCAGAAGCGGATTACCCGATCTGGAAATCGCAGCCAAAATCTCTCCAGACTGATCGAATTTTGCAATACGCCTGCATAACCAAGACAATTCTTTCAGATCTATATCACGAACATTATGCCGAAGCGCGTGACTTGCCATATGCACAGTAAGTTTGTCGGTGGG
The DNA here is from genome assembly GCA_001898995.1 of Rhizobiales bacterium 63-22. Lineage (GTDB taxonomy): Bacteria > Pseudomonadota > Alphaproteobacteria > Rhizobiales > Rhizobiaceae > Brucella. Next base: position 212,454 of record MKVZ01000017.1, on the reverse strand, counting down.
TAGATAAGCTATTTGAGAAACCAATTGAGGATCGATCGTTCTCGCATGTTGCAAAATTCTGGAGAGAACATCGTTACGGTTTAATGCTGCATGGACCTCTCGATAAAATTCCGCCGATTCTGCACGAGGACCTAACTTTGAAAGCAAGCGAACCATTCCTGCCGGACAGGTTCCGAAAGCTTTAGCCAATAAGTCCTTGGATTTACTCTCTATCAGCCATTCCCGCATCTCCGATAATGGTGACAAATCACTCTTGGAAGCAGCGAGAACGGCATGCCAAACATGCCGTTGTGCCGTCGTCGCCATCAAATATTCGCTGAGATTCCCCCTCGCCCATATTGCCCATATAGATGAAGAGAAATCCCCTGCGATATAATCAACGAGATCTGGAATACGCCTGTTATTTTCTTTTTCTGCTGACTTTAACTGAAACACCATGACTATGTTCATCCATCATGGATGGAATCAGATCAACATGATTCAGTATGAAAAAGACCTCGACATTACCGCCCGTCCTCCGACGATCATGATGATTTTGGACGGGTGAAAAGAACAAACATTCCAAGAATTATACTACCGATTACCCATATGGAGACGATCATCATTACGCCAATTCCTGTCCCAACGGCCGCGGCAGTCTGTTCGCTACCGGAAAGCTGATCGTATCCCTGTGATGCCGATCCGAATCCCCAAATGAGCGAAATCGCCATCAGCGCATTGAATCCAATAAACGTCCACTTGAACAGCTTACCGATAAAACTACGCTTTGGTTTCCGCAGTTGGACACCACAATTGGGGCATTTGAATGCGCTGTCGCTAACGCTCTGTGAACATTCCGGGCATGCAATCATTGCCATAGTTTATCTCCTTCTATTGTTGAACAACGGTATGGAATCGAAACAAGAACTCTGGATTCATCATCGAGCCGCGAATAGTGATGCTTCTCTCACGAACCCAATCGACGTCCGAGGAAAGGAAAGTTCCTGTAACGGTTACTTTATCTCCTACGGACATATTTCGAAGACTGTCGAAAAGGGGAGTTCCCTTATCGATTAAAGTGCCATCGCTTAAATCCAATAGTGCGTTATTCCACGTCACCAGATCGGTATTTTCAGAAAGACGTACAGCTAGAATTGCCCGGCCTTCACTATTCGTTTCCAAACGCTTGATCGTTCCAATCCAGCCAACTACTTCACGTTGCTCGCCGAGCACTTGCTTGATGGATTCACGTCTCTCATCCCTCAAAGTGCTCTGTTGCAACTCATTCGATGCAGTTGAAAATCGCTCAGAAAACGCAGCCGTCTCGGCCAAGAAGCGTTTCTGCTGCTCAGGCATACTTGGGACAGTCTGGCTACCCTTAACTGAACCAGCAGAACCCGTAGCCTGAGAGCTGTTGGACTTGGGCCCATCCCTACCGATCAGAGCCGATAACGCCACAACAGCAACCAACCCTACGCCGACCCACTTGAGCGCGCGCAACTTTGATCTTCGGGCTCCACAGTGGGGACATGAACGTGCTGATTTTGAAATTTTCTTCCCGCAAACTTGGCAATTAACCCAAAGGCTCTCCGTTGCCATTCAATCCCCCATGCTCAAACCGATTTCCCCGTTGCAATCGTCAATCCCCTACAAAATCTCCCATAAGGGCATCACCCGATCATCCCTCGCCGCCACAGATGGTTCTTACATGCGTATCCCTCGTAACCGCTGCCGCGCTCGTTCTCGCTACATTTCATGGTTCTATATTACGTGGTTTCATTCAAGTGCAACTGATTTCTTTTGCACATGGAAGCGCAAGAACTCGTTGGCTGGAATTTGCGAAGGTTGCGCGTCGAGCAGCAAATCTCGCAGGATGACTTAGCGTTGATCGCTGGCGTCGAACGGGCGTATGTTGGGTATTTGGAAAGAGGTCAGCGCAATCCAACCGTTGCGACACTGGAACGATTGGCCAAGGCACTTGATGTGCATATATCGCAGTTTTTTAATCAGCCCTCTGAGACTGACATTCCGCCGTCCCCGTTAAGGCCGGGTCGGAGAAAATCAAATTAATAGACATATATTTTACGTATATTTCATACATCTTCCGTGATTACATTGGATCTGGAAGTATATGAAATGTAACTCCAAAATTACCATTCTCTCTGGAGAACGCATCAAATTTCATCGTATATGATATTACTTTATCTATATCGCCCGTATATCGCCTGACATCAACATTCTCGATATCAATAGCACCGCCGGATTTCTCCAAGACGCCATTGATAACTTTATCGAAACTCTCTTTCATCGATGAATTCATTACCCAAACAGAGTGTATATGGATATTATCCAGACTTCCAAGTTCACCCCAATAACGAGACCCGTTTGCATCAATGCAAGCAACAGTTAAAGGCTTTTGAACATCCATTGACTTATTGTACTTTCGTCCAAGAGCCTCCCTGCAAATGAGATTATATAGGTGTCGAAATTGCTTTAGCTCTACCTCACCAACTGCATATTCTCGATCTTCTGATTTGTATTTTTCAACTATATCACTTTGATTGAAAGCCATTGTCACAAGATAAAAGCTGAATGTCAGATAGTTCTCAAACGTTTGATATGTTGATTTTTCAATCTCGTATCTTTCTTTTAAAATACTCCGCAACCATCCTACCAACGCATTGTTATATTCTTTTTTATCGATTTTATTCATCATTCAATACCTCAATTTCACTTCACCATAATCATAACATCCATTTAATTTGTCTACATAATTTGAAATGAAATTCTTATTTTAATCTGTATTTATTTAAATCTTTATTCCATAATTTTGTTAAAATTATTATAATGATTTAATGTAAACTCTTTTTAATTTTAAACTTAATAATATGCTGATAATTTTAATTTATATTAATTTCGATATTTTATAATATTGATAATTATAATTCATCATTTAATATTTATGATTTTGCATAGCAATATAATTCCACCGTTAGGTAGAATTAATTTAAACAAACGAGTCGAATTGAAAACGCAGAGGATAGCCGTAAGGTAATTATTTCGAACCTGTATGGAGTATTTATGCTCAGACTCGAGCATATGTTCTCTAAAAATTTAATTTCTGGTTCTGAATTCCATAGCGCACGATCTCTTTACGTGAGATTCCATTGCCACCCTTGGCAGGAGTTTCTTTTACAGCACACCATCCTCTGTGTAGGAAGAATGTCTTCATCCGAACATTGGCGGCGGGGATCAAGGAGGTTCGAACGCCGGAGAGCATCGCGTTGTGCAAAAGGCGAGTTCCAATTCCTGAATTCCTGAAGCGCTCCACGACATCGAGACAGGTCAGCATCTCGTCTAAGAACGCAGCAACTCCAATAACCTCCGATCCAATACAGCGATTTCCGCAAAGAATAACGGCAGAGTAAAGGAATGATCATCTTTAAATTACTCGCATAGCTCAAACATGGCTTGGCGAATAATTTGATCAATCTGCACCACTTCATGTGATGCGACGCGGTGAAAATCACAGTCGAATTCGAGAGCGCCTGACGTCATCAAGACTTCGTCGCCCCATCACTATTCGCGGTCAACGGACGACACATTCACCAGAAAGCCAACCGATGTATTGGCCACGATTTCGGCCCAGAGTGGAGTTCCTACATTGTCCAACTTAGGCGGCTTTGCGCCTTCATTCCAGCCGTTCGGATGACTCTGATATTTCCTCAAAGCTGCCATCTTTGGAACCCGGACTTGAGTCCGCTCGGTTGGGGACGCTGACACGTGGGTTCTGAAGCACAAAGCTGGGATGGCTGTCGCGTAAGCTGGCATCGTATTTACATCACTCCACGCCGCAATACGAAGGTACGGGTAGCCGGCTGGAGAGCTGGCCATCTCGATCCGACTAAAGATGGTTAATCGATATGCTTGACCACAATTTTTAGTCGTGCACTAAAAGAGATTGTGGGCGATGAATGGAATCGCAAAACCTGTGATTTTTTGGGGGAGATATGCCGAAGATCAGACGTATTTCGATACGGAATTTTCGTTCGATTATAGATTTAACGATGGATGCAACAGACCTTACTGTAATCGTTGGTGACAATGACTGCGGGAAGTCTAACGTTCTTCGAGCTCTAAACCTATTCTTCAACGGCGAAACAAATCCCAACTCGACATTCAATTTCTCGGACGACTACAATAGGTTTGCAGAGGCGAAAGCAAAGCGTGCCCCAGAGTTCGAAGTTGAAATCGATCTTGAACTTCCCCCCACCTATCGCAAGAACAATGGTGACTTGATCCGCTGGCGCAAACGTTGGCGAGCCGACGGCCTCCAAGCCGAGGACGAATATTGGGGTATTCGCCTCGAAAAGCGGAAGCGTGGCAACGGTTTTAATGAGGTTGTAGTCGACATCGACGGCCGTTCACGTGTGCCCTCTTTGTTGTCACGTATCCAATTTGAGTATGTGCCAGCAGTGCGTAGCGCGGACTTCTTCCAAACGCTTCGTGGCCGCATTTTTCAAGTCATTGCCAATGCGTCAGAGCAGGCTGTTAGGCAGAGCAGCGGACAACTGGAGGAAGCGATCTCCAACGCCGTGTCCGGCCTTCTTCAAGATATTGACGCAGAGTTAAACGACGCCTCGCGACTCAGTCTGCCTAATGACCTCACCCCCCTATTTCGCAGCCTTGATTTCCTCGCGGGCGAGAAGTCCATATCGCTGGATAGCCGCGGTGACGGGATCAAGGCACGCTATATCCCGCTTATCCTGAAGTTCATTGCGGAGCGCAGTCGAGAAACTGCCGGTATCGCGCCCACTTTCATCTGGGCCTATGAAGAGCCTGAGAACAATCTGGAATTTCGACGTGCTCAGTCCCTGGCAGATGCCTTTTACAAGCTTGCGGAGGATGAGCTCTCACAGGTACTCCTCACTACACACTCGCCAGTATTCTATAATATGCATAAAGACGACAACGGTCGCGGGCTGTGTAGCGCCTACCATCTGACTAAAGATGGCGCAAACGGGGGTACAGAAGCTAGATCAGCAGCAGAGGCAAGCGTCTCGCTCGATGAGTCCATGGGCGCGATGGCTATAATCGCTCCACATATCGAGGCAGCTCAGTCCGCGCTTGCGGAAGCCGCATTACAGGCGGCGGACCTTAGGGCTAAACTTGAGCAATTCAATCAGGCGAATCTGCCAACACTCTTCGTAGAAGGGAAGACCGATTACCTCGTTTTCCGGCGATTGCTACAGTTGTTCCGTCCAGAGCAAGCTGAACAAGTCTTTGTCGCCGAACCTCCGGCTAGAGCTGGTGCAAATTATGTAACAAACATGTTGCGATCTTGGGAGTTTCGGACCAAGCACCTTCCTTCACAACAACGTCGGAGCGCCGTAGGGATCATCGACGCAGATGCTGAGGGAAACGGCGCGTACGAGCGCTTCGACCGAGAGGAGATGGCGTGGAAGCACGTCTCGCTCTTCAGACTAGCTCAACCTCCCCACCTCGCCGCAGCATGTGAACTCGGCGTCACCGTTCCCGTGTGTCTCGAGGAGCTTTGGCCGCCACAGGTTTGGGACTACGCCGAGCAGCAAGGTTGGCTGACGGCGCGGCAAAAAAAGGGGCTTTTTAGCGAGCCTCTGCTGCAGCGCCTTGCCGTAGAGGACGAACGACTAAGCGATCTTTTGGACGATGCTTGGCGAATATACTTCGAGCGAAGAGTGAACGATGCTCAAGGCAGCACCGCCAAATCCGACTGGGCCGATTACATAGTCGGCCTGCCTAAGGCGCAGCTCGAACCGATTGCAGTTTCTCACCTTGAAGTGCTTGACGCTGTGCTGCAGAAGCTAGGCGTCTGAAAAGTAGCTAACGCAAAAGATGGAGGCCTCGTACGCAAAATGAGCGCATGCGATTGCCGAATAGGACGCGCTGATAGGCGGCAGATTTCGGGCATCAGTCAACAAAGTGAATGCAGCGGCAAATGTTTTTGCTTTCGCACCCAGTTTCGCCGTCCCGGGGCCGCTAATCCTACGCTAGCTTTGCGCCCACAGTCATTTGGAACCGGGTTTGCTCTGCTTCTAATCCGGCGTTCTTAATCACCGGTTGAATCCGGCAGGGCTCCAGCTCGGTGTGCTGCCGTCACTCGACAGATACATTATCTGTAAACACACTTGAAGCCGAGGGTTGCATCCTTTGCTACCTATATCGAGCAAGAAAAGGGCGTAAATGATCAAGGTCGAGAAAGATCATTTTTTAAGAGCCGCGCTTGAGATTGGTCACAGCGGCGACAACGATACGTTGCCTTACGATCTGGATGCGGGATTCATTAAGGAAAAGGCAACCGATCTCGCGGTGCTCTGCCTAAACTTGTTCCAAGCTGTCGAAACTGGCACCGTTGGGAAGCAAGCCAATTTCATGAACGGGCTCTCGATTGCGGCAGAACGTTTACTCGTCCCGTCCGGGCCGCATGGCTTCCGAATCACCACCAAGATACACCCCTTCTGGAACCTCTATCTGAATGGATTAGGTTTAGCGATTGCGGAGGCGAACGAGGGACACCGGAGCGCCAGGGTGCATTCTTATCGGCTCGCTCCCCAGGGACCTGGCCTCTTCGATCGAGCCCGATCGTGGCGAGCCTACAAACTCGCAACATTAAATGAGCCCGATCTGGAGGAGGATCGCGCGGTGGTTATCCAAACCGATGTCGCGAGTTTCTATGAGCACATTTATCACCATCGCCTCGAAAACGTCGTTAAGGATTTGGCGCCGTCGTCAACCTTGGCGATGCAGATTGATCGGATTCTAAGCAAGCTGGCGGCAGGCCGTTCCTTCGGCCTACCGGTCGGCGGTCAATGCGCGCGTATTTTGGCTGAAGTGATGATGACGCCAATCGACCGGTCCTTGAGCGACGCCGGGCTTATTTGGCACCGGTATGTCGATGACTACACCTTGATTTGCTGCTCGCAGCAAGATGCCTACAAGGCACTCTCTGAGTTATCGCATGCGTTGGCTGACTATGGCCTCTCACTCAATCGCAGCAAGACAACCATCTTGACCGCCAAACACTATAAGGATTTTGTTTCGGCCCAGTTGGGAGAGGGAGAGGATGCTAGTCTCGCCTTACGAGAACTGGACCTGCATTTCGATCCATATTCTGACAATGCCAGCGCTGAATATGAAAAGCTCAAACAGTCGTTCGACAAGATCGACATCTCTTTTCTCCTCGACCTCGAGCGGGAAAAGTCGCAGCCTGATGCCTTTGTGCTTGCGCAGATCGGTCGTGCGCTCAAGTTTCAAGAGCCGGATGTTGCAGTTCAATTGTGTACAACGCTCCTCGATCCCAAAAATCTGGATTCGTTTCGTTCGTCCTGGTCGAAAATCATGCGCGGAGTATACGCCGTCAGGTCGAACGACCAGTTCGCATCGATTTTCGCCGCGATCGACACTCTGCTCGATGAAATCCCTAGTGGAGGGAGACATCTGCTCGTTCCCGAAGCCAACATGTTGCACTTCCTAAGGGCGCTTCGATTCGTCAGAACCGACCTTCGCGGTGTTTTTGTTCGTCAGACCTACGACACGACAAAGTCGGCCGCGGTCCGGCGTGCCTGCATCGACTGCTGGAGGCATTGGGCAGATCGACCAAATTTTACGCGCTTGCGCAACCAATGGCAAAATCTAGGCGCCGGCGAGCAACGAATGCTGTGGCTGGCGGCTGGCGCGTTTGGAGACGAAGGCCTGAAGACAAGGGACCAACTGCGGGGCTCGCTTTCGCAGGCGTGGCAACTCGGGATCGAAAATGTCGTGCAGGGCAGCTTTGCAGCCTGCTATGAGGACTGGGTCAAACATGCAGTTTAACCGACTGCCAGCCCGCGATCCAAGGACAGTCGCGCGGGACATTCCCGGCGTTCTCGACATACTGTTCCCCCGACTGACCGGCGGCCTGGTCAAAGCCCTGAACGCGAAGATGTTCACTTTCGCCGGTATCAGCTCAATCCCGTCCGAGTTGATCGAACAAAGTCGGATTCAAAAGGCGATGGTGTTCGAACTGTCGATGGCGCGCGCCGAAAGTGAGTTACTCCTTGGGGTTGTGGCCTCGTGGGATGAATGCCTGAAGATCGCGTCGCAGCGCCAGCGGCGCCATTTCGATGCTCGCATTCCAGAGAAACTCGAGCCGAACGACATTCTCGTTGCCGAATATGCCTCTCGCAATCTAGTGATGATGCTTAGGAGCGTTCAAGCTCAACGGCCATCAGATATTTTGGAGCATGCCCCCCTCATTCCTGGCCTCGGCTGGGTAGCGTCTGGAAATGGGGACTTTGCGATCGGCTCAACGTTAATTGAGGTGAAGCACACAGATCGTAATTTCGGGGCGGGCGATTTCCGCCAGGTTCTGATGTATTGGCTCTTGCGTTATGCGCGAACGATCGAGAAGGGAGGTGCGATGTGGTCGGACATCCTTTTGCTAAACCCACGGCGTAACGCGGCACTCCTAGTCAATTACGATTATTTGCTCCGATCGGCGTCCGCTTCGTCGAATCGTATTGAACTGATCGAGCTGCTGAGGTCTGCGGTCGGGCAAGATTTTGATCGGCGTTGAAGCAGGATCTGTGGGGGAGCAAAACTTTTCAACGGAATACTGATCTGCGCGCCACACCATCAAAACGGTCGACATTGGCAGACAATCGATGGTTCGAATGTCCGCTTAAGCACGGCCCGCGTAATAAGCTGACATTCCGCCACCGGCCCCTTATCGGTCTTTCACTCCCGCCAGCCGATGTCAGCTCTTCGCGCACTGCTACCGTCTCTCACAGACCCGCCACGAAATTCGAACCAGATAAAAGATCACAATTCTGTCAGGTTCCTCTATGCGGACACGGGTATCTAAAAGATGCTCATTAGCATTAAACAGAAAGGAAACTCCCCACCGCAACGATGTCAGCATCTTTACCAGCGGGATTCCCAGTGTAATTTACGCTAGGCAATAAGCTTGAGATGCTTACGCTCTACCTTCAGCAGAGAAATTGGCGGCGTTGAGGGCATTCACGATGTCGCGCGCTTTGCGGGTGACGACAGCCTGCTCAAGATGAGCATATCGCATTGTCGTTCGGATATCGGTGTGACCAAGCACGGCTTTGACCTCTTGGATCGATAGCCCGTTTTGAACAAGGCGCGTTGCGTGGGTATGCCGAAGCGTGTGGATCGTACAATCATCCAGACCGGCGCGACGAAAAGCCTTGCGGATGGCAATCGCCGAATATCCACGCCCCTCTCCCGCCTTATTGGCAAAGACGGTTAGACCGTTGCTCTCCCTCCGACGACGGCGAAGAATCGTTTCCACACGATCCGTCATGTAAATCACGCTCTCGTTTTGAACCTTGGAGCGCCATAAGCGTATTTCGCCGCCGTTCAGATCGATGTCCTTCCACGCAATATTTGCGATTTCGCTATAGCGTGCGCCGGTGTCAATCAGCATGATGACCAGATCATAATTGTCCTGCATCCATTTCTGGCGATCAGCACGACGAGCAGGTTCCGCAGATAAACCATTGGTCACACGGGTCGGGTCCAACTCATGCAGTAGGCGACGTTCCTCCTCAACGCTCAGATATCGCACTCTGAAATTGGCTGTTCTGATAAGAGGGGCGTCGACTGACGGGCATTGGTAGCCGTCCTTTCGAGCAAGCCGGATTGCTCCCATCAGGCAATTCATTCCGTGCTTGATCGTCTGCGATCCGCACCCTTGGGATAACCGGTTTTGCCGAAACTGTTCCAGCGTGTCCGAATTGACCTTCACCAAGGGGATCGAACAGTCGATTGACCTGAGAATAATCCTGATCTGACTTTCCAGATTGCGGTAATTCGCAGTTCCAACCTTTGTGTAGGCGAAGCGTCGAAGTGCAGTTTCCAAGGTGATCAGCTCCTTTTTTCCGAGCAGTATTTCAGCATGAACATCCGCTCGAATCTTCGCCGCGACCTGTTCGGCAACTCTCCGGTCGGTCGTCTTTGTCGACCGAATTATCATTTGATGGTCGATCTGAAACTGCACATACCAGAATTTAGAATTTCCGCGTTTTACCAGCGACATAGGTTCCCTTTTCGTAACAGCGGGATTATCCCGCCGACGCAGGGCATTGCTCAACGCCACAACGCGAGCTTGCATTAGGAAGCCTTTAGGATTATATCGCCGCTCCCCACACTTCGATGTGGTCAACTCTAGAAAGGGAGTAGATGCATAAGTCCACGCTTGCGAACGAATTCACCTTCAAGATCGAACCAGACGATCACGGTGGCCGGAAAAAGACCGTCACTATTCAAAGCCAGAATATTTCCGAGCCCCCTGTCGCCGGCAAAAAACGGCGACGAAAGAAAGAGCAAAACGCTCATCTCCTTATAGGTTTTGACACCGAATACCAGTCGATAGCTGCGCGTGAACTGGAGAGCACCATCGAAGCAGGTGCAAAAAACGAGCTTCTTTCCTACCAGTTTTCAATCAAACTGATCACCAAAGACGCACAGGCTGATGCACCTGAAGCTGACGGGATCATTATTCCCGATGCGGATCAGCGCTTAACCCTGAGCGAATTTGTGGGGTTTGCAATAGGCTCACTGATCGAGAAATTCCCCGATTTAAAGTTGCCGAACTCCATCTACCTTCTTGGCCATTTCATCCGCGCCGATTTTCCCGCATTCAGCGACTTCAAGGACAATGCTCGGCTAACCTCCAATGTCAGAAGCACATTCGTCAGCATCGACAATGCTATTTCCGTAGAATTTGGCAAAGCAGATACACAGATTGCAGCGTTCAGCGTCCTTGTCCGCGACACCATCTTGCTTGCGCCGAGCAACGCGAAATCGCTGGCAGGTATTGGTGATCTTCTTGGCTTCCCGAAGATTCAACTCGGCGAAACCCCGCAGGAAGACAGGGAAATTAAAGAGAACATGGGGCGCTTCAGAACGGAGCGATGGAGCGAATTTCGCGAATATGCGATCCGCGATGCTCAGGTGTGCGTCCGCTTTGCCGAGCGTGTCATACAACAGAGCCAGACGCTCTTCGCATCTTTCAAAATGCCAGCGACCTTGACCTCCTTTGGGACCAAGCTGCTGCTCTTAGGTTGGGAACAAAACGGTTTGGACAGCGACCAAATCTTGGGGCGCGAAACCGTCAAACAGAAAGTCTACAGCAAGAAAGACGGCTATTTCAAAACCAAGATCGTAACGCCACTGAAGGAGGAGGCGTATTTCAACGAGGCGTTCATCACGGAGACCTACCACGGAGGCCGGAACGAGCAGTTCATATTCGGTGTTGCAGATGAAGGCCACTGGAGGGATCACGACCTCAGTTCGGCGTATACCACGGCGATGTCATTAATTGGCATGCCTGACTGGGATAACATCACCAATCTGACAACCCTTGATGACGTCCGCCCGCTCGACCTCAGTTACTTCTCAGTGGATTTCGAGTTCCCTGTGTCTGTACGCTTTCCAACTCTGCCTGTTCGTACAGCGAATGGGATTATCTTTCCCCGCAAAGGGAACTCGAAGTGCGCGGCACCAGAGCTGTATCTGGCCAAGAAACTCGGCGCACGATTGACATTCCGTAAGGGTGTACATGTCCCAACCAATCGCCAGCATTCAGTTTTCAGAGACTTCATCAAGATCAGCATCGAAAAGCGCATGGCGCACCCAAAGGGAACTTTTGACAACCTTTTCTGGAAAGAGGTAGGAAACAGCACCTACGGAAAGACGGCACAGGGCCTTCGCGAAAAACGCGTATACAACCTTCAAAACGACGGAATGGAAGCGCTTCCGCCAAGTAAGATCACACAGCCGTATTTCGCATCATTCATTACGTTGTACACGAGAGCGGTCCTCGGCGAAATTCTCAACGGCTTCTCCGAACATGTGCATGTCTTCAGCGTCACGACCGACGGCTTTCTCTCAAATGCTAGTGACCAGGATATTGAGCGGGCGACCAATGGGGAGTTGTTCAAGTCCTTTCGAGCAGCTCGCAGTCAACTCGACAGCAGCAATCCTTTGGAGATCAAACATACAGTTCGCCAACCTGTCGGCTGGCGAACCCGCGGCGCGGCAACGTTGAAAATGGGCGACGGTGATAACGGTATCGTTTTGCAAAAAGGGGGCATCAAGACAAATCCGCTCAACGATTCATTTGAAGAGAACCAAGAGACGCTACGCCTGTTCCTAAACCGTCGTCCCGGTCAGAAATTCGAATACAAATCGGGCGTGGGCATAAAGGAAATGCTGCGCGGTGAAACCGATTTCGTTTTTAAGTCTGTGACCAAGCGTCTATCGATGGAATTCGACTGGAAAAGAACGCCTGTAAACGCACGCGATACCATCTTCGAATTCGAAGGTAGCCAGCACGCTCACCTCACATTCGAAACGCGGCCAGTCGAGGACGTTACAGAATTCAACCTCGTGCGCGAAAACTGGGAAAGCTATGACAAAAAGTCTCCTCGTGTTCTGAAATCGCTTGAAGATTTCAACGCGTTCATGACGTACCGCACATCAAAGGATTCTCTTGAAGACCGAGCCAAAAAATATCTGCGGCAAACTGATGGAGACATCAAAAGGCTTCGGGAGGACCTAACGCGGGCTTATCAGCAACGTCAGGCAGGGTTCGATCTCATCCGCAGTAACCGGAAATTGAAGCATTCGGATTTCATTCTGGCGCTGGTGAGTTGCGGTATACCGTGCAAAATCAGCGATATCGACAACGGCAAGAGAAAGCCTTTCGAGCCACATCGCACGCCCGATACCGACAGGGTCATCGAAGCACTGATGAAGTTGCGAGCAGAATTTTATCCCGAGTTAGAAATCGAGTTGCTTATCCCGGGAGAAGCCCTGCAAAAAACTCAAAAATCGTTCGATAGGGTCGCAGCATGAGGAAAGTGTTTTTTCCATCGATTTTAGAGTTTTTCCCACGCCTTCCCCTACCGTAGGCGATGATGGAAATATGAAATCCGTAAATGTTTGCTTCCCCACACCCATATAAAACATTTACGGATTTTTTCAGGTTATGAAAATATCAGTGCAATTAAATGAATCGTTGAGACGCAGAATCCGTATTTGCTTACCTTCCCACTCCCATATTGCACATTTACGTATACATATAGCGGAATAAAGTTTTGCTAATAAAACAACGTTTTTAACGAGCTTTGTTGCGCCTTTCCTTCGCGAAGCGCCGCCGACTATTGTACCAGTAGGTCAAAGCACCTTTCTCCGTCAGCGTTGCACCGTCGATAAAGGCCTTGACGATCACGTCCTGCTCCATGCCTTCAAGCTTTTCATAGATTGCCAGCGCGGTATCGATCTTGGACTTGCCCGCCTCGATCATTTTCCGCCCTTCCGCAATTGCTTCTGCAATGAGTACCTTGTCGGCGGGAACGGCTTCGTTGTTTTTCGTCATCGTCATATCGTCTCTCCTTGTTCGATGAGACGAAGATCCCCTCAGTTACCGACCCAGACAACGCGAACCCTCAAGCCGACACAAAACACCGTATCCTATGGAAGACCACGCTGGATTGAGGTGGGCGATTACTGGTGCCGCTGCGGTGCGACGTAACTCGCATAAGAAAGACTTCATTACAGTCCGTAAATCACGACTTACAGAAAGGCCCTTTCCCCTCAAAAACCGGTGCAACTTCTGGGTTATTTTCGAGCTAAAATTCCAAGGAAAGCCAAGCGTAGGAACAAGGCTAAATCACTGAATATAATTGTAAAATTGTGATTACAGTCAGGTTATACAACCATAGCGAGTATCCTTGGGAAGCTGACAGGCTACCATTACATCATACCCGCCCGGCCATGTGGCGCATCGTTAAATCGCTCCAGAATTGAGCCATGTCAAGCTGGAGAAGAATTTCAGCCGGATTTTTTACAGCCCGCACCAACAGGCCCAGCGGTCGATGTACCGGGCCTGTTCAGGCGGTTTGCCGGAAATGTTCTATTTCACGACGTGCCAGACGCCGCCCTTGCCATCGCCCTTCACATCGCCGGCCTTCTTGTCGTCGTGGTAACGATAGAGCGGCTTGCCTTTATACGCCCACATATCCTTGCCGTCGGCGCCTTTCACGACAGTGAAATCGTCTTCCGGTTTCGCCGACACGCCAGCGTGAAATGCAGGCCACATTTTCAGGCACTTCGCATTGCACATCGACTTTCCGCCGACGTCCTTGTCGAAGGTGTAAAGCGTCATGCCTTTGGGCGTGACCAGTATCTTCCCAGATGCCGTGTTGGCCATCTTCGCGGGTTCCGCAGCAAGGGCTGCGGCGGTGGATGCCGCGACCAGTCCAAGCGCAACAAGCCAAGTCTTCATGACACATCCTCCTTGTCGGGAAGACAGGCTCCGGTTTGTCTCTTTCATCCTGCCTTCATGCCGGCAATATGCGCTTGCTTGCGGTCGGAAATATGACCGTTCGCCGGTCAGTACCAGCCGACCGCGACCTGCGCCTCCTCCGACATGCGGTCGGGCGTCCACGGCGGATCGAAGGTCATGGTAACCTCTACGAAGGAGACGCCCTCCACCGCGCTGACGGCGTTCTGCACCCAGCCCGGCATTTCGCCGGCGACCGGGCAGCCGGGGGCGGTCAGCGTCATCTCGATCTTGACCGTGCGGTCGTCCTCGATGTCGATCTTGTAGACGAGGCCCAGCTCGTAGATGTCGGCGGGGATTTCCGGGTCGTAGACCGTCTTCAGCGCGGCGATGATATCGTCCGTCATCCGCAGAAGCTCGTCCTGCGGAATGGCGGAGGCGGAGAAGGCGGGCTTTTCCTGCGTCTTGTCTTCCATGTCGGTCATCCGAAAAACTTCCTCGCCTTTTCCAGCGCTTCCGCGAGCGCGTCCACTTCGGCGCGCGTATTGTACATGGCGAAGGACGCCCGGCATGTAGAGGTGACGCCGAAGCGTTTCAAGAGCGGCTGCGCGCAATGAGTGCCGGCGCGCACCGCCACCCCTGCCCGGTCGATCACCATCGACACGTCATGGGCGTGGATGCCCTCCAGCGCGAAGGACACGATCGCGCCCTTGCCCGGCGCGTTGCCGAAGATGCGCAGCGAATTGATTTCCCGCAGGCGTTCGTGGGCGTAGTCGCGCAATTCCTCCTCATGGGCGAGGATGGCGTGGCGGCCGACCTTCTCCATATATTCGAGCGCGGCTCCCAGCCCGATGGCCTGCACGATGGGCGGCGTGCCGGCCTCGAAGCGGTGCGGCGGATGGTTGTAGGTGACGTTTTCCTCCGTCACTTCCTCGATCATCTCGCCGCCGCCCTGGAAAGGCCGCATCTTTTCCAGCATTTCCGCGCGGCCGTAGAGCACGCCGATGCCGGACGGGCCATAGACCTTGTGGCCGGTGAAGGCGTACCAGTCGCAGCCGAGATCCTGCACGTCGACCGGCAGATGAACCGCGCCCTGCGAACCGTCGACCAGCACGGGGATGCCGCGCGCATGCGCCAGTTCCACGATCTGCTTGATCGGCGTGACGGTGCCGAGCGCATTCGACATATGGGTGACGGCGACGAGCTTCGTGTGGTCGGTCAGGCGTTTCTCGAATTCCTCGATATGGAACGCGCCGTCGTCGTCCACCGGCGTGAAGACCAGCTTCGCGCCCTGCCGCTCGCGGATGAAATGCCACGGCACGATGTTGGAGTGATGCTCCATGATCGTGAGCAGGATTTCGTCGCCCTCGCCGAGATTCGGCATGCCGTAGCCATAAGCGACCGTGTTGATCGCCTCGGTGGCGTTCTTGGTGAAGACGATCTCGTCCACCGAGCCGGCGTTGAGGAAGCGGCGCACTGTCTCGCGCGATTTCTCATAGGCGTCGGTGGCGGCGTTGGAGAGGAAATGCAAGCCGCGATGCACATTGGCGTATTCGTTCGAATAGGCGTGGCTGACGGCGTCGATGACGCTTTGCGGCTTCTGCGCCGAAGCGCCGTTATCGAGATAGACGAGCGGCTTGCCGTGGACCTGCCGCGACAGGATCGGGAAGTCGCGGCGGATCGCCTCGACGTCGTAAGGCGCGACGGCCGGATTTATCTGGTCCATGATCGTTCCTTTCGCCATTGCGGCAGGAAACGGCGGAGCGCATGGACGCTCCGCCCAACTTTATTCAAGCATGGACGGCGAGCCAGTCGGACAGCACCTTCTCCAGCGCCTCGACCAGATTTTCGTCTTCCAGTTCCTCGATGATCTCGGCGATGAAGGCCTTGATCAGCAGGCCCCGCGCCTCGTTTTCGGGGATGCCGCGCGCCATCAGGTAGAACAGATAGTCGCGCGAAAGCTCCGCCACCGTCGCGCCATGGCCGCAGGCCACGTCGTCGGCGAAGATTTCGAGTTCCGGCTTGGCGTCGAACTCGCCCTCGTCCGAGAGAAGCAGCGTGTTGCAGGCCATGCGGGCGTCGGTCTTCTGGGCGATCTGCGCCACGCGGATCATGCCCTGGAACACGCCGCGCGCGCGGTCCTTGACCACGTTGCGCACGATCTCGATGGAGCGCGTGTTCTCGACCACATGGCCCACCGTCATGGTGATGTCGGTGTGGCTGTCGTCGGCGAGAAGGTTGAGGCCGCGCAGCTCGAAATCCGAATCCTCGCCATTGACGTTGACATGGATTTCCTGCCGCACCAGCTTGCCGCCGGCGTTGACGATATAGAGCGTCAGCTTCGTGCCCTTGCCGATGGTGGCGTTGAACTGGGCAAGCTGGGTGGCGTCGCCGAAATCGCGCAGGATGATCCAGATAATCTCGGCGTTGTCGCCCACGCTCACATGGCTCACGCAGGTGGAGAAGGCGTCCGCGCCCTCGCCGCCGCTCTGGCGCTCGATGATCGTACCCTTGACGCCCGAACCGATGCGGACGGGAAAGCGTGTATGGCCCTGCCCGCTCTTCTGGATGTTCTGGATCTCCAGCGGCGCTTCAAGCTCCGTGTCGTCCTCGATCGACACCATCCAGCCGTCGCTGGCGTAGGCGGCGTTGATCTGGCCGATCGTGTCGTCGAAGCCGCGCGCGATCAGTTGCGACGCGAGCGAGCCGTCGGCCAGCGCCTCGCGCACCGGCGTCAGCGTCACGCCCTCGGGCGCGCGGGCGGCCAGAGCCGCGCCGTTCGAGACGGCGACGACCGCCGAGCCGGCGATCAGCGCCGGCAAAGCCTGCGTACCGGCGGCCGGGTCGAAGGCGGCCACGCCTTTGAGCAGCGTGCGGAAATCGGTGTAGTGCCAGCTTTCGATGCGGCGCGAGGGCAGCCCGTGCGCCTTGAGCGCTTCGAGCGCCGCGTCGCGCGCGATCACGACCTCGCCGTCGCCGGGCAGGTCGCCCATGCGGTCGGCGAAGCTGTCGATCAGCAGGCTTTCAGCCGGCGTTCGCGGCCTTGTCGTCTGGATGTTCATGGAGCATCCTCCTTAAAGCATTTCCAGCAAAAGTGCGAAGCGGTTTTGCATCGGATAATGCGTAAAAACAAAAACTTAGAGCGATTTCAAGATTTCCGTGACAACGGAACCGCTCTAAGCCGCCTCGCCGATCACGTCGGCGTAGCCGTGCTCTTCCAGATGCAGCGCGAGGCTCTTGTCGCCCGACTTGATGATGCGGCCCTTGTAGAGCACATGCACCGTGTCCGGCACGATATATTCGAGCAGGCGCTGATAGTGGGTGATGACGATCTGGGCGCGCTCCGGCGAACGCAGCGCGTTGACGCCTTCCGAGACGATCTTCATCGCGTCGATGTCGAGGCCGGAATCGGTCTCGTCCAGCACGCAGAGCTTCGGCTCCAGAAGCTGCATCTGGAGGATTTCGGCGCGCTTCTTCTCGCCGCCGGAAAAGCCGACATTGAGCGGGCGCTTCAGCATGTCCATGTCGATATGGAGATGGCCCGCGGCCTCCTTCACGCGCTTGATGAATTCCGGAATCTTCAACTCCGGCTCGCCGCGCGCCTTGCGCTGGCTGTTCATGGCCACCTTCAGGAACTCCATCGTGGCGACGCCCGGTATCTCCATCGGATATTGGAAGGCGAGGAAGATGCCCTTGGCGGCGCGCTCGGCCGGGTCGAGCTCGAGGATCGACTCGCCCTCGTAGAGGATGTCGCCCTCGGTCACCTCGTAATCCTCGCGGCCGGCGAGGATATAGGACAGCGTCGACTTGCCCGAGCCGTTCGGGCCCATGATGGCGGCGACCTCGCCCTTGGCGATGGTCAGGTCCAGACCGCGGATGATCTCGGTGTCGGTGTCGGCGATCTTCGCGTGGAGGTTCTTGATCTCAAGCATGGTTCATTCCGTTCCTTAAATTATCGGAGCTCCGCTACTTTCGTACAAGCTCTACTTAAACTCTCACTATTGCTCGCCGCCCGTCGACAATCCCATTGTTCGCGAACAAATTGACAAAGCGCCCGATTGTATCCCAAGCCTTGCTTGGCCAAAGCTCCTCGCTCAGGCACAATGTCCAATCGAAGTGATTTCTTTGCTTTTCTTGCAATATTGATCAATGTCGCCTTTGGATCATGCAGTTCATCGGGGTTTGGTGGAATCATCGACTGTTTGATCCCAAGATAACCAGCAAAATCAATGGCATCGGCAAGCACCCACGATTCAACCTCTCTCACCGCTACTCTAAAAACAAAATTATCCGGCTTCTCCAATCGGTTAAACCACTTTTCCAACAATCTCGGCGCACACACTTCGGCATCCAAATCTGTGATCATTAAAACGGGATAATGCCGAGACATTTCAACAAAACTTTCGAGTTTCGATTTCAAATATCCGAATCCGCCATTTCGTAATACTCTAAAAGACCAGTTCGTTCCGAGGATGTCTCTTATAAGCTTAAGACCCACCTCTTCGCTAAGCTCATCCTCGACAGCGAGATAGATGAAACTCATCAAAGAAGCTCCAGCTGCAACTTTTCGCCACGATTTCGCTGAGCAGCCGGCAGGACGACATCAGCGGCCGTTAACCCGGCTCGAAGTGCAATTTCTTCTTCCTCGTTTGGGCCCCGAATACTAGTACCTTCGGTAGATGGCTCCAATAAAACCAGGTTACGCCCATCAATACCAGCGTTATCTAGCATAGACTTACTATGAGTTGTCACCAACACCTGACGCTTGCGTTTCTGCGTTCTCTGTACAGATGTAATAAGCTCCGGAATCTTCCCAACGATCTCTTCATTTAGGGATAGTTCCGGTTCTTCTAATAATAATAACGAATCTCCATCAAGAAGAAGCCAGAATAGAGCGATGAGCCTCAAGGTACCATCTGAAAACTGATCCTCAAGTTGCCGAGCCCCCTTTGGGCGGTAATGTTCATATCGAATTTCAAGGTGCGGCCTTCCCGTTTCATCAGGAGAAAAACTAAGATCATTCAAATGCGGCACTACTCGCTTCAATGCCGTCTCAATTCTCCTAAGCCTTGAATTTCGAGTCTTTTCCGGTGTTTTTGCCAAGCGATCCATAAATGCCTGGCCAAAAGGATCATTTTCCAGAGTACGGCCGCCAATCAAATCGCCAAACTTAAGAAGTTGTGGCACAACATGAAGATAACTGATGTTCGAGAAGAAGTCTGCTAGTTCCCGAAACTCGCGATTGGCCTGAATTTGCTCCATGGCAGTCTGGGTAAGACGAGCAGGATCGTCGCGGTCATCCTTGTCCGGTCGGTTTATTAACTCAACCTCTAACCCGTTATCATCAAAATGAATGACTCGTTCGGATTTAATAACGGGCCGTTGAGCACCTTTACCTTCTGAAATTACCGAAAGCTCATAACGCCAAGTAGGCCTCTCAGCGTCAGATGAACTGGACACGTCAATTTGTAAGGCGATTTCAGGATGAGAGCGAGCATGGAGACATCTAAGCTTTTTCAGACCGCCCCGATCTGCAACCGCTTTTTGAAGACCGCCTCCGGTTGGCTTCGCGATATCTCGAAGAAACCTGAAAACATCCAAGAAATTCGATTTCCCCGATGCATTAATGCCAAGGATATAGCTAACTTCCCTCAAATAAGCCTCGGCACGTTTGAAGTTGCGCCAATTGGTCAGTTGCACCTTGGTAATAATCATTGAAAAATCCCTTACAGGTCAGCCCACGCTGCCTTCGAGCGAAATTCCGATCAGCTTCTGCGCCTCGACGGCGAATTCCATCGGCAGTTCCTGAATGACTTCCTTGACGAAGCCGTTGACGATGAGCGCGATGGCCTCCTCTTCGGGGATGCCGCGCTGCATCACGTAGAAGAGCTGGTCCTCGGAAATCTTGGAGGTGGTGGCCTCGTGCTCGAACTGCGCCGTGGCGTTCTTCGCCTCGATATAGGGCACGGTGTGCGCGCCGCAATCGTTGCCGATCAGGAGCGAGTCGCACTGGGTGAAGTTGCGGGCGTTCTCCGCCTTGCGGTGGGCCGAGACCTGTCCGCGATAGGTGTTGTTGGAGTTGCCGGCCGAAATGCCCTTGGAGATGATGCGGCTGGACGTGTTCTTGCCCAGATGCAGCATCTTGGTGCCGCTGTCGATCTGCTGATGGCCGTTCGACACGGCGATCGAGTAGAACTCGCCGCGCGAATTGTCGCCGCGCAGGATGCAGGACGGGTATTTCCAGGTGATCGCCGAGCCGGTCTCGACCTGCGTCCACGAAATCTTGGAATTGTCGCCCCGGCAGTCGCCGCGCTTGGTGACGAAATTATAGATGCCGCCCTTGCCGTCCTTGTCGCCGGGGAACCAGTTCTGGACGGTGGAATATTTGATCTCGGCGTTTTCGAGCGCGATCAGCTCCACGACGGCGGCGTGAAGCTGGTTCTCGTCGCGCTGCGGCGCGGTGCAGCCTTCGAGATAGGACACGTATGCCCCCTCGTCGGCGATGATCAGCGTGCGCTCGAACTGGCCGGTGTTCTTCTCGTTGATGCGGAAATAGGTCGAAAGCTCCATCGGGCAGCGTATGCCCTTCGGCACATAGACGAAGGAGCCGTCGGTGAAGACCGCCGAATTGAGCGTGGCGTAGAAATTGTCCGACACCGGCACCACCGAGGCCAGATATTTCTGCACCAGTTCGGGATGCTCGCGAATCGCTTCCGAGATCGAGCAGAAGATCACGCCCGCCTTGGACAGCTCTTCCTTGAAGGTGGTGACGACTGACACGCTGTCGAAGACGGCGTCGACGGCCACGCGGCCGGAGGCGTAGACATTGTCGGAGGGATTGCCGTCGATCTCGCTCGGCTCGCCCTGCTTGCGCACGCCGGCCAGAATCTCCTGCTCGCGCAGCGGGATGCCCAGCTTCTCATAGGTCTTGAGCAGCTCGGGATCGACCTCGTCGAGCGATTTCGGCCCGCTCTGGTTCTTCGGCGCGGCGTAGTAATAGGCGTCCTGGAAGTCGATCTTGGGATAATCGACGCGCGCCCATGTCGGCTCCTCCATGGTGAGCCAGCGTTCATAGGCTTTCAGACGCCACTCCAGCATCCATTCCGGCTCGTTCTTCTTGGCGGAAATGAAGCGAATGACGTCTTCGTTCAGGCCCTTGGGGGCTTTTTCGGATTCGATGGTCGTCTCGAATCCATACTTGTACTGGTCCACGTCGAGGCCGCGGACCTGATCGATGGTCTCCTGCACTGCAGGCATTGGCGTTCTCCATCCACGTCGGAGTCAAGGTCCGACAGTTGCAAACGTCAAGGCGTTATGACCGCCTCAATATAGTGTGCGTGGCTTCTCTTTAAAACCTCTCTAAAGTGAAATTCAAGCCGGGGAGCGAAAATTGCCCCTTCAATTCAAGAATTATTGTTCCGCGCCGCGCGCGCGGTGATAGCGGCAAGCGTTTCGAGAAACCGCGCCACGTCGTCCTCGTCCTGATCGGGGCCGAGCGAGACGCGTATCGCGCCCGGCCCATCGGCCCAACCCATCGCCGCCAGCACATGGCTGGGGCCGACCTTGCCCGACGAGCAGGCCGAGCCCGCCGACAGCGCCACGCCGGCGAGATCGAAGGCGATCTGCACCGTCTCCGCCTTCTGGCCGTCGAGCGAGAAGAAGGTCGTGTTGGGCAGGCGCGGCGCGGACCGGCCATGGACGATTGCGCTGTTGGTAATCTGCGCGATGCCCGCCTCCAGCCGGTCGCGCAAAGCGGAAGGCCAGCCGCCCGCCTCCATGCGAGCACGGGCCGCGTCGGCCGCCGCGCCGAAGCCGGCGATGAGCGGCAGCGCCTCGGTGCCGGCGCGGTGGCCCTTTTCCTGCCCGCCGCCGCGCACAAGGGCGCGTGGCATCATCAGGTCGGAGACGGCGACGATCGCGCCGACGCCCTTCGGCCCGCCGATCTTGTGCGAAGAGATTATGAGGTAATCGCCGCAATTATTTGTAATGTCTAATGGAATACGTCCCGCCGCCTGCACGGCGTCGGCCACATATACGCCGCCCGCCGCCTTCACGATGGCGGCGATCTCGGCCACGGGCTGGATCACGCCCGTCTCGTTGTTGGCGGCCTGCACGGCCACCAGCGGCAGGCCGGGCGCCTTGTCGTGGGCGTCGAGCGCCGCCCGCAAAGCGTCGAGGCGCAGCAGTCCGTTCCCGTCGACGGGCAGGACGGTGACGTCTTCGGGCGCGAACTGGCCGCCGGAGAGCACGCAGGGATGCTCCGTCGCGCCGACATAGAGACGCGACAGCCGTACCGGCGCGCGGCCCATGGTATAATGCGGCGTGAGCAGCGTGGAGGCGGCCTCGGTCGCGCCGGAGGTGAAGACGACATGCTCCGGCCTGGCGTTGACGAGCGCGGCCACAGAACGCCGCGCCGCCTCGACCAGCGCCCGCGCCGCCCGCCCCTCGCGGTGGACGGAGGACGGATTGCCGGTCACGTCCAGCGCCGCGATCACCGCTTCGCGCGCGGCGTCGAGCAACGGCGCGCTGGCGTTATAGTCGAGATAAAGCCTCTTGCCGGCGGACATCCCGCATCCTATCTCCTGTCCCGGTCCCGTTTGAACGGCCGGAAGCGCAATTTTCTTGAATTTTCAATCGAGAAAAGCCTATTAAGCCGCTATGCGGACTGATACTGCTTTCAGTCGTTCAAAACTTTTCAATCGGTTCTAGAAGCGGCGCGGGCCTTCGTCAAGCGCGCCGCCGCCCCAACCGATCCATGAACCGGCCTGCCGGTTACGAGCGGAGTACACATGCCAGAAGTCATTTTCAACGGACCTGCCGGACGTCTCGAAGGCCGCTATCAGCCCTCGAAGGAAAAGAACGCGCCCATCGCGCTGATCCTGCATCCGCATCCGCAGTTCGGCGGCACGATGAACAACAAGATCGTCTACGATCTGTTCTACATGTTCCAGCAGCGCGGCTTCACCACGCTGCGCTTCAACTTCCGCGGCATCGGCCGCAGCCAGGGCGAGTTCGACCACGGCGCGGGCGAATTGTCGGACGCGGCAAGCGCATTGGATTGGGTGCAGGCGCTGCATCCTGATTCCAAGACCTGCTGGGTGGCCGGCTATTCCTTCGGCGCATGGATCGGCATGCAGTTGCTGATGCGCCGGCCGGAGATCGAGGGTTTTATTTCCGTCGCGCCGCAGCCCAATACCTACGACTTCTCCTTCCTCGCGCCCTGCCCGTCCTCCGGCCTCATCATCCATGGCGATCAGGACAAGGTGGCCCCGTCCAAGGACGTGCAGTCGCTGGTGGACAAGCTCAAGACCCAGAAGGGCATCACCATCACCCAGAAGACCATTGAAGGGGCCAACCACTTCTTCTCCGGTTCGGGCGACGAGTTGATCGAGGAATGCTCGGAATATCTGGAGCGCCGCATGGCCGGCGAACTGGTTGAGGCGCGGCCGAAGCGGCTGCGCTGATCTGCTCTGCCCAGTCGTAATATCGTCTTTTCTTCATTCGGCGGCTTTGGCCGCCGTTTGTTTGTCTGACGCGCCTCCGGCGCATATCTGCCGGAGTTTCCTTGTTATTGCCGGTTGATTGATGCTAAAGGCCGACATATCAAAAGGAAGTAAGCACTACCTTACGGTCAGATTCCATAGCCTTGTCAGTCAGGAAAAGGGCATGTCCGGTTTCAAATCCGATTTTCTTCGCACGCTGTCCGAGCGCGGCTTCATTCATCAGATTTCCGATGAAAGCGGTCTCGACGACCTGTTGGCCAAGGAAACCGTGACCGCCTATATCGGCTTCGATCCGACTGCGGCGAGCCTGCATGTGGGCAGCCTGATCCAGATCATGATGCTGCACTGGCTCCAGCACACCGGCCACAGGCCCGTGGCGCTGATGGGCGGCGGCACCGGCATGGTGGGCGATCCCTCCTTCAAGGACGAAGCGCGCCAGTTGATGACCGAGGAGACGATTGCCGGAAACATCGCCAGCATCAAGCGGGTCTTCGCCAATTACCTGACCTTCGGCGATGGCCCGACCGACGCGCTGATGCTCAACAACGCCGACTGGCTGCGCGGCATCAATTATCTGGAATTCCTGCGCGACGTGGGCCGGCATTTCTCGGTCAACCGCATGCTCTCCTTCGATTCGGTGAAGATGCGCCTCGACCGCGAGCAGTCGCTGTCCTTCCTCGAATTCAATTACATGATCCTGCAAGCCTATGACTTCGTGGAACTGAACAAGCGCCACGGTCTGCGCCTGCAAATGGGCGGCTCCGACCAGTGGGGCAACATCGTCAACGGCATCGATCTCGGCCACCGCATGGGCACGCCACAGCTTTACGCCCTCACCTCGCCGCTTCTCACCACCGCTTCGGGCCAGAAGATGGGCAAGTCGCTCGGCGGCGCCATCTGGCTCAACGCGGAAATGCTGAGCGCCTATGATTTCTGGCAATACTGGCGCAATACCGAGGATGCGGATGTGGAACGCTTCCTCAAGCTCTATACGACGATGCCGCTGGACGAGATCGCCCGGCTTGCCGCGCTGGAAGGGTCGGAGATCAACGAGGCGAAGAAAATTCTCGCCACCGAGGTGACGGCCATGCTGCACGGGCGCGACGCGGCAGAGGAAGCCGCCGACACCGCGCGCAAGACCTTCGAGGACGGCGAATTGTCGGAAAACCTGCCGACCGTCGGCGTACACAGGGCGACGCTGAATGGCGGCATCGGTCTTCTGGCGCTGATGGTGCTTGCGGAACTCTGCACCACCAATGGCGAAGCCCGCCGGCATGTCGAAGGCGGCGCGGTGCGTGTAAACGACCTGCCGGTCAGCGATCCGCGCATGATGGTGGACGGCTCCGCTCTCAACGAGCAAGGCGTCATCAAGCTTTCGCTGGGCAAGAAGCGCCACGTGCTGATCCGCCCGGCCTGATCGCCAACTGAGCAAAGAAAAAGCCGGGGCAAGCCCGGCTTTTTTGCTTTGCTAACGGGATTCGTAGTCCTGCAATTGTTTCGTGCGCGCCTCGATGACCTTGGCCCGGCAGGCGGGATAGGACAGGACCTGCCCCTCGCGGCCCCAGTCGCCATTGGCGTAGAAGTCGCAGGACTTTTCCTTGTAGGCGTTCCACAGGCGCTGTTCGGCCAGAAGGTCGGTCTTGGTCTGCCCCTCAGCGCCGCCATAGAGCTTCTTCCACGCCGCGTTCATCGCCGCGTCGGCGCGCTTGATCCATTCTCCGCCGCATTGAGCCCATGCGGCGTTGCTGCCGTCGGACTTGTCGATACATGTGTCGTAAAGCGCATCCGCTCCCGCCAGCGAAGCGGGAAGGCAGAAAGTGAGCGCCAGAAGCAACCGTTTCATGTTTTCATTCCCTCTCAAATAGCTTCATCTAGAACTCGAAGATGGAGCGGAAGATGCCCGGCGCGATGATGGAGATCGGATTGACCATCACCTGCGGCTGTTTCGCGCTGCCGGTGAGCTTGTAGGTGATGCCGATCAGGCCGCGGTCACGGCCGTTTCCGAGCAACGCTCCGAAGATCGGTACTTCGCCGAAAATGCGGTTTATGCCATAAGCGGGCATGAAGGTTCCGGTGATCGACATATTGCCCTGGGGGTCGTAGAGCGTGCCCTGAAAGGTCGTTCCAACCAGCGGACCGCGCACCACCCCGTTGGAGAGTTTGAGATAGCCCTTACCCTTCTCGATCAGGGAAAAGCCGCGCTCTATATCGACCCGAGACACGTCGATATTGCGCTTGACCGCCTGATTGAGGCTGGCGCCGCCGCTCGGCGGCGAACTGGAAACGATCTTGGCGAGGCGCGGTTCGTTGACGATGGCAAAATCGCGTGCGTCGATCTGGCCACGCAGCGGACCGTTGCCCTGCGCGGCGAGGCTGACCGCGATCCGGCCGCCCTGCATCTTGTCGTAAAAGTCGAAGAAGCGCAGCACCGCGCCCGCATCGGTGGATTGCAGCGAGATCGAACGGGCATTGCTCTGCTCGTTGCTGACGGCGGCGAAGGGCCTGCCGGAGGTCGTCGTGGCATTGACCGAGACGCCCGAGACCCCGCCTCCAGCGCTCTCATAAGAAACCGCCACATTGTGCAATGATTCGCCGTTGAAGCCGCCTACGTCACTCACCTGCGCGCTGACGACGATGCGAGGCGCCTTGCCGCTACCGCTCTTCTGGCCGCCGCCGCTCTTCTTGTTGGTACCGAGATCGGAAAGCTGCTTGACGAGCGCCCGCGCATCGAATTGCGTCCCTTGCACTTTCACACGGTAACTGCCGCCGCTCTTCACCGCGCTCAGGGACAGGTTATCGTCACGGTTGAGGTATATCTCGCTGAACTTGGCCGATTGCAGGTCCCCCTTGGCGATGGAAATATCGCCTTTTGCCCCGAACGTATCGCCGCTGAACACCAGATTGGAAATGCCGATCCTGCTCTTGTCTGCGCCGCCCTGCGTGAGATCGAAGGTTGCCTTGGCCGGAACGCCGACGCCCTTACGCCAGCCAAGCCAGGGCAGGTCGATCTGCGCACGGCTGAAATCGGCCGAAACATGGCGCTCGCCATTGCCCATCAGTGCCAGATCGACCGAGACCGGTCCCGTGAGAACGGAATTGATGCCCGGAAAAACCGCTTCCCGCGTCTTGTCGTCAATCTCCAGCCTGATCTTCTGATTGCGTTTTGCCGGCCCGGAGAGGTCCACAGGCTCGGTCATGCTGATCTTGCCCGGTATGCCGTCAAGCTTCGCATCCGCCGTTATCACGGCGGCCGTCTGGTCCACCGCGATATTGCCCTTCGCGTCGGTGACTGCCGAGCCGCCGACCGGCTTGTCGATATTGAGATTGGAAAAGCCGATATCGGCACTCCATTTCAGCGTGCCGGGAGGCGGGTTTTTCGATATGGCGAAATTGACCTTCACGCGCGACTGTACGCTGCCGGTCACGTCCTGTGGCTGGAACGGCACGTCCTTCAGTACGTCGATGGGCTTGTTTCCGGCAATCTCGGCGATTGCCGCCGCGTCGCCGGTAACGCCGAGGTCGAGATCGGCGATCACCGGACGCTGCGGCCCCCACGGGATGACGAGCGTGCCATCGGACACATCCACCTTGCGGTTGTTGGGTGTATAGGCGACTCCGTTCAGAAGCTTGACCGTCGTGTGCGACCCGCGCACGGAAATCTGCCCGTTCGCCTCGCGCACCGGCGGCAGGTCGCCCACCACATCGAATCGCGTCTGCTCCACGTTGAAATCCGCCTTGACCTCATCGGCGGTCAGCGGCGGCGGCAGACCGGGACCGTTGAAGCGTCCGCCAGGCAACGAAACGTCGATCCGGCTGTTTTTCAACGTGCCGCCGAAAAGGTTCTTCAGCACCCACAGGCGCGCGCCGTCCGCCACGTCCACCGGCCAGAGATGCTTGGCGTCGGCGACCGCCATCTGCGGGATACGCAGCATGAAGATCATTTCCGGCGAGCCGTTACCGAAGGCCATGTTGCCCTGTCCGTAAAGTCGGCCCGTTTCCGTACTCACATCGAGATTGGCGAACTGGATGCGCTGCTGGCTGGCTAGAAAACGCCCTGCGATGCGCGTCGCGAAGGAAAGCGGCGGGTCGCTCGATTCCGCCGGCATGCTCGTGGCCGAACTGGTCAGCAATTCGAAGCGGTAGGCCGGGCCGTCGGCGGGATTCGGCTGGCCCGGTTCGGGACCGAAAGCGCCGTTGAAGGCAGCTTGCAGTCCGCCCAGTTCGAGCCGCGAATCCTTGACCTCGATCTTGCCGCTGCCGACCGTATGCTCGAGATGCAGCAGCACCTTGCCTTTCAGGCCTTCGGCATCCCCCAGATCCATGTCGATCCCGTCCAAGGCAAGATCGGCTGCGACATGCTCCCGGCTGGCGGCGGTGGCCGCCGTGCCCGACAGAGACAGCCGCGCCGTGCCCTCCACCGAGAAATGGGCCGGATTGACGCGGTCGCCGGCGACTACGGGTGCTACTTTCGGCGACGAACCGAAGGCGACGGCAATGCCGTCGATATTGAGGGTGAAGCCGTGCAGGCTGTTATCGGGACCGTCACGGTCGATGTTGCCGTCTATCGTGATGGTCCGGCCCTGCCAGTCCACCGCTCCGGTAATGGCGATCCGGCCCTGATTCTCGGCCAGCATGAGCTTCTCTATTCCAAGAGAACGGGTGGCATCACCAGTCTTGAAGCGGATGGTGCTGTCGAAAATGCCTATGGCTTGCGTGTCCTGTTCGCGCAGGAGCGCGAGGCTCCGGCGCATGGCCGCGAACAACTCGTTCGAAACAGCGTCGAAATCGACGAAGCCGCGTCCGTCATGCGGCAGCGATTTCCAGAAGCCCTCGCCGCCGTTTTCGGGCATGTCGAAGGACACCCCCTCCATTTCGAGCTGCGCCACCCGCAGCTTGCCCGCCAGAAGCGAGAGCGGCGCAAGCCCCAGCCGCACCGAGCGGATACCCTTGATCTCCAGCCCCTGCTGCGGATCGGCGATGGACACGTCGTGCGCGTCTATCGCCACATGGCTGTCCTGATCGAGCGACAGGGCCGCGCTTCCGATGGACGCGGAAGCGCCCTTGCCCAGCACCTTCGCCAGACTTTGCTGCGCCTGCGAACGCAGCAATTCGCTGTCGACCCCGCCGCGCAGAATGACGAATCCGGCGCCACCCAGAAGGACCAGCAGAAGGCAGATCGAGAAAGAAGCGTGAAAGGCGCGCGACAGCATCGACCGCCGCGGACGCAAGGGGGCGAGCCCGATATCGTCTACGCCGCGCGCGGCCAGACGTTCGATTCTCTTCAATTCCCGCTTGCTGAAGCGGATTTTCTGCGGTTTCTCTGTCAACGGTCCGGCCGGAATGATTACTGCGATCGACGGAGCGGGAAAGCTCTGCTTTCCATGGTTGCACATGCCCCGCCTCAATGCGATAGCTGCGGATCGTACATGCTGTTATTGTACCAAGCCGCACCCATGCTAATCCATAAAAGAAAGGCGCAGATATGGCTCATCCCCAGCTTGGCGAACCGGCGCCCGATTTCACCCTGCCCTCCGACCATGGCGAGATAAACCTTTCGTCACTGAAAGGCCATCCGGTCGTGCTGTATTTCTATCCGAAAGACGACACCTCCGGTTGCACGAAGGAGGCCATCGCCTTTTCCCGACTCAAGCCGGAGTTCGACGGAATCGGCGTGCGCGTCATCGGCCTTTCGCCCGACAGCGCACAGAAGCACGGCAAATTCCGCGCGAAACACGGCCTCACCATCGATCTTGCCGCCGACGAGACGCGCGGCGTGCTCGAAGCCTATGGGGTATGGGTGGAGAAAAGCCTTTATGGCCGCAAATATATGGGCGTGGAGCGCACCACCTTCCTCATCGACGCCGAAGGCCGCGTCGCCCGCGTCTGGAACAAGGTCAAGGTGGACGGTCACGCCGAGGCGGTGCTCGAAGCCGCGCGCGCACTGTAAGTCATGACCGGAAATCCCTGCCCGGAACAGACGCTGCGCGGCAACGCCACCCGCGCCATCACCGCCAGCGATCTGGATGAAAAGGTAAGGCTGACGCGCGAAACCGCAGCGCGCTGGTTCGCCCGTACGCTTTCAATCCGGAGCCCGCTCGACCCGCCCCTGCCCGACCGTCCGGGCCGTCCCGACAGGCCGGAACTGGTGCCGCCGCGCATGCTGAAAAAGCGTTCGCTCAATACCGAACACGGGCGTATCGCGCTCATGCACGCGCTGGCCCATATCGAACTCAACGCCATCGACCTCGCGCTCGATATCGTCGCGCGCTTTGCGGCGCGGGCGGTTCCGCGCAGCTTCTTCGACGGCTGGATGAAGGTTGCCGACGACGAGGCACGCCATTTCACGCTGTTGCGCGAAAGGCTGAAAGAACTCGGCGCAGATTACGGCGACATGCCCGCCCATGACGGCCTGTGGCAATCGGCGCACCAGACCCGTAACGATCTCGATGCGCGGCTCGCCGTGGTGCCGCTCATACTGGAGGCGCGCGGCCTCGACGTGACGCCTTCGCTCATCGACAGGATGATCGAGACCGGCGACCATGCGACGGCCGCGATCCTCGACACGATCTATAATGACGAGAAGACCCATGTCGCGGTCGGCGCCAAATGGTTCCGATTCTTCTGCGCGCGCAACCGGATCGACCCGGCGGCGCGGTTCCGGGAACTGGTGCGGGCCAATTTCCGCGGCGAACTGAAGCCGCCCTTCAACGAGCTGGCACGGGCCGAAGCGGGCCTGACCCCGTCCTTCTACCGCTCGCTCTCGCCGGTTTCGATCTAATTCTCGATCTGATATCCGATCGCATGAAAAAACCGGCACGCGGCCGGTTTTTCTATTGTCTTCGTTATGCCGCGTCAGTCGATATCGGCGATCATCTCGCCATTGCCCTCGATGCGATGGGCGAGCGCGGCCTCCATGAAAGGCGTCACCGCGCCGTCCAGCACTTCCTGCGGATTGGTGCTCTCGACGCCGGTCCGCAAATCCTTCACCAACTGATAGGGCTGGAGCACGTAGGAACGGATCTGGTGCCCCCAGCCGATATCGGTCTTGGTGGCGTTGGCGGCGTCGGTCGCCTCCTCGCGCTTCTTCAGTTCTTCCTCGTAAAGGCGCGCGCGCAGCATGGCCCACGCCTTTTCGCGGTTCTTGTGCTGCGAACGCTCCGCCTGACACTGCACCACGATGCCGGTCGCCAGATGCGTGATACGCACGGCCGAATCGGTCGTGTTGACGTGCTGGCCGCCCGCACCCGATGCACGGTAGGTGTCGATGCGCACATCGGCTTCCGTCACCTGCACCTCGATATTGTCGTCGATGACCGGGTAGACCCAGATGCTGGCGAACGACGTGTGACGGCGCGCATTGGAATCGTAGGGCGAAATGCGCACCAGACGATGCACACCCGATTCGGTTTTCAGCATGCCGTAGGAATTGTGCCCCTTGACGAGAATAGTCGCGGATTTGATGCCCGCTTCTTCGCCCTCGTGGACTTCCATCACCTCGACCTTGCGGCCGGAGCGCTCCGCCCAGCGCGTATACATGCGCAGCAGCATCGACGCCCAGTCCTGGCTTTCGGTGCCGCCCGCGCCTGCATGGACTTCCAGATAGGTATCGTTGGCATCGGCCTCGCCGGAAAGCAGCATGTCGATCTGGCGCCGGTCGATCTCGGTCTTGAGATCACGGATAGCCTGCTCCGCCTCGTCGACGATCGTCTTGTCGCCCTCCTCCTCGCCCATGGCGATGAGTTCGACGCTGTCGTTCAGCGTCTGCGTCAGGTGATGGATGCCGTTGATGCTGTCATCGAGTTGCTGGCGCTCACGCATCAGCTTCTGGGCTTCCTGGGCATCGTTCCAGAGCGTGGGGTCCTCGGCCTTCTGATTAAGATAGCCGAGACGTTTTACCGCCTGATCCCAGTCAAAGATGCCTCCTCAGCAGGCTTATGGCCTGCTGGATTTCGTCAACCAGCGTCTCGATTTCCGCGCGCATGGGCAGATCGTTCCTTGTTTCTGAATTTCATTCGGCAACCGCAGGGGGCCGCGCGGCGCGGACCATAGTGAGCACGCGGCGCGGTGTAAAGGGCGGCGGCCCGTTTTCCCGGTCAGTAAAGCCCGCCGGAGCCCGAATTGATGGCGCGGTTGGCCTGCGGCGATTGCGGCGTGACGGGCGCGCCCTCGCGGAACGTGTCCATGCCGATGACCGAATAGGTATCGGACGGACCGGTGCCCGGCTTGAAGGCTTCCATGAAGGCGTTCGGATCGCCCGGCGCGGCGCGCATACCGGTCTTGCGGTCGATCGCCACCACCGTCATGCCTGCCGGCATGCGGAAATCCACCTTCGGCTTGCCCGCCAGAGCCTGCTCCATGAAGGACTTGAAGACCGGGGCGGCAAGGCGTCCGCCCGTATTGGACCGACCGAGCGAGGCGGGCGTGTCGTAGCCCATATAGACGCCCACCACGAGATTGGGTGTAAAGCCGACGAACCAAGCGTCCTTGTTGTCGTTGGTGGTGCCGGTCTTGCCGGCGATAGGCCGGTCGAGGCTCTTGAGGACCTGCGCCGTGCCGCGCTGGATCACGCCTTCCATCATGGATGTGATCTGGTAAGCCGTCATGGGATCGAGCACCTGATCGCGGTTGTCGATCAGCTTCGGCTCGTCCTGATTCTCCCAATGCTGCGCGTTGCAGCCCTCGCACTGGCGCTGGTCGTGCTTATAGATCGTCTTGCCGTAGCGGTCCTGAATGCGGTCGATCATCGACGGCGTGATGCTCTGGCCGCCATTGGCGATGATGGAATAGCCCGTCACCATGCGCAGCACCGTGGTCTCGCCCGCGCCCAGCGCCATGGAAAGCACCGGCATCATCTTGTCATAGATGCCGAAACGCTCGCCATATTCGGCCACCAGCTTCATGCCCATGTCCTGCGCAAGGCGCACGGTCATGACATTGCGCGAATGCTCGATGCCATAGCGCAGCGTGGACGGGCCGGCGAAATTCCCGGAATCGTTCTTCGGCGTCCATATGCCGAGCGCCCCGCCCTGATCGACCGAGATCGGCGCGTCCAGAACCACGGAAGCCGGCGTATAGCCATTGTCGAGCGCCGCCGAATAGACGAAGGGCTTGAACGACGATCCCGGCTGGCGATAGGCCTGCGTCGCGCGGTTGAATTCGGATTCGCCGAAGGAAAAGCCGCCGACCATGGCCAGCACGCGACCCGTATGCGGGTCCATGACCACCATCGCGCCTTCGAGCTTCGGCGGCTGCTGCAAGCGGAAGCCGGAATCGCCGGCTTTGGAGACATAGATGATGTCGCCGGGCTTCAATACGCCCTCCGGCGATCTGGCGCTGGCGCGCTTGCCGCCGGTCAGGGTGAGACGCATGGCCCATTTCATGTTTTCCGCGGAAATGAAACCGCGCTTGCGCTCGGCGCTGCGCTGGCCCGACGGGTCCAGATCGGGCTGCAAACCGATATCAGCGCCGGCGGCGGAAACATCGAGCACGACGGCAAGCTGCCATTCGGGGACATCCGAGAAAGGCCGCATGTCGCCGAAAGCCTGACCCCAGTCGTTGCCGAGCTCCACATGCTTAATGGGGCCACGCCAGCCATGCTCTTCGTCAAAGCGCAAAAGCGCCGATTGCAGCGACCTGCGCGCCTCGGCCTGCATGGTGGGATCGAGCGTCGTGCGCACCGAAAGCCCGCCCTCATAGAGTTCCTTGACGCCGTATTGCTGGATAAGCTGACGGCGGACTTCCTCGGTGAAATATTCCGAGGCGAAGACATAATGCGTATCCGCACGCACCTTGACGCCAAGCGGTTGCTTCTTTGCCGCTTCGGCCTCCGCCGTGGTGATATATCCGTTCTCGGCCATACGGTCGATCACCCAGTTGCGGCGCGTGAGGGCGGCCTGCTCATGGCGGAACGGATTGTAATTGTTCGGTCCCTTGGGAAGCGCGGCGAGATAGGCGCTCTCGGCGATTGTCAGCTCGCCGACGGACTTGTCGAAATAGGTCAGCGCGGCGCTGGCGATACCGTAGGAGTTGAGGCCGAAGAATATCTCGTTGAGATAGAGTTCGAGGATGCGGTCCTTGGAATAGGCCTGCTCGATGCGCATCGCAAGGATGGCTTCCTTGATCTTGCGGTCGTAGGTCTGGGTCGACGACAGGAGGAAGTTCTTGGCCACCTGCTGCGTGATGGTCGAGGCGCCGACGGGACGCCGGCCGGAGCCGATGTTCTTCAGATTGGTCAGCACGGCGCGGGCCAGACCGCCGAAATCGAGACCGTGATGCTCGTAGAAAGTCTTGTCCTCTGCGGAGATGAAGGCGGCCTTCACCCGGTTCGGCACGGCCTGGATCGGCAGATAGAGGCGGCGTTCATGCGCGAATTCCGCCATGAGGCTGCCGTCCGCCGCATGGACGCGCGTCATCACC
>MKVZ01000017.1:124156-178205 GCA_001898995.1 Rhizobiales bacterium 63-22 | reverse complement strand
GCACTTCGTAATTGGGCAGTTCCTTGGTCAGATTCCCGACATAAAGGGCGACGCCGGCCGCCACAAGGAGCATCAGCACCGTTCCGATACCGAAGAAATATCCGATAAGCCTTACCATCTATGCAGAATCCTGCCTTCAGATCATTCGCATAATAGGCCATGGGGCCGCCCGCCGCCAAGCCCGGCGGCCGATAACAGCCCAACCCTTGATTACGCCTGTTGCGCCGATTCACGCCGCGCGCTCCGCGACCAACGGCCAGCTTAGTGACCAGCAAATGCGACAAAGGCAAGGTCGTTTACGCTTTTTTATCAATTAAACACCGGCACTTTTGACGGCGCGACAAAAATACACACAACTGTTGCCCTGCTGCATCTTATCCGCGGCCTGTGTTTCAGGCCCTTTTTTCAGCCGGTTCCGGCTCTGTAGCCATCGTCAGCGGTTGGAAACGACTGCCGGCTGCCGCATCTTCTCGAACGACACCACGGCGAGCGCCAGTTCGTCGGCAAGCTTCCTGCGCCATTTCGGATCGGTGATCAGCTTTATGTCGTCCGGGTTGGAAAGATAGCCCATCTCGATCAGCACCGAAGGCACGTCCGGCGAGCGCAGCACCTGAAAACCGGCGAAGCGGTGCGGATGGCTGGTGAGGTTGATCTTTCCCTGCTCGAGGTGGTTGATCACCTTCTCCGCGAAGCTCAGCGAGAAATTATGCGTCTCGCGCCGCGTCAGATCCTGCAATATGTCGGCCACTTCCGGCTGCGCCACCGGAGCCACAGCGCCGCCCAGGCTGTCCGATCTGTTCTCGCGGTCGGCCATGGCTTTCGCGACGGCATCCGACGCCTTGTCGGAAATCGTATAGACGGTGGCACCGCGAATGTCGGCCTGGTTGATCGTGTCGGCATGGATGGAGATGAACAGGTCCGCGTCGTGCTGGCGGGCGAGCCGGACCCGCTCGGAAAGGCGCAGATAGGTGTCGTCGCTGCGCGTCATCAGCACCTTGATATCGGGTTCCTGCATCAGGCGGTCGCGCAACTCCTTCCCGAAGGCCAGCGTCAGATCCTTTTCCTTGATGCCGGTCGGGCTTTCCGCGCCGCTGTCGATGCCGCCATGGCCCGGATCGATCATGACGGTAAAGACATGTTTCGGCACGGCCGACGTGACGGACTTGTCGCCGCTCACCGCAGCACTCGCAAGCAGCGCCGGTCCCTTCAGTTGCTGAACGAAGTCGTTGTCGGACGTCGCCACCATGTCGGCTACCAGCCTGTAGCCGGGTTCGTTCTCGTTCTTGAGAACGCGCATATCCTCGATCTTGAACGGTCCGCGCAGCGTGAGGATGAGGCGCGAACGCCCCTTGCCCGCCATGCCGTAGCGCACCTGCTGCACGAGGCCGCGTGCCGCAAGGCTGTTGCGGTCGAAACCGAAGCGCGTCTCCGGCAGATCGATCACAAAACGGTATGGATTGCCGAAAATGAGCGTCGAATAGTCCGGCTTGCGGTCGAACATGATCACCATGCGCATGCGCAGGTCGTCGCCCGCCATGCGAAAGGTCAGCGCGGTGAGCGATGCGGCATGCGATGCCGCGCCCGTTCCGGCGGCGGATGCGGGCAGCGTCCCGAACAGGGAAAGGCAGAGAAGCACAGCAAGCACGATCGGGCGCCATGGGTCCGGCCACGCCGTGCCGCCATTTCCGCTCCCGTTTTCAGTGCGTCGCAAAGACATCGGCCATCACATTCCGTTCGGCCCGTTCGGCCCATCTGGCTTGAACAGGCGGATCGATCTGGACAGGGCGGCGTCGAAGAAAGTGATGTTCGCGCGGCGCGGCCTGCCCGCCGCATATGCTTCCATGAGACACCCGTACAGAACCATGGTTAACGAAAGATTTCCATGCCGATCCTGTATTTGGCCCGATTCCCGCATTATATGGAGAATTGGACACCGGATGCGCACGCGCGGAGCGGCGATAAACAGCTAAATGGCGCTTTGGGCGAAATTGCGATGAAAGCGCGCGGCAATATTCAGACGATATTGGTGCTTGTCATCCCCGCCATGAGGCCATAAAAGCTTAAAGTAGGTCACGGGTAACTGTCAGAATCGTTTGCCGGTTTGCGAAGCGGACGGGCGGAAATGACAGCAAAGGCAGCAGCATGATCGCGCTGTCCCAGGACCGGCACAGAATTCAGCGGAGATGTGCCCCCAGGCCTCCGCTCGTTTTGATCGGCTGACTGCGCATGGTTACGCGCTGCCGCCACCGCACCGGCCCGAAAGCGGTTATCCGGCTTTCAGGGCGATATCGGGTGTGTGAACTGATGAATTTAGAGCGTCCCTCGTGTCGCTCTAACGCTCTCGAAGAGCAAACAGGTCGGCCCGGCTTTTCCGGGCCATATATGAGGTCGTTTCGTTCGGAACAGATATGGGTCAAGCAAGACTGACCATCGCCAGCCTGAAGACCGTGACCGCCGCAAGGCCGTCGCGCGTAGAGGCGGCGGCTTTCGTTCCGGCGAACCCAGAACCATCCGGCAGACGCAGCATGAGCAGACCGGGGGCCCCAGTGGCTTCGTCCGGCGCGCGCGGTTTGCGTCGTCATGCCGGCAGGAAAGACAAGTATGTCCAACAAAATGCTTATCGATGCCTCCCACCCGGAGGAGACCCGCGTCATCGTCACGCGCGGCAGCAAGATTGAAGAATTCGACTTCGAGTCGGAACACAAGAAGCAGCTTAAAGGCAATATCTATCTGGCGCGGGTGACGCGCGTGGAGCCGTCGCTCCAGGCCGCCTTCGTGGAATATGGCGGCAACCGCCACGGCTTCCTCGCCTTCTCGGAAATCCATCCCGATTATTACCAGATTCCGGTCGCCGACCGTATCGCCCTTCTGGAAGCGGAGGCCAAGGCCGCCCGCGCCGAGGACGACGAGGACGAGCCGCGCCCGCGCGGCAATGATCGTTCGGACCGGGGACGGCGCAACCGCCGCCGTGGCGGACGCCGGGACGAGCGCAACGGCGATGCGCAGGCTTCCGCTTCCGACGACGGCCTGCCGGCGGCGGAGCCGGTCGGTCCGGCCTTCGAGAATTACGTGCCCGGCACGCCGGCCTCCGCGCTCGTCCATGGCGGCGACGTGATCTCCGAGCCGGTCGAAAACGGCGACGAGGACGAAGTCGAAGTCGAGAACGAAGAGGACATGGTCGAATCGGTCGGCTCGGAGGATGCGCTGGAGGAATTGCCGACGCACAGCCGCAATCTGCGCCGCCAGTACAATATTCAGGAAGTCATCAAGCGCCGCCAGATCCTGCTGGTGCAGGTGGTCAAGGAAGAGCGCGGCAACAAAGGCGCGGCGCTGACGACCTATCTGTCGCTCGCCGGCCGCTATTCCGTCCTCATGCCGAACACGGCGCGCGGCGGCGGCATTTCGCGCAAGATCGTCAGCCCGCAGGACCGCAAGCGCCTCAAGGAGATCGTCAAGGAACTCGAAGTGCCGCAGGGCATGGGCGTGATCCTGCGCACCGCCGGCGCCAACCGCACCAAGGCGGAAGTGAAGCGCGACTACGAATATCTGATGCGCCTGTGGGAAAACGTGCGCACGCTGACGCTGCAATCGACGGCGCCGGCCCTCGTCTACGAGGAAGGCAGCCTCATCAAGCGCTCGATCCGCGACCTCTACAACAAGGATATCGGCGAGATTCTGGTCTCCGGCGATAACGGCTACCGCGAGGCCAAGGACTTCATGCGCATGCTCATGCCGAGCCATGCCAAGGTGGTGCAGCCCTACCGCGATCAGGTGCCGATCTTCACCCGCCACGGCGTTGAAGCGCAGCTTGACCGCATGCTCTTGCCGCAGGTAACGCTGAAATCCGGCGGCTATCTGATCATCAACCAGACGGAAGCGCTGGTGGCGATCGACGTCAATTCGGGCCGCTCGACGCGCGAGCATTCCATTGAGGACACCGCGCTCCAGACCAATCTGGAAGCGGCGGAGGAAGTGGCGCGGCAATTGCGCCTGCGCGACCTCGCCGGCCTGATCGTGGTCGATTTCATCGACATGGAGGAAAAGCGCAACAATCGCGCCGTCGAGAAGCGGCTCAAGGATTGCCTGAAGGACGACCGTGCCCGCATACAGGTCGGCCGTATCTCGCATTTCGGCCTTCTGGAAATGTCGCGCCAGCGCATCCGCGCCTCGGTGTTGGAAAGCACCATGCAGGTCTGCCCGCTTTGCGGCGGCACCGGCCACATCCGCTCGGATTCCTCCATGGCGCTGCATATCATCCGCGGCATCGAGGACTATCTGCTGCGCCATTCGGGCTTCGACATTACCGTGCGCACGCCGGCGGCGTCGGCGCTTTATGTCCTCAACCACAAGCGTCAGGTGCTTGCCGATCTCGAAAATCGTTTCGGCGTCGCCATCAGCATCGACGCTGACGACAGTGTCGGCCACCAGCACTTCGCCATCGACAAGGGCGCGCCCTCGACCCGCCCGGTCGCGCCGCAGCCCGTGCAGCCCATGGCCTATATCGAGGACGATATAGAAGACCCCGAAATTCCCGCCGAAGAGGACGAGAACGAGGAAGAAGAAACCCGGGCCGACGGCGAGAGCCGCGAGGACAGCGACCGCAAGCGCCGGCGCCGGCGCCGGCGTCGTGGCGGTCGGGATCGCGATGACCGCGAGCAGGCCGTAGCGGATGAAAGCATTTCGGAAAGCGCCGGCGAGGAAGATGAAGGCGACGAATCGTCCGAATCCCGGTCGGACCTGTCCGCAAGCGAGGAAGAACGCCGCAAGAAGCGCCGTCGGGGCCGCCGCGGTGGGCGCAAGAACCGCCGCGAGGACGAAGTGCGCACCGCGAAGGTGCCCGATCCGGAATTCGTCGGCTATACGCCCGTCATGCCGGAAGTCGTGGAAGAGGCCGTAACTGTGGAAGCGGAAGCGCCCGGCGTCGAAGCGGTCGAGGTCGTCGAGACGGTTGAAGCAGAGGTCGAACCGGCCAAGCCCGCACGCAAACCGCGTGCCCGCAAGAGCGCGAAGAGCGAGGAGGCTTCCGTCGAGACGGTCGCCGCCGATGCGGAGGAAAAGCCGGCGAAACCCGCGCGCAAACCCCGTGCCGGCAAGAAGGCTGACGAAGCGGCCGCGCAGGCGGTAACTGAGAAGCCGAAGCGCCGCACCTCCAAAGCGGTCGCCGAGCAGACGGAAGCCCCTGCGCTCCCGGATGAAGCGGAAAGCGCGACCGAAAGCGCACCGGCTACCATCGTTGAAGAACCGCAAAAACCCGCCGAGCCTGTCGTCACCTCGTCCAGCGAGAGTGAGGACCAGAAGCCCAAGCGTTCGGGCTGGTGGACGAAAAAGAGCTTCTTCTGATAAAGAATGAAAAAACCGGCGGAAACGCCGGTTTTTTCTTGATTATGCTTTCTGATGTGGCAGCCAGTTTTCCAGACGCCGTACCGCCTCGCGCATTTCCTCCACCTTGCCTGCATAGGAAAATCGCATGGTGCGGTGCCCGTCCAGCGGGTCGAAATCGCGGCCCGGCGTGGCGGCGATGTCGATCTCCGCGATCATCCGGCGCGCGAATTCCATACTGTCATTGGTGAAGCGGGAAACGTCGCAATAGGCATAAAAAGCCCCGTCCATCGGCGCCGCCAGCGCCAGCCCCATGCGCGGCAGATGGCCGAGCAGGATGGCGCGGTTCTCACGGTAGCGGTCCTTGATGCGCTCCAGTTCGGCGGTGGCATGAAAAGCTTCGATAGCGGCCCGCTGCGAGAGTTCGGGCGCGGAAATATAGAGGCTCTGGCTCAGCCGTTCCACCGCCCGCACGTCGCTTTCCGGCAGCACCATCCAGCCGATGCGCCAGCCGGTCATGCAGTAATATTTGGAGAAGGAGTTGATGACCGTCACATCGTCGGCGATCTCCAGCGCGGTCAAATCCTGCGTTTCATAGGACAGGCGGTGATAGATTTCGTCCGAGATCACCCGGATTCCGAGATCGCGCGCGGTTTCGACGATTTTCCTCAGTTCCGGCTTGCCGATCACCGCGCCGGTGGGATTGGCAGGACTGGCGAAAAGAACGCCTTTCAGCGGCTTTTCCCTGTGCGCCGCCGCGAGCGCTTCGGCGGTGAGCGATGCCGAGCCACCGTTTCCGGTAGGAATTTCCACGACTTCGAGGCCAAGCGCCGTCAATATGTTGCGATAGGCCGGATAGCCGGGGCGCGTGATGGCCACACGGTCGCCGGGATCGAAATAGATCACGAAAGCGAGGTTGAACGCCGCCGAGGAACCGGTGGTGACGGCGATGCGCCCGGCCGGAACGCGGATGCCGTAATGATCCGCATAATGGGCGGCGATGGCCTCGCGCAGTTCCAGCAGCCCGAGCGCGTCTGTATAGCCGATGCGCCCGTCGCGGAGCGCGCGTTCGGCGGCCCGCCGCACGGCTTCCGGCGCCGGATCGGCCGGCTGGCCGACGGCCATGGAAATGATGGGCCGGCCCGCGGCACGGCGGCGATTGGCTTCCGCCAGCACATCCATGGCGTGAAAGGGTTCTACCGCGCTGCGGTTTGAAAGAGCGATCAACTTCATCTCCCGAAAGCTACGATATGGGGGTGGTTTGGGGGCGGCTGCCCCGCCGTATAATCGCCGGATTGCTAAAGCAACAGAAGATTTCCCGAAAACGGCTTCATTGTCCTCGCTGCCGGCGTTATACCGAATGCTGGAATCTTTTGAAACGGATTGGAATTTGAGCATGGGTAAAGCGGCCTCCATCACTCTCGCCAGCGGCATCGTCGGAATCGCCGCTCTGGCGCTCGGCTATGTCGCGGGCACGGCGCACCATCCCGCCCCGGCAGCGCCGGCTGCAACCGCCGCCGCCCAGCCGCTGAACCAGCAGGCGGTCGAGAATGTCGTGCGCAACTATCTGATCCAGAACCCGGAATTGCTGGTCGACGTGCAGAATGCGCTGGAGACCAAGCAGGCGGAAGCCCAGCAGGAACAGGTGAAGCAGACGCTCGCCGCCAACCGCGGCAAACTTTACGATCCCGCCCATGACGCCGTCTTCGGCAATCCCAAGGGCGACGTGACGGTGTATGAGTTCTTCGACTATAATTGCGGCTACTGCAAGCGCGCCCTGCCCGACATGCTGGCCATCCTGAAAAACGATCCGAATGTCCGTTTCGTGATGAAGGAATTCCCGATTCTCGGTCCCGATTCCGTGCGGGCGCATATCGTGGCGCAGGCGTTCAAGGCGCTCATGCCGGAAAAATATGCCGAATTTCACCAGATGCTGCTCGGCGGCCAGGAACGCGCCACGCAGGAAACGGCGATCGCCGACGCGGTGAAGCTCGGCGCCGACGAAGCGCAACTGCGTCAGAAGATGAAGGACCCGGCGATCACCGGCGCTTTCCAGAAGACCTACCAGCTTGCCACCCAGCTCAACATAACGGGCACGCCCTCCTATATCATCGGCGACGAACTGGTGCCGGGCGCGATCGGCCTCGACGGACTGGTCGAGAAAATCGCCGCCGTGCGCGCCAACGCGAAGAGTTGAACTGCCTTCCTGCCCGCGATTTTTCAGAGTCCGGAATTTACGCAAAGAAGGACTGGAAAACCGCAGCGGCGAAACATCTTCGATGAAATAGAGGGTTTCGGCTTGCATCCGAGCCATCTATATGGAATTCGGAGATGTCGCGATTGTGACATGCCTTGCCGGCAGCAGAGGAGTTGGCGCGGACAAGATGGCGAAAACTGTTTTTATTCTGAACGGTCCCAACCTCAACTTGTTGGGGAAGCGGGAGCCGGGAATATACGGTGCCTCGACGCTCGGCGAGATCGAGGCGCGTTGCCGGCATGAAGCCGCGGCGCTCGGCCTCGATATCGATTTCCGCCAGTCCAATCACGAAGGCGATCTGGTGACGTGGATTCAGGAAGCGGGCGAAAAAAACGCCCTTGTCCTCATCAATCCCGCCGCCTACAGCCATACTTCCATCGCGATCCACGATGCCATCCGCTCGGCTCGGGTCGCCGCGGTCGAGGTGCATCTTTCCAATATTCATGCGCGCGAGCCTTTCCGGCATCATTCCCATGTATCCGCAGTCGCGAGAGGCGTCATCTGCGGCTTCGGTGCGGAAGGATATCTGCTCGGCCTGCGCGCGCTCGCATCCATTGCCGAAGAACAGAAAAACAACGGATAAAGCATTAAAGGGGCCAGACATGTCCACCAAGAACTCCGTCATCGACAAGGAAACGATCCGCGATCTGGCGGTCATTCTCAATGAAACAGACCTGACCGACATCGAGATCGAACATGGCGATCTGCGCATCCGCGTCTCGCGCAACGTGACGGTGCAGGCCGCCCCGGCGGTCTACGCCCCTGCCCCGGCCGCCGCCCCCGCGGCTCCCGCAGCCGCAGCGCCCGCCGCCGAGCCGAGCAAGGCCGATCTCTCCAAGAACGCCGTACCTTCGCCCATGGTCGGCACCGCCTACCTCGCCCCCGCCCCCGGCGCGCGCGCCTTCATCGAGGTCGGCACGCAGGTCAAGGAAGGCCAGACGCTGCTTATCATCGAGGCCATGAAGACCATGAACCAGATATCCTCCCCGCGCGCGGGAACGGTCAAGGCCATCCTGATCGAAGACGCTCAGCCGGTCGAGTTCGGCGAGCCGCTCGTCGTCATCGAATAAGCGGTTTCGAGCGACTTTCGGTTTCCTCATGGAGCGGGCAGCAAGCGCAATGTTTCAAAAGATTCTCATAGCCAATCGCGGCGAAATCGCCCTCCGCGTGCTCAGGGCCTGCAAGGAACTGGGCATCAAGACGGTCGCCGTCCATTCCACGGCGGACGCCGATGCGATGCATGTCCGCCTTGCCGACGAAAGCGTGTGCATCGGGCCGCCGCCCTCGCGCGAAAGCTATCTGAACATCCACCAGATCGTCGCCGCCTGCGAGATCACCGGCGCGGACGCCATCCATCCGGGTTATGGCTTCCTGTCCGAGAACGCGAAATTCGCGGAAATCCTCGAAGCGCACAACATCACCTTCATCGGCCCCACCGCCTCGCATATCCGCATCATGGGTGACAAGATCGAGGCCAAGCGCACCGCCAAGCGCCTCGGCATTCCCGTGGTGCCGGGTTCGGACGGCGGCGTGACCGACGATGTCGAAGCCGCGCGCATCGCCAAGGAGATCGGCTATCCGGTCATCATCAAAGCGTCGGCCGGCGGCGGCGGACGCGGCATGAAGGTGGCGCGCTCGGAAGAAGACCTGTCGGTGGCGCTGGCCACCGCGCGCACGGAAGCGGGCGCGGCCTTCGGCGACGACGCCGTCTATATCGAGAAATATCTCGAAAAGCCGCGCCATATCGAGG
Source organism: Rhizobiales bacterium 63-22 (assembly GCA_001898995.1). Lineage (GTDB taxonomy): Bacteria > Pseudomonadota > Alphaproteobacteria > Rhizobiales > Rhizobiaceae > Brucella. Next base: position 168,879 of record MKVZ01000017.1, on the reverse strand, counting down.
TGCAGGTGATGGGCGACGGCGCGGGCAACGCCATCCATCTGGGCGAACGCGACTGCTCGCTGCAGCGCCGCCACCAGAAGGTCTGGGAAGAAGCCAATTCCCCGGCGCTCAACGCCGAGGCACGCAACAAGATCGGCATGGTCTGCGCCAACGCTGTGGCCGAACTCGGCTATCGCGGCGCGGGCACGATCGAATTTCTCTATGAGGACGGCGAGTTCTATTTCATCGAGATGAACACCCGCCTTCAGGTGGAGCATCCGATCACCGAAGCCATCACCGGCATCGATCTCGTGCATGAGCAGATTCGCGTCGCCGCCGGCCTCGGCCTTTCGGTGCAGCAGAAGGACGTGCGTTTCTCCGGCCATGCCATCGAATGCCGCATCAACGCCGAAGACCCGCGTACTTTCGCGCCCTCGCCCGGTCTCATCACCCATTACCACACGCCGGGCGGCCTCGGCATCCGTGTGGATTCGGGCGTCTATTCGGGCTATCGCATCCCGCCCTATTACGACAGTCTGATCGGCAAGCTGATCGTGCACGGCCGCAACCGGGTCGAATGCATGATGCGCCTGCGCCGCGCGCTGGACGAATTCGTGGTGGACGGCATCAAGACCACCCTGCCCCTGTTTCAGGACCTGATCTCCAATCAGGATATCGCCAACGGCGATTACGACATTCACTGGCTGGAGAAATATCTGGCCGGCAAGAGCGAGAGCGCTTGAAGAAAGTGGCCGCAGGAGCGAAACCGGACGACTACACGATCGAACCGGAATTGCTCCTGCGCGCCTATGCCACCGGAATATTTCCGATGGCCGAGGAAGCCGACGACCCGGAAGTGTTCTGGATCCGGCCCGAAATGCGCGGCATCATCCCGCTCGATGCTTTCCATGTCCCGCGCAGCCTGCAAAAGACCATGCGTCACGGCGCTTTCGATATCCGCTTCGATACGGATTTCAGCGGCGTGATCGCGGGATGCGCCGAAGGCAGCGGCAGCCGTGCCCGCACATGGATCAACGGACCGATCCGCGAAGCCTATGGAAAACTGTTTTCGATGGGCTATTGCCACACGGTCGAGGCGTGGCAGGACGATGCGCTCGTCGGTGGACTTTACGGCGTGACGCTGGGCCGCGCCTTTTTCGGCGAGAGCATGTTCTCACGCCGGCGCGACGCCTCCAAGGTCTGCCTCGTCCATCTCGTGCGCCATCTGGTCGAAAAGGGGTTCATCCTGCTTGACACCCAGTTCACCACCGCGCATCTGGAACGGTTCGGCGCGATCGAGTTTCCCCGCAAGAAATATGAAAAGCTGCTGGAAGAGGCGCTTGCCGGATCGGCAAGCTTCTGACGCGACCGGCTACTTGTTGCGCTGGTCGGGCGGCGGCACGTCGGATTTCTGCTTGCAGTCCTTCAGCCAGACGTCATAGATCGGATGCTCGACCGCGTTGAGGCCGGGGCTGTCGGCAAACATCCAGCCGGTGAAGATACGGCGAATCTTGCGGTCCAGCGTAATCTCGTCCACCTCGACGAAAGCGTCGGTACGCGGGGCCTCGTCCTGCGTGCGCGAATAGCAGACCTTCGGCGTCACCTGCAACGCACCGAACTGCACCGTCTCGTTGATATAGACGTCGAACGTGGTGATGCGGCCGGTGATCTTGTCCAGCCCCGAAAATTCCGCCACCGGATTGGAAATACGCTCGGCTCGCGCCGCCTGAAGGCTGCCCGCGCTGGCGAGAAGCACGATCAGGGCAATCCGCGTTGCCTTACCGATCCGGTCTTTGCGATGGCCGGCGGTGCCGGGGAAATGCTTCGTCAAAACGGAAATCCGCATCAAGGGTGAGTCAGATCATGGTTAGACATGAAATGTGACGATTCGGTGCCTGCCGATTGCAACCACAGCACGAAATAAAAATCCGGCATACCCTCATATGCCGGACCGTATCGAAATCCGTCAGTTGCCGGGCGTCCACGCGTCGTATTCGCCGGTCACGCGCGGGCGCTCGCCCGGCTGCTGGCCCGGCAGGGCGATGGCGCCCTTCGGACGATAGGCGAGCGGCGAGCCGGTCAGGTTCTGCACATACTGCTTCTGCCATTCGCGCGGCGTATAGTTTTCCTTCGATGGCGGCGTATCGACCCGGTGATGAATCCAGCCGTGCCAGCCCGGCGGAATGGCCGTGGCCTCGCAATAGCCGTTATAGATCACCCAGCGGCGGGTGCGGCCTTCGGAATCCTTGCCGCCCTGATAATAGACATTGCCGAACTCGTCCTCGCCGACGCGCTCGCCCTTGCGCCATGTGTGAAAGCGCGTACCGATGGTCTGGCCGTTCCACCAGGTGAAGACCTGAGTCAGAAATTTCATCTTGGCCTCTTACGAATCCATATCTTGCAAGCAACAACCGAAGCGCCCGCATTCCTTAATGCTTATGGCCTCATCGCCGGGTCAAGGCAAGGGTCAAGTTGCCGCTGTCACGAGAGTATGACACCCTCACATGCTCCAGCTTTCAAGCGATTTTTCCATCATCAGCACCGGCTCGCGGCATTGTGGATCGCCCCAATCCTCCTTGCGGTCGACACGCGCGAAACCCTTGCGCTCGTAGAAGCGCACGGCCCTTTCGTTACGCTCGATCACTTCGAGCTTGAGCTTTCTGACATCGGGGAACGCCATCTCGACCTCGGCGAGCAACATCGTGCCTATGCCCTGCACCTGCGTTTCGGGCCGCACATAGAGCTGGTGCAAAGAGGCCGCGCCGTCCTCGCTCTGGCTCGCGAAGGCCATGCCGTCTATGCCGCCCTCTCCATTGTCGGCGACGACGAATTCCGAATAGGGTCGCTTGAGATTGGCCTTCAGCGCGGCAATCGAATGCCAGCGCCCGGTAACGGCATCGACCGTTTCCCGGCCCAGAATATCGTCGAAGGTCGCATGCCAGGTCTCGACCAGCAGTTCATGCACCGCTTGAAGATCGGCCTCGGTGGCACTGCGAACCCACATTATTCCTCGATCCCCAGCTTGGCCTTGACCAGTTCGTTGACCGCTTGCGGATTGGCCTTGCCGCCGGTGGCCTTCATCACCTGACCGACGAACCAGCCGGCCAGAGTCGGCTTGGCCTTGGCCTGCTCGACCTTGTCCGGGTTGGCGGCGATGACATCGTCCACGGCCTTTTCGATGGCCCCGGTGTCCGTCACCTGCTTGAGGCCGCGTTCCTCAACCAGCGTCTTCGGGTCGCCGCCCTCGTTCCAGACGATCTCGAACAGGTCCTTGGCGATCTTGCCGGAAATGACACCTTCCTTGATCAGGTCGATGATCCCGCCCAGTTGCTCGGGCGAAACCGGCGATTCCTCGATCGCCTTGCCGGCCTTGTTGAGCGCGCCGAGGAGATCGTTGATGACCCAGTTGGCGGCGGCCTTGCCGTCGCGGCCCTTGGCGACCGCTTCGTAATAGTCCGCGATGGCCTTTTCGGTTACGAGGATGGAAGCGTCATAGACCGAAATGCCCTGCTTCTCGATCAGGCGCTGCTTCTTCTCGTCCGGCAGTTCCGGCAGGTCGGCGGCGAGCGCGTCGACGAAGGCCTGGTCGAATTCCAGCGGCAGCAGGTCGGGATCGGGGAAATAGCGGTAGTCGTGCGCCTCTTCCTTGGAGCGCATGGAGCGCGTCTCGCCCTTGGTCGGGTCGAACAGGCGGGTTTCCTGATCGATCGCGCCGCCGTCCTCCAGAATGGCGATCTGGCGGCGGGCCTCATATTCGATGGCCTGACCGACGAAGCGGATCGAGTTGACGTTCTTGATCTCGCAGCGCGTGCCGAATTCGCCGCCCGGACGGCGCACCGACACGTTCACGTCGGCGCGCATGGATCCCTCGTCCATATTGCCGTCGCAGGTGCCGAGATAGCGCACGATGGTGCGCAGCTTGGTGAGATAGGCGCGCGCCTCGTCCGACGAACGCATGTCGGGCTTGGACACGATCTCCATCAACGCCACGCCGGAGCGGTTGAGGTCGACATAGGACATGGTCGGATGCTGGTCGTGCATCGACTTGCCGGCGTCCTGCTCCAGATGCAGGCGCTCGATGCCGATCTCGACATCCTCGAACTGGCCCTTGTTGTCGGGGCCGACCGAGATGACGATCTTGCCCTCGCCGACGATGGGCTGCTTGAACTGCGAAATCTGGTAGCCCTGCGGCAGGTCAGGATAGAAATAGTTCTTGCGGTCGAAGACCGATTTCAGGTTGATCTGCGCCTTGAGGCCGAGGCCGGTGCGCACCGCCTGCTTGACGCATTCCTCGTTGATGACCGGCAACATGCCGGGCATGGCCGCATCGACCAGCGACACATTGGCGTTCGGCTCCGCGCCGAAGGCGGTGGACGCGCCGGAGAACAGCTTCGACTCGGACGTAACCTGAGCATGCACCTCCATGCCGATCACGACTTCCCAGTCGCCGGTCGCGCCGGAGATGAAACGTTTGGGTTCGGGCGTGCGCGTATCGATAAGGGACATGATAGCTCGTCAATGTAAGGCTGAAACGTATCGGGTTACTGGCTAGAACAAAGCCTGCGCCGACGCAAGGCTTTCGACAAATGAAAAGGCCGCGCGGAGCGCGGCCTGTTCGGAGGGTGCGGGGAAGGATCAGGCCTCTTCGGACTTGCCTTCGTCGGCCTTCTTCTTTGCAGCCGGCTTCTTCTTCGGCGCGGCCTTCTTGGCCGGCTTTGCCTCGGACGCGGCGTCTTCGTCTTCAGCCGTCAGCTCTTCCTTGGAGACCTTCTTGTCGGTCACGTCGATATTGGCGAGCAGATGGTCTATGACCTTTTCCTCGAAGATCGGCGCGCGGAGATTGGCGACGGCTTCCGGCGTCTTGCGCAGGAATTCGTAGATTTCCTTTTCCTGCCCCGGATAACGGCGGACCTGATCCCAGACAGCGCGCTGCAACTCTTCCTCGGAAACCTCGACGCCGGCCTTCTCACCGATCTCGGAGAGAACCAGACCGAGGCGCACGCGGCGTTCAGCCAGCTTGCGATATTCCTCGCGGGCTTCCTCTTCTGTGGTTTCTTCGTCGGCGAAGGTACGGCCGGCCTGCTGGAGGTCGAAATTGATCTGCTGCCAGATATTGTTGAATTCCGCATCGACCAGCTTCTGCGGCGTCTCGAACTGGTAATCGCCGTCGAGCGCATCGAGAATCTGGCGCTTCACCTTCTGGCGCGTGATCTGGCCATACTGGCCCTCGATCTGGTCGCGCACGACCTGACGCAGACGCTCCAGCGACTCGATACCGAGCTTCTTGGCGGTCTCGTCATCGAGTTCCAGTTCGTTCGGCTTGGCGACTTCCTTGACCTTGATGTCGAAGGTGGCCTGCTTGCCGGCAAGATGCGCCGCGCCGTAATCTTCCGGGAAGTTGACCGTGATGACCTTCTCGTCGCCGGCCTTGGCGCCGACAAGCTGCTCCTCGAAGCCCGGAATGAACTGGCCGGAACCGAGCACGAGCTGCGCGTCATTGTCCGCGCCACCCTCGAAGGGCTCGCCGTCGAGCTTGCCGAGATAGTCGATGGTGACACGGTCGCCATCCTCGGCCTTGCCCTTCTTCGTCTCGAAGGTGCGGGCGGAAGCGGCCACGCGCTTGACCTGCTCATCCACTTCCTCATCCGAAACGTCGGCCACTTCGCGGGTCACGGCGATCTTGGAGAAGTCCTTGACCTCGATCTTCGGCAGAACTTCATAGTTCAGCGAGAAGACGAAATCGGCCTTGCCGTCGAGAACCTGCTCGGCTTCCTTCTCGTCTTCCGACATGACGATTTCCGGCTGCGTCGCCGACTTTTCATTGCGGTCGGCGAGGATGGAGCGCGGCGAATCGTTGAGAATCTCGTTGACGATCTCAGCCATGAAGGACTTGCCGTACATCTTGCGCAGATGGCCGGCCGGCACCTTGCCGGGCCGGAAGCCGTTGATGCGGGCACGGCCGCGCGCGGTTTCGAGCCGCTCTTCGAGCTTGGCTTGGAGATCCCCGGCCGGAACCACGACTTTGATCTCGCGCTTCAGCCCTTCGTTGAGCGTTTCGGTAACCTGCATGTTCAAACCTTCACTTTTGTCGTTGTCCCGCCGTCACCGGCCCTGAACGCCATGTCGCGGGAGAGAAATTCCTGTGCCTCGTGGCGTTCTGGTGCGGATGGAGAGCAGCCGCACCAAACCCCAACCATTGAATCTACTACACAATATCCATCAAATTAGCGGCCCTGTGTCTCAAGTTGTGTCACAGCGCGTATCGCAATATTGCGCAGCAAAATCACATGTTGGCGCACCTACTACAATCAGCGCCAGAAAAAGACAAGATCGTAATGAATTGCGGTCGCTGCCATGCAGGGACAATGAGCCGCCCTTGATGGCAGGAATGCGGACGAACCGTCGGTGACGAAAGCCGGTTGACTCTCTCTTCAAAATGAGAACATAAAAAGAACATCGATGACAGTCGGATTCAATATGATGAGCCAGATGCAAGCCAACCGCCCGCCGGCGTCATACCAAGTAGCCCTACCTGAAGCTTACGCATTGAAATGCGCTCGCCATGAAGTGCATCGTGACGCGAACCGCCTTAGTGCTCGCCTGCCTCACCGCATGGCGAGAAAGGAAGGCATAGATTTCTGTGTGTTCAGCTTCCCCAGCGAGAGGCACATGAGCGCATTCATGCGGCGCCATGGAGGAAAGCCGTTCGCTGCGGGCGCATGGGAAAAGATTGTTGTTCAGTAAGCAGTACGCGTATGGCCCGACCACCTTCCTATGAGCACATTCCGAAAGATACGCGAATCGCGGATCTCGAACCGTGGGCCGTGCTGTGTGCGCTATGCACCAGATGCACGCATGTAAGCACGCTGGACAAGCGCGCGATAGAGGATCGAATTGGTTACTACGGCAACCTAAGCCTTCATCAACAAAAGCTGCGATGCACATCGTGTAAATGCTTGGGACAGGGGGAATTTGTCGTGTACCGGGCACGGAGATAGACGGTCTGGACATCACGGATAGGCGTGGTAAGTTCGAGCGGTCGCCCCACGGCGTGGTTTGAAACGAAATCCTGAATTTGCTTTGCAAAGCGGCACTCAGCCGCATGTCACCCCATGCAAACAGGATAAACCATGCGCTGCGCGATCTATACCCGAAAATCATCAGACGAGCGGCTCAACGCCGAATACAACTCCCTCGATAACCAGAGGGCTTATTGCTCGGCCTATATAATGAGCCAAGCCGGCGACGGTTGGGAGGAGTCGCCCAAGACCTATGATGACGGCGGCTTTTCGGGCGGCAATCTCAAACGGCCCGGCCTCACAGCCTTGCGGGCCGATCTCGCCGCCGGGAAAATCGACATTGTTGTGGTCTATAAGATAGACCGCCTTTCGCGCTCGCTGCGGGATTTTGCCAATCTGATCGCCGAATTTGATCAGCATGGGGTGACATTCGTTTCCGTCACGCAATCATTTAACACCGCCTCCGCGATGGGTAAGTTGACCCTCAATATCCTGCTGTCCTTTGCACAGTTTGAGCGTGAGCTGACCGGCGAGCGCCTTAAAGACTGGTTTGCCGGCGCGCGAGCGCGAGGGATGTGGGTCCATGGCAAGCCGCCTTATGGATATCGGGCGGTAGATTTGCGGCTTGAGATCGACGAAAGCGAGGCGGCGTGTGTGAGGTACGCCTTTGCGCACTACTCGCAATACGGCAGCGCGAAAATTCTGGCAAGCGTCCTACATCAACGGGGTTGGCTCAACAATTATCAGCGCCCGTGGCGCAAGCGTACACTCACGGACATGCTGCAAAATCCGGTGTATATCGGCAAACTGCGCCACCACGGCAAGTTACTGCCGGGAACTCATGAACCGATTGTCACCATGTCTGCATGGCGCAAAGTGCAGGACGCCATCGCCGCCAGTGCTCGCCGGCGAAAACCATTATCGCGGCCGCCTGTGCTCGGATTACTCAAAGGCTTGATCGTCGATGCAAATGGCGCGCCAATGATCCACGTCCCGGTGCACCACCGGAACGGCAAAATCTATCGCTACTACATCCCCTCCGACAAGCGATACGGCGTCGGAGCCTGCTCCATGCATCGGTTTCAGGCTGGACCGCTTGAGAACTGTGTCTTGTCTTTGCTGGAGCGCCTGACAGGGCGACCACAAGTCTATCCTGACATGTACGTCGCCTGTGGCCAGATCCGAAAAATAGTCCGTCAGGTCCGGGTCTGGCCGGACCGGATGTCGGTCACCATGGTTACTGGCGCGATGCTTGAGGCCGAGCATGCGGGCCGGATGCAGATCACTCACAAACCACGAACGCCGCCGGAGTGGCTACCACGCGCCGTGGAATTGATGGAGCAAGGAGCAACGCCGCACAAAACCGCGCGGGACATGGGTATCTCCATCGGGTCTTTTTACCGGATATTGCATCGCTGGGGCATGGCACAATATGTAAAATAATTTTACATTTCCTATTTACAAACGTAAAATAATTTGACATATATAGGTCATCAACAACAGAGACGCAGTTATGACCACAATCACCAATGTCGACACCTACAAGTCGCGGGAAGCCATCATTCTCACCAAGCCCTCTGATAACCTCAACTGGTGCGTTGCCGCGTACGAAGTCGAGGACGGCTATTGGTTCTGGCGCTTCGTACGCCTGCAAAACAGCGGCAAATACACCTTTAACGACACGATGTATTTCGACCAGTGCGCAACGTTGGATGAAGTGAAGGCGCGCGCAGTCCGGAACGGTTACGAACTGATCTAAAGGGAGACGGCAAAAATGGCCTTCGAAATGTTTTGCGATTACCACACCCCGACCGTTCGTTATGTCAAGCACGACGGCCAATGGTTTATCATGCACTCGAACCCGAATGGATGGGCTACACGGCGCCCGTGGACGCCGTCCTCGGCTCTTGAAAAGCGCATTGCGACGGAGGAAAATCGGTGCATGCAGTGGCCCGTTTGGATGGCGGCAGAGATGTACGGCATACCAAGGGAGATTTACGCAGCATGAGCCCAGAAAAATTTGCCGAAGCAAAGGCCGAACTCCAGTCGAAAGGAATTATCCCGGCTGGGCACGGGTGGATGATCGCGCTTGCCAGCAGGCTGGACCTGACACGTCAGACCGTCGGTAACTTCGAACGGGAAGGCACAAAGCGGCGGCAGACAGATTATGCCATCGCAGCGTTGCTCGCCGGCCTGCCGCCGTATGGCGAAAGTGACGATGCCTGAAAAACCATCGCCCCTCCTACAGCCTCCGCCCACGATTGCAGGATCAGATTTGCTTGCATCGGCGATAGCCTGATGCGCTTGCCGTCTACCTCGACGTAGATACCTTGACCCTCGCGGATCGGGTGGAGATGGCGGAGGTCGATCACTTGTGGAACCACAGCCACATTTTCAAGATGTTCTCATAGAGCGAGACGACGCCCATGATCAAGGCTAATACCGTGATCGCCAGCCATTTCCCGAGCTGCCCGAGCGTCCTGACGGTGGCATAGAACTTTATCGCGTCTTCCAGATTGTCGATATCGTCATCATCGAGCTTCGACAGAAACTCTTGGGTGCGCTCCGGTAACTCGGCCATACGGCGGGCGATTTGTGCTTCGTGGTCCATGGCGTGCCTCACTGTAATCCCCTCGCCAGTTCGTCATAAAAGCCTGCGCACCGATCCGTGCGCGTGTTCTGCCGGTCGAGCGCCGCGCGCTCGCGTTTCAGGATGGAGCGGATTTCCGCGCCCTCGGTCAGTGCTGCATGGGGCTCTTTCGCCCGGCAATCTGATGGATAGACCGGAAGCGTGACGCGAGCCTGCGCTACGCCCTGTTCCGTCGCCGCCTGTTTCAACGCCTTGTCACTGGCGCAGGAAATCAAGGTCGTGGCCATCAAGCAGGCAAGCCCGCCCCGTATCAGCAAGCCGCTTTTCATAGGCCGCGATCTCCTGTTCATTCTGTTGGGATTTTTCCGCCTCGGCCACGCGGGCGTTTTTAAGCTGTTCCTGATAGGCCGAGATGACGAATTCGGCCGCCTTTTTCTGGCGGTCCATTTCGGCGAGCTTGGCCCCCAGTGCCGTCTTCTGCGCTTCGAGGACATACCCGTCACGCGCCTCGCGCTTGAGCATGGGATCGTGCAGGGCGGCGTTGTAGACCAGCATCATGGCGATGCCACCGACAACGCCGAGGCCGATCTTGATGTAATCGAGAAGCCCGAACATCAGTTCAACCCCGCGAGACAGAGTTCCAGTTCACCGATACGGGTTTCGTCGCCATAGCCACGCCGGTTGATCAGCCCCTTGATGATGCGGCCCCCGGCCCTGTTAAATCGTGTGATGGCTTGGCAGCTATCGGCCATGCGGTTTGACCGAGCCAGAGCGGCGGCGGTCGAGTTACAGGCCGTACCGACGCCCACATTGTACGAAAGGCTGATCATCGCAGCCTGCCAACTGATCGGCTTCTTGTCAAAACCGGCAATGCAGCGGGTCAGAGGCTTGTGAAAATCATTCTCAACCCGGCTGTCTAGCATGTGATCGCATTGCTCTTTGGTGAAGCGCATCCCCATTTTTATGCCCTTGGTCTCGCCCGTGCAGGCTGTAACGACCCCGGCGATATCCCGGTAGGCCACAAGCTTCGTGGCCTCCCACGGCTTGATAAGATAATCCTTCGCCAGATAGACGCCCGGAGACGCCACACCGGCAGCCACGGCGGCAGCTATCGCAGCCTTTGCCCGTTTACTCGCCATCGCGGAATTCCTTCTGGGAGACAATCCGGGCCACAAAGGCCGCCGCAGTGATGATCAGGGAAAGACCGGCAAAGACGCCCGGAGGAATAGGCAGACTGTCGCCCACCAAGGGCAAAGCGACCTCTACGCCGGACAGGATACCGGCGAACAAAAGCAGGCGGATGCTTGCTGCATGGCGAAGCACCCGCTTCCAGTCGGAAACGAGTTTCATGCTTTCAACTTTCAGAGAGAGGCGTCTATTGGAGACGGATCAAACAACTTGTGGGATGGATGATTGCAACTTGCGTTGCCAATTTTGGAATGATAGGCAGATATAAATTGGGGTCTTATTCGGGAGGGTCATAAATGAAATTTCCAACACTTGCCAAAGCAAAAGCAGATATTAGATTGCCGGAATATTTAGACGGAAATTCCGTTAAGATGAATGGCGACATTGAGAAAGCCATGCTTGTCGTTAGACGCATACTTTCATCGTCCGATACGGAATTTCACAGCCGATCGTTCATCCTTGATCAAGTTCGCCAGTATGGTTTGTTTTTCAGTGGTTGGAGCCTACTCAGTAAATTCGTAGAGTGGCAGAATTGCAGTCAATTCGGATTGCTACAATACCCAACTGAATTTGCTGATTTTGCTATGGAAGTCGCAAAACTGAATATAGATGACGCCATAGAAATCGGCGTTTATTACGGGGCGTCATCGTTCTTTTTAGCAGCTATGCTACAGAGGGCAAACAAGAAATCGACCTATCACATGGTCGATATTGCTGACCGCATTCCAGCAATAAATGAATTCAAATCTCTTCTCAATTTGGAAGTCCATATCCCGGCAACCTCCGATGACTTCAAGGGAAAAGAGTTCGATTTCGTCTTTATTGATGCTGATCATTCGTATGAAGCTACTTTGCGGGATTATTTAAACCTCGGTCAGTTTGCCAAGAAGGCCGTTGCATTCCACGATATATGTGGTCACGAATACGACCATCTAAGCGGTGGCACGGTTCGGTTCTGGAAGGACTTCCGGGATTCAAACGCGACTGAGATGCGAATTGTTCAATTCACACACTCACCGACTGAATGGATGGGCATCGGTCTCGGCGTAAAAGAAGTCTAGGCGCTAATCTTCATACCAATAAAGGACGAAATAAATCCACGATAGGAAAACGCCTGCCCGGTGGAAAGGAAGCTGCGCACGTCGATAATATCGCCAGCTGCCAAATCCATTATCCGGGTAAGACACGCAGGGGCGACGCTGGTGAACCTGACAACTCCGGTGGTGTCTTGCGCTCCGTTTTTCCCGAAGCATATAGACCCTTGGCCTGTTACACTGTTGAGGCCAAGGGTCGCCACAAATAGATATCGTCCGGGGTAAGGCACGGTAAATTTATAGGTGTTCGTGTCATAGCTTCCGCTATTACTATTCGTCGCGGCAAATGACAGCACCGTGTTATCCGCGCTGACTGTGATGGGATCGGAGTTCCCGACAGCTTCAAACCTTGGCGTTTGACTAAACTTGTCTTTCGAGACTGTGGGCCAGAAATCGCAATCGTCGAAGCCTGAAACGGTCGGCACCTGGTTTTCGTGCTTGATAAATGGTCGCGATACATCGGGAACATAGGTACCGAGATCGGAGAAGGCATTCGCTCCCAACGAGATGTGCTGGCGAAGACTGCCTGAGAAGGCGGTGCGAATATTGCTTGTGGTAAACCTGCCATTCTGAATCCGGCTGAATAGGCAATTTCGCACAGAATAAACCGAGTTGTTTTCGGTATTTGTGAGGTAAATGTCGGCCTTTCCACCATTATCTTCGAAATAAACGCCATCAAAAAGGGCGCCAAAAGCCCCTTCATAACCGGCATTTTCGATCCACGCTCCGCACTGGTACGCTCCGGTCGCGCCATTGTTCTCGATTGAGCCGCCCCGCACGGCAAGCGCGGCTGGCCGGTGAGCATGCAGCCCATAGGTGTTGTTGGTAGAGAGATACGGCTGCAGAATGGTGATTGCATTCGGACAGTAAGCTACACCGTCGCTTCCCATTGCCTCTTCAAGCAGCATCCCAATCGCATTATTGAAGGACCGCGGACTTTCGATCAAGCTTGAAAAGACACCCTTATAGTGTTGGCCGTTTTGAAAACCCGCAGTTCTAAGGTCCCGAAATGTGCCGAAGCAATATCCTTCAGCGACGAAACCTTCCCCAATTCCATCTTGCGCTCTCTTGACGATATGGAGACCGGATATGGTCAACCATTTCACCCCGGTGCCGGCTCCGTTGGCCCCTTTCGAGTGAAACGCAATATAGTTACCGTCTGCCGCAACAATCTTGCAGGTACCCGGGCCGGGTCCGAAGACGCTAGGAGCTTTGCGATCTGCGTCGGCGATGGCCGAATGATCGAGCAGAAGACCTTGTCCGCTAGAGCCGATATTGAACTGTCCTGCGGGCATGTATAGATCATGGCGCTCATCAATACCTGCTTGTAGCCATTTGTTCAAAGAGGCGGTGTGATCGAGGCTGCCCGTTCCCGCTATTGCGTCTGCCTGCTCCGAGGCGCTAAGAAAGTCGAAGGCGGAGATTGCATCATCTTGGCGCCTATCGCTGATATTTCGCGCACGTACTCCGGTTCCCAAGCCTGGTAGGAGAAGACTGGCTGCACTGTCGTTCGGCTGCAGTGCAGTATCGGCTTTTGCGCCTTGTGCGGCGGTAGCGGTGGCAAAGCCACCCGCCGTCGATCCATCATGAACGTGGAGCGCATGCGTATCGACATTGACGGTGACCTCGGCAAGGGCGCCCGTAAAGGATTCATGCTGCGCCGTGCTGCCACGGCGAAGTTGGACCTGCGTAGACATGTGGTTTTTCTCCGATTTCAGATGTTGGAGCGAAGGAGTTCAGGCGGCTATGGAGCCCCAGTCCTGATCGAAATAAGTGGTTGCGTCTGAGATGTGCCCCCAGTCATATCCGAGGCCATCTTCGAAGCCTGTAAAGCCGGCCGTGGCTGCCTCAACGAGATTCTGGGCCGACGATGCGGCGTTTTCTGCCGATGCCTGTGCGGCGGCAGCGGCAGCCTGCGCAGTTTGTGCTTGAGCCGCGAGTGTCTCGACAACGCCTTCCACATCCCCATAGGACAGCATGCGCAGCGCATTGCCGGTATCGATGCAAAGAACGGCCATGCCGGGCTTTAGATACCCTTCCTGCACCGGCTGGCTTGTATTTGTCACGAGATCACGGGTGATTGCGCCCGTTACCTTTACCGGGCCGGTATTTTCCTGAGTGACATTCAGGATATAGAGCACCTGAAACGCGGCGGCCGGGATCGCGACCGATGCCGTTACGATGATGTTGTTTTCCGTGCCGGCGTTGGCGTTGTTCAACCGGATGACGCGGTTGTCCGGGAAGGTCGAAATGCCTTCGAGAAGGCTTTTCAGGGTGTCGCGGATATCAGCCTTGTTCGGATGATTGGGCCCCGACGTGGAAACGCCGTCGACAACATAGTCGCGGAAAACGTCATCAATCGTGCTGATGGTCATGATTCTTCTCTCCATGGAAAAGCCGCCGCTACCGGAGCGTTGACGCTCCGGGCGGTCGGGACGGAATGAACAGGGTGGCGAGATGATGCGGTCAGGAGACCGTAAAGGCGCCGGTCCCGGCGGGAGTGCCGGCCACATCGGACGAATTGAAGGGGACGACCCAGCTGTACCAGGTGCCAGCCGTCAGGTTTTTCGTGGCTGTATAGGAGCCACCCGCGCTGCCATAGATCGGCGGGCTGAAGGCGGAGGCAGTCGCGAGATTGTTGACGGTGTTGTAATAGATGCGTGCGCCGGCGTAGTTCACGTCATTGGGCGCGGTCCATGTCCATTTCGCATTGCCCGTTCCGGGGGCGACCGCGGCATTCAGCACCGCTTGCGGCGGAGTGGTGTTGACGGTGGTCCTGACCTCGATCGTGGTTGTCCAGTTGCCGTCGTCGTCATTGCTGGAATAGCTGGTCTGCACGTCCAGTATCGTGTCACCCGGAACCGGACTAGTATCGATCGTCAGATAACCGCCGGAAGCCTTGGCCCCCGAAAAGGCCTGTTTGACCCATGCCCCGGCCGCTCCACCATTCGATGCCGAAACACGATAGCGCACACGCGGCGTCAGTGAATCGTCTTCCGGGTCGACCAGCACCACATGCAGGTATACCGACGATCCGCTCGATACCGGCACGACGGAATAGACGGTCGGCTTGATGACACCTTCCTCATTCGGCGCATAGGCGATGGCAGGAACCATACCCTCATCGGTGGCAGGGTTCCATGCGTCGATGTCGGCGGGATGCAGCGCGAACTCCAGCGTGAAGCCGCCTTGTGTCAACGCGATGGTCGCTTTCTTGTTCTCGATCAGCAAGCCGTCGAGCTTCGGAAAGCGGTTCGGCGTCCGCAGCCTGATCCAGCGGCTATAGGCGGCGTTGATGCCGGAAAGGCGGATATCGAGCGTGCCGCGGATCTTCTGCTGAAGCTTCAGCCAGTCGCGCTTGCCGAGGCGGCGGCACTGCCGCCACTGCTGGCACCACTTATATTCCGCTTCCTGCGCCAGCACGCGACCGGCC
The DNA here is from genome assembly GCA_001898995.1 of Rhizobiales bacterium 63-22. GTDB lineage: Bacteria > Pseudomonadota > Alphaproteobacteria > Rhizobiales > Rhizobiaceae > Brucella. The sequence continues at coordinate 153,576 of MKVZ01000017.1, read as the reverse complement.
CGTGTCTGAGCGGCTATGTCCTCGAAATAGTCGGTGCTGGTCGTGGTATATTCATTGTCCGGATAGGTGAACTTCGGGACGAGACGATTGACCTCATCTTCGAACAGCACGTCGTACTGGATGTTGTGGCCGACGATATCGTCTTCGTCGAGGATCTCGACATAGGTTTCGCGGAACTTTCCGACCTTCGGGATGATCGCACCGTCGCCGCGCTCGCATATCCAGCCGTCGCAGGTGGCAAGGATGGCGGCAAGGCCGGCCTTCGGTCCATTTTCAGCCGTATCCCATCCGTTGCATTCGTACCGCTTTTCCGTGCCGCCGGCTGCTGTGGGAACATCTTCGTCACATATGTCCGCCTCCTCGATCCACTGATCGATGACGGGCAGCACCGCCGTCGCGAAATCGCGCCGGAAACCGAATTCGTTGAAGCACATATGCCAGCAAAGGATCAGCGCGCTGTTGCGCGACCAGACCCATGCCGAGGCATTGCCTGGATTGGTGCTGATACGGAAATCGAACACGTATGCGCCATCGGCCTCGACCGACAGGGAGGGCGCGCCGTAGGGAAACCGCTCATATTGCGATTCCTGCGATGCCTGCTCACAGATCATGCCGAGCGATGCCTGACCGTCACCCCGGCATGAACCGGTCCAGACGTGGTCAGCAGCAAGATAATTGGTAATCTCCGAATAGGCTGTCTCCGCCGCCGCGCCAAGACGGCTATAGATATAGACGTTGTTCCCGATCGGACCGCCGTCGTCTTCCGTCGTTCGGCCATTTCCGTCGATCTCCACTTCCATGGAGTTCAGCCAGTAGCGATTGACCGACTTGATCCTGTGGCCGGCAATGGCCTGTACCGAAAACAGCCGTTTTCCCTTGGCCTCCCATAGCATATAGGCTCCAGCCACCCTCACCCGCCCCACCATCCATATGCGGTACGGATCGGGCTGCTGTTTGGGCGCGTGCCCGTCCTCCGGGTCCGGCGTCTTCTGGAGCAACGACTGTACACCGATGGCGATCGCGGTCAGCGTGACGGCGGATGCAATCGTCGCGCTCAGCGTCAGCGCCGTGCCGGTCAGGCCGATGGCTGAAAACGCGGCGGTAAAAAGCGGCGTGAAGATCGGATCTTTTCGCGGCGGCCGATAACGGTCCACCGACACACAGGACGGATGCCATAGCGCGGTGCTGCCGTGCAGGTGGTCATAGATGCGCATGATGCCTCAATGTCCATGCCGCGACGTGATCGAGCTTTTTCGCAATGACGCCGCGCTGCGCCATCACCGCCCACAGGGGGCCGAAGCGAATGCCGCCGACATGCTTGATCATGCGATCGATCCCGGAAGGCGCGACGACGACGCCGATATCGCCGTCCTGCGGACAATCGGTGCGGAGATAGCCGATATCGGTCAGCCGTTCGTCGTAAAAACTCACTATGCCGCCATGCGAGGCGAGCAAGGCATTGGCGGATTTCAGGGTGCTGTAGGTCCGGCGAAATGGTGCCGCCGGATCGATGCCCGTGCATTCCCGCGCCCATGAGGCGCAGAATGTGGTGCAGTCCTCTCCCATCCAGCCGCCGAATTTGAACTCGTGCGGCAGGTGAAGGAATTCCTTCAAATCCATGACTTGTCCTAAAAATTCGGCCAGATAGGCGCAACACCGCGCGCGAGGCGCGAAACCTGTTTGCAGAACCCGTCATCGGCGGAAATCTGCCGCTGCATGGCGTCGGTCCATTCCGCCCGTGCGGGACGTGAGCGGGTGTATTCACCCGTCGCCACCGACAGGCTTAAGGTGATCGTCTGGTTGTCTTTTCCGGTGACCGTCTCGCTGCGCTCGGCCATGTGCGAAGCCGTGCCCCACCACAAGGGAATGATCGACGACATGGGCTGGTAATATTCGTCGAGCGTCGTGATGCCGATATAGCAGCGCGCGCCGCGCACTTCCGGGATGCTGTCGAGCGTCCGCGTCGCCGTGTCCGGATCGATGCCGGACATGGTGAATTCCACGCTGTCGGCAAGACCGCCGACCAGGACTTCAAGCGTCGACACGCCGATCAGGCGACCGGCGCCGAGATAGACGGTCCCGTTCTGGTCGAGGCTGTCGAAGCCCGCCGGAATATCGTTGATGCCGAACCAGACATGCAGCGCAGGGTTGGTTTCGACGTGCAGGAAGATGCCGAGCTGATAACTGCCCTTCATGGCCTGAATGACGGCGCCCGGGACCCATCCCATCAGAACGCCTCCTCGAAGCTGATATTCTGCTCGATCGCGTAGTAGCTTTCGGAAACACTCTCCAGCGTGAAATCCGAGGGAAACTTCGCCACGAAGCGCGGCCGGGAGAACTCGACCCGCGTGCCGCTCGCGACCGCCTCGCGCAGCGGCGGGCTGACCGCCAGCGTATAGACGGGCGCATCGCCATCGATCACGGATAGCACCCTCCAATACCGGTAGGCGCGCCATCCCTTCGTGCCGTGCAGGATGGAAAACCAGTCCGACAACCGCAACGGGCGGGAGAGGCCGTAAACCCGCATGGTGATCGTCCCGGCATTGAGCGCGGACGCAGCCGCGATCTCCCCATATGTCGACGACTGGGAATAACCGGAAACATCTTCGAACAGCGCGGTGTCCGAATGCGGTATCCATTTGGTGATCGTGTCCGGGCTGTTCCATGTGCTGTGATTTTGCCCGCCGCCCCACGGCCCGTAATAGTCGGTGATGATCGGCACGTTGATGAAGCGGAAACTGCCGTTCAGACGCGCGCCGAGCCAGTTGATATATTCATACTGGGCCGGCCAATTGATGCGGCAGCCTTCATAGGAAGCGGTCAGGAGACCGCCGCCGCTCAGTTCGATCGACTGACTGCGGCCTGCCGTGTTGCGACCGCCCTCGATGGCCGATCCCTTCACATCCACGGAAACCTTCTGCGGATAAAGGAAATCGGCCGCCAGCGTCGGCTGATCTGTATAGGTCGCCATCACGCCTTCCTGTTCTGGTACTTCGATTGCTGCGAGCCCCAGCCGCCGCGCTCTTGCTGCACGTTGTACTGGGCAAGGCCGCTGCTGACGCCCTGCTGGACAAGGGAGCGAATATGCGCATCGCCGCTTGCACCGGTGATATGGACATTCAGCGTGCCGGGATTGCTCCCATTGTCATTGGTCGCGGCGACACGCGGCCTCAGCCGGGGAGCCTGCGCAGGCGCAACCAAGCCGCCGTCCGCATAGCCGGGCAGCCGGCCGACAAATCCGCCGGCGCTATAGCCCTTGGCCGTGCGATGGATGGCATTGAGGTTGGCGACACCGATGCGGTCGACGGCGCCCTTGGAAAAGACGAACTCGCCGCCATGAACGATGCCGGCAGGCTCATGCTTTCCGCCCGACCCGGTATAGCCGCCCTCCGCGAAGCCGAAGAGCTTGAACACGCCCGACAGCAGCCCCCCGAAGCCGCTGCCGATACCGCTCAATATCTTGGACAGGAATCCGCCAATGCCGCTGGTAATGGAGGTCAGCATACCGCCGATACCGCTTGTCGCCTGTGTAACGGCAGAGGTGTCAACAGGCGTTGCGACGGCGGACGGAATGCCTGACGCCAGCGAACCGGCGCCTGCTCCGGCAGGTTTCATGTCGATGACGTTGCTGGCGACCTTCCCGAGGTCCGACCCGAACGACCCGACATTTTTCGTCGCATCGCCGATCGCGGCATTGAACTTCGTCAGATATTCCGGCGTGGTGTTGAATCCGTCGCTGGCATTCCCCGCCGCCGAAAGCGGCCTGCCGCTGAACCAGACGGACGCCGCGTCCTGCGGATTGCCGTACTTCGAAAGCGCAGCCCCGAAATATTTGTTGAACACCGCATCCTGTGCCGAGGACGATGCCAGAAACTGCTGCTGCGTGAGCGCCGAGCCGGTTGCGGCTTTGGTCCATGACGGAATATTCGCCCCCATCACCTGATAGGCGCCATATGCCCGGTCGCCCGAAGCGAGCACCGGGCCGAGCGCACGGTAATTGCCGCCGCTCTCGATCGACCGGGTCGCCGCCGCATAGATCGCCATGTCGCCGGACATGCCCGAAAGAGATGACGGAGCGGTCAGGCGGCTGACCGTTGATACTCCCAGCCCAAGAATATTGCCTCCGGCCGCCGCCGGCTGTGTGCTGCCGCCGACAAGCATATTGGCAATCTGCCGGAATGCGCTGCTCCAGAGCTTGTCCGCCTGACTGAGAAGCGCGTTGCGGAATGACTCGGCAAAGGACTTGCCGATGTCGCCGCCGCTGCTGACGATGTCACCCTTGAAATCGGTTAGGAAGGAGGTGATCGCATCGCGTTCGTCCTGCTGGCCGTTGAATTGCCGTATCTGGCCGGCCTGTTGACTGTTGAGGTCGACCGGGAGACCGTATTGCTTGAGCGTCTGGGCCACGCGCTGATCATTCGTCGAAAGGGAAGCCATCCAGTTTTGATTGGCCAGATCCTGCGACAGCTTCGTCTTGGCCAGCGTGTCGGCAAGCTGCTGGTAGGCCGCCGCCTGCTTTTTGATGTTCTCAAGGTTTTCGCCGGTAATGCCGGCCTTCTGGGCCTTCTGGAGCATCTCAAGGGAAACGCGCGCGGCATCCGTCGCCTTGGTGCCAAGCCCCTGAAGCTCGATCTCCATCCGGAGCTGATCGTTGCGGTTCTTTGCATCCTCGATCTGGCTCTTGTAGGCTTCCGCAAGCTTCTCGCGCGCCGACTGCGCCTTCTTGGCGTCGTCGCCCGCGCCCTCGATCTCATAGAGAGGGCGCTGACCGGGAACGGGAACCTGACGCGTGACGCCGTCCATATCGGTCACGGTCGGCGGCTGATCGGCGGCAAGCCTGCGAACCGCAAGATCGCGAGCCTGATTGTAGGGCAGAACCGCCCCCTTCTCCTTCGCCTCCTGCTGGATACGGGCGATCTCCTCAGCAATGTCGCGCTCTTCCTTCGACATCGCAAGGCGGCGTTCCTGCCCGCTCATATAATCGGCATTCGCCGTTTTCAGCTTCTCCAGTGCCGCAAGCGAGGCGATCTCATATTCGCGCGCACTGGCCATGCCGGCGGCGAGCCGCCCCTCAAGATTGATCTGACTGGCGCTTTTGTTGACCTGATTGAGGATGGTATCGAGACCGTCGAAGGCCTTGGCCAGTTCCGTGACCGAAGGAATGCCGGTCGATGTCGCGAAATCCGCGAACTGGCGCTGCGCATTGCGGGCATCGTCCGCGCTCGCGGTATGCTTGTCGATCCCGGACGCCAGCTTGTTCCAAGCCGCCTGCGCTGCCGACAGCTTCGAGGGATCGGCACCCGCCGTCATGAGATCGGAGATGGCGGCGGCTTGCTTGTTTACAAGCTCATCGATCTTCGCGCGCGCCTTGTCCCATTGCTGTTCGATACCGGCGGCGGCCGCGTCGGAAATATCCTTGGCGTTTGCCAACCGCTCGCGTTCGTCATTGTACTTCTTCAGCGCGGGTGTTGCATCGCCCCACTTGTCGACAACCTTCTGGATCAGTTCTGCCTCTTTTTTCAGAACCTCCTCAGACCGGCTGCCGCCGGATTTCAGGTTGCTGATATAGGTGATCAGCGCCGCCGCACCGGCGGTCAATCCTATGGTGACGAGACTGACCGGACTGACAAGCGAGGCGAAGGCGGACGCAAGCCCTGCAACCACCTGCCTGCCGCTGCCCATGGTGGAAAGAACCGATGAAAGTTGCGTGCCCTGCTGGAGCGCGATCTGTATCGGATTCATGCCCATGGCCGATGTGACGGCAATATCCTGAAACTGCGCGGCGATATCAGCAGTCTGGAAACGCCGCGCACCTTCGGAGACGCCGGCCACGTTGCTGTTGGCCGGGGATTGCACGCGCCCGGATGCGGCGGCCTTGTTGCGAGCGAGAAGGGCATTCTGGTTTTTCCGCATTTCGGCGGTGTTGACCAGTAGCGCCTTCCTCTCAAGCTCAAGCCCCTGAAGAAAATCCTTCGCGGTCGAGTCCCCGGCGACAAAAGATGCTTTCAGGGAATTCACGGCGGTCTCATATTGCTCAACCGCCTTCGTCGCTGCCGGGAATTCCGCCTTGACCTTCGCAAGCGCCTGTTCCTGCTTCGCGAAGGCATCCGTCATGGACTTCAAGGCGGACTTGGCCCCCTGCGCCCCGCTGCCGACGCCCTTCTGCATGGCATCGCCGGCGTCGATAAAGGCCTTGTCGATCTTGGAACCGGCCTGAATGGCCGCCTTCTCGATCGATTCGAGCGTGGCGATCACCGCCTTCGACGCATTTTTCTGCGCGTTGACAAGCTCGCTCGTATCCGTCGAGATGCTGATAACGAGATCGTCACTGTTCGATGAAGCAACCATATCCCTATCCGTATCTGGCGATCAGCGCCGCCATTTCCCGATCAGACGGCGGCGCAGTATCCCTCGCGCCGTTCGCGTCATTAAAGCCGTTACAGGCCTCGAAATATTCCGTCAGCGTGGCGCTCCAGAATTCGGCGGGGCGCCATCCGAGGCCGCCCATGGCGGACCGCATCCATTCCCGCCATGGGAACGGCTTTTCTAGGCCGGCTGGGCGCCGGCCCCCACGTTTCCCCGATCACCGTCGAAGTGATGGCCGAGTGCGGCGGTGAAGGCGACGGAGCAGTCACTGAAATGCCTCAGCTTCAGCTTCGAAATCGCCCGCTGCGCATTTCCCCTGACGGTCAGGAACTCTATCCCGGCCATCGTGGCCTCGACCTCGACCGTCGAGAGCCTGAGAAAAAGATCGTTCAGCGATTTGCACTGGAGACGACTGGATATGGCAGCGAGACGCCCAAGCTCGGCAACGATGACGATTTCCTCATCATCGATGAACAGGCGCACTTCGCCGCGTGCTTCGTTACAGGGCAGGCGCCCCGCCCGAGTGACGGGGGTCGCCTCTTTCTTCTTTGCGGATTTTGCCATGAGACTTTTCCTTACGGCGTCGGCGTTTCCGCCTCATAAGTGTATTCGGTGACCGTGTTGAAGGTGGCGGAGAATTCCATCGTGTTTTCCATGTCGCCGGAAAACTGGAAATTGGAGACCATCCATTGTGCCGTATAGGTGCCATCGCCCGGCACAACGACTTCGGCATTGAAGGGCTTGTTGTCCCGCACGTAACTGAGGAAAAGCGCCATGGTCGCGCCGCCGATGAACTTGCCGGACGCGTCGAACGAAACGGTTTGCTGACCGGGCCGGGAAGTCTGGACCACCTTGCCGCCCGGGGTGGTGCAGGATGGTGTAGTCGTATCGATGGTCGATGAACTGAGCTTGAAGGACCGGGTTTTCACACCGCACAGATTGGCAAAAACCTCCGGCGTGGCGCCGTCGCCAATCTTGATCAGGAGTGTGCGGCCCCATTCCTGGCCGTCGGTGAATTCATCTGCCATGTCTTTTCTCCATGGGAAAACACCCCGCCGGGATCGGCAAGGGATCAGGTTGATGGTTTCTGTGAAAGGTGGTGGCCTAAGCGGTCCGCTTTTCTATGACGGCCCTGAACTCTACGATGCCGTGGGAGGTCAGCCCGTCAGCATCACGAAAAACCTGCGATTTGTAAGAGATACAAAAAATCAGCCGCAGGGTTTCCAGTTGCAGCGCGGCACCGTCGAGACAATCATCGACGGCGCCCATGATCCGCTTGGCCTCGCCAAAGCCTACATCGATCGACCAAACATGAATGCTCGCGTAAACCGTCCATGATCGGAGGCAATCCATGCGATCGGAAACGGCATTCCCCTCCCCGATCTGGATGTAAGGATATTTCGCGGAGGGCGGCACGCGGTCGTAAATCCTACCGGCGACCAGCCCGGCAAGCGCTGCATCGGCCTTCAGGACCGTGTCCATGGCCTTCTGCAATTCATATTCAGCGCCGGCCATTATTTCTGCCCCATCGCTTCGCGAATGCCGCGCATGATGGCGGTATGGATCCGCTTCTTTGATTCATCACGCATGGCGCGCCAGTTGGCGAAGATGTGCGGATAAGGTTTCGTCGCATGGTGTCCGCGCTTGGCCTTCGTCAAAACGACACGCTTCTTATAGCGCCGGTCCTGCCGGGGTTCTTCCGCAGTATGAGCCTTGGTGCCATGCTCCAGAAATCGCCAGATGAATTCGGCGAAGACACCTGTGGCGTCCCTGTCCTTCGTGGCCCGGTATTCGCCGCCGCCGATCCTGCTGTGATCCGAGCGATTGCGCTGGAAGTCACCCTGTATCGAGGCGGCATATTCACCCGTCCGGCGTGGAGCCGAGGCGGCTATCCGGGATGCGGCATCCTTTGCGATGGCGAGCTTTTCTTCCGCCGCGTACTTGTTCGCCATCGGAGCCATCTGGTCGAGCTTGCGCGTCAGGGCCTCGCGCCCCTGAATTTTCGCCTTCATTGCCATGGATAGATGGTTCCTCGCCCTTGCGCGGCGTTCGTATCGGGAGCGCCCTGCCCTCTGCAATAGCCCGGTCGGCGCATTCCCGCTTCACGCTCAGCGCCATGCCGGCCTTGTAGGCGATGCTGAAATGCGGCTGGCGCCACGTAAAATCCGCCGTGAAATAAACCCAAGCCATTGTCAGCCCGCGACGACGCCGCTTTCGCAGGTCAGTGAAAAGAACTGGCGGTTTTCTTCCAATTCGATGTCACGAATGTTGAAATCGATACTCCGGCGCACGTCACGCAACCGCCAATCGGTGGTGATCTGGCGGGTATTGCTGGAGACCCGGACGCGGATGATTTGGGTATGACGGCCCGACAGCCTGCCGGCCATGACAGTTTCACCGCCGCGAAGGTGGATGAAAGCAGCACGGCACTGGAACTGCTCGGCCCACTCGCCCTCATAATTGCCGAGACCGTCATCGGAGGTTTCGGGGCGCATGTCGAGAGCTACCCGGTGAATAAGTTGGCCTGCACCGTTCCTGTCTACCATCAGAACAGAACCCTTCTGTGCGGCGTGATGAGCGCATCAACGGTGAATGGCAGCTTGCGCATGTCCTGACTGCCGACGGTTTCGCGGTTTTCGTACCAGTGGCAGGCGAGAAGAAGGATCGCGACCTTGATCGATGGTGGAACGTCAGCCGCATCGGGACCATACCCGGTTGTGAAGGTAACCCGTATGGCGCCGGATCGATCATCCGCCAGCGGAGGGCGATGAAAGCTGCGACGAAACCTCAACACAGATCCCGTTGCGGTTTCGGATAGTTCATATGTATCCGGCTGCAAGTCTTGCTCGATACCGTCCGGATCGAGATATTTCACGACAGCAGCGGAAACATCCCCGAATGGCAATGCAATAGCGCAAGATGGCCACTGCGCGAGATCGATACGCCAATCCTGATCGATGATCGCCCGACCGAGGATGCCCGACCATCCGTCAAGATGGTCGACGGCAGCATCGAGATAAGATTGCATGATGAGGTCATCATCACCAAAATCGACGCGCGCCGCCGCTTTCATCTCCGCAAGAGTAACCGGAGAAGTTGACGGGCCTGCAACACGAACGGGGTTCACGGATCAGGATTCCTTGTCGCCGTCATCGCCGGCTTTGCCGTCGGCCTTCTGGCCAGCGTCCTTGACGGCGCCGTTCGCCTTCGCCGCGGCGATCAAATCATCAGGACAATCCTCACCAATGGCAAATTCCTTCGGATAGGGATCGCCGCCAGTAGCGCCCTTGAAAGGCTTGATGAATTTCATGTCTATCTCCATTCGAATTTGTCGGGCGGCATCTGCCGCCCGGTTATTGCACCCTGCCGGCTTATGCAGCCGCGACACGCTGGTAGCGAAGGAACTCCGGATTCCAGAGGCCGCCGCCGACACGCTTGCGCGTGTAGAACAGAACGTAGGGTTTCTTCGTGTAGGGATCCCGAAGGACCTGTACACCGATGCGATCGAATATCCGGTAGCCCATGGCCATGTCTCCGAAGATCACGGGAATCGTATTGGCGGCGATGTCCGGCATGCCGGAAAGATCGCGGGCCGCATAGCCCAGCACCTGCGCCGGTTCGCCCGCCTGAAAAGGCGGCTGCCACAGATAATTGTCCTGACCATCCTTCATTTTCCGAATAGCCGCATGGGTCTTGCGGTTGGCATAGAAAGCCGACGTTGGCGTGATGCGTTCCGAGGGAAGATCATAGATCAGGTCGATCAGACCATCGGGAGTCAGTCCGGCGGCAGCCCCGGAATTGACCTCCAGAACGGGTCCGAGCGGATGCCGTTCGGCGGCAGGCAGCGCCGTTTCGGTTGCAGCATCGAACCGGAGAATGCCTTTCGGCTTGTTCACGCCGTCTCCATTGAGGAATGCAACCCCTTCCTGCTGGCCGAACTCCAGATCGACTTCGCCCGCAAGATAGGCAGCAATATCGATCTCGCTGTCCTCCAGAATGGTCTGGGTAACGCCGGGATTCGCATAGAGTTCACCGAACTTGAAGCTGTACTCGGCGAACTGCGGAGTATTGGTTTCCGGCCGCGCATCCGTCTCGCCAACCCAACCGGAGCCGGCGCCGTGCAGATTATAAAGGTGCTTGAACCCCGCGCCGCGCACGTTCTGCACGGACGCATAACGACGCATCGGAGAGACAGTGGCAAGCTTGTCCGTGATCTGTCGGTCCCATTCCACCGGCGCGGTGAAACCGCCATCCGGATCGGAACCGACCGACATCGAGGCCATAACGCCCGTCTTGTTTGCGGATCGAATCTTGCCCTCGCCCTCGCCGGTGCGTACCCATCCGTCGAAATCAGCCTTGTACGCCTTCATCTCCGGCGCATCATTGTCGCCGTCCTTTGCCGGAACCATTCCGGCGGCCATCTTGACGTTCACTTCATCGATGGCGGCGGTCAGCTTGCCGAGGTCCTCATTGATACGGTCGATCTTCTCGCTGCGCACCACATCGGTCATACCGGCCTTGAGGTCGGAAATCTCCTTGGTGTGCTCGGCCTTAAACTCCTCGAAACCGCGATTAACGGTCTCGATCATGGCCTTGATGTCCAGACCTTCGGCACGAACAGAAGTGATGCCGCGAATTCTGGGGCTGGCGGGAACAAGAACACCCATCGCCATGACCGCGTGCGAGGATGCCGCGTGGGAAAACATATGCGGGTCGAGCACGCCAGCGTAGGATGCGCACGCGCCGAGGAGAACCGCGGCCAGAACGGCGACGGCGAAAGACATGATTTTCATGACAAACTTCCTTGTGTCAGGATTTTAAGGTTGCGCTAAGCCGCGCCATCGCGGCCAAAATGTCGTCGTCAGCGTCCTGCGTAACGTGGCCGGCAGCGTTCTGCATGCCGTCCTTTACCCCCGACAGAAGCGCACGGCGTTCCGTTCGGGAAATTCCGGTTTTTGCCAAAAGAGCATCGACGCGGCGTACCGCATTGATCGAATGCCCCGTCTCGGCCTTCGTTTTGTCTTGCGTGATTTGATCGGCGGCGAGATAAGCATCCGCGAGGCCTGCCCCTATCGCCTGCTCGCCGTTGAACCACGTTTCGGCGTCCATCCACTCGACTGCCTTGGTTTTCTCGACGCCCGCGCGTTCGGAATAGACGGTCGCCATGGCGTCATCGAACGGCTCCATGGTCTTCGCCGCTTCGGCGAGATCGTGACGATTGCCCATGGCGACAACCCAGGCATTGTGGACCATCATGAATCCGGCCTTGCCGATCTGGATTTCATCACCAGCCATGGCGATAACGGATGCTGCCGAGGCGGCCATGCCGAGAATTCGCACGGTCACCTTGGCGGGATGCGCCCGCAGAAGATTGTATATGGCGACGCCCTCGAAGAAATCGCCACCGGGCGAATTGACATCCACGGACACGTCGGCATTGCCGATCGAACGCAGCGCGGCAGAAATGCGCTTCGACGTGACGCCGCCGCCAGACCAGAAATCCTCCCCGATCACATCGAGGATAGAAATGGTGTTCTCCCCGGTTTGAGCCGCCTGCACGCCAACATTCCAGCGCTCGATAGCCTCGATATCCGGCTCGAATGCGCAGATCGTCGGAAGGCGCTCCGCCCTGATCTCAGGCAGTTTTTTCAGGCTCATTGTCGCTCCCTTTCTGCGCCAGAGGATTGGGCGCGATCTCTTTTTCGGGCAGGTCGGATGTTTCGCGAACCTCGCCATAGGTCATCCATGGCTGGTGGCCGCCGGAGCCAAGCGCCTTGGCGAAGAATTCGGCCTGATCCTTCATGGAGCCGCGCAGCAATGCGCCGGCATTGAACTTCACGTCGAGACGGGATCGCTCTTCTTCCGTCATGCAAGACCGCTTGATGGCCTGCTCCCATGCGGTGAACCACGGATTGAGGCCGTAGCGGACAAGTATCTGCCCCAGAACGTCGACACCCGATCCCCAGCTCGTATCATCGAGGCCGAGAAACGGACGCGGCACGCCGAACGCGCGGCCGATTTCCTCGGTCTGCAATTTCCGGCTTTCTACCTGCTGGCTGTCCTTTGCGGTGCTGGTGAACTGATGCGGAGTCATGCCTTCTTCAAGGATCGGCCATTTTCCGGCGTTCTTCGTGCCGCTATATTGCTCTTTCATCGATGCCTTGAGGCGCGCATAGGCTTCGGGCGAGAGTTTTTCCGGATGGGTAAGCATGCCCCCGATCAGCATCCCGTTGCGGAAGAAGTTGGTTTGTGCCGCCTCCATCTCCCGCGCCAGTTCAATGGCCTTCGCCGCCGCCCTCACGATCGATGTACCGCAAATACCGTCCGAGCTGTCGGCATAGACATGCAGCATATCCTGCGGCCCGATGACCCGGACATCGCCGGACTTCGGCGTATAGCGATATTCGACGCTCCAGTCCGGGTTCTGTCTCACCATCACGCAGGTCGGGTCGAGCGGCACAAGACCGATAACGCGGCCGACAGACCTGACTACCAGAGCATATGCATTGCCGTGCACCAGAGCATTCCGCTGCATATACTGGCGGAAATTGAAAGCCGTCTGCCAATTGTTCGGCGAAGAATGGAGAAGCGAAAACAGCGGGTTCTCACGAGCCTTCTCTTTCGTCTCGGCATCGATGACATGCACCGGCAACATGCCGATGGTATAGGTGATCAATGAGACACAGCGGAAGACAGCAGGATTGCGCATCGCCTCGGCTACGGTGATGCTCGCCGGGCCATCTCCCCCGCCGTTCCGCATCCATTCCTTGAAACGCGGATCGTCAAAGCCGAAAAACATCGCGGATTCAGCTTGGGCGTGCACCTGTGGCGTGGAAACCTGCGGTGGATTACGGCGGAAAATGCTGAAAAGGCTCATCAGACAACCAAAATCCCGCGAGTTTCGTAAATGGACAGGCCCTTGGCTTCCGGATTCCAGCTCATCAGGATCGCGGCGCAGAGCATGGCGATGAAGGGATCGATCTTGGCGCGGCCGGCGGCTTGTTTCGTTGCCAGGTTGCCGTTGTCCCGAACCTCAATTTTCACATTACCCACACACCAGTTCATGAGGGCGCTGCCGTCATGGCTGAGCGTGTCATCGCTGAGTTTGTGCTCCAGCCCCCATATTGCTGGAGAAAGCGCCGTTCCCTGTCTCAAACGCCGGAACATCTCATCAGTGATATCGACCTGGGCGAGTGCGTCGACGAAAGCGGCTATGTTGTTCGGGTCCGAGCCGATCGCATCCTTATCCGGCAACAATCCCGCATCGCGTAGACAGCGGGCAATGTCAGCGATACGGGCCACATATTCCGAGACCTCGCAAAAGGTCAGGCTCCCCTCTTCCTCGAAACCCTTCAGCGTCGATGCGATATCCTTGCGGACTTCGAGCACCTTGGGATGCGCAAAAGCATGGCACCATACCAGCCAGCGCCGCGTCACCTTTTCGCGGCCTATCACGCACACGCCAAAAAGATCATCGAGGCCGCCGCCGTCCGTCCCCATGACGGTCACTTCTGAGCGCCTCATCAGTTCGTCGAGCGTCAGCGTCGGATCAGCACGATCCTCCCAATAATCCGCCCCACGCCAGCCGTCGTCGGATATGCCGACGCCGATCTCAATGTTGAGATGCTGCGATGCCCATATCTTGACGGCGTGATCGCCCTTGTCACGCTCAGAATTCCAGTCGGCGGTGAGGCTTTGCAGGTGCACCGATCTGCCGAGGTTCGGCATGACGATGCTCCAATTTTCAGGATCCTGCCATTTCTGACGATCCGAGGCGATGTCCTTCGGAAACTCATAAAGGACCGGCAGCATCGGGCGGATGATCTTGCCCTTCATATCGCCGTCGCGAATGCGGCGCGCCAGCTTCAGTTCATCCTTGAATGCACCTGCCGGCGCTTCATCGCTCTGCGTCGTGGTGATGATCAACAGGCCTTCCGGTGTTTTCTCCAAGCCGCCCCGGATCTGGCGCATCACTTTCGTGGTATGGACGTTTCTGCCCAACAAGTGCAATTCGTCGACCAGTGCCATGATCAGGATCGAGCCGGTAAGAATGTTCACATCGAATGTCTTGACCCGCAGTGCCGTGCCGTTCGAAAGGTCCTCAATCGTTTTCTTGTGGTCGCGCGGTCGGAAGCGGCGTTTCAGGTCACGGGAAAGATCGATCATGCCGACCGCCTTCTCGTAGGCGTTGTCAGCGATTAGCTGCGTCGGCCCGACGAAAAGCGCCTCCGCGTTCGGCCGCTTGTTCATCATCATGGCCGTGAGCATCAGGCCCGCGGAATAGGTTGTCTTGGACTGTCCCTTCGGCAGCATTGCGAGAATATCGCGGATATATCTGATCTGGGCCGCTGGATCCCAGGAACCGAATGCAACACGGACAATGTCGCGAAACCATTCCCCGCAGGCCTCCGCCATGCGCGGCGCGCCGGGAACGTCGGGCAATTGCAGTTCGTCGAACAGTGCCAGACCCATTTCGGCCTCAGCACCGATCAAGGGTAAGTCCGGAATGAGAGACTGCCCCGCGACGATGCGGTCCTCCCAGTCCGGGCAGGATAAATCCCACATGTCAGTTCATATGCCCCTGACGCTGCGCGATCAGGCGTCCGAGGGTAGAGCCTTTGTCGGGCTGGCTGGCCTCGATCAGAGCCGTTTCCTTTTTCCCGAGCTTCGGCTCTTTCGCCGGCTTCGCCGCCGATTGCGGCTTTATGGTCTGGCCGTAGAGCATCAGATCGTTACGTTCGACCAACTTGCCGAATTCGCGCATGGCGCCGACATTGCCCTTTTCGACCTGCTCCCAGCACCGCGCCAACAGCGCTGCATCCACGCGGTCACGGGCTTCCTCACGAAACTTCAACTCGCGAAAATAAAACTTCCGCAAAGTCGGCGGCGTAATCGAAAGAGACCGTGCAATCCGTTCGTTGCTCCACCCCATCGCCAGCAACAGCATGATTTTGTTCCGGTTTTTTTCGGTCGGGATGTGCTGAGGCCGACCGCGCCTACCAAAGTTCTCCGGAATAGGGTCGCCAAGGAGATCGAAATACTCCGACATCGAAAAAAAACCTGTGCGTGAGAGGGGCGCGGGTCGGGAAGGTCGAAGGGGGCCAGACTTTCAACCGCCCCCCCTCTCGGGTGTTGCGGTTCGGTCACACCTTTTCGATGGTGACATTTTTATCACACATTGAAGGAGGCGAATGTTTCACGGTCGATGTTTCACAACTGACCGCTGGCGGCGCGCCTCAATACCAGACGCCGCGTTGATGCAGGCTCGCCTGCTCTTCCTTTTGCTTGACGGTATCGTGGCAGGGCTTGCAGATGCAGCGCAGGTTGCGTTCATCCCAGAACTTGCGTTCATCACCACGGTGCGGCTCGACATGATCGCAGACCAGCTTGGAAGTGTCGGCCTCTATTCGCCCGCATCCAGGCATCTGGCATGTGAACAGGTCGCGCGTCAGTATCTTCCAGCGCAGCTTGCGCCAACGTTCCAGCTTGTACCACTTTCGCCACGGTGCCGACGCATCCCGCGCCCGTTCATCCCGTTGCGGTTGCTCGACCTGCAATCGTGGCGACAGCGGCGACAAGCGCGGCCTCGGTGATGACAGGCGCCCCATCTAACCAATACCCATATGGAAAGAGCGCCTTGCGGCGCTCATCTCTGTTTCTGAATTCTGGACATGGCTTACGCACGGACCCTGAATCGATGTGCCGCAAGAAGCGGTTCAGGGCTGGAGTTCGACCGGTGTACCGACCTCGGGACATTGTCCCCGCTGGCTAGGCGTTCTCAGAGGCTCACTACGGGATCATCGAAACATCCGTCGTGGATATATCGCTCACATCGGATCGAGAATTGCAAGAGGGATCAGCGCAGGAACGTCACCGCCGAGAAAGCGCATCTCGACCACGGCATCGCCCTTGCCATCCTTTCGGCACGACACAATCCTGCCCGATGCGCCGACGAATATCCCCTCGCGAACGGTCACCCTCATGCCGATGCGAAACAGGGATTGCGGACGCTCATAGTCGTATTGACCTTCTTCTGCTTTCCTGTTGAATTTACTGATATTCTCATCCGTAATCAGGTACGGCCTTTCGCACCCGCCGAGCAGCGATATCACATCTTCGAAGCCCATCAACCCGGCAATCGCCAGAGGCTTCACATCGCATCGAGCAAGCACGTAACCGATGATCACGGGCAGCTTTTGAGCAACCATCAATCGACCACGGCGCCGCAATTCTGGTCCCATTCTTGTGGGGACAAGCGCTTCCACACCGACAGCGTCCATCGCATCCCGGACACGGATTTCCCGCCCTGTCGCCACCTTCAGCGCCAACCAGGGCGAATCAGGCGCAGCACGGTTCGCTGCCGCCTCGACTTCCCGGCGACGGCGAGCGCGCTCATCCAATAGGCGATCCAGCTTTGCATAGCACCGCGACAGGTCGATCTCTTCCGCGTCATCCACCTGCTGTCTATCGATCGCCATCATTATCCAACCCTCTCAAAGCAGCTTCGAAATCCCTGAGTCCGTCCGGTCCGCAGGCAGGCAAATGTACGTATTCCAGCCGTCCCGGATCGGGAAACCACGGCCAACCGCGTTCCCTATGTAACCGCTCCCACTCTTTCCAGAGATCGCCACCCACCTTCACCGGGACAAACAAATCCCGAAGGGAGAGCACAGCCGGAGGCACTAAGACACCACGTCTCCCTTCGGCCCGGTCAAAGATTTCGTTGACCGCAGGGAAGCCTATCTTTGCCTGTTTTTCACGCAGGATATGCTGCGCACTGAACCGCCCGGTTTCCACCATCCCGACTTCAATCGGCGTCAGCGATGGCGTATTCGTCGGGCCGCACAGCAGGAGGGAATAGACGCGAGCGCCCCAAAGCTTGCCAAAGGGCGCGGCCTGCGCAGGGGCATTTTCGGTGGCCTCCACTTTCGCAGGCAGCTTCTCCCATCGCTTTTCGCGCAGATAGACCGCATGTGAACACACCTTCGTGCGACCAGTCGCACTCGCAGCCTCGATGTACCGCTGCGCTTCGTCGAACGCGGCTTGGCGTTCTTCGGAAGAAAGGTTGGTCCATGCGCGGAACGCTTCCGGCTCGCTGTCGCTGATGGCAGTGGGCCACTGGTGGAAGGCTCGCTTGAATGCTCGCTCGACGGCTTTGCGGTTTTCCTTTCCGTCCTCGCTCTCGCGCGCTCTCTCCCCTGATGGTTTATATGATGGTTCTATTACGGTTCGGGTGACACCATGACACCCGTCTCTGTCGTCAATGTCACCCGTCTCTGTTGCCGGTGTCACGGGTGACACCGTGTCACCCGTGACACCATGACACCCGTCTGCGGGCGCATCAGCATCCCGAAGATTGCCGAGAGCCATCATATCGAAATCATAGCGCGTGGCCTCACCGGGGCGACCGCTGGCTTCCGCGACGACAATAAGCAGGCCGTCATCCACGAATTCGCGCAGAAGGCGCTGCACCGTGCGCTCTGAAAGGTCTGTCTCGCGGGCAAGACGGCCCACGGACGGCCAGATACCGCACCCGTTGTCGTCGGCAAAATCAGCGAGGCGCACGGCCAGCATCTTCCTGCTGGACGAACCAAGCTGTTTTCTGAAAATGCGGGACATGATGGCAATGCTCACGACGCGCCGCCTTTCCCCCGCACCCAGACATCGCCGAAGTCGACGACAACCGAGCGGACGGCCTCTTCGCTGCCGATGAACACAGGTGGTTGCGTCCGACCCGACAGGACAGTCAGAAAGATGCGACCCGTGCGCGCGACCTCTGCTATCTCTTCAGCAGAAAGCTGCCAGCATGAAACCGAGCAGACCCCATTCGTAAAAGTGTGCAAGGGATCTATGTTCTCGGCTCCGCCCGGAGGCATCAGCGTCATATTGGAACCCGGAAAATTGATAGAGGTTGCCATTATTCTGCGGCCTCCCTTTGAATCGCTAGATGGCCGCAATTGGCGGCGACGAGCGCGGCGGCGACAGGCGGGCACACGCTGTTGCCGCAGCATGAGACCTGCACGGATTTCGAGAAAACCGTGCCGTCGATGCCGCGCTCGATCTCATAATTTTCCGGGAAACCCTGCGCGAGGTAGAGTTCGCGCGGTGCGAGCATGCGCATGCCGATATCGACGATCACATAGGTGACCCCGCCAGCGGAGATCGTCACAAACTCGCGGTCATCCCAGAATCCATAGGACCGCAGGAAGGCGGCGACCTGCCGCGCCCGGTCAGCATGCGCAGGTGTGAACGGCGGCACATCGAGCGTAGCCTCGACATGGCCGTGCCGGTCTTTCGTGGTCACGGTGCGCACCGGCGCATCTTCCTCGCCACCGTCGCCCGTGCCGTAATAGGCTTGCAAATACGGCGCGACGACGCTCTGCTGACTACCGGTTCGCGTGACGGTCGAAAGCGGTTTGTCCGCCGCCCGACCCGGATTGACGCCACCTTCGCGGCGACCGTCATTATTGTGCTGGGCGACAAAGGCGGAGATGAGCTGGGACTTGCCGCCGCCACCGTCCGACATGACGGATCGGGCCGGATCGTCCATGCCGTGACCCGTCGCCGTGCCGAACTGGCGCTCAACGAAGGCCGAGGCCAGCGCATGCTTTATCCCGCCTGCAACGACAGTACCAAGCGGCTTATCTATATCGAGCACGCGCGGCGCCTGTCCTTCTCGCTCCCCGTAGCCGATTTGCACGAGCGCAGGCGCGACAAGCGAAAGGCCGGCACCGCCAGCCGTGACCGTATGCGTCGGCTCATCCGCCCCATTGAAGGGCTTGCCCGCATTCCGCATCGTCATGACGTGGGGCGCGATCAGGGCATGGGATATGCCGCCCGCGGTGACGACGCCGTGTGGCTCGTCGAGCGGATATTCCCGCCGGCCGCCGCTGTCGCCGTGCGCCACGGACGCCAGATGCGGCGACACCACGGCTTTTTCGCCTCGGTGCGCCCCGGTCACGGTCTTGAATGGCTCATCGGCAGGCTCTACGCGCCCGCCATGGGTGAGGTTGACCAAGAAGGGGCGGTCGGCATCGAGCACATAACGCTTCATGCCGCGCGCGACGCGCGCCATGGTATTATCCGCCAGCGGGCGCACGGAACGGACGCCGTACCATTCCCAGATATCCGCCGCCGTGCCGAAGATGGAGGGGCAGTGCAGCGACCAGTCGATGATTTCCGCCGCAGTGCGCCATGGCAGCTTGCGACCCGCGATCACGTCGGGATCGGCCGGCGTGCCATGCGTCGGCTCCGGCCAGACGATCGGCAGGCCGTCGAAACGGATGACCGCGAAGAACCGCTTGCGGATGGTCGGCGCGCCATAATCGCAGGCGCGCAGTTCGCGCCATTGAATGCGCCCGCCAAGCGCCCTGATCTTGCGGCACCACTTGCGGAAATATTCGCCTTTCCGCTCCGGATCGGGCATCAGCCCGCGCGGGGTCTCGATCAGCGGCCCGTAATCCTGAAATTCCTCGACGTTTTCGAGAATGGCGACATCAACCCTGCCGCCGCTTTTCTGGATGCGCTCGATCCAGCCCGGAATGATCCACGCGAGGTCGCGGATATTGCGCTCCACGGGCTTGCCACCCTTGGCCTTGGAGAAATGCTTGCAGTCCGGCGAAAACCACGCCAGCCCGACATGGGCACCGCGCAGATAGTCGAGCGGGTCGATCCGATAGACGTTTTCGGAAATATGCAGCGTTTGGGGATGGTTGGCCGCATGCAAGGCCAGCGCAGCCGGGTTGTGGTTGATGGCGATATCGGGCGACCGGCCAAGCGCTATTTCGATGCCGGTCGAAGCGCCGCCGCCGCCGGCGAAGGAATCTATAATAATCGGCTCAATCATCGCCCCGCCCTTCTCCATCCGTCGAAATCGGCGCGCAGCGAGCGCCACCGTTCCGCCGCTATGGCATTGTTGTTGAGTTCTTTTCTGGATGACACGCCGAGCAAAGCGCGAAGCTTGTGCGCCACGCGATCGGCGGTCAGCGGGCGTTCCAGACCGTGCCTCGCTTCGAGATAGACCTTGAACGCCGCGTCATCGCATTTCATGGCGGCTTCGGCCGCGAAATCCTTGGCTCTGCCCTGCCCCTGCGGCTGGCGATCCTTGCGGGCGGATGCGATAGCGCGATCGACAAGGTGAAGGAGAAAGCCGACCATGGCGGGCGCGCTGGCGAAGAAATCTATTTCCTCCGGCATCGCGCCGGGATGGAAACGTGCAACCTCATTCAATTCGCCGCCGCCAGTCTTAACCTCGACAAACATGCCGCCAGCATCGCTGGACAGCAGCCATTGCGCGCCGCCGAGCGCCTGAAACTTTGTTCGAATGCTGCGCAGTTCGGCCGCTTCGGAGGTCATGGCTCACCCTCCATCTCATAAACGCCGAGGCCGCAATTGATCGCGAGCAGGAGTTCCGCGCATGCCCCTTTGGAATTCTTCCATCCCGGCAGCATGACGACGGCATCGGCTTCGAGGCATATGAATTGCGCATAGCGCGCGAAGGCGCGGCGGACCGGAAATTCATCGACAGGACCACGCCACCACTCGGCAGGATTGAAAACCGCATGGCCTGCCGACCGCAGGTAATCTGCGGCAACGTGGAATGCAGGGTAGTTATAGTCCGGCAATCCGGTCATTGGTCCGGAGAGGTATATCATGCGCGGCGGTGAAGAAGCCTCAGCACGAAAAACGGGAAGCGCAGGAGGCATCATTCCGCCGCCTCGCCCGTATCGTGTTTCACGAATGACTCACTGCAACAAGCTGAATTTCCCGCATCTTTTTGCGGAGGCAAATAGAAGATGCGCACCGCGACATCGAGCCAATCGCAGATCGCAAGCACCTTGCCGACCGACAATTCCTTGCCGCTCGCCGCCCGCGAAAGATCTGTCGCGGTAACGCCGATCACCGCAGCCAGAGCGCGATAACCGCGCCCGTCCGCCCGCAGGCGTCCGCGCAGGAAGCCTGAGAACATGCGCCAATCATAGTCGGCACGCGATGGATCGTGACTTTTCTGAAGCCCGCTCAATTTGCAGCCTCCTGTTTTCCATTGTCGAGAAGCATCACGCCGAGATCGGCCGGGATCAGGCCGAGAAAGCCCCAGAGGCGCACGCGGGCGCTGGCGTTACAAAGACGCCCTGCGAATGCCTGATCGATGATCGCAGCCGTGACGCCGGCGGTGTGGCGGACATAAGAACGAAAGGCTCGCAAGGCCTTTTCGCGCGGCATGTCGTCATGCTCCAGCGCGAACCTTTCCGCGTGCCCCATCAGGAAAAGGCGCAGCATGGCGGGCGAGAAAACCGGCTTGGTCATTCTGCGGCCCTCGCTTCGTCATGGATAGGATTGTCCGCCTCGATACATTCCCGGCGGCGCAACATTGAGCATATACCGCGCGTCAGATCTCGGCCGCTGGCGTTCCAGCGCAGCGCTCTTGTCATACCGGTGTTTGTCGGACGCTTTCCTACGGCTATGCCAAGCTGGTTACAGAGCAACCGCAATTCATCGTGCCAAAGGATTTCAAGAGCCGTGCCGGGTAATGGCTGACACAGCGGCACATCGAGGCTCGGCCATTTCGCAAGGGAATCATATCCGGCATTCAACGCACGCCGTTTTTGCGGATAAATCCAGATGCTGTTGTCGTACCGATATCCCTCCGGCCGGTCATAGAGATAGAATTGTCCGTTTCTCTCGAAGTGTGCCGCGTGTTCATTGGTCGGGCATTCAACAAGGAATTTCTCATGCAGGACTGCAAGCGCGTGGTGAGCAACACGGCGCATCGCCGCCATCTGGCTGTCGAGACGATCGAGCTTGTCTTTCTCCGACTTGATCTCAACGGCGATGACTTCCGCATGGTCGACCGCCAACAGGTCGATGCGGTTGCCTCCGAACGACGCGTTGATTTCGTGGATAATGCGCGCACTCGGGCGCTGTTGACGCAAAAATGCCACAACAGCATCACGAACTTCACCCTCAGCGGCAGAACGATAAGCCGGCATCAATCACCGCCTTTCGCTTCATAGCCCCACGCATCCCATCCGAGACGCGGGACTCGGCAGAACAGTTCCAGCTTCGGCACGTCGGGATAGAGCCGTTCGATCTGCTCAGCGAAATATGCAGGCTTGGCCGAGTGCCGCCCCTTGCGCTCGCGGTGCACGGTTTCGGGCTGAGTGCCGGGCAAGGGCGCGGGCGGACTGCCGCGCTTGCCGATCAGCAGCAATTCATGCCGGTCCCGACCCCAATAGCCTGTGCCCGCGACCTCTTTGTCCCATATCCAGTGATGGACATAGGAAAAGCCCCATGCCTGCATGACGCGCAGCGCGTCCGGCAGCATCGGATTCGTAGCCCATAAAAACAGCACGGCGTCAGACGTGAACGGAGAGCCAATTTCAGCCAGCAGACCGCAGATCGCCGCCGTTTCCATTGTCGGATAATGGTTTTCCGCGCTCTTTTCCCGGCCTGTTTCTTCCGAGTACACACCGAATTTCCACGGCGGATCGGCATATATGACCGGATAAAGCCGTTCGACCTTGCCGGGCGCAGTCTTCCTGCCGTGTTCGGCTACCATCGCCATGGTGGTGAGCCGCACGGCATGTCTGACCTTTTGCTGTTCGGCGCGGATTTCCTTTGCCTTGGCAACAATGGCCTTCTTTTCCTCGCGAACCACCTTCGCCTGCTCGGCATGCTGCAATTCCGAAAGCGCCTCGCCGGCATGAATCGATACCTTTCCGGCCCGGATGGCATCGATCAGTTCCGGCGCGCCCCGTTCGTGAATGCGCTTGGCGGATTCAACGGCCCGTTCCGAAATCGACAGTTTTTCAGCAGCGCGTCGGGTCTGCAAATTTGCAGACCCGGCAGTACTTTGATTGACGCCCCTCTCCCAATCGACGATCGAGGCCGCTACAAGTGCGCGCTGACTTTCGGTCAGATGACGACGGTGCAGATTTTTCGACAGGACGAAGTTGAGCGGATCGTCACCGACATATTCCTGATATGCCGGATCGACCTGGGCGAACGCGCAGGCCCACTGGCGATTGCGGCCGTCGAGCACCATGCCGTCGAGAAGCCATATCGGTTCGCGCTGGCCGAAGGTGACTATATCGTCAGCCAGCAACCGGCGATCTTCCTCCGGCATCATCGGAAACAGGTCGGCAAGCGGGTGCGCGGGATAATTGCTCATGGCCCTACCCCGCGAGCCAGATGGCGGCGGCGAAGGGCGCGGCCATCAACAAGGACAACAGAACGGCGATGACGATCGGGATAACGAGATCGCGGTTGTCGCGGACGAATTTCATCATCGGCGCACCGCCCGGATCGGCTCGCGGCCTTCGATCTCCCGAAACGTGTTCACAAGCCGCAACACAGCCCCGAGCGATACATTGCGCCACGGGCCGCTATTCTGCGAAAGCTGCATGCGCCATCCCATGCGGCGCAACTGGATACCGAAGGTGGCGAGATATGACGCATGGCTGTCAAAGCTTGCGCTGGCGCCCGGCTCGAATTTCGGCGGCGCACCGTTCGTTGCAATCCATTCGTCGACAAGGGCGGAATGAGACATGGCCGCGCCCTCACCGCATCCCGAGCGCATCCATGTAGAGGTGAAGCATCGCTTCCTCTTCCTGGCGCTCGTGATCTTCTTTTTTGCGGAGGCGGATAATCGCGCGGATCGTCTTCGGGTCGAAGCCGGTGCCCTTGGCCTCGGCATAGACTTCCTTGATATCGTCCGCGATTGCCTTCCTTTCCTCCTCCAGCCGTTCGATCCGCTCGATAAGGGAGCGCAACTGTCCGGCGGCGATCGTGTTCGCGGTTCGCTCTTCGGCTTTCTCAACCTTGCTTTTCGCCGGACCACGCATGCGCCCGGCGACGTTTTCAGCCGCGGTCGCGAACTCGGTGACCGTCATTTCCGGCGTCGATGAACCATCCGGCGACTCGACATGAACCGTCGTTTCATCCTTCGGAGCGACCGGTTCCGCGTTCCATGGATCGTAATCGGCCTTCTTTTTAGCCATGGTGCACCGCCTTTTCGGCGCGCGGGCGAGAGCCGCCTTCGATGGTGGCGCGAGCGATCCTGTCGGCGCGATCCGGGAACCGCGCAAGAATCCGGCGCGAACGGTCGCAGCCATAGCGGCCGCCGGCATGGCGCCAGCCCATCGAGGAGCCGGCGTCGTCACAGACCAGATATTTAAGAGGCCGTGTCTGGTTCATGGCCGCACCCCGATCCTGTCGAGGATACCTTGCAGGGCGCGCATGGATTCCCGCGCTTCCTTGCCGATATGCTTCCGCTCATGCGCATCGATCCGGCCATCTTCCAGCGCGTCGAGGATGGCGCGGGAAACGTCCAAGGCTTCCGAGAGCACGATATGCGCATCGATTTCGGTCAGCGCCGGGCGCTCTGCCGCCGTCGCACCGCCACCGACCGGCACCAGCTCATAGCCGAGCAGCGCCGCCATTTCCTTGACGATGACGGGAGACTTCGCCGCGCGGTCGATCTCGATCGCCACGTCGACGGGTACGAACGATTCGGCATGCTCATCGCCGAACGAAGCATATTTCGACAGCGGCGCAGTGGTGACACGTGTGAAATCCAGAATGCGGGAAATTCCGCCCGCAAGCTGATAAGCCCCGCTTGTCGCGGCCTTGAGCGTTCGCCGTTCCGGCTCTGAAATTGTGCGCACGAAAGCACCCCTGAAAAGCGTCAAGGAAAAGAATCGATCAAAGGATTCGGTGAAACGGTTCGGCCCAGCCGTTACAGACTGGGCATCAACGGCTACGGAGGCAGCAATGCAGGGACTGAATTCAGGCGGCAAGCGCACCGGGTCGCGAATGAAATCATGGTGCCGTCTCTCCGGCTGTCACGTCCATTCTCTCAGACGTTGCAGCATCCGTACGCCCGGATGCGAGCCTACTAACGCGCTCCGCCACAGCTTCGGAACCTTCACCACTGTGGGTTTCATCACACGCTTTCGCTTGGTATTCGGTTGCCGGAGCGCGGCGAATGCCCGTAGGCCGCGCCCCGGCATTGTCGCCCGTAGGGAGGAGATCGGGCGAATCGAAACTGGTTGCAGGGGCGGGACTCGAACCCGCGATCTCTTGGGTATGAACCAAGCGAGATGCCACTTCTCCACCCTGACAGATGGCTGGAGCGCCGGATTGTGGCGGCGAAAGCGTTCCAGCCTCACCCGAAGAGGAGGTTTCGGGTGATTCACTACAATCAATAGAAATATAAGCGCGACCAAACTGAAGGTTCGGCCGCGCTTGCCAATCGCCATGGATCATGTCCTCATGGTTGTGCCAACAAACAGGAGAATTATCACCATGGCGGAAGACGGACTTGAAGTCGTCGCGCGCTTGAATGCCAGCGTCGACGTAGCTCTGCAACTTATTGCGCAAATGTTGTCCCATATGTCCGAAGAAGACGAAACCGCGATCATGACGGCGACAGAGGAGATCGTATCCGATAAAGAAAGCGAGAATGTACGCTACGAAGCGGCATACAAAGATGAGGCGGCCAATCGCATCGAAGTCGTTCGGAAAATCAGCATGATCGCGAGAGTCACGAGGCAGATAGATAACGATACTGCTCACCTGCTTTCCTCCATGTGATTGGAAGCTGGAGCGCCGAATTGTGACAGCGACAGCGCTCTAGCCTCATCCGAGGGGGATGGTTCGGGCGAATGGGGCCGCTGAATGTGATCGGGCCAATTCGCATCAGGCGGCCAATTATCGGAGATCCAATTCATCGCCGTTGATAGCCGACGAACGCCAATATCCGAACCGTCGCGAATACTGGCGATTCGCTTTCCGTCATTGAACAGCCGTGACGAAACCGTGGCCTCCGCCAATCCGGTGGATGTGCGATAGATATCAATGAGGGCGAGGAATGCATCAACACTGTTCATATGGCCGATATACGGGATATGTCCCGCGTCTGTCAACGGGTTATGTCCCGCTGGCGCGTCCTTGTGGATACGGGAATAATCCCGTTATGAGTGACGACCTTAAAAATCAAATAGTTCGGCGCGTAGATGAACGTGTCAAAGAACTAAATCTATCGGTGCGCGCTGTCGGTCTCGCCTCCGGCCATGGGCCCGATCTGGTGCGCGACTGGCTACGGGCCAAAGGTTTACCGCGCCTTGATTCTCTAATCAAAGTTGCTTCAGTCTTGCATACTACCCCTGAGTGGCTCGCATTCGGCTCAGAGGACAAAGAAGCGATTTCCGTTCCGATCATATCGATGGTTAGTGCTGGTGCCTTCCTTGATTCTGATGGCATCGAATCTTTGGAGCATTTCCCTACCATACGTTTTTCCGATCTTCCCGATGGTGACTGGTTTGCATTTCGGGTCGAAGGAGATTCTATGGACCGTATATCCCCGCCGGACTCACTCATCGTTGTTAATCGGCGCGATAAAAGACTCGTTCAGAACGGGTGTTTTATCATTTTTGATGACGAAGGACGGGCAACCTACAAACGCTACCGCCCAAACCCCAACAGATTCGAGCCGGTATCGACGAACCCCAAGCATGAACCTCTCTTTCCTGCATTAGGGAATACGCCTCAAATATTCGGTCGCGTCCGCCGCTCTATATTGGACATGTAACATCCTACATGCGCCCGTGCCGTTGCTGCGGCTGTTACTGTAATCCCTTTCCTGCAATGAATATGCGCGAATCAGCGCGGGATAAAACCCGCGTTGCGCCGTTTCTTTGCGTGATGCTTGGTTAATTATATGCGGGATATATCCCATATTTTTAATTGACACGGGATATATCCCGAATTATTGGTTATCCGCCCCCATGGAAACCGGCTGTGCGGATTTGAGTATCGAGTAGGCCGCGCAGCCGGTTCTCCATAAACGAGCGGAGAACCGATATGATCCAGTTTCAAGCCGCCAAGCGGCCCATTCCTCCCCATTCCTGCAAGTCCAGCCTCGTTGACAGGCTTGCTGACACGATGCGCGAAATGGCTTTCGCCGGCGAGAATGTCACGCCCGAGACGCTGGAGAGCCGCGGCTATCCGCGCGACGTGGTCCGCCGTCTGGGCGAGCGTGCCGCGGCCCTTGCCCGCCGCCGTTCCGTTCGGAGGGTGGCATAGCCATGCAGGATGATATCCACCTCAAGACCGACGCGGGTTTCAGCCTGCCCGAGGCCCGCAAATCCGACGAAGGATACCTGAATTTCCTCGTGGTCCTTTCCACGCTCATCGCGAGCGTGGCTGCCGCCGCCATTCTCGGCGCGCAGATTGCGGGGCTGGTATGACGGGCGACCGCGCGCCCTTCGATCCGAACGATCCGTTCGATCTGACCGCCGACCGGATGCGCAAGGCAATGGCGACCGCCTTCCAGCGCATCCACAATCAGGCGATGGCGCTTGGATTGCCGCCGCAGGCAGCGACAGTCGCCATCGTCTCCGGCCTTTTGACGGCGACGGCCGGGTGCATCCTCGCGATCACGCGTGAAGATCGCCGCGGCGAAATCTGTGACGCGATCGTCAAGGAAATGCCGGACGCGTTCGCTCGCGCCGAAACCATCTTTTCATCTCAGGAAACGATCCAATGACCGACATCGTCGCTTTCAAGGGCTTCGACGCCCGTTTGCAGTGCCGTGAATTCCAGTTCGAAATAGGGAAATCGTTCAAGCATGACGGACCCGTCGAGGCCTGCGACAGCGGTTTTCATGCCTGCTCCTATCCGCTCGATGTCTTCGGATACTACCCGCCAGCATCGAGCCGCTATGCCGAGGTCATTCTTTCCGGCGAGACGGACAAGAAAGGCGACGACACCAAGATCGCCGCCGCAGAGATCACCGTGAAGGTCGAGCTCCATATTCCGGAGATCGCGGTGGCCGCTGTGCGCTTCATCAAAAACCTTGCGACCCGGAAGGACGGCAACCAAGCGACCGGCGAACGCGAAATGGTCGAGGTCAGCGGGACGAAGAGCGTAGCCTTCGTAACGGGCGATTGGAGCGCTGCCACCGCAACGGGTCCGCGGAGCGCTGCCACCGCAACTGGTCCGCGGAGCGCTGCCACCGCATCGGGATGGAGGAGCGCTGCCACCGCAACGGGTCCGCAGAGCGCTGCCACCGCAACGGGTCCGTGGAGCGCTGCCACCGCATCGGGTCCGCGGAGCGCTGCCACCGCAACCGGCTATCAGGGCAAGGTCCGAGGAAAAAATGGTTGCGCGCTCTTCCTGGCCGAGCGCGGCGACGACATGGAGATTGTTGCAGTATGGTCTGGCATCGTCGGTCGTGACGGGATCAAGCCCGACACGTTCTACATCCTCCAGAACGGGCAGCCCGTCGAGACCGAGTGATGAGCCGCCATCCCAAGAAAAAGCCGATGACTGCCGAGCGCGTGGAAAATGCGCTCGACATCCTTGCGGGCATTATGGCGAAGGCCCGCAAGGATGAGGCTTTGCTTGGCGTCCCGCTGTGGACGCGCCTGGAGGGCGAACTCGAAAAGCTTCGCGACGCCGAAGACGTAGTCGCCAAGGCGATCAATCGTATCCGGACCCGAGAGCAGCCCGCCACTTAACCAGAAAGAAATCAGCCATGACGGACAGACCGATTCTTTTCTCCGCGCCCATGGTGCGCGCGATTCTCGAAGGTCGGAAGACTCAAACGCGTCGTGTCATCAAGCCGCAGCCGATTGTTGAAGGAAATGGTGCATGGCGATGGGAAGGCCAGAACGGCGGCTTCGTCGGTTCGATGGGAACGCATGTTGACGAAGGCTTTCCAGAAAGTGCCAAGTATTGGGTCCACATCCAGCACGGCGACCGCCTTTGGGTGCGCGAGGCTTGGAGGAGCGAGGCTCTTTATGACGACCTACCACCATCAACGATGGGCGGTGAAGAGCCGGTTCGCTATGAGGCTGATGGGCGTCATCAGACTTGGGGCTATCCTGCAATAGTCAAGCTTGGCCGTTATCGTCACGGCATGTTCATGCCACGATGGGCCAGCCGTATTACCCTCGAAGTGACGGACGTTCACGTTGAGCGGTTGCAGGATATCAGCGAAGCCGACGCGATAGTGGAAGGGATCGAGTGCGATACAGACGGATGGCGAGATT
>MKVZ01000017.1:22061-124109 GCA_001898995.1 Rhizobiales bacterium 63-22 | reverse complement strand
CGGACCTTGTGGAACCATATCAACGGCCCTGACGCTTGGCAGACCAACCCTTGGGTTGGCGCCTACACCTTCAATCCGATTTTCCAAAACATCGACAATATCGAGCGCGAGCCGAGCCCCACGTTCCGGCCCGCAGAAGGATCACGAGTATGAGCGACAAGAACTGGAAATGGTACGCAGGCCCAGACGACGAAGTATTCACCATCGGCCCGTGCGATACCCGAGAGGAAGCAATCGAAGAAGCTCAGGGGTATGGGTATGAAGGCTTCCACCTTGTTGAGGCCGTAAAGGATGATATTCGTCTGGCCGATTACATCGGGGCTGATAACATTCTCGAAGAGGCTGAGGAGCGCGCCTATGATCTATGTGACCCCGAAAGCAGTGAATCTCTGTTCGATGTAACGGGCGATCAATGCGCCGATCTGACAGCTCGCCTTCGTAAAGCCTGCGATGAATGGCAGGAAGCGCATGGCCTTCGCTTTGTGCCTTGGGCTTTCACCAGAACCAGAAACGCCGAATATATCGAGCCGGAGGTCCAGCTATGACCATCCCAGAAGCAGCTGTGCAGGCAATCGATCGCTTTGACGAAGCCGCAAAAGTATGGGGCTGGCAAGAAAATGAAGGATACGACAGCGCGGTCATAGCCTACGCGAGCGAAGAATACCGCGCTGCTCGGAAGAACCTTGAGGATACGATTGTCGCCCTGTCATCCCCGGCGCGGGAGGAATGGCGGACGATTGAGAGCGCACCGAAGGATGGAAGCGAGTTTTTAGCTTGGCCATGCAGTACTGAAAAGGGCAACATAGTCGTTAAAGCCCACTGGTATGTGCACCCATCTGTTCAAGCATGGCTCACAGACGAAATAGATTGCGGCGACTACGAATTCCAACCCACCCACTGGCGTCCCCTCCCTCCTGCCCCGCAGGTGCGGGCATCGTCTGAGGTGGCGAAATGAGCGCGGTGCTGTCATCTTGCGGGCGCTATCGCTACCGACTCGACAGGCATGTGTCCATGGCCAGCGGTCCGGTGTACGCCTTTTTCGGCATCAACCCGTCAACCGCCGACGACGTGAAGGACGATGCGACCGTACGAAAGTGGCGCGGCTTCGTCACGGCATGGGGCGGATCGCGCTTTATCGTTGGTAACGTCTTTGCCTATCGAGCGACGGACGTAAAGGAACTGGCATATGTCGGTAATCCTGTCGGCCCGGATAATCAGGACCATATGGGGATCATATGTGCGGAAGCCGATGTTTTGGTGCCGTGTTGGGGGAGCCGGAATAAGCTACCGCCGCATTTGCGCAGGCATATCCCCGGTGTACTTGCTTTCCTGTACCGGTTTAACAAGCCGGTTATGGCATTCGGCACGACTGCCAGCGGCGATCCCGCTCACCCGCTTATGCTCGGCTACAATACGCCCCTTGTCCGCTTCCGAGACGCCACCCGCCCGACAGAAGGAGGCCAGCATGCCGCCGATTGACCATAGCCCATGCAACACAAGCCCCGTTGACAATCAAAAATCCTCATCCGTGAGAGACAACGCCGGCGACGGGCTTGTGACGGTGGGCGGGATCAACCTCGCCACCGGCGAGATGATTTCGCGCCAAGATTTCGACCATGGCGATCCGCTTCAAATACCTTGCTGCCGGAGAGATCGGGCTAATGAACTATTGGCGGCGAAGGATGCACGGATTAGGAAGTTGGAGGCGCAGTTTGATGCTCACGATGAGTTATTGCATCAAGTAATTGATGATCGCGACAATTATCGGAAGCGCGTCGAAACCCTCGAAGCCCAACTTGCGGCGGCGAAGAAGGCGCTTGAGCCTTTTGCGGAAATTGCAGGCGAGCCATGGGCTGATGAAAACGGATGGACAGAAGCGGCTTGCCAGAATGACCGTATCAAAGACTGGTTCGGTCCGTCCGCTTTTCTAGCAGCCCGCCAAGCCCTCGCCGGTAAGGAGGGGCGGTGATGGTCGAGAACGAACGCATTGTCGCCGCTGCCGTCTATCACGGCGCAACGATCAGCCTTCCGCCGCCTGCACGGCATGACACCATTCTGAAATCCATGATCTTCGTCATGGGCTTTGAAAATGCGCTCGTGCATCCTGAAAAACAAGGCTTCCTGACCTCGACAGGGCGTTTCGTCAATCGCGTCGAAGCCTACCAGATTGCATATCGCGCCGGTCAATTGCTTCGCAACACTGCCGGTCGCCCGGAACTCTATTTGGAGGATTTATGGTGAACGACCTTATCCACGCCCTAGGACAAGCCGAGGCCGGGAGCCAGGAACTGGACTCGATGATCGCCGAGTATTTCGGCGAAGCACCCGGCGAAGGCTGGACCAAAGGCAACATTATCCGGACGCCCAAGCCATACACTACCTCCCTCGACGCCGCCGTGACGCTGGCGCAAAGGGTGCTGCTGGGGTGGCATTGGGGCATCACTCAGGGCGATGACGGTCAAGACGCTATGGAATTTCAGGGAAATGTCTGGCCCGGTATCCAACCATATCCCGCCGATATGGAACAATACGGCTATCACAAGTTGCCCGCCATCGCCCTTGTCCTCGCCATCGTGCGCGCGAAGGAGGCGGAACGGTCATGAACCAGACGCGACACGCCATGCGGTTTATCCGCGAGCAGATGAAAGAACGGGAAATGCAGTCGGATCGAACGATTGCGGCAACGCGCAAGAAAATTCGAGATGAGTTTCGTCGGGCGCTTACCAGATGCTGGAGCGACGAAAAATTCTATGATTTGAGTGCGGAGGCCCACCATGACAACTGACCTGATCGAGAAGGTGGCCAAGGCGATTAGCCGGCGCGTTGGCAGCATGGGTGATCCCGAAGCCATCGAACAACAGCGGGTTTCAAGAGATTGGCAGGGCTACGAGCTTCACGCCAAAGCCGCCATCGACACCATCCGCGCCGAGATAGCGGAGCCAAGCGACGCGATGATTGAGGCCAGTAAAAATGCCCGCAGGCCGGGTAACAGTATCTACGGGAATAGCCGAGCTACGTGGAAAACGATGCTCGCAGCGTCACCACTTGGGGAGCAGAGCGAATGAAGCTGACAGACCTACAAAAGCATGCTCTCGCTCAAATAGAGACGGCCCCTCGCAAATCCGGTAAATTCTGGCGTGATTTGGGCATATCACCGCAGACCATTGCCAGCCTTGAGAATCGCGGCCTTGTCGGAGCGATTTGGCGTCCGGCGACTGGTGAAACAACGATCCTGCGACGCTCTTGGAGCATCACCGGCGCAGGCCGCGCCGCACTGCGGGAAAGGGAGTGAGATATTCAACACCCATCCTTATAAGTTATACGATTGTCGGACTGAACGGCAACGCAATCTTTTTCAGTTCCTTTTGCCGCCATTCGAGCGAACCACCCATACCATAGCGCGGGCGCTCGATCGTATGCCCCATGAGCAGCCGGCGCAGTTCGTCATCCAGATTGGCTTCTTTCATACGGTCCTCGAAGGAGTGCCGGAATGAATAGATTTTATGCTGCGGCGTCGGAAACAGCCCATTTTCTTTGAAATACTTATTCAGTGTGGCGGACAGATCGTTCTCGCGATTTCGGTACCTCGGGAATCCGTCCTTATGCCTTCGGAATACAGCAAGGGCCACGCCAACGAGCGGAACCAGACGCTCCGAGGACGATGTCTTGATCTCACGCGGATCATCGGGATCGTCGCGCGGCTCGATCGCGATGTGCGGCACCTTATGTGACAGGCGGATTGCTGATGGTGATAGGTTCGCCAACTCGCTCGGCCGCGCGCCTGTCTCGATCAGCGCCAGGGCAATACCCCTCGCCTCTTCGTTGAGCGTGGCGAGATTTCCGGGCTTCATGATGGTACCGGTCAGCCAGTCGCGCGGGAATGGCGGCCGCGATCGCTTTTTCTTCGTCGAGAAATTCAGGCGGGCAAAAGGATTCTGCCGGTTTTCCTCGCCGATGTAACCGAAATACGAATCGTATAGGACGCGCATATTGCCGATGTCGCGGTTGCCTGACGAAGCCGAATGCGTGGGTTTTCCTTCCTTCGGCGCGATGCGCTCCAGCCAGTGGCGATAGAGCTTCATGGCGTCGTCGCGTGTGATGTCCGACATCGCCTTGTCGGTCACCAGCGCGATGAAATTATTGACAGCTCGGAGCTTCACCTTTTTCCATTGCGCCTTTTGAACGGCACTCTTGTTCACCAGCTCGTCCGGGACGATCTCATCGCAGTAAATTTCGAACGCCTTGCCCACAGTAACGGCCGGCACCGGGATCATGCCGGCCACGCCCTGCGCCAGTTCCTGCGGCAGGCGCTGACTGGCGACTGTCTCCAGGCGCGAGACGATCTCTTCGAGCGACGAATGCGACGCCATGGCATGAGAGGAGCGGTAGGTGAGCCCGAGGGCCTCGACGCGGCGCATGGCCGCCTCATAGCGAGCGCGTGCCGGATCTCGCGGCTCATTGAGGACCATCGACGCCCAGAGGATATTATCGGCCTCTTCCATCAGATCCCGCTTGGAGCGCGCCAAGGCGAGATCATCCGTCTTCAGGCTTGTGCGGATGGTGGGAGAACGTTCGTCGAGGTGAGCAATATTGCCGGGAACGCGCCGGCGATAATAATAATTCCCGGACCGTAGAAACAGAAACCGGTCAGGGTCTTTTTTTGACGGAATCCATCCCATAAACGCACCTTAAAGCAGCGTGAAAAATCTCACTTTGTGGCGCGGTATGTATCACAATTCCCGGTAAATTTGCAAATCAGGAATTTTAGGCAGTGCTGATAACTATTTATATTCAATAAGTTACATGAAAAAACAGCGGATTTTCATGGTGCGGATGGAGGGACTCGAACCCCCACGGTTTCCCGCCAGAACCTAAATCTGGTGCGTCTACCAGTTTCGCCACATCCGCTTTCCGAACCGAAGCGCATCCCACCGAACGCACCATATCCGTTTCAGATAGAGAACCGCCCTCGAAAGCGCGCGTCTCTATATCATCCAATTTTGCCGGTTCAAAGGAAAAAAGCCGCATGCCCGGCATTGTTTGGCGGTCTTTCCGGCCATTCAGTAAAGCGGCTCCTCATAAAGTTGCCGCCCGTCCTCGCGCAGCGCCTTGAGGACGGCTGTACCCGCCGCATTCACGGCCACGACCGCCGTGATACGATGCGCGCGTTCGCTGTCCTCGATCGGATGTCCCTGCCCTTCAGGCACATAATAGCGTTCGATGCCGAAGGTGAGCCAGATTTTCGCATCCGTCTCGTCCGAAATCGGATAGGCGGACCGGCCGCGAAGCTGGACCTCATCCGCCGCCAGATCGTCGAAAGGACGGAAAGCGGCGCGCGAAAAGCGCCATATGCCGTTCGCATCCGGCTTCACCGCCACATAGACGGTACGGGAATCGCCCTCCGGCTTACCGGCGATATCCTTGCGCATAACGCTTGAAATGTCATAGCCGAGCGCGACGTAATCGCCGCGCATCAGGTCACGCGGATCGACCGGCTCCGTTTGCAACACGATTTCACGGCCCGAGCGCAGGATCGATGCGCGCCGCTCGATACCCGCATAGAGAACGCCGCTCTGCAGCAGCGCCGCCGCCACCGCACCGACATAGAGCCATTTCGGTTTCATCATGTCCGGCCCTCCGCGTCGCGCATGCCGGCGAAACGTTTTTCCATGCGACGTACGAGGACCGCCAGCAGCAGCACCAGAATGCCTGCGGTCAGGAAGAAGCCCGATGTTCCGATGATCGTGCCGACCGTAGCCGAGGCGAGATAAAGCAGTTCGATTGAGAAACCCACATAGGCGACAATGCGAAGGCCCCCGTTTCCGCGCCCGCAGAGCGCGATCGCCACGACTGAAAGCGCGATGATCAGCGCGCCATAGATAACGTCGCGATCAAGTCTCGCGGAACCGCCGGAAAAGGAAAACATATCGTCGAATTGCAGGGTTGCCAGCGCAAAAAATGCCAGAAGCAGGCCATAGGCGGCAAGCGGCCCGGCAAAGCGCGTAAGCCGCTGCCATATGTCCCGCGCGAAAGCGTCGGCGAAGATCAGCACCAGCCCGACGGCGATCATCCCGTCCAGAACGGCCCTGCTTTCCCGTTCGCCATAAAGCATCAAGGCCCAGCCTATCGCGAACAACGCCCAGAAATGGGCGGCCACGCGCGAGCGTGTGAAGAGCGCTGCCGCCACGCCGACCCCGAGCAGAAGCGGCCCGGCCCAATGATAGGCCGGCCCCTGCGGGCCTGTCGATTCGAAGACGAAGGTGGAAAGATAGAAGCAGGCGACGCCGGCACCGCTGGCCGCAAGCACCGGCGCGCGGAGGAGGAATGCCGAGGCCAGAACCCCGAGCACCCAATATAACGCTGCCATATGGATATCGCCCGACAGGTGATACATCTGCCCGATAAGCGCGATCCCTCCGCCGAAGGATGCCGCGCCGAGCACATAGAGCGCCGAGGAAAACAGCCGGTCGCCTCGCGCCTGCCGCCATGCGCCGCCGAGATAGCCGATCCAGATCAGCACGAAGATGAGGCCGATGCGCATGAGGCGCGGCATCTCCTGCCAGTTGGCCGCCACCAGCATGATGACCGCAGCACCCAGCAGGAGCCCGCCCAGCGTGGCCAGAACGGTTCCGAGGCTGAACCCGGAGGAACGCTTCTGGAGATCGGCATTGAGACGCGCCGCGGTATCGGCGTCGATCAGCCCCTCTTGCCGCCAGCGCGCGATCAGCCGTTCAACGGAAATGGAAAATGACAAGACAGCTCCTGAATGATCGGGCCGGAATCGTAACGCATGAGAACATATAGGAAACCTGCCCTTGTCTCAAATCGGTTTGCGGCAAATTTGTGCCGCACCAGTCTAATCGGTTTAAATCGTATTGCGGCGCCCGCAGGGCAGCTATGCAAACTCGGCTCTGCAACTCGCAAAAGGACAGGTCTATATGAGGGGCAACAAACGAGATGAACGGGCCGAACCGCCCGACACCCACTGAATTGAAGGAATAAGACAATGAACCTGATCCGCTCTTACAACAACTGGCGCCGCTATCGCGAGACGGTCAACGAACTGAACATGCTCTCGACCCGCGAACTGAACGACCTCGGCATCTCCCGCGCCGACATTCCCTTTGTCGCCCGTCAGGCCAAGGCCCGCTAAGCGGCTCTGAATTACGAGCTTCGCCTGACCCGAACTCCTCCTCCCATCGGGTCGGGCGTGTTGCGGAACCATCCTCCTCCCAAGGGTTCCGCGACTGAGACCGGCTTTTCCTCCTCCCTGCCGGTCTTGCAATAATGGCATCCGTCGCTCCTCCCGCGACGGGTGCCATTTGTTTTTGGAGTTCCCCCACTTCTTCATCGCCCCCACTCTTCATCGACATTGAAGGCCGCCGGCAAAGGCGATATGGGAAGGCCATGACACAAGACATCTCCCCTGTTCACATCGTTGGCGGCGGCCTTGCCGGCTCCGAAGCCGCATGGCAGATCGCCGAGGCCGGCGTGCCGGTGATATTGCACGAAATGCGCCCCGTGCGCGGCACCGACGCCCACAGAACCGACCAGCTCGCCGAACTGGTCTGCTCCAACTCGTTTCGTTCCGACGACGCCCAAACCAACGCCGTGGGCGTGCTGCACGCGGAAATGCGCCTTGCCGGCTCGCTGATCATGGCCTCGGCCGATGCGCATCAGGTTCCGGCGGGCGGCGCGCTCGCCGTGGACCGCGAGGGCTTCTCGCAGGCCGTGACCGCGAAGCTCGCGGCACACCCGCTGGTAACGATCGAGCGCGGCGAGATCGCCGGCCTCCCGCCGGCGGAATGGGGCACGACCATCGTCGCCACCGGCCCCCTGACCGCGCCCGCGCTCGCCGAGGCCATCCGCGCCGGGACGGGCGCCGACGCGCTCGCCTTCTTCGACGCCATCGCGCCCATCGTTCATTTCGATTCCATCGACATGGACGTGTGCTGGTTTCAGTCGCGCTATGACAAGGTCGGCCCCGGCGGCACCGGCAAGGACTATATCAACTGCCCGATGATGAGGGAGCAGTACGAGGCTTTCGTGGCCGCGCTCATTGCGGGCGACAAGACCGATTTCAAGGAATGGGAAGGTACGCCCTATTTCGACGGCTGCCTGCCGATCGAGGTCATGGCCGAACGCGGACCGGAAACCCTGCGCCACGGCCCCATGAAGCCCATGGGCCTCACCAATGCGCATAACCCGACGGTCAAACCCTATGCGGTGGTGCAGTTGCGGCAGGACAATGCGCTCGGCACGCTCTACAATATGGTCGGTTTCCAGACCAAGTTGAAATACGGCGCGCAGGCAGAGATTTTCCGCATGATTCCGGGACTGGAGAATGCCGAATTCGCCCGTCTCGGCGGACTGCACCGCAACACCTATCTCAATTCGCCCGTGCTGCTCGATCCGGTGCTGCGGCTGAAATCGCAGCCCACCCTGCGCTTCGCCGGTCAGGTGACGGGCTGCGAGGGCTATGTCGAATCGGCAGCCATCGGCCTGCTGGCCGGGCGTTTCACTGCCGCAGAAAAACGCGGACAGACAGCATCCCCGCCGCCGCCCACCACCGCTTTCGGCGCGCTGCTCGGCCATATCACCGGCGGCCATATCGTCGCCGACGGGGAGGAACCGGGCAAGCGTTCCTTCCAGCCGATGAACGTCAATTTCGGCCTTTTCCCGCCGGTCGAGGTACCGAAACCGGAAGGCAAGCGCCTGCGCGGCAAGGAAAAGACAATCGCCAAGAAACAGGCATTCTCCGCCCGCGCTTTGACGGACTGCCGGAAGTGGCTGGGCCTGCCGCTCTGAGCCGCCTGTTGTTTCCACAAAGCAGAAAGGTCCGGGAGAACACACTCCCGGACCTTTCCGTATGACTCAAAGGAAGAAGACTGAAATCAGCTGTTGCCGTTCTGATCGGCGTCGTCGGCAGGTGCCGCTTCCTCGCTCTTTTCCGACATGACGTCAGACAGCTTGTTCACGCCCTCGAAACCCGCGACGGCGGCGGCCGTCTTGGTGATGAACCCCGCGCCGGGATCGACGGCTTCCGCCGCCTTTTCCGCTGCGACCGCTCCAGCCACTTCCTCGACCAATTTTCCGATGCCCATGATAGCCTCCCTGGCTCATTGAAATCCAAAGCATTCCCGACAAAAGTGCGCAGCGGTTCCGCTGCTTCCGTTTTGATCGGAGCGGCTGCGACACAAGATTTCCAGCACCGAAACATGGCTGCGGCAAGGCGGTCAGCGAACACGTAAGCGTGAACGCTTACCCGTTGCAGACATCCGTTCCCGAAATGATCAGGCGCTTAAAAATTGGCGCGGAACATCAGCCAGTGCTTGCGGATGACCGGGATGTCGGCCACCGTTTCCACCGCCGCGCCACCGAGCTTTTCCACGGCGCTCAGATAGGCCAGCGCCAGCGCCAGCGGCAGAAAGGCCGGGACGAGGCTTTTCGGCAGGCCGGCCTTCGCCGCCCTGAAAGCCGCCAGATGCTCGCGGGCCAGCGCCAGCATGGTGCTGACCGCGCGGGCGCAGGCCGCCTTGTCCACGCCCTCGAGGAAAACCTCGCGCGTCACGCCGACCGCCGCCAGCATATCCGCGGGAATATAAAGCTGCCCGCGCCGCCGGTGGATCGGCAGCAGGCGCAAAAGCCCCGTCACCGCCTGCGCCACCCCGGCATGGCCGGCGGCTTCCGCATGGGCCTGCGCCGCGCCGCTGTCCAGAATGAGACCGGCAAGCTGGATGATGGCCGAAGCGGTTTCCCCGCAATAGCCTTCGAGATCGTTCCGGCTCGGCATCGGATCGTCATAGAGATCGAAGATGCGCGCCTCGCAATAACGGTCGAAGGCCGCGCGCGGCAAATCATATGTGTCGATGGCCGCGGTCAGGGCGGCGGCGACGGGATGGGCGCCGGCGCTGCCCCTCGCCTCGCCCGCGATCAGGTCGCGCCACCATTGCAGCCGAACCTCGCCCGGCAACGGTTCATGCACGGAATCGCGAATACGGGCGATTTCCGCGTTGAAGGCATAGAGCGCGGCCAGTGCGCCGCGCTTTTCCTCCGGCGCATAGAGCACGGAGAGATAGCGATCCCGGTCGGCCTCACGCAGGAGAGCAAGGCAATGCGCCTCATTTTCGGTCATGATGTCTCTTTATCTGCGCATCGGAATTTCTGATCGTAGCGGGATCAGAAATCAGTCCGGTGGACTGATTTCCCCGCGAAGGCGGATTTCACTTTTCGGCCCGATGCTCTAATCGACAGCGATCAGCGCCGCCGCGACAGCGCGATCCTCAGCGAGAAGCACGTTATAGGTGCGCACGGCAGCACCCGTGCTCATGGGATCGGCGGAAATACGATGCTCGCGCAGCACGGCGCGCACGTTTTCGGGGATTCGTCGCAGGTCCATACCGGTCCCGACCAACAATATCTCGATTTCCGACGCCCGTTCAAGGATCGGGCCGAGATCGGCAAGGGCAAGCACCGGCGGGGTGGCCGGCTGCCAGCCGTGGATGCCGGAGGGCAGGCAAAGAATCGAACCGCGATGCGACATTTCCGCGAAACGGAAACCGCCATCGCCATAGGCGTCGATCGGCGCACGGCCCGGAAAATGCGCCTCGCGTATTTCTATCCCTTTCGCCATGTTGCGCTTTCCGGCCTCTCCTAGAGCATTTCCAGCGAAAGTGCGTAGCGGTTTCGCGTAGGATAATGCGACAAAACAAATCAATAGAGCGGTTCCCCGATTCCGTGAAAACCGGAACCGCTCTAACCTTCGAGATTGAGCGACTGGGCCAGTTCGTCGCCCATTTCATCGTCCTGCCTCGGCCCGCGCGGCTTCAGGCCGAACTGCACCAGCAGCGGCGCGGCGATGAAGATCGACGAATAGCTCGCCACGACGATGCCGACGCTGAGCGCCAGCGCGAACATGCGGATTTCCGCGCCGCCGAAGGCATAGAGCGGCAGATGGGCGAGGAAGGTCACGAACGAGGTCGGCAGGGTGCGCGACAGCGTCTGGTTGATCGAAGCGTCGATGATCGCGGGCAGCGGCGCGCTCTGGTAGCGGCGCAAATTCTCGCGGACGCGGTCGTAGATCACCACCGTATCGTTGAGCGAATAGCCGATGATGGTCAGGATCGCCGCCACGCTCCACAGGTTGAACTCCATGCGGAAGACGATGAACATGCCCGCGAGGATGATCACGTCATGCAGGGTCGAAAGCACCGCGCCCAGCGCAAGCTGCCAGCGGAAGCGGAACCAGACATAGAGGAAAATGCCGATCAGCGACAGGAGCACGGCGAGGATGCCCGCGCGCGACAATTGCTCGGAAACGGTCGGGCCGACGACCTCGACGCGCTGGAAGGAGTAATCCGTCTCGAACTCGCCGCGCAGCTTCACGGCCACCGTCTGCTCGGCGTCGTCGCCCACTTCCTGACTGCCGATGATGAGCAGCGCCGTGCGCGGCGACCTGCCCGGCAGCACATGTGCGCTCTCGATATTGAGCTCCGACAGGCGCTCGTCGATATCCCTTAGATTGGCGTTGCCCTGGCGCGCCTTAAGCTCGACCACCGAGCCGCCACGGAAATCGATGCCGTAATTGAAGCCGATATTGACGAACAACGCCACCACGATGGCGCAGGCCAGAACCGAAATGCCGAGCGTGATGAACTGGAGGCGCATGAAGGGAATATGCGTCACCGTGGGCACCAGCTTCAGCCAGCGGCGCGGTATCTCCTTGGGCCGCGCGGTGCGCACCCATAGTGCGATCAGCAGGCGCGTGAAGGTGAGCGTGGTGAACAGCGTCGTGCCGATGCCAATGGCCACCGTCTGCGCGAAGCCATGCACCGTGCCCGTGCCGAGCAGGAACAGGACGAGCGCCGCGATCAGCGTGGTGAGATTGGCGTCGACGATGGTGGACAATGCGCGATAGAAGCCCGATTCCATCGCCTGCACAACGGAATAGCCCTTGCGCCGGTCCTCGCGCACGCGCTCATAGATCAGGATGTGGGCATCCACCGCCATGCCGATGGTGAGCACCAGGCCGGCAATGCTGGCAAGCGTGATCGAGGCGCCGATCAGCGACAGGATCGCGGTGAGGATGGTGATGTTGACCGCCAGCGCCACCAGCGCGATCACGCCGAGAATGCCGTAGGAAAGCACCATGAACACGCCGACCAGAAGCGCGGCCAGAAGAACCGCACGCACGGTGGCGGTGGCGTAATCCTCGCCGAGCGCCGAGGCAATGGTGCGTTCTTCGAGAACCGTCACCGCCTGCGGCAGCGCGCCGGAACGCAGCACCACGGCCATGTTGTTGGCGGCTTGCAGGTCGAAGGCGCCTGAAATCTCCAGTTCCGGCGTGTCGAGCGGCTGGCTGATGACCGGTGCCGAAACCACCTGATGATCGACCACGATGGCAAATCGCTTGCCGACCGCCTTTGCGGTGGCTTCTGCAAGCTCCCTGCGCCCCTCTTCATCCAGGGTGAGCGTGATCACCGGCTGGCTGTTGTCGCTGGCGAGCGTCGCCTTGGCGTCGATGATATCGGCTCCGGTCAGGATCGGCTGTTTCTTCACCAGATAGCCGACCGGGGGGTCGTCATAGGAATAGACGACCTCGCTTCCGGCCGGAGGCGCGCCGCGAATGGCGTCGTTCACCGACATCGAATCATCGACGGGCTGGAAGGAAAGCTGGCCGCGAACGCTCAATATGTCTTTCAGGAGCTGCGCGTCGTAGAGGCCCGGAACCTCGACCGTGATCTGGCCGTTGC
Organism: Rhizobiales bacterium 63-22; assembly: GCA_001898995.1. Classification (GTDB taxonomy): domain Bacteria; phylum Pseudomonadota; class Alphaproteobacteria; order Rhizobiales; family Rhizobiaceae; genus Brucella. The sequence goes on along the minus strand of MKVZ01000017.1, from coordinate 111,357 downwards.
CGCCGGTGCTGACCGCCGGATTGGCGTAGCCCAGTTCCTCCAGACGCTTGCGCATGATGCCGGCGCTCTGCGCGAGGCCGCCCTTGCCGGGGTTCTGGACCTGCATAATGAGCCGCGAGCCGCCGGAAAGGTCGAGGCCCAGCGAAACCTGCCTCTTCGGCACGAAGCCCGGCAGATGCGCCAGTGTTTCACGCGAGAAAAAATTCGGAGACGCGATGAGGAAGGCGGCGAGCACCACCAGCCAGATCAAAGCCGATTTCCAGCGTGAAAAATAGAGCATCAGGCAGCAATTCCGTTTGAGGCCGGCGAGAGCGAAGCGGCCTGCGCTCCGCTCTTCACCGTCGTTTCACCGCGTGCCCCCTGTTTCATTGCGGGCCGCGCATCATGGCCGATAATGTTGGAGCCATGGTTAGCGAAGCCTTAACCGGCCGCGCGCGTTCCGCAAAAAGATCACTTGTTCTTGTTGTCGGCGACCGGCTTCTTCGGCTCGCTGGCGGGTTCGCCCTTCACGCGCACTTCGGCCAGCGTGCCGCGCATGACGCGGATGCGCACGCCCTCGGCGATCTCCACCTCAAGTTCGCTGTCGTCGACGACCTTCACCACCTTGCCGACGATTCCGCCGCCGGTGACGACCGTATCGCCGCGCCGCACTGCACTGAGCATTTCCTGGCGTTTCTTCAACTGGCTGCGCTGCGGCCGGATGATAAGGAAATACATGATAACGAAAATCAGCACGAACGGCAGAATGCTCATGAGCATATCGGTACTGCCGGCGCCGCCGGTTGCCTGAGCAAAGGCCGGGGTTACGAACATCAAAAACTCCTGTTCATGTCTCAAAGGCGATCATCAAGGGCATTACAATGGTTAGCGCGTCAATTGCAACTGATGAACTGCGGGCTACGGCACGGCTGCACACTTTTCGCCTCCGCTGTTGCATGTTAAGCGGTGTCTCCCATCTCAAAGGACATGCCATGACCACTGAAGATCTGCTCAGCAACAAACTGGACCGCCTGATCGCCGCGCTGGAGCGTATCGCGCCGCCGGAGGCCCGGACGCCCGATCTCGACGCCGCCGACTGTTTCGTCTGGACACCGGAACGCCTGACCCTGTCGCCGGTGACGCGCGTGAACCGCGTGGACCTGTCGCTGATCCATGGCGTCGATCTGGTGCGCGATCAGCTTGTGGACAATACGCGTCGCTTCGCGAAGGGCTATCCGGCCAACAACGTGCTGCTCTGGGGCGCGCGCGGCATGGGAAAGTCGTCGCTGGTCAAGGCCGCGCAGGCGAGCGTGAACGCCGAAAGGCCGGGCGAGAAGCCGCTCAAGCTGATAGAAATCCACCGCGAGGACATCGACAGCCTGCCGACCCTGATGAACCTCATCAAGGACACGCCCTGGCGTTTCATCCTGTTCTGCGACGACCTTTCCTTCGATCATGACGACACCTCGTACAAATCGCTGAAGGCGGCGCTGGAGGGCGGCGTGGAGGGCCGTCCGGGCAACGTCATCTTCTATGCGACCTCGAACCGCCGCCATCTCATGCCGCGCGACATGATCGACAACGAGCGCTCAACCGCCATCAATCCTTCCGAAGCCATCGAGGAGAAAGTGTCGCTGTCAGATCGCTTCGGCCTCTGGCTTGGCTTCCACAAATGCAGCCAGGACGATTATCTGGCCATGATCGACGGCTATGCCGCGCATTTCGGACTGGATTACGCTCGGGAGAAAATGCACGCCGAGGCGCTCGAATGGTCGACCACGCGCGGCAACCGCTCCGGGCGTGTGGCATGGCAATATATTCAGGATCTGGCCGGACGTCTCGGCGTCGCCATGTAAAATGGGGGCGACGTAAAAAGCGAGGGGGCGCGATCCACGGATCACGCCCCCTTTTTTCTTTGCTCCGGGTGCTCAGCTTTCCAGATACTTGGTCGGGTTGACCGGCGCGGAATTCTTGCGCACCTCGAAATGCAGCTTCGGAGACTTGGCGTCGCCGCTCATGCCGGACTTGGCGATTTCCTCGCCGCGCCGCACCTTCTGGCCGCGCTGCACGAGAAGCTGGCTGTTATTGCCGTAGACCGTGACGAGACCGTTGTCGTGGCGGATAAGCACCGTCTGGCCGAATTCCTTGAGGCCGTCGCCGGCATAGATGACGACGCCGTCCGAGGCCGCCTTCACCGGCGTGCCTTCGGGCACCATGATGTCGATGCCGTCGCTGACGGAGGTACCCTCACGCTGGCCGAAGCTGGCGAGAATGCGGCCCCGCACCGGCCAGCGCAACTGGGATGGCCCGGTAGCGGCGGATTCCAACGACTGATTGTTTTTGCCTGTGTCGGCGCTTTGGGGCGGCGTATAGGGCTTGACGCTGGCGGTGGTGTCCGACTGCGGCGCGGCGGCGGCCTTGGCCGGATTGTCCGGCTGCGGCGAGACGGCGGCTACTTGAGTAACGGCCGGAGCGGAGCCCGAAGGGATCACCAGCGACTGACCGACGCGGATGATACCGTTCGACAGACCGTTTGCCCTCTTCAGCTCTTCGACGGACACATGGTGCTTCTGGGCGATCGAATATACGGAATCCCCACTCTGCACCGTGTAGCCGCCGGGAGCCGGCGGGGTTGTCGTCGTCCCCATACCGGTGGAGGCCATGCGGTTTGCCACCGCCTTCTTGCCGTTGACGGAAGGCGCCTGCGGCAGAACCGCGACATTGTTGTCGCCAGGACGCGGGCCCTGCCTGCCCGGCGTCACGGGAAGCTGGCCCAGCACCTTTTCCTTCTCGCCCATCGCGGAGCCGCGCGCTACGGTCGCCGCGCTGGCGACCCTCATCTCGGCGCCGCGGGTCGTATGCTCCATCCGTGAAGCTGCCAAGTCGCGGGTATGCTCGACGCGGTTGTGCATCTCGCCGGAAGCGGCGACGAGCGGCGCCCGCACGGACTGGCGCGCCGGGACAGGCCCAGCTCCGGGAGCCGGCAGCGGAGCCTCCGCGACGGGAGACAGTGAACCACGGCGGATCGTTCCGCTCGAAACGCGCGGCGCAGACTCGACGGGAGCCATATAGACCCCGGACGACGGCTGCTGTGCGACGGGCTGATTGGACGTCGAACCGGTAAAGGTACTGTCGGTGAAGCGCATCGTATTGGCGCTGCACCCGGCGCCGAAGCCGGCAATCAGGATGATCGCGGCGTTCCGCAGAAGGCGCTCGGACGTATGCTGCAAAATCGGGAAACGCATGTTCAACTCGTCCATACTCGAAACTTGGTATGACGATTAAATCGCGTTAATGTTACTCTCCGGTTAAAAATCGTGGTTCGGCGAAAAAAGATTCACCAATTGAACACTTTGTTTTCCCGTATCGCGCGGTTCACAAAACCGACGACACGCCCTCGATGAAAGGCTGGCAGCGCACCGGCATCAGGCTTTCATGCTCGAAGCGGCTGCCGACCTTGGAAACGCGCGTCATCATCTGCTCGCCGTCTCCGGGACCGATCGGCGCGATCAGCATGCCGTGCGTGGCCAGCATCTCCACAAACTGACGCGGCGCCTCGTCACAGGCGAGCCAGATGATGATGCGGTCGAACGGACCGCCCGGCACGCCATGGCGTCCGTCCGCATGCTTGACCATGATGTTGTCGCGCTTCAGGGAAACGAATTGCTGCAAGGCGCGGTCGCAAAGCTTGCGGTAGCGCTCCACGGTGGTGATGCGCCCGGCAAGCGCCGCCATCACGGCGGCGGTGAAGCCGGAGCCGGTGCCGATCTCCAGCACGCGGTGCCCGGATTCAAGCCTCAGCGCCGACAGGATGCGGGCCTGATCGTCTATGCCCTCGATATATTCGCCGCAATCGAGCGGCACCGTGCGCGGACTGAAGGCCAGATGCGACCACGCCGCGCCGAGAAAGCCCTGCCGCGGCGTCGCCTCGATGGCGGCGAAGATACGCGGATCGTCAACGCCGCGCCCGCGCATGCGCAGGACAAAGGAGGCGAAACCCTCCCTCTCCGAAAGCCTCGGACGTTCCGATGCCGCCGGCTTCATGCCCTGCCCCCTCAAGCCTTCAATCCCAGCGCTGCACCCAGTTCCGCGCGCACCTTGTGCGCCGTGAGATCGAGATGCAGCGGCGTGACCGAAATGCAGTCGGCGCGAATCGCGGCAATGTCGCTGTCCTCGGCCACGGCCGCCTTGCTGCGGCCGAACTGGAGCCAGAAATAGGGGAAACCGCGCCCGTCGCGGCGCTCGTCCAGTCGTGCATCGCTGCTGAGCTTACCCTGCGCTGTGACGCGCGTGCCCTTCACCTCGTCTACGCCGCAATTGGGGAAATTGAGATTGAGCAGTATGCCTTCCGGCCAACCGGCCCTGACGAGCTTGCGGATCAGGTCCGGCGCGTGCGCTTCGGCGGTTTCCCACGGCACGATGCGGCGGTCGCCCTCATAATCGTATTCCTGGGACAGCGCGATGGAGCGGATGCCCAGCATCGTGCCTTCCATCGCGCCGGCGACGGTGCCGGAATAGGTGACGTCGTCGGCGAGATTGGCGCCGGAATTGACCCCCGAAAGCACGAGATCCGGCGCATCCGGCAGCACATGGCGCACCCCCATGATGACGCAATCGGTCGGCGTGCCGCGCAGCGCGAAATGGCGCTCGTCGATCTGGCGCAGGCGCAGCGGCTCGGAAAGGGTCAGCGAATGGGCAAGACCGCTCTGATCGGTCTCCGGCGCCACGACCCACACGTCGTCGGACAGCTTGCGGGCGATCCGTTCCAGAACGGCGAGGCCTTCGGCGTGGATACCATCATCGTTGGTCAGCAGAATTCGCACGGATATCTCTCCTTCGTTTCAGGTTCAGGCGGCTTTCCCGATTCGCGTGAGGCCGCCCATATAGGGCTGCAAGGCTTCGGGAACGAGAATGCTGCCGTCTTCCTGCTGATAGTTCTCCATGACCGCGATCAGCGCGCGCCCGACCGCCACGCCGGAACCGTTCAGCGTATGCACGAAGCGGGTGGACTTTTCGCCTTCCCGGCGATAGCGCGCATTCATGCGCCGCCCCTGAAAATCGCCGCAGACCGAGCAGCTCGAAATCTCGCGATAGGTGTTCTGGCCCGGCAGCCAGACTTCGATATCGTAGGTCTTGCGCGCGCCGAACCCCATGTCGCCCGTGCAAAGCACCACGGTACGGAACGGCAGGCCGAGCCGCTTCAGCACTTCCTCCGCACAGGCCGTCATGCGTTCATGCTCGGCGATGGACGTATCGGCGTCGGTGATCGACACCATCTCCACCTTGAGGAACTGGTGCTGGCGCAGCATGCCGCGTGTATCGCGCCCGGCGGAACCCGCTTCCGAGCGGAAGCACGGCGTCAAGGCCGTGAAGCGCAACGGCAGGCTCTTCGCGTCGACGATCTCCTCCGCCACCAGATTGGTCAGCGGCACTTCCGCCGTCGGGATCAGCCAGCGGCCATCCGTGGTGCGGAACAGGTCCTCGGAAAATTTCGGCAATTGCCCGGTGCCATAGACGGCCTCGTCGCGCACCATCAGCGGCGGCATGACTTCCGTATAGCCATGCTCGCCTGTATGGAGATCGAGCATGAACTGGCCCAACGCGCGTTCGAGCCGCGCCAGTGGGCCTTTCAGCACCGTAAAGCGCGCTCCGGCAAGCTTCGCCGCGCGCTCGAAATCCATATAGCCCAGCGCCTCGCCAAGCTCGTAATGCTCCTTCGGCGGGAAGGAGAAATTGCGCTGATTGCCGATCCGGCGGATTTCCACATTGTCGCTCTCGTCCCTGCCCGCCGGCACGTCCTCCAGCGGCAGGTTGGGGATGCGCGACAGCGCGTCGTTCAGTTCCCGAACCAGACGGCGTTCCTCATCCTCGCCCTGCGCGAGAAAGCCCTTCAGCTCGCTGACTTCGGCCTTGAGTTTGTCCGCCGTCGCCATGTCCTTTTCGGCCATGGCCTTGCCGATTTCCTTCGAGGCGGCATTGCGGCGCTCCTGCGCGGCCTGAACCTTGCCCACATGCTCGCGGCGCTTTTCGTCGAGCGCGATCAGTTCGGACGCAAGCGGAGCCGCGCCGCGCCGGGCGAGCGCATCGTCGAGGGCTGCGGGGTTTTCGCGAATCCATTTTATGTCGAGCATGAGACAGCCGTTTTATGCGTTTGGAACGGAACGGCGCGCGGAGCGCGCCCGTGAAGTCATGACCGCCGATCAGGAAGTGGAAACGTCCTTGCCGGTTGTCGTGCCCGTCTCGGCCTCGTCCCGCTTCTTCTCGATCATGCGTGCCACGATGATGGAAATCTCGTAGAGAAGGATCGTCGGCAAGGCAAGACCGATCTGGCTGGTCGGATCGGGCGGAGTCAGCACGGCGGCGACGATGAAGGCGATGACGATCGCATATTTGCGCTTTGATTTCAGCCCCGCCGATGTCACCAGCCCGACACGCGCCATCAGGCTCGTGACCACCGGCAACTGGAAAACGAGGCCGAAGGCGAAGATGAGCATCATGATGAAGCTCAGATATTCCGACACTTTCGGCAGAAGCGAAATCTGCACCTCGCCGCCGCCGCCGGTCTGCTGCATGGCGAGGAAGAACCACATCACCATCGGCGTGAAGAAGAAATAGACCAGCGCGCCGCCGCACAGGAACAGGATCGGCGAGGCGATGAGGAACGGCAGGAAGGCGCGGCGCTCATGCTTGTAAAGGCCGGGCGCGACGAATTTGTAGATTTGCGCGGCGATGATCGGAAAGGCGAGCACGATGCCGCCGAACATAGCCACCTTCACCTGCGTGAAGAAAAATTCCTGCGGCGCGGTATAGATCAGCTCCGCCTTGGAACGGTCCAGATGCGCCCAGTCGATCGCCCATTGATAGGGCAGCACCAGAAAATTGAAGAGATGCTTCGCAACGGTGAAACAGAGAACGAACGCTACGAAGAATGCAAGAAGGGACCAGATGAGGCGGCGGCGTAGCTCGATCAGATGTTCCAGCAGGGGTGCCGCGCTTTTTTCGATTTCGTCCTCGTCCCGGCTCACGCTTCGCTTCCCGTCTTTTTCGTGGTCTTTCGGGCGGCGGCTTTGGGCGCCGCCTTCGGTGCCGTCGCCTTGGATGCAGCCGTTTTCGATGCACTCGTCTGGCGCGCCGGTTTCACGGCAGCCGCCGGCTTTTCCGCCGCAGTCTTTCCTTTGGCGGTTGCAGCGCGCGGCGCGGCTTTCGGTTTGGAAGCAGCCGCCTTGGCTGGCGCGGGTTGCACCGCAGCCTTGCTTTTCGTCCGGCGCGGCTTCTTTTCAGCGGCGGCGGCTTGCGCCTCGTCCGCCTTGTCGGCCGGAAGCGGCACCGGCTCGCCCGCCGCATCGACGGGCGTCGTCACTTCCGACACCGTTTCGGGCGCCGGCGGCGACATGGAGGTGGTGGATTGAAGGCTGGAGCGGATATCCTCGCCGGCGCTACGGATCGGGTCTAGCATCTGCGTCAGCTTCGAGCGCGGATCAAGCTTGCGCGTCTCGTCGATGACGTTCTTCACATCGTCCAGTTCGGCCTCTTTCAAGGCCTCGTCGAATTGCCGGCGGAATTCATTGGCGGTGGTGCGCATGCGCGCCGTCGCCTTGCCGAAAGCCCGCAGCATCTTCGGCAAATCCTTCGGTCCGACCACCACGATCGCCACGATCGCGATAATCAGCAATTCAGACCAACCGACATCGAACATGCTCACACCCCGCGCGCATCCGTTTTCCAGCGGAAAGCCGCATCACTAAACGACGAAATGGCCGCGCCCTCTACGGGCCACGGCTCTTCCCGCCGCCCGATCAGGATTTGGTGGTCTTCTTGACGTTGTTGACAGTCTCGTCCGCCTTGGCGTCGATCGTGCGACCGTCATCCTTTTCATCGTCGTCGGCCATGCCCTGCTTGAAGCTCTTGATGCCCTTTGCGACGTCACCCATCAGATCGGGAATCTTGCCGCGGCCGAACAAAAGCAGCACAACCGCCAGAACGATCAGCCAGTGCCATATGGATAAGCTACCCATGTCATTCCTCTCATCGCCGCCGGACGCGGCTTAGTCTTTTATGCTGCCTACGATGTAAGCTCTTTGGCCGCATCTTTCAAATGAATTGCGACGCGAGGGGCAATCTTGCCCACAAGGCTACCCCGGCTAGCCGCCGTCCTGTTCGCTCCGGGAATCGTCGCGCGGGGAGAGCAGACCGAGCCCTTCGAGATCGATATCTTCCAGCGGTTCCTCGTCCTCGGTCAGTTCGTCTGGAGCGACATTGGGCATCGGCACGGCGAAGCCGGATGGAATGCGGCCCAAAAGCAGCCCTGCCCCACGCAGTTCCTCGAGTCCCGGCAGGTCGCGGATCTCCGGCAGGCCGAAATGATCGAGGAAAGCGTCGGTTGTGCCATAGGTCACCGGTCGCCCCGGCGTGCGCCGGCGGCCGCGCAGCTTGATCCAGCCCGTCTCCATCAGCACGTCGAGCGTGCCCTTCGAGGTTTCGACGCCGCGAATATCCTCCAGCTCGGCCCGCGTGACCGGCTGGTGATAGGCGATGATGGCGAGCACTTCCATGGCGGCGCGCGACAGCTTGCGCTGCTGCACGGCCTCGCGGCTCATCAGGAATGCGAGGTCAGGCGCCGTGCGGAACGCCCATGCGGAACCGGCCTGCACCAGATGCACGCCGCGCGCCGCATAGACCGCCTGCAAATGCCGCAGAACCGGCTGAAGCGCCACGCCGGGCGGAAGCCGCTCGGCAAGCTGACGCTCGGAAACCGGTTCGGCGGAAGCGAAAACGATGGCCTCGACGATTCGCGCCAGTTCCTCGACCGATTCGAACCGGCCGGCATCGCCTTCGCCCGCTTCGTCGGGGTTGCGGCTTTCGGCTTCAGGCATCTTCTCTCCCGTCTTCTTCGTCCAGTTCGTCCAGTCCGGACGTCGCGCGCATGTAGAGCGGCTCGAAGGGTGCGTTCTGCTGCAATTCCAGCTTGCCCTCGCGCACCAGTTCGAGACTGGCGGCGAAGGAACTCGCAAGCGCGGAAGCGCGCTCCTGCGGCGAAAGCGTATAGTCGATCAGGAAACGGTCGAGCGCCACCCAGTCGCCTGCCGCTCCCACCATCCGCACCAGCGCAGAGCGCGCCTGCTTGAGCGACCAGACGGCGCGTCTGGGTATCTCGACATGCGAAACCGCCTGACGCTGGCGCTGCGAGGCATAAGCCACCAGCAAATCGTAAAGCGTGGCGGAAAAGCGGCTGCTGCGGTCCATCACCACCGTTTCCGGCATGCCGCGCGCGAAGACGTCGCGGCCGAGCCGGCTGCGATTGGCCAGCGCCGCCGCCGCATCGCGCATGGCTTCGAGCCGCTTGAGGCGAAAATGCAGCGACGCCGCCATTTCCTCGCCCGTCGCGCCGTCTTCGCCCTGCTGCTTCGGGATCAGCAGGCGGGACTTGAGATAGGCGAGCCATGCCGCCATCACCAGATAGTCGGCTGCAAGCTCCAGCCGGAGCGCCCTCGCCTGTTCCACGAAGGTGAGATACTGCTCGGCCAGCGCCAACACGGAAATGCGCGCCAGATCGACACGCTGGTTGCGCGCCAGATGAAGGAGAAGATCGAGCGGCCCCTCGAAACCGCTCACGTCGATCAGGAGAGACGGCTCGCCTTCGCCGCGCGCGGCCTCGCCGTCCCACAGGCCGTCCATCGGCGCGGCAGCACCGTCCTTTCCGCCCGTATAGACACTCGATGCCGCCAAATCAGAACCCCCGGCTCATACCGCGTTTCACGTCTTGCAGGCAGTCTAGGTTCCGCCAGCAGCCAACGCAACATTTTGCGACAATAAAGCGGGAACCGGTTTTGGGATAAAGACACGCGTTAAAACAGAACTTGAAGTGTGTTGTCTGAATATGAAAAAATGAAACACGATTTAAAAGTCACGGCGCCGTAGATGATAAATCCGGACAAAAAAATACGCAGGCGTAAGAAAAATCAACACCTGCGTATAGAGTACGTGTCTGTCGGCGATCGCGTACAGGTCAGCTTGTCCACGGATGGCAGTAAGCCAATTCCGCGAGGCCCATCTGATACCAATGGTTCTTGCAACTCCAGCCATTTGCAAACGTGAAAGCGTTGGCGGCGGTGCTAAGCCCAGTGACCATTATGACAGCGGCAGCAAAAATAATGGATTTCGAGCGAAATCCAGATTTATTACTCATCATAACTCTCCCGGAGTTGATATTATTCACATATAAACAGCATCAAGATTAACTGCATCATAGCCGAATTCATAAACTTGACTACTCAGCAAGGTTTCGCGACCGTTTTGCCTGTATCACTCTGTCAGTTGCATCAATTGTGACATTAATCAGCATCGACTCGCAAAACCGTCTAGTAATCGATCATAAGAACTTTCATTTTTCAAGATTCTGCTCCGGCAAAATGCAGGGTGATTTTGCGTCTTTTGACGCTTACGCCACCGCCGGGAGCAGGGAGTCGAATTCCGCGCGCAATTCCTGCTCGTCCGAGAGGTCCGGCTCGCCCGCATAGACTTCGGCGAGATCGGCCCTGTGCCTGGCCTTGCCTTTCAGCACCGGCACGCGGGGGCCGACCTTCTTCAGTTCCTCCATCACCCCGGCGCAATAAAGCACCATGTCGCAGCCGGCATCGATGATTCGCACCGCCAGATCGTCGAGTTCGCCCGAAAGGCCCTTCATGGAAATATCGTCGCTCATGACGAGGCCGTCGAATCCGATGACGTCGCGGATGATCGTGCCGATCACCGTCGGCGACAGGGTGGACGGGCGTTCCGGGTCGATGCAGTCGAAGATCACATGCGCGGTCATGGCCATGGGGAGGTCCTTCAATGCCTTGAACGGCACGAAATCATGGGCCACCAGATCGCAAAGCGGAGCACCGACACGCGCCAGTTCCTTGTGCGTGTCTGCGAAGGCGCGGCCATGGCCCGGCATGTGCTTCACCACCGGGAGCACGCCGCCGGCGAGCAGCCCTTCCGCCGCCGCGCGGCCCATTTCGGCCACCGCCTGCGGGTCCTTCGCATAGGCGCGCGCGCCGATCACGTCATGCGCGCCCTCCACCGGCACGTCGAGCACCGGCAGGCAATCGGCATTGATGCCGACCTTCAGCAGATCGAAGGCATGGAGACGCGCATGCAGCCACGCGGCCCGCAGGCCCGCCTCACGGTCGCGGGCATAGATTTCGCCGATCCGCGCAGCGGGCGGATAATTGGGCGCCAGCGGCGGGCGCAGGCGCTGGACACGCCCGCCTTCCTGATCCACGAAGACCGGCATCTGGTCGCGTCCGGTCACGTCGCGCATTTCGGCGGTGAGATCCGCAAGCTGTTCGAGACTTTCGACATTGCGCGCGAAGAGGATGAAGCCCCATGGCTTTTCATCGCGAAAAAAGGCGATCTCGTCCGGGGTGAGCCGCGTTCCCGCCACACCGGCGATCCATGCCTTGCAATCGTGCATGCGCTTATCCTCCGAGTTGATACCGCTGGCCTGATTAGCGGAAAAATCCGCTGCCCGGAAGGGCACATGAAAAAGGCGGCCCAAAAGCCGCCTGTTCCCTGTTCGCTTTGCCGCGCCTCAGCGCGTCACGATGCAGCTTCCGCCCGCCGACTTGAGCCGGGCGCAAAGCGCAATGGCATCCTCCCGCGATCCGGCCTGAACGCGGACACGGTAATAGGTGCCCTTGCCGGCGATGTCGGCGCGCTTGATATCCACCGCATGGCCGCCGATCACACCGGAATATTTCTGCGCCATATTGGCATAGGACCTCTGCGCCAGTTCCGCCGAAGGCTGCGAGGCGATCTGGAGGTAATAGGCGCCGGCGCCCGCCGCCGAAGCGACTTGCGGAGCCGCCGCCTGCGTACGCTGCGGCACGGTGCCGACGATCCTGACCGGCTGTTCGGCCGGGCGCGACGAAGGTATGACCGACGGATGAAGAGGCAGGCGCGGCGTCTGTTCGGCGGTGTTCGCCTGCTGCGGAGCCTGCGGTGCGGCTGTCGGCGTTATGGGCGTCGACGTGACGGATGCGGACGGCATGACCGTCTGCCCCGAAGTATTGCCGCCGGCGATGGCTCCGATCTGGTCGTCGCTGGACGGAGCCGCAGGCTGCATATCGTTGTTCGCGGTCTGCGGCGCACTGGGCTGCTGCGACTGATCGGGCTGCACGATGGTGCCGTCGGGACGCACGACCATGGTCTCGACCTCGTGAGGCTTGATCATCGCGCCGTTCTGGTTGCTGCCCGCCTGCGCTGTCTGATTCTGCGACGTCTGCCCCTGCGGTGTCTGTCCCTGCGATGCGGCGTCGGCCGTGTTGTTGCCGTCATCCGCGTTCTGGATATCGACCGGCTCCTGACCGGAAGAAATCAGTGATTTCTGCGTCGGATTGCCGGGCGTCTTGCCCGAGGCGCTGTCATAGACCGCCCTTTCCTGATTCGGCACGGTGGCGCCGCCCGGATTTGTTGGCTGCACCTTGATCGGCTTGCTGTCGGCGTGGATCACCACAGGCTCACCCGATTCGCGGCCGCCGATGAAATGATATCCGATACCGCCGAGCAGGACGACCGCCCCGACGGCGCTGGCCAGCAAGAGGCCGCGCCGGCCACGCACGGGCCTGTTGCGATAAGCTTCGGCGGCTCTGCCGAGATCGTCTTCCGGCGGCTGCGCGCCGTAATCCTCGTTCGCGAAGCTCTGCCCGCCCTGAACCTGCGTTCCCTGATCGGGCGTGCCCTGCACGGCCCAGTGATTGTAGAGATCGTCGGCACTGCCGCCGGCGAGCGGCTGCCGGGCCTGCTGAGCGCCATAAGCTGCCGTCGCGGCCGCTGCTCCAACACCGAGAGCGGCGCCCGCGCCCATACTGGCCATATAGCTCGGCGCATTCTCGCGGAATATGTCCTCGAATGCCTTGTCGGCCTGACTGTGCGCCTCGGAATCCGCGCTTGTCTCTTCCAGCCCCACGGTGCTGAAAACCTCGGCGAATTCCGCCTCCAGTTCGCTCAGCCCCGCCTTGCTGTCTTCCTCGGCATAATGCACTTCCGGCAGATCGAGGGAATGGGTCTGCTCGACCTTCTCCTCGGCCACGTTCAGCGTCTCGACCTCCGGTGCGGGAGCGCTCGGCGCGCGATAGGCGAAATGCGGCGTGAAAGACGCGGCGGGGCGACGATCCTCGTCATCCTGCCGGATGGCATGGGCGTAAGCCGGCTGCGCCTCGCTTTCCTCATGGCCATGAGCGAAATCGTCGTCGGTGCGGAAATCGTCCTCGCTGAAGCTGAATTCCTCCGCCTCGGCCCGATTCTGCGGCGCGCTCAAGTCGTCCGCCGATTCGATGGCGAAATCGTCCTCGTGCAGATCCAGATCGTCGAGACCGGACAGGTCGTCGTTCGTCGTCTCCGCGTTTGCGTGAGCCGCCTCTTCCTCGTTCTCCAACGAAAAATCGTCATCGAGGGCAAAATCGTCGTGCGCGGCCGTCACCTGCGCGGCGGCACCGGGCGCGAAATTTCCGCGCGTATAATAGGGATAGCCGGACGGCTCGGCACGGGTCTGGTCGGCGGCGAGCGGTGCCGGAACATACGCCGTTCGCGACGGTGTGACGTCCGCGAAGTCGTTGCGCGCCCGATCCGGCCAATGGTCATTGGCGGCTTGCGTCTGGGCAGAAGTCTCGTCGCGGAAAAGAAAATCCTCGAGTTCGTCTTCCAGCGACGGCGCCTGCCGTACAGGGTGGGCGGCCTCGGTCAAAAGATCGGCTTCCATAGCCTGCGCATCCCGGCCATGGTCGTCCGGATGAGCCGGCCATGTATCCTCATAAGGTTCAAGCGCCGGCTGATGCACGGTCGGATCGTAGGCAGACGCCGGTTCGGGGAACGGATGATGGCCGCGCTGCGCATCGTCGCGGGCGCTGGAATAATCGGCGTAATCGAATTGCGGAACGGGCTCGGAACGGTCCGTCTCCTCGAACTCAAGCGGTTCGGGCAGTTCAGGCGCCCTCACCGTGGCGGCCGGAATTTCGCTAACCGGCGGCTCGGCGCCCCGGAAATACTGTTTGTCATAAGAGCGTTCGGCAGATGGGGCATGGTCACCGGACGGCTGCACCGGCTCGTCGAACCCGCCGAACAATTCCCGCTCCAGATCGGGCGCGGGATCGAAATCCGGCTCCGCGCGGCGCTTTTCGGACCACGAATCCGCTCTGAAATGACTATCGGTCGGATGACTGCCGGCCGGATGACTATCGGAATGAGCGTGCGAGTGGCGTTCGCTCCACTCCGCGTCGTCATCGGCGGGCGTGCCGAAATCCGCGAGCCGCGACAATTCCATCAGCGGATCGTCTTCGTAAGACGGGCGTTCGCCGTATCTACGGGGATTTGCACTGCTGTCCGTCATGACGTGTTCCTACTCAAACCCTGGACGCCGCAAGACGTCACCATACATTGCTTTGTACCAAGGCAATGTGGGCAAAAGTTGACAGCAGTTTCCTACGCCGAAAGGACGACCGATGACTTGCGTTCATCGCGATCATCCACCCGTTCAACTTGCCAACGTCAGCCCTTTTCCGGTCTTGCGACCCGAAAAGCTTCGTGGAAGCCGAACAGTCCCTGCGCACCCCTCTCGCTCATCAGCGGAGATCATGCTGCAGAGACCGGTTTCGAGTATCGGTCCACCCCAAATATTGGCGCTTCCGGAACGATACTCTAGCGCATTTCCGTCGGAGCGTCCGCACCGATTATCGTCAAACCGGACGTCAGAACATCGGAAACAACCTGCACCAGCCCTAGCCTGGCCAGCGACAAGTTTGGATCGTTAACCTTGATAAAACGTAAATCGGGGTTTTCTGTTCCCTTGTTCCATTGCGAATGGAAGGCGCTGGCGAGGTCGTAGAGGTAGAATGCGAGCCTGTGAGGCTCCTGATGCATGGCCGCGGCCTCGATCATGCGCGGATATTCGGCGAGCTTGCGCACGAGCGCGATTTCGCTCTCGTCGGTCAGCCTGTCGAAATGCGCGCCCATGGCCACGCGGTCGAGATCGGGAAGGTCGAGCTGGTCCACCGCCTGCCGGAACACCGAATGGCAACGCGCCGAAGCATATTGCACGTAGAAGACCGGATTGTCCTTCGACTGTTCCGTCACCTTGGCGAAGTCGAAATCGAGCGGCGCGTCGTTCTTGCGGTAGAGCATCATGAAACGCACCGGGTCGCGGCCCACCTCGTCGACCACGTCGCGCAGGGTGATGAACTCACCAGCGCGCTTGGACATGCGCACCGGCTCACCGTCGCGGAACAGTCTCACAAGCTGGCAGAGCAGAACGGTGAGCTTGGCCTTGCCGCCCGAAACGGCGCGCGCCACGGCTTCAAGCCGCTTCACATACCCGCCATGGTCCGCGCCCAGCACATAGACCATCTCATCGAAGCCGCGATCGTACTTGTCCTTGAAATAGGCCACGTCGGCGGCGAAATAGGTGAACGCCCCGTCCGATTTCATCAGCGGCCGGTCGATATCGTCGCCCACTTCCGTCGAGCGGAACAGCGTCTGGTCGCGGTCCTCCCAGTCCTCCGGCAACTGCCCCTTCGGCGGCGGAATCTTGCCCTTGTAGACATGGCCCTTGAGCGTGAGATCGTTGATCGCGGAGCGGATGGCGCGCGCACGGTCGGCATGCAGCGTGCGCTCGGAGAAGAATACGTCGTGATGCACGTTGAGCGCATCGAGATCGGCGCGGATCATCGCCATCATGGCATCGATGGTGCGCTCCTTGACGATGGCCAGCGCCTCTTCGTCCGGCATTTCCAGAAGCTTCGGGCCAAACTCGGCAGCCAGAGCCTTGCCGACCGGCACCAGATAGTCGCCGGGATAAAGCCCCGACGGGATCTCGCCGATCTCCTCGCCCAGCGCCTCGCGGTAGCGCAGCATGACCGAGCGCGCCAGCACGTCGATCTGCGCGCCGGCGTCGTTGATGTAATATTCCTTGACGACGTCGTAGCCCGCAAATTTCAGCAGGTTCGCCAGCACGTCGCCGACGACCGCGCCCCGGCAATGGCCGACATGCATCGGGCCGGTCGGATTGGCCGAGACATATTCGACATTGACCTTATGGCCATGACCGAGCTTCGAGCGGCCGAAATCCGGGCCCTCGTTCAGCATCTGGGCCAGTTCGCGCTGCCAGTAGGTGGGCTTCAGGCGCAGATTGATGAAGCCCGGACCCGCCACATCGACGCTTTCCACATCTGCGTCGGCCTTGAGCGCCTCGGCGATTCTCGACGCCAGTTCGCGCGGATTCTGGCCCACGGCCTTGGACAGGACCATCGCCGCATTGGTGGCGATATCGCCATGGGTCGCATCACGCGGCGGCTCGACGCCAACGCGCGAAAGGTCCAGCTCTCCGCCATCTTTTGATTTTAAATCAATATCTTGCAACGTTTTCTTGATGCGTGCGTCGAAATCGGCAAAAATATTCATGGTTGGTCCTGTCAGGCTTGGCCGCGAAGCGGCTGTCCGTTTCGGAGGATCGATTAAGCCAAATCGGGCGTATGGTCAAACAACCGCCGGTGTTCGCGCACGGCATAATTGTCAGTCATGCCGGCGAGATAATCGGCGACGCGGCGCGCGCGCCCTGCCTTGTCGAGGCTTTCAAGCCCCGCCTGCCATTCCGGCGGCATGACCGCGGCGTCATTGAAGCAGGCATCGAAAAGGTCGCGAACGATGCGGTCCGCTGCCTGACGGCGTACCACGACCGTCTCATGGAAATAGAGATTCTTGTACAGGAAGCGCTTGAGCAGCTTTTCGTCCTCGCGCATGGCGTCGGAAAAGGCAACGAGCGTCTGCTTCTGGCCGTGAACCTCCTCCACACCGCGCGGGTGGGCGGCGGCGATGCGGCGCTGCGCTTCCCCGATGACGTCCTCCACCATGACAGTGATCTGCCGGCGTACCAGTTCATGGCCCGTCCGCACCGGATCGAGGCCCGGATAGCGTGTCCGCACGAGGTCGAGCAGCCGTTTGGTCAGCGGCACGGCGTCCAATTGCTCCAGCGTCAGCAGGCCGGCGCGCAAGCCGTCATCGATGTCGTGCGCATTATAGGCGATGTCGTCGGCAATGGCCGCGCATTGCGCTTCGAGGCTGGCGAAACGGTCCAGTTCGAGATCGTAGCGCGCGTTGAAATCGAGGATCGGCTGTGGGACGGGCTGGTCCGGGTGAGCGGTGAAGGGACCGAGCAGCGGGCCGTTATGCTTCACCAGTCCTTCCAGCGTCTCCCATGACAGGTTGAGACCGTCGAAATCGGCATAGCGGTGCTCCAGCTTCGTCACGATCCTGAGCGACTGGGCATTGTGGTCGAAGCCGCCATACCCCTCCATGCGCTCGTTGAGTGCCTCCTCGCCGGTATGGCCGAAGGGCGTGTGGCCGAAATCATGCACCAGCGCCACCGCCTCGGCGAGGTCCTCGTCGAGGCGCAGGGCGCGCGCCAGCGCGCGGGCGATCTGCGCCACCTCAATGGTATGGGTGAGCCGCGTGCGGTAATGGTCGCCCTCATGGGCGATGAAGACCTGTGTTTTGTGCTTCAATCGCCGGAAAGCGGTCGAATGGATGATGCGGTCGCGGTCGCGCTGGAACGGCGTGCGCGTCGGGCTTTCCGGCTCCGCCACCAGCCGCCCGCGCGTGCGGGCCGGGTCGCAGGCATAGGACGCGCGCTCCCGGTAACCGAAGCCTATTCCTTGCAGCGATCCCTGCTCTTCCGGTGACATTACGATGCTTCCCTCATTGTCCGTCATGACAAATGCGTACGCGGACATTGACTTCCGCCTGCCACGTTCATAGCTATCAGTCAAAGCTGATTGCAAGCGGAACAGACCGATGACAGGCATTACCGTTTCCGATTCCGCCGCGCGGCGGATCGCCAGAATTCTCGATTCCGAGCCGGGAAAGACCGCGCTGCGGGTTTCGGTCGAGGGCGGCGGCTGCTCGGGTTTCTCCTATAAATACGATCTCGTCTCCGACCAGTCCGAAGAAGATATCGTCATCGAGAAGCTGGGCGCGAAAGTGCTGATCGATTCGATCTCGCTGCCCTATATGGACGGGTCGGAAATCGACTTCGTGGACGACCTGATGGGGCAGTCCTTCCAGATACGCAACCCCAATGCGGTTTCGTCCTGCGGCTGCGGCACCAGTTTCGCGATCTGACACGGGTATAACCCGGTCGGCGCCTTGCGGGCGGACGGCGGAGTGCCTAAGCTCGTTTCCATGAAGATCGCGACATGGAACATCAACGGCGTCAAGGCACGCATCGACAACCTCCAGCACTGGCTGAAGGCGTCGGCGCCGGATATCGTCTGCCTACAGGAAATCAAGTCGGTGGACGACCAGTTCCCCCGCCTCGAAATCGAGGCGCTGGGCTATCATGTGGAGACGCACGGCCAGAAGGGCTTCAACGGCGTGGCGCTCCTGTCCAGAACGTCGCCCGACGAAATCAATATCGGCCTGCCCGGCGACGGGAACGACGAACAGGCGCGCTTCATCGAAGGCGTCTATCGGGCCGGCAAGGGCGTCGTGCGCGTCGTCTCGCTTTACCTGCCCAACGGCAATCCCGTCGATTCGGAGAAATTTCCCTACAAGCTCGGCTGGATGCGACGGCTTGAAGATTGGGCAAGGGATCGCCTGACGCTGGAGGAGCCGCTCGTTCTGGCCGGCGACTACAATGTCATCCCGCAGCCGCGCGATGCGAAGAACCCGGACGCATGGCTCGGCGATGCGCTGTTCCAGCCGCAATCGCGACAGGCGCTGCGGCGGCTCGAAAATCTCGGATTTACCGACGCCATCCGCGCCGGGACCGATGCCGACGGCGTCTATTCCTTCTGGGATTATCAGGCCGGCGCATGGCAGAAGAACAACGGCATCCGCATCGACCACCTGATGCTGTCGCCGGAAGCGGCCAGCCGCCTTGTCGCCGCCGACGTGGAAAAGCATGTCCGTGCATGGGAAAAGCCCTCGGACCACGTTCCCGTCACGGTGACACTGTCGATCTAGGAAATCAGAAATCGCCCTTGGCGACATAATCGCTGGAAAGCGCCACGGCATTGCGGCGATCCGCCTCCCCGGCGATGGAGAAGGCCTGTTCCTGCATATCGCGAATCCAGCCGCACTCTTCCGCCTGACAACGCTCGAAAGCCGCCGTCAGCAAGGCGAGGCCGCGAACGGTCTTGCCGGCCTGAAACAGCATGTTGCCCAACATAGCCTGCGCGCCTGCATTGCCCTTCTTGGCGGCAAGCTGGAACCACCGCGCCGCCTGCACGAGATTGCGCTCGCCGCCCTCGCCCGCAAGCAGCATCTTGCCCAGCTCGAACTGCGCCGCCGGATCGCCGAAATTCGACGCCGCCTGCACATAGAGTTCGCGCGCCATGTTGAGATCGGCATGGACCGGCGAGCCGGGAATACCATGCTTCACATAGCCGGCCAGCGCCACCATCGCATCTGCCACGTAGGAATCGTTCTCGGAACCCGGCTCCGCGCCCTCGCGGACGATCTTCTCGAAGATCTTGTAGGCCTCGTAATCGTTCTCCGGCACGCCGTCGCCCTCGGCATACATGCGCGCCAGCTTCCATTTCGCGCCCTGATGACCACGCTCCGCCGCATAGCGCAGCGCCTTGATCGCTTCTTCCTTGTGGCCGCTCTTATAGGCGGAAAAGCCGAACTTGAAGAGTTCGAAGGGGCTTCTGGTCTTTTCGGAATCGTCGTTCAGGTCGAAGGCAAAAGCGCTATGGCAGGCAATGGCGAGGCCCAGAGCAAGGCCCAGAGCCCTCATCGCAGGGAAATATGAAAAACTGCGCATACGCATCACGACGCCGGTCTTTCACAGTAAACGGCCCATTCGGCTGGGAAAAATCGCATAAGACCCAGAATAGTCTCGCTTTTGGTCAAGACTGCGACCCGATCTTGACGGAAAAAAGCCGCGCCGCATCCGGATGGGACAAAGGCAGCACGGACAGGATCATTCCTGTCTACGAAAATGCCGCCATGCAATCCGATGCTGCTTTTCATTCCTGTCCGATCCTGCTGGCACGCCGGTCCCGAAAAACTCTTGCGGCTTCTGCCTATTCTAGACGGGTGACGCTCCTTTGTGGCGGGAAATAGGCAAAACCCGCCCGACCTCCTTGTAACCTAAAGTGAGAGTGAAAGCTGTTGCCGTTTGACAACAAGTACACGCTGCAACACATGATCCGCGAGCCTGTGCAATCGGCAATTGCCTTCCTATATGAAGAGCGCCACGACGCACGAGCCCTCATCCCTGCCCCGGAACGCATTCATGGAAAACCCGGAAGTCCTCGCCCATTCGATCCGGGCCTGCCGTATCTGCCGCGACGCGCCGCTCTTTCCGCCGCCGATGCCGCACGAACCCAATCCCGTCTGTATCATTTCCGATACCGCGCGCGTCGCCATTTGCGGGCAGGCGCCGGGCATCCGCGTGCATAACACCTCGCTGCCTTTCAACGATCCTTCCGGCGACCGCCTGCGGCAATGGCTCGGCACGACGCGCGAGGCGTTCTACGATCCCGCGCGTTTCGCCATCGTTCCCATGGGCTTCTGCTTTCCCGGCTACGATCGGCATGGCGGCGACCTGCCGCCGCGCCGCGAATGCCGGCTGACATGGCACGACCGCGTCTTCGCCGCCATGCCGCAACTGGAGTTCATCCTCGTGGTGGGCCAATATGCCCTTGCCTACCACCTGCCCGCCTGCAAGGGCCGCAGCATGACCGAAACCGTGAAGGACTGGCGGCGCTTCCTCGACACGCCGGATGCGAACGGGCGGATCGTATTGCCGCTGCCGCATCCCTCATGGCGCAACAGCGGCTGGCTGAAGCGCAATCCGTGGTTCGACGATGAAGTCGTGCCCGTTCTTCAGGCAAAAATTCGCCAGCTTGCGGCTGGCGATAAATAAATTTTATTCCCTTCGTTTTCATCAGAATTTTTTTTCTGTAACTTCGGTCGAATGCAAATCATAAGGTATGGCGTTCCACCTATTTGCATAGTTCGGGAAACGATTTCCAAAACCGGGAATGAAAACGCATGGACAGGCTCGACCGGAAAATACTGCGCCTCTTGCAGGAAGACGCGACGCTGGCGGTGGCGGATATCGCCAAGAAGGTCGGCCTTTCCACCACGCCATGCTGGCGGCGCATCCAGAAGCTGGAGGAGGACGGCGTCATCCGCCGCCGTGTCGCCATTCTCGATCCGGTGCGGGTCAATGCCCGCGTGACAGTGTTCGTATCGGTGCGCACCAGTTCGCACAGCCATGAATGGCTGAAACGCTTCTCGGAAGTGGTGCAGGAATTCCCGGAGGTGATCGAGTTCTATCGCATGAGCGGCGACGTGGATTATCTCCTGCGCGTGGCCGTGCCGGATATTGCCGCCTATGATGCCTTCTACAAGCGTCTCATCAGCAAGATCGAGATTCGCGACGTGTCCTCATCCTTCGCCATGGAGCAGATCAAATATACGACCGAGCTTCCGCTCGACTACATGGTGCTCGACAAGGAAAACAACTAGAGCATTTTCAGCGAAAGTGCGAAGCGGTTTCGCGTAGGATAATGCGTAAAAACAAAGAGATAGATCGTCACAATTCGCCTGATTAAGGCGTATGGCGATCTAACGCAGGCAAGTCCCTGATATGAATCGAGGAAATTGGCGGGCGGCCTGACCGGATACAACGGCCCCCCGGCGGTTCTTCATTCCTTTGAAGACGCCACGCCCGCCTGCTCGAAAGTGGCCATGCCGCTATGGCAGAGCGCTGCGGCCTTGACGATGCCCGCCGCCAGCGCCGCCCCCGTTCCCTCGCCGAGCCGCATGCCGAGATCGAGCAGCGGCTTCTTGCCGAGCTTTTCCAGAAGCCTGCGATGGCCCGGCTCGGCGGAGACATGGCCGAACAGGCAATGGTCGAGCGCCTCCGGATTGGCGGCATAAAGCACGGCGGCGGCAGCACTTGCCACGAAACCGTCCACGATCACCGGA
Organism: Rhizobiales bacterium 63-22; assembly: GCA_001898995.1. Classification (GTDB taxonomy): domain Bacteria; phylum Pseudomonadota; class Alphaproteobacteria; order Rhizobiales; family Rhizobiaceae; genus Brucella. The sequence continues at coordinate 89,403 of MKVZ01000017.1, read as the reverse complement.
ATCTTTTCCACGCGCGCCGCAAGGATGGCCCCGGCCATGGCCGCCAGCTCGCGTCCGCCGAGACGGCGCAGCACTTCCAGCGGATCGCCCAGATGCGCACGGTGCAGGGCCACCGCCTGCCGCACCGCGGCGAGCTTGCGCTGCATCAGTTCGCCCGTCGAGCCGGTGCCCGGCCCGACCCAGTCCTCCGCCTCGCCGCCGAACAGCGCCAAGGCAAGTGTCGCCGCGATGGTCGTATTGCCGATGCCCATCTCGCCGATACAAAGCAGGTCGGTGCCACCGGCGATGGCCTCCATGCCGAAGGCCATGGTCGCCGCGCAGGTGCGCTCGTCCATCGCGGCTTCTTCCGTAATATCGGCGGTCGGATGCTCAAGCGCCAGATCGAAGACTTTCAATCCCAGATCGTTGGCAATGCAGATCTGGTTGATGGCCGCGCCCCCTGCCGCAAAATTCTCCACCATCTGCGCCGTAACGCTTGGCGGGAACGGCGTGATATTGCGCGCCGTGACGCCGTGATTGCCGGCAAAGACGGCAACCAGCGGCCGGTTGACCTGTGGAACGGGCTTGCCGCTCCACGCGGCGAGCCAGGCGGCGATCTCCTCCAGCCGGCCGAGCGAGCCGGCGGGCTTGGTCAGCGTGGCCTCGCGCTCGCGCACCGCCCTTTCGGCCCCGAGGTCGGGACCGGGCAGGTTGCGGATCAGTTCGCGGAAATCGTCGAAGGGAAGGCCGCTGTCGCTCATATCGTCGTGTCCGATCAATGATTGGGGTGCAAATCGTTGCGGCCCGTCCTATAACACTCGCGCGAAATTTCAAATCACCTGTTCGGCAATTGCGGCGTCGCGCTCCCCTCCCGAACCGGAAACCGTTGTGGAGCAATCACTTGCAGCGAAATGGCCTGATCGGCGATACGATCCGCTCGCTGGGCTTCCTTACCCGCCTGCCGCTGCCACAGCGCTGGTTCGAGGGAACGGACGATTCGCTGCCCCATCAGGCGCGAGCCTTTCCACTCGCAGGCGCCGTGCTGGGCCTGCTTGCGGGGGTCGCCCTGATGGCGGCGCGCGGGCTTCACCTGCCTGCCCTTGCCTGCGGCTTCATCGCGGTGGGCGCGCTCGCCGCCATGACCGGCGCGCTGCACGAAGACGGGCTTGGCGACACCGCCGACGGCTTTTTCGGCGGCGCCACGCCGGAACGCCGGCTCGCCATCATGAAGGATTCGCGCATCGGCACCTTCGCCGCCTTGGCCCTCGTCATCTGGACCGGCGTGAAAGCCTCCCTGCTGGCGTCGATTATCGAGCGCGCTGGCCCCGGCTTCGCCCTGCTCGCGCTCGTCGCCTCGGAGGCGGCGAGCCGTGCCGCCATGCTCGCCGTCTGGCACGCCCTGCCCTCGGCACGGCCCGGTGGCCTTTCAGACAACGCCGGACGGCCGCTATGGGAAAGCGTCGTCTGCGGCTGCGGCCTCGGTCTCGTCATCCTCATAGTCGGCCTGATGCCGTCGGGCGGCATTCCCGCGATCGTCTATGCGCTCGCCCTGACGGCGGCGGCACTCACCGGCTTCGCGAAGCTGTGCCTCATGAAAATCGGCGGTCAGACCGGCGACACGCTGGGCGCGGCGCAGCAGATCGGCGCTGTCTGCATCCTCGCCGGGCTTGTCATGGCCCTTTGATGCCGCCACATTCTTACCATGCACATGCCCGCAATCGAATCGCCCTGCATATTGGTCTGCACGATCGACACGGAAACCGGCTTCTGCCTCGGCTGCGCCCGCACGCTGGACGAGATCGCGCGGTGGTCGAGCATGTCGGCGGAGGAGCGCCATGCGATTCTGGCGCAACTGCATGACCGGCATGAAACCATAGCGGAAAAGAAGATGGGCTGATGGGACGTCTGTTCTGGCTACTGATCGCGGCAATCGCCATTGCCATTCTGCTGCTCATATCGAACAGCGACCGCGGTTCCACCATGGGCATGGCCAACGATGTCTTTGCCCGCGCGGCCTATTTCGGCATATGGGGCATCGTGCTGGCCGCCGGTCTGCTCGGCTCCGGCATAAAGCTCACCGACTTCGCGCGCAACATGGCCATGTGGGCGATTATCATCCTCGCTCTCGTCGCCGGATATCAATATCGTGACGGGCTTCAGGATGCGGTGAGCCGCATTACCGCCGGCCTAATTCCGGGCAGCCCGATTTCCCGGCGCGATGCCAATGGCGCGGTGACGGTGACGCTCGCCAAATCCGACAACGGTCATTTCGAAGTGAATGGCAGCGTCAACGGCACGCGCGTGCATTTCCTCGTCGATACGGGCGCGTCATCCGTGGTTCTGTCACATGAAGACGCCAAGCGCGCGGGCATCGACACCGCCGCGCTCCATTATACGTTTCCGGTCATGACCGCCAATGGCCAGACGCTGGCCGCCAATATCCGCATCGCCACATTGCAGGTGGGCGACATAGAACGGCATGATGTTCGTGCTCTGGTTTCCAAGGAAGGCCTCATGACCGGCAGCCTGCTCGGCATGAGCTTCCTGCAAACACTGGGCGGGTTCGCGGTGCGCGGCGATCAATTGATCATGGTGGACTGACCGCTTTCGGCAAAACGCGCAGGCCGGATCAGGCCGCCTCGGCGCGGGCTTCCTCAATTGCGCGATAGGCCTGCCGCAGGACGCTGCTGTCGGCACCGGGCCGGGTCGCGTCCGTCGACAATATCTGCCGCCAGCGCCGCGCGCCCGGCTGGCCGGTGAACAGACCGACCATATGACGGCTGACATGCGAAAGCCTCCCGCCGCCGGCGATATGACGGTCGGCATAGGCGCACATGGCTTCCACCACATCGATCATATCGACGGCACCGCCCGCATCGCCAAAAAAACGCGCATCCACATCCGCCAACAGGGCCGGATCGTGATAAACGGCGCGGCCGAGCATGACGCCGTCCACCAGTCCAAGCTGCGTCTCGGCCTCGTCCAGCGTGGCGATGCCGCCATTGATGCCGACGAAAAACCCGCCAAGGCGCTGTTTCAGCCGATGGACGCGGTCGTAATCGAGCGGCGGTATCTCGCGGTTCTCCTTCGGCGACAGGCCCTGCAGCCAGGCCTTGCGGGCATGGGCCCAGAGCGCGTCCGCGCCTGCGTCAAGCACCTGATCGGCCAGCGCGTCAAGCGCCGTTTCCGTATCCTGATCGTCCACGCCGATACGGCATTTGACCGTAACGGGGACCGACACGGCCTCCCGCATCGCCGCAACGCAGCGCGCCACCACATCGGGCGTCAGCATCAGGCAGGCGCCGAAAGTGCCGGACTGCACCCGGTCGGACGGGCAGCCGACATTGAGATTGATCTCGTCATAACCGAAATCCGCACCGATCCGCGCCGCCTCGGCCAGCTTGGCCGGGTCGGAGCCGCCCAGTTGCAACGCCACAGGATGCTCGGTCGCATCGAAGCCGAGCAACCGCTCGCGCGGACCATGGATGGCGGCATCGGCCACCACCATCTCGGTGTATAGAAGCGCCCGCTTCGAGAACAGCCGGTGGAAATGGCGGCAATGACGGTCCGTCCAGTCGATCATCGGCGCGACGGCGAAGACCGGAGCTTTAAAATATTCATATTTCTCTGTATTATCAGTATGTTGCCTATTTTTATTCACTGTCTCATTCACGCTCGTTCGGGACCAAATATAATTCCTCGTAGACCAAGTGAGGATGGGAATATGGGCACCATCGCAGTACGCAAGCGCAAAGACGGCAACGTCGGCTCTAAAGCGCGGGTACGGATCATGCGGAATGGTCGTACTTACCACTAGACAGAAATTTTTGACAGACGGCCAAGAGCAACAGCGTGGATAAACGATGCTCAATCGACAGATCCAGAAAAAACAAAAGGCCGGGACAAGTCCCGACCTTCACCATCATTGGCCCTGCGTGCCAGTACATCCGTGGTCACGCGAGCGAATGAGATTCCTTAGGCAGCCTGAAGATTGTCGGCCGAGCTTTTGCCCGAACGCTTATCCTGCACGATGTCGTAACGGATCTTCTGGCCTTCATCGAGGCCGCGCATTCCGGCGCGCTCAACGGCGGAAATGTGGACGAAAACGTCCTGGCCGCCATTGTCAGGCTGGATGAAACCGAAACCCTTGGTGCCGTTAAACCACTTTACAGTGCCTGCATTCATAACGATTCCTTTCAATCGCTAGAGAGGCCGGCCGAATGGCCGGACCGGTAAATCGACGATGAAGGGATATCTGAATGCGCCATGAAGGCGTCCGACAACAAAAGTCGCTAACAAAGTTCGATGGCCCTCTATATAGACTGGAATTGGGTTCAAACAAGGGCAAAAATCGACTTAACCGATTGCAGGAATTTTTTTACAACGTTTCGGTTACTTTCCCCGGATTAAGCCCAGATCCGGCGATAGCGCCTTCCTGCAGCTCTATCTTGCGGCAAGGTGCGTCTATCGGCGACGGCGGAGCGATTCATGCCGCACGATATCCCAAAGTGCTCGAAAAGCCATCGTAAACACCGGAAAACTGTAGCTTATCGGCAAGTCAGACGTTAAGTCATACAGGTCGGATTGCGGTACGGGATTCATACGGGCAGTTTTTTTGAGGACGATTATGGAAGAACGCTTTTCAGGCAGTGTGCTGGCTTCCGAAAGCCAGGAAGCACCCATTACGCGGACACTGGGTGAGATCGGCCTGAACAGTTTTGCCCCTTATCTGATGAACCGTATCATGGCCCGCTACAACACCAGCCTCTCCGAAGCGCTCAAGCCGAAGCAGATGACGACGGTGAAGATGCGCACACTTTCCATTCTCACCATCACGCCGTCCGCGACCATCAACGAACTGTCCGTCTTCGCCGTCACCGAGCAATCGACCATGAGCCGCATCCTCGATTCCCTTGAGGAACAAGGCTATATCCGCCGGGAAGCGCGCCGGGACGACATGCGCATCCGCGACGTGTCCATCACGGAAGCGGGCCGCGAGGTGTTTAATTCCGCCTGGCCGATCATGTATGAATCCATGTTGCAGATGTTCGCCGATATCAGCGAGGACGAACATCATGCCTTTGTCGGCACGCTACAGAAAATGCTGCGCAACATCCGCAAGCACGAAATCTGAACCGCACCGACAGTTATTCCACGTTCGGCGTCACTCCGACGCCGGAGGCGGGATAAGCGCCGTGGCGCATGCGGCGAGCACCGCCACGATTGCGAAAATGTAGAAATTCCACTGCGGCGCCACATTCATGCTCGCGATGAAGCCGCCGACGAGCGGACCGGACAACGCGCCCAGCCGCGAAAAGCTCAATGCCCAACCGGTTCCCGCCGAACGAATGGCCGGATCGAGGCGCTGCGCGAGATAACCCGTCAGCACCAGCGAGGCGGAAATCGTTCCGAAGCCGGCGATGGCGGCGAAAGTATAGCTCATCAGAAGCGAGCCCTTGAAGGCAAGCGCCACGATGCCGAGCGCGCCGAGCGCATAGGACAGGGACACTGCCCTGCGCACGCCGAAGCGATCGGCCCATGTGCCGAGCAGGATGCCGCCGATGGCCGAACTCAGGCTGAAGACCGCCAGGAAAAGCAGGCTGTCGCCGAGATCGTAGCCGCTTTTGCGCATGATCTGCGGCAGCCATTGCGCTATGCCGTAGACCAGCAGAAGCCCCATGAAAAGCGCAATCCAGAAACAGACCGTTTCCCTTGCTTTTTCCGGCGCGAAAATCGCACGGAAGACCACGCGCCAGTCGAGAGCTTCCTGTTTCTTGGCGACGGTGGCCGGCACATCTATCCCCATGCGGCGAGCGGTTCTGGCGGCGGCCTCCCATTTGCCCCGGTGTACCAGCGATTCCACCGATTCCGGTAGGAGGGTGAGGAGCACCGGCGTGAACAGAAGCGGCAGTGCGCCGAGAAGCATGATAAATCGCCAGCCATGCTCGGCCAGAAAGGCGCGTCCGCACAGGGCGGCCGCCAGCAGGCCTACCGAATAGCCGGAATACATCAGGCCGTAATTGAAGCTCTTCTTCTGCGAAGGTGAATATTCCACCGTCAGCGCCGCCGCGACCGGAATGATGCCGCCGAGGCCGATACCGGCGACGAACCTGCTCAGTCCGAAGATGAACGGTGTCGGCGCCATGGCACTGACGATCAAGCAGAGCGAAAACAGCGTGATGCTCGTCATGAACAGCGGCTTGCGCCCGTAAATCTCGCTCAGCATGCCGGAGAGAATACCGCCGATCAGCATGCCGATCACCGTATAACTGCCGATGGCGCCGAGTTCGATCGGCGTCAACCGCCATACCGGGTCGGTCGAAAGCGCGGGCAGGATCGCGCCGATCACCCCGACGTCATAGCCTTCCGAGAAAATGGCGAACCAGCATAGCCCTACGACAAGCAGGCTCTTGCTGGCAGAAATTTCACGCCCGGCAATGGCCGGAGCATCGATCGATTGCACTTGTGACATGGGTTCCCCTTTTTATTCCCAGTTGCGATTGGCGTTCATGCTAGAGAGTCGCGACCGTCTTCAGCGCGCCGTCGAGCGCGATGCCCTGCTCGTCGAGCAGGGCTGCCTGCCGCAGGCGGCGCAGCCAGGCCGCGCCGTCCTCGCGATGCTCCAGCATCGGCAAGGCGGACAGCACGCGGTCGAATTTCGACAGCCCGCGCGCATGGGTGTCCGAATAGCCCTTCACCAGACGGCGGCAGCCCAGTACCTCGACGGCGAGATCGTAATTCTTCGGCAGGACGTCGAGCGCCCCGGCAAGCCATGCTTCCCGGTGCTCCACCTCGCGGTGATGGCGCAGGCTGCCGCGCCGGAAGCGGCGCATGGCCGACACGACATAGAGCCCGGTGAACCAGAACAGCGTGCCGGTATTGACACGCCGGCCCTTGTTGACCCGCCGGTCGAGCCAGGCGAACAGTTTCGGGCTGTTCTCGATCCGCTCGCCGATGGACTTCGGCAGCGTGCCGCAGACCTCTTCCATGCGTGGATGCATATATTCGGTCGTAGAGGCGATTTGGCCGGCCTTCACGCCGACTTCCCTGCGCACCCGCTCGAAACGGGAGCCGCGCACCTTGATGTCGGCGACGCGGATTACGTCGTCATAGGCCATGGCGACGGCGACATATTTCGCGGCCTGCACCGTGAAGGCGAAATCGTGCGCCTCGCCGCCATGCTGGCGGTCGGCCGCCGCGAGTGCGGCGCAGCGCGTCAGATATTCCGCCGCATAGGCCGGGTCCTGAAAATCGGTGAGCTTGCGCACGCCCGCATAAAGCATGGGATGCGCCTCGGCCGGAAACTCGTTGCGGATGCGCGCGATCAGCCGGTCGAGCGCCGGATGGCCTACCTTTTCCGGCAGCGGATCGAGCCGCTTGGCGGGAGTGGCCGAAAGCCTGTCGTTCTCGCCTTTCAGTGCGCGCTGATAGGCGGCGTCGAAAGCCCTGAGGCTCGCCTCGATGCCCTTGCCGCCGGCGCGGATCGTCGCCTCGAATGCCTCCTTGCCGAAAGGCAGCACCTTCGCGGCGGCCAATGCGCCGAACATGGCGGAGGAAATCACGCTGCCGTTCTTCACGGCCAGCGTATCCATGTTGAAGGCGATGGTCTTTCTGGCCGCAAAGGCCGTGGCATCTTCCACCACCACGGGATTGCCGATGCCGTCGCCCGGCTTTTCCTTTTCGCCCACCGCATAGGAGCGGTGGGTGGAGGCGATGAGCAGCGTCTTGTCCGGCGTTACCAGACCGCGCAGTACGGAGCGCCCGGCCTCCATCAGTTCGGCGGCCATCACCACGTCGACATCGCCCGGCGTCGGCATCAGCGAGAGGATCGGCATCACGCCCTCGCGTGGCTGCAGCAGTTCCAGATAATAGATGGTCGCGCCGGTGCGCTGCGCTACGCCGGGGACGGATGTGGTCTGGGCGACCCAGCCCTGGCTTTCGGCGAGCGCCACGATCCAGTCGGCCAGCACGCCGCCGCCCTGCCCGCCCATGGCGAGAATGGCGATGGAAAGCGGCCTGTCCTGCGAAAGCTGCGCCGTCGAAGAGGTTCTGAGCATTTGCATAATGATTTCCTCAGTCGGCAAAGACGACGCGCGAGGCCTGACGGCGCTTCTGCAGCCAGCCGATGACGGCGGAGCGGATGCGGTGGACGAGCCTGTCCCAGCCGGTCGGGTTGTATATGACGTCGGCCCGGTAGAAGGACGGGCACAGAACGGCGGCTTCTGAGACCTCGCCGCAATTGCCGCAGCCCACGCAGCTGTTGTCGATGGCCGCGACCGGATCGTCCTTCAGCGGATCGTCGGTATGCTTGACCGAAAGCGACGGGCAGCCCGACAGGCGAATGCAGGCGTGATCGCCAGTGCACACATCCTCGTCGACGCCGAAACGCTGCTTGACCGCACGCTTGCCGTCCTTCACCGCCTGATTGAACTGCGGCTTCACGCGGCGCTGCTTGTTGAGCATGCATTCGGACGAGGCGACGATGATCTTCGGCCCCTTTTCCTTGGTCGTCAGCGCTTCGCGCAGCGTGTCGCGCATCCTGGCGACGTCATAGGTGCGGTCGATCTGGCGCACCCATGTCGCACCGATGCCCTTGACCGCATCGACCACCGAATTGTTGGTCTTGCGGCGCGGATTGACGGCGCGAGACGACATGATGTCCTGACCGCCGGTCGCCGACGAATAGAAATTGTCGACCAGAAGGATCACGCCGTCCTGCTTGTTGAACACGGCGTTGCCGACCGATGTGGTCAGCCCGTTGTGCCAGAAACCGCCGTCGCCCATCACCGAGATGGCGCGCTTGCCCGCCGGCACATTGAAGGCGGAGGCCGATGCCGGCCCAAGGCCGTAGCCCATCGTCGTGCCGCCGATATTGAAGGGCGGCAGGATGGAAAAGAGATGGCAGCCGATATCGGCCGAGACGTGATGCGGCCCCAGTTCCTGCTCGACCAGCTTCATGGCGGCGAAGATCGGCCGTTCCGGGCAGCCGGTGCAGAAGCCGGCGGGGCGCGGCGGCACGACCTCGGCCAGCGCCTTGACCCGCGTATCGGCCAGCACCGGCGACGGATCGGGCACGGGCGGACGGTTGCCGAGCATCTGCGGCGCATTGGCCTCGAAGAAGGCGGCCATGCCCTTGACCAGTACCGGCGTCGTATATTCGCCGCCGAGCGGCAGCACATCCTTGCCGGACACTTTCGTCTGGATATCCCGGCGGCGGAGAAGCGTGTGCAGCGTGTGCTCGATATATTCCGGCGCGCCCTCCTCGACCATGAGGACGGCCTTCTTGCCGGCGACGAAATCGACCACCTCGTCGTCGATCATCGGATAGGCGACGTTCATGACATAGAGCGGCACCCGACTCTCGCCATAGACGTCGGCAAGTCCGAGCTGCTGCAGCGCGCGCATGGCGCCGTTATAAATGCCGCCCTGCAGGATGATGCCGACCTCGCCCTCTTCCGGCCCGAAATGCTCGTTGAGGCGGTTGGCCTTGATGAATTCAACCGCCGCGGGCCAGCGCCGCTCCAGCTTTTCCTTCTCGTGCAGGAAGGTCGCCGGGGGCAGGACGATACGGTTGAAATCGCGGTGCGGATTTTCCAGCGCCTCGGCCAGCGTATGTTCCGGCCGTTTGTTGTCCTTGGCGACGAATTGCCCATGCACATGGCAACTGCGGATGCCGACCTGCAGCATCACCGGCGTGTTGGAGGCCTCCGACAGCTCGAAGCCCTTTTCCACCGCATCGACGATGGACGGCAGGTTGGGACGCGGGGTCAGAAGCCACATCTGCGATTTCATCGCATAGGCGTGGCTGCGCTCCTGCATGATGGAGGAGCCTTCGCCGAAATCCTCGCCGATAATGACCAGCGCGCCGCCGGTCACGCCGCCCGACGACAGGTTGGACAGCGCATCGGAGGCGACATTGGTTCCAGCGGTGGATTTCCACGCCACCGCACCGCGCACCGGATAGAGCACCGAGGCCGACAGCATGGCCGCCGCCGCCGCTTCCGATGCGGAGGATTCGAAATGGACGCCCAGTTCCTCCATTACGTCCTTCGCGTCGGACAGCACGTCCATCAGATGCGAGATCGGCGAGCCCTGATAGCCGCCGACATAGGACACGCCGGATTGAAGCAGCGCCTTGGTGATGGCCAGAATACCCTCGCCGCGAAAGATGTCTCCCTCGCCGAGCTTCAAGTCCTCGACTTCACGCGCAAATGACCGTTCAGCCATTGATACTCCCCTTTTCCGTGACCCGGAATTTTCATTAAATTTGCAACAGCATATTTTTTTTAATGCAATTCTGTCAATAAAAATAGATATTCGGTAAAATTACATGCATTTGCATATATGTAAACGCATATATAGCGAGTAACCGGCTCCGCAAAACAGCCGCATGGCACCGAATGCCGGAAATCGCGTTTTTGGCTTGACGGCTTGCCGGTCGGGAATATATTTTAAACTTAAAATAATATGCCGCCCAATATGCCATGCCTGGGGGCGGCGCGATAAGAATGGGAGCGGACATGCGCATCGTATGCATTGGTGGCGGCCCGGCCGGACTTTATTTCGCCCTCCTGATGAAGAAGCTCCACCCGGAGCATGACATCACCGCGGTGGAGCGCAACCGGCCCTATGACACGTTCGGCTGGGGGGTCGTCTTCTCCGATGCGACCATGGAGGCGATGAAGGTCTGGGACCCGGAAAGCGCCGCGGAAATCCAGGACGCCTTCAACCACTGGGACGATATCGAGGTCCTGTTCAAGGGCACGCGCCAGCGCACCTCCGGCCACGGCTTCGTCGGCATCGGCCGCAAGCGGCTCCTCAACATCCTGCAGAAGCGCTGCGAGGCGCTCGGCGTGACGCTCCAGTTCGAGACCGATGTGGAAAGCGACCTCGATTTCCCCGACGCCGATCTCGTCATCGCGTCCGACGGCCTCAATTCCAGAATCCGCAACCGTTATGCCGAAATATTCGAGCCCGATCTGGTGGTGCGCCCGAACCGCTATATCTGGCTCGGCACAGACAAGCTTTTCGACGCCTTCACATTCGATTTCCGCAAGACGGAGCACGGCTGGTTTCAGGCGCATATCTACAAGTTTGACGACAAGACCTCGACCTTCATCGTGGAGACGACCGAGGAAGCCTATCTCGCGCACGGATTGGACAAGCTCGACCAGCAGGCTTCCATCGACTTCTGCGAAAACGTCTTCGCCGAAGTGCTCGAAAGCAGCAAGCTCATGAGCAATGCGCGCCATCTGCGCGGCTCGGCATGGCTGAATTTCAGCCGGCTGATCTGCGGCAAATGGAGCCATTTCAACGGCAAGTCCCATGTCGTGCTAATGGGCGACGCGGCGCATACCGCGCATTTCGCCATCGGTTCGGGCACCAAGCTCGCCATCGACGACGCCATCGAACTCACCAACCAGTTCCAGAAGCTCGGCCACGGCAGGGAAAGCATTCCCGGCGTGCTGGCGGCCTATGAGGACATCCGCCGCGTCGACGTCGCCCGCATCCAGAATGCCGCGCGCAACGCGATGGAATGGTTCGAGGTGGTGGGCCGCCGCTATGCCGACACGCTGGAACCGGAACAGTTCATGTATTCGATGCTGACGCGCTCGCAGCGCATCAGCCACGAAAACCTGCGCCTGCGCGACAGGACGTGGCTGGAGGGCTTCGAGCGCTGGTTCGCCCGCAAGCAGGGGCTGAACGTGACGGACGGCGAGCGCTGCCTGCCGCCGATGTTCACGCCCTACAGGCTGCGCGACATCACCCTGCCGAACCGTATCGTGGTTTCGCCGATGGCGATGTATTCGGCTACCGACGGGCTGATCGGCGATTTCCACATGGTGCATCTCGGCAGCCGCGCCATGGGCGGCGCGGGCCTCGTCTTCGCCGAAATGACCTGCGTTTCGCCCGATGCGCGCATCACGCCCGGCTGCCTCGGCATCTGGAACGACGAACAGATGCAGGGCTGGAAGCGCCTCGTCGATTTCGTCCACGGCAACTCCGACGCCAAGGTCGGGATGCAGATCGGCCATGCGGGCCGCAAGGGTTCGACCAGACTGGCCTGGGAAGGCATCGACCAGCCTCTCGAAGAGGGCGGATGGCCGCTCATCTCCGCCTCCGCCCTGCCCTATCTGGAGCACAGCCAGACGCCGAAGGCGATGGACCGCGCCGACATGGACCGGGTCAAGGCCGATTTCGTCGCCGCCGCGCAGCGTGCGGCGGAAGCCGGCGTCGACTGGCTGGAGCTGCATTGCGCGCACGGCTATCTCCTGTCCAGCTTCCTCTCGCCGCTGACCAACCGCCGCGACGATGAATATGGCGGCAGTCACGAGAACCGCGCCCGCTATCCGCTGGAAGTCTTCCACGCGGTGCGCGCCGTGTGGCCCGAAGGCAAGCCGATCTCCATCCGCCTCTCCTGCCACGACTGGTTCGAGGGCGGCAACACGCCGGACGATGCGGCGATCTTTTCCGACATGTTCAAGGCGGCCGGCGTCGACCTGATCGACTGCTCGTCGGGGCAGGTCTGGAAGGACGAGAAGCCGGTCTATGGCCGTCTGTTCCAGACGCCGTTCTCCGACAAGATCCGCAACGAAATCCATATTCCGACCATCGCCGTCGGCGCGATTTCGGAGGCCGACCACGCCAATTCGATCATTTCGGCCGGGCGCGCGGATCTCTGCGCCATCGCGCGGCCGCATCTGGCCGATCCGCACTGGTCGCTGCACGAGGCGGCGAAGATCGGGCTGACCGGCATTGCATGGCCGAAGCAGTACCGCTCCGCCAAATATCAGTATGAAGCCAATCTCGCCCGCGCGGCAGCGGCTGCGAAGCAGGAGGCGTCATGACGGAGAACGCGCTTTCCGGGCGTCATGCGCTCGTCACGGGTGCCGGCGGCGGCATCGGCGCGGCGATCGCGGCGCGGCTGGCGCGCGCCGGCGCGCACGTCACGCTGGCCGGCAGGCGGCGCGAGCCGCTGGAGACCGTCGCGGCCACGCTCGGCGCGGCGCAGGCCCACATCGTCTCCGGTTTCGACGTCACCGACCGCGCGGCCATCGAAACAGGGCTGAAATCGGCGCGGGCCGCCTTCGGTCCGGTCGCCATTCTGGTCAACAATGCCGGCGAGGCGCCAAGCGCCCCATTCGACAAGACCACGCCAGACATGTGGAACCATGTGATCGCCGTCGATCTCGGCGGCGTCTTCAATGTCACGCAGGCCGTCCTGCCGGACCTCAAGGCCGGCGGCGAAGGCGGGCGCATCATCAATGTCGCGTCCACGGCGGGCCTCACCGGCTATGCCTATGTGTCGGCCTATTGCGCGGCGAAGCACGGCGTCGTGGGCCTCACGCGCGCGCTGGCGCTGGAACTGGCGAAGAAGGGCATCACCGTCAATGCGGTGTGCCCCGGCTTCACCGACACGCCGATCATCGCCCGGTCCATCGACGAAATCGTGCAGAAGACCGGGCGCACGCCTGAGGAAGCTCTGGGCGAGTTCGTGAAGGCCAATCCGCAGGGGCGGCTGGTCCGGCCGGAGGAAGTGGCCGACACCGTCTTCTGGCTGGCGACGCCCGGCGCACAATCGATCAACGGGCAGGCGATTGCGGTCGCCGGTGGGGAGGTTCTGGCAGGATGAGTGACAAGATGAACGGCGGGCGCGTTTCGATGGCTTCCAACCTGAAGCCGTACAGGGATTATCGGGCGAAGCATTTTCTCTGGCAAACCAGCGAGGACGGCCGTGTCGCCACGCTGACGCTCAACCGTCCCGATCGTAAGAACCCGCTCACCTTCGAGAGCTATGCCGAACTGCGCGACCTGTTCCGCGATCTCGTCTACGCCTCCGACGTGCGCGCCGTGGTGATCACCGGCGCGGGCGGCAATTTCTCCTCCGGCGGCGACGTGTTCGAGATCATCGAGCCGCTGACGCATATGAGCATGCCCGACCTTCTGGCTTTCACCCGCATGACGGGCGACGTGGTCAAGGCGATGCGCAAATGCCCGCAGCAGATCGTTTCGGCGGTGGACGGCATCTGCGCCGGCGCGGGCGCGATCCTCGCCGTGGCGTCGGACCTGCGGCTTGCGACGCCCGAAGCCAGGACCGCCTTCCTGTTCACCCGCGTCGGGTTGGCGGGCGCGGACATGGGCGCCTGCGGCATCCTGCCGAGGCTCATCGGCCAGGGCCGCGCGGCGGAACTGCTCTATACCGGCCGTGTCATGAGCGCGGAGGAAGGCGAGCGCTGGGGTTTCTTCAACGGACTGCATCCGCAGGCCGAGCTGATCGGCAAGGCGGAGGCGATGGCGCGTTCCATCGCTGACGGCCCGTGGTTCGCGCATGGCATGACCAAGACCATGCTCAATCAGGAATGGGCGATGGGTATCGACGAACTGGTGGAATCCGAAGCGCAGGCGCAGGCGATCTGCATGGCCACGCAGGATTTCCGGCGCGCCTTCGAGGCTTTCGCCGCCAAGCGCAAGCCGGCCTTCGAGGGAAACTGAGCCGATGAGCGACACAAAACCGGCGCCCGCTTTGGCGCGCGATCATCTCGACTGGCCGTTCTTCGACGCGGCGCATGGCGAATGGGCGGCGAAGCTCGACGCCTTTGCCGCAAGCCCGGCGCTTGCCGCCGTCGATCACGCCGATACGGATGCCGCCTGCCGCGCGCTGGTGCGCGCGCTGGGCGAGGCCGGGCTGCTGGACGCCGCCGTCAGCCTTGCCGGCGGCGAGGGCATCGATTCCCGCCGGCTCTGCATCGCGCGCGAAACGCTTGCCTATCATGACGGGCTGGCGGACTTCGCCTTCGCCATGCAGGGGCTCGGCACCGGCGCGATCAGCTTGACCTGCTCGCAGGAACTGAAGGAGGCCGTGCTGCCGAAAGTGGCGCGCGGGGAATGGATTTCGGCCTTCGCGCTCTCCGAAAAGCTGGCCGGCTCCGACGTCGCCGCCATGAGCTGCGCCGCCCGGCCGGACGGCGATCACTATGTGCTCTACGGCGAAAAGACGTGGATTTCCAATGGCGGCATCGCCGATGTCTACACCGTCTTCGCGCGCACCGGCGAAGCGCCAGGCACGCGCGGCATTTCGGCCTTCGTGGTCCTGGCCGACGATCCGGGCTTTTCCATTGCCGAGCGCATCGACGTGATCGCGCCGCACCCGCTGGCGACGATCCGCTTCGACGAGTGCCGCATTCCCGCAGGCCGCCGCCTGGGTGCTGCGGGCGAAGGTTTCAAGATCGCCATGCGCACGCTCGACATCTTCCGCGCGTCGGTCGCCGCCGCTGCCCTCGGCTTTGCGCGGCGCGCGGCGGCGGAAGCGCTCGCCCATGCACGCAGCCGCCCGATGTTCGGCGCGACGCTCGGCGACCTGCAACTGACGCAGGCGGCGCTTGGCGACATGGCGACAGAGATCGACGCCGCCGCCCTTCTTACCTATCGCGCCGCCTGGCGCCGCGACGTGCAGAAGCTGAACACCACCAAGGAGGCCGCCATGGCCAAGATGGTGGCGACGGAAAACGCGCAAGGCGTCATCGACCGCGCCGTGCAGATGTTCGGCGGGCGCGGTGTGAAGAGCGGCGAGATCGCCGAGCGGCTTTACCGCGAAATCCGCGCGCTGCGCATCTATGAAGGCGCGACGGAGGTCCAGAAGCTCATTATCGCGCGCGAACTCATGAAAGCGGGCTGATCCGCCCGTTTCGTCCAAGATTTCCCTGGAGACCACGACATGCACAAAACTCTTCAGCCGCAGGGCTGGGCTCGCCCAATAGGATATGCCAACGGCGTCGAGGCGCGCGGGCGTCTGATCTTCATCGGCGGACAGGTCGGCTGGAACGGGCAGCAGCAGTTCGAGACCGACGATTTCGTGGAGCAGACCGGCCAGACGCTACAGAACATCGTGGATGTGCTGGCCGAAGCCGGCGGCAGGCCGGAACATATCACCTCGATGACGTGGTATTTCACCGACAAGGCCGAATATAACGCCAATCTCAAGAGCATCGGCCGCGTCTATCGCGACATCATCGGCAAGCATTTCCCGGCCATGGCGGCGGTGCAGGTCGTGGCGCTGGTCGAGGACCGTGCCAAGATCGAAATCCAGGCCCATGCCGTCATCCCCGATTGAGGCTCCCATGACCGCTTTTTCCGATAGCGTGCGCGGCAGCGTGGCCGATGGCGTGCTGATCGCGACGATCGACAATCCCCCGGTCAACGCCACATCGGCCGATGTGCGGGCGGGGCTGCTCGCCGCGCTTCGCCATGCGCAAACGGACAGCGCCATCCGCGCCATGGTGATCACCGGCGCGGGAAAGACCTTCATCGGCGGCGCGGATATCCGCGAGTTCGGGAAGCCGGTGGTCGAGCCGGCATTGCCTTCCGTCATCGCGGCGATCGAGGGCGCGGACAAGCCGGTCGTCGCGGCGCTCAACGGTGCGGCGCTGGGCGGCGGACTGGAAGTGGCGCTGGCGGCGCATGGCCGCATCGCGGCCGCAAAGGCCAGCCTCGCCTTGCCGGAAGTCAGGCTCGGCATCGTGCCGGGTGCCGGCGGCACGCAGCGCCTGCCGCGTCTCGTCGGCGCACCGACCGCGCTCGACATGATCGCGACGGGCCGCGCCATGACGGCGGCGGAGGCGCAGAAAGCCGGGCTGATCGACCGCGTCAGTGACGATCTCGTCAAGGAAGCCGCCGCCTTCGCCCTTTCGCTGACGGACGAACCGCTGCGCCACACCTCGGCGCTTCCGGTTCCGACCTTCGATGCCGACGCCTTCGAACAGGCAAGGCGGCTGATCGTCAAAAAGGCGCGCGGCGCCACCGCGCCGCAGGAAGCCGCGCGGCTGGTTGCGCTTTCCGCCACCGCCGCCTTCGATGACGGCGTGGCCGAAGAACGCGCCACCTTCCTGCGCCTGCGCGACAGCGCGGAAGCGGCCGCGCTGCGTCATCTGTTTTTCGCCGAGCGCGCCGCCGGCAAGGTCGAGGGCCTGACCGCGGAACCGCGCGCGCTTGCGACCATCGGCATCGCCGGAACCGGCCTGATGGGCGCGGGCATCGCCGCCGCCTGCCTTGCCGCCGGCTATCGCGTCATCGGCTACGAACAGGACCGGCAGGCCGCCGAGGCGGGACACGCCCGCATCGCCGGGCTGATCGACAAGGCGGTCGCGGTCGGAAAGCTGACGCAGGACGCCGCCGGGGCGCAGAAGGCCCGGCTCGTCACCACCGCCGATCCGGCCGAACTTGCGGCGGCGGAACTCGTTATCGAAGCGGTGTTCGACGATTTCGACGTGAAGGCCGCCCTGTTCCGCGCACTGGACGGCCTGTTGCCGCCGGAGACGATCCTCGCCACCAATACGAGCTATCTCGATCCCGATGCGCTTGCCGCCGTTACGGACCGCGCCGACCGCGTGCTCGGCCTGCATTTCTTCTCGCCGGCCAACATCATGCGCCTCACCGAAGTGGTGCGCTGCACCGCGACCTCGGACGAGACGCTCGCCACCGGCATCGCTTTCGTGCGCGGGCTCAAAAAGCTGCCCATCGTCACCGGCGTCGCGGAAGGCTTCGTCGGCAACCGCATCTTTTCCGCCTATCGCGCGGAAGCCGAAGCCATGCTGGCCGAAGGCGCCTATCCCGAAGACATCGACCGCGCCATGGAAAATTACGGTTTTCCGATGGGCCTCTTCGCCGTCAACGACATGACCGGGCTGGAAATCGCCTGGGCGCGGCGCAAGCGCCTTGCCGCCAGCCGCGATCCGAACGTGCCTTATTTCGATGTGGCCGACAGGCTTTGCGAGGCAGGCCGGTTCGGACGCAAGGCCGGGCGCGGCTGGTATGTCTATCGCGACGGCGAGAAAGCCAGCGATCCGGAAGTCCACGCCCTGATCGATGAATGGCGTGCGCAAAACGGCGTCACGCCGGCGAACTTCACCGAGGCGGACATCATGCGTCGGCTTCTCGGCGTCATGGCGCGCGAGGGTCAGGCCCTGCTCGACGCCGGCATTGCCCGCCATCCCGACGATATCGACCTCGTGCTCGTCAACGGCTACGGATTTCCGTCCGTCAAGGGCGGGCCAATGTTCGCGGCACGCCAGACCGGAGAAAATTGATGAGCGAAGCCTTCATCTGCGACTATATCCGCACCCCCATCGGCCGTTTCGGCGGCGCATTGTCGTCCGTGCGCACCGACGATCTCGCCGCCCTGTCCCTGAAGGCGCTCGCCGAGCGCAATCCCGGCCTCGACTGCGCGGCGATCGAGGATGTGATCTTCGGCTGCGCCAATCAGGCCGGCGAGGACAACCGCAACGTGGCGCGCATGGCGGCCCTTCTGGCCGGCTTTCCCGTCGCCGTGACGGGAACGACGATCAACCGGCTGTGCGGTTCCGGCATGGATGCCGTGCTGGCCGCCGCGCGCGCCATCCGCGCCGGCGAGGCCGATCTGATGATCGCCGGCGGCGTGGAAAGCATGAGCCGCGCGCCCTTCGTCATGCCGAAGGCCGAAACCGCCTTCTCGCGCCATGCGGAAATCCACGACACGACCATCGGCTGGCGCTTCGTCAATGCGCTGCTGAAAGCGCAATACGGCATCGATTCCATGCCGGAAACCGGCGACCATGTCGCGGTCGATCATGCGGTCGCGCGCGCCGATCAGGATCGCTTCGCCCTGTGCAGCCAGGAAAAGGCCGCCGCCGCGCAGGCCAGCGGCCGTCTGGCGCAGGAGATCACCCCCGTATCCATCCCGCAGCGCAAGGGCGATCCGCTGATCGTCAACGCCGACGAACATCCGCGCGCCACCTCGCTCGAAGCACTGGCGAAGCTGAAGCCCATCAATCGTCTGGAAGGCGCGACCGTCACCGCGGGCAATGCGTCGGGCGTCAACGACGGGGCGGCCGCCCTCATCGTCGCCTCGGAAAAGGCGGCGCGCCGGCATGGCCTGACGCCCATCGCGCGCATTCTGGGCGGCGCCACCGCCGGCGTGCAGCCGCGCATCATGGGCATCGGCCCCGCGCCCGCCAGCAAGAAACTGATGGCCCGGCTCGGCCTCACGCAGGACCGGTTCGACGTGATCGAGCTGAACGAAGCCTTTGCCAGCCAAGGCCTCGCGACCCTGCGGGAACTCGGCATCGCGGACGACGACCGCCGCGTCAATCCGAACGGCGGCGCCATCGCGCTCGGTCATCCGCTCGGCATGTCGGGCGCGCGCATCACCGGCACGGCGGCGCTGGAACTGAAGATCGGCAAGGGCCGACTCGCGCTTGCAACCATGTGCATCGGCGTCGGCCAGGGCATCGCCATCGCGCTCGAAAGGGCGTGATCTTCCACAATATCTCGTCGGGCGGCTATTCTTCCCCGTTGCCGGAAAGATGATTTTCGACGGAATTCTTGATCTTCTTCATGTCGACTAGCAAAGCGCCGATCGTGTCGTGATCGACATCGGCCATCAGATCGCGCAGCCAGCCCTCATGCACCCGCGCCATGCGGCCGAAAGTAGCCTGTCCTGCTTCCGTCAGCCGCGCGACCGTGACGCGGCGGTCGTCGCCGGGCGTTTCGCGGCGCACCAGCCCGTCCGCCTCCAGCCGCTCGACAAGACCGGTAATGTTGCCGTTCGTCACCATGGTTCGGCGCGACAGTTCGCCAAGCCGCAGGCCGTTCGGCTCGCGGTAAAGCTGGGCAAGAATGTCGAATTGCGGCAGCGTCGCGCCGAACTCGTTGCGCAGGCGGCGGCGGATTTCCTGCGATATGAGCCGCGTCGTCGCCAGCATGCGCAGCCAGAGGCGGAGTTCCTGCTTTTCGCCGTCGTCCACTTCCCCGACTATGATTTCAAGATCCACCGGCATCGCCCACCTCTTTCGCTCGCCGCATGATTTGGCATGGCGGCAGAACGACAATTGCGTCAGGACGCCGATATTTCAAGCCTGAATGGAATGGCTGGCAGCATTGCGAAGCAGGTTATCCGGACCTCGTCGGCGATGCATGCGCTGTGTCGCTCGATGGAGCCCGGAATCTCCGCTCCCTTCAGCCCCTGCGCCGCCATATACCGGTCCAGCACCGGCGGGGTCTTCTTCACCGCATTGGCACGCTGCGCCACGGCGGTGCGGCCATGTGCTCCCGTTTCACGCCAAAGCGCACCGTGCCGCTTCCGAAGGCCGGGCTCACCCGTCGGACAGGTTGTGCATCATCGCCCGCATCGTGGCGATGCAGATATCGAGATCCTTCCTGGGAATGCCGGCGATCATGCGCCGATGGTTCTGCACCATGGCCGGCCAGAGCTGGCGCAGCAGCGCCTCGCCCTTCCCGGTCAGCATGATGTCGCGCCGGCGCAGGTCGCTTTCCGAAATATGTCGCTCGACAAGCCCGGCCGAGACCATGCTGTCGATGGTCCGGCTCGCATTGGACTGCTCAGCTATCGTATAGGCGGCGATCTCGTTGACCGTGAGACGCCTGAAAATATGAAGCGCCGAAAGAGCGCGCAGGACCGTGGCATTGATGCCATGCTCGCTCAGTTCCCGGTTCTGGTCGAGGTTCCAGCGATTTGCCAGCCAGTTCAGGAGATACGGTATATAGGCGTGCAGATCGTCCGGCTCCCGCAGCAGGGCAACGCCGGTCGCGTCTTCCTCGCCGATCTGCTGGGGAACCGTCTGATCAGGATTAGCCATCGGTCTGCCTCTGCACATGGCCCTGAACATGCGTTGCGAGGCCCCGCAGCCGCGCCAGCAGGCTTTCCAGATCGTCGAACGGCAGCCCGGCGAAACACTCGCCCAGCGTCGCGGCGTGAAGCGCGTTGGCCTTGTCGAAGGTCTCGCGGCCGAGCGGCGTGAAGCGGACGATGAAGGAGCGCCGGTCCGCCGCCGACATGGTCTTGGTGATCAGCCGGTCGGCCAGAAGACGGCGCACCAGACCGGAGACGTTGCCGCTCGTCACCTTGAGGTTCCGCGAAATCTCGCCCAGCGTCACGCCGTCGGGATAACGGTCCACCTGCGCCAGAAACTCGAATTTCGCGACGGAAAGCCCGACCCCGGCCAGAAGCACATTGTTCAGCTTCGTGAAGATCACGTTTTCAAGCGTCAGAATCTGTAGCCAGACGCGTGTTTCGGCCTTGCGGCGTCCGTCTTGCGTTTCTGGGTTGTCGTCAGCCATGGTTCAAGGCCCTCGGGCCGGTTAGCGCCCGTTTCTTTCCATATAAGCGAGCAGCGCATCGCACAAATCCTGCGGGATGGGGATGGGCCTGTGCCTGTCCAGATCGGTGGTGACAACCGTCATCCGGCCGCGCAGCGCCTCCCGCCCCTCCTGAAAGGCGTGCAGCACGAGAACGAAGGACGACGTCCCGACGCGCTCCACCTTGATGGCAACGGAAAGTGTCTTGCCCATCTTGCCCGGCACGAAAAAATCCGCGTGCGCGCTGACATAGCCGACCCCGACGCGCCGGTCGCGGATGAAGGCATAATAATCGAGGCCAAGCGCATCTTCATACCAGCGCTCCACCGCCACATTGAAGATGTGGAAAAACTGCGGTGTGTAGACGATCCCCGCCGGGTCGCAATCGCCGAACTGAATCCGGATGTCCGTGGACCACAGCCCCGCATCCAGTTGGTGGGGAGCAAGCGGCACCGGCCGTTCCGAACTGTTCTTCTGGACAAGCTCGTTCATGCTTCAGATTTGAAATCCCTATTGAAATTCACTCCCGGACGATAATGCAAATCCACATACACATGCAACAGCATAATTTTATATGTGAACTAATTTGCCGGAATCTCGTTCGGCCGGACGCGATGTGGCCGGCTCTGCGAAAGAGGAAAACGCTCTGCCGGGGAAGACCGGGCGGCAAGGATCAGGGGGCGGAGCCAGCGATATCCTCGGCCGTGCGGTGGTAGTGTATTTGAAGCAGGCGAACCGCCATATCGGCCTGCCGCGCGAGGGCGGCTTCCATGATCTGGCTGTGCTCGGCGGAAAGGTCGCGGCCCGATGCGGTCGGGCCATCGCCGCGGAAAATCGGCAGGCGATAACGCTGCGTTTCCGCATAAAGCTGCTCGAACAGCGCCATCAGGCGCGGCGAGCCGCAGGCAGTCAGCAACGCGCGGTGGAACTCGTGATGACGCGTCTCGAACTGCATCAGCGCCTCGTCGTCCTCCGCCTGTTCCTCTGTCCGGATGCGGCGCGACTGCAGGTCGAGCTTGTGGAAGGCGGCGACCAGCTCGGTCTCCCAGTCGTCGCCGCCCCTTTCGACCGACAGGCGCAGCGCCTCGCTTTCGATGAGGATGCGCACGCCCATCACGTCGTGCATCTCGGCCGGCGAAACCGGCGCGACGGTGAAGCCGCGCGGCGGATCGTTGACCACCAGCCGCTCCGCGTGAAGCCGGTTCAGCGCCTCGCGCAGCGGCGAGAAGCTGAGGCCATACTGTGTCTTGAGGAATTCCAGCCGCAACGGCTGACCGGGAATGAGCCGCCCATGCAATATATCGTTGCGCAGATTGAAATAGGCGGATTCCGCTCGTGTCATTGCAGCCCCGGAGCTGATTCTCGATTTCAGACGGGCGACAGCCTGGGCCGCCTCGCCTTGTCTTCGCTGTAGTCTTTCCATGTCGGCCGGTCTATCTGGAAATAATCGCCCGATCGCAGATAGCCGCCGCTGCCGTGCATGCGGGCGACCAGCCCCAGCCGCGGCGTGTCGATATAGCAGCGTTCCGCATCCAGCACAAATTCGTCGCGAATATGTACCATCGTCACCTGCCCGATCACGATGGTCTGCAGCGGACCGGTCACGACCGAGCTCAGCATCCGGCATTCCATCGAGACCGGCGCGGAGGCGATGCGCGGTGGGGCAACCGTTTCCGAAGGCGCCACCGCAAGCCCGGCAAGCTCGATTTCATCAATGTCGGCGGGCGCATCGATGCAGGTCATGTTCATCGCCTCGGCATTTTCCTCGTCCACAAGATTGATGACGAATTCGCCGGTGGCGAGAATGTTGGCGGCCGTGTCCTTGAGGCGGCCCTCCTGCGGCATCAGCCCGATGGCGACCGTCGGCGGCGTGTTGCCCATCATGTTGAAGAAGCTGAACGGCGCGGCATTGCGCACGCCGTCGGCGGAGATGCTGGTGATCCACGCTATGGGGCGCGGCACGATGGACGACGCCATGATCTTGTAGCGTTCCTGCCCGGAGAGCCTGTTCATGTCGAAGCGCATGGCGTCACTCTTTCCCGGCGCGAGACAGGGTGTTGACCGTGTTCTTGGGCCGGTCGTCCACCGTGAGCTGGAACACGTCCGGGCGTCCGTAATGGCCGCTCACGTCGAAATCGAACTTGCCGCGCTCGACCTCGTCGGGATCGATCTCGGCATAGAGGATCGTCTCGCCGCTGAAATCCGGCCCGGCCAGCACCTTGCCGAGCGGGCTGATGATGGCGCTGCCGCCGCGCATCATGACCGTTCCCGGCTCGTCGCCGAGCGCCGATTCATGATCGGCGGGATAGGCCCCGCGCGTGATGTGCTGGCAGGCGGTGAGCACGAAGCAGCGGCCTTCGAGCGCGATATGCTGCATGGAGGGCACCCATGTGTCGCGGTCGTCCGCCGTCGGCGCGCAATAGATGCTGATGCCCTGCGCATACATGTGCATGCGCAGCATGGGCATGTAGTTCTCCCAGCAGATCACCGCGCCCACGCGCCCCAGCGGCGTGTCGAAGACCGGCATGGTGGAGCCGTCGCCGAAGCCCCAGATCAGGCGCTCCGCCGCCGTAGGCATCAGCTTGCGGTGCTTGCCGATGAGGCCGCGCGCGCCGTCGAAGAACAGCGCCGTGCAATAGAGCGTGCCGCCATCGCGCTCGATACAGCCGATGACGATGAAGGTCTCGGTTTCGGCCGTCGCCTCGGAGACGATCTCCACTTCCTCGCCGTCGAGGTCGATGGCCGCCTTGTGATAGTGCAGATAGGCCTCGCGCCCTTCCGGCCTGCGCATGCCGATGGGGCAGCCGAAGGAGGCGCCCTTCGGATAGCCGCCGAGGAAGGCTTCCGGGAAGACGATCAGCCGCGCGCCTTCGCCCGCCGCCTTGCGGATGGCGTCGGCGGCCTTGCGCGCCGAGGCGACGGAATCGTCTGGGACGGAGGCGATCTGCGCGACGGCGGCTTTCCAGGGCTTGCTCATTGGTTGTTTCCTTCTCGGTAGAGCATTTCCAGCAAAAGTGCGGAGCGGTTTTGCGTTCGGAAATGCGTAAAAACAAAGAGTCAGAGCGTTCTCGCGTTTCGGGGAAAAGCGGATGCGCTCCACGGGCTGTAGGCTTCCAAGACGGCGCGCACCAGTTTTCCGTCCGGTTCGCGCAGCGTCAGCGGCAGGTCGAAATGATTGTTCTCGGGCATGTCGACCACGGTGGCGGCATGTCCCGCCTGCCGCCATGCATCCGCATAGGCCGCGGTCTGGCGGCGGAACTCGGCCGTTTCCAGCCCGCCCACCGAGGCGACCAGATGGGCGGAGCTTTCCCGCGGAATCAGGAATTGCGGGCTGTTGCGCGCCACCATGGCATCGTGGAACTGCATCCACGCATTGATATGCGTGTGCGGCAGCGGCGTGAGGTCGTGCAGGCCCGACAGGTCCAGCCCCACGGCCACGATGTCGCGCGGCACGCCGAACGCCTCGTGCCAGCCGTCGGCCAGAAGCATGGCGGTGAGATGCCCGCCCGCCGAGGTGCCGCCGGCCACGAAGGGGCCGTTGCCGATCTTCAGGATATCGCGGTGCGCGTGGAGCCAGGACACTGCCGCGCGTACCTGCCGGACGATCTCGTCCAGCGTCACGGCGGGGGCCAGCGTATAGTCGAGCACCGCGACGGAAAAGCCGTGCGCGTGCAGGCCCGGCACGGCGAAGGCGTTGTCGGCCGCATTGCCGCCGCGCCAGTAGCCGCCATGGATCCACACGAAGAGCGGCGCTCCCTCGCCGGCCGGATAGAAATCGAACGTCTCGCCGCTCAGCCGGTCGTAGACGATGCCGGTCCGGTTCGGAATTTCGGCCGTCACCTGCCGGCTGACCTCGACCAGCCGCGCATATTCGTCGTCGAAGGAGGCGACGCTGGCGCGCGCATTGTATTCGATGTCGAGCGCTGCGGCGTCGTAGCCCTGATAGGTGAAATCGCCCATGGTCATATCCCCAGATAGCGGTGCGAGAGGTCGCGGTCGGCGGCGAGTTCCGCAGGGCTTCCCGTCCACACCACGCGGCCCTTGTCCACGATGTTGTGGCGGTCGACGAGGCTCGCCATCTCGCCCAGATTCTTGTCGATGACGAGGATGGTCTGGCCGATGGTCTTCAATTCGTGCAGGCAGCGCCAGATTTCGGCGCGGATGATCGGCGCGAGCCCTTCCGTCGCCTCGTCGAGGATGAGCAGCTTCGGATTGGTCAGCAGCGCGCGGCCGATGGCGAGCATCTGCTGCTCGCCGCCCGAAAGCGTGCGCGCGGGCTGGCGCTTGCGCTCCTCCAGCCGTGGGAAGAGCGCCACCACCCTTTGCAGCGTCCATACGCCCGGCCGGGCGGTGGCGATCAGGTTTTCCTCCACGGTGAGCGAGGGAAACACCCGCCGCCCCTCCGGCACCAGCCCGATGCCGAGCCGCGCGATGGCGTTGGGCGGCATGCGGTTGACGACCGTGTCGCCGAAGCGCACCGCCCCGCCGGTCGGCTTGACCATGCCCATGATCGCTTTGACGGTGGTGGTCTTGCCCATGCCGTTGCGTCCGATCAGCGCGACGATCTCGCCCGCCTTCGCCTCCAGCGACATGCCGAACAAGACGCGGGCCTGCCCGTAACCTGCTTCCAGTCTGTCGAGCGTCAGCATCAGGTTGTCTCCCCCAGATATGCGGCGCGGACTTCAGGATGGGCGCGGATTTCCGCCGCCGTTCCGGTGAAGATGACCTTGCCGTAGACGAGAACGCTGATCCGGTCGGCGAGCGCGAAGACGGCGTCCATGTCGTGCTCGATGAGCAGGATCGGATAGTCGCGTTTGAGGCTTTGCAGGAGCGCTGTCAGCGACGCGGATTCTTCCGGCCCCATGCCCGCCATCGGCTCGTCGAGCAGGATCAGGCGCGGATTGCGCGCCAGCGCCACGGCGATTTCGAGCTGCCGCCGTTCACCGTGCGCGAGGCTGGAGACGATGCGCGTCTCATGTTTGCCGAGGCCGACCCGGTCGAGCCATGTGTGAGCGATCTCGCGGTTCCGCGCGTTGTGGCGCGGATTGCGGAAAATGCCCGTCAAGCCGCCGTTCTTCGCCTCCAGCGACAGGAGCACGTTCTCCATCGCGGTGAAGTCGGGGCAAAGCTGGGTGAGCTGAAAGGAGCGGCCCATGCCCATCCTCGCGCGCTGCCAGGCCGGCAGTCGGGTGATGTCCTGCCCGTCGAACAGAACGCGCCCGCTGTCGGGTGCGATCTCGCCGCAGATCTGCGCGATCAGCGTGGACTTGCCGGCGCCGTTGGGGCCGATCAGCGCGTGCAGTTCCCCCCGCCGCACGTCGAGGCTGACGCCGTTGGTGGCGACCAGCGCGCCGAACGTCTTGTGCAGGTTTTCCAGAACCAGAACGGAAGCGTTGCTGTCAGCTTTTTTTTCAGCCATGGCGGTTCCCCAGTACCCGTCCGAGCATGCCCTGCTGGCCGAAGAGCGCGATCAGGGTGAGGATCGGTCCCATCACGATCATCCAGTGCTCGGTCCAGCCGGACAGGGTCTGTTCGAGGATGATGAAGACGGCGGCACCTGCGATCGGACCGATCAGCGTGCCGAGGCCGCCCATAACCACGATGGCCATGAACTCGCCCGACTTCGACCACGCTGCCATGTCGGGCGTGACGAAGAGCGCGTAATTGGCCCATAGAATCCCGGCCAGCCCCGTGCCGAAGGCGGAGATGACGAAGGCCGTCAGACGGAAATTCAGCGGACGCACGCCGAGATTGACCGCGCGCCGCTCGCTCTGGCGCAGCGCCTGGAAGATGAGGCCGAAGCGGGAATTGACGATCACCGTGCAGAACATGGTCCATAGCACGAGGAGCGCCAGACACAGATAATAGAACACCGTGCCGTTGCCGATGTCGATCAGCGGCAAGGTGTTGCGCGCGTCGATCAGGAGCCCGTCGTCGCCGCCATAGGTCTGCAGCGAGATGAGTACGAAGAACACCATCTGCGCGAAGGCGAGCGTGATCATGATGAACTGCACGCCCGCCGTCTTGAGCGCCAGCCAGCCGACGACCACGGCGAGCACCACGCAGGCGGCGAGCGCCAGCGGCCATACGACGAGCGCGGCGTTGGACCCGTCCCAGCCGAACAGCGGCTCGCCCCTATTGGTGTGATAGGCGACGATACCGACCATATAGCCGCCGAGCCCGAAGAACATGGCGTGGCCGAAACTGACCAGCGCGCCGTAGCCGATGATGAGGTCGAGGCTGACGGCAGCGATGGCGTAGATGACGATCCGCGTCGCCAGCCCTTCCATCGCGCTGTTGCCCGTCACGCCCGCCAGCAGTGGCACAAGCGCAAAAGCGACGAGGCCTAGGAGAATGATTGCGGTCCTGCCCATGCGCATCGCTCAGTTCCTCGCCGGCAGCAGGCCGAGCGGCCGGAACAGCAGCACCACCGCCATCAGCACATAGATGCTGGCCGAGACGAGGCCGGCACTCAGCGTATCGGCGGCGGCGGGCGGCAGCAGAAGCTGCATGATCTGCGGAAGATAGGCACGGCCCATGCTGTCCACCATGCCGACCAGAAGCGCGCCGACGAGCGCGCCCCTGACCGAGCCCACACCGCCGATGACGATGACGACGAAGGTGGTGATGAGCACGTGCTCGCCCATGCCGATCTCGATGGCGAGCAGAGGTGCCGCCATGACGCCGGCCAGCCCGCACAGCGCGCCGCCGAGCGCAAACAGGATCGTATAGAGGCGGCGGACATTGACACCCAGCGCGTCGACCATTTCACGGTCGTCGGCGCCGGCGCGGATCAGCATGCCGATCCGCGTCCGGTTGACCAGGAACCACAGTCCCACCGCCACCAGCGCGCCGACGGCGATGAAGGCAAGCCGCATGACCGAATATTCAAGCCCCGGAAACACCGTCACCGCGCCCTGCAAGGCGGGGGGAATGTCCACGAAGGGCGGCTGGCGGCCGAAGACAATGCTGACCGCCTCGTTGGTGAAAAGGATGAGGCCAAGCGTCGCCAGCACCTGATAGAGATGGTCGCGCCGATAGAGCCACTGAATGACCGAAAGCTCCACCGCCATGGCATAGAGGCCCGCGCCCAGGATGGCGGCGACCATGCCGAGCAGAAAGCTTCCCGTGCCCAGAATGGTGAAGGCAGCGCAATAGGCGCCCACCATGTAGAATGCACCGTGGGTCAGGTTGATCACACCCATAATGCCGAAGATCAGGGTCAGGCCGGACGCCAGCATGAAGAGCATAGAGCCATATTGCAGGCCGTTCAGCACCTGTTCGATGAATAGCAGCATCCGCCTTCCTCATTCATCATCAAAGGTTTCGAGTCTACGGCCGCGGACCGGAAAACGGCAGCGGCTTTCGATCCGGGATCGCAGATGGAAGATCGCGCCTGCGGGAGCGCGCCGTGTTACGGCCGCTCCCGCCCGCGTCGCTTCCAGTCCTGTCATTTCATCGCGCATTTCGATGCATAGGCATCGGCATAATTGGACGCGACCTTCTTCACGATCTTCTGAACGATCTTACCGTCCGCGTTCTTCTCGAACCTCGTCAGATAATAATCCTGAATGGGATGATTGTTGTGGCCCATCTTGAAGTTGCCGCGGATCGACGTGAAATCGGCCTTGCGCAGCGCGCTGCGGAAATCGTCTTCCTTGGACAGATCGCCGCCGACGGCCTTGAGGCCTGCCCCTATCAGATGCGCGGTGTCATAGGCTTGCGCCGCATAGATGGTCGGGTCGCGGCCGTAATCCTTGCGGAAGGCGGCCACGAAAGCCTTGGAAGCCGGGTTGTCGGTTTCCGTCGTCCACAGCGCCGAGGCGTAGACACCTTCGGCGGCATTGCCGGTGGCCGAGATCATGCGCGCATCCATGGAGAAGCTCGGAATGATCATCGGGATCGATCCCTCCAGACCGGAATTGGCATATTGCTTGGCAAAATTGATGCCCGCGCCGCCGGGATGGAACTGATAGATGGCGTCAGGTGCCAGCGACTTGATGCGCGCCAACTCGACGGAGAAGTCCGTCTGGTCGAGCTTGGTGTAGATCTCGCCGACGATCTTGCCCTTGTAGGTACGCTTGAAGCCTTTGAGCGCGTCGCGGCCCGCCTGATAGTTGGGCGCAAGGATGACCATCTTCTTGAAGCCGAGCTCGTTGGCGGCAAGGCCCGCCGCTTCATGGAAGGAATCGTTCTGATAGGATGCGACGAAATAATTCGGATTGCACTTCTCACCGGCGAAGTTCGAAGGCCCCGGATTGTTGCTGACATAGAAGGCCTTTGCTTTGAGGACGCTCGGCAGTACCGCCTCCAGAACGTTGGAGAAGTTGATGCCCGTATAGAGCTTGATGCCTTCCCCAAGCATCTTGTCGACGATCTGTCTGCCTTTGGCGGGCTTCAGCGCGTCGTCCTCTATCTTCAGCGTCACCGGCACACCGCCGAGCTTGCCGCCATCTTCCTTGATCGCCAGGTTGAAGGCGTCGCGGATATCCTCGCCGATATAGCCCGCCGGCGTCGACAATGTGGTGATGAGGCCGATCGTGACCGGCTTGACGTCCTGAGCCATTGCCGGCGTGACGACCGGCATGGCTGCCAGCATCGTGCCGGCAGCCATAGCGCCCATCAGGCTGCGTCGTGTCAGTTTGATGTTCGGTATCATGACAAATTCCCCTTTTTGATCGTGCCGGACGAAAGCCGGCCGTTTTTCATGATGTTTCAGATAGCCACTACCGGGTGCCGGATCGTTCCGATTCCCTGCACCGTCGCTTCGACCACATCGCCAGGCCAAAGCCATTCCTGCGGCGTGCGTCCGGCGCCCACACCTGCGGGCGTTCCGGTGGCGATGATGTCGCCCGGCTCCAGCGTGATGCCGGAACTGATGTCCGAAATCAGCGTCGGAACGTCGAACAGCATGAAGCGTGTGTTCGAGCGCTGTTTTTCGGCGCCGTTCACCGTCAGCCACAGATCGAGACCGTGCGGGTCGCCGATTTCGTCGGCTGTGACGATGCACGGGCCGAACGGCGCGTAGGTGTCCTGCCCCTTGGAAAATATCCACTGACCGGCGCGGCGGTTGTCACGCGCGCTGATATCGATCATCACGCTGTAGCCGAAGACATGGCCGAGCGCGTCTTCCGTACTCACGCGCTTCGCCGTCGTGCCGATGACGACGGCAAGCTCGACTTCCCAGTCGAGTTGCTGCGTCATGCGGGCATTGTGCTCGATGGCGTCGCCGGGGCCGATCACGGTCGTCGGCGGCTTGGAGAAGATGACCGGCTGCTTCGGCAGGTCCTTCGACGTGTCGAGCGACTTGGCCGACTCCTCCACATGCTCCACATAGTTCAGGCCGACGCCGAAGACGTTCTTACGCGGACGCGGGATCGGCGCGAGCAGCTTCACATTGACCAGCGGATAAGCCGTGCCCGCCGCGAAGCGCCCGCCGCAATCGTCCAGCATCTCACGCAGCCGCTCCAGCCCGACACGGCCCAGATCGATCAGCCCCAGCATCGTGTCGGGCATGTCCACACCGACGGATTGTCCCAGCCATTCCACGTCCACGACGAGATCGCCATGGGGATCGTTATGGACGACGCCGAGCCGCGCCGCGGCTTCGACACCGCTTCGGTAGGTTACAAGACGCATATTTTACCTTTCTATTCCGTGATCGGCCTGTTCCGTGCCGGCCTATTCCGCGGTCGGCTGGTGGCCGCCATTGTCGCCGAAAGCCTGCTCGCGATAGAGGCCGAGCGAATGCATGACCGGCATGTCGTTGAAGGAGAACAGGCATGCATCGTCGCTTTCCGAACCGTTGGCATGTTCGTGCCAGGCCCAGGACGGAACGCAGAAGATGTCGCGCTCCTTCCAGTCGAAGCGCTTGCCGTTGATGATCGAATGGCCGCTGCCCTTGGCGCATTGATAGAGCACACTGCCGGTGTGGCGGTGCGCCTTCGTCTTCTCGCCCGGCCGCAGCATCTGCATCGACGCGCCGATGGTCTGCATGACCGGCCCGCCGGTGATCGGGTTGACATAGTTCATGAACACGCCGTCGAAAGGCGAGCCGTCAGTCACCTTGGCATAGCGGCTCAGGGCCTCGTAGGTCGGCGCCCATTCATATTTGAACAGCGGCGAATAGGCCTGACTCCACTTGCCTTCCGCCGGACGCAGGCCGGGATTGCCCCAGGTCGCCGTCATGTCGTCGACGGGATGGCCGACCGCCTGTCTCAGGTCTTCGTGCACGGCGTAGAAATTGGCTTCGAGCGCATTGACCAGCGGAATATCGAGGCCGTCCTGCCAGATGCAGGGCGTGCCGTCCTCGGCGATGCCGTGCTCGTGCCAGGTGCCGTTCGGCGTCAGCACGAAATCGTTGGCACCGAGCGTCATCTTGTGGCCGTCGACGATGGTATAGGCGCCCGACCCTTCCATGATGAAGCGCAGCGCCGAAGCGGAGTGCGCATGCGCCGAAGCCGCCTCGCCCGGATTCATCACCTGAAGGCCGGAATAGAGCCAGCCCACCGCGGCGGCGACGTCCTGACGGCCAGGATTGTTGAGATAGATCACGCGGCGGCCGGCTTTTTCCGGTGTTACCAGCTCGACCGAGCGCAGCACATGATCGCGCAGGTCGTCATAGCGCCAGAGGACCGGGACCGAAGAGGATTTCGGCTCCCACGGCTCGATCTTGTTGGCGACGGTCCACAGGGCGCCCGCCTTATGCCGGTCGAGGTCTTCGTAATAGGCCAGCAGTTCCTGTGTATCTTCCACATTGGCCCGGCCAGCCACATTCTCGCGATAATTTTCGCGGGCATTGCTCATGACACATTCCTCCAGCTTGTTCTCATTTTCGATAGTACATATTTTTTTATAAAATAAAAGGGTGTTTCGACAACTGTCACTGCAATTCATGAACGTGCGGAGGCACACCTTGCAGGGTTGACGCACCGGTGCGGGCAATTATATTTTAAACTTAAAAGATTTCCAGCCGGCCGGCGGAATCAAACCAAGGGAACCGCCCGCACCCCAGCGTCCGCATCGCGTCAGATCGCGAGATGTGGGCAGCATCGAGGTTACGGGAAAACAGTAAAGCCGGGTGAACCAGTACCCACATCGGGAGTCCATTCATGTCCGTCACCGCCCATGCCGATACGTTCGTCATCGACAATCTGCCACCG
The DNA here is from genome assembly GCA_001898995.1 of Rhizobiales bacterium 63-22. Taxonomy (GTDB): domain Bacteria; phylum Pseudomonadota; class Alphaproteobacteria; order Rhizobiales; family Rhizobiaceae; genus Brucella. The sequence goes on along the minus strand of MKVZ01000017.1, from coordinate 57,133 downwards.
GCCGAGGCCATGCCGACACTCGTCAATCTGGAGCGCCTCGGCTATCCGGAACGGCTCAATGCCGTGCATGAGCTGGTGGATGTCCATGTCGAGGCCGGGCGCGGCGACCGCATCGCGCTGCGCGCGCCGGGCCTCCGCTGGACCTATCGTGAGCTGTCGCGGATCGTGAACCGGATCGCCGGCGTGCTGGTCACGAAGCTCGGCATGGAGACGGGCAACCGCGTGCTGCTGCGCTCGGCCAACACGCCGACGCAGATCGCGCTTTATCTCGCCGTCATCAAGGCGGGCGGCATCGTCGTCGCCACCATGCCGCTGCTGCGCGCGAGGGAACTGGTCAAGGTCATCGACAAGGCGAAGGTGCGCTTCGCCTTCTGCGACGCCGCGCTGATGGACGACATGGCGGAGGCCGTGCGCCAGACCTCCAGCCTGGAGCGCGTCGTCTCGTGGCAGGGCCATGCGGAGGGCGAGCTGGGCGAGTTTCTGGCCGGCATGCCCGAGAGTTTCGCCGCCGTCGACACCCGCGCCGACGATCCCTGCCTGCTGGGCTTCACCTCCGGCACCACCGGCATGCCCAAGGCGACGATCCATTTCCACCGCGATCTTCTCATCGTGTGCGACTGCTATGCGAAGCACATCCTCGAAGCCAACGAAGACGACATCTTCATCGGCTCGCCGCCGCTCGCCTTCACCTTCGGCCTCGGCGGGCTGGTGCTGTTTCCCTTCCGCATCGGCGCCTCGACCGCGCTTCCCGCCAAGACCGCGCCGGACGACCTCGCCCGCGCCATCGGCGAATACCGCGCCACCGTCTGCTTCACCGCACCGACCTCCTACCGCGCCATGCTCGGCCGGATCGGCGAATACGACCTGTCCTCCCTGCGCAAATGCGTTTCGGCCGGCGAGGCCCTGCCCCTGCCGACCTTCGAGGCGTGGAAGGAAGTCACCGGCCTCACCCTGCTCGACGGCATCGGCGCCACCGAAATGCTGCACATCTTCATCGCGGCGAAGGAAGCGGACGTCCGCCCCGGCGCGACCGGTAAGCCTGTGCCGGGCTACGAGGCCTGCGTCCTCGACGGGAACGGCGACCCATGCCCTCCCGGCGTTCCGGGCCGGCTGGCTGTGCGCGGCCCGCTCGGCTGCAAATATCTCGCCGACGAGCGTCAGGCCGATTACGTCCAGAACGGCTGGAACATGACCGGCGACACCTATGTCGTCGATGAGGACGGCTATTTCCGCTATCAGGCCCGTAGCGACGACATGATCATCTCGGCCGGCTACAACATCGCCGGCCCGGAAGTCGAAGCCAGCCTTCTGGAACATCCGGCCGTCCGCGAATGCGGCGTGGTCGGCGCACCCGACAGCGAACGCGGTTTCATCGTCAAGGCCTTCGTGGTTCTTGCCGACGGCATCGCCGGCGACGCGACGCTGAAAAAGGAATTGCAGGACTACGTCAAGCGCAACCTCGCCCCATACAAATATCCGCGCGAAATCGAATGGATCGCCGCCCTGCCGAAAACCGAATCCGGCAAGCTGAAACGATCCGCGCTGCGGGAGAGATGCAATTAAGGCAAGTGCCCCCGGACGCAACTTTTTGCGCAAAAATACCCCGTTTACCGTCTCTTCTTCGCTTCCTTTCATTCGGAAAGGGTCGGTGTGTGATCGTGGATAGGTCCTTCATCCTCTTTGCCATGACTGATGAGTTTTTAGGAAAGATGTCGGCTGGCGATGTTGCGCTCCCTCCTGTCCGGGTGAAAGCCTCGCAGAAATGTGCCAAGTCGGATCACATCCGTTGCCCCGCGCACAAATAATAGGGAACGAATAGCCCGCGCCGGCTTACCCTTGCGCCAAAGCCGCCAATCGCTGCGTGCTTCGACGTCTGATCAGTTGAAAACCGATATCCACCTTCGATTGCGCGGGCCTGTTTCCTGAGATGGCCGCTAGCAGCATCCGCACCGCCTGCTCGCCCATTTCCTGACGAAAGGTCCGAACGCTGCTGACGGACGGATTGGCGACGCCCATCATCTCCAGATCGTTGAACCCGCAAATGCCGAACTGGCCCGGAATATTGATCTGGCGACGCTGGCATTCAAACAGGACGCCAAGCGCCAGATCGTCGTTGTTGCAAAAAACCGCATCCGCCTCCGGTTCGCGGGACAGTAACTCGCTCAGAAGCTGGCAGCCGAGCGTGACGGTGGAGGGCTTTGGCGTCGTTATTATGAGGCGTTCGTCATGAAGACCCGCCTGCTGCAAGGCCTCCACGCACCCCGCCATGCGGCGCTGCGTTCGCGGATCCATGCGCGCGCCGAGAAATGCGATTCTTCTGTAACCCTGTTCGATGAGATGGGCGGTGGCCTCATAGGCCGCCTGCCTGTGGGAAAAGCCGACCATCATATCGATAGGGTCGTCGCCGATCTCCATGATCTGCACGATGGGGCAATCGATTTGCCGCAGCAGTTTCAGCGAGGCGGCGGACTGATCGATACCGGCGATGATCAATCCCGCCGGCCGCTGGCTGACGAACACCTTGAGCAGGTTCTCTTCTTCCAGAAACGAATAGCGCGTATTGCCGAGCTGAACCTCCATGGGCGTTTCGTTTATGACCGAATAGATGCCACGCAGGACATCGGCGAAGACATTGTTGGTCACGGACGGAATGAGGACGCCGATGACATTGGTACGCGCCGATGCAAGCGCTCTCGCCGCCGGATTCGGAATATAGCCCAGCTTCTCGACGACTTTCTGGATGCGGGCGCGAACCTCGGCCGAAACCATGTCCGGCGCATTCAGGGCGCGAGAGACGGTGGCGGCGCTGACTCCCGCCTGACTGGCGACGTCCGCAAGCGTCGTCTTACGCTGGTCCAAGGGCCCCTCCTTCTCTGACAGATATTCAAAGCGACTTGCCGCTTTGTGCCCAATTTCGATCGAAGTGTCCATCGCCGTCGCAGGATGGCGAAGCCACTTTGACGTTGACAACCTCCCTGAAGGATGCCTTTAATGTAAGCGCTTACATTTGGTGATACAAGAGTTTGGCGGCAGGATGCAGTATGACAGTGGCCGGAAGCAACAGGGTTTGTCCGTCCTTTATTCTTGTAATGGGTGTAAGTGGATCGGGAAAAACCTCGGTCGCACATAGGCTTGTGGCGCGTCTTGACGGTGTTTTCATAGAGGCGGACGATTTTCATCCGCAAAGCAACATCGCGTTGATGTCGGCCGGCAAGGCGCTGGACGACGATCACCGATGGCCTTGGTTGAAAGCGGTTGCAGAGGCGGCGCTCAAAGCAGCGGCCGATCACCCCGGCTACGTGGTCATCGCATGCTCGGCGCTGAAGCGGATCTATCGCGACCGGCTGCGGAAGATGATCGGCCCCATGCTGATCGTTCATCTCAACGGCCCGAAGCAACTGATTCAGGAGCGCCTGTCGTCGCGGCGCGCGCATTTCATGCCGCCGACGCTGCTCGAAAGCCAGTTCGCGACGCTGGAACCGCTGGAGGACGACGAGCAGGGTTTCGAGGTGTCCATCGACCAGCCGGTCGAGCAGATCGTGGAAAGCATATGCGCGCATCTTGTGGATGCAGGCACGGTCTAGGCGCGGATATTCAATGCCCGCGGAGGCGGTGCGGGGAGGAAATGACATGGGTGAAGAATTATGGCGCTGGAGCGCCACGCGGATGGCGGAGGCCATTCGCACGAAGGAAGTCTCCTCGCTTGAATGCGTCGAAAGCTGCATCGGGCGCATCGAGGCCGTCAATCCGGCTGTGAACGCGATCGTCGATCCCCTGTACGACGAGGCAAGGCGCAGCGCCGAAAAGGCGGACGCCGCGATCAGCCGGGGCAAGTCCGTCGGACCGCTCCATGGCGTGCCCGTCACCGTCAAGATCAATATCGACTATGCCGGTCGCCCGACGACCAATGGCGCGGCACAGTTTCAGGATCGTATTCCGCAGGCAGACGCGCCCCTCATCGAAAAATGGCGCGAAGCGGGCGCCGTCATCGTCGGCCGCACCAATACGCCAGCCATGTCGTTCGGCCTTTTTACCAACAACAAGCTCTACGGCCGCACGCTCAGCCCCTGGGACCCGAAGGTCACGCCCGGCGGATCGAGCGGCGGCGCCGCGGTTTCCGTCGCCACCGGCATGGTGCCGCTCACGCATGGCAACGACAGCGGCGGCTCCATCCGTTATCCGGCCTATTGCTGCGGCATCTTCGGGATGCGCCCGACATTCGGGCGGGTGCCGCATTACAGCGGCACGGCGCCTTCCGAAATGGCGATCATGTCGCAGCTTGCGCTTTGCAACGGCCCCTTCGCGCGCACTATCGACGATCTGCGGGTCGCGCTGAACGCCATGTCGGGCCACGATCTGCGCGATCCTTGGTCGTCCTTCGCGCCGATCTCCGGCAGGGCTGTACACCGGCCGTGCAAGGTGGCGGTCCTGACCGGGCTTCCCGGCGTGCAGGCGGACATCGAGGTGGTGGCCGCCGTCTGGCAGGCCGCGCGCTGGCTCGCCGATGCCGGTTATCGGATCGAGGAATGCACGCCGCCGCATTATGCGGAAGCGTCCGCCCTGCGCGACAAGCTGCTCATCCATGAGCTGCGCATTCACAACCTGCCGATGATCGAGGCGAGCGCGCCGCCGGAGGAAATCAACGAGGCGCACGCCCTGCTGTCGGCCACGCCCGAAGTGGATTTCGAGGCGTTCCGCACCGGCCTCGCACGCCGCACCACGATCCTGCGCGAATGGCTGGCCTTCATGCAGGACTATCCGATCGTCCTGACGCCGACGACCTGGCGCAAGCCGCAGGCCATCGACACCTATGATGACCCGGTCGGCCTCACCGCGGAACAGGTACTGGAACTCTCGCCGCTGCATGTGACGCCCCTGCTCGGCCTGCCGACGCTCGCCGCTCCCACGGGTCTTTCCGGCGGCGTGCCGATGGGCGTCCAGCTCATGGGATCGCTGTTTCAGGAGGAACGGCTGTTCGCGGCGGGCGCGGTGCTGGAGAAAAACTGCGCCCGGCTGACACCGAAAGATCCCGCTTCATCCCGGTAGCCCGCGGGTTGCTTGCGCAGTCGGGCTTTTGAGCATTTCAACCAGGAAACCAACAATAAGGAGGGGTTTCACCAATGAAAGCCATTACAACCATTCTGGCAGGCGCCGTGTCTGTCATCGGTCTGACGGCGTCCGCATCCGCCGAGGAGATCGTGGTCGCCACGGTCAACAACAACGACATGATCATCATGCAGAAGCTGACGCCGGAATTCGAGAAGGAAACCGGCATCAAGGTCCGCTGGGTCACCCTCGAGGAAAATTCACTGCGCGAAAAGCTCGCCACCGACATCGCGACCAAGGCGGCGCAATATGACGTGATCTCCGTCAATTCCTATCAGACCCAGATTTGGGGCAAGATGGGCTGGCTGATGAAACTCGATGATTTCGGCAAGGATTACGATTACAACGATATCATCCCGGCCATCCGCTCCAGCCTCAGCGTCAACGGCACCATGTATGCCGCGCCGTTCTACGGCGAGAGTCTGATGACCTATTACCGCAAGGACCTGTTCGACAAGGCCGGGCTGAAAATGCCCGCAAAGCCGACTTTCTCCGACATCGCCAACTTCGCCGCCAAGATCGACGACAAGGCGAACGGCGTTTACGGCATCTGCCTGCGCGGCAAGCCGGGCTGGGGCGAAAACACGCCGCTGATAACCACTTTCGTGGCGGCCTTCGGCGGCGAATGGTTTAACATGAAATGGGAGCCCCAACTGACCTCGAAGCCGTGGCACGACGCTCTGGACTGGTATCTGGACCTGATGAAGAAATACGGTCCTCCCGGCGCCTCTTCCAACGGCTACAACGAAAACCGCGTCCTGTTCAGCACCGGCAAATGCGGCATGTGGATCGACGCCACGGTGACTGCCGGCTCTCTGCTCAACCCGAAGGAATCGGCCGTTTCCGACAAGACCGCCTTCGCCCCCTACCCGGTCACGGACATCAATCCGAAGGCCGCAGGCTGGAGCGGCGCGTGGTCGCTCGCCATTCCGGCCAGCGACACCGCGCATGAGGCGGCGGCCAAGAAGTTCATCGAGTGGGCGACCTCCAAGGCCTATGTGAAACTGGTCGGAGAGAAGGAAGGCTGGCTGCTCGCACCTCCCGGAACGCGCACCTCGACCTACAAGCTGCCGGAATACCGCAAGGTGGCGGCCCCGTTCGCCGATCAGGTTCTGGCGGCCATATCCTCGGTCAATCCCGACAAGCCTTCGATCCATCAAGTGCCCTATGTCGGCGCGGGCTTCATAGACATTCCCGAATTCCAGGCCCTCGGCACCACGGTCGGCCAGAATCTGGCCGCCGCCCTCGCCGGCAGCAAGACGCCCGATCAGGCGCTTCAGGAATCGCAGGATTTCGTGAAGCGGACGATGCAAAGGGCGGGCTACTACAAGAACTGACGGTCCTCCTCTCCCACCCGGCCGTGCCTCCCCCGGCGGCCGGGCAGGCGTTCCGCGCTCCGGCGCGGAACGCTCCGGTTTCAGGCCCGGAAAGATCCCGGAAAGACCGTTGATATCGAAAGGCCGTCCGGACGCGGATTCAGCGCCGGTCTGCCCCAAGGAACAGGATGTTCTCATGGCTGGAAAACAGATGCGTCTTGCCGGGCGGCTCGCCCTGACGCCTGCCGTCGTCGTGCTGTTCATCGGAATGGTGATCCCGCTCCTGATGACGCTCTGGTTCTCGTTCCGGTTCTACAACCTGATGAACCCGGCGGTCGGCGGCTTCGCGGGCTTCGACAACTACACCTATTTCATGACCGATCCCGCCTTCGTGCAGGCGATCAAGAACACGCTCTTGCTCGTGGTCGGGGTTCTGGCCGCCACCGTTATCGGCGGCATCCTTCTGGCCCTGCTGTTCGATCAGCCCATGTGGGGTCAGGGGATCGTGCGCCTCATGGTGATCGCACCGTTTTTCGTCATGCCCACGGTCGCGGCGCTGATCTGGAAAAACATGTTCATGCACCCGGCATACGGCCTGTTCGCATGGATCGCCCTGAAACTGGGCTTCACACCCATCGACTGGCTCGGCCAGTATCCCCTTCTGTCGGTCGGCATCATCGCGACATGGGAATGGCTTCCCTTCGCGACGCTGATTTTCCTGACGGCGCTGCAATCGCTCGACGGCGAACAGAAGGAAGCCGCGCGCATGGACGGGGCCGGCGTGTTCTCGCGCTTCCGCTACCTGACGCTGCCCCATCTCAGCCGCGCCATCACGGTGGTGATCCTGATGGAGACGATCTTCATTCTCTCCATTTTCGCGGAAATATTCGTGACGACGAGCGGCGGTCCCGGCACGGCCTCCACCAATCTGCCCTTCCTCATCTATGAGCAGGCGCTTCTGCAATTCGATGTGGGCGCGGCGTCCGCCGGCGGCATCGTCGCGGTGGTCCTGGCGAACATGGTGGCCATCTTCTCCCTGCTTTCGGCAGGCAAGAACCTGACGGCATGAGGAGGATACGATGAAACTTCATCCCGCGACATTGTCCAGGACCATCTTCACCATCGTCGGGTGGGTCGTGGCCTTCATCCTGTTCTTCCCCATCCTGTGGACGGTGCTGACCAGCTTCAAGACGGAAGTGGAGGCGATCTCCTTTCCGCCGTCGCTGATCCCGAGCTGGACGCTGGCGAATTACGTGGAAGTTCACCAGCGGTCGGACTATCTGCTCTTTTTCCGCAATTCCGTCGTCATCTCCATCGGCTCGACGGTGATCGGGCTGTTTCTTGCCGTACCCGCCGCTTGGTCGTTCGCCTTCCAGCCCGGAAAGAGCACCCGTCCCCTGCTCATGTGGATGCTGTCCACCAAGATGCTGCCTTCGGTCGGCGCGCTGGTTCCCGTCTATCTCATCTACAAGGATACGGGCTTTCTCGACAGCCTCAGCGGCCTGACGGCCATCATCCTCATCGGCCATCTGCCTTTGATGGTGTGGATGCTCTACACCTATTTCAAGGAAATCCCGGTCGATATTCTCGAAGCCGCCCGCATGGACGGCGCGTCCGCCGTCAAGGAACTGTTCTATATCCTCATGCCGATGGCGCTTCCCGGCGTGGCGTCCACCCTGCTGCTCAACATTATTCTGGCGTGGAACGAATCCTTCTGGACGCTCAACCTCTCGGCTTCCAGGGCAGCCCCCCTGTCGGCCTTCATTGCGTCCTATTCCAGCCCGCAAGGCCTTTTCTGGGCGAAGCTTTCCGCAGCCTCCACATTGGCCATCATTCCGATCCTGATCCTCGGATGGATCAGCCAGAAACAGCTCGTACGCGGCCTGACATTCGGCGCGGTCAAGTAAACAGGGAGGACCAGCGGTGGGTTCCATCGAACTACGCAACGTCAAGAAATCCTTCGGCCAGCAGGCTGTCCTGCCGGATATCAACCTGCAAATCGCAAACGGCGAGTTCATCGTTTTCGTCGGTCCTTCCGGCTGCGGCAAAACCACATTGCTGCGCCTGATCGCCGGACTGGAAGAAGCGACGGCGGGCAATATCCTCATCGACGGGCAGGACGTCACCAACGTCGCCTCGGCCAAACGCAAACTGTCGATGGTGTTCCAGTCCTATGCGCTCTATCCGCACATGACCGTCTATCAGAACATCGCCTTCCCCCTGAAAATGGCCGGCATGAAACGCGAGGTCATCGACGCGCGGGTGCAGGAGGCAGCCCGCAGCCTCGATCTTACCAACTATCTGGGCCGGCGGCCGCGCAACCTCTCCGGCGGTCAGCGCCAGCGCGTGGCGATCGGCCGCGCGATCGTGCGTCAGCCCACGGCGTTTCTGTTCGACGAGCCGCTTTCCAATCTCGATGCCGCCCTGCGCGTCAGCATGCGGCTTGAAATATCGGAACTGCATCAGAAGCTCGGCACGACGATGATCTACGTCACGCACGACCAGATCGAGGCCATGACCATGGCCGACCGCATCGCGGTGATGAACAGCGGCCGGGTGGAACAGTTCGGAAGCCCGCTCGATCTCTACCGCTCTCCCGTCAACCGCTTCGTCGCGGGCTTCATCGGGTCGCCCAAGATGAACTTCATCGACGGCGCCGAAGCCGCCCGTTGCGGCGCGCATTCGATCGGCATCCGCCCGGAACATTTCCGCGTGTCGGCCACGGAAGGCCAATGGAAGGGAACCGTCTCGCTGGTCGAGCGTCTGGGCGCGGACACTTTCGCGCATGTCGATCTGGGCGACCTGGGAATGACCACCGTCCGCACCGCCGGCGATTACCCGATCAATGTCGGCGACGATATTTTCCTTTCGCCCGATGCGAACTGGATCTATCGCTTCGACAAGGACGGCACATCCATGCCGCGACCGTCATGAGCCGATAGCCGGCCGACAGTCATTCAACCCTCACCCGGCTGATGCCGGGCCATCATATCTCCCCATCATATCTCCAAGGAAACACGATCATGCGAAAATGGGCACTCGGATTTGCGGTTCTGGCATTTGCCGCGATGACTGCATCCGCGTCGAATGCGGAAGAAACCGTGCTGAAAATCGCCACGGAAGGCGCCTTCCCTCCCTTCAATCTGACGAAGCCGGACGGCACCCTCGACGGCTACGAAATCGATCTGGGCAAGGATCTGTGCAACCGCATGAAGGTGAAATGCGAATTCGTCTCGCAAGACTGGGACGGCATCATTCCCGCCCTTCAGGCCAAGAAATTCGACGTCATCATGGACGGCATGTCCATTACGCCGGAGCGGGAAAAGCTGGTCAGTTTCTCCATTCCCTATCAGCTTGGCCTGATGGGCTTCGGCGCCATGGCGGGTACACCGGTCGCCAAACTGCCGGGCACCGGCGATTCGCTGAACATCGCCGCTCATCCGGCCGAGTTCGCGAAAATCATCGAAAAGTGGAAGCCGATCCTTCAGGGCAAGGTCGTCGGCGTTCAGGCCGGCACCAGCAATGTGGCCTTCCTCGAAAAATATCTGAAGGGCGTGGTCGAGGTCCGCGAATATCCCACGACCGGCGCACACGACCTCGACCTTCTCTCCGGGCGGATCGACGCGGTTTTCGCTGCTTATCCGAGCCTGATGGCGGATATGGAGAAGCCTGAATTCAAGGACATGAAGATCGTCGGAACGGGCATTCGCGGCGACATTTTCGGAAAAGGCGCGGCGGCCGCCTTCCGCAAGAGCGACACCGATCTGAAGAACAGGTTCGATAAGGCAATTCAGGCGGCGATCGACGATGGCACGGTCAAGAAACTGAGTATAAAGTGGTTCAAGAGCGACCAGACCCCTTCCAACGAATAAGACGACAATGAATATGAAAATCAACGACATCGGCCGTCTCATAGACAACCTTGCCGAAAATGAGGAAAAGCGCCTGATCGAGATCAGGCGCGATATCCATGCCCATCCCGAAATCGGTTTCGAGGTCGAACGCACGGCGGGCGTCGTCGCACGCGAGCTGGCCCGGCTCGGTATCGAGCACAGGACCGGCGTGGGGCGCACCGGGGTCGTCGGCTATATCGAGGGCGGACAGCCCGGACCGACGCTCCTGCTGCGGGCCGACATGGATGCCCTGCCGATCCATGAGGAGACCGGCCTGCCCTATGCGAGCACGTTCGACGGGCGGATGCACGCCTGCGGCCACGATCTTCATACGTCGACGCTGATCGGCGTGGCGGCGGTGCTCAAGGAAATCGCCCCCCGTCTTTCCGGCAATGTCAAACTGATGTTCCAGCCGGCGGAAGAAACACCCGACAGCGGCGCGCTGGCCATGATCGGAGACGGCGTGCTGGACGGCGTGGATATGGCGCTGGGTTTCCATAACCATCCCGACGAACGGACCGGAACGTTCAGCTACATCGACGGCGATGCGAACGGATCGTCGGACGAATTCGAGATCGTCATCCACGCGCAGTCCGGCCATGCGGCCCACCCCAATCAGGCGATCGACCCCATCGTGGCGGCGGCGCATCTGGTGCTGGCGCTTCAATCCATCGTATCCCGCGAAGTCGATCCCATGCGGCCCGCCGTACTGACCGTCGGCGCCATTCATGCGGGCGACGCGCACAACATCATTCCCGAGACGTGCAGCCTGATGGGGACGGTGCGCTGTCAGGACAGGGAAACCCGCCTTGCGATAGACAAGGCGGTGCACCGGCAATGCCGCGCGCTGGAAGACATGCTTCGCGTGAAATGCGACGTCAATTATATGCGCAACCTGCCCTCGCTTCATCATGACGGGAAGATCGTCTCCACCGTCATGGATGCGATCGCCGATCATTTCGGCAAGGATGCGGTTCAAAAGCGGCATCCCAGTCTCGGCGCGGAGGATTTTTCGCTGGTGGGCGAAAAAGTGCCCGCGTTTCAGTTGGGAATCGGCTCGGGAGCCGAGGGGCGCAGGGATTTCCTGCACAATTCGGATTACCAGCCCGACGAAGCCTGCATAAAGCTCGGCGTGGTCGCACTGGCGTCCGCCGCGGTTCGTCTGCTCGACGGTTCGCCTGCACGCTGACAGCGATACGGCGGTTATCCGTGAACAGAAACGGCCCCGATGGTCCATCACCATCGGGGCCGTTTCCATTCATGTCTCCGTGCCGGATTGGGCGGCCGGTTTTACTGGAAATTCTCTATTGCCGGATACCCGGCAGGGTGACGCGGAACACCTGAAACATGGTGTCCACATCCGCATCCGCCTTGTAGGAAACGCCGACCTGAAAACCGTCGGTGGTCAGGAAGTCGTTGTCATTGGCGACGAAGAGAAAATAATCGTCGGGCGCGGCGGGATCGAGCGCGCTGGCCACACCCATTGCCTCCCACTTCTCGGAGAGGTTGTTACGGTCGTTCGGCGCGCCGTTATGCAGGCCGAAACGCGCCAGCTCCGCCTTGTCGTTGAGGTCGATGAAGGGCGTAACCTTCGCCACCGTCACGCTGTTCGCCACCACGCCCGCAGGCGCCACCGGCGTCAGCCCGTCGAACGGACCGCCTGCGATATCCGTCGCGCCCGACAGGTCCACCAGATCGATCTTGCGATATACGGAGGTGTCGCCCTCGACGCCCTGGCCGTTATTGCTGTCACGCGCGAGCATGAGGAACGTCTTGTCGGAAAGGGCGAAAATCTCGCTTTGCGCGGCGACCTTCTTCTTGCCGTCTGCCTCGAAGACCGGCAGCGGCACCACATATTCATGGACCAGCTTCAGATCGTCGATATTAGAGGCGTCATAGACCAGCGCGCGCGTATTCCGGCGCGTCTTGCCCGAATCGCCGCCATCCTGCCGCGTGGCCGACTGGAGCACGGCAATGACATATCTGCCGTCCGGCGTCATCGCCATGCCTTCAAAGCCCTGGTTGTTCTGGCGACCCGTTTCGGGATTTTTCGGATCGGGCTTCTTGCCGCCCTCGTCGACATTGTTGGAGGAGAAGTTCAACTCCCCCTTGCGCATCGGCAGGAAAGCCTTCGGCGGCTGCGTGGCCGAAACCATCCGGCCGTCAGCCGAGAAATGATAGATATAGGGGCCGTATTCGTCGCTGATCAGAAAGGAGCCGTCCTTCAGCCTGATCACGGCTTCCGGGTCCATGGAAATCTTGCCGTTGCGCGCCTGCGGCATGGGAGGGAACTTGTCCGAAGGCGGACGCACGCCCGATTCCGGGTCGAGGCCGGTTATGTTCTTGCCCTGACTGTCGGTCAGCAGGATCGTATCCGCCAGCCCGGCCACGAGGCCGGATTGCTGCCTGGCCGCCGGCGGCGTGGCTGTCGCGGGCGTCAGGCGGAATTCGATGCGGTTCAACCTGTCGGTATAGTCGGTCGTTCCCTCGACATTGTATCCACGGTCGGGAAGGAGCCAGAGGCTGCCCGTATAGCTGTCGCCATCCTTTTTCCACGTCGTCGGGTCGATGGCCATGCCGGAACCGGAGCCGAAAGTCTCGCCGTACCTGTCGCGCTGGCTTGCCGGAATGCGCCCGATGGCCACCAGACCCTTGTTGGTGAAGCTCGCATCCCCCGCCTTGACCGTGGTTTCGGCCATGGCCGCCGCCGGAAGTACCAGCAGGGCGGCGATCAGAACCATCCCCGTACGGCAACGAATTTTCATCATGATATCCCTCCTGAAACCGGCGATGCCGGCCGGCCGCGATCGATGTGCCGATCGGGCCCTCTCCCGGCATTCAGCGTCGATGCGTTTTATGAGAGGTCTGTGACAGCCGGATGAAGCACGGGGGACGGGATTCCGCTATTCTTTTATCGTCCCGTTTTCCGGCGCTTCGCCGAGGCGATGGCGAATGGCTTGAGCAATTCCGCCGCCACCAGATAGGCGAGGATGATGAACGCGATCGCGATCAGCAGCGAAGCCGGCGGCACCACGAAGCCGAACCATTCCCCGATCGGCGAGAAGGGAATGACCAGCGCGACCGCCAGCGCGGCCAGCGACGAGGCCGCCAGCGGCGCGCTCGGCCAGTCGGACCATGGCCGGCCGTTGGTGCGGATGATGAAGACAACCAGTATCTGCGTCACCATCGACTCGATGAACCATGCGGTGCGGAATTCGTCGGGAGCCGCATGAAAGACGAACAGCAAGACGCCGAATGTCACCATGTCGAAAAGCGAGGACAGCGGCCCCATGATGCTGGTGAAATGCAGCAGGCCCCGCATGTCCCACACCTGCGGTCTGGCGGTCGCTTCCGGCCGCACGCCGTCGAAGGGAATACCCAGTTCCGACAGGTCATAAAGAAGGTTGTTGAGCAGAATCTGCGTCGGCAGCATCGGCAGGAACGGCAGCGCGATGGAAGCGATCGCCATGGAGAGCATGTTGCCGAAATTGGAGCTTGCGCCCATGCGCACATATTTCAGGATATTGGCGAAGGTGCGCCGCCCTTCCTCCACGCCGTCGGCCACGACTTCGAGATCGGAGGCGAGCAGTATCATGTCGGCAGCCGCCTGCGCCACCCCGCTGGCCCCCTCGACGGAAAGGCCGATATCGGCGGCCTTGAGGCCCGGCGCGTCGTTGATGCCGTCGCCGAGAAAGCCAACCACCGATCCCTGTTTCTGAAGCGCCGCGACGATGCGCGACTTCTGGTCGGGCGCGAGCCGCCCGAAAGCGTCCACATCGCGCACCCGGACCGCCAGCGCCTCGTCGCTCAGCGCGGCAATATCGCTTCCCGCAAGAACGCGCGTGGCATCGACGCCGACCAGCCCGGCAAGGCGCCGGACGATCACCGGATCGTCGCCGGACAGGATCTTGAGACGGATGCCGTTGGCGCGAAGACGCGACACGGCGGCGGCGGCAGTCGGCTTCGGCGGATCGGCAAAGCCGCAAAGGCCGATAAAGGTCAGTTCCGCCTCGTCCTCCGGCTGAAGCTCCGTTTTGTCTCCCGCCAGTACCCGGCTGGCGACGGCAATACTGCGCATACCGTCCTTGGCAAGCGAGCCTATCAACCCGGCGATCCGCTCCCGCCCCGCGTCGTCCAGCGCCTCCTCGCGACCGCCCGAGCGCTGTCGCGTGCAGAGCACGAGAACGGCTTCCGGCGCACCTTTGACGATCAGAAGCGATCCCTCCGGCCCGTCGGCGAGAACCGAACCCGACCGCCCCGCATAATCGAAGGCACGGCGGGCGCGCAGCGTCCAGTCCTTCGCGGCGTCGGGGTGCCCCTGCAACAGCGCAGTGTCCAGCGTGCCGCGATCCCCGCCCAGATCGGCGGCCACCGCGCCGAGCAGCCCCGCGCGCGGATCGTCCGCACCCGCCGCGTCGAGGCTGCGCGCCAGCGTGATCTCGGCCGAAGTGAGCGTACCGGTCTTATCGGTGCAAAGCACGGTCATCGCGCCGAGATCGTGGATCGCGGCGAGGCGCTTGACGATCACCTTGCGCCTGGCCATGCGGATAGCGCCGCGCGAAAGTGTCACGGTGGTGATCATCGGCAGGAGTTCGGGCGTCAGCCCGACCGCCAGCGCGACGGAAAACAGCAGCGAATCGAGCACGGGCCGGCCGAACGACACACGGAAGGCGAGGACCACGACCACGAGGGCAAGCGTCAGGCGGGCGATCAGCAGTCCGAAGGCATGGAGATCGCGCTGGAACGGCGACTGGCCGGAGGCTTCGGCCAGCACGGAAGCCGCAGTGCCGAAGATGGTGCCGGCACCCGTCGCGACCACCAGCGCCGTGGCTTCGCCCGTCTGGATTACCGCGCCGCGGAACAGGGCGTTCGACGCATCGGCGGCGTCCCGCGCCGTTACCGCGCCGGGGCGTTTCTCCACCGGGTAAGGCTCGCCCGTCAGTGCCGCCTCGCCCGATGTGCAGGCGTCGCTGGCAAGAACGAGCGCATCGGCCGGCACGATATCACCGGCGCGCACGCGCATAATGTCGCCGGGCACGACGCAGGAAACCTCGATCTGGCAGAAAGCCCCGTCACGCCTGACTTCCGCCTTGAGGGCGACGGAGCGGCGCAATTCCTCGGCCGCCTTGACGGCATGGCCTTCCTGAACCGTATCGAGGCCGATCGACAGTATGAGGATAGCGACGATGATCGAGCCGCCGATACTGTCTCCGGTAGCGATGGACACCAGCCCCGCCCCGAACAGGATCAGCGACAACGGCTCCAGAAGGCGCCGGAAGATCGACCGCCAAAAGCTTGCCGTCAGGGACGGGGCATCGCCGTTCGGCCCGTAACGCTCCAGCCTCTGCCGCGCTTCCTGCGACGACAGCCCGTCAAGGCCGCAGCCGAGAGAGGAAGCCACCGCCTCCGGCGTCTCGTTCCAGAACGGGCGCTGCGCGGTCTTTGGCGGTGACGAAACTTCCATGGGCGGATGCTTTCGGTGGACGGAGACCTTTTGTTTTACGCATTATCCTGCGCATCGAAGCAGGACAAGAAATCAGTCCGGTGGACTGATTTCCCTGCGAAGGCGCTTCGCACTTTTGCCGGAAATGCTTTAGCAAACATCATCGCCGGTCGATGGGCAAGCGCCGCAGCAGAACGACCTTGGCCGCGTCCAGCACCAGACTGAAACAGACGGTTGCGCCATAAAGCGCGGCGACGATCGCGACGGGCAGCGCCGGCATAAGCCAGCCGGCAAGAGCGAAGGCAGTGGCAACGATCGCCGCCAGCCCCATCGAGCCGAGCAGCACCGGCGCGGGCCGCGACGTCCAGACATGGTTGCGATCACGCAGCACAAGGTTCGTCGTCTGTCCGGCGAGCACAAGGGTGAGAAAGGTCAGCGTCTGCATGGTCGGCGTATCGAAGCCGAGCCAGAACCAGCCTATCGCCAGAACGATCATGGCATAGGCGAGCTTCACCGCCCCGAGCGGCACGGCGGCAATCACCAGTTCACGGATGCGCCACGCATTGGGATAAGGAGTCGGGCTGGCGCGGTCGCCGGCGCGAGCCATCATCGCAATATCGTTCGTGAGCATCCAAAGCACCTGAAGCAGCGGCGTCATGACCGCATGTCCGGTCATCACCAGCCCGAGGCCCATCACGATCAGCGTCACGGCCTTGCTGACCATGGTGCTGAGCGTGAAGGTCAGCACGCGCTGGAAAGCGGTTCGCCCTTCCTCGATGCAGGCAACGATACCGCCCAGGCCTGGCTCGGTCAGCACGAGGCCCGCGGCGGATTTCGCCACGTCCGTGGCGGTGGAGACGGCGATGCCCATCTGCGCCTGCCGCAGTGCCGGAGCATCGTTGGCGCCGTCGCCGCACATGCCGACCCCATGGTTTTCGCCCTGAAAGGCGCGCACCAGCTTGAACTTGTCCTCGGGGAACACGCCGGCATAGACCGCGTAATCCTGCGGCTGAACCCTGTCGGGAATGGCGCCGGCCGGACAGACCGGGCCGTCGAGACCGATGGAACGGGCGACCGCCCGCGCCGTCTCCGCCGTATCGCCGGTAATCATGACGGGCGCGATGCCCAGTTCCTTCAGTTGGCCGAGCAGGGGCTTGGAATCGGCACGCGGCGGGTCGCTGAGGCCGATCAGCCCGATGATCTGCATGGCGCCAGCCGCACCGGCGGCGACCGCCAGAACGCGATAGCCGCCGCCGCTCAGTTCGGAGACCGCCGCCTGTGCCTCGCCACTCAGGGAGGCCCGCGCGGAAATGGCGATGGGCGAACCCTTGGCGATGCGGATATCCTCGCCCTGCGGTCCGGCAACGACCGCTTCCGACATCTTGGCGCCCGGATCGAAGGGCGTGAAGCTGCGCACCTTCGGCGGCGTTCCGCCCGATTTCGCGGCAGCGGCACGGACGGCCGCGTCGACCGGGTCCTGCCCGTCGCTGGAACTGGCCGCGGCGGCACGCGCCAGCACGTCGGCTTCGCTTGTCCCTCCGGCGAGCGTCACGACGCGCCCGACACCGAGGCTGTTCTCGGTCAGCGTCCCGGTCTTGTCGACGCAGAGAACATCGATCATCGCCGCTTCCTGCAAGGCCGACAGCCGGGCCAGCAGCACGCCCTGCTCAGCCAGCTTGCGCGCGCCGACCGTGGCGGCAAGCGTGAACACCGCCGGCATGGCGACAGGTACGGCGGAGAGCATTGCCGCCAGCACCAGCGGCACGATCTGCGCGACCGTCATATCGATGGAATGGGCATAGGCCACGATTGCGACGACGATCGCCATGTTCAGCGCCGTCAGCGCCTTGACGACGCCCATGACGGCCTTCTGCTCGGTGCTTTCCACGTCGGCTTTGCTGACCAGCTCTGCCGTGCGGCCGAAATAGGTGCGCGCGCCCGTCGCGGTGACTTCGGCCACCGCCTCCCCCCGCCGCACCAGCGCGCCGGAATAAGCCGTCGCGCCGCTTTGCTGCTCGACCGCGACCGATTCGCCCGTCAGCATCGACTGGTCGAGCAGTACCGTACCCGACAGGATGCGCACATCGGCGGGAACGATGCCGCCCAGCGAAAGCTGCACGACGTCGCCCGGCACCAGTTGCGCCGCCGCTATATCCGACCATTGGCCGTCACGGCGGACGCGGGCCTTCGGCGCGAGGCGCTTGCGCAGCAGCGCCAGCGTGGCGTTGGCCTTCCCCTCCTGCACGATGCCGAGCAGCACGTTGATGATGAGCAACGCGCCGACCATGCCCGCCTCCACCCGCTCACCGGCGGCGAGTTGCAGGACGATGGTGACCTCCAGCATCCACGGCACCGGCGACCAGAAATGCCGCAACAGGCGGCGGGCCGGATGCTCCTCGGTCGACGCGACCTCGTTCGGCCCCGATTCGGAAAGACGGCGAACCGCCTCCTGCGCGGAAAGGCCGGCAGGCAGGCCGGGATCGGCCTGCGCGGGGCTTTCGGCCGCCTGCGGATTCTGGTCGTTCATTCCGAGACTCCCGTGCCCGGTTTCAATCCCGTTTCGGCGATTCCGGCACGATGCAGATGCCGGACATCGGTTCGATCCATGCCAGTTCGTCGCTGACGCCCTTGACGCCCGCGACATTTTCGGCCGCAACACGGGCGGCATCGCGCACGCGCTCGTCGAAGATGGTGCCGGTCAGCTTGACCATACCGTGCAGAACCTCCACGCGGATGGTGCCGCCCCAGGAATATTTGGCAAGCTCGCCGGCAATGGCATTGGCGATCTGCCGGTCGTCGCCGGCCGCCCCCTCTTCCTGCGGCATGGCGCGCAGCACCGCACGCATGATGTCGGACCGCGAGACGATGCCGACCAGCGCGCCGTTGTCGACCACCGGAACCCGCTTGATCTTGCGCGCGGTCATCAGTTCGACCAGTTCCTCCACCGACGCCTGCGGCGCGATCGTCACCGGGCTGGCGGACATGACCTCCTCGACCTTGCGGCCATGGGACTGCACATATTCCTTCGCTTCCTTTCCGTCGCCGATGAGAAACTCCAGCCAGCGTGGGCGATGAACGGTAGTGCCCAGTTCGCTGCGCCGCAGGAAGTCGCCTTCCGTGACCACGCCGACGAGACGCTTGTCGGCGTTCACGACCGGCAGGCCGCTGACATGGCTGGCCAGCATAAGCCGGGCGGCGCTGGATAAGGAGGCGGACGGATCGATGCCGATGACGGGCGATGTCATGATGTCGGCGACGCGCATTGCAGTTCTCTCCATGCTGGAGCATTTCCGGCAAAGGCGTGTAGTGATCGGAGCCGGGAAATGCGTAAAGACAAAGTACCTGTGTACCTGTGATAATACGATCTTATCCCGCATCGGCTGATCGCTGCCAAGATGGAAGACCGGCGATTTTGCATGATGCAGAACAACTTCCCGGCATTGGCTTCATGACTTTTCCGGCCTGCGGGCGTTATGATCGGCCAAAAGCCCGGCCTGGCCGATTCCCGTTTCGCCGCACCCAAGGAAATCCGCGTGACCTCCCTTTCTCCCTTCGGTAAATCCTTCGACGCCTTCCTGTTCGACATGGACGGCACCATATTGAGTTCCATCGCCGCGACCGAGCGTGTCTGGCGCGTATGGGCCGAGCGCCACGGCATCGATCCCGTCACTTTCCTGCCCACCATTCACGGCGTACGCGCCATCGAGACGGTGCGCCGCCTCGGCCTGCCGGGCGTCGATCCGGCCCACGAGGCGGAAATCCTGCTCGCCGCAGAAATGGCCGATACGGGCGGCATCGCGCCTATCGACGGCGCGCACGAATTTCTGTCGTCGCTGCCGCCGGACCGCTGGGCCGTCGTGACTTCCGCCTCGCCGGAACTCGCCCGCCGCCGCATCGGGGCGGCCGGTCTGCCCATGCCGAAAACCATCGTGACGGCGGATGACGTGGAGCGCGGCAAGCCCAGCCCGGAATGTTTCCTCCTCGGCGCCCGGCGACTCGGCTTCGACGCGCGCGACTGTCTTGTCTTCGAGGACGCCGCGGCGGGCATCATCGCCGGCGAAACCGCGGGGGCAAGCGTCATGGTCGTGACTGCGACGCATCCTCATGCGCCGCAGACCGCCCATAGCAGCATCGACAGCTACCGCTCCATCAGGCTTGAAATCGCCTCGGACGGCAGACTTCGCCTCGAACCGGCGGCAAAGGCCCTGTAAAAAAAACCAGGGGCCCTGTAAAAAGTCAGGACTTCCTGCCGCCGGTCAGCGGGTGCAGCGAATGAACCTCGAAGGGTGCGCCCGGCTCCGGCTCCACGAACAATGCAAGGTTGGCGATTTCCACCGGCTCCGCCAGAACCGGCGCGAAAAACTCGTCCAGTATACGCGCGATGCGCGGCCGGTCCTTTTCCTCGACTGGCCCCGTCAGCGTCATGTGGAAGCGAAACTCCTCGAACACGGACGGATAGCCCCAGCGTTCCAGATTGTGACGCTGCACCGCGTTCAGCCGCTCCGGACGGCGGCGGGCGATTTCCGCCGCGTTCAGCGGTGCGCGGAAACGGTCGAACCGCACCACCACGTCGTTGGCAAGCTGGTCCACCTCCGGCACGGGCATTTCCGGCACCAGCGCGAAGAAGGAGCCGTGCATGCGCACTTTCAGGCACGGAATCGTCACCGGCGCCGTTGACGAGGCGAAGTGCATCAGTGCCGACAGAAGGCCGCCTTCGTCCGCCGTCTCCGCCAGCCGGAACGGGGCCTTCAGCGTGGCGTGGAACCCGTAGCGGCCCGGCTCTTCGGTCAGTTTCGCGATTTCCTCCGCGGCAAGCGCGCAGATCGCCGGCCGCCTGACCGGCTCGCCGCTGAAGGCGTCCCGGCCCAGCCAGTTGGCGGCGACCCGCAGCAGCGCGTCGCTGGAAGGCGGCGTGAAATAGATCGCATAGCGCATGACAGATCCTTGCGATGGGAATTTTGGGCAGCGCGGAAAATTCCCCTCTCCCGTACAGGCCCGCCGGATGATTACGCAAGGATTATGGCAAATCGACAAAGCTCTGTACAAAATCCTGCCGCCCAAGCATTTATAGCCACTATGGCCGCGCAGGCGGCGACAGGGAGAAAGGCATGAGCGGATTCGCGTCGATCGGAGAATGTATGATCGAACTTTCGGCGAGCGAGGGCGATCAGTGGCGCATGAGCTTCGCGGGCGATACGCTGAATACCGCATGGTATATGCGCGCGCTCACCGACCGGGCGTGGCCGGTCGATTATGTCACCGCCTTCGGCGAGGATGTCTTTTCGCAGAAGCAGCGCGTTTTCTTCTCCTCCAACGGCATCGGCATCGCCCAGAGCCCGGTCATCGAGGGTTTGCATCCGGGTCTTTATGCGATCACCCTCGACGGGGCGGAGCGAAACTTCACCTATTGGCGCAGTGATTCGGCCGCGCGCCAGCTTGCAAGCGACCGCGCCGCGCTCGAAGCGAGCCTCGCCGGGCGCGACATGATCTATTTTTCGGGCGTCAGCGTTGCCGTGGTGCAGCCGGAACATCGCGACACCTTCTTCGACGTGCTGCGCCAATGCCGCCATTCGGGGACGCGCATCGCCTTCGATCCGAATTTCCGCTACCAGCTATGGCCGGACCGCAAGGCGGCGCAGGAGACGATCAGCGAAGCCATGCGCATCGCCGATATTGCGCTCCCCACCTTCCCCGACGAGCAGGCGCTGTTCGAGGATCGGGACATGCAGGCCTGCGCGGAACGCATCGCCGCGCTGGGCGTCAAGGAAATCGTCGTCAAGGACGGGGCGGAGCCGGCACTGGTTGCCTGGAACAGCGAGGAATTGCTCGTCCCCGCCGTGGCCGCCAACGCCATCGATACCACCGGCGCGGGCGATAGTTTCAACGGGGCCTATCTCGCCGCCCGCCTCAAGGGATTGCCTGCGCCGGAAGCGGCCCGCAAGGCCCATGCGGTGGCAGCCCGCGTGGTCGAGATTCGCGGCGCTCTCGCACCCATGGAGGCGGCGCGCGCCGCCTTCGCCGAGCCGGTCATTCCTTCGTGAAGGTGAAATGGCTCGTCTGGGCGTAAACCTCGCCCGGACGCAGGATGGCCTGCGGGAAATAGGGATATTCGAGCGATCCCGGCCAGATTTGCGGTTCCAGACAGAAGCCCGCATGTTTGCCGTAAGGCTTGCCGGTCAAACCGATGCAATCGTTGGCCATCGTGTTGCCGGCGTAGAACTGCACGCCCGGCTCGGTGGTGGACACGTCGAGGCGTATGCCGGAGCGCGCGCCCTTCACCGAGGCGCAGAGGTGAAGCGGTCCCCGCGCGGCGGCCAGACAGAAATTGTTGTCATATTCCAGTTGATCGCCGTTCTCCTCGTGGCGGACGGGCCGATAATCGCGAAAATCATAGGCGGTTCCCTTCACCGGCAGCACGCGGCCATCGGGAATGAGCGCCTCGTCCACCGGCATGTAGGCGTCGGCCATGATGCGCAGCCGGTGGTCCAGAATGTCGCTCTCGCCTCCGTCGTCCAGATTGAAATAGCTGTGATGCAGGAGGCTGCATACGGTGGGCTTGTCGGTCGTCGCCTCCAGCCGGACGATGAGCGCCCCCTCGTCGTTCAGCATATAGGTGCAGCTTACGCTGAGATTGCCGGGAAAGCCCATCTCGCCATCGGCGGCGACGGTCGAAAATGTTGCGAAATCAGCACCGTAGGTGACGATCTTCCAGACCCGTTTTCCAAGGCCCGCGCTTCCGCCGTGCAGGCAGTGCCGGCCCAGATAGTTGCGATCCACCGCATAGACCTTGCCGTCCAGCTCGAATCGCGCATCGCGAATGCGGTTGGCGAACCGGCCCGCGATCGCGCCCAGATGCGGCGAATGCGCCGGATAGTCGTTGAAATCGCGGTAGCCGATCACCAGCGGCGCGTCGTGTCCTGCAAGGCGCAAATCCTGCACCGCCGCGCCCCAGCTCATGACCTTCGCCGTCAGCGGGCCGTTGGAGATCGTGATCCTGTGTACCGCCTCGCCGTCCGGCGTATGTCCGAAAATTTCCGCTGTCACCTTCGTCGCCTGTCCTGGGTTGGAGATGCCTGAGTTGAGAATGAACAAGAGAACGCCATCAGGCCGCATCGCGGCGCATGGCGCAAGAGCGATGTGTTCAAGGATATTTGAAACGGGCTTTTTTTGAGGGATTTTTCAAAAGGCAGCGCCGGCCCCATGTTGCGCTCGGTACGCTGGGCGCCTTATATGGGGCGGATATGGGTCTGGGACGTCGCGACGAACACGGGAGCAATATGACTTTCCCTCGCGCCGGAAAAACGCTAGACACGCGCTGATAGAATGATGCAGGCCTCTGGCTGTTCCTTTGGGCAACCATGGCCGCACCGCCAGAAACAAGGAATCGAAACTTGTCCTCTACTTTTGACAAAGTCGCCGACATCATTGCCGAAACGAGTGAGATCGACCGGGACACCATCACCCCGGAAAGCCACACCATCGACGATCTGGGTATCGACAGCCTCGACTTCCTCGACATCGTCTTCGCCATCGACAAGGCCTTCGGCATCAAGATTCCGCTGGAGCAGTGGACGCAGGAAGTCAACGAAGGCAAGGTTCCCACGGAAGAATATTTCGTCCTCAAGAATCTCTGCGCCAAGATCGACGAGCTGGTCGCAGCCAAGAAGGGCTGATCCGGCTTGAAAAGCTGACGGCATAGAGGGGGGACAGAAATGTTCGCCCTCATTCCATTTATGGCTGTGGCCATTTCTGAAACGACAGAACCGGACCCATGCAGAACAACAAAGTCGTCATCACCGGCATCGGCGTCATCTCCTCGCTCGGCGAGGGCGTGGAGGCGCACTGGAACGCGTTTTCGGCCGCCGGAACCGCCCCGCGCCTCGAAACCGAGGCCTTCGCGCCCTACACCGTGCATCCGCTCGGCGAGGTGGACTGGACCCCGCAGATCCCCAAGCGCGGCGACCAGCGCCAGATGGAGACGTGGCAACGGCTCGGAACCTACGCCGCCGGCCTCGCGCTCGACGACGCGGGCATGAAGAACGACGAGGCGCTCTGCGCCAGCATGGACATGGTGGTCGGCGCGGGCGGCGGCGAGCGCGACATCACCGTCGACATGCAGATCCTCGAAGAAGGCCGCACCAGTAACAATCGCGGCGTGATGCTGAACGAGAAGCTGTCGACGGAGCTGCGCCCGACACTGTTCCTCGCCCAGCTTTCCAACCTGCTCGCCGGCAATATCTCCATCGTCCACAAGGTGACGGGCTCCTCGCGCACCTTCATGGGCGAGGAAGGCTCCGGCATTTCGGCCATCGAGACGGCGGCCGCGCGCATCCGCACCGGGCAGAGCACCCATGCGCTGGTCGGCGGCTCCTACAATGCCGAGCATTTCGACATGATTCTGGGCCACGAGCTGGGCGGCCTGCTGAAACATGACGGCTGGGCCCCGCTGTGGCGGCGCGAGGGCGCGGCCGGCGGCGGCATGATTTCCGGTTCCGGCGGCGTGTTCCTCGTGCTGGAAAGCGCCGAGCACGCGCGAGAGCGCGGCGCGCGCGCCTATGCCGAGATCGCGGCGATCGAAAGCGCGCAGATCCGCCGCGACAGCGAAGATCTCGCCAAGATCGTGCGCGACCTCGTGGTCGCGGCCAATGGCGGCGCGGAGCCGGCCTATGTGGTTTCGGGCGCGTCCGGCGCGCATGAGGCGACGGCGGCCGAGAAATCGGCGCTCGACAGGCTTTCCGCCGCCTATCGCGGCGTGTCGGGCCTCACCGGCCATCTGCGCGAGGCGCAGTTCCCGCTGGCCTTGGCGCTCGGCGCGATCTCGGTCTGGAAGGGCGAGGCCATCGCCCCGCAGGATGCGGAAAAGGCCGTGGACGGCGCGGTCAATGAAGCCATCGTCACCACCATCGGGGCAACGCGCGCCGAAGGCGCGGCAAAGCTGGTGAGAGCATAATGAGCAAGTATCAGGACCATCTCGGCCGTCCCATCGTCGCCATCACCGGCGCGGGCGTCGTCTCCTCGCTCGGTCAGGGCAAGGAAGACAACTGGGCGGCGCTCACCGGCGGCAAGTCCGGCATCCATACGATCACCCGCTTCCCGACCGAAAAGCTCAACACGCGCTTTTCCGGCACGGTGGATTTCCTGCCGGAAAGCGATGTCGGCGCGTCCGCCTTGTCGGAAGCGCTGGCGCGGCTGGCCGGTGAAGAGGCGCTGGCGCAGTCCGGCCTGTCCACCACCGATTTCGGCGGCCCGCTGTTCCTAGCCGCCCCGCCCGTCGAACTCGACTGGAAGAGCCGCTTCGCGCTCGACGCCAGCATCAAGGACGAAGGCCCGGCCAGCTATCAGCTTCTTTTGGAAGCCTGCCGCCGCGCCCGCCACGAGGCGCTCTTCAACACCACCCAATTCGGCTATATCGCCGAGCGTCTGTCGGAAGCTTTCGGCACGCGCGGCCTGCCGATCACCCTGTCCACGGCCTGCGCCTCCGGCGCGACCGCGATCCAGCTCGGCGTCGAAGCGATCCGGCGCGGCGAGAGCGATCACGTTCTGGCCATCGGCACCGACGGCTCCGTCTCGGCCGAGGCGCTGATCCGTTTCTCGCTGCTCTCCGCTCTTTCGACCCAGAATGAAAAGCCGGAAAAGGCGTCAAAACCCTTCTCCAAGGATCGCGACGGCTTCGCCATGGCGGAAGGCTCCGGCGCGCTGGTGATGGAATCGCTGGAAAGCGCGGTGGCGCGCGGCGCGAAGGTGTTGGGCGTTCTCGCCGGCTGCGGCGAAAAGGCCGACGATTTCCACCGCACCCGCTCCAAGCCCGACGCCTCGCCGGCCATCGGCACGGTGCGCGCCGCATTGGCCGATGCGGGCCTGACCGAAGACCAGATTTCCTACATCAACGCGCACGGCACCTCGACGCCGGAAAACGACAAGATGGAATATCTGGCGCTCTCAACCGTGTTCGGCGACCGGCTCGGCTCCATTCCCGTGTCGTCCAACAAGTCGATGATCGGCCACACGCTGACCGCCGCCGGCGCGATCGAGGCGGTGTTCTCGCTTCTGACCATTCAGACCGGCACCCTGCCGCCGACCATCAATTACGATAATCCCGATCCGGCCATCCCGCTCGACGTGGTGCCGAACGTGAAGCGCGAGGCGCAGGTTTCCGCCGTGCTCTCCAACTCCTTCGGCTTCGGCGGGCAGAACACCAGCCTTGTCTTGACGGCCAATCCGAATTAATCGGAACGACAGTCAGTATTCTTCGGTAATCCCGGAGGGCCGACGCCCTCCGGGATTATGTCTTGAAAAGGAATGATCATGCGCGCCTTGCAGCTTCTTGACGACCGCCGCCTCGAGATGACCGACATCCCCACCCCGGCCGCCCCCGGCCTCGGCGAGGTGACGGTGCGCATCAAGGCCGTGGCGCTCAACCATATCGACGTCTGGGGCTGGCGCGGCATGGCTTTCGCCAAGCGCAAGATGCCGCTGGTGATCGGCGCGGAAGCCTCCGGCGTGGTGGATGCGGTCGGCCCCGGCGTGTCGAACCTGCTGCCCGGCCAGCTCGTCTCCATCTACGGCGCGCGCACCTGCGGGCTTTGCCGCGCCTGCCGCGAAGGCCGCGACAATCTGTGCGAGCATGTCGGCGGCGTGCACGGCTTCCATCTCGACGGCTTCGCCTGCGAGGCGGTGAACCTGCCGGCCCGCCTGCTCGTCCCCGCCCCTCCCGGCGTCGACGCCATAGGTGCTGCCGTCGCGCCCGTGACCTTCGGCACGGTCGAGCACATGCTGTTCGACAACGCCAAGCTCGAACCCGGCGAAACCGTTCTGGTGCAGGCCGGCGGTTCCGGCATCGGCACGGCGGCGATCCAGCTCGCCAAGAAGATGGGCTGCACGGTCATCACCACGGTCGGCTCCGACGACAAGATCGAGAAGGCCAAGGCGCTCGGCGCGGATCACGTCATCAATTATCGCGAGGACCGCTTCGAGGGCGTGGTGCGCAAGCTGACCAAGAAGAAAGGCGTGGACGTGGTGTTCGAGCATGTCGGCGCGGACACATGGGCCGGCTCGATGCTGTGCATGAAGCGCGGCGCGCGCCTCGTTACCTGCGGCTCGACTTCCGGCGTCTCCACGCAAATGAACCTGATGCAGCTTTTCCAGCAGCAACTCAAGATTTTCGGCTCCTTCGGCTGCCGCATGGAGAACATGGCCGACGCCATGCAGAAAATGGCGCGCGGCATCGTGCATCCGGTCATCGACACGGTGGTCGGCTTCGGCGAGATCGACACGGCGCTCAAGCGCATGGAAGGCCGCGACGTCTTCGGCAAGATCATCCTCCAGATCGACTGAGTCCGACCGCCGGCATGATGTTCAAGCTGAAGCTCCTCCTCTTTCGCTGGTCGCGAAAACTCAAGCAGTTCAATTACTGGCTGTGGGCGCAGGCCGTATTCGTCCTGCTCGGCCTGCTGCGCCTGTTTCCGGCGAAAGCGGCGATCGGCTTTTCGGCGAAGGCGGCGCGTCTCATCGGGCCGCTGACCCCGCGCCACAAGGTCGCGACCGGCAATCTACGCGCCGCCTATCCCGAAAAGAGCGACGCGGAAATCGAGGCCATCGCGCTCGAAATGTGGGATTCGATGGCGCGGCTTTTCGCCGAATACATCTTCCTCGACGCGGTGTTCGATTTCGATCCCAATGCGGCGAAGCCCGGCCTGGTCGAGGTGGAAGGCATCCCGATCTTCGAGCGCCTGCGCGACGAGAAGAAGCCGCATATCTTCTTCACCGCCCATACGGGCAATTTCGAGCTGCTGCCGATCTGCGCCGCCACTTTCGGCCTCAACGTCACGGCGCTGTTCCGCCCGCCGAACAATCCCTATATCGCCAACAAGGTGCTGAAGGCGCGCCGTACCAATATGGGCCATCTGGTGCCCTCCAAGGCGGGCGCGGCATGGTCGCTCGCCGGCATTCTGGGCGACGGCGGCAATGTCGGCATGCTGGTGGACCAGAAGTTCAAGCGCGGCGTGCCGTCGACCTTCTTCAACCGCCCGGTGAAGACCAATCCGCTTTTGGCCAAGCTTGCGCGGCAATATGATTGCGACGTCTATCCGGCGCGCTGCATCCGCCTGCCCGGCGGGCGCTACCGGCTGGAGCTTTACGAGCGCATGGAGCTGCCGCGCGACGACAAGGGGCAGGTCGACGTCAACGCCACCGCGCAATTGCTCAATGACACGGTGGAGAAATGGGTGCGCGAATATCCCGGCCAGTGGATGTGGTTCCACAAGCGCTGGGGATAGGATTCCCGGCGCTCATATGATACGGGCAAGCAATGTCACGGAGATCAAACATGCGTCCCATCGCCATCGCCCCGTCCATCCTTTCCGCCGATTTCGCGCGTCTCGGCGAGGAAGTCGACGCTGTGCTCGAAGCCGGCGCGGACTGGATTCATATCGACGTCATGGACGGGCATTTCGTGCCGAACATCACTTTCGGCCCGCAGGTGGTGCAGGCGATCCGGCCGCGCACGAAAGCGTTTTTCGACACGCATCTGATGATTTCGCCCTGCGACCCCTATCTGGAGCCCTTCGCGAAAGCCGGCTGCGACCAGATCACCGTCCATGCCGAGGCAGGTCCCCACACGCATCGCTCGCTGCAATCGATCCGGGCACTCGGCAAGAAGGCGGGCCTCGCCCTCAATCCAGCGACGCCGGTCGAGGTGCTGGCCAACGTTCTGGACGATGTCGACCTGATCCTCGTCATGACGGTCAATCCGGGCTTCGGCGGGCAGAAATTCATCCCGGCCATGCTGGAGAAGATCGCCCGCGTGCGCGCCATGGTCGGCGACCGCCCCATCGACATCGAGGTGGACGGCGGTATCACGCCGGAAACCGCCGGTCTCGTCACCGCCGCGGGCGCGAATGCGCTCGTTGCCGGATCGGCAATCTACAAGGGCAATTCCGTCGAATCCTATCGCGCCAATATCGCCGCCATCCGCGCCGCCGCCGAGGCCGGCCGCAATCGCTAATCCATCCCTTCCCATCCACAGGACGCATCTATGATCCCGCGCTATTCCCGGCCTGAAATGGTCGCCATCTGGTCGCCCGAAACGAAATTCCGCATCTGGTTCGAGATCGAGGCGCATGCCTGCGACGCGCTGGCGGAACTGGGTGTGATCCCGAAGGAGTCGGCCAAGACCATCTGG
This sequence comes from Rhizobiales bacterium 63-22, assembly GCA_001898995.1. GTDB lineage: Bacteria > Pseudomonadota > Alphaproteobacteria > Rhizobiales > Rhizobiaceae > Brucella. The sequence continues at coordinate 28,195 of MKVZ01000017.1, read as the reverse complement.
GAAAAGGGCGGCGCGGCCAAGTTCGACGTGGAGCGCATCGACGAGATCGAGGCCGTCACCAAGCATGACGTGATCGCGTTCCTGACGCATCTGGCCGAATTCATCGGCCCCGACAGCCGCTTCGTGCATCAGGGCATGACCTCGTCGGACGTGCTCGACACCACGCTCAACATCCAGCTCGTGCGCGCCGCCGACCTGCTTCTGGCCGACATGGACCGCGTGCTGGAAGCGCTCAAGAAGCGCGCCTTCGAGCACAAGGACACGGTGCGCATCGGCCGCAGCCACGGCATCCATGCCGAGCCGACCACGATGGGCCTGACCTTCGCCCGCTTCTACGCCGAGATGGCGCGCGGCCGCGCCCGCCTCGTCGCGGCGCGGGCGGAGATCGCCACCGGCGCGATCTCGGGCGCTGTCGGCACCTTCGCCAATATCGACCCGCGCGTGGAGGAGCATGTCTGCGCCAGGCTCGGCCTGACGCCGGAGCCGGTCTCCACGCAGGTCATCCCGCGCGACCGCCACGCCATGTTCTTCGCCACGCTCGGCGTCATCGCCTCGTCGATGGAGAACATCGCCATCGAAATCCGCCACATGCAGCGCACCGAGGTTCTGGAAGCGGAGGAATTCTTCTCGCCCGGCCAGAAGGGTTCGTCCGCCATGCCGCACAAGCGCAATCCGGTGCTGACCGAAAACCTCACCGGCCTCGCGCGCCTCGTGCGCATGTCGGTGACGCCGGCGATGGAGAACGTCGCGCTCTGGCACGAGCGCGACATCTCGCATTCGAGCGTCGAGCGCGCCATCGGCCCGGACACCACCATCACGCTCGATTTCGCGCTGAACCGTCTGGCCGGCGTGATCGAAAAGCTGGTGATCTATCCGGACAACATGCTGAAGAACATGAACAAGTTCCGCGGCCTCGTCCATTCGCAGCGCGTTCTGCTGGCGCTGACGCAGGCCGGCGTGTCGCGCGAGGACGCCTATCGCCTCGTGCAGCGCAACGCCATGAAGGTGTGGGAACAGGGCAAGGATTTTCTGGAGGAGCTTCTGGCCGACCCGGAAGTGCGCGCCGCGCTTTCCGAAGAGCAGATCCGCGAGAAATTCGACCTCGGCTATCACACCAAGCATGTGGACACGATCTTCAAGCGCGTCTTCGGCTGAGCTTGTAAACTGAATTCGCAAAAAGCCCCATGTTTCTGAAACATGGGGCTTTTTTCATGCCGGGGCCTTCACCGTGCGGATGGCGTTGCCCCACGGGTCCTCGAAGGACCGCCCGTCGTCGCCGCGCCGGTCCTCCATCTCCACCCATGCGAGGCCGGAACGGTCGGCGTCGCGCAGGCCCGCGCCGGCGCTCTGCCAGGCGTTGGCGGCGATGTGGTGGTGGTAGCGTCCCGTCGACAGGAACACGGCGCGGTCGCCATAATTGGCGACGGTCTCGAAGCCCAGTTGCTTGTGCCAGAAATCCTCCGCCTGCCGCGCGTCGCCGACGCGCAGATGGACGTGTCCGACGACGGTGTTCTGCGGCGCGCCGCGCCATTCGCCGCCCTCGTTGCGCAGAATGTCCAGAAGGTCGCAGACCTCCAGCGGATCGGTGCTCATGGCGACGCGGTCGCCTTTCCACGTCCAGTTTTCATGCGGACGGTCGGCGTAGATTTCGATGCCGTTGCCTTCCGGGTCGGTCAGGTAGACCGCCTCGCTGACCTTGTGATCCGACGCGCCGGCGACGGGCAATTGCCGGTCGATGGCGCGGCGCACCCAGCGCGCCAGATCGGCGCGGGCCGGCAGCAGGAAGGCGGTGTGATAGAGGCCGGCGCTGCGCGGATCGTCGGGCCTTGCGGCGGAAAACTGCTCGATCTCCATCAGTTCGCGGTCGCCCGCGCCCAGCACGATCGACGCGCCGCGCCGCGTCATCTCACGCAGGCCCACCACGTCGCGGTAATATTCGGCCAGCGTCTCGGCGTCGCGCGCCTTGAGGCCGACGCGGGCCACATGGACGGGCGCCGCCATGGCGAAGGGCAAGGGCGCCGCCGCTTGCATGGCGTTTTCATCCCTCTGCACGGAAAGTCTGCTCGCCGTCATGATCTCTGCTCCTGACACACGTTTGACGATAAAGATCGCTTTTCCTGCAACGCTTCACAAGATCGCGAACAGCGAACAGGCTGTTCATCGTTTGGCGCTGCTTGAAGAAGCCGCAAAGGCCCTCTAAATGAGGCCTATGAAAGTCAAGGACGCAGATATTCTCATCATTCCCGGCTACACCAATTCCGGTCCCGATCACTGGCAGACGCGCTGGGAGAACAAACTCTCCACGGCGCGGCGCGTGCAGCAGGCCGAATGGTCCAAACCGGTACGCGACGACTGGGTGGCGCAGTTGATAAAGGCCGCCGACGAGGCGACAAAACCGATCGTGCTTGTCGCCCATTCGCTGGGCGTGGCTACCGCCATCCATGCCATGCCGCAGATTCAACACAAGGTCGCGGGTGCATTCTTCGTCGCGCCGCCCGACGTCTCCAATGAAAAGATACGCCCGAAGCACCTGATGACCTTCGGTCCATATCCGCGCGAACGCCTGCCCTTTCCCACGATCGCAGTGCTGAGCCGCAACGATCCGTTCTCAAGCTTCGAGGCGGCGCAAGAAGTGGTGAAGGATTGGGGCGCCTTGCTGATCGATGCCGGCGAATCGGGCCATATCAATGCGGAATCGGGCCACGGTCCATGGCCGGAAGGCTCGATGGTGTTCGCCGAATTCATGACGCAGCTTCAGGCGCCGACGCATCATTAAAGCCGCTGTCTAACCCAGCGCGGCCTTGACCAGCGTTTCGGCGGCAAGACGCAGATAGGTGCCCTCGCTGCCGAGCGTCACGAAGCGGAAGCCGAGCGGGATGTAGCGCCGGGCAAATTCGGGCGACGACGCATAGATGCCGGCTATCTTGCCTGCGGCCTCGGCCTTGCGCGCGATCGTCGTGATCGGCTCCACGATGGATTTCGATTGCGGATCGACCTCGAGCCCGTTGCTCCACGCGATCGAGAAATCGGAAGGGCCGACGAAGACGCCGTCTATGCCGCGCACGTCGAGGATCGCGTCCAACGCGTCATAGGCCTCGCGGGTCTCGATCATCGCGAAAGCCAGCGTCTCGCGATTGGCGGCGGTCAGGAAGCCGCCGGAACCGGGCGTGCCGTAATCCGCATTGGGTCGCAAGACACCCCATGAGCGTTCGCCGACCGGCGGATATTTCATCGCCGCCGCAAAGCGGCGCGCATCTTCCGCCGAATTGATCATCGGCGCGATCACCGCTTCGGCCCCGAAATCGAGCGCACGGCTCGCCGTGTCGAACCGTCCCACCGGGATGCGCACCACCGGCGGTTTGGCGGCGGCGAGAATGAGACCGACCGAGCGCAGCACGCTCGCCTCGTCATGACCGCCATGCTGCATGTCCAGCGCCACCGCGCCGAACGCGCTATGGGCGAGAATTTCGACGGTCAGCGGCTCCGGCAGGCCGGACCATGCCGAAAGCACGGTTTCGCCTGCGCGCAGGCTCGAAGAGAGCGACATGCGGAATTTCCCTGTTTCAATCCTGATTTATCTGGCGCACCGCCTCTTCGAGGAAGGAAATCATCCTCTCGCGGATGGCCGCATCCGTCTCGCTGACGCCCGCCGCGTCGAAATCGGCGCGAATCTTGCGGAACACGTCCTCGTCACCCGCCTCCTCAAGATCGGCGGCGACCACGTCACGCGCATAGGCATCGGCGTCGGCGCCCTTCTTGCCGAGCCGTTCGGCGGCCCACAATCCCAGAAGCTTGTTGCGGCGCGCCGTCGCGCGGAAACGCAAATCCGCATCATGCGCGAACTTGTCCTCGAATGCCTTGCGGCGGTCGTCCATACCCGTGGTCATTCCTCGCACTCCCCTTGCACGGCTTCTCTTGCTTAAAGCTGGCAAGGGGAGCAAGATTATGCAAGGGGCGCGATTGACTTTATTGCGGTCCGAACACCACATAACCACATAAATGCCGAAAACAGGGGAACGGGCACGAAGCAGGATTGTTAAAAGCCCTTAATTGCTATAGGTAGCCCGCGAGCATAGCGGCCAATCGCCGACCATCACTGATATGGAAATCCGAGAAAAGCCATGAACCGTCGCCGCCGTATTTACGAGGGCAAGGCCAAGATTCTTTACGAAGGCCCTGAACCCGGAACGCTGATCCAGTTCTTCAAGGACGACGCCACCGCGTTCAACAAGAAGAAACACGAGGTCGTGGACGGAAAGGGCGTGCTCAACAACCGCATTTCCGAACATATCTTCACCCAGTTGAACCGCATCGGTATCCCGACCCACTTCATTCGCCGCCTCAACATGCGCGAGCAGTTGATCCGCGAAGTGGAGATCATCCCGCTTGAGATCGTCGTGCGCAACGTCGCTGCCGGCTCGCTGGCCAAGCGCCTCGGCATCGAGGAAGGCACCGTTCTGCCGCGCTCGATCATCGAGTTCTATTACAAGGCCGACGCGCTCGACGACCCGATGGTGACGGAAGAACACATCACCGCGTTCGGCTGGGCCAGCCCGCAGGAGATCGACGACATCATGGCGCTCGCCATCCGCGTCAACGATTTCCTCACCGGCCTGTTCCTCGGCATCGGCATCCAGCTCGTCGATTTCAAGATCGAGTGCGGCCGCTTGTGGGAAGGCGATATGATGCGCATCGTCGTCGCCGACGAAATCTCCCCGGATTCGGCCCGTCTGTGGGATATCAACACCAACGACAAGCTCGACAAGGACCGGTTCCGCCGCGACATGGGCGGCTTGGTCGAGGCCTACCAGGAAGTGGCGCGCCGTCTCGGCATCATGAACGAGAACGACACGCCCCGCCCCTCCGGCCCGGTTCTGGTGAAATAAGGTTTCGTGAATCATCCAGCCAGCCCGGAAGCATCTTCCGGGCTGTTTCGTTCTTCTTCAATCAGCAGGAACCACAGAGTGATCAAGGCACGCGTCACCGTCACACTGAAAAACGGCGTTCTCGACCCGCAGGGCAAGGCCATCGTCGGCGCGCTCGGCAGCCTCGGCTTTCAGGGCGTCGATTCCGTGCGTCAGGGCAAGGTATTCGACCTCGAGCTTGCCGGCTCCGACAAGACCAAGGCCGAAGCCGACCTGAAAGCCATGTGCGAGAAGCTTCTCGCCAATACGGTGATCGAGGACTATTCTATCGCCATCGGTTAATTCGTTCGAGAGCCAGACGACATGAAAGCCGCCGTCATTCTTCTTCCCGGTCTCAACCGCGACCGCGACATGATCGCCGCCATTACCGGCATCACCGGCCAGCCGCCCGTGACCGTGTGGCAGACCGACACGAGCATCCCGGACGATGTGGACCTGATTCTCATCCCCGGTGGTTTCTCCTATGGCGACTATCTGCGCTGCGGCGCTATCGCCGCGCGTATGCCGGTCATGCAGGCCGTGCGCGAGAAGGCCGACAAGGGCGTGATGGTGATGGGCGTGTGCAACGGTTTCCAGATTCTTCTGGAAGCGGGGCTATTGCCCGGCGCGCTGATGCGCAATGCTTCGCTGAAATTCGTCTGCCGCGAGGTGAAGCTGGAAGTCTCCAACGCCAATACGTCGTTCACGCGCGGCTACAAGCCGGGCCAGATCATCCGCTGCCCGGTCGCGCATCATGACGGCAATTATTTCGCCGACGCGGAGACGCTAAAGCGGCTTGAAGGCGAAGGTCAGGTCGTTTTCCGCTATGCGGAAGGCACCAATCCGAACGGCTCGATCAACGACATCGCCGGCATCGTCAATGCGCGCGGCAATGTGCTGGGCATGATGCCGCATCCCGAAAATCTGATCGAAGCCGCCCATGGCGGCGAGGATGGCCGCGCGCTGTTCGCCGGCGCGCTCGGCATCGCGGCCTGACGCAAAGCTTTATCGCAATTCGGAAGGCGGCTTCCCGAAGCCGCCTTTTTTCATAACTAGAAACGGCTGGCCTGCCGCCGGTTTTCGTGGCAGCTTCGCTACTCGACAAACTGGTCGCAACACGAATCGGGGAACCGTCATCCATGCAGCTTTATACGAGGCCACTTTCCCCCTATTCCGCCTTCGTGCGCGGCGTCCTCTATCTGAAGGACCTGCCCTTCAAGCCGATCACGC
>MKVZ01000017.1:0-22045 GCA_001898995.1 Rhizobiales bacterium 63-22 | reverse complement strand
CGCCGATTTCAGCAAGATAACGCCGCTGCGCCGCATCCCGGTGCTCATCACCGGTTCCGGGGAAACCCTGTTCGAGGCCGCGGTGATCGCTGAATATCTGGAAGATCACTATCCGGAAAAGGCAGTCTTACCCGGCACCCCGCGCGAGCGCGCGCTGATCCGCCTTCTCGCCCGTCTGGCGGAACTGGAAATTCTCGGCCCGGCGATGAAGCTCTTCGTCCTGCTCGGCAAGTCGGAACGCGACAGCGCCACCATCGAACACCTGTTCGAGAAACTGCATACGGGCCTCGATGTCGTGGAAAGCCGCCTGTCGGACAAGTCCTATGCCACCGGCGACGCGCCGACGCTTGCCGATTGCTGGTTGCTGCCGGTGCGCTTCATCTTGGAGCCGCTGAAAAAAATGTCCGGCAAGGCCGATCTGCTGAGCAGCTTTCCAAAATTCGACGCCTATGCAGCCAAGGCGCGGCAGCATCCGGCCTTCGAGCGTATATGGAACGAAATGCATGATGGATTGAAAGCCTTCATGCCGCAACTGGCCTGACCGCACCGAAACCGCCTCTCCTGTTTCCATTCCTGCCTCCAGCGGAGCCCTTTTCTTGACCAGAAAGTCCCTCGCCTTCCTCGCCCTGCCCGCCTTCGCGCTCATGTCGGCCTGTACACCACATCCGACACCCGGCCCCGTCGCCGACACCGGCAAGGCAGCGCTGCCGACCATGGAACGCGTGGCGCTCGGCGCCAATCGCTGCTGGTTCAAGTCGAAGGACAAGGATTTCCACGGTTATACGCTCGCGCCAGAACTCAATTCCTATTCCGGCCGGCCACGCATTCTGGTCGTGCCGTCGCACAATGTCGGTGCGCGTCCGGTGCTGGTGGTACAGGCGCAAGGAAATCCGGCGCGCGTGGAAACCTTCGGCCCAATGATGCAACAGGCCCATGGCGGCCGCATCTCGGCCGACGTCAACCGCTGGGCCGCAGGCCAGTCGGGCTGCTGAGCCGTCAGCGCAAGCGAAGCCACACTTTGCGCGCTTCCCGGTCGGCCTCGGCCGGGCCGACGCCGATGTCCAGCAACTGGCTGTCGCTCAACGCCCGCAGCGCCAGGCGGTCGCGGCGAATCTCCCGCCACAGCGCAAGCCTCGCCGCAAGGCGGGGCATGAATCCTCCCGGTAGAGTGAGGTCCTCCACCCGCGCGACATGCGGATGCAGGCCGGGCGCGAGATCGGCCGGGCGATCCACGCCGGGCGTCGGCAGAATTGTATCGATTGTATCGGTTTCCGATCTGAAATAGTACATGGCTTTCTCCGGCCCGTTTTCCGGCACGCTCGGCTGCATAATCTATGGAAACCGATCCTATAATTGACTCTGGGACAGGTACAATTTACAAGTTGTAACCATGACAAATTGGCTTCCCGATCTTTCCGGCAGAACCGGCCCCATCTATCTGCAACTGGCGGACGCCATCGAGGCGGCGATCGCTGACGGCGCGCTGCCGCCGGGCGCGAAATTGCCGCCGCAGCGCAACCTGGCCTTTGATCTGAAGGTGACAATCGGCACAATCGGGCGCGCTTATGCGCTGGCGCATGAGCGCGGACTGGTCGGCGGCGAGGTCGGGCGCGGCACCTATGTGCTGGGCGAGGAATCGGCCAGAGTTACTGTCTCCGCCCTTTCCGGCACGAGGCCGGTGGAGATACCGGACGAGAAGATTCGTTTCGACGTCACCTCCGCCCCCGATGTCGGCCAGCATGCGGCGCTGGCGCGCATCGCCGCCGGCATCCACCGCGATTTTCCGCAGGACATCGTCAATTATTCGCGCCACGTCCCGCCGCACTGGCTGGAGGCGGGCCAGCAATGGCTGTCGCAGCCGGACTGGCAGCCGGAGGCCGATTCCATCGTCGTCACCAACGGCGCACAGGCGGCGGCGATGGCGATCATCGCCGCCTTCACCGCGCCGGGCGACCGTATCCTGTTCGAGAACCTGACCTATGCGCAGGTCACCCGCTCGGCGCGGCTGCTCGGACGGCGGGCCATTCCCTGCGGGCAGGACGAGCACGGGCTGATCCCGGAGGAGTTCGAGCGCGCCTGCCGCCAGCAGCATCCGGCGCTGGCCTTCCTGATGCCGACACTGCACAACCCCACCCTCGCCCATATGCCGGAAGAGCGCCGTCGCGCCGTCGCCGAGATCGCGCGGCGGCACAATGTCTGGCTGATCGAGGACGACATCTACGGCGTCATGTGCGCGAGCGACGCGCCGCCGCTGACCGCCTTCGCGCCGGAGCGCACCTTTCTCGTCTCCGGCCTGTCCAAGGCCGCGGCGGCGGGCATCCGCTGCGGCTGGGTCGCCTGCCCGCCGCATTGCGCCGCGCGCGTCCGTGTCACCCACAAGATGCTGACCGGCGGCGCGCCTTTCCTTCTGGCCGAAACCGGCGCGCAACTGGTGCTTTCGGGCGAGGCCGAGGCGATCCGCCGCGCCTGCGAGGCCGAGACGGGCGCGCGCGAGGCGATGGCGCGGCGCATCTTCTCCGGCTTCGACTTCCGCTCGAAGCCGAGCATTCCTTTCCTGTGGATGGGCCTGCCGGACCCGTGGCTGGCCGGCGCCTTCAAGGCGGCGGCCTACGAGAACGGAATCCTCATCGACGACGAGGACGAGTTCAAGGCCGGCCGCGTCGACACGGTCTATCACCGGGTCCGCATCGCCTTTTCCGCGCCGCGCGACCGGGCCGTGGTCGAAAAATGCTTCCTCGCCCTGCGCCGGCTGATGGAAAACGAACAGACCGGCTACGAAGGCAGCATCTGAGCCGGGAAACCGGCATTTTCCTGTCGCGCTCGCGCCGGCTATGGGTTAAAGAACCCCCTTGAAAACTGACGGGGTTCTCCATTTCCATGACCATTTCCAACACGCGGGCCATTACGCCGGAACTGATCGCAGCGCATGGTTTGAAGCCGGATGAATATCAGCGCATCCTCGACCTGATCGGGCGCGAGCCGAGCTTCACCGAACTCGGCATCTTCTCGGCCATGTGGAACGAGCATTGCTCCTACAAGTCGTCGAAGAAGTGGCTGCGCACGCTCCCCACCAGCGGGCCGCGCGTCATCCAGGGTCCGGGCGAGAACGCCGGCGTGGTGGATATCGGCGACGGCGACTGCGTCGTCTTCAAGATGGAGAGCCACAACCACCCCTCCTATATCGAGCCCTATCAGGGCGCGGCCACCGGCGTGGGCGGCATTCTGCGCGACGTCTTCACCATGGGCGCGCGGCCCGTGGCGGCCATGAACGCGCTGCGCTTCGGCGAGCCGGATCACCCCAAGACCCGCCATCTGGTGTCGGGCGTCGTGTCCGGCGTCGGCGGCTACGGCAACGCCTTCGGCGTGCCGACCGTCGGCGGCGAGGTCAATTTCGACAAGCGTTATAACGGCAACATCCTCGTCAACGCATTTGCGGCCGGCCTCGCCAAGACCGACGGCATCTTCTACTCCAAGGCGGAAGGCGTCGGCCTGCCGGTGGTCTATCTCGGCGCCAAGACGGGCCGCGACGGCGTCGGCGGCGCGACCATGGCCTCGGCCGAATTCGACGAATCGATCGAGGAAAAGCGCCCCACCGTGCAAGTGGGCGACCCCTTCACCGAAAAATGCCTGCTCGAAGCCTGCCTCGAACTGATGGCCTCGGGCGCGGTCATCGCCATTCAGGACATGGGCGCGGCCGGCCTCACCTGCTCGGCGGTGGAGATGGGCGCCAAGGGCGACCTCGGCATCGAGCTCGACCTCGACCGCGTGCCGGTGCGCGAGGAGCGCATGACGGCCTATGAGATGATGCTGTCGGAAAGCCAGGAGCGCATGCTCATGGTGCTGAAGCCGGAAAAGGAAGCCGAGGCCGAAGGCATCTTCCGCAAATGGGGGCTGGATTTCGCCGTGGTCGGCAAGACCACCGACGATCTGCGCTTCCGCGTCCTCCATCGGGGCGAGGAAGTCGCCGACCTGCCGATCAAGGAACTGGGCGACGAAGCGCCGGAATACGACCGTCCATGGATCGAGCCCGGCCGGCATTCTCCGCTTCCGGCCGGCAGCGTGCCGCAGGTGGACGATTATTCGGCAGCGCTCCTGAAACTCGTCGGCTCAGCCGACATGTCCGCGCGCCGCTGGGTCTATGAGCAGTACGACACGCTCATTCAGGGCAATTCGCTGCAGCTTCCCGGCGGCGACGCCGGCGTGATCCGCGTCGAGGGCCACGAGACCAAGGCGCTTGCCTTCTCCTCCGACGTGACGCCGCGCTATTGCGAGGCCGACCCTTACGAGGGCGGCAAGCAGGCGGTGGCCGAATGCTGGCGCAACATCACCGCCACCGGCGCGGAACCGCTGGCCTCGACCGACAATCTCAATTTCGGCAATCCCGAAAAGCCGGAGATCATGGGCCAGTTCGTCAAGGCCATCGAAGGCATCGGCGAAGCCTGCCGCGTGCTGGACTTCCCCATCGTTTCGGGCAATGTCTCGCTCTATAACGAGACCAATGGGCAAGGCATCCTGCCCACACCGACCATCGCCGGCGTCGGCCTCATCCCCGACTGGAGCCGCATGGCCAAGATCGGCGGCATGAAGGACGGCGACATGCTGATCCTGCTCGGCGGCGACGGCACGCATCTCGGCCAGTCGATCTATCTGCGCGGCCTGTTCGACCGCGCCGACGGCCCCGCGCCCGCAGTCGATCTCGCCATCGAGAAGCGCAACGGCGATTTCGTGCGTTCGGCCATCCGCAACGGCCAGGTCACGGCCTGCCATGATATTTCCGACGGCGGGCTGGCCGTCGCCGTCTCCGAAATGGCGATCAAATCCGGCAAGGGCGCCGTGCTGGACGCGGGCGACGGCTTGCCGCACGCACTCCTTTTCGGCGAGGATCAGGCCCGCTATGTGGTTGCCGTGTCGCCTGAAATGGCGCAGCTCGTGGCGCTCAACGCCGAGGGTGCCGGCGTTCCCTTCCGCATACTGGGCAAGGTTGGCGGCGACAGGCTGAAATTCGGTGCGTTGGTGGATATCGGCGTCGCCGATCTGACGCATGCCTATGAAAGCTGGTTCCCGGATTTCATGTCCGGTGAGCCGGCCGCCGATAACTGAGCATCGTGACTGCGCCGGAATGTCTGCCGCCCGGAAACCCTGTCCGGGCGGTTTGCGTGTTCACGGTTTAAAGATTAGACAATTGAATATTGACGCGCCCGCGCGGTGCGTTACGATTCGTAGAAAATGACAGAAGCCGGAATCGGCGGGAGAATTTGCATGGCCATGGACGCACACGAGATCGAAAAACTGATACGCGAGGGGATTCCCGACGCGCAGGTGACGATCCGCGACCTTGCCGGAGATGGAGACCATTATGCCGCCGAAGTGGTGGCGGAAAGCTTTCGCGGCAAGTCGCGCGTGCAGCAGCATCAGATGGTCTATGACGCGCTGAAAGGCCATATGGGCGGTGTGCTCCATGCCCTCGCCTTGCAGACCAGCGTGCCGAAATAAGCGGGCGTTCCGGGAGACGGCCCGGATTGCGGCATCGGCGCGGTGGAAGCTTCCTCCCGCCCGTTTGATTTGCTTTGCAGTCACCGGATGACTATCGGCCGGCAGATCACTATATAGAAACGTATACTCCCCTTCGCCCCGGCTTCATGAAAGGAATTGAGATGAGCGGTATCCATGATTTCATCGATAATGAAGTGAAAACCAACGACGTTGTCCTGTTCATGAAGGGCACGCCGGGTTTCCCGCAATGCGGCTTTTCCGGTCAGGTCGTGCAGATTCTCGACTATCTCGGCGTCAGCTACAAGGGCGTCAACGTGCTTTCGTCCGACGAAATGCGTCAGGGCATCAAGGAATATTCGAGCTGGCCGACCATTCCGCAGCTTTATGTGAAAGGCGAGTTCGTCGGCGGTTGCGATATCGTGCGCGAAATGTTCCAGTCACACGAATTGCAAACGCTTTTGAACGACAAAGGTATTGCCACCAAGGCCGCTTGAGGATTAATAGCCGGACATACGGCTAATCTGCTTTTTCAGAGTATCGGACCGAAAAGTGGGAACCGGTTTTCGGGTCATCCGATGCTCAAACAAAAAGATAGATCGTCACAATGCGCCCGATGAGGCGCACGACGATCTAAAAGCGCCGTCTCCGCGGCGCTTTTGTCTTTTGCGCGCGTCCCACAACACACCATAATCTTCGGCGACGTGCTGTCATATCAGGGAATGTCATTCATGCCGCTCGACATCAAGAAGGGTTCGCCGGACCAGCGGGCTTCCATACGCGGACGCGGCGAGTTCATCGCGCTGATCGCCGCGATCATGGCCATCAACTCGCTCGCGATCGACATCATGCTGCCCGGACTGCCGCAGATCGGCGCCAGCCTCGGCGTGCAGTCAGAGAATCATGTCCAGTTCGTGATCACGGCCTATCTGCTCGGCTTCGGCGTCTCGCAGCTTTTCTACGGGCCGATCAGCGATCGTTTCGGGCGTCGGCTGCCCCTGTTCGGCGGCCTGCTGATCTTCATCCTCGCTTCCTTCGGCTCGATCTTCGTGCGGGATTTCGCCATGCTGATCGTGCTGCGCGTCTTGCAGGGGCTGGGCGCAGCCTCGACGCGCGTCATCGCGGTCTCGGTCGTGCGCGACCAGTTCTCCGGCCGCCAGATGGCCGAAGTCATGTCGCTCGCCATGATGGTGTTCATGATCCTGCCGGTGATCGCCCCGGCCACCGGTCAGGTGATCATGCTGTTCGGCGAGTGGCATCTCATCTTTCTGTTCATGACGACACTGGCCATCATCATCGGCCTGTGGGCTTACGTGCGCCTGCCGGAAACGCTGCCAGCCGGCCATCGCCGCCCGCTCACCGCTCACAGCGTTTTGGGCGGCTTTGCCATCGTGCTGTCGAACCGCGCCGCGCTGTTCTACATGCTCGGCACCTCCCTCGTGCTCGGCGCCCTGTTCGGCTATGTCAATTCGGCACAGCAGATATTCGACGGCATCTACCAGCTCGGCGAATTGTTTCCACTCGCCTTCGCCGCCGTCGCCATGACGCTGGCGCTGGCCTCATTCCTCAATTCGCGCCTCGTGGGACGCTTCGGCATGCGGCGCATCTCGCAGACCATGCTCATCGTCTTCATCGGCCTCAGCCTGCTGTGGATGACTCTGTCCGTCACCATGAACGGTCCCGTGCCATTTGCACTGCTGATGGCGATATACATGACGATCATGTTCTCCTTCAGCCTTGTCTCCGCGAATTTCAATGCGCTGGCCATGGAGCCGCTGGGTGATGTTGCGGGCACCGCGTCCTCGGTTCTCGGCTTCGCGCAGACCGTGATCGGCGCGACGCTCGGCGCAATGATCGGGCAGGCTTTCGACGGCACCACCACGCCCGTCGCGATCGGCTATTCTGTGCTGGGCGTCCTGGCATTCTGCTGCGTGCTGGTCGCCGAACGCGGCAAGCTGTTCCGCCCCCAGAACCCGCCGGCGGAACACGTTATCTGAAGTCACGCTTCCAAAAAAACCGAAAAGAAAAAGGCCGCCCCGAAAGGCGGCCTTTTTTTGAATGATTGCGAAGCGCTTTCCGCTTATGCGGCGTCAGCCTCATCGGCCTTTTCGGCCTCGACGCGGGCGCGGTCGGCCTTGCCCTTGGCGTCAACGTCGCGCTCGACGAACTCGACCACTGCCAGCGGCGCGTTGTCGCCTGGGCGGAAGCCGGCCTTCATGATGCGGATGTAGCCGCCGTTGCGGGTCGCATAGCGCGTGGCCAGCGTGTCGAACAGCTTGGCGACGACCTTGACGTCCCGCACGGCCGAGATCGCCTGACGGCGGGCGTGCAGATCGCCGCGCTTGCCGAGCGTGACGAGCTTTTCGACGATGGGGCGGATTTCCTTGGCTTTCGGAAGCGTCGTCACGATCTGCTCGTGCTCGATCAGCGAAGCGGCCATATTGGCGAACATCGCCTTGCGGTGCGAGGCAGTGCGGTTCAGCTTACGGTATCCGTTACCGTGGCGCATGAGCCTTCTCCTTTAACTCTCTGTCTTGCCGGTCTTTTACCGGACTCAATATTGGTCTTCGTAGCGCTTTGCGAGATCTTCGATGTTTTCCGGCGGCCAGGACGGGATTTCCATGCCGAGATGGAGACCCATCGACGCCAGAACTTCCTTGATCTCGTTGAGCGACTTGCGGCCGAAATTCGGAGTCCGCAGCATCTCGGCTTCCGTCTTCTGGATCAGATCGCCGATATAGACGATGTTGTCGTTCTTCAGGCAGTTGGCCGAACGCACCGACAGTTCGAGTTCGTCCACCTTCTTGAGCAGCGCCGGGTTGAAAGCCAATTCCGCAACCTGTTCCTGCGGGACTTCCTTCTGCGGCTCCTCGAAGTTGACGAAGATCGAAAGCTGGTCCTGAAGGATGCGCGCGGCATAAGCCACGGCATCCTCGCCGGTCACCGAGCCGTTCGTCTCGATGTTGAGCGTCAGCTTGTCATAGTCGAGAACCTGGCCCTCACGGGTGTTCTCGATCTTGTACGACACCTTGCGCACCGGCGAATAGAGGCTGTCGACCGGGATGAGGCCGATCGGCGCGTCTTCGGCGCGGTTGCGGTCGGCGGGCACATAGCCCTTGCCGGTGTTGACGGTGAACTCCATGCGGATTTCAGCGCCTTCGTCCAGCGTGCAGATGACGTGATCCGGGTTGAGGATCTCGACGTCGCCGACGGTCTGGATGTCGCCTGCGGTGACGACGCCCGGACCTTCCTTGCGGACGACCATGCGCTTCGGACCCTCGCCTTCCATGCGGATGGCGATCTCCTTGATGTTGAGCACGATATCCGTCACGTCCTCGCGGACGCCCGGAATGGACGAGAATTCATGCAGCACGCCGTCGATCTGGACGGCGGTGACTGCGGCGCCGCGCAGCGACGACAGCAGCACGCGGCGCAGCGCGTTGCCGAGCGTCAGGCCGAAGCCGCGCTCCAGCGGCTCCGCCACCACGGTCGCGTGCGTACGCGAGCCGCTGGTGATGAACTCCACCTTGTTCGGCTTGATGAGTTCCTGCCAGTTTTTCTGGATCATGTGTTTATCCTTCTATCAACCGTCGCCACCATCCAATCGTGGCGATCAAGCGAAGAAACCGCAGAGGAGCCTCGTACCCTGCGATGCGAGGCTCATGCGGCATGTCGATGGAAATCAGACCCGGCGCTTCTTGCGCGGACGGCAGCCATTGTGCGGGATCGGCGTAACGTCGCGAATCGACGTGATGACGAAACCGGCGGCCTGCAAGGCGCGCAGCGCCGACTCACGACCCGAACCCGGCCCGCAAACCTCGACCTCGAGGGAGCGCATGCCGTGCTCCTGCGCCTTCTTGGCGCAATCCTCGGCAGCGATCTGGGCGGCGAACGGGGTCGACTTGCGCGAACCCTTGAAGCCCTGCGCACCGGCGGAGGACCAGGCAATCGCATTGCCCTGCGCGTCGGTGATGGTGATCATCGTGTTGTTGAACGTCGAATTGACGTGGGCGACGCCCGACGAAATGTTCTTGCGCTCGCGGCGGCGAACGCGCGTGGCTTCCTTGGCCATGATAATCCTTTCAATCGATCTCTACACCGCCGTAATTCCAGCGGCTACACCGGCCCTATGAAAGGACCAGCATCGACCTTGCCGGCGAACCGGAAAGGCCCGGCGGAACATGTGTTCCGCCAAAATTACTTCTTCTTGCCCGCAATCGCCTTCGCCGGACCCTTGCGGGTGCGGGCGTTGGTGTGCGTGCGCTGGCCGCGAACCGGCAGCGAACGGCGATGACGCAGGCCACGATAGCAGCCGAGGTCCATCAGGCGCTTGATGTTCATCGACACTTCGCGGCGCAGGTCGCCCTCGACCTGATAGTCGCTGTCGATGGCTTCGCGAATCTGAAGCACTTCAGCGTCCGTGAGCTGATTCACGCGGCGATCGTCGGCGATGCCGACCTTCGTCACGATCTCACGAGCAAATTTCGGTCCGATCCCGTGGATGTACTGAAGCGCAATGATGACGCGCTTGTTCGTCGGGATGTTGACGCCAGCGATACGTGCCACGTCTGTTCTCCTTACTGTTAATCTGTCCCGCCTGCGGGACGTTTGCCCGCAAACAGCATGAAACGACCGGTTCCGGCCTCACTCATTCCGCCAGCACCGATCATTCAAAACCAAATGAAGTGGCGCAGTCTTTGACGGAATCGCCGGCAAAAGTCAACTCTTAACTCGATCGCGCCGGCCACACTCAGGCCGGAACGAGTATCTTCTCGATTTCAGACGTCACCGTCTCGACCGGAGCCATACCGTCGATGACGCGCAACTCGTTGGTTCCGGAATAATATTCCGACAGCGGCGCGGTCTTCTCGCGATATTCGATCAGACGCTTGCGGAACGCTTCCGGATTGTCGTCGGAGCGGACCTGCCCGCCCTTGGCGATCGTCTCGGCCACGCGGTTCTCGATCCGCTTGACCAATGCATTCTCGTCCACTTTGAGTTCGATGACGGCGTCGAGCTTCAGCCCCTTCGCCCTCAGCATCTCGCCCAGGGCCTTTGCCTGCGGCACCGTGCGCGGATAACCGTCGAGGATGAAACCGTTGGCGCAGTCCGGTGCGTCGATGCGCTCCGACACGATCTGGTTGACGATCTCGTCCGAGACGAGCTGCCCCGCGTCCATCACGGCCTTGGCGCGCTTGCCGACTTCACTCTGCTGGGCGACAGCCGAACGCAGCATGTCCCCCGTCGAAAGCTGCGGTATTCCATGCTTCTTGGTAAGAAGTCCAGCCTGCGTCCCCTTACCTGCTCCGGGCGGCCCAAGAAGTATCAGTCTCATCGATTGCGTTTCCCACCTCTGAGTTTGGACTTCTTGATGAGGCCCTCATACTGATGGGCGATCAGATGTCCCTGAACCTGTGCGACCGTATCGAGCGTCACGCTGACGACGATCAGGAGCGAGGTGCCGCCGAGATAGAACGGAACGCCGGTCGCCGAAATGAGGAATTCCGGCAGCATGCAGACCACCACGATATAGATCGCACCGACGACCGAGATTCGCGTCAGCACATAATCGATATATTCGGCGGTACGCTCGCCCGGACGGATGCCCGGAATGAAGCCGGAATGCTTCTTGAGCTGGTCGGCCGTGTCCTTGGGATTGAACACGATGGCCGTATAGAAGAAGCAGAAGAATATCATCAGCCCGGCATAGAGCAGCATATAGAGCGGCTGGCCGTGGCCGAGCGCAGCGAGAATCGTCGTCACCCAGCCCGGCATGTTGGCCGTGTTGGCGAAGCCGGCGATCGTCGCGGGCAGAAGCAGAAGCGACGAAGCGAAGATCGGCGGAATGACGCCCGCGGTGTTGAGCTTCAGCGGCAGGTGCGAGGTGTCGCCCTGAAACATGCGGTTGCCGACCTGACGCTTCGGATACTGGATCAGAAGGCGGCGCTGCGCGCGCTCGACGAAGACGATAACCCCGACCAGCACGATGGCGAGGATGATGACCCCCAGAATGACACCGGTGGACAGCGCGCCGGTGCGGCCTAGTTCCAGCGTGCCGGAAATGGCATGCGGCAGGTTGGCGACGATGCCGGAAAAGATGATCAGCGAAATGCCGTTGCCGATGCCGCGCGCGGTGATCTGCTCGCCGAGCCACATCAGGAACATGGTGCCGCCGACCAGCGTGATGACCGACGAGACGACGAAGAACGGTCCCGGCGACACGACGATCCCGTTGCCGGATTGCAGCCCGACCGAGATGGCGTAAGCCTGCACGAGCGCCAGCAGCACGGTGCCGTAGCGCGTATATTGATTGATGATCGTGCGGCCCGCCTCGCCTTCCTTCTTCAGCGCTTCGAGCGACGGAACGACCGACGTCATGAGCTGCACGATGATGGAGGCCGAGATATAGGGCATGATGCCCAGCGCAAAGATCGCCATGCGGCCGACCGCGCCACCGGCGAACATGTTGAACAGGCCGAGCACGCCCTGGCTGTGCGACTGGAAAGCCTGCGCCAGCGCGTCGGGATTGATGCCGGGAAGCGGGATATAGGTGCCGAACCGGTACACGAGCAAAGCGCCCAGCGTGAACCAGATACGCTTCTTGAGTTCGCTGGCTTTGGAGAAAGCCGCGAAATTGAGATTGGAAACTAGCTGTTCAGCAGCCGATGCCATCAAATTTCTCCGGTGAAAAGTCTCCGGTCCTCCCGACCCGCGCCACCGGCCGCTAACGACCCGGCCTCGGCAAGAAGACCCTACCCAGATATGCGCATTGGCATAAAGGTGCAAGCGGCGGCCCGATTTTTCCCGCTTTTCCCGTCAAAAAACGCTCGCGCGATCTATCGGGAAAAGCTTGTTCGGGCCGCCGCTTCCGTTCTGCTTTTATAAAGTCTTACTCGGCGGCTGCCTCGGGCAGCTTAATGCTGCCGCCGGCCTTCTCGATCTTATCGATCGCAGCCTTGGAGGCGCCGGCGACATCGAAAGCCACCTTGGCCTTCAGCTCGCCGTCCGAAAGGATGCGCACACCGTCCTTGGCGCGGCGAATCACGCCGGCAGCCTTCAGCGAATCGAAGTTCACCACGGCCTTGGCGTCGAGCTTGCCGGCGTCGATGGCGGCCTGGATACGGCCGAGCGACACGACATTGAAGCTCTTCGCGAAGATGTTGGTGAAACCGCGCTTCGGCAGACGGCGGTAGATCGGCATCTGACCGCCCTCAAAGCCGTTGATCGAGACGCCCGAACGGGACTTCTGACCCTTGACGCCGCGGCCGGCGGTCTTGCCGGAACCCGAACCGATGCCGCGGCCCAGACGCTTGCGCGCCTTGACGGAGCCCGGCTTGTCACGCAGATCGTTGAGTTTCATATCTCTGTCTCCCTGCGCTTTCAGGCCTCGTCCACGACGCGGACGAGATGCGGAACCTTGGCGATCATGCCACGCACGGACGGAGTGTCCTCCAGCGTGCTGCGGCGATGCAACTTGTTAAGACCCAGACCGATCAGCGTTGCACGCTGTTCGGCCGGACGACGGATGGGGCTTCCGATCTGCTCGACCGTAACCGTCTTGCCCTTCTTCTCAGCCATCATTCAAATCCCTTGTCTATGGCGTATCCGGCGATCCCGCGGATCCCGGACGAACACAAACTATCGGCTATTCTTCCGAGCCGACCACATCATGGCGGCGAGCCTGAAGGGTCGAATACTTGATGCCGCGCTGTGCAGCGATATCCTTCGGATGCATCTGATGCTTCAGAGCATCGAAGGTCGCACGAACCATGTTGTAGGGGTTCGACGAGCCGGTCGACTTGGCGACCACGTCCTGGACGCCGAGCGTCTCGAACACGGCGCGCATCGGGCCACCGGCGATGATGCCCTTACCGGCCGGAGCGGCGCGCAGCAGCACCTTGCCGGCGCCGTGACGGCCTTCGACATCGTGATGCAGCGTGCGGCCCGAACGAAGCGGCACGAAGATCATGTCGCGCTTGGCGGCCTCGGTCGCCTTGCGGATGGCTTCCGGCACTTCGCGCGCCTTGCCATGACCGAAGCCGACGCGGCCCTTCTGGTCGCCGACCACGACGAGCGCGGCGAAACCGAAGCGACGGCCGCCCTTGACGACCTTGGCGACGCGGTTGATGTGGACGAGCTTGTCGACGAATTCGCTGTCGCGCTCCTCACGGCCGCGATCTTCGCGGTTACGTTCTCTCTGTGCCATATCCTGATTTCCTTTTTCTTTTCCGGAAGCACAAATTGCTGATTAGAAGCTCAGGCCGCCTTCGCGGGCAGCTTCGGCGAGGGCCTTCACGCGGCCATGATAGATGAACGAGCCGCGATCGAACACAACGTCCTTGATCCCGGCCTTGACGGCGCGCTCGGCGAGCAGCTTGCCGACAGCGGCGGCAGCAGCCGTATCCGCGCCGGTCTTGAGCTTGCTCTTGAGGTCGCCATCGAGCGTCGAGGCGGCGGCAACGGTGACGCCACGCGCGTCGTCGATGACCTGGGCGTAGATGTTCTTGGAAGAACGGTGCACGCTGAGACGCGGGCGGCCATTGGCGGCAGCCTTGATCCCACGGCGTACACGAGCAGCGCGGCGCTGCATAGTTTCTTTCGGCGATGCCATGACGCGCTTCCCTTACTTCTTCTTGCCTTCTTTGCGGACGATCTTCTCGCTCGCATACTTGACGCCCTTGCCCTTGTAGGGCTCGGGGCCGCGATACTCGCGAATCTCCGCCGCGACCTGGCCGACCTGCTGCTTGTCGATGCCCGAAACGACGATTTCCGTCGGCTTCGGAACGGCGACAGTAATGCCGGCCGGCACGTCGTAGACCACTTCGTGGCTGAAGCCGAGCGAGAGCTGCAGGTTCTTGCCCTGCATGGCGGCGCGATAACCGACGCCGTTGATCTCGAGCTTCTTCTCGAAGCCGTCCTTCACGCCAACGAAGATGTTGGAGATCATCGTGCGGGACATGCCCCACTTGGAACGGGCTTCCTTCGACTGGTCGCGCGGATCGACGCTGATCGCGCCGTCTTCCATCTTGACCAGAACTTCATCGTGCACGACGAAGGACAGTTCGCCCTTCGCGCCCTTGGCCTTGACGGTCTGCCCATCAACACTGGCGGTCACGCCTGCCGGGACCGGCACGGGTTTTTTACCGATACGAGACATTTTGATACCTGTCTTTTATCTGCAAGCTGTCAGCCGCATCAGAAGATGCGGCAGAGCAACTCACCACCAACGTTTTGTTCACGGGCGTCATGATCCGCCATCACGCCCTTCGGCGTGGACAGGATCGAGATACCAAGGCCGTTCGCGACCTGCGGAATCGACTTGACCGACACGTAAACGCGGCGGCCCGGCTTCGACACGCGGGTGATTTCACGGATGACCGGAACACCTTCATAATATTTCAGCTCGATTTCGATCTCGGCCTTGCCGTTCTCGAATTCGCTCTGGGTGTAGCCGCGGATGTAGCCTTCAGCCTGAAGGACATCGAGAACGCGGGCGCGCAGCTTGGAAGCCGGGGTCGTAACCTTGGTCTTCTTGCGGCCGACAGCGTTGCGGATACGGGTCAGCATATCGCCGAGAGGATCTGACACAGACATGGAATGCTCCTTACCAGCTCGACTTGACGATGCCCGGAATCTGCCCGAGCGAACCCAACTGACGCAGCGCGATACGCGACATCTTCAGTTTACGGTAATAACCGCGCGGACGGCCCGAAACCTCGCAACGATTGCGGATACGGACCTTGGCGGAATTGCGCGGCAGTTCGGCAAGCCGGATGGTGGCGCGGAAGCGCTCCTCCAGCGGAAGGCCCTGATCCATGACGATCGCCTTCAGGCGCGCACGCTTGTTCGCGTGACGCTTAACCAACTTTTCGCGGCGCTTGTTCTTTTCGACTGCGCTAGTCTTGGCCATATTGATATACCTCGCTACGCTTGTCGTTACTGCCGGAAGGGGAAGTTGAAGCCACGCAGAAGAGAGCGCGCTTCATCATCCGTCTTGGCGGTCGTGCAAACGATGATGTCCATGCCCCAGATCTGATCAACCTTGTCGTAGTTGATTTCCGGGAACACGATGTGCTCCTTGATGCCCATGGCGTAGTTGCCACGGCCGTCGAAGCTCTTCGGATTGAGGCCGCGGAAGTCGCGGACGCGGGGAAGAGCGATCGTGATGAGACGATCAAGGAATTCATACATGCGGTCCGAACGAAGGGTCACCTTCGCGCCGATCGGCATGCCCTCGCGCACCTTGAAGGTGGCGATCGAGTTGCGGGCGCGGGTCACGACGGCCTTCTGGCCGGCGATCATGGCAAGATCCTCGGCGGCGATCGAAGGCTTCTTCGAATCGCCCGTGGCTTCGCCTACGCCCATATTGAGCACGACCTTGTCGATGCGGGGAATCTGCATCTCGTTGTCGTATTTGAATTCTTCCAGAAGCGTCTTGCGGATCTTGTCCTGATAGAGCTTCTTGAAACGGGGAAGTGCCTTTGCCTCAGCCATCGATCAGCGCTCCAGAACGTTTTGCGACACGCACCTTCTTGCCGTCCTCGACGCGGAAACCGACGCGGGTCGGCTTGCCGTCCTTCGGATCGGCGATTGCCAGGTTCGACAGATGGATGGGGGCTTCCTTGGAAATGATGCCGCCTTCCTGGGTCTGGGTCTGGCGCTGGTGGCGCTTCACGATATTGACGCCGCGAACGAGCGCCTGCTCGTCCTTCGGCATGACCTTGAGAACTTCGCCCTTACGGCCCTTGTCCTTACCGGACAGCACGACAACGCTGTCGCCTTTGCGAATCTTCTGCATCGTCTTGCTTCCTTACAGAACTTCCGGAGCCAGCGAGATGATCTTCATGTGGTTCTTGGCGCGCAGTTCGCGCGGAACCGGTCCGAAGATACGGGTGCCGATCGGCTCTTTCTTGTTATCGATGAGAACGGCTGCATTGTTATCGAAACGGATAACGCTGCCGTCCGCGCGACGGATGTCCTTGGCGGTGCGAACCACAACCGCCTTCATCACGTCGCCCTTCTTGACGCGGCCGCGCGGAATGGCTTCCTTGATCGACACCACGATGATGTCGCCGACGGAAGCGTAACGCCGCTTCGAGCCGCCCAGCACCTTGATGCACATGACACGACGCGCACCGG
The DNA here is from genome assembly GCA_001898995.1 of Rhizobiales bacterium 63-22. Classification (GTDB taxonomy): domain Bacteria; phylum Pseudomonadota; class Alphaproteobacteria; order Rhizobiales; family Rhizobiaceae; genus Brucella. Next base: position 5,416 of record MKVZ01000017.1, on the reverse strand, counting down.
AATTATCCGCCACGTCGAGGTTTGTTTGCATCTGAATCATGACTGGCCGCCTTCTTTTCCTTCAGCTGGTTAAGGGCTCCTGCCCTACCTGAGCTGCGTGTTAGTTATTAGCCCGCTGCTTCGCCCGTCAGGACGACCCAGCACTTGTCCTTCGAGATCGGCGCGGATTCCTGGATGGAAACCTGATCGCCCACCTTGAACTGATTGTTCTCGTCATGCGCCTTGTACTTCTTCGACTGGCGCACGGTCTTCTGGAGGAGCGGGTGCGAATAGCGGCGCTCGACCTTGACCACGACAGTCTTGTCGTTCTTGTCGCTGACGACAACGCCCTGCAGAATGCGTTTAGGCATGATTGTTTTTCCTTATGCCTTGCTTTCGGCCGCCTTCTGGCGGGCAATGGTCTTGATACGCGCGATGTCGCGGCGAACCTCTTTCACACGCGCGGTCTTCTCGAGCTGGCCGGTCGCCTTCTGGAAGCGCAGGTTGAACTGCTCTTTCTTCAGCGAGGCCAGCTCGTCTTTCAGTTGGTCGGGGCTTTTCGCCCGAACGTCTGCGGCTTTCATAGCTGCCCCTTTTTATTCTGCGATGCGCTGGATGAAACGCGTCTTGATCGGCAACTTCGCAGCGCCGAGTCTGAGCGCTTCGCGTGCCACATCTTCGGGTACGCCGTCAAGCTCAAACATCACACGACCGGGTGCCACACGGCATGCCCAGTAGTCCACCGAGCCCTTACCCTTGCCCATACGGACTTCAGTCGGCTTCGACGTGACCGGCACATCGGGGAAGATGCGGATCCACACACGGCCCGCACGCTTCATGTGACGGGTGATCGCGCGGCGGGCCGCCTCGATCTGACGTGCGGTGACGCGTTCCGGCTCAAGAGCCTTCAGACCGAAAGCACCGAAATTCAGATCCGTGCCGCCCTTCGAGTTGCCGTGGATACGGCCCTTGAACTGCTTGCGGAACTTGGTGCGCTTAGGCTGCATCATTGTTCTCTACTCCAGATTTTCTCGCCCGCGGCCGCTTTTTCAAGCGTTTTCGCGGCGGCGGTTCGACGAGGAACCCTGATTGTCACCCTCGACCGCGCGACGCTCGGAAGCCATTGGATCGTGCTCGAGGATCTCGCCCTTGAAGACCCAGACCTTCACGCCGCAGATACCGTAGGCGGTCTTGGCTTCGGCCGTGCCGTAGTCGATATCGGCGCGCAGCGTGTGCAGCGGAACGCGGCCCTCGCGGTACCATTCCATGCGGGCGATTTCCGCGCCGCCGAGACGGCCCGAGCAGTTGATGCGGATGCCTTCGGCGCCCAGACGCATCGCCGACTGCACGGCACGCTTCATGGCGCGGCGGAATGCCACACGGCGTTCGAGCTGCTGCGCGATCGACTGGGCGATCAGCGTGGCGTCGATTTCCGGCTTGCGCACTTCGACGATGTTCAGCGACGTGTCGGCCTTGGTCATCTCGGAAAGCTTCTTGCGCAGCTTTTCGATGTCCGCGCCCTTCTTGCCGATGATGATGCCCGGACGCGCCGAATGAATGGTCACGCGGCACTTCTTGTGCGGACGCTCGATCACGATCTTGGAGATCGCGGCCTGCTTCAGTTCCTCGTTGAGGAATTCGCGGATCTTGACGTCCTCATGCAGCAGCTTGCCGTATTCACCGGTGTTCGCGTACCAGCGCGAATCCCAGGTGCGGTTGATGCCGAGACGAAGACCGACCGGATTAATCTTCTGACCCATTATGCGGCCTCCCCTTTTTCCGCGACTTCGCGGACGACAATGGTGAGATGCGAAAACGGCTTCTCGATCCGGCTCGCGCGGCCACGTCCACGGACATGGAAGCGCTTCATGACGATCGACTTGCCGACATAGGCTTCTGCGACGATCAGCGCATCAACGTCGAGATCATGGTTGTTCTCGGCGTTTGCAATCGCCGATTCCAGCGTCTTCTTGACCGTGTCGGCGATCCGCTTGCGCGAGAACGTCAGATCGGCAAGCGCCGCATTCACCTTCTTGCCGCGAATCATGCTCGCGACGAGATTGAGCTTCTGCGGGCTGACGCGCAGCGTGCGGGCAACGGCTTGCGCTTCGTTGTCCTTGAGCTGGCGGGGAGCTTTGGCCTTGCCCATCGTTACTTCCTCTTCGCCTTCTTGTCCGCGCCGTGACCGTAATAGGTCCGCGTGGGCGCGAATTCACCGAACTTGTGTCCGACCATTTCTTCCGAAACCGACACCGGCACATGCTTGTTGCCGTTGTAGACGCCGAAGGTCAGGCCGACAAACTGCGGCAGGATGGTGGAGCGGCGGCTCCACATCTTGATGACTTCACTGCGACCGCCCTCGCGTACCTTCTCAGCCTTCTTGAGAAGATAGCCGTCGACGAACGGACCTTTCCAAACTGAACGAGCCACTTCAGACTACCTCTCTTATTTCTTGCGCTGATGGCGCGAACGCATGATGAACTTGTCGGTCGACTTGTTCGAACGCGTCTTCTTGCCCTTGGTGGGCTTACCCCACGGGGTGACGGGATGACGGCCGCCCGAGGTGCGGCCTTCGCCGCCGCCATGCGGGTGGTCGACCGGGTTCATGGCGACGCCGCGGACATGCGGGCGCTTGCCGCGCCACACCGAACGACCGGCCTTGCCGTCGTTGATGTTGCCGTGATCCGGGTTCGACACCGCGCCGACCGAAGCGAAGCAGGCGCCGGGAACCAGACGCTGCTCACCCGAGTTGAGGCGCAGGATCGCCATGCCCTGGTCGCGGCCGACGAGCTGGGCGTAGGTGCCAGCCGAACGGGCGATCTGGCCGCCCTTGCCCGGCTTCAGCTCGACATTGTGCACGATCGTGCCGACCGGCATGGAAGCGAGCGGCATCGCGTTGCCCGGCTTCACGTCGACCGAATTGCCGGCCACGACCTTGTCGCCGACAGCCAGACGCTGCGGAGCCAAAATATAGGCCAGTTCGCCGTCCTCGTAGCGGACGAGCGCGATGAAGGCGGTGCGGTTCGGATCGTATTCGAGCCGTTCAACCGTGCCGACGACGTCGAGCTTGCGGCGCTTGAAGTCGATGAAGCGATAGGTGCGCTTGTGACCGCCGCCCTGGAAACGGACGGTGATGCGGCCGGTGTTGTTGCGTCCGCCCTTCTTGGACAGGCCTTCGGTCAGGGACTTGACCGGCTTGCCCTTGTAGAGCTCCGAACGGTCCACGATGACCAGCTGACGCTGGCCCGGCGTGGTGGGGTTGAAATGCTTGAGTGCCATTGTCTCTTACTCCATGGCCTCTCAGAGACCGGTCGAAACGTCGATGCTCTGGCCTTCGGCCAAAGTCACGATCGCTTTCTTGACGTCGCTCTGGCGCCCGACAACGCCGCGGAACCGCTTGACCTTGCCTTTGCGCACCGTCGTGTTGACAGCCGTGACCTTGACGCCGAACAGCGCTTCGACCGCAGCCTTGATTTCCGGTTTCGTCGCCTTGCGGGCCACGTTGAAGACGACCTGGTTGTGTTCGGAAACCATGGTGGACTTCTCGGTGATGACCGGGCTGACGATCACGTCGTAATGGCGAAGATCAGTCATTTGAAACGCTCCTCGAGTGCTTCGACAGCCGCCTTCGACAGGACGAGCTTGCCGCGGCGCAGGATGTCGTAAACATTGATGCCCTGCACCGGCAGAACGTCGATGTTCGGGATGTTCGAAGCCGCGCGCTGGAAGTTGGCGTCGATCTCCGCGCCGCCGATCAGCAGCGCGTTTTCGAGGCCGAGCTTGGCGAACTGGGCGACAAGCTGCTTCGTCTTGGCTTCCTTGGAGGCCAGATCGTCGACGATGATCAGGTCGGACGTCTTGGCCTTGGCCGAGAGAGCGTGACGCAGGCCGAGCGCGCGCACCTTCTTCGGCAGGTCGTGCTCGTGGCTGCGGGCAACCGGGCCATGGGCCTTGCCGCCGCCGCGGAACTGCGGAGCGCGAGCCGAATGGTGACGGGCGCGGCCCGTACCCTTCTGCTTGTACATCTTGGCGCCGGTACGGGCGACTTCGCCACGGGTCAGCGTCTCATGCGTGCCCTGCTGGCGGCGGGAAAGCTGCCAGCGCACGACGCGCTGAAGGATGTCGTCGCGCGGGTCGAGGCCGAAGATATCCTCGTTCAGCTTGACCTTGCCGGCATCCTTGCCTTCAAGAGTGGTAATCGTGAGATCCATTATTCGGCTCCCTCAGTGACGGCAGCTTCGGCCTTGGCACCGGCGCGCAGGCCGGCCGGCTTCGGTGCGCTGTCCGGCAGCGAAGCCTTGACGGCGTCGCGCACCAGTATCCAGGCGCCCTTGGAACCGGGAACCGCGCCGCGAACCAGAATCAGGCCGCGATCGCTGTCCGTCGAGACAACTTCGATATTCTGGGTGGTCACGCGGGTCTGGCCCATGTGACCGGCCATCTTCTTGCCCTTGAACACCTTGCCCGGATCCTGACGCTGGCCGGTGGAGCCGTGCGCGCGATGGGTGACGGAGTTACCGTGGGAGGCGCGATGGCCGCCGAAATTGTGGCGCTTCATGACACCGGCAAAACCCTTACCGATCGAAGTGCCCGTCACGTCGACCTTCTGGCCGGGGACGAAGTGCTCGGCGGTGATTTCGGCGCCGACTTCGAGGAGGTTGTCCGGGGAAACGCGGAATTCCGCCAGCTTCGCCTTCGGCTCGACCTCGGCCTTCGCGAAATGACCGCGCATCGCCTTGGACGTGTTCTTCACCTTGGCGAGACCGACGCCAAGCTGAACAGCCGTGTAACCGTTCTTTTCAACTGTACGCTGAGCAACCACATGGCAGTTCTCCATGCGGAGAACCGTCACCGGCACATGCTCGCCGGCGTCGTTATAGACGCGGGTCATGCCCAGCTTCTGTGCAATAACACCTGAACGCATCGGGTTCGTTCCTTCCGTGCTCAAGCCGATTAAAGCTTGATCTCGACATCGACACCGGCGGAGAGGTCGAGCTTCATCAGCGCGTCCACCGTCTGCGGGGTCGGGTCAACGATATCGAGAAGACGCTTGTGGGTGCGCATCTCGAACTGTTCGCGGCTCTTCTTGTCGATGTGCGGCGACCGGTTGACCGTGAACTTCTCGATCCGCGTGGGAAGCGGGATCGGTCCGCGCACATTGGCGCCGGTACGCTTGGCGGTCGACACGATCTCGCGGGTCGAAGCGTCAAGGATCCGATGATCAAACGCCTTGAGGCGAATGCGGATGTTTTGACCGTTCATTTCATCTGTTCCTTGTTACGCGAGACGCCCGCCGGAGGGCGGGCATCCCGCACAAACCTAATTACTCGATGATGGAGGATACGATACCGGCGCCGACGGTGCGGCCGCCCTCACGGATGGCGAAGCGCAGCTTCTCTTCCATCGCGATCGGCACGATCAGCGTCACGTCCATCGC
>MKVZ01000016.1:248120-331499 GCA_001898995.1 Rhizobiales bacterium 63-22 | reverse complement strand
GGCGTTTCCACCGAGAATTGACCCGCCTGTTAGGTATGTTTCGGGTCTGCGGTCGTGGTCAAATTCCTCGTTTTCTCCTTTGTCGTTTTAGTGTCGTGCGCAGAGCTGTTCTTGAAGCGGAAGCTGTCGTTTCCGGTTTCAAGGATGTGGCAATGCTGCGTGAGCCGGTCCAGCAGCGCGGTGGTCATCTTGGCATCACCGAAGACGCTGGCCCATTCGCTGAAGCTGAGGTTTGTCGTGATGATGACGCTGGTTCGCTCGTAGAGCTTGCTGAGCAGGTGGAAGAGCATCGCACCGCCTGACGCACTGAACGGCAGGTATCCGGGCTCATCGAGGATCACGAGATCAGATTGGACAAGGCGATTGGCGATCTGCCCAGACCGTCCTTGTGCCTTTTCCTGTTCCAGCGCGTTAACCAGCTCGACCGTTGAGAAGAACCGGACCCGTTTGTGGTGATGCTCGATGGCCTGAACACCTATCGCGGTGGCGATGTGTGTCTTGCCCGTGCCGGGACCACCGACCAGAACGATATTGTTTGCGTCGTCCAGGAAGTCGCAGCGATGAAGCTGCTGCACGAGCGCCTCGTTGATCTCGCTGCTGGCGAAGTCGAAGCCATTCAGATCACGATAGGCAGGGAAGCGTGCCGTCTTGAGCTTGTAGGCAGTCGAGCGAACTTCACGTTCCGCGGTCTCTGCTTTCAAAAGCTGCGACAGGATCGGAATGGCAGCTTCGAACGCCGGCGATCCTTGCTCGGTTAGTTCGCCGACGGCTTGTGCCATTCCGTGCTCTTCAGTTGCCGCAGCATGATGACGATCGCACCGCTTGCTGGATTATGACGCATGGCGGGCCTCCGTCTTTCTCAGGGCATCGTATCGTTCAACATTGGCCTTGGGCTCGTTGACGAGCGTCAGGGCTTGTGGCGCATCGATGGTCGGCGGCGTGAAGGATTTACCGTCGACAAGGCGATGCAGCAGGTTCAGCACATGCGTCTTGGTCGGAACACCGGACTTCAGCGCCATGTCGACGGCCGACAGGACGGCCTGTTCATCGTGTTGAAGGACGAGCGCCAGAATATCGACCATCTCGCGGTCGCCACCCGGCTTCTTGAGCAGGTATTGCTGCAAGGCCCGGAATGCATCGGGAAGTTCGACGAATGGTGCACCATTGCGGAGCGCACCTGGCTTGCGCTGCACTACCGCCAAGTAGTGCCGCCAGTCGTAGATCGTCTGTCCTGGCCTGTCGTGGGAGCGGATCAATGACGCGACGATGCTCGCAAACGATCTGTCCTTCTGCGGCGACCACAACACGGTCTGGGTAAACCCCTAGGCTCACCGGCCAATTGGCGAAGGACGCCGGGACGCTGTAGCGATTGCGCTCCAGATGCACGAGGCAGGTCGGAGAGACACGCTTGGTGTATTCGACAAACCCATCGTCCGGCCGGGTAATGGGCATGAGCGCGGGAGCTTCTTCCGCCCAGATGTCGGCAATGGTGCCACGCATCTGACCGTGCGGGGTCTGTGCCCAGAACTCCTTGCAGCGTTGCTCGAGCCAATCGTTTAGGGCTTCCAGCGATGGAAAGCGCGGAACGGGCTGAAAGAACCGATGACGCGCATCCTGAATGTTCTTCTCGACTTGTCTCTTCTCCCAGCCTGAAGCCGGATTACAGAACTCGGGTTCGAACAGAAAGTGGCTGGCCATCGCCTGAAAGCGCACGTTGATGTCACGTTCTTTTCCACGGCCGACCTTGTCGATCGCGGTGCGCATATTGTCGTAGATGCCGCGTCCTGGAATGCCACCGAATACGCGGAATGCATGATTGTGGGCATCAAACAGCATCTCGTGGGTCTGCAGCAGATAGGCCCGCACGATGAAGGCGCGGCTGTAACTCAGCTTCGTGTGCGCCACCTGCAGCTTAGTGCGTTCATTACCGATGATCGCCCAGTCCTCCGACCAGTCGAACTGGAAGGCTTCACCGGGATCGAACGCCAAGGGCACATATATCCCGCGGCCCATCGTCTGCAATTCTCTCTGCCGATCATCACGCCATTCCCGAGCAAATGCCGCCACCCGATTGTAGGAGGCCTCGTAACCAAGGCTCATCAGATCGGCATGCAACTGCTTCATCGTCCGCTTCTGTTTACGGTTCTTCTTGGATTCGGTCTTCAGCCAGGCAGGCAACCGATCAGCAAAAGGATCGAGCTTGCTCGGCCGCTCCGGGATCTTGAATTTCGGTTCAACACCGTCCAGGCGCAGGTATTTGCGAATGGTATTCCGGGATAGGCCGGTCCTGCGGCAAATCTCCCGGATCGATAAATGGTCTCGAAAATGCCAGCGTCGGATCACGCTCAATAACGCCATGTCGATCACTCCATAGCCCCCGCTGAAAACATGCGAGGGAAGGTTGGAACATGGGTCAATTCTCAATGGAAATATCAGGCCACGCCGGGTCAGTTCTCAGTGGCAATTAACAGGTCATGAAGCAGGACGGGCGTTTCAAACCACGCCTCCGCGTAGGAGGCGACGCCTTGCAGCCGGACGGCGGCAGCAACAACGACTGGTTTCAAACCACGCCTCCGCGTAGGAGGCGACTTCGGCCGCCGTCCAAGGATTGTTGTATTTTGAAGTTTCAAACCACGCCTCCGCGTAGGAGGCGACCTTGGCGTCGGGATGAATTCGGAATTCACTCCGGGGTTTCAAACCACGCCTCCGCGTAGGAGGCGACAAATCCATTCGCGCGAGCGAATTGCGAACAGAGCGTTTCAAACCACGCCTCCGCGTAGGAGGCGACCCCTCCGCGTACGCGAGGGCACCGCGCCGGTGCAGTTTCAAACCACGCCTCCGCGTAGGAGGCGACAGGCCACCATCCGCCGGTTGATGGCGCAGCCGGCGTTTCAAACCACGCCTCCGCGTAGGAGGCGACGATTCGAAAATCACGGTTCTCGTCCGCGTGCCCGGTTTCAAACCACGCCTCCGCGTAGGAGGCGACGCGATTGGTCTACCGCCGTGCTCAAGCGAGCGTCGGTTTCAAACCACGCCTCCGCGTAGGAGGCGACCAGCGCAGGCCGATATCGACGAGTTGCGGCAGGGTGTTTCAAACCACGCCTCCGCGTAGGAGGCGACTTCATTCGCAAGCAAAAGTGTTCTTTGCCGGTAGTTTCAAACCACGCCTCCGCGTAGGAGGCGACCGCCATTACGCGCCGAGGCATTGCCACCGGGAGCGTTTCAAACCACGCCTCCGCGTAGGAGGCGACATGGTTTTCAACTGACAAATGTAAGATGCTATTGTTTCAAACCACGCCTCCGCGTAGGAGGCGACCGCCTTCGCCATGTCGACGGCTATTCCAAGGTCTGGTTTCAAACCACGCCTCCGCGTAGGAGGCGACGCGCGATCCCGACGCCGAAGAACCGACCGAGGACGTTTCAAACCACGCCTCCGCGTAGGAGGCGACATCGCCACAACGGCGGCAAGCATGGCGAAGATGAGTTTCAAACCACGCCTCCGCGTAGGAGGCGACAGCTTATCCAAGCGGGCTTCATGTCGCCGGGATGTTTCAAACCACGCCTCCGCGTAGGAGGCGACGACAAGCTCCAGCCGCCATACGATAAATTGATGGTTTCAAACCACGCCTCCGCGTAGGAGGCGACATCGCCGCCGCGTTGACCGGGGCCGCCTGCGCCGGTTTCAAACCACGCCTCCGCGTAGGAGGCGACACGTTTACGTATCGCATCGCCGGTCGTTTATGGAAGTTTCAAACCACGCCTCCGCGTAGGAGGCGACGTCGTTTGGTTGCGCGGTAATTTCGCGCAAACGGGCGTTTCAAACCACGCCTCCGCGTAGGAGGCGACCGATGGTGCGGCACGGGCGCCGCCGGGCATACGGTGTTTCAAACCACGCCTCCGCGTAGGAGGCGACAGCGCGTGCCGATGCACCGTGGCCGGTGGGTCGTGTTTCAAACCACGCCTCCGCGTAGGAGGCGACTATGGAACGCGGCTGTGCGGGCGCTGTTAGACGTCGTTTCAAACCACGCCTCCGCGTAGGAGGCGACGATGCGCGCGTGCTGGCCGATGCCATCGACCGGTCGTTTCAAACCACGCCTCCGCGAATGATCTGCTCCAGCCCGGCTTCCGCCCGCCAGGCCTTCGGAAAGTCGACGTCGACGCCTGCTTCGATCAGGCTCGTGGCGATGACCCGGCACGGTTTTCCAGCTTTCAGCCGCTCACGTACATCGGCGAGTATCTTCTGCCGATGCGCTGCATATTGCCGCGTGGTCAGATGCACGAGGCCGGATAGGCCCTCCGCATTCGCTTGCTTCCACAGTTCCAGCGCGTGCTTGCGGCTGTTGACGATGACAAGCGTTTGTTCCGTATCGCGCAAAGCGGCGACAAGCGCGTCATTGCTCATTTCTCCGGCCTGAACGATTTGGGTTCGCCGCAGCGTGGTCGACAAGGCTTGCGGATCGGGTGCAAGCTCACGCCCCTCCAACGGCAGGCCGTTGCAAAGCTTGCGCTGGTCGAAGGCCGGCTGCGTGGCCGTACACAATACGATGCTGCAACCGTAATTGAGTGCAAGTTCATCCAGCATGCGCAGGCAAGGCAGAAGCAATCCACGCGGCAGCGTCTGGGCTTCATCCAATATAATGACGCTGTTCGCTATATTGTGGAGCTTGCGCGCCCGCGAAGTTTTTGCGGCGAAAAGGCTTTCGAAAAGCTGCACATTCGTCGTCACGACGACAGGCGCGGCCCAGTCCTCCATCGCCAGCTGTAATTTGCTCTTGCCTTCCCGCGCCTCCGAGCCCGTCTTTTCTTCGTCGATTGCGGAATGGTGCTCAAGTACATTTTCCGCACCCAGAATGTCACGGAAGATCGCCGCGGTCTGATCGATGATCGACGTGAAGGGGATGGCGTATATGATGCGTGAATGGCCATGCGCTTTGGCATGGTCGAGCGCGAAGCCAAGCGAGGCCAGCGTCTTGCCTCCGCCCGTCGGCACGGTCAGCGTGAACAGGCCCGGCGTCTGTGCGGCGCTCGACCGCACATGGTCGAGGATATGTCCGCGCAGGCGATTGAGTTCGGTGTCGCTTCTGCTTTTCGTCGCCATATAGGCGTCGAATTGGGCAAGGAAATGCGGCAGGCAATCCTGAAGCAAAGGCCAGTGGCGGTCGGGTTCGAGGCCTTTGAGCGCCTGGTAGAAATTTTCAGTGTCCTTGTAATCCGCATCCACCAGACACGAAAAGAGCATCCGGGTCATGATGGAAAATTGAAAAGGCGCGCGCTTTTTGTCGGACTTTCCGATATTCCCGATAAAGGCAGGGATGAGGCCTTTCGTGTCGGCGACCAGTTCTTGCTTCCAGATATCGTCCAGCGGTTCGAGTTCTTTTTCCAGCCGACGGTCGAGGCAGGAGGCGTCGACCGTGTGACGGTCCGGCAATCCGGTATGATGGCCAGCGATGCAATATGCGACCATTTCAGCGATGGCTTTGTCGTGCCCGCTCACGAAATTGCTGAGCATAAGGGCCGCGCCGGCAGTCGAATGATCTACCGACGGACCAGCGTTATCTAGCCGCTTTTGGAAGGCGATCGTGTATTTGCCGAGATCGTGGAACAAACCGGCAAGAGTGGCGGCTTTTTGCAGTCCCAGAGGCGCTGCCATCCTAGCCGCCAGTTCGGAAACGGCAACAAGATGATCCTGCAGCGTCTGCCAATCCGTTTTATCCGAAAATCCCCCCGAATGCGCGAAATAGCGCATGTCACATCCCCCGCTTGTCCCCTTCCCAACGGTATTCTTATTAAGATTCGCCGTAAATGCTACCCGCTAGTTGCGGGGGCCGGATTGTTGGCGTGGAAAGTTCAGGAAAAAGACCGGTCCGCGCCAACAATGCCCGTGAGCGCCGGTGGATGACGATCGTTCGTCAAGTGGAAATCTTGCAAGCCAATATTTCCATGTCTTTGCCATGCCGCCCGGCACGATCGAGTGGGAGTAATCGGACGGAATCTGCGACCGGTCATGTCTGGCCGGCGAGCAATTGCCCGTGGCGCAGCAGCATGCCGTAGAGGTCGCGCGGCTCGTCCGGGTCGGCCAGAAGATCGAGCGGCTCGTAAAGGCCGGTGTCGCGCAGCTTGTCGCGCACGTAACGCAGCGCCGAAAAATCCTCCGTCGCGAAGCCGACCGAATCGAACAGCGTGATCTGGCGCGCATCCGTGCGGCCCTCGATCTGGCCGGTGATCACTTCCCACAATTCCTTGACCGGGTAGTCTTCCGGCAATTGCTGGATCTCACCCTCGATGCGGGTCTGCGGCGGATATTCGACGAAAATGTCGGAGCGGCGCAGGATATCGCCGTGCAGTTCGGTCTTGCCGGGACAATCGCCGCCGACCGCGTTGATATGAACGCCCGCGCCCACCATGTTGTCTGTCAGGATGGTAGCGTTGGCCTTGTCGGCGGTGACGGTGGTGATGATGTCCGCGCCCTCGACCGCTTCTTCCACGCTTTTGCAGGCGACGATGTCGAAGCCCGCGCCTTCGAGATTGCGCATGCACTTGGCGGTCGCACCGCTGTCGAGGTCGTAGAGCCGCAGCTTGTCCACGCCGAGGATCGCCTTGAATGCCAGCGCCTGAAACTCGCTCTGCGCGCCGTTGCCGACGATCGCCATGGTGCGGGCGCCCTTCGGCGCGAGATATTTCGCGGCCACCGCCGAGGTCGCCGCCGTGCGCAGTGCCGTCAGGATGGTCATTTCGGTGAGCAGCATCGGATAGCCGTTGCCCACATCGGCCAGCACGCCGAAGGCCGTCACCGTCTGGCGTCCCTCGCGGGTGTTCTTCGGATGGCCGTTGACATATTTGAAGCCGTAAAGCGTACCGTCGCTGGTCGGCATCAGTTCGATCACGCCCTCGCGCGAATGCGATGCGATGCGCGGCGTCTTGTCGAAGTTTTCCCAGCGCCGGAAGTCTTCCTCCACATAACCCGCCAGTTCCTTCAGGAACGTCTCGACGCCCACGGAAAGCACCAGCTTCATCATGTGGTCGACGCTGACGAAGGGGACGATATTGAGATTAGGGTGGGTCATATTGGCTCCTAGTAGCTTTGCGTCGGACGGTCCATGACGCTGCGGCCCAGAAGGCTCGCCATCAGGTCCACCATAACGGTGGCGGTGCGTCCGCGTTCGTCCAGAAACGGGTTGAGTTCGACCAGATCGAGGCTCGTCACCAGTCCGCTGTCGTGCAGCGTCTCCATGATGAGATGCGCCTCGCGGAAGGTCGCGCCGCCCGGCACCGTGGTGCCGACGGCCGGTGCGATGGACGGGTCGAGAAAATCCACGTCGAGGCTGACATGCAGCAGGCCGTTCTCGGTCTTCACGCGCTCCAGAAAACGGCGCAGCAGGGCGGCGACGCCGTGCTCGTCGATCATGCGCATGTCGTAGACGGTGATGCCGGTTTCCTTGATCGCCGCGCGCTCGGCCGGATCGACGCTGCGGATGCCCATCATGCAGACATTCGCCGGATCGACCGGAGCCGCCACGTCGGGGAAATGGCCGGCAAAGCCCTTGCGGCCGGTGTAATAGGCTACCGGCGTGCCGTGCAGGTTGCCGCTTGTCGTGGTCTCCAGCGTGTGGAAATCCGTATGCGCGTCGAGCCACAGCACGAACTGTTTGCGGCCCAGATCGGCCGCGCGGCGCGCAATGCCCGGCACGGTGCCGGCGGCAAGCAGATGGTCGCCGCCGAGGAAGATCGGGAAGCCTTCCGCACTTTCGCGATAGGCGGCCTCGCTGATCGCCTCGATCCACGCCACCGCCTGCGGCAGCGCCTTGATGGCGGGGTTGGGATGGGGGTGTGGGCGCGGCGCGGCGGGCACCAGATTGCCGAGATCGGCGAATGTGTGGCCAAGCTCGGTAATGGCCTCCGCGATGCCGGCGGCGCGATAGGAATCCGGCCCCATATTGCAGCCTACGCGACCGGTTCCTTCCTGAACGGGCAATCCCAGAATCTTGCAGTGCATGGCGAAAGGCCTCTCTTTGATGGTGGCGCAAGAATGAACAAGCGCGGTGGCAATGTGAACTGATCGGATTGGCAATTTTATCAATATGCTTTATCGATGTGGCGGAATAGCTTGTCAAAATGGAAAAGCATGGACGATCTGGACGAAAAGCTCATCACGCTTCTGCGGCACAACGGGCGCCGCAGCATTTCCGATCTGGCCATCGACCTCGGCGTTTCGCGCGCCACGGTGCGCGCGCGCATGGAGAAGCTGGAGCGGTCGGGCGATATCATCGGCTTCACGGTGATCCTGCGCTCCGACGCGGTGGACCTGCCGGTGCGCGGCATCATGATGATCGAGATCGAGGGTCATGTCACCGACCGCGTGGTCAAGGGGCTGGGCGGCTTTTCGGAAATTTCGGCCATCCATACCACCAATGGCCGGTTCGATCTGGTGGTGGAATTGGGCGCGGCGACGCTTGCCGACTTCGACGCCGTGCTGCGCCGTATCCGCCTTCTGCCGGGCATCAAGGCCAGCGAAACCAGCCTTCTGCTCGCCACCCCGCGTTCGGCCCGCGCGCGGCTGTGAACGGTTGTGAGCGGCTGCGTCTTGCAGGGTGCCGGTTCGCTGTGACCGATATTTCCCTTGCAACAGGAGATTGCCGCGCGCATCCTGCTGTCGCGAACTAGTGGAACGAATTTGACATTTGCCTCCCATTCGACACAGGGCGACGAGCAAATGTCAAATTCAAAAGTTCCACTAGACAGTCAATAAGTGACTAGTGGTCTTTTCGATTCCGACATTTGCTCTCACGCCTGTATCAAACTGATGCAAATGTCGGAATCAGACCACTAGAATATGAGGCAGGCCATGCAACAGCCCGATTACGACCTTACATTCGGTGAGATCATTCGCTGGCTGAAGCAGGAAGGCCTGATCCTGCAAACCGATCTCGACGGCAATACCGTGCTTTCCACCCGCGCCGAGCGGATCGGCCGCAAGCGGCGACGGGAAACGGAAGCGGTTCTCGCCGGTGACTGAGACCGGGACCGCGGGAAAGGCAGTTTCCACTTTTCGGCCCTATCCATGGACCGATCTTCAACGACGATACGTCAAGCGACAGGTGAAAAAGGTTGCAGAAGAAAAAGGAATCCGGCCGCTTATCGAAATCCATCCTGACTGCGATCCGCAACAGGCCGTGTTTCAGGCCGCCCCACGCCAATTCCGGCGGCGGCGATATCGTCATCGCGTCCTATAACGTTCACAAATGCGTCGGCATCGACAAGGAGTTCGACCCGCATCGCACCGCCGAGGTGATCGGCGAGATCGACGCCGATGTGATCGCCCTTCAGGAGGCCGACAAGCGCTTCGGCGAGCGGGCCGGTCTGCTCGATCTCGGCCTGCTGGAGCGCCGCCTCGGTCTCGTGCCGGTGCCGATCACCGCCATGTCGCCGCGCGGCCATGGCTGGCACGGCAATGTGCTCCTGTTCCGCGAAGGCATGGTGAAGAAGGTGCGCCAGCTTTCGCTGCCCGGCGTCGAGCCGCGCGGCGCGCTGGTGGCCGATCTCGAATTTCCCGCCGGGCGGCTGCGCATCATCGCCGCGCATCTGGGGCTTCTCAAGCGCTCGCGCGAGCAGCAGGCGGAGACCATCCTGTCGGTGTTGCAGGAGGCCGACACCCTGCCGACGCTTCTGATCGGGGACCTCAACGAATGGCGCGTCGGCAGGCGTTCGTCGCTGGAAACGCTGCTGCCGGTGTTCGACCATGTCGCCACCGCCGTGCCGAGCTTTCCGTCGCGCTTTCCCGTCCTGCCGCTCGACCGTGTGCTGGGCGCCCCGCGTGAACTCGTCACTTCGGTCGAGGCGCACGACACGCCGCTGGCGCGGATCGCTTCCGACCATCTGCCGGTCAAGGCGCATCTGGACCTCAAGGCGGCGGCGGAACTGCTGCATCACCGCCATGCGCGGATTCCGGCCGTCCGCACCGGCTCGTGATACCGTTCACAGAAAGGGCGAGCCGAGCCAGATGATGCGGTCGAGCAGGCGGGCAGGGAAGGGGCGGTTTTTCAGCCGCGCGAGGCTGACTTGCCGGCTGTCCGTGATGGCCCTGCCGATGCGTTCCTCCACCTGAAGCGCCATCTCGCGGTCGAGGATTTCCAGATCGACCTCGAAATTGAGCCGCAGCGAGCGCGGATCGAGATTGGACGACCCCACATAAGACCACGCGCCGTCGACGGTCATCAGCTTGGAATGGTTGAAGGCGCCGCCGGCCCGCCAGATCCGGCAGCCGTCCTTCAGAAGCTGGTCGAACTGGGCGCGCATGGCGCGGTCCACGAGCTTGAGATTGTTGACGCCCGGCACCACGATATCCACCGAAACGCCGCGCCGCGCCGCCGTCACCAGCGCGCTGATGAATTCGCGGTCGGGCAGGAGATAGGGCGACATGATGAGGATGTGCTCCTGCGCGATGGAAAAGGCGCCGATCATCATGCGCTGGTTGGTCTCCACGTTCCGGTCAGGCCCCGAGGCGACCACGCGCACCAGCGTGCCCGTGCCGGGCGGGCTTTCCGGCGGCGCGATGTGCCACGGCTTGCCGTCGAGAAGCTCGCCCGTCGCGAAGCGCCAGTCCTCGGAAGCGATATGGAACAGGTCGGCGATGGCCGGTCCCTCCAGCCGGAAATGCGTGTCGAAGGCGACCGCCTTGCCGGCGAAAGCCTGCGCGAAGCCGGCGCGGATGTTCATGCCGCCGGTGAAAGCCAGCCTGCCGTCGACGATGAGAATCTTGCGGTGGGTGCGCAGATTGGCATAGGGCAGGCGCAGGCCCATGATGATATTGCCGTTGAAGACAGCGGCCACCACGCCCTTGTCGCGCAGCAGGCTGAGGATGCTCGGAATGGAATAGCGCGCGCCCACGGCATCGACCAGCACGCGCACCTCCACGCCGCGCTTTACCGCCTCGCCCAGCGCATCGGCGAATTTCGTGCCCACCGCGTCTCGGTCGAAGATATAGCTTTCCAGAAGGATGCTGCGCTTTGCCCCGGCAATGGCTTCCAGCATGGCGGCATAGGCCTCGTCGCCGCTGACCAGCATGGAAATATGATTGCCGCTGGTGAAATCGTAGCGGCTGACCGCGTCGCCCAGCACCTTCATGGCGCCGAACTGCCTGCCGAAAGCGGCGCGCACCAGATCGTTGGTCGTGTCGAAATGCGACAGGTGGTAGAGCGCGATATGGCCCATATTGGCGCGCTGGTGGGTCAGCGTCGAACGTCTTATGCGGTTGATGCCGGCGATCGCATAGACCACGGCGCCGACGATCGGCGACAGGATGATGACGCCGACCCAGCCGATGGCGGTGCGGACCTCGTCCTTGGTCATGGTCGCATGAATCGCCGCGCCCGCGCCGAGAACGATCGAGAGCACGGCAAGGATATGCGGCCAGTAATGGGACAAGAGGTCGAACATCCGGTGGACTCTATGCGAAAAAGGTCTGCGAGGGCAAAGACATATAGAACATTTCACAGTTGAGTGGCGAATCCGGGATTCCCGTGACGCGGGCTTCCGCCGAGGCTGGTCAAAGCGCCGTCACGCCATATATGATGCGGCAGTGAAAGAAGAATCGAGGTATTTCTCATGGCAACGAACGATTTCGGCCGTCCCAGGCTTCCTACGGAAATTTCCGGCAAATGGGGCTGGTTCGTCGCGCTGGGCGTGGCGCTCCTGATTCTGGGCGGCATCGCTTTCGGCAATCTGGTCATGGCGACCGTGGCTTCGGTCTATTATGTCGGGCTGCTGATGCTGCTCGGCGGCGTGATCGAGATCATTCACGCTTTCAACGTCAAGACGTGGGGAGGCTTCTTCTTCTGGATATTGAGCGGGCTGCTCTATGCGGTGGCGGGTCTGGTGGCCTTCTACAATCCGCTTCTGGCGGCGGGCGTTCTCACCCTCCTGCTGGCGGCGGCGCTGATCGTCTCCGGCGGCTTCCGCATCTGGATGGGCATTCATGCCCGGCCCGCGGGCGGGTGGGGCTGGATCGTGGCGACGGGCGTCATCACCCTGCTGCTGGGCCTGATCATCGCCGCGCAATGGCCGGTCAACAGCCTGTTCGTCCTCGGCCTGTTCCTCGCCATCGACCTGATCTTTCAGGGCTGGGGTTTCATTGCCTTCGGCCTTGGCATCAAGCGCTGAGGGCTGCCGACCGGGCTTCGAGAGCGGCGCGAAAGCGCCGCTTTTTCATTTGATCTCGACCTTTGGCGCAAGGGCTGATAGATCGTCGGCCAAATCTTCGCGGCGCGCTTATCCGCGCGGCCCCATATCGCCATCACGAGTTCTTCATGCCCGCTGACCATCCCGTCTCCAAACGCCGCACTTTCGCGATCATCGCCCACCCCGACGCCGGCAAGACGACGCTGACCGAAAAGCTGCTGCTGTTCGGCGGCGCGATCCAGCTCGCCGGCGAGGTCAAGGCCAAGAAGGACCGCATCCAGACCCGCTCGGACTGGATGAACATCGAGCGCGACCGCGGCATTTCGGTGGTCACCTCGGTGATGACCTTCGAATACAAGGACTGCATCTTCAACCTGCTCGACACGCCGGGCCACGAGGACTTCGCCGACGACACCTATCGCACGCTGACGGCGGTCGACAGCGCCGTGATGGTGATCGATGCCGCCAAGGGCATCGAGCCGCGCACGCTGAAGCTGTTCGAGGTCTGCCGCATGCGCGACATCCCCATCGTCACCTTCGTCAACAAGATGGACCGCGAAGCGCGCGATCCGCTGGAAATCCTCGATGAGATCGAGGAGAAGCTGGCGCTCGACACGGCGCCGATCACATGGCCGATCGGCTCGGGCAAGAGCTTTGCCGGCACCTATGACCTGCACAATGACACGCTGCGCCAGAAGGACGCCGAGGAGCAGCCGACGAAAGTGAGCGGACCGGAGGAAGCGGCCAGGCTCCTGCCGGAAAACGAGCGCGAGGCGTGGCTCGAAGGCATCGAGCTTGCGCGCGGCGTCTGCCGTCCGTTCGACCTCGCCGCCTTCCGCGAGGGCCATATGACGCCGGTCTATTTCGGCTCGGCGCTCAAGAATTACGGCGTGCGCGACCTGATCGACGCCTTCTGTGATTTCGGTCCAAGCCCACGCGACCAGCAGGCCGACGGCCGCATGGTGGCGGCGACCGAAGACAGGATGACCGGCTTCGTGTTCAAGATTCAGGCCAATATGGACCCGAACCATCGCGACCGCATCGCCTTCCTGCGCGTCTGTTCGGGCAAGCTGTCGCGCGGCATGAAAGCCAAGCTGGTGCGCACCGGCAAACCGATGAGCCTGTCCGCGCCGCAGTTCTTCTTCGCCCGCGCGCGCCAGATCGCCGACGAGGCTTTCGCCGGCGACGTGGTGGGCATCCCGAACCACGGCACGCTTCGCATCGGCGACACGCTGACCGAGGGCGAGGACATATTGTTCCGCGGCGTGCCGAATTTCGCGCCGGAAATTTTGCGTCGCGTGCGCCTCGATGACGCGATGAAGGCCAAGAAGCTGCGCGAGGCCTTGCAGCAGATGGCCGAGGAAGGCGTGGTTCAGCTTTTCCTGCCCGATGACGGCTCGCCCGCTATTGTCGGCGTGGTCGGCGCGCTCCAGATCGACGTGCTGACCGAGCGGCTCAAGGTGGAATATTCGCTGCCGGTAGGCTTCGAGATGTCGCGCTTTTCGGTCTGCCGGTGGATTTCCGCCGACGATCCGGCCGAGGTGGACCGCTTCATCGCGGCGCACCGCGCCGATATCGCGCACGATCTCGATCACGATCCGGTCTTTCTTGCCCAGAACGGCTTCTCGCTCAATTACGAGGCCGAGCGCTGGAAGGCGATTCGCTTCGCCACCGTCAAGGACTATCAGGTGCGCGGGAAAGCCTAAACTAGCGCCGCCGTGATCTTTTCGGCAAGCTTTTCCGCCACCGCTTCCTTGCTCATTTCCGGCCATTCCTCGACGCCGGCGCGGCTGAGAATGCGCACGCGGTTGCGGTCGCCGCCCATCACGTCGCCGGACACGTCATTGGCGACGATCCAGTCCGCGCCCTTCTTGTCGAGCTTGCGTTCGGCGTTGGCGAGCACGTCCTGCGTTTCCGCGGCAAAGCCCACGACGAGGCGAGGGCGCTTTTCGCTGTGGCCGACACCGGCGAGGATGTCCGGGTTCTCGACCATGGAAAGCACCGGCGCGCTTTCGCCGGGCTTTTTCTTGATCTTCTGGCCTGCGGCGCTGGCCGTGCGCCAGTCGGCGACGGCGGCTACCATTACCGCCGCGTCGGCGGGTAAAAGGCTTTCCACCGCTGCGTTCATCTCGCGCGCCGTCTCGACATGGACGACCTCGACGCCTTCGGGATCGGGAATGGTCACGGGGCCGGAGACGAGCCGCACCGTCGCGCCGAGCCGCGCCAGGGCGGCGGCAATCGCATGGCCCTGCTTGCCCGACGAGCGATTGGCGATGTAGCGCACCGGGTCGATAGGCTCATGCGTCGGGCCGGAGGTCATGACGATGGTCTTGCCCATGAGCGGACGCGCGGCGGGCGCAAGCAGGCTTTCGATTGCCGCGACGATTGCCAGCGGCTCGCTCATGCGGCCCATGCCGGCCTCACCCTTTTCTGCCATCTCGCCCTTTTCCGGGCCGGCGAAGGAGACGCCGTCTTTTTCCAGCATGGCGCGGTTGCGGCGCGTGGCCGGATTGTCCCACATGGCCGGGTTCATGGCAGGCGCGATCAGAACCGGCACTTTCCGCGCCAGCAGCACGGCGCCGGCGAGATCGTCGGCGAGGCCGTTCGCCATCTTGGCCATCAGGTCGGCGGTAGCGGGCGCGACGACGATCAGGTCCGCCTCGCGGGCGAGCCGGATATGGCCGACATCCTGCTCGTCCTCGCGTGAAAACAGATCGGTATAGACGTGCCCGCCCGCGACCGCGCCCACGGTGAGCGCGGTGACGAATTGCTGCGCGGCCGCCGTCATGACGACGCGCACCTCAGCCCCGCGCTCACGCAGACGGCGGATCAGGTCCGGCGTCTTATAGGCGGCGATGCCGCCGCCGATGATGAGCAGGATACGCTTTCCGTCCAGCAACGACGCCATGTCGACCTCTCAACAGGACCTTGAATTCACAAAAGAATATAGAGCTTCACCGCGATTGCAACGAGGGCCACGGCGATCACTATCTGCGCGATGCGGCCCCAGCGCGAATGGCGTGCCTCGGCGCGGCCGATGGCCTCGGCGGTTGCGGCATCGAAGCGCAGACCCTTGTCCGACATTTCGTCCAGCGCCGCGGAAAGCCGCTCGGCGCGCGCCACCAGTTCCGGCGTCTTGCGCGTGAAATGGACAAGCGCGTGCAGGCTCTCCCGCGCATCGGCCAGCATGCCTTGCGGTCCGAGATTCTTTCTTATCCAGCCGCCGACCACCGGCTCGGCGGCCTTCCACATGTTGAAATGAGGGTCGAGCGTACGCGAAACGCCTTCCACCACCACCATGGTCTTTTGCAGCATCAGGAGTTCGGGCCGCGTCTCCATGTCGAAAAGCTCCGTCACCTCGAACAGGAGCGTCAGCAGCTTCGCCATGGAGATCGTCTCCGCCGGCTGGCCGTGGATCGGCTCGCCGATGGCGCGGATCGCCTGCGCGAAGCTCGCCACGTCATGCCTGTGCGGCACATAGCCGGCCTCGAAATGCACTTCCGCGACGCGCATATAGTCGCGGGTGATGAAGCCGTAGAGAATTTCGGCCAGAAACCGCCGCTGCTCCTTGTTGAGCCGCCCGGTGATGCCGAAATCCACCGCCACGATCATGCCCTGCGGATCGACGAACAGATTGCCGGGATGCATGTCGGCATGGAAAAAGCCGTCGCGCAGCGTGTGGCGCAGAAAGGACTGGATCAGCGTTTCGGCGAGCTTTCTCAGGTCGAAGCCGGCGGCGGCAAGCGCGGGCGTATCCGACATCTTGATGCCGTCGATCCATTCCAGCGTCAGCACGTCGCGGCCCGTACGCTCCCAGTCGACATTGGGAACGCGGAAACCCTCGTCGTTCTTGATGTTCTCCGCGATCTCGGAGAGCGCCGCCGCCTCCAGCCGCAAATCCATCTCGATGCGCGTGGTCTGGGCCAGCGTCTCCACCACCTGCACCGGCCGCAGGCGGCGGGTGAAGGGCACGTAGCGCTCCTGCATGCGCGCCACCATGAAGAAGCCTTCGAGGTCGCGGGCGAAACGCTGGCGCACGCCGGGCCGAATGACCTTGACCGCTACCTTCCGCGCCGCGCCGTCCTTCATCACCTCGGCCGGATGCACCTGCGCCATGGAGGCGGCGGCGATGGGCGCGTCGAAACGGAGGTAAAGGTCGTCGATCTTCCGGCCGAGCGAGCCCTCGATGGCCGCGACGGCTTCCTGTTGCGGGAAGTAATCGAGCCGGTCCTGCAAAAGCTCCAGATCGGCTGCAAGTTCGCGGCCCACGATATCGGGCCGCGTGGCGAGGAACTGGCCGAGCTTGACATAGGAGGGGCCGAGCTTATTCATCGCCCGCGACAGGCGTTCGGAGCGCTGCATCTGCTTGGCGCGCGGCCGTGCCAGCAGGCCGGCGATCCTGTGGCCGAGCGCTGGAAGACCGTCAAGCCCTTCCACCGGCAGTGCGCTGATGACGCCTTCGCGCGTCAATATCCAGCCGGCCCGCATCAGCCGGAACGTGGCGGAAAATCGGCTCATCGGGTCAAAGTTTCCAGCCCGAATGCAGCGCCGCGATGCCGCCGGTCAGGTTGCGCCAACTCACGCGCTCGAAGCCGGCCTTTCCGATCATGGCGGCGAAATCCGCCTGTTTGGGGAACTTGCGGATGGATTCGACCAAATAGGAATAGGATTCGGCATCGCCCGTCACCATCTTGCCGATCTGCGGAATGGCGTGGAACGACCACTGGTCGTAGATCTTGTCAAGAACCGGCAATTCCACCTCGGAGAATTCGAGGCAGAGGAAACGCCCGCCGGGTTTCAGAACGCGCCAGGCCTCCGACAGCGCCTTGTCGATATGCGGTACGTTGCGGATGCCGAAGGCGATTGTGTAGGCGTCGAAGCGGTTGTCCTCGAAGGGCAGTTCCTCGGCATTGGCCTCGACGAAATCGAGATTGTCCGCAAGGCCCTTCTTCACCGCGCGCTCGCGCCCGACGCCGAGCATGGAGCCGTTGATATCGAGGATGGTGACATGGGCCTGCCGTCCGGAAGCCTCCACGATGCGGAAGGCGATGTCGCCGGTGCCTCCGGCCACGTCGAGCGAGGTCCAGCCCGGCCGCTTCGACGGTGCGAGCCATGCCACCATGGCATCCTTCCAGACCCGGTGCAGCCCGCCCGACATGAGGTCGTTCATCACGTCGTAGCGTTTGGCGACCTTGTGGAAGACGTCGTTGACCAGTCCCTGCTTCTCGCCTTCATCGACCGACCTGAAGCCGAACGAATGTTCCATGCCGCCTTTTGCGCCCACACGGTCCGCATTGCCCTTTTGCTGGCTCATAGCCCATCCTGCCGCTTGATTGCCGAACGAAAACGTTTTTCGCTGTCAGCATATAAAGCTTGCACCGGAAGATACAAGCACGGCGCGCTACGCCGCTGCTTTTGTGATCCGCCACCGCATCGCGGGGCATAAAATTGTGCGTGCAGCCACGCCGTGCGTTTTCTCCGGCGCGTTCTGCCGCTAGATCGTCGTGCGCCTTATCAGGCGCACGACGATCTATCTTTTTGTTTGAGCATCGGATTCTCCGAAAACCGGATTCCACTTTTCGGTCCGATGCTCTAAAGTCGCGCGCACAACGAGAACGATAAAAGTGGAAAGACCATGGGCGTTACAGTCGTCAGCCATCCGCTTGTCCAGCACAAGCTCACCATCATGCGCAAGAAGGAGACCTCCACCGCCGGCTTCCGGCGGCTGCTCAAGGAAATCTCGCTTCTGCTCTGCTATGAAGTGACCCGCGATCTCGAACTGACCACGATGCAGATCGAGACGCCGCTGGTGTCGATGGAAGCGCCGATCCTCGAAGGCAAGAAGCTGGTTTTCGCCTCGATCCTGCGCGCCGGCAACGGGCTTCTGGAAGGCATGCTCGATCTGGTGCCGGCCGCGCGCGTGGCCCATATCGGGCTTTATCGCGACCACGACACGCTTCAGCCGATCGAATATTATTTCAAGGCGCCCGAGGATATCGTGAACCGCCTGATCATCGTGGTGGACCCGATGCTCGCCACCGCCAATTCGGCCATCGCGGCAATCGACAAGCTGAAGGAGCGCGGCGCGACCAATATCCGCTTCCTCTGCCTGCTCGCGGCGCCCGAAGGCATCGAGCGCTTCACCAAGGCCCACCCGGACGTGGATGTCTTCACCGCTTCCATCGACAGCTATCTCAACGAGAAGGGCTATATCATTCCCGGCCTTGGCGATGCCGGCGACCGCATGTACGGGACGAAGTAGGGGCGCCGGGGCAGGGGACACATGGTTTGACAGGGATCGAGACGATGAGCGCGGACCAGCGCCTGACCGAACTTGAAATCCGTTTCGCCGAGCAGGAAAAGACGGTGGAGGAACTTTCCGCCGTGCTGGCGGAGCAATGGAAGACCATCGACCAGTTGCGCAAGAAACTGGCGGCCCTGACCGACCGCTTCCTCGAACTGGAAGAACAGGCCAGCCCGGATATTCCAGTGACGAAACCGCCGCACTGGTGAGACAGGGCACGCCACCCTTGCCCCCGGCGACTACGGTTAACCCGCGGCCTGCCGCGTCGCCGGGATCGGGCAACTGACGCCCGTACCGCGCAGCCCGCAATAGCCGTTCGGATTCTTGGCCAGATATTGCTGGTGATAATCCTCGGCATAGAAGAAAGCCGGCGCGTCGGCGATTTCCGTGGTGATCGGCCCCAGCCCGCGCGCGGCAAGCGCTTTGTCATAGGCGTCGCGGCTCTTTTCCACCGTTTCACGGTCGGCCTTGTCGAACGTGTAGATCGCGGAACGGTAGGTGGTGCCGATATCGTTGCCCTGTCGCATGCCCTGCGTCGGATCGTGCTCTTCCCAGAACAATGTCAGCAGGTGCTCGAGGCTCACGACCTTGGGATCGTAGACCACCAGAACCACCTCGGCATGACCGGTCAGCCCGGTGCAGGTTTCCTCATAGGTCGGGTTGGGTGTGACGCCGCCGGCATAGCCCACCGCCGTCACATAGACGCCCGGCACCTGCCAGAAAAGCCGTTCCGCGCCCCAGAAGCAGCCCATGCCGAACAGGACCTGCTTCATGCCTTCCGGCCATGGCCCTTTCAGCGGATGGCCGGAGACGAAATGCTTCGTCGCAGTGGGAATCGGCTGCGCGCGTCCCGGCAAAGCCTGCGCGGCGGACGGCATTTCCATCTTCTTGCGATAGGCATCGAGGAAATTCATCGGATTGACCTCCTGTGGTTTTATCACCGGGCGGAAAAGCGGCCCAGCGGACGTTCACGCCGGTAGCCGAGCAGATAGAACACAAGCGCCAGCACGCCGAAGAAAAGCCATCCCGGCTGGTGGAGCGCGGGAATGCACACCGCATTCCATACGCCCGCTCCCAGATGCTGCGTAACCAGCGCCTTCGCGTCGGCCAGCGTTTCCGGAGCGTTTCCGGCCCACATGGAAAGCAGGGGTTTGGCAACCGGCTCGGAAGCGCCGACCGAGCGCGCGCCGTCGAGAATGGCGAAAATCACCGCCACTGCCAGAAAGATTACCGCGAAACCGCGCAACAGGAACCGGATCACGCTTTATCGTCCATTATTTGCCGCAACGGCCCAAACGAACCGTCCGGCCACCCTTTCATATGATGCGTGGCCAGCCGGGCCGCAAGCATCCTGACCGCCATTGCGCCATTTTGCGTTTCCCGACTCGATCCGAGCGGGGAAGAGCGGTTTAGCAACGGCTGTATCATAGCATGGACGGGCCGGAACGGGCGAAGAAATGTCCGCGTAAGAAAATGCCATCAAAATAAATCTATTAAAAACAATATAATAGATGGAAATAGTGGCATTTTCCTTCAATATGGAGCGTTCGGCGTAAAAACTTTCAAATAGCTGTTGAACATACGGCCATTGTGGGTATATTGCGCGCCGCACCGGCTCGTTGGCGACTGACCAGCGCTTTCCTGAAAGAGCGGTGCCTTTTTGCAGTCAGACTTTACCGCATGCGCGGTTTTTCGACGGCAAGGCGAACGGAGAGGTGGCCGAGTGGTTGAAGGCGCACGCCTGGAAAGTGTGTATACGGGGAACCGTATCGCGGGTTCGAATCCCGCTCTCTCCGCCATAAATTATTGATCTTATTTTATTTTTAGACTTTCTAACGCTGCGTCGGCAACGCTGCCGGCCTGTTCAGGATTCTATCCCGTAGACGCTGAGCAGGCTTTGCATCCGCCTGACCGCCAGTTCCGGCCGGTCGAGCACATGGGCCTTGTCGGCGAGGCGGAAAATCTCGGCGTAATGCGCGATCCCGCGCGCCGACTGCATGCCGCCCGGCATGGTGAAATGGCTCTGGTGGCCATTAAGCCAGGCGAGGAAAACCACGCCCGCCTTGTAATATTGCGTCGGGGCCTCGAAAATCTTGCGCGACAGCGGCACGGTGGGCTCGATCACCGTGCGGAAGGTTTGCGCGTCGCCCTTGGCGAGCGCCGCCAGCGCCTTGGACGCCTGCGGCGCGACGGCGTCGAAAATGCCGAGCAGCGCGTGGCTGTGCTTCTTGCCGTCGCCCTCGATCAGCGGGGCGTAGTTGAAATCGTCGCCGGTAAAGCACAGCACGCCTTCCGGCAGGCGGTCCCGGAGCGCGAGTTCGTAGCGCTCCTCCAGCAGCGAAATCTTGATGCCTTCCACCTTGTCGCGATTGGCCTCGATGATGCCGATCACCGTATCGAGCGCCTCCTCGAATTTCTCCGAGCCCCAATAGCCCTTGAGTTGCGGGTCGAACATGTCGCCGAGCCAGTGCAGCACCACCTTTTCGCGCGCGCCGGAAAGGATATGGCCGTAGACCCTGGCGTAATCGTCGGGCGATCTGGCGATGCGGGCCAGCGCGCGGCTCGCCATCAGGATGAAGCGGCCGCCGTGCTTTTCGATGAAGCCGGCCTGGGTTTCATAGGCCTCGATCACGTCGTCGAGGCTTTTGGCGTCGGCGGGGTCGAGATGGTCGGTGCCCGCGCCGCTGGCGAGGTCCGCGCCGGGGACGGTTTTCGCCTCGGCGAGCGAACGGCGGATCAGTTCCTGCGCGCCGGCCCAGTCCAGCCCCATGCCGCGCTGCGAGGTGTCCATGGCCTCGGCGATGTTGAAGCCGAGGCTCCAGAGATGATGACGGAAGGCCATGGTCGCGTCCCAGTCGATGGCCGGGCTGTTCCACGGCCGCGTGTCCTTGTTCGGGTCGGAAACGACATGCGCGGCGGCGTAGGCGATGCGGTTGAAGTGTGAGGCCTGCGCGGGCCGCTCGGTCGGCGTTCCGGTCAGCCGGTAGGGGCGCAGGGCTCCGTCGGCCTCCGGCAAGGTCAGCACGAGATCGGATGTCGCAGGCATGATGTTCCTCCGCTGAAAAAGCAACTTCCTTTTAATTTAGATCGTTCCAAATGGCAAGCCGCTGATAAATTATGACGAAATTACGGCAGGCGCGATTTCGGCGAAAAAATAGTGCATTTTTCACGATTCGCATCGCTGGTTTTGTACCTTTTGTTGTAGAATGGGCATCGAAGCGTGTTTGTCACGATGTTACAGCGTGCGCCCTTGACAAATTTGGAACGTTCCAATTAAATCGCAAAAAAGCGGAGAAGTCATGGGCAGGAGCAGCGTCACGGTCATCGATATTGCGCGCGAGGCGGGCGTGTCGAAATCGACCGTCTCGCTGGTGCTGCGCGACAGTCCGCTGGTCCATGCCGAAACGCGGTCGCGCGTGCAGGCGGCGATCGACAAGCTCGGCTACGTCTATAACCGCTCCGCCGCCAATCTCAGGCAGGCGAAATCGCGGATCGTCGGCTTGGTGGTCAACGATCTCACCAACTCCTTTTTCGCCGAACTCGCCGTGGGCGTGGACCGGGTGATGCAGTCGGCGGGCTATGTGCAGTTTCTCGCCAACACCGCCGAAAGCGCCGACCGCCAGCGCGAGGTGATCGCCTCGATGCGCGAGCACGGCATCGCCGGGCTGATCGTATCGCCGGCGCGCGGGACGGAGGCCAAAGATTTGAAACCGCTGGCGAAATCCGGCCTGCCGGTGGTGCAGATGGTGCGCGACGTGCCGGGGTCCGGCGTGTCGTCCATCGTGTCGGACAACCGCGGCGGGGTGGCCAAGGCGGTCGAGCATCTGGTCGGGCTCGGCCACCGGCGCATCGCCTTCATGGGTGGTTATGCCGATACGGCGGTGTTTGCGGAGCGCGTCTCCGGCTATCGGCTTGGGCTGGAGCAGGCGGGACTTTCCTTTGACGAAGCGCTGGTCTTCGGCTCCGCGCCCTCCCGCGCCGGCGGGGTTGAGGCGGTGGAACGCATGCTGCTCGGCGGCGCGAAACCGACGGCCACCGTCTGCTTCAACGATGCGGTGGCCTTCGGCGTCTGCGACGGCTTGCGCGCGGCCGGGCTGGAGCCGGGGCGCGATTTTGGCGTGGTCGGTTTCGACGACGTGATCGAGGCCAAGACCGCGGTGCCGGCGCTCACCACCGTCTCGGTGGACCCGCAGGGCATGGGCGAGCGGGCGGCGCAGCTTTTGTTGAAGCAGATCAATTCGGAACGGGTCGAGGCGGAGGCGCAGCGGCTTGCCGTGCGGCTCGCCGTCCGGGCGAGCTGCGGCGCGCCCACGCAACATTTGAAGGAGATTTCGGCATGACGAAATGGGGTCTGATCGGCGCGAGCACCATCGCGAAGGAATGGGTCATCGGAGCCATCCGCGCCACCGGCGGCGAGGTGGTTTCGGTCTATAGCACCAATGCCGAGCGCGGCGAGAAATACGCCAAGGAGAATGGCATCGCCCGGTCGGTGACGAGCCTCGACGCGCTGCTTTCCGATCCTGAAGTGGACGCGGTCTATATCTCCACCACCAACGAACTGCACCGCGAACAGGCCATCGCGGCGGCGAAGGCCGGCAAGCACATCCTGTGCGAAAAGCCGCTGGCGCTGGCGCTCGCCGACGCCCACGCCATGCTGGACGCGGTGCGCGAGGCGGGCGTGGTCGCGGCCACCAACCATCATCTGCGCAACGCCGCCAGCCACCGCGCCATGCGCGAGGCCATCGCGGCGGGCCGGATCGGCAAGCCCCTGTTCGCGCGGGTTTTCCATGCGGTCTATCTGCCGCCGCATCTGCAAGGCTGGCGCATCGAGCGGCCCGACGCGGGCGGCGGCGTGATCCTCGACATCACCGTGCATGACGCCGACACTCTGCGCTATGTGCTGGGCGAAAACCCGGTCGAGGCGGTGGCGTTCGGCCAGCAGGGCGGGCTTAGCGGCGCGGGGCTCGAAGACGGCGTGATGGGCGTGCTGCGCTTTCCGTCCGGCGTGCTGGCGCAGTTCCACGA
This sequence comes from Rhizobiales bacterium 63-22, assembly GCA_001898995.1. GTDB lineage: Bacteria > Pseudomonadota > Alphaproteobacteria > Rhizobiales > Rhizobiaceae > Brucella. The sequence goes on along the minus strand of MKVZ01000016.1, from coordinate 307,996 downwards.
CGCCTTCACCACCCAATATGCCGAAACCGGCTTCGAGGTGCATGGAAGCGACGGTTCGCTGGTCGCCCGCAATGTGATGACGCAGAAGCCGGTCGGCACTGTGGTTCTGCGCGATAAGGATGGCGAGCGCGAACTCCCGCTTGACCACAAAAATCTCTACGAAACCGCCTTGCAGGCCTTCCACGCCGCCGTCGCCGGCAAGGGCAAGCCTGCGGCCACGCTGGAAGATGGCGTCTGGTCGCTTGCGACCGGACTGGCCGTCGCGGAAGCCGTCAAAACCGGCAAGACGACCGCCGTCAAATCAGGACTTTAAGACTATGAGCAAGCATATCTCGCTGGCGGACGCCGCGGCGCTTATTCCCGACAACGCTGTCGTTTCGGTGTCGTCGTCCAGCGGCCTCGGCTGCCCGGACCTGATGCTGAAGGCCATCGGCGAGCGTTTCGACGCCACCGGCCATCCCAAAAACATCACCACGCTGCATCCCATCGCCGCCGGCGACATGAGCGGCATCAAGGGCGTGGACCATATCGCCAAAGAGGGCCTGCTGAAGAAGATCATCGGCGGGTCGTATCCGTCCGGCCCGTCCGGCGCGGAGCCGCCGCTGATCTGGCGGATGATCACCGGCAACGAAATCCCGGCCTATAACGTGCCTTCCGGCATCCTGTTCGACATGCATCGCGAGGCGGCGGCCAAGCGCCCCGGCGTGCTGACCAAGGTGGGGCTGGACACATTTGTCGATCCGAAGCGCCAAGGCGCGGCGATGAACGAAAAGGCGTCCAAGGAGCCCATCGTCAAGCATGTGGACTTCGAGGGCGAGGACTGGCTGTTCTTCCCCAACATCGTGCCGCAGGTGGCGATCATCCGCGCCACCACCGCCGACGAGCGCGGCAATCTCACCTATGAGCATGAAGGCGCTTATCTCGGCGGCCTCGATCAGGCGCTGGCGGCGCGCAACAATGGCGGGATCGTCATCGCGCAGGTCAAGCGCATCGCCAAGGAAGGCACCTTGAAGCCGCACGACGTGCGCGTGCCGGGCGTGCTGGTGGATTACATTGTGGTCGATCCCGACCAGAAGCAGACCACGCAAACGCTCTACGACCCGGCGATTTCCGGCGAGATCTTCCGGCCCATCGACAGTTTCCGTTTGCCCGAATTCAACATCCAGAAGGCCATCGCGCGCCGCGTGGCGCAGGAATTGCAGGCCGGCAGCGCGGTCAATCTGGGCTTCGGCATTTCCGCCAACGTGCCGCGCATTTTGCTCGAAGAAGGGCTGCACGGCGCGGTGACATGGGTGATCGAGCAGGGCGCGGTGGGCGGCGTGCCGCTTCTCGATTTCGCCTTCGGCTGCGCGTCGAACGCCGACGCCTTCATGCCGTCGCCCTATCAGTTCACCTATTTTCAGGGCGCGGGCTTCGACGCCTCGCTGCTGTCCTTTCTGGAGATCGGGCGCGACGGCTCGGTCAATGTGTCGAAGCTTTCGTTCCGCCCGCATGTCACGGCGGGGGCGGGCGGCTTCGTGGATATCACCGCGCGGGCGAAGAAGATCGTCTTCTCCGGCATGTTCAATGCCGGCGCGAAGCTTTCGGTGGCGGACGGCAAGCTGGTCATCGACAAGGAAGGCAAGCTGAAGAAGCTGGTCAACGAGGTGGAGCACGTCACCTTCTCCGGCCCGCGCGGCGTGGCTCAGGGGCAGGACGTCACCTATGTCACCGAGCGCTGCGTGATGAAGCTGACGCCGGATGGCGTCGTCTTGACCGAGATCGCGCCGGGCGTCGATCTGCAAACGTATATCCTCGACCAGTCGGAATTCCCGCTGATCGTCTCGGACAAGCTCAAGGTGATGGATGCGGCGTTGTTCCACGAGGAGCCGATGGGCCTGACCCTGCCGCAGAAGCCGGCGCGAAAGCTGGAGGCGTAAATGGCTGGACGCATCGACATCACGGTCGAAGACCATATCGCGGTCATGACCATCAAAAGGCCGGAAAAGCTGAACGCCTTCGACATCGAGATGTTGCAGGAGCTGTCGGCTGCCTGCGACAAGGTGGAGGCGGATGGGTCCGTGCGCGTCGCCATCCTCACCGGCGAAGGCAAGGCCTTTTCGGCGGGGGGCGACATCAAGGCCTGGGGCGGCATGGAGCCGCAGGAATTCGGCCACGCATGGGTGCGCTACGGCCATCGCGTGTTCGAGCGGCTGGCGACGCTGCGTATGCCGCTGATCGCCGCCATGAACGGCCATGCGCTCGGCGGCGGGCTGGAGCTCGCCGCCGCCGCCGATATCCGCATTGTGGAGAAGCAGGCGAAGATCGGCCTGCCGGAAACCTCGCTCGGCATGGTGCCGGGCTGGTCGGGCACGCAGCGCCTCGTGCGCCGTTTCGGCGCGCAGATCGTCCGGCGCATGGTGCTGGGCGGCGAGATGTTCACCGCCGAGGAAGCGCTGGCGCATGGGCTGGTCGATGCGGTGGCCGAAACGGGCGCGGCGCTTGAGACGGCGAAGACCTACGCCGCGCGGGTGGCGAAGCGCGGCCCGGCGGCGCTGGAAGTGGCGAAGCTGATGATCGCCGTCGCCAATGGCGAGGACAACGGCACGGCGGTGGAGGCGCTCGGCTCGATCCTCGTCGCCAAGACCGGCGACCTCAAGGAAGGCGTTTCCGCCTTCAGCGAAAAGCGCGAAGCGAAATTCAAGGGAGAATGGTGATGAGCGTTCTGGTGAAACCGCAGCCGCTCAAGGGGCTGGAAGTCCGCGACTTCTCCATGCTGATCGACGGAAAATGGGTGGCGAGCGCCAGCGGCGAGAAGATCGCCCGCACGGCCCCCGGCCATGGCGTCACCGTCAGCCGGATTCCTGCGGGCGGCAAGGCCGATGTGGAAAAGGCCATCGCCGCCGCGCGTAAGGCTTTCGATGACGGGCGCTGGACGAGCAAGACCGCCTCGCAGCGCTCGCTGGCGCTGCTGAAAGCCGCCGACCTGATCGAGGCGCGGGCGGAGGAACTGGCCTGGCTCGACGCGGTGGAGGCCGGCAAGCCCATATCGCAGGTGCGTGGCGAGATCGCCGGCGCGGTCGATATCTGGCGCTATGCGGCGGCGCTCGCGCGCGACCTGCACGGCGAGAGCTACAACACGCTCGGCGACGGCACGCTGGGCGTGGTGCTGCGCGAGGCCATCGGCGTGGTGTCGATCATCACGCCGTGGAATTTCCCCTTCCTGATCGTCGGCCAGAAGCTGCCTTTCGCCTTGGCGGCGGGCTGCACGGCGGTGGTGAAGCCGTCCGAACTCACCTCCGGCTCGACGCTGGTGCTGGGCGAAATTCTGGCGGAAGCCGGTATCCCCGACGGCGTGGTCAACATCGTCACCGGCACCGGCGCGGAAGTCGGCCAGCATATGAGCACGCATCCGGACGTCGACATGGTGTCCTTCACCGGCTCCACCGGCGTCGGCAAGCTGACCATGGCCAACGCCGCGCAGACGCTGAAAAAAGTCTCGCTGGAGCTTGGCGGCAAGAACCCGCAGATCCTGTTCCCCGATGCGGATATGGACGCTTTCATCGACGCCGCCGTGTTCGGCGCGTGGTTCAATGCGGGCGAATGCTGCAACGCCGGCTCGCGGCTCATCGTGCATCGCTCCATCGTCGACGAGATCGTCGGCCGCGTGGCGGAGCTGTCGAAGAAGGTGGTGGTCGGCGATCCGCTGGACCCGCAGACGCAGGTGGGCGCGATCATCACGCCGCAGCATCTGGAAAAGATCGGAACCTATGTCGAAGACGCGAAAAAGGCCGGCGCGGCGCTGGCCCATGGCGGCGCGGCGCTGGACATGGGGCTCGGCCAGTATATGGGGCCGACCATCCTCGCGGGCGTCAAGCCGGACATGGCGGTAGCGCATGAGGAAGTGTTCGGGCCGGTTCTGTCGGTGCTCGCCTTCGACACGGTGGAGGAGGCGATTTCGATCGCCAACGCCGTCGATTACGGGCTTTCGGCCGGTGTGTGGAGCCGCGATTTCGACACCTGCATGACCATCGGCCGCAAGGTGCGCGCCGGCACCGTGTGGATGAACACCTTCATGGACGGCACGCCCGAACTGCCCTTCGGCGGCTATCGCCAGTCGGGTCTCGGGCGCGAACTGGGGCGGCACGCGGTCGAGGACTACACCGAAACCAAGACGCTCAACATGCATGTCGGCCCGCGCACGGGCTGGTGGATGCCGCAGGGTAAATAGGGGCACGCGATGGGAGGAGAGCCGGATATCGTCATCATCGGGTCGGGCGTCGGCGGGGCCACCGCCGCCGCCGGGCTGGCCGCCACGGGCGCGCAGATTCTGGTTCTGGAGGCGGGCGAGCGCCTGACCGACAGGGCGGAAAACCGCGACCCGCGCGCCATTTTCCAGCGCGGCTATTTCCGCCCCAAGGAATATTGGTACGAGGCGGACGGCAAGCCGTTCAACCCCGGCAATTATTACAATGTCGGCGGCAATTCCAAATTCTACGGCGCGGTGCTGATCCGCTATCGCCGCGAGGATTTCGAGGAGATGGCGCATCTCGACGGCGTGTCGCCGGCCTGGCCGTTTCCTTACGAGGAACTGGAGCCGTGGTATTGCCGCGCCGAACGCCTGTTCCAGGTGCGCGGCGAGCTGGGCGACGATCCGACCGAGCCGGTCCATTCCGAGCCCTATCCGTTTCCGGCGCTGCCGGAGGAACGGCCCATCGCGGACGTGCGCGGGCAGCTGAAGAAGGCCGGGCTGCATCCGGCCTCGCTGCCGCTCGGCGTCGATATCGACCGCTGGATCGCGAAGGCGAAGACGCCGTGGGACGCGCATCCCAATTGCGACGACGGCAAGATGGATGCGGAAACCACCGCACTTGCGGCGGCGCTGAAGCACGGCAATGTGCGGCTCCAGACCGGCTCGCGCGTGACGCGGCTCGAAACCGGACCGGACGGCAAGACCGTGACGGCGGTGCATTATGTCAGGGACGGCGCGGCGCAGGTGCTGCGGCCGAAGCTGGTGGTGCTTTCGGCCGGCGCGGTGCAGTCGGCCGCACTTCTGCTGCGATCCGGCCTCGCCAACCGCTCGGATCAGGTCGGCCGCAATTTCATGAACCACAACACCACCGCCGTAATCGGCTTCGATCCGCGCTACAGGAACGATTCCATCTATCAGAAGACCTTCGGCTTCAACGATTATTACCTCTCGGACGGTGCGGGCGGGCCGCCGCTCGGCAATGTGCAGCTTCTGGGCCGCGTGTCGGGGGCGATCCTCAAGGCCAATATCAGGCAGGCTCCCGAATGGGCGCTGAACCGCTTCGCGCGCCACAGCATCGATTTTCTGGCGATGAGCGAGGACCTGCCGTCGCCCGAAAGCCGGGTGACGGTGGACGGCGAGCGCATCACCCTGCAATGGGTGCGCAGCAACTGGCAGGCGCATCTGATGCTGGTGGACCGGCTCAAGAAGATCCTGCGGCAGGCGGGCTTTCCGCTGGTGCTGTCGCGGCCCTTCGACCGGCGCACGCCGTCGCATCAATGCGGCACGGTGCGCATGGGCAACGATCCGACCACTTCGCCGCTCGATCCCTATTGTCGCGCCTATGACCATCCCAACCTGTTCGTGGTGGACGCTTCGTTCCTGCCCACCTCGGCGGCGGTCAATCCGGCGCTGACGGTGGCCGCTCAGGCGCTGCGCGTGGCCGACCACATCGCCGCGGAGGAACTGGCATGAGCCGTCAGAAACCCGTGGCGCTGGTGACCGGCGCGCGGCGCGGCATCGGCTTCGCCATTGCGAAAAGCCTTATTGAGAAAGGCTTCGATCTCGCGATCACCGACCGCGAGCTGGACGAAGGCGCGGCGGAATCCTTGCGCGCGGGCGGCGCGAAGGTGGCCTTCTTCCAGAGCGATCTCGCGGCGGTGGAGACGCATGAGGCGACCGTTTCCGCCATCGTGCAGGCGTTCGGCGGGATCGATTGCCTTGTCAACAACGCCGGCATGGGCGCTGTGGCGCGCGGCGATTTCCTCGACCTCAAGCCGGAGAATTTCGACGCCATCATGCAGGTGAACCTGCGCGGCACGGTGTTTTTCACCCAAAGCGTGGCACGCGCCATGCTGGCCGCCGCGCCGGTTTTCCCGCGCAGCATCGTCACCATCAGTTCGGTGTCGTCGGTGATGACCTCGCCGGAACGGTTCGATTACTGCATCAGCAAGGCGGGGCTGACGGCCTTCGTGCAGGGGCTGGCGCTGCGGCTGGCGGAGGCCGGTATCGGCGTGTTCGAGGTGCGGCCCGGCATCATCCGCACCGACATGACGGCCAAGGTTTCCGCCCGTTATGACGGGCTGATCGCGGACGGCCTCGTGCCGATGAAGCGCTGGGGCGAAGCGGGCGACGTGGGCTGCATCGTCGCGGCGCTCGCCGGCGGCGATTTCGCCTTCGCTACCGGATCGGCGATCCACGCCGACGGCGGACTCAGCATTGCGAAGCTTTAGGGAGCAACCAACCCATGGCTTATGATTACATCATCGTCGGCGGCGGGCCGGCCGGCTGCGTTCTCGCCAACCGGCTGAGCGAGGACGCTTCGATAAAAGTGCTGTTGCTGGAGGCGGGCGGCAGCGACTGGAACCCGCTGTTCCACATGCCGGCGGGCTTCGCCAAAATGACCAAGGGCGTGGCGAGCTGGGGCTGGGAAACTGTGCCGCAGAAGCACATGAAGGGCCGCGTGCTGCGCTATACGCAGGCCAAGGTGATCGGCGGCGGCTCCTCGATCAACGCCCAGCTTTACACGCGCGGCAACGCGGTCGATTACGACCTCTGGGCCAGCGAGGAAGGCTGCGAGGGCTGGGACTATCGCAGCGTGCTGCCCTATTTCAAGCGCGCCGAGGACAACCAGCGCTTCGCCGACGATTACCACGCCTATGGCGGGCCGCTCGGCGTCTCCATGCCGGTGTCGGCGTTGCCGATCTGCGACGCCTATATCCGCGCCGGGCAGGAGCTGGGCATCCCCTACAACCACGATTTCAACGGTCGCGAGCAGGCCGGCGTCGGCTTCTACCAGTTGACGCAGCGCGACCGGCGGCGCTCCTCCGCCTCGCTCGCCTACCTTTCGCCGATCAAGGACCGCAAGAACCTCACCCTGCGTATGAACGCGCCGGTGCGGACCATCACGCTGGAAGGAAACCGCGCCACCGGCGTTACGCTGACGAGCGGCGAGGTTCTGCGCGCCGACCGCGAGGTGCTGGTGGCGTCGGGGGCCATCGGCTCGCCGAAGCTTTTGCTGCAATCGGGCATCGGCCCGGCCGGTCATCTGCGTTCGGTCGGCGTCGAGGTGAAGCACGACCTGCCCGGCGTCGGCGGCAACATGCAGGACCATCTCGACCTGTTCGTGATCTGCGAATGCACCGGCGACCACACCTATGACAATGTCGCCAAGCTGCACCGAACGCTGTCCGCCGGGCTGCAATATGTGCTGTTCCGCTCCGGGCCGGTGGCGTCGAGCCTGTTCGAAACCGGCGGCTTCTGGTACGCCGACCCGGAGGCGCGCTCGCCCGACATCCAGTTCCATCTCGGCCTCGGCTCCGGCATCGAGGCGGGGGTGGCCAAGCTGAAAAACGCCGGCGTGACGCTCAATTCCGCCTATCTGCATCCGCGCTCGCGCGGCACGGTGAGGCTCGCCTCCGCCGATCCGGCGGCGGCCCCGCTGATCGACCCGAACTACTGGGAAGACCCGCATGACCGCGCCATGTCCATCGAGGGCCTGAAGATCGCGCGCGAGATCATGCAGCAGGCCGCGCTGAAACCCTTCGTGCTGGCCGAGCGCCTGCCGGGGCCGCATGCGGTCACGGACGAGGACCTGTTCGAATATGGCTGCGCCAACGCCAAGACCGACCATCACCCGGTCGGCACCTGCAAGATGGGGACCGGCGCGGACGCGGTGGTGGACCTTCAACTGAAGGTGCGCGGGCTGGAGGGGCTTCGCGTCTGCGACAGCTCGGTCATGCCGCGCGTGCCGTCCTGCAACACCAACGCGCCGACCATCATGGTGGGCGAAAAGGGATCGGACATGATCCGCGGCCTCGACCCGCTGCCGCCCGCCGTCTTTGCATGGGAACGCAACGACACAAGGCCGCGTTTCCGCGCCGACCCGCGCTGAAGAAGGCTTACGCCGGTCAGCCTTTGGACGGGGCGGTCTTCAGGAAGTCCTGTCCGGCGAAGCGGCACAGGAGCTTGTCGAGGGCGGTGTCCACGGCCTTGAGGCCGCCTTCTTCGGCGAACACCTCGAAGGCGTACTCGTTGAGTCCCTTCGGCGTGGAATGACCGATGCGCAACGCGTCGAACGTGTCCGAACTGTCTTTGGCGGTGTTGGCCAGACCGAGGAACATATATTTGAGATAGGTCTGTGCGCCCTCGGCGTCGGCTCCGGCCCGCTGCATCCAGCGCGATACTTCTTCCAGCAGCCCGAAATAGGTGCCCATGAGCGCGCTGCCGACGGCGTAGGTGTCGAATTCGCCGACGGTGGTTGCGGAGACCACCGGGCCGAGCGGCCTAAAAAGCCGCAATGCGGCATCCGTTGCCGGATAAACCACCGTCACGCCCTTGAGTTCGGCGACGGCGGGGAGGGGAATCGCGCGTACGATGGTGGCGCTCGTTCCGAGCCAGCCTTGCAGCGTTTCGGTTGCCAGCGCGGCGATCAGGCTGACCACCTGCTTGTGTTCGGGAATATCGAGGCCGGTGAGAACGTCTTGCGCGATCTGCGGGCGAACGGCGAGCACGACGATATCCGATTTATCGATGATCGACTGGTTGTTCCCGTCGATGGATATTTTCGGAGAAAGCGCCGCCAGCCTGTGCGAGGTTTCCCTGGTGCGCTCCGAGACGATGATCCGGTCGATATCCGCGTTTGCACGCAGCAATCCCGTCACGATTGCCTCGGTAATCACGCCGGTCCCGATAAAGCCGAGTTTCATTGTGCGGTTCTCTTGTTTTCAAAAAGCCGGCCGGGCTGTTCGGCCGATACATCTCTATCGTATAGCGCCCGCATATGCATGGCGGCAAGGCCATGGAGCCAACAATTCCCATGAGGAATTTCTTTTATCGTGCTGATTTTTATGAGGAAGTGGTGCCGCTTGCGTGACTCGAACACGCGACCCCATCATTACGAATTGTTTTTCATAATGATATCAGATAGTTAGATGATCTACTATCTGGCTGGACGCCGTTGCACAAGCCTTTGGCTCGACTCCACTTTCATAGTGGGAAAGATAGCACAGCGTGTCACCTCGTTGCCACCCTTTTCACCCCGCGACACTACTAGAACCCTACAGATCCCGATCTGCCCTACTAATTTGCATTTCCGCCCGTGGGACCTCCCCCTATCAACGGGTTTCAGTGATCAGGCGGGGGAGGGGCTCCGGTTGTCTCGGCTGCCTCCAGTGCCTTCACACTCTAGAGGAAGGTCGCGGTGCCAGTGGTCTCGACTTCCAGACCGGCTGCTTTCCACTCGGGCAAGCCATCTTCCAGCCGGCGGGCGTTGAACCCTAGCTTTCGCAGTTCGGCAACGGCCTCGAACGACATGACGCACCAAGCTCCACGGCAATAGGCCACGATCTCTCGCGCGGCGTCGAACCCTGCAAGCCTCTCGCCAAGTTCCGCCAACGGCACATTCATCGCACCGGGAAGATGGCCTAGAGCGAACTCATCTGCCGGGCGCACGTCGATGACGGTGACGAGCCCGGCCTCGATGCGTGAGGCCAACTCCTCGCGCGAGACTGGCTCCATGTCGTCGCGGCGGCGGAACCAGTCACGCACGACGCGCTCCACGTCCGCCGAGTGGCGCTCCGCTACGGCGCGGATGGCTGCGAAGGCGGCAAGCACGCTCTCGTCCGCCAAGCGATAGTTCACGAACTTGCCGTCGCGCTCGGATGTCACCAGTCCCGCCCGGCGCATTGCCTGAAGGTGCTGCGAGACGTTCGCAATCGGCAGACCCATCTTGGTCGCCAGTGCATCCACGCTGCGCGGTCCCTGAGCCAGATGCTCGATGAGTTCGAGCCGCTGAGCATTGCCGAGTGCCTTCGCCACCGTGGCGAACTGCTCGTAGAGAGCCTGTTTCGGATTGTGGATTGACATGGTGGCCGGATCGACGCTAATTCATTCAATAGAGTTATTGAATATAGAATAGCATATTGCTCCAAGGAGGGGCAACGTCGTCGTGAAAGCACTCCTCATTCTCAACGATCCTCCTTACGGCACGGAGCGTTGCTACAACGGCCTGCGGCTGGCCCATGCGCTCGTGAAGGCGGACGCCGGAAATGCCGTGACGGTGTTCCTGATGGCCGACGCCGTGATTGCGGCAAAGGCCGGACAAAAGACGCCGGACGGCTACTACAACATGGAGCGGATGTTGAAGCGCGTGCTTTCAGGCAAGGGCGAAGTCCTGCTGTGCGGCACCTGCATGGATGCGCGCGGCCTGTCGGAAGCCGATATGATGGAAGGCGTCCGGCGCAGCACGATGGATGAACTGGCGGCAACCACCATCGCAGCCGACAAGGTGCTGGTGTTCTGATGCTCCGTTCTTCCATGCACAAGCAGGTCTTTCTGCTCGCCAGCGCACAGGCGCTGTTCCAGACGGCCTCGGTGATGGTGATGACCGTGGGCGGGCTGGCGGGTGGCCACATCGCCTCGCGACCGGAACTCGCCACCATGCCGATAGCGGCCATGTTCCTCGGGACCGCCGCCGCGACCTTCCCCGCTTCGATGTGGATGACGCGGGTCGGCAGGCGGGCGGGCTTCATGCTCGGCGCGCTGCTCGGCGTCGTGGGCGGCATCGCTGGTGCGGCCGGCATCTGGATTGGTTCGCTGCTGCTGCTCTCCTTTGGAACCTTCCTCGTCGGTGCCTATCAGGCGTTCGCGCAGTTCTATCGTTTCGCGGCAGGCGAGGTTGCCGATGACGCCTTCCGGCCGCGCGCGATTTCGCTGGTCATGGCCGGCGGCGTCGTAGCCGCGCTCGCCGGGCCATTGGTTGGCCGCTACGGCGCGAACCTGTTCCCGGCCGAATATGCCGGTTCCTTCCTGCTGATGGCGCTGGTGTCGTTCGCTGGCGCAGGCGTGCTTGCCGGTCTACGGGTTCCCGCGCCGAAGGTGGAGGCAGGAGCGTCGGAGACGGGCCGCCCCTTGTCCGCAATCGTCTTGCAGCCGGCTTATCTGGTGGCGCTGTTCGGCGCGGCGACGGGTTACGGCATCATGATCCTCGCCATGACCGCGACGCCGCTGGCTATGGTCCATCACCACCACGACCTTCCAACCGCCGCTACCGTCATCCAGCTTCATGTGCTCGGCATGTTCCTGCCGTCCTTCATCACCGGATCGCTGATCGCCCGCTTCGGCGTGCTCAGGATCATGTTTACCGGCGTGCTGATTCTGGCGGGCCATGTGCTGATGACGCTCACCGGCACTGGCTTCGGCTCTTTTGCAAGCGCCCTGATCCTGCTCGGCGTCGGCTGGAACTTCCTCTATATCGGCGGCACGACGCTGCTGACGACCACTTACACGGCGATGGAGCGTGGCAAGGCGCAGGCGACCAACGACATGACCATCTTTGCCGTGGGCCTCGCCTCCTCGTTCAGCGCCGCCGCGTTGCTCCAGACGTTCGGCTGGCAGATGCTCAACACCCTATTGCTGCCTTGGCTCGGTCTGGCGGCCCTCGCTCTGGTCTGGCTTGGCTGGCACAAGCGGAAGCGGCTTCCGGTGTCGGCATGAGCCAGTCCTTTCCCAAGAGCGAAAAGGCTATCCAAGATTACTACCCGCCCAAATTCGCCCATTGCTTCGGCTGCGGTCCGTCGAACCCGCACGGCCTCAAGCTCAAGAGCTATTTGCGCGGAGACCGCACCGAGGCCCGGTTCACCCCGGATGGCCGCTACAGCGGCGGCGTTCCGGGTAACGTCTATGGCGGAATGATCGCCTCGCTGCTGGACTGTCATGGAACAGCGTCGGCCGCCGCCTTCGCCTATCGCAATCGCGGTCGCGTGATGGGCGATGAAGGGGCCGTGATCCGCTTTGTGACCGCGTCGCTGCATATCGACTATCGCAGACCGACGCCACTCGGCACGGAACTGCTAGTCACCGGGGCGCTCACGTCGATTGAGGGTCGCAAGGCGTTCGTGTCGCTCGCGCTTCATGCTGGCGGCGAGGAGTGCGCCAGAGGCGAAATGTGCGCAATCGAAATCAAAGCCTGAGGCAACCGCCTGCCCCTTTCCTCTCGAGGACCAATGATGAGCGACAACTTGCCGGTCGAACCAGACCTCGAAGCACGTGAGCGCCTGTTCTGCCATCTGGCAAATCTGGGAATCACTGCGGCTGTTGTGCCATACCCCGCCCATGAAACCGTCGAGGAAGGCAAGCGCCTTCGCGGTGCGATGGTCGGCACCTTCACCAAGAATCTGCTCTTGCGGGACAAGAAGGGTCGGCTGTTCCTGTTCTCGATCCACGAGGATCAGGCGCTCGACCTCAAGACACTTCATACCTTAGTCGGCGCGAACGGGCGTCTAGGCTTCGCACCGGCGGAGCGTATGGTCGAATTGCTCGGTGTCCAGCCGGGTGCGCTGACCCCGCTCGGCCTGATCAACGACAGGAACAGAGCAGTTACCGCCGTGCTCGACGCTTCGCTGCTCGACGCTAAACAGGTCAACTTTCATCCCTTGATCAACACGGAGAGCATCGGCCTCAAGCCCTACGAATTGCTGGCCTTCATTCGATCTTGTGATCGCGAACCCATGTTGGTGGACTTCAACGCATCCATTGCAAGCAGTTGACCATAGCTAGCTTTGGCCGACCAAACAGGCTCAATAGCCTCCGGTTTGGTCCGAATAGCTAAACTGAAACTGCTGTTGCTCATGTTGCGTCCGCTCGCGCGTGTGCGCGTATCGGATGGCGTTGGACAGGTTTTTCTATCTTTGGATCAAAGCTCTTTTTGTGTCATAAGTCTCTGATATCACTAGTAATTTCATGTTATTGACGTTACGTTGAGTTGAGGCCAACAGGAGGTCTCAATGCCAAATCTACGTCTCACCCGCCGCGCAGTTGATGAAATCCCCCATCCCGCCAGCGGCCAAGTTTTCTACCGTGACACCACGCTGACCGGCTTCGGTCTTCGCGTCGGCACACAATCCAAGGTCTACTATGCCGAAGGGCAGGTGAACCGGCAGACCCGGCGCGTGACCATCGGCCGGGCCGATGTGTTCGCGGCGGAAATTGCCCGCAAGAAGGCGATGGCGCTGCTTGCCGAGATGGCGGAAGGCCACGACCCGAATGCAGAGAAGCGCAAGGAGGTTGGGGCCAAGGTCACGCTGGCCGACGCATTCGACAGCTTCTTCATCGCCCGTCCGCAGCTTTCGCCGCATACGGTGCTGAACTACACGAGGACCACCAAGCTATACCTCAAGGCATGGCGCAAGAAGCCGATCAACGAAATCACCCGTCAGATGGTGCTGAAACGGCATCAGGAGCTTTCTGCCGAAATCGGGAAGACCACGGCCAACAATGTGATGCGGCATCTGCGGTCGGTCTACAATTTTGCCGCCGCAACCCATGATGAGTTTCCGCCGAACCCGGTGCAGATATTGACACAGGCGCGGGCATGGCACCGCGAACAGCGTCGGCAAACAGTTGTGACGGCGCTGGACCTGCCCATGTGGTGGAAGGCCGTGATGGCCGAACCGGACTATGCCCGAGACTTCCTGTTGACCGCGCTGTTTACGGGTATGCGCCGGGGCGAGTTGATGGCCCTGCGTTGGGACAACGTGGACCTAACCGCCCGGACGCTTCACTTGCCCAAGACCAAGAACGGCGATCCGCTGAACCTGCCTCTGTCGGGGTTTCTCGTGGACCTGCTGACGGAGCGCAAAAGGCACGCGGGCGAGTCAGCATTCGTGTTCCCCGGCCCTGGTAAACAGGGGCACCTGATGGAAACGAAGAAGTTCCTGCTCCGGGTCAGCGCGGGGTCCGGCGTCAGCTTCACGCTGCACGACCTTCGGCGCACCTTCATCACCATCGCGGAAAGCCTCGACGTTCCTTACTATGCGCTCAAGCGCCTTCTGAACCATCGTGCTAACGGCGACGTGACGGGCGGCTATATCGTCGTGAATGCCGAGCGCCTGCGCGGGCCGGTGGAATTGGTCGCAGCCCGGATATTGGAGTTGGCCAATGCAAAATGAGGACAAATCGGGGAGCTTGGCCACCCCTTACGCCGATGGGCGGTTTGACTGCGAGCGGCGCTCCAGCGCCCGCATGGCCACTGATGGCCAACATCGCAAGCTCCAGGAATTCGCGGCGGACGTCGCCCTTGAATTCGATTTTGAAGACGTTGATCTGCTCTATGCCTTTCTGGTCCGCATGTGGTTGCTGATGGAAACCGGCTCGGCAGTTGCCATTACCAATGGCACGGTGCGGGTGCCGACCGATCAACCGGAATTCAAATCGACGCATGACAGGTTGGAACGGCTGCGGGACCATCTGGCCGAGGCGGCGGCAATCCTTCGCGAAGTCCCGGATAACGAAACGCTCGGCGCCGTGCTGCACCACTCCGATAATTCAGGGGCGATGGATGAACATTACGAAGCCCTGCTGTCCCTGCTGGAAACCTGCAACCGGGCGGCGAACCTTGAAGGACGCGCCGGGCGTCGGCCGAACGAAGATTGGGTTCGTGACTTCTGTGTCGCCTGTCAGCAATTCTGGCTTCTGGCAGGAAAGACCGGCACGGCCATCGTCTTCCACACCGCTTTCCCAACCCCGATCACCCGCTGGACCGAGCGCGTTTATGTCGGTCTTCGCCGGCTCAAAGGCTTGCGAGACGACCTTTCCAAGTTGAAATCGACGGCGAAGGCGCTTTCCGCTTATCGGGGCTGAATCCAGCCCGATTTCCGGTGATATTTCCAGGCAGCTCGACACGGCATCGTCCTCCTATCAACAAAAGGAGGACGCCATGTCCGACCGATCAAATCGACTGCTCACCACCAAGCAATTGCCGGACATCACGGGTCTGAGCCGGAGCTTCTTCGAGAAGGGACGCATTTACGGCTATGGCCCACCCTTCATCCGTATCAAGTCCGGCAAGCGCGCCGGCAAAATCCTCTACCGGCCTGCCGATGTCGAGCTTTGGCTTGCCTCGCAGGAGTTTGACCCGGAGGAGGTGCGTCATGGCTGACGTCACTTTCTCCTTCGTCACCGCCCTTGCAGAACACGGTCGAACCGATTGCTATTGCGAATACAACGTGCGTAAGGGCAAGGGCTACCTCATGGCTGAAGGGCCGCTCACCCCGGACGCCATCGCCGCTCACCAGCGTGGCGAACAGCCTATCGCCATATATCTGTTCAATGGCGATACGACGCGGCTCGCCGCACTGGACATCGACAATCACGGCTCCGAACTCGACTGGCAAGGCGTCGCTGCAAGAAGCCTGCCGCTGGTCGAGGATTTGCGCTCGCGCGGTCTGACGCCATTCGTCGCTCGCTCGGGCGGCGGCGCGGGAATCCACATCTGGCTTGTCTGGCGAGAGCCGCAAAACTGCCGGCAGGTGCGCCGGCTGCTGGCGAGGATATTGCGCAAGCACGGATTCAAGCCCGGTACGGGCGGTATCGTCAAAGGTGAGATCGAGGTCTATCCGAAGCAGGATAGCGTTCGGGAAGGCAAGGTCGGGAATCCCATCGCCCTGCCGTTCTCGCGCAAGTCGGTCCCACTCGATGCGAACCTTTTCCCGCTACCGTTGAAAGGCTACGCGCCGCCCGCAATCGAGAGCCTATATGCACCCCCGCTTGGCTCCATTCCGGTCGACGATCTGCCGCCCGACGAGCGGCCCCGCCCTCAAACTGCTGTGCAGTCCGGCGTTCAGAAGGGCGACGAAGCGGAGGCCAGCGCCGCGCTTCGGCATGTGCCGGCGGACGACTACGACAACTGGATACGCATCGGCTTCGTGCTGAAGCATTCCTTCGGCGATGAGGGCTTCGAGCTTTGGGACAATTGGTCGAAGTCCTCGCCCAAATATCCCGGTGCTGAAGAATGCCGGAAGGTCTGGGACAGCCTGGAGCCAGACGGTTCAGCCGGCATCGGAAGCCTGTTCTACATAGCGCAGCAAGGCGGCTGGAACGGCCCCAGAGACCCAGAAATTCGTGAGATGAACGCGAAATACGGCATCGTCACGCAAGGCACGAAAACAATGATCGTGGAGAAGGAAATCGACCCCGACGAGGATCGTCCCTTCGCGTGGATACCCAAGGAGGTTCTCAGGGACCGCTACCGCTGGAAGAAAGTGCTGTTGCCGAGTGGTGGCGACATGCCGGTGCAAAAGCCGTTGGTCGATCACTGGCTGGAAAGCCGGAAGGCCGATCATTACAAGCGGATCGACTTCAATCCGGCGCTGCCGCCGGGTCGCAACGGGAATACGTATAATATTTGGACCGGCTTCGCTGTCACCCCCGAGCCGGGCGATTGGGGTATTCTGAAGGAGCATATCGCGGAGAATATATGCGACGGCGATACGGAGTTGAATGCATGGCTGCTGAACTGGCTCGCCCTTGGCGTTCAACAACCGGGAGACAGGCTTGGAACGGCCCCTGTTCTGTCGGGCTTGCCCGGCGTCGGTAAGGGCATTCTCGCCTATAGTTACGGAAGCCTATGGGGGCGGCACTATACGACGATCACCCAGGAATCGCATGTGAGCGGGCGTTTTAACGCGCATCTGTTTGGACGACGTTTTATCTTTATCGACGAGGGCATATGGGGTGGGAATAGGCAGGATGCCGGCACGATCAAAACCCGGATCACCGAACCCTACATCATGTTGGAAGCCAAGGGCATCGACCCTATCCGCATAACGAATAGGACCATTTACATGGTTGCCTCGAACGCCGCGTCCATCGTCCCGGCCGACCGTGCCGACCGCCGCTGGCAGATGTTCGAGGTGGGCGACAAGCGGCGCGAGGATCACGCCTATTTTACGGCGCTGGCCCAACAACTCGACGCCGGCGGCAGGGAGGGGATGCTCTACGACCTGCTCAATCGGGATGTCGCCGCCGGGCCGGACCCGCGTCATACGATCAAGACGGCGGGGCTGTTCGACCAGATCCTTCGGGCTCAGGGACCGGAGTTCCGCTACATATTCCAGATTCTCGATGACGGCCTGCTCCCGCAGCCGGATGCGCCGGGCAACGGCCCCGGCGTCACGACCGTGCAGGCGATGATAGCCGCCATGCGCGCCAGCGAACCGGGCGGACAGTATGTCCACAAGAACGATTTCGGGAAACGCCTGAGGGCAATTATCCCCGGTATCAAGGATGTGCAAAGCGGTTGGTTCATCGAGGGCGCCGGACCGAATACATCGCGGTTACGCTCGACCCGGTACACATTCCCACCGCTGTCGCAATGCCGGCGAAACTTCGAGGCCCATGCCGGCCAGAAAGTGCCGTGGTCGAACGCTATCGAAGACTGGCAGGACGGGCGAACAAGCGACCCGTTCTGACCCTGCGCCGACAATATAGGTGATATGGGCAGCATGGCCGTGCTGCCCATCACCGGCCTTGGCTTGCCGCCGCTTTTGAATACCCGTTTTGCCCATACTGACCATATCGACCATATTGGTTGCCTCTGCCTGCCGGCGGTGGCCGGCAGGCTGGCTGAACTATGCCGGAAGTGCCGCCCATTGCCGCTTGACCGGCCTTCAGACGCCCCTCAGAGCGCCGCTGGCGCGGGTTGGGCAGTTGGGGCTTGACGGGTGTGCTGCCGCGTCTGGCGGCCTTCAGATGGCCTCCGACGCCGTTATCCCACAAACGCCTTCAGCATCTTCGCGGCGCGGTCGAGCTGGTCGTCGTTCATCCGGGACAGGGTGCGGTGAATATCGGTTAGAAGCCGTGCCCGCTCCCCGGTGCCCGGCATGGCGTCGGCGCCGAACAGAACGGGTGCGGGGATGTCGAGTGCGGTCGCAATCTTCTCGGCCGTCTCGAAAAGCGGTGCGGCGACGCCCCGCTCGATCTTGCCGATGGTCTCGCGTGAAATACCGGTCTGCCCGGAAAGCTGCTCAAGGGTCCAGCCCTTGGCTTTTCGATGATGACGCACATTCGCGCCGAATAGTCGTTGAAGCTCCATGCGCACACCTCTTTCGGAGAGAGGCGTCGGCGCAGTGCGCAAATCGAGAAATGAGAGCTTTGCATTCTCATAAATGAGAACTATTGATTCTCATTTATATTGAACAGGATGCTGTGGTTCAGTTCTTGATGGTTGGTGATATTCTTCTCAAGGCTGTAAGCTGGCTGCTGGTCGCCTTCTTCGGTGGGCAGGTCGTCATTTTCATCGGTCTGATCCTATGGACGATCTGGAACGACGCCATCAAGCCGCGCCTGATACCCGCCGACGACATTGACCGCGCGGCGGCAGAGATCATCGCCAGCTACACCGACCCCGAGGAGGAGGCCTTCGCCCGCCACGAGGCCGCATGGTATCGCAGCGAGGGCGCGGAACAGGTCTATTGGTATCGGGTGCGGAAGGCCGTCAGGCGGCGGCTGGAAGGCCGCTGAGGCGCATTAGTCGAACAGCGGCCCGTGACCACCTCCAGCGGCCTTGCGGCGAACCTCGTCCTCGCGCGCCTCGCTGACCTCACGCCAGATATCGTAGGTCTCGCGCACCATCTGGTCGAGCTGATCGAAGCCAAAGAGTTCGACGCCTTCGTCGGTGCTCAGCTTCACGGGGCGCTGGTCTTCGACCGCTTCGCCGAACTGAACGATGCCGAGCCGGGCAGTGGCGAAATCGGGATTGGCGGCCCTGATATGCTCGTGCATCATCGAGAAGACGAAACGCCTCGCCTCTCCCGTCAGGCTCTTACCACGTCGGGGGTCGATGAAGATCACCAGCGGGGCACCCTCCAGCGCCGTCACCATCGGCAACCAGTATTCCACCTTCTCGCCGACGCTGAGCGACAGCGGGAAGAAGGGTTGAGAGCGGCTGCGCAGGGCATTGTCCTGCGCGAACGTGTGCAGTCCCTTGGCGACGAGCAGATTGGCGTCACGCTCATCGTCCGATGTTGCCTTCGCCCGGATCAGCCGTTCCAGAACCGGCCATGCGGTCGCATCGACCGCAGCAAACATATAGGGCTGGACATTGAAGATATCGGCGAACCGGGTGCGTACCGGCTTGTAGGTGATCGTCGGATGCCCGAGCTTGAAATGCTCAAGGGCACGACGTTTTTGATCGGCCGGCAGCGGTGCTATCCGGGCAAGGTCGATCTCAGGTAAGCGGCGTATCTTCATCCGGTTCTCCCGCGACCGGAGCCGCGCCGATGGAAACCTTGTGGAACTTGAATCGGTTAACGATGACATCATCGGGGATTCGCAACCCCAGCGCAACCGATGTTCTTCCTTTGTCCGCAATGTAATGCCAAGGCGCGTCCTTGGCGTGGGAGATGTCGACGAGGCGACCGGGCGATAGCTGGCCATAGGAGAGCATGATACGCGCTATGTGGCGGCGTATCGTGGGATCGGTCGGCGATTCGATCTCGCTCCGCTCCCCGGTCAGCACGTCCTGCCGCATCGCCCGGAATCCGATTGGCGTGCTGCCTGCTGACTTGAAGGCCGAATAGACGGCAGGATGAACCGGGCCATATTGCCACGCCTCGAAATAGCCGCCGACGAGAGGACGCTTGGTCTCGATCAGGAAGATGGCGTGGGCGAAATAGAGGAGCTTCTGAAGTGCGAGGTTGGTGACCTTCGTATCCGAGCGGTCGGCCTCGTCCAGCATCAGATTGGCGACGGCTCTCGGATCGTGTGGTCCACCGCTCATCTAAGCACTTCAGCTTCCTTAATCTAAGGCGCGAAGTGGTGCCGCTTGTCAGACTCGAACTGACGACCCCATCATTACGAATGATGTGCTCTACCAACTGAGCTAAAGCGGCTCACCAAGCGCAGGGCAACCTACTATCGCCCTACTATTTTCTTCACTCCTCCGCCAACCCGCTGGCTTTGAACGTCATTCTCGGGCGGACCCGCTAATTACGAATGATGTGCTCTACCAACTGAGCTAAAGCGGCCCGGAACGTTCTGCCGTCCCATTTCTCAGGCGTGTCCGGTCTCGTCAGAGGCCCGTTTCGCCTGAACGATGCGCTGATAACCAAAAGCGGACACGAAAGCAAGGCGGAATTCAGTCATGGCCGCATGTTTGTTCACAAGCCTGCCGCGTGCCGGCCTATGTTCTCGCGCATAGCCGGCCGCTGGCGTCGCGATATTCACGCTCCAGCCGCTCGACAAGTGCTGCGGCCGGCACGATCTCATGCACCGCGCCGATGCCCTGTCCGCAGCCCCATATGTCCTTCCACGCCTTCGCGCCTTCCTGCTGCGCCTTTTCGAAATCCATCCTTGACGGATCGGCCTCCGGCAGATGATCCGGGTCGAGGCCCGCCCTGACGATGGAGGGCTTCAGATAATTCCCCGCTATGCCGGTGAAATGGCTGGAATAGACGATGTCGGCGGCGCTCGAATCGACGATCATCTGCTTGTAGGCCTCTACCGCGCGCGCTTCCGTCGTGGCGATGAAGGGCGAGCCGATATAAGCGAGATCGGCGCCCATGGCTTTGGCCGCGAGAATGGAGCGGCCATTGGCGATGGCGCCGGACAGGAGCAGCGGCCCGTCGAACCATGCCCTGATCTCCTGCACCAGCGCGAAGGGCGACAGCGTGCCGGCATGGCCGCCCGCGCCCGCCGCCACCGCGATCAGCCCGTCCGCGCCCTTGTTGATCGCCGAGCGGGCATGGCGGTTGTTGATGACGTCGTGCAGCACGATACCGCCATAGGAATGCACCGCCGCATTCACCTCCGGAACCGCGCCGAGCGAGGAAATGACGATCGGCACCTTGTATTTCACGCACAGGCCGAGATCGTGCTCCAGCCGCCTGTTGGAACGGTGGACGATCTGGTTGACCGCGAAGGGGGCCGAAGGATGCGCGGGATCGGCCCTGTCATGCGCCGCCAGCGCTTCGGTGATCTCGGCCAGCCATTCGTCGAGCTGCGATTCCGGCCGGGCGTTGAGCGCCGGGAAGGAGCCGACGATACCGGCCTTGCATTGCGCCAGCACCAGCGCCGGGTGCGAAATGATGAACAGCGGCGCTCCGACCACGGGGATGCGCAGTCCGTTCAGGCGATCCGGCAAGGCCATGGGCGATTCCCTCCGATTGACGTTTCCGTAAACGTCATATTTCTAGCACGACCCATCGGAAGGGCAACAGCAAAGAAGGCGGACCGGGCGGCGCCGGACACGATGCGGTGAAACTACGGGGAAAATGCCATCATTGGCCAATATCCGACGAATCCTGTATTCGTGCGGGTAGCCAAGACGGATGCAGGGCGGATAAATGCCTTATTCGATCGCTTTGCTTTATCGCATTCGTGCGACGTCGAGTGATTCCACTTGGACGTAAAATACGATAATTTCGTCGAAGCCCGGAGAGCGTCGTCCTGCATGGCGGGCTTTTGGGATCGGCGAAACGGGAACATGGAAAGAACGGGCTTTGGAAAGTATCGAACGCGCGATCAGGAATGCCTTCGCCAAGACGGATGCCGGCAACCCGGCGGCTCGCCAGCGTATCTACGAATCCGCCTGGGGCGCGCATGAGCGTGCGCTGGCCGTCAATGCCTCGCTGAGCGATGCGCAGAAGGAGCAGCGCCGCCTCAGGCTGAAAGAGGCCATTTCCGCGATCGAAGAGGAATTCTCTGCCGGCAGGCAGGCGGAAGATCGGGCCGAGCCGTCGCTCGATACGCCCCATGAGCCGTCGCAACCGCATATGGACGATCCGGTGCTGGGCGATATCATGGCGGCAGGCACGTCGGACGCAAGGCTGGACAGCGGCGATATCCGCGCTCCCGTGCGCGATGCTCCCAACCGTGATGCTTCCATGCGCGATTCCGGCCGCAAGCAGCGAGCGAAGGCCGATTCCGCCTACGAGGACGGCGTCTCGCGCAAGGGCGCCGGGCGCCGCGGCGGACAGAAGGGCAAGAAACCTCATTCGCCCTTCTACAGCTATGGCATTCCGGCTCTGGTGCTGGCCGTCGCGGCCATGATCGGCTATTCGCTCTATAACAGTTTTTCCGATCTTGACGGTTCGCAGGCGGCCAATCCGCTGCGTGATGCCAGCATGCCGCCGCTCAAGAACGGCGAGGAGCCGGGCGGCACCAGATGGATCACCATCTTCAACCCGGCGGAAGCCACCCGCATGACCGTGCATGGACGCGCCACGGCGGATCTCATGCGCGACGGCACGCGCAGTTTCGCCCGGTTGCGTTCTCCGGGACCGGAGGACACGGTCAGCTTCGATGTGGGCGAAGGCATTCTCGACCAGATCGCCGGCAAGAAGGCCACTTTCGACATCGTCGCCAAGGTGGAGGGCGGCACGCCGACCCAGATGTCGGTCAGTTGCGATTTCGGCAGTCTCGGCAATTGCGACCGCAGGCGCTACGATGTGACCGAAGCGCCCAACGATTTCCTGTTCGATATCGATTTTTCCGGCAAGCAGGCCAGCGGCGCCGGCAGCATCACCATCACTTCCGATCTCGGCGGAACCGGGCGAGGGGTCGATCTCTACGAGATTCGCGTCTCCACCACGGCCAACTGATCACCTTGCATTTATCGACCGGTGGACGGCGGCGGGCGGTACTTGACCGTTCCCGCCCGGTTATTGATAGATTGTACAGCCCGTCTGCCACGATGCGCCGGGAACGATAATGCCATGGAGCGGCACCGGGGAAATGGGTGTCGGGGAGAGGAACCGATATGGAAAGCGAATATCCTGAGGCGGCGGATAAAAAGGCGGCGCAGGCCCCCCATTACCAGTGGGGCGGGCGTCCGACCTCCGAAGTCGCGGGCGGCACGGCGAATGGCGGCGGGCTCGTCTTCGGCGTGGAGGACCGTCCTTCGCCGGCCATGGCCGCTCTGGCCGCGTTGCAGCACCTTCTGGCGATCATCGTGCCGATCGTCACGCCGGGCCTGCTGATCTGTCAGGCCATCGGCGTCTCGCCGCGCGACACCAATCTCATCCTTTCCATGTCGCTGGTCATTTCGGGCATAGCGACGTTCCTGCAATGCTATAGGGTCGGACCGCTGGGGGCAGGGCTGTTGATCGTGCAGGGCACGAGCTTCAACTTCGTCGGGCCGATGATCGCCGGCGGCGTGATGATGGTGAAGGCCGGAACGCCGGCCGAGGCCGTCATGGCCGCGATCTTCGGCGTCGTCATTGCGGGCTCCTTCATCGAGATCGCCATATCGCGGATTCTCCCCTATGTGCAGAGGCTGATTCCGCCGCTGGTGACGGGCATCGTCGTGCTGCTGATCGGCCTCACCCTCATCAAGGTCGGCCTGATCAGCATGGGCGGCGGCTTCGGCGCCATGAGCAACGGCACCTTCGGCAACGCCACCAACCTCACGCTCTCCGGCGTCGTGCTGCTGACGATCATCGTCCTCAACCGCCTGCCGAACATATGGATCAGGAGTGCCGCTCTGGTCATCGCGCTGGCGGTGGGCTGCATCGTCGCGGCGGCGATGGGCGTGCTCGACCTGTCCAAGGCATCGGCGGGCGGCGAATGGATTCACGTGCCGACGCCGCTGCATTTCGGCCTGTCCTTTTCATGGGCCCTGTTCGCGCCGATGATCGTCATCTATCTGGTGACGTCGCTGGAGGCCATCGGCGACATCACCGCCACGTCCAAGATTTCCAAGCAGCCGGTGCAGGGCAAGGTATGGCTCGAGCGCATCAAGGGCGGCGTGCTGGTCAACGGCGTCAACTCCACGCTCGCCGGTGTCTTCAACACCTTTCCAAGCTCGGTCTTCGCGCAGAACAACGGCGTGATCCAACTGACTGGCATCGCCAGCCGCTATGTCGGCATGTATATCGCCGGCTTCCTCGTCATCCTCGGGCTTTTCCCGCGCGTCAGCGGCATCCTGCAATCGATACCGGAATCCGTGCTCGGCGGGGCGGTCATCGTCATGTTCGGCGCCGTTGCGGCGGCAGGCATCCAGATCATCGCCGAAAGCCGGCTGGACCGGCGCGCGCTCCTGATCCTCGCCATATCGCTGGGGCTGGGTCTGGGCGTGTCGCAGGTGCCGGAGATCGTCAAGTTCATGCCGAGCGCGGTTGCCGACGTGCTCAGCTCCGGCGTGGCGACGGGCGGCATCTGCGCCATCGTGCTCAACCTGATCCTTGCCGACCACACGCCGGCGGCGGAGACGACCGGGGAGGAAACAGCCTAAGCGGCAGCTAATCCAAGAGCTTTTCCAGCGTTTCAAGCCGGTCCGCCTCGCGGGGCGGCTTGTCCCAGCGCAGGCGCGAGAAGCGCGGAAAGCGCATGGCGACGCCGGATTTATGCCTCGTGGAGCGGTTGAGCCCCTCGAAGGCCACTTCCACCACCAGCCCGTGATCCGGCTCGGCGCGCACCGCGCGCACCGGGCCGAAACGCTCGGTGGTGTTCTCGCGCACGAAACGGTCGAGCAGCTTCAGTTCCTCGTCGGTGAAGCCGAAATAGGCCTTGCCGACGGGCACCAGCACCGGATCGCTTTCCGGCCCGGTCCATACCGAGAAGGTGAAATCCGAATAATAGCCGGAGCGCTTGCCGTGGCCGCGCTGCGCATAGACCACCACCGCGTCCACCGTGAAGGGATCGCGCTTCCATTTGAACCACGGCCCTTTGGGGCGTCCGGCCAGATAGGCGCTGTCGCGGCGCTTCAGCATGATGCCCTCGATGACCGGATGGGGCGGATCGGCGCGCAGTTTCGCCAGTTCGTCGAAATCGGAGAAGGACAGGACCGGCGACAGGTCGAAGCGGTGCGGATCGAGCCCGGCCACGAAGGCTTCCAGCCGCTCGCGGCGTTCGGAAAAGGGCAGCCCCCGCAGATCCTCGCCTGCCTGCTGGCTGCCCGCGTGCAGAAGGTCATAGGCGCGGATGAAGGCCGGATGGTCACGCAACTGCTTCGCCGTCACCGTCTTGCGGTTCAGCCTTTGCTGGAGATCGGAGAAGGACGCCGTTTCGAGGCCCGTCTCGCCGTGATGGCCCACCAGCAGTTCGCCGTCGATCGCTCCCTCGAAATCCATGGCCTCCAGAATATCGGGAAAAGTGCCGGAAATATCGTCGCCGGTGCGCGAATAGAGCCGCCGCACGCCCTTTTCCGCCACCGCCTGCACGCGGATGCCGTCCCATTTCCACTCCGCGCTGTAGGCCGACGGGTCGAGCGCGGGAAACTCCGCCTCGTCCAGCGCGGTCGCCAGCATGACGGGGCGGAAAGGCGCGGCGGCGCTCGACGCGGGCTTTTCGCCGCGGCCTTCCAGCCATGCGAACAGCGCTTCGTAAGGCGCCGCCTGCCCATGCCAGAGTTCCTCGATCTCGCTCACATCCACGCCGCCGAAATCCGCCAGCGCCTGCTTGGCCAGACGCGCCGAAACCCCGATGCGCAGGCCGCCCGTCACCAGCTTCAGAAGCGCGTAGCGCTCCGAAACGCCGAGCATATCCAGCCATCCCGCGACCAGAAGCGGCCCCTCGCGGCGCGACGCGCGCTGCAAGTCATGCACGACGACATGCAGCGGCAGATCGGTTTCGGGCGCCGTTTCGTTTTCTCCCGGCCAGATCAGCGAGATCGTCTCGGCCAGATCGCCGACATAATCGTAGGAATAGGCGAAAAGCAGGGGATCGCTGCGCTCGCCGATCAGGGCGCGCAGCATGGCGGGCTTGACGCTCTGCAATTCGAGGTCGCGGGTGATCGCCGCCAGCGCCAGCCCGCGATCCGGGTCGGGCGCGGTCCGGAAATAATCGGCGAGAAGCCGCAATTTGCCATTGCGTTGCGGCGTCAGCACCAGACGGTCGAGAAGTTCGGCGAAAGCGCGCATCCATTGTCCCATATTATAGCAGGTTACATGGTGCTTTTCGCGCGAAATGGAATGCCGGCGGGATCGGCAGGGTCTGCTTATTTTCCGCGCATCTGCTCGCCTGCCGTCTTCGAGAAGCGCAGGTTCCAGAAGGTGGCGGTCAGGGAAATGGCGGTCACGACGAAGAAGGCCACCGAAAAATCGGAGGGCTTGGGCACGCTGTGGCCGCTGACGGTCATGGATGCATGCAGCGTCAGCGCCGCCGTGCAAACCCCCATCGACAGCATGAGCTGCTGGAAGGTGGAATAGAAGCTGTTGGCCGAACTCATGCGCTTTTCGTCGACCTTGTCGTAGGCGACCGTATTGTAGGCCGTGAACTGGAACGACATCGAGAAGCCCGACATGAACAGAATGACGAAGATCAGCCAGTGCGGCCATTCGGGTGTGAAGAAGCCGCAGATCGCATAGCCGCAGGCCGAACAAACGCCGTTGACGACGAGGGAGGAGCGGAAACCGAACCGGCGCAGGATGCGCGGCGCGACAGCCTTCATGCCGAGAGCGCCGAGCGCGGTGGCCAGCACCATGTTGCCCGCCGTCACGGCGGAGAGGCCGAAGCCGACTTGCAGCATCAAAGGCAGCAGATAGGGATGCGCGCCCTGCGTGATGCGCGTGATCGAGCCGGCGATGAGCGAGGTTCCGAAGCTTTCGATCCGCAGCAGCGAAAAGTCCAGCATCGGCGCGGGGTGGCGGCGCGAATGGACGATGGCGGCGATGCCGAAGACCACCCCGAGGACGAGGCATTCCAGCGCCAGCCGGCCGCCGCCGGTATTGCTCGCGTTTTCCAGCGCGAACAAAAGCGCGCCCAGCGCCACGCCCGAAAGCACGAGGCCGACGAAATCGAACGGCTCGCGCGTCGGGCTTTTGAACTCGCGGATATGGATCGAGACGAGGATCATGCCGATAATGCCGATCGGCACGTTGATATAGAAAATCCAGCGCCAGTCGAGCAGCGTCACGAACAGGCCGCCCACGGGGGGACCGAGGATCGGCCCCATCAGCGCGGGGACGAGCATCCACGACATCGCCGAGATCAGGTTCTTGCGCTCGACGGAGCGGATCAGCACCAGACGGCCGACCGGCAGCATCATGGCACCGCCCATGCCTTGCAGCAGCCGCGCGGCGACCAGAAAGGGCAGCGAGGGTGCCTGCGCGCACAGGATGGAACCGAGGATGAAGATGGCGATTGCCGCGCGGAAGACGGTGCGCGTGCCGTAGCGGTCGGCGATCTTGCCGCTGGCGGGAATGAAGATCGCGAGGCTCAGCAGGTAGGAGGTCAGCGCGATGCTCATTGACGGCGCGCCGACCCCGAAATCATGCGCCATGGCGGGCAGCGCTGTAGCCAGAATGGTCGCGTCGAGCTGTTCCATCAGCATCGAACTCGCGACGATGAGGGCGATGATCCTGAAGTTGCTATCGCCGCTTGCCGCAGGCGCGCGCTGTTCTACAGTCGCCGTTTCCGTATGGAGACCGGTCGTCATTTCTGTTCCATTCCACGGATTCGTCCGCTAGTGGAACGAATTTCACATTTGCATCCCATCCGACATCGAGCGACGAGCAAATGTCAAAACCAAACCACTGGCTGAACGGACTTTCTAAACCACTATTCGCGGCAAAAGGCCAGCCTCGCCATGGCCCGGATAGCGTCGGAAACGCCCCGTTTCGGGCCCTATGCCCCGATAATGCCTTCAATTCTTCGTCATGCGCGGAAGAGCTTGACCCGGCGCGCCGGTTTTCGCGCGCCCGTCCAGAACCTCCTGAAAGCGCAGCAGGCGCCCGGCATTGCCAAGCACCAGAAGCGTGCTCATATTGTGCAGGATCGCCGCCACCAGCGCGCCCGACGCACCGAGCAGGCCGAACATGGCGAGCGCCATCACGGCGATGGTCCAGCCAAGGCCGATGAGGACATTGATCTGAAGGATCTGCCGGCAGCGCCGGCTCAGGCGCAGGCAGGTGCCGAGCCGCCGCAGGTCCGCGCCGACAAGGATGACGTCGGCCGAAGCGAGCGCGATGTCGGCCCCGCCCGCGCCGATGGCCACGCCCACAACGCCGGCCTTGAGCGCGAGCGAATCGTTGATTCCGTCGCCGACCACCATGGGGCGGAAACCGGCTGCGATCTCGCGGCGGACGGCGGCGAACTTGTCTTCCGGCAGGGCATGGGCGATGACGTTGGGAATGCCGACCTTTTCCGCCACGCTTGTTGCGGCGACGC
The DNA here is from genome assembly GCA_001898995.1 of Rhizobiales bacterium 63-22. Lineage (GTDB taxonomy): Bacteria > Pseudomonadota > Alphaproteobacteria > Rhizobiales > Rhizobiaceae > Brucella. The sequence continues at coordinate 279,882 of MKVZ01000016.1, read as the reverse complement.
TGCGGTCGCCGGTCAGAAGCAACTGGCGGCCAAGGCCGAGATCGCGCAGTTCGGCGAGCGCCGCCGCCGCTTCCGGCCGCACCCGGTCGGCGAGAAGCAGCCAGCCGAGAAATTCGCCGTTGAGGGAGAGGCCGGCGACCGGCCCCTCGCTCTCGGGCACGGGCGGTGTCGCGATGCGCAGCGCCGCGAAGAGTTCCGGCCGTCCGAGCGCGGCAAGCCCGTGCGCCGTCTCCGCCACGACGCCGAAGCCCTGCCGCTCGCGCACCGTTTCGAGCGGATAGCGCGCCTCCGGTGCCACGGCGGCGGAAAGCGCGCGGCTCACCGGATGGCTGCTCGCCGCGCCGAGGCTCGCCGCGAGCCGCAGGATCGTCTCTTCGCTGATCTGCGGAGAGGCGGGGCGGATTTCCTGCAAGTGCAGCGCGCCATAGGTCAGCGTGCCGGTCTTGTCGACGATGAGCGCGGTCAGGTCGGCCAGTTCCTCCAGAAAGGCCGAGCCGCGCACCAGTATCCCGTGGCGGGCGGCCACGGCGACCCCGGCGATTGCCGTGGCGGGCGCGGAAAGCACCAGCGCGCAGGGGCAGGCCGCGACGATCACCGCGAGCATGATTTCCGAGCTGCCGGTCATGAACCATGCCAGCGCCGCGATGGTCAGCACCAGCCCGATATATTGCCCGGCATAGCGGTCGAGAAGCCGCGTCACCGGCGGCTTGGAGCGTTCGGCCTGCTGCATCAGCGCGATGACGTTGCCGAGTGTCGAGTCCGGCCCGGTGCGCGTGACCTCGACGGTCAGAAGCCCGTCGAGATTGATCGCCCCGGCGAAGACCTCCGTGCCGGCGACCGCGTCCACGGGCACCGATTCGCCTGTGATCGGCGCGGTGTCGAGGCTCGCCTCGCCGCTCAGCACCACGCCGTCGGCGGGGATGCGGTCCCCGGCGCGAACCTCGACGCGGTCGCCGGGAACGAGCGCGCCATTGTCCACTTCCGTGATCGTGCCGTTCAGGGAGAGCCGCCGGGCGCGGCTGCGCGTTAGGTCGCGCAATGCGTTTATCGCATCCTGCGAGCCGACGATGCTGCGCTCCTCCAGCACATGGCCGACAGTCATGATGATCGGCAGCAGCGCGGCGGTGATGAGATCGCCGGTCGCCCATGCCCCGATCACCGCCAGCGCGACCAGTTGGTCAGTGACGCCGTGCAGGCCCGGATCGCGGAGACTGGCGACCGCGGAAAGCAGCACCGGAACGGCGACGAGCAGCGAGGCGGCGCCGAGCAGCAATTGCCCCACCTGCTCCTGACCGGGCGCAAGCCACGACCAGAGGAGGCCGAGGACGAGCAGTCCCGCCGCCGCCATGGCGAGGATGAGCTGGCGGGCGGCGATGCGCTTTTCCTCGCCGGTCAGCACGCCGCCGCGCGCGATCAGGCCGTGCCCGTGACCATGGCTGTGGCCCCCATGTCCATGACTATGACCATGGCCGTGACTATGCGCGTGTCCGGTGCCGTCGCTCATTTTTCCGTGCCTTGCAGGATGAGCCGCCGGTCCGTGGCCGGATCGACGGTCGTGACCGATTTCGCCTGCGACAGGATCGCGGCAATACGTTCGCGATAGAGGCGCAGCGCCACGTCCGGGTCGCCGCCATTCGCGCGCGCCAGGCTGACGATGGCCGCCGTGTCGGCCCTCGCGCGGGCGACGCGTTCGTCGGCGCCGGCCTGCGCCGCCTGCACGGTCTGGTTCGCCGCCTGCGTCGCGTTCTGCGCCGTCCTGGCCGCCTGGTTCTGGGCATCCGCGACCGCCTGTCGTGCCTGCTGGCTTGCGGTCAGCACGGCGTTGAAGGCGTCGATGGCGGAGGCGGGCAAACCCGCGCGGATATCCACGCGCTCAACCGTGATGCCGAGGCCCGCGCCTTCCGCCTTCAGCGCGTCGAGGCTGCGGTTGATGCCGTCGACCAGTTCGGCGCGCAGCCGCTCGCGCTGTTCGGCCGCATTGCTGTCGGAGCCGACCAGTTCGGGCCGGGCGACGAGGATGCCGTCCAGGTCGCGCCCGGCGCAAAGCACGATGGCGTTGCGCGTTGCCAGCCGGTCGAGCGCCGGCGCGATATGCGCCTGCTGGAGCGCATAGTCGTAGGCGTCCGTCACCCGGTAGAATACGTTGACATCGAGTTGCACCACGCCGGAATCGCCGGTCAGCAGATAGTCGCTGTCGGAAGGAGCCTGTTGCTGCGCGCCGGCGCCGGAGGCCTCGCGTTCCTCCGCATCCTCGTCGGTGGAATTGACATCGTAGGCGGACTGGCTGATCCGCGACGTGGCCGCCTTTGCGGGCGGGAGAGGATGCAGCACGCTGCCCACCCGCTGTTGCAGAACGCGCTGCGGCGAGGGGATCAGCGCCACCTGCTCGAAGGGGCGCGGCCATGCGACCAGAAGCCCGGCCGGGCGGATGCGCTCGATCGCCCCGAAGCGGTAGACGACGGCCTGATAATCCGGGCCGATCTCGCGGATGTTCGATACGGTCCATCCGAGCGCGGCGAGAATGGTGACGGCATAAAGGACGCGGAAGCCCAGCCTGCCGGCTTGCAGCCATGGGCTGCCGCCCGTAATGCGGTCGTGGGGCGCGGGATCGTCCATATGGCTGCCGGATGCGCTCATGTCAGGGCTTGCCTCCGGCCGGGCTTGCCGGCTGTGCCGGAACTGGCTGAGGGGCAGGCGGCCCATCCACCAGTGCGCGGAAGGGGGCGGCGTCGGTGCGCAGGATCAGCCGCGTTTTCGCGTTGATGATGCTGCCGAGCGTGTCGAGCGAGCGCAGCATTTCATAAAGCTTCGGCGCGGCGGCATAGGCGGCGCCGTAAATCGAGGCTGCCTGAGCGATGGCCGCCGCTTCCGTATTCGCGGCCTTGACCGAGGCGTCGGCTTGCAGGATGCGTGCGTCGCGCTCCGCCGCCGAGCGGATTTCCGCGGCCTGTTTCTTGCCTTCGGCGGTGCGCTCGACGGCGATGGTCTCGCGCTCGGCGCGCATGCGGTCGATGGTGGCGTTGAGCGTCACCGCCGGCAGGGTCACGCTTTCGATGCCGACCTGCGCCACGGTCACGCCGTAGGTGTCGAGCAGTTGCGGCGCGATCTGCGCGCGCAGCCTGTCCTCGAAGGCGGCAAGCTGCACCTTCGACGGGTCGGTGTTGACGAGGCTGGAAAGGTCGAACCCGCTTGCCGCCGTCTCCAGCGCCGAGCCGACGAAGGAGCGGATCTGGCTCGCCGCCTCGTCCGGGTCGTTGCGCACCGCGCGCATGAAAAGCTTGATATCGTGATCGTCCGGCTGCACCCGCCAGCCGACATAGGCATTGACGATGATACGCAATCCGTCGCGCGTGCCGACGTCCTGAAGGCCGCTCGAGGTGGTGCGCAGCCGCAGGTCAACCGGCGTGGCCGTCTCGATGGGCACGGGCAGCCGCCAGTTGAGGCCGGGCCGCAGCAGGACGCGCACCGGGTCGCCGAAGCGGGTGATGACCGTCGCCTCGCCGGAATGGACCTGCAACAGGCAGGCGCTGGCGATGGCCGCCAGCACCAGAACCGCTCCGACGATCAGCCGGGGCCAGGACAGCGGCGAGGCGTGCGCGTGATCATGCGGATGGTCGCCGTGGTCGTGATGGTCGTGGTTATGGGTCACGGCTGTGCCTCGTTCCTGCCGCCGGTGGGGGATGTAACGTCAGAGCCGCCTCGCGCGGGCAGGGCGGCATCGACGGGCGGAGTGAAATCGCGCAGGTCTATGGTCGGGGCCTCGCCGCCGCCGATCCGGTGATCGAGGATCAGCACATCGGCCTGCGGCAGGCCCTTGCGCAGTTCCTCGTAATAGCGCTCCTGAAGGAAGGCCGGACCGGCCTCGTCATAGGCCTTGCGCTCGGCCCCGGCGCGGGCGGAGAGCGCATCGGCCGCAGCCAGCGTCTCGCGCGCCTTGGCGGCGGCGTTGTCGCGGTCGACGGCTGCCGCCGTTTCGGCCGCATTGGCCTTTTCGGCGGCGTTGCCGCGCTCGCGCACCACCAGCGCCTGCGCGGCGATCTCCGCCGCCTGAACCCCGTGATAGGCGTTGGCCGCGCCGGCGGGCGGATGGATGGCCTCGATCACCACGGAAACGATTTGCGCGCCGCTGTGCAGCCGGTCGAGTTCGGCTTGCAGTGGCACCTCGATGGCATGGGCCAGCGCGGTGCGCTCCGCGCTCAGAACGCCGTCGAGCGTGCGCGAGGCGAAGGTGTGCACCAGAACCCGTCCGGCGACGCTGCGGATCAGGCCGGGCAGGTCGGCATTGTTGTAGGTCGCGTCGAGCGCGTCCCGGTCCGTCAGGCCGATGCGGTAGAAAAAGCGTATGTCGAGATCGACAAGCTGGAAATTCTGGCTGTCGTTGCTGGCGCTGGCGATGATCTGGGACTTGTCCATCGGGTGGGTCACGTCCCAGAGCCGGTTGGCGCTGGCGGGGGCGGGGCCTTCCGCCGGGGCGGGCGTCCGGTTGCCGGTAGCCGTCAGCGGCGCGACGGCGGCCAGTTCGTGCACCACGCCGTTTTCCACCGGCACGATGCGACTGAGCGGCCATGGCAGGCCGGCATGAAGCCCCGGTCCGAGCACGGCTTCCGCCTGTCCGAAGCGCTCGTAGATGCCGCGCCCGTTCATCGGAATCTCGCGCAGGCCGCTCAGCAGCCAGCCGGCGAGCACCACGCAGAGGGCGACCGGCAGCAGGGCGCGGCGCATGAAGGAGAAAGCCCAGACCTGCCGCAGGTCAATGCCGGTGCGCGCATGAAGTTCGTCCTGAAGCATCGCGGCCAGTTTCGGCGGCGGCCAGCGCAGCAGCTGCGCCAGCAGGCTGACCGCGATCATGCGCGGCTCGTCGCGCCGTTCGCTTGGGCGGAACATGCCGAGAAGGCCGCAAACGATGAGTTCGAGCGCGATGGCCACCGGCAGCAGTCCTGCGAGCACCATGAGCCGCACCGGCCAGACGCCGCCGGTGCGGCTGGCGAAGAGGCAGAGCGCTGAGACGGACAGAATGAGCACGGGGACGCGCGCGAGATGGGCAAGCCGCTGCGCTTCCGGCCATTCGCCTGTCGAGGCGCCGGCAAAGCGCCGTTCCAGCACAAGGAGGCCGAAGGCGGCGGCAAGGGCCAGCCCCCCAGCGGCAGATGCGGCGGTTCCGGGATCGTCCGCCGGCAGAGCGAGGTTCCAGCCGGCATAGACCGCGAGCAGCGCGAGCAGCGCCAGCCCGGCGATTTCCAGCGGTTCGGCCCCGATCGTTCGCACGGCCACCCGCGCGACGGCACCGAGCCTGTCGCTGAACCATTGGCCGATGTCGAAGCCTTCCGGCTTTTCGCCGTTTTCCGCCGCAGGCGGGGCGGCGGGCGTTTCGGTTGGCTGAGCGATGGCATCGCGCCGCCAGCCGGCCACGGCCAGCGCCGAGCGCAGCCCCGCGGTCAGAACGAACAGTCCGGCGGCATTGTTGTAGAAAAGCGGAATCCAGATGCTGTCCGGTACGAGAATGGCGACAAGCCAGCCCGCGATCAGCAGGGAGAAGGCCAAAGGCAACAGAAACTGCGTCGCCCTGTGCAGAAAACGGGTTTGCGCCCGCGCAAGCTGAAACCGCGGCAGGCGCCCCGGATCGGCATTCTCGCCGTCATGGTCGGTTATCATGGGTTCCATTGCGTGGGCCGGTCTCGCGCATGATCGCGTGGGACGGTTCTACACGAACTATTCGGGCCGGAAAATGGCAATCATGACTTCAATTTAACGTCAGAACTTCAATCCGGCAGGGTCGAGCCGGAATCTTCCTCGTCCTCGTAGCCGACGAGATGCAGCGGGCGTGCGGCAAGGTCGCGCAATTCGCACCAGCGCACCAGCGCCTCCTCGCGGCCATGCGTGACCCAGACTTCCGCCGGGGCGATCTCGTCGATGGTCGCGATCAGCTCGTCCCAGTCGCAATGGTCGGAAATGATCAGCGGCAGTTCCACGCCGCGCTGCCGCGCGCGCTGGCGGATGCGCATCCAGCCCGACGCGAAGGCGGGCAGCGGATCGGGAAAGCGCCGCGCCCAGCGGTCGGAAAAGGCCGATGGCGGCCCGACGACGATCTGCCCGGCGAAATCCGGCGCTGCCTCGCCGCGTTCGAGCGTGGCGGGTTCGAGCCGTCCGAGATCGATCCCGCGCGACTGGTAATAATCGCAGAGCTTCTGCAAGGCCCCGTGGATATAGATCGGCGCGTCGTAGCCCGCTTCGCGGATAAGCTTTATCACGCGCTGCGCCTTGCCGAGCGAATAGGCCCCGACCAGATGCGCGCGTTCGGGAAACTGGGTGAGCGATTTCAGGAGGCGGGCGATCTCATGCGCCGCTTTCGGGTGGCGGAACACCGGCAGCGCGAAGGTCGCCTCGGTGATGAACACGTCGCATTTGACCGGCTCGAAAGGCGCGCAGGTGGGATCGGCGGCGCGCTTGTAATCGCCGGAAGCGACGATGCGCGTGCCGTCCTTCTCGACCGCGATCTGTGCGGAGCCGAGCACATGGCCCGCGCCATGAAAGCCGACCTCAACGCCGTTGACCGTCAGCCGCTCGCCGAGACGTATGGCCTGCGTCGATCCGGCAAAACCCTCGCCATAGCGCAGCCGCATGATGTCGAGCGTTTCCGGCGTCGCCAGCACATGGGCATGACCGGCGCGGGCATGGTCGGAATGGCCGTGCGTGATCAGAGCGCGCTCCACCGGGCGGACCGGATCGATATAAAAATCGCCGGGCGGGCAATAAAGTCCTTTGGGAGAGGGGCAAAGCAACTCGTTGAAACGCATGAAGCCAAGATAGGTCGCGTCTCGGCCGCCGGAAAGAGCAAGTTGGCAAAACGAGAACAAAAGTGAACAAAGCTCTTGGCGGGCGCTTCTCGCGCCACTAGATTGGCGGTCGTGACGCTGAACCTGAAACCCGCCGCCGCATCGGCCGCCTTTCCCCTGCCGGACCGTTTTCTCGAATGGTTCCGGGCCAAGGGCTGGTCGCCGCGCGCGCATCAGCTCGAATTGCTGGCGCGGGCCGAACAGGGGCAGTCGACGCTGCTCATCGCGCCCACAGGCGCCGGCAAGACGCTGGCCGGTTTCTTGCCAGCGCTGGTCGATCTGGAGGGGCGTGGGCGCGTCAAGCCGGGCACGGCCCGGCGCGGCGTCCACACGCTCTACATCTCGCCATTGAAGGCGCTGGCGGTCGATATCCACCGCAACCTCACCGTGCCGGTCGAGGAAATGGGGCTGGATATCAGCATCGAAACCCGCACCGGCGACACGCCCGCCCACAAGCGCCAGCGCCAGAAGCTCGCGCCCCCCGACATATTGCTCACCACGCCGGAACAGCTTGCGCTTCTGATCGCCTCGAAGGGGGCGGAGCAGTTCTTCAGCGGTCTGCGCTATGTGGTGCTGGACGAGTTGCATTCGCTGGTCATTTCCAAGCGCGGGCACCTGCTGGCGCTGGGGCTGGCGCGTCTGCGCCGCCTGCAACCGGGCCTCCAGACCATCGGCCTTTCCGCCACCGTGGCCGAGCCGGACGAATTGCGCCGCTGGCTGGTCGAGCAGGACGAAAGCGCGCCGAAGGCCGGTCTGGTGACGGTGGAGGGCGGCGCGAAGCCGGAAATCTCCATTCTGGATTCGGTAGCGCGCGTGCCGTGGGCCGGCCATTCCTCGCGCTATGCCATTCCCGATATCTACGAGGCGATCCGCCGGCACCGCACCACGCTTCTGTTCGTAAACACGCGCAGTCAGGCGGAAATGCTGTTTCAGGAGCTTTGGCGCGTCAACGAGGATACGCTGCCCATCGCGCTGCATCACGGCTCACTCGATGCCGGCCAGCGCCGCAAGGTCGAGCACGCCATGGCCGCCAACACGCTGCGCGCCGTGGTGGCGACCTCCACGCTCGATCTCGGCATCGACTGGGGCGACGTCGATCTGGTGATCCATGTCGGCGCGCCGAAGGGCGCGAGCCGTCTGGCACAGCGCATCGGCCGCGCCAATCACCGCATGGACGAGCCGAGCCGCGCCATCCTCGTGCCGGCCAACCGTTTCGAGGTGATGGAATGCCGCGCCGCACTCGACGCCAATTATCTGGGCGCGCAGGACACGCCGCCGCTGATCGACGGCGCGCTCGACGTGCTGGCGCAGCATGTGCTCGGCATGGCCTGCGCCGAGCCGTTCCATGCCGACCGGCTTTACGCGGAAATACGAAGTGCCGCCCCTTACGCGGGGCTTTCCCGCGAAACCTTCGATCGCATTCTCGATTTCGTGGCGACGGGCGGCTATGCGCTCAAGACCTATGAGCGGTTCGCGAAAATCCGCAAGACGGCGGACGGCACATGGCGGGTTTCCAATCCGCGTATCGCTCAGCAATACCGGCTCAACATCGGCACCATCGTCGAGGCGCCGGAACTGAACGTGCGCCTGACGCGCGGCGGCAAGGGCGGCAATGCGCGCGGCGGGCGGGCGCTTGGCCGCATCGAGGAGTATTTTCTGGAAACGCTGACGGCGGGCGACACGTTTCTCTTCGCCGGCAAGGTGCTGCGTTTCGAGGGCATCCGCGAGAACGAGTGCATCGCCTCCAATGCCGCGGGACAAGATGCGAAAATCCCCGTCTATGCGGGCGGAAAATTTCCGCTCTCCACCTATCTGGCCGCGCAGGTGCGCGCCATGCTGGCCGATCCGACGCGCTGGAGCCTGCTGCCGGAACAGGTGAGGGAATGGCTGGAAGTGCAGGAATATAAATCGGTTCTGCCGCGCACCGATGAACTGCTGATTGAAACCTTTCCGCGCGGCGGCCGCTTCTACATGGTCGCCTATCCGTTCGAGGGCAGGCTCGCGCACCAGACGCTCGGCATGCTGCTCACCCGCCGTCTGGAGCGCATGGGCGCGCATCCGCTGGGCTTCGTCGCCACCGATTATTCGCTCGGCCTGTGGGGTCTGAGGGATATGGCGGGCATGATCCGCTCCGGCTCGCTCAGTCTCACGCGCCTGTTCGACGAGGACATGCTGGGCGACGATCTCGAAGCATGGCTGGATGAAAGCTATCTGTTGAAACGCACCTTCCGCAATTGCGCCGTCATTTCCGGGCTGATCGAGCGCCGCCATCCGGGGCAGGAAAAGACCGGGCGGCAGGTGACGGTCTCTACCGATCTGATCTATGACGTGCTGCGCAGCCACGAGCCGGACCACATATTGTTGCAGGCGACACGGGCCGATGCGGCGACCGGGCTTCTCGACATCAAGCGTCTCGGCGAAATGCTGGCGCGTGTGAAAGGACATATAGTGCACAAGCCGCTCGACCATATTTCGCCGCTGGCGTTGCCGGTGATGCTGGAGATCGGCCGCGAGCGCGTGGCGGGCGGGGGCGATGAAATGCTGCTCGCAGAAGCTGCCGACGATCTGATCCGCGAGGCGATGGAATGACGGGTTTCGCCACGCTCGACATTCTCGGCGTTGCCGCCGTCTGCGATCCGTCCGGCGCGCTTTACCTGCCCGATCTGCACATGCTGGTCGTCTCCGACCTGCATCTGGAAAAGGGCTCGTCTTTCGCACGGCGCGGGCAGTTGATCCCGCCCTATGACACGGCGGCGACGCTCGACATGCTGGCGGCGGCGGTCGCCCGCTATCATCCGAAGACGGTGATCAGTCTCGGCGACAGTTTTCACGATGCGCGCGCCAGCGAGCGCCTGCCGTCGCTCTATGCCATCCGGCTGAAAGCGCTGATGGAGCACCGCGACTGGTTCTGGATCACCGGCAATCACGATCCCGAACGGCCCGCCGATCTCCCCGGCGATTGCGTGGAGGAACTGGCGGTCGGGCCGCTCACCTTCCGGCACGAGCCGTCGCGCCGGTTCGGGCAGGGCGAGATCGCCGGCCATCTGCATCCGGCGGCGCGCATCGTGCGGCGCGGGCGCTCGGTGCGCCGCCCGTGTTTCGTCAGCGACGGCGCGCGGCTCGTTATGCCTGCCTTCGGGGCTTATACCGGCGCGCTCAACATTCTCGATCGCGCCTTTCGCGGCCTGTTCACGGACGAGACGCTGCGCGCCTATATGCTGGGGCAGGGCCGGGTCTATCCGGTCGCGCGCAAAGCCTTATACGGCGGATAAAGCCCGCTCATTTTACGCATGTCTTTATCCCAAAACCGGTACCCACTTTTTGGAGACATGCGTCAGTGCGTACCGACGGCCCTGCCGTAGGTCCGCACCACGTTGCGCACGGCTTCCACCATCAGCGCGTGCGGGGTCGCTTCCACCGCGCCGGCGGCGACGGCCGGATAGAGCGTGCCCAGATACTGGCTGATCAGCGTTTCGGGAATCTTGCGGCCTTCGAGGCGCTTCAGCAGTGCATCGACCGCCGCGACGGCCTGCGGGTGCGGCCAGTAATAGCGGATCCGGTCGCTATAGGAGAAATGGCGTTGCAGGCGCAGTTCCTCCGCATCGCCATGGTAATATTTCTCCCAGTTCTTCGGCTCGGCCAGAAGAAGGCTCTCCATCTTCGCCCGCAGCGTTTCTTCCTCCGGCAATCTGTCGAGGAACGCGGCGATCTGGTCGAGGCCGTAAAGCGCCTCGCGCAGCGCGAAGGTGAGGCCGGGGCCGACTTTCAGGATGGCGAAGCCGTCGCGCACGAGCGCGGACAGCGCTTCCACCGGCTGATAATCGGTCGAATGGGCCTCGAACACGAATTGCGGCGTCTTTTTCAGCACGCCGCTCAGCGCCACGGCTTTGGAAGGCTGATAGACGACGACATTCTCGTTGCCGAATTCCACGCCCGGCTGCACCACCACGCCGATGGCGCGGGAAAAGGCATCCTCCAGACCGCGCGCCGCGAAAGCCCTGCGATGCACTTCGATGGTTTCGAGCGCGGCTTCCGGCTTTGTGAGTTCCAGTTCCTCGATCTCCTCCATCGCGCCGCCGGGAATCGGCACCTCGGTGCCGATGATATAGACCGGCGACACGGAACCGGCTGCGCGCGCCGCCTGTTCGGATATACCGGCCAGCCGCGCCGCGCGTTCGGCGGTCACGGCATCGGGCAGGGCCACCGGCTCGCCGGCGCAGCCCATCGACGTGTCGAGATGGATCTTGGTGAAACCGGCGCTGACGAAGGCGTCCATCATGGCTTCGGCCTTCTGCATGGCCTGTTCGGCCGGCAGGTGCTTCCACGGGTTGGGGCCGAGATGATCGCCGCCGAGAATGAGGCGCTTCGTGTCGAAGCCGACGCGGGCGGCGATGTCCTCCACGAAGCGGCGGAAATCCGCCGGCGTCATGCCGGTATAGCCCCCGTCCTGATTGACCTGATTGCAGGTCGCCTCGATCAGCACGTCCGAACCGGTGGCGATGCCTTCCAGAAGGGCCGCTTCGATCACCAGCGGATGCGCCGAGCAGATGGAGGTGATGCCGCCGCGCTCGCCGGCGGCGAAGCGTGCGGGAAGGGTGGCGAGGCTCGCGGTGGTGCTCGACTTGCGCATCAGGCCGTAACTCCATGCTTTGAAAGGAATGCTTCGATCTCGGCCATGGTGGAGGTGCCCTCCATCGGGCCTTTCACGCCCACCGCGCGCGCGCCGGTGGCGTTGGCGACGGTCAGCGCCTTTTCGGGGCTCATGCCGCGCAGCCAGCAGGTGACGAAGGCCGCGCCGAAACTGTCGCCCGCGCCGGTCGGGTCCACTTCCTCGACCTTGAAGGCCGGGGCCGATGTTTCGCCGGATCGGTCGAAATAGCTCGCGCCTTTCGCGCCGCGCTTGACGACGATGGCCTTGATGCCGCAGTCGAGCAGTTCGGCGACGGCCGCCTTTTCGTCGGTTGCCTTGGCGAAAAGGAAGATTTCCGGTCCGCTCGGCATGAAGAGGTCGGTGTTTTCCAGCGCATGGAAAAGTGCCTCGCGCATGCCGGGCAGGTCGAGCATTTCCTTGCGGATATTGGGATCGAAGGAAACGGTGCCGCCCTTGGCCTTGATGCGCACTGTGGCCTCGTGGATGGCGGCGACGATGCCGTCGGAGAACAGCGCCGAACCCATGATGTGCAGGTGGTCGGCGCTTTCGATCAGTTTCTCCGCTTCCGGCGTGAGGCCGATGGCCGAGCAGGCGCTGTGGCGGATGTTGAAGATGAAATCGCGGTTGCCGTCCGGGCGGTAGCGCACGAAGGCGCTGCCGGTCGCTGCCGTCGGATGCAGGGCGATGGCCGAGACGTCCACGCCATCCCCTTGCAGGCGCTCGACGTTGAGCGCGCCGAAATCGTCCCTGCCGACCGCGCTGACCAGACCGCAGGGCTGACCCAGCTTCGCCACCTGATCGATGAAGATCGCCGGGGCGCCGGAAGCGAACGGACCGATCAGCGGAATGGCACTCTTGAAGCCGTTGCCGGTTTCGACGGCCATGATCTCGACGACGATCTCGCCGATGGTGATGATCTTCTTCATGAACGTCCCGTGTTGTGCCCGCATCCGCTTCAGGCGCGGCGGGCCATATCCCAGTTCTGGGGGAGCCGCCGGGCCCTGTCAATAAAAATTTGCGCGCGTAAATTTTATGGGCCTGTTCCTGCGATCTGGCGGTGCGGCGACGGCCTGCCGCGTGCCGGATTCTTCAGGCCGATATGCGCAGTTTGAGTTCGGCATCGAGCAGGATGCGCCGGCATTGCAGCGCGTTGGCCTCTTCTTCGGTGTCCTCGCCGAGAATGCGGAAGATCTGCTCCATCGCCAGCGTACCGATTTCGTTATAGTCCTGCGCCACGGTGGTGAGCGGCGGACAGGTATATTGCGAGGTCGGATTGTTGTCGTGGCCCGCGACGCGGAAGTCGCAATCGTCGCGGTGTCCGACCCTCATGCCGGCCTGCCACAGCGCGCCCATCACGCCGAAAGCGATCCGGTCGTTAGCGCACAGAATGGTCGAGGTCGGAAAGCTGCCCTTCTCGCGCAGGATGCGCGCCGTTTCCTCGAAGGCATATTGCTCGAACTCCCAGCTCCGGCTCGGCTCCAGCGCGATCAAGCGCGGTTCGTGCCCGATCTTTTCCATGGCCGCGCGATAGGCGTCGCGCCGCTGGAAAGCGTTGTTGTTTACGTCCGGCATCGAGAAATAGCAAGGCGGAGTGCCTGAACGGCATAGATAATCCACTATAAGATGGAAGGACTTGACGTTGTCCGTTCCCACAAAGGGTGAATTCTCGTCGAGCGGCGAATCGACGTAGACCGTCGGCACGTCCCTGGCCAGGCGGGTCAGCGTCGAATGGTGCGACTTCTGGCCGAGGGGCGCGATGATCACGCCTGCCACATTGAGCGAGCGCAGCGTCTCCACAGCCCGCTTCTCCAGTTCCGGCTTCCCGTCCGACGACAGCACCACGGCGAGATAGCCGCGCTGTTCGGCCAGCGATTGCAGGCGGCGCGTCATGGCCATGTAGAAATGGTCGAGCTGGGTGGGGATGATGATGCCCAGAATGGTCGTGCGGCGGCGGTTGAGATTGACCGCGAAGAGGTTGGGACGAAAGCCGGATTGCCGGATGGCGGTCTCGATCCGCTCGCGCGTTCCGGGGCGGACGGAAGCCGGGTCGTTGAAATATTTGGAAACCGTCGGGCGCGAGAGGCCGACGAATTCCGAAAAATCCTCCATGGTGCGTATGGTCTTGCGCACGTCCTCAATCCCGTCGGTTGACCGGCAGCGCCGGCCCGGTTCCCGGTCGCCCGGCAATCGCATGCGGCACCCTGAAGGCGGTGCACGGCCACGCCCGCATGAAACACGGTCTGTATTTCAATGATTTCAGGATGTTCCTCCTCCTCCGCCGGCCGAAATCACACCACCCGCGAAGCCGGCTCAAACTGTCAAAGACCGCGTCAAAGGTCAAGCGCACAAATGTGGTCGAATACGGATGCGGCGCGGCGCCGGGCATGTTAGGATGCCGGACCGTATGGCGGCGGGGCCCACGGGGGCATGGGGCGGGGCCGTTGTCCGACCTTGCGGGGCGAAATCTGGAACGTGCAAAAAAGCCATGCCCAAAAACCGTACTTGACAAGCGGGATGAACCGGCTTCAATTCAGTTTACACATGTAAGGATTTTTCTGTGCATTCGTAAAAGGAGGAAACGATATGCGGAGCAGAACATGGATGGCGGCGCTCGCCGCGTCCGCCGCCGGCATGGCGATGATGGCCGGCCCGGCCTTTGCGGAAGAGTTGACGATCGCAACCGTCAACAATGCCGACATGATCATCATGCAGAAGCTTTCACCGGAATGGGAAAAGGAAACCGGCAACAAGATCAACTGGGTGGTTCTGGAAGAGAACGTGCTGCGCCAGCGCGTGACGACCGACATCGCCACCAAGAGCGGCCAGTTCGACATCGTGACCATCGGCGGCTACGAGGCTCCGATCTGGGGCAAGGCCGGCTGGCTGATGCCGGTCGACGATCTCGGCGCCGATTATGATTACGACGACCTGATCAAGCCGGTGCGCGCCGGCCTCACGGTCAACGGCAAGCTCTATGCCGTGCCGTTCTATGCGGAAAGCTCCTTCACCTATTACCGCAAGGACCTGTTCGACAAGGCCGGGCTGAAGATGCCTGACGCGCCGACCTATGAGCAGATCAAGGAGTTCGCGGACAAGCTTACCGACAAATCGAAGGAACAGTACGGCATCTGCCTGCGCGGCAAGCCGGGCTGGGGCGAGAACATGGCCTACCTCTCGACGCTGATCAACACCTACGGCGGAAGCTGGTTCGACATGAACTGGAAGCCGCAGATGAACTCTCCCGCATGGAAGAAGGCGATCAGCTTCTACGTCGACCTGATGAAGAAGGACGGACCTCCCGGCCTGACCTCCAACGGCTTCAATGAGAATCAGGCGCTGTTCTCCACCGGCCATTGCGCCATGTGGATCGACGCCACCTCGGGCGCCGGCCGCGTCTACGATCCCAAGCAGAGCCAGGTCGCCGACAAGGTCGCCTTCACCAAGGCTCCTGTCGAGGTGACGCCGAATGGTTCGGCCTGGATGTGGTCGTGGAACCTCGCCATCCCCGCGACGAGCAAGAAGGCCGCGGCGGCGAAGTCGTTCGTCAAGTGGGCGACGTCCAAGCAGTATGTCGAGCTGGTCGGCAAGACGGAAGGCTGGGTCGCCGCGCCTCCCGGCACGCGCGAATCCACCTATGCCAACCCCGAATACCAGAAGGCCGCGCCCTTCGCCGGTACGGTCCTGAAGGCGATCGAATCCGTCGATCCGACGCATCCGACCAAGGATCCGGTTCCCTATACCGGCATCCAGTTCGTCGCCATCCCCGAGTTCCAGGCGATCGGCACGATGGTCGGTCAGGCGATTTCCGCCGCCGCCGCCGGCCAGCAGAGCGTCGACGCGGCGCTCGACGGCGCGCAGACCCAGGTGGAACAGGTCATGAAGCAGGCGGGCTACATCAAGTAAGCCGCATCTTCACCGGCCTGCCGCCTCCTGTTTTCAGGAGGCGGCAGGCTCCGACCGGAGCATTTCCGGGCAAGGGCGCGAAGCGGTTTTGCCTGCCGCGAAATGCGAAAAACTAAAGAGACAGAGCGATCTACAGGCGGGCTCCCGGGCGAATTTCGGATTTGCCGCAAGGGGCGTCTGATCAAGGGCTGTCAGATTTCGTCCACGCGCAAGCGCGCGTCGCGGAAGGGGAGGAAACAAAATGCCAGCAAATCAGGCGTTGGCTCCGGGCGCGAAACCGCGACGGGCAACGAGATCGCGCCGCAGCATCCGCACCGGACCGCTGCTCGCGCCGTCGGTCATCCTGCTGCTTCTGTGGATGATCGTGCCTCTGGCGATGACGCTGTGGTTCTCGTTCCAGCATTACAACCTCATCAATCCGTTCATGACCGGCTTTGCCGGCTTTTCGAACTATTCCTACCTCCTTTCCGATCCGACCCTGTGGACGGCCATCGGCAAGACGCTGATCCTCGTCGTCTGGGTGCTGGTGCTGTCGGTGGTTCTCGGCGTGCTGTTCGCGGTGATCTTCGATCAGGATTTCTGGGGCAAGAACATCGCGCGGCTTCTGGTCATCGCGCCGTTCTTCGTCATGCCGACCGTGTCGGCGCTGATCTGGAAGAACCTCCTGATGCACCCGGTCAACGGGCTTTTCGCCTATTTCTCGCGCAGTCTCGGCCTGCCGGTGATCGACTGGTTCGCGCAGATTCCCATGGCGTCCGTCATCATCATCGTGGCATGGCAATGGGTACCCTTCGCAACGCTGATCCTGATGACGGCGATGCAGTCGCTCGACCGCGAGCAGATGGAGGCGGCGCGCCTCGACGGCGCCAAGGGGCCGGTGATGTTCTTCTACATCGTGCTGCCGCACCTGCTGCGCCCGATCTCGGTCGTCATCATGATCGAGACGATCTTCCTGCTTTCGGTCTTCGCGGAAATCCTCGTCACCACATCCGGCGGACCGGGCAACGCGACCACCACGCTCACCTACCTGATCTACCTGAAGGCGCTCCTGCAATGGGATATCGGAGGCGCATCGGCCGCCGGTGTCGTCGCCATCGTGCTTGCCAACATCGTCGCCGCGTTCCTGATACGCACCGTGGCGCGCAACCTGGACAATTAGGAGGACGGTCATGGCTGCGAAACGCAAGATGAACAAGGCCGCCGTCGCCGCAGGGATCATCGGATGGATCGTCGCGTTCCTGATGTTCTTCCCGATCCTGTGGATGCTGCTGGCCGCTTTCAAGACCGAGATCGACGCGGTCGCCACGCCGCCGAAGCTGTTCTTCCATCCGACGCTGGAGAACTTCGTGGCGGTGAACGAGCGCGCCAATTATTTCCGCTACGCATGGAACAGCGTGGTCGAGTGCCTCGGCGCCACCATTCTCTCGCTCATCATCGCGGTGCCCGCGGCCTATGCGGCAGCGTTCTTCCCCGGCAAAAAGACGAAGGACCTGCTGCTCTGGATGCTGTCCACCAAGATGCTGCCGGCGGTGGGCGTGCTGGTGCCGATCTATCTGCTTGCCCGCGACACCGGGCTTCTGGATACGCAGATCGGCCTCATCATCATCTTCACCCTGTCCAACCTGCCGATCGTGGTGTGGATGCTCTATTCCTTCTTCAAGGAAGTGCCGCATGAAATCCTGGAGGCGAGCCGCATGGACGGCGCGCGCGTCATGCAGCAGATACGTTATCTCCTGCTGCCGCTCAGCCTGCCGGGCATCGCCTCGACGGCGCTTCTCTCCATCATATTGTGCTGGAACGAGGCGTTCTGGAGTCTCAACCTGACGGCCTCCGAGGCCGGGCCGCTGACGCAGTTCATCGCGACCTTCTCTTCGCCGGAGGGTCTTTTCTGGGCAAAACTTTCGGCGGCTTCCACGCTCGCCGTCGCGCCGATTCTCATCTTCGGCTGGATCACGCAGCGCCAGCTCGTGCGCGGCCTGACCTTCGGCGCCGTGAAATAAGGGGACATTCCGATGGCTACACTTTCGCTTAAACAGGCCACCAAATCCTTCGGCAATGTCGATGTCATCAAGGGCGTCGATCTGGACATAGGAAATCGCGAGTTCGTGGTCTTCGTCGGGCCGTCCGGTTCGGGCAAATCGACGCTTCTGCGCATGATCGCCGGGCTGGAGGAGATCACCGACGGCGATCTGACAATCGACGGCGAGCGCGTCAACGACACGCCCCCGGACGAGCGCGGACTGGCCATGGTGTTCCAGACCTACGCGCTCTATCCGCACATGAACGTGCGCGACAACATGGCCTTCGCGCTGAAGCTGGCGGGCGTCGGCAAGGCCGACCGCGACCGGCAGGTCGAGGACGTGGCGAAGACGCTGCAACTGGACAAGCTGCTGGACCGCAAGCCGCGCCAGCTTTCCGGCGGCCAGCGCCAGCGCGTCGCCATCGGCCGCGCCATGGTGCGCTCGCCGAAGATATTCCTCTTCGACGAGCCGCTGTCCAATCTCGACGCCGCGCTGCGCGTCCAGATGCGCATCGAGCTGGCCCGCCTGCACGAGCGTCTCAAGACGACCATGATCTACGTCACCCACGATCAGGTCGAGGCGATGACGCTGGCCGACAAGATCGTCGTGCTGCGCGACGGCAAGCTGGAGCAGGTGGGGTCCCCGCTGGAACTCTATCACCATCCGGTCAACCGCTTCGTCGCCGGCTTCATCGGCTCGCCGACGATGAATTTCATCGATGTGAAGGTGCATTCCGTCGATACGGACGGCGTGACGGTCGAACTTTCCAACGGGCGCACGGTCAAGGCCCCCGTGAAGGGCGACGGCGTCAGCGCGGGCGCACCGCTCGTGCTCGGCATCCGCCCGGAACATCTGCATCCGGCTGCCGACGGCATCATCGAGGGCGAGATCATGGTGGTCGAGCGGCTCGGCGGCTCGACCTATCTCTATGTGCAGAGCGAGGGCACGACGGGCTTCATCGTGGCCGAGGCGGACGGCAGCAGCACGGCGCGCGCGCATGATGCCGCCAGGCTCGGATTCGACAATGCCGACACGCACCTCTTTACGCCCGACGGGATGGCGCTCCAGCGCCGCGAACGCCATCCGCTCGCCGCCTTCGAGAAGAAGACGCACCTGTAACACGTTAATTTCATTGAAATAATCCCCTTCGGAGAACCATTATGAGACTGAAAGACAAGGTTGCCCTCATCACCGGCGGCGCGCGGGGCATCGGGTTGGGCTTCGCCGAGGCCTACGTGAAGGAAGGGGCAAAGGTCGTCATCGCCGACATCAATATCGGGCGCGCGGAGGAAGCCGCGCGCGGCATCGGCCCGGCGGCGAAGGCGATGAAGCTCGACGTCACCGATGTGGCCGAGATCGACAGCGTGGTGGCCGCGATCGACGCGGAATATGGCGGCATCGACATTCTGGTCAACAATGCCGCGATCTTCGACATGGCGCCGATCAACGACATCACCGAGGAGAGCTACGAGCGCGTGCTCGGCATCAACCTCAAGGGCGCGCTGTTCACGATGAAGGCGGTGTCGAACGTGATGATCAAGCGCGGGCGCGGCGGCAAGATCATCAACATGGCGAGCCAGGCCGGCCGCCGTGGCGAGGCGCTGGTGACGCTCTATTGCGCCTCGAAAGCGGCCATCATCTCCGCCACGCAGTCGGCGGCGCTGGCACTTGTGAAGCACGGCATCAACGTGAACGCCATCGCGCCCGGCGTGGTCGACGGCGAGCACTGGGATGTGGTGGACGCGCATTTCGCCAAGTGGGAAGGGCTGAAGCCGGGCGAGAAGAAGGCCGCCGTGGCGAAGTCGGTGCCGATCGGCCGCTTCGCGACACCGGAGGACCTTATCGGCATGGCCGTGTTCCTCGCTTCTTCCGACAGCGATTACATTCTCGCCCAGACCTTCGGCGTTGATGGCGGCAACTGGATGGCCTGATCCCTGATGAAAGCCATTTACTTTACCAGCAGCGGCGTCGCGGAACTGGCCGACCTGCCGGACCCGGAACTGAAACCGGGCCACGCCCTGATCGAGGTCAGGGCGGCGGGGCTTTGCCATACCGATATCGACGTGCTGCATGGCCGCTACGGCTCCGGCGCCTTTCCGCTGGTGCCGGGGCACGAATATGCCGGCGTGGTGCTGGCGGCGGCCGGTGACGTGACCAATGTGAAGCCGGGCGACCGCGTGGCGGTCGATCCGAACATTCCCTGCGGCCGGTGCCGCGCCTGCCGCAAGGGACTGACCAATCTCTGTGTCGATCTGAAAGCCTATGGCGTCACGCATAATGGCGGTTTCGCGGAGAAAAGCCTCGTCCATGCGGACCATCTGCATCCGGTCGGCGACCTGCCTTTTCCTGTCGCGGCACTCGCCGAACCGCTCGGCTGCGTGCTGAACGGGCTCGATGCAGCCGGCCTGAAAACCGGACTGAGCGTGGTGGAAAACGCGCTGGTTTTCGGCGCCGGGCCCATCGGCCTGCTGCTCGCCCTCTCGCTGAAGGCGGAAGGCGCGCGCGATGTCGCGGTGGCCGATCTCAACGAGCACCGGCTGCAATTCGTGGAAAGCCTCGGGCTGGAGCCGGTGATTTCGGGTTCCGACGCGCTTGCCGCGCGCCAGCGCAGCTTCGATTTCGTCGCCGACGCCACCGGCATCGCCAAGGTGGCGGAAAGCATGATCGGCTTTACCGCCGATGGCGGCACCGCGCTGTTTTTCGGCGTCTGCCCGCCGGATGCGCGGATTTCCGTCGCGCCGTTCGAGATTTTCCGCCGCCAGATCCGGCTCGCCGGTTCGCATTCGCTCAACCGCAACATTCCGCAGGCGCTGGACATTCTCAAAAAAGACAAGGGCGAGATGGCGCGGCTGGTGTCGCATCAATTGCCGCTTGCGGAGATGCTGCCCTTCTTCACCAAAAAAGGCGGCGATCCCGCCACGATGAAAGTGCAGTTCGTACCGGCATGAATTTCAAGAGGAAATTGCCATGACCAAATTGTCGCGCGCAACGCTTCAAAGTTTCGACAAGGTACACAAGCCGGGCTACGACCCGGCGGGCCTGAAACCCGGCATCGTGCATTTCGGCGTCGGCAATTTCCATCGTGCCCATCAGGCCGTCTATCTGGACGAGCTGTTCGCCACCGGCGAGGGGCATGACTGGGCGCTGGTAGGGGCGGGCGTGCGCGCCAGCGACGACGCCATGCGCGACACCTTGAAGGCGCAGGACTGGCTGACCACCGTGGTCGAGCAGGAGGCCGGTCATTCGCTGGCGCGTATCACGTCGCCCATGGTGGATTATGTCACCATTTCCACCGATGAAGGCCGCAAGGCGCTGATGGATTATCTCACCGCGCCGCAAACCCGCATCGTCTCCATGACGATCACCGAGGGCGGCTATTATATCGATCCGGCGAGCCAGCATTTCGATCCCACACACCCGGATATCGTGGCCGACGCCGCCAGCCCCGACAAGCCGAACACCGTCTTCGGCCTCGTCGTGCAGGCGCTGAAGCTGCGCAGGGCGGCGGGCGTCGAGCCGTTCACCGTCATGTCCTGCGACAATATTCCGGGCAACGGCCATGTGGCGAAGGATGCTGTGGCCGGGCTGGCGAAGCTGAGCGACCCGGATTTCGCCGACTGGATCGCCGCCAATGTCGCCTTTCCGAACGCGATGGTGGACCGCATCACGCCCGCGACCGGCGCGCGCGAACGCGAATTCGCCGCCAAGGAATTCGGTGTCGAGGACGGCTGGCCGGTTTTCTGCGAGGTGTTCAAGCAATGGGTGGTGGAGGACCATTTCCCGACCGGACGCCCGGCGCTGGAAAAGGTCGGCGTCACCTTCACCGATCAGGTCGCGGCCTACGAACTGATGAAGATTCGCATCCTCAACGGCGGCCATGCGGCGATCGCATATCCGGGCGGCCTGCTCGACATCCATTTCGTACATGAGGCGATGGAGCATCCGCTGATCCGCCGCTATCTGGAAAAGCTCACGAAAGAAGAGATCATCCCGGAAGTGCCGCCGGTGCCGGATACGGACCTCGAAGGCTACCGCGTGCTGATCGACCAGCGCTTCGCCAATCCGAAGATCGGCGACACGATTCGCCGGCTCTGCCTCGACGGGTCCAACCGCCAGCCGAAATTCATCCTGCCCACCGCTGCCGACCGCGTAGCCGGGGGCAGGTCCGTCATCGGGCTGGCATTGGTCTCGGCCTTCTGGTGCCGCTACTGCTTCGGCACGACCGACAGCGGCGCGGTCATCGAGCCGAACGACCCGTCATGGGACCGCCTGACGAAACAGGCGGCATTGGCCAAGGATAATCCGGCGGCATGGCTGGCGATGGAGGATATTTTCGGATCGCTTGCCTCGAACGCGGCCTATGTCAAGGCGTTCTCCTCAGCGCTGAATCATGTCTGGAAGCACGGCACGCTCAGGACGCTGGAAGCCTATCTGGCCGACGAACTCAAAGACTAGTTAGGCCTTGGCCCTGACAGCCCGTCTTGTTCCGCCGCCGCTTCCGCGGCGACGGCGCGCGCGGTCAAATGACACAATCGCGATATCGGCTCCGATCTTCACTTGCCAAGCGCGGAAAATTCCGCAATTCAATACAACTGCAAATATATAAATCGATTTAGATCGAAAGAGGCCTTATAGTGAATACGGACATGCGCAGCACCGGTTTCCGGGAGGCGATTCTTCAGCACCTGACATATACGCTCGGCAAGGACCCCGCCCACGCACAGATTTTCGACTGGCGCATGGCGCTGAGCTACGCGGTGCGCGACCGCATCGTCGACCGCTGGATGGAATCGACGCGCGCGACCTACCGCGCCGACGCCAAGCGTGTCTATTATCTCTCGATGGAATTCCTGATCGGGCGGCTGCTGGAAGACAATATCGTCAATCTGGAACTGTCGGATGCGGCGCAATCGGCGCTGGAGAGCTTCGGCCTCAACTATCACGAAGTGCTGCTGGACGAGCCGGATGCCGCGCTCGGCAATGGCGGCCTCGGCCGGCTCGCGGCCTGTTTCCTCGAATCGCTGTCCTCGCTCGGCTGCCCCGCCTACGGCTATGGCATCCGCTACGAGCACGGCCTGTTCCGGCAGTCCTTCGACAAGGGCCGCCAGATCGAATCGCCGGAAGACTGGCTCAGCCAGCCCTACGCCTGGGAGTTCGATCGTCCCGAAGCGCGCTTCACGCTCGGCTTCGGCGGCAAGGTGACGCAGCGCGACGGCAAGTCGGTGTGGGAGCCGGACGTCTTCGTCGAGTCGGAGGCGTTCGACATACCGGTCATCGGCTGGCAGGGCCGCTGGGCCAACACGCTGCGCCTGTGGTCGGGACGCGCGGTCGATCCGTTCGACCTGCAACGCTTCAATGCCGGCGACTATGCCGCCGCGTCCGAGAACGAGGCGCTGGCGCGCACCATCTCCCGCGTGCTCTACCCGGAGGATTCCACCGACAAGGGCAAGCGGCTGCGCCTGACGCAGGAATATTTCTTCTCCGCCGCCTCGATCCGCGACATACTGCGCCGTTTCGAGACCGACCACCGCGACCTGCGCCTTCTGCCGCAGAAGGTGGCGATCCAGTTGAACGACACCCATCCGGCCATCGCCGGGCCGGAACTGGTGCGCCTTCTACACGACGAGCGCGGCCTTTCCTTCGGCGAGGCGTTGCAGATCGCGCAGGGCTGCGTCAACTACACCAACCACACGCTGCTGCCGGAAGCGCTGGAAAGCTGGGGCGTGGACCTGTTCGCGAGCCTGCTGCCGCGCCATCTGGAAATCATCGAGCGCATCGACGACGCCCATGCGAAGGCGAACCCCACGCGCAGGAACGCGGCGGTGGGCGACGGGCGCGTCAGGATGGGCGAGCTCTCCTTCATCATGTCGCATCGCGTCAACGGCGTTTCGGCGCTGCATACGGGCCTGATGAAGACCACCGTGTTCAAGGACCTGAACCGGCTGCACCCCGACCGGATCGTCAACGAAACCAACGGCGTGACGCCCCGGCGCTGGCTTCATGCCTGCAATCCCCGCCTGTCGAAGCTGATCACCGAAACGATCGGCGACGAATGGATCGGCGATCTGGAGCAGTTGCGCGAACTTGAGTCGCATGTCGACGATGCCGGCTGGCTCACGCGCTTTGCCGGGGTCAAGGCCGACAACAAGGCGGACCTGTGCGACTGGATCGCGCGCGAGCACGGGCTGATGCTCAATCCGGCGGCCATTTTCGACGTGCAGATCAAGCGCATCCACGAATACAAGCGCCAGCACCTCAATATCCTCGAAGCCATCGCGCTGTGGCAGGATATCCGCGACAATCCGGGCGCCGACTGGACGCCGCGCGTGAAAATATTCGGCGGCAAGGCGGCACCGGGCTATTTCTTCGCCAAGGACATCATCCGCCTCATCAACGACGTTTCGACGGTCCTCGATGCGGATGCGGCGACGCGCGACCTGTTGCAGGTGGTGTTCCTGCCCAATTACAACGTCACGCTGGCCGAGCGGCTGATCCCCGCCGCCGACCTTTCCGAGCAGATTTCGACCGCCGGAAAGGAGGCTTCCGGCACCGGCAACATGAAGTTCGCGCTGAACGGGGCGCTAACCATCGGCACGCTGGACGGCGCCAATGTGGAAATCCGCGAACTGGTGGGCGCGGACAATTTCTTCCTGTTCGGCCTCACCGCCGAGGAGGCGGAGGCACGCCGCGCCATGCCCGGGCACGCCGCGCAGGCGATCGCCGACGATCCGCGTCTGGCGCGGGCCATCGAGGCCATCCGCACCGGCACCTTCAGCCCCGGCGAGCCGGGCCGCTATGCCAATATCGTCGAGAACCTGAGCGGACCGGACTATTTCCTCGTCGCTTCCGATTTCGCCGATTACTGGCGTGCGCAGCGCGAGGTGGACAAGGCCTATCGCGAGGGGAACGACTGGGCGCGCAAGGCGGCGCTGAACGTGGCGCGTTCCGGCTGGTTCTCGTCCGACCGCACCATTCGCGGCTATATGGCCGATGTCTGGAACGCGCATAGTCTGCTGGAATAGGGGCCTGTTGGAACAGGCGCCGTCTGGAGTAGGATGGTTCCGGGCCGGCCCTGAAACGGGGCTGGCGAGTCGTCCCGAAACCAGAGCATCGGACCGAAAAGTGGGTACCGGTTTTCGGGTCGTCCGATGCTCGAACAAAAAGATGGATCGTCACAATGCGCCTGATAAGGCGCGCGACGATCCAGGGACCAACGGAGGAGGGAAAGCGGATGGCGAAGATCGAGCCGAATGAGGTCGCATCCCCGGCGGTGCTTGCCCGGATCGTGGAAGGCCGTTTCGACGATCCTTTCGCGGTGCTCGGACCCCATCGGAAAGGCCGCGTGCGCCATGTGACCGCCTACGATCCCGGCGCGGAAGAAATGTGGGCCGTGGTGGATGGCAAGGCGCATCCGCTTGCGCCCGTCGACGGCTATCCGGGCCTGTTCCACGGCAAGGTTCCCGGCGCGAAGCCCTATCTTCTGCGTGGCCAGCGCGGAAGCGAGCGCTGGGAAGTCGACGACGCCTATTGCTTCGGCCCGGTATTGGGCGAAATCGACGAATATCTGCTCGGCGAGGGCACGCACCGCTACCTGTGGAAGGCGCTCGGCGCGCATGTGATGGCCCATGAAGGGGTGCAGGGCACGCATTTCGCCGTCTGGGCGCCTAATGCGCGGCGGGTTTCCGTCATCGGCGACTTCAACGCCTGGGACGGCCGCCGCCATGTCATGCGGCGGCGCGGCGCGACCGGCGTGTGGGAAATCTTCATGCCCGGCCTCGGCGAGGGCACGACCTACAAATACGAGGTCGTCGGCGCGCATGGCGAACTGGAGGAAAAGGCCGATCCCGTGGGATTCGGCGCGCAGCATCCGCCGCAGACGGCCTCCATGGTGCGCGACATTTCCGGCTATGGCTGGTCGGATAAAGGCTGGATGGGAAGCCGTGCCGAAGCGCAGCGCGTGGACAAGCCGATCTCCATCTACGAGGTGCATCTGGGAAGCTGGCGGCGCAAGGACGGCGGACGCCCGATCTCCTACAAGGAAGCGGCGGTCGAACTGGTCGATTATGTCAAGGAGATGGGCTTCACCCATATCGAGCTTCTGCCGATCTCCGAATACCCTTTCGACGGGTCGTGGGGCTACCAGCCGCTCGGCCTTTATGCGCCGACGATCCGCTTCGGCCCGCCGCACGAGTTCCGCGATCTGGTCAATGCCGCCCACAAGGCGGGGCTGGGCCTCATCCTCGACTGGGTGCCGGGCCATTTTCCGACCGACGCGCACGGCCTCGTGCGCTTCGACGGCACCGCGCTTTACGAGCACGCCGATCCGCGCGAGGGCTTCCATCAGGACTGGAACACGCTGATCTACAATTACGGCCGTCGCGAAGTGGCCAATTTCCTCACCGCCAACGCGCTCTACTGGCTCAAGGAATATCACGTCGACGGCCTGCGCGTGGATGCGGTGGCCTCCATGCTCTACCGCGACTATTCGCGCGCCGAGGGCCAGTGGGTTCCCAACAAGGACGGCGGGCGTGAGAATTACGAGGCCATCGCCATGTTGCAGGCGATGAACACGCTCGCTTATGGCGAGGAGCCGGGCGTCATGACAGTTGCGGAGGAATCGACCTCCTACCCGAAAGTCTCGCGCCCGGTGCATGACGGGGGCCTGGGCTTCGGCTTCAAGTGGAACATGGGCTGGATGAACGATACGCTGGATTATATCCGGCGCGATCCGGTCTATCGCCGGCACCATCACCACCAGATGACCTTCGGCCTGCATTACGCCTTCAGCGAGAATTTCATCCTGCCGATCAGCCATGACGAGGTGGTGCACGGCAAGGGTTCGATGCTGGCCAAGATGCCCGGCAACGACTGGGAGAAATTCGCCAACCTGCGCGCCTATTACGGCTTCATGTGGGGCCATCCCGGCAAGAAGCTCCTGTTCATGGGACAGGAATTCGCGCAAGGCCACGAATGGAACCACGACGCGGAGATCGACTGGGCCTGCATCGGCAATCCGCTGCATTACGGCGTGCAGCAACTCGTCCGTGACCTGAACCGGCTCTATCGCGGGACGCCGGCGCTCTATGCCCGCGACAGCGAGGGAGAGGGCTTCCAGTGGATCGAGGCCAACGACGCGGAAAACTCCGTCTATGCGTGGGTGCGGCGCGGCAGGCCCGGCGACCCGGAAGTGGTGGTGGCGTGCAATTTCACGCCGGTGGAGCGCTCCGCCTACCGTCTCGGCTTCCCGCAGGCCGGAACATGGGCGGAAGCGCTGAACACCGACGCCGAAGTCTATGGCGGCGGCGGACGCGGCAATATGGGCGCAATCGTCGCGAAAGACGGCGAAAGCCACGGCCAGCCCGCCCATGCCGACGTCGTGCTGCCGCCGTTGTCGACGATTGTTTTCATCCGGCAAACCGGCTCGACCGGATCGGAGATTGCCTGATGTTTTGAAGATTTTTCAGGACGTATATCCAGGGAGGAGATATAGACGATGCCTAATACCGAAAGACTTTCCAGCCGTTCCATGGCTTTCGTTCTGGCGGGCGGGCGCGGCTCGCGATTGAAGGAACTCACCGACCGGCGCGTCAAACCGGCCGTCTATTTCGGCGGCAAATCCCGCATCATCGACTTTGCGCTCTCCAACGCGCTCAATTCCGGCATCCGCAAGATGGCGCTGGCCACCCAGTACAAGGCGCATTCGCTGATCCGCCACGTGCAGCGCGGCTGGAACTTCTTCCGCGCCGAGCGCAACGAGTTTCTCGACATATTGCCCGCCTCGCAGCGCTATGACGAAGCCATGTGGTATCGCGGCACCGCCGACGCCGTGGCGCAGAATATCGATATCATCGACAGCTACCGCGTCGATTATGTGCTGGTCCTCGCCGGCGATCACATCTACAAGATGGATTACGAGCAAATGATCCGCCACCATGTCGAGGCGGGTGCGGACGTGACCATCGGCTGCCTGACCGTGCCGCGCAAGGAGGCCTCGGCCTTCGGCGTCATGGCGGTGAACGGCTACGACGTCATCACCAGCTTTCTCGAAAAGCCCGCCGATCCGCCCGGCACGCCGGACGATCCGACCGTGTCGCTGGCCTCGATGGGCATCTATGTCTTCAAGTGGGATTTCCTGCGCGACCTCCTGATCCGTGACATGGAGGACGACAATTCCAGCCACGATTTCGGCAACGATCTCATTCCCGCCATCGTCAAGGGCGGCAAGGCGCAGGCGCACCGCTTCACGCAAAGCTGCGTGCGCTCCAGCGCCGACGCGCCGGCCTACTGGCGCGACGTCGGCACCATCGACGCCTTCTGGCAGGCCAATATCGACATGACCGACTTCACACCCGATCTCGACCTGTGGGACCGCAACTGGCCGATCTGGACCTATTCGGAATCCGCCCCGCCGGCCAAGTTCATCCATGACGAGCCGGACCGGCGCGGCAGCGCGGTCAGTTCGCTGGTCTCCGGCGGCTGCATCATTTCCGGTACGGAAATCCGCCGCTCGCTGTTATTCACACAGGTCCACACCAATTCCTATGCCTCACTTGACGGCGCGATAGTGCTCCCTTACGTAAACGTCGCTCGTCACGCCCGGCTGAAAAACGTGGTGATCGACGGCGGCGTGAAGATCCCCGAAGGCCTTGTGGTCGGCGAGGACCCGGAAGAGGACGCGAAATGGTTCCGCGTCTCGGAAGGCGGCGTCACGCTGATCACGCAGGAAATGCTGGACCGCAGGGAAGCCGCTTTATGACACGGATATTGTCCGTCGCTTCGGAATGTGTGCCGCTGGTCAAGACCGGCGGACTGGCGGACGTGGCGGGCGCCTTGCCCGCCGCGCTCGCGGCCTGTGGGGCGGACATGCGAACGTTGCTGCCCGGTTACCGGGCGGTGATGACGGCGCAGTCTGAAGCGCCCGTGGTGCTGGAGATCGCCGATCTTTTCGGCGGTCCCGCCCGCATCCGGCGCGGCAGCCTCGGCGCGACGGCGCTCTATATTCTCGACGCGCCGCATCTCTACGACCGCGACGGCGGCATCTATCTCGCTCCCGACGGGCGCGACTGGCCCGACAACCCGCAGCGTTTCGCCGCACTCAGCAAGGCGGCGGCCATCGTCGCGGCGGAAGGCGTCGAGGGCTGGCATCCGCAGGCGCTGCACCTGCACGACTGGCAGGCCGGGCTTGCGCCGGTCTATCTGCGGCAGGCGGGCGCGGACCATGTCAGGACGCTCCTCACCATCCACAACATCGCCTTTCAGGGCCTCGCGCCCGCCCATATGCTGAGTGCGCTGCAACTGCCGGCGCATCTTTTCACGTCCGCAGGCTTTGAATACTGGGGCAAGATCGGCGCGCTCAAGGCTGGCATCGTCTTCGCCGACAAGGTGTCCACCGTCAGCCCCACCTACGCCGAGGAACTGATGACGCCGGAATTCGGCATGGGCATGGAAGGCATCCTCGCCGACCGCGCCGCGGATTTCACCGGCATATTGAACGGCATCGACACGGAGGCGTGGAATCCGCCCTACAAGGCGGCGGCCGGCAAGGCGAAATACAAGGCGGCGCTCCGCGAGGAATTCGGCCTGCCGGAATCGGACGGTCCGCTCTGCGTGGTCGTCTCGCGGCTGACCGGGCAGAAGGGGCTGGACCTGCTGATCGAGGCGCTGCCGGCGCTGATGGACAACGGCGGGCAACTCGCGGTGCTCGGTTCCGGCGAAAGCAGCCTTGAAGCCGCCTTCGCGCGCGCCGCCGAACGCTATCCCGGCGTGGCGCTGCGGCTCGGCTATGACGAACCGCTGTCGCGGCGCATGATCGCCGGCGGCGATGCGATCGTCGTTCCCTCGCGCTTCGAGCCGTGCGGCCTGACCCAGCTTTACGGCCTGCGTTTCGGCACGCTGCCGCTGGTTTCGCTGACCGGCGGTCTGGCCGATACGGTCATCAATGCGTCGGCGGCGGCCATCGCGGCGGGCGTGGCCACCGGCGTGCAATTCCATCCGGTCTCCGCGCTGGCGCTGGCGCGCGCGCTCATGCGGCTCTGCGCCCTTTACGGCCAGCCGGACATCTGGTCGCGCATGGTGCGCAACGCCATGGCCCAGCCGGTCGGCTGGGATGCCTCGGCGCGCGTCTACGCCGACCTGTTCAAGGCGATGGTCGCTCGATGACCGCGTTCACGATTCTGGAAGGCCGCGCCGAACCGCTTGGCGCGACGTTCGACGGAGACGGCGTCAACTTCGCAGTCTTTTCCGAACATGCGACCCGTGTGACGCTGTGCCTGTTCTCGTCCGACGGCGCGCGCGAGACGCACCGCATCGACCTGCCGGAGCGCGACGGCGACGTCTGGCACGGCTATGTGCCGGGCCTGCGCGCCGGCCAGCTCTACGGCTTGCGCGCCGACGGGCCCTATGCGCCTGCGCAGGGGCACCGCTTCAACTACAACAAGCTGCTCATCGACCCCTATGCCAAGCGGCTGACATGGCATCCGATCTGGCACGATGCGCTGATGGGCTACACGGTCGGCGCGCCCGACGCCGATCTCAGCTTCGATAAGCGCGACAGCGCCGATTTCATGCCGCGCTGCGTGGTGGAAGACCCGGCCTTCTCATGGGGCGCGGACCATGCGCTGCGTGTGCCGGCCGCCCGGACGATCATCTACGAGGCCCACGTCAAGGGGCTGACGCAGCTGCACCCGGACGTGGAATATCCGGGCAAGTTCCTCGGCCTCGCCTCCGACGCGATGCTGGAGCATCTTCAGAAACTCGGCATCACCGCCATCGAGCTTCTGCCGCCGCACACCTTCCTCAACGACCGCTTTCTGGTCGAGAAGGGGCTGGTGAATTTCTGGGGCTACCAGAGCATAGGCTTCTTCGCGCCCGATCCGCGCTATCTGGCCAAGGGCAGGATCGCCGAGTTCCAGCACATGGTGGCGCGGCTGCACGCGGCGGGCATCGAGGTCATTCTCGACGTGGTCTACAACCATACCGGCGAGGGCAACGAGAGCGGCCCGACGCTTTCCTTCCGGGGGCTGGACAACCGCAGCTATTACCGCTTGCAGGACGATGCCCGCTATTACATCAACGATACCGGCACCGGAAACACGCTGAATCTCGATCATCCGATGGTGCTGCGCATGGTGATGGATTCGCTGCGCTACTGGGTCGAGGTCATGCATGTCGACGGTTTCCGCTTCGATCTCGGCGCCACGCTGGGGCGTACCGGGCGCGGTCAGTTCGACCGGGGCGCGGCCTTCTTCGACGCCATCCGGCAGGACCCCGTGCTCACCCGCGTGAAGCTGATCGCCGAGCCGTGGGATATCGGGCCGGGCGGCTATCAGGTCGGCGCCTTTCCGCCGCCCTTCCTTGAATGGAACGACAAATACCGCGACGGCGTGCGCCGCTTCTGGCGCGGCGACGGCCATGTGGCGGAACTCGCCGACCGGCTGACGGGCTCGGCGCTGCAATTCGACCATTCGGGCCGGCCTGCCACGTCCTCGGTCAATTTCCTCACCGCCCATGACGGCTTCACGCTGATGGACGTGGTGAGCTACAACGAAAAGCACAACGAGAAGAACGGCGAGGACAATCGCGACGGCCACAGCGAGAATTTCTCCGACAATATGGGCATCGAGGGCGGCACGGAGGATGCGGCGATCCTTGCCGCGCGCGCGCGGCGCCGCCGCAACATGCTGGCGACGCTCCTGTTCTCGCAAGGCACGCCGATGCTGCTCGCCGGCGACGAACTCGGCAATTCGCAGCAGGGCAACAACAACGCCTATTGTCAGGACAACCCCACCGGCTGGGTGCAGTGGGACAACGCCGATCCGGCGTTCCTTGCCTTCGTGCGCAAGCTGATCGCCTTCCGCCGCGATCACCCGATCCTGCGGCAGAAGCGCTTCCTGCATTCCAAGCCGCGGCTGAGCGACGGCCTTGGCGACCTGTTCTGGCGCCGGCCCGACGGCGAGACGATGAGCAACGGCGACTGGTCCCGGCCGGACCTGCATGTGCTGTGCGTGGAAATGCGCATCGCTTCCGGCACGCCCGCCTATGCGCAGCGCGAGGAAGCGCTGTTCCTCGTCTTCAATGCCGGTCCCGCCGTCGATGTCACCCTGCCGCCGCCGCCCGCCGGCTGGCGCTGGAAGCTCGGCGTCGACACGGCCGAGCCCGAACGCTCCCCCAGCCCGGTCGAGACGGCGACGCTGGCGGTTGAAGCCCAATCCGTTGTCGTGCTGGAGCTGGAACGCCATGACGAATGATCCCCGCCTGACGCTCGCCGCACATATGGGTGTTTTGCCCGGTTTCCACGATCTGACGGGAATATGGCGCGACACTTCGGTGGAAACGGCGGTGGCGTTGCTGGCAGG
>MKVZ01000016.1:137186-248107 GCA_001898995.1 Rhizobiales bacterium 63-22 | reverse complement strand
GCGGCGACATGGGCCGAAGCGGAAGCCGCACTGGCCGAGGGGCACGACGACATTCCGGAGGATGTGATTTCCAGGGCGGGCGAGAGGGCCGCCCTTACTTTTTCCGCCGATACGGAATGGCGTCTGACATTCGAGGACGGCACAACCGCGGAGGGGCGGGGATCGGACAGCCTGCCGGTTCTACCGCTCGGCATTCATCGACTTCAGGCCGGCGGCCGCGCCTTCACCCTGCTGGCCGCGCCTCACCGCCTGTCCCTGCCGGACCGATGCTGGGGCCTGATCGCGCCGCTTTACGGGCTTTCGCAAAAGGGCATCGGTTCCTATGACGATCTGGCAGCGCTGGCCTCCGGCATGGGCGGGCATGGCGCGAGCTTCATCGGCATCAATCCGGTCCATGCCGGGTTTCCGGTCGAGACCGGCTGCTTCAGCCCCTATACGCCATCGCACCGGCGGCGGCTCAACGTGCTGCATCTGGCGGGCGGCGAGGGCGCGGAAGGCCCGCTGATCGATTACGCCCGCGACATTCCCGGACGGCGGGCGGCGCTGCGCACCCAATATACCGCTTTCGACGGCGATGAACGCTTCGACGCATGGCGCGCGGCGGAGGGCGAAAGCCTCGCGCTGTTCGCGCTGCATCAGGCGCTTTCGGAACGGCATGGCGCCTATTGGTGCGACTGGCCCGCCGAGCTTCATGTGCCATCCAATCCGCGGGTCCTGGCCGCGCGGGCGGAACTGGAACCGGAAATGCGCTTCCACGCATGGCTGCAATGGCGGGCGGACAGCGCACTGTCGCAGGCCCATGAGGCGGCGCGGCAGGCCGGCATGAAGCACGGCCTCTATCTAGATCTCGCGGTCGGAACCCATCCGTTCGGTGCGGAGACATGGGAAGACCCCGGCAGCTTCGCGGTGGGCATCTCGCTCGGCGCGCCGCCCGATCCGCTCGGTCCAGACGGGCAGAACTGGAACCTCGCGCCCTTCAATCCGCTGGCGCTGCGCGCTCGCGCCTATGCGCCCTTCGCCGAGACGCTGCGCCGGCATCTGCGTTTCGCCGGCGTCCTGCGCATCGACCATGTGCTCGGCTTCGAGCGTGCCTTCTGGGTGCCGCGGGGCCTGCCCGGCGCATATATGCGCATGCCGCGCGACGCCATGCTGGCGGTGACGCGCATCGAGGCGGCGCGCAGGGGTGCGGTGATCGTCGGCGAGGATCTGGGTGTCCTGCCCGACGGCTTGCAGGCGGCGCTGGCGCAATCGGGCATTCTCGGCTGCCGTGTCGCCATGTTCGAGCGTGACAACTGGGAACCGCCGCAATTCCGTGCGCCGGAAGATTACGAGATAAGCGCCATCGCCAGCTTCTCCACCCACGACCTGCCGACATGGCGCGGCTGGCGCTCCGGCGCCGATATCGGGGAACGCGCCCGTATCGCCGGCAAGCCCGACGAGGCGCGGGGCGCCGAACTCGCCTTCCGTGCCACGGAAGTTGCGGCTTTGGATAGCCTGCTGCCGGACGCGGGCGAGGATGCGTTGCACGATTTCCTTGCCCGCACGCCTTCGGCGCTTGTCGGCGTGCAGGCGGAAATTCTGCTCGGCATGGAGGCGCAACCCAATCTGCCCGGCACGGTGGACGAATATCCGAACTGGCGCATCCGCCTGACGGTGGAGGCCAGCCGACTGGCGGCGGATGCGCGCGCCGGAACGGTCGCGCGCATCATGCGCGGGCGCGGCCGTTCCGCCCTGTAATCCGGAGCCAGCGCGCCGCATAGGGCCTGCCCGCGAAATGATCGCCGGGACGGCCGATCGTGCTGTCGTAATCTGGCAAGTCCGGCGATCTTCATGCTATATCCGGTTTACGCCTCCGGCGGCCGGTCGGGCCGGTCATGTCGGCCACCAATTCAATCCGGGCAGGAAGGGGCTGCGGGCGCCTGTTCGACGTGCTTGAACACGCTCTCCGTTGGGGTCGCGCATATGAAATCGAACACCGCATACTGGTTCCGTCTGATGAGGGCCGCCTATAGCGAGCCTCACGATCCGATTTCGGACAAGATAACGGCGGACCAGCTGCGGGATATCTGCAAGGGTCTGCGCTTTTCCATGCCGGTCAGCAGCATCCTGTCTGTACTGGTCCTGGTGATGCAGGTGATCAGCGGAGATTTGGGCGAGGGGATCGTCTGGTTCATTCTGGTCAACGCGGTCAATGTAATCCGCATTGTCGACGTATTGAAGTTCCATCGCGCCAGCGCCGCCATGCAGGCGGATTCGGAGTATCTCACGCGCCACCTGACACGCTTCAAGCTTTTTGCCGCGCTCGCCGGCATCCTGTGGGCGGGGGTAGCCTATCTGGCGTACGGTTTCACCTCGCCGCAATTCGCGCCCTATCTGGTGATCCTCGCCGGCATCTGTGCCGGCGCGGTGACATACGGTTCGTCCTATGCGGCGGTCGCGATCAATTTCATCACGCCGCCGCTGGCCGTGACGGTCATCTGCCTGCTGATGCAGCCCGATCTGCCGCGCTGCCTGCTGGCTTTTGCCGTGGTGCTGTTCGGGATCGGCCTGACACGCGGCGCGCTTCTCGGCCAGAACCGTTTCATCGAGACGAGCCGCCTGAAACACGAGGCGGAGCAGACGGCGCGGGAGATGGCGATCATGTCGGAAGAGGATCCGCTGACCGGCCTTTTCAACCGGCGCGGCCTCGAACACGCGATGCAGCACTTTTCGCCGGTGGATGCTCCGTTTCTCGTCATGCTGATCGATCTCGACGGCTTCAAGTCGGTCAACGACACCTATGGCCACAAGGCCGGCGACGATCTTCTGATCGCGATCACCGAACGCATCCGCTATATCGCCCCCGAGGGCTCCATCCTCGCGCGCATCGGCGGCGACGAATTTCTGCTGTTCCACCCCCGATCGGCGGACGACAACCTGCCGGGGCCTCTGGCGAAACGTATCATCGCCGGCATCGCCAACCGGTATCAGGGCCTGCTGTCGGTGGAGATCGGCGCCTGCGTCGGCATCTGCCGGCTGGGCTATCTCGATCCCGTCGAGATGCTGCTGCACGCCGATTTCGCGCTCTACGCCGCCAAGAAGCGCGGCCGCAACGAGTATTATCTTTTCGACGAGCATCTTCAGCAGGAATGGGAGCGGAAGATGAGCGTCGAGCGCGACCTGCGCGTGGCCATCGAAACCGGGCAGGTGCAGACCTGGTTCCAGCCCGTCGTGGAGCTTTCGACGGGGCGGACCATCGGTTTCGAAGGGCTGTTGCGCTGGACGCATCCGCAGCATGGCGCCATCTCGCCGCCGGAGATCATCGACATTGCCTGCGCCATCGGCGTGGTGCATCAATTGACGCACAGCGTGCTGTCCAGTTGCTGCGGGATGATCGGGAAGCTTCGCGATCGCGGTCGGGCCGATCTCACGGTGGCAATGAACCTTTCGCCGCGCGAACTCGTCAATGGGCAGATTCCGCATGAAATCCTGTCGGAGATGGACCGTCACGGCCTGCCGTCCGCAATGCTGGAAGTGGAGATCACCGAGGAAGCGCCCTTCGATCAGCGCGCGATGAACGAAAGCCTGGGCGTGCTTTCAGATGGAGGCGTGGCGATCGCGCTCGACGATTTCGGCACCGGCTTCGCCACTTTTGCCTCGCTCAGGAACGGGCGCATCGACAAGATCAAGATCGACAAGGATTTCGTCAGTGGCATAGACCAATCCAGAGAGAACCAGCATATCGTGCGCGCCATCGTGGAGATCGGCACGGCGCTGGGGATCAAGGTCACGGCCGAGGGCGTGGAGACGGAGGCGGAGCGCGCCACGCTGTTCCGGCTCGGCTGCAACAGCGGGCAGGGCTATCTCTTCGCACCCGCGCTGCGGGCGGAACGGGCCATCGCCATGCTCCACGGCGGGCATGCGGACCAGCGGCCCGGTCCGCCGGCAATGAAGCGTTCATAGACGACCGGCCATCGCCGGGCCGGTCGTCTCGTGACTGGGGAGACCGCGTCAGCAATGCTGATCCGGCCTGCATGCCTTTCTATGCGGCGCGGGCCCGTGATGAGCCGGCCGATGCGGCGCCGGTCCGTGTGGAGCCGCCCTGTGCGGCGCGGGTCCGTGCGGAGCCGGCCCATGGGGTGCCGCCCGTGGTGCCGCCCGTGGTGCCGCTCTGGGCGGTTGCGGTCTAGATGCGTGCTGCGGCATGGGATGCGGAGCCGGCTGTTCCTGCCGCGGCGCTTCCCGCGTGAAGGGCGGCGGCGCCTTGGGAGCCTCCGGTGTCTTGTGGTCCTCCCGTTCCTTAGGGGCTGGCGGAACTGCCGGCTTTTCCTGCATTTGCCCGCCCTGCGGCGCGGGTCCGGCATGTTTCTCCGCCGGTGGCTGGGCCGTCAGCGGCTTCTCCTGCGGTCCGCCTTCCTTGTGCGGAGCGGGAGCGACCGGCATGCCCGGCATGGCCCCCGGAGTGCCGCCGGCCGGCGCATGGTTCGCGGGTTCATTCGGGCCGCCGGGTTTCGCACCTTCCTCGCCGGCGAAATGCAGGGGACGCGGCGTCGCGGCAATCGCGGGCTTGCCGTGATTGGCGGCATCGAACAGCTTGCCGTTCGTGCTCGCGGCGCGGATATGCTGGATCTGCGGGCCGGTCGGCTGGATATGGGGCTCCCGCGCGACCTGTTCCTGCTGCGGCGTCGGCCTCGCCGGGATGCCGCCCGCACCGCCATTGTAGCTGACGCGGTTGATGACCGTCTTGTTCACCACCACCGTCTTGTCATAGACGTTGGTGACGTTGACGGAGCCGAAATTGTTGACGGTGCGGTTGTAGAAGAAGCGGTCGCCGTTCCAGTATCCGCCCTGATATCCGTTGCCGGCATAGCCGAAGCCATAGACGATCCCGCCGTAGAAGCCGACATGATGCGCCCAGTAACCGGTGTTGTAGACATAGATGCCGTTGGTGAAGGCCCAGTAGCCCGGCGTCCAGAGCAGTCCGGGCCGGGGCGGCAGGACCCATGTTCCCGGCACCCAGTAATAGTCGTAATTGTTCCACGACCAGTAGCCGGGCGTCCAGATATAGCCCGGTCCCGGCATGGGCGGCTGATCGTAGACGGGCAGCGGCGGCGGCGGCCGGTTCGCCCTGATCTGGAAGCCGCTGGGACAGGTGCAGGCCTGCGCCAGGGCCGATGACGGCGCGACCACTAGCGCGGCCGTGGTCAAAGACGTTGCGACGGCGAGAAAAAATCTGAATCCTGACATCGGATATGGTCCTTCACACGATAAGCCCCTGCATTGGTTTGACCGCCTCGCTGCCGGGGAAGACCTTGCCGCCCAATACCGAGGCAGAAAGCCCGAACTGGTCGGCGAGGAGTCCCTTCAGCACTCCGCGCACATCGGTGGTGGGCGCGAGGTCGCGGCCCTGATAGAGCTGTGCCGGCTTGAGCCCCGGCCAGTCGGCGATGACACGCCCGCCGCGCAGCGCGCCGCCCGCCAGAAGCATCACCGTGCCGGTGCCGTGGTCGGTGCCGGTCGTTCCGTTGATGCGCGCCGTGCGGCCGAATTCGGTGACGGCAACCACCACCGTATCTTTCCAGTGCGCGCCGAGCCCGGTCTGGAAGGCGGCGAAGGCCTCGTCCAGACCGCCGAGCAGCATGGCGAGCCGGCCTGTCGCGCCGCCCTCGTTGACATGGGTGTCCCAGCCGTCGAAGGCGAGCGCGGCGATGCGCGGCCCGTCGTCGGCGGCCATCAGCCGCGCCGCGCCCGCCGCCGATTCGCGCATGGCCCCAGCCGCGCCGCCCCTGCGGTTTTTGATGTCCATGCCGTCGCCCGCCGCCATACGGCCGGCATCGAGGCCGTGCTGAAGCGCCGCGGCGAGCGGCGGATCGCGGTGCGTGTAGAGATCGAGCACGCGGTCGGCGAGATCGTCGCTCGGATCGGGCAGGCGCTGCGGCGCCCAGCCGAGGATCGGCGCCCCGCCGCGTATGACGAGCGGGGTCGAGGCCCCGACGGCGAGGCCGCCCTTCACGCCGACCCTGTCGCCGCCCGGCAGGGCGGAGAGCGCCCGGTTCAGCCAGCCTGTCGTGGCATGGCCCGGACCGGGATAGCCGCTCTCCAGCGCATCCTGCCCGTCGAAATGCGAGCGGTCGCGATAGCCGGTGGCGGCGGCATGCACCACGGCAGCCTGCCCGGCGCGGAACATCCGCGCGAAATTGACCATGGCCGGATTGGCGGCGAAGAAACTGTCGAGCGGCAGCGCCGGATGCGGCCCGCTGAGCGACAGGGCGATATCGCCGTGCAATCCGGCATAATCGGGATCGCCGACCGGCCCGATCGTCGAAAGCCCGTCTAGCGCCCCGCGCAGGATGACGACGACGAGGCGCGGATCGCGATTGTCGGCGGCGCGGGCGAAGCGCGGCAGGCAGGCCCATGCGGACAGGGTTCCGCCGCCGACGAGCACGGCACGGCGGGCTGGATCGGGCGTCTCGCACAGAGGATTGAAGAATTTCATGACGTTACCTCCGCTGGAATTCGGGCGACATGAGCAACAGCGCCACCGCCTGCTGGCGCGATGCGGCGCGCGCCACGGCCTGCCGCGTTTCCGGCGAGGCCGATGGCCCGACGATATCCGTCAAGAGCGCGTTGGGGTCGCCGATGGTCTTCATCTGGCGTGCGGCCTGCCATGCGATGTCGAGCCGCATCTTCATTCCGGCGGGCGAGGCATGGGCGGCGGCGGTATCGGGATAGCCGTTCGGTTCCGGCGGCTGCCACAGCGGCTCGCCGAGCATGTTGAGCCAGTTGAGCGTCTGGCCGGGATCGGCGCCCGGCGCCGGGCCGATGGCGCGGCGCATGGCCAGCGCGTAGTCGAGCGGCGAGCGCATCTTGGTGAGGGGATGCGACCACGCTTCAGGCATGTTGATCAGGGTCAGCGCCATGACGCGCAGGTCGCCGTCATGCCTGGAAAAGGCCGCGGTGAGACGCGCGACCGCCGAGGGCGGCGGATCGTCGGCGATGAAATGCTGCGCAAGCTTGGTGGCGATATGCCTTGCGGTGGCCGGATGGCGTGCCACGTCGTTCAGCACCGCTTCCGCCTGACCCTCGCCACCGGCGGGATAGGTCTTGCCCATGAAGGTCTCGTCGCCCGGCTCGTGCGCATTGGCGTTGAAGGCGAAGGTGCCCGGCTGGCCGAGACCGCCCTCGCGCCCGGCCATGGTCCAGCCGGTCAGGATGCGGGCGAAGGTGGTGACATCGGCCTGCGTATAGCCGCTGCCGACGCCGAGCGTGTGCAGTTCCAGAACCTCGCGGGCGAGGTTCTCGTTGAGGCCGCGCCTGCCGTGGCCGCCCGCGCGCGAATCCGGGCCGACCGATTGCTGGTTGTCGAGAAAGAACAGCATGGCGGGGTGATGTTCCACCGCCAGCAGCATGTCGGAGAATCGCCCCAGAATATGGGGGCGGATGGCCTCGCGCTCGAAGGCGCCGGCCGAAACGCGCACGATATTGTCCTTGGCGGCGGACACGCAGAAATGGTTGGACCAGAAGGCGACGAGCCGCTCGACGAAGCCGATTTCCACTTGCAGCGCCTTGTCGAAGCGCGCCTGCTCCTCGGCCCGGAACAGCTTCTGCTCGACCGAAGGCAGGCCCGGTTTTGCCGGTTTTGCCGGTGAGCCGGTGGCGGCCCCGCGATCCCGCATGGCTTTGCGCTCGATGGCTTCCGCCATGCTCGCCTGAATGGCCGCGGTGCTGCCCGGCAGTTCGGTTACGGATTGGTCGTCATGGACGGTGAAGGTCGGAATCAGCGCGATTTCCCGCGTGGCAAGTTCGGCTTTCAGGACGGCGCGCGGATCGCTGTCGAGCTTCCTTCCAAGCCGGGCCATGTCGCCCGGCCGTGCGCCGAGGCCGAAGCGGTTGAAGACGACGAGCGCCCTGCCGGGGGCTTCGTCGGGCTTTGCGGGTGGATAGGCCATGGCTGACTCGCTTGTGGCTGGTTCCGGGGCCGATTGCCTGGAGGCGGCGCGCACGCGCGCGCCGCTGCCCGTTCATTCCATCTGTTGCGATACCGTCTCGTCAGTGGTGCCAGTGATGGCGCCAGACGGGGGGATGCCACATGGGATGGGGATGATGCCAGCGCCACCCCGGATGATAATAATAGACCGGGCGGTGCCAGCCCCAGCCGTAATAGTGGTAGACCGGCCCCGGAACGATGACGTTGGGCACGCACCGGCCCCAATAGTCCGGATGCCAGCCCCAGGGGCAGCCCCAGGCGACCTTCTGAACGAGGCCCGATTGGACCGAGCCGGACTGGACTGGGCTTGATTGGGCCGGGACAGCCGCCGCCGTGGTGGCCGTGGGCGCGAGCGGCATGGCGGAGGCCATGCCGGCGGTCATCAATAGGCCGCCGAGAGCCGCGGCCGCGAAAGTAAGAGATCTGGTCAAGGCACTTACTCCATCACTTGCGAGAGTTAAGGAAACGTGGCCCCCCTTCATTCCATTCAACGGCGTATGAAGCCCGATCCGTCGCTCGATATCGAAAATTTTTTCGATCGTTCCGCGGCGACGGTTTTTCAGCGCGCTTTCCTGGGCGGCGGCAGGCGGCGGATCAGTCCGTCGGCCAGAAGGTCGCGCACCTGCTGCGAACTCGTGGCGGCGAAGTCTACGATGCGCTGTTCCAGCTTGGCGCGCATGGTGACGTCCGCCGTACGGGCGCGCTGGAGCGCCGCCGAAAGCGCGGCGGCATCGAGCGTCGGCTGCCGGAGCAGATTGGCGGCGTCGCGGCGGGCCTGCCTGCTCTCGATCATCGTCGGGCGGTTTTCCAGCCGCACGGCGCGCAAGGCCTTGTGCAGCGCGACGCGCTGGTCAGGCGGGAGGCTTCGCACCGCCGCCTGTAACGTGCCGCCGGGAAGAGGCCCGTGGCTATGCACCCAGAGCGCGCCGCCGATGAGGCCGCCAAGCAGGAAGACATTGAGCGCCACCGACACGATGAGCGGAAGGCGGGAGGAAGCCATGGTCACATATCCTCTTGCGCCGACTGCGACGGGACGAGGTCGCCGAAGGCGGTCGTATCGGCGTCGAAGACGGTATGGTCGGTCAGGGGCGGGGGCGAGATGACGGCCACCAGCAGCGCGCCCGCCAGCACGCCGGCAAGCCCGAGCCCGGCGAGGCCGAAGCCGGACCACCACAGCCGTCCGCGCCGCCGGCTCGCCAGCCGCGCACGGCCGTCTTGCAGGATGCGCGCATGCAATCCGGACGAAGGCGCGGGAACGGCATAGGCGTCGAGCATGGCGTCGAGCGCGTCCGCGCGCGCCAGAATGGCCCTGCCATCCGCCGACAGCGCGAAGGCTTCGGCAGTGGACCGCTCTTCTTCCGGCCACGATTGCAGCCGCCCGCCATAGATCGAAGCCAGCGTCCCGAAACGCTGCGCATCCATCGTTTTTTCTGTCATTGCCGGATGTTCCGCGCCCTCATGCATCGCTTTCGTCCCCTTTCAACATCGCCTGCAAGGCGCGGCGTCCGCGTGAGAGCAGGCTTTCCAGCGCCTCTATGCTGACATTCATGACCTCTGCGGCTTCGGCATTGGACAGGGCCTGATAATAGGTCAGCACGATCGCCTCGCGCTGGCGCGGGGCGATCGCTTTCAGGGCCTGTTCGACCCGGATGCTGGCATCTTCATGCCTCCGGGCCTCCTCCGCCGTATCGTCCTGCGCCATGTCGGGCAGCTCGTCGGCACTGGTCCATTCGCGCCGGCGCCGCAGCCGATCGTAGCAGAGATTGAGCGCGACACGATGCAGCCAGGTGTCGAAACGCGCCCGGCCGGCGCGCCAGCCCGACGCATGGCGCCACACCCGGATGAAGGTTTCCTGCGCCACGTCCTCCGCCTCCGCGGCGTCGCCCAGCATGC
The DNA here is from genome assembly GCA_001898995.1 of Rhizobiales bacterium 63-22. GTDB lineage: Bacteria > Pseudomonadota > Alphaproteobacteria > Rhizobiales > Rhizobiaceae > Brucella. The sequence goes on along the minus strand of MKVZ01000016.1, from coordinate 238,248 downwards.
GCCGGGCGAGCGCCAGCACGCGCGGCAGCCTGCGGGCGACCAGCGCCTGCATGGCCGCCTCTTCGCCCGCGCCGATACGGCGGACCAGCTCTTCGTCCGGGTCGGAACCCATCGATGGCGGCACTCCCATGGGCGGATTCTGCGGTCATCGCATCTGCTTTCCTGCCTGTCGTTTTACTGCGCCTTCCTGGTAGCGGAATTGTGACCCGGCATTTCATCCGGTGTCAGCACGCCGTCATGATTCTTGTCCATATGGTTGAAGCGTTTGGTCAGAAAGGCATCCAGTTCGTCATGGTCGATGAAGCCGTCATGATTGGTATCGATCAGCTTGAAGAACTTCGACGGATCGCCCTTGGCATTGTGCTTCGTGCGGAAGGCGGTCCATTCGGCCAGGCTGATCTTGCCGTCATGGTCGGCGTCGGCTTTCATGAAGGCCTTTTCCCGGCGCGCCTTGAACTGTTCGAGCGTTACGCCGCGCTTCGGTGCCGGCGTGGCGGCCTGAGTGCCGGTTTGCGTGCCGGTCTGCGCATTTGTCTGGGCGAGCGCCGGTCCGGCGACGATCAGCACGAGGGCCAGCGGCATGGCGGTGATCAGGGGACGGATCATGAGCGTTTTCTCCATGTTCGGCCATATTTTTGGCCTTATGCGGGTGGGAAGGATGAGCTGACTTACGGTTCTTGAACGTGGCGGGCCGGTAAATCCGTCGCTGTCGCGTGCGAAAATTTCAGCGCCCTGTTGCGCGGCTTCGATTGATCGAAAACAATGCGGGCCCGGAGCCCGCGCTTAAACCTGCCATGGGCTGGAAATCTGGCCGCCAAATATGGAACCGTCCGAATGAACAGCCAACTCGTCACCTTCAATGCCGGCTCGTCCACGGTAAAGGTCGGCATTTTCGAACATGACGGGCAGGCGGTGCGTCCCACGGCCAGAGGCGCCATCGATTTCAATGCGGTGCCGCTCACCTTCCGCATGAGCGGCGAGGGGGGTGAAACGGTGGTGCCCGTGCGGACCACGCTGAGGGGCGACCTCGCCACGGTCTTCGGCCGGATTCTGGGCGCGTTGCCGGATCATCTCGATCCCGGCCGCGTCGCCGCCATCGGTCATCGTGTCGTCCACGGCGGCGATATTTTCGCGGGGCCTGTGCTTCTGGACGAGTCGGCCATCGCCGGGATCGACAGCCTGTCGGTCTTCGCGCCGCTGCACCAGCCGCAAAGCCTCTCGCTGATCCGCGCGATCCGCAAGCTTTTGCCGTCGGTTCCGCAGACGGCCTCCTTCGACACCGCTTTCCACCGCACCATGCCGGATACGGTGCGCCGTTTCGCCCTTCCGGGCGCATTCCACGATCGCGGCGTCAAGCGCTATGGCTTTCACGGCCTTTCCTATAAATCCATCGCCGGCAATTTTGCCCGCCTCGCGCCGGAACTGGCCGGGGGCAGGGTGGTTGTGGCGCATCTGGGCAGCGGGGCCAGCCTGTGCGGCATGCAGGGCGGGCGAAGCCTAGACACCAGCATGGGCTTTTCCACGCTCGACGGCATTCCGATGGCGACGCGCTGCGGCGCGCTCGATCCGGGAGCGCTGCTTTATCTCACGCAGCAGGAGAAGATGGACGCCGATGCCCTGTCGAACCTGCTCTACAAGCAGTCCGGCCTGCTCGGCCTTTCCGGGATCAGCGGCGACACCCGCCGGCTGTTCGCCGAAAACGACTCCCGCGCGCGCGAGGCGATCGACATTTTCACGCTTCGCATCGCCGGCGAGGTCTGCCGCCTCGCCGCCACGCTGGGCGGACTGGATGCGCTGATCTTCACGGCGGGCATCGGCGAGCATCAGCCGCAAATCCGCTCTGCCGTCTGCGACAGGCTCGCATGGCTGGGCCTCGGGCTCGATCCGGCCGCCAACACCGCCAACGCCTTTCGCATCACGCGCGAGGGAAGCCCGGTCGCCGCCTTCATGCTGGCGACGGACGAAGAGCACGTCATCGCCACCGAAGCACTTGAAACCATAGCGGGACTTTCAGGACGGACCGAAGACGCCCGGCCCCGCATCAGTAAAGGAGAAACGGTATGAGCACCGCGCCAGCCAAAGGGCCTCTGACGCCGCAGGAGCTATCCCTGATCAACCGCTACTGGCACGCGGCCAATTATCTCTCCGTCGGGCAGATCTATCTGATGGAAAACCCGCTGCTGCGCGAGCCGCTGAAGCCGGAGCACGTCAAGCCGCGCCTGCTCGGCCACTGGGGCACGACGCCCGGCCTCAACTTCATCTATGCCCATCTCAACCGTGTCATCCGCAAGCGCGACGCCAACGTCATCTATATCTGCGGTCCCGGCCATGGCGGTCCCGGCATGGTGGCCAACACCTATCTGGAAGGCACCTATTCGGAAATCTATCCTCATGTGAGCGAGGACGAGGACGGGCTGCGCCGGCTGTTCCGGCAATTCTCCTTCCCCGGCGGCATTCCGAGCCATGCCGCGCCCGAGACGCCCGGCTCCATTCACGAGGGCGGGGAACTGGGCTATGCGCTGGTCCATGCCTATGGCGCGGCTTTCGACAATCCCGATCTCGTGGTGGCCTGCGTGGTCGGCGACGGCGAGGCGGAGACCGGCCCGCTCGCGACCTCGTGGCACTCCAACAAGTTCCTCAATCCGGTACGCGACGGCACCGTGCTGCCGATCCTGCATCTGAACGGCTACAAGATCGCCAATCCGACCGTGCTCGGACGCCTGTCCGACGAGGATCTGGACCACCTTTTCCGGGGCTACGGCTACGAACCCTTCTTCGTGGAGGGCCATGAACCGGAGGCGATGCACCAGAAGATGGCGGCGACGTTCGACACGATCTTCGACCGCATCGCCGCGATCCGCAAGGCGGCGGACGAGAAATCGCCGGAGCGCCCGCGCTGGCCGATGATCATCCTGCGCAGCCCCAAGGGGTGGACCGGGCCGAAATTCGTGGACGGCCTGATGGTCGAGAACAGCTGGCGCGCGCATCAGGTGCCCGTGGCCAACTGCCGCGAGAACGAGGGGCATCGCCGCATTCTGGAAGACTGGATGCGGAGCTACGATCCCGCCGACCTGTTCAACCCGGACGGCAGCCTGAAAGCGGAACTGAAGGCGCTGGCGCCCGAGGGGCAGCGGCGCATGGGCGCCAATCCGCATGCCAATGGCGGCCTGCTGCGCAAGGAGCTGACCACACCCGATATCCGCAGCTACGCGGTCGACGTCACCGCACCGGGCGCGGTCGAGGCGGAATCCACCCGCATTCTCGGCCAGTATCTGCGCGACGTGCTGCGGCTCAACGAGCCGGAGAAGAATTTCCGCGTCTTCGGCCCGGACGAGACCAATTCCAACCGGCTCAACAGCGTGTTCGAGGTCACCGACCGCGTATGGATGGCGGAGACGCTAGACACCGACGACCACCTCTCGTCGGATGGGCGGGTGATGGAGGTTCTAAGCGAGCATCTCTGTCAGGGCTGGTTGGAAGGCTATCTGCTGACCGGGCGCCATGGCTTCTTCTCCTGTTACGAAGCCTTCATCCACATCATCGATTCCATGTTCAACCAGCACGCCAAATGGTTGCAGGTCTCGCGCGAGCTGCCGTGGCGCAAGCCGGTCTCATCGCTCAACTACCTGCTGACCTCGCATGTGTGGCGGCAGGACCATAACGGCTTCTCGCATCAGGACCCGGGCTTCGTCGATCTGGTGGCGAACAAGAGCGCCGACACGGTGCGCGTCTATTTCCCGCCGGATGCCAACACGCTGCTCTGGGTCGCCGAGCACTGCCTGAAGACATGGAACCGGGTCAACGTCATCGTGGCGGGCAAGCAGCCGGAGCCGCAATGGCTGCCCATGGCGGAGGCCGTGAAGCATTGCGAGGCGGGTCTCGGCATATGGGACTGGGCCGGCACGGAGGACGGGCTGGAACCGGACCTCATCATGGCGTGTGCCGGAGACGTGCCGACCATGGAGACGCTTGCCGCGGTGGATCTCCTGCGCCGGAGCGTGCCGCATCTGCGCGTCCGCGTCGTCAATGTGGTGGATCTCATGGCGCTGCAATCGCCGACGCAGCACCCGCACGGCATTTCCGACGAGGAATTCGACCGCATCTTCACCCGCGACCGCCCGGTGATCTTCGCCTATCACGGCTATCCCTATCTGATCCACCGTCTGGTCTACCGGCGCACCAACCACCCCAATTTCCACGTTCACGGCTTCATCGAGCAGGGAACCACTACCACGCCGTTCGACATGGTGGTGCTGAACGAACTCGACCGCTACCATCTCGCCATGGCGGCGATCGAACGGCTGCCCATCGCCCAAAGCGAGGCGGAGCCGATCGTTGCCGAAGCCAAGGAAAAGCTGGTGCTGCACCGCGCCTATGTGCGCGAGCACGGCGAGGACATGCCGGAAATACGCGACTGGAAATGGCCTTACCCGCGCGATGCCAAGGCCTGACGGAGCGCGGGCTCTAACGAATGGAAGCATCGGCGGCACAATGGCCGCCGATGCTTCGGTCTGTCCTGAACGGAATTCGGCCTGCCGCCCTTACTTGTTCTTCTGAAGAAGGAGCTGCACCAGCTTCTGGTCCACTTCGCCGGTCGGCTTCTGGCCGTTGGCCTTCTGGAACGCGGCGATGGCGGCGCGGGTCTTGTCGCCCATCTGGCCGTCGACGCCGCCGGTGTCGAAACCGTTCTTCCTGAGGATGATCTGGATGTTGCGCACCGCCTTCTTCATGTCTACCGCGCCGGTCGGCGCCGCGTTGCCGTCGGTCCATGCGTCCGGCACATTGGTGGCGTTGGCCGCGTCGTCGAGCGGCGTGGCCTTCCAGAGCTTCACCGCGTTGCGGGCGCGCTCCAACTGCTCGGGCGTCAGTGAGCGGCCGATCTGGTCGCGCTTGTCGGCGGCGTCCTTGTCGCCGGAATTGGCGGCGAGCGCGAACCACTTGTAGCTGTCCTCCAGATTGACCGGCATGCCGAGACCCTTGGCGGCGAGGATGCCCAGATTGTACTGGCTGTCCTTGACGCCGTGTTCGGCGGCGTCGGTGAACCAGCGCACGGCGGAAACATTGTCCGGCGCGCCGTTGGTGCCGGTGGCGTAGAGCACCGCCAGATTGTGCATGGCGCTGATATTGCCCTGTTCGGCCGCACGCTTGTACCAGTCCTTCGCCTTTTCAAGGTCGCGGGACATGCCGAGCCCCTTCTCGTACATGTTGCCGAGACGGTATTGGGCCGGGGCGAAGCCGCGCGTGGCGGAAACCTCGAACCACTTCGCAGCGCTGGCGAAGTTCGCGGGCGCGCCTTTTCCTTCCATGTAACGGTTGCCGATCTCGTAAAGGGCGAGATTGTCGCCCTTGGCGGCGGCTTCGCGCAGTGCGGCCGGGCCTGCATCCGCCGGAATGGCGGGCACGGGCTGGCTCGCAGCGGGTGCAGCAGCAGGCGCGGCGGCAGCTACGTCCGGTTTGGCTTGCGGCGCGGCCGGTTCGGACGCCTGCGCCGGGGCTGCCTGCGCAGCCTGCGGCTGGGGCGCGGGCGGTGCGGTCACCGGTGCGGATGCCGCCGGTGCGGGGGCAGGCGTGTCGGTCTTTATGTCCGCCGTGTTCTCGCTCCGGGGCGTATCGAAGACCTTCGCAGCGGCGGTTTCTGCCGGTGCCGGCGTTTCGGCCTTGGCCGTCGCCTGCGGCGCGGCATCCTGCTGCGGTTGCGTATCGGCAGTCGTCTCCGTGCTGCCGTCATGCTTGAAGAATGCCGTGCCGATCTGCAACCCGGCCATGGCGATCATGACCGCGCCGATGGCCATGAGGATCGGCTTGCGCTGGCGCTGCAAGAAACTCACGGCAGGTCGGTCGGTGGCATCGTCGGCGGTTCCCTCGGCGTCGTCGGTCTCCGTCCGGCCTGCAACGTCCTTGCCGGCGGACTTCTCGATCAGCCCGGATTCGGCTGCCGCCATCTGCGCGGCGCGGCGGGCGGCGGTGATGAGATCGGCCTTGCCGCCGGCATTGCCGTTGGCGGCGCGCGCCGGTTCCTTGGCGTCGTCGCCCGTGCTTTCGCGCTGGCGGCGTTCTTCACGCACACGCTTCATGATGGCGTTGAGATCGGGCACGTTCTCGTCGTCGAAGCCGCCAACGCCGATCTTGCTATCGCCGATCTTGCTATCGACAGGGTCGACATCGGCATAGCTGCTCCCAGCGGCCCGTGTATCGGACGTTTCGCTCCGGTCCTTCGCCGGAAGGAGCTTGCCCGGTTCCGTCCTGTCGGGCGCGGTCCGGGAAAATCCGCCGAACAGCACCGCCGGTCCGGCGGCAGGGCTGTCCTTGGCCGTCGCCGGTTCGCGCTCGGCCGCCGGATTGCGGTCGCGCACCGTCTTTACGCTCACGTCCTGTTCCAGCTTCGCCAGCCGGTCGACGATTTTGACCAGCGTGCCGTGCACGGTCTCGAAGGTGCGGGTGTTGCGCTCATCGGTGTTGCGGGCCAGCGCTTCCAGCGATTTCATGTCCTGGCCGAGTTGCTGCGCGACAGCGGATTCGCGCTGCGATCCGTGTTCGAGAACATGGGCGACGGCGCTTTCCGCCGCCTCGCGCGCCGCGTCCAGCACGTTCTTGCGGTTCTCGCCGAGCGAACGCTCGATCGAGTCGAGACGCGGACCGATGCGGGACAGTTCCGCGACCGGCGCTTGCAGGTGGCGGGCGATATCGGCGATCTGCGCTTCGAGATTGCGGATCGCCGCGCTGTCGATGGCCGGAGGCGGGGCCTGCCGGAGACCCTCGGAAATCTGCTCCGAAAGATCGTCCATCCGGTTTTCCAGCGCGTGAATCGCGCCGGTGTCGCGATGCAGGCTCGCATATTGCGCGTTGAACCGCTCGGTCAGTTCGGAAAATCGGCAGTCGATCCTGTCGAGCACGGCGGGATGCGGTTCGGCGGCGCGGTGCTCGACGGCTTCCAGCTTGCGGCCGATGAGGTCGAGGCGCTCCTCGAATGCGTGATAATCGGTCTGGCTCAGATGGTCCATGACCTTGGCGACCCGCGAGGCAAGCAGGCCGATCTGTTCCGCGAGTTGGCCCGCCATGGAGCCGGGCAGGGCGGAACCGTCGGACAGGGCGTCGATGCGCTGCGACAGCAGGCCGAGCTTCTGGTAGATCAGGTCGGAATCATGCTGCGCGACGGCGGTATCCAGTTGCCGGGTAAGATCGGAGAGGCGGTTCTCGATGCGCTCCAGCCGCAGCCCTGCTTCCGGGTCGGGCTCGCGCTCGCCGGCGGCGGTCTGGTCGAAAACCTCGTTCAGGCGGCGGGTGAAATTGTCCTCAAGGGACGTGCGCAGGGAATGGGCTTCCTTGCGGCTGTCGAGCCGGCGGCGCAAATTCTCGGTGATTTCGGCAAGCCCGGCGGCGGAATTGGTGATGTGCTGCGGGGCATGATGATGCGCAGGCTCCGCCGGTTCCTCTTCCTCTATGTCGAAGTCGAGCAGCCGGCGTTCCAGACCGGCCAGCGTTCGTTCGAGCTCCTGCATTGCCTGGGGCACCGGACGGCGTTCGCGAGAGGCGTTCAGTTCGTCCATGAAGGATTGTGAGGCCGGTGCCAGCTTCGGATTTGCCATGGGAAATCTCACTTTCCAGGGATGCGGCGGAGGTTACGGATCGTCGGGAGCAAATTGTGCAACGCAGAACCGATATGTTTTTGCCCGATTCACATTCCTACAAACATGGTAAACAGTCGGTTAATATCTGCTTTTCCGTACCGGTTTTCGGGGGAATGACGGGCTTTCCCGGCTGCAATGGCAGGATCGCGTCCGGCAGGCGGTGGCGAGGGATGCCGCGAAAATGTATATGAGTCGATTCTGATAAATAGCTCGCCGCCGGGCATGGATGTGCGGCGGGCGTGTCCGGGGGGCGGAAACGGATGGACGATGACGGACAAGGTGGCAGGGCCAGAAGCGATAGCAGCTTTACTGACGACGCGCGCGGACCTGAAGGGACGGGAGCACCTATCCGGCGGGTCGGTGTTCAGGATCGGCGATCTCGCGCAGGAATTCGGCGTCACGCTGCGGACGTTGCGCTTCTATGAGGGCAGGGGTCTGCTCAACCCGCGCCGGGCCGGCGTGACACGGCTTTACGGGACGGAGGACCGCACGAGACTGCGTCTTATTCTTTTCGGGCGCCGGATCGGCCTCACGCTGGCGGAAATGAACCTGCTGATCGACCTGCGCAGACACGATTCCGGCGATGAGCAACTGCGCGCGCTGCGCGAAAAACTTGCCGGCAAGCTGGACGAACTGGAAAAAAAGCGCGCCGAAATCGACACCTCGCTGGAGGAGCTCAATGTAATCCTGAGCCGGCTGGACTCGGTCAAGGGCTGATCTCAAAGCGCGTCGCGATCTTTCAGATTCGCTTTCCGCGCGTGAACCCTTTGTTTCCGCGCATTTCCGGACGCAAAACCGGTTCCCGTCCGCCTCGCGAACTGCTGGAAATGCTTTAGTCGCCCTCCACCTGATCGAGATAGGCGCCGTAACCTTCCGCTTCCATGCGCGCTTTGGGAATGAAGCGCAGCGACGCGGAATTGATGCAATAGCGCAGGCCACCGCGATTCGCCGGTCCGTCCGGGAAGACATGGCCGAGATGGCTGTCGCCATGGGCGGAGCGCACCTCGGTACGCACCATGCCGTGCGAAAAGTCGTCCAGCTCGCGCACATTGGCCGGCTCGACCGGCTTGGTGAAGCTGGGCCATCCGCAATGGGAATCGAACTTGTCGGCGGAGACGAAAAGCGGCTCGCCCGAAACGATATCGACATAGATGCCCGGCTCCGTGTTATGGAGATATTCGCCGGTGCCGGGCCGCTCGGTGGCGCCCTCCTGCGTGACGCGGTATTGCTCCGGCGTCAGCTTCGCGATCGCTTCCGGTTTCTTGCTGTAGCCCATGGGTCGCACTCCTCAGCCATGATCGATCGGCATAGATAGATAGAGCGGGAGCCGCCATCGGTCCAGCATAAAGAAGCATGGCATGTTTTCGCTTTACGGGCTTCAAATCGAAAGCTAATCTTTCGGTTGCAGTGCTTCGGGAGGAGTTCGCGTGCAACCTGATTTATCCGGCCGGCGGGTGGAGGCCCGCCGTTACCCTAACGGCCACGAATACAGCATATCCGCCGGTATCAACGCCGGAAACGGGGCCGGAGTGAGGGCATGAGCGTATCCGCAACAGCGGAAGAGCCGGCATTGCTCGAAGCCGTTTCCCTTTCCAAATCCTTCGGTCCGGTGCAGGTTCTGAAGAATATCGGCCTGCGCATCCGCGCCGGCGAGGTCCACGCGATCATCGGCGAGAACGGGGCCGGGAAGTCCACGCTGATGAAGGTGCTTTCCGGCCATGAACAGCCCACTTCCGGCGAGATTCGCATCGAGGGCAGCCAAACGGTCTTCGCAGGCCCGGTGGATGCGGAAGCGCGCGGCATCGTGCTGGTGCATCAGGAAATCCTCCTGGCACCCGATCTGACCGTGGCGCAGAATATCTATCTCGGCCGCGAACTGGCCCGCGGACTCACCGTCGACGACAGGTCCATGCGCGAGGGCGCGCGATCCGCGATCCGCGATCTCGGCGCCGAGATAGACCCGGACGTCGTCGTCGGCACGCTGTCGATCGCCCAGCGCCAGCTGGTGCAGATCGCGCGGGTGCTGCTCGTTCCGCACCGCGTGGTGATCTTCGACGAGCCGACCGCCTCCCTCACGCCGGTCGAGACCGAGGCGCTTCTCAAGGTGATCCGCGACATTCGCGCCAGAGGCGTGGCCGTGATCTATATTTCGCACCGCCTGCCGGAAGTGAAGGAGATCGCCGACCGGGTGACGGTGCTGCGCGACGGCGCGCTGGTCGCCTCGCACGACATATCGCAGTTGCAGCCCGCCGACATGGCGCGCCTCATGGTCGGGCGCGACGTGACCAAGCTCTACCCCGACCGTGTCGGGCGGCAGGATGGCGGGCGGGTGCTGGAAGTGAACGGGTTCGACGTTCCCGGTCATGTGCGCGATGCCGCCTTTCATCTCGACCGGGGCGAGATACTGGGTTTCGCCGGGCTGGTCGGCGCCGGGCGCACGGAACTCATGGAAGGGGTCGTGGGCCTGCGTCCCGCCCGCGGCGAGGTCCGCCACAATGGCAGGCCGGTGCATTTCCGCAACGCGCACGACAGCCTCATGGCCGGCATCGCCTATCTCAGCGAGGACCGCAAGGGCAAGGGGCTGTTGCTCGCCAAGGATCTCGTCGTCAATCTCACGCTGGCCTCGCTGCGGAAGTTCGTGCACCATTTCCAGATCGACCGGAAACGGGAGCGCACGGCGCTGGACGAGGCGATCCGCGAATTCGACATCCGTACCGGTAGCAAGGATATTCTGGCCGGCCAGCTTTCCGGCGGCAACCAGCAGAAGCTGCTTCTGGCCAAGATGATGATGCTCGATCCGTCCATCGTCATCATCGACGAGCCGACGCGCGGCATCGATGTCGGCACCAAGGAGCAGATATACCGCTTTATCGCCAGGCTGGCGCAGGAAGGCCGGTCGATCATCGTGGTCTCGTCGGAAATGCCGGAACTGATCGGCATATGCGACCGCATCGTGGTGATGCGCGAGGGCCGGATCGCGGGCGAGGTGTCCGGCGAACGCATGACGGAACAGGAAATCGTGGTTCTCGCAACGGGTGTAGCCGTGGAGGACGCGGCATGACGGAAGACGACAGGAAAAGCCGATGACACAGGCCGCCACCGACAAGAGCCGGGCACCGAAAACATCGCGGGACTGGGACCTGCGCGCCGTCGCGCCCTTCGTGGCGCTGGCGCTGCTGCTGGTGCTCGGCGCCTTCGCCAACCCCAATTTCCTCAGCGTCGACAATCTGCTGAACGTCATCACGCGCAGCGCCTTCACGGCCATTATCGCGGTCGGCGCGACCTATGTCATCACCTCCGGCGGGCTGGATCTTTCGGTGGGCGCCATGCTCGCCTTCGTCGCGAGCATCATGATCATGTTCATGAACAGCGGCGTCATCGCCGATCCGCTGCTGATGCTGATCGCGGGGATGGCTCTGGCCGTGGTCATCGGTGCGCTCTGCGGGCTAGCCAACGGGCTGATCACCACGCTCGGCCGCATAGAGCCCTTCATCGCCACGCTCGGCACGATGGGCATCTTCCGGGGTCTCACGACGCAACTGTCGCAGGGCGGCGCCATCACGCTGCGCAATTCGGAACTGCAGAGCCTCTACCGGCCGGTTTATTTCGGCTCGGTTCTCGGCGTGCCGGTGCCGATCATCGTCATCTTCGTCACGGCGGCGGTTGCGGCCTTCGTCCTCTACCGCACGCGCTACGGACGCCATCTGATGGCGGTCGGCTCCAGCGAGGACGTGGCGCGCTATTCGGGCATTTCGGTCGGGCGCGTGCGCACCATCGCCTATATCGTGCAGGGCATCTGCGTCGCCGTGGCGGTGCTGCTCTACGTGCCGCGCCTCGGCTCCACATCGGCCACCACCGGGCTGATGTGGGAGTTGCAGGCGATCACCGCCGTCGTCGTCGGCGGCACGGCGCTGCGCGGCGGCGTGGGGCGCATATGGGGCACTGTCTGCGGGGCCTTCATTCTGGAGATCATCGGCAATATCATGCTGCTGTCGAATTTCGTCAGCGAATATCTGATCGGGGCCATTCAGGGCGCGATCATCATCATCGCCGTGCTGGTGCAGCGTTCGCTGTCGCGGAGATGACGGGCAGGATACCGGCGGAATCGCGGCGCGGTTCCGGGCGGAGGATTTAAGGCAAGACACTCTTTTGGGAGGAGGAAAACATGCACAGGAAACTTATGGGACTCGCATTCGCCGCGCTGGCGACGGGGGCACTGGCCTTGGGGGCTTTCACGGGGCTGGCGCAGGCGGACGAAAAGAAAATGACCATCGGCGTCTCCATACCGGCCGCCGACCATGGCTGGACGGCGGGCGTGGTCTATCACGCCGAGCGCGTGGCCAAGCTGCTGATGGCCGAGCATCCGGGCCTGAACGTCATCGTCAAGACCTCGCCGGACGCCGCCAGTCAGGCCAATGCGTTGCAGGACCTGTCGGTACAGGGGCTGGACGCGCTGGTGGTGCTGCCTTCCGATCCCGATCCGCTGGTCAACGCCATCAAGGAAATCAAGGACAAGGGCACCTTCGTCGCGCTGGTGGACCGCGCGCCGAGCAACAACGACAATTCGATCCGTGACCTCTATCTCGCCGGCAACAACACCGCCATGGGCGAGGTCGCCGGCGCCTATATCAAGAAGACCACGCCGGACGCGAAGGTGGTCGTCATCCGCGGCCTGCCGATCCCCATCGACCAGCAGCGTCAGGACGGCTTCGACAAGGGCATCGCCGGCTCCAACGTCAAGGTTCTCGACCGCCAATACGGCAACTGGAACCGTGACGACGCCTTCCGCGTGATGCAGGACTACCTGACCAAATATCCGAAGATCGACGTGGTCTGGTGCCAGGACGACGACATGGCCGTCGGCGTGTTGCAGGCGATCGAGCAGGCCAAGCGCACGGATATCAAGTATATCATCGGCGGCGCCGGCTCGAAGGACATGGTCAAGAAGGTGATGGACGGCGACAAGCTCGTGCCGGTCGACGTGCTCTATCCGCCGTCCATGGTGGCGACGGCGATGGAGATCACCGCCGCGCATCTCTACGATCATGTGGCGGTGAACGGCAGCTATATCCTCGATGCCACGCTCATCGACAAGAAAAACGCGAAGCAGTTCTACTTCCCGGATTCGCCGTTCTGATACCAATCATGCGCCCGCCTTTCGGGGCGGGCGCATCCGCGTTGCGATGTGGAGGTTTTCGATGAAGACGATCAAGGGACCGGGCATTTTCCTCGGACAGTTCGCAGGCGATGCGCCGCCGTTCAACACATGGGACGGCATCACCCGATGGGCCGCCGCCAAGGGCTATGCCGGGGTGCAGGTGCCCACATGGGCGAGCCAGCTGATCGACCTCAAAAAGGCTTCCGAATCAAAAGATTACTGCGACGAGTTCATGGGAGTTGCCAATGAGAACGGCGTCGAGGTGACGGAGCTTTCCACCCATCTGCAGGGCCAGCTCGTTGCCGTCCATCCGGCCTATGACGAGGCTTTCGACGGCTTTGCCGCGCCGGAAGTGCGCGGCAATCCGCGGGCGCGGCAGGAATGGGCCGTGGAACAGGTGAAGATGGCGATCCGCGCCTCGCGCAATCTCGGCCTCCGCGCGCAGGCGTCGTTTTCCGGCGCGCTGGCCTGGCCCTTCTTCTATCCGTGGCCGCAGCGCCCCGCCGGTCTGGTGGAGACGGCGTTCGACGAACTGGCGCGGCGCTGGCTGCCGATCCTCGACCATGCCGACGAGCACGGCGTGGATATCTGCTATGAAATCCATCCCGGCGAGGACCTGCATGACGGGGTGACGTTCGAGATGTTCCTCGACCGCGTGAAGCAGCATCCGCACGCAAACATGCTCTACGATCCGTCGCATTACGTGCTGCAATGCCTCGATTATCTCGACAATATCGACATCTACAAGGACCGTATCAGGATGTTCCACGTCAAGGACGCGGAGTTCAACCCGACAGGGCGGCAGGGCGTCTATGGCGGTTATCAGGGCTGGGTCGAGCGCGCCGGGCGCTTCCGTTCCCTCGGCGACGGGCAGGTGGATTTCGGCGCGGTGTTTTCGAAGATGGCGGCCAACGATTTCGACGGCTGGGCCGTGGTCGAATGGGAATGCGCGCTGAAGCACCCGGAAGACGGCGCGCGCGAGGGCGCGGAATTCGTGAAGGCGCATATCATCCGCGTCACCGAAAAGGCGTTCGACGATTTCGCAGCCAGCGGCGCGGACGACGCAGCCAACCGGCGTATGCTGGGCCTTTCCGACAAAGTGTGAGGGCATCATGACCATCGAAGCGAAGAAGCAGGAACCCGCCCACCCGCGCATCCGGTTCGGCATGGTGGGCGGCGGTTCGGGTGCACTCATCGGCGGCGTGCACCGCATGGCGGCGCGGCTCGACAACCGGTTCGAGCTTGTCGCGGGCGCGCTGTCGTCCACGCCGGAAACGGCGCTGGAATCGGGGCGCTCGCTTGGCCTCGCAGAGGACCGCATCTATTCCGACTACAAGGCGATGGCGATCCGCGAGGCGCGGCTGAAGGGCGGCATCGAGGCCGTTTCGATCGTCACGCCCAACCATCTGCATTACGACGTGGCGAAGGAGTTCCTGAAACGGGGCATCCATGTCATCTGCGACAAGCCGCTGACCGCGACGCTGTCGGATGCGAGGAAGCTGAAGAAGCTCGCCGACGAAAGCGGCGCGCTGTTCGTTCTCACGCATAATTACACCGGCTACCCGCTGGTGCGGCAGGCACGCGCCATGATCGCCAATGGCGAACTGGGTGATATCCGCGTCGTGCAGGTGGAATATGCGCAGGACTGGCTGACCGAGCCGGTGGAGAAGACCGGTGCGAAACAGGCGGTCTGGCGTACCGATCCGGCGCGGTCGGGGCCGGGCGGCTCCACCGGCGATATCGGCACGCACGCCTTCAATCTCGCCAGTTTCGTGACCGGGCTGACGCTGGAAAGCCTCGCGGCCGATCTTCACAGTTTCGTCGCTGGCCGCCGTCTCGACGACAATGCGCATGTCATGCTGCGGTTCGCAGGCGGGGCGAAGGGGATGCTCTGGTGCAGTCAGGTCGCGCCCGGCAACGAGAACGCGCTGCGCCTGCGTGTCTATGGCACCAAGGGCGGCATCGAATGGGCACAGGAAGACCCGAACCGGCTGTGGTTCGCGCCGTTCGGCGGCGAGAAGCGGCTCATCATGCGCGCCGGTCCGGGGACCGGCCCGGACGCGGCGCGGGTGACGCGCGTTCCGCCGGGCCACCCGGAAGGCTATATCGAGGCATTCGCCACCATCTACACCGAGGCGGCCGATGCCATCGAGGCGCACCGCGAGGGCCGCAAGCCGGACGGCGCGGTGGTCTATCCGACCGTGGACGACGGGTTGAAGGGTGTCGCCTTCATCGACGCCTGCGTCCGTTCCTCGAAGAAGAACGGCGTCTGGGTGAATCTGTAACGGGAATTGCCGATCGCGTGCCGTCTGGCGTAAATTATCCATCCTTTCGTTTTGGAGGAGATGCAGGATGGATCGATTTACCGGCGGCTGCCTGTGCGGCAATGTGCGGATTGAGGCGTCGGGCCGCCCACACCGGGTCGGCATCTGCCACTGTCTCGACTGCCGCAAGCACCATGGAGCGCTTTTTCACGCGTCCGGGATTTTCCCTCGCGATGCGGTGACGGTGGAAGGCGAAACGCGCGATTATAACGGACGGTTTTTCTGCCCGCGTTGCGGCTCGCCCGTTTTCGCGCGCAGCGGCGACGAAGTCATTGTGAATCTCGGTTCGCTGGATGCCCCGGACCAATTGCAGCCCACCTACGAATTGTGGACGATCCGGCGGGAATCCTGGCTGCCGCCGTTTCCGGTCGCGAAGCGCTATGAACGCGACCGCGACACCACGAGTCCGTTTGAAGGCTGAGCCGGCCGAACGCCGGCTACGCCATCTCACCCTTCAAGCGGACGCAGCGCCGGATAGAGCGCATGATAGCGGCGATAGGCGGTGTCATAGGCCGCAAGCAGCGTCTTCTCCGGCTCGATCGTGCGGGCGGTGCGGGGCGGCGTGCAGACCGCGAAGGGATCGGCTCCGGTCGCCGCGATCAGCCCCAGCCGCGCCGCGCCGAAGGCGGCGCCGAAATCGCCTTCTTCCGGCAGGGAGACAGGCACGTTCAATGCCGTGGCGATGGATTTCAGCCACCACGCGGAGCGCGATCCTCCGCCGACCGCGACCAGCGACGTGATTTCCGTGCCCGCCGATTGCAGCGCGGCGAGATTGTCGCGGATGGCGAAGGCGACGCCTTCGAGCACGGCCTGCGTCAGGGCGGTGCGGTCGCATGCGTGGTCCAGCCCGGCAAAGACGCCGCGTATCTTCGCATCGTTGTGCGGCGTGCGCTCGCCGGAAAGATAGGGCAGGAAGGTCACGTCGCCGGGCGCTTTCAGCCTATCGCCGAGTTCCGCCGTCAGCGCCTGCGGGCTCGCGCCGGTGATGCCGGCGTACCAGTTGAGGCTGCTTGCCGCCGAAAGGATCACGCCCATCTGGTGCCATGTGCCGGGCAAAGCGTGACAGAAAGCGTGCACCGCGCTTTCCGGCTTCGGCTGGTAGGAGCCGTTGGCGGCGAAGAGCACGCCGGACGTGCCGAGCGAGACGAAGGCCTGTCCCGGCTTCACCGTGCCCATGCCGCAGGCCGAGGCCGCGTTGTCGCCCGCGCCGCCGGCGACCACGGGGGCGTGCGCAAGTCCCCAGCGCGCGGCGAGTTCCCCGCGCAAGCGGCCCGTCGCATCGCTGCCCTCGGCAAGGCCGGGCATGTGGCTTTCGTCGAGGCCCGTCTTTTCCAGAAGTTCGGCCGACCAGCGGCGCCGGCCCGTGTCGAGCCAGCTCGTGCCGGCCGCATCGGACATGTCCGAGACATGTTCGCCGGTCAGCCACAGGCGGAGATAATCCTTCGGCAGCAATACCTTGCGGGTGCGGGCGAAGATTTCACTCTCATGGCGCGCCACCCAGACCAGCTTGGGCGCGGTGAAGCCCGGAAAGACGATATTGCCGGAGATGGCGCGGAAGGCCGGATCGGCGTCGAGTTCGGCGGCTTCCGCGTGGCTGCGCGTGTCGTTCCACAGGATGGAGGGGCGCAGCACCCGGTCCTGCGCGTCGAGCAGCGTCGCGCCGTGCATCTGCCCGGAAAGCCCGATGCCGGTGACGGCGGAAAACGCCTGCGGGTGTGCCCTGCGCAGGGCGTCGATGGCCGTTTCGCAGGCCGCGATCCATTGCGCGGGGTCCTGCTCGCTCCAGCCATGATGCGGACGCGATACGTCGAGTTCGCCATGCGCCGAACCGACCGGACGCTGCGCGTCGTCGATCAGAAGTACCTTGACGCCGGATGTGCCGAGATCGATGCCGAGATACATGTTCGCTCCTGTCCAGATGGGATAGGAGTCTTGTTTCACCGCACGGGCGCGGCGTCAAATGTTTCCACGCCGCCCTGCACCGCAAATAAAATACCGGGGCGGCTTGCACCGCCCCGGCGGGGTCTCTGTTCCCGATCAGTCGTAATAACGCGGCGGCGGCGGAGGTGGGGGCGGCGGACCCCAGTCCCTGTGCCGACGGTATCTCCAGTAAGGCGGCGGAGGCGGAGGCGGCGGTCCCCAATGCCTGTGATGATGTCCCCAATAAGGCGGAGGCGGGGGCGGTCTCCAGTAGCGCGGACGATGCCGGGGCACGCAGCCGCGCGGCGTTATACGCCATCCCGGCCCACAACGGTAATCGACCTTCTGGAGCAGCCCGGTCTGCGCGGGTTGATCGAGATTGCCAACCGGAGCGGCTTCGGCGCCGAAGGCAAAAGCCGACAGCACCGCGGCCAAAGAAAGTACGGTCATTCTCATACCGTTTCTCCATCTGGTTTTCACCCTGTCGATCTTACCCGAATTTGCGGAATATTAGCGGCATACGAAATCAAATTGCTTGAATGGCGGATATAATTGCGCGAGCAATCCTTTTGCTGCGAAGCTCTGCTTTTCCGGTTGCATGTGCGCCCGGGCGAGGCCAATTCGTCGCGGCGGCCTATTGAACCAAAAGCGAATCGCAGGCAGGGTCTGCGACAGAACGGTTCCCGTTTGTACGCATTTCCGAATGCAAAACCGTTATATAGTTTTGCCGGAAACGCCTTGATGTCAGGTGAGTGAACATGTCCGTCCAGCGTGCGAGCTTCTACATTCTTCTGGCATTGATCACGGTCGCGTTCGCCTGGCTGCTCCTGCCTTACTATACCGCGGTGCTGTGGGCGGTGATCCTGGCCCTCATCTTCTATCCGGTGCAGCAGCGCCTCGTGGTCCTCCTGCGCGGGCGGCGCGGCATCGCGGCCGTCCTGTCCGTGCTGATGTGCATCCTGCTCGTCATCCTGCCGATGCTGGTGGTGTTCAGTTCGCTGGTTCAGGAGGTCACGACGCTCTATCAGCGCCTGAGCAGCCGCGAATTCGATCTCAACGGCTATATCAACAGCATCCTTTCCGTGCTGCCGGGCTGGCTGGAGCAATGGCTGGAACGATTCGAGCTCGGCGATTTCGCCGAATGGCGTTCGCGCATTTCCTCCGCCGCCTTGCAGGGCAGCCAACTTTTCGCCGGGCAACTGGTGAGCCTCGGCCAGAACACGTTGCAATTCGTGGTCGGCTTCGGCGTCATGCTCTATCTGCTGTTCTTCCTGTTTCGCGACGGGGCCGATCTCGGCGGCACGATCAGGCGGACAATACCGCTCTCCGACGATTACACGCGCCAGTTTCTCGACAAGTTCGCCGCCGTGATCCGGGCGACGGTCAAGGGCAACATCATCATCGCCGTGGTGCAGGGCGTGATAGGCGGCGTCGCCTTCTGGGCGGTCGGGATCGAGGCAGCGCTGCTGTGGGGCGTGATGATGACCTTCTTCTCCCTTTTGCCCGCCGTCGGCGCGGCGCTGGTCTGGGGGCCGGCGGCGATCTGGTTCCTCGTCAGCGGAAGCTGGGGCAAGGGGCTCGTGCTGGTGCTGGTCGGCACGCTGGTCATCGGCCTCGTCGACAATCTCCTGCGCCCGCCGCTGGTCGGCAAGGGCACGCGCATGCCCGATTACGTGGTGCTGATCTCGACGATCGGCGGCATCTCGCTCATCGGCATCAACGGCTTCGTGCTCGGCCCGCTGATCGCGGCCATGTTCATCGCGGCATGGTCGCTGCTCGCCGAAGAACAGAAAGGGGAGCACAGGAGCGGCGACGGGGAAGGCCGCCCGTCCCGGCGCATTCGACGCTCCAAATAAATACGCGCGCCCAATGGCGCTCGAATGGAACGAAATCTGTCGCGATCCGGAGAAGGCGTGCGTTTTTTCCGCGATAGAATTCGCCAGCCGCTGTCCGTCTTCATGGCGGATTATCGGTCTTGGCGACGTTTGATAAACGGCTGGCCGCGCCGGCCGGAAGGAGGAGAAATGAGCAGGAACCGTGGTGTGGTCTATATGCGGCCCGGCAAGGTCGAAGTGCATGACATAGACGATCCGGTGCTGGCGGCGCCCGACGGGAGGAAACTGGAGCACGGCGTCATTCTCAAGGTGATTTCCACCAATATATGCGGCTCGGACCAGCATATGGTGCGCGGCCGCACGACGGCCATGCCCGGTCTGGTGCTCGGCCACGAAATCACCGGCGAGGTCATCGAGAAGGGCGGCGACGTGGAGATGCTCGACGTGGGCGACATCGTTTCGGTGCCGTTCAATGTCGCCTGCGGACGCTGCCGCTGCTGCAAGTCGCAGGATACCGGCGTGTGCCTGACGGTCAATCCGTCGCGCGCCGGCGGTGCCTACGGCTATGTCGACATGGGCGGCTGGATCGGCGGGCAGGCTCGCTATGTCATGGTGCCCTATGCCGATTTCAATCTGCTGAAATTCCCCGATCGCGACAAGGCGATGGAGAAGATTCGCGATCTCACCATGCTGTCCGATATTCTGCCGACCGGCTTCCACGGCGCGGTGAAGGCGGGCGTCGGCGTCGGCTCCACCGTCTATGTGGCGGGCGCGGGGCCGGTTGGGCTTGCGGCGGCGGCCTCCGCGCGCATTCTCGGCGCGGCGGTGGTCATGGTCGGCGACTTCAACAAGGAGCGCCTCGCCCATGCGAAGAAGGTCGGCTTCGAGCCGATCGACCTGTCGGCCAACGGGACGCTCGGCGAAATGATCGCCGAAGTCGTCGGCACCAACGAGGTGGACAGCGCCATCGACGCGGTCGGCTTCGAGGCGCGCGGGCATAGCGGGGGCGAACAGCCGGCCATCGTGCTCAACCAGATGATGGAGATCACCCGCGCCGCCGGCTCGATCGGCATTCCGGGTCTTTACGTGACCGAGGATCCCGGTGCGACCGACAAGGCCGCCCAGCACGGCAGCCTGTCGCTGCGCTTCGGGCTCGGCTGGGCCAAGGCGCAGTCCTTCCATACGGGCCAGACGCCGGTGCTGAAATATAACCGGCAGCTGATGCAGGCGATCCTGCATGGACGGCTCAACATCGCCGAGATCGTCAACGCGCAGGTCATCTCGCTGGAAGACGCGCCGCAGGGTTACGAGAGCTTCGACCACGGCGCGGCGAAGAAGTTCGTGCTCGACCCGCACGGGATTCTCGCCAAGGCTGCATAACGGGGCGGCATGACGGAATAGCGGAGGCCCGGTATGAGAATATCGGGCCTCTGGCGCAACATGGATGCGTGCCCTACATGGATATCGACACAGCCGGTAGCGGAGGACCGCATGATCGATATTCATCTGAAACGCATCTATGACGCGCCGTCGAAAAGCGACGGCTATCGCGTGCTGGTGGATCGCGTCTGGCCGCGCGGCATGACGAAGGACAAGGCGGCGCTCGATCTGTGGGCGAAAGACGTCGCCCCGTCGACGGACCTGCGCAAATGGTTCGGCCACGATCCGGCGAAATGGACGGAATTTCAGGCGCGCTATCGTGCGGAACTCAAGGACAGGCTACCGGCGCTCAGGGAACTTATCGCCAAGGCCGGCCATGGCCCGCTGACGCTGCTTTACGGCGCGAAGGACGAGGAACACAATCAGGCCGTCGTGCTGCACGAATTCATGCGCACGCTGTAGCCCGACTGACGGCGGACGGCTTTAGCCTTTCCCCGATCGTTCGCTGTATTGATCCGACGGCTTGCCCTGCGTGATGAGCCGCGCGCTGTGCTGGCCGCTGATATAGGTCCACAGCCAGTTCCATGCGACCGCGGCGCGGCTGCGCGTTCCGATCAGGAAGAAGATGTGGGCGATGCCCCAGAACCACCATGCCAGCGCGCCCTTGAGCTTGATACGGCCCATATCCACCACCGCGGCGCCCCGGCCGATGGTGGCCAGATTGCCCAGATGCCGATAGGAGAAGGGCGGCCAGGCGGCCGTGCCGGACATGCGGGCGCGGATCACGCGGGCGACATAGGCGCCCTGCTGCTTGGCGGCAGGCGCGATGCCGGGCACCGGCCTGCCGCCCTTTGCCGTGACGAAAGCCGTGTCGCCGATGGCGAATATGTCGTCATGCCCCGGCACGTTGAGGTTGGGACCGACGATCACCCGTCCGGCGCGGTCGGCATCCGCGCCAAGCCATGCGGCGGCGGGAGAAGCTGCCACGCCCGCCGCCCAGATCGTGGTGCGGCAGGGAATGAATTCCTCGCCCACGGTTACGCCCGTCGCGGTGATATCCTTCACCGGCACGCCGAGACGCACTTCCACGCCCAGCTTTTCCAGCGCATTGAGGGCATAGCCGGACAGGTCTTCCGGAAAGGCCGGCAGGATTCGCGGTCCAGCCTCCAGCAGCAAAATGCGCGCCTGCCGCGTATCGATATTGCGGAATTCCGGCCACAGCGTGCGCCGCGCCAGTTCGGCGATGATACCGGCAAGCTCGACGCCGGTCGGGCCGCCGCCGACGATGGCGAAGGTGAGCAGCGCCTTTCTCTCATCCATGTCCTGCGTGCGCTCCGCCCGCTCGAAAGCCAGCAGAAGGCGGCGGCGGATGGTGGTCGCATCTTCCAGCGCCTTGAGGCCGGGCGCGAATTTCTCCCATTCGTCATGGCCGAAATAGGCGTGCCGCGCACCGGTGGCCAGCACCAGCACATCGTAGGGAACTTCCGTCCCGTCCTCCAGCACCACCTGCTTGCGCGCCGTATCGACCCCCGTGACGGTGGCGAGCAGCGTGGTCACGTCCTTGCGGTCGCGGAAAAGGTGGCGGATCGGCCATGCGATTTCCGAAGTGGTGAGGATCGTGGTCGCGACCTGATAGAGCAGGGGCTGGAACAGATGGTGGTTGCGCTGGTCGATCAGCGTGATGCGCGCAGCGGAACCTTCAAGGTCGTGGATCAGTTGAAGGCCGCCGAATCCTGCGCCAACGACGACGACATGCGGGTTTTTCGGTATATTCATGGGCTGAACCTGCCATTGGATTGCACATTCCTCCCACTGCGACCGCAGCGCTTTTTCCGCCGCGTCACGAACCTACATAGATAGAAAGGCGGTTTCACTCAACCTCCAACCGGAAACATCCCTTTGGCGTCACCCCCCGGCAGTTTCCGGTTTTCGGTCAGAAATCGTCCTCGTGATGGAAGTTGTGAAACCACGCATATGCCGTTCCGATCATCACCGGCAGCAGCACAAGCCCGGTCCAGAATATGATATTGCCCATTTTTTCCCTCCCTGTTGCCCTGCGATGCGTCTTTTTCCGGCATCGGCCGGATACGGGGACAACGGGCCGCGAAGCCCATTTTTCACTCCGATGCCCTGAAAACACATCGCTGGCATGAGGAAAACGCATGGCGCTCGGTTTGGTTCCGCCCATGAAAGTCCTGTTGCAAAGAATCTTCGATATGGTTAGAAGGAACGAACATCAAGAGTTGGGGCGACGCCCAACGCCAACCTGCCGTTCCGGGCAAGGTGGCACTCCCCCCAGGGGAGGATGTGGCCGGGCCGGCAACCAAACGGAACAAGCCACCAGCGTTCGCCTTGCAGAAGAGACGAGAGACGAACGCGACCATGCCGATCAAGATCCCGGACGACCT
This sequence comes from Rhizobiales bacterium 63-22, assembly GCA_001898995.1. Taxonomy (GTDB): domain Bacteria; phylum Pseudomonadota; class Alphaproteobacteria; order Rhizobiales; family Rhizobiaceae; genus Brucella. The sequence goes on along the minus strand of MKVZ01000016.1, from coordinate 215,595 downwards.
GCCCGCCACCAGTGTCCTCGAAACCGAGGGCGTGATGGTCATGCGCGAGACGGACGCGGTGCGTCAGGATATCCGCCCGCTGAGAATCGGCCTGCTCAACCTCATGCCGAACAAGGTCGTGACCGAGACGCAGATCGCCCGTCTTCTAGGCGCGACGCCGTTGCAGGTAGAACTGACGCTGGTGCGCATCACCAACCATGTCGCGCGCCACACGCCGGCCGATCACATGCTCTCCTTCTACCGGCCGTGGGAGGACGTGCGCGACGAGCGTTTCGACGGCTTCGTGGTGACCGGCGCGCCGGTGGAACGCCTGCCTTTCGAGGAAGTCACCTATTGGGATGAACTGCGGCGCGTCTTCGACTGGACGCAGACCCATGTACATCGCACGCTGAACATCTGCTGGGCGGCGCAAGCGGCGGTGCATCATTTCCACGGCATGGGGAAATACGAGCTGCCGGCCAAGCTTTCGGGCGTCTACCGCCAGCGCAATCTCGTGCCGTCATCGCCCTGGCTGCGCGGCTTTTCCGACGATTTCGCCATTCCCGTCTCGCGCTGGACCGAGGTGCGCAAGGCCGATATTCCGGCGGAAAGCGGCATGACCATTCTCGTCGACAGCACCGAGAGCGGGCTATGCCTGCTGCACGATCCGAAGCATCGCGCGCTGCACATGTTCAATCATGTGGAATACGATACGTGCTCGCTCGCCGACGAATATTTCCGCGATATCAAGGTCGATCCGCAAACGCGGATGCCGGTGAATTATTTCCCCGACGACGATCCGGCGCATGTGCCGGAAAACCGCTGGCGCGGCCATGCCCATCTGCTGTTCGGCAACTGGATCAACGAGATGTACCAGTCCACGCCTTACGACCCGGAGAAGATCGGTAAAGTCTAGGCCGCGTTCAGCCGGAGGTGCGCTCGACGAAATTGTACCATTCGTCCGGCGAGCCGTGGAAGACGTTGAGGTCGATCCGATGGTTCACGCCCTTGGACAGGCCTGAGCCGGAATATTGCCAGAACACCCAGCGGCGGCCCGGATAGACCTTGCTCGGATGCCGGGCGACCGCGCGCAGCCAGAAATGATAGTTGGGGAAGGCCCCGCGCAGATTGTCGTCGTAGAAATCCGGCGCCGTGTAGATGATCGGGCGCTTGCCGTAATGGCGTTCCAGCCGGTCCATGAACGCCTGCATCTTCTCGCGCACCTGCGCGGGAGAGGGACGCCGGCGGCAGGAGGAATCGCCGTTCCATTCCACGTCTATCACCGGGGGCAGTGCGTTGGGGTCTTTCGGCACGTTGCGAATGAACCAGTCGGCCTGCTGGCTGGCCGCGCGGCACCAGTAGAAGAAGTGATAGGCGCCGCGCCGGATGCCGGCCTCGCCCGCCTCGCGCCAGTTCTTGCGGAACATGGGATCGAGATGGTCGCCGCCGTCCGTCGCCTTGATATAGGCGAAATTGGCGCCCTGCGTGCGCAGCTTCGGCCAATCGATATCGCCCTGCCAGCGCGATACGTCGACGCCGTGCACGGCGAGCATGCGCGGGGATGAGCGGCCGAAATTGATCGGCTTCGCGTCGCGGAAACGGCGGCTGTAGACCTTCTGCCATTCCTGCGGCGAGAGCCGGACCGGCGGACGGGCCGTGGCTCCGGGTATGGGCATCGGCATGGCGACATTGGTGGGCGGCGGCGTCACTGGGCGCAGGCCGGGAGTCGGCGCGCTGGCCAGCCCGCCGATCGGTCCGACCGGAACGGGCGGCGGGGCCGGCTGTTCGGTGGTGTCGTCGGCGGCGTCGGGGCCCAGTTCGGCCTTGAACGGGCCGCCATCGGGCACAGGTCCGGTCCAGGCCAGAATCTCGTCCCGCGGCGCATGGCGCGGCCTGCGCGAAGCCGCCGCCTCGCGGACCCTAGCGGGCGGCACGGGCTTCACCACCGAACTCGTCGTTTCCGCCGAGGGCTTCGGCTGCGGCATGATGCCGTCAAGGCCCATGCTCGACGTGCAGCCCGAAAGGGCCGCGCAAGCGAGGGCAAGGGCCGGCACAAGCTGGAAGCGCGAAAGCGAGGAACGCATGGACACCCGTACTCGAAACTCAAGGGCGGCTGCGCCCGTCTAAGCGCACCCTCTCGGGAGACTAAAGACAAAAGCTGAATCCAAGGTTTACGAAAGCGGACGTGAAAATAAGCCGAACGGCCCGTTCAGACGGGGTTCATGGGCTCCGGCCGATGCTTTTCGGGAAAGTTGCCGCATTTGGTTTCTAGCAATTGATGCGAATCACGCGGCGCAACATCCGTGTGTCCGTTTTCTTGCCCGAGGAGAAAGCCTATGTCTGTTCGTTCCAGATTGCTCGCCACGGTCGCCGTCCCCATCCTGTCGGTATCGCTTTGGGTGCAGCCCTCGCTGGCGGATATGCTGGCCCGGCCGGTTCAGGTCGCGCAGGGAGATGAAGATCAGCCCGTAAACCCGCACAAGCGCCAGCATGAAGGCGAAGGCCAGCAGCGAGCGCCGGAAGGCCAGAGGCCGGGCGGACATGGCCCCGCAGGGGGTGGGCCGGAAGGTCAAGGACATGGGCCGCAGGACCATGGTCCGCAAGGCCACGGGCCAGAAGGTCGGGGTCCGGCAGTAAACAGGCCGCGCCCGCAACCCGGCGAGCAACGGCAACCTGAACAAAGGCAGCCGGAACAAAGGCAACCTGAACAAAAACCGGCCGAGCCGAAGCAGCCTCAGGAAGCACCGAAGCCCGCCGCTCCCGCGCAGAACATGCAGCGCAAGGCACCGGCTCCGGTATTCGGAGAGCCTGCGCCCAAGCGGCATGAGCCGCAGGGACAGCAGGGCGGCCAACCGCAGCCCGCACAGCTGAACGAACAGAACGGCCACAACGGCCATGGCCAGCCGCAGGGGCATGCGCCGAAGCCGCAGGGCGGCCAGCCGGCCCAGCAGCCGGGCGAACCGAAGCAGCCGCAAAACGGCCAGCCGCATAATGGTCAGCCGGAACCGGGACAACGGCCGGAGGGCGCGCATCCGTCCATGCCGCAGCCGCAGGGCAGACAGCCCGGTCAGCCGCAGGGCGGTCCGCAACAGGATGGAAAACCGGGCGAACAGCACAAAGGACCGCAAGGCGGCCAGATGCGCGGACCGCAGGGTGAACCGGGATCGCAGCCGGGCATTCCGGGTCCGGGCGCGCCACGGGCGCAGAACGGCATGCCCGGACAGCCGCAGCCGCAAGGTGGGCCCCAGAACGGAAAGCCGGGCGGTCCGGCCTCGCAGATCATCGACAAACATACCTTGCAGCAGAAGCAGGAGATCGCCAAAGACCCTGCCAAGACGCCGGGCACAGTGGTGCTTCCGGTGCAGAACGGCGCCGCCGTCCTCGACAGCGACAAGGATGCCGATAATTTCGGCGGCGAGCAGTCGCGCCAGCAGCGGCGGCGGCAGCGTCAGGCCGAGCGTGTGGGACCGCCGCCCGCCAGCGACGCGGCGGCGCAGGCCGGCATACCGGCCAATATGCGCGCCGGTTTCCCCAAGCGGATACAGGCCAATCTCGACGAGAAGGGCACCCGCGTCAGCCAGCCGCCGGCCTTCGCGTTTCCGGTCCCGCCCAATATGGGCAACCGGCCCGGCGGTCCCGGTCATTTCGAGCAAGGTAATTTCGGCCCCGGCAATGGGCCTGCCGGCGGCAATACGGTCATCAACAACGTGACCAACAACATCACCAATGTGCGGGTGGTGGACAGGGTCGACAACCGCGTCGTCTACGGAGAGGGCAACGAGATTTTCGTGCGCGGCGACGACCGTCCGCGCCTGCGCCGCGATGCCACGCAATCCTATTACGAGCAGCTTCCGGGCGGACGCCAGCGCGAGACGATCATACGGCCGGGCGGCTATCGCATCGTCACCATCTATGACCGCTACGGCGATATAGAGCAGCGCACGCGCATCGATCCCGACGGCTCGCCGCATCTGATGATCTTCGCTCCGCCGAGCGAGGACACGCCGGACGCGGCGGTGATGGATGTCGGCTACGAATTGCCGCCGATGCGCCTCGCCATTCCCGTTTCCGATTACATCATCGACGTGGCCGACAACCCGGATCGCGATTATTACAGATTCCTCGAAATGCCGCCGGTGGAGCCGCTGCCGCGCGTCTATACGATCGACGAGGTGCGCAATTCCGCGCGTCTGCGCGACATGATGCGCCGCATCGACCTCGACACGATCCATTTCGCCACCGGCAGCGCGGATATCTCCCAGTCGGAGGCGGAATCGCTGCGTCAGGTCGGGATGGCGATGCAGAAGATACTGTCGCACGATCCGACCGAAACCTTCCTGATCGAAGGCCATACGGATGCGGTCGGTTCGGCCAGTTCCAACCTCGTGCTTTCCGACCGTCGGGCGGAATCGGTGGCCGATGCACTCACTAACTTCTATTCCATCCCGCCGGAGAACCTTGTCACGCAGGGCTATGGCGAGCGGTTCCTCAAGATCGACACGCAGGGACCGGAGGCGGAAAACCGCCGCGTCACCATCCGCCGCATCACGCCGCTGATCCGTCCCGTGGTGGCGCGGCAGTGAAGGAAAAAGCGTTGGGACAACAAGGCGATAAGTGAAGAAAAACCGGTGGCCCGCCCGATAGTTTGGGCGGGCCATTTGTTGTTTGGAGATGGCTGAAAGCTGGTTGAAAGCTTGGGCCTGCTATTTCGGAAAGCACCGATAGAGGAATCGGCTGCATGCGAGGAGGAGTCCGGCACTGTCCGGGTTCGCGCAATTTCTGGAGGAGCACGATGAAAATTTCCCTGAAGTCCTGCCGGCACCTGTTCGGCGCGGCCATTCTCGGCGGCGCCATGATCGCGGGCGCGGCCGCCGCCCATGCCGAAAAGCTGACCGTGATCGTCGGCGGCATGGAAAAACAGATCTATCTGCCGGCGGTGCTGGCCGAAAGGCTTGGCTATTACAAGGATGAGGGCCTCGACGTCGAACTCATCAACAGCCGTGCCGGTGTCGATGCCGAGAACGAGCTTCTGGCCGGTGCGGCGCAGGCCGTGGTCGGTTTCTACGACCATACGATCGACCTTCAGTCGAAGGGCAAGTTCATCCAGTCCATCGTGCAGTTCAGCCAGGCGCCGGGCGAGGTGGAGCTGGTTTCGAGCAAATATGCCGACAAGATCAAGTCGCCGGCCGATTTCAAGGGCCACACCCTCGGCGTGACCGGCCTCGGCTCCTCGACCGATTTCCTGACGCAATATCTGGCGGTGCGCAACGGGCTGAAGCAGGGCGACTATACGCTGCTGCCGATCGGCGCCGGCAACACCTTCATCGCCGCCTTCAAGCAGGACGCCGTTCAGGCCGGCATGACCACGGAGCCCACCATCTCCACAATGCTCAAGAGCGGCGATGCCAAGATACTGGTCGACATGCGCACGCCGGAAAACACCGTCGCCGCACTTGGCGGGCCTTACCCGGCGGCCTCCTTCTACGTCCAGTCGGCATGGCTGGAGACGCACAAGGAAGATGCGCAGAAATTCGCCAACGCTCTCGTCAAGACCATGCGCTACATCGCCTCGCACAGCGCCGAGGAGATCGCCGACAAGATGCCGAAGGACTATTATGTCGGCGACAAGGCGCTTTACGTGAAGGGTCTGGCGGAAGGCAAGGCGCAATATACGCCGGACGGCCGCATGCCCAAGAACGGGCCCGAGACCGTGCTGAAGGTGCTTTCCACCTTCAAGAAGCAGGTGGCCGACAAGCAGATCGACCTGTCCAAGACCTACACCACGGAATTCGTGGACAAGGCCAACGCGAAGCTCGACGCCGGCAAGTAAGGCCAGAAAGCCGGCCCTCGCCGGGCGAGGGCTGGCGATATCCTTTCTTTGAACACAATCGATCCTGTCGCACAGGCGCGGAGGTCTTCCTTCCGCGCGAGCGATGCGTTCATTCCGCGAGGAGCCCATGCTGATGCAAGCCCCCCAGACAACCACCAGGACGGCCGTGCGCGGCGAGGCCGGCAACGACGTCCCCGCCATTGCGCTCGATAATGTCACCCGCCGCTTCGTGACGCCGGACGGCAAGATGATGACCGCGCTGCGCGATTTCACCATGACGGTCGCGAAAGGCGAATTCGCCTGCGTCGTCGGCCCCACCGGCTGCGGCAAGTCCACCACGCTCAATCTCGTCACCGGTCTTGCCCGTCCGAGCGCGGGCGAGGTCCGCCTCATGGGCAAGCCGGTCGGGGGCATCAGCCCGGATATCGGCTTCGTCTTTCAGGCGGATGCGCTGTTCCCGTGGCTCAACGTCATCGACAATGTGAGCGCCGGCCCGCGCTATCGCGGCATGGGCAAGGCGGAAGCCTACGAGAAGGCGCGAAGCTGGATCGCACGCGTCGGTCTCGCCCGCTTCGAGAAGCATTATCCGCACCAGCTTTCCGGCGGCATGCGCAAGCGCGTCGCGCTGGCGCAGACCTTCATCAACGAGCCGAAGATATTGCTGATGGACGAGCCGTTCAGCGCGCTCGACGTGCAGACGCGCACGCTGATGCAGGGCGAGTTGCTGGAACTCTGGCAGCAGTCGGGCGCATCGGTGATCTTCGTCACCCACGATCTGGAAGAGGCCATCGCGCTCGCCGACAAGGTCTATGTGCTGACCGCAGGTCCGGCCACGGTCAAGAGCGTCTACGATATCGACATTCCACGTCCGCGCTCGATGGAGGAAATCCGCTACGACAACCGTTTCGTCGAAATCGCCAAGGTCATCTGGGACGATCTGCGCGAGGAAGTGCAGATCGGCCAGAGCCGCGCGCTGGCCACTGGCAACTGAACCGGGAGGAACCGACATGACCACGCAGACCATCGCTCCCGCTCCGGCCAGGGATCCCGCAGGCAGCGCCGCCGAACTCGCCCGCACCGAAGCCACCTTCCGCGCCCGGATGCGCAAGCGCCACGCCGTCGTCATCCTCGTGCGCATCGCCATCCTCCTCGCCGTGCTGGGCGGCTGGGAACTCGGCACGCGCACCGGCGTGATCGATCCCTTCTTCTTCGCCAGTCCCTCCGGCATCGCGGAACAGATATGGACATGGATGGTGGAAGGCACCTCGCAGGGGCCGCTTTCCGAACAGATCATCGTCACGCTCGAGGAAACCATACTCGGCTTCCTGATCGGCGCGGTGGGCGGCATCATCTGCGGCATCATCCTCGGCCGCAACAAGTTCCTCGCCGACGTGTTCTCGATCTATATCAAGATCGCCAATTCCATTCCGCGCGTCGTGCTGGGCTCGATCTTCATCATCGCGCTCGGTCTCGGTATGGCCTCCAAGGTGGCGCTCGCCGTGGTGATGGTGTTCTTCGTCGTCTTCGCCAACGCCTTTCAGGGCGTGCGCGAGGCCGACCGGGCGCTGATCGCCAATGCGCAGATACTGGGCGCTTCGCCGTCGCAAATCACGCGCAGCGTCATCGTTCCGTCGGCGATGAGCTGGATTCTGGCGAGCCTGCATGTGAGCTTCGGCTTCGCGCTGGTCGGCGCCGTGGTGGGCGAGTTCCTCGGCGCCAAGAAAGGCGTCGGCCTGATGATCTCCACCGCGCAGGGCGCGTTCAACGCCAATGGCGTCTTCGCCGCGATGGTCATCCTCGCCGTGCTGGCGCTGGTGGTGGAATACATCATCTCGCTGATCGAGAACCATCTCGTCAAATGGCGGCCGCAGGCGCTTTCCGAACAGGGAAGCTGACGAAAGCAACCGGCGATAAATTCGCGTCAAGCGGCGGCGGGCAGGGTCACGACGACCGTAAGCCCGCCGCCTTTCGTTTCTTCGAGCTCAACCGTGCCGTCCGCCGCGGCGGCCACCTCGCGCACGATGGCGAGGCCGAGTCCGCTGCCCTCGGCGGCGGTGCCCGGCACGCGATAGAACCGCTCGAAGACATGCGCACGCTCCGCCGGCGGAATGCCGGGGCCGTTGTCCTCAACCGTGACGCGGACCGTCGCATCCCGCCCTTCGATGCGCAGCGTCACCGTGCCGCCCTTCGGCGTATAGGTGAGGGCGTTGTCCACCAGATTGACGATCATCTCGCGCAGCATGGCGCCGTCGCCGGTCACCATTGCGCATGCGGTCACGAGATCGAGGCCGAGATCGATCCCTTGGTCGAGAGCCTTGCCGGCGAGGCTTTCCAGCACCTGCTTGCCGGCCTCGCCGAGATCGACCCGGTCGGCACGGGGCCGGCGGCTGCCGGGTTCGGCGCGCGAAAGCATCAGCAATTGCGCCGCGAGACGCGAAAGCTGCATGGCGCTGCCCTTGAGGCTCGAAAGCGCCTCGGTCCGGTCCTGTCCTTCCGCGGCGCGCTCGGCGAAACTCGCCTGCGTGGTGAGCGTGGCGATAGGCGTGCGCAACTGGTGCGCGGCGTTCTGGATGAAGCGGCGCTGCGCCGACATCTGCGCGCGGACGCGCTCCATATACTGGTTGAGCGCGGTGACGAGGGGGCGCAGTTCCGTCTGCACGCCCTGCGGGTCGAAGGGTTCCAGTTCCGGCCCGCGTCCGCGCACCGCGTCGCGCAGGCGGATCAGCGGGCGCAGGCCGAAGCGCAGGCCCAGAAGCGAGAGCGCGCCGGCGGCGACGATGAGCAGGGATTGCTGCCAGACCGCGTGAAGCCAGAGGTCGCGCTGCATCGCCGTGTAACCGGAGAGCGTCACGCCCACCACCACGTCCACCGCCTGCGGCAGGTCGACGGGGGCGGCGAGCGGATGGCGAAGCACCACCAGCCGCAACGGGCGGTCGCGATAGCTGCCCTCGTAATAGAGCGGATCGAAATTGACGATTCGGGGCGGCTTCGGCAGGTCGGGATAGCCGGCCAGCAGGGCGCCGTCGGAAGTCTCGACCCGGTAATAGACGCGGTCGGCATGGCCGGTGGAGAACATTTCCAGCGCCACCGGCGGAATGACCGCATCGATGGCGTGGTTCGAGGCCGCTGTCGCCTCGCCGATGGCGCGGGCCGAGGCGGTCAGCATGCGGTCGGTGACGATGCCGGCGATATCGCCGGAACTGCGCCAGGCGATCCAAAGATTGGCCCCGGCGACGGCGATCAGCGGGATCACGATCCATGAGACGAGCTGCGCGCGCAGGCTTTGCGAAAGGCGGGGGAGGAGGCTCATCGCTCAGCCCGCGTCGCGCAGCAGATAGCCGAGGCCGCGCAGCGTCACGATCTCGGCCTTGCTGCCTTCGAGCTTTTTGCGCAGACGGTGAATATAGATCTCGATGGCGTTCTCGTCGGTCTCGCTGTCGAAATCGTAGATGCCCTGCACCAGCACCGCCTTCGACACGGTGGTGCCGATGCGGCGCAGCAACTGCTCCAGCACCGCATGTTCCTTGGGCGCCAGCGGCAGCGCCTCGTCGCCGACCGAAAACAGCCGCGTATTGGTGTCGAAGCGCAGCAGGCCGCAGGTGACGACCGGCGCGCTGCGCTGGCTGGCGCGGCGCAGATGGGCGCGGATGCGCGCCTCCAACTCGCTGAGTTCGAAGGGCTTGGCGAGATAATCGTCCGCGCCGGCGTCCAGCCCGCGTATGCGCCCGTCGAGGCTTGCATTGGCGGTGAGGATGATGACCGGCACCTCGTTGCCGCGTGCGCGTATGTGCTCCAGCACGTCGAGGCCGGTCCGGTCCGGCAGGCCGAGATCAAGGATCACCAGATTATATTGCGTGACGGCGAGCGCCTGTTCGGCGTCGGCGGCGTCATGCACCGTATCGACGTTGTAATTCGACTGCTGGAGGCTCTTGGCCAGCCAGCTTGCAAGGGTCGGATTGTCTTCCACGAGCAGGATGCGCATGCCGGACGATGATAGCGGTTTTACGCCGCCGTCAAGCGTTTTGGAGCCGAAACGACGTTTCCATCGCCGCGTGCGGGCGATATAAAGCTTGAAAAACATCATGATGATAACAGGGAGCAGGGTGTTGAAGATCGGCGTCGTTACCGTTTCCGACCGCGCCAGCCGCGGCGAATATGATGATCTGAGCGGACCGGCCATCGAGGCATGGCTGAAGGCGGCGATCGTGACACCTTACGAGACGGTGCGCCGCGTCATCCCGGACGGCATGGAATCGGTGCGCGACACGCTGATCGGCCTGTGCGACCGGGAGCATTGCGACCTGATCCTCACCACCGGCGGCACGGGGCCGTCCCCGCGCGACGAGACGCCGGAGGCGATGAGCGCCGTCATGGAAAAGGAACTGCCCGGCTTCGGCGAACTGATGCGCCGCGTCAGCCTCGAACAGACGCCGACCGCCATCCTGTCGCGCCAGACGGCGGGAAGCCGCGGCAGGAGCTTCATCCTCAACCTGCCCGGCAAGCCGGCCTCGATCGCCATGACCTTGCAGGCCGTGTTTCCCGCCGTGCCCTATTGCCTCGACCTGATCGGCGCGGGCCGAATCGAAACCGATCCCGCGGTCGTCAAGGCTCACCGGCCGGGCTGAAAGATATTCTTCGGCCCGAACCGGTTTCTTCTCCGGCTTTTCTTTGCCAGATGATTAATTGTGCAATGCAGCCTTGCGCTTTTGCATGATTTCAATGCTTGCATTTCCCTGTAAGCAGGCGGAATAATAAAGAAAAAAGGGGAAATCAGTGAAGCCATTCGATGAAATGCTCCATCATGGCGGCGGTGTCCGCCAGCCCTACGACCTCCTCAAGCAGTGGCTGGATGGGCAGGCGCAGGGCAAGCTCCTGCAAAAGACGAAGGATGCCGAGAGCGTCTTCCGCAAGACGGGCATAACCTTCGCCGTCTATGGCGACGCCGAGGCCGCCGAGCGCCTCATTCCCTTCGATATCATCCCCCGCATCATTTCGGGCCAGGAATGGCGGCGGCTGTCGCAGGGCATCGAACAGCGCGTCATGGCGCTCAACGCCTTTCTCGACGACATCTATCACCGGCAGGAGATCGTGCGCGCGGGCCGCGTTCCGAAGGAACTGGTCGTCAACAACGAGGCCTTCCTGCCGGAGATGATCGGCTTCCGCCCGCCGGGCAACGTATACACCCACATCATCGGCGTCGATATCGTGCGCACCGCCGAAAACCAGTTCTATGTGCTGGAAGACAATGCCCGCACGCCGTCCGGCGTTTCCTACATGCTGGAAAACCGCGAGACGATGATGCAGCTCTTCCCGGAGCTGTTCCAGAACGTCAAGGTGCGCCCGGTCGAGAACTATCCGCATCTGCTGCGCCAGTCGCTGGCGAGCGTGGCGCCGCCCGGAACCAAGGGCGTGCCGACGGTCGCGGTGCTGACGCCCGGCATCTACAACTCGGCCTATTTCGAGCACGCCTTCCTCGCCGACCAGATGGGCGTGGAACTGGTGGAAGGCAGCGATCTGCGCGTCGTGGACGGGCGCGTGGCCATGCGGACCACGCAGGGCTACCGCACCATCGACGTGCTCTACCGGCGCGTGGACGACGCCTTCCTCGACCCGCTCACCTTCCGTCCCGATTCGACGCTGGGTGTCGCCGGCATCATGGATGTCTACCGCGCCGGCAACATCACCATCGCCAACGCGCCGGGAACCGGCATCGCCGACGACAAGGCGATCTATTCCTACATGCCGGAAATCGTGGAGTTCTATACGGGCCGCAAGGCGATCCTCGAAAACGTGCCGACATGGCGCTGCTCGGAGCCGGACAGTCTCGCCTATGTGCTCGACAATCTGGCCGAACTGGTGGTGAAGGAGGTTCACGGCTCCGGCGGCTACGGGATGCTGGTCGGACCGACGGCGACCAAGGCCGAACGCGAGACCTTCGCGAAGAAGCTGAAAAGCCGCCCGCGCAATTATATCGCGCAGCCGACGCTGGCGCTCTCCACCACGCCGATCTTCACCGAGAAGGGCCTCGCCCCACGCCATGTGGATCTGCGCCCCTTCGTGCTGGTCTCCGACCGTATCCGCATCACGCCCGGCGGCCTGACCCGCGTGGCGCTGAAGGAGGGGTCGCTGGTGGTCAATTCCAGTCAGGGCGGCGGCACCAAGGACACGTGGGTGCTGGACGACTGATGATTGGACGACCGATGTTTCAGGGCGGACGATTCCGATAACGCAAATCATATCACACGCCGGGGCCGCTGATCGGCCCGGCGTGAAAAGAGGAATGATTTCATGCTTTTAGGCCGTACGGCAAATGGATTGTACTGGATGTTCCGCTATATCGAGCGGGCAGAGAACATGGCGCGGCTGGTGGATGCGGGCCTGCGCATGGCGCTGACGAGAACCTCCGACGCGCCGGAGGAATGGTCGTCCGTCGTGGTGTCGGCGGGGGCGAGCCAGTCCTTTTCCGCCAAGTACGACGCCTATAATGCCGCCAACGTGGCCGATTTCCTGCTGCGCGACACGGACAATCCGTCGAGCGTCATGTCGTGCTTCGACACGGCGCGCTCCAACGGGCGCATGGTGCGCACGGCGCTGACCCGCGAGGCATGGGAGAGCGTCAACGAGGCGTGGATGACGCTGAAGCGCTTGCTGTGCCAGCCGGTGAAGGAAAGCGACCTGCCGCCGCTCCTCGACCAGATCAAGCGCGAGACGGCGCTGATCCGCGGTACGTTCCACGGCACCATGCTGCGCAACGAGATTTTCGATTTCGCCAGTATCGGCACCTACATCGAGCGCGCCGACAACACCGCGCGTATCCTCGACGTGAAATATTACGTGCTGCTGCCGGCCATTTCCTATGTCGGCACCACGCTCGACAACTACCAGTGGGAATCGATCCTGCGCTCGGTTTCGGCGCACCGCTCCTATCGCTGGGTCTACGAGGGCGATTACCGCCCGGCGCAGGTCGCCGAGTATCTCATCCTCAACGCCCGCATGCCGCGCTCGCTCAACCATTGCTACCGCAGCATCAACGGGCATCTGGATTTCCTGTCGAAAGACTACGGCAGCCGCGCCCTCTGTCACGAAACGGCGGAAAAAATCTATGCAACGCTGCGAAATCAGGACATAAATGCGATCTTCGATATCGGCCTGCATGAATTCCTGACCGAGTTCATCACGCATAACAACCGGCTCGGCAACGAGATCGCCGAGGCCTATAATTTTTATTGAGGTCGCCTCTTGCTGCTCACGATCAGGCACGTCTCGCATTATGCCTACGACCATCCCGTGCCTTATGCGGTGCAGCGGCTGCGTCTGCGCCCGCCGACCGTGCCCGGCCAGACGGTGAAGCACTGGGAAGTCTCCCTCGAGGGCGGGGAGCCGGAAGTCTCCTATATGGACGGATTCGGCAACCGGACCGATCTGGTGCAGCACAGGCGCAACGTCCACGAAATCGTCATCACCGCCGCCGGCCGGGTGGAGGTGGAGGATCGTTCCGGCGTCCTCGGCCCGGTCTACGGCTACGCGCCGCTGTGGCTGTTCGAGCGCGAGACGTCGCTGACCCTGCCCGGCGAGCGTATCCGCGCGCTGGCGGGCGACGTGGAAAAGGGGCAGGCCGGGGCGCAAGATCGCCTCACTCTGCTGCACGATCTGATGAAGGCGGTGCATGCGGCCGTGGCCTACGTGCCGGGCACCACCAGTGTGACGACCGATGCGGAAACCGCGCTCGGCGCGGGCAAGGGCGTCTGTCAGGACCACAGCCACGTCTTCCTGTCGGCGGCCCGGCTGCTGGGCATTCCGGCGCGCTATGTCTCCGGCTATCTGCTGATGGAAGGCGTCGAGGACCAGACCGCCAGCCACGCATGGGCGGAAGCGCATGTGGACGGGCTGGGCTGGGTCGGTTTCGACGCGGCCAACAATATCTGCCCCAACGACCGCTATGTGCGGCTTGCGGTCGGCCTCGATTATCGCGACGCGGCCCCGATTTCCGGGGTGCGGCACGGCGGCACGACGGAAAGCCTTGCGGTCCATATCAATGTAGGGCAGTGATTTCGGATAAAGCCAGATTCGTCCGCCGGATATTGCGATGACCTATTGCGTTGGAATGAAGATCGATCGCGGCCTCGTATTCATGTCCGATACGCGGACAAATGCCGGGCTGGACAATATCTCCGTCTTTTCCAAGATGCGTACCTGGTCGAAGGTGGGCGACCGTGTGATCGTGCTTCTTTCCGCCGGCAACCTCGCCACGACGCAGGCGGTGGCGAGTTTGCTGGAAGAGCGCATGAAGGCCCCGGCGGAGCGGCATTCCTCGCTGTTCGATGCGCCGTCCATGTTTCAGGCGGCGCGTCTCGTCGGCGATACCGTCAAGGAAGTGATCGCGAGTTCCACGCCCGAGGGGCAGACTGCCGACGCCTTCGGCGCGTCCTTTCTTCTGGGCGGCCAGATCAGGGGCGGCCAGACGTGCCTGTTCTACATCTACCCGGAAGGCAATTTCATCGAAAGCTCCGCCGATACGCCTTTCTTCCAGATCGGCGAGAACAAGTACGGCAAGCCGATCCTCGTGCGCGCCTATCACGAAGGGATGCGGTTCGAGGATGCGGTGAAACTGCTGCTGGTCTCGTTCGATTCGACGCTGAAGGCCAATCTGTCGGTCGGGTTGCCGTTCGACATGCAGATTTACGAGACGGACAGTCTGGAGCCGGGCCCGCAACGGCGCTTCGAGGCCTCGGATCCCTATTATCAGACCGTGTCGGAGAGATGGTCGGAAGCGCTGAAATCCGCGCTGGAGCAGATTCCGCCGTTCCGTTTCGACAAGGATTGAAGGGCAAGCCGGGATTGAAAGAAAAGGCCGGAAGCATCGCTCCCGGCCTTTTTCATTCGATTTCTGCAAAGATCAGTAGAAGACCTTGAAACGGCTGTCGTCGTCCATGAACGTCTTCTCGCCGAACGGCTTCTCGTTAGAGCCGAACGGCATCTGGGCGCGCAGCTTCCACGAGGACGGCACGTGCCACGTTCTGGCGACTTCCGCGTCGATCAGCGGATTATAGTGCTGGAGGCTCGCACCGATGCCGGCATCGGCCAGCGCGACCCAGACCGAATGCTGGGCCATGCCGCTCGACTGTTCCGACCAGACAGGGAAATTATCGGCATAGAGCGCGAATTTCTCCTGCAAACCCTTCACCACATCCTGATCCTCGTAGAAGAGGACGGTACCGGCGCCGGCGGCGAAGCCGTCGAGCTTGGCTTCGGTCTGCGCGAAAGCGTCGGCCGGGACCACTTTGCGCAGCGTTTCCTTGGCGATGTTCCAGAGCCGTTCGCTCTCTGCCCCGAACAGGATGACGGCGCGCGAGGTCTGCGAGTTGAAGGAGGACGGCGTATGCTTGATCGCCTCGCGGATCAATTCGGCGACTTTTTCCTTGGGAAGCGGCAGATTCCTGCCGAGGGCATATTGGGTACGGCGCTTTTTGAGGGAGGCAATGACGCTGTTTTCCATCGATCTTTGTCCTGATGTTGCAATCGTGGCGCGGACCCGTCCGTCATCCTCGCCGGGGCTTGGTCTGGCGGATCGGCCGCAGGGATAGTCGACGGCAGAATATTGAAAAGCCACGCCGAAGCCAGCCCGCCTTTCTGAAACACACTGTCAACGAATCGCGACGATTTGCGGAAGATTGTTTCCCCATCGCATAACGGTGAAGGAATCCGGCCTCGCGCGACCCGATCCGCTCGATCTCGGCCTCGACATAACCGACGATCTGCGGATTCGCGACAGGCATGGCGATGCCGCGGCTCCGTTCTTCGCGCTCGGACCGGTGACGAAAGGCATCTTCCGGGAAGCGGCGGCCGTTCCCGATATCCGCGTGCAGGCGGACGGACTGGCCCGGCTTCTTCTCGGAGCGTGAATCCGGGCGCATACAGGCGAAAGGAAGGCGGAAATCGTTACGTCAGGGCGTAATAACTTTCGATAACCCCTTGAAAGCTATTGCCATAATATCCCCCCGCCGGTCATAATGATTCCAAGGGGCAAAATGATTTGTCCACGCAACGCGGCGACGGAAGCGGATTGGAGGGCGGTGAAGCATGGCGACGGACGGCAGACTGCTTTTCCTGCTGGTCCTACTTCCGTTTCTCGGCAGCGTCGTCACGGGCCTATTCAGGAGCGCGGATCGCAGCGGCTCCGCATGGTTCAGCGCCGCGATCGCGCTCGTCGCCCTTGTCGTCGTCGCCAGCCTTTATCCGGTCGTCGCCGACGGAAAGGTCGTGCGCGGGACCATCGAATGGCTGCCCGGCTACGGGCTGGACGTGACGCTGCGCATGGACGGTTTTGCATGGCTTTTCGCCATGCTGATCGCCGGCATCGGGCTGCTCGTAGTGATCTATGCGCGCTATTACATGTCGCCGGACGATCCGGTGCCGCGCTTCTTCTCCTTCCTGCTCGCCTTCATGGGGTCCATGCTGGGCGTGGTGCTGTCGGGCAATATCGTCCTGCTCGCGGTGTTCTGGGAACTGACCAGCGTCTTCTCCTTCCTGCTCATCGGCTACTGGTATCACAATGCGAGCGCGCGCGACGGCGCGCGCATGGCGCTGACCGTGACCGGCATGGGCGGTTTCTGCCTCTTGGCCGGTGTGCTGCTGCTGGGCCATATCGTCGGCAGCTACGATCTCGACAAGGTACTGGCGGCGGGCAACATCGTGCGCGCGCATCCGCTCTATACGGTGGTGCTGGTGCTGATCGTGCTCGCCGCCTTCACCAAGAGCGCGCAGTTCCCGTTCCAGTTCTGGCTGCCCAACGCCATGGCGGCGCCGACGCCGGTCTCCGCCTATCTCCACTCGGCCACCATGGTGAAGGCAGGCGTGTTCCTGCTGGCGCGGCTGTGGCCCGTGCTGGCGGGCACCGAGCAATGGTTCTGGATTCTGGGCCTCGCCGGTCTCGTCACGATGCTGCTCGGAAGCTTCTTCGCCGTATTCCAGCAGGATCTCAAGGGGCTGCTCGCCTATTCGACCATCAGCAATCTCGGCCTCATCACGGTGCTGCTCAGCCTCGGCAGTCCGCTGGCGGCGGTGGCGGCGATCTTCCACATGGTTAACCACGCCATCTTCAAGGCGTCGCTGTTCATGGCGGCGGGCATCATCGACCATGAGACCGGCACGCGCGACATGCGCCGCCTGAGCGGCCTGTTGCGGCCCATGCCCTATACGGCGGCGCTGGCCATGGTGGCGAGCGCGGCCATGGCCGGCGTGCCGCTGCTCAACGGTTTCATCTCCAAGGAGATGTTCTTCGCCGAGACCGTCGAAACCCATATGGCGTCCTGGCTCGACACGATCACGCCCTATGTGGCGACGCTCGCCGGCGTCTTTACCGTCGCTTATTCGGTGCGCTTCATCCATTCGACCTTTTTCGGGCCGCCGCCGCACGACCTGCCGCACGAGCCGCATGAACCGCCGCGCTGGATGCGCCGTCCGATCGAGCTTCTGGTGCTGCTCTGCCTGCTGATCGGCATCGCGCCCGGCCTGTCCATCGGGCCGTTTCTCCATTCGGCCGTCGTCGCGGTTCTGGGGTCGGCCACGCCGCAATACAGCCTTTCCGTCTGGCATGGCTTCAACCTGCCGCTGATGATGAGCATCGTGGCCATGATCGGCGGCATCGTGCTGCATTCGCTGCTCAGGAACTATCTCGCCACCAGCGAGGACGGCCCGCCGCTGTTCCGCCATTTGCAGGGGCAGCGTATTTTCGAGCGCGTGCTGGTGACGCTGTCGTGGAACTGGGCGCGCAAGGCGGAAAGCTTCCTGAGCACCCGCCGCCTGCAACCGCAACTGCGCATCATCGTCGGCGTGGCCATACTGGCCGCGGCATGGCCGCTCTTCGAGAGCGGCTGGAGCGCCCTGCGCTCCGGCACGAACAGCGCGCAGCCCGTGGACCCGATCTTCGCCGCGCTCTGGCTGATGGGCGCGACCTGCGCCATCGGCGCGGCATGGCAGGCCAAGTTCCATCGCCTCGCGGCGCTGATGCTGCTCGGCGGGGCGGGACTCGTCACCTGCATCACCTTCATCTGGCTCTCCGCGCCCGACCTCGCCGTGACGCAATTGCTGGTGGAGATCGTGACCACCGTGTTGCTTCTGCTGGGCCTGCGCTGGCTTCCCAAGCGCTGGGAGGACCCCGATCCGCTGCCGGCGAAGCTGCTCCCCCGCATCCGCCGCTATCGCGATCTCGCGCTGGCGCTGATCGGCGGGACGGGCATGGCGGTCATCGCCTATGCGGTGATGACGCGCCCGTCGCCGGACAGCATCGCCGATTATTTCCTCGAAAACGCCTATCCGGGCGGCGGCGGCAGGAATGTCGTCAACGTCATCCTCGTGGATTTCCGCGCCTTCGACACGTTCGGCGAGATTGCCGTGCTCGGCGTGGTGGGTCTCACCGTCTTCGCGCTCCTGCGCCGCTTCCGCCCCGCGCCCGACACAACCGGCTCGACCGCGCAGCAGAAGATTCAGGACGCCTACGACGAGGCCATGCCGGACCGCAAGGCGGGCGACACGCTGGCCGATTATCTCGCCGCGCCGTCGGTCATCATGCACTGGCTGTTCCCGGTCATCATCGTGTTCGCGGTGCATCTATTCCTGCGCGGGCACGACCTGCCGGGCGGCGGCTTCGCGGCGGGCGTGGCGCTGGCCATTGCCTTCATCCTGCAATATCTGGCGAAGGGAACGCGCTGGGTGGAGGACCGGCTGCGCATATTGCCGCTGCGCTGGATCGCGCTCGGCTGGCTGTTTGCGGCGGCGACCGGGGCAGGGGCGTGGCTGTTCGGCTATCCCTTCCTCACCACCTTCTTCCGCTATGCCGACCTTCCGCATATCGGCAAGATGCCGCTGGCGAGCGCGCTCCTCTTCGACCTCGGCGTGTTCTCGCTGGTCGTGGGCGCGACCGTGATCGTGCTGATCGCGCTGGCGCACCAGTCGATCCGCAGGCACCGCGTGGAAAAGCTCGCCGGCGCGAAGGAGGAGAACTGATGGAACTTGTGCTGGCTCTCGCCATCGGCGTGCTGACCGCTTCCGGCGTCTGGCTGGTGCTTCGCCCGCGCACCTTTCAGGTGGCGATCGGCCTGTCGCTGATCTCCTACGCGGTCAATCTCTTCATCTTCTCCATGGGGCGGCTGCGCTCCGACGCGCCGCCGGTGCTGACCTCCGGCACGAACGTGCTGCCGGGGCAATATGCAGATCCCGTGCCGCAGGCGCTGGTGCTGACGGCCATCGTCATCGGTTTCGCCATGACCGCGCTTTTCCTTGTCGTGCTGCTCGCCTCGCGCGGGCTGACGCGCACCGACCATGTCGACGGCAGGGAGAACTGACGATGCCGTGGCAATCGCACCTCATCGTCGCGCCCATAGTGCTGCCGCTGGTGACGGCCGCGGTGCTGCTCCTCTTCGACGAGCGCCGCCGCAAACTGAAAATGGCGATCAACACCGTCTCGACGCTGGGCCTCGTCGCCATCGCCGTCGTGCTCGCCGGCATGGCCAACGAAAAGGCGCCGCAGGCCATCGTCTATCTCATCGGCAACTGGCCGGCGCCCTTCGGCATCGTGCTGGTGCTGGACCGGCTGGCCGGGCTGATGCTGCTGCTGGCGAGCCTGCTGGGGCTGGCGGCGCTCTCCTTCGCGCTGGCGCACTGGTACAAGGCCAGCCCGCATTTCCACACCATCTTCCAGCTTCTGCTGATGGGACTGAACGGCGCTTTCCTCACCGGCGACCTGTTCAACCTCTTCGTCTTCTTCGAGGTCATGCTCGCCGCATCGTACGGCCTCGCGCTGCACGGTTCCGGCCCGGCGCGCGTGAGGGCGGGGATGCACTATATCGCCGTCAACCTGCTCGCATCGTCGCTGTTCCTGATCGGGGTGAGCCTGATCTACGGCGTCACCGGTACGCTCAACATGGCCGATCTCGCCAAGCGCATCGCGGAGGTGGCGCCCGAAGACCGCATGCTGCTCGAAGCGGGCGCGGCGGTGCTGGGCGTCGCCTTTCTGATCAAGGCGGGCATGTGGCCGCTCAATTTCTGGCTGGCGCCGACCTATACGGCGGCGGCGCCGCCGGTCGCGGCCGTCTTCGCCATCATGAGCAAGGTCGGCATCTATGTGCTTTTGCGCCTGTCGCCGCTCATGTTCGGCGTCAGCGCCGGTTCCTCCTACGGTTTCGGCAACGACTGGCTCTATTTCGGCGGCATGGTGACGCTGGCCTTCGGCCTCATCGGCGTGGTCGCCTCGCAGGCGCTTGGCAGGCTGGCGAGCTACAGCATCCTCGTTTCCTCCGGCACGCTGCTGGCCGCCATCGGCAGCGGCAACGCCGCCATGACGGGCGCGGCACTCTTCTACATGGTCAGTTCCACGCTCACCATTGCCGCCTTCTTCCTGCTGATCGAACTCGTCGAACGCGGGCAGGACGCCGCCGCCAACGTTCTCGCCGTCACCATGGAAGCCTATGGCGACGAGGAAGAAGAGGACGAGGAGGAGGAAGTGGGCGCGGTGCTGCCGGCGACGCTCGCCATCCTCGGCACCTGCTTCGGCATCGTGGCGATCCTGCTGATCGGCCTGCCGCCCTTTTCCGGCTTCATCGCCAAGTTCCTCATCCTCTCGGCCGCCTTCAACGGCGACGGTTCGGCGGCGCGGCAGGCGCAGGCGGTCAGTCCCGCGAACTGGGTGCTGGTGACGCTCATCCTGCTCTCCGGCCTCTCCGCGCTCATCGCCATGACCCGCACCGGCATCCGCACCTTCTGGGCTTCGCTGGAAGGCAATGTCCCGCGCGTTCTGGTGCGCGAGGTGGTGCCGGTGGCGGGGCTGCTGGGGCTCTGCCTCGCGCTCACCATCGCCGCCGGTCCGGCGATGCGCTATATGGACGATACGGCGCGCGCGCTGCACAATCCATCCGATTATATCGACAGCGTCCTCGACGCGCCGCGCGCCAACGTGACGCCGGCCAGCACCGGCACCGGAACGGGAGGCACGCCATGAGACGGATTTTTCCCTATCCGCTGCTTTTCGTGGCGCTGGTCGTGTTCTGGCTGCTGCTCAACGGCTTTACCCGCGCGCAATTCATCCTTGCCCTGCCGATCGCCTTCTTCGCCTGTCTGGCCATGACCGCGCTGCAGCCGCGGAAGAACCATATCCGCTCCATGCCGGCGCTGGCGCGCCTCTGCTCCAATCTGGCGGTCGATGTCGTTCACTCGAATATTGCGGTGGCCCGCACCGTGCTTTCGGGCGGCAAGCGGCAGCGGCAGGCCGGCTTCGTCATCGTTCCGCTGGAACTCGAAAACAGCACCGCGCTGGCGGTGCTCTCCATTCTCATCACCATGACGCCCGGCACGGCATGGGTGGACTACCATGCCGCGCGGCGCGAACTGACCATTCATGTGCTCGACCTCGATGACGCGGACGCCTGGCGCGATCTGGTGAAGCGGCAATACGAAAAGCCGCTGATCGAGATATTCGGGACGGCAGACGCAACCGGAGAGGAGAAAGCCACATGAGCGCCGTCATCATCTTCTGGTCGCTGCTTGCCGCGCAACTGATGCTGGTCGCCGCCATGGGCTGCGCGGTCTACCGCCTGCTTGCGGGTCCGCGCGCGCAGGACCGCGTGCTGGCGACGGATGCGCTCTATCTCGGCGCGCTGCTGCTTCTCATCACCTTCGGCATCCGCACCGGCTCGACACTCTATTTCGAGGCGGCGCTGATCGTCGCCCTGCTCGGCTTCGTGGCGACGGTGGCGCTGGCGAAATTCCTGATGCGCGGGGAGGTGATCGAATGATCCATGCCGCCGGAATCCCGCTCTGGGCCGCCATGCTCATCTCTTTCTTCCTGCTGGCCGGCGGCTTCTTCACGCTTGTCGGCTGCATCGGGCTGGTGCGCTTCAGAAGCTTCTACGAACGCATCCACGGGCCGGCGCTCGGCACCTCCTTCGGGGCAGCCGGCATATTGATCGCCTCGATCCTTTTCTTTTCCATATTGCAATCGCGGCCCGTGCTGCACGAAGTGCTGATCGCCGTCTTCATCGTCGTCACCACGCCGGTGACGCTGATGCTGCTGAGCCGCGCCGTGATCCATCGCGACAGCACGCAGGACAGCCGGGAACTGCCCGCCATATCCGATCCGGCCGACGAAGGCTGACCCATGAGAGCATTTCCAGCGAAAGTGCGAAGCGGTTTCGCGTAGGATAATGCGTAAAAGCAAAGAGATAGAGCGTGTTTCGATCTGATAGGATCAGATCGAAACACGCTCTAAACACTGCCCTGCGGCCAATTGTCCGGATGCGCGGGCGGGTCGTCTGGTTTATATGGATTTCAGTAATTTCTGAAATTTCGGAAATAAATGAAGCGGGACCGTTAAATGGAACTGTCGCCAATCGTCCAGTCCTTCGTGCTCCATTTCGGCGAAATGGGCAGCCGCTGGGGCATCAACCGCACGGTTGGGCAGATTTACGCGCTGCTGTTCCTGTCGCCGGAGCCGCTCTGCGCCGACCAGATCGTCGAGGCGCTCGGCGTGTCGCGCTCCAACGTCTCCATGGGTATCCGTGAATTGCAGGGCTGGAACCTCGTTCTGCTCAGGCACATTCCCGGCGACCGCCGCGATTTCTTCACCACGCCGGAAGATGTGTGGCAGATTTTGCGGACGCTGGCCGAGGAACGCAAGAAGCGCGAGATCGATCCGACGCTTACCGTGCTGCGCGAGGTGCTGATGCAGGAGCCGCAAGATGCGCAGGACCGCTATGCGCAGGACCGTATGCGCGACATGCACCGGCTGATCGAGCAGCTCACCAACTGGTACGACGACGTCAAGAAGCTCGATACCGACCGTCTCACCAGCCTTCTGGCGCTCGGCGCGAAAGTGACCCGTTTCCTCGACGCCACGGACCGGATCGTGGCGCTGGGGCGAGGGCGAAGCAAGGCCCGGAAGGAGCCGGGACGAAAGTGACATCCGCTACCGAAAAAACGGCGGACGAAAAGAAGCGCCAGCGCCGGCCCGTTTCACCACGGCTGAAGCGCGGGGCTTATCTTCAAACGCTTGCCGCCCTTCTGTGGCTGCCGCAGGCCGGCGCCATCGCCTTTGCCGTCGGGAACCTGGCCGCGACCGGCTTCGATGCCTCGCTCTATTATTGCGCTGCGGCGGTGTTCCTGATCGGCTGCCTGCGCAGCCTGCTCGATGCGGCGGGGGCGGCGCTGGCCTTCGACGCCGCGCGGGCGGAGCTGACCGGCCTGCGCGAAAAGGCCGTTGCGGCGCTCGCCCGCCGCTCGCCGCTCGACAGGACGCGGCCGGCATCCGGTGAGGCGGCGAGCGTGCTGGCCGAACAGGCGGAAATGGTGACGCCCTATCTCGCGCGCTTCGTGCCGGTGCGTATCCGCGTCATGCTGGCGCCGCCGGTGATCCTCGCCGCGGTGTTCTGGTTCTCGTGGGTGGCGGCACTCGTGCTGCTGGTCGCCGCGCCGCTGATCCCCGTTTTCATGGCGCTGATCGGCTGGCGCGCACAAGCCGCGAGCGAAAAGCAGCTTGCCGCACTCGGCGGCATGAACGGCTTCCTGCTCGACCGGCTGCGCGGGCTCGCCACCATCCGCACGTTCCGCGCCGTCGACATGACGGCGCTGCGCCTGCGCGCCAACGCCGAAACCCTGCGCGCCCGCACCATGAACGTGTTGCGCATCGCCTTCCTGTCCTCGGCGGTGCTGGAACTCTTCTCCGCGCTCGGCGTCGCCATGGTCGCCGTCTATATCGGCTTTCACCTGCTTGGCACGCTGCATTTCGGCGCATGGGGCCACAGGCTCTCGCTTTCCGATGGGCTGTTCATCCTCATGCTGGCGCCGGCCTTCTTCGAGCCGTTGCGCGATCTTTCCGCCGTCTGGCATGACCGCGCATCGGGCGAGGCGTCAATCCGCGCTCTGGAAAATCTCGGCCGTCACGACATGCGGGTGCCGGGCGACGGGCAGCGGGATGACTTGCAACAGGAAACGGCGGCGGAAATCGCGCCCACCGTTGCATTGCACGATGTGGCTTTCGCCTATGGCGACGGCCCGACGGTGCTGGAAGGTTTCGATCTTTCCGTCGCGGCGGGCGAGCACATAGCACTTCTGGCCCCCAGCGGCTGCGGCAAGTCCACCTTGCTCGCCATGATCGCCGGGCTAGCCGCGCCGCAGACCGGTACCATCGCCATCGGCGGCGTGCCGCTCGACGATGCCAATGCCGCCGCCTTGCGCGCGCGGATGCGCTGGATCGGGCAAAGGCCGCATATATTCGCGGGCTCGGCGCGCTACAACATCACGCTGGGCCGTGCGGCGGAAGCCGGCGAAACTGCCGCCATCATCGCCGATATGGCGCTGTCCCATGTCACGGGCGTCACCGGCAACGCCCTCATCGGCGAAAACGGCGCCGGGCTTTCCGGCGGCGAAGCGCTGCGGCTGGCGCTGGCGCGCATCGCCGTCGACGGCAAGGGCAGCATCATCCTCGCCGACGAACCGACCGCCCATCTCGATCATGACACCGCCGCCCACATCGCCGATGCGCTGCTGCGGCTCGCCAAGGGCCGAACGCTGATCCTCGCCACCCATGACGAAGCGCTGGCGCGGAAAATGGATCGCATCGTGCAGCTTGGGGAAAATCGCGAAACGCTGTTTCAGGGGAGGGCCGCCGAATGAAGGGCCTGCAATCCTTGCGGACGATTCTGCGCCTGTTTTTCAGGACGAAGGGCACCGCGCTTCTGGCCGGCATCGCGGCAGCCGCCGCCACCGTACTGGCGGGCATCGCGCTGCTCGGCCTTTCCGGCTGGTTCATCACGGCGACGGCTATCGCCGGGCTGAGTGTGGCGGCGGCCGTCGTCTTCGACGTCTTTGCGCCCGCCGCCGGTATTCGGCTGCTGGCGATCGTGCGCACCGGCGCGCGTTATCTGGAGCGGCTCGTCACCCATGACGCAACGCTCGCCGTTCTGGCGGCGCTGCGCGAAAAGCTGTTCCGAAGCTGGGCGCGGCCATGGGCGGCCAATGCGCTGCTGAAGCGCCCGGCGCGGCTCCTGTTCCGCCTGACCGCCGATATCGACGCGCTCGATTCGCTCTATCTGCGCGTCATCGTGCCTATGGGCGCGGCATTGGCGACGGCCGTGACGGCGGCCATCGCGCTCGGCTTCGTCAATCCGCTGCTCGGCATCGCGATCGCTCTGGCGCTGCTTGCCGCAGGGCTTGGCCTGCCGCTTGCCGCCGCCCTCACGGCGCGCAAATCCATGCGGCGGCGCATGAAGGGCACGGAGGCGATGCGCGCCCGCGCCGTCGATCTGGTGGCCGGGCAGACCGAACTCCTGATGGCCGGCCGGATGGAGGCACAGAGGGCAGCGCTCGCGCGCGCCGACACCTATATCGCCTCGGCGGACCGGACGCTGAACCGCATCGAGATCACGACCGGGGCCGGTTTCGGCATCGCCCATGCGGCGCTACTTGCCGGGGGCCTGATCGGCATAGGCTGGCTGGTGCGGGCGGGAACCATCGGCACGCCGGTCGCCGCTTTCGCGCTTCTGTTCATTCTGGCCTCGATGGAGCCTTTCGCGGCGCTTCGGCGCGGGGCGATGGAACTGGGGCGCACGATAATCGCCGCCCGACGCGTCGCGCCGCAGCTTCTCCAGACGGACGAAACGTCGGCTTTGCCGCTGCCGCCGCGCGGCAAGGCGGTGCAGCTTCGCGCCGTCAGCGTGCGCCATGAAGGAGCGCAGGCCCAGGCGCTGCACGGTGTCGATCTCGATATAGCGCAGGGCGAGCGCGTCGCGATCGTAGGCACAAGCGGCGCGGGCAAATCGACGCTGTTTTCGCTGCTCGCGGGCGAGATCGCGCCGGAGAGCGGCGAAGCGTCGGTGGAAACGGCCGCGCTCCTCACCCAGCGCACGGAGCTTTTTCAGGACAGTCTGCGCGGCAATCTGGCGCTGGCGAAACCCGATGCCGACGATGCGGCGCTGACGAAGGCGCTCGATTCGGCCGGCCTCGGCGATTTCGTCGCCGGCCTGCCCGCCGGTCTTAACAAGGTTGGTCTCGACACGGTTCTGGGCGAGGGCGGGCTCGGTCTTTCGGGCGGGCAGGCGCGGCGGCTGGCGCTGGCGCGGCTTTTCCTTTCGCCCGCGCCGCTCTGGCTGCTCGACGAGCCGACGGAAGGGCTGGACGGTGCCACCGCCGGAGACGTTCTGGCGCGGCTCGAAGCGGAGGCCGCCGGGCGCACGCTGCTTGTCGCAACCCATATTGCGCGCGAAGCGCGTATTTGCGGTCGCCTCATTGTTTTGAATCAAGGCGCGCCGGTTCTGGATGTGGTGAAGCATGATCCACGCTTCACCGAAATCCTCGCAACCATGCGATGAGTCGGTCGATGAGAGGGGACGGAACGGGCAACCACCCGTTCATCCTTTTTTGAAGTAGGGGGGCTGCGGCAGGACGCAGCTCGTAACCAAGGAGGGCCGGTTTACCGGCTTGTTGAGATGGAATTCGATATAGTCACCCTGTCGCGATTGCAGTTCGCAATCACGGCGCTTTATCATTTCCTCTTCGTGCCCCTGACATTGGGTCTTTCCGTGCTGCTCGCCATCATGGAAACCGTCTATGTGATGACGGGACGGCTCATCTGGCGGCAGATGACGAAATTCTGGGGCACGTTGTTCGGCATCAATTTCGCGATCGGCGTGGCGACGGGCATCGTGATGGAATTCCAGTTCGGCATGAACTGGAGCTATTACAGCCATTATGTCGGCGATATTTTCGGCGCGCCGCTGGCGATCGAGGGCCTGATGGCCTTCTTCCTGGAGGCGACCTTCGTCGGCCTGTTCTTCTTCGGCTGGGACCGCCTGTCCAAGGTGGGGCATCTCGTCGCCACCTATTGCGTCGCCGCCGGCTCGAACTTCTCCGCGCTCTGGATCCTGATCGCCAACGGCTGGATGCAGAATCCGGTCGGGTCGGCCTTCGACCCCCAGACCATGCGCATGGAGATCACCGATTTCTTCGCCGTGCTGACCAATCCGGTGGCGCAGGCCAAGTTCGTGCACACCGTCTCGGCTGGCTATACGGCAGCCTCGATCTTCGTGCTCGGCGTTTCGGCGTGGCTGCTGCTCAAGGGCCGCTCCACGGAACTGGCCAAGCGCTCGATGACGGTCGCGGCCTCCTTCGGCCTCGCGGCTTCGCTTTCGGTGGTCGTGCTTGGCGACGAGAGCGGCTATCTGGCCAACGAACACCAGAAGATGAAGCTCGCCGCCATCGAATCCATGTGGGATACGGAACCGGCGCCGGCCTCCTTCACCGCGTTCGGCTTTCCCGATCAGGCAACGCGTGAGACGCATTTCGCGGTCCGCATTCCGTGGGTGATGGGCCTTATCGGTACGCGATCGCTCGACACCACCATTCCCGGCATCAACGATCTGGTGCAGAGCGCCGAGAACCATATTCGCAACGGCATCGTCGCCTATGACGCCTTGCAGAAGATTCGCGCTGCCGGCAATACGGGCGCGGTGCCGCAGGACGTGAAGGATGTCTTCGCCGACAACAGCCAATGGCTGGGCTATGCGCTGCTGCTGAAGCGCTATGTGGACGATCCGCGCAAGGCCACCGACGCACAGATCGCGCAGGCCGCCTCCGACACGGTGCCGCAGGTGCTGCCGCTGTTCTGGGCGTTCCGCATCATGGTCGGCATCAGCATCCTGCTGATCCTGCTCACCGTGACCTTCTTCACCCTGTCGACCCGGCACAGTCTCGACCGGTATCCGTTCCTGCTGAGACTTGCGGTATGGGCCATTCCGCTGCCGTGGATCGCCATCGAGGCGGGCTGGTTCGTGGCCGAATTCGGCCGCCAGCCATGGATCATCGAAGGCGTTCTGCCGACGGCGGTAGCCGTTTCCAATCTCGGTGCCTCGACGGTTCTCCTGACGATCCTCGGCTTCGTGGCCATCTATACGGTCCTGTTCATCATCGAGATGGGCCTGCTGCTGCGCGCCATCAAGGCCGGGCCTGAACCGGACGGTCAACCCGAAGCAGTGCTCGCCCCGGCCAGCCTTGCGCCTGCGGAGTAAGAATCATGATACTCAGCGATTTGTTGGACTATCAAACCCTTCGCGTCATCTGGTGGGTGCTGCTCGGCGTGCTGCTGATCGCCTTCGCCGCCATGGACGGCTTCGACCTCGGCGTCGGCATCCTCCTGCCCTTCGTCGGCAAGGGCGATGTGGAGCGCCGCGTGGTCATCAACACCGTCGGCCCGGTCTGGGAAGGCAATCAGGTATGGCTGATCCTCGGTGGCGGGGCGATTTTCGCCGCCTGGCCTCCGCTCTATGCCGTGTCCTTCTCCGGCTTTTACCTCGCCATGTTCGTCATCCTGTTCGCGCTGATCCTGCGTCCGGTGGCGTTCAAATACCGCTCCAAGCGCGAGGGTCAGGGCTGGCGCGCCCGATGGGACTGGATGCTGTTCATCGGCGGCTTCGTGCCGGCGCTGATCTTCGGCGTGGCCGTGGGCAACGTGCTGCAAGGCGTGCCGTTCCGCTTCAGCGACGACATGCATATTTTCTATGACGGTTCGTTCTTCGGCCTGCTCAACCCGTTCGCGCTGCTCTGCGGTCTTCTCTCCGTCGCCATGCTCACCATGCACGGCGCCGCATGGCTGACGCTGAAGACGGACGGCGCGGTGCAGGCGCGCGCCCGTTCGTTCGGCAGCGTGGCGGCACTTGCCACGCTCGTGCTCTATGTGGTCGCCGGCGTGGTGTCGTGGCTCTGGATATCGGGCTACAGGATCACCAGCGCCATCGTCACGGACGGCCCGTCCGATCCGCTGCGCAAGACGGTGGAACTTGACCATGGTGCATGGTTCGCCAACTATGCGCACTATCCGGTGCTTTTGATCGCGCCGGCGCTTGGCATCCTCGGCGCGCTGGCCGTGGCTGTGTCGCTGCGCGGCAAGGGTGAAATCGCGCCGCTTCTCTTCGGCAAGCTGTCGATCTTCGGCATCATCTCGTCGGTCGGCGTGTCGATGTTCCCCTTCATCCTGCCGTCGTCGATCGATCCGAAGGCGAGCCTCACGGTGTGGGATTCCTCGTCCAGCCATATGACGCTGTTCATCATGCTGGTCGTGACGCTCATCTTCCTGCCGATCATCATCGCCTACACCACATGGGTCTATCACGTCCTGTGGGGCAAGGTGGAGAAGGGCATGATCGAGGACGAAAGCAACCACGCCTATTGACCCGCTCGCAACAACAGCAACGCAAGAAAGGAAACACGGATGTGGTATTTTTCCTGGCTTCTGGGCCTGCCGCTCGCAGCCGCCTTCGCCGTGCTCAACGCCATGTGGTACGAACTCACGGATGACCGGCTGCGCAAACTCATCGCCACCGACCCGACGGCCGATCTGGCCCGTCAGGGCACGAAGCACCATTGACGCAAGACAGAGGCGGCCCGGAAACGGGCCGCTTTCTTCACCTCACGGCTGCGGAATGGTCAGTTCGGCCACGAAATCATAGGCGTCGCCGCGATAGAGCGAGCGGGTGAACTCCACCACGCGGCCCGAGGCCAGATAGGAAATGCGCTCGATGGAAAGCCCGGCATCGCCGGCCTTGACGCCGAGCAGCCGGGCGTCCTGCTCCTTGAGATTGCAGGCCGATATGCGCTGCACCGCGCGCACGGGGCGGAAGCCCGTCCGCCCCAGTTCGGCATAGAGCGAGCCCTTCACTGCGTCGGGGTCGGGCAGGATCGCGCTCGAAAGGCTGGCGCGCTCGATGGCGAGCGGCGTGTCGCCCGCCATGCGCAGGCGTCCGAGCCTCGCCACCCGCGTCTCCGACGATACGCCGAGCTTCATCATTTCTTCCGGTGAAGGATAGTAAAGCCCGCGCTCCAGCCATTGCGACCGGGTGTCTATGCCGCGCCGCGCCATGTCCTCGGTGAACGAGGTCAGCATGGAAAGCGATTGCTGCACGCGCTCACCCGGATGCACGACGAAGGTGCCCGAACCGTGGCGGCGCACCAGAAGGCCGGACTTGACCAGATCGTCGACCGCCTTGCGCACCGTGACGCGGCTGATATTGGCATAGCCGGCGATGTCGCGCTCCGGCGGCAGGGCCTCGCCATCCGCCAGATGCCCGGCGCGGATCGCCGCTTCCAGCGACTGGCGCAACTGCACGTAAAGCGGCCCGGCGCCGGACGAAGGCGCGGAGCCTTGCAGGTTGCGGGGCAGGAAGGCGCTGAAATTGCCGCTCATATGCGCACCTCCGGGCTTGCGCCGCCATAACGCTTGCGGGCCAGTTGCAGCGCGCCGGTGAGCGCATCGGCCGCCGGCGCGACGAGAAGCCTGCGCTGATGTTCCGGCAGCCATTCGACATAGGGCGCGGCCAGCCCGCCCAGAAGGCTGATGCGTCCGGCCCCTTGCATGATCAGCACGTCCAGCGTTTCGCTTATATGCGCGGCGGAATGTTCCAGCAGCGCGCGCGCCGCAGCGTCGCCCTCGCGCGCATACCGGAAGACGCGCGGCGCATAGCGCCCGAAATCGGCAGGCTTCGCCGTCCATGCAAATTCGACCAAAGCGTCGGGCCTGCCGCCGAATTCCCGCAGGGTGTCGGTGGTAAGCCGTCCGGGGGCATGGATGCCGTCATGCACCAGCAGGCATTCCTGCAACAGGCTCTGGCCGAGGCGCGCGCCGCTGCCGAGATCGCTCAAGGGAAAACCCCAGCCGCCGACCGAATGAACCTTGCCGTCGCTCCGCACGATATATGCCGAGCCGGTGCCGAGAATGGCGACCGCGCCGTCATCGTCGCCGAGCGCGCCCTGAAGCGCGATCAGCCCGTCGAACTCGACATCGGCATGCGCGAAGGGCAGTTGCCTTTCGATGGCTGCGCCCGCGCCCTCGACATTGCCGCCCGCAAGCCCCAGCACGGCATGGCTTTCCGCATAACGGTCCTTGTCCAGCCCGGCCTCCGCGAACGCGGCCTCGACAGCCGCAAGCACGCTCCTGCGCGCGCCTTCCGCGTCGGTGACGATATTGGCCGGGCCCGCGGTGCCGCGACCGAGAATCGCGCCCGCTGCATCCGCCACCACGGCGCGGCATCCGGTGCCGCCGCCATCCACGCCAATGAACAATTCCGTCATGAGATACCTCCGTTGAGGAAGATACCAAAAAAATACCATTAACCAAGCAGTTTTGTTCTACCTGAGAAAAATCGGGCAGTTTATTGGTAAATATACATATTTTTTAACGACCTCGATTTTTGCGCCGGAAAATCGTAAAC
Organism: Rhizobiales bacterium 63-22; assembly: GCA_001898995.1. Taxonomy (GTDB): domain Bacteria; phylum Pseudomonadota; class Alphaproteobacteria; order Rhizobiales; family Rhizobiaceae; genus Brucella. Next base: position 184,539 of record MKVZ01000016.1, on the reverse strand, counting down.
GTCTCTGGACAATTGGTACTTTTTTGGCATTAAATCCTTATCCGGGGGAGCGTAAGGCCGGGATGCCGCGTTCCAGAAAACAGGACTTCAAAAAACGGGAGATCGTCAAATGGGTCGCAATATATTGAAATCCGGGGTGTTTAAATGCGTGCTGCTCGGCTCCACGCTGCTGGCGTCGGGCTCGGTCGCTCTGGCCGAGAACGTCACGCTGACGGTGGAAAGCTGGCGCAACGACGACCTGCAAATATGGCAGGAGAAGATCATTCCGGCCTTCGAGGCCAAACATCCCGACATCAAGATCAACTTCGCTCCGAGCGCGCCGACCGAATACAACGCCGCGCTCAATGCCAAGCTCGATGCCGGTTCGGCGGGCGATCTGATTTCGTGCCGTCCGTTCGACACCTCGCTGGAACTTTTCAACAAGGGCAAGCTTGCCGATCTCACCGATCTGGCGGGCATGAAGAATTTCTCCGACACCGCCAAGGCGGCATGGTCCACCGACGACGGCAAGAAGACCTTCTGCGTGCCGATGGCCTCGGTCATCCACGGTTTCATCTACAACAAGGACGCCTTCGACAAGCTCGGCATCAAGCCGCCGGAGACGGTGGACGAGTTCTTCGCCATGCTCGACAAGATCAAGGCGGACGGCACCTATATTCCGATGGCCATGGGCACCAAGGACATGTGGGAAGCCGCGACCATGGGCTACCAGAATATCGGCCCGACCTACTGGAAGGGCGAGGAAGGCCGCAAGGCGCTGATCGCCGGCAAGGAAAAGCTGACCGATCCGCAATGGGTGGAGCCGTTCAAGGTGCTGGCCAAGTGGAAGCCTTATCTCGGCGACGGCTTCGAGGCGCAGACCTATCCCGACAGCCAGAACCTGTTCACGCTCGGCCGTGCGGCGATCTATCCGGCCGGATCGTGGGAGATCGGCCTGTTCAACACGCAGGCGCAGTTCAAGATGGGCGCTTTCCCGCCGCCGGTGCAGAAGGCGGGCGACACCTGCTATATCTCCGACCATAACGATATCGGCCTCGGCCTCAACGCGGCAAGCAAGCATGCCGCACAGGCCAAGGTGTTCCTCGAATGGGTGGCCTCGCCGGAATTCGCCGAGATTTACGCCAACGCGCTGCCGGGCTTCTTCAGCCTCAATTCGACGCCCGTGAAGATGACCGATCCGCTGGCGCAGGAATTCGTCTCCTGGCGGCAGAAGTGCAAGTCGACCATCCGCTCGACCTACCAGATCCTGTCGCGCGGCACGCCGAACCTCGAAAACGAGACATGGGTCGAATCGGCCAATGTGATCAACGGAACCGATACGCCGGAAGCCGCCGCCAAGAAATTGCAGGCCGGCCTCGATAGCTGGTACAAGCCCGGTAAATAAGGGCCGGTAAGTAATACCAAGTGGCGCGGGCGGCCAATGCCCGCGCCAACTTTCCTCGCCATCGAACGACGATCGATTGTGGTCGCGCCTTTTGCGGATACAATCGAGCATTTCCAGCAAAAGTGCGAAGCGGTTTTGCGTAGGATAATGCGTAAAAATAAAAGATAGAGCGGTTCCGCGATTCCGTGAAAACAGGAACCGCTCTAGGCGAGGGATTTCTGCTGCATCCAGACGAGAGCGAACGCCATCCATGAGTCAATCCGCGGACATGCCCGTCGCCCGCAAGCGCCCGGTGCGCTGGCATATTCTCGTATTCCTGCTGCCCTGCGTGGCGGTCTATACGGCGGTGATGGTATTGCCGCTGATCGAGACCCTGCGGGAGGCGTTCTATAACGTGGTGCACGGCCAGCGCGTCTTCGTGGGCCTCGCCAATTTCCGCGCGCTGTTCGGCGATCCCAACTGGTCCGCGGATTTCTGGAATGCCTTGAGAAACAACTTCATATTCTTCTGTATTCATATGCTGGTTCAGAATCCGGTCGGCATCCTGCTCGCCGCCATGCTGTCACTGCCGCGCCTGCGCTTTTCGGCCTTCTACCGCACGGCGATCTTCCTGCCGACGCTTCTGTCCTTCGTCATCGTCGGCTTCATCTGGAAGCTGATCCTGTCGCCGATCTGGGGCGTCGCGCCATGGATGATGGATATGGTCGGCCTGAAATGGGCGTTCGGGCCGTGGCTCGGCAAGGCCGACACGGCGCTCGTCACCGTGTCGCTGGTTTCGGTCTGGCAGTTCATCGGCATTCCGATGATGCTGATCTATGCCGCGCTGCTCAACATTCCCGATGAAATCATCGAGGCGGCCGAATGCGACGGCATCACCGGCTGGAGTCAGTTCTTCAAGATCAAGCTGCCCCTGATCCTGCCGTCCATCGGCCTGATCTCGGTGATGACATTCGTGGCCAATTTCAACGCCTTCGACCTGATCTATTCGATGCAAGGCGCGCTCGCCGGACCGGACAAGGCGACCGACATTCTCGGCACCTTCCTTTACCGCACCTTCTTCGGCTTCCAACTCCAACTCGGCGATCCGTCGATGGGCGCGACAATCGCCGCCGTGATGTTCCTCATCATCCTCGCCGGCGTTTCGCTCTATCTGTTCGGCATCCAGCGGCGCATGCGGCGCTACCAGTTCTGAGGGATGAAACCATGTCGAAAGCCCGCACATCGCCCCTTCGCTCCGCCGCCGTCCACGCCGCGCTGATCTTCTACATGCTGGTCGCCGTTTTCCCGGTGGCGCTGACGCTGATCAACTCCTTCAAGGACCGCAACGCGATCTTCCGCCAGCCCTTGCGGATACCGACGCCGGAAACGTTCAGCCTGATCGGCTATGAGACCGTGCTGAAACAAGGCTCGTTCCTGACCTATTTCGAGAACAGCGCCATCGTCACGGTGGTCAGCATCTTTCTGGTGATCCTGTTCGGCGCGATGGCGGCTTTCGCGCTTGCCGAATACCGGTTTCGGGGCAACATGCTGATGGGGCTTTATCTCGCCATCGGCATCATGATCCCGATCCGCCTCGGCACGGTAGCGCTGTTGCAGGGCATGGTGGCCGTCGGGCTGGTCAACACGCTGACGGCGCTGATCCTCGTCTATACGGCGCAAGGGTTGCCGCTTGCGATCTTCATCCTGTCGGAATTCATGCGCACCGTCTCCGACGACCTCAAGAATGCGGGCCGCATCGACGGCATGTCGGAATATGCCATCTTCTTCAAGCTGGTGCTACCGCTGATCCGCCCGGCCATGGCGACGGTTGCCGTCTTCACCATGATCCCGATCTGGAACGATCTCTGGTTCCCGCTGATCCTCGCGCCCGGCGAGTCTACCAAGACGGTGACGCTGGGCGCACAGCTTTTCATCGGCCAGTTCGTCACCAACTGGAACGCGGTGCTGGCCGCGCTGTCGCTGGCCATGTTCCCGATCCTCATCCTCTATGTTCTCTTCTCGCGGCAACTGATCCGCGGGATTACGGCCGGAGCCGTCAAATGACTTCTGAAATGCCCATCCGTGTTCTTTCCGCCGGTCTCGGCAATATGGGGCGCAGCCATGCCCTGGCCTATCACCGCAATCCGGGTTTCGAGATCGTGGGCCTCGTCAACCGTACGAAAGTCGCCGTGCCGGACGAACTCATAGGTTACGAAATCCACCCGTCCTTTCACGAGGCCCTTGCCGAACTGAAACCCGATCTCGCCTGCATCGCCACCTATTCGGAAAGCCATGCCGAATACGCCGTTGCGGCCATGGAGCAGGGCGCGCATGTCTTCGTGGAAAAGCCGCTGGCGACCACGGTGGCGGATGCGCGCCGCGTGCTCGACTGCGCGCGCGCCAACGGGCGTAAGCTGGTGGTGGGCTACATATTGCGCCATCACCCGTCATGGATGCGGCTGATCGAGGAAGCGCGCAATCTCGGCGGCCCTTACGTCTTCCGCATGAACCTCAACCAGCAGTCCAGCGGCGCGACGTGGGAGACGCACAAGAACCTGATGAACACCACACCCCCGATCGTCGATTGCGGTGTGCATTATGTGGATGTCATGTGCCAGATCACCGACGCGAAGCCGGTGGAGGTGCGCGGCATGGGCCTGCGCCTTTCCGACGAGATCGCGCCGGACATGTATAATTATGGCCATTTGCAGGTGTTGTTCGATGACGGCACGGTCGGCTGGTACGAGGCGGGCTGGGGGCCGATGATGTCGGAAACCGCCTTCTTCGTGAAGGACGTGATCTCGCCGAAAGGCTGCGTCTCCATCGTCATGAACGAGGCGACGACCAAGTCCGACGACGTGGACGCGCACACCAAGACCTCGACCATCCGCATCCACCGCGCCGAGCGCGGGACGGACGGAAAGTTCCTCAAGCCCGACACCGATCTTTCCATGGCCGACGAGCCGGGCCATCAGGAACTGTGCGAGCGCGAGCAGGCCTTCATGCTGAAGGCCATCCGCGAGGATATCGACCTCGACCGCCATATGAACGACGCGCTGCAATCGCTGCGCATCTGCCTTGCCGCCGACGAAAGCGTGCGCACCGGCAAGCCCGTCAAACTGTAAGGAAACTGCCCGTGGGATCGCTTCAGCTCAAATCCGTCCACAAGCGTTACGGCGCGCAGGAGGTTCTGCAAGACATCAATCTGGAAGTGCGCGACGGCGAATTCATCATCTTTGTCGGGCCGTCCGGCTGCGGAAAATCCACGCTGCTGCGCTCCATCGCCGGGCTTGAGGACGTATCCGCCGGCGCTGTGCTGATCAACGGCAAGGACGTGACCGTCACGCCGCCGTCGAAGCGCGGCATCGCCATGGTGTTCCAGTCCTATGCGCTCTATCCGCATCTGTCGGTGAAGGACAATATGGGCCTCGGCCTCAAGCAGGCCGGCACGCCGAAGGCCGAGATCGAAACGCGCGTGGCGCGTGCGTCCTCCATGCTGTCGCTCGATCCCTATCTCGCGCGCCGTCCGGCGGAAATGTCCGGCGGCCAGCGGCAGCGCGTCGCCATCGGCCGCGCACTGGTGCGCGATCCTGAACTGTTCCTGTTCGATGAGCCGCTGTCGAACCTCGACGCCGCGCTGCGCGTGCAGACGCGGCTCGAAATCGCCAGACTGCACCGCGAACTGAAAGCGACGATGATCTACGTCACCCACGATCAGGTGGAGGCGATGACGCTCGCCGACCGGATCGTGGTGCTGAGCGCGGGCCGCATCGAGCAGATCGGTACGCCGATGGAGCTTTACAACCGCCCGGACAATCTGTTCGTGGCCGGCTTCATCGGATCGCCGCAGATGAATTTCATCGACGCGGCGCGCATCGGCGAAAGCGGCGCGAAAACCTTCGGCATTCGGCCCGAACATCTTTCGGTAAGCCGCGAGAACGGGCGCTGGAAGGGCAAGGTCATCCATGCGGAGCATCTGGGTGCGGACACCATCCTCTACATAGAAACGGAAGCAGCAGGGCTGATAACCGTGCGGCTGTTCGGCGAGCAGCATTATGACGAGGACGATGTGATTTTCGTCACGCCGGACGAGGGCAAGGCGCATCGTTTCGACGCCGAGGGCAGGGTGATCCGGTAAGGCTGACGGATCAGGATTTGCCCTTGCGCTCGTGCCGCCAGACAAAGATGGCGGCGCCGGCCACCATCGCGGCGAGCGTGAACCATGTGATCGCATAGGAAAGGTGTGCGTTGCGGAATTTCACCACCGTCAGCCCGCCGATCGGATAGGCATCCGGATTGCGTCCCGCATCCGCGTCGATGAAATAGGGCGCGACGGGGCCGAGATTTTCCTTCGCCGCGAAAGCCGCCACATCGCGCGAGTTCCAGTCGTTGCGCGCAGGATCGTTGGGGCGCAGGAAAAAGCCGCCCGGTTCGGGCATGCGCAGCAGTCCCGTCACGGTGGTCTGGCCCGCGATCTGCAACTGGGGACCGAGCGCCGGTTTACTACCCTGCTGAACCGGCACGAAACCGCGATTGACGAAGGTCAGCGCGCCATCCGCCGAGCGCATCGGCGTCAGGACCCAATAACCCATGCCGCGCTCGGTCAGCGCATGGACCAGTATTTCCTTGTCGTTCAGATAGGTGCCGGTCAGCGTGACATGCCGGTATTCGTCGTCCTTCGCATTGACTTGCGGCCATTCGTTCCTGCCCGGAGCCGGCACGGGCGCGGCATGGACGCGCGCATCCACGCGGGCGATGAGAGCGAGTTTCCACTGCAAGCGTTCGATCTGCCAGATGCCGAGCCCGACAAACAGAACGAAGAAGATCAGGCCCAGCACCGCCATGAAGCCGAGAAAAAGGCCGGATTTTTTCTCCGCTACCCGTTCTTGTCCGTCTGCCGTCATGGATTTTGTGATCCGATATTCCTGATTGTCCCGAAGATGGGCGATACTTACTCCAGTGCCTCGCGTTTAGAAAGTCCGGCGGCGGAACAAGAACGTGATCGGTCCTTGCCTCCTCCTGCATGCGCCATGGGTCGTAGGGGAGGGATGAGGTTTTCGGGAAATGTGCTGAAACCGCATAAAAAAAGCGCGCCTGAAGCGCGCTTTACTGAATTTGGATGAGACCCGGCGTTGCGTCAGCCGATCTTGTGTGCCCGGCGGCGGCGGTGCGAATAACCTCCCTTGGACAGGCGCAATATGTTGCAGACCTGTGTCTTGTCCTCGGACGGCTTGGCCTCCTGCGTATGAATGCGCTGCAATATCTGCAGGGTAACGGTGCGATCCTTTTCGCTCGGTCCGATGATGATACTTCGCATCAAACTATCTCCCTGTTTGCGCATTTCCGGCGAAACAGCGAAGCGACTTCGCCGATCGGAAAACGCGGTGACAACACTGGCACAGGGCAGCCTCCGGGCTACCCCGGCCGGCTCATCAGGAATGCACGGATTATCGAATGGATGAAGTATTAACCAAATTTTATGTATTGACAAGCGCATTCGTGCAACAGTGTGCAAGCCCCTGATAACGCTGAAAAACGAAAGGCCGGGCGGCATGATGCAGCCCGGCCTCCAGCATTTCAGGCTATCGGGATCAGTCGTGATTCCCGTTCAGAATCTCACGCTTGCCGACATGATTCGCCGGGCCGACGAGACCTTCCTTTTCCATGCGCTCCACAAGCGAGGCGGCGCGGTTGTAGCCGATGCCGAGCCGGCGCTGGATATAGGAGGTGGAGCACTTCTTGTCGCGCATCACCACCTTCACCGCCTGCTCGTAGACGTCGGCTTCGTCGCCGTCTCCCATGGCCGTCGCGTCGAACACGGCGGCTTCGGGCGCGTCTTCCTCTTCGTCCTCGTCTTCCGTCACGGTCGCCAGATAATCCGGGCGGCCCTGTTCTTTCAGATGATCGACAACCTTTTCCACTTCCTCGTCGGAGACGAAGGGACCGTGAACGCGCACGATGCGCCCGCCGCCGGCCATGTGCAGCATGTCGCCCTGACCGAGAAGCTGTTCCGCCCCCATTTCACCGAGAATGGTGCGGCTGTCGATCTTCGACGTGACTTGAAACGAGATGCGGGTCGGGAAATTGGCCTTGATCGTGCCGGTAATGACATCGACCGACGGGCGCTGTGTCGCCATGATCAGGTGAATGCCGGCGGCACGGGCCATCTGGGCGAGGCGCTGCACCGCGCCTTCGATGTCCTTGCCGGCGACCATCATCAGGTCGGCCATCTCGTCGATGATGACGACGATATAGGGCATCGGCGTCAGGTCGAGTTCTTCCTGCACATAGGTCGGCTCGCCGGTTTCCTTGTCGAAGCCGGACTGCACCGTGCACATGACGGTCTCGCCTTTGCCTTTGGCGGAAGCCGCGCGCTGGTTGAAGCCCTCGATGTTGCGCACGCCGAGGCGGGCCATCTTGCGATAGCGGTCCTCCATTTCGCGCACGGCCCATTTCAGCGCCACGACGGCCTTCTTGGGGTCGGTCACGACCGGGGTGAGCAGGTGCGGGATGCCGTCATAGATCGACAGTTCCAGCATCTTCGGGTCCACCATGATGAGGCGGCATTCCTCAGGCTTGAAGCGGTAGAGCAACGACAGGATCATGGTATTGATGGCGACCGACTTGCCGGAGCCGGTGGTACCGGCCACCAGAAGGTGGGGCATCTTGGCCAGTTCCGCGATGATCGGCTCGCCGCCTATGCCCTTGCCGAGGCAGAGCGGCAGGCGGTAGCTAGACGATTCGAAGGCGCGCGAGTCGATCATTTCGCGCAGGTAAACGGTCTCGCGGTTGGCGTTCGGCAGTTCGATGCCGATGACGTTGCGGCCCGGAACCACCGCCACGCGGGCCGAAAGCGCCGACATGGAACGGGCGATATCGTCGGCAAGGCCGATGACACGCGAGGACTTGACGCCGGGGGCCGGCTCGAACTCGTAGAGGGTGACGACCGGACCGGGGCGGACATGGATGATCTCGCCGCGCACGCCGAAGTCCTCCAGCACGCTTTCCAGAAGCCCGGCGCTGCGCTCCAGCATTTCCTGCGTGATGATATTGCCTTCCTGCACGGGCGGCTGCTGCAACAGGTCGCGCGGCGGAAATTCGTAAGCGCCATGGACGACCGGCGCTTCCGCGCGGGGAAGGGGCTTGGGCTGATAAAGCGCGATGGCGGGCGCTGCCTTGCCGGGGGAGGGGGGCGCTTGCATCGCCGTTTCGATTGCGGCGGGCGCTTCAGCCTCGGCAGTTTCCGCGATCTCGTCCTCGGCGGCATTCTCGATGACGGGAGCAGGAGCTGCCACCGGCGCGACAACAGGTGCGACCGGGGTAACCGGAGCAGCCGGAATTTCGGCCCTGACTTCCACTGCCGGAGCAGGCGCGGGGATCGGCATGGGAGCAGGCTCTGGAGCGGCCACGGGGGCGGGCGCTTCCTCCTGTGATCGCGGCCATTCCCGGATACGGAAGCGGGCGAGAATGGATTCGACCGTCGGTGCCGGCTTCTTCGGTTCGGCCGGAGCAAGCGCAACGGGAGCAAGTCCCATTTCGGCCATGCTCTCGGGCGCGCATCCTTCCCAGAAGGCGGAATCGGAAAGCCACGCGAAACCGGATATGGGTGCGTCCGCTGCATCGGAGGCTTCGGCGGCGGGCGCGGCAGGTTCGGCCTGCACGGCTACAGGCGCAGCCGACACGACCGGAGGCGCGGGCGGGGCGACAGGGGCGGGAGTGACTGGGAGGGACGCGACGGATGGGCGCGCCATGGTACGCGAAACGGTATCCTGCAACGCCGCGACGGTCATGGGTTGCGCTTGGGGCTGCGTTTCCGCCGCCTTTTCCGTCTTGTCCAGAGCAGGGCGCTCGGGTGCGCGCCCGTTGATATCTGGCAGTTCCTCGCCGCGCCGGCGCAGTAGTTCCACTTCCGGCGTGCGCGTGAAACGGACATTAGCGCCCAGCGAGAAATGCATCTTCCAGGCGCCGTCGCTGGCGTCATTCGGTCCGCCCGCCGGGTCTTGCCGCAGCTTCGGGTCCGAGGCGTTTCCCGTGTGATTTCCAGTCGAATTGGGGAAATTTTCTCTCAAATTACGCATGACACCTGAACCATGGATTCTGTCGCCTGAATGAGCTTCAGTAATAGAAAATGAAGGTTAACAAGCCCCTTCATAAACATGCGGGCAAACCGAATTTTCTGTATGTCGGGGTAGGGGATCAGTCCCGCGCCAGCGCCACGACGGGATCGAGCAGCGAGGCGTTGCGGGCCGGAATGAAGCCGAAACCGATGCCGATCAGGCTCGAACAGACCAGCGCGACGACCATGGAGGCCGGAGAATAGATGAGCTGGAACATGGTGCTGAACTGCGCGAACAGCACGCCGAAGCCGACCGCGATCGCAACGCCCGTGATGCCGCCGATGAGACAGACCAGCACCGATTCGATCAGGAACTGCTGGAGAATATCGCTCTGGCGCGCGCCGATGGCCATGCGCACGCCGATCTCGTTGATTCGTTCCGACACCGAGACCAGCATGATGTTCATCACCCCGATGCCGCCTACGAAAAGCGAGATGCCGGCGATGCAGGCGATCAGCAGGGCCAGCATGGCGGTGGTGGCCTGAATGGTCTTTTGCAGGCTGTCGGTGTTGAAGATGAAGAAGTCCTGAGTGCCGTGGCGCTTGACGAGGAACTCGCGCACCATCCGCTCCGCCGCCTCGGGGTCCATGGTGTCGGCCACGCGCACGATGATGGTCTGGAGCGAACGCGAGCCGGTCATGCGCGTCTGCACCGTGGTATAGGGGAGGTAGACTTCGAGATTGGGCGAACCGCCCATGCCCTGATCTTCCGGCTTGACCACGCCGACGATGCGCACGGGCATGGTCTTGAGGATGACGATCTTGCCGATCACCGAGCCGTATTCATGCGGAAAAAGCGTCTTCGCCGTATTGGAATCGATCACCGCGTCCTGTGCGATGTCCTCCACGCTCTTGTGATCGAAGAAGCGGCCCTCGACGAGCTTGCTGTTGCGCGTTGCGAAATACTGCTCGCCCACGCCCTTCAGCGACACGCTCACCTCCTTGTCGTCGACGCGCACGGTGGCGGTGGTGGAGTTGGACGGCGTCGCCGCCACCACATAGGGCAGGCGGCCGAGTTGCGTCGCATCCGCAAGTGTCAGCGTGGTGATCTGCGCCGCCCGCACGTCGCCGAAGCCATGCCCCGGCCCGATATAGAGCGTGTTGGTGCCCAGATCGCTGATGCGTTCGAGGATCTGCTTCTGCGATCCCTGTCCGAGCGCCACCACGCAGACCACCGAGGCCGTGCCGATGATGATGCCCAGCATGGTGAGGAACGTGCGCATGCGATGCGCGTTCATCGAGCGCAGCGCCATGGCGAAGGCTTCGCTGAAACGTCCGCGCAGGCCGGAGAAGCGCGATTGCGGCTTTTCCGGGTGGGCGGGAGCGGTGATGCCGGTCCGGTCCGGCTCCGGTTCCCTGCGCGTGTCGGAGACGATGCGTCCGTCGCTGATTTCGATGATGCGCCGGGCGCGCTCGGCCACGTTGCGGTCATGGGTGACGATGACCACCGTGCGGCCGTCGCGGTTGAGTTCCTGGAGAATGCCGAGCACCTCGTCGCCGCTGTGGCTGTCCAGCGCGCCTGTCGGCTCGTCGGCGAGGATGACGTCGGCATTGTTGATGAGCGCGCGCGCGATGGAGACGCGCTGCTGCTGGCCGCCGGAAAGCTGGTTGGGACGGTGGTTCATGCGCTCGCCCATGCCGAGCCGGCGCAGGATGTCCATCGCCCGCGCCCGCCGGTCGGTTCGGCTCAGCCCCGCATAGATGGCGGGAATCTCGACATTGCCGACGGCGTCGAGTTCGTTCAGCAGGTGGTAGCGCTGGAAGATGAAGCCGAAATGCTCGCGCCGCAACTGCGCCAGCTCGTCCGCCTCCAGTTCGGAGGTGGAGCGGCCGGAAATGCGGTATTCGCCTTCGGAGGGCCGGTCGAGGCAGCCCAGAATGTTCATCAGCGTGGATTTGCCGGAACCGGACGCGCCGATGATCGCCACCATCTCGCCCCGCTCTATGGTGAGATCGATATGGTGGAGAACGGTCGTGAAGTCGTCGCCGGCGGGATAATGCCGGGAAACACCCTTCAGCGCGATCAGCGGTGCTTCGCTCATACAAGGCTCATGTCAGGGGCCTGGCGGTGGTCCGCCATCGGCCGTGGCCGTCGCGGTGCCGCCGCTTTTCAGCGAGCGTTCGTAGGCCATGTTGTCGGTGACGATCCTGTCGCCCTCCTTCAGCCCGGAACGGATTTCCGTGTTGATCTTGTCCGTGATGCCGGTCTCGACCGCGCGTTCCTCGATGCGCCTGCCGTTCGTCACCACATGCACCGTGGCCTTGCCCGGCGTCGCGCTATCCTTGAGCGCCGAGACGGGCGCGAGCAGCACATTGTCCGCCTTGGCGAGCAGGATATGCACCTCGGTCGTCATATAGGTGCGCAATATCCCGTCGGGGTTCGGCACGCTGAATATGCCTTTGTAATAAATGGCGGAAGAGGTGGAGCTACTGCTGGAGGAGGAGGAAAGGCTGCTCGACGAGGTGAAGCTCTTGTCGCTGACGATGGAATCGGGCGCTGGGTCGATCTTTTCCAGCTTCGACTCGTAGCGCTTGCCGCTCTGGCCGGAAATAGTGAAATAGAGCGGCATTCCGGGACGCACCAGCGTGACGTCCGCTTCCGAAATATCGGCCTCCACCGTCATCTGCTGCAACTGGCCGAGGATGGCGATGGTGGGCGCGGTCTGCTGCGCGTTGACGGTCTGGCCCTCCTGCACCACGGTGGCGAGGATGGTGCCGTCGATAGGCGCGGTGATGCGCGTATAGTCCAGATTGGTCTGGGCGATCTGCACGTCGATCTTTGACGCGGCGATGGCTGCCTCGCTGTTGGCGAGGTCGGCTTCCGCCGCCGCCTGCGTGGCGACGGCCTTGTCGTACTCGGCCTTGGCGACGGCGTTGCGACCGATCATCATCTGGTTGCGGACGAGATCCTGCTTCGCCAGCGCGAGATTGGCGATATCCTTGTCACGGGTCGCCTCGTTCTGGCGCAGCGTCGCCTGCGCCTTATTCAACTGGTTCTGCTGGTTGGTGGAATCGATCAGCGCCACGATATCGCCCGCCTTGACCTCCTGTCCCGGCCTGACCTTGAGCGAGAGGATGCGGCCCGTCGCCTGCGCGCCGATGGCGACAAGCCGGCTCGGTCGCAGCGTACCGGTGGCCAGCACCGAGCTTTCGATGTCGCCGCGCCGCACCATGGTGGTGGCGGGCAGGGGAGCTTCCTTGGTCCAGTGGCGAAGAGCGAGCCAGCCCGCCACCGCCGCGACGGCGAGAAGGACGAGCCAGAATCGCCAGCCGAATCTGCGCTTGGGTTTCATTGCGGTCTGGTTCCCCCTGCCGCCGGCGCCGCCGGCGCGCCTGCCGCAGGCTTGTCGGGGGTCACGATATGCGGTCCGGTGTAACCGTCCACGACCTCCGGTCTGTCGACATCGATGCGGCCGTTCCAGCCGCCGCCGAGCGCCTTCTGCAAGGCGACGTAATTGACCACCATATTGGTGCGCGCGTCCGCGAGGCTCGTTTCCTGCGTGAACAGATCGCGCTGCGCGGTGAGCACGTCGAGGAAGCTTTTGGTTCCGGCCTGATACTGATCGAGCGTCAGTTGGTTGATCTTGCGGCTGTTGACGACGATCCGCTGCAATTGCGCCACCTGCAACCGGTTCTGGTTCAGCGACACGCTGGCGTTTTCCACCTCGCTCAGCGCCGTCAGGATCGCCTTGCGGTAGGCGATGAAATACTGGTCGCGCTCGGCCTTCGCGAGGTCCACGTTGGCGCGCAACTGCCCGCCGTGGAAGAGCGGCACGGTGAGGCTCGGCCCAAAGGCCCAGCTTATCGTGGAGAGCTTGCCGAGATCGCCGAATTTCGTGCCGCCCGTGTTGACGTTGCCGGTGAGCGAGACGCTCGGATAGAGCGCGGCCTCGGACTGTCCGATCTTCGCCGTGGAACTGGCATAATCACGTTCCGCCGCGCGAATGTCCGGGCGGGTAAGAAGCAGGTCGGCCGGCAGGCCGGCGGACACCTTGCGCGGGACGGCCGGCACGGCGCGCGGCTTGTCGAGCTGGGCGGCCAGGGTCAGAGAGGACTGGCCGGTCAGAACGGAAAGCGCGTTCAGGTAATTGGCGTAGGCGATGCGCAGCGGCGGTATCTGCGCCTCGGTCTGCGCGGCCTGCGTTTCGGCACTCAGCAGGTCCACCTGCGATATGTTTCCGGCCGCGAGCTGGGTGCGCGTCAGCGCCACGGTGCGGCGCTGCGAGGCGGCGTTGCTGTGGGCGATGGCGATGTCGGCCTGCGCGCCGCGCAATTGCGCATAGTTGGTGGCGATGTCGCCGATCAGCGTGACCAGCGCGTCGCGAAGCTGCTCGTTCGCCGATTCGACGCTGTAATAAGCGGCCTCGGCCCCGCGCTTGTTGCCGCCGAAGAGATCGAGTTCCCATTGCGTCTGGAAGCCGCCGCTGAACTGGTTGGTCGCCCGCGTCCTGGCGCTGTCGGAACGCTGAAAGCTGCCGTTGGAGTCGAGCGTCGGATAGAGCGCCCCGCCGGCCGAGACGTAGGCGGCGCGCGCCTGCCGGATCTTGGCCTTCGCCGTCGCCACGTCCGGGCTGCCGGCGACGCCGGCGGCGATCAGCCGGTCGAGCACCGGATCGTTGAGGGTTTTCCACCAGTCGGCGAGCCGCGGTGCCCGCGTGCTGGCCTTGCTGTTCCAGCTTGCGGGCGTCACCACGACCGGCTTGCGATAGTCGGGGCCGACCGCCACGCAGGCCGCCATCAGTGGCAGAAGGCCGGAAAGGACAAGGAGGCGAACTGGCGGCTTCGTCAAAAAACTGGTCCTGAACAAGGTTGGGGTCACGCCGCCGGGCAGGACGGACATTGCTTCTTACACGGAACGGATGCGCCCGACAAAACCCAAAACGTTATGAACCACATCTTGTTACGCTTTTAAGGCAGTCTTCCGTCAAAGGCGCGGCCACATACCGGCCATGCACAGAAAAAACGGGAACATTTCGCATTCGCTTCGATCGATCGCGCTGCCTTTTCATCAAAAGCCGATTGACAGGCGTTTCCGGCATGTCATCAATGCGCGGCATCGAAAACTGGCCGCGGCCGGAGCACGGGACATATCAGCATGAAGCTTACGATTGAACAGGTGCTCGATCGGGCAGGGGCGGGTGCATTCCAGCGCAATCTGCTCTGGGTTTTCGGCCTCGTCTGGGCGGCCGATGCCATGCAGGTGCTGGCGGTAGGGTTCACCGCGGCCCCCATTGCCAAAACCTTCGGCCTTTCCGTGCCGGAAGCCCTGCAAACCGGCACGCTGTTCTTCCTCGGCATGATGATCGGCGCAGCCCTTTTCGGCAGGCTCGCGGACAAATATGGCCGCCGCCGCGTGCTGCTCCTCACCGTCGCCTGCGATGCCGTTTTCGGCCTGCTCTCGGTTTTCGCGCCGAATTTCGGACTGCTGCTCGCCCTGCGCTTTCTCACCGGCGTGGCGGTGGGCGGCACATTGCCGGTCGATTACGCCATGATGGCCGAATTCCTGCCGGCGAAGAATCGCGGCCGCTGGCTGGTGATGCTGGAAGGCTTCTGGGCCATCGGAACGGTGGTAATCGCGCTGGCGGCATGGGCGGCGAGCCTTGCCGGCGTCGCCGACGCATGGCGCTATATCTTCGTCGTTACCGGAGCGCCGGCGCTGATCGGCATCGGGTTACGCCTCTGGGTGCCGGAATCGCCCATGCACCTCCTGAAATCCGGCCAGATGGAGCAGGCGAAACAGGTCCTGAACCGCGTGCTCATCCGCAACGGAGGGTTGACGCTCACAAGCAGCGACGAACTGGAAGCGCCGCGCGCGGTCGCACAGGGCGGGCTGTTCTCGCCGGTCTTGCGCCGGCGCACGCTGGCCATGATAGCGATCTGGTTCCTCGTTTCGGTCTCCTATTACGGCATCTTCACATGGATTCCGGCGAAACTCGCCGGCGACGGCTTCGGCTTCGTGCGTGGCTATGGCTTCCTCGTTCTGGTGGCGCTGGCGCAGGTGCCGGGCTATGCGCTGGCCGCGTGGGGCGTGGAGGCATGGGGCAGGCGCAGCACGCTGATCGGGTTTCTGTTCCTGAGCGCGGCGGCCTGCGTGCTGTTCACGCTCGCAACCGGTACGTTGGTGGTGGCCGCTTCCATCCTCATCATGAGTTTCGCACTGCTCGGCACGTGGGGCGCGCTCTATGCCTTTACGCCGGAACTTTATCCGACCGCGCTGCGCGCCAGCGGTATGGGCGCCGCCGGCGCGATGGCGCGTCTCGGCGGGCTGCTCGCCCCGTCAGCGGTTGCCATCGTCATCAGCCAGAGCTTCTATGTCGCCGTTGCGATGTTCGCGGCCCTTCTGGCGCTCGCGGGCATCGTTGCCTTCTTCATCGATGTGGAGACGCGCAGGCAGGCCTTGCAATAGCCGGCAAGGGCGGATCAGAGCGATTTGCGGAAAGTGAGGTTGAGGCGCACGCGCCCCAGCCGCTCGTGCATACCTTCCTTGAGCGCAAGGATGCCGTGATAAAAGAGTCGCGACGGGCCGCCCCACACCACCACGTCGCCATGGCGGAGCACATGGCGCGCGACCGGATCGCCGCGTTTCGCGCCGCCAAACTGGAAGGTTGCCGGCAGTCCGAGCGAGACCGACACGATGGGATTGGAAAAATCCCGCTCGTCCTTGTCCTGATGCAGCGCCATTTTCGCGCCCGGCTCGTAGCGGTTGACAAGGCAGGAATCGGGCGAAAAGGCCGGATAACCCGCTTCGCGCGCCGCCGTTTCGGCAAGGGTGCGCAATATGTCCGGCATTGGCGGCCATGGCCGGCCGGTATCGGGATCGGCAGAACTGTAACGATAACCGCGCCGGTCCGTCACCCAGCCGGCATCGCCGCAATTGGTCATGGCCACCGACATGCGATAGCCGCCCGGCGTCGTCATGTGACGGAAAGGCGCGGCGACGATGACATCCTCCAGCGCCGGCAGAATGGCATCTTCGTCCGGCAGCGCAAAGCCATGCAACAGCACAGCGCCGGGACCGAGAACCTCGCGGGTTTCCATTCGTGCAAACAGGTCTTCCATGCTATCTTTCTAGCACGGAATGGCGCAGACACCCGTGCAAATCGCCGCGGCGCCGAATGACCATGACGGCATAACGTTAGTTCCATAAGATAGATTATGCGATCATATCGTGCGTCCAAGGTACGATTTCACGACCGCATCGTGAGCCATGCGATGGCCGCGCAGAGGATCTGAAGCACGCCGCCCGCCAGCATGGCGAGGCGCAGGCCCCCGGCTCCGCCGCCCGTCATGGCGAAAGCCGTTCCGAGAATGGCGATGCCGCCGGTAGCACCTGTCATGCGCACGACGTTGATGAGCGCGCTGGCCGTACCCGACCGTGCCGCTTCGACCGCGCCGACGGCCGCTCCCATCAACGGTCCCGTGGCGAAGCCCATGCCAAGCCCGGTCAATGCCAGCCCGGCCTCCGTCACGGCGATGGTTGTGCGATCCGCGCCCGCGCCGATCAGCAGAAGGCCGCAGCCGATGATCGCGACCCCGGTGGTCGCCACGGCACGCGCGCCGTATCGCGCGACCAGAGCGCCGGAGAACGGCGAGACGGCGACGAAGACCAGCGCCATCGGCATCAGGGCTACGCCGGCTGCCACCGCCGAAAACCGTCCGGTTTCCTGCCATACGAGCGGCAGCAGGAAGAGGGTGGCATACATGCCGAAGGTCATTCCCGCGGTAGCTGTCGCCGCGCCGCGAAACGTACCGGAGCGGAAAATGCCGGGCGGCACGAGCGCGGCCTCTCCCCTGCCCGCTTCCACCCGGATGAACAGCACGAATGCGATGGCAGCGACCGTAAACGCAATTGCCGCCAGTTTCGGCGCGGTATGGGCCTCGATGGCGGCGAAGACGAGACCGCCAAGTGCTGTCGCGCCGAGGCACTGGGCCGCGCCGTCGAAATGCCGTCCCTGCGGATCGGAGGATTCCGGGATGGCGGAAAAAGCGAGGGCAAATGCGGCGATTCCCACGGGAATCACCACGAGGAAGATGCTGCGCCAGCCGAACCGGCCGATCAGCAGCCCGCCCAGCGTCGGGCCTATCGCCATGGCGACACCGTTGCACGCCGCCCAGATGCCGAGTGCGCGGCCGCGCTCTGCCGAATCGCGCCAGACCACGCGGATAATGGCCAGCGATGCCGGTATGAGCAGCGCCGCGCCAAGCCCGGCGAGCGCTCGTCCCGCAATCAGGATCGCGGCGGAAGGCGCTGCGGCGCAGAGCAGCGAGGCCGCCGTGAAGACGCCCGCTCCGGCCATGAAGATGCGCCGGCGTCCGTAGAGATCGGCCAGAAGCCCGCCCGTCAGCAACAGCACGGCATAGACGAGGTTGTAGCTGTCCACGATCCATTGCAGCGCGCCGATCCCGGCCTTGAGATCGGCACCGATGGCGCGTGTGGCAAGGTTGACGACGGCGGTATCGATCTGCGCGACGAGCACGGCGAGGCAGAGCGTCAGCAGTGTGAGGCCGCGGGGTGCTGCAACTTTTCGAGCGATGGAAAGGGAGGAATCTGTCTGCATGGCGGCAATCTTATCGATGCGCGCGACGCGATGTTTCGATGCGTATCGAAGCATCCGGCGGAATAAGATGATAATATGCGCATCAGGATCGGGAGACGAACATCATGGATTTGTCGAACATATCGGCTACGGCGTTTTTGATCGCAGACCAGACCCGCGTGGCGATCCTCATGAGGCTGATGGACGGACGGGCCCTACCCGCCGGCGAACTGGCCATTGCCGCGGGCGTAACGGCGCAGACCGCGAGTTCCCATCTCGCCCGGCTGCTCGAAGGCGGTTTCGTCATGGTGGAGACCGAGGGGCGGCACCGTTATTACCGGTTGTCCGGGAGCCACGTCGCGCAGGCTATAGAGCACCTTGCCACGATCCGGTCCGAAGCCCCGCGCCGCGCAAAGACACTGAGCCCGCTATACCGGCAATTGCGCTTCTGCCGCAGATGCTACGATCATCTGGCCGGACAGGTCGGCGTGGCCTTGACCCGCACGCTGGAAGAGCGCGATTACATCCGCCCCGTCGAGGACAAGCAATATGCCGTCACCGACGCCGGCGCCCGCTGGTTTGCCGATATCGGGCTGGATGTCGCATCGATCATGCCCACTCGGCGCGGTCTGGCGCGGCAATGCCTCGACTGCACGGAGCGCGTGCATCATCTGGCCGGGCCGCTCGGCGTCCATTTCATGGCGACGCTTTGCGAAAAAGGCTGGCTGCGCCGCGCGCCGGACTCGCGTGCGGTCACCGTGACGCCGAAAGGCTGGGTCGGGCTCAGGCAGTCGCTGGACATAAGCGAGGAGCGGATAGCCGTGCTCGCGCAGCCGCGTGAAACGCCGCTCTGGCTTTCGGTCAAGTGTTCAGGAACGAGTGAACCAGCACGGCGACGTTCAGGCTGACGATCGGGACGATGCAAGATGGGCGACCTCGCGAATCCAGGCCGGCCGCTCCCATCGCGGGTTTATCTTTCGGCGTGGTTTTCCAGCGCGTGGCAGCCGTATCCGGATCGTCGGCCGCATAGGCCGGCATCATCCGGCGCCACCGTCCTGAGGATCGAACTGCGAAAGGCGATTGAGTTCGGAGCGCAGGCGCTCCGCATCCAGCAGTTCGCTCTCGATCGCCGCATGGACGCGCGTCCAGATCGGCACCGCCTCGGCCAGAACCGCGCGGCCCGCCGGTGTCAGCCTTAGCAGGCGCGCGCGCCGGTCCGCCGGGTCTATCGATGTCTCGACGAGGCCCTGCCGCTCCAGCGGCTTGAGATTGGCGGTCAGGGTCGTCCGGTCCATCGCCAGCAATGCCGCGACGCTGCCGAGCTTGGGCGGTTCCGGCCGGTTGAGCGACATCAGCAGGGAAAACTGCCCGCTGGTGATGCCGACGGGCTTCAGCGCGATGTCGAAACGGCGGGCAAGCGCGCGCGCCGCCCGCTGCGCGTGAAGGCACAGGCAGGTGTCGCGGACGAGAAGCGTGGTCGAAAACGGAATATCCATCGGGGTGGTTGACATATCCGAAAATTTAGGTTGATATCAACTTATATAAAGCGCCATTCGCTGTCCACTGCCGCAATGCAGGTAGATCGCGACCCGCATGGAAGGTTTCATGGGAGCAGAGGAGACAATCATGAAAATCGTGACCAGCCTGAGTTTTCGGGGACAATGCCGCGAGGCGTTCGAGTTTTACGCCGAAGTTCTGGGCGGCAAGATTATCGCCGCCATAACCTATGGGGAAGCGCCGCCCGAAATGCCGATAACGGACGAGAAATACAAGAACTGGCTGATGCATTGCTGGCTCGAGGTTGGCGATCAGGCGCTGATGGGCGCCGATATGGATGTCGCATGGGCGCATAACATCGACAAGCCGAAAAACGGCTTCGACGTCACGCTGCACACCGGCGATGCTGCCGAAGGCCGGCGCTGGTTCGAGCGGCTGTCCGAAGGCGGAAAGCCGGGCATGCCGTTCGGCGAAACGTTCTGGTCGCCCGGTTTCGGTACGCTGGTGGACCGGTTCGGCATTCCGTGGATGATCAACACCGTGCCGTCGGCCGGCTGGAAACCGGCACAGAACTGATCCCTGCCCGGAGGCTTCGATGAACCACGCCTATCGGTCGGCGCCCTATCGCTGGGTGATCGTCGCGGCGGGCGGCCTGCTCGGCTGCGTCGCGATCGGTGCCATGTTTTCGCTGCCCGTCCTCCTGCGGCCCATGGCGGAGGATACCGGATGGTCCGTCACCGGCATATCGACGGCGATGACCATCGGCTTTCTCGCCATGGCGGCGGCCAGCATGGTCTGGGGCGGTCTCTCCGACCGCTTCGGCCCGCGTCCGGTGGTGCTGGCCGGCTCGGCCCTGCTGCCCGCAAGCCTCGCGCTGGCCAGCCGGGCGGGATCTCTCATCGAGTTCCAGTTCCTGTTCGGGTTGCTGGTGGGC
Organism: Rhizobiales bacterium 63-22; assembly: GCA_001898995.1. Lineage (GTDB taxonomy): Bacteria > Pseudomonadota > Alphaproteobacteria > Rhizobiales > Rhizobiaceae > Brucella. The sequence goes on along the minus strand of MKVZ01000016.1, from coordinate 164,092 downwards.
GTGGCGGGGGCGGCTGTCCTGCCGCCGATGATGGCGGCGGTGACAGGCTGGTTCGACACGCAGCGCGGGCTTGCGGTATCGCTGGTCTCCGCTGGCATGGGCATGGCGCCGATGACCATGTCGCCGCTCGCCGCATGGCTGGTGACGATCCATGACTGGCGCACCACCATGCTGATCGTCGCCGGCATCACGGCGATCCTGATGATTCCGGCAGCCCTGCTCGTGCGGCGCCCACCCATGCCGGCGGACACGCAGGCCGGAACGGCGGCTGGCGACGGACCGCAGATGGACATGACGGTCGGAGAAGCGGTGCGTTCTCCGCAATTCGTCACGCTGATGCTGGCGAATTTCTTTTGCTGCGCCACCCATTCGGGGCCTATCTTCCATACGGTGAGCTATGCGGTGACCTGCGGCATCCCGATGATCGCGGCGGTGACGATCTACAGCGTCGAGGGATTCGCCGGCATGTTCGGCCGCATCGGTTTCGGCCTCGCCGGCGACAGGTTCGGCGCGCAGCGCGTGCTCGTCATGGGGCTTCTGGCGCAGGCTTTCGGCGTGCTGGCCTATGCCTTCGTGCGCCAGCTCGAGGGCTTCTATGCGGTGGCGACGGTGGTCGGCTTCATCTATGCCGGCACGATGCCGCTCTACGCCGTTATCATCCGTGAGAATTTCCCGCTGCGCATGATGGGCACGATCATCGGCGGATCGGCGATGGCCGGTAGCCTCGGCATGGCGACCGGCCCGCTGTTCGGCGGCGTGATCTACGACCGCTTCGACAGCTATACGCTGATGTATATCGGCTCGTGGGGTCTGGGACTGGCGGCGACGCTCATCCTGACCGCGTTCCGCCCTTTCCCGGCAATGCGGGCGGAGAGTGCCGCTTGATATCAATAAAATATAATAATATCAATAATTTATGGCGGAAGGGGTGGGATTCGAACCCACGGTACAGTCTCCTGCACGCCGGTTTTCAAGACCGGTGCCTTAAACCGCTCGGCCACCCTTCCGGACGATGGGCACACCGGTTCTTCCGGCCGGCCAGTCATCGGATAATCCGGCCTTTTACCAGCTTTACCGGCGGCGTCAATGCGCCCTGCCCGCGCCGGTTCCTGCGCAGGTCCATGCAAATGCGGCCGCAATCCCGATGATATACCGAGCCCCGTGATTGACGGCGCGTGCCGCGCCGCCTAACCTCCAGCCGGATCAAAAAAAGCGTATACGGGGAAATCATGAGTCTGGAATCGGTCAAGGCGTTCTTCGCCGACAGGGCGCCCGAAATCGAGGTCATCGAATTGCCGACCAGTACCGCCACCGTGGCGCTTGCGGCCGAAGCGCATGGTGTCGAGCCGGGCCAGATCGCCAAGACGCTCTCCATCTCTGCGAAAGACCGGATCGTTCTCATCGTCACCCGCGGCGATGCGCGCATCGACAATCGCAAGTTCAAGGATCGTTTCGGCACCAAGCCGCGCATGCTCGACGCGGATGCCGTATTGGCCGAGACCAGCCATCCGGTCGGCGGCGTCTGTCCGTTCGGCCTGCCCGGCGCGTTGCCGGTCTACTGCGATATTTCGCTGAAGTCCTTCACGGAAGTGGTGCCGGCGGCAGGCGCGACCAACAGCGCGGTGCGCATCGCTCCCGAACGCCTAGCCGAACTGACCGCCGCCGAGTGGATCGATGTCTGCCAGTAAAGCATGTCGCGCAAAAGTGTGCAGCGGTTTTGCGATAACGACATGCGCAAAAACAAACGGTTAAAGCTTGGCGCGCAGCCCAGCCACACGGAGACGTGAAGCCTCTTCGCTCTTTTGATCTTTAAAGGTGAGAAAAGACTTCATATATTTTAAGAATTATTCTAAAGTGTCGATGGACAAAAATTTCTCTGAAGCGTTTCAGGCCGTTCCGGCCATACGCTTTCAGGACGTGCGAAAGGAACCGACATGCGTCTCACACGCCAGACGAATTACGCCGTTCGGATGCTCATGTATTGCGCGGCGAACGAGGGGCGCCTGAGCCGCGTTCCCGAGATCGCGCGGGCCTACAACGTTTCGGAACTTTTTCTGTTCAAGATTCTCCAGCCGCTCGTCGAGCACAAGCTGGTCGAGACGGTTCGCGGCCGCAATGGCGGCGTGCGCCTCGGCCGTGCGGCGAGCGAAATTTCGCTGTTCGACGTGGTGCGCGTGACCGAAGAGAATTTCGCCATGGCGGAATGCTTCGAGAACGAAGCCACCGAATGCCCGCTGGTCGACAGTTGCGCGCTCAACTCCGCGCTGCGCGAGGCGCTCAACGCCTTCTTCGGCGTGCTGATGAAATACAGCATCGCCGATCTGGTCAAGGCGCGGCCCAACGTGCGCGCCCTTCTGGGGCTGGATGAAGTGGAACAGGCGCGCGCCGCAGGCTGATCGTTTGTTTTTACGCATTTCCGAACGCATCGAAGCAGGTTCAGAAATCAGTCCCGTGGACTGATTTCGCTGCGGAGGCGATTCAGACTTTTGCAGGAAATGCCATCTTTCACTGGTCGCATTTCCGAACGCAAAACCGCTTCACACTTTTGCTGGAAATGCTCTACTCCGCCGCCGCGCGGATTGCCGATTGCGGCAGGACGAAGGGCACATTCCGCGCCGGCAGCACTCCCACCCTCAGCGCGCATTCATAGACGCGTTCCAGCCGCTCGTCGGTCAGCGCCTCCTGTGGCGGCGCGATCGTATCGAGCCTGCCCCCGCACATGACGGCGATGCGGTCGGCGAACATGGCGGTGAGATTGAGATCGTGCATGATCGCGATCACGCCGCCGCCGGCTTCCGCGAAGCCGCGCGCGATCTCCATAACAACGATCTGGTGGCGGATGTCGAGGTTCGACACCGGTTCGTCCAGAAACAGGTAGCGCGGCACTCCGTCCACCACCGGCCTCCAGACCTGACACAGCACGCGGGCAAGCTGCACGCGCTGCTGTTCGCCGCCGGAAAGCTCCTGATAGAGCCGCCTGCCCTGCCCGCCGAGATCGACCCTTTGCAGGGCGATGTCCGGCAGGTTTCCTTCCTCCGCGAGCGGCAGTCCGCTATAGCCGCCGGTCAGGCCGAGACGGACGATCTCGCGCACGGTGAAGGGAAAGGACAGGGCGCTCGCCTGCGGCAGCACGGCGCGCCGCGCTGCCATTTCCCAGGGCTTGAAGGCGCTGAAATCGCGCCCGTCCAGCAATACCGCGCCCGTATAGGGCAGATCGCCGGCCAAGGCGCGCAGCAGCGTGGTCTTGCCGGAGCCGTTGGGACCGACGATGGCGGTTATCTGTCCCGGCGCTGCGAAAAAGTCGATACCGGCCAGAATCCTGTTGCCGCCGAGACTTACGCCGAGATTTCTCGTTTCGATCATCGCCCCCCTCACAGGTCCAGAAGGCCGCGCTGGCGCAGCAATATCCATAGGAAGAACGGAGCGCCGCAGACCGCCGTGATGATGCCGATCGGCAGTTCGGCGGGCGCAACCACGGTACGGCTCAGCGCATCGGCCAGCAGCAGCAGAATGGCACCGAGAAGGGCCGCCGCAGGCAGGAGATAGCGATGGTCCGGCCCGATGACGAGGCGCAGCATGTGCGGCACCACGATGCCGATGAAGCCGATGCCGCCGGCCACCGCGACCGTTGCGCCCGTCGCCGCCGCCACGGTCACGATGGCGACGTTCTTGATGCGCTGCACGCGGATGCCGAGATGGCCCGCCACCGCCTCGCCGAGCGCCAGCGCGTTGAGGCCGTGCGCGAGAAAGGGAGATGCGACCAGCACCAGCGCGATAATCGGTCCGGCGGCGGCAATCTTGGTCCATGTCGCGCCGGCGAGCGATCCGAGGCCCCAGAAGGTGAGATCGCGCAACTGCCGATCATCGGCCATATAGACCAGAAGCCCGGTGGCGGCACCCGCCAGCGCACCGAGCGCGATGCCGGCGAGCAGCATGGTGGCGACCGAGGTGCGGCCGCGCCTTGTCGCGACACGGTAGAGCAGCCATGTGGTGAAAAGCCCGCCGAGAAAGGCGGCGAGCGGCAGGGCATAGATGCCGAGCAGCGCGGTCAGCGGCGCGAGCACGCTGCCGCCGAGCACGATCATCGATACCGCGCCGAGCCCTGCCCCCGAGCCTACGCCGACCAGCCCCGGGTCGGCCAGCGGATTGCGGAACAGGCCCTGCATCACTGCGCCGGAAACGGCAAGCCCGGCTCCGATCAGCATGCCCATGACGACGCGCGGCAGGCGGATATCCACGATGATGAGATGGTCGCGTCGGAAGGCTTCCGCCCCCTCTCCCGCCCCGCCGACGAGACCGCGCAGCAATGACAGCACCGAGGCGTCGGATGCACCGGCGGTAAGACTGAACAAGGCGGTCAGGCACAGAAGCACGGCAAGAACGCCGATGGCAAGCCGTGCGCGCGGCGCGCGGTCGCCGTTCTCTCTTTTCGTGGCTGGGTGCAACATGGTGAAGCCCTTGCCTTCCGCCACGCCGTCCTGGCTGGTCATTTTCGATTTCCTTGCCTTATCGTATGTGCAGGCGGACGCGCTCATTTCGCGTCTGCGGCGCCGTAGAGTTTCTCCGACAGGTCGCGGACGGCTTCGCCGGTGCGCGGACCGAAGCCGAGCAGATAAAGCCCGTCCATCGCCACGATATCGCCGCTGCGGCCGGCAGGCGTTTCCGCGATGGCCGGGTTCTTCAGCAATTCCGTGCTCGCGGCGCTGTGACCGCCATTGTTTATCATCAGGATCACGTCCGGCGCGGCCTTTTCGATCGCCTCGTCGGTCAGTTGCTTGTAGCCCGGGTACTGGTCGATGACGTTGACGCCGCCGGCGAGCTTGATGATTCCATCCGCCGCTGTGCCGGTGCCGGAAGCCATCAGCCGCCCGCCCTGCATGGAGAGGATGAAGAGCACGCGCTTGCGCGGATTATGGGCAGAAACACGTTTTTCGACGGCGTCGAGATCGGCGCTCACCTTCTCCGCCAGAACCTTCGCCTTGTCCTCGAGGCCGAGCGCCTTGCCCACTGCCTCGATCTTGGCCGTCACACCCTCGGCGGTATATTTGTCCGGCACGATCACCATCGGCACGGAAGCCTTCTTCAGCACGTCCAGCGTTTCCGGCGGGCCGCTGCCCTCGACCAGAAGGATGCCGCTCGGATTGACCGACAGCACGCTCTCGGGCGAAAGCCTGCGCATGTAGCCGACACTTTTCAGCTTCAGCGCCTCCGGCGGATAAAGGCTGGTGTCGTCGCGCGCGACGAGCATCTTTTCCGCGCCGAGCGCATAGACGATCTCCGTCAGCGCGCCGCCGATGGAGACGATGCGCGACGTGTCCGGAAACTGCGTGACCGGTTCGGCGCGGGCCAAGACCGCCGCACATGAAAGCGCCATCGCGGTCAAAGCCGCGACGCACATCGAACGCATTGCGAGATAATGCATGATCCGGACCTCAGGCGGCGGTGGACTGCGGCAGACGCGGCAGGTTTTCGGCGATCATGCGCCAATCCGCCCTCTCACCCTCGCCTTCATGGCGCTCGCCGAAGAACTGCACGATGAGATCGCCCTTGGCGTCATAGGCTTCGAGCGAGGTCACATGCCCGTCCTTCGTCGGCTTGCGCACCACCCATGCGTCGGCGATATGGTCGGCGCGCAGGTGCATGTGGAACGTCGGGTCGAGCACGTTGAGCCACGGCCCCATCGGCTTGATCTCGTGAATGAGGCCGGTATGGATCTGGATGCAGCCGCGATTGCCCACGAAGCACATGATCGGAATCTGTTCCTGCACGGCATGGTTCATCATGGCCTCGACGGACGAGCAGTCGACGCGCCATGCGAAATCCTGCCCCGCCAGGTGCACGGCCTGAAGCCGGTCCACGCCGAAATCCTTCAGCAGCCCGACGAACTGATGCACGTCCGTCAGCGCGCTCCAGCGTTCGCGGAAGGCGGCCGTATCCACCAGCGACAGGTCGGCTTTCGCTTTCCCGGACCGGATGGCGACGGTCTCGATGGAGGGCGACTGGTCCGCCGCCAGCAAATCGGACACCAGCGCGTCGTAGGCCGCCACATCGGAGGCAGGACGCAGGTGAATCTTGTGTACCGCCTCGCCCGCCTCGTCGAAGAATTGCAGGCTGCGGCGCACATCGTCGCCGTCGCGCTTGGCGACCGCGAAACCGTGCACCCAGTGCTTCGGGAATATGCGCAGGTCGATGTCCTTGCCGAGCGTCAGCGAGGCATGCTGCCCATAGACGGTCTTCTCGAACGGACCGATCTTCTCGTGCACCACGCTCTCGTTGCGCGTCAGCGCCATGACCTCGCCCAGCGACGGCGCGCGGGCAAGCAGCGTTTCCAGATCGGCGCGGATGCGGCGGGCGGACATCGCCGCGTCCTCGCCGAGACCGCAATGGGCCGCGACGAAATCGGCTTCGGAAATGCCGAGGCTCTGCGCGAAATCGCGTTCGCGCGATTTCGGATTGTCCGCCCGTGCCTTGAGTATCTGCTCTGGGGTGGGCCTGGATCGGGTCGTCATGGGAATATGCCTATTTGTTCAGGATGAGCTTGCCTTGGCGGGTGATCTTGAGACGATAGAGCGATCCGCCGTGCTCTATGCCCACTTCGCGGCAGGTGCCGAAGAGTTCGCGGCTGCCGTAAGTCTTGAGGGGCTGTTCCGGCAACAGCGACAGCGCGTGCAGGCCGGGCATCTCGCCTGCCTGACGGTCGATGCCTATGTGGTCGGGGCCGATATGGTCGGCAACCGGCCTGCTGCGCGCAAGCCGCGCCTGCATGTCGATATGAATGCGCCTGTTCATTTTCGCCTCACAAACACACCGGCCACGGGAATGCATCTGGCCGGAATTGATTTGTTGACAACCTCTGTCATGTTAAGTAATCACTGCATTACTGGAACGAACGAGTCAAGTTTAAATCTCGTTTTTCCCGGGCAAGCCACGAAGACGTCCTCTTCCCAGCCAGCGTTCGGCCCCGAAGCGCAAGCCTTCACCCAAGCTTTGCGCAAAGGGCACCAACTCATTGATTTTCATGTCTTCACCGTCGGAAACCTGACGGGTTGATCTCTGGCACACGAAGGAATGCAGGAATGCGGGCGACGATTCACGGGGTTTTCAGGCGGTCACATCTGGCAGGGAGCGGTCTCGCCATCGTTCTGGCGGCGCTGTCGTCACAAGCACTGGCACAGGAGCAGACCAGAGACGACAGCAATGGCGGGGTCACGCTCAATCCGATCGTCATCAAGAATGCGAAGGCCAAGGCCAATGCCAAACCGGGCGTCGCCCAAGGTGCGGTGCCGAGGGGGTCGGTCACGGATACGCCGCTTGCCAGCACCACGACGGCCGACGATATCCGCAAGAAGGACATCGATTCGCTGAAGGACGTCGGCAACACGACGGAGCCGGGCGTCACCTTCAGCAAGGGCGGCGACGTCAATATCCGCGGGCTGGACGGCGACCGCGTGCTGACCACCATCGACGGCATTCCCATTCCCCATGTCGAAACGGGATCGCGCGGCGGCCTGAACGAGGTCAGGGGCGGCGGTGTCGATTCCTACGATTTCTCCGCCCTGTCCACCCTCGACGTTCTTTACGGCGCGGACGCCAGCCGGGTCGGCGGCGGCGCGATGGGAGGCGCGCTGGTGCTGCGCACGCTCGAACCGGAAGACCTGCTCGCGCCCGGCAAGATGCTCGGCGGCGTCGCCAAACTCACCTATGACGGTTCCGACCGGTCCATCGTCGGCTCGGCGGCGGTGGCGCAGAGGGTGCGGAACACCTCACTGCTGTATCAGGGGTCCTACCAGTACGGCCATGAATTGCAGAACACCGGCGATGTCGGCGGCTATGGGGCGGCACGCACGGAAAGCGATCCGATGGACTACCATCGCAGCAACCTGATGTTCAAGCTGCGGCAGCAGCTCGAAGGCGGTCATATCATCGGGATCACGGCCGAGCGCAACCGCTTCGACTCCGACACCGATATCGATTCCGATCCGGGCACGACCTACGACAACAAGCGTTATTATCAGGACCAGATCAACGAGCGTGACCGTGTTTCGCTGGATTACCGCTACAAGGCGCCGAGCGAAGACAGCCTCGTCAACAACGCCTTCGCCACCATCTACTGGCAGCGGGTACACCGCAATGTCGGTCTCGACGCCTATCGCATATCGAGCCTGAAAGGGCCATATACGCGCGACTACGATCTGACCCAGCAGCAATGGGGGGCCACCGGCTCCGCCAATCTCGGTTTCGACACGGGCAGACTTACCCACTCTCTCACGCTCGGCGGTGATTTCAGCTTTGCCCAGAGCAAGCAATACATGTCCGGCGAGGACAACTGCACACGCGGCACGGCGACATTCCGGGAACAGATGGGCGTTTGCCCGTTCCTGCACATCAACCAGTCGGATACGCCGAAAGTCGATGCCTATCGGCTGGGCCTGTTCGCCGAAGACAAGATCACCATGGGCGATTCACGCTTCTCGGTCACACCCGGTGTGCGTTTCGACTGGTACCGTTACGAGCCGAAGATGACAGAAGAGTATGAGAAGAATTACGGCTTCTCGAAAGTGGGTCTGCCGAACGGCGCTTCCGGCAACCGCTTTTCGCCGAAGGTGCGCTTCGCCTATCAGGCGACGCCCGATCTCGAACTGTTCACCCAGCTTTCGACGACCTACAGGGCGCCGACCGTCGACGAGATGTATCTCAATTACACCTCGGCCTATTATGCAAGCTGGGGTAACCCGAACCTCAAGGCGGAAAGCGGCTACGGTATCGATGTCGGCGCGCGTTACGGCGACAAGCTGTCGGGCGGCAAGGTGACGTTCTTCGCCAACCGCTACAAGAACTTCATCGATACGGTGCAACTGCAATCGGACCTGTTTCCGTACGGCATAACGACCTATCGCAACCTGAACCGCGCCCGCATCGCCGGTGTGGAGGCGGAGGCGCATCACACCTTCCAGAGCGGTTTCGACGTGCATGGATCGGTCGCCTATTCCAAGCCGGTCAATCTGGACGACGATATCGCGCTCAATTCGGCCGTGCCGCTCAAGGGCGTGGTCGGTGTCGGCTATAACACCGATTTCTGGGGCGTGGACGCCAGCGTCGTCGCCGCCGCCCACCTCAAGCAGGTCTACCAGACGACATCGGGCAAGACGACCCGCCGCGTGCCGGGTTACGGCGTCGTCAACCTGACAGGCTGGTGGGAGCCGAAGCGGGCCAAGGGCATGCGTTTGCAGGCCGGCGTCTACAATCTGTTCAACCAGGAATATTACGATGCCGCCGCGCTTGGGGGCGTGACCACGGTGACAGAGCGCTTTTCGGAAGCGGGCCGCTACTTCAAGGTTTCGCTGACGCAGAAGTTCTGATCGGGCGAACCGTTTCGCCGCATCCAAGGGCCGGCTCTCCCCTGACCGCAGAGCCGGTCTCCTGTTTCCCGGATACGGCGTGGCGCGTGCGGCACCCTACCCCGCACGCGCCGAAAATTTCAGAGCGGTTCTAGCTAGAACCGCTCTATCTCTTTGTTTTTACGCATTTCCGAACGCAAAACCGCTACGCACTTTTGCTGGAAATGCTCTATAAAGCCAGTCCTGAGCAAGAAAGAAGGATGAGTCATGTTCATTGCCATGAACCGTTTCAGGGTGCGCGTCGGCAGCGAGGCCGATTTCGAAACCGTATGGAGGAACCGCGATTCGAAGCTGAACGAATTGCCCGGCTTCGAGAGCTTCCATTTGCTGCGCGGCGCGACCAACGAAGCGGAGGGTTATACGCTCTATGCTTCCCATACCGTCTGGAAGAGCCGCGAGGACTTCCTGTTCTGGACCAGATCGGAGCAGTTCCGCGAAGCGCATCGCAATGCCGGCGACAACAAGCCGCTCTATCTCGGGCCGCCGCAGTTCGAGGGCTTCGATTCCGTTATGGGCGAATAGGCCTCCGTGCCGGATCGGTGAATTCCGCAAAAATCGCCTCGCGCCATTCGCTCGGATGCTGTGATCCACAGCCCTGCGGCGAAATGGCGCATCTGTTGGGGTCGGTGGTCTTTCCGCCGCCCCGGCCCGCCCCGAAACGGCAAATCCCGTTTAAACATGGGCGCTTAACTCATATTTAGAATGATTCTAACCTATTGATTTTTAGAACATTTCAAAAACATAGCGTTTGACAAGACATGGCTTGCCTCGTCATAAGTTGACCCAGTTTGGCGGGTTATGAGTGCCTGCCGAAAGAATACCTTTGATGTTCGGGCCTTTAACCCTTGCAATTGGAGGAACCATTGTCCGGTTCAGTTTGCCCAAGCGTTGTCCGTAAAGTAATGCCGCATCTTCCTTGCGGTATTTTTTCGGTTATCGTTGAGGGTAAGCCGGGGAATCTCCTTCATGCGCGGTATTCCGCATTCGCTTTTTGCGATTCAGGTATGGAAGAATAGTTTCCATGCTGGTTTGTAGCTGCAACGTTATTACCGACAAGGATATCGAAGCGGTCGTGATCGAGCTTCTCGATCAGGATTGCTGGCAGCTTATTGTGCCCGGTACCGTCTATAACGCCATGTCCAAGAAAGGCCGCTGCTGCGGCTGCTTCCCAAACGTCGTGGAAACGATCATAAGGGTGACCGAAGAGTACCATCTTCGGAAGAACCAGATGGACGAGAATACGGTCCAGTTCATGGATCGCGTCCGTTCGTTACGCGACAAATTCGGGAGTACATGGAATGAAAGGCGAACCAAAGGTCATCGAGCGGCTTAACGAGGCCTTGTTTCTGGAACTGGGCGCGGTCAACCAGTACTGGCTGCATTACCGCCTTCTCGACGATTGGGGCTTCAAGCGCCTTGCCAAGAAGGAGCGCGCGGAATCCATCGAGGAAATGAACCATGCCGACAGGCTGGTCGAGCGCATTATCTTCCTCGAAGGTCACCCGAACCTGCAAACCGTCGCGCCGCTGCGCATCGGCCAGAACGTCAAGGAAGTTCTGGAGGCGGATCTCGCCGGCGAATACGACGCCCGCACCGCCTACAAGAAGTCGCGCGAGATTTGCGACCAGCTCGGCGACTATGTCTCCAAGCAGCTTTTCGATGAGCTTCTCGCCGATGAGGAAGGCCATATCGACTTCCTCGAAACCCAGCTCGACCTGCTCGCCAAGATCGGCGAGGAACGCTACGGCCAGCTCAACGCCTCGCCGGCCGACGAAGCCGAGTAAGCCCGTTTCGACCTTCACGAAAAGCCGGGGCGGCATCGCCCCGGCTTTTTCATTTACGGCAAATTCTTTACGTCCGCCCCCTCGCCGTGGTAAAGCGCGCGCAATTTCCGACAATCGTCAAGGTTTCTCCCATGAGCGCACCGCGCGTCAGTTTCGTTTCACTCGGCTGCCCGAAGGCACTGGTCGATTCCGAACGCATCATCACCAGCCTCCGCTCCGAGGGCTACGAGATTGCGCGCAAGCATGACGGGGCCGACCTCGTCATCGTCAACACCTGCGGTTTCCTCGATTCCGCCCGCGACGAGTCGCTTGAGGCCATCGGCCTCGCGCTCAACCAGAACGGCAAGGTGATCGTCACCGGCTGCCTCGGCGCCGAGCCGGAGGTGATCCGTGAACGCCACCCCAACGTGCTGGCCATCACCGGCCCGCAGGCCTATGAAAGCGTGATGAGCGCCGTGCATGAGGCAGCACCCCCGGCGCACGATCCCTTCGTGGACCTCGTGCCGCCGCAGGGCGTGAAGCTCACCCCGCGCCATTACGCCTATCTGAAAATCTCCGAGGGCTGCTCCAACCGCTGCTCCTTCTGCATCATCCCTGCCCTGCGCGGCGACCTCGTCTCGCGGCCGATCGACCAGGTGCTGCGCGAGGCGGAAAAGCTGGTCAAGGCGGGCGTGAAGGAAATCCTCGTCATCTCGCAGGACACCAGCGCCTACGGCCTCGACATCAAATATCAGGAAGCGATGTGGCGGGACCGCGCGGTGCGCACCAAGTTCCTCGACCTGTCGCGCGAATTGGGCGAGATGGGCGTCTGGGTGCGCATGCACTACGTCTATCCCTACCCGCATGTGGACGAGGTCATTCCGCTGATGGCGGAAGGCAAGATCCTGCCCTATCTCGACATCCCCTTCCAGCACGCCTCGCCGGCGGTGCTCAGGAACATGCGCCGCCCGGCGCATCAGGAAAAGACCGCGCGCCGCATCCAGGCCTGGCGCGAGACCTGCCCCGACCTCGCCGTGCGCTCCACCTTCATCGTCGGCTATCCGGGCGAGACCGAGGAGGATTTCCAGATGCTGCTCGACTGGCTCGACGAAGCCAAGATCGAGCGCGCCGGCTGCTTCAAATATGAGGCGGTCAAGGGCGCGAAAGCCAACGATCTCGGCCTCGATCCCGTGCCGGAAGAAGTGAAGGAAGCCCGCTGGCATCGCTTCATGGCCAAGCAGCAGCAGATTTCAACCAATCTTCTCAAGAAGAAGGTCGGCAAGCGCCTGCCCGTCATCATCGATGAAGCGCATGGAACCACGGCCAAGGGCCGCACCCGCTACGATGCGCCGGAGATCGACGGCAGCGTGCATATCCAGTCGCGCCGCCCCTTGCGCACCGGCGATATCGTGACGGTGAAGATCGAGGCCAGCGATGCTTACGATCTTCACGGCATGGCCGTGTGATACTGCTTTAGAAAAAGCGCATAGAACGTTGTTATAAAAGGAAAAGGGCGTGATATGGGCCCTTTTTCTTATGGCAGCAGGATGCTGGCTCCGGTCGTTTTGCGCGCTTCCAGATCCTCATGCGCCTTGCGGGCGTCCTGCAGCGCATAGGTCTGGTTGATCTCGATCTTCACCGCGCCGCTTTCCACCACGTCGAACAATTCTGCCGCGGTCTTTTCCAGATCGGCGCGTTTGGCGACATAGTTGAACAGCGTCGGCCGCGTGGCGAAAAGCGAGCCCTTCTGCGCCAGAAGGCTAAGGTCGAAGGGCGGGATCGAGCCGGAGGACTGGCCGAAGCAGGCGAACATGCCGAGCGGTTTCAGCACGTCGAGCGAGCCCATATAGGTGTCGCGGCCGACGGAATCATAGACCACGTCGACACCTTCACCCTTGGTCAGTTCACATACGCGCTCGACGAAATTCTCGGTGCGGTAGTTGATGACATGGTCGTAACCATGCGCCTTCGCAAGCGCGATCTTTTCCGCCGAACCGGCCGTACCGATGACGGTCGCGCCCAGATGCTTGGCCCATTGCCCGGCGATCAGCCCAACCCCGCCGGCCGCGGCATGGAACAGGATCGTTTGGCCGCGCTCGACACGGAAAGTGCGGCGCAACAGATATTGCGCCGTCATGCCCTTCAGCATCATCGCCGCCGCCGTCCTGAGATCGACGCCCGCTGGCACCTTCACCAGACGGTCGGCGGGCAGGATGCGCTCGTCGGCATAGGAGCCGGGCGTCGCGACATAGGCGACGCGGTCTCCGACATGCACATTCTCCACGCCCGCGCCGACGGCCACCACCGTGCCCGCGCCTTCATTGCCCGGCGTGAACGGCATAGCCGCCGCCTTGTAAAGCCCGGTGCGGAAATAGACGTCGATGAAATTGAGGCCCACGGCTTCGTGGCGCACCTTCGCCTCGCCCGGCCCCGGTTCGCCGATCGGCACCTGCTCATACTTCAGGACCTCCGGTCCGCCGGTCTGATGCACGCGGATGGCGTTTATCATTTCGTGTCTCCTGTCTTGTTCCTGCTCGCGCCTTTGATCGCCCCCTTGGCCGCGGCCTTCTCCGCCGCGACGACGGCGGCCGTGCGCCCGAGGTTTGGAAAGAGCTGCATGACCGCGCCGACGCAATAGATATAGATACCGGTCACGGAAACGCCCATCCGCACCCAGAGCGGCGCATCGAGCGTATAATAGAGCGCGATGATGCCGAAGGCGCACCAGAGCAGGAAAACGGTGAGATTGAGCGGGCGCAGACGCACCACCCGCACCGGATGCAGGAAGTGGATCGGCACGAAGGACAGCAATGCCGAGACGACGACGAAGCCGAAGGCCACCCATTCTCCCGGTTTGACGATGAAGAGCGTGAAGACCACCATGTTCCAGACCACGGGAAAGCCCTTGAAGAAGTTCTCCTTGGTCTTCATGCCCATATCGGCATAGTAGATCGCACTGGAAATGACGATGATCGCGCCCGATGTGAACGAGAGATAGGTACCCATGAAGCCGCTCTGGTAGAGCGCGAATGCCGGAATCAGCACATAGGTCACATAGTCGATGATGTTGTCGAGCAGTTCGCCCGACCAGTTCGGCAGGACATATTTGACTTCCAGCCGGCGAGCTATCGGACCGTCGATCCCGTCCACGAACAAGGCGAGGCCGAGCCACCACCACATGGCGGTATAGCGCCCGTCGCTGGCCGCGACGATGGACAGGAAGGCGAGGAACGAGCCGGAAGCCGTCAGCAGATGGACCGAAAACGCCTTGGCCTGCGGTGCGGTGACTTTCTTGGGCTTGAGTTTTCCGGTCAGTCTGGTTTTCACGCCGTCCGCCATTTCCCTGCCGCTGATATTTCACCGGGAGCCGATCCCGAATGCGGCGTTTTTTCGGTCTTGCCGGCTTGTTTACCGCGAAAAAGCCGATCTTTCACCAGCTTTCCGCCAATAAGGTGAAAAGAGCAAGGGAGGCGGCGGCAAATCGGCGTTCATTCCACGGAAGAATGGAGTTACGGTGCGCGGGATGTGGAAAAACGGCGGCGGTGCTGCCAACGAAATCAACGGGACGGCAGGGGATTTCTTTCTTTTTACCCCCGTTTGAGCTAAGCCGTTTCGCAGAATGGAGAAGCCGATGAACGATCTGGTTGCGAGCAAATCCCTCACCGATATCGTCATCAGCGGCGGCGGTCCCGCCGGGATGATGGCGGCACTGGCACTCGGCGCCGCCGGATGGCGGAGCGTCCTGATCGGTCCGGAGACCGATGCCGACGACCGCCGGACAACCGCGCTCATGATGCCGGCTATCCGCTTTCTGGGACAAATCGGCGTCTGGGACGCCATCGCCCCGGAAGCCGCCCCCCTCGCCTCGATGCGCATCGTCGACGCCACCCGCCGCCTGATCCGCAGTCCGGCCGTCACCTTCCGCGCCGGCGAGATCGGCGAAGAGGCCTTCGGCTACAACATCCCCAACGCGGTGCTCAATGCGAAGCTGGCGGAGGCCGTGGCAGGAAGCGGCAATATCCGGCGCATCACCACCCCGGCCATCGAATACCGGCCCAATGGCGATCACGTCACGGTGACGCTTGCCGGCGGCGACACGCTGCATGCGCGCCTGCTGGTCGCGGCCGACGGGCGCAATTCCGCCGCGCGTGAAGCTGCCGGTATCCGCGCGCGCCGCTGGACTTATCCGCAGACAGCGGTGGTACTCTCCTTCGCCCATACGGTCGATCACCAGAACGTTTCGACCGAGTTCCACACCGAGGAAGGCCCCTTCACGCAGGTGCCGCTCAAGGGGCGGCGTTCCAGCCTCGTCTGGGTGGTCAATCCCGCCCGCGCGGAAACGCTGCTCGCGCTGGACGATGCCGCACTCGCGGCGCGCATCGAGGAAATGATGCAGTGGATGCTCGGGCGCGTCGCCATAGACGTGCGCCCGCAGGCATGGCCGCTGTCCGGCCTCGTGCCGCATGCCTTCGCGGCGCATCGCACGATCCTGATCGGCGAGGCGGCGCATGTCTTCCCGCCTATCGGTGCCCAGGGGCTCAATCTCGGCACGCGCGACGTGGAGACGCTGGTGAGAGCGGTCGCCGGCGACCCCGGCGATCCAGGCTCAGACCGGGTCATGCGCGCCTACGACCGCGCGCGCCGCCCGGATATACTGGCGCGCACCGGGTCGGTGGACGCGCTCAACCGCTCGCTGCTCTCGTCCATGTTGCCGGCGCAGATCGCGCGCGGACTGGGGCTGGAAGCCCTGCGCTCCTTTGCGCCGCTGCGGGCCTTCTTCATGCGCGAGGGCCTGCGTCCGGGCAGCGGCTTCGCGCATTTCCTGCCCAGATCGCCCAGACTGCCGGGATCGGCGAACTGACCCTTCGTTACGGAAATATCGTGTGTTGCACCGGTCTTTCATTTGCCCCGGCGCGGCCTATATCCGCATGATGATCATGACACAGATAAAGCATGCGAAATTCCAGATCGGCCAGGTGGTTCGGCACCGGCTTTTCCCCTTCCGGGGCGTCATTTTCGACGTCGATCCCGAATTTGCCAATACGGAGGAATGGTACCAGTCCATTCCCGAAGAAGCGCGCCCGCGCCGGGACCAGCCTTTCTATCACCTGTTCGCGGAAAATGCGGAATCCGAATATGTGGCCTATGTGTCGGAGCAGAATCTCGTGGCCGACCCCAGCGGCGAGCCGCTGCGCCATCCGCAGATCAACGAGATGTTCGACCGGCTGGAAAACGGCGCCTACCGGGTGAAGGCGCAGCGCGCGAACTAGAGCGTTTCCAGCAAAAGTGCGAAGCGGTTTTGCGTCCGGAAATGCGTAAAAACAAAGAGATAGAGCGGTTCCGAGATTCCGTGAAGACAGGAGCCGTTCTAAAAACGGGGCTGAAACGAAAAAGGGGCGCCGGATGCGCCCCTTTCCCTGAACATATCCGCCTGCCTTACTTGGCGGCGTCCTTGGCCTTGTCCTGCTCGGCCTTCATCTTATCCTCGAACTCCTTCTGGCGCTTCTGGACGGCGTCCTGAAGTTCCTTCTGGCGCTGCTCGAGATCCGACTGCTTGAGCGGAGGGCCGCTGAGCGCCTGTCCGAAGCCAGACAGCGAGACCGGGATCGGATTGGGCTTGTTCTGATAGTTGACGGAAATGAGCGTCACCTTCTTGCCCTTCTGGAGCGCCTTGATGAGGTCGTCGTTGAGGGGCGCCTCGGCGATGCAGCGATCGGGGAAGCAGATGCCGTATTCGAGCTTGACCGGCTTGTTGTTGTCGATCTGCATGCCGACGCCGGCCGGGATCAGGCGGCCGATCGGCACCGTGACCTGAAAGATCTTGCGGTTGATCTTGCCCTTGATCTCGATCAGGTTCACCGCCGTCAGAAGCTGGCCGGAATCGGCCGTGACGATGTTCTGCGTGTTGCAGATGTCGTTGTCTTCCTGCTTGGAGCAAACCTTGAACCAACCCTGCGGCGGCTGCTGGGCGGACGCGGGCATCGTCGCGGCGGCAAGCAGGGCGAACGCGCCGGCCATGGCAGATGCGGCAGCGATTGTCTTCGTGCTGGACATGATCAACAGGTTCCTTTCAACACTTTGATCTGGTGTTCCCATTTTCCGGCAAAGCCAGCGATAGATTGTCACTGGTTTGAAAATGCGGCAACAGCGTGACTTTTCGGGATTTCCGGCCTGATCCCGGCAATCCTGATCCGGGGCGGTGTTACAACGACTGCCAGTGCGAATCCAGACAAGTTTCCATATTCGGCCCTGCAAATCCGCCAGAATCTGTATTTTGCTCGGCACTGTCGCGGCGGGGACACGCTCTTATTCCGCACACAATGCCGGTTCATGATATTTTCACCGCGCGAATCAATATGTTTCAGGGCATTCCCTTTGGAACGGCAGGAAATATCACGCTTGTTTACAATGGACGGGTGAAGTTGAACGGACCGATTGCCCTTCTGCGCGGCCTGCCGCGGCTCATGCTTTGGTGCTGGCTGCTGACGATCGCGGCCTTCATGCCGGGCGCCGGTGCTCTTGCAGCGCAGGATCAGGATCATGCCGCGCAGGCGCAGCCGGACCATGCCCCAGATTACGCATTGGCCATGCACGGCGACGTGGCCCTGCCGAAGAATTTCGACCACTTCCCCTACGCAAACCCGAACGCGCCCAAGGGCGGCAGGCTGACCATGGGCGTGGTCGGCACTTTCGACAGCCTCAACCCCTTCGTGCTGCAAAGCATGCGCACCACGGCGCGGGGCCTGTTCCTCGATGGGGAACTGGGCAGCCTCGTCTACGAGCCGCTGATGCAGCGCTCGCGCGACGAGCCGTTCACGCTCTATCCGCTCTTGGCCGAGAAGGTCGCCATCGACCCGGACCGCAAATGGGTGGAGTTCACGCTCGACCCGCGCGCCAGATGGTCGGACGGCCAGCCGGTGACGGTGGACGACGTGATCTTCACCTACGACCTGCTCACGAAAAAGGGGCGCCCGCCCTTCAACATGCGCATGGACCGGATCGCCAGGATCGAGAAGACCGGCGAGCGCTCGGTGCGCTTCGTCTTCAACGAAAAGTCGGATCGAGAATTTCCGCTGCTCATCGCCTCCACCATGCCGGTTCTGCCCAAACATGCCATCGATCCGGCCACTTTCGGCAATGCGACGCTGAAGCCGCCCATCGGCAGCGGGCCCTACCTGGTGGCGCAGGTGCAGCCGGGCCAGCGCATCGTCTACAAGCGCAATCCCGATTATTGGGGCAAGGACCTGCCCTCGCAGCGCGGCCTGAACAATTTCGGCACGCTCAGCATCGAATATTACCGCAACGAGACGTCGCTGTTCGAATCTTTCAAGAAGGGCCTGCTCGACATTTTCGTGGAGGGCAATCCGACACGCTGGGAAACGGGTTACAATTTCCCCGCCGTGCGCGAAGGCAAGGTCATCAAGGAGAGTTTCGAGAAGGGCACCCCGGCCAACATGCTGGGCTTCGTGTTCAACACGCGCCGTCCGGTCTTCGCCGACCGGAACATAAGGCAGGCGCTGGGCCTGCTGTTCGATTTCGAATGGGCCAACCGCAATCTCTTCGCCGGACAATACCGCCGCACCGAAAGCTTCTGGCAGGGTTCTGTGCTTTCCTCGGTCGGCAGGCCGGCGGATGCGCGCGAAAGGCAGTTGCTCGCCCCCTTCCCCAACGCGGTGCGCCCGGACGTGATGGACGGCACATGGCGCGCGCCCGTGACCGACGGCAGCGGCCATGACCGCGCGCCGGCGAAAAAGGCTTACGAACTCCTGCTCAAGGCCGGTTTCCACTTCGAGGACGGCAAGGCCATCGGGCCGGACGGCCAGCCGCTGCGCTTCGAGATCATGACGCGCTCGCCGGACGAGGAAAAGGTGGCGCTCGCCTATCAGCGCAACCTCTCCCGCCTCGGCATAGAGGCCGATGTGCGCACGGTGGACGACGCGCAATATCAGCAGCGCCTGCAAACCTTCGATTACGACATGATCCTCGGCTCGCTCACCGGTTCGCTTTCGCCCGGCAACGAGCAATGGATGCGCTGGGGTTCCGCCTCGCGCAACGTGCAGGGCAGCTTCAACTATGCCGGCGTCGCCAATCCCGCCGTGGACGCCATGATCAAGGCCATGCTCGCCGCGCGCACGCGCGCGGATTTCGTCAGCGCCGTGCGCGCGCTCGACCGCGTGCTCATCTCCGGCGACTACTATATCCCGCTCTATCACCTGCCCTATCAGTGGGTGGCACGCTGGAGCCGCATCGGCCATCCGACGAAAACGCCGCTCTTCGGCTATTACCTGCCGGCATGGTGGCGGATTAAGCAGTAATATAACCGGCAATAACGCTTTGCCTACAATAACGCTTTGATTGCGGTGCCATCCGCCCTACATGCATGGTCGATTGAGCATTTCCAGCAAAAGTGCGTAGCGGTTTTGCGTCCCGGAATGCGCACAGGTAAAGAGACAGACCGATGCGAGGGAGCGCCGCATGATCGGAAAGAAGATCACTATCGACGTGGTTTCGGATGTTGTGTGCCCGTGGTGCTTCCTCGGCCGCAAGCGGCTGGAAGCCGCATTGGCGCTTGTGCCGGACGTGGCGGCGGAAGTGCGCTGGCGGCCGTTCCAGCTCGACCCGAACCTGCCGCCGCAGGGCAAGGACCGCGCCGCCTATCTGCGCGAGAAATTCGGCAACGGCCCGAAGATTGACGACATCCACAGGCAACTGACGGAGCTGGGCGAGGAAAACGGCATCGCCTTCGATTTCGAGGCGATTACGCGCGCTCCGAACACGCTCGACGCGCACCGGTTGATCTACTGGGCGGCGCAGGCCGCACCCGGCACGCAGGACCGCATAGTGGGCGTTCTGTTCTCGCTCTACTTCGAGCAGGGCCAGGACATCGGCGACCACGAGGTGCTGGTGGACGCCGCGGCGAGCGTCGGCATGGATGCGGAGGTGGTGGCGCGGCTGTTGCAGAGCGACGCCGACAAGGCCACCATCCGCGAGGAGATCGACACCGCCAACCGCATCGGCGTGCGCGGCGTGCCCTGCTTCATCATCGACCAGAAATATGCCGTCATGGGCGCGCAGACGCCGGACGTGCTGGCCGACGCCATTCGCCAGACGGCGGAAGGCTTCGAGCCGGGCATCGCGGAAGACCGCTAGGGATCGATATTATGGACGCGAAGGAAGCGGCAGCCCATTGGGAAGGCAACGCCGAAGCATGGACGGCCCTGAGCCGGGCCGGCTATGACAAATACCGCGATGCGCTGAACACGCCGGCCTTTCTCGCCATGCTGCCGCCAGTGGCGGGGCTCGACGGGCTGGATATCGGTTGCGGCGAAGGCACCAACACGCGCGCGGTCGCCCGTCTCGGCGCGCGCATGACCGGGCTCGACGTCGCGCCCACCTTCATCTGTCACGCCCGTGAAACGGAAGCGGGCGACCCGCTCGGCATCGATTATGTGGTCGGCGACGGCCAGAACCTCGACTTCCCACCGGAGCGGTTCGATTTCGTCACCGCCTTCATGTCCCTGATGGACATGCCCGATCAGGCGCATGTCCTGAAAGGCGTCCATCGCGTGCTCAGGCCCGGCGGTTTCCTGCAATTCTCGATCCTGCATCCCTGCTTCGTGCCGCCGATGCGTCGCAATATCCGCGACGAGAACGGCGCACCGGTCGCGGTGCAGGTAGCCGACTATTTTCAGGAGGCGGACGGGCGCATCGAACGCTGGCTGTTTTCGTCAATGCCAGCCGGGGAGCGCGACAAATATCCGCTCTTTTCGGTTCCCCGCTTCCATCGCACGCTGACAAGCTGGGTTTCAATGATCGTGGAAGCCGGCCTTTCGATCGAGGCTTTCGGCGAGCCGATGGCGTCGGAAGAGGTGGCGGCCGCCGAGCCGATCGTCGCCGATACGCGCGTCGCGCCGATCTTCCTGCATGTGCGGGCGCGGAAGCCGCTGTAAGGCTTCTTCCGCCCCGATATTGCGTCTGACACGGAACGCAATATAGATGGAGCCATGTCGCTCTATCTGAAATCATGGCTATTCACGCTCTGGATAGTCGTCCTGATCTTCACCTTTTCTCACTGGCTGCCGCTGTTCGAAAGGCTGCTGGGACCCTTCGGCCTGATCGCCGGCTTTGCCTTCTTCATAGGGCACTGGTTTGCGGCGCTCTATGGCTTTTATTGTCCCGAATGCGGCCTTTCGGTCTATCGCAGCAGTAAGGGCCTTTTTGCCAGCTATGGTCCAATTCCCCGCCGACGGTGCGGGCATTGCGGACACGATCATTCCCGCACGACCACTGATTAATCGACCCTCGCTCCAGATGTAAAGCCTCCTTGACACCGTGCGGGCGTCCGCATATGTAAAGGTTACTTTACAGGAGGCATTATGATGAAGCATCGGTACTTGTGGGAATTGGGCATCAGCTTGGGCGCTTATGCTGTGGCTCTCGTTGCGTCCCTCTATCTGCTGGCGGACGGAAGAACGGGCGCTTCGCTGCGTCCGGTGCTTTCTCTGTTGCCGATGATCCCGGCTCTGGCGATTTGCTGGGCCGTCGTCCGTCAGCTTCGCCGCATGGACGAATTGCAGCGCAAGATGCAGTTCGAGGCGCTGGGGCTGGCCTTCGCCGCGACGGCCATTGCCACGTTCAGCTATGGCTTTCTGGAAAATGTCGGCTTTCCGCGTATTTCCATGTTCGCCGTCTGGCCTCTGATGGCCGGATTCTGGATCATAGGCGGCATTGTCAGCCGTCGCCGCTACGCATGAAGAACCGGCTCAAGGAACTGCGCAGCGAAAGGGGCTGGTCGCAGGGGGAGCTTGCCGCACGGCTGGACGTATCCCGTCAAACCGTCAACGCCATCGAAAACGGCCGCTACGATCCGAGCCTGCCCCTCGCCTTCGCCATCGCCCGCACCATGGGACTGAGGATCGAAGATATTTTCGAAGAGTAGCGGCGGTCAGGCCGCGGCGATCTTCGCCAGTTGCGTCATGACGACGGCGGAGCCGTTGAGGCGCTTTTCCGGCGTCGGCCAATCGCGGATGAAGACGATGCTCTGGTCCTGACGGATCTTGGCCATGGAGCCCTGCTCGCCGATCATCTTCACCAGCCCGACCGGATTGTTGAAGGTGGCGTTGCGGAACTGGATCACCACGCCCTTCGGCCCGGCGTCGAGCTTCTCCACATTGGCGCGGCGGCACAGCGCCTTGATATAGACGATCTTGAGGAGGTGCTGCACCTCTTCCGGCAGCGGGCCGAAACGGTCGATCAGCTCCGCGCCGAAGGCGTCGATCTCCTGCGGCTCCTCCAGATCGGCGAGGCGGCGATAGAGGCCGAGGCGCAGTTGCAGGTCGGGCACGTAAGCCTCGGGGATCATCACCGCCGTGCCGATGGCGATCTGCGGCGACCACTGGCTGTCCTCGACCTCGACCGAACCCTTGAGCGTCGCCACGGCTTCCTCCAGCATCTGCTGGTAAAGCTCGAAGCCCACTTCCTTGATATGGCCGGACTGTTCCTCGCCGAGAAGATTGCCCGCACCGCGAATGTCCATGTCGTGGCTCGCAAGCTGGAAGCCCGCGCCGAGCGTGTCGAGCGATTGCAGAACTTTCAGCCGCCTCTCCGCCATCTGAGTCAGCATCTTGCCCGCCGGCAGCGTGAACAGCGCGAAGGCGCGCTGCTTGGAGCGCCCGACGCGGCCGCGCAACTGGTACAATTGCGACAGGCCGAACATGTCGGCGCGGTGCACGATCATCGTGTTGGCGGTCGGAATGTCGAGGCCGGATTCCACGATGGTCGTGGACAGAAGCACGTCATACTGTCCGTCATAGAAGGCGTTCATGATGTCGTCGAGCACGCCCGGAGCCATCTGCCCGTGCGCCACCGCGACCTTCAGTTCCGGCACATGATTTTGCAGGAATTCCTGTATCTCGCCGAGGTCGGAAATGCGCGGGCAGACGTAAAAACTCTGGCCGCCGCGATAGCGCTCGCGCAGCAGCGTCTCGCGGATCACCAGCGGATCGAAGGGCGACACGAAGGTGCGCACCGCCATGCGGTCCACCGGCGGCGTGGTGATGAGCGACAATTCGCGCACGCCCGTCAGCGCAAGCTGCAAGGTGCGCGGGATCGGCGTGGCCGAAAGCGTGAGCACATGCACGTCGGATTTCAGCTCCTTCAGCCGTTCCTTGTGCTTGACGCCGAAATGCTGCTCCTCGTCGATGATGAGGAGGCCCAGATTCTTAAACTTGATCGAATTGCCGAGCAGCGCATGCGTGCCGACGACAATATCGACCGTGCCTTCCTCCAGCCCCTTCTTGGTGGCGGCCAGCTCCTTGGCCCCGACGAGGCGCGAAGCGTGCGCGACATGGATCGGCAGGCCGTGGAAGCGTGTGGAGAAGGTCTTGAAATGCTGGCGCGACAGAAGCGTGGTCGGCACGACCACAGCCACCTGCACGCCACTCATGGCGGCGATGAAGGCGGCGCGCAGCGCCACTTCCGTCTTGCCGAAGCCGACGTCGCCGCAGATGAGGCGGTCCATCGGCTTGCCCTCGGCCAGATCGTCGGCCACGGCCTCGATGGCGCGCATCTGGTCGTCGGTCTCGTCATAGGGGAACCGTGCGGCGAATTCGGCGTAAAGCCCGTCCGGCGGCGTCATCACCGGCGCGCCGCGCATCTGGCGCTCGGCGGCGATCTGGATCAGGTGGCCGGCGATCTCCAGGAGCCGCTTCTTGAGCTTGGCCTTGCGCGCCTGCCATGCCCCGCCGCCGAGCTTGTCCAGCACCGCGTCGGAGCCTTCCGAGCCGTAGCGCGACAGAAGCTCGATATTCTCCACCGGCAGGAACAGGCGGTCGTCGCCGGCATAGTGGATTTCGAGGCAGTCATGCGGCGCGCCCGCCGCCGTGATGGTCTTGAGGCCGACGAAGCGCCCGATGCCGTGATCGACATGGACGACGATATCGCCCGCCGTCAGCGAGGCGACCTCGGAGATGAAATCCTGATCGCGCTTGCGGCGCTTGGAGCGGCGGATGAGGCGGTCGCCGAGAATATCCTGCTCGGCCACCACGACGAGGTCGCCGGCGTCGAAGCCGCTTTCCACCGCCAGCACGGCCGCCGTGATCTTGTCGCGCGACAGCGCCTTGACCACGGAGAGCCGGTCGACCGTCTCGATCTTTTCCAGCCCATGCTCATCGAGCACCTGGCACAGCCGGTCGAGCGAGCCTTCCGACCACGCCGCAACCAGCACCTTCTTGCCCGAAGCGCGCAGTTCCGCGATGTGCTTCACCACCGCCTCGAACAGGTTCACGTCGGTCGCGGCGCGTTCCTCGGCGAAGCTGCGGCCCTTGTGCGCGTCGGCGTGGACGACCGTGCGGCCCGGCATGTCCGGCGCGCCGAAGGGGGTGAGGTCGACGCGCAGGCCCGTCGCGGCCACGGCGTCCTCCACCTGCGTGGGCGTGAGGTAGAGCGTCTCCGGCTTGACCGGCTTGTAGGGCACGGCGTCGCCGCCCGGCTCCTTGCCCTCGGCCTGCCGGAGCCGCGCCTCGTAATGGTCCACGACCATGGTGTGGCGCTCGGTCAGCGCCTCATGCACCAGATGGTCGAACACCACCGGCATGGGGCCGGCATGGTCGAACACCGTCTCCAGCCCGTCATAGAACAGCGGCAGCCAGTGCTCCATGCCGGCGAAGCGGCGGCCCTCGCTGATCGCCTGATAGAGCGCATCGTCGCGCTGCGGCGCGCCGAACATGGCGACGTAATTCCTGCGGAAGCGGCTGATCATGTCCGGCGTAAGCGTGATCTCGCTCATCGGCTGGAGCACGAATTCCTTGCGCGTGCCGGTGGTGCGCTGCGAGGCGGGATCGAAGGCGCGGATCGTCTCCAGCGTGTCGCCGAAGAAATCGAGCCGCAGCGGCTCTTCCGCGCCCGGCGCGTAGAGATCGAGAATGCCGCCGCGCACCGCATATTCGCCGATGTCGCGCACGGTCGAGACGCGCTCGAAGCCGTTGCGCTCCAGCCGCGCGGCGAGATCGTTCATGTCGAGCTGGTTACCGGGACGGGCAGAAATCACCTGTTCGGCAAGGGCTGCCTGCGGCGGCAGCCTTTGCAAAATGGCGTTGGCGGTGGTGAGCACGATGGCCGGATGCGGCGACTTCTTCAGCGCCGCCAAGGCGTTCAAGGCCGCGAGCCGCCGCGCCGAGGCGTCCGCGCCCGGCGACACGCGGTCATAGGGCAGGCAGTCCCATGCGGGCAGATGCAGCACCGGCAATTCCGGCGAGACGAAGCCCAGCACCTGCTCCAGATCGGCGATGCGCTGCCCGTCGCGCACGATATACATGATCGGCCCGTGTTCGCCGATCTCCTCCACCAGACGCGCGAGGCAAAAGGCCTCGAAACCGTCGGCGACGCCGTCGATCACCACATGGCGGCCAGTATCCGCTTTTGGGCCGGACTTGAGGCCGATCTTGCTGAAAACGGGCATTGTCTATCTCAGAATTCGATGCGGTCGCGGAAGGCGACGATATCGCGGAAAAGCGGTGTGTCGTATTCGGGCGGGGTCGGGCGCTCGCCCATCACCCATTGGAAAAGATCGCGGTCCAGCACTTCGAGAATCCGCTCGAACTCGTCGAGCTGATCGTCGGTGAAGCCGGCGATATAGGCGTCGGCATATTGGCCGAGAATCAGGTCCGTCTCGCGCATGCCGCGATGCCATGAGCGGAACAGCAGCTTGCGGCGGCGCACGTCCAGATTTTCCGTCGAACAGGTGCTGCCAGTCATCGCCGTCTCGCTTTCGGTGGGTTCGGATGCCGGTATATAGCATCTCACGCGCCGGTGGGAACCCGTTTCCTGACCCGGAACAAAAAGAGCACAGAAACTTTATCGCTTACCCTTGCCAGGGCTTGCTTGTGGCGGCGAAGCGGTTAATGCTCGCCGCCATGCGCCCGTCCTTGCTCGATCCCTTCTTCGCCTCCGTCCGCTCGCTTTCCGGCATCGGCCCGAAAGTGTCGGTTCTGCTCGGCAAGCTGCTGGGGACCGACGCGCCGGGCGCGGAGCCGAAAGTGGGCCAGCTTCTGTTCCTCGCGCCGCACAGCGTCATCGACCGGCGCAACCGGCCGGGGATCGCGAACGCGCCGGAAGGGACCGTCGTCACGCTGGAAGTGACGGTGGACCAGCACCAGCCCGCGCCGCCCGGACGCGGCAATGTCCCGCACCGCGTTTTCGCCCATGACGAGACCGGCGAGATCGCACTGACCTTCTTCCACGCGCAATTGCCGTGGCTGCAAAAAACGTTGCCCGAAGGCGAAACGGTGATCGTCTCCGGCAAGGTGGAATGGTTCAACGGCCGCGCCTCCATGGTGCACCCGGATTATATCGCCAGCCTCGAAGACGCGGCCAGCCTGCCCATGGTCGAGCCGGTCTATCCGCTCACCGCCGGCCTGTCGCCCAAGACGCTGGCGCGCGCCATGCGCGAGGCGTTGAGCCGCGCGCCGCAATTGCCGGAATGGATCGACGCGCCGCTGCTTGCGCGCGAGCGTTTCCCGGCTTTCCACGAGGCGATGCAGATTCTGCACCAGCCGCAGGAACCCACTGATATCGCGCTCGAAAGCGTCGCCCGGCGCAGGCTCGCCTATGACGAATTCCTCGCCGGGCAACTGGCGCTGGCGCTGGTGCGCGCCAAGACCATGCGGCTGTCGGGGCGTCCGCTGGAGGGCACAGGAAAAATCATCGCGGAAATCCTGCGCCACCTGCCCTATCGGCTTACCGGCGG
>MKVZ01000016.1:124714-137177 GCA_001898995.1 Rhizobiales bacterium 63-22 | reverse complement strand
GGCGGTGCGCGACATCGTCGCCGACCTCAAATCGCCGCAGCGCATGCTGCGGCTTTTGCAGGGCGACGTGGGTTCCGGCAAGACGGTGGTGGGGCTTCTGTCCATGGCGCACGCCGCCGAATCCGGCGGACAGTCGGCGCTGATGGCCCCAACGGAAGTGCTGGCACGGCAGCATTTCGCCACCATTGCGCCGCTCGCTGGAAAAGCGGGGCTGAAAGCCGCCCTGCTCACCGGCCGCGAAAAGGGCAAGGAGCGCGCCGCCGTTCTGGAGGGGCTGAAAAGCGGCACGGTCGATATCGTCATCGGCACCCATGCGCTGTTTCAGGAAAAGGTCGAATATCACGACCTCGTCTTCGTCATCATCGACGAGCAGCACCGTTTCGGCGTGCATCAGCGCCTGATGCTGACCGCCAAGGGAGCCGCGCCCGACATGCTGGTGATGACCGCGACGCCGATCCCGCGCACGCTGGTGCTGACCGCCTTCGGCGACATGGACGTATCGAAGCTCACCGAAAAACCCGCCGGCCGCCAGCCGATCACCACCGCGATCATACCCATGGAGCGCATGGGCGAACTGGTCGAGCGCATCCGCAAAGCAGTGGCGGAAGGCCAGAAAATCTACTGGATCTGCCCGCTGGTGGAAGAATCCGAGGTGGTGGAGCTGACTTCCGCCGAGGAGCGCTTCGAGAGCCTGAAATCCGTGTTCGGCGACCGCATCGGCCTGATCCACGGGCGCATGACGGCGGCGGAAAAGGACGAGGCCATGCGCGCCTTCAAGCAAGGCGAGACGCGGCTTTTGGTGGCCACCACGGTGATCGAGGTCGGCGTGGACGTGCCGGACGCCACCATCATCGTCATCGAACATGCCGAGCGTTTCGGGCTGGCGCAATTGCACCAGTTGCGCGGCCGCGTCGGGCGCGGCGACAAGCCCTCCACCTGCCTGCTGCTCTATAAAGGCCCGCTCGGCGAAGTGGCGCAGGCGCGGCTGAAGGTGATGCGCGAGACGGAGGACGGTTTCCGCATCGCCGAGGAAGATTTGAAGCTGCGCGGCGAAGGCGAGCTTCTCGGAACGCGCCAGTCCGGCACGCCCGGCTTCCGCATCGCCTCCATCGAGGCGCATGCCGACCTTCTCGAAATCTCGCGCAAGGATGCGCGCTATGTTCTGGCGAGCGATCCCGATCTTACATCCGAACGCGGACAGGCGCTGCGCGTGCTGCTTTATCTGTTCGGGCGGGATGAGGCTATCCGGCTGCTGCGGGCGGGATAGCGAAAGGCCGCATCGCCGTGGGCTCGAAGACGCGGCGCGCTGGTGCGGCGGCATCTCCCGATCTTTCGAGACGGCGTTCTTCGCAAAGCGAAGACCGCCTCCTCAAGATGAGGAGATGCGCGGACGTTTGCGCCAATGGATCGCGATAAGACTTGAATTGTCGGAAAGTCAGCAGCGATCAGAGAAGGTCAGCGGCGAACAAGGAAGGCTAGCAACGATCGAGGAAGGCCAGCAGCGATTGAGGAAGGTCGGCGGCGGCCAAGGAAGATTGGCGGCCGTCAAATAGAGCGCCGTTGAAGACAAGCGCGCCGCGCCTCATCCTGAGGAGCCGCCGCAGGCGGCGTCTCGAAGGGCGAGGCGCGGCCATGCCGATAAGGCCAAAGCTAGCGCTTCAGGATGCGGAGACATCCGAACCTTGCCGCCAACGGAGCGCCGAAACGAAAATGGCCGCATCGCTGCGGCCATTTCGATCATCTCATAAAGCTTTATCCGTAACGATCTGATTTTACTCGACCGTCACCGACTTGGCGAGGTTGCGCGGCTGGTCCACGTCGGTGCCCATCAGCACGGCGGTGTGATAGGCCAGCATCTGGATCGGCAGCGCATAGACGAGCGGCGTGATTAATTCCGGCACGTCCGGCAGCACGATGGTGGCCATGGTGTCGATGCTGGCGCTTTCCGCGCCCTTTTTGTCGGTGATCAGGATGATGCGGCCGCCCCGCGCCGCCACTTCCTGCATGTTGGAGACGGTCTTGTCGTAGAGCCGGTCGGACGGCGCGATGACGATCACGGGCATGGTCTCGTCGATCAGCGCGATGGGGCCGTGCTTCAGCTCGCCGGCGGCGTAGCCCTCGGCGTGAATATAGGAGATTTCCTTGAGCTTCAGCGCGCCTTCCATGGCGAGCGGATAGGACGTGCCGCGACCGAGATAGAGCACATGCTTGACCTTGGCCAGTTCCGTACACACCGCCGCGATCTGGTCTTCGAGCTTGAGCACCTGATTGATGAAGCGCGGCGCTTCGGAAAGCTGGCGCACCAGCTCCTTCTCGCGCCTGGCATCGATCGTCCCGCGCGCCTTGCCGGCGGCGATGGCGAGCGAGGCCATGGCCGAAAGCTGGCAGGTGAAGGCCTTGGTCGAGGCCACGCCGATCTCCGGCCCGGCGAGGATCGGGAACACGGCGTCGGATTCGCGCGCGATGGTCGAGCCGGTGACGTTGACCACCGAGGCGATCTTCAGCCCCTGCGACTTGCAATAGCGCAGCGAGGCCAGCGTATCGGCCGTCTCGCCCGACTGCGACACGAACATGGCCAGCGTGTTCTTCGACAGCGGCATTTCGCGATAGCGGAATTCCGACGCGATGTCGCCGTCGACCGGCAGGCGCGCGATCTGCTCGAACCAGTATTTGCCGACCGAAGCCGCGTAGAAGGCGGTGCCGCAGGCCGAGATGGTCAAGCCGTCGATGGCGCTGAAATCGACGCCGACGGCGTCGGAGCGCACTTCGCCCTTGTTGAAGTCGAGATAACGGGCCAGCGTGTGGGAAATGACTTCCGGCTGCTCCCACATCTCCTTCTGCATGAAGTGGCGGTGATTGCCCTTCGAGACGACGAAATTCGTCGCCTGCGACTTCTGCACCGGGCGCTGCACCTCGTTGTTGCTCTCGTCATATATGGTGACGCCCTTGCGCGTCAGCACCGCCCAGTCGCCGTCTTCCAGATAGGCGATGGTGTCGGTGAAGGGCGCGAGCGCGATGGCGTCGGAGCCGAGGAACATCTCGTCCTCGCCATAGCCTACCGCCAGCGGCGGACCCTGCCGCGCGCCGATCAAAAGCTCATCTTCGCCCTCGAACAGGAAGGCCAGCGCGAAAGCGCCCTGCAGCAGCGGCAGGCAGTCGCGCACGGCCTCGACCGGCGATTTGCCCTTCTCCAGCTCGCGCGTGACGAGATGGGCGACAGTCTCGGTGTCGGTTTCCGTCTCGAATATGACGCCCTCGGCTTCGAGCATCGCGCGCAGCTCGGCGAAATTCTCGATGATGCCATTGTGGACCACGGCAAGACGCGGCGTGATGTGCGGGTGCGCGTTGCGCTCCACCGGCTTGCCGTGGGTGGCCCAGCGGGTATGGCCGATGCCGATGACGCCCGGCAACGGCTCGCCGGCGAGGCGCTTCTCCAGATTGACCAGCTTGCCCTCGGCGCGGCGGCGGTCCAGCCGGCCGTTCTGCAGCGTGGCGATACCGGCGGAATCGTAGCCGCGATATTCGAGCCGCTTCAGCGCGTCCACCAGAAGCGGTGCGACTTCATCCCTACCGATAATGCCGATAATTCCGCACATAGGCTGCTCCAGACAAATATTTCAGGCCTTCAGCCTGCGGTTTAAAGAATTCGCGGCGCAACGGCAATCGGGATCGTCGTCGTTTCGCCTCGTCAATTGGTTTGTCTATTTCGCGATGGATTTCGCCGCTTTGATGGCAGCGTACTTCTCACGCAGAATGGTCGCCCGCCCTTCCTTGTTCTCCTGCCGCGCGCGCCCGAAGGCCAGCCCATCGGCGGGGACGTCGGATGTTATCACGCTGCCGGAGGCGATATAGGCGTTATCGCCGATCCTGACCGGCGCGACCAGTGACGAATTGGAGCCGACAAAGGCATTCTCCCCGATCTCGGTCCTGAATTTGTTGTAGCCGTCGTAATTGCAGGTGATCGTGCCCGCGCCGATATTGGCGGCCGAACCAACGGTGGCGTCGCCGATATAGGTCAGGTGGTTGATCTTGGCGCCCTTCTTCACATCGGCATTCTTCACTTCGCAGAAATTGCCGACCTTGGTTTTTTCGCCGAGATTGGCGCCGGGACGCAGGCGGGCGAACGGCCCGATCTCCGCATCGGGACCGATATGCGCGCCCTCCATATGCGTGAAGGAATGAATGAGCGCGCCGGAGGCCACCTGCACGCCGGGACCGAAAAACACGTTCGGCTCGATGATCACGTCGGCCTCGACCAGCGTGTCGTGGTGGAAGAACACGGTTTCCGGCGCGATCAGCGTCACGCCGGCAAGCATCATGTCGCGGCGCCTGCGGTTCTGCCAGATGGCCTCGGCCTCGGCCAGTTCCGCGCGGTTGTTGATGCCGATGACATTATCGACCGGCACTTCGATGGCCGCAACGTTCAGGCCCTTTTGATGGGCGATGGCGACGATGTCGGTCAGGTAATATTCGCCCTTGGCGTTGTCGTTGCCGACCGCGTCGAGCAGCGCCAGCGCATGGTCGCCGCGCACCGCCATCAGGCCGCCGTTGCAGAAGCCGATCTTTTTCTGCGCCTCGGTCGCTTCCTTCTCCTCGACGATGGCGGTCAACCGGCCGCCTTCCTCGATCAGCCGACCGTAGCCGTGCGGATTGGCCGGACGGAAGCCGATCACCACGATATCCGCGCCGCCGGCCAGCCGCGCGCGGGCGGCCTGCAGCGACTGCGCCTCGATCAGCGGCGTGTCGCCGAACACGATCAGGAGGTCGTCATAGCCGCGCGCGATGGCCGCGCGCGCCGCCAGCACCGCGTGCGCCGTGCCGAGCCGCTCGGTCTGCTCGAAGGCCGAGACGGGACCGGCGAATTTCTCCACCGCGTTGCGCACCGTTTCCGCGCCGCGCCCGACCACCAGCGCCACGTCGCTTTTGCCCGTTCCCTGCCCCGATTCCTGAACGGCCTTGACCACATGGCAGACCAAGGGCAGGCCGGCCACCTTGTGCAGCACTTTCGGCAGGCTCGATTTCATGCGGGTGCCTTCGCCGGCGGCGAGCACGATGGAGAGGCATGTGCGTTCGGTCATGGTCGGTCCGGGAGTATGAAAGGTCGGTTCGTTGATAGCATCAAGGCGTATATGGAAGATTAAGGGATATTATCCAAGCCGTCCCAGCACCGGAAATGCCTCCAGCAGCCAGAAAGAGAAGGATTGCATGCCGCCGGTCAGGAACAGCACGCCCGCGACGACGAGCAGCGCCCCCATCGCTTTCTCCACCTTGGAAAGATGTACGCGGAAATGCGACAGGAAGCGCATGAAGGCCCCGGAAAAGAGCGCGGCGATCAGGAAGGGAATACCGAGCCCCAGCGAGTAGACCGCGAGCAGTGCAGCCCCCGCGCCTACCGTTTCGCGACCACCGGCCAGCGTCAGGATCGGGCCGAGAACCGGGCCGATGCAGGGTGTCCAGCCGAAGGCGAAGGCAAGCCCCATGACATAGGCGCCGAGCGGCGAGGCAGGCGCGTTGCGCGCCTGGAAGCGCGCCTCGCGCGAGAGCAGCGACAGGCGCAATATGCCGAGAAAGTTCAGCCCCATCAGGATGATGACGAAGCCGGCGGCGACGGCGATCTCCTGCTGCCAGGCGCGCAGGAAGGCGCCCACCGAGGATGCGCCCGCGCCGAGCAGCACGAAGACCGTGGTGAAGCCGAGCACGAAACCGATCGCGGCCAGCGCGAGCTGGCGGCGCGCCGATGCGCCTGCCGCCTTTTCCGCGCGGAAATCCTCGACGCTGACCCCCGCCATGTAACACAGATAGGGCGGTACCAGCGGCAGCACGCAGGGTGACAGGAAGGACAAAGCCCCCGCCCCCGCCGCCGTCATATAGGAAATATCGAGCACCGATTCCTCATTTGCTTCTTCAATAGGCCCCGCTCTCGCTGCTGCATGGTTATAAGCCGGACAAATCGCGTCGATATATAGACCAAGATTGGTACGGCGTTGAATATTTTCGATGCGGCATTGTGCTCGACCACAGGTTCGGCCCAGATCGCCGCGCAGATTGGCGATGGTTTCCGTGCTGCTCGCACCTTCCTGCACGCGCACGCCAACGATAGTGGCCGAGACTTGGAAATCGCCAAGCTGGTCGTTGATAAGCTCGACTGCATTCGGGTCGGTGCCGGTCAAGCCCATCTTCGCCACGGTGGCCGTATCGTCAGAGTAGAACAGCACCGGGGTATTCAGGGGGAAGACAGTCGCGTCGGCTGCGGGCGCGGTGAAGACCAGACCGACAATCGACATATCCGTGGTTACTGCGGGAAGCGGCTGATCATCGACGCGCGTGATGGAAATGCCGAAAATCGGATCGGACATACCTTTTCTCCAAAAGAAAAAGCCCGCACGAGGCTGGCTTTCAGGGGGCGGATACGAAAAAGCCGCCCGGAGGCGGCTTGAACGATTTTTCGATATGGTTGGTTTTATTGGCCGAAAGGAACCTTTCCCCAAAGCTGGCCGGAAAAGCGGTTCATCACAGCGGCGCGAACGCGGTACGCGATTTTTTTGAATGGGCGCATCAGTTCACGCTTGAGCTTTGCAGCCCGCAACAGCTTTGCCTTTGCGCTCGGCGCGATCATACTGGCTGGAGCCTCGACCGACATAAACTGTTGCTGGATGCAGATTGCCGGAAACATTTGCAAGACGTTCAGGTCCGCAAAAGGCCCCTTGCCTGCGCGAAACATAAAATGATCCACGGGAACGGAAAATTTGTCACTTTCTGTCAACAGCCGTTGGGCGCATTGACGCGAAATAATATATCCCCCGGTGCCCACATGTTCCGCCTTTAGCAGACGCAGGGAATGACCTTGGATTTCGACAAACGCCCGCTTCTCAACAACGGTGTCGCGCATATATGTTTCCAGTTTGATGATATCGAACGATGCGGGCAACCAGTCCAGACTGGAAAATATGGCCTGTGCCGCCTTGCCGAAAACGGCGTCATCCTCGAATACGGCACAAAAAGGTTCACCACTCTCCACGAGCTTTTGCCAGCAACGCCGGTGACTTAAAAAGCAACATACGGTGCCATTGGAAAGCGCATCGTTGTCGCAATAGGTCCGCCGATCCGCATGAGTAAGGCTTTCGGCATCTATCGCTGAAACCCGTTCAAAGGGTAGATTTATAGCAGCAAATGCCATTTGCATTGCGCTCGCGCGGTCGGTCGCCCGATCAAGATTGATCAAGTATGTTTTCATGCTAGTCCCCCCAAAGCCACGATATGGAATTATCGCAACTTT
The DNA here is from genome assembly GCA_001898995.1 of Rhizobiales bacterium 63-22. Taxonomy (GTDB): domain Bacteria; phylum Pseudomonadota; class Alphaproteobacteria; order Rhizobiales; family Rhizobiaceae; genus Brucella. Next base: position 129,901 of record MKVZ01000016.1, on the reverse strand, counting down.
TTGGGGTGCGCAACCTCCCGCTATCCGGGAAGAAGCTCTAATTCAATGCAACCGAAAAGCCCCACCCGGTTAACGCCGGGTGGGGCTTTTTTTTTGTTTTTCAGCCGCCGAATGCGATCAGGGCCGATTCTCTGCCGGAAAAAAGTCCGGATATTTTTCGTTACCCCAGATGTTACCCCGAGATCGGAAATTGACATTCCAGCACGATAGCGACTGAACTATGTAATTGATTTTGGTGAGCGCGCAGGGATTCGAACCCTGGACCTACTGATTAAAAGTCAGTTGCTCTACCGGCTGAGCTACGCGCTCCCGAAGGGGAGCGGTGCGTCCCCGGAAGTGCGGCGGAACATAAGGGCGGCTTTCGCAATGGTCAACACCGGAAAACTGCGTTTCGACCACATAAATTCAAAAAATCATGGGCTTCGCGCCCATCGTTCCGCAGCTGCCCCACGGCAGGGGCAATTTGCCATCTGGAAACAAAACGCCGAAGCGGCCATATGCCATCATCATGACCGACATATCCGCTCCCGTCACCCCAGAAATCCCGCGCCCGCGCGATACGCTCGATGTCCGTTTCCAGCCGATCGCGCCCGATGCGCCGCCGGTGGAATGGCTGGTCGCTGCGGGCCTCACCGATTACGAGGCGGCGCTTGCCTTCATGGAGGCGCGCGTGCAGGCGATCCGCGAGGGAACGGCCGATGAACTGGTCTGGCTGGTCGAGCATCCGCCGCTCTATACGGCGGGTACCAGCGCGCGGCCGCAGGACCTGCTGACGCCTGACCGTTTTCCGGTCTTCAGCACCGGGCGCGGCGGCGAATACACCTATCACGGTCCCGGCCAGCGCGTGGCCTATGTCATGCTGGACCTCAAGCGCCGGCGCGAGGACGTGCGCACCTTCGTGGCGGCGCTCGAACAATGGATCATCGACACGCTGTCGCAGTTCAACGTGAAGGGCGAGCGGCGCGAGGATCGCGTCGGCGTCTGGGTGGTGCGGCCGGAAAAGCCTCGCCTTGCCGACGGCGGTCTTTGCGAGGACAAGATCGCCGCCATCGGTATTCGCCTCCGCCGCTGGGTGAGCTTCCACGGCATCGCCATTAACGTCGAGCCGGAACTCGGCCATTACGGCGGCATCGTGCCCTGCGGCATCGCCGAGCACGGCGTCACCAGCCTTGTCGATCTCGGCCTGCCCGTCACCATGGGCGACGTGGATGTGGCGCTGGGCTCGGCCTTCGAGACGGTTTTCGGACCGCGCCGGGCCGTCTGAAGGTCAGACCTCCGTTTCGCCTTTCACCTTGCGCTCGCGCACGAAGACGTAGAAGCCCGATGCGATGATGACCGCGATGCCGAACCATTTCGAGCGTGTCGGAAAATCGCCGAACACGATCAGCCCGACCAGCACGGCATTGACGATTTCCAGATATTGAAACGGGGCCAGCAGCGAGGCGGGCGCAAGCTTGAAGGCCTGTACCACCATGAGGTGGCTGACCGTGCCGATGCCGCCCAGAAGCAGAAGCCAAAGCCATGCGTCGATCGTGTGGGGCAGGCCGAAGCGCATGTCGTCGAGGCTGGTTAGCGGCGCCACCGCCATGGCGAGAGCGGCGAATGCCGCGCCGCCGATGCCGGCGTGAAACTGCATGACGAGCGGGTTTTCCCGCGCGCCGTATTTGCGGTTGAGCATCAGATAGACCGCAAAGGAAAGCGCGGTGGCCAACGGCAGGAGCGCCACCATGCCGAAGATCGAAAAGCTCGGCTGGATGACGATCATCGTGCCGACGAGGCCGATGCCGACCGCGCTGAACCGCCGCCAGCCGACCTTTTCCTTCAGGAAAACCGCGGAAAGCAGCGTGAGGATCAGCGGCTCGGCGAAATAGATCGCCATCGCATCGGCGAGCGGCATATATTTGACCGCCGTGAAGAAACAAAGCCCGCTGATGCCCATCAGCGCGCCGCGCAGGAGATTGCCGCCGAGGTTGGAACTGCGCAGCGCACGCAGGCCGCCCGTGCCGGTGAGGATCGCGAACATCAGCGCGCATTGGACGAAATAGCGCATGAAGGTGACGGTGCCGGGCGGCATGCCGTCCATCATGGCCAGCCATTTGCCGATGGCGTCCATCAGCGGCAGCATCAGCACGGCGATCACCATCAGGATCATGCCTTGCACATGCGCCGTCACATCACCCGCCCGCCCGTCCCGCATAATTTCCCTCCCGCGTCCTGCACGGTTCTATTTCAGGCGCGCGCGTCTTTCCACTCTCCCGGGCGCGAAATCATGTGCGAAATCCTTTGATAAAGCGGTGCGAATCCGGAACGGAAAGCGAACTTCTGTCGCCTTTCGCGTTTCCGCATGGCATGATCCGGGTGATTCGCAGGACAGGAAGCCGATCGACAAGATGGATGACAGCAACGATCTCTTTTCGGGCGTGTTGAACAATGCGCGGGTGCGCCGGACCGCATCGCAGGGCGAAGCGGCGCCAATCGCCGCGCGTCCCGCGCCGGTGAGACCCGCCGCAGCGCCGAAGGCTGCGCCGTCCTCTTCCGGCGACGATTACAACGCCTCCTCGATCCGGGTTCTGGAAGGGCTGGAGCCGGTGCGCCTGCGCCCCGGCATGTATATCGGCGGCACGGACGAGAAGGCGCTGCATCATCTCTTTGCCGAGGTCATCGACAATTCGATGGACGAGGCGGTGGCCGGCCACGCCAATTTCATCGAAGTCGGCCTCGACGCGGAAGGCTTCATCACCGTCACCGACAACGGGCGCGGCATCCCGGTCGACGAGCATCCGCAGGCGCCGGGCAAATCCACGCTCGAAGTCATCATGACCAAGCTGCATGCCGGCGGCAAATTCGACGGCAAGGCCTACGAGACCTCCGGCGGCCTGCACGGCGTCGGCGTGTCGGTGGTCAACGCGCTGTCCGACGTCCTGGAAGTGGAAGTGGCGCGCAACCGCCGCCTCTATCGCCAGCGCTTCTCGCGCGGCATCCCGCAGGGCGGGCTTGAGGATCTTGGCGAGGTGCATAACCGGCGCGGCACGCGCGTGCGCTTTCATCCCGACCCGGATATTTTCGGCAAGAACGCGCATTTCGATCCGCACCGGCTGTATCGCATGGCGCGATCCAAGGCCTATCTGTTCGGTGGCGTCGAAATCCGCTGGAACTGCGATCCCGCGCTGCTCGATCCGAAGAAGGACACGCCGGAAAAGGCCGTGTTCCACTTTCCCGGGGGCCTGAAGGACTATCTTCAGGCGACGCTCGGCAAGGAGCATCAGGTCACGCGCGAAATCTTCGCCGGCAAGACCGAGAAGCAGGGCGGGCACGGCGCGGTGGAATGGGCGGTGTCGTGGTATGGCGGCGACGGCTTCGTCAATTCCTACTGCAACACGATCCCGACCGGCGACGGCGGCACGCATGAGGCGGGCCTGCGCATCGCGCTGACGCGCGGCCTGAAGGCCTATGCCGAACTGACCAACAACAAGCGCGCCTCCATCATCACCACCGATGACGTGATGACCTCGGCGGCGGCGATGCTGTCGGTGTTCATCCGCGAGCCGGAATTCGTCGGCCAGACCAAGGACAAGCTCGCCACGGTGGAGGCGCAGCGCATCGTGGAGAACGTGATCCGCGATCCGTTCGACCACTGGCTGGCGGCCTCGCCGCAGGAAGCCTCGCGCCTGCTCGACTGGGTGATCGAGCGTGCCGAGGAGCGCCTGCGCCGCCGGCAGGAAAAGGAAACGGTGCGCAAGAGCGCGACGCGCAAGCTGCGGCTGCCCGGCAAGCTCGCCGACTGCACGCAGAACGCGGCCGCCGGTGCGGAAATCTTCATCGTCGAGGGCGATTCGGCGGGCGGCTCCGCCAAGCAGGCGCGTAACCGTGCCACGCAGGCCATCCTGCCGCTGCGCGGCAAGATCCTGAACGTCGCCAGCGCCGGACAGGACAAGCTGACCGCCAACCAGCAGATCGCCGACCTCGTTCAGGCGCTCGGCTGCGGCACGCGCAAGCATTACCGCGAGGAAGAACTGCGCTACGACCGCGTCATCGTCATGACCGACGCCGACGTGGACGGCGCGCATATCGCCTCGCTGCTCATCACCTTCTTCTATCGCGAAATGCCGGACCTGATCCGCAACAGCCATCTGTTTCTGGCTGTGCCGCCGCTCTACCGCATCAGTCAGGGCGGCAAGACGGCCTATGCCCGCGACGACGCGCACAAGGACGAATTGCTGCGCACCGTCTTCACCGGGCGCGGCAAGGTGGAGATCGGCCGCTTCAAGGGCCTCGGCGAGATGCGCGCCGACCAGTTGAAGGAAACCACCATGGACCCGGCCAGACGCACGCTTCTGCGCGTGCAGGTGGACGAGGATTATGCGGACGAGACGCGCAATACGGTGGACGAACTGATGGGAACAAAGCCGGAAGCCCGCTTCCGTTTCATTCAGGACCGCGCCGCCTTCGTCGAGGAACTGGATATCTGACCGCGCTTTTCGAATCGCGAGGCTTTACCGAAACTCGAAGCTCGCGCGCATGCCGACCTTCATGACCTTGCAGCCGAGGCTTTCCGACCATTCCTCGCCGCGCCATTCGACCTCGAAACCCATCTTTTCATAGAGGCGGATGGCCGGGATATTGTCGGCATGGGTGCCGATCAGCGCCGCGGCGAAGCCGTCGAGGAAGATCGCCGCCATCAGCGCATCGAGAATATGCCCGCCGATACCCTGCCCGTGATATTCGGGCTCCACCCACAGGTCGGAAATATAGGGGCTGTCCGGCACCCGACCGCCCCAGCCGCGAATGCCGTCCGCGAGTTCCGCCACCAGAACACCGTCAGCATTTTCAGACAGATGGCGCAGGAACTTCTCTTTTAGCGCGAAGCGACGTTCTTCGGTCAGTTCGATGCCGTGCACCGCCACGTTCCACGCCCTGACGGCGAGCGTGGCCAGCAAGTCATGTTCGCCGGGAGCGGCCCGGCGAATAAACGGCTTCGGCCCTACCACCACTTACGGGGCGTAAAACGTCCGGCTGCCTGTTCGATGACATGGGCCGCCTGAAACAGCGTCTCCTCCTCGAAGGGACGCCCGATCAGTTGCAGCCCCAGCGGCAGGCCAGCCGCGTTGAGCCCGGCAGGAACCGAAAGGCCCGGCAGGCCGGCCATGTTCACGGTGACGGTGAAGATGTCGTTGAGATACATCTTGA
>MKVZ01000016.1:121146-124701 GCA_001898995.1 Rhizobiales bacterium 63-22 | reverse complement strand
CAGTTCCTCGTCGCCGAGGCCGAAGGCGGCGGACGGCGTGGCGGGCGCGAGCACCGCCTGCACGCCCTTGGCGAAAACGTCCTCGAAGTCCTTCTTGATCAGCGTGCGCACCTTCTGCGCGCGCAGATAATAGGCGTCGTAATAGCCCGCCGACAGCACATAGGTGCCGAGCAGGATGCGGCGTTTCACTTCCTTGCCGAAGCCGGCGGCGCGGGTCTGCTCGTACATGTCGGCAATATCCTTGCCGGGAACGCGCAGGCCATAGCGCACGCCGTCATAGCGCGCGAGATTGGAGGAGGCTTCCGCCAGCGCCACGATATAATAGGCCGGCAGCGCATATTTCGTGTGCGGCAGCGAGATATCGACGATCTCGGCGCCGGCGTCCTTCAGATAGCGGACGCCTTTCTGCCAGAGTTCCTCGATCTCCTGCGGCATGCCGTCGACGCGGTATTCCTTCGGAATGCCGATCTTCATGCCCTTGACCGAGCGTCCGATGGCGGCTTCATAATCCGGCACCGGCAGATCGGCGCAGGTCGTATCCTTCAGGTCGACCGAAGCCATGGATTTCAGAAGCAGCGCGGCGTCACGCACGTCGCGCGCGATCGGTCCTGCCTGATCGAGCGACGACGCATAGGCCACCGTGCCCCAGCGCGACACGCGGCCATAGGTCGGCTTGATGCCCACCGTGCCGGTGAAGGCGGCGGGCTGGCGGATCGAGCCGCCGGTGTCGGTGGCGGTCGCACCGGCGCACAGGCTGGCGGCGACGGCGGCGGCCGAACCGCCCGACGAGCCGCCGGGCACCAGATCGGCGTTGGAACCTTCCGCCCGCCACGGATTCTTCACCGCGCCGTAATAGGATGTCTCGGTGGACGAGCCCATGGCGAATTCGTCCATGTTGAGTTTGCCCAGCATCACCGCGCCGTCGGCCCACAGATTGGCGGTGACGGTCGATTCATATTCCGGCTTGAAGCCGTCGAGAATGTGCGAGCAGGCCTGCGTATGCACGCCCTTGGTGGCAAAGAGGTCCTTGACGCCGAGCGGAATGCCTTCCAGCGCACCGGCCTCGCCTTTGGCGATACGGGTGTCGGAAGCTTTCGCCATGTCGCGCGCCCGGTCGTGGGTCACGGCCACATAGGCGTTGATCACCGGATTGGCGGCGTCGATGGCGGAGAGATAGGCCTCAGTCAGTTCGGCGGCGGTGAAGGTCTTGGCCTTCAGCCGGTCGCGCGCCTCGGCGATGGTGAGTGCGGTCAGTTCGCTCATGATCAAATCCTGTCAATTCGCCTATTCGACGACCTTCGGCACCACGAAGAAATTGTCCTCGGTCACCGGCGCGTTGGCGACGATGGCAGCGGCGATGCCGCCGTCCGTCACCTTGTCTTCGCGCATGCGCATCTTCATCGGCGTCACCGAGGTCATCGGTTCCACGCCCGTCACGTCGACCTCGTTCAACTGCTCGACGAAACCGAGGATCGCATTGAGTTCTCCGGTCATGCGCCCGGCATCCTCATCGCTGACCGCGATGCGCGCGAGTTTTGCCACACGCTTGACGGTGGAAATATCGACGGACATGCTCTTCTCCGCAAATGCCTCAAAGGGGCGGCCATGCACCGCCCCGGAAAATCCTGTACGGCTATAACGATGCGCTTCCCGAAGCGCAAGAATTTAGAGCCGGTCAGAACGTATGCACCGTACCGGCCGGATCTGCCAGAATCCGGGTCGTTTTCTGCCCTGACATGCCGGAGACCAATTTCTCCGCTGTCTGGTCGAGGATCGGGAAGGAGCCGTAATGACAGGGCAGCACTACCTTGAAGCCGAAATAGCGCCTGCAGGCCAGCGCCGCGACCGCCCCGCCCATGGTGAAGCGGTCGCCGATCGGCACGATGCCGATCTCCGGCTGGTGGAGTTCGTTGATCAGAGCCATGTCGGAAAAGATGTCGGTGTCGCCCATATGATAGAGCGTCGGCGCGTCGGGGAAATGGAACACGAGGCCGTTGGGATTGCCGAGCGCCTGCGAAACGCCGTTCTCTGTCAGCATCGCGGAGGAATGGAGTGCGTTGACGAAGGTGACGGTGAAGCCTTCATGCGCCAGCGTGCCGCCCGTATTGCCGGGGTCGATCTTCTCCACGCCCTGACTGCCGAGCCACGAGGCCAGATCGGCATTGGCGATGACGGTCGCGCCGTGCTCTTTCGCGATGGCTATCGTGTCGCCGACATGGTCGCCATGGCCGTGGGTCAGCGCGATATGGGTGACGCCGGCGGTCGCCTCCTTGAAGTCGATGCCCTTCGCGCCCGGATTGCCATTGAGAAACGGATCGATGAGGATCACCGCCTTCGCGGTTTCGACGCGGAACGCGGCATGGCCGAGCCAGGTGATTTTCATCTTCTCTCTCCTTCGATCTCGATTTGAACTTGCTTCGACGCATTGTCCGACGCAAAACCGCTTCGCACTTTTGCTGGAAATGCTTTGTTGCGAACAGATATGACGCGGATAAAGTCGAAAGCAACCGCTACCGCTTCAAAATCCGATGAGGACCCCAATGAGGACCAATGGCCGTCGTTGAAATAGAAGAAATTCCGGCGCTGCTCGCAGCCGGCGAAACCGTCGCCGGGCTCGATCTCGGCACGAAGACCATCGGGCTTGCCGTCTCCGATATCGGACTTTCCTTCGCCCATCCGCGCCCCGTCATCAGGCGGGTGAAGTTCACGCTGGACGCGCAGGCGCTCATGAAGGCGCTGGCGGCGGACAGGGTCGGCGCGATCGTCATCGGCCTGCCCATGAACATGGACGGCACGGCGGGGCCGCGCGTGCAGGCGACGCGGGCCTTCGTGCGCACCATGCAGCCGCTGACCGACCTGCCCTTCACCTTCTGGGACGAACGCCTCTCCACGGTCGCCGCCGAGCGGGCGCTGATCGGCATGGACGTCTCACGCGGCAAGCGCGCCGAACGCATCGATTCGGCCGCCGCCGCCTTCATCCTGCAAGGCGCGCTCGACCGGCTGCGCGCGCTGAAACGCTCTCACGAATCCGGGTAAAGCTGGTCGATGATGCGCGCCGCGTCATGGCGCGCGTCGAGCATGCCGTATGTGGTGCGCCACTGGCCGCCGAGCCTGGTCTCGATGAAGGCGTCGGCGATATCGTCGGCACCGAGACTGCGCAGTTCCGCCGCAGCCGCCGCGAAGGCAAGCTGCTCGGTCAGCAGCCGGGCCACACCCTGATCCGTCTCGGTGAGTTGCAGGGCGGCGCGAAGCACGTCTATGGTGCCCTGCCCGCGCGGGCCCAGTTGCCCACCGATCCATTCCAGCACCTCGTCGAACAGGCCCGGCGCGCGGCCCAGCACGCGGGCCACGTCCAGCGCCATGACATTGCCGGAGCCTTCCCAGATGGCGTTGACCGGAGCCTCGCGATAGGCGCGCGCAAGGTTGCCGTCCTCGATATAGCCGTTGCCGCCGAGGCATTCCATCGCCTCGCAAAGCAGCGCCGGCGCGATCTTGCAGACCCAGTATTTCACCACCGGCGTCATGGCGCGGGCAAAGGCGGCCTCGGCGCGGTCG
>MKVZ01000016.1:0-121133 GCA_001898995.1 Rhizobiales bacterium 63-22 | reverse complement strand
CGAAGGCGCGCGCAAGCCGCATGGAAAGCGCCGTAGCACCCGCCACGTCCAGCGCCATGTCTGCCAAGACGCGGCGCATCAGCGGCTGTTCCATCAGCGCCTTGCCGAACACCTGGCGGTGACGGCTGTGATGCACCGCCTCGGCGAGGCCGGCGCGCATCATCCCGGCGGAGGCCACAGCGCAATCGAGCCGCGTCAGCGTAACCATGTCCATGATGGTCTTCACGCCCTCGCCCGGCCCGCCGACCATCCGACCGATGGCCGCGTCGAACTCCACTTCCGCGGAGGCGTTGGAGCGGTTGCCGAGCTTGTCCTTAAGGCGCTGGAAGAAGAAGCCGTTGCCGCTGCCTTTTTCCGTCAGCCGGGGCATGAGGAAGCAGGACAGGCCCTCATCGACCTGCGCCAGAACGAGGAAAGCGTCCGACATGGGCGCGGACATGAACCATTTATGGCCGGTGATCCGCCATTCTCCGCCGACGGCAGGTTCGGCGCGGGTGGTGTTGGCGCGCACGTCGGTGCCGCCCTGCTTCTCGGTCATGCCCATGCCGAGCGTAACGCCGTGCTTGGCGAAAGCCGGCTTCTGCGAGAAATCATATTTGCGCGACAGCACCGCCGGCGACCACTGCTTGTAGACATCCGGCGAAGCCATGAGCGCGGCGAGCGAGGCGCTGGTCATGGTCAGCGGGCAGAGGTGCCCGGCTTCGAGCTGCGCCATGAGATAGAAGCGGGCCGCGCGCGCCTGATGGCGGCGTCCGTTCTCCAGCGGATTCTCTTCCCATATGGAGCAATGCAGCCCCTGCGCGATGGAACGGCGCATCAGCGCATGATAGGCCGGATGATATTCCACCACGTCGACGCGCCTGCCCTGCCGGTCATGCGTGCGCAGCTTCGGCAGTTCCGTATTGGCGAGGCGCGCCATATCCTGCGCTTCCGCCGACAGCACGAATCGGCCCGTCTGTTCCAGTTCGCTGTGCAGTTCCTTCGGGAACCGGGCGGCGATCTGCATCACGAGCGGGTCGCCGAGATAGGCGTTGCCGCCGGCGAGCGGCGGCGTCTGGTTGGTGACTTCGTGCGTTTTCAAGGACTCGTCCCGTCTTGTTCGATTCAAATGCACTCTAAGCCGGTTGTACGGGATTTGCTAAAATTTTCCCTTGTTCCACTCAATTTCCCGTCAGAACGGCACAGGTTTTTCTTTGGGAATCGCGCCCGCCCGTTATAAGGACGGTTGCGGGGCCGATGCCGCGGTCCTATAGGAGTGACTTGCCATGACAAACCAACCGGCCTCTCCGCTTTTCCCCCATCGCCACCTGCTTGGCATCAAGGGGCTTTCGCCCACCGACATTTCGTGTCTGCTCGATCTTGCCGATCAGGAAATCGCCGTCTCGCGCCAGCCGGAGAAGAAGAAATCCGTGCTGCGCGGCCGCACCCAGATCAACCTTTTCTTCGAAGCCTCGACCCGCACGCAGTCCTCGTTCGAACTGGCCGGAAAACGGCTGGGCGCCGACGTGATGAACATGTCGGTGGGCAATTCCTCGGTGAAAAAGGGCGAGACGCTCATCGATACCGCGATGACGCTCAACGCCATGCAGCCCGACATTCTCGTCATCCGCCATGCCTCGGCGGGCGCCGCAGCACTGCTGGCGCAAAAGGTCGGCTGCTCGGTGGTCAATGCCGGCGACGGCGCGCATGAGCATCCGACGCAGGCGCTTCTGGACGCGCTCACCATCCGCCGCGCCAAGGGCCGCATCGAGGGCCTCACCGTCGCCATCTGCGGCGACGTGCTACATTCGCGCGTGGCGCGCTCCAACATCCTGCTGCTCAACGCGCTCGGCGCGCGAGTGCGCGTCGTCGCCCCCTCCACGCTGCTGCCCTCCGGCATCGCCGATATGAGCGTCGAGGTGTTCAACTCCATGGAAGAGGGCCTGAAGGACGCCGATGTGGTGATGATGCTGCGCCTTCAGCGCGAGCGCATGGCCGGCTCCTTCGTGCCTTCGGTGCGAGAATATTTCCATTTCCACGGCCTCGACCGGGAGAAGCTGAAACGGGCCAAGCCCGATGCGCTGGTCATGCACCCCGGCCCGATGAATCGCGGCGTCGAGATCGCCTCCGATGTCGCCGATGGTCCGCAGAGCGTCATCCAGCAGCAGGTGGAAATGGGCGTCGCCGTGCGCATGGCGGTCATGGAGGCGCTCCTCGATCCGCGCCGCAACCCAAGCGCGGGAGAAAAAGCATGAGCGCGATCCTGTTCGAAAATGCGCGCGTGGTCGATCCCTCGCGCGGTCTCGACGAGACCGGCAGCGTGCTGATCGAGAACGGCAAGATCGTCGCCGCAGGCAGCGAAGCCCGCAATCAGGGCGCGCCGGAGGGCGCGGAAAGAGTCGATCTCAACGGCAAGGCGGTGCTGCCCGGTCTGGTGGATGCGCGCGTCTTCGTCGGCGAACCCGGTGCCGAGCACCGCGAAACCATAGCCTCGGCGAGCCGCGCGGCGGCGGCGGGCGGCGTCACCTCCATCGTCATGATGCCCGACACCGATCCGGTTATCGACGATGTGGCGCTGGTGGAATTCGTCAAGCGCACCGCGCGCGACACGGCCATCGTCAACGTTCACCCGGCAGCGGCCATCACCAAGGGACTTCGCGGCGAGGAAATGACCGAGTTCGGCCTGCTGCGCGATGCCGGCGCGGTCGCCTTCACCGACGGACGTCACACCATCGCCAACAGCCAAGTCATGCGCCGCGCGCTGACCTATGCGCGCGATTTCGGCGCGGTGATCGCCTGCGAGACGCGCGATCCCTACCTTGGGGCCAACGGCGTCATGAACGAGGGCCTGTTCGCAAGCTGGCTCGGCCTGTCCGGCAGCCCGCGCGAGGCGGAGGTGATCCCGCTGGAGCGCGATTTGCGCCTCGCCGCGCTCACCGACAGCCGCTACCACGCCGCGCAGCTTTCCTGCGCCATGTCGGCGGAGGTGGTGCGCGGCGCCAAGGATGGCGGTGCGAAGGTGACGGCGGGTATCTCGATCAATCACCTATCGCTCAACGAGAACGATATCGGCGAGTTCCGCACCTTCTTCCGCCTGTCGCCGCCGCTGCGCGGCGAGGACGACCGGCTCGCCATGGTCGAGGCGGTGAAGAACGGCACCGTGGATATCGTGGTTTCCGCCCACGATCCGCAGGATGTGGACACCAAACGCCTGCCCTTCTCCGATGCCGAGGCCGGGGCAATCGGCCTCGAAACGCTGCTTGGCGCCGCACTCCGCCTTTATCACAATGACAGCATCCCGCTCATCCGGCTGGTCGAGGTTCTGTCCACCGCGCCGGCGAAGATCTTCGGCCTCGACGCAGGCACGCTCAGGCCCGGCGCGCGCGCCGATCTCGCCATCGTCGATCTGGACGAGCCCTGGATCGTGCGCGAGCAGGATCTTCACTCGCGCTCGAAGAACAGTTGTTTCGAGGGTGCCCGCTTTCAGGGCCGTGCGGTTCGCACTATAGTGGCCGGCAAGACCGTCTATTCGGCATAGAGCGAAGGGGGCATCCATGGGCGGATCGGACTTTTTCAGCGTCGCGGTTCTGGTAGCCCTGATCTTCGGCTATCTGCTCGGCTCCATCCCCTTCGGGCTGATCCTCACCCGCATGGCGGGGCTGGGCGACGTGCGTTCCATCGGCTCCGGCAATATCGGCGCGACCAACGTGCTGCGCACCGGCAACAAGAAGCTGGCCGCCGGAACCCTTGTGCTCGACGCGCTGAAAGGCACGGCCGCCGTGCTGATCGCCGGCCGTTTCGGTGGCGAGGCTGCGGCCATCGCCGCCGGTTTCGGGGCGTTCATCGGGCATCTGTTTCCGGTCTGGATCGGCTTCAAGGGCGGCAAGGGCGTCGCCACCTATCTCGGCGTCCTGATCGGCCTTGCGTGGCCGGGCGCGCTGGTCTTCGCCGTCGTCTGGATCGTCTGCGCGTTCCTGACGCGCTATTCGTCGCTCTCCGCGCTGGTCGCCTGCGTCCTCACCACCATCGCGCTCTATGCGCACGGCGACCACGCCATCGCGGTGCTGTTTACGGTGCTGACGATCATCATCTTCATCAAGCATCACGCCAATATCAGGCGGCTTCTCGCCGGCACCGAGAGCAAGATCGGAGCCAAGGGGTGAAAGAAGGTGCGGAGCCGAAAAACGGTATTCGCCTTTCCGACCGCCAGCGGCTCAACTGGCTGCGCCTCATCCGCACCGACAATATCGGCCCCGTCACTTTCCGCGACCTGATCCTGTTCTGCGGTTCCGCCGCCAATGCGCTGGAAATGCTGCCCGACCTCAATATCAGGGGCGGCGGCACGCGGCCCGTCCGCGCCATGCCGCTGGACGAGGCCGAGCGCGAGATGGAGGCCATCGCGCGCGTGGGCGCGCGGCTCGTCGGCATGGGCGAGCCGGATTATCCGCCGCAACTGAAAAACTGCGAGAACCCGCCGCCGCTCGTCACCGTAAAGGGCGATGTCGGCGTCTTTCACAAGCCGCCCGTCGCCATCGTCGGTTCGCGCAACGCCTCCGTGGCGGGCGCACGCTTCACCGAGCGGCTGGCGCGCGATCTGGGCGAGGCCGGCTTTGCGGTGATCTCCGGCCTTGCACGCGGCATCGACGCGGCCGCGCACCGGGCGAGCCTCGCGAGCGGCACCGTGGCGGTGCTGGCCGGCGGGCTGGACCGGCCCTATCCGCCGGAAAACCTGCCGCTCTACCGCGCCATTCCCGAGGCGGGCGGTGCGCTCGTCACCGAAATGCCGATGGGCGCGGAGCCCCGCGCCCGCGATTTTCCGCGCCGCAACCGCATCATTGCGGGGCTTGCGCTCGGCCTTGTCGTGATCGAGGCGGCGGAACGCTCCGGCTCGCTCATCTCCGCGCGCATGGCGGGCGAGATGGGCCGCACCGTCTTCGCCGTGCCGGGATCGCCGCTCGATCCGCGCGCGCGGGGCACCAACGCGCTCATCAAGCAGGGCGCGACGCTGGTGACGGGCGCCGCCGACATCGTGGAGGCGCTGATGCCGCTCGCCGGCCCGCGCGATGCGGCTTTGACCGTCTCCGGACAGGGCGATCTCCTTGCCGGCCTGGACGAGATCGCGGACGAGCCGCCCGTGCTGACCACGGACGACGAGCGCCATGCCGTGATCGACGCACTCGGCCCAAGCCCCGTGGACGTGGACAGCCTGCTTCGCCATACGGGCATCGAGGCCGGACAGGTTCATCTCATCCTGCTCGAACTCGATCTCGCCGGCCGACTCGTTCGCTATCCCGGCAATCAGGTCGCGCTCCGGCCCGATGTGTAACGGGGCCTGCGCCCGCTTTCTGCCCTGCTTCGATACGGTCGTGCGCCTCCTGCGAAGCCATGGCGATCATATAGGCAAGCAACGAACAGCGAGCCCCCTTGGCGAGCGTACTCAATTCTCCGAGCATTTTTTCAATATATACTAATACTTCTGAATCGGAATTTCTGCTGTGATTCATGTTTCCCCCGAAGCATCAAGATAAATTGCTCAATTAGAAAGTCTTTAATATGGATGACTGGCCTCTTTGACAGTTGACTTGCCGTCAATCTACCAGAAGCTTCGTAAATAAAAAATGCACTCAAGGGTTGTATTTGCCAATTTTTTATGCCCCGCCCTTGACCAAACGCCGCCCTCTGTTCATGTGAAAGGCAATTTGTTCCACGCGGCAGGGAGGCGATTTGCCTTCACGATACGCGAATTTAGGCTGCCTTACATGAACGTCGTCGTCGTCGAATCGCCTGCCAAGGCCAAGACCATCAACAAATATCTCGGCTCGAACTATAAGGTTCTGGCCTCCTTCGGCCATGTGCGCGACCTGCCGGCCAAGGACGGCTCGGTGCGCCCGGACGAGGATTTCGCCATGTCGTGGGAGGTGGACAGCAACTCCTCCAAGCGGCTGTCCGACATCGTCAAGGCGCTGAAGGAGTCCGACGGCCTCATCCTCGCGACCGACCCGGATCGCGAGGGCGAGGCCATTTCGTGGCATGTGCTGGAAGTGCTGCGGCAGAAGAAAGCGCTCGCCGGCAAGACCGTGCAGCGCGTGGCCTTCAACGCCATCACCAAGAAGGCGGTGCTCGACGCCATCGCCCACCCGCGCGACATCGACGAACCGCTGGTCGACGCCTATCTGGCGCGCCGCGCGCTCGATTATCTGGTCGGCTTCACGCTGTCGCCGGTGCTGTGGCGCAAGCTGCCGGGCGCGCGCTCGGCCGGCCGCGTGCAGTCGGTGGCGCTGCGCCTCGTCTGCGACCGCGAGGCCGAGATCGAGCGCTTCGTCCGCGAGGAATACTGGAACATCGCCGCCATCCTGAAGACGCCGCGCGACGACGCCTTCACCGCCCGCCTCACCGCGCTGGACGGCAAGCGCCTCGGCAAGCTCGACATCAAGAACGGCGAGCAGGCCGGCTCCATCAAGGCGATGCTGGAGAGCGCCAGCTTCAAGGCCGTCTCGGTCGAGGCCAAGCCCACCAAGCGCAATCCCGGCCCGCCCTTCACCACCTCCACCTTGCAGCAGGCGGCGTCGGGCCAGCTCGGCTTCTCGGCCTCGCGCACCATGCAGGTGGCGCAGCGGCTCTATGAAGGCGTCGACATCGGCGGCGAGACCGCCGGCCTCATCACCTATATGCGTACCGACGGCGTGCAGATGGCCCCCGAGGCGATCAACGCCGCCCGCGACGCCATCGGCAAGAGCTTCGGCGCGAAATACGTGCCGGAAAAGCCGCGCTACTACTCGAGCAAGGCCAAGAACGCGCAGGAAGCGCACGAGGCGATCCGCCCGACCGACTTCTCGCGCCATCCCAGGGACGTGCGCGGCTTCCTCGATCCCGATCAGGCGCGGCTTTACGAGCTGATCTGGAAGCGCGCCATCGCCAGCCAGATGCAGGCCGCCGACATCGAGCGCACCACGGTCGACATTGAGGCGACCAGCGGCTCCCGCAAGGCCATGCTGCGCGCCACCGGCTCGGTGACGAAATTCGACGGCTTCCTCGCCGCCTATATGGACCATCGCGAGGAAGAGGACGACGACGAGGACAGCGCGAAGCTGCCGGAAATCCGCTCCGGCGAGGCGCTGGCGCGCGAGAAGATCGACGCCACCCAGCACTCGACCGAGCCGCCGCCGCGCTATTCTGAAGCCACGCTCATCAAGAAGATGGAGGAGCTTGGCATCGGCCGGCCGTCCACCTACGCCGCCACGCTCGCCACGCTGCGCGACCGCGAATATATCGTCATCGACAAGCGCAAGCTGATCCCGGAAGCCAAGGGCCGTCTGGTCACCGCCTTCCTCGAAAGCTTCTTCGAGCGCTATGTCGAATACGACTTCACGGCGGACCTCGAGGAGAAACTCGACCTCATCTCCGACGGCAAACTGTCGTGGAAGGACGTGCTGCGCGATTTCTGGCGCGATTTCTCCGGCTCGGTCGACGACATCAAGGAATTGCGCGTCACCAATGTGCTCGACGCGCTGAACGAGGAACTGGCCCCGCTGGTGTTCCCGGCGCGCGAGGACGGCGGCGATCCCCGCGCCTGTCCCACCTGCGGCACCGGCACGCTGTCGCTCAAGCTCGGCAAATACGGCGCTTTCGTCGGCTGCTCCAACTACCCGGAATGCAAATACACCCGGCAACTGGGCGGCGACGCCAATGGCGAGGCCTCGGCCGCGGACGAGCCGAAGTCGCTCGGCAAGGACCCGTTCACCGGCGAGGAGATCACCGCGCGCACCGGCCGCTTCGGCCCCTATATCCAGCGCGGCGAAGGCAAGGAGGCCAAGCGCGCCAGCCTGCCCAAGGGCTGGACGCTCGACACGATCGACCATGAAAAGGCTGTGGCGCTATTGTCGCTGCCGCGCGACATCGGCCAGCATCCCGAGACCGGCAAGATGATTTCCGCCGGCATCGGCCGCTACGGCCCCTATGTCAGCCATGACGGAACCTTCGCCAATCTGGAGAACGCCGAGGAAGTGTTCTCCGTCGGCCTCAACCGCGCCGTGTCGGTGCTCGCCGACAAGCAGTCGAAGGGCGGCGGACGCGGGCGCTCGACGCCTGCGGCGCTGGCGACCCTGGGCGACCACCCGGACGGCGGCGCGATCACCGTGCGCGACGGCCGCTATGGACCTTACGTCAATTGGGGCAAGGTCAACGCGACGCTGCCCAAGGGCAAGGACCCGGCCGGCGTGACCATGGAAGAGGCGCTGGCGCTGATCGCCGCCAAGGGCGGTTCAGCCAAGGCCAAGAAGGCCCCGGTTCGCAAGGCCGCTACTGAGAAGAAGACGGCCGAGAAAAAGGCCCCCGCGAAGAAAGCCGCCGCCAAGAAGCCGGCGGCGAAGTCGAAGAGCTAAAGCATTTTGCAGCCGAACGGAAACGTTCGGCGTCGCATAAATGCGGTAAAAACAAAGACTTAAAGCGCGAAAAGCGATCGATGAGATCGCGGCGCGCTTTAGATCGCCGCAGAGGAGTAAGCCTTGGCCCGCCGTTTCCCCAATGCCGAAACCGGACGTTCCGCGCGGACGGAACGGCGCGCCGCCAAAGCCGGCTCCAGCGACCCCGCCTTCATGCCGACGCGGGAGCAGGTCCTCCAATATATCGAGGAAAATCCCGACCGCGCCGGCAAGCGCGAGATCGCCAAGGCCTTCAACATCAAGGGCGACGGGCGCATCTATCTCAAGCACCTGTTGCAGGAGCTGGCCGAGGACGGGCTGGTGGAGAAGCGGGCGCGAAAACTGTCGCGGCCCGGCTTCCTGCCGCCGGTGGCGGTGCTGGACATCACCGGGCGCGACGAGGACGGCGGGCTGATCGGCCGGCCTTCCGAATGGGACGAGGCGCAGCACGGCGGCGCGCCGCAGGTGCTGATCCGCCGCAAGCGGCTCGACAAGGCCTCCGACGGCGGCCCGGCCGTGGGCGTCGGCGACCGCGTGCTGGCCAAGATCTTCCGCAACGACGACAGCCACGGGCTGGATTATTCCGCCCGCGTGATGAAGCGGCTGGAGCGCCGCGCCGACGCGGTGCTGGGCGTGCTGCGACAGCTTTCCGGTGGCGAATGGCGGCTCGAACCCGTGGACCGCAAGCAGGCCGAGGTGCAGCTCGACGCAAGCGCGCTGGGCGACGCCAAGAGCGGCGATCTGGTCGAAGTGGAACTGGCCTCCTCGCGCCGGCACGGCCTGCCGCATGGCCGCGTGCGGCAGGTGGTCGGCTCCATCGACAGCGAGAAGGCGCTGTCGATGATCGCCATCCACGAGCACGAAATCCCGCACGTCTTCCCCGATGCGACGATCCGCGAGGCGGAGGAAGCCAAGCCCGCGACCATGGAGCACCGCGAAGACTGGCGCGACATCCCGCTCGTCACCATCGATCCGGCCGACGCCAAGGACTATGACGACGCGGTCTACGCCGAGCCGGACACCGATCCGAACAATCCCGGCGGCCATGTCGTCATCGTCGCCATCGCCGACGTTTCGGCCTATGTGCGCCCCGGCTCTGCGCTCGACCGCGAGGCGCTGAAACGCGGCAATTCGGTCTATTTCCCCGACCGCGTCGTGCCGATGCTGCCCGAACGCATCTCCAACGACCTCTGCTCGCTGCGCGGCCACGAGGACCGCCCGGCCATGGCGGTGCGCATGGTCTTCACCGCCGAGGGGCGCAAGACGTCGCACAAATTCCACCGCATTATGATGCGCTCGGCCGCCCGCCTCGCCTACCAACAGGCGCAGGCGGCGATTGACGGCGCGCCGGACGACGCCACGGCCCCGGTTCTCGACCGCACGCTGAAGCCGCTCTGGGCCGCCTACAAGGTGCTGAAGCGCGGCCGCGACGCGCGCGAGCCGCTGGAGCTGGACCTGCCGGAGAAGAAAATCCTGCTGACGCCGGACGGCAAGGTGGACAAGGTCATCGTGCCGGAGCGCCTCGACGCGCACAGGATGATCGAGGAATTCATGATTCAGGCCAACGTCTCGGCCGCTGAGACGCTGGAGGCGCATCATCAGCCGCTGATCTTCCGCATCCACGACGCGCCGGCGCTGGCCAAGCAGGAGAGCCTGCGCGAGTTCCTGCGCACGCTCGACATGAGCCTCGCCAAGGGCGCGCAGTTGCAGCCCGCGCAGTTCAACCGCATCCTTTCCGCGGTGGAGGGCACGGACCAGCAGGAACTGGTCAATCAGGTGGTGCTGCGCACGCAAAGCCAGGCCGAATACAGCCCCGACAATATTGGCCATTTCGGCCTGCACTTGCGCCGCTACGCGCATTTCACCTCGCCGATCCGCCGCTACGCCGATCTCATCGTGCACCGCGCGCTGATCAAGGCGCTACGGCTCGGCCCGGACGGAATCACCACGGACGAGGAGGCCCGGCTCGGCGAGATTTCGGCACTGATCTCCTCCACCGAGCGCCGCGCCATGCTGGCCGAGCGCGAGACGGTGGACCGGCTGATCGCGCATTTCCTCGCCTCGCATCTGGGCGACGAATATGAGGGCCGCGTCACCGGCGTCACCCGCGCCGGCCTGTTCGTGAATCTTGCGACATATGGCGCGGACGGACTGGTGCCGATTTCGACTTTGGGCCACGAATATTTTCTATATGATGAGGCCAACCACGCCATCACCGGCGAGCGGAGCGGAAAAGGTTTCCGGCTCGGCGACACGGTGACGGTGCGGCTGGTGGAGGCGCTGCCGGTGGCGGGCGCGCTTCGCTTCGAGATGGTTTCCGAACCGCATCCGATGCCGCGATCGATGCTGTCGCATCACAAGGCTGGCCGTGCAGGCCGGTCGGGCCGCATGGCACGGGGACGGCAGGGGAAGCCCGCGGGCGTTCCCCGCCACAGGAAGGGAGGTCGGTGATGAGCATGGCTGGAGCCGGTCCGGCACGCGACGTGCAGCTTTTCGGCGGCGAGAAAGCCGCTCCGCCGCAGCCCGAACGCCACGTAGGCGAGGCCATCCGGCGCGGTTTCTGCTGCCGCTGTCCGCATTGCGGCGAGGGACGGCTGTTTCGCGCCTTCGTCAAGCCCGTGGACCGGTGCGCCGTCTGCGGCGAGGACTACACGCCCCAGCGCGCCGACGACCTGCCCGCCTATCTCACGATCCTCGTCGTCGGCCATATCGTCGTCGGCGCTTTCATGGGCGTGGAAGCGACCACGGACCTGCCGCTCTGGGCGCATATGGCGATCTGGGCGCCGTTGACGCTCATTCTGTCGCTTATACTGCTGCAACCGATCAAGGGAGCGACCATCGGCCTGCAATGGGCGCTGCGGATGCACGGTTTCGGCGGCGAAACCGACGACGATTACATCGAGGGAAATTGAGCGCACATTCGTGACAGAGCTTTCCCCTCCCCCCGCCGTGCCCGGTCCGGCGAAGGTCCGCCGTCCGCGCGACGCCGCCTCGCTGCTCCTGATCGACCGCACCGGCGGGATTCCGCGCGTCCTGATGGGGCGGCGCAATGCCGGCCTCGCCTTCATGCCGGGCAAATACGTCTTTCCGGGCGGCAGCCTCGACGCGTCCGACAGCTCGGTCGCATCGGCCAGCGAACTGCATGCCGCGGACCGGTGCAAGCTCGTCGCCGGCATGGGATCGCGCCCCTCCGTCGCCCGCGCCCGCGCGCTTGGCCTGTGCGCCATCCGCGAAACCTTCGAGGAAACGGGCCTGCGCATCGCCTGCCCGGCATCCGCATCCGCGCCATTGCGCGATTATGCGGAATGGCGTGCCTTTTTGAGCGGCGGCGTCTTGCCCGACCCCGCTCGACTGCGCTATTTCGCGCGGGCTATAACACCGCCCGGCCATCCGCGCCGTTTCGATACGCGATTCTTTATCGCGTTTTGCGAGGTGCAGTCCGATCTTGGCCGTCAGCCGCTCGTGCCGAGCGGCGAACTGGAGGATCTCGGCTGGATGCCGCTCGATGAAGCCCACGAACTCGACGCGCCGCGCATCACACGGCTCATTCTCGCGGAGGCGCAGGCTCTTCTTGCCCGCTGGCGGGACGGCCTGCCCGCATTGCCGGAGGAATTACCGGCGACACACTATCATGAGCGGCGCGGCCGCTTCATCCGTGAAGTGATCTGAGCCAATGAAGGAAGAATTCCCTCCCGCCGGCTTTTTCGGCCCGGAATCGACGAATGCGCCGAAAGGTTCGCCGGGTGACGGGCGGATGCACTGGCGTTCGCTGGCGGCTGCCATCGCGACCATCAGCGCGGTGGGTGCCGCCATCGGCCTCGGCATACCGTTGCTCAGCGTGCTGCTGGAAGATCGCGGCCATTCGGCGAGCCTGATCGGCGCCAACACGGCGGTGGCAGGCCTCGCCTCCATCGTCGCGGCGCCGCTCGCCGCACCCATCGCCGCACGGCTCGGCGTGGTCAAGGCGATTTTCCTGATGCTCATCGTCGGAAGCGCGGCCTTTCTCGGCTTTCATTTCTTCCGGCCGCTCTGGGCATGGTTCGCGCTGCGCATCGTGCTGCATTTTACCCTGACCGTGCTGTTCGTGCTGTCGGAATACTGGATCAACGCCTCCGCTCCGCCGGAAAAGCGCGGGCTGGTGCTCGGCATCTATTCCACGTCGCTCTCGCTCGGCTTCGCGCTCGGCCCATGGCTGTTCTCGAAGATCGGCAGCGCGGGCGGCCTGCCCTTCTACGTGGGCTTCGCCATCATCATGGTGGCGCTGATACCGGTGCTTATCGCCTGGCGCGACAGCCCCGATTTCGAGGAAGGCGAGCATGTGCCCTTCCTGCCCTTCATCTTCTCCGTGCCGACGGCCACCATGGCCGTCTTCGTGTTCGGCGCGGTGGAAACCGGCGGCTTCGCGCTGTTTCCGGTGTTCGGCACGCGTATCGGCTACCCGGAAGGCGACGCGGCGCTGCTGCTCACCATGATCGGCCTCGGCAACGTGCTGATGCAGATACCGCTCGGCCTCGTCAGCGACCGCACGTCCGACCGCCGCAAGCTGCTGCTCTTCTGCGCCGTGACCGGCCTCATCGGCATGGCGGCGC
The DNA here is from genome assembly GCA_001898995.1 of Rhizobiales bacterium 63-22. GTDB lineage: Bacteria > Pseudomonadota > Alphaproteobacteria > Rhizobiales > Rhizobiaceae > Brucella. The sequence continues at coordinate 108,145 of MKVZ01000016.1, read as the reverse complement.
TGCCCTGGCTGTTGCAGCAATGGTATCTCATGGCGGCCGTGTTGTTCCTCTGGGGCGGCGTGGTGGCCGGCCTTTACACGATCGGCCTCGCGCATCTGGGGTCGGAACTGACCGGACGCGAACTCGCCTCGGCCAATGCCGCCTTCGTCTTCTGCTATGCCATCGGCATGCTGGTGGGGCCGCAGGCGGTCGGCATCGGCATGGATGCGTTCGGCCCGACGGGATATCCGATCACGCTCGGCGTATTTTTCGCCGCTTATGCGCTGTTCGCGGCGGGTCGGCTGCTTTTCCGCAGGAGGCGGTCCTGACTTTTCTCACTTGACTTTTGCCTGCCGATCCGTAGTGTCGCGCCGAATTTCCGCTGCCGGATGCAAGTGCCGGAATCGCTGGCGGTTTCTCTAAATTCGGGCATGACCGCGGAAATTTTCCGCGAAACCAATGCTCCGGCAAGGATCAGGACAGGTATTTCGATATGGCCAAGGCTACGACGATCAAGATCAAGCTTTTGTCGACCGCCGACACCGGCTTCTTCTACGTGACGAAGAAGAACAGCCGCACGATGACGGAAAAGCTGACAAAGACCAAGTACGACCCGGTTGCGCGCAAGCACGTCGAGTTCAAGGAAACGAAGATCAAGTAATCCGTTTCCGCGCGAAACAGACATGAAAGCCGCCTCGCGAGAGGCGGCTTTTTCATTCATGCCACCGCGAAGACGACGCGGTTGCGGCCGTTGTGCTTGGCCTCGTAGAGTGCCGCGTCCGTCCGCTCGAAAAGCGCCTCGATACTGTCGCCGTATGGGCGCAGGGTGCCGATGCCGATGCTGATCGTCATATCCACCTTATGGCGGCCGCCCATGATGGCAAAGGGCTTGGCGGCCACCGAGGAGCGGATGCGCTCCGCCACCACCGCCGCGCAGTCCATGGTGGCATCCGGCAGAACGACGATGAATTCCTCGCCGCCGTAGCGGCAGAGCAAATCCATGCCACGCGTGTTTTTTTGCAGGCGCGTCGCGAATTCCCGCAACACGTCGTCGCCCCCGTCATGGCCGTATTGGTCGTTGACCCGCTTGAAATAATCGAGATCGATCATCAGCACCGTCAGCGGCCGTTCCCGCCCCATGGCGCGCGAATGAAGCACCGGCATATGGCTGTCGAGATAGCGCCGGTTGTGCAGGCCGGTGAGATCGTCGGTCACGGCCATGATGATGGTCCGGTTCATGCTCTGGCGCAGAAGATCGTTGTGGCACTTGCGCTTGATCTGCGTGCGCAGCCGCGCGAAAAGCTCCAGCTTCTCCAGAGGCCGCATGAGATAGTCGTTGACGCCCAGTTCCAGCGCCCGCACCACCAGTGCGCCCTCGTCCTCGCGCACGATCAGGATGATCGGCACCAGGCGCGTCCGTTCTATGGTACGCAGCTGCGAGCAGAGCCGCAGCGGATCGTAGCCGGCGAAGGCGGCGGAAACGATGATGCTGTCGTAATCCGTGTTGACGGCGCGGATCAGGGCGGCGTTGGCGTCGTTGGCCACATCGACGCGATATTTTCCGCCGAGAATGGTGGATAGCTGCGCGCCCTCGTCCTCGTCCTCGTCGACGATGAGGATATGCGCCGCGTCTTGCATATCGCCCGCGACCTTGCTGGCGAGCAGCGCTTCGACCTCGGTGTCCGCCACCGTATTGGTGCGCCGGAACAGTTCGTCGGAAACGAGCTTCAGCCGCGCGAGGCTCTTGATGCGCGACATGAGATGCAGATCGCCGGCGGGCTTGGAGAGGAAATCGTCGGCGCCCGCCTCCAGCCCGCGGATCTTGTCCTTCGCGCTGTCGAGCGACGTGATCATCACCACAGGAATATTCGCGGTACGGGCATCCGACTTCAGGCGGCGGCAGACCTCGAAACCGTCCATACCCGGCATCAGCAGGTCGAGCAGCACCACGTCGATCTGCCCACCGAGGCAGATTTCGATCGCATCCGCGCCGTTATAGGCGCAGATCACCTCGTAATATTCGGCGAGAAGGCGGGCCTCCAGCAACTTCACATTGGAAGCGACATCGTCGACGACCAGAATTCTTGCTGTCATGATCCCCCCGCAGACATCATGTTCAGGCGTCGCCCAGATAGGATTTTATCGTCTCTATGAAGCGCGGCACCGAGATCGGCTTCGATATATAGGCCTCGCAGCCGCCCTGCCTTATGCGTTCCTCGTCGCCTTTCATGGCGAAGGCCGTGACCGCGATAACCGGAATATGGCGCAGTTCCTCGTCGTCCTTGAGCCATTTGGTGACTTCGAGGCCGGAGACTTCCGGAAGCTGGATATCCATCAAAATGAGATCGGGGCGATGCTCGCGGGCAAGGTCCAGCGCTTCAAGCCCGTTGCGCGTGCGGATGGTGTCGTAGCCGCTGGCCTCGATCAGATCGCGAAACAACTTCATGTTCAGTTCGTTGTCCTCGACGATCATGACACATTTTACCATCGAAACTTCCCTGGCCTTTTCCGCAGGCCGGCATCCGGCCTATTCCCGCAATTTTCCCTGGACGCCGCCAAATTTAACCGCATTTGATTGATGAAACGCAAATAATTCCGTTTAAGCTTTATGAAACGCCCGGAATCTGGTCGATTCCGCCTTGATGAACCGGTGTGGTTTACGGATTTGAAGTTCCTGAACGTGAGAGCTAACCAAATGACAGGAACTTCAAGTCCGCCACACGAGCGAGACGGAGGATGCCGGTGAAAACCCCGATGAACGAAACCGAGGCGCAGGGCCTTGCAATAGAAGCGCTGGCATGGCTCGCGCAGGACAAGGATCTGTTGTCCCGCTTTCTGGCGCTGACGGGAATCGACGCCGCCTCCATCCGGCAGGCGGCGCGTGAGCCGGGCTTTCTCGCCGGCGTGCTGCAATTCTGCCTCGCGCACGAACCGACGCTGATGCGTTTCAGCGCCGAGACGGGCCGCGATCCGGCCGATGTGCAGACGGCGGCCCGGCTTCTGCCCGGCGGCGGCAACCGCCATCTGGAAAGCGGTTCCTGTTAAACCGTCCCGTTCCCGCCATTGGTTACGTTCAGCACGCTCAGTTCATGCGTGCGCCCGTCGCGTGCGACCCACGACATGGACTGACCGGGAGCCAAGCCGATCAGGGCCGTCCCCACCGGCGTAAGAATCGAAATCCTGCCCTCCGCGATGTCCGCCTCGCCGGGATAGACCAATGTGACCCGACGTTCATGGCCATCGTCCGAGCGGAAGGTGACGGTGGAACCCATGCGGACCGCATTTTCCGGCAACCGCTTTTGCGGCACCACGCGGGCACGGTCCAGTTCCGCCAGCAGTTCCTCGGCAATTGCCTCATGACGTTCGCCAACGCTGTCGGCCAGTCCCGTCAGGCGCTCGTAATCGGCATCGCCGACGACGATGGCCGGCTTTCTGCGGCTTCTCGTGATGGTCTTTTCGCTGGTTCTTTCGCTCATGGACGGCAACTCGCTCTTATTGACGATTGACCCCGGACCTTTCCGCCCGGAGTGGGTATGACTGTGATGAAACGGGCATGAAGGCGCTGTGCGAAGCCGCTTGCCAAACGGCGTATCCTCCCTCGCAGCCCTGCCGCGCCGACAGGACTCGAGGGGTGCTATCCCGCGATGGGGTGTACCCGGTGGATCAGGGATGCAAAGCGACTGTTCATAACATTAAATCTGGTGAAGCTGCCGCGAATGTCAAGGGTCTGACTGGGGGTTGTCCGGGGCCTGACAGGGGGTCTGGCCGGGATCGCGGCGGCAATGCTATCTTGCGGCGTCCGGAATCATGGTGACATTGGAGCGCTTGCTGGCGATGGCCGATCCCTTTGTCGGAAACAGTCCAGAGCAAGGTTTCTGCCGCGATTGCCTTTCGCCGCAGAAAAACGCTTCCGTGCGCCGCTGCCATGCCTGCGGCAGCCCGCGCCTTATCCGCCATCCCGAACTCTACCGGCTATCGCTGGCCCATGTCGATTGCGACGCCTTCTATGCCTCGGTCGAGAAGCGCGACAATCCCGAACTGCGCGACAGGCCGCTGATCGTCGGCGGAGGAAAGCGCGGCGTCGTCTCCACCGCCTGCTATCTGGCGCGCATCCACGGTGTGCGTTCGGCCATGCCCATGTTCAAGGCGCTGGAAGCCTGCCCCGACGCGGTCGTCGTCAAGCCCAATATGGAGAAATATGCCCGCGTGGGCCGCGAAGTGCGCCAGTTGATGCGCGAACTGACGCCTTTGGTCGAGCCGCTTTCCATCGACGAGGCTTTCATGGACCTTGCCGGCACGGAGCGCCTGCACAAGGGCCCGCCGGCCGTGGCGCTGGCGCGATTCGCGAAACGCGTGGAGGACGAGATCGGAATCACCGCTTCCATCGGACTTTCCTATTGCAAGTTTCTCGCCAAGGTCGCGTCCGATCTGGAAAAGCCGCGCGGCTTTTCGGTGATCGGCGCGGCGGAAGCGCTCGCTTTTCTGCGTGACAGGCCGGTCGGCATGATCTGGGGGGTCGGCAAGGCCTTTGCACAGAAATTGCAGGAAGACGGCATCCGCAGCATCGGCCAGTTGCAGGTCATGGAGGAAGGCGCGCTGATAAAGGCATACGGCACGATGGGCCAGCGCCTTTACCGGCTGTCGCGGGGGCAGGACAGCCGCCGGGTCGAGCCGGAACAGGACATGAAGAGCGTGTCGGCGGAAACCACCTTCAACACCGATCTTTCGCGGGCCGACGATCTGGTTCCCATACTGCGCGCGCTGGCGGAGAAAGTGTCGCGCAGGCTCAAGGCGGGCGGTATCGCCGGCCATACGGTGGTGCTCAAGCTCAAGACGCAGGATTTCAGGCTGCGCACGCGCAACCGCCGCCTCGCCGATCCCACCCAGCTTGCCGACCGCATCTTCCGCCACGGTTTGCAGCTTCTGGAAAAGGAACTGGACGGAACCCGCTTCCGGCTCATCGGTATCGGCGTCAGCGAACTTGCATCGGCCGGACAGGCCGATCCGCCCGACCTCATCGATCCGCAGGCGGCCAAGCGCGCGGTCGCGGAAGGCGCGATCGATCGCCTGCGCCACAAGTTCGGCCCCGGCGCGGTGGAGACCGGCTATACTTTTTCCAGGGGCAATCTGACGCGCCCCCAGACCCCGTCCGACAGGAACATGGACGAACCTGACGCAGGCTAAAGCATGTCGCGCAAAAGTGCGCAGCGGTTTTGCGATAACGACATGCTTAAAAACAAAGACGAGAATTTTCGTGCAAAGCCCGCGAACAGCCTGTTAACGGCTTGACGAAGCGGACGGGGATCAATATTGGAACTGCGCAGGAAGCAATCCGCCCATGCGTCGGCGCTTCCCGGATGGCCTCGTGGCGGAGTGGTTACGCAGAGGACTGCAAATCCTTGCACCCCGGTTCGATTCCGGGCGAGGCCTCCACCCTTTTATATCAAACCCCTAAATCAAAAAGTTCAGTATCCACTTCAGGTCTCAGGCCGTGCGCGCGCTATCCGGAATGGCGAAGAGCGGCGAGACGAGTCGCAGCAAAGCCTGCACGATCGGGTTGCGGTGACGGAAAAACATGGTGTTGGCCGTAAGCCGGCTGCCGAGCCGCAGTTTGTTCTCATAATGGGCCTGCCCGCTCTGATAACGGCCCAGGCCGTGCTTCAGGCAATATTCCAGATTTTCGAACCAGCTCAGATAATAAAGATTGTATTCACGACCCGCCGCGGCATCCATGCAGAAGAATTTGTCGATCAGCACATTCTCGTTGCGGACAAGGAGATTGGCGGCAAGAAGCCGCCCTTCAACGTTGTAGAGCGTGCAGAAGGCGCGGCCGGGCATATTGCCGAGAACGCCCGCGAAATATGCGCCTGTCAGGATCTCGAACTGCCGGTCGCCGCGTATGCGCGTGTCGTTGTAAAGCGCCATGAGGCGCGGGAGCACATCGGCGATATCGCTGCGATATTCGACCGATACGGCCTCACGCGCTCGCAGCTTTCGGCGCATGTCCTTGCGCGTTGCCGGCGAGAGCCGCGCCATATAATCGCCAATGCCGTCGAAATCCATGTCGAGATAAGCGGTGGCAAGCCCCGGCAGAGCCGCATAACCGGCTGCGGCGAACACGGCGCGCAAGTCAGCCGGCAATGTCGCGGGTACATCCTTCACGCCACGCAAGGCGCAGTTCTCCGCATCCGCCATCTGCTCGAAGCCACACAGCAGTTGCCTGAGCAAAGCGGGTTGCTGCTGCGGCAGGACGGATGGATGAAAGCCCGGCGCTCCATCCTCGGTACAAGGCGAGCCGAGACAGGCGAGCCGCAGCGTCAGGAAACCCGGCGCATAGCGGCGAACCGCCGTGGCCAGACGGCGCAATATGCCCTCCTCCAGCGTCGTATCGAGCCTGTAGTCGGTGAGAAAGGCCGGCATGGCGGCGATCACCTGTCCGCCATGCACCAGCGTGATGTAGCGCCATTGAAAGCCCTCGATCCCCGCAGCCTCTACCGTAAGCAGGTAGTCGTAATCCTCGATTTCGCCCGGATAGCAGGCGTTCCACGCCTCGCGGTCGATCTCGACGATGGACGCGGCGGTGCGAACACGCGGCACATCGTCAGGCAGCCGCGCGTGCATCCTGATCCTCGAAGAAACCGGCCGTCAGATCGGCGACGGTGCGATGCTGCCGATCCACATGGATCATGTGATAGCTGTCTTCTATCCAGTGCAGACGGCGCGGCCCACCGATATGCCGATTGATATATTCGGCGTGGCGCGGATGGCTGAGATCGTCCTCGCGCGCATGAAGGATCAGAACCGGCGTGCGAATGGCGGGCAACGTCTTGCGCAATTCCCTGCCGAGCCGATACATCTCGACAATACCGGTACCGGGAAAGTGCTCCAGAACGCCGTCAGCCGACATACCGCCCACCAGACGGCGCATGCGCTCGTCCTTGATGCCCATGGCAGGCGATTCCGAAAAATTGAGACGGTTCAGGAACGGCACATGCGCCAGCCAGCCAATCTGGCGCGACAGCATGGGATAGTAGAACGGCATGCCCCAGCCGTCATAATGGAAACAGGGCGAATAGAGCGCTACGGCGCGGATGGAGCCCGGATTGCGGTGCGCCGACAGAAGCGCCAATTCGCCGCCAACGCAGATACCGGCGGCGAAAACCGTATCCGCCTCGGCACCCAGCCTTTCCGCCGCTTCGTCCACGCTTTCCAGCCAGTCCTTCCAATGGGTTGAGCGAAAAACCGCCTCGCCCTTGCCATGCCCCGCCAGCAGCGGCGCATGGACGGTGAACCCCTGCCGATTCAGAAGCCGCCCGACGAGGCGCATCTCGGCCGGGGCGCCGGTCATGCCGTGGACCAACAGCACCGCGCGCCCGTTCGTACCCGGCATGAAAAACGAATAGGGATCGGACATCTTCATGCCTTCACTGTCCGGCTAACGCTTTGCGGCACGAATGAAAAGCTGATCGAGCAATGTCAGCGCCAGATCGATTTCCGCATGCGAGATCAGCAGGTTGGGCGCAAGTGTTATCACGTTCTTGTGGTAGCCGCCGACATCGAGCACGAGGCCGTATTTGCGGCCATCCGCTTCCAGATCGCCCTTCATGCCTTCGTCGCACATCCAGTCCAGCGTCGCCTTGTCCGGCGTATAACCGTCCTCTTGGCAGACTTCGAGACGCAGCGCCAGACCGAGACCGTCCACTTCGCCGATGGTCTTGTGCCGGGCCTGCAGGCGCTTCAGTCCATCGAGGAAGTAGCGGCCCTTTTCCATGACGGAAGCACCGAAATCCTTTTTCTCTTCCAGCATCCGCAGGGTTTCCAGCGCCACGGCGGTGCCCATCGGGTTGCTGGCGAAGGTGGAATGGGTGGAACCGGGCGGGAAGACGCCGGGATGGATCATGTCCTCCCGCGCCCATATACCGGACAGCGGATTGAGGCCGTTGGTGATCGCCTTGCCGAAGACCAGCACGTCCGGATTGACGCCGAAATGCTCGATCGACCACAATTTGCCGGTGCGGTAGACGCCCATCTGGATCTCGTCCACGACGAGCAGGATGCCGTGCTCGTCCAGCACCTTCTTCAGTTCGGTAAAGAAATTCATCGGCGGGATGACATAGCCGCCGGTGCCCTGAATGGGCTCGACATAAAAGGCGGCATATTCGCACTTGCCGGCTTTCGGGTCCCACACGCCGTTATATTCGCTCTCGAACAGGCGGGCGAATTTCTGCACGCAGTAATGGCCGTATTCTTCCTTGTCCATGCCCTTCGGGCCACGGAAGTGGTAGGGGAACTCGATGAACTGCGCACGCTCGGAGAAATGACCGTAGCGGCGGCGATAGCGATAGCTCGACGTGATCGAGGAAGCGCCGAGCGTGCGCCCGTGATATCCTCCCTCGAAGGCGAACATAAGGCTCTTGCCGCCGGTGAAATTACGCACCAGCTTCAGCGAATCCTCGATGGCCTGCGACCCGCCGACATTGAAGTGCACGCGCCCCTTGGCGCCGAATTTGCGCTCGGCATCCTCTGCGATCAGCGTGGCAAGCTCCACCTTCTCGCGATGAAGATATTGCGACGCCACCTGCGGCAGGGTGTCGAGCTGGCGATGCGCGGCGGCGTTGAGGCGCGGATTGCGATAGCCGAAATTCACCGCCGAATACCACATCTGGAGGTCGAGGAACGGCGTCTCCTTCGCGTCATAGAGGAAAGAGCCCTCGCAGCCCGAAAAGAAAGCGGGATGCGCCGAATAATGCACCGTATCGCCATGCGAGCAGTAAAGCTCTTCCAGAAGGCGAAGCTCGTCCTCGCTCCTGACGGATGCGGCCGGATGAACCGCATCGGGAGAAATGGTCCTGTTCATGGATATGCCCTTTCAGGGTAACGGCACCGCAACGGAGGGAAGTCGCGCGCCAAAGAATCGGATTTGTCTGGTTCGGAATGGTGGTTCAGGCGGCGATCCCGGCCCGCAGGGCGGGAAGCAGGCTGCGCAGGCTTTGCGCCACATCGCCGAAGCTGTCATAGGGCAGAAACGCAATGCCGCTCTGCCGGCAGTACGCTGCAAGTTTCGACTTGGCGAAGACGATCTCCGGCTGGTCGGAAACGCAGAAATCCGAACGGCCGTCGCCGACATAGATGCGCGGACCGGATGCCTTCACCACCTTGCATTTGCAGACACCGGAAGCCGCGCGGCAGGCACTGTCGGCATAGGGCGAAGCAAGCGCGTAGACCGTCTCGCCCGCCGCCTGGGAAACGAGAAGCCGGTTGGCGATGACGGGAATGGAATCGAGACCGTGGCGCTTGAGAACATGGCGGATGAAATAGTCCACACCGTCGCTGACGATGGTGAGCGGGATGTGCTCCGCCGCGCAAAGGGCGGCGAAATTCGCGAAACCCGAATCGATCTTCACCGTGTCCAGCACCCGGTCGAGTTCTTCGCGGCTCGCCCGGATCAGAGCCACCTGCTGCCGCATGCAAGTGCCGGAATCGATCCGGCCGGCGGCCCACAGCGCCTCGATCTCTTCCCATTGCGGCCCGGCAAGCCGCTCCAGCACGTGGTCCGTCACATCCTGAAGTGAGATCGTGCCGTCGAAATCGCAATATACCTGCATATTATATGCCTCATGAAATCCGCGAGGCTTCTAGCAGGCCTAACTGAAACGATACTGACGCGAAAATGACGCGAAACTGAAATCCTACAGCCTGTGCATTCACATTAATTTGTCTGCACGTCTGGATTGTAGCCTCTCACCGTTACGCCGCGCGCGGGCGAGAACCACATCGACCCGCAAGCCCCGGCCCCAATCGGGCACGCCGAGCGAAACCTCCGCCGAGAGGCGCTGGGCGATGTCGGCGACGATGGCCAGCCCCAACCCCGCCCCCTCCGTCTGTGGCGAACCGCTGGCGCGATAGAAGCGCTGGAACACCGCCTCGCGCTGCCCGGCCGGAATACCGGGACCGGTGTCGCACACCGTCAGTTGCCAGTCCGTCTCGCCCGATTCACGAACGGATACACGGATTTTGCCGCCTCCCGGCGTGTATTTGATCGCATTCTCGACAAGATTCTCGATGAGCAGGCGCAGCAGCGGCCCGTCCGTTTTCACGAATGCCTTCTCGGTTCCCTCCAGCGTCACATCCAGCCGCTTCTCCCTCACCCTGAGGCCGAGTTCGGCGAGCACCGAGGCTGCCATGTCGTAAAGATTGAGCCGCTTCGACTGGATTTCCTGATGACTCACGCGCCCGGACCGCAGCAATTGCTCGATCAGGCGCAGCGCCCTGTCGTTACTGCGCACGAGGTCGGCAACGATCTCCTTGCGCTCCGCCTCGTCGTCCGTTTGCTGGAGCATCTGGAGCAGGAGCTTCAGCCCGGCATAGGGCGTGCGAAGCTGGTGCGCGGCATGGTCGGCGAACCGCCTCTCAGCGGTCAGCGAGCGTTCCAGCTTGCCCAGAAGCTGGTTCACCGAAGCCGCCAACGGCGCAAGGTCGCGCGGCAACTCATCGGCCGGGATGAAGGAGAGATCATCCGGCGAACGGCTGCGAATCTGGTCCACCAGCCCATAAATGGTGCGCAGGCCCCGGCGAATGCCGAACCACATCAGAACCCCGATCAGCGGAATGAGAATGAGAAGAGGAAGCACCAGATTGAGCAGGATGGTCGACACCAATGTCTCGCGCAGCGCAATCTTCTCACCGACCTCTATGACGATCGGCTGACCCGAAATGTGCAGTGTATAGACCCGCCAGCGCTCGCCGTCATAGGTCAGCGTCGAAAACCCCGGCCGCGACAGGGGTTGTTGCAGGTTGAAGGCGGTCGAGGAATAGATGGCGACGGCACCGTTCTTCCAGACGCGGAACATCTCCGCATCGGCATAATCGTCGGCGTAGTCGTTGAGGGAAAGCTGGTTTCCCATAGTCAAATCGAGATCTCTGAAGCGGCGCGGCGGAACGAAATCGTATTTCAGCAGCGGCTTTTGCAGAAGGTTCCACAGGGTGTTCGCATCGTCGATCATCCGTGCGTCGTAGACATAGTGAATTTCCTGCGTGGCGCTGCGGAACGCCAGCCAGCCGATGGCGAGTACCGTGACGAGGATCGTCGGCGCGACACGGATGAACAGGCTCCATGTCAGGGTCGGCTTTCTCATCGCTCGACCATGTAGCCGACGCCGCGCATGGAAGTGATGAAATCTGCGCCCAGTTTCTTGCGCAGATTGTAGACGATGACTTCTGTCGTGTTGCTCTCGATGGAATTTTCGGCGCTGTAGAGCGCATATTCCATGTCACGTTTGGTGACGTATTTGCCGGCCCGCTCCATCAGGAGCTTCAACAACTGGAATTCCCGCGCGGTCATGGGAATGGGCCCGTGGCCCCCGCGCACCACCATGGCGGCGGGGTCCAGTTCTATGCCGCCGCATTTCAGGATGCTTTCGGTGCGTCCTTCGCGCCGGCGCAGGAGGGCGCGCAGGCGCGCCAGCAGCTCGTCCAGATCGAACGGCTTGACCATGTAGTCGTCCGCGCCGCTGTCCAGCCCCTCGACGCGCTGCTGCGGCAGGTCGCGCGCTGTGAGCAGGAGAACGGGCACATGGTCACCCGACTGGCGAATCCGGCGCAGCACCTCGATGCCGCTGATCGTGGGGAGGTTCACATCCAGCACGATGAGGCTGAACCTCAGCGTTTCGAGCGCCGCCAGCGCGGCCTCGCCGTCCTGCACCCAGTCCACGCCGTAGGCATGTTTCTCAAGAGCCTTTGAAAGAGAAAATCCTAAAATATTGTCGTCTTCAACAAGTAAAATCCGCATTTTCACAGCCTCAACTGCAATATCGGGCGGAAAATAGCGCGTTCAATCGGACATTTTTACGACTGAATACATTTCCCGCAACAACGCGCGTGACAGGCCGTTATTCAACCCGCCTCACGCGCAATGAAAGCTATCGCCACTACACGCGGCGTCACGCAAAAGGCAAGGCGGACAATGCGCCCTGTCACCGTCCGCGCCTGCCCGTTTTCGAGATCGACGGCAATCTCGCCGTAATCGAGAATGACATGGTCGACGGGGAAAACCGCCTTGTAAACCGCCTCCTTGGCGCTGAACAGGAGACGCACGCCAAGCGGGTACCCGTCCCACATGCCGGGCCGGTCGTCTTTGTGGCGGACGAGGGTGGAAATATCCGCCGGAAGCGGCACCGAAGGCTCCACATCGATGCCGATAGCGGAAAACTCCGCCGCGGATCCGATCGCCGCCACGGCCATTTCGTCATCATGTGCCAGCGAGCCGGCGATGCCGGCAGGCCAGAGCGGTTCGCCGGACGGCGCGCGCGGGATCGAAACGTCGACCAGGCCGCGTTCGGCGAGCAGGATGCGCGCGGCGTGCCGTGCCGCACCGCTCATGCGCCGGCGCGAGGCGTTGCGCGCGGAAACGGTTTTACTTTCGAGGGGCAGGAGCAGCGCTTCGTCCCCCTCGCCGATCCACCGGCAGCATGTCGAAATACCTGCCGGAGCGACGGCGCGCATGGCATCCTTCAGCGCCCTTTCCGCCGCCTGGGATCCAGATCCGGGTTCAGCCATGCAGATCGAGATGCGCGATCATCTCGCCATCCTCATCCAGCCCGTCCTCGATGAAACCGGCCTTGGCATAGAGTTGCCGCGCGCCCTCGTTTTCCGGCTCGTAGCAGATCAGCACGCGCCGGATATGGCCCAGCGCACGGATTTCATCCAGCACGGCCCGGAGCGCCGCCTTGCCATAGCCGCGTCCCTGATGATCGCTCTCGATCATGAAGCGGTAAAGCTGGGCGGTGCCGTCGTCGCTCTCCGCGTCGTACATCAGGAATCCGACCAGTTCGCCGCCGGCCAGAATGGCGCGTGGTCGGGCATCCTCGTCCTCGTCGGCCTCCTCCAGCGACTCCGCATTGCTCGCCACCAGATTTTCCTGTCCCGGCGCGAGTTTCAGCCCCGCGACCCGCGCACGCCAATCCGCCGTCACGGGAACGAGGCGGATTTCCGCGTCACCGGTCATGCTGCTTTTTTCCCTGGCCGCTTTTTCCCCGGCTGCTTTTCCCGAAGCGGCAAGCGCGCAGTGCCCCCATGCTTTACCTCGGCCAGAACGGTGCCGTCAGCCGCCACCGGGACAACGAAACGGTTGAGCTTGGCCGGATTGCCGCGCCACACGGAACAGGGCTCAAGCACCTCGCCCTTCATAACGAAGGAATCCGTGTCGACAATGGAACCGTCGCCCATGACGACGCCGTAATGCACGAAGGCGGAGGGTCCGAGCGTGCAGCCGTCGCCGATGCGGATGAAATCGGACTTGAACGCCCCCTCCTCCAGCGAATGCGGCTGGATAACGCAGCCCTCGTTGAGCGTCACGTCGTCGCCGATCTCGACCAGCGAGCGTTCGGTGAGGTTGGCGCCGCCGTCATAGACGCGTTTGCCGACCTTGGTGCCGAGGCAGCGCAGGATGATCGGACGGAACGGCGTACCGGCGAAAACCTGCGTGATCGGCGAATCCGACAGTTTCCAATGCCGCTCATGCCGCCAGAAAGCCTCGTCATAGATGGTCGTCATACGCGGCTTGAGCTTGCGGAAGCCAAGCGAAAAGCGTTCGATGAAGATATAGAACGGAAGCGCGAGGCCGGCGGTAAGCATCACCGCGACGAACAGCGCCTTGTGCGCATATTCGTCGTAATAGTTCAGCGCGCGGTCCCAGATCGCCAGCGTCACGAACAGCATCAGCCATTGCGAGGCGAGGAACATCAGCCCGGTGCGCAGATTGTGGAAGTTCTTGCGCCGCAGCCGGCGCAGGCGATCGGCCTCGTCGATATTGGCGATCAGCTCCTTGTCGCGGTTGACCATGCGCGGAATCTCGAAGCATGGCGAGCCGAGCAGGCCGACATTCTCGCGCACCGGGCCGTCGATGGGCACCATCACCTTGGTGGCCAGCAGGACGTTGTCGCCTGTGCGCCCGTCCGGCGGATAGAAGATGTTGTTGCCGAAATAATTGCGCTCGCCGACGCGCGTATGTTCGAGCCGGAAGGTGGCGGCGGACTTGTGCATGTTGATCATGAACAGGCCGTCCGACACCATGGTCTGGCTGCCGATCTCGCACAGAAGCGGGTTTTCGTGCTGCTGGTTGGTGCCGAAATTGGAACCGGTCTGGATCACATGGTTCAGATCCCAGCCGATGGCGCGCATGTAGGGCACGATGGCCGAGCTGTCCCCGAACAGAAGGTTCAGCACGCGTGAATTGCTGAAAAGCTCCACCATGGACTGAAGCCAGTAATGGAAGCCGTAGAGCGTGTAGGTGCGGTTCGGCTTGAGGAAGATGCTCACCAGACGCGGCACGACGGTCGCCGCCAGCAGCGAGACGGCAAGGAAGCCGAACAGCGTGACGGTGGTGCCGATGGCGACGATGCCGATCGTCTCCTGATAGTTGTCGCTGACATTCTGCCAGTAGCTGTGGAACAGGAACGGGAACGGCGTGACCAAGAGGAAAAGCCCGACAAGCTGGAATATCTCGTAGGTGATGCGGCGTGTCTTGGACAGGGTGATATTGCGCACCTTGCAGTAATCGGCGTCGGTCGGTCCGGCCGGCGACCCGTGCCAGTGCTCCCCGTCCGGGATGCTCTGGCCGCGTTGCAGCGACGAGGCATGGCCAAGCTGCGCGCCGTTGCCGATGTGCGTATCGATATCGATGGTCGAGCCGACGCCGACGAAAGCGTCGTCGCCGATGGTGACGGGACCGGTATGAATATAGCCGCTTTCGGCGCGATAGCCGAAAATATTGGATTCGCGGCGCAGGACCGTGTTCTCGCCGATGGAGATGAGGTCCGTGCAAACCGGAATAGCGCGGCACTCGATGGCGGTATTGCGGCCGAGCCGCGCGCCCAGCAGGCGCAGATAGAGGCTGTAGAGCGGATTGCCGCGGAACAGCACCACCGGCGCGGTGCGGATCAGCGTCTGCACCACCCAGAAACGGTAATAGCGCAAGCCCCAGATCGGGAAGCTTTCCTTCTTCCAGCGGCCGATCAGCACCCACTTCGCCACGATGGCGAAACCGGTCATGCCGAAGAAGCTCGCCCCCGCCAAGACCACGCATCGGACGTAAAGCTGCACCGGATCGTCGAGCGTGTCATAAACCCAGTCCAGCCCCTTGTCGAAGAACAGAAGCGCCACATAGGCATAGACCGCATAGAAGGCGAGTTGCGCCACGCCGCAGGTCCAGTAGGCGAAGCCGGATGCCTTATGGGTAAGGCTCTGCTCGACGGGGACTGCCGTCTCGTTCTGCGGACGGTGCAGATACTGCGCCAGACTGGCGATGGTCGGGTGCAGGTAGATATCGCGCATCGAGGCGGTTTCCCAGCCTTGTGCGGTACGCACCCGCGCGCAGAAACGCGCCATCAGCAGCGAATTGGCGCCCAGATCGTCGAAGAAGTGATCCTGAACCGAAACCTCGTCCAGATTGAGCACCTCGGCCAGCGCGTCGGCCATGAAGCGTTCGTCGTCGTTGGAGGGCGGCACCATGATGCTTTCCGCCGACAGGCGCACATGGGTCGGCTTCGGCAGACGCCGGAGGTCCGCCTTGTTGGAGACCGTCATCGGAATGGCGTCGAGTTCCTCCAGATAGGACGGTACCATGTAGGACGGCAGGCGGCGCTTCAGCTCGCGCGCGATATCGGCACGGGCGATCGGCGGCACGCCGGATTTCGGCGCATAGTAGGCGACCAGTTCGGTGCGGCCCGGCTCGATCTCCCATGTGGTGACGGCGGCCTGCGCCACACCCGGCTGATCGAGCAGCACGGCCTCGATCTCGCCCAGTTCGATGCGGTAGCCGCGAATCTTCACCTGCGTGTCGATGCGGCCGTGATATTCGATCTCGCCCTGCGCGTTGATGCGCCCCAGATCGCCGGTACGGTAGATGCGCGCAGAAGGATTGTTGGGCAGACCGATGAAATCGTGAATGAATTTCTGGTCGGTCAGGTCCGGCCGGTTGAGATAGCCGACGGCAAGACCGATCCCGGCGATGCCGATCTCGCCCATATCGTCGGGATCGGTCAGCTTGGGCTGCTCCGGGTCGATGATGACGATGGAATAGGTGGGCAGCGGCGCACCGATGGTTACCGGCTTGTCCGGCGTCAGCACGCCCATGGTCGCGGTGACGGTGGCCTCGGTCGGGCCATAGGTGTTGAGCAGAAGGCGTCCGGGCTTGGTCCAGCGCGCCACGAGGTTGAGCGGGCAGGCTTCGCCGCCCACCATGAGCAGGCGCAGCCTCGGCACGTCGCTCTCGATGGAGGAGAGAAGCGTCGGACTGCAGGCCATGCAGTTGATATCGTGCGCGCGCAGGAAGTCGGCCAGTTCCTCGCCCACCAGCGTCATGGGGCCGGGTGCGGGCACGACGGTCGCACCGGCGGCAAACGGCACCCAGTATTCCTCCGCCGAGAAATCGAAGGCGATGGTCATGCCGTGATAGACGCGGTCGTCGGGACGGTAGCCGTAGGAGACCGCCGCCACACGCAGGAAATTGCAGAAGCTCTGATGGCGAATGGCCACGCCCTTGGGCCGCCCGGTGGTGCCGGACGTATAGAGGATGTAGCAGATTTCGTCCGGGTTGGCCTTGCGCGCGGCGATGTCGAGCCGCGTGGCGGATTGCTGTGCAATCTCGCCCGCGCATGTGTCGATCAGCACATGCGGCACCGGCATGCGCGCCACACGCTCCGCATAGGCGGCGAGCGAGATGACCAGCTTCACGCCGGCATCCTCGATGATGAGCGACATGCGGTCTTCCGGGAAGGCGGTGGCGAGCGGCACATAGGCCGCGCCCGCCTTCATCACGGCGAGAAGCGTTATATACGTGTCGGCGGAACGGTCGAGCAGAAGGCCGATGCGATCGCCCGGCCTGACGCCCCGCGCGATCAGGAGCCGCGCGAACCGGTTGGCCTGATCGTCCAGTTCGCGATAGGTCCACTCGCGCCCGTCGGAAACGACGGCGACCGAGGCGGCATATCTGTCAGCCAGTTCCTCGAAGAAGAGATCGAGCCGTTCGCCCGGCTGGCCGGGATACGGAAAGTCCGCGCCGATCAGCACCTGACGGCGCCCAGACCCACCCTCTGCGCCGGCGCGCGGGTCATCGCTTTCTTCCGTCACCGCAACAGTGGCGAGCCCGGCATGATTTGTACCGTGATCCATTTCCATACTCATTGACCTAAACCGGGTATCACCGCGCAATCATACGCGCCGCGCACGGCCTGCCCCAAGCTAGGCAAGTACGCAAAATAATGGCAATAAGAAAGCGGATTCTTTCGCTCGCTTCGGTTGCTGCGCCGAGTGTTGCAAACCGGCATTGAACGACCCCAGCTTCCTGCTTCGGCAATTGAAATATTCTTACATTACGGTAAATAAATCACATCTCATATTAAAGAAATTCGGGCCTGAGAGTCCAGTATATTGCTTTCGGCATGAATCAGGCGATTCTCTTTCGGGATAGTCGCCGGACAGCTTCATCTCGCATATGGGGGCGGCTCATCCCGCGATCCGGCCGCCCGTCATCGGATGCGGCACGCCGGTGGTGCCGGGAAAGCTGATCGGCAGGCCGCGCAGGGCGCGCACGGCAAGGAAGGCGAAACATTCGGCCTCGACCGCGTCACCACGCCAGCCAAGCGCTTCGACCGGCACGAGTTCGACCGCCGCACGCTCCCCGATCATCCGCATCAGGGTCGGGTTACGGCGTCCGCCGCCGCTCACCGCGAGCCGCTTCGGGCGATGCGGCAGGATATCGAGCGCCTTGCCGACCGCCGACGCCGTGAAGGCCGTGAGCGTGGCGGCACCGTCTTCCGCATTCAGCCCCTCGGCCATGGCAGCCGTGAAGTCGAAACGGTCGAGCGACTTCGGATAAGGCTTGGTAAAATAAGAATGTTTCAGCAGTTGGCCAAGGCGCGCCTCGTCCACCCTGCCCCTCGCGGCGATCAGGCCGTCGCGATCCATCTCGCCAAGGCCCTGCGCCCTGACGAAATCGTTGATCGGCGCGTTGGCCGGCCCGGTATCGAAGGCCACCAGCGTGTCACCGCCGTCCCACCATGTAATATTGCCGACGCCGCCAAGATTGAGGATAGCCATGTCGCCATGGCCGCCTGCGGTGCCGAGCAGCGCGGCGTGATAGATCGCCGCGAGCGGCGCGCCCTGCCCGCCGGCGCGGATATCCGCCGTGCGGAAATCGTAGACGACTTTCGTACCAATGAGTTCGCTCATCAGAACGCCGTCGCCAAGCTGGCGGGTATCGCCGTGCCGTCCGCCTTGCGGCGCGCGGTGCAGCACCGTCTGGCCATGAAAGCCGACGACGCCGATATCGGCCATGGAGAGCCCGTTTTCCATAACCAGTTCGCGCACGGCGGCGGACTGCGCGCGGGTCAGCGCCTCCTCGGCTTCCGCAAAGACAGCCGGTTCCTGTCCCTCGAAATTCCAGATGCGAGCCTCGGCCTGCGCCCGTTCCAGAAGTTCACGGATGGAAGGCGGATAGGGCTTCAGCGCATAGGCGCCGAACTCCATCACCGTCTCGCCATCGGTTTTCAGGAGCGCGACATCGATGTTCCCGTCCAGCACGGTACCCGTCATCAGACCGACAGCCCATATGGGTTGCATCGACGTCTCCCTTGTCTTTACACATTCCGGACGGAAAACCGCTACACGGTTTTCCCGGAAATGCTCCGTTCAGTAAAGCAGGCGCGCGCGGATCGTGCCCGGAACCGCGCGGATCTCATCGAGGATCTCCTCGCTGGCGCCCCCGACGCCGTCGGCCTCGATGACGATATAGCCCACTTCGCCGTCCGTCTGCAGGAACTGGCTGGCGATGTTGATATCATGACGCGAGAAAATGCCCATCAGATTGTTGAGAATGCCGGGACGGTTCTCGTGGACGTGCATGAAGCGCGTGCCGGTCGGGCGCGGCGGCAACTGCACCTGCGGGAAGTTCACCGCACCGACCGTCGATCCGACATCGGAATATTCGACCAGCTTGCGGGCGACTTCCGTGCCGATGCGCTCCTGCGCCTCCTCGGTCGAGCCGCCGATATGCGGCGTGAGGATGACGTTTTCCAGCCCCTGCAAGGGCGAGACGAACCTGTCGGCATTGGAGGCCGGCTCCACCGGGAACACGTCGATGGCCGCGCCAGCCAGATGGCCTTCCGTCAAAACCTTCGCCAGCGCTTCCAGATCGACCACCGAGCCGCGCGCATTGTTGAGGAGGAAAGCGCCCTTCTTCATCTTGCGCAGCTTCGCCTCGGTGAAAAGCTTGGCCGTGGACTTGTTCGACGGGACATGCAGGCTCACCACGTCGGAAATCTTGAGCAATTCGTCGAGGCTGGCCGCAGGCTTCACATTGCCGTATTGCAGCTTGTCGGACGTGTCGAAATAGCGCACGGTCATGCCGAGGCTTTCGGCCAGATTGCCGACCTGAGAACCTATATTGCCGTAGCCGACGATGCCGAGCGTCTTGCCGCGCACCTCACGGCTGCCGGTGGCCGACTTGTCCCAGCCGCCGGCATGGGCGGAGACGGAACGCGGGAAGATGCGGCGCATCAGCATGACGATCTCGCCGATCACCAGTTCCGCCACCGAGCGCGTGTTGGAGAAAGGCGCGTTGAACACCGGGATGGCGCGCTTGCGCGCCGCCTTGAGATCGACCTGATTGGTGCCGACCGAGAAGCAGCCGACCGCCATCAGGCGGTTGGAAGCGGCGAATATCTCTTCGGTAAGCTGGGTGCGCGAGCGGATGCCGATGATATGCGCATGGGCGATCATCTTCGCCAGATCGTCCTTGTCCAGCGCCTTCGGCAGATGGATGACATTGGTGTAGCCGGCGGCTTTGAAATATTCGACGGCGGTATGGCTGATGCCTTCGAGAAGAAGAACATGAATGCGGTCGCGTGCGAGGGAGAGGCGTTCGGTCATTTTCGGGAGTGTCCAAGATGGAGGGGGCGGCCAGAAAGGCGGATTGTCGGATTACGACATGAATGAACGCAAAGCCGACGTCAATTCAAAATCGATCACTCTTTGCATAGCGCGTGTCCGATGTGGCTTTGGAGCCGGAGCCCTCCCGCCCCGCAAAACGGTTGCATGGTTACGCCGGACATGCTCTTAGGACCAACCGACATTCAGGGGAAGGCTCCGTATGGCATCCGGCTTGTTCGCGCTTCTGGACGACGTGGCGGCGATCGCGAAAATGGGGGCCGCCTCGCTGGACGACGTGGCCGGACAGACCGCCAAGGCCAGCGCCAAGGCCGCGGGCATCGTCATAGACGATACCGCCGTCACGCCCAAATATGTGGTGGGGCTGAAACCCGAGCGCGAACTGCCGGTGATCTGGAAAATCACCAAGGGATCGCTGCGCAACAAGCTCGTCTTCCTGCTGCCGCTGGCGCTTGTCCTCGAATATTTCGCCCCGGCCCTCATCATGCCGCTGCTGATGATCGGCGGCGTCTATCTTTCCTTCGAGGGGACGGAAAAGCTGGTCGAGTTTTTCGTTCCTCATGCGGAAGAGCACGAGGAAAGGAAAGGCGGCACGGCACGCGAGATCGAGGATAGCACGGTCAAAGGCGCGATCCGCACCGATTTCATCCTTTCCGCCGAGATCATCGCAATGACGCTGGCGAGCCTCGATCCGACCAGCCTCTACATACAGGCCGTCATTCTCGCAGCCGTCGGCATCGTCATCACCTTCGCGGTTTATGGCGTGGTGGGGATCATCGTGAAGCTGGACGATATGGGTGTGTCGCTGGTGCGCAACAGCCATTCGACGTTCGGACAGCAGTTCGGCAGGGGACTGGTGGCCGCCATGCCTTTGCTTCTGAAGATCCTCAGCACGGCCGGCACGGTGGCCATGCTCTGGGTCGGCGGCAGCATTGTCGTGCACGGACTGGCCTCGCTCGGTATGCACGGCGTCGAATCCTTCATCCATGCCGCCGTCTCCCGCCTGCCCGCGGGCGAAAGCGTGCCCGCCGCCGTTCTCCGCTGGATCGCGACCTCGTTCCTGCAAGCCGTACTCGCCGTTCTGATCGGCCTTGTCGCCGTCGCTGCGCTGCATCTCGGCAAGAGCCTTTTCAATCGTCGAAGCGGATAACCGTCTTGCCGCGCGTGATATCGCCGACCAGCCGGACGAGTTCATCGCGCGCCGCGACCGGCATCGTTCCGGATATTTCCGCCCCGCTTGCGGTGAAGTCCTCTCGCGCGATCACGACATGATCGACTGCGGTAAGACGCACCTTCAAAAGCGCGTGGTCGGAAAAATCGCAGGCGAACGAAAAGCCGATGGCCGGGATCACGACATTTTTCTCCGCCTGCCGCAGACACGTCGCCGCCGTGCCGCCATAGGCGCGCATCAGCCCGCCGCTGCCGAGCAATATGCCGCCGAACCAGCGCGTCACCACCACGGCGATCCGGTCGAGCTGCTGCCCGTCGATTGCCTGAAGAATGGGCTTGCCTGCGGTGCCGGACGGTTCTCCGTCGTCGCTGAAACGGTAATTCTGCCCCATGCGCCACGCCCAGCAATTATGCGAGGCGGCGGGATCGGAATGGCGCACGAGAAAATCCTTCGCCTCGGCCTCGTTCGCGACAGGTGCCGCCACGGCAAGAAAGCGGCTCTTCCTGATCTCCTGCGCGAAAGTTTCGGTGCGGCTGATGGTAAGCATGGCGATCCCGTGATAGATACTCAGCGCCTATCATCTTCCGCCGCGCATGACGACCCCTGTCACGCGGCGGAACGCCGGGAGGAGCGAAACGACGATGAACATCGCGCATCATGCGACGGGATTGCAGCATATCGGCATACCGACGAAAGATATCGAAGGCTCGGAGAAATTCTATACCGGGCTCGGCTTCGAGACCATCTATCGCACGCAGAACGGCGACAGCCGGGTGATCTTCCTGAAGCTGAAAAACCTGATCGTCGAGATCTGGGAAGGGCCGGCCACCGGCCTCGCCGGGGCCATCGACCATATCGCCATCGACGTGACCGATGTCGACGCGGTGTTCCGCACGCTCACGGCTGCCGGGCTGACGGCCATCGAGGGCGAGGTGCGCCGGCTGCCCTTCTGGGAGAACGGCGTGCGCTACTTCACCATTTCCGGTCCGAATGCCGAAAAGCTGGAATTCATTCAGATGCTTTGATGCAATCTTGAACCCAAAAATGAAAACGGCGCCCCAAGGCGCCGTTTTTTATTACTTTTCACTCAGGCCGGCCAATCAGGCAGCGTTGGAGCGGGTCTTCTCGAAGCGCTTGCGCTCGTTGGAATCGAGATAGAGCTTGCGCAGGCGGATCGACTTCGGTGTCACTTCCACCAGCTCGTCGTCCTGAATCCACGACAGGGCGCGCTCCAGCGTCATCTTGATCGGCGGGGTGAGCTTCACGGCCTCGTCCTTGCCGGCGGCGCGGATGTTGGTGAGCTTCTTGCCCTTGAGCACGTTGACTTCCAGATCGTTGTCGCGGCTGTGGATGCCGATGATCATGCCGGCATAGACCTTGACGCCCGCATCGATGATCATCGGACCACGATCCTCAAGGTTGAACAGCGCATAGGCAACCGCCTCGCCCTGATCGTTGGAGATCAGCACGCCGTTGGTGCGGCCGGCGATCTCGCCCTTATAGGGCTGATAGTCGTGGAACAGGCGGTTCATGATCGCCGTGCCCCGCGTGTCGGTAAGCAGTTCCGACTGGTAGCCGATCAGGCCGCGCGTCGGGGCGTAGAACACCATGCGCACGCGGTTGCCGCCGGACGGACGCAGTTCGACCATCTCGGCCTTGCGCTCCGACATCTTCTGAACAACGGTGCCGGAATATTCCTCGTCCACGTCGATGACGACTTCCTCGACCGGCTCCAGCTTCTCACCGTTCTCGCCGTCCTTCATGACGACGCGCGGACGCGAGACGCCAAGCTCGAAGCCCTCGCGGCGCATGTTCTCGATCAGAACCGCAAGCTGCAATTCGCCGCGGCCCGACACGAAGAAGGAATCCTTCTCGGTCGATTCCTCGATCTTGAGCGCCACATTGCCTTCGGCTTCCTTGAGCAGCCGGTCGCGGATGACGCGGCTCGTCACCTTGTCGCCCTCGGTGCCCGCATAGGGGCTGTCGTTGACGATGAAGGACATGGTCACGGTCGGCGGATCGATCGGCTGCGCCGCCAGCGGCTCGCTCACCGACGGATCGCAGAACGTATCGGCGACGGTGCCCTTGGAAAGACCGGCAATCGCGACGATGTCGCCGGCCTGCGCTTCCTCGATCGGCTGGCGCTCGATGCCGCGGAAGGCGAGGATCTTGGAGATACGGCCGTTTTCCAGCAGCGAGCCGTCCTGCGCCAAAACCTTGACGGCCTGATTGGGCTTGATCGAGCCGGAATGGATGCGGCCGGTGATGATGCGGCCGAGGAACGGATCGGCTTCGAGGATCGTGCCGATCATGCGGAACGGGCCTTCGCCGACCTTCGGGGCCGGGACGTGCTTCAGCACCAGATCGAACAGCGGCGCGAGGCCTTCGTCCTTCGGGCCTTCCGGGTTCAGCGCCATCCAGCCGTTACGGCCCGAACCGTAGAGGATCGGGAAGTCGAGCTGCTCGTCGGTGGCGTCGAGATTGGCGAAAAGGTCGAACACCTCGTTCACCACTTCCTCGTGGCGGCCGTCCGGACGGTCGATCTTGTTGATGGCGACGATGGGGCGCAGCCCCACCTTCAGCGCCTTGCCGACCACGAACTTGGTCTGCGGCATCGGGCCTTCGGCGGCGTCGACCAGAACGATCGCGCCGTCCACCATCGACAGGATGCGCTCCACCTCGCCGCCGAAATCGGCGTGGCCGGGCGTATCGACGATGTTGATGCGCGTGTTCTTCCAGACGACCGAGGTCGCCTTGGCGAGAATGGTGATCCCGCGTTCCTTTTCGATGTCGTTGGAGTCCATCATGCGTTCGGCGACGCGCTGGTTGTCGCGGAACGAGCCGGACTGCTTGAGGAGTTCGTCGACCAGTGTGGTTTTGCCATGATCGACGTGCGCGATAATAGCGATATTACGCAATTCCATTGGGATCACTTCTTTATGAGTTGGGAGCCGCACCGAACAACGCGCGGAAAATCAATGCGGCGCTCATACAGGATTTTTCGCGTTTTAGAAAGGGGCGGCGCGAAACTGCCCCTTTTTATTACAGCAGCGTGCCCGACAGGATCACCAACGCCACGCTGAAATAGATCACCAGCCCCGTCACGTCCACCAGCGTCGCCACGAAGGGCGCGGAGGCGCTCGCCGGATCGAAACCCAGCCTTTGCAGCAGGAAAGGCAGCATGGAGCCGGCAAGCGAGCCGAAGGTGACGATGCAGACCAGCGCCATTCCGACGGTAAAGGCGATCAGCATCCAGTGCGGGCCGTAATCGTAAAAGCCGGCGAACTGCCAGATGGTGATGCGGATGATGCCGATGACGCCGAGAAAGGCGCCGAGCGCCAGCCCGGAGGGAATCTCGCGCAGCGCCACGCGCCACCAGTCCTTGAGCCTGATCTCCTGCAGGGCCAGCGCGCGGATGATGAGCGAAGTCGCCTGCGAACCGGAATTGCCGCCCGACGACATGATGAGCGGGATGAACAGCGTCAGCACGATGGCTTTTTCCAGCTCGGTCTCGAAATGCTGCATGGCGCTGGCGGTGAGCATCTCGCTCAGGAACAGGATGCCGAGCCATCCGGCGCGCTTCCTGATCATCTCGCCGAAGCTGATGCGCATATAGGGCTTGTCGAGCGCCTCCATGCCGCCGAAGCGATAGGCGTCCTCGCTCGCTTCCTCGGTTATGGCGTCGAGCACGTCGTCCACGGTCACGATGCCGATGATATGGCGGCTCTCGTCCACCACCGGCACGGCGAGCAGGTCGTGCTTGCGGAACAGGCGCGCCACCTCGTCGCGTCCGGCGAGCGGCGAAATCATGATCGGCTCCTCGTCGCGGATGATCGACAGGATCGGCTCGTCCGGCTCGCGGATGATGAGGCGGCGCAGGCCCACCACGCCCTGAAGCACGCGCGTCTTCGGATCGACCAGATAGATCGCATAGACCGTCTCGCGCGTGCGCTCGACGCGGCGGATATGCGCCAGCGTCTCGGCCACGGTCCAGTTCGACGGCACAGCGATGAATTCGGTGGTCATGAGGCTGCCCGCCGTATTCGGCGGATAACCCATGAGCTTCTTCAGCGCGACTTTGGTTTCCGGCGCGAGGATGGGGAAAAGCCGCGCGCGGTCGTCGGCATCCAGTTCCTGAAAGACGTCGGTGGCGCGGTCCGCCGACATGCCGTCCAGCAGGGAAGCGGCACGCGCCTGCGGCAGGGCCACGACGATTTCGGTGGCGTGATGCAGTTCCGGCTGGTCGAGCAGGCGGACGGCATCGTCATGCGAAAGCTGCGCGAC
Organism: Rhizobiales bacterium 63-22; assembly: GCA_001898995.1. Taxonomy (GTDB): domain Bacteria; phylum Pseudomonadota; class Alphaproteobacteria; order Rhizobiales; family Rhizobiaceae; genus Brucella. The sequence goes on along the minus strand of MKVZ01000016.1, from coordinate 82,767 downwards.
GACCGCGACGGCATCGTCATCGTCCAGTTCGTTGACGAGTTCCACCGCGTCGCCGGTGTGCATGTCTGCAATGCGGTTCGCAATTACGGCCGCTGGAAGCTCGGCAACGGCGATCGCTTCCGGGGAGACGTCGTTTTCGGTCTTGAAACCGGTCATGGGCTTGCCTTTCCGTCGATCCGCCGTCCGGGACAGATCGTGCAAGCCGACCGCGAGCGATCAGTTCACGAGCTGCCTTGACGGCTGACACAATCGACTGTGACTGTCGCTGGGCATAAGAGATAGAACTCCGGTTGAGAATTGCCGCCTTGGGAAGGAACCCGGCGGCCTCGCCCATGTGCCCTTCGCTACAGGCAAAGTCAAGCCCCCGTTGCGCATCCCGCGCCGAAATCCTAAATCCGGTGCATCCCGAATCTGGCCAACCCGGAGTTCCGCCATGCCCGACGCCTTCAACCACGCGCTCACTCAATGGAACGGGCCGCTCGGCCTGCCGGATTTCACCGCTTTCAGGGACGAGGATTTCGGCCCCGCCTTCGAGGCCGCGCTGGCGCAGGACCTCGCCGAGGTGCGGGCCATCGCCGACGATCCCGCGGCGCCCACCATCGACAACACGCTCAAAGCCTTGCAGCTTTCCGGCAAGGCGCTCGACCGCGTTTCGGCGATCTTCTGGATGCGCGCCGGCGCGCACAGCAACGACGCCATTCAATCGCTGGAGCGCGAGATCGCGCCGAAAATGTCGCGCCATTATTCTCGCGTCATGATGGACCCGAAACTCTTCGCCCGCATCGACGCGCTTTATGAAAGCCGCGACCATCTCGATCTCGACGCCGAGACAAAGCGCGTTCTGGAAAAGACGTGGAAAGGCTTCGTCCGCTCCGGCGCGAAACTCGGCGAGGCGGGCAAGGCGGAACTGGCCGGCATCAACGAAAAGCTGGCCGGCCTCGGGGCGCGCTTCGGCCAGAATGTGCTGAAGGACGAATCCGGCTGGGCGCTGTTCATCGAGAACGAGGCCGATCTCGCCGGCCTGCCCGATTTCCTGAAAAGCGCGATGAAAAGTGCGGCCGCCGAACGCGGCCGGCCCGACGCCCATGCGGTGACGCTGTCGCGCTCCATCGTCGAGCCGTTCCTGTCGTTCGCGCAGAATCGGACCTTGCGCGAACAGGCGTTCCGCGCCTGGGCGAAGCGAGGCGAGAACGGCGGCGAGACGGACAATCGCGACATTGTGCGCGAGATGGTGGAACTGCGCGAGCGCAAGGCGCATCTTCTCGGCTACGCCAATTTCGCCGCCTACAAGCTCGATGACACCATGGCCAAGACGCCCGAGGCGGTGATGGGCCTGCTGGAACCCGTCTGGGACAAGGCCCGCGCCAAGGCGGCGGCGGAGGAAGCCGAACTCGAACGGCTGATCGCTGCGGAAGGCGGCAACCACAAGGTCGCGCCGTGGGACTGGCGCTTCTACGCCGAAAAGCTGCGCGCCGAGCGCTTCGCCTTCGATGAGGCCGAACTGAAGCCCTATCTGCAACTGGACAGGATCATCGAAGCCGCCTTCGACGTGGCTCACCGTTTGTTCGGCGTAAGCTTCGTGGAAAAGAAGGGCGTGCCCGCATGGCATCCCGACGTGCGGGTGTTTCAGGTGCTGAACCCCGACGGCAGCGAACGCGGCCTGTTCCTCGGCGATTATTTCGCCCGCACCTCGAAGCGCTCCGGCGCATGGATGAGCGCGCTGCAATCGAGTCACAAGCTCGATGGCGGGCAGAAGCCTATCATCTACAACGTCATGAACTTCGCCAAGCCCGCCGCCGGCGAGCCGGCGCTTCTGTCGCTCGACGATGCGCGCACGCTGTTCCACGAATTCGGCCATGCGCTGCATGGGCTGCTGTCGGACGTGACATGGCCGGCCGTCTCCGGCACCGCCGTGTCGCGCGATTTCGTGGAGCTGCCCTCGCAGCTTTACGAACACTGGCTGACCGTGCCGGAAGTGCTGGAGAAATATGCCGTGCATCACCGCACCGGCGAGGCCATGCCCAAGGCGCTTCTGGACAAGGTGCTGGCGGCAAAGAACTTCAACGCCGGATTCAACACGGTGGAGTTCACGGCTTCGGCGCTGGTGGACATGGCCTTCCACACCGGCAATGAGAAGATCGCCGACCCGCTGGCCTTCGAGGCGAAGACACTGGAAAAGCTCTCGATGCCCGACGCGATCGTCATGCGTCACCGCACGCCGCATTTCACGCATGTGTTCTCCGGCGACGGCTATTCGGCGGGCTATTATTCCTACATGTGGTCGGAAGTGCTGGACGCGGACGCCTTCGCGGCCTTCGAGGAAACGGGCGACGCCTTCAACCCGCAACTTGCGGAAAAGCTGAAGCGCTACATCTACGCCGCCGGCGGCAGCCGCGACCCGGAAGAACTTTACAAGGCTTTCCGCGGCAAGATGCCCTCACCCGAAGCCATGATCGAAAAGCGCGGATTGAACTGAAACGGAAGGGCCGGGAAATTCCCGGCCCTTTCATTTGTGGCTCAGAATATTGACCAGCCGCCCATAGGGATCGCGCACATAGAAGCGGCGCACGCCCCATTCCTCGTCGGCCGGGCCGTATTCTACGGCGAAGCCTGCCGTCCTCATGCGCTCCAGCACGGCGTCCACATCGTCCACCTCGATGGAAAGGTCGGGAACAGGGGTCCCCGATCCGCCCTCACTGGCGATGCTGATCTGCACGCTCGCCTCGGCCTTCGCCACATAGGTGACGATCCAGCCGTGGTTCATGGCGACTTCCAGCCCCAGCACGTCGCCATAAAATCGCTTCGCCGCGTCGAGGTCCGCCGCGGCAATGTTGGCAACGATACGGCGCACAGCCATCAGTATTCACCAAGCTTGATGTCGGGCGTGTAATCGACGCCTTCCACTTCCTTCACCACCGGCTGGCCGCACTGCATGACGCCGGTGGCCGCGTTGAAGGCATAGGTCGGCGAGCCGTGAAGTAGCCAGCCCTTGTTGAGCGCCGCCGTGACACGGTGACAGAAAGACGCGTCGTCCGGTCCGGTGATGAAACGATAAAGCTTCATGATCTCACTTCCTTCGTGTTGTTGATCCCTGCCTTTGCAAGCATCCGCTCCGCCATGGCCAGATGCAAGCGCTCGACCATGCGTCCGTCAAGCGAAACCACGCCCTTGTCGGCGTTTTCCGGCCGCCCGAACAGTTCCACCACCGCGCGTGCCTCGGCAATCTCCGCCTCGGTCGGCGAGAAGGCGCGGGTCGCCGTCTCGATCTGCGAGGGGTGGATGAGCGTCTTGCCGTCGAAACCCATATCGGCCCCTTGCGCGCATTCGGCGGCAAAACCCGCCGCATCGCGGAAATCGTTGAAGACGCCGTCCAGAACGGTCAGCCCGCCCGCGCGTGCGGCGAGCACGATCTGCATCAGCCACGGCACCAGATAAGGCCGGCCCGGCTGCGGACGCACGCCCGTCTCGCGCGCGATATCGTTAGGTCCGACCACGAAACAGGCAAGCCGCGCCGCCGAGCGATTCCCCAGCATGGCGATCTCGTCGGCATTGAGAATGCCGCGCGGCGTTTCGATCATGGCCCATACCGCCGTCGCCGGTTCGGCGTCATTATGGTCGAGATGGCTGGCGGCGTCGATCACATCCTGCGGACGTTCGACCTTGGGCAGCAGCACCGCATCCGCGCCCATGGTTGCCGCGGCGGCAAGATCGTCCCTGCCCCACGGCGTATCGCCGGCATTGACGCGCACGATCCGCTCGAAGGGCGCGGACGGATACGCCGAAAAATGTGCGGCCAGCGCTTCGCGAGCCGCCACCTTGGTGTCGGGCGCGACGGAATCCTCCAGATCGTAGATCACGCAATCGGCGGTAAGCTTCTGCGATTTTTCCAGCGCGCGGGCATTGGCGGCAGGAACGAACAGGGCGGAACGGCGAGGACGGACGATTGCTTTCATATCAGCTTTGTGCACCGAACGGCCCATGCGTTCAAGTCTTGCAGGCACGGACGGAAGGGCTTGAAATCCGCTCGCCGCCCGCCTATTTCTCAGCTTCGGTCGAATGCGCCCGCCGTCCGCAGCCCCAAAGGCCATGGTAAAGCATTTTGAAAATCTCGTTCCTGTTCCGGTGACGGCAGAAACGGCAATGCGGACCCCGTTCATGAAAAGGCCGCTCACGCAAGGAGCGAAGATTATGACCATCTCCATGACTGTCGCGCGGTCTCCCGCCGACTTCAAGCATCAGGCGCGCCGCCTGCGTCAGGCGCTCGGCGAGGAAGGCTTCCATATCAGCCACGGCAAGGCACTCGACCTCGTCGCGCGCCAGTCCGGTAGCCGCGACTGGAACACGCTCTCCGCCAACGGCGCGCAGACGCCGCCCGCCGACGAGCGCACCGCGCCCTACCGGGTCGGCCAGCGCGTTACGGGCCGGTTCCACGCCACGCCTTTCGAGGCGCGTATCATCGCGGTCGAGGAGACGATCAAGCCGGACCTGTGGCGCATCACGCTGCAATTCGCGCCGGCCATCGACGTGGTGACCTCGCCGCACTTCTCCATGCTGCGAAGACGGCTCACCATCGTCGTCGGCACCGATGGCAAAAGCCGTCGACTGACCGGCAGCGAAGCTGGCAATGTGACGCTCGACGTTTGATCGTTGCGTTATCGGCGCGCCTCGCGCATAATTCGGAAAGGTTGACAGGCCTTTCGGACAGGATTATGCGCGAGGAACGCAACCGGACATGATGCCGGAATGACGGCGCGTTGCGACCTATCGCGCATAGGCGGCCAGAAACGTTGACTCTCCGCAAGGCTGCTGTAAACCAGACTGCAATCAGAGAAGACCAAACCGACAGGTTCAGGACATGGATAAGTTTACCAGGCTCACCGGCGTCGCGGCACCCTTGCCGATCGTCAACATCGACACGGACATGATCATTCCGAAGGATTACCTGAAGACGATCAAGCGGACCGGGCTTGCCAAGGGGCTTTTCGCCGAGATGCGTTTCAACGAGGACGGCTCCGAAAATCCGGATTTCGTGCTCAACAAGCCTGGCTATCGCAATGCGCAGATTCTGGTGGCGGGCGACAATTTCGGCTGCGGCTCGTCGCGCGAGCATGCGCCCTGGGCGCTGCTGGATTTCGGTATCCGCTGCGTAATCTCGACGTCCTTCGCCGACATCTTCTACAACAACTGCTTCAAGAACGGCATCCTGCCGATCAAGGTCAGCCACGAAGACCTCGACAAGCTGATGGACGACGCCTCGCGCGGCGCCAACGCCACGCTGACGATCGATCTGGAAGAACAGAAGATCTACGGCCCGGACGGCGGCTCGATCGGTTTCGAACTGGACGAGTTCCGGCGCCATTGCCTGCTGAACGGCCTCGACGATATCGGCCTGACCATGCAGAAGGCGCAGAATATCGACACGTTCGAGAAGCGCAACGCGGAACAGCATCCTTGGGCATGAGGCTTTGGAGCCCAACCCATTGGGGCATGATGCCTTGAAAAAGATCAGGCTGGCGGAAATGGCCCGGGAAGACCATAGCGGCGACTGGGCGGGACGTTTTTCACCGTCGCTCGATGAGATCGAGTCCATCGCGATTGAAGCGCTCGCGCATCTGCCGGAGGAATTCCGTACGCTGTGCGGTGACGTCATCATCCAGATCGCCGACTTCCCCGACGACCAGATCGTGGAAGACATGGGGCTGGAAACGCCGTTCGATCTTCTGGGCCTGTTCGAGGGGCGCGGCATCGGCGAGCGCTTCACGCTCCAGACCGGCGAAAGTCCGAACCGCATCACGCTCTACCGCCGCGCCATTCTCGATTATTGGGCGGAGCACGAGGAGGCGCTGGGCGATATCATCACCCATGTCCTCATCCACGAGATCGGCCACCATTTCGGCCTCTCCGACGACGATATGGAGCGCATCGAGGCCCAGGCCGAATAGCCCCGATAATCAGCAACAAAAAAAAGCGCCGGCTTCCCGGCGCTTTTTTCATTTCCGCGTTATCGCTATCAGGCGGCGAGCGCCTTCGGCTTGATCAGGCCGCGCGCGACGAGCAGTTCGGCGATCTGGATGGTGTTGAGCGCCGCGCCCTTGCGCAGATTGTCGGAAACCACCCACATGGCCAGACCGTTCTCGACCGTGATGTCCTCGCGGATGCGGCTGATATAGGTCGCATCCTCGCCAGCGGATTCGTAGGGCGTGACGTAGCCGCCGTTCTCGCGCTTGTCGATCACGAGGCAGCCCGGCGCGTTGCGCAGGATTTCACGCGCCTCTTCGGCGGTGATCGGCTTCTCGAACTCCATGTTCACCGCTTCCGAATGGCCGATGAAAACCGGCACGCGCACGGCGGTGGCCGTCAGCTTGATCTTGGGATCGAGCATCTTCTTGGTTTCGGCCACCATCTTCCATTCTTCCTTGGTGTAGCCGTCTTCCATGAACACGTCGATATGCGGAATGACGTTGAAGGCGATGCGCTTGGTGAACTTCTTGGCCGTCACCGGGTCGGCGACGAAGACGGCGCGCGACTGCTCGAACAGCTCGTCCATGCCTTCCTTGCCCGCGCCGGAAACCGACTGATAGGTCGAAACCACCACGCGCTTGATGGTCGCCGCGTCATGCAGCGGCTTCAGCGCCACGACGAGCTGCGCCGTCGAGCAGTTGGGATTGGCAATGATGTTCTTCTTGCGGAAGCCCTCGACCGCGTCGGGGTTCACTTCCGGCACGATCAGCGGCACTTCGGCGTCGTAGCGCCAGGCCGACGAATTGTCGATGACGACGCAGCCCTGCCGGCCGATCTTGGGCGACCATTCCTGCGACACCGAACCGCCGGCCGACATCAGGCAGATGTCGGTATCGGAAAAGTCGTAGGTGTCGAGCGCGCGGACCTTCAGCGTCCTGTCGCCATAGGACACTTCCGTGCCCTGGCTGCGACGCGATGCCAGCGGCACCACCTCGTCGGCGGGAAAGCCGCGCTCTTCCAGAATGTTGAGCATTTCGCGACCGACATTTCCGGTAGCGCCGACAACTGCAACCTTGAAACCCATTTCTCGTCTCCTGTCCCTCTCCGCTTCCAGATTCGGAACCCCGCAGGCCACGCGGGTCTTCCGTCCCCGGGCCAGACCCGGGGAGAGGGCGAGCAGGCCAAGGGAATCAGACCGTTTTCGTGGTCGTTTTGGTAAGGCCCGTGAATTTTATGGAGATCGAAGGCATGCGCGCTCCCCCGGCGGCAAGGCCGGCAGTTCCTGACGAAACGGGCGCCATCATAACGCGGTTCACGCGGGTTCTCCTTCGTTCGGCACTGCTTTTACGCCGTTTACGTGCGGTGTCAATTCTCCACGCGCCACAGACCGCGCATTTTTTGCCGGCCCGGGCCGGAACGCGCCTCTCCGGCTCTCATACTAAAGGCTTAATGCGTCGATCCGCCGATTCGGTACATCATGCACATGTGGAGGAGCGCCGCACGGTCGAGAGGATATCCGGGGCGGCGCAGCGGACGGCCTGACCGGGACTCGGTCGGGGAGGACCGTTCCGCATGGCCCCGCGGGGCCGTTTTCGGGAGGACAAACCAATGGCAGTTTCTTCGGGTGCCGTCACCGGCACGCAGAAAATGACGGGCGAAGAGTGCAAGGTCATCTTCGCGTCATCGCTCGGCACCGTTTTCGAATGGTACGATTTCTATCTTTACGGAACGCTGGCGTCCTTCATCGGCGCCGCCTTCTTCAACGGATATCCGGAAGCCACGCGCAACATCTTCGTGCTTCTGGCCTTCGCCGCCGGCTTTCTCGTGCGCCCGTTCGGCGCGCTGGTCTTCGGCCGCATCGGCGACCTTGTCGGCCGCAAATATACCTTTCTCGTCACCATCGTCATCATGGGCGCGTCGACCTTTCTCGTCGGCCTCCTGCCCGGATCGGCCACGCTCGGCATTTTCGCGCCGATCGTGCTGATCGCGCTGCGCATGCTGCAGGGGCTCGCGCTCGGCGGTGAATATGGCGGTGCCGCCACCTATGTGGCCGAACACGCGCCCGACAACCGGCGCGGCTTCTTCACCTCGTGGATCCAGACCACGGCGACGCTCGGCCTGTTCCTGTCGCTGCTCGTCATTCTCGGCATCCAGACCTGGATGAGCAAGGAAGCATTCGCAGCATGGGGCTGGCGTATACCCTTCCTCGTCTCGATCCTCCTGCTCGGAATTTCCGTGTGGATTCGCATGCAGATGAGCGAATCGCCCGCCTTCAAGCGCATGAAGGAAGAGGGCAAGGGTTCCAAGGCGCCGCTGTCGGAAGCCTTCGGCCAGTGGAAGAACGCGAAGATCGCGCTGATCGCCCTGTTCGGCCTCACCGCCGGTCAGGCCGTGGTGTGGTATTGCGGCCAGTTCTACGCGCTGTTCTTCCTGCAGAACGTGCTCAAGGTGGAAAACCAGTCGGCCAATATCATGGTGGCCATCGCGCTTCTGATCGGCACCGGCTTCTTCGTCATCTTCGGCTGGCTGTCGGACAAGATCGGCCGCAAGCCGATCATCATGGCGGGCCTGCTGCTTGCCGCCGTCACCTACTTCCCGCTGTTCAAGGCGCTGACCAATGCCGCCAACCCCGCGCTGGCACAGGCCGAACAGACCGTCAAAGCCACCGTCACGGCGGCGCCCGGCGATTGCAATTTCCAGTTCAACGCCACCGGCACGTCGAAATTCACCACCTCCTGCGACGTCGCGACCAGCTTCCTCGCCAAGAGTTCGGTGCCTTATGAAATCGTGCAGACGGCGGCGGCGGGAACGCCGGCGACGATCAAGCTCGGCGATTCCACCGTCACCTCCTTCGACGCCGTACAGGCCGGCGCCGGCGCGGCCGCCAAGCAGGCGGAACTGGCGCACAATGTCAATCTCGCCCTGCAGAAGGCCGGCTTCCCGCTCGTCCGCGACCCCGCGAAAGTGCCGGAATCCAAGCTCGACGCCTTCATTGCCGCCAATCCGGAACTGGGGCTGAATGCCGGTGCCGTGCGCGCCGGTGAGAAGACCACGGTTTCGGTGGCCGATCTGGTGAAGCAGAAGCTGCTGACGCAGGCCGAAGCCGACAAGCTCGGAGCGGACGCACAGCAGGCCGTCTACACCATCCCGAATGGCGGTGCATTCAAGATGGTCGCCGATCCGGCCCGCGTGAACTGGGTGATGACCATCGCCATCCTGACCATTCTCGTCATCTACGTGACCATGGTCTACGGCCCGATCGCGGCGATCCTCGTGGAGATGTTCCCGACCCGCATCCGCTATACCGGCATGTCGCTGCCCTATCACATCGGCAACGGCTGGTTCGGCGGCCTGCTTCCGGCGGGCGTGTTCGCACTCAGCGCCGCCAAGGGCGACATCTATTACGGCCTCTGGTATCCGATCATCATCGCCGGCATCACCTTCGTGATCGGTATGATCTTCGTCAGGGAAACCAAGAACGTCGATCTGAACAAGGTCGACTAAGCATGTTGCGCAAAAGTGCGCAGCGTCTGCGCGGGGAAATCAGTCCACTGGACTGATTTCCGATCCTGCTCCGATGCGATAACGACATGCGTACAAAACAAAGAGCTAAAGTGCGTGAAGTGAATTTGAAAAATCGCGACGCGCTTTAATCGCCGGAATACCGAAAAGCAAAGGCCCGCCGGATCATCATTCCGGCGGGCCTTTGCGGTTTTCGCAATGCGGCTGGTTCAGGCGAGCGCCTTGAACTTTTCCAGAATGGCGTTGCCCATCTCGGTCGTGCCGACCTTCTTCGTGCCTTCCGACCAGATGTCGCCGGTGCGCAGCCCGTCGTCCAGCACGCCGGCGATAGCGGCTTCCAGACGATCCGCTTCCGCGATCAGGTTGAACGAATAGCGCAGGCACATGGCGAGCGAAGCGATCATGGCGATCGGATTGGCAATGCCCTTGCCGGCGATATCCGGGGCCGAACCATGCACCGGTTCGTAAAGCGCCTTGCGCTTGCCGGTCTGGGCATCGACCGCGCCGAGCGAGGCCGAAGGCAGCATGCCGAGCGAGCCGGTCAGCATCGCCGCCACGTCGGACAGCATGTCGCCGAACAGGTTGTCGGTAAGGATGACGTCGAACTGCTTGGGCCAGCGCACGAGCTGCATGCCGCCGGCGTCGGCCAGCATGTGCTCAAGCTGCACATCGGCGTATTTTTCCTTGTGGCGCGCGGTCACGACCTGATTCCACAGCACGCCCGACTTCATGACGTTGCGCTTTTCCATCGACGTCACCTTGTTGCGGCGCGTGCGCGCCAGCTCGAAGGCGATATCGGCGATGCGCTCGATCTCGTAGGTGTCGTAAACCTGCGTGTCGATGCCGCGCTTCTGGCCGTTGCCAAGGTCGATGATCTCCTTCGGCTCGCCGAAATAGACACCGCCGGTCAGTTCGCGCATGATCAGGATGTCGAGCCCTTCGACCACTTCCGGCTTCAGCGAGGACGATTGCGCCAGCGCCGGATAGCAGATCGCCGGACGCAGATTGGCGTAAAGCTGCATGTCCTTGCGCAGGCGCAGAAGGCCCGCCTCGGGGCGTACCTCGTAAGGCACGTCATCCCACTTCGGCCCGCCCACCGCGCCGAACAGCACGGCATCGGCGGCGAGCGCCTTTTCCATGTCCGCGTCGGAAATCGCCTGACCGTGTGCGTCATAGGCCGAGCCGCCGACCAGACCTTCATCGGTCTCGAAGCCGAGATTGTGTTCGGCATTGAGGAAAGCGATGATCTTGCGGACTTCGGCCATGGCTTCGGGGCCGATGCCGTCGCCGGGCAGGAGGAAAAGTTTTCTGGATGCCATGATGCCAAGCCTCTGTTTTCACGCACTAGAGCGCCGTGCGTCCTTTCGGATGCACAAAGGACGCTCTAGCCTAATAGAACTACGCAAAGTGTCGCGAGGGGTTATAGAACCGCCTCGCCCGGCAGGCAACAAGCAGCGCGGCTGAAATTTATGAAAAATATGAGAGCACGTGCGGAAATTATATGACGCCTACTCGATAGGACGCGCCTCCGAAGGCAGCATGATCGGAATGCCGCCGCGCACCGGATAGGCGAGCCGGGCCTTGCGCGAAATGAGTTCGCAACGGTCGGCATCATACTCCAAGGGTCCCTTGGTCAGCGGGCAGACCAGCAGTTCCAGAAGCCGCACGTCGATCTGGCCGTTATTCGTATCGTTTTCCATCGCCATCGTTTCCCGGTGCTCCGCCACTCTGAACTTTTGCTTTATTGCAGGCGCGAGCCGTAATCGTCGTCCTTCGCCTTCGCCAGCACCATTTCGGTGATGGCGATCAGCGTCGCGGCGCGGGTTTTCAAATCGGGCGCCTCCAGCAGCGCCTGCTTTTCCGCCGGACCGAAAGGCGACATGATCGAAAGCGCGTTCACCAGCGTCTCGTTGCCGGCGCGCGCGATGCTGTCCCAGTCCGCCTCCAGATTATGCGCTTCGAGATAATCGCGGAAGGCCCGCAGCAGCGCCTCGCGGTCTATCCCGGCGGCATCGCTCGCCTCCTCCAGATCGGCAAGGAAGGGCGCGATGCGGCACTGACGGTAAGGATGCCGGCAATGCACTTCCTCCAGAACCCGGAAACGGCAGATACCCTGCAAGGTAATGAGCAGCCGTCCGTCTCCCGTTTCGGAATAGCTGGTGATACGGCCAAGGCAGCCGATGCCGCTCAGTTGTGGCCGGTAATTCTCATCCAGTTCGTCGGCCGTCTCCGCGTCCAGATCCTCGATGCGCGGCTGGATCATGCCCACGATGCGTTTGCCCGCCAGCGCGTCGTCCATCATCTTCAGATAGCGCGGCTCGAATATGTTGAGTGGAATCTGGCCGCCGGGCAAAAGCAACGCTCCCTTCAGCGGGAAGACCGGCACGGTTTCCGGTATATCGGCGCCCGTCCTGTAACGGGCATTGCCCACTTGCATGGCAACCTCCCTGTTCTCATCGCTTCCTTATCGGCGCCGTTACAGACGCCAGTCAGGAAAATAGCATCGACGACAGCTTGCGGCGGGCGCCGAGCGTCGCCGGGTCCATCGCCCCCCACGCCTCGAAGAATTGCAGCAACTGCTTGCGCGCGCCGTCGTCGTTCCACGTCCGGTCGGCCTTCATGATCGCCAGCAATTCGTCCGCCGCTTCCTCGCGCCTGCCTTGCGCATTGCGCACCTGCGCGAGATCGAAGCGGGCCTGATAATCCTTCGGATCGGCGCGCAGCCGCTTTTCCAGTTCGACCGGGTCGCCGATCAGCTTCACCTGATCGGCCAGCGCCAGCCGCGCCTCCAGAGCGCGGACGGATGCCGCGTTCTTCTTGTCGGCGGGCAGCGCGTCGAGTATCTGGCGCGCCTTTTCCGCGTCGCCCGATTCCAGCAGGCAGGTGGCGAGACCCGCCGCCGCATCCGCATTATCCGGCGCGACTTGCAGAATGGAGTTGTAGATTTCACCGGCCTGCACGAAATCGCCTGCCGTCACCAGTTCGCCCGCAGCGGTCAATGCCTCTTTCAGCGCCGCCTCCTGATCGCCCGGACCGCCAAGGCGGGCGATGAATTCCTTTACCTTCGATTCCGGCTGCGCACCCATGAAACCGTCAACGGGCTGCCCGTTGACGAAAGCGATGACGGCGGGAATCGACTGGATGCCGAGCTGGCCGGCGATGGCCGGATGATCGTCGATATTCATCTTGACCAGCTTGACGGCACCCTTCGCATCGCGCACCGCCTTTTCGATGATCGGCGTCAATTGCTTACAAGGCCCGCACCATGGCGCCCAGAAATCGACCAGAACCGGCTGCTTGCGCGACTCGGCGATGACATCGGCCTGAAAGCCGGCGGTGGTCGTTTCCTTGATGAGGCTGTCCGCCGTATTGGCAGCCGGAGCGGCAGAGCCCGCCGAACCGAAGGAAACATTTGCCGTCATCTGGCCGCCCGCGCCGGCATATGGGTTGTTCTGGCTGGTCATAAAAAATTCCTCGAATCTTCCGGCTCACACACCGATCCGCGCAGCGTCGGCATCCAGGGCCGGTCTAGTCTTCAGTTCGTATCGACCGGGGCCGATTTCAAGATAACAATCTACACCGATGCGCCGATTTTCGCATCTTCCGAAACGGCGAGAATGCGCGGTTCATGGCCGGTGGCCTTCAGGAAGGCGATCAGGTCGTCGCGCGCGATCGCTGTCGTGGCGTCGTTGGTCAGCGGATGGCCGTTGATAGTCTCATACCTCATGAGGGCTGCGTCGAGAACGACCTGCACCTTGTGCTCTTTGTCGTTGACCGCGCCGAAAACCGTCACCGCGCCGGGGATGACGCCCAGATATTCCATCAGTTTCTCCGGCTTGCCGAAGGAAACGCGGCTCGCGGCACCGATGATGTGGTGGATCGACTTCAGATCGACGGTGGCATCCTCCTCGACGGTGACGAGAAAGAAATTGTCCTTCTTGTCCTTGAGGAACAGGTTCTTGGTGTGCCCGCCCGGTATTTCGCCGCGCAGGCTTTGCGAATCCGCGACAGTGAATAGCGGCGGGTGCTCGACAGTCGTCACCGCGATGCCCAGCCCATGCAGATAATCGAGAAGCTCCTGCCGCGTCATAGCCATGATTCCATTCCTTCAGCCTGCCGATAGAGCATCGGACCGAAAAGCGGAAACCGGTTTTCGGGTTTATCCGATGCTCAAACAATAAAGATAGATCGTCACAATGCGCCTGAAAGGCGCACGACGATCCAGAACGCGGAACCTATAGACCATGCCAGCCGGCAATGTGTCGAATCCGAAATTCGGTTCACGGGCATGGCATCCCCAACACGGAACCTTCAAATCGGCAAAGCGCAACCCAACTACTCGCCACCCGCGCAATCGGCGACTAGCGGAATCGCACTTTCAGGAATGATATTTCTTGTTTATTGCAATAATAACGGGAATTATCGCCATCGAAGGAAGCCGGAGAGAAAGATCGTCCGGATCGTCGCCCACCGGCCCCGGCTGCCACCTCCCGCGCCGCGGCTATTTTTTTGAACAGAGGAAATGCGAATGCCGTCAGCCCTTACCCGTCTCGCTCTCACCCGCCGCGCGGGCATGAAGGCGCTTCTCTTCACCGCCGCGGCCCTTACGGTCGGCTTTGCAGCTGCGCCGAGCCACGCGGAAGACAAGACCATCAAGGTCGGCATCATGGGCGGCGAGGACGAAGATGTGTGGAAGGTCGTCGCCGAGGAAGGCAAGAAGCACGGCCTCAATATAGAGCGCGTCACTTTCAACGATTATACCCAGCCCAACGAGGCGCTGGAAAACAAGGAAATCGACGCCAACGCCTTCCAGCACAAGCCCTATCTGGACGAGCAGATCAAGCAGCACGGCTATAAGATTTCCGTTGCCGGCTACACCGCCGTCTGGCCGATCGGCATCTATTCGCGGAAGCACAAGAGCCTCGACGAGTTGCAGGACGGCGCGGTGATCGGCGTTCCCAACGATCCGTCCAACGAAGGCCGCGCGCTGCGCGTGCTGGAGCAGAAGGGTCTCATCAAGCTGAACCCGGATGCCGGGGTGCTCGCCACGCCGATCGACATCACCGACAATCCGAAACATCTGGAAATCAAGGAACTGGATGCGGGTGTGGTCGGCCGGTCCGTCGACGATCTCGATGCCGCTGTCGTCAACAACGACTGGGCAGCCAAGGCCGGCCTCAAGAAGGAAGAGGCAATCGGCTGGGAATCGAAGGACAACAATCCCTACAACAACTTCATCGCGGTGCGCACCGAAGACCTCGGTCAGGACTGGGTGAAGGAACTGGTGGCATCCTTCCAGAACGACGCCGTCAAGGCCGAACTGGACCGCGCCTACAAGGGCACCGCCATTCCCGCCTGGAACTGATCGGGATTTCAACCATGAAGGCCGCGCCGGAAGCCTCTTCCTGCGCGGCTTTCGTTCGGGCATCCTGTCGCCCGTTTTTATGATGATGAAGGAATCAAGACCGTGAACTCAGCCGCCGGCAATTCCGCCGGCATTCCCGTCGTGGAAATGAAAGACGTGCGCCGCATGTTCGGCGGCACGGCAGCCATCAGCGGCGTCTCGCTCTCGGTCGCGCGCGGCGAGATACTGGGCATTATCGGGCGCAGCGGCGCGGGAAAATCCACGCTGATCCGCTGCGTCAACGGCCTCGAAAAACCCGATTCCGGGTCGATCCGCATCGAAGGCCGCGACATAACCGGTCTGGGCGAGACCGAATTGCGGCCCGTGCGGCGGCGCATCGGCATGGTGTTCCAGCATTTCAACCTGCTTTCGGCCAAAACGGTGGCCGAAAACATCGCCCTGCCCTTGAAGATCGCCGGCATATCCAAGCCGGAACGCACGCGCCGGGTGGCCGAACTGCTCGATCTGGTCGGCCTTTCCGACAGGGCGGGACATTATCCGAGCCAGCTTTCCGGCGGACAGAAACAGCGTGTCGGCATCGCCCGCGCGCTCGCCGCACAGCCGACGCTGCTGCTCTCCGACGAAGCCACCTCGGCGCTCGACCCGGAAACCACCCAGTCCATCCTGGCGCTGCTGAAGGACATCAACGCGCGCCTCGGCCTCACCATCCTGCTCATCACCCATGAAATGGACGTGATCCGCCGTATCGCCGACCGGGTGATCGTGCTCGATCGCGGGGCGATCGCCGAGGAAGGTCCGGTGTGGAAAGTCTTCGCCAATCCCCAGGCCCCGGTCACACAGAGCCTTCTCAAGGTTCTGACACCCGAACTGCCCGAGACATGGCGCGCGCGCCTCAGCCCGGACAGGCAGACAGGCCCGGACGCGCAGTCCGCACAGGCCATCGTGCGCGTGACACTGTCCGGCGACGCCGCGCGCGGCCCGTTCTTCAGCGAGGCCAGCACCGCCAGCGGCCTTGCCCTCCGCCTGATCCATGGCGGCATGGACACCATACAGGGCGAACCGGTCGGCACGCTCTTCCTCGCCTTGCCTGCCCGCGACGAGGCGAAACTCGCCGCCGCACTCGGCTGGTTCGACACGCATTCTGACACGACGGAGGTGCTCGGCTATGTCTCAGGCGATGCTTGATCTCCTCTGGCGCTCCTTCTGGGAGACCATCATCATGACCGGTTTCTCCAGCCTGATTTCGCTCGCGGTCGGCCTGCCGCTGGCTCTCGTCATGATCCTGACCGAACGCGGCGGACTGGCGCAGAACCGCCCCGTCAACGCCGTGCTCGGCGCGATCATCAACGGCTTCCGCTCGGTGCCGTTCATCATTCTTCTGGTGGCGCTGATCCCGGTCACGCGCTTTATCGTCGGCACCTCCATCGGCACATGGGCTTCCATCGTGCCGCTTTCCATCGCCGCCATCCCCTATTATGCGCGCATCGCCGAAGTGTCGCTGCGCGAGGTGGACAACGGTCTCGTGGAGGCGGCGCGTTCCATGGGCGCGGGACGCTGGACCATCGTGCGCGAGGTCCTGGTGCCGGAAGCCCTGCCCGGTCTCGTCGCAGGGTTTACCGTTACCGTCATCACGCTGGTCGGCGCCTCGGCCATGGCGGGCGCCATCGGCGCGGGCGGGCTGGGCGACCTCGCGATCCGCTACGGCTACCAGCGTTTCGAAACGCAGATCATGATTGCCGTCGTGGCGATCCTCATCGTGATGGTATGCGGCATACAATGGATCGGCGACAGGCTCGTCACCCGGCTCGACAAACGCAATATGGGCCGCAACAAGCCGGTATAGACGTTATTTCCTGCGCTCGCGGAAACCCGCTTCCAGCGTGTTGCCGTCCGGGTCGAAGACCAGCGCCGCGTAATATCCCATCGTCTCCGGCCCCTGATAGCCCGGCCGGCCGCTGTCGGTGCCGCCGGCGGCGAGCGCCGCGGCATGGAAGTCGTTCACCGCCTCACGGTTCGCGGCAGTGAACATGAGATGCAGACGGTTGCCCGGCTTCAGCGGCGCATCCGCCGGCTCCTGCGCGTTCTCCGGAGCGTGAATCCACAGGAAGGGAACCGGCGCCCGCTCGCCGCCGCTGACGAAAAAGCCGCCGCCGGAGCGTGCGATCACTTTCAGCCCGAGCGCGGGCATGCAGCCTTCGTAAAAGGAAAGGCTGCGGCTCATATTCCTGACCTGAAAGCCGATGTGATCGAAAAGGGACATGAAATCAATATATAGCAGCCATCGACAAAAAAAAGCGGCGCTTCCCGATTTACAGGAAGCGCCGCTATGCTTTTAAGGAGTTGGTTAAAGCGGCTTTCGACCGCAATGCATTCCCGTTCAACCGCGCGTGCGGGCGAGTCCGTCCTTGGCCGGCTGGTAATTGGGATCGAGTTGCACGGCGCGCGCATAGGAAGCCGCCGCCTTGGCCTTGTTGCCGCGATGCTCGTAGACGAGCGCCTGATTGGCCCAGCTTTCCGCGATATTCGGGTTGAGCGTGATCGCCGTGTTGAAATCGTCGAAGGCGTTGTCGTAATCGCCGAGCGCGATATAGGAAATGCCGCGCCCGTTATACGGCTCCGGCGCGGAGGAATTGAGCGAGATCGCCTTGGAGAAGTCCTCGATCGCCTTTCGGTGCTCGCCCTTGGCTTGATAAATCAGGCCGCGATTGTGCCATGCGCGGCCGTCCGTGGTCTGGAGCGCGATGGCCTGATTGAAATCGCTCAGCGCCTGATCGAGTTGCCCGGCCTGCCGATAGACGTTGCCGCGACCGATGTAGGCGGCGGCATAACGCGGATTGATCTGGATCGCCTTGGAATAATCCAGCACCGCCTGCTGATCGTTGCCCATGTAGCGGTCGACCAGCGCACGGTTGGCATAGGCTTCGTAGAAATTCGGATTGAGGGCGATGGCCTGATCGAAATCGCGAAGCGCATCCTTGTAGCGGTGGGCGCGGCCGTAGGCGGAACCGCGAACGTTATACCCTTCCGGATCGCGCGGGTTGCTCTGGATCACGGCGGTGAGCGAACTGATGTTCTCGCTCGATCCCTGCGCCTGATCGACAGAACTCAACGTGGACGTGGTGCTCTGGCAACCAGCCATCGCAAACGCCAGAAGCAGGCTGCCGGCGAGAAGGCCGCTTCGCTTCCTGTTCCACCTGATCCCCCGTCCCGCTCCCCATTCCGGGGGCTGTTCGGACAATGTCCCTGTTTCCGAAACATCGTTTGCGAGCGAATGAAACACCTTAAAGCGCGTCGGCAACGGCAGCACCCCTTTTCAATTCGATTGGAAACAGCGGACGGCCTGTCCGCCTGCTTCTCTTCCCATCGCGCCGGGCGTGCCATGGGCGGCCCATATTCGCGACTCGTTCGTCCTTCCATGCCGCCCGAAATCGGCTGCATTAGGGCGGCCGGTCCGGATATGGAAGCCGTCCCGAAAAGGGCGAAGCGGTTTTCGGGACGGATATAAATCCAGATTGCCGGAACGCCGATCTGTTTCGACCAGATCGCGATATGCTTCAGGCGGCCGGACAGCTTATCATAAAACATGCAAAAACCGGCGCAAGCCAAAGGCTACGCCGGCAAGCAAAAGGCACTGCCGCGGCAGTGCCTGTTCCATATCGATCAACGCGCGCCGCGACCGCTGACGAGACCTTCGCGCTGGGCGCGTTTGCGGGCCAGCTTACGGGCGCGGCGAACAGCCTCGGCCTTTTCGCGGGCGCGCTTTTCGGACGGCTTTTCGTAGTGGCCACGCATCTTCATTTCACGGAAGATGCCTTCACGCTGCATCTTCTTCTTGAGAGCGCGGAGAGCCTGATCGACATTGTTATCGCGGACGAGTACCTGCACGTCTATTCCCGTATCGGTTAGAATTTCGGATGAGCTTTCGAAAGTCTCCCGGCAATTCCGGCCGGTCGAACCGGCCTGTCAGCACCCGAAGGCTCCCAAGCTTCGCAACGCAAACGCTGCAAATTGGGGCTGGCTATTAGCAGAAAGCACAGCCCCTGTCCACACAGAGATGCAACTTTGGCCGCCGTCACCGCCCGAAATAACGCCTGCGCGCGGAACCGGCGCATCGCCGGCCCGCGCGAATGCATGCTCAGGCGGGTTTTCAGTAGCGCTTCGCCATCGCTTCCACCGGCAGAGGGCGAATCCTGTCGGCGTGGCCGGCGGTGCCGAAGGCTTCGAACCGCTGCCTGCACACTTCGGTCATCATCGCCATGGCGGGCTTCATATATTTGCGCGGATCGAACTCGGACGGATCTTCGGCGAGCGTCTTGCGAATCGCCGCCGTCATCGCCAGCCGGTTGTCGGTGTCGATATTGATCTTGCGCACGCCCGACTTGATGCCGCGCTGGATTTCCTCCACGGGCACGCCCCATGTCGGCTTGATGTCGCCGCCATAGCTGTTGATGATCCGCTGCAAGTCCTCCGGTACGGACGACGAGCCGTGCATCACCAGATGCGTATCGGGCAGGCGGCGGTGGATTTCCTCGATGACGTGCATGGCGAGGATCGCGCCGTCGGGCTTGCGGGTGAACTTGTAGGCGCCGTGGCTGGTGCCCATGGCGACGGCGAGCGCGTCCACGCCGGTTTCGGCGACGAATCGCTCCGCCTCCGCCGGGTCGGTCAGAAGCTGGCTTTCGTCGAGCTTTTCCGTCGCGCCATGACCGTCTTCCTGATCGCCCATGCCGCTTTCGAGGCTGCCCAGCACGCCGATCTCGCCTTCCACCGAGACGCCGCAGGCATGGGCCACATCGACCACGCGCCGCGTGATGTCGCGATTATAGGCATAGTCGGCCGGGGTCTTGCCGTCTTCCTTCAAGCTGCCGTCCATCATCACGCTGGTAAAGCCATTCTGGATGGCGGTGGCGCAGGTGGCGAGATTGTTGCCGTGGTCGAGGTGCATGCAAACCGGAATATCGGGATACATTTCCGTCAATCCGTCGATCAGCCGGGCCAGAACCCGGTCGCCGGCATAGGCCCGCGCGCCGCGGCTCGCCTGAAGGATCACCGGTGCGTTGCAGGCCTTGGCGGCGGCCATGATGGCCAGCCCCTGCTCCATGTTGGAAATATTGAACGCGGGCACGCCATAACCGTTTTCGGCGGCATGGTCGAGCAATTGGCGAAGGGTAATGCGGGCCATGGGTCATTCCTCCCCGTTATCGTTATGATGGCAGGCGGTGGGTTCGATCTCCGGCGCGGAGCGCCGGAGATCAGCGGTGTATGCGCATGCGGCGGAGCGGATTCAGCGCTTGTTATATTTCGCGTCCACCTCGTCGATGGCGCAGACGTTGCCGGCGGAGCGGCCCTTGGGATCGAAGTTCATCGTTTCCTTCAGCCACGCGTCGGCGATGGCCTTGGCAAGCTCGGTACCGATGACGCGCGCGCCCATGGTGATGATCTGCGCATTGTTGGAGAGTGCCGCGCGCTCGGCCGAATAGGTATCGTGGGTCAGCGCGGCGCGGATGCCCGGCACCTTGTTGGCCGCGATGCAGACGCCGATGCCCGTGCCGCAGACGAGGATCGCGCGGTCGTATTTGCCGGCCATAACCTCGTTCGCCACGCGGTCGGAGAGATTGGCGTAGAACGTATCCGGTCCCGCCTCCGTGCGCGAGATTTCCGCGACGTCATATTTGCCCTTCAGATGCTCGGCCAGAACCTTGGCCAGTCCCTCGCCCGCGCTATCGCCTGCGATTGCCAGTTTCATTATCCATATCCTTCACAGTTTTGCGGCGCATTTGGCCAGGATGCCGAGATAGCCCTCGACCGCCCAGGCCGAGCGCCCGATGAAAAGCCCGTCTATATGCGGGCAGGTGATGAGTTCCTCGCAATTGTCCGGATTGACCGAGCCGCCATAAAGGCAGGGAATGCGGCGGCCCAGCACATCCTCCGCCACGGCGACGATCTCCGCCTGACGCTGATCGGCATAATCGGAAGTGGCGGGAATGCCGTTGACGCCGATGGCCCAGACGGGCTCGTAGGCGAGCAGGATCGGCGCGGATTTCTGCGCTCCCGAAAGCTTCGCCAGCGCGCCGCGCACCTGCCGCTCCAGCACTTCCTGCGCACGGCCCGCCTGCCGCTCGGCAAGCGTCTCGCCGATGCAGATCAGCGGCGTCAGCCCGTGGCGCACGGCGGCCTCGGTTTTCAGCCCCACCGTTTCGTCGGTCTCGCCGAAATGCTCACGACGCTCGGAATGGCCGAGTTCCACGATGTCGAGATCGCAGTCCTTGAGCATGACCGGCGAAATTTCGCCCGTCCATGCGCCTTCGTCGGCCCAGTGCATGTTCTGCGCGCCGACCTTGACCGACGTTTCCGCCAGTATCGCCTTGACCTCGCGCACTGCAGTGAATGGCGGAATGACGAACCGCTGGATGCGCGGATCGCTCTTCGCGCCCCTCAGCCCTTCCGCGAAGACGCGCGCCTCGGCCAGCGTCTTGTTCATCTTCCAGCTTGTGCCGACCCAGACCCGCGGTTCCATTACCTCTCCCCTTCAATCCTTATAAATAATGTCAGTCATCATTGCCACAACGTTTCGGGAGTTCCGGCGTCTTCAACCGATCAACGTCCTTGCGGTCTGCTCGTCGGTGATGAGGCCCTTGAGCCGCCCGCTTTCCAGTACGGCGCGGACGGCCGCAACCTTCTGCGCACCGCCGGCGATCGCGACGATGCGGCCTGCAGAACGGCTTCCGGGCGGCCCGTCCAGATCGACCGCCAGCGTGCGCGCCGTCAGCGTGGTTTCCAGCACCCGGCCGGATGCGTCGAAAAAATGGCCCAGCATTTCGCCCGTGCCGCCGGCGGCGTTGATCTCGGCGATCTCGCGCGGCTCGATCATGCTGCTTGCGACCAGTTGCGCGCCGGCGTCGGCGGTGCCGATGCCGACGAATTGCAGCCCCGCGCCGTTCGCCATAGCGAAAAGTTCCGGCACGCCCGGCTGTGACAGCAGCACCGCCCGGTCGCGGTCCGAATTGGCGAAAAAGGGTACCGGCAGCACGAAGGCGCGCGCGCCGGTCTTTTCGGCGAGACGATGCATCACGTCATGCGGATTGGCGGCATAGTTGCGGGTCAGGCCGCCGAGCAGCGAGACGAAACAGACACCGTTCGCCACCACGCGCGGCAATTGCTGCACGGCGGCGGCCAGCGTGCGCCCGTGGCCGAGGCCGATCACCGCATGTTCGCCGCTCTCGATCTGGCGGCGCAGGAAATCCGCCCCCGCCAGTCCGAGCGCCCGGAGCGGCAGCCCTTCCTCGCCGAGATCGGGGGCTACCTCGCACATGTCGAGGCCATAGCGGCGGCAAAGCCGTTCCTCCAGTTCCACGCATTCGACGATCTCGCCGTCGATCGTGACCTTGACCGCGCCCTCCGTCACCGCGCGCGCGATCAGCCGATGCGCCTTGACCGAAGGAATGCCGAGCCTTTTCGCCACCGCGCCCTGTTTCATGCCGCCCACATAATGCAGCCATGCCGCGCGGATGGCGAGGTTCTGTTCGGGATCGGTGTCGCTGTGGCGGGCCATGGGCACAATAACCTAGATGTTCAGATCCTGAACGCCCGTATCGATATGCGGCGCCCAGAAGGCAATGCTTTCCGCGATCTGGGGAATGACCTCACGGTCGTTCGGCTCGCGCTCCTTGAAGGAAAGTTCGAGGCAGATTTCATTGTCCTTCGCTCCGCCCGCGGCGAAGGCGGCGAGCAGCGGCTCGGGCTGGATGCGGCCCTTGGCGTTGAACGCGGCGGTAAAGGGACGATGCCCGCCCTTGTCCATCAGGCTCTGCTTGATATGAATGATGGGCGAGACCTTCGGCACGGCGCGCGCCCACGCATAGGGATCGTAATCGTCCGGGTTGGCGCTGGTCACGTCGCCATGGTCGATATCGGCCATCATCCACATGGGCACCGCCATATCGGCGGCGGTCAGCCGGTCTTGCAGCTTCATACAGGCGGCGATGGTCTCGCCGAATTCGCGCCCGATGCTCATCGGCTCCCAGAACACATATTTCAGGCCGGCGGCCTTTGCGTGTTCAGCCACTTCCGCCCAGCAGTCGATGGCGATCCCGATCAACTCCTCGCGGCGGGCCGGATCGTCATAATCCTTATAAGTGAAGATGGCGAACTGCGTGCCGACCGACACGCCGCCGAGATCGGCGGTGATGTCGGCGAAGGTCTTGAACCAGTCCATGTAATAGCGCCGCACATCGCGGTCGGGATGACCGAAATGGTTGAGCCGGCCATAGGGACCGGTCATGCCGCTGGTCACGCGCACGCCGGTACGCCGCAGCGCCGCCGTCATCTGCCGCGTCAGGCGGCGGATCACCGGGGCCGGCCACGAGGGATTGATGAATTCATGCGTCAGTTGCAGGTCGCGGAGCTTCAGCTCGCGTGCCACCGTGTCGATCAGGTCGTCCGGTTCGGCGAAACGGTTCACCAGCGGGTTTGTATTGAGCGAAAGCGTCAGCGGCATGACAGTACCTCAGGCGGCGGCAAGGCGGGTTTGGTCGAACCATTGGGCGAAGGCGGCGCGTTCCGTCTCGCTCAGGTGCAGATAATGCTTGGTGCGGCGGTAAAGAATGTCGGCCGCGGACCGGGCCCATTCCTTTTCGACCAGATAGCGCACTTCCGCCTCGTAGAGATTGCCGCCGAAATGGCGACCGAGACCGTCCACGCCGGTCGCGGCACCCACCACGTCCTTCGCGCGTGCGCCGTAGAGGCGGCCATAATGCTGCACCAGCCCGCGCGGCATCCACGGCCATGCGTCGCGCAGGCTGTTGGCGAAGGTCTCGTAATCGGCATTGGCGATCTCGCCGCCGGGCAGCGGAGCGTTTGCGGTCCAGTCCGGCCCCATCTGCGGGAAGACATGCGCCAGCCGGTGCATGCCCCGTTCGGCGAGTTCGCGGAAGGTGGTGATCTTGCCGCCGAACACGTTCATCAGCGGCGCACCGCCGGTCTCGTCCAGATCGAACACGTAGTCGCGCGTTACCGCAGAAGGATTGCCCTTGCCATCGTCGAAAAGCGGACGCACGCCGGAATAGCTGAACAGCACGTCCGAGCGGCGCAGCTTTTCCTTGAAATAGCGGTTCACCACGGCGAGCAGATATTCGATCTCGCTTTCGGCGATCTCCACATCCTCCGCGCGGCCTTCCCATGGAATGTCGGTGGTGCCGATCAGCGCCATGTCGCCCTCGTAGGGGTTGATGAAGATCACGCGCTTGTCGTGGTTCTGCACCAGGTAGGCATTGGCGCCCGTCCACCATTTCGGCACGATGATATGGCTGCCCTTGACCAGCCGCACATGGCGCGAGGAGTTGGAACGGGCGACATTGGCGATGACGTCCGACACCCAAGGTCCGGCGCAATTGACGAGACAGCGGGCGCGGAAGGTGCGGGTCTCGCCCGTTTTGCGGTTCTTCGTCTCCACCGTCCAGCCGCCGTTCTCGCGCCGCGCCGAGACGGCGGGCGTGCGGGTGAGGACGAGCGCGCCCTTTTCCGCAGCACCCAGCGCGTTCAGCGCCACCAGCCGCGCGTCGTCCACCCAGCAGTCGGAATATTCGAAGCCTTTCGTATACTGGTCGAGAAGCGGCGTTCCCTCCGGGTCACGGCTGAGGTCCAGCGTGCGGGTGCCAGGCAGTTTTTTGCGGCCGCCGAGATGGTCGTAGAGAAACAGGCCGAGCCGGACCAGCCACGCCGGGCGGTCCTGCGGGCTGTGCGGCAACACGAAACGCATCGGCCAGATGATGTGCGGCGCCGCCTTCAGCAGCACCTCGCGCTCGATCAGCGCCTCGCGTACCAGCCGGAATTCATAATATTCGAGATATCGCAGCCCGCCATGCACCAGTTTGCCGGAGCGCGACGAAGTGCCCTGCGCAAGATCGTCCTTCTCGCACAGCACCACCGAAAGGCCGCGCCCGGCGGCATCGCGCGCGATGCCCGCGCCGTTGATGCCGCCGCCGATCACGAACAGATCGACCATTCCTGTTTCAGTTGGGCCGGTTTCAGTCGTCATGGGAAACTCCTCTGGCATGGCGCGCGGCGGCAAGGGCTTCCCACGCGGGAACGAGACCCCGGCGCGCGGCCGTGAAGGCGGGGAAAATATGGTCGTAGGCCGCGGCCAGTTCCGGGTCGGGCTGCTCGGCTTCGCCCAGAAGCGGCGTCACCCACTGGCCGATACAGGCATTCATGTCGGGATAGATGCCGTTGGCGACGGCGGCCATCATGGCAGCGCCGGCCGCACCCGCCTCATCGCGCGACGAGACACGGACCGGCGCGCGCACCGACGCCGACAATATTCCGCGCAGCCGCGCAGAGCGGGCGGCCCCGCCCGTGAGGCGCAACTCGCCCGGAAGCCTGCCCATCGCGGCGTAACAGTCGCGCATGGCGTGGCCGAGGCCCTCCGCCACCGCGCGCACCACATCCGCATAGGTGTGATTGAGCGAAAGACCGGTAAAGCCGGCGCGCGCATCCGCGTTGACGAAAGGACCGCGTTCGCCCGCTTCGGAAATATAGGGCATGTAGACGATCTGTCCCGGCGCGCTGGCGGCGATCCAGCCGTCGAGATGCGCGACGAGATCGCGCTGCTCCACCTTCTGCCCGAAACCGCGCAGGATATCGGCGGCCAGCGCCAGCACCCAGTCGATATTGAGCGTGGCGGCCATGTTGGTCTGCACCTGCGTGACGATGCCCGGCACCGGCAGGCAGATGACATAGCCCGTGCCTTCGGCGTTCAGATGCACGTCCTGCCAGCGCACGGCACGCATATGCACGCCGGTCGAACCCACCGTCGAGCACGCCGCGTCACATGCCGCGCCGCCATAGACCCCGGCGCCGAGCGCCGTCATCACCATATCCACATAGCCGAGGCTGACGGGGGTTCCCGCCTTGAGACCCGTCGCGGCGGCCGCGGCCTCGGTCAGCGGATGCGTGGTCATGGTTCCGTCCACGATCGGCGGCAGCAGGTCGCGGCGGCTTTCCAGACCGAGCGCGGCGATCACCGTGTCGTCATACTGGCGGTTACGGAAATTGCCGAAGGTGAAGCTCGCCTCGGAAGGATCGGTGGCGCGCACGCCGGTGAGGTTCAGATAGAGCCAGTCCTTGCAATGCAGCGCCGCCTCGGCTGCGTCCAGCAACTCCGGGTGATGCGCCTGCATATGGGCCATCTGACTGCCTTGCTGGCAGGTATTGAGGCCGGTGCCCGTGGCCTCGAAGCGGGCGCGGTTGGCCGGCCCCGCCGCAAGTTCGCGCACCGTCGGCGCGGCGCGTGCGTCGAGCCAGAGCCATGCATCGCCGACCGGCGCATTGTCCCCGCCGACCAGCCATGTGCCGTCGCCCTGCCCCGTCACGGCGAGCGCGGCGGTGCGACTGGCAAGGCCCGGAATCTTCTCGCCGAGCGCGCGCAGCGCCTTCGCGCAGTCGGTCCATGTCTGACCGAGCGGCTGCGTCACCGCGCCATCGCCTTTCGACGTATAACGGTTGGGAACGGCGGCGGAGGCAAGCTGATCCCCGGCGAGATCGAAGGCCACGGCCTTTATCACCGAGGTTCCCGCATCGATACCGATTAGTATATCAGCGCCGGCCATGGCAGCCTCCGCGCGGAAGGGCATGGAATCGCTGCCGCCGCGCCCGGAATAACACACGGCCGTCCAATCCCCAGGGTCTCGCGGTATCCATGGACATCCTCCTCCCCCTGCATCTCGCGATCCGTCGTGTCATTTCTATAGCATAGTTATCTCATAGGGAATGAATTTTTTTGCTGACGGCGTAATTTTTTTCATATACAGTGGTTTCAATGATTGACGTGCGGCGCCGTATCGCGCAGGCACAAAGCGCTGGAAAACCAGTTCAGCGGCAGGATTGACGGACGGGAGGCCGCCAGCATGTCGAAAGTTTCATTCATATTGCCGGAAAACAGCATGCTTGCCGTCCGAAAGGCGGCGATGCGCGCATCCCTGCGTCATCGCGCGCGATCTTGCCGTATCCGGCGATCACGCAGGCGTGCAACCTGTTCCGCTTGATCTGAAACATAACACTATTATAACACAATAATCATTCCTTCCCGCATGATGAGGCCAGACATATGAGCCAGAGTTCCGCCCCTGCCCCGAAAGCGCCGGCGACACCGCGGCGCGGATTGTTGATCTCCGCGGTGCTGGCGGTGATCGTGATCGCCGGGATCGCCGCCGATACGACCGTCGTCCGCATCGGCTCCAAGGAGGATGTGCGCCAGCAGGTCTTCGAGCCCGACGCCTTCGGCGCGAAGGAGTTCCCGATCGTCCAGCAATTCGTCGAATCGAAAGCGGTGGACGCGCAGACGCTCGGGCCGGCCGTGCTGGCCGACAAGACTGCCGCCGCCAAGAAATACGGCACCCCCGCCACCGTGGGCGCGGTCGTCCCCGTGAAGGTGAGCGGTATTGCGGGCGAAGGCAAGATGGGCGTCTATACGCTGAAGGTCGACGGCCTGCCGCCGGAGATCACGGTACGCGTCCAGACCGGCCCCGCCATCAACGGCACCGACCTGCGCGACGCGACCGGTCAGGTCACCTTCTCCCAGTTCAAGAACCAGATCGAATACCAGAATGCCGGCTCGGGCATCAACCGCGCCATGAAGAAGGCGGTACTGAGCGGGATCGACAATACCAATCTCACCGGCAAGACGCTGGAAGTCACCGGCGCCTTCACCCTCATCAATCCCAAGAACTGGCTGATCACGCCGGTCAAGGTGGTGGTGAAATGATCGAAGGCGACGAAATCCCCCAGGCCCGGCCCGACACGCGCGAGGTGGTTCTCGCCGCCCGCAACGTGGCCAAGTCCTATGGCAGCATCCACGCGCTCAAGGGCGTGAATTTCGACATTTATCGCGGCCAGGTGACGACGCTCTTCGGCGAGAACGGCGCGGGCAAGTCCACGCTGATGAAAGTACTGTCGGGCGTCATCCAGCCGACCAGCGGCGAGATTATCCTCGACGGCCAGCCCGTCGTTTTCGAGAACTCGACCGCCGCGCGCGACCACGGCATCTCCATCATCCATCAGGAACTGAGCCTCGCGCCCAACCTGTCGGTGCGTGACAATATCTTCATGGGCCGCGAGATCATGGGACCGACGGGCGTTGATTTCGCCGCCGAGGAAGCCCGCGTCCACGAACTCATGTCGGAGCTGGAGGAAACCATCGATCCGCTGACGCCGGTGGAGGAACTGCGCCTCGGCCAGCAGCAGATCGTGGAAATCGCGCGCGCGCTTTCGGTCCATAGCCGCATCCTCATCATGGACGAGCCGACCAGCGCGCTTTCCGCCACCGAAGTGGAGGTGCTGTTCAAGGTGATCCGCGACCTGACGGCCAAAGGCGTCAGCATCGTCTATATCTCGCACCATCTGGAAGAGGCGTTGCAGATCACCGATCATGCGGTGGTGCTGCGCGACGGCACCATGACGGCCTATGCGCCGCGCTCCGAGATCGACCTCGAATGGATCGTCCGCAACATGGTGGGCGAGAACTACGATCTCGGCAGCCCGCCAGCGAGCCGGTTCGGCGAGGTGGCGCTGTCGATCAGGCAGCTCACCGTCCCCGACCCCAAGGGCGCGGGCTACAAGGTCGTGGACAACCTGTCTCTCGACGTGCGCGCGGGCGAGATCGTCTGCATCTACGGATTGATGGGGGCCGGCCGCACGGAGCTTCTGGAAACGGTCGCCGGACGCCTGCACGCCTCCAGCGGCGAGATCGTGCTGGAAGGCCGCGAGGTGTCGGGGCTGACCATCGCCGAGCGCATCGCGCGCGGGCTGGCGCTGGTGCCGGAGGATCGTCAGCGCGACGGCCTCGTGCAGACCATGAGCGTCGGGCAGAACCTGTCGCTCGCCTCGATCCGCAATTTCACCAAGGGCCTTTTCACCCAGACGAGGGCCGAGCAGAAACTGATCGAAGAGACCATCCACCGCGTCACGGTCAAGACCTCCGGCGGCGGCGCGCCCATCGGCTCGCTTTCGGGCGGCAACCAGCAGAAGGTGGTGATCGGCAAGATGCTGGCCACCCATCCGAAGGTCATCCTGCTGGACGAGCCTTCGCGCGGCATCGACATCGGCGCCAAGGCGGAAGTGTTCCGCCTGCTGGCCGAGGGCGCGAAGGAAGGGCTGGCCGTGATCTATTCGACCTCCGAAGTCGGCGAGTGCCTGTCGGTCGCCCATCGGATCATCGTGATGAGCAAGGGCCGCATCTCGGCCGAATTCGATTCCACCGTCAGCAAGGAAAAGATCATGGCCGCCTCCGGCGAGTCCGTGGCGGCCTGATGACCAGAGTTTAGGGAGCCAACCCAATGTCGGTTAGCAACGACGTCCGAAAGCCCGCCGCCAAGACCGGCGGCTGGAGCCTCGTGAAGATCTTGCTGGAAGGCCGCGCCTTCTTCGCGCTGATCATCATCATCGCGGTCTTTTCTTTCCTGTCGCCGAACTATTTCACCATTCCCAACTTCCTGACCATGGCAAGCCATGTGGCCATTTACGGCCTGCTCGCCATCGGTATGCTGCTGGTGATCCTGAACGGAGGCATCGACCTGTCGGTCGGCTCCATTCTGGCGCTGGCCGGCGTGGTGGCCGGCGCGATGATGCAGGGCATCGTGCTCCAGCCGCTCGGCGTGATCCTCTACCTGCCGGTCTGGGCCGTGGTGGTGCTGACCTGCGTGCTGGGGGCGCTGGTCGGCGCGCTGAACGGCGTGCTGATCGCATGGTTCAAGGTACCGGCCTTCGTGGCGACGCTCGGCGTCATGTATGTGGCGCGCGGCGTGGCGCTGCTGATGACCAACGGCCTCACCTACAACAATCTTTCCGGCCATGCCGAACTCGGCAACACCGGCTTCAACTGGCTCGGCTTCAACCGGCTGGCGGGCATCCCGATCTCGGTCATCGTGCTGGCGGTCTTCGCCATCCTGACCGGCCTGATGCTGTCGCGCTCGGCCTTCGGACGCTGGCTCTACGCTTCCGGCGGTAACGAACGCGCCGCCGACCTGTCGGGCGTGCCGGTCAAGCGCGTGAAGATCACCGTCTATACGCTGTCGGGCGTGCTGGCGGCCATCGCCGGGCTGGTGCTGTCGTCGCAGTTGACTTCCGCGGGACCGACGGCGGGCTTCACCTACGAACTGACGGCCATCGCCGCCGTGGTGATCGGCGGCGCGGCGCTGACCGGCGGACGCGGCACCATGCGCGGCACCATGCTCGGCGCCTTCGTCATCGGCTTCCTGTCGGACGGCCTCGTCATCGTCGGCGTATCCTCCTACTGGCAGACCGTGTTCACGGGCGCCGTCATCGTTCTCGCCGTTCTGCTGAACTCCATCCAGTACGGCGGAGGTGCCCGGAAGGGCTGATCCGTCACTAAACCGTTCCCGCGCGTCGCTCGCGGCCCGCGTGAAAAGACCGCCAAATCCGGCAAACCAAAGCCAATCCAAGGCAAAGCAAGGGAGAGAGAATATGTTGAAACTGACCCGCCGCACGCTGATGGCCGCCATCGCCATCACCCCGTTTTTCGGCTATACGGCATCGGCCTCGGCCGCCGGCCTGATCTCGATCATCGTCAACGACCCGGCCAACCCCTACTGGAAAACCGAGGGCGACGTCGCCAAGGCCACCGCGGAGAAGCTCGGCTACACCGCCAATGTCTCCGCCAACAAGGGCGACACCAACACCGAAAGCACCCTGATCGACACCGCGATCACCAACAAGTCGGTGGCGATCATCCTCGATCCCGCCAATGCCGATGGCTCGATCGGCGCTGTGAAGAAGGCCGTCGCGGCCGGAATCCCGGTCTTCCTCGTCAATGCGGAGATCAATCAGGAAGGCCTCGCCAAGGCGCAGCTCGTTTCCAACAATGCGCAGGGCGCCGCCATCGGCGCGACCCAGTGGGTCGCGGATGTGGGCGACAAGGGCAACTATGTCGAACTGTTCGGCAACCCTTCCGACAACAACGCCGCCACCCGCTCCAACGGTTACGAGACGGTCATCAGCCAGTATCCGGGCCTGAAGAAGGTCGGCCAGGAAGTGGCCAACTGGGACCGCACGCAGGGCTACCAGAAGATGCAGTCGCTGTTGCAGGCCCATCCCGACATCATCGGCGTGATCTCCGGCAACGACGAGATGGCGCTGGGCGCTATCGCCGCGCTGAAGGAAGCCGGCAAGCTCAGCCAGGTCAAGGTCGGCGGCTTCGATGGCTCGCCCGACGCGGTGGCCGCGATCAAGGCGGGTGAACTGCAATATACGGTCCTGCAGCCGGTCGCCGTTTTCGCGGCGCAAGCGGTCAAGGAAGCCGACAGCTTCATCAAGACCGGCAAGACCGGCGCCGCTACCGAAAAGCAGCTCTTCGACTGCATCCTGATCACGAAGGACAATGTGAACGACTTCGTCGCCCCGTTCACGTTGAAGAAGTAACAGCGTCCGGCGGGCCATGCCAGTCAAGGCGATGGCCCGCCGGCCCGTTCCCTGCGCTGTAGGTGCATCCATGAGCGACGGCAAGCCTTCGACGCTTACAGCCGACGAACCGTTGCCGGCCGACAGCCGTCATGCACGCCAGATCGCCCGCCGCCAGTTGATGGCCGAGGCGGTGATGGCCGAAGGCAGCATGCGCATCGAGGATTTGACCTCCCGCTTCGGCATCAGTCTCATGACCGCGCATCGCGATCTGGACGATCTCGTCAGCCGCGGCCTTCTGCGCAAGACACGCGGCGTCGTCTCGGCCGCACCGGAAAGCCTGTCCGAATCGGCCGACATCTACCGCTCGACCCGGCAAGCCGCCGAAAAACGCGCCATCGCGGCCGAGGCCGCTATGCTGATCGAGCCGGGACAGGCCATTTTCCTCGACGACAGCACCACCGTGCAGCAGATGGTGCCGCATCTGGCGGCAAGGGTGCCGCTCACCGTCATCACCAATTCGCTGATTCTGATGGGCGAGTTGCGCGGCCTGCGCGATATCACCCTGCTCGGTCTCGGCGGACAGTTCCACAACTGGTGCAGCGCCTTTCTGGGACCGGTCACGACCGCCGAGATCAGGCGCCTGCGCGCCGATGTCGCCGTCATGTCCATGGCGGCTGTCACCGACGGCATGATATTTCATCAAAGCCCGGAAATGGCCGAAACCAAGCGCGCCATGTTCGACAGCGCGTCGCGACGCATTCTGCTCGCCGACCACAGCAAATTCCAGCGCCGCGCGCTGCACGCCATGTGCGCGCTCGAAGCCTTCGACCTCGTCATCGTCGATTCCCATACCCCGTCTGCCCTGCTGGAGGAAATGCGAGACAAGGGCGTTCGCCTTCGTGTCGCCCCTGTTTGATCCGCTCAGGCATTTCTAGCGTAACTGCGTAGCGGTTTCGCGTCTGAAAACATTTAAAAACAAAGGAATGGGCCAGTTCTCTCGATTCCGTTGCGAATGGAATCGTGTGATTTCAGGTGGTAATATTTTGGGAATGTAACGCCTCTTGATGTGATATTCACATTATGGCATGGTCATTCTATTGAAACTTATCAAATTTATCGCAGCCGCGACGGAGCGCTTCATGCCGCAATCCTCGTCCAGCATTCCCGGTTCCCATACTCCCGGTCCCTGCATTCTCGGTATCGACAACGGGTTGACCGTCACCAAGGCCGTGGTGTTCGACGCCGGTGGACGGGCGCTGGCGATGGCGCGCCGCCGCCTGCCGCAGATCATCCCGTGCCCGCGTCATGTGGAGCGCGACATGCGCGCCCTGTGGACGGCGACGGCAGAGGCCATAACCGAAGCGCTTGCCGCGTCGGGACGGGCGGCGGACATCGCGGCGGTGGCGGCGACGGCCCATGGCGACGGCATCTACCTGCTCGACCACGCGGGCGAACCGCTTGGAAACGGCATTCTCTCCCTCGATAGCCGCGCGGCGGCGCTCGCCGACCGCTGGCAGGCGGATGGCACCGCCGATGCCGCGCTGGCGCGCACCGGCCAGATGCCGCATGCCTCCGCCCCGGCGGCCCTGCTCGCATGGATACGCGACAACGAGCCGGAACGTTATGCCCGCATCGGCCATGTCCTCGCCTGCAAGGACTGGCTGCGCTTCTGCCTCACGGGCGTGATCGGCACCGATCTCACCGAGGCCAGCACTTCCTTCACGGATGTGTACACGCAAGCCTATGCGCCGGACATATTGCCGCTTTTCGGCCTTAGCGCGCTGGCCCATGCCCTGCCCTCCGTGGCGCGGCCCGACGAAGTGGTGGGTCACGTCAGCGAAGCCGCGGCGCGGACGACCGGCCTTGTCGCCGGCACGCCGGTGGTGGCGGGCCTGCACGACGTCACCGCCTCGGCGCTCGGCATAGGCGGGCATGGCGAGGGGCGCATCGCCATCGTCGCCGGCACCTATTCGATCAACGAAACCGTGTCGTCGGAACCGAAGGTGGATGCGCGCTGGTTCTGCCGCAACGGCCTCAAGCCCGGCGAATGGAACAACATGTCGATCTCGCCCGCCTCGGCGGCCAATTACGACTGGTTCCTCGACACGCTGTGCGGCAACGAGCGGCGCGCGGCGGAGGAAGCGGGCGAATCCATCCATGCCCGCATCGTGCCGGAAATCGCCGCCGCGATGGAACGTCCTTCCACGCTTCTCTTCCATCCCTACCTGTTCGGCTCGCCGCATGGCGGCGGGGCAAGCGCGGATTTTCTCGGCCTGCGAGGCTGGCACGATCGCGGCGACATGCTGCGCGCGGTGATCGAGGGCATCGCCTTCAACCACCGCGTCCATGTGGACGCGCTGCGCGAGGGGTTCGCGCCGAAGCGCGCGCTGCTGACCGGCGGCATATCGCGCAACCCGCTCTTCGCGCAGATTTTCGCCGATGTTCTGGGCATGCCGGTCACGGTGACGGAGACGGAAGAGGCGGCGGCATGGGGCGCGGCGCTCTGCGCCGGTGCGGGTGTCGGCCTGTTCTCCTCGCCGACCGACGATCCGCGCGACCTCGACGCGCTGGCACTGAACTACAGCCCCGATCCGGCCCGCAGCGCCGAGATGGACCGCCGCTACCGGCTGCATGTCGAGATCGCCGCCGCCCTTGCTCCCTTCTGGCCGCGCATCGAGGCGCTGGCGGAGACCGTGTCATGACGGGCGACGCATCCGGCAGCCGCCGCGACCAGATCGCCGCCTATGTCACGCAGCGCGGCGAGGTCAGGATCGATGAACTCGCCGCCACCTTCGGCGTCTCGCGCATGACGATCCACCGCCATGTCGAGGATCTGGCGCATCAGGGCGTGCTGCGCAAGCTGCACGGCGCGGTCAGCGCGCAGCCCTCCGGCGTCTATGAGAGCCTGTTCACCTTCCGCCAGACGCGTGCCCCGGCGGCCAAGCAGGCGCTGGCGCAGGCCGCCATGGCCGAAATCGAGCCGGGACAGGCCGTGCTGCTGGACGATTCCACCACCGCCGGCGCGCTTGGCGCTTTCCTGCCGCAGGTGACGCCGGTTACCGTCATCACCAACAGCCTCGGCCTGATCCAGATGCTGGCGGGCGTGGACGGCATCGACCTCATCGCGCTCGGCGGCGACTATCATCCGACCTATAACGCCTTTATCGGCCCGCTCATGCAGGATGCGCTGGCGGGCCTGCGCGTCAACATCGCCATCTGCTCGGCCTCGGCAATCGCCGGCGGTGCGGCGCTCATCCAGGACGCGCAGGTGACGCGTGCCAAGCAGGCCATGCTGGCGGCGGCGGCGCGGCGCGTGCTGCTGGTCGATTCCTCCAAGTTCGGCGCCATCGCACTGCACAAGATGGCCGACCTCAACGCCTTCGATGCTGTCTATGCCGACGATGCCCTTGCCCCTGAAACCGTAAGCCGCCTGCGTGATACGGGCGTTGCCCTCAAACTGGTGCCCCTGACATGAGCGAAAACCAAGCCCCAAAAAAACCGCAAGATGGCAATCCGCAAGATATCGACGTTCTCATCCTCGGCGCGGGCATCAACGGCGCCGGCCTGTTCCGCGACCTGTGCGAACAGGGGCTGACCGTGGTGATCGCCGACAAGGGCGATTTCGGCTCCGGCACCTCGGCCGCTCCCTCGCGGCTCATTCATGGCGGCATCAAATATCTGGAGACGGGCGAATTCCGGCTGGTGGCGCAATCGACGCTGGAGCGCAACCTGCTCCTGAAAAACGCGCCCCATGCGGTGACGGCGCTGCCGACAGTGATCCCGATCTTCTCGTGGCTGAAGGGCATTCCCGCCGCCCTGCGCACGCTGTTCGGTTCCACCACGGCCCCGCGCAACCGGGGGGCGGTGCTGATCTGGATCGGCCTCTGGCTCTACGATTTCTACGGTTCGCGCCACCGCGTCATGCCGCGCCATGCCATGTGGTCGCGCGCGCGGGCCCTGCGGGAAATCCCGCCGCTGACGCCGCGCATCGTCGCCGCCGGCACCTATTACGACGCCAAGGTGCGCCAGCCCGAAAGGCTGGTGCTGGAACTGGTGCAGGACGGCCTGCGCGCCTCGCCGGAATCGCGGGCGCTGAACTATGCCGCGATCGCCGGCACGGACGGCGAGACCGTGCAACTCGCCACGGCGGACGGGACCACGCTCGGCCTGCATCCGAAGCTGGTCGTCAACGCCGCCGGTCCGTGGATCGACAAGGTGAACGAGGCGCTCGGCGCACCCTCGCGGCTCATCGGCGGCACCAAGGGTTCCCATATCCTGCTCGACCACCCCGAACTGATCAAAGCGCTCAACGGGCGCATGATCTATTTCGAGGCAGATGACGGGCGCATTTGCCTTGTCTACGATTATCTCGGCAAGGCGCTGGTCGGCTCGACCGATATCCGCGCCGCCGATCCCGATCAGGTCCGCTGCGAGGACGACGAGATCGATTATTTCCTGCAAAGCGTGGCGAGCCTGCTGCCGGGCCTGAAATTCTCGCGCGAGCAGATCGTCTATGCCTATTCCGGCATCAGGCCGCTCCCCGCCTCCGACGGCACGGCGCCGGGGCTTATCAGCCGCGACCATTCCTCGCCGGTCAAGGAACCGGAAGGTGCGCGCCGCTGGCCGATCGTATCGCTGGTCGGCGGCAAGTGGACCACCTTCCGCGGCTTCGCGGAGGAGGTTGCCAATCTGGTGCTGTCGCGCCTGGGCCGCGAGCGCCGTGTCAGCACGCAGACACTGGCCATCGGCGGCGGACGCGATTTTCCGGCCGATGCCGCCGCATGGGCCGCCAGCGCCGCCCGCGAGACAGGCGCGACCAAGGACCGCGCGGCAACGTTGCTCACGCGCTACGGTACGGCGGCGCGCGCCGTACTGGCGGCGGAAGGTGCCACCCCCGCGCCCTTGCCCGATGCGGCGGATTATTCCATGCAGGAACTGGACTGGCTCGCCCGCAACGAGACCGTGGTGCATCTCGACGATCTGGTGATGCGGCGTACCGCGCTCGCCATTACCGGCGGCCTTTCGGCGGCGGGGCTGGAAGCGGCCAGCAAGGCCGCGGCAACGGCGCTCGGCTGGGACGAGCCCCGGCGAAAGCAGGAAATAGAACGGACGCAGAGGCTGCTCACCGAAAAGCACCGCCTGCGATTTTAAGATATCTTGCAGTCGAACGAAAATGTTTGGCGCTGCATAAATTCTTTAAAAACAAATAGAAAGAGCACCGGCCTCATTCAATGAACGAGGCCAGCGCCCTGATCTTCGGTATTAGGCAGCCGCGTTGCGGCCTTCGTCGGCGAGACGCGCGTCGAGCACCAGAATCTGGCGCACCGCCTCGGCGGCTTCCTTGCCCTTCTTGACGAAATGCGTGCGGTAGAAGTCGGTCAGTTCCTCGACCGGCTGGTAGTTGTGCGGCGTCAGCGAGACCGAGAAGCAGGGTACGCCGGTCTCAAGGCCGACATTCATCAGCCCGGTCACGACCGCCTCGGAGACGAAATCGTGCCGGTAGATGCCGCCATTCACCACGAAGGCCGCGGCGACGATACCGTCATAGCGGCCGGTCGCGGCCAGTTTCTTGGCGACCAGCGGCATTTCGAATGCGCCGGGCACGTCGAAGGTGTCGACCGTCACACCGGGGATGATGCGCGCGGCCTCGGCCACGAAGCCTTCATGGGCACGATCGACGATATCGGCGTGCCAGCCGGCTTTCACAAAAGCAATACGGGGAGTGTGTTTCATCGTTGTGGAACCTTTCGTTCGATTGCGTCAGGTCCCAGAGCATGTTCCACGTCGCGACTCCGCAGGCTGCGGACCCTGCAACGCGGCTCTCTTCCATCCGGACTATACCGTCGGCCCCGGAATTTCACCGGATCTGCTGACCCTTCATTTGCGAAGGCGCTCGCGGGCTATCACCGCCGGTGGGGAATTTCACCCCGCCCTGAGAACACTTTCTGCTAGCACAAAAGGGGCCGTGACGGCAAGAGCCCCGAAAAGCCCTGTTACGGACGATCCCGCCGCTGGTAGCGGGCTCGCAACCAGAAGATGGCGAAGAAGCCAAGAGCGAACAGAACCGCGAAAACAGCCGCAGCAATCAGCGAATACCGGCCGAGCGTCAGCATGATCGGCGGTACGAAATAGGCCAGAACTCCGAAACCGATCAGGATGATCGCGGCGGCGAGCGCCGGATTGCTCTTTTTCGGTCCAGCCGTTTTTTTCCGTTCATCCGCTTTCTTCTGTTTATCCACTGGCGCGCAACGCCTCCAGTTTCTTCTTCTGCCGGCCGTCGGCGTCGAAATTCTCCGGTGCGAGCCATGCCTCGTAGGCCTTTTTCAGCGCCGGCCATTCGCCGTCGATAACGGAGAACCACGCCGTGTCGCGGTTCTTGCCCTTCACGATCAGATGCTGGCGGAAAATACCCTCGAAGCTGAAGCCGAAACGCTCCGCCGCCCGCTTGGACGGCAGATTGTCGTTGTTGCACTTCCATTCGTAGCGGCGATAGCCAAGCTCGTCGAAGACATAGCGCATGAACAGGAACTGCGCCTCTGTCGCGGCGGGTTTCCGCGATATCAGCGGTCCCCAATAGATATTGCCGATCTCGATCACGCCGTTGGCCGGGTCCATGCGCATCAATGTCTGGCGGCCCGCCACCTTGCCGCTGGCCTTGTCGATGACGGCGAAAAACAGCGGATCCTCGCTGGCGGCCGCCTTTTGCAGCCATGGCTCGAACGCGGCGCGGTCCGCCGGCGGCACGTCGGGCAGCCATGCGAAGCGCGTATCCGCATCCGGCACCGAAGACGCGGCGAAAAGCTCGTCGCCATGCTTCTTCGGGTCCAGCGGTTCCAGCCGTGCATAACGGCCTTCGAGCACTTTGCGCTCGGGCCGGGGACGCGGCGTCCAGTTCTGCAAATCAGTCATATCCATCCTCCAGACTCGCAGAGACAGGAGCATAAATTCAGCGCCGCGCAAACCGGAATATCGCGCTGCGCCTCACTTTTCCCTGAGCGCGGCGCGGTCCAGCGATACGGCCTTGGCAAGCGCATAGACGCGATCGCCTGCGCGCAAGGCCAGATCGTCCACCGAACGGCGCGTGAGCCGCGCGCCGAGACGGTGGCCCTGAAAATCGAGCGTGACGAGGGCGTCCGGCCCCTCGCCTGCCTTGATCCCCGTCACCGTCACCGGCAGCACGTTGCGGATGCTGATCGCCTCAGGCACCTGCCTTGCGATGGAAACGTCGCGGGCGCGCAGGCGCAGGCGCACATGCGCGCCCTGCCGCAGGCCCGGATCGCTCAACTGGAACGACGCGCCGCCGAGATCGACGGTGGCGAGCTGGTAAGCCGCGTCATAGGCCGAAACCGTTCCCTCCAGCAGCACGCCGGCATCGTCGCTGTCGCCGCCGATCAGCGGAAAGACGTCGGCCGCCCGGCCGCTCGCCGTCACCCTGCCGGCGGTAAGCAGCACGATCTCGTCGGCCAGCCGCGCCACCTCGTCGATCTCATGGCTGACATAGACGATCGGCACATGGCTTTCGTCGCGCAACCGCTCGATGAATGGCAGGATTTCTTGCCGCCGCGCATGGTCGAGCGAGGAAAGCGGCTCGTCCAGAAGCAGGAGCGCCGGATCGGACAAAAGCGCACGGCCGATGGCGACGCGCTGGCGCTCGCCGCCCGAAAGCGTCGGCGGACGCCGGTCGAGCAGATGCCCGATACCGAGCAGCGCCACCACTTCCTCGATGCCGCGCACGGCCTTGCGATGCCCCGCCCAGCGCGCATAGGTCAGGTTGCGTTTGACACTCATATGCGGAAAAAGCCGCGCTTCCTGAAACACATAGCCGATGCGGCGCTTTTCGGGGGCGAGGTTGACGCCCCTTGCCGCGTCGAACAGCGTCAGATCGCCGACCGCGATGCGCCCGGTTTCCGGGCGCAGCGTGCCCGCGATCATCTTCAGAAGCGTGGTCTTGCCCGCGCCCGAATGGCCGAACAGCGCGGTCACGCCCGCGGGCGCGGCGAAATCCGCGGCCACCGCGAACTTGCCGTTATGGCCGGTGAGGGAAACCACCAGACCGTTTGCGGACCCGCTCATTTCGCGTCCCCTGCGAGCCGGCGTTGCAGCCATTCCGAAAAGACCACGGCGACGATGGAGATGGCGGCGGAAATGGCGATCAGCCGGAAAGCGTCGCTATCGCCGGTCGGCGTCTGCAACAGCGCATAGATGGCGAGCGACAGGGTCTGCGTCTCGCCCGGAATGTTGGAGACGAAGGTGATGGTGGCGCCGAACTCGCCGAGCGCCTTGGCGAAACCCAGCACCGCGCCGGCGATGATGCCGGGCAGCAACGGCGGCAGCACCACGGTGAAGAAGGCGGTCGGGCGGCCGGCGCCCAGCGTGCGCGCCGCCTCCTCCAGCCCCCGGTCCAGCCCCTCGATGGAAAGGCGGATCGGACGCACCAGCAGCGGAAAGGCCATGACGCCCGCCGCCAGCGCCGCTCCCGTCCAGCGGAAGGCAAAGGAGATGCCGAACCATTGCTGCAAAAACGCGCCGAGCGGCCCGCGCCCGCCGAACAGGATCAGCAGGATATAGCCCGTCACCACCGGCGGCAGGACCAGCGGCATGGTGATGACGGCCTGAAACAGCGACTTGCCCGGAAACTCGAACCGGGCAAGCAGCCATGCGACGGCGAATGCGAGAGGCAGGGCGACGAGAATCGCGATCCCCGCGACCCGAAGCGACAGCATGACGATCTGCCAGGTATCACCTTCCATGATTACTGGGACACCTCGGCGGCCTTGACGAAGCCTTTGCCGGCTATGATCTTCTGCCCCGCATCGCTTTCGAGGAAGGCGAGGAAGGCCTTGGCGGCGGGCGTCTCGTTCTTCTGCACGAGGGCCGCCGGATAGAGAATCGGCTCATGGCTCGACGCCGGGAAGCGATAGGCCTCGATCAGGTCCGGCGCGGCGATGCGGTCGGAAGCATAGACGATGCCTGCCTTCACCTCGCCGCGGCTGACATATTGCAGCGCCACACGGACATTTTCCGCGAACACCGCATTCTTTTGCACGGTTTTCCAGAGGTCAAGCTTTTCAAGCGCGGCCTTGGCGTATTTGCCGGCAGGCACATTGGACGGATCGCCCATCGAGAAGCGGCCGGCGGTGAGCAGCGTCTTGGCATCACCCTTCGGCGTACCCTTCTGCGTGGCGATCACCAGCGCATTGCCGGCGATGACCTTGCGTGTCGCCGCATCAATGGTCCCGGCCTTCTGCGCGTAATCCATCCAGTCGAGATCGGCAGAAATGAAGATCTGCGCCGGTGCGCCCTGCTCGATCTGCTTGGCAAGAACCGAGGACGAGGCGAAGGAAGCGACCACTTCCGTGCCGTCCTTGGCCTTGAATTCCTTGGCGGCCTGCTCGATCACGTCCTTCATGCTGGCGGCGGCGAAAACCGTCACTTTTTCGGCGGCCTGGGCAGCCGTCGCGGCGCAGGCCGCAACCGTGACGAGAAATGCGGCGATCAATTTTTTCATGACTATCCTCCATTGGCCCCGATCGAGGGCAAAAACCATCACCCGCCGGAAAGACCGGCGCTGTTTTGTTCAGGCATCGGATGACCCGGAAACCGGTTTCCACCTTCCGGTCCGATGCCATGCTTGCGATGATGGGCATGATGGAGGCAAACGCGACCCGGATGCCGTCAAGACCCTTGGCTGACACGGGCGTCCATGCAAAAGCCGCCCCGGATTTCCGCAACGAATTCAGATCGTTCCGAAAACGTGGCCACCATAATGCGGCAAAATCGGTTTGGCTAGTCTTGCATGCGACGATGCGGCATCAGGACCGATGGTCAACTGCCGATATGCCTGCGCCCGCCGCGCTGTCCGGCAAGCCGCACCTGCTTCTGGCGCTCGGCATAGCGGGCGCGGTCTTCCGGGCTGCGCTCACTATAGCAACCGGTGCAGGACACACCTTCCTCGTAAAAGGACGACAGCCGGTCCGCGGGCGTGAGCGGGCGACGGCAGGCGCGGCAAAGCTCCACATCGCTTTCGGCAAGCCCGTGGCCGACCGCCACGCGCTCGTCGAACACGAAACAGTCCCCCCGCCAGAGGCTTTCCTCGCGCGGCACCTCTTCCAGGTATTTCAATATGCCGCCCTTGAGGTGATAGACCTCATCGAAGCCCAGTCCCTTGACGAAAGCGGTCGCCTTCTCGCAGCGTATGCCGCCGGTGCAGAACATGGCGATCTTCTTCCCCTCCAGCCGGTCGCGATTCTCCTCGACCCAGTCCGGAAACTCGCGAAAGGACTTCGTCCGGGGGTCGATCGCGCCTTCGAAGGTGCCGATGGCATATTCGTAATCGTTGCGGGTATCGATCACCACCGTGTCCTCGTCGGCGATCAGCGCGTTCCAGTCGCGCGGCGCGACATAGGTTCCTACGCTTTTCAGCGGGTCGATGCCTTCGACGCCCATGGTGACGATCTCGCGCTTCAGCCGCACCTTCATGCGGTGGAAGGGCATTTCGGCGGCATGGGAATATTTGAGTTCCGGCTGACCGAGGCCCGGAATGGCCGTGATGTGCCCGACAAGCTTTTCGATGGCCTGCGCCGTGCCGGCCACGGTGCCGTTGATGCCTTCCGCCGCCAGAAGCAGCGTGCCCTTGATGCCGCTGGCGCAGCACAGCTTCGCGAGCGGCTCGCGCAGGCTTTCATAATGCGGCAGCGGCGCGAAGCAATAGAGGGCGACGACGGTGAAAGGCGTATTGTGCATCGTTCCGGTCTTTTCCAGCATTTAAACTCGACTAATCCCCGAAGCCGGCGATTTCAAGCCGCCGCGTTTCCGGTTTTTTCGGTAAACTTATCCTCCCTCGCCCGAATGGCGCGAAAATACCTCCGCTGAAACCGCAAGCGGAAGGAAAAGCATATGTTCGATGACAAGACGATAGAGGCCCTGACCGTAATGGCCACGGAAGCGGGCCTCGATCCGGCGGCATTGCTGGCGGTGGCCGAGGTGGAG
The DNA here is from genome assembly GCA_001898995.1 of Rhizobiales bacterium 63-22. GTDB lineage: Bacteria > Pseudomonadota > Alphaproteobacteria > Rhizobiales > Rhizobiaceae > Brucella. The sequence continues at coordinate 40,517 of MKVZ01000016.1, read as the reverse complement.
AGCGGCGGTTGCGCGCTCTTTACCGTGGAAGGACGGAAGGAACCGGCGATTCGCTTCGAAGGTCATTATTTCGACCGCAGGCTTTCGGGGCGCATCCGCGATTATGCGCGCAAGCATGGACTATCCGCGCCTGAAGCGGGCGCGATCCGCAATCCGGCGGTGCAGGCCGAGCGCTGGCTGCTCTTGGAACGCGCCATGGGGCTCAATCCCAAGGCGGCGCTGGAATCGACCTCTTGGGGTCTGGGGCAGGTCATGGGCGCCCATTGGCAATGGCTCGGCTATGAAAGCGTCAAGGCAATGGTGGCCGAGGCGCGGGGCTCGGTGGTCGGTCAGGTGCAACTGATGCTGCGCTATATCGACAAGGCCGGACTCGCCGGCCTGCTGCGCGCGCATGACTGGCGCGGCTTCGCCCGGCGCTATAACGGCCCCGCCTTCGCCCGTAACCGGTATGACACCCGCATGGCGGAGGCGTGGCGGCGCTGGCACGCCCGCTTCAGTCCGCAAAAGGCGGCGTGAACCGCATACCGAACGCTGCCCCGGCGGTGGACAAATCGCCGCCGGGGTTTTAAATCGGTTTATCCGTCCATTTTCCCGCAATCGAGCCCAGCAATAGAGCAAAGTCATGTCGCAGAAAACCGATCTTCTCGTCCCCGTCCTGAAAGGCCAGCCGGTCATTCCGGTGCTGCTGATCGACAAGGTGGAGCATGCCGTGCCGCTGGCGCGGGCGCTGGCCAAGGGCGGCCTGCCGGCCATCGAGATCACGCTGCGCACTGCCGCCGCGCTCGACGCCATCCGCGCGGTGGCGCAGGAGGTGCCGGAGGCAATCGTCGGCGCGGGCACCATCCTCAACGCGAAACAGTATGACGAAGCGGCGAAGGCCGGCGCGCGCTTCATCGTCAGCCCCGGCGCGACCCGGCAGATCATCGACGCCGCCAATGACAGCGCAGTGCCGCTGCTGCCGGCCGCCATCACGCCGGGGGAGATGCTCGCCCTGCGCGAGGAAGGCTATACCTATCTGAAATTCTTCCCCGCCGAGCAAGCCGGCGGCGCGTCCTTCCTCAAGGCGATGGCCTCGCCGCTCGCCGGCACCTTCTTCTGCCCGACCGGAGGTATAAGCCTCGCCAACGCCAAAGCCTATCTTTCCCTGCCGAACGTGGTCTGCGTCGGCGGTTCATGGGTGGCGCCGAAGGAATTGCTGGAAGCGGGCGACTGGGGCGGCATCACGAAACTCGCCGCCGAAGCGGCAAAGCTGGCCTGACAATATTTCCGATCAGTTGGTGGCGGTGAACTTCGCCACCGTCAGGAATGTGACGGCATTGCCGGTGAATTTGTCGGCGCGCGCGCTCGGCAGATCGCCGCGCTGGAAACCGGCCGTGTAAACCATCGTCGGAGCGGAACGCAGCGCCTCGTTGCGCAGCACCGGATTCGTGGCCGGCACGTTACGCGCCACCGGCTCCGCCGACATGGCAACTTCGGAGGCCGGTATCGCGGCGGGCCGCAGCACGGCGCGCGGTCTGGCGGCGGCCCTCACGGCATAGCGCCCGCTCTTGGCCGTGGTACGTACGCCGGTATCGACGGAACGGCCCACCGATAGCGCGTGGCCACGGCTGGCGGGCGTCCGCGTCGCCGGAGCCGGATTGAGCCGCGCGGCGATATCGTAATGATCGTCAGGCGGCGGCGCGATCAGTTCTCCGCCCGCATCCTTACCGCTGTCCTTCGCCGAGACCATCGCCAGTTGCGGCGCTTGCGCGACCGCCCCTTCGTTCGCGGGCGCGACGCCGGCGGTTTGCTGCTGGCTGTTGACCAACGCGGCGATCGGATCCGGCGCCGGCGCATTGTTCTGTTCATCCGGAAGCTCGGGACGCGGCGCGGGAACGATCGCCGCCGCGAGGGCACGTTCGCCGCCGTTCTGATCGGGACGCGCGGTCGGGATCGGCACGAAGCCGTTCATCGCAAGCGGTATGCCTTCCTCCGCAGGCTGATCGGCCGAAGCGAGCGCCACCGGGTCCTGCCCCGGCATCAAGGGCTTGCGCGCCGGGATCGGGATATTGGCGAGAGCGGTCACCGGAGCCGCAGCCGGTGCCTGATCGTCGAGACCGACATCGGGCCGCGGCGCCTGCATCGGCACCGGCGCGTCGCGCGCGGGCAGCGCGGCGACCAGCGGTTCATTCGGCGCGGCGCGCTGCTGGGGAACCGTCGCCGGCGCTTGCCTGACCGGAATCGCGCGGTCGGCACGCGGAGCGGGAGCGCTGCCGCCCTCGTCGCTGTTGTCCTCCGCCTCGTCCGCTCCCCCGCCGCCGAAAAGCGCGGCCAGCAAGGACTTACGGCGCGGAGAAGACGTGTTGCCGGCAACCATGACGCCGGCCCCGGAAGCAGCACGGTTGCGCTCGACCATGGCGAGCGCCGCCTCGTAGCCCGGCAACGGCTTACCGTCGCTTGGAATATGCACGGTCTTGCCGTCCGGGAACAGCGCGAGCAGTTCGCGCCGGCTCATGCGCGGCCAGTGGCGCACATTGCCGACATCCATATGCACGAAGGGCGAGCCGGAACGCGGATAATAGCCGACGCCGCCAATCTGGAAGCGCATGCCGATGGCGCGCAGCCGGGAAAGCGGAACGCCGGGGATGAAGAAGTCCATCGCATGGCCGAGCATGTGCTGGCTCTTCTTGGCGACGCCGCGCGTGGTGGAGCGCAGGAAGGCGTTGGTAGCCGGCGAGCGATAGGCGGAAACGACATGGATATAGTCATGCGATCCCGAAGCGCGATAGACCTGCCAGATAAGGTCGAACAGGCGCGGATCCATGCGGGTCGGCTCGTTATGGCGCCAGTCGCGCAGGAACACGTTGAGACGCTTCAGACCGTCGGGCAGGTAGCGCCCGTTCCTCTTGAAAGCGATCTCGGCCTTTTCGCCGGTATGGATGTAATAGAGTTTGAGGGCACGGGTTTCGGCCGAAGCCTGCGACGGAAAGAATGCCAGCATGAGCGCGGCAACGGCAAGGCAGAGCGAAACGAACGGACGGACATGTACGGCCTGCCGTGCTTGCGCCTGCAGCTTCGCGAAACCGGCTTTCAGGCCCCTTGTCAGGATCCACATGCTGTTCATCGAGTCGTATCGCTTTATCGTTTCGTCCGCTTCCGAGGCGCTCCGGCCCTGCTTGCCGGGGCGGATTCTTTCCCGAATACCGGCGCAACCGATTGTCGGATGGATTGGTTAATCACAGCTTAGTGAACAACAAATGCGGAAACACCATGGCAAAAAAGACACAGTCACGCATCTATTTTCATTGTGGTAAAAAAACTATTAACAGACTTTCCGTGGCGTTCGTAGCCCGAACGCCGACGACGTTGCAATTATAAACGACGAAAATTCAATAATTTACGATTATGATCATTCATGGCAGCGGATTGCGGACCGCCGACCGGCAAGTCCGCCGCGTTTTTCACCTGCCCGTTCGGAGCCGCCGCCGCATCAATGCCATATTCCTTCAGCTTGCGGTAAAGCGTCGTGCGCCCGATGCCGAGCCGGCGCGCGACCGCACTGATCTGCCCGTCGTAATGCGCCATGGCGAAACGGATTATTTCTTCTTCGGCAGAGGCAAGCGTACGCACCTCACCATCGGCATCGATGCCCGGAATCAGTCCCGCACCCGCCTCCGCGGCCCGAACGGCGCCGCCGGCGATCCGCTGCGCCGGCAGTATCATCCCATTCCCGGAAGCGCCCTGCACCCAGCCGCCTTGTTCATGTGCCAGTTCGGGGAAATCCGTCATGGTCAGTTCGCGCCCGTCGCACAGAAGCACGGCGCGGAAGACCGCGTTCTTCAGTTCACGCACATTGCCCGGCCAGCGGCAGGTCTTCAGCCGCTCCGTCACCTGCGGCGCAACCCCGGCGATATGGCTGCGCCGTTCCTCGGCCGCATAGCGCATCGTGAAATGGTGAACCAGTTGCGAAATGTCCTCGACACGATCGCGCAGCGGCGGCACGGCCAGCGAAAACGAACCGAGCAGCCGTGCCAGCCCGGCATGGAACTGGCCCGTATCGACCATATGCGAAAGCGGAACGGTGGAGGAAGCCATGACACGGGCTCCACACGACCCCGGTTGCAGGGCGGTGAGTAGCCTTCCCTGTATAGCGCGGGGAAGCGCGCCAACCTCGTTGAGAAAGAGCGTGCCGCCTCCGGCTGTCGAAAGCTTGCCAGCCGCCCCGTCCTTGCCGGTGCCGAACAGAACCCGGTCGGCATTCTCCGCCGTCAGCGCGCGGCAATCTACCGTGACGAAGGGGCCGTGCGCACGCACGCTCGCGGCGCAGACCGCCCGCGCCAGCGCTTCCTTTCCGGTGCCCGGCTCGCCTTCGATAAGCAACGGCGCATCGAGCGGCGCCGCCCGCCGGGCGCCGATCAGCACCCGCTCCATATCCGGGCTGCGCGCGGTAAAATCCGCAAGCGACAGATGCGAGCGCAGCGAGCGTCCGCGCCGGACCTCGCGCGCCAGCGTGTCGAGCTTGAGGGCGTTGGCGACGGAAAGCTGGAGCCGTTCAGCCGAGGCCGGTCGCGTCACGAAGTCGAGCGCGCCCAGCCGCACCGCCTGCATGGCGCCCGCCAGTTCCCCTTCCCGCGCCAGCGCGATCACCGGCGTGGCAACACCCGCCTCGCGCATGCGCGCCAGCACCGTGAGCCCGTCCATGTCGGGCATTGCGAGGTCGAGCAGAATCAGCGCGATGTCCTTGCGCTGCGTCGCGAAGCCGAGCGCGCCCACGCCGCCATCGGCCAGAATGGTGCGGTAACCGAGCCGCAGCACGACCGCCTCTATATGGCGCCGCTGCGCCGGATCGTCATCCGCTATGAGAACACGCGGGCTCATCGCCGGTCATCGCGGAAACGACCATCGCCGGCCTGCGCCTTCACGCCCGCACCGCTGGAACATCCATTCATTTAAGAAACCCATCTCCTGAGCATATGTTAATCTGGCGCCACGCCGCGCTCCAATGCAAGCGGCAAAAGAAGGATATCGCCAGTTTTCACCCGTTCGGAAATAACAGTTTTCGCACCTTCGGAAATAAATCGCGCGCCGCGGGGACCGAAGCGTGCCGGTTGGCACTTGCCCGTTCCGCCTCTTGGCGATCCTCGAAAGACATGCGAAAAGGACGGCGCGAAGAGAGGGGCGACAGGAGAAGTTCATGACCCGTTTTTCACACATCATCCCGTCCGCGGCCATTTCCGGCAGTTTTGCGCCCGCCTTCCCTGCCCATGCCTCCGCCGATACCGCAGCCGCGGGCAAGGCCGATCTCGGTCGCCTGCCCGAATGGAACCTTGCCGATCTCTATCCCTCGCCGGACGGCCCGGAACTGAGCCGGGATATCGAAAAGGCAATGCAGGATTCCAGAACCTTCGAGGAACGCTGGAAGGGCAAGCTCGGTGAGGAAGCGGCGAAGCCGCAGGGCGGCCGCTTCGCAGAGGCCATAAAGGAATTCGAGGCGCTGGACGAACTGATGGGCCGCATCGGCTCCTATGCCGGCCTCTATTATTACGGCGACACGACCGATCCGAAGCGCATGAAGCTTTTCGGTGACGTGCAGCAGAAGCTGACCGACGCCAGCACGCATCTGATCTTCTTCAGCCTCGAACTCAACCGCATCGACGATGCCGTGCTGGAAACGGCCATGGACACCAATGCCGCCATCGGCCATTACCGCCCATGGCTGACCGACCTCAGGCTCGACAAGCCTTATCAGCTCGATGACAGGCTGGAGCAGCTTTTCCACGAGAAGTCCGTCACCGGCTACAGCGCATGGAACCGGCTGTTCGATGAAACCATTGCCGGGCTGCGGTTCGATGTGGACGGCGAGGAACTGGCCATCGAGCAGACGCTCAACCTGCTGCAGGACGCTGACGGCGCGCTACGCAAAAAGGCATCCGAGGCGCTGGCGAAAACCTTCGGCGCCAACCTGCGCACCTTCACGCTGATCACCAACACACTGGCCAAGGACAAGGAAATTTCCGACCGCTGGCGCGGCTTCAAGGACATCGCCGACAACCGTCACCTTGCCAACCGCGTCGAGCGTGAGGTGGTGGACGCGCTGGCGAGCGCCGTCGAGAATGCTTATCCGCGCCTGTCCCACCGCTATTATGCGCTGAAGGCCAAGTGGCTCGGCCTCGAAAAGCTCGAAAACTGGGACCGCAACGCGCCGCTGCCGGAAACGCCTCAGGCGCTGATTCCGTGGGACCAGGCGCGCGAGACCGTGCTTTCGGCCTATGGCGGCTTCGCGCCGGAAATGGCCGAGATCGCCAAAAAATTCTTCGAAAAGAACTGGATCGACGCCCCCGCCCGTCCAGGCAAGGCGCCCGGCGCCTTCGCCCATCCGACCGTGCCTTCGGCGCACCCTTACGTGCTCCTCAACTATATGGGCAAGCCGCGCGACGTGATGACGCTGGCACATGAACTGGGCCACGGCGTGCATCAGGTGCTGGCCGGCGGACAGGGCGCGCTGATGGCCGGCACGCCGCTGACGCTGGCCGAAACAGCCTCCGTTTTCGGCGAAATGCTGACCTTCCGCTCGCTTCTCGCCCAGACGAAGGGCAAGCGCGAGCGCAAGGCCATGCTGGCACAGAAGGCCGAAGACATGATCAACACGGTGGTGCGCCAGATCGCCTTCTACCAGTTCGAGCGCCGCGTCCACACCGAGCGCCGCGAAGGCGAGCTCACCGCCGAGCGCATCGGCGAAATCTGGATGGACGTGCAGCGCGAAAGCCTTGGCGACGCGGTGCATCTCAATCCGGGTTATGAAACCTTCTGGACCTATATCCCGCATTTCATCCATTCGCCGTTCTATGTCTATGCCTATGCCTTCGGCGACTGTCTGGTGAACTCGCTCTACGCGGTCTACCAAAACTCGGAAAAAGGCTTTCAGCAGAAATATTTCGACATGCTGAAGGCGGGCGGCACCAAGCACCACAAAGAGCTTCTGGCCCCGTTCGGCCTCGATGCCTCCGATCCGGGCTTCTGGGCCAAGGGCCTGTCGGTGATCGAGGGCATCATCGACGAACTGGAAGCCATGGAGGCTTGAGCCCGCGATGGGGGAAGCGGGAAATGCGCCGCTCATCCTGTTCCGTGACGACATGGCGGGCCGCGATGTGCTCTTCGCGGCGCCGTCATGCATCATCCGCGCCGACGACCCGGAAGATTTCGGACCGGCATGGGAAGCGATGCAGCGCGCCCATGAGGAAGGCAAATGGCTGGCCGGCTACCTTTCTTATGAGGCGGGCTATCTTCTGGAGCCGAAACTGCGTCCCCTGCTGCCGGAAAACCGGCAGGCACCGCTCCTGAACTTCGGGGTTTTCGACGGCCCCTCGGACGCGACACTGCATCCGCGCGGCGACGGTTTCCTGCGCGATGCCACCGCCGCATGGTCGTTCGAGGATTACCGCCCGCGTTTCGAGCAGTTGCACCGGCATCTCGCCGAAGGCGACTGCTATCAGGGCAATCTGACTTTTCCCGTTCATGCGCAGTGGGGCGGCGATCCGCTGGCCCTCTTCGATGAATTGAGCCGCCGCCAGCCGGTGCGTTATGCCGCGTTCTGCGATCTCGGCGGGCCGGTGGTGCTGTCGCGCTCGCCGGAACTTTTCTTCGAGGTGGATGATAACGGCTGGATCGAGACGCGGCCGATGAAGGGCACCATGCCGCGCGGCGCGACGCGGCAGGAGGATGAGGCGAACCGGCTTTTCCTGATGCAGGATCCGAAGAATCAGGCAGAAAACCGTATGATCGTTGACTTATTGCGCAACGACATATCGCTCATAAGCCGGGTGGGTTCGCTCGATGTGCCGGAACTGTTCCGCGTCGAATCCTATGCCACCGTGCACCAGATGGTGAGCCGGGTGCGGGCGCGGCTGAAGGACAGAACAACGCTGCGCGCGCTCTTCGCCGCCCTGTTTCCCTGCGGCTCGATCACCGGCGCGCCGAAGATCAGCGCCATGGAAATCCTGCGCCGGCTGGAGAGCGGTCCACGCGACGTCTATTGCGGCGCGCTCGGCTGGATCGCGCCGGGCGGTCGGATGCGCTTCAACGTCGCCATCCGCACGATCTCGCTTCTCGATGGAAATCGTGCGATCTTCAATGTGGGCGGAGGCGTGGTCTTCGATTCCACGGCGCAAGCGGAGTATGAGGAATGTCTTCTGAAAGCGCGGTTCGCGACGGGCCGGAGGCCGGCGCCGCCGGGCCGGATTACGAACTGATCGAAACCATGCGCTGGGAGCCCCTGTGCGGCGTCCTGCGCTTCGACCTGCACATGGACCGGCTGGAAAATTCCGCTCGGGAACTTGGTTTCTCCTGCGATATGGCGGCGGTCCGCCGGCAGGTCGAGGAAGCGGGCGCGGGTGAACAGGCGCTGAAGCTGCGCCTCACGCTTTCCCCTGACGGGCTCGCCGCCGTTTCCGCCATGCCCTATCAGCCGCTGCCGCCGCAAACGGTCTGGCGCATCGCCGTCGCCCGCACGCGGCTCGACCACGCCGATCCGCTGCTGAGACACAAGACCACGCGGCGGGCGGCCTATCTCGCCGCACGCGAGGAATATTCGCCCTCGGAAGTGGACGAAGTCATCCTGCTCAATGACCGCGGCGAGGTCTGCGAGGGCACCATTACCTCGATTTTTCTCGATACGGGCGGCGCCGCCTGCACCACGCCCGCGCTTGCCTGCGGCCTGCTTGACGGCGTGCTGCGACGCGAAATCCTGCAAAAGGGGATCGCCACCGAGGGCGTGGTTTCCGTGGATACGCTGAAAACCGCGCGCAATCTCCTTGTCGGCAATTCGCTGCGCGGCATGATCCGCGCGAAACTCGTGGAATCATAAACGGTATCGAATACCCGACGCGCATCTTATCCGAAAACCGCTTTGCACTTTTCGGGATGCCATCTTTTGCCTGGCGCGCATCTTATTCGAAAACCGCTTCGCACTTTTCGGGATGCGCGTTAAACCTCCATTCATCTCATAGGCTTGCGGCGTTTTCTTCTTTTCACAAACTTGTGTTATCTTGCCCCCGGTCGGGTTGCCGGATGACGGCCCCTACCCATCGCAGTTCAGGCAAGAGGAAGAAAATGGCGAAAACGAAATGGCAAGTCTATGGCGAAATTACCGGTCCCGTCATCATGATCGGCTTCGGGTCGATCGGGCGCGGTACCCTGCCGCTGATCGAACGCCATTTCAAATTCGACCCGTCGCGCATGGTGGTGATCGATCCCGATGACAGGAACCGCGCCATCCTCGACGAAAAGGGCATCCGCTTCGTCAAGGAATCGATCACGCGCGACAATTACAGGGATGTGCTCGGCCCCCTGCTCCACGGCGCCAAAGGCCAGCCCTTCGTGGTCAATCTTTCCATCGATACCGGTTCGCTCGAACTGATGCGCTTTGCCCGTGCGCATGGGGCGCTCTATATCGATACCGTGGTGGAACCGTGGCTCGGCTTCTATTTCGACACGGAGGCGGACAACGAATCGCGCACCAATTACGCCCTGCGCGAGGCGGTCCGCGCCGAAAAGCGCAGAAGCCCCGGCGGGCCGACCGCCGTGTCCTGCTGCGGCGCCAATCCGGGCATGGTGTCGTGGTTCGTCAAGAAGGCGCTGGTCGATCTCGCCGCCGGATTGAAGCTCGACTTCACCGAACCCGCCGCCGACGATCGTCACGGCTGGGCGAAACTGATGAAGAAGGCAGGCGTCAAGGGCATCCATATCGCCGAACGCGACACGCAGCGGGCCAAAACGCCGAAGCCCTTCGGCAGCTTCTGGAACACATGGTCGGTGGAGGGTTTCATTGCCGAAGGCTTGCAGCCGGCCGAACTCGGCTGGGGCAGCCATGAGAAATGGAAGCCGAAGAACGCGCGCAAGCACAAGAAGGGTTGCAAGGCGGCGATCTTCCTCGAACAGCCGGGCGGCAATACCCGCATCCGCACCTGGTGCCCGACGCTCGGCGCGCAATACGGCCTTTTGGTCACGCACAACGAAGCGATCTCCATCGCCGATTTCTTCACGCTGCGCGACAGGAAGGGCAAGCTAGACTACCGTCCCACCTGCCACTACGCCTACCACCCCAGCAACGACGCCATATTGTCGCTGGACGAAATGTTCGGCGCGGGCGGAAAGGCCCAGCCGGTCCAGCATGTGCTGGACGAATCGGAAATTCTCGACGGTTCGGACGAGCTTGGCGTGCTGCTCTATGGCCACGACCGCAACGCCTACTGGTACGGTTCGCAATTGACGGTGGAGGAGGCGCGCAAGCTCGCCCCATACCAGAACGCGACCGGATTGCAGGTATCCTCCGCCGTATTGGCGGGCATGGTCTGGGCGCTGGAAAACCCGCAGAGCGGCATCGTCGAGACCGACGAGATGGATTACCGCCGCTGCCTCGACGTACAGATGCAATATCTGGGCGCGGTCAAGGGCTATTATACCGACTGGACGCCGCTGGACGGCCGCGGGCATCTCTTCCCGGAAGACCTCGACCGGAAGGACCCGTGGCAGTTCCGCAATATTCTGGTGCGCTGAAACGATTCTGGTACGTTGAAACGGGCTGCCGCGCCAATGCGGCAGTTTCGCAACATTCGCGCATTCGTGGTAAAGAGGACTTGTTTTCGTGTAAATTTCCATACATCACATCTGCATATTGCCCGTGTATCCTTTCCTGAAAATCCGTTCCCGCGGGGCGGATATGTCTGAAACGGGGCGCGGGGCCAGATTTCGAATTACAAGTTCGGATTACAAGGGAGAATATGGACATGAAACGCTTCCGCATCATCGGCCCGCTTGCAATCATGGCGCTGGCGCTGGCAGCCTGCGAAACGAGCGGACCGGGCGGCAATGTCCCGGTCGTCTCCCGCCAGTCTTCCGGCATCGAGGGCAAGTGGGTCGATGCCAACGGCATCATCTCCTCCTTCAATGGCGGCGCGTTCGAAACCCGTACTGCCGACACCAACGAAAAGCTGGCCGAGGGCACCTATCGCTACCAGTCGCCGCAGCTTGTCCAGATCGATATGCGCTCCATCGTGCGCGGCACCGCCTCGAAGGTGAATTGCGCGCTCGTCTCGCCATCGCAGCTCAACTGCACCGCATCCTCCGGCGCACGCTTCTCGCTCACCCGCCGCTCGGCGGGCTGATACGGCATCACTGGCCGTATTGTAATTTGTCCGGTTTTGTCTAGTTTTCCGGTGAAACAGGAGTCGGAAGATGGATGGAACGGACAAGACAGGGGCGAAACAGCCGAAAATCGGCGTGCTGCTGGTCAATCTCGGCACGCCGGACGGCACCAGCTACTGGCCGATGCGGCGTTATCTGGCCGAATTCCTCTCCGACCGGCGCGTGATCGAATGGTCGCGGCTGTTCTGGTATCCGATCCTTTACGGCATCGTGCTGAACACACGCCCGCGGCGTTCGGGCAAGCTCTACGACCGCATCTGGAACCGCGAGCGCAACGAATCGCCGCTGCGCACCTATACCCGCGCGCAGGGGGAAAAGCTGGCCGAAGCCCTGTCCGACCATCCGAATGTGGTGGTGGAATGGGCCATGCGCTACGGTGAGCCTTGCATCGGCGCCGTTACCGACCGTCTTCTGCGGCAGGGCTGCGAGCGGATCGTGATGTTTCCGCTCTATCCGCAATATTCGGCCACCACCACCGCCACCGTGAACGACAAGTTCTTCGAGGTGTTGATGGAGCAGCGCTTCATGCCGGCGGTGCGCATCGTACCGTCCTATGAGAGCGAGCCGGTCTATATCGAGGCGCTGGCAAGTTCCATCGAGAAGCATCTGGCGACGCTGGATTTCGAGCCGGAAGTGATCCTCGCCTCCTATCACGGCATTCCGAAAAGCTATGCCGTCAAGGGAGACCCCTACCCGGAGCAATGCCTTGAAACCTCGCGCCTGTTGCGCGCGCGGCTCGGCCTCGACGAAAAACGCTTCCGCACCACCTTCCAGTCGCGCTTCGGCCCGGAGGAATGGCTGCAACCCTATACGGACGAAACCGTGGAAAGCCTTGCCAAGGAGGGCGTCAAGTCGCTGGCCGTGCTCAATCCCGGCTTCGTGTCGGACTGTCTGGAGACCGTGGATGAGATCGGCAACGAAGCCGCTCACGCCTTCCACGAAGCCGGCGGCAAGAATTTCAGCCATATCCCCTGCCTCAACGACAGCGAGGACGGCATGCGCGTCATCGAAATGCTGGTGCGGCGCGAACTGATGGGCTGGTTGTAATTTCGGGGCGGTGCGTCCCATATGTGCTAGAGTTACGCACTGCTGCCCTATTGCACTGACGATGCAAGGAGAAACAATGACCGGCTTCGACATCACCCTGCTTATTCTGGCCGCGCTGGTTCTGGTGGCAATCTTCGCCGGCATCAAGACCGTGCCGCAGGGCTATAACTATACGGTGGAGCGTTTCGGCCGCTATACGCGCACGCTCATGCCGGGCCTCAGCCTGATCGTGCCCTTCTTCGACCGCATCGGCGCGCGGCTCAACATGATGGAACAGGTGCTGGACGTGCCGACGCAGGAGGTGATTACCCGCGACAACGCCATTGTCGGCGTCGACGGCGTCGCCTTCTATCAGGTGTTGAACGCCGCGCAGGCCGCCTATCAGGTCGCCAACCTGCAATATGCGATCCTCAATCTCACCATGACCAATATCCGCACCGTCATGGGTTCGATGGACCTCGACGAACTGCTCTCCAACCGCGACGCCATCAATGACCGCCTGCTGCGCGTGGTGGACGAGGCCGCGCACCCATGGGGCATCAAGATGACGCGCGTGGAGATCAAGGATATCAATCCGCCCGAGGACATCGTGGCCTCCATGGCCCGGCAGATGAAGGCCGAGCGCGACAAGCGCGCCCAGATTCTCGAAGCCGAAGGCGACCGCAATGCCCAGATTCTGCGCGCGGAAGGCCAGAAACAGTCGCAGATTCTCGAAGCGGAAGGCAAGCTCGAAGCCGCCAAGCGCGAAGCTGAGGCCCGCGAGCGCCTCGCAGCGGCGGAAGCCAAGGCCACCACACTGGTTTCGGATGCCGTCGCGAGCGGCAATGTGCAGGCGCTCAACTATTTCGTGGCGCAGAAATATACCGAGGCGCTCGGCAATATAGCGAGCGCCAAGAACCAGAAGATCGTGCTGATGCCGCTCGAGGCAAGTTCGCTCATCGGATCGCTGAGCGGTATCGGCGCGATCGCGCGCGAGGTGTTCGGCGACAGCCCGTCCGATCCCGCGCCGCAATCGCCGGCTGGCGCCCGCCCGCGCGGCGTGCCGCCCGTCAGCCGCGGCTGACGTGCCATGATCGCCGGCTATCTCGCCGAACTTGGAATCTGGAACTGGCTGGTTCTGGGGCTCGTCCTGCTCATTCTGGAAATCCTCGCCCCCGGCTTCTTCTTCGTCTGGATCGGCCTGGCGGCGCTGGTAACGGGCGGCACGGCCTTCCTGTTCGGGTCCGGCGCGGGCTTCGGCTGGCAGGTACAGACCATCGTTTTTCTGGTCCTCGCCGTCATCTTCGTGCTGGTCGGACGCCGCGTCTTCGGCACGACCGCGCGACAGGACGAGCCGCTGCTCAACCGGCGCGGCGAACAGCTCGTCGGCCAGCGCGCGACGCTGACCGAAGCCATCGTGAATGGCCACGGCCGCATCCGCATCAACGACACGACATGGCGCGTGAAGGGCCCGGACCTGCCCGCTGGCACGGAAGTGCGCGTCGTAGCCTTCGATCCGGTGACGCTGGAGATCGAGGTCGGGCAGTAGGGCGAAACGGCCGGTCGGGCCGCCCGCAGCCAATACATACTCCCCTGCTCCCGGCCCTAAGCCGCCCCGATCCGCAGCAGATCGTGGAAATGCACCAGCCCGATGGGGCGGCCGTTCTCGACCACGATCAGCGCGCCGATATGGTTTTCATTGATAGCGCTGAGCGCGGCGGTGGCAAGCATGTCCTGATCCACGGTCTTGGGCTTGCGCGTCATGATGTCGTCCACCGCAAGCTGCATCAAATCGCGGTGCAGATTGCGGGAAATATCGCCGTCAGTAACGATGCCCGCCAGCAGGCCAGCGCTGTCCACCACCACCACGCAGCCGAAGCTCTTCTGCGCCAGCACCTTCATGGCATCGGACAGGGACGTGCCGCTCACCACCAGCGGCAGGCGCTCGCCGCGGTGCATGATATCGCGGATATGGGTGAGGCTCGCCCCCAATGAACCGCCGGGATGGAAGGTCTTGAAGTCGCCGGGCGTAAAGCCCCGCACCTCCAGCAGAGCGATGGCCAGCGCGTCGCCGACGGCAAGCTGCATCATGGTCGACGTGGTGGGCGCAAGACCATGCGGACAAGCTTCGGCCGTCTTCGGCAGCAGCAGCACCACATCGGCGGCGCGGCCGAGCGCCGATTCGCGGCGTGACGTGACCGCGATCAACGGGATGCGGAAACGCCGCGAATAATTGACGATCCCCTTCAGTTCCGCCGTCTCGCCGGACCAGGAAATCGCGAGAATCACATCGTCATGGCCGATCATGCCGAGATCGCCGTGATTGGCTTCCGCCGAATGGACGAAGAACGAGGCCGTGCCGGTCGAGGCGAAAGTCGCCGCGAGCTTGGTGCCGATATGCCCGCTCTTGCCCACGCCGGTAACGACGAGCCGCCCTTTCGCGGAGGCGATGCGGTGGACTGCCTCCGTGAAGGCGGCGTCGAGGCCATCGTTCAGCGCCGCTTCAAGGGCGGCGAGCCCTTCATTCTCGGTTCTGACAGTGCGCAGCGCCGAAGCGACCACTGCTTTCGCATCGATCGGCATGGGGGTTTGGTCAAGCTTTTCCATGGGCGCAAGGGTTAACTTTTTTGAACAGGCTTGTCCAAGCTTTTGTTGCCCCGGTTACGGCCGCGAATGGCGCGAAAACAAGCAGATAGGCACCCCGTCCCGCGCGTAAAAGGGGCGGCCGCAGCGGCCTTCGCAACTAAAAATTAACCATATGTTTTTACCGTTCATCCACCATATTACAATCGAACGGTTCACCCTGTCCATGCCCTCAGCCCACGCCCCGTCCGGCGCTTTCACGTCTCTTGGCCGCGGGCTGCAATGCCTGCTGCTGGCGGGCGTGGCGTTGGCGGGTGTTCCTGCCGCATATGCGCAGGATACAGGCCTGCGCAGCAGCATACTGGACGATCCCCTGCTCAAGAAGCCGGCCGCGCAGACCACTATCACCACGACGCCCGCCCTCGGCCAGGACAGTTCAGGGCAGGACAGTTCCGGGCAGGATGGCTTTGGACAGGGCAATGCCGGACAGGAAAATGCCATGCCGGACAGTTCCGCACAGGGCAGCACGGAGGATCAGGGCGGCACGGCGGATGATTCGGACGGCGGTGCGTTCACCCCAAATCTTCGCACGCCGAATCCTGGCGCGACGAACCCCGACACAGCTGCGAACCCGGCCGCTGGCGGAACGGATGCAGCAGCCACCGGAGCTAAGACCGCTACCTCGAACAGCCCCGCCCCCGCGGGCACCGGGCCGCGCGTACTCACTCTCGACAACATGCGGGTCGGCACGATTACCTCTGACGATAGCGGCGATACAGGCCGCGTGCAGCGCGAAAACCTGCGGCAACTGCCCGAACAGGGCCGCGCCGTCACGCCCGATGCCGATCCCTTCGCGCCGGTCGGCATCCGCGCCGGCTCCTTCATCCTACGTCCGTCGCTGGAGCAGGGCCTGCGCGTAACCTCCAACGGAAACAACAGTTCGACCGGTTCCAGCGCCACGCTCTCCGAGACCACACTGCAGCTCAATGCCCAGTCCGACTGGGGGCGGCATCAGGCGACGCTCAACGCCAGCGGCACGATGAGCAAGTCCATCGCCGGCCAGAGTGTTTCCCAGCCGCAGGTCAACATCGACGGCAAGCTGCGCCTCGATCTCGCCGACCAGACCACCGTCAATGCCGAAGCCGGCTACCAGTTGCAGCGCGAGGACGCCTCCAGCCCCAACGGTGTCGTCGGTGCGCTGAAACAGCCGCTGGTGCATCATTTCAGCGGCAGCCTCGGTGTGGAACGCGATCTGGGGCTTTTCTTCGGCAGTATCACCGGCGGCCTCGAACATGACCTCTATGGAGACGCCAAACTCGATTCGGGCGGCACGGTGAGCCAAAAGGGCCGCGACAACACCTATGCCAACCTGAAGCTGCGCGGCGGCTTCACCATATCGCCGGCTTTGAAGCCTTTCGTGGAAGCGGAAATCGGCCGGCGCATGTTCGATGACCGGTTCGACAGCAATGGCTATCAGCGCAGCGGCGACCAATATGCCCTGCGTGCCGGCGTGATGGTGGATATGAGCGAGAAGCTGAAGGGCGAATTTTCCGCCGGCTACATGCGGGTCAACAGCGACGATCATCGCCTCGACAGCGTGAGCGGACCCTCCGTCAGCGCCTCGCTCGACTGGTCGCCCCTGCGCGGCACGGATGTAAAACTCTATGCCCAGACGCTGGTGGATCCCTCAACCACGCCCGGCATCAATGCCTCGCTGATGCAGATTGCGAGCCTCGGCATCGTCCATCAGATACGGTCCGACCTCAGCGTGAACGGACAGGTGGATACCGTCATCCGCCAGAACAATGACGGCACCGGCACGGACTATACGATCGGTGCACAGCTCGGCGCGACCTACTGGTTCAGCCGCTATGTGGGGCTCGACACGCGCCTGCGCCACGAATTCCTGACCAGCAAAGTGTCGAGCCGCGAATATACCGCCAACAGCATCTATGTCGGCCTGAAGATACAGCGGTAACCGGCTCGCGATAAAAACCCCGCCTCGTTTCCGAAGCGGGGTTGGAAATCCGGCTGCGCCCACAAGCCGGTTTATGCCGGCTTGACGGTCCTGAGCAGATCGCCGATCGATCCCTCGACCGAGGATCGGATATCGCTGCGCCACAGGGCGAAGGCGACATTGGCCTCGATGAAGCCGGCCTTGGAACCGCAGTCGAAGGTCAGACCCTGATAGTTGAAGCCGTAGAATTTCTGCGCCGCCGCCAGTTTCAGCATGGCGTCGGTCAACTGGATTTCGTTGCCTGCGCCCTTTTCCTGCTTGCTCAGCAGTTCGAAGATTTCCGGCTGCAATATGTAACGGCCATTGATGTAGAGATTGGACGGCGCGGTGCCCTTGGCGGGCTTTTCCACCATCTGCGTGATCTCGAAGCCGGAACCGACCGCCTGGCCCTTGCCGACGATGCCGTATTTATGCGCTTCCGCCGGGTCGCATTCCTGCACGGCGATCACGTTGCCGCCGGTCTGCTCGTAGAGCGCGACCATCTCGGCGAGGCAGCCCTTTTTCGACTGCATGACCATGTCGGGCAGAAGCAGCGCGAAAGGCTCGTCGCCCACCAGTTCGCGCGCGCACCATACCGCATGGCCGAGACCGAGCGGAACCTGCTGGCGGGTGAAGCTGGTCGTGCCCGGCTGCGGCTGCAAATCCTGCAAATGCTCCAGTTCGGCCATCTTGCCGCGCTCGGCGAGCGTGGAATAAAGCTCGACCTGCGCGTCGAAATAGTCCTCGATGACCGACTTGTTGCGGCCTGTGACGAAAATCAGGTTCTCGATCCCCGCCTCGCGCGCCTCGTCGACGACATACTGGATGACCGGCTTGTCCACCACGGTCAGCATTTCCTTGGGGATGGACTTGGTGGCGGGAAGGAAGCGGGTGCCAAGCCCCGCGACGGGGAAGACGGCCTTGCGGATTTTACGGATCGAACTCATTCCTCTCCTCGATTTTTATCAAAGCTGTTTCAGGAACAGCGCATTGGAACATCTGACGTTCAATTAAGGCATTTTGATTAAGGAACCGCAAAACCGCCGGTTGCGCCCATCACATTGCATGAACTTGCCTTAATCTGGCTTGATGCGCAATTTGTGCCTGACCTGCTCGTTTCGACACCATGGTAAACTATTCTATAACCTCGAGTGCTTAATCTTACCGTTCGACAGGGTCGATTTCAGGCTGCATTCGCGATAACATCGATTACGATACAGCAGGCCGGAAGGAACCCGACACGAAAGGAAGCCTGAAGGAAGCACGCGAATGCTGCGATTTCCATTCACACGGAAACAGAAGACCAGAGCGGCCGCCATGCTGGCAGTGGCCGTTTTCGCCGTCGGCCTGTCGACGGGCAGCGCGTTGGCCGACGCCAGATTTCGCCAATGGGTGGCGAGTTTCCGTCCCGTCGCGATCAGTAACGGCGTGACGCCCTCCACCTTCGACCGCGCATTCCGCGGCGTGGATGCACCCGATCCGGTCGTCCTGCAAAAGGCACGCTATCAGCCGGAATTCAACGAGCCGATCTGGAGCTATATCGACAACCGGGTCAACGAGAATTCCGTTGCCACCGGGCAGGCCATGGCGCGCAAGTGGAAACCGTGGCTGCAGCGCATCGAACAGCGCTTCGGCGTGGACCGCAACGTACTGCTCGCCATCTGGTCGATGGAAACCAATTACGGCGAGGCGCTCAAGCGCCCCGATATTATGCGCGACGCTGTGCGTTCGCTGGCGACACTCGCCTACGCCGATCCGAAGCGCGCCAAATATGGCCGTACCCAGCTCATCGCCGCCATGAAGATTCTCCAGACCGGCGATATCGACCGGAGCCATCTCACCGGCTCGTGGGCCGGCGCGCTCGGCCATACGCAGTTCATTCCCACCAGCTATCAGATCTATGCCGTGGACGTGGAAGGCACCGGCAGGCGCGACATATGGAATTCGGTTCCCGACGCGCTCGGCACCGCCGCAAACCTGCTGCATCGCAACGGCTGGCAGCCGGGGCGCACATGGGGTTATGAGGTTATACTGCCGGCAGGCGGCAAATTCCCCTCCGGCACGCACACGGCGGCGGAATGGCAGCGTCTCGGTGTCGTGCGCGCCAATGGCCGTCCCTTCCCCGACCCGAACGAAAGGGTGGTGCTCAAGGTGCCGGACGGCCGCAAGGGGCCGGCCTTCCTGATGGGCAAGAATTTTTTCGTCCTCAAGCGCTACAACAATGCCGACAAATATGCGTTCTCGGTGGCCTTGCTCGCGGACCGTATCAGCGGCTATCCGGGCCTGCGGCGCGACTGGAACCGTCCCTATACGCCGATCACCATGAGCGAACGGCAGGAATTGCAGAGCCATCTCAAGGCGCTCGGCTATTATGACGGCAATATAGACGGCAAGATCGGCGATACCTCCCGTGCGGCCATCACCGCCTTCCAGCAGCGCAACGGGCTGGAACCGGACGGGCATCCCAGCAAGGAAGTCCTCGCCGTCCTGCGCCGACGCTAGTGGTCTGATTCCGACATTCGCATCCGTTCGATACAGGCGCGGGAGCAAATGTCAAATTCGTTCCACTAGAGCATTTCCAGCAAAAATGGAGCCGTTTTGCGTCAGGAATGCCTATATAAGTTCAGGCCCTTGCCTAGCCGCATAAAGGCCATGCTGAAGGCCGCCGGCGTTCTGCTGGCGGCTGTGGCGCTTTTGTTGCCGGGCATGGTGGATGCCACGGCACAGCAGCGTCACCGCACCATTTTCGATATGCTTTTCGGCCCGCGTCAGGTGCAGCCGCAATATCCCGACGATTATTACCGTCCGGAAGCCCCACGGCCGCGCCGGCAGCCGGTCCGGCCGAAGCGTCCGCCGAAGGCCACCCTGCGGACTCCGCGTCCCGCATTGCCCGCCACCGCGGGGCCGCAAGCCGAAGCGGTGGAGAAAAACCCCGACGCCAGAAAGATATTGGTGATCGGCGACTTCATCGCGGACGGACTGGCCGACGGGCTGGAGGCCACCTTTGCCGCCGACCCCGACGTGACGGTGGCAAGAAGCATCAGCGGTTCGTCCGGCTTCGTGCGCGACGACCATTACGACTGGCCCGCTGTCATCGGCAAGATACTCGATGCCGAAAAGCCCGCCGTCGTTGTGGTGATGCTAGGCGCGAACGACCGGCAGGCGATAACGCTGAAAGACGACAGCCTCGATCTGCGTTCGCCGGAATGGACTGCCGAATACGAAAAGCGCGTGGCGCGTTTTCTCAAGGCAATCGACGAGCGGCACTATCCGCTGATCTGGATCGGCGAACCGCCCTTCCGCCCGAAAGGCATGTCGCAGGACATGCTCGCCATCAACGCGCTCGACCGCGCCGCGGTCGAAAAGGCGGGCGGGAAGTTCGCCGATGTGTGGGACGGCTTCGTGGACGAGGACGGCAATTTCACCCAGACCGGCTTCGACATCAACGGCCAGACCGCACGGCTGCGCGGCAATGACGGGATCAACATCACCTCGGCCGGCAAGCGCAAGCTGGCCTTCTATGCCGAAAAGCCGCTGCGCGCGCTGCTCGGCGGCAAACCGGAGAACGCGCCCCCGGCGGCGGCAGGCAAGCCCGATCTCTCGAAGCCAGTGGACCGCGTCGCGCCGGTCAGCCTGCGCGACCTCGGCAGGGACGAGAGCGGCGTGCTTCTGGGCGGCAATGCGCCCTACGCGCGGCCATCGCCGCAAGGGAACCGCAACGACAAGCCCGCCCCCGGCCGTGCCGATGATTTTTCGTGGCCGCGCCACGACGACGCGAGGGAATAGAGCGGTTCCTGTTTAAACGGAATCGTGGAACCGCTCTATCTATTTGTTTTTACGCATTGTCCTGACGCGAAACTGCTACGCAGTTTTGCTGGAAATGCTCCAAGGCTGTATCAGCGCGGCAGAACCGAGCTCCCCATCAGATCGGCGTCGATGGCGTGGGCCGCCTGACGGCCCTCGCGGATCGCCCAGACCACCAGCGACTGGCCGCGGCGGATGTCGCCGGCGGCGTAGAGCTTTTCGACATTGGTGCGGTAGTCGCGGTCGTTGGCCTTGACCGATTTCGAGCCGCGCCGGTCGGTGGCGATGTCGAGCTTTTCGCCCAGCTCCTTCACCACGCTGTTCTCCGCTGGCCCCGCGAAACCGATAGCGATGAAGGCCAAGTCGGCCTTGATGAAGAATTCCGAGCCGGGGATCGGCTTGCGCCTCTCGTCGACCTGGCAGCATTTCACATGGGTGAGCACGCCGTCCTCGCCGACGAATTCGAGCGTCGCCACCTGGAACTCGCGCGACGCGCCCTCGGCCTGGCTGGAGGAGGTGCGCATCTTGGTCGCCCAATAGGGCCAGACGCTGAGCTTGTCCTCCTTTTCCGGCGGCTGCGGGCGGATGTCGAGCTGGGTCACGTTGACCGCGCCCTGACGGAACGCCGTGCCGACGCAGTCGGACGCCGTGTCGCCGCCGCCGACCACCACGATATGCTTGCCGCCGGCCAGGATCGGGGCCGAGGCCCAGGCCACGGATTCGATGTTCTCGCGGCCGACGCGGCGGTTCTGCTGCACCAGATAGGGCATGGCGTCGTGGACGCCTTCCAGCTCCGTGCCGGGAATGCCGGCCGGGCGCGGGGTCTCGGAGCCGCCGCAATAAAGCACCGCGTCATAGGTGTCGAGCAGCCCGCGCAGCGGCTTGTCGACGCCGATATTGACGCCGCAGAGGAAGCGCACGCCCTCGCCCTCCATCTGCGCCACGCGGCGATCGATCAGGTGCTTCTCCATCTTGAAATCGGGGATGCCGTAGCGCAGCAACCCGCCGGGGCGGCTCTCGCGCTCGTAGACGTCGACCATGTGGCCGGCGCGGGCGAGCTGCTGGGCGGCGGCGAGGCCGGCCGGGCCGGAGCCGATGATCGCCACCGACTTGCCGGTCTTGTTGGCGGCGGGCTGCGGCACGACATAGCCCAGCTCATAGGCCTTGTCGCCCAGCGCCTGCTCGACCGTCTTGATGGCGACCGGCATGTCCTCGAGGTTGAGCGTGCAGGCCTCCTCGCACGGGGCGGGACAGATGCGGCCGGTGAATTCCGGGAAATTGTTGGTCAGGTGCAGGTTGCGGATCGCCTGATCCCAATTGTCGTTATAGACCAGATCGTTCCAGTCGGGGATCTGGTTGTGGACCGGACAGCCGGTCGGGCCGTGGCAGAACGGAATGCCGCAATCCATGCAGCGCGCCGCCTGCTTCTGGATCTCGCCGTCCGTCATCGGCAGGGTGAATTCGCGGAAATGCCGGATGCGGTCCGACGCCGGCTGGTACTTCGCCACCTGCCGGTCGATTTCCAGAAAACCAGTTACCTTACCCATTCTCATACTCCTCTCGGCTGCGGCCAGCCTGTGGCCCGCTTCGCCGGAAGCGCCCCGCCGCCGCGCCTCGCGCAGACGGTCGGGACAGGTTTTTCCAAAAGGCGGAGGACGCCCGGCCCGAAGGCCGGGTGCGGTCCCTATTCAGCCGCGACGCCGATCTGCATGCGCTCCATCTCTTCCAAAGCGCGGCGATATTCGACGGGCATGACCTTCACGAATTTGGGGCGATAGCTCTCCCAATTGTCGAGAATGTCCTTGGCCCGCGCCGAGCCGGTATAGTGCAGATGGTTGGCGATGAGCTGCGCCAGACGCTCCTCGTCGTGCCGGGTCATGTTGGCCGAAACGTCGACGCGCCCCTTGTGCATGAGGTCGCCGCCGTGATGGTGCAGCTTTTCGAGGATGTCGTCCTCTTCCGGCACCGGCTCCAGCTCGACCATCGCCATGTTGCAGCGATGGGCGAAATCGCCTTCCTCGTCCAGCACATAGGCGACGCCGCCCGACATGCCGGCCGCGAAGTTGCGCCCGGTCTGGCCGATGACCACGACAACGCCGCCCGTCATGTATTCGCAGCCGTGGTCGCCCACGCCCTCGACCACCGTGACCGCGCCGGAATTGCGCACGGCGAAACGCTCGCCCGCAACGCCCCGGAAATAGCACTCGCCTTCCAGCGCGCCGTAGAGCACGGTGTTGCCGACGATGATGGAGTCCTCGGCGACGATGCGGGTGTCCTCCGGCGGGCGCACCACGATGCGGCCGCCCGACAGGCCCTTGCCGACATAGTCGTTGCCGTCGCCGATCAGTTCAAAGGACACGCCGCGCGCCAGGAACGCGCCGAAAGACTGGCCGGCCGTGCCGCGGAGCGTCACGGCGATGGTGTCGTCCGGCAGGCCCTTGTGGCGGAAGCGCTTGGCCACCTCGCCCGACAGCATCGCGCCGGCGGAGCGGTCGACGTTCTTGATGTCGATGTCGATCTTGACCGGCTGGCGGTCTTCCAGCGCCGGCTTCGCCAGCTCGATCAGCTTGCGGTCGAGAATGTCGTCGATCGGGTGATGCTGGCGCTCGGTCCAGTGGATCTCGTGCTTCTCGGCCTCGGGCTTGTGGAAGATGCGGCTGAAATCGAGGCCCCGCGCCTTCCAGTGCTCGATCATCGCCTGACGCTCCAGAAGCTCCGTCTCGCCGATGATCTGCTCCAGCTTGGTGAAGCCCATCTCGGCCAAGAGCGCTCGCACCTCCTCCGCCAGATAGAAGAAGAAGTTGATGACGTGCTCCGGCGCGCCCTTGAAGCGCTTGCGCAGCACCGGGTCCTGCGTCGCCACGCCCACCGGGCAGGTGTTGAGGTGGCACTTGCGCATCATGATGCAGCCGGCCGCGATCAGCGGCGCGGTGGAGAAGCCGAACTCGTCCGCGCCGAGCAACGCGCCGATGACCACGTCGCGGCCGGTGCGCAAGCCGCCGTCGACCTGAAGCGCCACGCGCGAGCGCAGCCCGTTCAGCACCAGCGTCTGGTGGGTCTCGGCGAGGCCGATCTCCCACGGGGAGCCGGCGTGCTTGAGCGAGGTCAGCGGCGACGCGCCCGTGCCGCCGTCATAGCCCGACACGGTGATGTGGTCGGCGCGCGCCTTGGCGACGCCCGCCGCGACCGTGCCCACGCCCACTTCCGACACCAGCTTGACCGAGATGTCGGCGGCCGGATTGACGTTCTTGAGGTCGTAGATGAGCTGCGCCAGATCCTCGATGGAGTAGATGTCGTGATGCGGCGGCGGCGAGATCAGGCCGACGCCCGGCGTCGAATGCCGGGTCTTGGCGATGGTCGCGTCGACCTTGTGGCCGGGCAACTGGCCGCCCTCGCCGGGCTTCGCGCCCTGCGCCACCTTGATCTGGATCATGTCGGCGTTGACGAGATATTCCGTCGTGACGCCGAAGCGGCCCGACGCCACCTGCTTGATGGCCGAACGCTCCGGGTTGGCGGTTCCGTCCGGCAGCGGGTAGAAGCGGTCCGGCTCCTCGCCGCCCTCGCCGGTGTTGGACTTGCCGCCGATGGCGTTCATGGCGCGGGCGAGCGTGGTATGCGCCTCGCGGCTGATCGAGCCGAAGGACATGGCCCCGGTCGAGAAGCGCTTGACGATCTCCGACGCCGGCTCGACCTGATCGATGGAGACGGGCTTGAGGCCGCGCGCCTTGGCGAAGCGGATGTCGAACAACCCGCGAATGGTCTTCGCCTCGGCCGACCGGGAGTCGAGCATGGAGGTGTATTCGGTGAAGGTGTCCGGGTTGGAGGTGCGCACCGCGTGCTGGAGCTTGGCCACCGCGTCCGGGTTCCACAGATGCGCCTCGCCGCGCATGCGGTAGGCGTATTCGCCGCCCACTTCCAGCGAGGTCAAAAGCACCGGATCGTTGCCGAAGGCGTCGCGGTGACGGCGCACCGTCTCCTCGGCGATCTCGTCCAGCCCGACGCCCTCGATGGTGGTCGCCGTGCCGAAGAAGAACTTGTCGACGAAATCCGACTTGAGGCCGACCGCGTCGAAAATCTGCGCGCCGCAATAGGACTGGTAGGTCGAGATGCCCATCTTGGACATGACCTTGAGGATGCCCTTGCCGATGGACTTGATATAGCGCTTGACCAGCTCGTCCTCGTCCACCTCCGGCGGGAATTCGCGGCGGCGATGCATGTCCAAGAGCGTGTCGAAGGCGAGATAGGGGTTGATCGCCTCCGCGCCGTAGCCGGCGAGGCAGCAGAAATGATGCACTTCGCGCGGCTCGCCCGATTCCACCACCAGCCCGACCGAGGTGCGCAGGCCCTTGCGGATCAGGTGATGGTGCACGGCGGCCGTCGCCAGCAGCGCCGGGATCGGGATGCGGTCCGGCCCGACCTGACGGTCGGACAGGATGACGATGTTGTAGCCGCCATGCACCGCCGCTTCCGCGCGGTCGCACAGGCGCTCGATGGCCCCGTGCATGCCCGCCGCGCCCTCGCCCGAGCCATAGGTGATGTCGAGCGTCTTGGTGTCGAAGCGGTCCTCCGTATGGCCGATGGAGCGGATCTTTTCGAGATCGCCATTGGTCAGGATCGGCTGGCGCACTTCCAGCCGCTTGCGGCGCGAGGTGCCGACGAGGTCGAAGATGTTGGGGCGCGGGCCGATGAAGGAGACGAGGCTCATCACCAGCTCCTCGCGGATCGGGTCGATGGGCGGGTTCGTCACCTGCGCGAAATTCTGCTTGAAATAGGTGTAGAGCAGCTTCGACTTGTCCGACATGGCCGAGATCGGCGTGTCGGTGCCCATCGAGCCGATGGCCTCCTGACCCGTGGTCGCCATGGGCGACATCAAGAGCTTGGTGTCCTCCTGCGTGTAGCCGAAGGACTGCTGGCGGTCGAGCAGGCTCACATCCTTGCGCAGCGCGCGCGGCTCGACCGGATTGAGGTCTTCCAGAATGAGCTGCGTGTTGGACAGCCACTTCTTGTAGGGGTGCTTCTGGGCGATCTGCGACTTGATCTCCTCGTCGGAGACGATGCGGCCTTCCTCCATGTCGATGAGCAGCATGCGGCCCGGCTGGAGACGCCACTTCTTGACGACCTTGCTTTCCTCGACCGGCAGCACGCCCGCTTCCGAGGCGAGGATGACGAAATCGTCCTCGGTCACGATATAGCGCGCGGGACGCAGGCCGTTGCGGTCGAGCGTCGCGCCGATCTGGCGGCCGTCGGTGAAGGCCACGGCGGCGGGGCCGTCCCACGGCTCCATGAGCGCCGCGTGATATTCGTAGAAGGCGCGGCGCTCGTCCGACATCAGCTTGTTGCCGGACCAGGCTTCCGGGATCAGCATCATCATCGCATGGGCGAGGCTGTAGCCGCCCTGATAGAGGAATTCGAGCGCGTTGTCGAAGCAGGCCGTGTCGGACTGGCCTTCGTAGGAGATCGGCCACAGCTTGGAGATGTCGTTGCCGAACAGCTCCGAATCGACCGAGGCCTGCCGCGCCGCCATCCAGTTGACGTTGCCGCGCAGCGTGTTGATCTCGCCGTTATGCGCCACCATGCGGTAGGGATGCGCCAGCTTCCACGACGGGAAGGTGTTGGTGGAGAAGCGCTGGTGCACCAGCGCCACCGCGCTTTCGAAGCGCGGGTCCTTGAGGTCGGCGTAATAGGCCCCGACCTGATAGGCGAGGAACATGCCCTTGTAGACCACGGTGCGCGCCGACATGGACACGACGTAGAAGCCGTTATCCTCGCCGTCCGTCTCCTGATAGATGCGGTTGGAGATGACCTTGCGCAGCACGAACAGGCGGCGCTCGAACTCCTCGTCGGTTTCGAGCGATGCGCTGCGGCCGATGAAGACCTGCACATGGTAAGGCTCGGTGGCGGCGATCTCCGGGGCCTTGGACAGCGAGGAATTGTCAACCGGCACCTTGCGGAAGCCGATGAACTGCTGGCCCTCGGCGGCGATCACTTCCCTGACGATATCCTCGATATGGGCGCGCAGGGCGGGGTCGCGCGGCATGAACAGATAGCCGACGCCGTAATAGCCGGGTTCGGGCAGGTCCACGCCCTGCCGCGCCATTTCCTCGCGGAAGAATCGGTCGGGAATCTGCACCAGCATGCCCGCGCCGTCGCCCATCAGCGGGTCCGCGCCGACCGCGCCGCGATGGGTGAGGTTTTCGAGCATCTTGAGGCCGTCCTCGACGATCCTGTGCGACTTCTCGCCCTTCATATGGGCGATGAAGCCGACGCCGCAGGCGTCATGCTCGTTGCGCGGATTGTAGAGACCCTGCGCCGCCGGCAGTCCTGCGGCTCGCGCGGCCTTGGTTTTTCGCGTCGTTCGCTCGGCGGGAGTCGTGGCGGGAATCTGGGCGGCGGCCTTGATCGTCCCGTTCTGTACGTTGTGAGAACCCACATGCGATACAGATGGCGTCAAATGCGTCATCGTCATTCCCTTCCGTTTGGCCCGCGCGGGGCGCGAAATCGGAATTCACCGCTGCAAGAGCGCCGAATCCCTCCTGACATGGTCGAAGCGCCGGTCGCCGCCGGACTCTTTCCGGTGGCGCAGCGCACTAATTGGACAGTATTGCTGTCCTAATTAGGTATGACAGAATTCAAATTCCCTCACAAGATGGAAACGCGATTTTTTGCGCACTCTCCTGCAAGAAAATGTCGCATGGACCTGAAAACAATGCCGTAAATTGCGCGAACGCCCCGATGCGTCAGTTTAGCGCGGCTCACGCGGCGCGGACGGAAACCGGATGCGGTATATCCCCCGGCATGAAAAATGCGCTATAGACCGGTTGCCGGGCGTGTTCGCGTCCGTTCCCGTAAAACGCATAGCGATCTTGTCGATCGCTATGCGCGCTTTACCCTTTGTTTTTGCGCATGTCGTTATCGCAAAACCGCTGCACACTTTTGCGCGACATGCTTTAGACTTTCATGGAGAAGACCGTGCATTTCGCGTCCGACAACTGGGCCGGGGCCCATCCGAAAATCGCCGAAAGCCTCGCCCGCCACGCCGGCGGCTTCGCGGCCGCCTATGGCGCGAGCGAGCTCGACAAGCGCGTGGAGCAGCGTTTCAACGAAATCTTCGAGCGCGAGGTGGCGGTGTTCTTCGTCGGCACGGGGACGGCGGCCAATTCGCTGGCGCTCGCCAGCGTCAACCGGCCGGGCGGCGTGTCACTGGTGCATCGCGAGGCGCATGTGATCGAGGACGAATGCGGCGCGCCGGAATATTTCACCGGTGGCGCGCGGCTGCATCCGGTCGACGGCGCGCTGGGCCGCATCGACCCGACACTGCTCTCCCGCGAACTGAAGCGCTTCAGCCCCGGCTTCATCCATGCCGGCCAGCCGATGGCGGTCAGCATCACCCAATCCACCGAGGTCGGCACGCTCTACCGGCCCGATCAGATCGCTGCCATCTCCGCCATCTGCCGCGAGGCCAGGTTGCCGCTGCACATGGACGGCGCGCGCTTCGCCAATGCGCTGGTCTCGCTCGGCCTGACGCCAGCGGAAATGACGTGGAAGCAAGGCGTGGACATCGTCTCCTTCGGCGGCACAAAGAACGGCTGCTGGTGCGCCGAGGCGCTGGTCTTCATGGACCCGGCGCAGGCGAAGGACCTGCCCTATATCCGCAAGCGCGCCGCGCAGCTCTTCTCCAAGACGCGGTTCATCGCCGCTCAGTTCGACGCTTATCTGGAGGGTGGGCTGTGGCTCGACCTCGCCCGCCACGCCAACGCGCTCGCCGCCCGGCTGGCCCGCCATATCGAGGCCTCCAGCGAGATAAGACTGGCATGGCAGCCGGAAGCCAATGAGGTCTTCGCCGTCATGCCGCAGGCGACTTGCGAGCGGCTGCAAAAAGCCGGCGTGGCTTTCCACGACTGGAACCCGCCGCACGCGGATGCCCATCGCATCGATGAGGGCGAAATCCTCGCCCGCTTCGTCACCAGCTTCGCCAATACGGAAGAGGAAGTGGATCGATTCGGAGCGCTGATTGGCTGATCTGGTCGGCTGATGCGAAAACGGCGCCCGCAAGGGGCGCCGTCCATTCATATGCCTATATGGGCAATCAGTGGGCCGTTTTGGCCTCGATCTGCTGGCTCTCGTCCGCGCCGGCCTTGGTGACCTCGATCTTGCGCGGCTTCATCTGCTCGGGAATTTCGCGCTTGAGATCGATGTGCAGCAAGCCGTTCTTGAGGCTCGCGCCCGCCACCTCGACGAAATCGGCGAGCTGGAAGCGGCGCTCGAAAGCGCGCGAGGCGATGCCGCGATAAAGCACTTCGCCCGTCTCGGTCTCGCTTTCGTCGGCCTTCTGGCCCTTGACGGTAAGCTGGTTACGATGGGCCTCTATCTCCAGTTCGCTTTCCGAGAAGCCCGCCACCGCCATTGTGATGCGGTAGGTATTCTCGCCGGTCCGCTCGATATTATAGGGCGGATAGGACTGGCCGCCTTCGGGCGAGGCCAGCGAATCGAGCATGGTGAACAGCCGGTCGAAGCCGACGGTGGAGCGATAGAGCGGAGAAAAATCAACGTGACGCATGGTTAAGCCCTCCTTCAGAGCGACAAATGCATGACTGGCGGCGAAATTCCCTGTTTGGCGAATTTCTCGTGCCGGCGGCCCCGCTTCGGGCGGCCGCAGACTGAATCTGGGAACGGTGTTTTTCCATTTCAAGGCCTTTTTTGCGCTTTGAAACACGGAACCGCCCCTACACGCCGCGTCTCCGCGCGTAACAACTTCTGATCGTGAAAACAGGATATTCAGGGGATTACGCCGGGCGATGAACCCGAAATGAACATCATCTTTGGCAAGCGTTCAGCCGTCCAGGACTAATGTCCCGTCATACCTGTCGCGGACAGGTCATTTGAAGGAAACACGGTTTATGAAAAAAGCTGTTCTTGCTTTTGCCGCACTTGCCACCGCCGCAGCCGGTTTCGCGGCGCCTGCGCTCGCAGCCGAAAATGGCCTGCTGATGCCGGTGCAATATTACGACGACGGCGGCTATCGCCCGCCGCGCCGGGATGTTCCGCCGCCGCCGCCCGGTTGGGGCGGTCCCGCCCGGCCGGGCCCGTACTGGGGTCATCGCGGACCGGTGGGTCCGCGTGACGTCGCCCGCATGCTGCGCAGCCGCGGCTATCTGGTCGGCGATATCCGCCGCGACCACGGCAATTACTTCGTGCGCGCCACCCGTCCCGACGGGCGCCCTGTCATCGTCATGATCGACGCCTTTTCGGGCCGTATCCTCGGTGAACGCCGCCCCGGCCGGTATTGAGAATACGGTAACGGTCGCCTGTCTGAAATGATCACGGAACGGAAAGGCCGGCGGTAACGTCCCTTGCCCCGGCCGATCCTCCGCTGATCCTTTGCCGGAAGCTCGTCCGCGAGCTTCCGGTTCCTTTTTTTCCGTCCTTTAAAGCATTATCTTCATGAACGGACACAACCGTCCGCAACATGAAAGGTCTCGCAGCGGATGCCGGCACTGCTTTTCGAAACCGATGCGAATCCGGCGCCAGAGCGAATCGAGGCCGGACATTTCACGGCGCATAACGGCAAGCCGTTGCGCTATGCCCTTCTGAAGGCTTCCAGCCACCCGCCGCGCGGCACGGTCGTGCTCCTGCAGGGCCGCAACGAATTCATCGAAAAATATTACGAGACGATCGACGAACTGGCCATGCGCGGCTTTGCCGTCGCCACCTTCGACTGGCGCGGGCAGGGCGGCTCGCACCGCCTCCTGCGCGATCCGTTGCGCGGCTATGTGCGCCGCTTCGAGGATTACGGCGACGATCTCGACCGCTTTCTCACCGAAATCGTGCTGCCGGACTGCCCGCCGCCCGTTTATATGCTCGCTCATTCGTCCGGGGCGCTCGTCGCGCTCGCTTCGCTGAACCGGCTCGCCTCGCGCATCACCCGCATGGTGTTGTGCGCGCCTTTCCTCGGATTGAGCGGATTGCCGTTCAACGACGATACGGCGCGGCGGATCACCTCCTCCATGCGCCTTCTGGGACTGGGCCGCCTCTATGCGTCCGGCGGCAGGAACCTCGCCGCGCGGCCCTTTGCCGGCAATTCACTTACCAGCGATCCCGCACGCTACATGCGCAATATGGAAATGGTGCGCAAATACAGCGCGCTGGCGCTCGGCGGACCCACGGTGCGCTGGATATGGGGCGCACTCCATACCGCGCGCCGGGTCAGCCGGCCCGACTTTCTCGAAAACCCCGTCATTCCGATATTGATCGTCGCGGCAGGGGCGGACCGTGTCGTCTCGACCACCTTGACCGAGCGTTTCGCCTCGCGCACCCGCAATGTCTCGCTCGTCACCATCGACGGCGCACGCCACGAGATATTGCAGGAGGCCGATTTCTACCGCGAGCAGTTCTGGGCCGCCTTCGACGCTTTCATACCCGGTTCAGCCGACACGACGGCATCCAAGGCGACGGAACCTGAACTGTCCGGCGCATGATCGGCCACGCGGCGATCAGCCATTGAGGAGATCCAGCGCCGCCCTGTGCAGTTCGGGCGAGGCGGCGGCGACGATATCGCCGGCTGTTTCCGCCGGGCCGCCGTCGCGCCGGGTAACGACGCCGCCTGCCTGCTCGATGATCGGGATCAGCGCCACGATGTCATAGGGCTGCAAGCCCGCCTCCACGACGATATCGACGAAACCGGCCGCCAGCATGGCGAAGGCATAGCAGTCGACGCCATAGCGCGACAGGCGCACGGCGGATTCCAGCCGGTCGAAGCCCCTGCGGCTCTCCCCCTTGAACATCGCCGGCGTGGTGGTGAACAGCGTCGCATCGGCGAGCGCCGCACCCTTGCGCACGGAAAGCCGGCGCGGCTCCGCCTTCCCGCCGCCATGCAGCAGCCAGGCGCCCTCGCCGGTGCTGTAGAACAGTTCGCCGGTGAACGGCTGCGACATCATGCCGGCGCGCGCATCGCCCTCCACCGTCAGGCCCAGCAGGGTGCCCCAGACCGGCAGGCCGGAGATGAAGGCCCGCGTGCCGTCGATCGGGTCGATCACCCAGACGTGGCTGCGGTCGGTGTTCTCCGGTCCGTATTCCTCGCCGAGAATGCCGTGATCGGGAAAGCTGCGGCCGATGACGGCCCGGATCGCGCGCTCGGCCGAGCGGTCGGCCTCGGTCACGGGATCGAAACCGACACTGTATTTGTTGTCCACCGCATTTGCCTGCCGAAAACGCGGCAAGGTCTCCGCTGCCGCAGCCGCGGCCACCTCAAGAAAAAATGCCTTGTCTATCAGCAATCCCGTTCTCCTGTTCCCGCGAACTGACCACTCCACATGCAAGGCGGATCAAATCCGCCTACAAATTGAGCAGTAAAAAATCGGCTCAAAAAAAGTGCTATTTTACTTGACGCAAGCGCCGTTCCTGCATAGCTTAAACAACAGACGGGTTTTCCTGTCGATGCCTTTCGGGGCATTTCCTCCCTAGACTTTCACCGCGTCCGAACGATTTGGACGCGGTTTTTTTATCCGCCTCACTCCGCCGCAAGCGGCGGTGCGACGAACAGATCGTCAGGCAGGGATGTGAGATCGTTCGCGAAGCGGTGGAGATCGGCGCAAAGCGTTCCGAAACCGGCCAGCCGCTCCAGCGTCTGCTCGTTCATGTAGAGGCTTCGGTTGATCTCGATCTGAAGCGCATGGCAGGCCATGGCGGGCCTCCCGTAATGCTCGGTGATGAAGCCGCCGGCATAGGGCTTGTTGTGCGCGACCGTATAGCCCATCTCCTCCAGAAGCGCGATAGCCGCGTGGGTGAGTCTTTCGCAGCACGAGCGCCCGAAGCGGTCGCCGATGATGAAATCGGGGCGGGAACCGCTCTCGCCGACGCGCAGCCCCCCCGGCATGGAATGGCAATCGATCAGCACCGCATAGCCGAAGCGCGCGCGCGTGGCATGCAGCAGCGCATCGAGCGTCCGGTGATAGGGCTTGTAAAGCTCCTCGATGCGATAGAAGGCCTCCTTGAGCGGGATGCGGCCCGGATAGATCGTCTGCCCCTCCCCGACCAGGCGCGGCACGGTGCCAAGACCGCCTGCAACGCGCGCCGACTGGCTGTTGATGAAGGGCGGCAGAGCCTCCGCGAACATGCGCGGATCGAGTTCATAGGCCTCCCGGTTCACGTCGAGGAAGGCGCGCGGGAAATTGGCTTTCAGCATCGGCGCGCCGAGCCCCACCACGCCGGCGAACAATTCGTCCACGTAGCAATCCTCGGAATAGCGAATGCTTACCCCGTCGAGCCGCGACGCTTCGAGAAAGGCACGTGGATAGCAGCGTCCGCTATGGGGTGAATTGAAGACAAAGGGAATGCGCTGCTCCGCCGGGGCGCAGACCTCGAAGGGCGGCATCTGACTGAAATCACGCTCCAGACTCATCTCTCGATCCGTCTTCGGTCCAAACGGGCGATCACGTTACGCCAGTCCGCCCGCCCGTGTAAATGTCCGCTTGATTGCATTGGATCGAAATATGCTCACCCGTTTAATTTTACGCGCATCCTGTCGGAAAACCGTTTCGCACTTTTCCGGATGCGGTGTTTTTCCTGACGCGCATCCTCTTCCGAAAACCGCTTCGAACTGCGTCAAACCTGCCACATGACATAGCTTGTTGCCAAAAACAGGACATAACAATTAACATCTGCGCGATCATTCATTTCATATTTACCAAAGGAGCGTTTTCTGGAGCGGATAATTGAATCGTTGATTGTGCCTTGAGGCCGAAGCCTGAAAGCCGGAACGAACGATGGAAAATTCGGACGAACCAATGAAAAGAATCCTTCTTGCTGAAGACGACAACGACATGCGGCGCTTTCTCGTGAAGGCGCTGGAAAAGGCGGGTTATCACGTCACGCATTTCGACAACGGCGCGAGCGCCTATGAGCGCTTGCAGGAAGAGCCGTTCTCGCTGCTTCTCACCGACATCGTCATGCCGGAAATGGACGGGATCGAACTGGCGCGCCGCGCGACGGAGATCGACCCGGATCTCAAGATCATGTTCATCACCGGTTTCGCGGCGGTAGCGCTCAATCCCGATTCGGATGCGCCGCGCGACGCGAAGGTACTGTCGAAGCCGTTCCACCTGCGCGATCTGGTGAACGAAATCGAGAAGATGCTGATCGCTGCCTGAGGCGGCCGCCGGTTTTTCCGCCTCTCATGAAGCCCTCCGCTAAAACACCGACGGAAAGAGGAAAAAACTTCATAAAAGGGCATTGACGGGCGCAACGCGATATGGTGTATGCGCCCCATCGAATGGGCGTGTAGCTCAGCGGGAGAGCACTACGTTGACATCGTAGGGGTCACAGGTTCAATCCCTGTCACGCCCACCATTCGAACCTCTGATAAAACAATAACTTATCAGAGAAACATCAGCCTTCAAATGCACTGCAATTTATCGCTGTCACACCACGGTCACAGCGTGAGGCATTTGCATGGCTACTATTCGCAAACGAAACGGAAAATATCAGGTTCAGGTTCGTCGTCAGGGCTGCAAGCCGATTACGAAAACGTTTCTGAAACTGGACGACGCAAAAACATGGGCGCGACAGACGGAAGTTGAAGCCGATCAGGTTGGCTTGCCGGTTGATCCGAAAGTGCTGGCAAAAACCACGGTCAGCATGATCCTCGAACGCTACCGCGACGAGATCGTCACCAAGAAGCGTGGTCACGAGATCGAAACCTTGATCATAGATGCGATGCTGCGTCAGCCGTGGTGCAAGCGATCATTGGCGCAGATCGATAGCGCGACATTTACGGAGTATCGAGATACGCGGTTGCGAACAGTGAAGCCCTGCACGATCAAGCGTGAACTCGGCATCCTTCAACATGCTTTCGATATTGCAGCTAAAGAGTGGTCGATCCCATTACGCGTCAATCCGCTCAAGTCCATTGCAAAGCCCGTTGTGTCGAACAGACGTGATCGGCGTTTGCGGGAAGGCGAACTTGATCAGCTTTTGCAAGCAGCGGGAAAGACGCGAAACCCGTTCATCCTTCCTGTGGTTCGCTTCGCATTGGAAACGGCAATGAGGCGTAGCGAAATTCTCGCCCTTCGTGTTCGTGACGTGGACATTGAACGCTGCACAGCGATCATCAGAATATCAAAGAACGGTCATTCGAGAACCATACCATTGTCATCGCTGGCCGTCGCGATCCTTGAAACGACCATTGCCGTGATGAGCAAGCACGACAAGGCCAACAACGAACGCATCTTTCCGATAACGCCGCTTGCTCTCCGTCTCGCATGGGTTCGGCTGACCAAGCGCGCCAAGATTGACGACCTTCATTTTCATGATCTTCGTCATGAGGCGATCAGCAGATTTTTCGAGAAGGGCCTTACCGTGCCGGAAGTCGCATCGATCAGCGGTCACAGGGATATAAGGATGCTGCTTCGATATGCGCACGCCGACAAGGGCAGACTGGCGAAGAAACTGAACGGCTGAGCGTACAAGCACCCCGCCAGTCATCACGGCGGGGTGCGACTTTTTAGAAGCCGACTACTCGTCCCAAGACCAGTCAATTCCCGTATACTTATCGAAGGCCTTGCGTGCATCTTGCAACACCGGAAATTGAAAGCGGCGTGGCTTGTTACCGGCTGGTCTATACTCTTTTATGTCAGGGCAAAGTTCACGCACTCTCCTAAACAGTGCAGTTTCGGAACTACGCCGATTGACTCCTGCAATGCTACACGAAAGTAAATATTCTTCGGTTATCTCGTCCTTAGCCATGTCTTTTGGCCAACCTTGGCCTGTTTTTATCTCTCCTTCCAATAACCGCTCGTACCAAAAACGAGTAACATGATCAAACGACTGCTCAACCTGTCGCGAAAAACCCTTTGAGCGTGGGACTTTCCGAACGTTGAACTGAGAAAGGTCGAACGTCATCAGGTGGTGCATCAACCCTTCCAAACCACCATTGTTCATATAGTTTGTCATTTCTTCAAAGAACTTATGATCCTGCTGATGCAAGTTGTTAACGTCATACACTGCAAACCGGCGTTCCTTTGATCCCATAATTACGACATGCGGATCATTGGTGATCAGAACAAAGCGAATGCAGTTTCTTATTGCAACAGCGTCATGTCCCTTTGCTTCCAACATGATAGTTGGTTCTGTTATTGGCGCTTTCATCGCGTTGGTCGCAAATATCGTTGCAATGGAAACTTCATCAGCGGTCAACAGCAGAGTTCGAGCCATATGGGCGTTAAAGCCGCCTACCAAGTGTTTACGTTGTGAAACCATCGTAGCGTGTTCTGCGATCAGTCTCGAAAACTGTCTGATGACGAAACTTTTCCCCGTTCCTTGTTCTCCAACAAGTATAAGTGCCGTTTCTGGTAGCTCCCATGGACGTTGAACCATATGGGCAAAATACCCGACAAAGAACTCATATCGCTTCTCATCACCATCACAGATCACCTCCTTGATCAGTTTGAGAAAGCGTGAGCAGTCTTTCTTTTCTGGCTTAACAGAAAAGTCTCTCCACAAGTTGACGTATCCCTCACTGCTGTCGCTTGGATCAAAAACGATGCCTTTTGCCTGTCGACGCTCTTTGTGTGCAAGCCACCACTCCGCAGCGGGGATCGGTTCTTTTCCTCTACCCATCCGAACAGCAATATGTGCATAAAGTTTTTTGA
This sequence comes from Rhizobiales bacterium 63-22, assembly GCA_001898995.1. Classification (GTDB taxonomy): domain Bacteria; phylum Pseudomonadota; class Alphaproteobacteria; order Rhizobiales; family Rhizobiaceae; genus Brucella. The sequence goes on along the minus strand of MKVZ01000016.1, from coordinate 4,283 downwards.
AGTCCTCTGTTCTCATAAATACTGTTCTGGTTCTTCTGATAGTGGGGTCATATTCGTCATGTGTAACAACAAAACGTGATCCATACAGAACAACACAGTGCTTTTCGTTGAACTGCTCAAGACAGTTCTTTCCATCAATAAGCTGAAGAGCCACGATGGCCTCCTATATTGAGGCCGCGCCTATACGAGCTTGATAAGCAACCAAAATATTGGTACTATACAATAGCTACATTGAAGCCCGTCTCGTTCGTGCGCGGCGGGTTTCGTTTTAGCTGGCTTGAGCGGTGAGGGTTTCAGCCCATTCGTCTGCGGTTTTGGCCGCGATTATGACCCTACGACCAACGCGAATTTCGCGAGGACCAAGACCGTTTCGCTTAAGACGGTAGTAAGTGGAGAGGCTAAGCCCAAAATGCTCACAAAATTGAGCAATGGAAAGGTTATGTGACAGCATCACAGTCATCCTTGTCACGCCGATCCTATCTAGTGATCAGCGAAAGTTGCAAGGATGAAGCCATGACGCGGCAGGTTCAAAGGTGTCACACTTCATCGGATGGGTTCCTGAATAGCACAGGAAGCCTCTGCCGTGTGAGCATCATTAAGGATATGCCGTGGCATGTCAATAGGGCTCAAATAAACTCCAACGATCCAACCTTTTTAATTGGCAACGTCGATCTATCTCTATGTCTTTGATTTTATTCATTAGTATATAAAATAATGTAAAAAGGTTGGATTGTTGGATTTGAATTATGCAACACCTTGTACACAAAACCATTAACCGTCATAATCATTGATTATGATTACACTTTCAACAGAATGATATGAGCGAACGTAGTATGATCGAGGATATTTTGGGACGACTAGATGAGCGCGCACCCACGCCGCAGGCGTACGCAGAAGCATGTCGCTCTTGCTGATCCTGATCACATCAAGGCGTTATACGATCGGAAGCAGATGCAAAAGCCTGAGTGCATCGTAAAACAACGCCAAGGCCGGTATGAAGTCGAGGTGGTATAAAGTCTACAAGCCGATTTGGTCCAACTACAGCACCCTATATTGTTTTTAGATATCTATATATGTGCACATTCCAGTGTGCCAACTCCGAAATATCTATTGCGCCAATAAGCGTAAGAAATGATAGCACAATGATAGTATACACGATCGGCATGATGTATTGAGCATAGGGCATGAAGCCAAAAACAAGGCTTGCAATGAACGAGCCTGTCGCGACTGATGGAATGAAAACAAGGTATCTCCATCCAATAACATACAGAAGATAAAAATGGACAAGCGTATCAAAAATTGCCGCAACTGGATAAAATATTAAAAATACCTGTCCAATGCCCTTATATAATGCTTCGTATGTTATCCCCTGCTTCATCAATGTCGTATTGAATGAAAATAGTGCATATAAGATAGACGTAAATACAATTGGCCACATCACAACTGGCCAGAGATGCAACGTATCAAAAAAACTTCTATTCAGCATGCCGGTTTATTCCGAGATATCATTTTTGGCTGGCTATATGGAACTTCACACCCTTACATGCTGTTGGTTCTTCTTATGATCTCATACGGATCGGTTTGCCTGTAAGGATGGTTGAGATCGTTTGCATCTTCCATGGCGTTAGCCATCCGGGATTGAGAATTTGCTATCGACTGCATAGCTGCGGCTTGGTTCTGTGCAGCCATGAACTGCGCAGCGGCCATCATGCGTTGCGAGCGGCGGCGGTCGGCTTCTGATGCGACTTGGGAGTAAACGGCGGTAATTTCGCTGTTCGCCGTCGCACGGCTGATCTTTCCTGCATCAAGGCGTTGCGCGATCTCAATGCGCTTTGCCATGCGATAGCGGATAAGGTCCGCATCTGTACCCATAACAGAAAGCGCGACTTGATCTGCGTTGTTCATGCAGCGCGTTTTATCCATGGCTCGCTTGAAACTACGGGTTTCACACTCGGCCATCATCTGCCTTTGTTGCTTTTGAGCGCGTGCAACTTCCGGCGATATCCCCGAGCCCGCTGTCGTGCATCCTGCAAGCGTGACGATCACGCCAGCCGCGATGATGAAGTTACGCATGTCCCCTGTCCCCATGATCTCTATCGTCAAACTACATATTATAGTTGATAAACGCTGGCAAGCCGATCTGCGATCCATACAGCATGGATATGCGGAAACTCGTCGGTCAGAACTTCCAGAGGATGCGTAGGGAAAAAGGACTGACGCAGGAGCGCGTTGCCGAACTCACCGGTTTCAGCCAGCAATATATAAGCGATCTCGAACGCGGTCGGCGCAACCCAACCGTCATCACGCTATACGAACTGGCGCAGGCGCTTGGCGTCAGTCATGTTGCACTTGTCGAACCGGAAGGGGATGACGCATCGGAGACAACGCAAGGTGGTTCATCCGCTTGAAACGAACGGCTCTATGACGTGTCCCATCGTCCATGCGCATTGGCTAAATACGACCAAAGGTGTTGCGGGTTTTATAGGATAATATTCCCACCGCAACACCTATGACCAATGTTTTACGGAACGGCATTGTGGGATAGCCAGTCTCAATACAAGCGCACGTGATGCATATGCAAGCCCCCTGTTTGGACTTTGGCGGGGGATCGCCCCGGCCCATGTTCGACATGGATGCGTGTTCGATGCCGACAATAATTTCGCAGACAGAGTGCTGAACCTTCCACACCGCAGACGTTCACAAGTCTCGCATGATGCGTTTTGAAACCAGCCTCGACGTGTCACACCACAGTCACAACGACCCGTGCATTTTGTGACAGCGATCTTGCAACACCTTGGATAAGCGGATATATACACCATTGTTAAGCGCATGAATTTGCGGTGACTTTTTTGTAGGCAATGGTGTAGCTCAGCGGGAGAGCACTACGTTGACATCGTAGGGGTCACAGGTTCAATCCCTGTCACGCCCACCATTCGAACCCTAAAATACATCGCGGTTTCATACGCTTATCGGTATCGAACATATACCGATCCCCAAGGTGTTGCAAGATCGCGACCACAAAACACGGGAACCGTTGTGACTGTGGTGTGACACGTCGAGGCTGGTTTCAAAACGCATCATGCGAGACTTATGAACGTCTGCGGTGCGGAAGGTTCGGCGCTCTGTCTGCGAAATAATTATCGGCATCGAACACACATCCATGTCGAACATGGGCCGGGCGATCCCCCGCCAAAGTCCAAACAGGGGCCTGCATACGCATCACGTGCGCTTGTGTTGAGACTGGCTATCCCACAATGCCGTTCCGTAAAACATTGGTCATAGGTGTTACGGTGAGAATATTATCCTATAAAGCCCGCAACACCTTTGGTCGTATTTAGCCAATGCGCATGGACGATGGGACACGTCATAGAGCCGTTCGCATCAAGCGGATGAACCACCTTGCGTTGCCTCCGGTGTGTCATCCCCTTCCGGTTCGACAAGTGCGACATGACTGACGCCAAGCGCCTGCGCGAGTTCGTATAGCGTGATGACGGTTGGGTTACGCCGACCGCGTTCGAGATCGCTTATATATTGCTGGCTGAAACCGGTGAGTTCGGCAACGCGCTCCTGCGTCAGTCCTTTTTCCCTACGCATCCTCTGGAAGTTCTGACCGACGAGTTTCCGCATATCCATGCTGTATGGATCGCAGATCGGCTTGCCAGCGTTTATCAACTATAATATGTAATTTTGCGATACGGCTCATGGGGAAAAGGGGACAAGTACATGCGCAACATCATCATCGGGGCTGGCGTGATCGTCGCGCTTGCAGGATGCACGACATCAAGTTCAGGAACGTCGGGCACCTTGAAACAGGCTAATCAACAAGCAACCGAATGTGATGCGCATCATTTCAAACGTGCCGTGGACAAAGCACGCTGCATGAACGATGCAGATCAAGTTGCGCTTCCTGTTATGGGCAACTATGCGGACCTTGTTCGCTATCGCATGGCAAAGCGCATCGAGATCGCGCAACGCCTTGATGCAGGAAAGATCAGCCGTGCACAGGCTAACAGCAAAATTGCCGCCGTTTACTCCCAAGTGGCGTCGGAAGCTAACCGGCGTGGTGCGCAGTTCATGGCAGCACAAAGCCAAGCCGACGCCATGCAGTCGATAGCACGTTCTCAATCCCGGATGGCTAACGCCATGGAAGATGCAAACGATCTTAGAGCGATTTTCGATCAGTCTGGCTCATAGCCACATGAGGTGAAGTAATTGGCGCACTCATCGGGCTGAAAGATATCGATGAGCTTGCCAATCCGGCTCCAAAGGCCGTCCACGGTTCG
>MKVZ01000015.1 GCA_001898995.1 Rhizobiales bacterium 63-22 | reverse complement strand
CGTGCCGATCGCGATGGAAGAGAAGCTGCGCTTCGCCATCCGTGAAGGTGGCCGCACCGTCGGCGCCGGTATCGTATCCTCCATCATCGAGTAATCGGCATCGAGTGATCGAAAAGGCCGGCGGCCTGCCGCCGGCCCAACGCTTCAAATAGTCCTTGAAGCGAATCCTTTCGGGGATTAGAGAATGCGGGCGGGAGCCGTTTTGCGGTGCGCGTCTTTAGGGGTATAGCTCAGTTGGTAGAGCGACGGTCTCCAAAACCGTAGGTCGCGGGTTCGAACCCTGCTGCCCCTGCCAGTTCGGATCGGGCGTTTGCGGCTTGACTGCGGACGCCCGTTTTCCGTATGATGATAAAGGTGGCATTGATCGCCTTGTTTCGATGCGCGGGCCGTAAGGCCGGCGCGGGAATCGTGTTTTTGCAAGGGCCGTGAGGTTATCTTTAACCTTTGGTCTTGTCTTTCGCAGGAATCGGTTCTATGTAAGGTCAACAGACACGCGGTGCGTGGGGCTGAAAGTTCAGCTTTGCGCGCCGTATAAGTGCGGTTCCGGTTTCCGATTCGCCTTTGCGGCCCATATGCCGTTCAGCAATCCGGGGAACCGCGCCCGATCAATGACAGAGCGGCAGATGGCATCCAAGACGAATCCGATCACTTTCTTCCAGCAGGTTCGTGCCGAAACGGCGAAGGTGACCTGGCCGAGCCGGCGCGAAACCGTGATTTCCACGATCATGGTGGTCATCATGGCTTTTCTGGCTGCCGCATTCTTTTTCCTTGCCGACCAGATCATGGCCTATGGCGTAGAGTTCATTCTTGGCCTTGGCCACGTCCGCTAAGTCGGAATTGAGGAGAGTTTCGGGATGACGGCGCGCTGGTACATCGTTCACGCATATTCCAACTTCGAGAAGAAGGTGGCCGAGGATATCGAGGCCAAGGCGAGGCAGAAGGGTCTTTCGGAGCAGATCGAGCAGATCGTGGTGCCGACCGAGAAGATCGTCGAGGTGCGCCGCGGCCGCAAGGTGGACGCCGAGCGCAAGTTCTTTCCCGGCTATGTGCTGGTGCGGGCGAACCTGACCGACGCGGTGTTCTCACTTATCAAGAATACGCCGAAAGTGACTGGTTTCCTTGGAGATTCCAGGCCGGTGCCGGTGTCGCAGAAGGAAGTGGACCAGATTCTCAATCAGGTCCAGGACGGCGTCGAGCGTCCCAAGACGTCGGTGTCCTTCGAGATCGGCGAAAACGTCCGCGTCTCCGACGGCCCGTTCGCGTCCTTCAACGGCGTCGTTCAGGAAGTGGACGAGGAACGTGCCCGTCTCAAGGTCGAGGTTTCCATCTTCGGGCGCGCGACGCCCGTGGATCTGGAATACGGTCAGGTCGACAAGCTCTGACCGTTTGCCCGCAAGGGCGTTTCATCCGGTTCGCGCATGGCGCGACAGGACGGATGAAGCAGGTGGAAGGGAAGGCGGCTCAGCCGGCCGTCAGCACCGTACCACCGAACTGCCCGCCGGTCCGCCGGCGTCGCTCGAAGCCGGGTTTCCGGCATCACATCGAAAAGGCCGGGTTTCCGGCAGGTTATAAAGGCAGAAAGCAATGGCTAAGAAAGTTGCAGGCCAGCTCAAGCTGCAAGTGGCAGCAGGCGCGGCCAATCCGTCGCCCCCGATCGGTCCGGCGCTGGGTCAGCGCGGCATCAACATCATGGAATTCTGCAAGGCGTTCAATGCAGCCTCGCAGGACATGGAAAAGGGTTCGCCGATCCCGGTCGTGATCACCTATTATCAGGACAAGTCCTTCACGTTTGTGATGAAGACGCCTCCGGTGACCTACTTCCTCAAGAAGGCGGCAAACCTGAAGTCCGGTTCCAAGACGCCGGGCAAGGGTGCGTTCGTCGGCTCGATCAAGCGCGACAAGGTGCGCGAGATCGCCGAAGCGAAGATGAAGGATCTGAACGCCGCTGACGTCGAGGCAGCGATGCGCATGATCGAAGGTTCCGCCCGTTCGATGGGCCTGGAAGTGGTGGGCTGAGACGATGGCGAAGATTTCCAAGCGTGTTGCAAAGATTCGTGAAGGCGTCGATCCCAAGAAGATTTACGACCTTTCCGCCGCCATCGGCCTCGTCAAGGAGCGCGCCGTCGCCAAATTCGACGAGACCGTCGAAATCGCGATGAATCTCGGCGTCGATCCGCGTCATGCCGACCAGATGGTCCGCGGCGTGGTCAACCTGCCGAACGGCACCGGCCGCACCGTGCGCGTCGCCGTCTTCGCCCGCGGCGACAAGGCCGAGGAAGCCAAGAAGGCCGGCGCCGATATCGTCGGCGCGGAAGATCTGGTCGAGATCGTCAATGGCGGCAAGATCGAGTTCGACCGCTGCATCGCGACCCCGGACATGATGCCGCTCGTCGGCCGTCTGGGCAAGGTGCTCGGCCCGCGCGGCCTGATGCCGAACCCGAAGGTCGGCACCGTGACCACCGACGTGGCTGCTGCCGTCGCTGCCTCCAAGGGCGGTGCGGTCGAGTTCCGCGTCGAAAAGGCCGGTATCATCCATGCCGGTATCGGCAAGGTGTCCTTCGACGCCAAGGCGCTCGAAGAGAACATCAAGGCGTTTGCCGATGCCGTGCTGAAGGCCAAGCCTGCCGCTTCCAAGGGCGAGTACCTGAAGCGCGTGTCGATTTCCTCGACCATGGGCGTCGGCGTCAAGGTCGATCCGGCCACGGTCAAGGCCGTCGCCTAATTCGTCCCGCGAAAGCGGAACATAACCAAGAATTCCGGGCCGCAAGGCCCGTTTCGCGAAAGCGAAACAGATCGCAAAGAATTCCGGGCCGCAAGGCCCGGATAACCGGATGAAAATCCGGTTATCCTGTCCGAGATTGCAGGCGGCTTTCATTCCGGTGGAGGCCTTAAACCCAAAGCCTGCATGAGACGTGGAATAACCTCGTTTCGCGTGAAAACGCATGCAAGGTTTGAACCGTAGTTGCCTTGGGCGAAGCCCGCGCGAGCGGAGGGAGCTGAAGGGGACAGGATCCTCGAACGTCGATCAGGCCGCGAGGCAGGATCGGCAAAGGCAACCCGGCAGGGCATTCGCCCTGCTTACTGGAGAGAGACAGTGGATAAAGCGGAAAAGCGCGAATTCGTCGCGTGGCTGAACGGCGCTTTCAAAGAGTCCGGTTCGGTCGTCGTGGCCCACTATACCGGTCTCACCGTGGCGCAAATGAGCGATCTTCGCTCGAAGATGCGCGCCGCCGGCGGCGCCGTTAAAGTCGCGAAAAACCGCCTTGCCAAAATCGCTCTTCAGGGCACGGAATCGGAAGGTATCGCTGACCTGTTCACAGGCCAGACGGTCGTTGCTTACGCAACCGACCCGGTCACCGCTCCGAAAGTAGCCGTCGAATTCGCCAAGGCCAACGACAAGCTCGTTGTTCTCGGCGGCGCGATGGGCTCGACGACGCTCGACGCTGATGGCGTCAAGTCGCTCGCTTCGCTGCCGTCGCTCGACGAACTGCGCGCAAAGCTGGTTGGTATGATCCAGACCCCGGCCCAGCGTCTCGCAGTGCTCACCAGCGCTCCGGCGGGCCAGATCGCCCGCGTCATCGGCGCGCATGCCCGGAAGAACGAGGCGGCGTAAGGCCGTTTCTCGCTGTCAAACGTTCAAACCTTAACTACAGGAAGTACAAAAATGGCTGATCTCGCAAAGATCGTTGATGACCTCTCGGCCCTGACCGTTCTGGAAGCCGCCGAGCTGTCCAAGCTTCTCGAAGAGAAGTGGGGCGTCTCCGCCGCCGCTCCGGTGGCCGTCGCTGCCGCCGGTGGTGCCGCTCCGGCCGCCGCCGCTGAAGAAAAGACCGAGTTCGACGTGATCCTCGTCGATGGCGGCGCCAACAAGATCAACGCGATCAAGGAAGTGCGCGCCATCACCGGTCTCGGCCTCAAGGAAGCCAAGGATCTGGTCGAAGGCGCTCCGAAGGCCGTCAAGGAAGGCGCTTCGAAGGACGAAGCCGAGAAGATCAAGGCCCAGCTCGAAGGCGCTGGCGCCAAGGTCGAACTCAAGTAAGTTCGGACTTTCCGGCGGACGGTTTTCCGTCCGCCGGTTCCGCCCCGTTCTCCATCCCGGGCGGATCGGTTGACTGGAACCCTTTTCCCGAGCGCCCCGAGAGGGCGTTCGGGAAACGGGTTTTGTCCCGTTAGGAATAAGGCGCATGTCCGTCCCGGCGGCCGGCGCTTATAAGGACCGCCGAATGGCGGCGCAGGTAAAGGCCGCAAGGCGTGAGCAAGCCGTAAGGCTATAGAACGAGGAGCGACGATGGCTCAGACCCATTCTTTCAATGGTCGCAAGCGCGTACGCAAATTTTTCGGCAAGATTCCCGAAGTCGCGGAGATGCCGAACCTCATCGAGGTTCAGAAGGCATCCTACGACCAGTTCCTCATGGTTGAGGAACCTGCCGGCGGGCGTCCCGACGAAGGTTTGCAGGCGGTATTCAAGTCCGTATTCCCGATTTCGGATTTCTCCGGCGCGTCCATGCTCGAATTCGTCCGCTACGAATTCGATCCGCCGAAATTCGACGTTGACGAGTGCCGTCAGCGCGATCTGACCTATTCCGCGCCCCTGAAAGTGACGCTGCGCCTGATCGTGTTCGATATCGACGAGGATACCGGCGCGAAGTCCATCAAGGACATCAAGGAGCAGGACGTCTACATGGGCGATATGCCGCTCATGACCGACAACGGCACCTTCATCGTCAACGGCACCGAGCGCGTGATCGTGTCGCAGATGCACCGTTCGCCGGGCGTGTTCTTCGACCACGACAAGGGCAAGACCCATTCGTCGGGCAAGCTGCTGTTCGCCGCGCGCGTCATTCCCTATCGCGGTTCCTGGCTGGACATCGAGTTCGATTCCAAGGACATCGTCTACGCGCGCATCGACCGCCGCCGCAAGCTGCCGGCGACGACGCTTCTGATGGCGCTCGGCATGGACGGCGAGGAAATCCTCTCGACCTTCTACAACACCGTCACCTACAAGCGTGACGGCGACAACTGGCGCATTCCCTATTCCGTCGACCGCTTCAAGGGCATGAAGATCGTGTCCGATCTGGTCGATGCGGATACCGGCGAAGTCGTGCTCGAAGCCGGCAAGAAGCTGACCGCGCGTTCGGCCAAGCAGCTTGCCGAAAAGGGCCTCAAGGCGATCAAGGCGACCGATGACGACCTGTTCGGCTCCTATCTGGCCGAGGACATCGTCAACTACGGCACCGGCGAGATCTATCTCGAAGCCGGCGACGAGATCGACGAGAAGGTGCTGAAGGTTCTTACCGACACCGGTGTGGACGAGATCGACGTGCTCGACATCGACCATGTCAATGTCGGCGCCTATATCCGCAACACGCTGGCCGCCGACAAGAACGAAAGCCGCCAGGAAGCGCTGTTCGACATCTACCGCGTCATGCGTCCGGGCGAGCCGCCCACGATGGACTCGGCGGAAGCCATGTTCAACTCGCTGTTCTTCGACGCCGAGCGCTACGACCTCTCGGCCGTGGGCCGCGTCAAGATGAACATGCGTCTCGACCTCGACTGCCCGGACACCGTGCGCGTGCTGCGCAAGGAAGACATTCTGGCCGTGGTCAAGATGCTGGTCGAGCTGCGCGACGGCAAGGGCGAGATCGACGACATCGACAATCTCGGCAACCGCCGCGTGCGTTCGGTCGGCGAATTGATGGAGAACCAGTACCGCGTCGGCCTGCTCCGCATGGAGCGCGCGATCAAGGAGCGCATGTCCTCGATCGAGATCGACACGGTCATGCCGCAGGACCTGATCAACGCCAAGCCGGCGGCCGCCGCCGTGCGCGAGTTCTTCGGTTCCTCGCAGCTCTCGCAGTTCATGGACCAGACCAACCCGCTGTCGGAGATCACCCACAAGCGCCGCCTGTCGGCCCTTGGGCCGGGCGGTCTGACCCGCGAGCGCGCAGGCTTCGAAGTCCGCGACGTGCATCCGACCCATTACGGCCGCATCTGCCCGATCGAGACGCCGGAAGGCCCGAATATCGGTCTGATCAACTCGCTCGCCACCTTCGCCCGCGTCAACAAGTACGGCTTCATCGAAAGCCCGTACCGCAAGATCGTGGACGGCAAGGTCACGAACGAGGTCGTCTATCTGTCGGCCATGGAGGAAGCCAAGCACACGGTCGCGCAGGCGAACGTCGAGCTTGACGCAGAAGGCCGCTTCGCGGACGAATTCGTCATCAGCCGTCATGCCGGCGAAGTGATGATGGCCCCGCGGGAGAACGTCGATCTGATGGACGTGTCGCCGAAGCAGCTCGTTTCGGTCGCGGCGGCCTTGATCCCGTTCCTCGAAAACGACGACGCCAACCGCGCGCTGATGGGTTCCAACATGCAGCGTCAGGCCGTACCTCTGGTGCGCGCCGAAGCGCCGTTCGTCGGCACCGGCATGGAGCCGATCGTGGCTCGCGATTCGGGTGCCGCGATTGGTGCCCGCCGCGCCGGCATCGTCGATCAGGTGGACGCGACCCGTATCGTCATCCGCGCCACGGAAGAACTCGATCCTTCCAAGTCGGGCGTCGATATCTACCGCTTGCAGAAGTACCAGCGCTCGAACCAGTCGACCTGTATCAACCAGCGTCCGCTCGTCCGCGTCGGTGACCGCATCGGCAAGGGCGACATCATCGCCGACGGCCCGTCGACGGATCTCGGCGATCTGGCGCTCGGCCGCAATGTGCTCGTCGCCTTCATGCCGTGGAACGGCTACAACTACGAAGACTCGATCCTCCTTTCGGAGAAGATCGTGTCGGACGACGTCTTCACCTCGATCCATATCGAGGAATTCGAAGTCGCGGCCCGCGACACCAAGCTCGGGCCTGAGGAAATCACCCGCGACATTCCGAACGTTTCGGAAGAAGCGCTGAAGAACCTCGACGAGGCCGGCATCGTGTATATCGGCGCCGAAGTGCATCCGGGCGACATTCTGGTGGGCAAGATCACGCCGAAGGGCGAAAGCCCGATGACGCCGGAAGAGAAGCTTCTGCGCGCCATCTTCGGCGAAAAGGCATCGGACGTGCGCGACACCTCCATGCGCATGCCGCCCGGGACCTACGGCACGGTCGTGGAAGTGCGCGTGTTCAACCGTCACGGCGTCGAGAAGGACGAACGCGCCATGGCGATCGAACGCGAGGAGATCGAGCGTCTCGCTAAGGACCGCGACGACGAGCAGGCCATCCTGGACCGCAACGTCTATGGCCGTCTCGCCGACATGCTGGACGGCAAGGTCGCCGCTGCGGGCCCGAAGGGCTTCAAGAAGGGCGGAGCCGTCAGCCGCGAGGTGATGGGCGAGTATCCACGTTCGCAATGGTGGCAGTTCGCCCTTGAGGACGAAAAGCAGCAGGGCGAACTCGAAGCGCTGCGCGGCCAGTACGACGAATCCAAGAAGCTGCTCGAAGCGCGCTTCATGGACAAGGTCGAGAAGGTGCAGCGCGGCGACGAGATGCCTCCGGGCGTCATGAAGATGGTCAAGGTCTTCGTGGCTGTTAAGCGCAAGATCCAGCCGGGCGACAAGATGGCCGGCCGTCACGGCAACAAGGGTGTGGTTTCGCGCATCCTGCCGGTCGAGGACATGCCGTTCCTCGAAGACGGAACCCATGCGGACATCGTGCTCAACCCTCTGGGTGTGCCGAGCCGCATGAATGTGGGCCAGATTCTGGAAACCCATCTTGGCTGGGCCTGCGCGGGCATGGGCAAGAAGATCGGCCAGCTTCTCGATGTCTATCGCAAGACGCAGAACATCGAGCCGCTGCGCGAGACGCTGGAGCATATCTATCCGGACAACGACCGCAACGAGCCGATCCGGTCCTATGACGACGATTCTGTCGTCATGCTGGCCAATCAGGTGAAGCGCGGCGTGTCGATCGCGACGCCGGTCTTCGACGGCGCTGTCGAGGCCGACATCAATGCGATGCTGGAAGACGCGGGTCTCGCGACCTCGGGCCAGTCGACGCTCTACGACGGACGCACGGGCGAGCCGTTCGACCGCAAGGTGACCATGGGCTACATCTATATGTTGAAGCTCCACCACCTGGTCGACGACAAGATTCATGCGCGTTCGATCGGACCCTACTCGCTCGTCACGCAGCAGCCCTTGGGCGGCAAGGCCCAGTTCGGCGGCCAGCGTTTCGGCGAAATGGAGGTCTGGGCGCTCGAAGCCTACGGCGCGGCCTACACGCTGCAGGAAATGCTCACCGTCAAGTCGGACGACGTGGCGGGCCGCACCAAGGTCTACGAGGCCATCGTGCGCGGCGACGACACGTTCGAAGCGGGCATTCCCGAAAGCTTCAACGTGCTGGTCAAGGAAATGCGTTCGCTCGGCCTCAATGTCGAGCTGGACGACACGCGCGAAGCCGAACAGCCGGCGCTTCCGGACGCGGCGGAATGACAATAAGAGGCGCATCCGCGAGGATGCGCCTCCAAAGGCGTCAGGCTCCGGTTTGGGAGTAAGTCGCCGAGAAAGTCCGCGAATTCTTTTCTGGATGGCGAGGGCCTTCGCCCGTCATCGACGACACAAAGCGGGATCGCCCGCAAGGAGAACGGCATGAACCAAGAGGTCATGAATCTTTTCAATCCTCAGGCTCCGGCGCAAACGTTCGATTCCATCAGAATCTCGATCGCCAGCCCGGAGAAGATTCTGTCCTGGTCATACGGCGAGATCAAGAAGCCCGAGACCATCAACTATCGCACGTTCAAGCCCGAACGCGATGGTCTCTTCTGCGCGCGCATCTTCGGCCCGATCAAGGACTATGAGTGCCTGTGCGGCAAGTACAAGCGCATGAAGTACAAGGGCATCATCTGCGAGAAGTGCGGCGTGGAAGTCACGCTGTCGCGTGTGCGCCGCGAGCGCATGGGCCATATCGAGCTCGCGGCCCCGGTCGCCCATATCTGGTTCCTGAAGTCGCTGCCGAGCCGCATCGGCACGCTTCTTGATATGACGCTCAAGGATATCGAGCGCGTCCTCTATTTCGAGAACTACATCGTCACCGAACCGGGCTTGACCTCGCTGAAGGAGCATCAGCTCCTGTCGGAAGAGGAATATATGATCGCCGTGGACGAGTTCGGCGAGGACCAGTTCACCGCCCTCATCGGCGCGGAAGCCATCTATGAGCTTCTGGCCTCGATGGAGCTTGAGAGCATCGCCGCCAACCTGCGCGTCGAGCTTGCCGAGACTACCTCGGACCTCAAGCAGAAGAAGCTGATGAAGCGCCTCAAGATCGTCGAGAACTTCCTGGAGTCGGGAAACCGTCCGGAATGGATGATCATGAAGATCGTGCCGGTGATCCCGCCCGATCTGCGTCCGCTCGTGCCGCTGGACGGCGGCCGCTTCGCGACGTCCGATCTCAACGATCTCTATCGCCGCGTCATCAACCGTAACAACCGTCTCAAGCGCCTGATCGAGCTGCGCGCGCCCGGCATCATCATCCGCAACGAAAAGCGCATGTTGCAGGAAGCCGTCGATGCGCTGTTCGACAACGGTCGCCGCGGCCGCGTCATCACCGGCGCGAACAAGCGTCCGCTGAAGTCGCTCTCCGACATGCTCAAGGGCAAGCAGGGCCGCTTCCGCCAGAACCTGCTCGGCAAGCGCGTCGACTATTCCGGCCGCTCGGTCATCGTGACCGGTCCGGAACTGAAGCTGCACCAGTGCGGCCTGCCGAAGAAGATGGCGCTGGAGCTGTTCAAGCCGTTCATCTATGCGCGCCTCGACGCCAAGGGCTATTCGTCCACCGTCAAGCAGGCGAAGAAGCTGGTCGAGAAGGAGCGTCCTGAAGTCTGGGATATCCTCGACGAGGTCATCCGCGAGCATCCGGTGCTCCTCAACCGCGCGCCGACGCTGCACCGTCTGGGCATCCAGGCCTTCGAACCCACTCTGATCGAAGGCAAGGCGATTCAGTTGCATCCGCTCGTCTGCACGGCCTTCAACGCCGACTTCGACGGCGACCAGATGGCCGTTCACGTGCCGCTGTCGCTCGAGGCGCAGCTCGAAGCGCGCGTGCTGATGATGTCGACCAACAACATCCTGCATCCGGCGAACGGCGCGCCGATCATCGTGCCGTCGCAGGACATGGTGCTGGGCCTCTATTATCTGTCCATCGTGGCGGATAAGGAGCCGGGCGAGGGTATGGTGTTCGCCGATATGGGCGAGCTCCAGCACGCGCTGGAGACCAAGGTCGTCACGCTGCACACCAAGATCAAGGGCCGCTTCAAGACGGTCGACGCCGAAGGCAAGCCCGTGTCGAAGATTTACGACACGACGCCGGGCCGCATGATCATCGGCGAGCTTCTGCCGAAGAACGCCAACGTGCCCTTCGACATCTGCAATCAGGAGATGACCAAGAAGAACATCTCCAAGATGATCGACCACGTCTACCGCCATTGCGGTCAGAAAGAGACGGTCATCTTCTGCGACCGCATCATGCAGCTCGGTTTCGCGCATGCCTGCCGCGCCGGCATTTCGTTCGGCAAGGACGACATGGTGATCCCTGACTCCAAGGCGAAGATCGTCGCCGAAACCGAGGCGCTGACGACCGAATACGAGCAGCAGTACAATGACGGCCTGATCACTCAGGGCGAGAAGTACAACAAGGTCGTCGACGCCTGGGGCAAGGCCACGGACAAGATCACCGAGGAAATGATGGCGCGCATCAAGGCCGTCGAATTCGATCCGGTGACCGGCCGCCAGAAGCAGATGAACTCGATCTACATGATGTCGCATTCCGGCGCGCGCGGTTCGGTGAACCAGATGCGTCAGCTTGGCGGCATGCGCGGCCTTATGGCCAAGCCGTCGGGCGAGATCATCGAGACGCCGATCATCTCGAACTTCAAGGAAGGCCTGACCGTGAACGAGTACTTCAACTCGACGCACGGCGCCCGCAAGGGTCTGGCCGACACCGCCTTGAAGACGGCGAACTCGGGCTACCTCACCCGCCGTCTCGTGGACGTGGCGCAGGACGCCATCATCTCCGAGATCGATTGCGGCGCGGAAACCGGCCTCACCATGCAGCCGATCGTCGATGCGGGCCAGATCGTGGCCTCGCTCGGCCAGCGCGTTCTGGGCCGCACGGCGCTCGACCCGATCCTGCATCCGGTCAGCGGCGAGGTGATCGTCGAAGCCGGGCGCATGATCGAGGAAAAGGACGTCGACCTGATCGAAAAGGCCGGCATCCAGTCGATCCGCATCCGTTCGGCGCTGACCTGCGAAACCCGCAACGGCGTCTGCGCCAAGTGCTACGGCCGCGATCTGGCGCGTGGTACCCCGGTCAACCAGGGCGAGGCCGTCGGCGTCATCGCGGCGCAGTCGATCGGCGAGCCGGGCACCCAGCTCACCATGCGCACGTTCCACCTCGGCGGCACGGCGCAGGTGGTCGACAGCTCGTATCTCGAAGCGTCCTATGAAGGCACGGTCAAGCTGCGCAACCGCAACGTGGTGCGCAACTCCGACGGCAATCTCGTGGTGATGGGCCGCAACATGGCGGTACTGATCCTCGACTCCGCCGGCAAGGAACGCGCGGTTCACCGCGTCACCTACGGTTCGCGCCTGTTCGTGGACGAGGGCGACACGGTCAAGCGCGGCCAGCGCATCGCCGAGTGGGATCCGTACACCCGTCCGATCATGACGGAAGTGGAAGGCTACGTCGAATTCGAGGACCTGGTCGACGGCCTGTCGGTCTCCGAAACGGCGGACGAATCCACCGGTATCACCAAGCGCGTGGTCATCGACTGGCGTTCGACTCCGCGCGGTTCGGACCTGAAGCCGGCCATGGTCATCAAGGACAAGAGCGGCAAGATCGCCAAGCTGTCCAAGGGTGGCGAAGCGCGCTTCCTGCTCTCGGTGGAGACCATCCTTTCGGTCGAGCCGGGTGCGCATGTGAAGGCCGGCGACGTCATCGCCCGTCTGCCGATGGAAAGCGCCAAGACCAAGGACATCACCGGTGGTCTGCCGCGCGTTGCGGAACTGTTCGAGGCCCGTCGTCCGAAGGACCACGCCATCATCGCCGAGATCGATGGTACCGTCCGCTTCGGCCGCGACTACAAGAACAAGCGCCGCATCATCATCGAGCCGAACGACGATACGGTCGAGCCGGTCGAATACCTCATCCCGAAGGGCAAGCCGTTCCATCTGCAGGACGGTGACGTCATCGAGAAGGGCGAGTATATCCTCGACGGCAATCCGGCCCCGCACGACATTCTGGCGATCAAGGGCGTGGAGGCTCTGGCTTCCTATCTCGTCAACGAAATCCAGGAAGTCTATCGCTTGCAGGGCGTGTTGATCAACGACAAGCACATCGAGGTGATCGTTCGCCAGATGCTGCAAAAGATCGAGATCACCGAGGCGGGCGACACCGGCTATATTCCGGGTGACCATGTCGACCGGATCGAGCTGGAGGAGATCAACGAGCGCCTGATCGAGGAGGGCAAGAAGCCGGGTTCCGGCAATCCGGTCCTGCTCGGCATCACCAAGGCCTCGCTGCAGACGCCGTCCTTCATCTCGGCCGCATCGTTCCAGGAGACCACCCGCGTTCTCACGGAAGCGGCGGTCGCCGGCAAGATGGACACGCTGCAGGGCCTGAAGGAAAACGTCATCGTGGGCCGCCTGATCCCGGCCGGCACCGGCGGCATGACCAACCAGATCCGCCGCATCGCCACCGCGCGCGACGAACTGATCATCGACGAGCGCCGCAAGTCTTCGGGTTCTGCCGAGGCCAATGCGATGCTGGCCGACATGACCAACGACGCCGCCGAGTAAGATCGGTGAAACGACAAGAAAAAGGCCGCCTTTCGAGGCGGCCTTTTTGCATTTATGGTGCCGGCAGCTTTTCGGAGGGTGAGAGCCGTTCACCCGGAACGGCCTCACGAGCATCTCCGTAAAGGATCAATCGCCGTCGTCGCCGTCGAATTCGATCAGGGCGACCTGTCCGGTGAGGGCGGTCTTCCATGCGCTCTTGTGCGGCTCTTCCTCCGGCTCCTCGGTGATGGTGCCGATTTCCAGCAGCTCGGCCTCGTGATAGCCTTCCTCGGCGAGAATGCCGAGCGCGGTCTGGACGATGTCCTCGTCGCCTTCGAGCTTCAGGAGCAGATGCACCTCGATCGGGTCTTCCGCGCCTTCGTTCCAGACATCGGCGATGATGAGATAGACGGCGGACGAATCGTCGTTGCTGTTTGCGGGCGTGGAAGACATGAAGATTCCCTTAAAATCCGGTTGCGTTTCGACTCGATCCCGCTTCAATAGCCCGCGCGGCATGGTCACGCCATAGCGGAGGCGGAAAATGGCGCTTCGGGCCGTGAAATAATCGCCAATTCGTCCGCTATCATGCGCAACTTGCTGTCCGGAGCTTCCGGAATCGCGGTTTTGCGGACTTCCAGCAAAGAAACTTGGCGCTTCGCCCTTGACGAAGCAGGCTTTGGGGCGTATCAGCACGCCATCTGAGCCGATGTGAGGCTGGCTTGTTCGGGACGCCGCGTCCTGAAGTTCGCCTCAAACAGGGTTCGTTTTACGATCGAAATGCAACTTGCCGTTCGCATGAAGCGTCAGCTTCCTCTGCTTTTGTTCGGAGTGGCCACCGGTTGACGAGGGCTGGCTCCGGATTTCGTGCATGAGCATGGCGGTGAAACGGCCCTTACGGGGCGTGGATACGAGATTTTTGAAAGAGGAAGGTTGAATGCCTACCGTAAACCAGCTGATCCGCAAGCCGCGCACTGCGCCGGTGAAGCGTAACAAGGTTCCGGCCCTTCAGGCCAATCCGCAGAAGCGCGGCGTTTGCACCCGCGTCTACACGACGACCCCGAAGAAGCCGAACTCGGCTCTGCGCAAGGTCGCCAAGGTCCGTCTCACCAATGGCTTCGAAGTCATCGGCTACATTCCGGGCGAAGGTCACAACCTTCAGGAGCACTCCGTGGTCATGATCCGCGGCGGCCGCGTGAAGGACTTGCCGGGTGTGCGTTATCACATCATCCGCGGCGTTCTCGACACCCAGGGCGTCAAGAACCGCAAGCAGCGCCGCTCCAAGTACGGCGCCAAGCGTCCGAAGTAAGATTTTCCGGGGATACCGGCCGCCGAGAGCGGCGCAGGCCCGATGTAATTGAAAGAAGAGACGAAATGTCCAGACGCCACAAAGCAGAAAAGCGTGAGATCAATCCGGATCCGAAGTTCGGCGATCTCGTGATCACGAAGTTCATGAATGCCGTCATGCTGCACGGCAAGAAGTCGGTCGCCGAAAGCATCGTTTACGGTGCCCTCGAATCGATCGAAGCCAAGGCGAAGTCGGAGCCGGTCGCGCTGTTCCATCAGGCGCTCGACAACGTTGCTCCGCACGTCGAAGTCCGTTCGCGCCGCGTCGGCGGCGCCACCTATCAGGTGCCGGTCGATGTGCGTCCCGAGCGTCGTCAGGCTCTCGCGATCCGCTGGCTGATCAATGCCGCTCGCGGCCGCAACGAGACCACCATGGTCGATCGTCTGTCGGGTGAGCTTCTGGACGCCGCCAACAATCGCGGTTCCGCTGTGAAGAAGCGTGAAGACACGCATCGCATGGCTGAAGCCAACCGCGCCTTCTCGCATTACCGCTGGTAATCCTCGAAACCTGTTCAAAGAGCGACTGTCATGGCCCGCGAATATAAAATCGAAGACTACCGCAATTTCGGTATCATGGCGCACATCGACGCTGGCAAGACCACGACGACCGAGCGCATTCTCTACTACACCGGCAAGTCTCACAAGATCGGTGAAGTTCACGATGGCGCGGCCACGATGGACTGGATGGAGCAGGAGCAGGAGCGCGGCATCACCATCACGTCCGCCGCGACCACGACCTTCTGGAAGGGTCGTGACGACAAGATGCGCCGCTTCAACATCATCGACACGCCCGGCCACGTCGACTTCACCATCGAAGTCGAGCGTTCGCTGCGTGTTCTCGACGGCGCGATCGCGCTTCTCGACGCCAATGCCGGCGTCGAGCCGCAGACCGAGACCGTCTGGCGTCAAGCCGAGAAGTACCACGTCCCGCGCATGATCTTCGTCAACAAGATGGACAAGATCGGCGCCGACTTCTATCGCTCGGTAGAGATGGTCAAGACCCGTCTGGGCGCCAAGGCTGTCGTCATGCAGCTTCCGGTCGGTGCCGAGAGCGAGTTCAAGGGCGTTATCGATCTTGTCGAGATGAAGGCGCTGATCTGGCGCGACGAGACGCTAGGCGCTGCCTGGGATGTCGTCGAGATTCCGGCCGACCTCAAGGACAAGGCCGAGGAATATCGCGAGCAGCTCATCGAAGCCGCTGTCGAGATCGATGAAGCCGCCACCGAAGCCTATCTGGAAGGCAAGACGCCGAGCGTCGAGGAACTGCGCGCGCTCATCCGCCGCGGCACCTGTGAAGTGCTGTTCCACCCGGTGTTCTGCGGCTCGGCCTTCAAGAACAAGGGCGTTCAGCCGCTGCTCGACGGCGTGGTGGACTTCCTGCCGTCGCCGGTC
This sequence comes from Rhizobiales bacterium 63-22, assembly GCA_001898995.1. Taxonomy (GTDB): domain Bacteria; phylum Pseudomonadota; class Alphaproteobacteria; order Rhizobiales; family Rhizobiaceae; genus Brucella. Next base: position 1,372 of record MKVZ01000015.1, on the reverse strand, counting down.
GAAGTTCCGGCCATCAAGGGCATCGACCCGAAGACCGAGACCGAAACCAGCCGCGAATCCTCCGACGAGGCTCCGCTGTCGATGCTGGCCTTCAAGATCATGAACGACCCGTTCGTCGGCTCGCTCACGTTCTGCCGCATCTATTCGGGCAGGCTCACCAAGGGCGTTTCGCTGGAAAACACCGTCAAGGGCAAGCGCGAGCGCATCGGCCGTATGCTGCAGATGCACTCCAACAGCCGTGAGGACATCGAAGAAGCCTTCGCCGGCGACATCGTGGCTCTGGCCGGTCTCAAGGAGACCACCACGGGCGACACGCTGTGCGACCCGCTGAAGCCGGTCATCCTGGAGCGCATGGAATTCCCCGATCCGGTCATCGAGATCGCGATCGAGCCGAAGACCAAGGCCGACCAGGAAAAGATGGGTATCGCCCTCAACCGTCTCGCCGCAGAGGATCCGTCCTTCCGCGTCAAGTCGGACGAAGAGTCGGGCCAGACCATCATCGCCGGCATGGGCGAGCTTCACCTCGACATCATCGTCGACCGCATGAAGCGCGAGTTCAAGGTGGAAGCCAACATCGGCGCGCCGCAGGTTGCCTACCGTGAAACCATCACCAAGGCCGCCGAAATCGACTACACCCACAAGAAGCAGTCGGGTGGTTCGGGTCAGTTCGCCCGCGTCAAGATCGTGTTCGAGCCGCATGACGGCGACGACTTCATCTTCGAATCGAAGATCGTCGGCGGCGCTGTGCCGAAGGAATACATTCCGGGCGTCCAGAAGGGCATCGAAAGCGTCATGGGCGCGGGTCCGCTCGCCGGCTTCCCGATGCTCGGCGTGAAGGCCACGCTGATGGACGGCGCCTACCATGACGTCGACTCGTCGGTTCTCGCCTTCGAAATTGCCTCCCGCGCCGCTTTCCGCGAAGGCGCGCAGAAGGCCGGTGCCCAGCTTCTCGAGCCGATCATGAAGGTCGAGGTCGTGACGCCGGAAGATTATGTCGGTGACGTTATCGGCGATCTGAACTCGCGTCGCGGTCAGATTTCCGGCACCGAAGCCCGCGGCATAGCCACGGTCGTCAACGCAATGGTTCCGCTGGCCAACATGTTCGGCTACGTGAATTCGCTGCGTTCGATGTCCCAGGGCCGCGCGCAGTACACGATGCAGTTCGACCATTACGAGCCGGTTCCGACTGCCGTCGCACAGGAAATCCAGAAGAAGTTTGCGTGATCGCATAGATCACGCTCCCAATTAAAGAACGCCTGAGCAGGCTAAATTTACGGAGAAGCTCAGATGGCCAAGAGCAAATTTGAACGTACGAAGCCCCACGTAAACATCGGCACGATCGGCCACGTCGATCATGGCAAGACGTCGCTGA
>MKVZ01000014.1 GCA_001898995.1 Rhizobiales bacterium 63-22 | reverse complement strand
ACAAATTACTCATCAGTCGGGCTCCTATACGCCCCTCTGAATCACACCCGCCAATTCAAATCATTGGCGCCTGAACCTAAGCAGTATGAGGCCGGCGTCAAGGTCGACTGGGGGCGCGTTACCACGACGGCAAGCGTGTTTCAGATCGAACAGCCAAGCGGCTATCTCGATAGCGCCACAAACACTTATGGTGTCAATGGACAAACCCGCAATCGTGGCGTCGAGCTGAACGCTTTTGGCGAGTTGACTCATACTGTCCGTCTGCTTGGTGGCGTCACCTTCATGGATGGGGTTCAGACCAAGACGGCAAACGGAACCAATAACGGAAAGAAAGCAATCGGCATTCCAGACGTTCAACTCAATGTTGGCGCGGAATGGGACACTCCTTTCCTCAAAGGTATGACCCTGACCGGTCGCATGATCTACACCTCGAAGCAATATTACAGCGCCGACAATACGCAGAGCATACCGGACTGGACCCGCTTCGATGTTGGCGCGCGGTACACCTTTGAGCGGGCAAACGGCAAACCGGTAACGGTCAGGGCAAGCGTCGAGAATGTCTTCAACAAGAACTATTGGACATCGGCATCCTCAAGCTACGGTTTGACGCGATCCGCTCCGCGCACTTATCTTGTTTCGGCTACGTTCGACTTCTGAGGCGTCGGGTTGGCAACGATCACCAGACGTCAATGCCTGACGGGTTTTTTGCTTGGTGCCTTGGGCAGTGGACAAAGCGCCTTTGCCCAACCTGTTTCCGGGGGCTATCCGTCACGCATTTTTGCGGCTGAATGGGCCCGAGCCGAAACCTTGGTCGCAATCGGAATGCCGCCGGTTGCGACTGGAGATGCCTATCAGATGCAAGGGGGCGCGGCCGACGGTTTTTCCGACATCCTGAAAATCGGTTCGATTTTCGCTCCGAATCTGGAGGAACTGCAGCGGCTTAAACCGGACCTGATCCTTTGCGCGGACTGGCAGGCCCGCCTTCTACCCGATTTTCAGCGTATCGCGCCGACGCATGTGTTCGATCTGCGTAATCCGCCTTCCCATATCCTGCAAAACGCCATTGGCCTTGTTCGTGACATCGGCAACCTTGTCAGCCGCCCCGCGCAAAGCGTGGCCTATATCGATCAGGCGGAGGCAGACTTTGATGCGATCCGACGCAGGCTCGAACGGCGGGCGGCCGAAGCTGTTCTGATCGGCACGCTGGAACCGGATGGCCGCCATCTCGCCGTCTATGAGACAAATAACCTGCTTGTGGACACGATGCGCCATGTCGGCGTCGGTAACGCATGGAAAGGCGCTGTCGCCAGCCCGTGGGGCATCGCCCTGCAGGGGGTGGAGATACTAGCCGACTACCCTGACGCGACTTTTCTTTATCTCGATACGGGTCCGAGGTCGGCAACCGCGCTACGATTGCTGCAGGAGAGCACCTTGTGGCAATCCCTGCCCATCGTCCAGAGCGGGCGGGTAAGGCCGATACCCTTCGCCTGGCCCTTCGGCGGTGTACCAACCGCGCTTAAATTCGCCGAAACCCTTGCCGTAGCGCTCAACCCGTCGAGTAGAGTGCATGGCAGTGGTTAGTCTTCAATGCTCCAAGAGTGGACAACTCACCTATGGGGCAATCAGTACCGGCATTATAGCGCTTGCGGCTCTGGCTCTCGTTCTAATGAAGGCGGGAAGCATTCTGCCATCCAGCCTCTGGCTCAAGGCGGTTCTGGCTCCGTCCGTCTCCGTTCCGGCGCAACTGCTGTTCCATCACAGTTTTCTCCCGCGCATCGCGATGGCGCTCATTGCCGGTGCGGCGCTGGCGCTGGCCGGGACGATCTTCCAGCATGTTCTGCGCAATCCGCCCGCCGAACCGGGAACGCTCGGCGTCTCGGCAGGCGCGCAGCTTGCGCTGTCCACGACGCTTCTGTGGATGCCGGGTCTCATAGGCTTCGCGCAAGGCTTCGTCGCGCTGGCCGGCAGTGCCGTTGCGCTGATGATCGTCCTGGCGCTTGCATCGGCGCGCTCCTTTTCACCGGCGGTTCTCATCGTCGCCGGATTGATCGTCAGCCTCGCCGCCGGCTCTGCCAGTGCAGTGCTGGTGGTGCTCAACCATGATTATCTCAATTCCCTCTTCCTCTTTCAAAGCGGGTCGCTGGCGCAGAACGGCTGGCAGCCCGCACGCAACCTCCTGATCGAGACGGCAGGGATCGGCCTTCTCTGCGCGCTGCTGGTGCGACCGCTCGACCTGATGGGGCTGGAGGATGACGGCGCGCGCAGTCTGGGCGTTCCGGTCCAGCGCATCCGGGTTGTCCTGCTGGCCCTCGCAGTGGGTCTCAGCGCCTGCGTGACGAGCGCGGTCGGCGTCATCGGCTTCATCGGGCTGGCGGCTCCGGCGCTCGCCCGCGCGCTGGGCGCGCGCACGCTGCGCCAGCGTCTTGTCCTTGCACCCCTGCTCGGCGCGTCCCTGCTGTTGCTGACGGATCAGGTCGTGCAGATGCTGACCTTCATCCCGCAGGAAATTCCCACCGGAGCCGCAACCGGCCTCATCGGCGCGCCGCTGCTGATCTGGCTCGTCTTCCGCATGAGGACACAGGTCGCCATCCCGCGCGGCGAGGCGGATATCTCTCCCCGACGCACCGGCCCTGCGCTGCGGCGTCTGATGATCGGCGTTGCGCTGGCGCTTGCGACCGGGTTGGCGGTGGCTTTGTTCGTCGGCCGCACCCCGGATGGCTGGCATATGACGTCATGGCCGGAATTCGAGCTTCTCTCGCCATGGCGCACGCCGCGCGTCTTCGCCTCGCTCGCCTGCGGCGCGATGCTCGCCGCCGCCGGTGTCCTGATGCAGCGCATGACCGGCAACGCGATGGCGTCGCCCGAACTGCTCGGCATTTCCTCCGGCGCGACGGTGGCGGTGATCCTCGCGATGCTGATGATCCCGGGGTTCAACCCCGCCTGGACGGTGCCCGCCGCATGCACCGGGGCGGCGTTGACGCTCACCGCGCTGATGGGTGTTTCCGGACGCTCGTCGTTCGCGCCGGAGCGTCTTCTGCTGGTCGGTGTCGCGCTGGCCTCGTTCATGTCGGCGATCTCTTCGATCGCGCTGACCAGCGGCGATCCCCGAACCGGTATGCTGCTGACGTGGATGTCGGGATCGACCTATGGCGTCACCGCCACGCAGGCAGGTATCGCCTGCGCGCTTGCCGTGGTCACGCTGGCGCTCGCGCCATTCGCAGCCCGCTGGCTGGAAATCCTGCCGCTCGGCACGTCCAGCGCGCGAGGCGTGGGGATGAATGTCGGTGTCGCCCGGCTGGTGCTCCTCCTGTTGACGGCCCTGGCGACCGCCGCCGCGACGCTGGTCGTCGGCCCCCTTAGCTTCGTCGGCCTGATGGCTCCGCATATGGCGCGGATGTTGGGGCTACGGCGACCGATGGTGCAGCTATTCGGAGCCGCCATGCTTGGCGCTCTCATCATGGTGGTGGCTGACTGGCTCGGCCGGAACGTTCTATTCCCCTGGCAGGTGCCGGCCGGCTTGATCGCGACCTTGATTGGTGCTCCGTACCTTCTGTGGCAGATGTGGAGGACAACGTCATGAATGGACTGAATGACAGGGTCGGCGTTCGCAGCCTTCTGCGGGAGGTGGTCCGTCTTCTGCTTCCGTTCTGGCCATTGGTGCTGTTTGCGACCGGTGTTGGTATTGTGAGCGGCCTTGCCACGGCATGGTTGCTGGCGACGATCAACGAGGGACTGCACGCGGGCGGGGTAAGCTGGGGCCTGCTGGCGCGCTTCGCCGGGCTGTGCGTGTTGAGCGTCGGCGGCACGGCCATCGCCGGCGTCGGCAACAGCGTGGTGGGCCAGAAGATCATCGCGGCCTTACGCAAGGACATCGCCGCCCGCATCCTGCGCGCGCCCATCGCAGCACTGGAGGCGCATCGCTCCTACCGGCTGATGTTGGTGCTGACCGGCGACGTCGACACCGTCTCCGCCTTCACCTTCAATTTCTCCGCTTACGCCATCGCGCTCGCCATCACCATCGGCAGCTTCGTCTATCTGTTCACGCTGTCGCCGGTCGTGTTCCTGCTGGCCGTGGTTTCCCTGGTGGTCGGGGCGGCCGTCAGAATGATCTCGCAGCGCGGCTGGATCCGCAGCTATCATGAAGTGCGCCTCGCGCAGGACGAATTGCACAAGCAATACCGCGCCATCACCGACGGGGCCAAGGAACTCAAGATCAGCCGGCCCCGTCGCGGCCGTGTGCATGGGCTGCTGCTTTCGGGGGCTGCCGACCGTATCGCCACGCTCAAGAGCCGGGCCATGCGGCTGTTCTGGCTGGCGGATGCGGCAGGATCGGCGGTGTTATTCATCGTCATCGGACTGCTCATCGCCGGACGGGCGCGTTTCGGGATCGACGCCGAGGTGGTCAGCGGCGCGGTGATCGTGCTCCTTTATGTAAAAGGCCCTGTGGAGCAGATCGCCAGCGCGCTGCCCGTCTTCGATCAGGCGCGGATTTCCTTCGCCCGCATCGCAGCCCTTTCCGCCGAACTCGACCAGCACGAGCCGAATATCCCGATTGCCGTGGCTACGGAGACAGGTTTAGCTTCGGCCTCGACAGCCATCCGCTCGATCGAACTGCGCGGCGTGAGCTACGCCTTTCCTGCGAAGGACGGCGTAAAGCCCTTTGTCCTCGGTCCGGTCGATCTCACCATCCACGCCGGAGAGCTTCTGTTCATCGTCGGCGAGAACGGCTCCGGCAAGACGACGCTGATCAAGCTCCTGCTCGGCCTCTACGCGCCACAGCAGGGATCGATCCTGCTCGACGGAAGGCCGGTCACACCTGAAGCCCGCGACGACTACCGCCAGCTCTTCACCACCATCTTCTCCGACTACTACCTCTTCGACGATCTGGCCTATGGCGCTTTACCCAGCGAAGCCCAGCCGCATCTTGAGCGTCTTGGCGTTGCCCACAAAGTTCGGCTCGACGGCGAGCGCTTCACCACCACGGACCTTTCCACCGGCCAGCGCAAGCGGCTGGCGCTGGTGCAGGCCTATCTGGAACACCGCCCCGTCATCGTCACCGACGAATGGGCGGCAGACCAAGACCCGGAATTCCGCCGCACCTTCTACGAGGAACTGCTGCCCGAACTCAAAGCGCAGGGCAAGACGCTGATCGTCATCTCCCACGACGACCGCTACTTCCACATCGCAGACCGCATCGTCTGCATGGAGAACGGACACATCATCGAGGACCGGAAAGCGGCTCGCCCAACCATGGCGGAAGGCATTGCCCGATGATGAACGAAGCCTCCAGCCATGGCACGGCCTCCGTCGCCTTCACCAACACCCGATTCGGACAGGTGCTGTCGGCTCGCTTGATCGGTTCGTCTGGCAATACCGTACTCGATGCCGATTCTCTAGACGACGGAGTCGAAGATGTCTCGACCAGCGAACTCCGATTCCGCTGCTTCAGTCGGTATTCAGCTCTTTCGCCACGATTTGCGCGTCGTAATGTTCGCGCTTGTCCTCATACATCATGAGATCGGCGCGTTTGGCGACCGATTCCATCATCTCACCCGGCGCGCCGGTGGCGGCGCCAATGGAGAGGTTGAGCTTGAGCTGCGAATAATACTGATTGTTGATCTCGATCAGACGGCGGATGTTTTCCACCATGGCTTCCGCGCCGCGCTCGTCCATATAGGGCAGCACGACGGCGAATTCGTCGCCACCGATACGCGCGGCATGGCCGGGCTGCCTGACGGCCTCGTTCAGCACCTTGCCGACCCGGCGTAGCAGTCCGTCGCCCGCCGCGTGGCCCCACTGATCGTTGGCGGCCTTCAGGCCGTTGAGGTCGATCATGATGATCGACACCGGCGCATGGCCCTTGCGGTCGAGCCGGTTCAACTCGTCCACATAATAGGCGCGGTTGTGCAGCTTGGTCAGCACATCGTGTTTGCCCAGATATTCCAGATAGGCCTCGGCCTTCTTGCGCGCGGTGATGTCGGTCAGTGCCACCTGCACCAGCGACCAGTCCTTTTCATGGCCGGGCAGGACCGAGAACTGCAGGAGCACGTGACGCTCGGAACCGTCGAGCGCATAGTTCACCACCTCGCGGCGCTGGAACAGCACGCCGTTCCACAGATCGATGAGCTGCTCGCGGAAGGATGCCTCCATATCCTCCTTGAGAATACGCGGCAGATTCTGCAGCAGGGTCTGTTTGTCGGGCGCGAGGAAAAGCGCCAGCGTTTCGTTGTTGATATCGACGACGCGGATCTCGCTCATGCACTGGCGCACGAATTCGGGATGCACGTCGGTGAAAACGCGGAAATCGACGATACCGCGCTGGCGCACATCGTCCATCAGCTGCTTGATGCGGCTGAAATCCTCGACCCAGAGCGAAACAGGCGAATGCTCGAACAGGCCCTGGGCTCGCTGCTTGTGGCGGTCCTGCTCGCGGCGTGCATCCTCGCGCGCCGTCACGTCCTCAATGGAAAGAAGCACGCGGTCCCAGTTTTCCTCGTGGCCGGGCAGGATGCGGCCCTTGAGCTGGATATCGATCCGCCGGCCTTTCAGCGAATAATTGATCGTGTCGCTGTCGAAGGTCATCGAACCGTCCCACAACTGCACCATCTCGCCGATATGCGGTTCGAACATGTCGTCGCGGAAGACCCGCTCCAGATTGGTGACCAGATCGTCGAAGTCGTCGGCCTCGAACAGGGAAAGCGTCTTCCGGTTCACCTTCAGCAGGCGGATCTGGCCGGTGCAGATGCGCAGCCGTGCGGTGTCTTCCATCAGGAAGGTTTTCAGGTCGGTGACGCCTTCGGCGCGCCATCGGTCGAACAACTGGCGCAGGCCGCTGTAATCCTCCAGCCAGAGGGAAATCGGCGCAAGCTCGAATATATTGGCGCTGTCATTCACTACGGCTTCGGCACTCATGGCGATGGTCCCTTTCCTGCGGCTATCGGCAATGCTGCGATGGGGCAACGCCTTATATTATGGCGACGGGGCATAGGCCAGTGCTTTCGCGTCGGGAACGGCTTTATTCCGACGCCGCCGGAACGAACGCGGCAATCCATCGTCGCAGACTGACCGGGAGCAAGCTGGCGCACGATGCCGGCACCGGAGAGCTGCATGATCTCCGCCGCATCCGTGACACGATCTTTGCCAGCCAGAGCCTCGGCAGCCGCGGGACGGCAGATGCGGGCGCGGATGCATCAGCAGTTTCATCTGACGGTGATCGCGCCCACCGCGCTGCAATTGACGAAGCCGTGAAAAGGCCCGTATCTACCGTCCATCATCAGGATCACGTCGTCATCAGCGATGGAGCCTCGCTATCGGTTCAGTTCAGACAAACCGGCAATGGGTCCTGAACCTACGCGCTACGACAGGTGCCCAATGACATTTTTCTCCGCAACCGTCATCTTCTGGCTATGAGCAATGAGTTCTGAGCCTAAATCCGGAGGCGAGCCAACCAGTCCTTGAAATCGGGTTGCTCTGGTGTGACGACGACGAGACACTGACATCCGTCAACTTCCTCCGTATAGTCCTCGCGGCTATTCAAGCTTGGTGAAAACAAAACCTCGCGTTCAGGAGAACCTTCAGCGCAAGATTCCGCCTCCTCTCGCAAACAACACCGGGATCGCAATACGCCGCATATTATGGTCAGTGGCCGGACGATACGCTCTTGAGTTGATCGGACATCCGCACAAGATCCGCAAGCGAGGCTGCGGACATTTTCTGCATGATCCGTGCCCTGCGGACCTTCACCGTCACTTCCTTGATGTCGAGTTCCGAGGCGATCTGCTTGTTCAGCAATCCGGTGACGACAAGCGCGAACACCTCACGCTCTCCAACGCTGAGGGTCTCCCATCTGGTTTTTAGATTGGATGCCACCTTGTCCTGCTCCATTCGACGCCTGTCCCTGTCGAGAGCTGCATGCACGGCGTCGAGAAGCTCCTGATCGCGGAACGGTTTCGTCAGAAAATCGACGGCGCCCGCCTTGATCGCCTTCACCCCCATGGCGATGTCGCCATGGGCAGTAATGAACACCACGGGCGTCCGGAATCCCATACCCTCCATCTGAAGATGGAAGTCGAGGCCGCTTTGTCCCGGCATTCTGACGTCGAGGACCAGACAGGACGGGCCTCCGGTGCGGGGATGTTCGAGAAACGCCGCCACCGACGGAAAGGTCGAAGCCCGCAAGCCTATCGATTCAAACAGGTCCTTCAGCGCTGCACAGACGGAGGCGTCGTCGTCAATGACGTAAACTGTCGGGACGTAGACAGTCGGCTCGGCGTCGTCGAAAAGCGTCATTGGCTCGCTCCCGCTGGAATTTCAAAGGCGAAGCATGCCCCGTCGCTAGTCGCCGGAATCCAGATACGTCCGCCATTCGCTTCGATGATCGTGCGGCTGATTGTCAATCCAAGCCCGAATCCTCCCGATTTGGTCGTCCAGAACGCGTCGAAGAGATGCTGTCGCGCATTCGTCGGGATGCCCGGACCGTTATCCTCGATCGTAAATCTTATCGTTCCGATCTCGGTCCGTTCGGTCGCAAGGCGGATCTTCCCCGCGCCGTCCGCGCGAATGGCGACTGCATCGATCGCATTCAGCAGGAGATTTCCGACGACCTGCTGGATCTGGACGCGATCGGCGAAGGCGATGGGAAGCCCCTCGGAAAACGCCATGGCGAGTTCCGTGCCTCTACGGTCGATGTCGCCTCTGGACAACTCGACGATCTCCCCAACGGCCTGGTTGAAATCGAAGCTGGTCTTGAACGGCGCTTCCCCTCTGGCCAGCCCTCGGACGCGGCCGAGAATGTCACGGGCGCGAGACGTGTCGCTGACGATGCGTTCGAGAGCGGCCTTCGCCCGTTCGATGTTTGGAGGCTCCTGCGCCAGCCATCGGCTGCATGCGCCGGCGCTGGTGGATATGGCGGCGAGCGGCTGGCCGACCTCGTGCGCAATCGACGTCGTCAATTGTCCCAGCGTCGTCAGCCGGGCCATCCTGAGGAGGCGCTCCCGCGACTGGTGGGCGGAAAGCTCCGCGGATTTGAGCCGGAGTCCCAGATAGGTCGTCCCTGCGATCGCGACGATGCTGATGGCCATGTTGACCAGCCCCACCTTGTAGGCTCCATGCCGGGTCAGGTCGAAGGAGAGGATCGTCAGGAGACCGGATGTCGCCGCCAGTCCGACGACCGTCCTGACCGACAGGAACCGGGTCGCGATCAGGATAACGGAGGTGTAAAACACCGCGGCCGCGACGGCGTAATCCGTCACCGTATCCGCGGCGAAGATGACGCCCATCAGGAGAACGAGGACAGGCAGGACGACGACGGGTCTCGATATCATGGGCCGGCGGCCTCCTGCCTGTGGATCATGCAGTCAAACATGCTTTTCCGGCGATAGAACATTTCCAGCAAAAGTGCGTAGCGGTTTTGCGTAGGATAATGCGTAAAAACAAAGAGCGCGCGCTTCAGGCTTCCCTTGCGTAAAGGCATTTGGATATGTGACGTATACCAAAGTATATCCATGCGCTTCGGTCTTTTTGAGGACCGTTCGTCGTTCGGCGATGGCGACCGAAAGAAACAGGCGAAAAAACTTTTTGATCTCAAAGAATTAAAGGATTCGAAGGTCATTCGTCCAGGCGTTTCCGCATTGTCGGAGCGGAGCTGAAACCGGCCTGAAGCCAATTGGAGCCCTCACTTGACTGCAAGTTCTCAGGGAGCCATATCGATCGTGTCGGGCAGATCAAGACTGCAACCGAAGACGTCGCGAACCTGATATCCGGTTTTCCGGTTCGCTGTGATCGGCCGGAACAGGAGGTAAGCCATGCGCAACTCTCTCCATCGCATCATTCCACCTGACCGCCGGCCGCGAGGCTGCTGTGATCGAATAGGAAGCTGACGCTTTTCACGAGCATTCACTTATACTTAACCACGAGTTCAGTTTCCACGCTCGAACATGGGGATTCCACATGACAATGCCTCTTCCGGCTATGGACGCTGGCCGGGCGCGCCGCTTCGCACCCAATATATGGGACGTGGTCGCATTCGGCCTCTTCTTCGGAGGCGTCCTTCTCTTCATTCACGGTGGCCATGCCACGTTGGCTCCGATCAGTTCGCTCAAAGCCACACCGGTCTCGCTCGATCCGCTGAAACTGCCGGAATATGCGTTGCGCACCACGCTCCGCATGCTGGCGGCCATCGTGGCTTCCCTCATGTTCACCTTCATCTACGGGACCGTGGCTGCAAAGAGCAGGCGCGCCGAGATGGTGCTGATTCCGCTCCTCGACATTCTTCAGTCAGTACCGGTCCTCGGCTTCCTGTCGTTCACCGTCGTCGGTTTCATGGCGATGTTTCCGGGGCAGGTTCTCGGCGTCGAACTGGCCTCGATCTTCGCGATCTTCACCAGTCAGGCCTGGAACATGACCTTCAGCTTCTACCACTCGGTCAAGTCTGTTCCACGGGAGCTCGACGAGGCCGCGCGGATGTTTCACCTGACGGCATGGCAGCGTTTCTGGCGTCTGGAAGTTCCCTACTCCATGCCCGGACTGATCTGGAACACGATGATGTCCATGTCGGGCGGCTGGTTCTTCGTCGTCGCTTCGGAAGCGATCTCGACCGGCGATACGACAATCACGCTGCCGGGCGTCGGCTCCTACGTGGCGCTCGCCATCGACCAGCAGAACCTTTCAGCCATCGGCTGGGCCGTGGCGGCCATGCTCGCCGTCATCCTGCTCTACGACCAACTGCTGTTCCGGCCGCTTGTCGCCTGGAGCGACAAGTTCCGCGTTGAGCTGACCGTTGGTGCCGCCGCTCCGAAATCGGCGTTGCTCGACGCGTTTCGTCGCGCGCGTTTCGTTCGGGTCGCGCTCCTGCCGCTCGGCTGGCTGATCACCGGCCTGCCGAAGCTGCGCCTGTCCGCGCCCCCGATCTTTCCGCGCTCCGCGCGCAAGCTCGTGGAGAGCAAGGGAGCGGATTTCGTCTGGCTCGCGCTCGTCATCGGCGCGACTTTGTACTCGGTCTGGCTGATCGTCAGCTTCGTCGCGACGGAACTGGATATTCGTGAAGTCGCCGATGTTTTCGGACTCGGCGTTCTCACCATGCTCCGCGTCGTGATCCTGATCGTGCTCGCCTCTCTCGTCTGGGTTCCGATCGGCGTCTGGATCGGGCTTCGTCCCAGAATAGCCGAGCGGGTGCAGCCTCTCGCGCAATTCCTGGCTGCGTTTCCGGCCAATATCGTCTTTCCGTTCGCCGTGGTGCTTATCGTCCGCTTCGGGCTGAACACCGACGTCTGGCTGTCGCCGCTCATGATTCTCGGTACGCAGTGGTACATTCTCTTCAACGTCATCGCCGGCGCAAGCGCCTTCCCGAACGACCTGAAAGAGGCCGCCGCGTCGTTCCGGATCGGCGGTTGGAACTGGTGGCGCAAGGTCATGCTGCCCGGGATATTTCCCTATTACGTCACGGGGGCGATCACCGCGAGCGGCGGCTCATGGAACGCCGCGATCGTCGCCGAAGTCGCGAGTTGGGGAAAGACGCAGCTCACCGCCCACGGCCTTGGCGCCTATATCGCCCGGGCGACGACCGCCGGAGACTACCCGCGCCTGACGCTCGGGATCGCCGTCATGTCGCTCTTCGTCATTCTCTTGAACCGTCTGGTCTGGCGTCCGATGTACGACTTCGCCGACCGCCGCCTCCGTCTGGCCTGAGGGAACCTGTCCCATGAATACTCTTGAAACGCTCGATCTCCGCAATAACCAGAACGCCCGGCGTCTCGTCGAGGTTAGCGGCGTCCGTCAGGTTTACCACAAAGGCGACAATGTCGACTTCGTCGTTCTGGATGATGTCTCGGTCGACATTCATGAAGGCGAGATCGTCGGCCTTCTTGGCCGTTCCGGCTCCGGCAAGTCGACACTTCTCCGCATTATCTCCGGCTTGCTGGAGGCTTCGAGCGGCGAAGTCCGCTGGTGCGGAAAACCGGTCACCGGCCCTTGCGAAGGCCTGTCCATCGTTTTCCAGAGCTTCGCGCTCTTTCCCTGGCTGACCGTTCTCCAGAATGTGGAGATCGGCCTGGAGGCGATCGGCGTTCCCGCGGCGGAACGCCGTCGTCGTTCACTTCAGGCGATCGACCTGATCGGCCTCGACGGCTTCGAAAGCGCATATCCCAGGGAATTGTCGGGCGGCATGCGTCAGCGCGTCGGCTTCGCCCGTGCGCTTGTCGTCCACCCCAAGCTCATGCTGATGGACGAGCCGTTCTCGGCGCTGGACGTTCTGACGGCGGAAAACCTGCGCACCGACCTGATCGATCTGTGGATCGAAGGGCGTCTGCCGATCAAGTCGATCCTGATGGTCACGCACAACATCGAGGAAGCGGTCCTCATGTGCGACCGTATCCTGATATTCTCCTCAAATCCGGGACGGGTAGCGAAGGAAATCACGGTGGGGCTCCAGCATCCGCGGAGTCGCGCCGATCCACGCTTCCGGGAGCTTGTCGAGGAAATTTATGCGCACATGACGCAGAAGGCGTCGACGGACAAGACTGAAAGGAGACTCGCCGAAGGCTTTTCGGGCGTCGGCACCGGAATGGCGCTCCCGCGTCTGTCGACCAATCTCCTGTCGGGCATGATGGAGGCGCTCGCCGGACCGCCATACAACGGGCGCGCCGATCTGCCGGACCTTGCGGTCACGCTTCAGATGGAGGCCGACGAATTGTTTCCGATCGCCGAAACGCTCCAGCTCCTGCGGTTCGCCGAAGTGGCGGGCGGCGACGTTCTCCTGACCGAGCAGGGCCGTCGCTTCGTGGATGATACGGTGGACGCCCGCAAGCGTCTCTTCGCCGAGCATCTGGTGACCTACGTGCCGCTCGCCGCCCAGATCAGGCGCATTCTGGACGAACGCCCGAGCCATCACGCGCCGTTCACCCGCTTCTCCGACGAGCTTGAGGATCATATGTCCGAGGAGATGGCGGAAAATACGATGCGGGCGCTGATCTCCTGGGGACGCTACGCCGAGCTGTTCAACTACGATGAAGGGCTGAAGCAATTCAATCTGGAGAATCCGGAATAAGCACCTCCATGTAGCCGATCTCATAGCCAAAACAGCGATATGGTCGGCTCCGGCATTCTCCGTCCATCTATCCGGCACTCCCGACCGATCAGACGAATTCTATATGCAAAATAGTCAATAGTCCCTAGATTTGGAGCGATGGGGATCAGGCGGCAGAGATACGTCGTCTGAAGAAGGAGCTGGCGCGCGTCACCGAGGAATGCGACGTCTTAAAAAAGCCACTACGTATTTCGCCAAGGATGCAAAGTGAGATACGCGTTTGTTGCCGCAATCTATAATACGCCTTTCATGATCGCCGGCGAAGTTAGCTCTCTTGCGTCACGGCGTTGGCGAAGCGGCGCATCAGACGGATGAGTTCCCTGACCTCGGTCTCTTCCCAATCCGAGAAGATTTCCCGCGCCATTTTCTCGCGCGCGGCATCGACCTTGTCGGTCATCGCCTTGCCTCTTTCGGTAATAATCGCTTCACGGACGCGACGGTCGACAGGACTTTCGCGACGCTCGGCGAGGCCGAGCTCTTCGAGTTTCGAGACCTGACGACTGACGGTCGTGTAGTCCCGTCCAACCCGGTCAGCCAGATTGACGATGCCGATAGGACCCAACCGTTCGATCATTACCAAAAGCGGAAACAGAGCTCGATCAAGCGCTATGCCTGCCTGACGGACCATTTCCTCGTCGCGCTGCGGCTGGTTCATCACGCTGACGATGTCGATCAACACGCCATGCAATTCGCGAAGCGATGCGGAATCAAGTGTATTTTGCATATTCTTTCTTGACGGCATTCCCAATCTCCTATTGAGTGCATAATACACATATGGAGATCGATATGACAAATGATTTCGCGGTGGATGTGCTCATCTGTGGCGCGGGCGCGGCCGGCTTGACGCTGGCTATCGACCTTGCGCGGCGTGGCGTTCGCTTCAGGCTTATAGAGAAGCTCGACGATCCATTTCGCGGTTCGCGCGGCAAGGGCATCCAGCCGCGAACGCAGGAGGTGTTCGAGGACCTCGGCATCCTCAATCGGATTGTTTCGGTCGGCGGCTTCTATCCGAAGCAGCGGGAATATCGTGACGATGGCAACTATTGCGACACCGACGTCGTGACGTCCGAGCCTGCGACGCCCGCCGAACCCTATCACCTGCCACTGATGGTGCCGCAGTTCCTAACGGAGCGGGTGATGCGCGAGCGGCTGGCTGAACTCGGAGCTGGCCCCGAATTCGGCACGGAGCTTGTCAGCTTCGAGCAGGATATGGGCGGAGTGACGGCGCGGCTCGTCACGAAGTCCGGCGAGGAAACGGTTCGCGCCCGCTGGCTGGTCGGGGCGGATGGTGGACGCAGCTTCGTGCGTCACGCGCTCGGGATCGAATTTCCCGGCAAGACGCTGGGCGTGCGCGCCATCGTCGCGGACGTCACCTTGTCCGGCCTCTCGCGCGATGTCTGGCATCGCTTCGGCGAAGGCGACATGCAGCGCCAGATTTCGGCCTGCCCGCTGGCCGGTACCGATCTCTTCCAGCTTCAGGGGCCTGTTCCCATGGAGGGTGACATCGACCTGTCGCCTGCCGGGCTTACGGCAATGCTTGCCGAGCGCACCGGCCGAAGCGATATCATCGTTCAGGTCGCGTCGTGGGCCTCAGTCTTCACCATGAATGCCCGGCTGGCGGACCGCTACCGTGTCGGGCGGGTCTTCCTGGCCGGCGATGCGGCGCACATCCATCCGCCGACGGGCGGCCAGGGGCTGAACACGAGCGTTCAGGACGCCTATAATCTGGGCTGGAAGCTGGCAGCGGTCGTGTCGGGCGCCTCCGAAACACTGCTCGACACCTACGAGGAGGAACGCCGCCCGATCGCACAAGCTATGTTGGGACTTTCCACGGGCCTGCTCGATGCAATGAAGCGTGGCGAAATGCGGCGCGGGCGCGATGTGCATCAACTCGATATCGGCTATCCGGAAACGCGGCTTGCGTTGGAGAAGCCCGAACGTATGGGCTGCCTTTTGGCCGGCGACCGTGCACCCGACGCACTGGTCAAAGGTGCGGCGGGGCAGACCATGCGGCTGTTCGACCTGTTGCGTGGCCCGCACTGGACGTTGATCGTTTTCAACGGCGATCGTAGACTCGTGTCGCCGCGCGCCGGACTTCATATACATGCGATCGGCCCAGACAGCGAACTGCTTGATGGGGCGGGTCATTTCCAGGCTGCCTATGCGCCGCGCGGTGGCGACTGGCTCCTCATCCGGCCGGATGGGTACGTCGGCGCGATTGTCGCATCGGACGAGATACCCTCATTGGAGGCCTATTTCATGACGGTCGGATTGGATCGGAAAAGCGGGCAGCTATGCCTAAGTTAGTCACAATCCGCACATGAGCGACACCACGGAGCGCTCTTCGGTGACGGCTGCAGCAGCTTCGGCATCGATCCGCCCGCGTTCAAACAAAGCGGCCGTAGTCTCGCGATACTTCGCACCGCTGAGGCGTCCGTCGACGGCCTGTAGCATCAGGCGGACGCGACATTTCTGAAACATGGTCAGACGCGTTTCCGCCGTCGGGCAGCGGCCGTGCCGGACAGATCGGAAACGGATCAGCGCTTCGGTACGGCTCGCGAACCTGTCTCTGCTTCGTTTATGGATTCTACATTAAGTCTCCATGGAGTCTGCGCGATTCTGATCTAACAATTGGAGACAGGAAAAACCCAAGAAATACGGAAGCGACATGAGCCAGCGATCGACTTTCCGGTATGCAGCCGTTCTTGACGACAGATGGCGTTCGCGGGTTGTTTGTCGGTTGAAGGTCGCACTCTCGATGTTTGTCGCTTCTGCCATCGTGCTTATCTTCTTCTTCGGGCCGTTGACTTTCCTGACGATATTGAGCCAACCGCTCGGTGCTCCTCAGACGAATATTCGTATGGCTTGTCTGCTTTATTCGTCCGGCGTCGCATACGAGCGCTGCACGCGCTGATTGGACGATTGCCGGAGAAAGTCCCGGAATCCCACGAATTCTCCATGCAACGATGAGCTTATCTCCACAGAACAGGGCCAGAATAAGCTTCACGATTTCATATAGGGTCGCATCAGGCGGCGAGGAGAAAATCATGGCTCGGTTTCTGAAGGCAACGGGAATTTTCATAGCCACAGCGCTCTGCATCAGCACCGGCGGCGCCCAGGCCGGGGACTGGGAGGACTATGGTTACGACGATGCTTCGCGACCCCCAGTATATGATTACGACTATACAGACCATTTGGACTACCCCGGTTATGGGGAATATTATGACGATTATTCACGAAACTCTCGACGAGATGTCGGCGGCGCGCTTGCCCTTGGCGTCATCGGTGGTGTCGCAATCGGGGCCATTCCGCCCAGACCTCAAGCCTTGGGACAGGTGATCGTGCAGGAAGACCCTGACTGCTACCGCGTGTGGAAGAGAGTATGGAATGTTCGGTACGGATACTATCAGCGCAAGCGAGTTCTGTTCTGCGATTGACAAGGGTTCTTTCGGCGTGATCGGGCCAGCTTCGGCGTTACCCGTCACGTTCGTTCAAAAGCAGGTTCCAACGGTGGCGCTCCATTGAACGTGAGATATTTCTCCACGTTTTCTCGATGGAAACGTCGCATTTTCTCCAGCGAAGACTCAGCAACAGAATGAATTTGAGTTCGACCCGGTAACCGCATCGTCTGGAGCTAAGCCAGCACAAAAACCTCGCTTATTGGGATGGATTCGTCCAGTCCCGAAATGCGATAAAGTATGTTTGTCAATTGTTCGGCAATACATGCCTTCATGACAAGAGGATTCACCAAAAGTGAGAAGCTATTCTGCAGTAACTATTTTAACATACCATCAAATAGCAGAAGTTCCTCCACCCGGATCCCCTTTTCGTTGGCTTTTCGTTTCTCCAGATAATTTTCAGAAACAGATGAAATGGCTTTCCCGATTAGGGTATATAGGCATGTCTCTGCGTGAAATTCATCCGTACATCATGGGTCGAAAGCAAGGCAAGGTTTTCGGCATTACATTCGACGATGGATTTTCCAACATCTATGAAAATGCTCTTCCTGTACTAATAGATCTGGGATTCACCTCGACCTGTTTTTTCGTAAGCGGTCAGATAGGTGGCTTCAACAAATGGGATGAATCAAAAGGCATTTCTTATACGCGATGCATGTCTCAGGAGCAGATCCGCGGATGGGCACATGCAGGCAATGAAATCGGGGCCCATACCGTCGATCATGTTCATCTGACACAGGTCGGGTTGAGCGAGGCATACGATCAGATCTGTGACTCGAGAAAGCACCTTGAGAACATCTCCAATCAGCGCATCACCTCCTTCAGCTACCCTTACGGCGATGTTTCTCCAGACATAAGGGATGTGGTCGCCAAGTCCGGTTTCAAATTGGCCGTGACCCTGAGAAAAGCCCAGGCTGGTCCAGAAGATGACCCACTGCTTTTACCGCGACGAAACATCCGCCACAGCGATGGTTGGATGGCGGCGTGCCGTAAAGCGATTTTTGGCTGATTATCCGTGCATGAGCAAAGCCGATGACTTCCTCTGTCAGAAAAATAGCCGTGGCCACGGTGACCCGCAACAGGCCTTTAATGTTAAGTCGTTTGTTAGCTTCATATGCGAGGATTAAGGTTCCGGACAACGTCTGCGTCTGCTTCTTGATCGTTGAAAACAATGGCTCAGAAACTTTGAGGCCCATAATTCAGGGCTTTAGCAATGAGGTTCCTCAACATCAGGTCAACTATCTCATTGAGCCTGTCCTTGGGATTGCCGCTGCCCGCAACCGTGCGATACGACATGCGATCGATGAGGGGTTTGATCTGCTGACTTTCGCCGATGATGATGAAGAGGTGGAAAGCGATTGGTTGTGTGAACTTTTGAAAGAGCGAGACACACACGATCTGGATATCGTTGGCTCGCCTGTTCGCGTTGCGCCGGTTGATGAAAAATACTCGCATTGGAATAAAGTAATATGGAAAGCGGTCAACGATATCAATTTGAAGGCGGAAAAGCGTTGTATAGAAAGACGATATCAAGGGCGTGCGAATACGATCCGATTGGCAACCGGAAGCTGGATGGGTAATCTGGACTTTTTCAGGCGTACCGGTTTGCGGTTCAATGGGGAACTGGGTCTGGCCGGAGGCGAGGACTGGCAACTTTATGACGTGGCGAAAAGCATGGGAGCGCGTACCGGATGGACACCCCATGCCATAGCATACGAGAGCCTGTCCAGTTCCAGGCTATGTTTACGTTACTACTATAGAAGGAATCGCGATCACGCTCGTACCGTTTTTCGGCAACGCCAAAAAAAGGAACCTGTTTGGTCACTCTTTCGACTGGCGGGATCGCTTGCAACCCGATCCTATAAGCTGACTTTTGCACTTATCCGATTTCCTTTTCGTCCGGGAAACTCAATGCTCGCCTGTACATATTATATTGGCAGCTCAATCGGAATGCTTCAGGGATTGATCGGTAAGGAATCAAATCATTATTCGTCAATTGACGGAAGTTAGGGTACCTTCAGCAATAATATGATCCGTTTCGGCGGCGATACCGGCTTGGCGTTCGACGTTACAGAGAAAGACCTGCAAACTCACGATCATTGATACAAGCCGATATGAAACGGGTTTTCAATGACCTTCGATGTTCAACCCGACCAATCCTAGTTTACCGGGAAGCTGATTTCAAAGGTGGCGCCCCCGCGGGACGATGTGCGATAAGAGGCTTGGCCGCCGTGAGCCTCGGCTATCGCGCGAACGACCGACAGTCCCAGGCCGGACCCGCCATAGCGGCGAGACCGCGAGGGCTCGTTGCGCGTGAAAGGTTCGAACGCCCGCTTCGCAAAATCAGGAGGAAGGCCAGGGCCGGCGTCCTCGACACGAATGATAACCGCTCCGGACAGCTTGAGGGTCGATATTTCTATACGTCCAGGCGTGGCGTAGCGGCGCGCATTTTCAAGGAGCGCCAGCAACGCCTTGGCGGATGCGCATACCATCTGCCGGAACGACAACATCGAACAGGACAGGTTCAACGGAGAACCCGGCTTCTTCAAGCGAAGGTCCGATAAAATCGAGTACCCGTTTTATTTCTGTCCTGAGATTTATAGGTTCTTTTTGCAGATTGAGGTTGCCACTATCGGCCAGGGTGACCATCCGCAGGTCTTCAACGAGCCGGGCCAGCCCATCAATTTGCACCAGAAGATTGCGAACTATCTGATCGTCGACGACGAATACGCCGTCCGCAATGCCCTGTAACCTGCCTCTGAGGATCGTTAGCGGCGTTCTGAGTTCATGCGCGATCGCTGCATTCCATGAAACCACACCATTTGCCATATCCTGTAGCTTCTCGGCCATTTTATTGAAGTCATCGACGAGATGCGCGATTTCTCCGAGCGACACATCCCCTCCGATCGCACGTGCAGAGAGATCTCCGCCGGCAATGCGTTGTGCACTTTCGGCGAGCGAACTGAGTGGCGCCAGAATGCGTGCCGCAAGCCTCAAAGCGATCCAGCCAGCTACAATCAGCGCGAGGAAAATCGACATTATGAAGATAAGGAGTTCCGGTTCCGATGGCGCCCAACCTTCATAGTTCAACGCTTCGGGGAACACGAATATAACCAGCGCGAAGGCGATGTAGGAACCGGCGAAGACGATGAGCGCCGCGATGACGGTGACCGCGGCCATTGACAGAAAAATCTGCCGGCTCAAACCATGGCGCCACATTATTTGATCGCCGCCAGACGGTAACCCACGCCTCTCATGCCCGACAACATTTCGCCCAGGCCTGCCTGGGTGAGTTTCTTACGCAGATTGCTGACGTGGCTATCGACGGTGCGGTCAAGTGCCTCCGATCCCGGCAGGCAAGCGTCAACGAGTTCTCCCCGTGTAAAGACGCGCGTGGGATTGCGTGCCATATGGGCCAGTATGCGAAATTCTGTGAGTGTTAGCTGAAGGGTTTGGGTAGCCGCGCCATCCTCCACCTGTGCCATGTAAGCGTCCAGATCGATGGCGAGCCTGCCGATCCGGAGCACTCCGACGGATGATCCGTGCCCGGTTCGACGAAGAACAGCTTTGGTGCGCGCGACCACCTCAGTGGGATTGAATGGCTTGACGACATAGTCGTCGGCGCCAATACGCAATCCCTGCAAACGATCGATATCCTTGTCGAGAGCCGTTACCATGATCACGGCGGTTTCACCGCGACGCCGAATTTCGGCCAGTACCGCCCAGCCGTCCATGCGTGGCATGGTCACATCCAGCAGGACAAGATCCGGTTTCAGGGCCAGATGCAGTTCCAACGCGTTACGGCCGTCCGCGGCGCGCACCGTCCTGAATCCCTCTCGCGTGAGATAGGCGTCAAGAATCTCGGCAATTTCAGGCTCATCTTCGGCGATAAGAACAAGCGCATTCATGAATAGTATCCGCAAAGCATTTATTGAAAGGATGACACGGCGTGGGCTCTGCGTCGAGCTTTCTGAAGCTGTCTCCATCGTTTCTCCACCAAGCTTCCATCGACCGCTCACAACGTTACGGCAATGCTTGGAAATCGACAAAGCGCGTTCTGACGCGCCAATATCGCTTGGAAAATGCATGGTCCGTCTTTTCACCACGAACGCAAGATCTTTCCTTATCATTGCAGCGCTTGTCCTTGCCGGCTGCAACAAAGGCGACTCCACCGCGGAGAAACCCAAGGCGGCTTCGTCTCCGCTTGTCGCGGTTATTTCCGTCAAGCCGGAGAAAGTGGCGATCGTCGACGAGTTGCCCGGTCGGGTGATTGCTTATCGAACCGCGGAGATCAGGCCTCAGGTCGGTGGGATCATCGAAAAGAGACTGTTCGAGGAAGGTTCCGAAGTCCAGGCCGGTCAGGAATTGTTTCAGATCAGCGCCGCTCCCTTCAAGGCGGAAGTCGATAGCGCGGCGGCGGCGCTGCAACGCGCCGAAGCCGTGCTCGTACGCGCGCAAGGCAAGTTCGGTCGCGCCAGACAGCTCATCGAAACCAAGGCCATAAGCCGGGACGCATTTGAAGAAACGATCGCCGACGTTGCCCAGGCCAAGGCCAATGTCGCCGAAGCCCGCGCGAATTTACAACGCCGCCGCCTCGATCTCGATTTCGCGACGGTTCGCGCCCCTATTTCGGGACGGATCGGACAGTCCATGGTCAGCGAGGGTGCATTGGTGTCCTCATCCAATACAAATGCGCTAGCGATCATTCAGCAGATCGACAGGGTCTATGTCGATGTGCGGCAGCCCGCCTCGCAACTTGACGTGATGCGCGATGCGGCGGCATCGGGGCAACTCCATGAGCCTTCCAGGATGCCGGTGGAAATCCTGGGCGCAAGCGGCAAGCGATACCCAGTCACGGGGAAGGCCCTTTTCTCTGAAATCAGTGTCGACCCGGGTACAGGCAATGTTTCGGTGCGCGTAGAAGTGGATAATCCCGACGGTTTGTTGCTTCCGGGGATGTTTGTCCGGGCACGGCTGCCGCGCGGTGTACGTGACGACGCGCTGCTGGTCCCGCAGGAGGCCGTCGTCCGTGATTCGTTCGGGCGTCCAGAGCTTGTAATTGTCGGCGATGACAAGACTGCTGCGCGCCGGCCGGTGGGGATTGGCGATACCATCGACGGGCGCACTATCGTCACATCGGGCCTCAAGGCTGGCGAAACGGTTATCGTACAAGGTCAGGACCGCGTTCAAGTCGGCATTCCGGTCAAGACAACAGCCTTTGTCGCCGCGGCGGCACCCGAGAAGAACTGAAGGAGCGAATACGGTATGCCGCAGTTCTTCATTAACCGTCCGATCTTCGCTTGGGTCATCGCGATTTTCATCGTGCTCGCGGGTGTCATCTCCATTCCGCAACTGCCCGTATCGCGCTTTCCGACCATTGCACCGCCAAGCGTCAGCATTTATGCAACCTATACCGGCGCCACGCCGCAGACCATCAACGACAGTGTCGTCAGCCTGATCGAACGCGAGTTGTCGAGCGTCAAGAACCTGCTCTATTTCGAGTCGACCGCCGACACTTCGGGAGGTGCCACCATCACGGCAACTTTCAAGCCGGGTACCGACGCAGAATTGGCGCAGGTCGATGTTCAGAACCGTCTCAAGGCGGTCGAACCGCGACTCCCGGAAGCCGTGCGAAGGGCCGGACTAACGGTCGAATCTGCTTCATCCGGCTTCTTGATGATCGTGACGCTCGGTTCGAAAGACGGCCGATACAACGGGCTGGCGCTCGGGGACTACATGATCCGTAACGTTGCGGAAGAACTGAAGCGCATATCTGGCGTCGGCCGCGTCCAGTCTTTCGGCACGGAAAAGGCTATGCGCGTCTGGGTCGACCCGGCAAAACTCGTATCCTATTCTCTCTCATTGGCACAAATTGTCCAGGCCATACAGGCTCAGAACGTTCAGATCGCTCCGGGACGCGTCGGGGATGCGCCAACCGTCCCAGGCCAGGAGATCAGCGTGCCGCTGACCGTGCAGGGCCAGTTGGGTACGCCTGAAGAGTTTGCCGCAATCGTCTTGCGGTCGGAGCCGAACGGGTCAAAGCTTCTACTCGGCGATGTCGCGCGGATTGAACTCGGCGCCCAGACCCTGAGCTTTTCCATATTAAGTGACGGTCAGGAAGCCACGGGCGCAGCGATCCAGCTGACGCCCGGAGCGAATGCGATACGAACAGCTGATGCCGTTCGGACGCGTCTCGCCGAGCTCGCGACTGCCATGCCCGAGGGCATGGAATACGGTATTTCCTATGACACGGCACCGTTCGTGAAGGTTTCGATCGAGAAGGTGATCCATACCTTGCTCGAGGCGATGGTGCTCGTTTTTCTGGTGATGCTGCTTTTTCTCCAAAAGCTTCGTTACACCTTGATCCCTGCAATCGTCGCGCCGATCGCTCTCCTCGGTACCTTCGCGGTGATGCTGGCGGCGGGCTTTTCGATCAACGTCCTCACAATGTTCGGCATGGTGCTGGCGATCGGCATCATTGTCGATGATGCGATTGTTGTAATCGAAAATGTCGAGCGCATCATGGCGACCGAGGGCCTGTCGCCGAAACAGGCCACGCAAAAAGCGATGAAAGAAATTACCGGCGCGGTCATCGGGATCACTCTGGTTCTCGCGGCGGTGTTCATTCCGATGGGCCTGTCGAGCGGTTCTGTCGGTGCAATCTATCGCCAGTTCTCACTGTCGATGGCGGTATCCATTCTTTTCTCCGCGTTTCTGGCGCTCAGCCTGACACCTGCGCTGTGTGCAACGCTATTGAAGCCGATTGATCCTGGTCATCATGAAAAAAGGGGCTTTTTCGGATGGTTCAACCGGGGCTTCGATCGATTGACGACAGGTTATGCCGGCTGGGTTTCGGTTCTGGTGCGTCGCGGCGGACGGATGATGATTCTTTATGCCGTAATCGTTGCGGCACTCGCCTACGGCTACACGCGCGTTCCGTCCGCCTTTGTGCCCGAGGAAGACCAAGGCAACTTTATAACTTCCTTCTCGCTTCCGGCGGACGCGACGGCAGAGCGTACGCGCAGAATCGTGGACCTCTATGACCGTCACGTCGCCTCACGACCGGACGTCGCGAATAACCTGTCTATCATGGGCTTTGGCTTTTCAGGTTCCGGGCCGAACACTGCAATGTCCTTTACCACTTTGAAGGATTGGTCCGAGCGAACAGGAACGATCGACGAGGAAATCGCGTCGGCTACGACCGCTATGGCGGCTGCACCCGAAGGCACTGTCATGAGTCTGAAACCACCCGCAATCGAGGAACTGGGGACAACTTCGGGCTTTTCGCTGCGTCTCGAAGACCGGGCCAATCGCGGCAAGGATGCCCTCCAGGCGGCGCAGGATCAGCTACTCCAACTCGCTGCAAAAAGCGCTCTCGTGAACGGCGTTTATCCCGAGGGCCTGCCCGCTGGACCCAGCGTTTCGCTCAAGATCGATCGGCAGAAAGCAGAGGTGCTTGGAGTACCATTCACCATGATCAGCGATACACTCTCAGGAGCCATAGGATCGACATATGTCAACGACTTCCCCAATGCAGGGCGCCTGCAGCAGGTGATCGTCCAGGCGGACGCTGCAAGCCGCATGCAGATTGACGATGTACTGAAGCTGTACGTTCGCAACAATGCCGGCGGCATGGTGGCGCTTTCGGAAGTGGTCACTCCTGTCTGGGAAACCAGTCCATTGCAACTCGTGCGCTACAACGGCTATCCCGCCGTTCGCATAGCAGGCAATGCCGCGCCGGGCGTTTCGAGCGGCGATGCCATGGCGGAGATGGAGCGGCTGGCGAAGCAATTACCGCAAGGCTTTATGGTCGAATGGACGGGACAATCCTATCAGGAGAAACAGTCGGCCTCGCAGGCGCCGATGCTGCTTGCGATCTCGATGCTGGTCGTCTTCCTGGTTCTCGCCGCGCTCTACGAGAGCTGGTCGATACCGCTTTCTGTTATGCTCGTCGTGCCGCTCGGTATGCTGGGTGCAGTTGCCGCCGTGCTGCTGCGCGGGCTGGAAAACGATGTCTTTTTCAAGGTAGGCCTGATCACCATCATCGGGCTGTCGGCAAAAAATGCAATCCTGATCGTGGAATTCGCGAAGAGCTTGCGGGCCGAGGGAAAAAGCCTGCAGGAGGCCGTGGTCGAGGCGGCGCGGCTGCGGTTACGCCCGATCCTGATGACCTCGCTTGCGTTTGCCCTCGGTGTCGTCCCGCTGATGATCGCCCGCGGCGCAAGTGCGGAAACCCAGCACGCGATCGGTACCGGCGTTTTCGGGGGAATGGTATCGGCAACCGTGCTTGCCGTGCTCTTCATTCCCGTCTTCTATGTCGTGGTCATGAGACTGTTCAGCCGCCGATTGAAAGACGGTCTCCTAGCCGGGACAGGAAACGAAAACGCGACTTCCAGTCTTGGCAAGAGGGAAGGCGAATGACAACAACATATCGGCTTGCGATGCCGCGCCTGTTCAGCAAAGTGGTAGCCTTTCATGACACTCGCGCACCGGCTTATCCCGGCTATCGTATCGAGTGCGCGGCCTCTCATCGTCACGGATACGACGGCGCTCCAAATCATATTGCCGCGACACGAGCAAAACCTTTACCATCAAAAAGAACCGTAACGTGAAGGATGTCGTTGCACGATGGATAAGATTGAAACTCAACGACTCGTCCTGAGGAATTTTCAAAAGCAAGACGCTAGGGGGCTTTTCGAGTATCTGCGTGAGCCGACCGCAAGCTGTTTTCTGTCGCTTTCGCTCAAAGACATGAGCGCTGCGGAAGCCGAAGCCCAAAGACGAAGCGCAGACGATGAGTCGATCGCTGTTTGCCTTAAGGGATCGGGCAAGCTCATCGGTGATCTGTTCGCTGTCCCGGAAGAGGACACTTTCTCCATCGGCTGGAATTTCAATCCGGCTTTCGGTGGAAACGGCTATGCTTTTGAAGCCGCTACGGCGCTGATTGCATATCTCTTCACGGCAAGAGCGGCGCGTCGGCTTTATGCCTATGTGGAGGACCACAATAAACCTTCCCGGCGGCTTTGCGAAAAACTCGGAATGCGTCAGGAAGGGCTGTTCAGGGAATTCGTATCCTTCAAGAAGGACGATGACGGGGTTCCCATCTATGAAAACACCATGCAGTACGCACTTTTGCGGAAGGAATGGGAGACAGGGAGCGCGACTATAACGCCGCAATTAAATAGGAGTTGAGCTCCAGTGCTCTCCGCTACCACTATGGTATGGTCTATGCACGGATTTTGCCGTGTCTAGGCTTAGCCCAAATTGATAGGTGCTCAGCCTGGCGCATCTGCGATGAAAGTGAAGTCGCTTTGAGAATTCACTGGATAGAGGTTGGACCGCACCGGGTTTTTGCGGGGGCTGATTTGGGTTGGTTACGGGGCCATGTCTTCCGGTTCACCTTGTCCAGCGGGCATGGCTCTTTCTGTCTGGCTGCGTCGTCTTTGCGGCTTTCCCCGTATAATACCTTGAATACCCGTGCTCTTCATCAGCCGGCCACCGTGCAATGGGCGGCCGAGAAGCCTTCCCGATCCAACTGTCGCCAGATCTTCCGGACGCTATAGAAGACGTACCAGTTCGCCTCGAAGACCCGCTTGATCTCGGGCTGCAGGAACGCATCGCCGGGCACGATCCGACAGCCGGGTCGGATCGGCCCGCTTGGCCAAATGATCGTATCGACCGGCAGTCGAGCTCCGCTTGGCCATCACGGTCGCGATGGTCGAGAAAGCGGCGGTGAACGCGGAAATCGTCAGCTTGGCAGCCGAGGCGGACGTTACTGCGGAAGCGGCCTTCGCAGCGAGTGGCAGCGAAATTTCATTCCGCTCAACAAGTTGAAGAAGTCGCCGCGTAATATCCGCAAGACCTCCGCATAGCGCGGTAACCATCGAAACCTATGCCGCCAGCCGACCGACGTTTATTTTGTCACCATTTGAGAAGGTCGCAGGCCGGCGCCATCGGCGATATTCCGTGCCGCTTTATCGACCCTGACGGTCGGATCGTCGATCACGACGTCAATCGCCGTGTCGTCTCGGCCGATCCGCGCTCGCTGCGTTCGGCGCGCAAGATCGTTTTGGCGTCAGGCGGCTGGCACAAGATTCCGGTTTTTCGCGCGTCCATGAAGCTGCTGTCGCCGCACGTCATCGTCACCGACGAGCAGGTCGGGGAGCGGTTGCTCGACAACTGAGAAGCAGGACTGGGGGGACATAGCCAAGACTTATCGAAACGAGGGAAATCCGGCGGGCATCGTCGATCTAGCCTCCACGCTTGCATTCATAGAGCGCACGAGGCTGAAAAGTCCGCGAGCGAGCTGACCTGCCATCGCGCCGATATTGGGAACTCTGGCGCGGAGTCAACAACCGAGCACACCTGCCGGCATGTTCGACTCTGAAGCTTTCCCGCATAAAAAAGAGGCGGATGCCGGTCACCGCGCGGCTGGTTCAGTTGACGAACAAAACATGAACATATATTCTGCCTCGCATGGTACGGAAAAGCCTTCAGGATAAGCTGGCAATCCTTTCGGATGCGGCAAAATACGATGCTTCATGCGCCTCGAGCGGAGGAGAGAGGCGGGATGCCCGCAAGGGCGGCCTTGGCTCCTCGGGCGGGGCAGGAATCTGTCATGCCTACGCACCGGATGGGCGCTGCATAAGCCTCCTCAAAATTCTGATGACCAATTTCTGCATCTTCGACTGCGCCTATTGCATCAACCGCGTCAGTTCGAACGTGGAACGGGCACGGTTCTCGGTCGAGGAGGTGGTGTCGCTCACGCTGGAGTTCTACCGGCGCAACTATATCGAGGGGTTGTTCCTGTCCTCAGGCATCATCCGTTCACCCGATCAGACCATGGGCGACATGGTGCGCATCGCCCGGACGTTACGGCAGGATCACGGCTTTCGAGGCTATATCCACCTCAAGACGATTCCCGACGCCAGCCCGGAGCTGATCCGGGAGGCGGGGCTTTGGGCCGATCGCCTGTCGATCAATGTTGAACTGCCGGAGGATGCGAGCGTTCGTAAATTCGCCCCGGAGAAACGTCCGGAGACGATCCGTGGCGCGATGGCACAGGTGCGGCTGGAAGGCGAGGCGGCAAAGGACAAGACTCATACCGGGCGCAAGCCTCTCCGTTTCGCTCCCGCCGGGCAAAGCACCCAGATGATCATCGGCGCGGACGGGGCGGATGACGTCACCATCCTCAAAATGTCGACGCGGCTCTATAGCGGCTACAGGCTTCGTCGGGTCTATTATTCGGCCTTCTCACCGATCCCGGATGCCTCCGCGGCGCTGCCGCTGATCCAGCCCCCGCTTTTGCGTGAACACCGGCTCTATCAGGCCGATTGGCTTTTACGTTTTTATGGTTTCACCGCCGAGGAAATTGCCACCGGTACGAAGACCGGCCATCTCGATCTGGAGTTGGACCCGAAACTTGCCTGGGCCTTGCAGCATCGCGGGCTTTTCCCGCTCGATGTCAATCGCGCCAGCCGCGAACTGCTGCTGCGTGTTCCCGGATTTGGTATACGGACGGTGGATCGCGTCATCGCTGCGCGCCGCAACCGCAGTCTGCGATATGAGGATCTGGGGCGGATGGGCGCCATGATGAAGAAGGCACGTCCCTTCATCGCTCTACCCGGCTGGTCGCCGGGGCGGCTTATCGACAATGCCGGTCTGCGCGCGCGCTTCGAGCCGCCACCCGGACAATTGCGCCTGCTATGATTTACGCCCTTACCCTGCCTGACCGTGGTATCTTCGACGCCTGGCGCGAGATGGCACGGATCGCGATTTCCCACCGCATTGCCCCCGACGATATCGATTGGGCCGGGGCGGATGGTCTGTTTGCCGGCAGGGCCCTCCCGGACACGCCCGGTGCGCATCAGGCGCGCGTGCCGCAGTTGTTTCTGAACCTGGCAGATTCAGTCATCTGGCATTCGCTGCCCGAACGTTTCAGCTTGCTCTATCAGGCGCTGTGGCGGCTTGATCGAGGCGAGGGCGATCCGATGAGTCAGGCCGATTCGCTGGGGCGTCGACTGCATCTGATGGCGACGTCGGTCGGGCGGGACATTCACAAGACGCACGCTTTCGTGCGTTTTCGCGAATTACCTGCCGGCGGCTCACGCCGCCGCTTTGCCGCCTGGTTCGAGCCGGAACACAACACGCTGGAGCCCGCAAGCGCCTTCTTCGCAAGGCGTTTCGCAGACATGGACTGGATGATCGCCACGCCACGGCTTACCGCGCGATTTGAGGACGGTAAGCTGAGCTTTCATCCGGGCGGCCCGCGACCGGATTTGCCGCAAGATGCCTCTGAGGGGCTCTGGGCAACCTATTTCGCCAACATCTTCAATCCGGCAAGGATAAAGCTCGATGCGATGCGTGCGGAAATGCCGAAGAAATACTGGAAGAACCTGCCGGAGACGCGGCTGATCCCTGACATGCTGCGGGATGCCGAGGCGCGAGTGGAACGGATGCAGGCAGCCGCGGTGACGCCACCCCGGCCCGGTGCGGCGGCGGTCTCTACCCGTTATCGGTCTGCCATGCCGCAGGCGCCTGAACTGCCGAAGACACTGGACGACGCGCGCGAGGCTGCCCTGCAATGCCGTCGTTGCGGGTTGTGCGAGGCCGCGACGCAAACTGTCTGGGGTGAAGGCCCAGCCGATGCCACGCTGATGATCGTCGGTGAGCAGCCCGGCGACCGCGAGGATCTGGAAGGCCGTCCTTTCGTGGGCCCGGCCGGCCATGTTTTACGGGATGCCATGGTCGAGGCGGAAGCGGATCCCGGCCGAGTCTGGCTGACCAATGCTGTAAAGCACTTCAAGTTTATGCCGCGAGGCAAACGCCGCCTTCACCAAAATCCCGACCGGCAGGAAATCTTTCACTGCCGTTGGTGGCTGGGGCTCGAACTGGCTTTCGTCCGCCCCCGGATGGTGGTGGCACTCGGCGCCTCTGCGGCTTTCGCCCTTACGGATAATGCCGCTCCGCTAACGGCCCGGCGCGGGCAGGTGGAAGATGGGCTTCATGGCGGCCCGGTGCTGATATCGTGGCATCCTTCGTATATCCTGCGTTTGTCCGACCCCGTTGCACAGAGGCAAGCCAAGCATGAATTGATTACCGACCTTAACCGCGTCGCCGGAACCACATGACCGCTCCAAAGTCCGCGCTTGCCGTGGTCCCCTGAACGAAGGATTGATCATGTATCGGATACGACTGGGCGCCGAACAAACGGCCCGGCTCACGCCGGACCGCTTCTGCTTTGTTCTCCAGACGGCAGACCGCGTCAGAGCTTGACGGCATCTTCCCGCGCCCAGGCCCGCAGCTTGCGGCAGGACGAGACGAAATCCGACGCCGCCTTTGCATTGTCGAGCGGGAGCAGTCCCTCGTCCATGTCGGGTTTAATGCCGGCCTTTGTCAGCAAGGGCATTGCGCCCGCGGTAAAGCCGATGAACTTGCAGTGGGCAAACGCGTCGGCCACGAAATCCCGCGCCGTGGCTTCTCCCGTGAGCTTGTCGGCCGCTTCCCCGGAAAGTACAAGCGCAACGGCGTCGAACAGCACCGACGGGCCACCGTCGATCATGTGGTCGGCTGTCATCCATTCGCCGTTTGATGCCTCGAAACCGCCGACCATCGGTGCGACCAGTTCCACCGTCGCGCCTTCCTTGTCTGCCGCCTGCCGGAGCGCCTCGATGAGTTTGGCATCCGTTCCGTTGGCAACAAGCACCCCGATCTTCCTTCCCTTGAAGCTGTCAGGGCCGTTCTTGATGATGCTCAATGCCGGTGATGGCGGAAGATTGCCCCGCACCGGTACGGCGGTATCCGCTGCTTTCGGCATTTTGCGAATGCCGAGTTTACCGGCGACCGTCTGGGCCAGTGTCGCATCGATATTGAGCAGGTGCGACACAACCCGCTCGCGGATGACAGGCGTTTCCACCTTGGAAAGCTCGAAGGTCAGCGCCATGGCAATGTGTTTCTGCTCCACCGCCGTCTGGCTCAGATAGAACTGACGCGCCTGACTGTAATGGTCTGCGAAGCTTTCCGGCCGCAGACGAACCTTTTGGCCGTCTTCCTCTGCGGGAAACGATCGAAAGCCGCGTTTCGGATCCGGCCGTGGCCCTTCGCCCCATGAGTTCGGCTCGTAGTTCGCCCGGCCAACCGGATTGCGCATCGCCATGTGCCCGTCCTGCTGGAAGTGGTGGAACGGACATTTGGGTGCATTGATCGGAATATGTGTGAAGTTGGTACTTCCAAGACGCTTCAATTGCGTATCGAGATAGGAGAAGTTGCGGCCCTGAAGCAGCGGATCGTTGGAGAAGTCGATGCCCGGCGGGACATTCTGCGTCATGAAGGCGACCTGTTCGGTCTCGGCGAAGAAATTATCCGGCATGCGATCGAGCACCAACCGCCCGACAGGGATCGGTTTGATCACTTCTTCGGGGATCAGTTTGGTCGGATCGAGCACGTCGAAGTCGAAGCTGTCCGCGAATTCCTGATCGAAAAGCTGGACGCACAGTTCCCATTCCGGATAGTCGCCAGCCTGAATGGCATTCCACAAATCCCGCCGGTGAAAATCGGGATCGGCGCCGTTGATTTTCACCGCCTCGTTCCAGACGACCGATTGAAGGCCGAGTTTCGGCTTCCAGATGAACTTGACGAAGGTCGATTCGTCCTTCCCGTTCACGAAGCGGAAGGTGTGGACACCGAAGCCTTCCATGAAGCGGAACGAGCGCGGGATGGCACGATCCGACATGACCCACATGATCATGTGCATGGATTCCGGCGTCAGGCTGATGAAGTCCCAGAAATTGTCATGTGCGGATTGCGCTTGTGGGAAGGCCCGATCGGGCTCCTCCTTGACCGCATGCACCATGTCGGGAAAGCGGATGGCGTCCTGAATGAAGAATACCGGGATGTTGTTGCCGACGATATCCCAGTTGCCCTCTTTGGTGTACATCTTGACGGCGAAACCGCGCACGTCGCGGGCAAGGTCGGCAGAACCCTTCGATCCGGCCACGGTGGAAAACCGAACGAAGACCGGCGTTCTTTCACCGACACGCTGGAAGATGTCGGCACGGGTATATTTGCTGAGCGACTTCGTCGTCTCGAAATAGCCGTGAGCACCATAGCCGCGCGCATGCACTACGCGTTCGGGTATGCGTTCATGGTCGAAGTGGAATATCTTTTCCCGAAATTGAAAATCCTCGATCAGGGTTGGACCGCGATCACCGATCTTCAATGTATTGAGATCGTCCGCGACCGGGCCGCCCTGCGCAGTTGTCAGGACGGGGGTATCTCCGGTAGCGATCTGGTGAACGTCGCCGCCCTGTCCGGCAACGAGCTTCTGATCGTGGAACGAAAGCGGCTTTCGCGCCGTTGAGGTGGATTTGCTGGCTGACATGGCTGGCTTCCCTCCTTGACGTGATATGTGTTCAGATGAACGTGAGGGCGTCTTGCGACGCCCTCTTTTGTAAATCACGCTGCTTTCGCGCGTTGATTAACCGATGTTTCAGCCAGCTTTGTCAGGTCGCTGTCCGTTTTTGCTTCTTCCTTCAATGTCGCATCGAGCAATCTGGCGGCATCGGCCATGCCGAGTTCGCTCGCCCAGCGTTTGAGCGTGCCATATCGTGTAATTTCATAGTGCTCCACGGCCTGAGCCGATGAAATCAGACCGGCATCGAGGGCAGGGGTATCCTTGAATTCCTCCATGATCTCCTCGCCCTCGGCGATGATCCCTTCGATTGCCTCACAGGTTTTCCCTCTTGCTGCCTTGCCCATGATCTCGAACACCTGCACCAGGCGCTCGACATGACCCTCGGTCTCCTCGCGATGCTTTTCGAAGGCAGCCTTCAGCGCTTCCGATTGGGCGGCGCGCTTCATCTTCGGCAATGTCTTCAGAATCTTTCGCTCTGCGTAGTAGATATCTTTCAGCGTATCGTAAAACAGAGCTTCAAGTGTCTTTTCCTTGGGCATGTCAGTCTCCTCCAAACACGTTTGAACTCGCGTCCGCAGGCCTGTTAAGAAAAAAGACGCCACTTCCCATCAGGCATGCCACGCGATGCCGGAGATTTCATCTCCATGGTTTATCTTTAATGCGGGGAAATGGAGATGGTTCCTCCGCCAACCGAATATGGAAGCATGGGGCGGAGAGTCGATAAGGGAAAGCTTCGCCGCATTCCAAAAAACGCAACGGATACTTATATTTACGTTGGGACCGTGCCTTTTATTCTGATACGCGGCGCGGCAGCGATGGAAATCTGTCCGGTTATTTGAAGCCTTCGTTGATCGAGATCAACGCACATGCCGTTCGCGCGGCTTATTTCGGTAGGCGATCTGGGACGGACGATTCTTGAATGACCTTCCGCTTTATGGGCTGCGGAAGGAAGCGGCCATTTCAAATGCTTCCATCGGGTCTGGCGGGGTCGACAGCAAAGAGGTTTTCATATGAGTTTCCATCGCAGGCAATGGATCGTGTCCGGGATCGTGGCCGTTCTGGCGGCGGGCGGCTATTATGGCTGGAAAAGCCTCAATAACAGCGCTTTGCCGGACGGAATAGCGAGCGGCAACGGCCGCATCGAAGCGGTGGAGATCGACGTTTCGACCAAGAGTCCGGGCCGTATCCGCGAAATTCTCGCTGACGAAGGCGATTTCGTGAAGGCCGGCGACGTCCTCGCCCGGATGGATACGGATCAGCTCGAAAGCCAGCGCCGACAGGCCGAGGCTCAGTTGCGCCGCGCGCAGATCGGCATCGATACGGCAAAAAGCCTCGTTACCCAGCGCGAGGCGGAACATGTGGCCGCGGAGGCGACGGTCGCGCAGCGCGCGGCGCAACTCGATGCGGCGCAGAGGCGTCTGGTACGTTCGCGGGCGCTTGCGCAGTCCAATACCGTTTCGCAGCAGGTGTTCGACGACGACCGCGCCAGCGAGCAGGGTGCGCAGGCGGCTCTGGGTGCCGCGAAGGCACAGCTTGCCGCCGCCGAGGCGGCCATCGGTTCGGCCAGGGCGCAGGTCGTCGATGCGGAAGCCGCCGTGGATGCGGCGAAGGCAGCCATCGCCAGCATCGTCGCGGATATCAACGACGCGACGCTCACGTCTCCCAAGCCGGGCCGGGTGCAGTATCGCGTCGCTGAGCCGGGCGAGGTTCTGTCCGCCGGCGGGCGCGTGCTCAATCTGGTGGATCTGAGCGACGTCTACATGACCTTCTTCCTGCCCACGGCGCAGGCGGGGCGTGTTGGCTTGGGGGCCGATGCGCGCATCGTGCTCGACGCCGCGCCGCAATATGTCATTCCGGCCAAGATCAGCTTCGTCGCCGACGTGGCCCAGTTCACGCCCAAGACGGTGGAGACCGAGGAAGAGCGGCAGAAACTGATGTTCCGCGTGAAGGCGAAAATCCCGCAGGAACTGCTGCAAAAATATATACAGCAGGTCAAGACCGGCCTGCCCGGCATGGCCTATGTGAAATTCGATCCGCAGGCGCAATGGCCACAGAATCTGGCGGAAACCGTCAAATGAGCGACGCTGCCGACAGAGCGGATGAAGGCGGATTCGTCGTCCGCGCGGCCGGCGTGGATCTGTCCTATGGTTCGGTCAGGGCGCTGCGCGGCGTCACGCTCGACATTCCGGCCGGGCGCATGGTTGGCTTCATCGGTCCCGACGGCGTGGGCAAGTCGAGCCTGCTTTCGCTGGTGGCCGGGGCGCGCGTGGTGCAGGGCGGGCGGATCGAGGTGCTCGGCGGGAATATCGCGGATGCCGCGCATCGCCGGTCTGTCTGTCCACGCATCGCCTATATGCCGCAGGGCCTCGGACGCAATCTTTATCCGACGCTGTCGGTCTTCGAGAACATCGACTTTTTCGGGCGGCTGTTCGGCCATGGCAAACGGGAGCGCGAGCGCCGCATCGCCGGTCTTCTGGCGCGCACCGGCATGTCGGCCTTCGCGGACCGTCCGGCGGGCAAGCTTTCCGGCGGCATGAAGCAGAAGGTCAGCCTGTGCTGCGCCCTCATCCACGATCCCGATCTGCTGATCCTCGACGAGCCCACCACGGGCGTCGATCCCCTGTCGCGGCGACAGTTCTGGGAACTGATCGATGATCTGCGCGGGGAACGTCCCGGCATGAGCGTCGTCGTCGCCACGGCCTATATGGAGGAGGCGGAACGCTTCGACTGGCTGGTGGCGATGAACGCGGGCGCGATTCTGGCGACGGGTACGCCGGAAGAACTCCTGAAGCAGACCAGGACCGGCAATCTCGACGCCGCCTTCATCGCGCTTCTGCCGGAGGAATTGCGCCGGAACCATCGGGAAGTCGTTATTCCGCCGCGCCCGGCGGGCGGGGAGACCGCCATCGAGGCGGAACATGTCACGGTGCGGTTCGGCGATTTCACGGCGGTGAACGATGTGAGTTTTCGCATCGCGCGCGGCGAGATTTTCGGCTTTCTCGGTTCCAACGGCTGCGGCAAGACCACGACCATGAAGGTGCTGACCGGCCTGCTGCCGGCGAGCGACGGTACGGCGCGGCTGTTCGGGCGCGAAGTCGACCCGAACGATATCGCCATTCGCCGCCGCGTCGGTTACATGTCGCAGGCCTTCTCGCTCTATTCCGAACTGACGGTGCGTCAGAATCTGGAACTGCACGCCCGGCTGTTCGGCATGGAGCCGGACGCGACTACGCGCCGCATCGGCGAACTGACGCAGCGCTTCGACCTGACCGCCTTCATGGACGATCTGCCCGATGCCATGCCGCTCGGCATAAGGCAGCGCCTTTCGCTGGCGGTGGCGCTGATCCATTCGCCGGATATCCTCATCCTGGACGAGCCGACCTCGGGGGTCGATCCGGTGGCGCGCGACGCCTTCTGGCAAATCCTCGCGGACCTGTCGCGCAAGGACAATGTGACGATTTTCGTCTCCACGCATTTCATGAACGAGGCCGAGCTTTGCGACCGTATCTCGCTGATGCATGCGGGCCGGGTGCTGATCAGCGACAGGCCGCAGGCGATCGTCGAAAGCCGTCATGCGGCGACGCTGGAGGAAGCCTTCATCGCCTGTCTGACCGACGCAATCGGCGAGGAGCCCAAGGTCGCGCCGCAACCGGAGACTGAGCCACAGGAAGCGGCTCCCGCTGCGAAGCCGGAAAGCCGCTCCGTCCTTGCCGGCTGGTTGCCGGACATGCGGCGCATCCTTGCCTATACGCGTCGCGAGGCTCTGGAACTGCGCCGCGATCCGATCCGTGCTACACTCGCCGTTCTGGGCAGCGTGATCCTGATGTTCGTGATCGGCTACGGCATCAATCTGGACGTGGAGAATCTCACCTTCGCCGTGCTGGACCGCGACGACACCACGATCAGCCGCGGCTATGTTCAGGAACTCGCCGGCTCGCGCTATTTCACCGAAAAGCAGCCGTTGACGAGCTATGAAGATCTCGACCGGCGCATGCGCGACGGCGAGATCAGCCTCGCCATCGAGATACCGCCGCATTTCGCCGCCGATGTGGAACATGGGCGCAAGGTGGAAATCGCGGCATGGATCGACGGCGCGATGCCGACGCGCGCCGAGACCGTCAAGGGCTACGTGCAGGGCATCCATGCCTACTGGCTGGCCGAGAAGGCGCGCGCCCTTTACGGTAACGCGGCGACGGCGGGGAACTTCAACCTCGAAATCCGCTATCGCTACAATCCCGACGTCCAGAGCCTGGTGGCGATGGTGCCGGCGGTTATCCCGCTCCTGCTGATGATGATCCCCGCCATGCTGGCGGTGCTGAGCGTGGTGCGCGAGAAGGAACTGGGTTCGATCATCAATTTCTACGTGACGCCGGTAACGAGGCTGGAATTCCTGCTCGGCAAGCAGATGCCCTATATCGCGCTCGCCTTCCTCAACGCGCTGATGTTGACCGCCTTCGCCGTCTTCGTCTTCCGGGTGCCGTTCACGGGCAGTCTCCTCACCTATATGGCGGCGGCGCTGCTCTATGTCGTCGTCACCACCGGCATGGGGCTGGTGCTCTCCACCTTCATGAACAGCCAGATCGCCGCCATCTTCGGGACGGCGCTGATGACGCTCATTCCGGCGGTGCAATATTCGGGCATCATCGACCCCGTATCCTCGCTGCGGGGGGCGGGAGCCTTCATCGGACGTATCTACCCGACCACCTATTTCGTCACGATCTCGCGCGGCGCGTTTTCCAAGGCGCTCGGTTTTTCAGAGCTTGCCGGTTCGTTCGTGCCGCTTGTGATCGCCATACCGGTGCTGGCCGTGCTCGGCGTCCTTCTCCTTCGCAAACAGGCGGCCTGACCATGCGGATAGCCAACATAGCGAATCTGGGCGTTAAGGAACTCCGCGGTCTTGGGCGCGATCCGATGCTGTTGATCCTGATCGTCTATGCCTTCACGCTCGCCATCTACACGGCGGCGAAGGCGATGCCCGAAACGTTGAACAACGCGGCCATCGCCATCGTCGACGAGGACCGGTCGCCGGTGTCGGGTCGCATAACGACAGCTTTCTATCCGCCCTATTTCGTACCGCCGAAGCTCATTTCCTCTTACGAGATGGACAGCCGCATGGATGCGGGGCTGGATACGTTCGCGCTCGACATTCCGACGAATTTCCAGCGCGACCTTCTGGCCGGGCGCACGCCGACGATCCAGCTCAACGTGGACGCCACGCGCATGAGCCAGGCCTTCACCGGCGGCGGCTATGTGCAGTCCATCGTGACCGGCGAGGTGAACGAGTTCCTCAACCGCTATCGCGGTGCGACGGCGACGCCGGTCGATCTCGACCTGAGAACACGCTTCAATCAGGATTTGAACAAGGGCTGGTTCGGAGCCATCACCAACGTTATTTCGTCGGTGACGATGCTGTCGATCATCCTCACGGGCGCCGCGCTGATCCGCGAGCGGGAGCATGGCACCATCGAGCATCTTCTCGTCATGCCGGTGACGCCCGCGGAGATCATGATCAGCAAGGTCTGGTCCATGGGGCTGGTGGTGCTCGTCGCATCGGCGCTCTCCATCGTCTTCGTGGTGCAGGGGCTGCTGGCAGTACCGATCAACGGTTCCGTGCCGCTGTTTCTGGCAGGTGCGGCGCTGCAACTTTTCGCGACCACCAGCCTCGGCGTCTTTCTCGCCACGGTGGCCGGTTCCATGCCGCAATTCGGGCTTCTCCTGATGCTGGTGCTGATGCCGCTGCAAATCCTGTCGGGCGCGACCACGCCGCGCGAGAGCATGCCCGAAATCATTCAGAATATCATGCTGGCCGCGCCCAACACGCATTTCGTCATTCTGGCGCAGTCGATCCTGTTTCGGGGGGCGGGATTCGCGGTGGTCTGGCCGCAATTTCTGGCGCTGACCCTGATCGGCTCGGTGCTGTTCCTTCTCGCTCTGCGCAGGTTCAGGGCGTTCCTGCGGTAGCCGGAAAGAATTTCGTTTGGCGTTAACAGAGGGGTGCAAATCATGGTCCGGATCATTGCGCAGGCCATCCTGTCGGCGGCAGGCGTTATCGTGGCGTTCTTCGTTTCGAGGGATGAAGCCAACTATCCCGTCTATCAGATGGTTGTGTCTCTCCTCATGCTTATCGTAGCGGCGGTGCTTGTCTGGTATGTGCCAAGAATCATGAAGCGTGACGGGCGCTGAATGATCAGTCGCGGCTTGCGTCGGTAAGGTTCGACCCGACCATCATCCGCGTGGCCGCATTCACGCGTGAGGTGCATATCGTTCTCCGGCCGGGCGGGGGAGCGATGATGACGCCGCGCAAGGACGATAACTCAAATACGCTTCCCTTCAACTCTCCGATATACTACGGATGCAGGAATAAATCCGTTCGGGGCAATCGTGCAAGCGGCGCTCAACTCTCGGAATAGAAGACGATGATGGATATAAAGAAAGAGCGGCTGCGCGCCGCCAAAGGGTGATTGTGTCCGAAGAACAAAAGACGGCGTTGAGAAATGTCAGGATACTGACCGCGGCGCAATCGCTCGGCGGCGCGAATGCGGCCATCGTGATTTCGCTCGGCGGACTGGCCGGCCAGCAGCTTGCTTCCGATCCGGCCCTGGCAACGCTTCCGGTCAGCCTGCTCAATCTGGGCCTCGCCCTGGGAACCCTGCCGGCGGCCGCGACGATGCGCCGGTTCGGACGCCGGGCCGGTTATCTTCTGGGATCATCCATCGGGGCGGTCGCCGGCCTGATCGCGATGATAGGCATCGTGCAGGCGAGTTTCGTCGTCTTTTGCATAGGGACCTTCGCGGCCGGGTTCTATTCGTCCTATGTGCAGAGCTATCGCTTCGCCGCCGCCGACGGCCTTATCGGGACAGAGCGCGACAAGGCCATTTCGCGCGTCATGGTCGGCGGGCTGATCGCGGCCGTCATCGGCCCGCAACTGGTGATCTGGACGCGGGACGCGGTGCCGGGCCATCATTTCGCGGGCAGCTTTTTGGGTCAGGCCGTACTGGCGATTCTGGCTGTTCCGATCCTGCTGACCCTGCGCCAGCCGGCGAGGGTCAAGGCCGGGCCGGTCGAAACGGGCGGGGCCAGACCGCTCTCGCAAATACTGACCACGCCGCGTTTCCTGCTGGCGCTGGCCACAGGGGTGGTTTCCTACGGATTGATGACTTTCGTGATGACGGCCGCGCCGATGGCCATGGTCGGGCATGGCCACACGGTCGATGCCGCTGCGCTCGGCATCCAGTGGCATATTCTTGCGATGTACGGGCCGAGCTTTGTCACGGGCCGCCTCATGGCCCGCTTCGGCAAGGAGCGCGTGGCCGCCGTCGGCCTTCTGCTCATCGGCGCGTCGGCCGTCACGGAACTGAGCGGTGTCGCCATTGCGAATTTTTGGGGCGGGCTCATCCTGCTGGGCGTCGGCTGGAATTTCGGCTTCGTCGGCGCGACCGCCATGGTCGCCGATTGCCATGATCCGGCCGAGCGCAGCAAGGTGCAGGGGGCCAACGACTTCATGGTGTTCGGAACGGTCGCCTGCGCGTCGTTCTTTTCCGGTTCGCTGCTGCACAGTTCGGGCTGGACCACCATCAACTGGCTGGTGCTGCCTGCGGTCGCCTTCATCCTCGTGCCGCTGGTGTGGCGCGCGGCCCGCCTGCCGAAATTTGCCTGAGAGGATTTGCAGAGCGCATCCGTCGCATTCGTCTTTCCACGCCCCCGACCTTAAGGCTGGCTTAAGGTGATCTGCTATGATGCGGGCGATAACGAAGTATTATGCGGTGCGCCATGAGGATATTGGTCGTTGAGGACGACGAGGTTCTTTTGAACGGGTTACAGGTCGGCCTTGAACTGGCTGGCTTTAATGTGGAGGCCGTCGCTACCTGCGCAGACGCAGCGGCGGCGATACACACGTCGATTTTCGATGCCGTCGTGCTCGATCTGATGCTTCCCGACGGATCAGGAATCGACGTTCTCAACGAGATGCGAACCCGCCGGTCGACAGCGCCCGTTCTTCTTCTGACCGCGCGTGACAGCGTTCGCGACCGCATCGCGGGGCTGGATGCCGGCGCGGACGACTATCTTGGAAAGCCGTTCGATCTGGACGAGGTGGCCGCGCGTCTCCGTGCCCTGACCCGCCGGGCCAGCGGACACGCCGCAGCGATCCTGCGATGGCGCGATATCAGTCTCGACCCGGCCACCATGACCGTGACGAGGGCGGGAGAGCCGATCCGGCTCTCGCGTCGGGAGTTCTCGATCCTGCATGCCCTGATGGACCGGCCCGGACAGATCCTGTCGAAGTCGCAACTGGAAGAGCGGCTGTATGGCTGGCAGGAAGAGGTGGAAAGCAACACGATCGAGGTTCACATCCACAATCTGCGCGGAAAGCTGGGGCCAGCCGTGATCGAAACCGTGCGCGGCGTCGGTTATCGGCTGATGGAGGCCGGTTGATGAGATCGATCCGCACGCATCTGTTCCTGATCCTGATGATATCGACCGGCGTCGTGTGGGCGTCGGCGATCACATGGATTTATCTCAGCACCCGGACGCAGGTCGAACGGGCGCTCGATGCGCGCCTGAGCGAGTCGGCCCGCATGGTCAGTTCGCTGCTGACGCGGCAGCAGATCGACGCCCGGAAGGGAGCCGCGCACGCCGCCGAAATCGCCGTCGTGCATACACCCTATGAGCGGCAGCTTTCCTGTCAGATATGGTCGTTGGACGGCACTCTGGTCAGTCGCTCCGAGGGCGCGCCCACCCAGCCGCTGAGCAAAAGCGGCGCGGGCTTCTCAGAGGCCAAGGTAAACGGCGAAATCTGGCGGGTCTATACCGT
The DNA here is from genome assembly GCA_001898995.1 of Rhizobiales bacterium 63-22. Classification (GTDB taxonomy): domain Bacteria; phylum Pseudomonadota; class Alphaproteobacteria; order Rhizobiales; family Rhizobiaceae; genus Brucella. The sequence continues at coordinate 24,103 of MKVZ01000014.1, read as the reverse complement.
GGAAAATGCAGCGCTCGGCATGCGTATTCTCGTCGGAGATAATCTGCGCGTGCGTGACCGGCTGGTCGCCAGTGTGATCCGCGGTGTCACTTTGCCGACATTGCTCGTTCTGCCCGTTCTGGCCGGACTCATCTGGCTCAGTGTCAGGAAGGGCCTCGCCCCTTTGAATGCCATGGCCCAATCGCTGGAGAAAAGGCCTGCATCCGATCTGAGAGCCTTGTCCGAGGAAAACAGTCCATCCGAGATCAAACCGATGATCCGCTCGCTCAACGGTTTGTTTGCGCGTGTGAATGCGGCGCGCGAACACGAACGCGATTTCACGGCTTTCGCGGCGCATGAGTTACGCACGCCCATCGCGGGTCTCAAGACGCAGGCGCAAATCGCTTTGGCGTGCGACGATGATGACGTTCGAAAGAATGCGCTTCGCCAGATCGTCATCGGTGTGGATCGTACCTCACGGCTGGTTCGTCAACTAACGGACCTGACGAATGCCGAGAGCGGAGAACATGATCGCGACGAACCCGGCATAGAGGTTGGCAAGACCATGCAAAACCTTGCCGCCGATATTCGGCAGCACCATCCACAATCCGCCGCCATCGAAATCAGCGCCGAACTCTTCTCCACTGCTTTGCCGGTCAGCGGTCCGCTGTTCACGCTCGCGGCTCGGAACCTTCTCGAAAACGCCGCTTTGCACTCCCCACGGGAGCGACCTGTCGTTTGCGGTGTAAGGAAAGACCGGGGCGACCTTGCAATCATCATCGACGACCACGGTCCGGGCATACCGGAGGACGAACTGCCGAAAGTCTGCGACCGCTTTTTCAGGGGGCGCAACAAGACCTTGATGGGCAGCGGGCTTGGTCTCGCCATCGCGGAACTGGCGTTGAAGCGGGCTGGCGGGCAACTGCACCTGGCAAATCGTTCCGAAGGCGGTTTGCGGGCCGAATTGCGGTTTCCGTCGACGAGGCAGGCCTAAGGACGTGGCGTTCCGTTAAGAGGCCGCTTGCTGCTGCAACGCATGAACTGTCGGGTTCTTCAGAACAGCGTGAGTTGCCGTGCTTGCCCGCGCTTTCGCCCGCTTGTGCCGTCGCTGACCGTCAGGTCCGGGCCGATCCCGTTCAGGAAGGGCGATGGCGGCAGAGCGCGCACCATACCGCGCCAGAACCGCTCGGCGGCGCGGGTCAGGAAAAGCCTGTCCTTGGCGCGTGTCATGGCGACGTAGAACAGCCGCCGCTCCTCGGCTTGTGTCGCATCTTCCTCCGGGGTTGCGGTCTCCCACGAAAACGGCGTCAATCCCGCCTCCATGCCCACCACGAACACCACCGCAAATTCCAGACCCTTGGCCGCATGCATGGTCATGAGCGAGACGCGGTCGGCGCGGATATCAAGGAAATCGGCCTCGGTGGAGAGCGCCACCGCTTCGCCGAGCCGCACCGGATCGCCGGCCACCTGATCCGAGACGGCGAGCGCGGCGAGCCAGCCTCTCGCCTCCGCGAGCGCGGCCGCGTCGGCCTTTTCCGCCCTGCGAGCATTTTCCGCTGCCTGCCCGATGCGGGCGGTAAGGTCCGCTCCCTCCGCCATGTCCAGCCCGTTTAGGATCGCCGTCACGCCGGGATGGCCGGCGAGGGGGGCCGGTGAGCTTTTCATGAACGGAATGCCGGCGCGGTCGAAGGCGGTCCGAAGCGCGGCTGCTTGCGCGTCGGTCCGATAGAGCACGGCGCAATCGGCGAAGCCAAGCGGCCGGGTACCGGGCGCTCCGCCGCCCTTGCAGTTGACCGTGAGGAGGTCGTGGCCGCCGAGCAAGCTCTCGATGGTAGTCGCGACAAAATCCGCCTCCGCCGCCTCGCTCATTGCCGCATGCGTCACGATCGGCTCGCCCATTGGACGGATTATGCCTGCCGAGGACGCGCCGATGAAGCCCGAGGCGGCGGTGACGATGGTGCCGGTCGAGCGGTAGTTGCGGGTGAGACGCAAGGTCGGGGCGGCGGGAAAGTCCCGGCTGAAACGCGCGAAGCAGGCGGCGTCCGCGCCGCGAAAGCCGTAGATCGCCTGATCGGGATCGCCGATGACACAAAGATTGCCGCTGTCTCCGCTCAAAAGCCGCAGCAGACGGTATTGCTGCTCGTCCACGTCCTGAAACTCGTCGGCGGCGATGTGTTTGAAGCGCGTCCGCCATGTATCGGCGACCGTCGCGTTCGCCTCCAGAAGATCGGCCGCCAACAGCACGAGATCGTCGAAATCGACCCATCCCTGCGCACGTCCGATCCGGTCGAGGACAGCGCGCGCCTCCGCTTCCTCGTCCGTACCTTTCGCGCCGCTGCGCTTGAGCACGGAGACGGCCCTGAGCAGGCGCGCGGCGCGTGTGTCGCTGACGCCGAGCGCCTCGGTCAGCGCAGCCTTGCGCTCCGCCTCGCTGGCGATGCGGAAGTCCGCATTGAGACCGGCGTGGCTGGCATGTGCGTGCAGAATGGCAAGGCCGAGCGAATGGAAGCTGTGCACCGCCACGCCGGCCGCCTGCCCGCCGAGAAGCCCCGCAAGCCGTGTGCGCAGTTCCTCCGTCGCCTTGCGTGTAAAGGTGACGGCGAGGCAGGAGTCGGCCGTCGCGCCGCGTTCCAGCACCAGATGGGCGATGCGGTGGGTGAGCATGCGCGTCTTGCCGGAGCCGGGTCCTGCGATTACCATCAGCGGCCCATCGACGGCCTCCGCGGCGCGCGCCTGATCGGGATCGAGACCGGCGAGAACGCCGCTGCGGCCCGATGGCTCGATCGCAGTGGCTTCAGGGGCAGCCGGCACGTCGCCCGGCGTATCTTCCTTCGCTTTGGGTTTCGTCCGGCGTGCGTGGCTTAGCATCGGCGCATCGAACAGGAGCCGGTTGCCGGCGAGACTGTCCAGTTCGCCATCCTGAAAAAGCCGGATGACGCCATATTCGCCATCATAGCCGGCCTGCCGGATGACCTCGCCGGAGCGCAACCGCGTCACGGCCTCGCCGAGCAGCGGATGGACCTTCGCCACATCCTCGGCCGGCAGATCCTCCAGCAGGGCAAGCTCCGGCCCGAGCGCGGCGATCGTGCGCTCATAAGTGTGGGCCACGGCTTTGGAGGCGACGCCGGTGCCGACAATCTCCGAGAGGATTTCCGGCAGGGGCACGAGGCTGGTCACCGCGCCCGCCGTCGCCGGCGGCAGGGCTTCGGCCTCGCTGCGGTCTGCGAGCGCCTCGACGCGATGCGCCACGCCGATGGTGACGGGCCGCCCGCAGACCGGACAGCGGCCGCCCATCGCGATGGTTTCCTTCGGGTCGAGCCGCACCCCGCAGGTGCGGTGTCCGTCCATGTGGTACTTGCCCTCTTCGGGGAAGAATTCGACCGTGCCGACATAGCCTTCGCCGGTCTCCAGCGCGTGCCGAAGCGCGAAATAATCCGGCTCGCAGGAAAAGCGCGTCGCCTCGCGGCCGAGCTTGCCGGGCGAATGGGCGTCGGAATTGGAGGTGAGGCGGAAGCGGTCGAGCGAGGAGACGCGCCAGTTCATGGCCGGGTCGGACGAGAGGCCGGTCTCTACCGCGAAGATATGCCCGGCGAGGTCGCCATAGCATTCCTCGATGGAATCGAAGCCCGATTGCGAACCGAGCGCGGCGAACCATGGTGTCCATATATGAGCGGGGATGAGATAGGAATCCGGTCCTGATTGCAGCGTGATCTCCAGCAGGTCGCGCGAGTCGAGGCCGAGGATCGGACGGCCGTCCGAGGCGATGTTGCCGATGCGCGCGAGGCTCGCCGCCAGCCGGTCGGTGGAGTCGAGATCGGCGGTATAGATCAGGTGATGGATTTTCCGGGTCTTGTCGCCCTTCTTGTAGATGGTCGAGATCTCGGTGCAGAGCATGAAGGAGACCGGCCGCCGGCAGACGGGTGGAAGCGTTTCCCAGAGTGCCGCCTCGATTTCGGGCCTGAGTCGAAAGAGCCCGTTGCCTTCGGGTATCAGCTTGTCCTTGATCTCGACGAGCCACACCGGATGCACACAGTCGCCGGTGCCGACCACTCGCACGCCCTTGCGCGCCGCCCACCAGAACAGATGCTCAAGATCGAGGTCCCGGCTCGTGGCGCGGGAATATTTCGAGTGGATATGCAGGTCGGCGTGGAAAATCATGGTGCGGCGTCGTGTATCTCGCGTAGGGGCGGGGGCAAGGCCACCCACCCGGCATCCCCTCGATAACAGGCGGGAAAAGAACAGGCATGAGCGGGCAAAACAGATGCCGCCTTGCAGGACTGGTGCGTCGTCCGGCGATCCAGACGTGACATGTATGAAATATGGAAGGAGGCATCCGGTTTGTCAAAGCGAACAGTCTCGTCTGACAGCAAGAGCCTCCTCAGCCCCGACCGGGCCGTTGGTCATAATCGGACAGTTTCATAGCTCGGGGGAAAGATTGTCTCCACCGGAGGATGGCGCCAGGTCCGCTGCGGATAACGGACGATCAGCCGCTCGAACTGCGCTTGCGCTTGCCGGTGGGCTGCAGCGAAATCGAAACCCGGAATGACACGATCCGCCATGACGAAACGTCCCGCTATGACTACCGAATGGACGTCGCGACCGTTTGCGGACGTCATCAGGCAGGCGATCGGATCGATCACCTGACCGAGATGATCCCCGGAAAGATCGATAACCACGATATCCGCCGCCGCTCCGGCCTGAAGGCGGCCGAGATCGGGCCTGCCGAGCGCGTCGGCACCGCCAAGCGTGGCGGCATCGTAAAGATCGGCCGATTTCGGGCTTTCCAGATCGCCGCTCATCACCCGGCCGAGGGCGAGACCGGCCTGCATGTTGAGGATCATGTCCGGCGGCCATGTGTCTGTGCCCATGCCGATGCGCAATCCCTCGCGTCGCAGGGCGGAAAAATTATCGAGCGCGGCCGCGTGACGCGCCATCACCACCGGGCAATGCACCAGAGCCGCCCCCGACGCCGCGATGATGGCCAGTTCTTCCCGGCCGGCATGGGTTCCGTGCGGCAGCAGCGCCCGCTCGGAAAGGAAGCCGATGTCGCGCAGCCATGCCGCCGACACGGTGCCGAAACGGCGGCGGATCGTCTGCGCCTCGAATTCCGACTGGCAGCAGTGAAGACGCACGGGGACGTTAAGGTCGCGGGCGGCGTCCGCCGTCCGGCGCAGCAGGTCCGCGGTCCAGAACTCGACGCGGTCGGGAGCGAGCATGGCGCGCACTAGTCCCGAACGGGTATTGTCATGGGAAGCCGCGAAGTCGATCGCGGCCATAAGTCCATCCGCGCCGCGTGCCTCGTCGATCTCGACGGTGAGCGTGCCGTCAGGCTCCACGATCGAATGTCCGGCCCGGAAAGCAGGGCCGAGATAGACGCGCAATCCGAGATCGGCGGCGCTCTCGGCGGCAGAGGCGAATTCTTCCGGTGTCTCGTTCCATGCGCGATAGAACAGGGAAGCGATGGGCAGCGCCGTCGTGATGCCGTTGCGGATGAGCTGTGCGAAGGCATAGCGCTTCTGGAAAGCCAGTTCCTCGAAAGTGAGCATCTCGACCGGACCTGCCTCGACATAATCGCGCGGCCAGACGCGGCCTTTCTTCCAGCCGGGCTGATGATCGAGGCCGAGGACGCCGGTATCGAGATCGGAAAGCGCGTCGAGGTCGATGAAGCCGGGGCCGATCAGCGCCATGCCGTAGTCGATCCGCCTCGCGACCGGCCCTTCGTAGCTGTGGCCGACGAAGATGATGCTGGTACCTTCGAAAACCACTTCGCCGTTTTCGTAAAGCACATGGCGCCCGTCGCGATGGCCGACGACCCAGCGGGCCGTCAGCAGGGTCGCGCCGGCGGTCGCGCGACGGGTGTCATCCGACATGCGGCAGGTCTCCGGCAGGTATTCCCGCGCGGACGACGACGCGGCCGCGGCGAATGACGGTCCGTTTCCGCGGCGTCAGCGCCACCGCCTCGGCAAGCGTGCGTGCCGGGACCAGAACGAGATCGCCGAAGTCACCCTCCGCAAAACCGTAACGGTCGAGACCGATGGCCTGCGCACCGCCGAAGGTGCAGATGCGCGCGGTCTCGTCCAGATCGGTGTCGTTGGTCATGCCGTTGCGCTGCGCCAGATATTTCGCTCTTTCGAGCATGTCGCCGTTGCCCCACGGCTCCCATGTCCCCTGAATACCGTCCGAGCCGGAGGCGACGACGAGGCCGCATTGCCGCATCAGACGCAGCGGCAGGGCGGGGGCTGAAGGGCTGCCGACCGTCATCACCGCGATCCGCTCCGCCGCCAGAGCCTCGATCAGCGGGCGCTGGCGCGCGGACTCCAGCATGCCGAGGCAATAAGCGTGGCTCACCATCACCCGCCCCTGCAACGAAAGGGCGCGGGTGCGCTCGATGATAAGCTCGAGGCAGAAGGCCCCCAGTTCGCCGAGTTCGTGCAGGTGGATATCGATGGGTTTCGCGTGGCGGTCGGCCAGCGCGAAGATCGCGTCGAGATGGCGCACCGGGTCGCGTTCGATGGTGGCGGGGTCTATGCCGCCGACGATATCGGCGCCGGCACGCATCGCCGCGTCCATCAAGTCGAGCGTGCCTTCGCGCGGCAGCATGCCGCTTTGCGGAAAGGCGACCACCTGCACGTCCACCAGATCGCGCAGCGCCTCGCGGGTCGCGATCACGCCCTCGATATTGGCGATGCCGATTTCCGTATCGACGTCGACATGGCTGCGGATGGAGAGCACGCCGTAGCTGAGGGTCTGCATGATCTGACGCGCCGACTGGCGGCGTGCGTCGATGCCGAGTTCGCGTTTGGCCTTGCGATCCGCGAGGATGCGGTCGCTGCGCGTGGGGCCGACACGGTTTTCGAACCAGCTCATGCCGATCAGCGTCTTGTCGAGGTGTGTGTGCGCCTCGACCAGTCCGGGAAGCGCGATATGGCCGCTTGCATCGATCTCCTGCGCCGGCCGGTCGCCACCGGATGCACTGAAGCGGCCATTGCGGACGACGAGATCCACCGGCTCGCCGCCCATGGGGCGGGCGTTGCGGATGAGGATGTCTGCGCTCATATCGTTTCTCCCTGTTTCTCAGGCAAGCCCGGCGCGGCTCATCGCCAGCCGGAAAGCCTTTTCGGCGCGGTCGAGAATAGCATCCTCGTCCTGCCCGACCAGTCTGCGCCCGCGCATCAGCACGCGGCCGTCGACGATGGTCGTATCCACATCCGCGCCGTTGGCGAAGCGCGCGAGGCGCTGCACCGGATCGACGGGTGGCCAGAGATGGGGTTGCCGCATGTTGACGAGCAGGATGTCGGCGCGCTTGCCGGTTTCGAGCGAGCCGATCTCGTCTTCCATCGAGAGCGCCCGCGCGCCTTCGATCGTCGCCATTTCGAGAATCTGGAGCGGCGGCAGCACGGCATCGTCGCGGAAGTGACGCGCATGATAGCGATGCGCCTGAAACAGGTTGCGGAACATGTCGAAGGATCGATCCGGCGCGGCGGCATCCGTTCCGAGCGAGACGGTGATGCCTTCCGCAATCAGTTCCGGGGCCGGGCAGCGGCCGACAACCGACATCAGCGCGCTGGGATTGTGCGCCACCTTGGCGCCCGTGCGCTTCAGCACCGCCCGGTCGGCATCGGTAAGATCGACGCAGTGGGCGAGCAGCGAGCGGCCGTCGAAAAGGTCGAGTCTGGCGTCGTTCGCGGCGATCGACCCGTCGCGATGGCCGTCCTGTATGAGCAGGACGCCCTTTTCCCGTGCCATCTGCCGCGCTTTTCGCGAAAGATCGACCACGGCGGTGTCTTCCAGTTCCCTTGCGTCGAACACGGGAAGCGAGAGCGCCAGCCGCACCCGGTCGTTGCGGCCTGCCCAGCCGTCGATCAGCGCGGCGCTGACCGCCAGCTGCGTATCCGGTGAAACGGAAATCTCGTCATAGAATCCATTTCGATATGTGCGGTATATGCTGGTTGCCGACGGGCGATTGGGGCCGACGGCCAATACCTCGCGCACGCCCATTTCGGCGATGGCCGCAAGATGCGCGTCGGCCGCTTCCGGCTCTTCCGTACGCATGATATCCGGTCCGCCGCCGAAGAGCAGGGCGGCGGTGGTTGTGCCGCACCTGATGCGCTCGGCCGCCGAAAGTGCGGCCTCCGCCGCCCAGAATTCCGGATCGGTCGCCTCCGCGTAAATCCGCCCGGTGATGGCCATCCATTCATCGGAATCGCTGCCCAGACCCTTGGTCAGCATATGGCCGGCATGGGCGTGCGTGTCGATCAGGCCGGGCATGACGACCATGCCGGTGGCGTCGATGCGCTCGGCATCCGCCGGAGCCGTCCCCGCGTTCTCGCCGATCGCGGCAATGATGCCGTCCTCCACCAGCACATGGCCCTTGCCGAGGATGCGCCTCTGCGCATCCATGGTGATAACGGTACCGTTTTCGATCAGCAGGGCTTTTCCCACGGGCAGTTCCTTCCTGTATTGCACACAATATATGAAAAACATGTACACAAAATTGGGCCCACATATGTTGACATTATGTGGTCTCCATGTACAGTGGCGCCAAGAATAATCGTGTGCGAATTATCGGGAACTTGCATACAAAATCGGGAGATCCCCTCGTGAAGTCCTACGTCAAAATCCTTCTGGCGGGCCTTGCCGTTCTGGCGCCGCTGTCCACTCCGGCCTTTGCCAAAACGCTTCGCTGGTCGGGCTCGGGGGATGTCGTTTCCTACGATCCGAATGCGCAGGTCGACAGTTTTACCCAGAGCATGCTGGAGATGGTGTACGATCCGCTGGTGCGCCGCAACAAGGACCTGCAACTGGAGCCGGCGCTTGCCACCTCCTGGAAAGTGATGGAGCCGACACGCTGGCGCTTCACCTTGCGGAAGGGCGTCAAGTTTCAGGACGGCGAGCCCTTCAACGCCGACGATGTCGTCGCCACGATCCTGCGCGAGATCGACCCGGGCTCCCGCAACCGGGAGAACCTGCCGGCGGTCGTCGATGCCAAAAAGGTCGATGATTATACGGTCGACATCATTCTGCGCGGGCCCTATCCCCTGCTTCTCAACGATCTTGCCGCCGTCTATATCATGAGCAAGCCATGGATGGTGAAGCATGACGCGTTGAAGCCGGGCAACGCATCGACGGGCGTCACCACCTATGCAAGCAATCACGCCAACGGCACCGGCCCGTTCAAGCTCGTCAGTTATCAGCCGGACTCGAAATCCGTGTTCGCGGTCAATAAGAACTGGTGGGACAAGCCCCAGCACAATCTGACGGGCGTGGAGTACCGGCCGATCGCATCGGATGCCACGCGCGTCGCGGCGCTTCTCTCCGGCGAGGAAGACATGATCGCGCCCGTTCCTCTCCAGGACATAGCACGTATCAGCAACACGCCGGGGCTGAAGGTGGTGGAAAACCCGTCGCTCCGCGAAATCTTTCTCGGCCTCAACTACCGGCCGCATCTCCATGCCATGCCCGACAAGCCCAATCCGCTTCTGGATGTGAGGGTGCGTCAGGCGCTGTGGCATGCCATCGATCTGGATACGATCCGCAAGCGGCTGATGCGCGGCAAGTCGCGCACGTCCGGCATGCTGGTCGCGCCGGCGATCACCGGTTACGACAAGTCCATCGACGTGCCGCTTTCCTACGACGTGAAACTGGCGAAATCGCTGCTGACCGATGCCGGATATCCAAACGGCTTCAAGGTCGGACTGAGTTGCTCGAACGACCGTTACATCGCCGATGAGCAGGTCTGTCTGGCGATTGCCTCCATGTGGGCGAGGATCGGCGTCAAGGCGGAAGTCACCGTTGAAAGCAAGACGACTTATTTCCCGCGTATGGATAAGGGTGATCTGGATATCTACATGCTCGGCTGGGCGTCGCTGCCGGCGATGGATGGCTACAGCGTGCTGCAATCCCTGCTTGCCACCAATGACGGCAACTATGGCGGCAGCAACCCGAATGGCCTTTCTAACCCGAAGATCGATGCCCTTGCCCGTGCGGCATCGACCGAACTCGACGAGAACAAGCGCGTCGGGATGCTCAAGGACGCTTTCCGGATCGCCCACGATCAGGCGCTTTACCTGCCGATGTACGAGCAGCCCGTTGCCTGGGCGATGAGCGACAAGGTCGATATTCCCCAGTTTGCCGACGAGTATGTGCGCCCCTGGTTCGCGCATATGAAGTGAGCCTGGTAATGCACTCCGCGATGCGGTTCCGGACAGCGTTGTCCGGGATCGCCCAAGGCGCAGCAAGGCACGCGTTGTTTTGCCCGGGAGCCACGCCGCCTCTGCAAGGTATATTCCGATGATCAGGATTCTAACGACAAGGCTATTGCAGGCCATCCTTGTGATGATCGCCGTGACGGCCATTGCCTTCATCATGTTTCGGTTTGTCGGCGATCCGGTTGCCGCGATGGTGCGGGAAGGCGCGAGCCAGGCCGAGAAGGACGCCCTTCGCGCCACGCTCGGTCTCGACAGGCCGCTCGTCGTCCAGTTTTTCCAATTCGTCGGCCGGGTGCTGCACGGCGATCTCGGCACGAGCTTCCGCTATCAGCAACCCGTCGCCGAACTGCTGCTCAACCGCTTCCCCGCCACGCTGGAACTGGTGATCGTCGCCACGATCATGTCGCTTGCAATCGGCATTCCGCTCGGCGTCGTCTGCGCGCTGAAACCCAACGGGGTGCTTTCGCGGCTTGTGCAGTCGTTGACGCTGGTCGGGATTTCGATGCCCACCTTCGTCACCGGGCTGCTGTTGATCCTCGTCTTCGCCGTCGATTTGCGCTGGCTGCCTTCTTCCGGCCGCGGCGAGGTTGTCGATCTCGGCTTCTGGCGGACCGGCTTTCTCACGATCTCTGGATTGAAGTCGCTCATCCTGCCGTCGACTACGCTCGCTCTCTTCCAGTTGACGCTGATCATGCGGCTGGTCCGTTCTGAAATGATCGACGTCCTGTCGTCGGACTACATCCGTTTCGCCTTCGCGCGCGGCCTGCCCCGTTCCTACATTTACGGCAGGCTGGCGCTCCGCAACGCGCTGATGCCCGTCGTCACCGTGACGGGTTTGCAGATCGGCCAGCTCATCGCTTTCGCCATCGTCACCGAAACGGTCTTTCAATGGCCCGGCATGGGGCTGCTATTCACCAATGCCGTAGGCTACCCGGACATTCCGGTTCTTTCGGCCTATCTTCTGTTTGTCGGCTTCCTGTTCGTTCTCATCAACACGGTTGTCGATATTCTATACATCTTCATCGATCCCCGGCTGAGGACAAGATAATGGCTACGCAAGCTCGCCTGATCCGACGGCTTCCGCCGGTTTCCGTCATGATTGCCGGCCTCATTCTTGCGGTGATGCTGGTGCTGGTGATCTTCGCGCCGATGATCGCGCCGATGGATCCGCGTGATGTCTCGTCCTATTCGCTCATCAATGCGGAAATCCCGCCTGCGTTCATGGATGGCGGCGATCCGCACTTCCTGCTCGGCACCGACAATCAGGGGCGCGACCTCGTCTCGGTCATCCTGTTCGGCCTGCGCATATCCGTGCTGATCGGTATCGGAGCCGTGTTGTTTGCGGCCCTGACCGGCGTTCTTCTCGGCCTGATCGCCGGCTTTTTCGGCGGCTGGATCGATAACGTCGTGATGCGCATCGCCGATGTGCTCGTCAGCTTCCCGACGATTCTGGTGGCGCTGCTTATCAGCGGTGTCGCGAAAGCACAGTTGAGCGCCGACACGATCGTCACCTGGGCGCCGGTAATCCTGATCTTTGCGATTGCCGTCAATGAATGGGTCCAATACGCCCGCACCGTAAGGGCATCCACCATGGTCGAGATTTCGCGGGATTATGTGCGGGCGGCAAAGGTGATCGGGCTGCCGTCGCGACGCATCATGATCCGGCACATCCTGCCGAACGTGATCAGCGCGGTGATGGTCATCGCCACCATCAACCTCGCCGGTGCCATCCTCACCGAAGCGACGCTGTCGTTCCTCGGCGCGGGCATGCCGCCCACCTATCCCTCGCTCGGCACGCTCATCCGGATCGGCAACGAGTTCCTGTTTTCCGGCCTGTGGTGGATCGCCGTCATGCCGGCGGCCGTTCTGGTGATCCTCGTCCTTGCCGTCAATGTGATCGGCGATTATCTGCGCGACCGCTTCAACCCCAAACTGATGGCACGCTGATGACAGAAGCACCGACACCCGTCGTAGACATCAGAAATCTGCGGGTCGAATATCCGCTCGCCAGCGGCGAAATGCTGGCGGCGGTCAACGATGTCAATCTGACCATCGCCCCCGGCGAGATTCATGCGCTCGTGGGCGAGTCCGGTGCCGGCAAGACCACGGTCGGCAATGCGCTCATGGGCCTCTTGCAGGCGCCGGGGCGGATCGCCGGGGGATCGATCGTGATCGACGGCAAGCCCATCGACGTGCGCACCGGCCGCACGGAAGGCATTGTTCCCGGCCGCGATGTCGGCGCGATCTTTCAGGACCCCATGACCAGCCTCAACCCGCTGTTCACGGTGGAAAGCCAGCTATGCGAGGGCATGCTGAAGCATCTGAAGATCGGCCGCCGCGAGGCGCGTGCGCGCGCCCTCAAACTGATGAAGGCCGTCGGTATTCCGGAACCGGAACGGCGGCTCGGCAGCTATCCGCATCAATTGTCGGGCGGGCAGCGCCAGCGTGTCGTCATTGCGACCGCGCTCGCCTGCGACCCCCGCCTGATCGTCGCCGACGAGCCGACGACGGCGCTGGACGTGTCGGTACAGGCCCAGATCCTGAAACTCATCCGCGATCTCGCCGATGTGCGGGGGGTCGGCGTTCTGCTTGTTACGCACAATATGGGCGTCGTCGCCGAGATCGCCGACCGCGTCACCATCATGCAGAACGGAGCGGTGGTCGAAAGCGGCTCCGTCCGCGAGGTGCTGACCGCACCGAAGGCGGCCTATGCCCGCACCCTGATCGCTGCCGTGCCGCCGATCGAGACGCGGCTCGAACGCCTTCCGGTTCCGAGTGAGGAAACCAGGGCGACGCTCGATGCCCGCGCGGCCGTGCGCCGCAACAGCACGGAAAGCAAATCGGGAAAGCGCGACGACGTGGTGCTCTCCGTCAGCGATCTTTGCGTCCAATATGGCGGGCACTCGGTAATTCCCGGCTGGAAGTCCTCGGTCTTCAGGGCGGTCAAGGGGGTTTCGTTCGACGTTCGCCGTGGCGAGATTTTCGGCCTTGTCGGCGAATCCGGCTGCGGCAAGACCACTGTCGCCAACACCATCGCCGGTCTCGTCACCCAGAGTTCGGGTACCATCGATTTTCAGGGTCAGGCGCTCGACGCCCACCGCGAAAAGTCGGTGCGCCAGTCCTTGCAGATGGTGTTTCAGGACCCGTACTCGGCGCTCAATCCGCGCATGCGCATCAATGCCGCCATTGCCGAGCCGATCCTGTTCTACAGGCTTGCTTCCAGCGCGGATGAGGCGCGGCAGGATGCAAGGACGCTGCTCGAAGCGGTCGGCCTGCCGCCCGATGCCGGCAGCCGTTTCCCGCACGCCTTTTCCGGCGGCCAGCGCCAGCGCATAGCCATTGCCCGCGCGCTAGGGCCGCGCCCGTCGCTGCTGATCTGCGACGAGCCGACCTCGGCCCTTGATGTGTCTGTACAGGCGCAACTCCTCAACCTGCTCAAGGATCTGCGCGACCTTGCCGGCCTCTCCATGCTGTTCATCAGCCACGACCTCGCGGTGATCCGGCAGATGTGCGACCGTATCGCGGTGATGAAGTCGGGCGAGATCGTTGAACTGGCGGAGACGGAAACGCTGTTTACCGCGCCGCAGCACGCCTACACCAAGGAACTGCTCAGCCTTGCGCCTTCGCTCGATCGTATCCTGTCACGGCAGGGCGCGGCGAGGTAAACACCACTGGCGCGGCCTGCCGTGGGGCCGTGGCATCAAGCTCCGGCGCCGGTTTTTCTGGAACCGTGCCGGAGCCGGGATACCGGATCACGCGGCGCGGTAATTGCCGGACTGGCGCAACTGGCGGTCGGCGAGATAGCCGAACAGCAGCGCCAGTACGGTCCAGATGACCACGTGAATGCCCACCGAAGCGATCCGGAAGTGATAGAGCGTCATCGCCGGGAAGTTCTCCGGCACCTCGTTGATCGCCGGCAGCAGCAGATCGACGACGGCGATGAAGACGATATAGGCTAGGCCCGCCACGAGGGACGCATTCCATATTCCCATCTGCGTGCGCAGCTTGCCCGCTATGGTGAAGGCCGCTCCCATGCCGAACAGCGACGCCGCCAGCATGATGAAATAAAGCGCCGTGCGTATGCCGATGGTGTCCGGATTGCCGACGGCGGGTGGATTGGGCGGATATTTGAGGCCGGGCACGATCACGATGGCCAGAAAGGCGGCAATGCCGATGACCGCCGCCAGCGCACGCGGGGTCAGCCCGCTTCCAGCGCGGCCGAAAAGCGATGCGAAGACGAGCGAGAAGATGCCGCCCACCGCCGCGCTATAGACCATGATGCCCGTAAACAGGCCGATGCCGGCCTGTGTGGAGCGGCTGACGAGTTCCGGCTCCTCCGGCGCGTGTTCGGCGGCTGCCATCTGTTCCTCGAAAGCGATTGCGCGGTCCACGGACGGTTCGCCGAAGGTACGGGCGAAACCAAAGGCCAGCAGGCCGGCGACCAGTCCGGCTATCATGCCGCGCAGCAAAAGACTACCAGTCATGTCGATCCCCTCCGCTTTGCGTCAGTGGCAGGGGAAGCCGAGAAGATGACGGCCGTCATGAACGAATTCATGCACCTCCATCCCCGGAATGATATGCGTGGCGCCTTCCTCGGCGCTGATGAAATAGATCGCGAGCAGCGCGAGCAGGCCGGCGAAAACCGCCCATGGCAGGATCTGGCCGGCAGGAATGGGAACGGCGACCGCCGCCCGGTTGTTGTGGGTCGCAACAGACAATGAAGCCTCCTTGAATTGCGCGTTCGGTATTGGAGCTATCAAGCCGCAAATCAGGGTCTGGCTTTCGCTGTTCCGGCGATTACAGTGGCGCGACCGCACCAGAATTTCACTGGCTTCCTGACATGAAGCAGGCAAACTATAGAGAAGCCGCAATTGCGCGTCAACGCGCAGGCGCGCTGCAAGGCAATTGTGGGGCAAAGGGTGAGGACATGCACAGGGTTACCCGTCTGATACTGGTCTGCCGTGGCGCGGCCCTTTCCGCCCGCGAAGGCATATTCGGCTCGGACGGGCCGCTGGCGGAAGGCCAGCGTGAAGCCGCCGCGGCGCTGCGTCCGCTCCTGCCGCGCGCGGATATCTTCCGCTGCGCGCCGGAAGCGAGCGCGCGTGAGACCGCCGCCGCATTGGCATCCGCCGCACGCGGCATGGACCCCGCGCTTGCTGACCCGTCATTGGCGGATATGGCGTATGGCGCATGGGAAGGGCGCACGCTTGCCGCCGTGGCCGAAAACGAGGCCGATACACTCGAATGCTGGATGCGCGGCACCGGCGCGCCGCCCGGCGGCGAGTCCGTCGCCGCGCTTGCCGCACGGGTTTCCATCTGGCTGGAGGCGCATCTGCGCCATGGCGGACGCATCCTCGCCGTCACTCATGCGGCGGTGATCCGCGCCATGGTGCTGGAAGTTCTCGGTGCGCCGCCTGCTTCCTTCCGCAGGATCGACGTGACGCCGCTGAGCGTCACCGAATTCACCGGCAATGGCGAGCGTTGGGCGTTGCGCTGCCTTGGTGCTCCGGCGCCGCTATAGAGCGGCTCCGGTTTTTGCGGAATCGCGGCGCCCGATACCCAGAATCTGGTAAAGGATCAGTGCCGCCAGCGTCGATGTCGCGATGCCGCCGAGGGCGAAGCTGCCAATCGTCAGCGTGAAGTTGCCCGCGCCGAAGATCAGCGCCACGCCGACCGTGAAGAGATTGCGCGGATCGGAAAAATCGACCCGGTTCTCGATCCATATGCGGCTCATGGCGGCGGCGATCAGGCCGAAGACCGAGATCGACAGGCCCGTCAGCACGGGAGCGGGGATCGTCTGCAAAACCGCGCCGAACTTCGGCGACAGGCCGAGGACGATCGCGAAGACGGCCGCGATCACGAAGATCAGCGTCGAATAGACCTTCGTCATGGCCATGACGCCGATATTCTCAGCATAGGTGGTGACGCCCGTTCCCCCGCCCGCGCCGGAGATCATGGTGGCGATGCCGTCGGCGAGGAAGCCGCGGCCGATATAGCGGTCCATGTTCTGTCCGGTGATGGAGCCGAGCGCCTTGATGTGACCGAGGTTTTCCGCGACCAGCACGATGGCTACCGGCGCGATCAGCGTGATCGCCGGCCAGTGGAATTCAGGCGCGGTGAAATGCGGCAGGCCGAACCATGCCGCGTTCTTCACCGTCGCGAAGTCGATGCCGGGAACAAAGCCGAGGCCGTTGCCGAAGATCAGCACCAAGAGATATCCGGCGACGAGGGCGAGCAACACCGAAAGGCGCCGCGTGGCACGCGGGCCGTAGGCGGCGATCAGCCCCATGAACAGCACGGTGAGGAGCGCGATGGCGGTATGGGCGCTGGCGCCCTTGAGCTGGCCCACCGCCACAGGGGCGAGGTTGAGGCCGATGGAGACGCCGATGGCGCCCGTGACGGCAGGCGGCATCAGCCGCTCGACCCAGCCCGCGCCCACGGCCATGACCACCAGCCCGATCACCGCATAGAGCGCGCCGCAGGCGATGATGCCGCCGAGCGCAGTGGCGATGGCGGGGTTGGGACCGCTGCCCGCATAGCCTGTCGCCGCAATCACCACCGCGATGAAGGAGAAGGAGGAGCCGAGATAGCTCGGCACCCGTCCGGCGGTCAGGATGAAGAACAGCAGCGTGCCGATGCCCGAAAAGAAGACCGCGACATTGGGGTCGAAGCCCATGACGAGCGGCGCGACGATGGTCGAGCCAGACATGGCCAGAAGATGCTGCACGCCCATCGGCACCGCCGCCGCGGCAGGAAGGCGTTCGTCGGGCATGATGGTGGTGTTTTTCGTCAGCGTCCAGTTCGGAAAATAAGCCATTGGCTTCCCCTCGGTGATATGCCGGTTTTCCCTGCAATATCGGCATCGGCGGCCGATTTCCAGAGCCGGCGTGCGCTCGTCCACCGTTGGCTGCTTCCGATCTGTGGCGGATCGCAAAAACCGGTTTCTCTTTTCGTTGGTACCGATTATCTCTGGAGCTATATTCCAGCAGGAGGAGTCGAGGGTTATGGCGGGCTATTTTCTGGGTATCGATGTCGGGACAGGCAGTGCGCGGGCCGGCGTTTTCGATGCCGGTGGTACCATGCTGGCCTCGGCCAAGCGCGATATCGCCATGTGGCGCGAGGCTGGCGGCATCGTCGAGCAATCGAGCGGCGACATATGGCGGGCGGTCTGCGCCAGCGTGCGCGAGGCGGTCGCTGGCGCCGGCATCGATCCGGCGGCCATTACCGGCATCGGCTATGACGCCACCTGCTCGCTGGTCGTGCTGGGCGCGGGCGGCAGCCCGCTCGCCGTCGGTCCGTCGAACGATCCCGAACGCAATATCATCGTATGGATGGATCATCGCGCCGCCGGTCAGGCAGAGCGTATCAATGCGAGCGGGGCGAAGGTGCTCGATTATGTCGGCGGTACCATCTCGCCTGAAATGGAGACGCCGAAACTGCTGTGGCTGAAGGAGAACCGGCCGGACACCTTCCGTGCCGCCTGGCAGTTCTTCGACCTCACCGATTTCCTGACATGGAAATCCTGCGGCAGCCTCGCGCGTTCGGCCTGCACCGTCACCTGCAAATGGACCTATCTCGACCACGAGAAGCGCTGGGATGCGGATTATTTCCGCAAGATCGGCCTCGGCGAACTGGCGGATGAGGGCTTCTCGCGTATCGGCACGGATGTGCGTCCGGGCGGCGAGAAGCTGGGAGTTTTGAGCGAGGCGGCAGCGGCGGAACTGGGCCTGACGCCCGGCATCGCGGTCGCCGCCGGACTGATCGACGCCCATGCGGGCGGCGTCGGCACGGTCGGCGCGCGCGGCGGTGCGGGCGGCGTGCTGTCGCGCATGGCCTATGTGTTCGGCACTTCGGCCTGCACCATGACCACCACCGAAAAACCGGTCTTCGTCGATGGCGTCTGGGGGCCTTATCATTCGGCCATGGTGCCGGGCCTGTGGCTCAACGAGGGCGGCCAATCGGCGGCGGGAGCGGCAATCGCGCACCTGATTCACCTGCACCCTTTCGCGACGGAAGCCGAAAAGCGTGCCGCCGCAGCGGGCAAAAGCCTCGCCGACAGTCTCGCGGGCGAGGTCGAGGCACGCGGTGGGGCTGGAAGAACCGCGGAAATCGTCGGCGGCATCCATGTGGTGCCGGAATTTCTCGGCAACCGCGCGCCCTTCGCCGATCCCGATGCGCGTGCCATCATTGCCGGGCTGGATCTCGATGCGGGGCTTGATAGCCTGACGGGGCTCTATCTCGCCGGGCTGTGCGGGCTCGGCTATGGTGCGCGGCAGATCGTCGAGGCGCAGAAGGCGAAGGGCATCGTGACCGACACTATCGTGGTGAGCGGCGGCGCGGCGCGCTCGGCGCTGGTGCGGCAGGTGCTGGCCGACGCCACGGGCCTCACCGTCGCCGCCTCCACCTCGCCGGAGCCGGTGCTGCTCGGCTCCGCCATGCTGGGTGCGGTCGCGGCGGGTGCTTATGCCGATCTTGCCGCCGCCATGCACGCCATGTCGGAACTGGGCGCGGTCAATCCGTCCGATGCCGCACGGCGCGAATGGCACGACCGCCGGTTCGAGGCCTTCACGCTGTTGCAGGCCACGGCGCGCAGGATACGCTCGCTTTGACCGCGAATGCCGCGAGGCTGGTCTTTTCACGGCCTGTCTTTTTCCATATCGTGCATTACTTCGGAAGCCGACAATCGCGGTTGGAACGGATATCATGAGTGAACAGCCGATGCTGGCGGCGATCCTCGCGCCGAAAGACCTGCCGGTGGACCCGATCCTCGAAGACATGGCATTGCGCGCAAAACAGGCGTCCTTGAAGGTCGCGGGCTTTCTTCAGCGCCGCGATTGCGCCGCGCCGGGCTGCGACGGCCAACTCCAGATCGAGCGCATCGGCACCGGCGACCGCCAGCGCATCCTGCAACCGCTCGGTTCGGGTGCCGGCGGCGGATGCCGGCTCAATCCGGCGGCGATCGCGGACGTGTCCGGTTCGCTTCTGGCCGAGATCGAGGCCGCGACGGGAACGCGCGCGGACCTGCTCATCCTCAACCGCTTCGGCAGGAGCGAGTCCGAAGGCCGTGGCTTCCGCACGGCGATCGAAGCCGCCTATGCGCGCGGCATTCCGGTGCTGACGGCGGTGCGCGAAACCTATGCCGAAGCGTGGCGCGATTTTGCCGGCGATTTCGGCGTGCTGCTGCCGCCGGACGCGGCAAACGTCGCCGCATGGCTCGAAAACGTAATCGCTTTCCCGCCCGTGCGCCGGGCGGTCTGATCGTTTCCGCCTACCAGCCGGCGGGATTTGTATCCCGGCTTTTGCGTAAAACGCCAAGAATAATTCTTGAAATGCCAAGTGGCCCGCGCGGTTTCCCCTATCATATCGGGTATAACAAATGGGGAGATAATCATGAGGAAGCAGCTTTATTTCTTACTGGCAGCCGGGCTCGCCAGCCTTTCCGCCCTGCCGGTCCATGCGGCCGAGCAGGCGTCCTGCAAGGAGCCGAAATTTTCCGATGTCGGCTGGACAGACATCACCGCGACGACCGCCCTTGCCTCGCTCCTGCTGGAAAAGGCAGGCTACGAACCCAAGACCACCATTCTCTCCGTGCCTGTGACGCTCCAGTCGCTTGAAAACGGCCAGATCGATGTTTTCCTCGGCAACTGGATGCCGTTGCAGGAGCAGGTACGCAAGCCTTATCTCGACGGCAAGAAGATCGAACTGGCGGGCGTCAACCTTGAAGGCGCGAAAATCGGCCTTGCCGTCACCGGCAAGGATATCGGCATCCACGACTATGCCGATCTGGCCAAGCACAAGGACGAACTCGGCGGCAAAATCTATGGCATCGAGGCGGGCAGCAGCGCCAACGCGACTATCCAGTCTATGATCACGAAGGACAAGTTCGGCCTAAAGAAGTTCGAACTTGTCGAGTCCAGCGAGCAGGCCATGCTCTCGCAGGTACAGAACGCGGTGCGCAAGAACGAGCCGATCGTGTTCTTCGCCTGGACGCCGCACCCGATGAACATCCGCTACAAGCTGACCTATCTGGAACATGGCGACAATGTCTTCGGCCCGAACGATGGAGCGGCAACCGTCGAGACGCTGACGCGCAAGGGCTTCAAGACCGATTGCCCCAATGTCTCGCGTTTCGTATCGAACCTCAAATTCGATACGCATATGGAAAGCACCATGATGAATATGATCCTCAATGACGGCATGGACGCGAAAACCGCCGTCACCAAATGGGTCAAGGACAATCCGGCAAAGCTCGACGCATGGCTCGACGGTGTGACCACCTTCGACGGCAAGCCCGCGCTTCCGGTGGTGAAAGCGGGCCTCGGCCTTTGAGGGGGCCGGACCGGACCTCTGTCATCTCATGCTGCGCGGCTATTGCGCCCCCGACCGCTAAGTGTCGCAGCGCCGTCCGATTTTATCGGGCGGCGTACTTCTTCTTGCGGACATAGGCACGCCGATCCCTCAGAGAACGCCAGAGCCGTGTGACGGTATCGATCAGTTTTTCTTCTCCAGTACCGACAGGCGATCGAATGCTTGGCCGAACCCCTTGAGCGAGACGCCCATGGTCTTCTGTTTTCCATCGGCTGCGGTGAGAAAATCGATCGTCAGCCGGTCCGCCTTCTTCAGGGCGGTAAGCGCTTCCGGGCCGAATTCGAGTGGCACGATACAACCCGCCGGCAGGCAGGTCTTGAAGGGAAGCGGGGGACCGGCATGACCGGCGATCCCGAGCGAAACGCCTTTGCCCACCTCGATGCCGAACGGCAGGATCAGCGTACCGGCGGCGCCATCGCCGGCCCGCATGAGTTCGATCGCCATGATCCGCTGCCGCACCTCCGGCTTGCCCTGGGTGGTGCTGAAGACCTGCTGCACAGCTGCGCAATGGCGCTTGTCGTTCTGTGCCTTGCAGGCGACCTGCCAGTCCGCATAGGTTTCGGTTTTCGCCTGCTTGTCGCTGGTGGAGGTCCCCTTCGGTGCGGCTAGGCTGACGGCGGCGCAAAGCGCGGTCGCACCAAAGACGGCGAGAGCGAGTTTGGATTTGGAGATCATGGTCGCAATTCCTTGATGAAAATTGCGAAAGGCGCCGGGGACTCTCCAGCGCCTTTCGCCGTCTGTCGGATGCTAGAACTTCAGTTCAAGCGTCGCCTTGGCGCCATGGTCCTGCGTATGGCTGCTTATCTGGCCAACATAGGAGATGCCGAAGCTCAGATTGTTCGTCACCTTGCGGTCGATGCCCAGCTCCAGCGCCGCGACGTTGCGGGCGATGGGAACGCCCGCGACCGAGAAGCCATCGCTGCCGGCCGCGAAGTTCAGCGCCGTGTAGGGCGTCAGGTCGTTATAAGCGTAGCGCCAGCCGGCCGAGCCGTAGAGGCGGGTGGCGCCGTCGGCGGAGATCGCCGTGCTGGCGCGCAGACCGATGGTGGTGAACAGCGTGTCGGCGTTGCTCGCGTCGCCATGCAGCGCGGCCGCACCGCCCTTTTCAGTGAAGCCGTCGGTATGCAGATGCACATAGGCCAGATTGACGAAAGGCTCCAGCGCCACGTTCTTCACATCGAAGCGGTGGCTGACTTCCCCGAAAAGCTGCGTGATCTGGCTGTCATAGCGCGCCGACAGCGTGTCGGAATAACCGGTGAAGCTGATCCCGCGCGAGGTGTCGATTTTCTGCCAGCTATAGCTTGCACCCAACCGAACGTCCAGGAACCCGGCCTGACCGCCACCATAAAGGCCGACGTGATAGCTTTTGACCTGTGCGTCGGAATCCGCCCAGCGGGTGTTGAAGTTCGAGTGGCTGTAGCCGGCCAGCGCGCCGACCCGCCAGCCATCGCCCACCGCCGTATCGACGCCGGCGAAACCGCCGCCGATGCTGCGCGACAAGTCGGAAGCGGAGTCCGACGCCGTTCCGTCGAAGCGGCCCTTGGAGCCGAAGCCGCGGCTCCACCAGGTCAGGCCGCTCTGGTTAGCGTCCTCGGCGCCGTTGCGAACACGGTTGAGTGCAGCCTCGCGGACAAAGCGACTGTCCTCGATCGCCATCGACTGCGCCGAGGCATGGATGTCTCCGGCGAGTTGCGAATAGGCGTTCTTCGCCTCGTTCGGGTCGGTGAGATAGCCGAGGGCGTCGCGCAGCGGATTGCCGTTGGCCATCGACTGCAAGGCGCCGGCGGCCGCGTTCTGGTTGCGGTCGAGCCCGTCGATATCGGTGAAGGAGCGGGTCTGGTCGACCTTCAGCACCACAGCGTCGCTGTTGCTGTAATCGGCGACGAGATTGTAGAACATCGAGACGTTGGTATTGCCCGTCAGCGTGTAGCGCCCCGTCACGCCGCCTGCCGCGCTCAGCACGGTGTAGGCGCTGTCGAGGGCGTAGCGGCCGCCCGACACGTTGGCCACGTCCAGCACCGCGCCGTCGGCGATGGTGGCCGAACCGCCGGCATGGACGGCGTCGTTCTGCCCCGAGCTTCCGAGCTCGACCGACCACAGCGAGCCGCCTTGCTGAACGAGACTGTTCGCGACGGTCAGGGTTCCGATACCATTATTGCCCGTCGCCAGTTCCGCGCCGCCGTCGACGGTCAGATCGCCCACCGCGCCAGTGCCCGACAGCCGTGTGCCGTTGCCGATCAGGAAATCCGCCTGGCTGTAATTGGCGTTGACCGACGCGGCGCCCTGCTGGATGTCGACTGAGCCAGTGAAGCCGCCGCCTCCGGTCATGTCCATGTTGCCAGCGCCGGTCTTCACGAAGGAGCCGGAGCCTTCGAGATCATTAACGAGAACGCCGTCCTGCGTCTGGTCGATGGTCACCGCGCCGTTGTTGAAGATGGCGCCGCTGCCGAAGCTGGCCGCGGTTCCGATTGCCGAGGTGCCGGCGGTGATCGCCGTGCCGCCCGAGTAGCTGTTGGCGTCGGCCAGCGTCGTCGTACCGCCGCCGATGAGGGCGAGGGAGCCGGTTCCGCTGATAACGTTGCTGAAATCGACGTCGTCGGAGCGGTCGATGATCAGCAAGCCGTTGTTCATGACATCGCCGGTGATCGATCCGGTGGTTCCGCCTGTACCAAGCCGCAGGGCTCCGCTCTCGATGGTTGTGCCGCCGGTGTAGTCGTTGGTGCCGGTGAGGATCACGGTGCCGGTGCCGGACTTGGTGAGCTTACCGGTTCCGTTCAAAGTACCTGCGATCAAGCCGTTGCTGACATTGAAAGCGTCGGAGGCCGTGACCGTGGCGTTGGCGGCGAGCGTGCCGTCGGTCAGCGTGTAGTCGGTTACCGTCACACCGCCATTCTCGATCACGCCACCGTTTTGGATCAGCGCCTGCTGGGCCTGGCCGGTGGTGCCGAGGTCGAGCGCACCGCCGTTGACCGTGGTGGTGTTGCTGGTCGCACCCAGCGTGCCGGCGCCCGCCAGAATCACCGTACCGCTGTTGACGGTGGTGCCGCCGGAGTAATCGTTGGTGCCCGAGAGCGTCACGGTGCCCGTTCCGGACTTGGTCAGTGTACCGGTGCCGCTTAAGGTGCCGTCGACGGTGCCATTGTTGAGGGCGAAGGCGGCGGAAGCAGTCACCGTGGCGTTGGCGGCGAGCGTGCCGTTAGCCAGCATGTAACCGTCGACGGTCATGTCGCCGTTCTGCACCGTGCCGCCGTTCTGGACCAGTGCATGTTGGGTCTGGTTGGTGGTGCCGAGGTCAAGCGCACCGCCGTTGACCGTGGTGGTGTTAGTGGCTGCACCCAGCGTGCCGTTACCCGAAAGTGCCAGCGTACCGTCCTGGACGGTGGTGCCGCCGGAGTAATCGTTGGTGCCCGAGAGCGTCACGGTGCCCGTTCCGGACTTGGTCAGTGCGCCAGCCCCACTCAGCGTGCCGTCGACGGTGCCGTTGTTGAGGGCGAAGGCGTCGGAAGCCGTCACCGTGGCATTGCTGGCAAGCGTGCCATCGTTGAGAG
>MKVZ01000013.1 GCA_001898995.1 Rhizobiales bacterium 63-22 | reverse complement strand
ATCGCCGCGGCATTGGTGATGGGGGGCAGGAAGGGTCATCGTCACCGGCCGCAATGCGGGGATTTTGGAAGACATTTCCAAGCGCTTCTGGCACCGCGTCCGGACGGTTCGGTTTATGGGGCGACGAGGTCCACGACCGCGAACTGGTCTGCGATGGAGCCGGCGGACCAATCGACATGGTTCTGGATTTCCTGCCACGGGAGGTGTCCGCCGCTCAGGTGCGCGTTGCTATGCTGACCGTGAAATTGGGCGGGCGAGTGATACTGATGGGTAGTTTGAGCGGCGAGGAAGGAAATCTCGGACTGAATTATAACTGGCGGATGCACAACGAGACCATGGTACACGGCGTCTGGATGTACGGCAGGGATGCTATCCCCCGGATGGCGCAGATGGTGCGTGCCGGACTGATCGACCTTGGCCAGTTCGAATTGACCGAATTCAGGCTGGATGAAGCCAACGAGGCGGCGGCCCACGCCGCAGCCGACGCCGGCCCACGCCAACTGACCGTGCTGCGACCTGACCGGTAACCTGTTGCTGGAAAGCCCTCGTGATCCGCCAGCGAATGAGTGCCCGTGGGGCTTCGCCTCTGATGTCCACATCGATCCGATTTTTGTGAATGCCAATATTCTCACGCCGAAAGTCGCAACACAGGATGCCGGTTATGCGCGAAACAGTCACAGACCCAAAAGCCCGCAGCAATGAAGGGTTTTATGAATCTAAAACGAACCATAGCAGTTGTTGCCGTGTGCTTTTTCAGTGCTGTACGGCGCTTGCGCAAATGCCGGATAATTATTGCAGTAATACTTCCAGCAAAAACGCTGCTGAATTTGACGACCTGATTCATAGTCAAATGAAGGCAGAATCTCGCTTCGGACAAAGTGCCTGTAAAACCATATTCCCCGCAGGAGGGAGCCAGTCGTACGGTACCTTTTCGCGTTGACCGAGCATGGGAGCTTTCGCAGGGCCGCATCGGCCTCGGCATTCAGGAGTCCTCGATCAAGCGAGGCTCCAGCCGACCGGTCAACAGCTTATCGGCAAGCAGCGTGTCGAGATAGATCGGCGTTTCGGAAACGTGGACGCGATGCCGTAAAAAAAATATCCAGCCGCGTGCTGTGACCCGCGGCCATCGGCAGCGAATGGGACGGTTTGGATTTTCAGGATTCACCGCCGTCCGCCTCGAGCTGTTCTTACGTTGGACTATCGCGTAAGCGAATCGACATCGCGTGCAAGCTCCTCCAGAAATTCGTCTCTGATCGCCAGATGCTTACCGAGTCCTTGTATGAAGCCATCAAACCTTTCCGCTCCCTTCGTGCATCGCCTTGGGTGCTCTCCAGCAGCTATATCAATGGCGACATCAGTTCGTCGGAATAATGAATGAGCGGGAAACTGTAAGCATCGATCGTCTTCGTTACAGAAAAGCGGCGATCTGCTGTTCAAACTGTCCCATCTCTTTCGTCGAAGCGGGTTCGGGCCGCCGCGATCTTTTCATGATTGTCCAACGCCCAATTTCCGAGCGCGTGGACCGGCTCGCACAGGGACTTGCCCAGATCGGTCAACTCATAATCGACACGCGGCGGGATCGTTGGCGTAACCGTGCGGGAGATGATGCCGTCGCGCTCCAGCCCACGCAGCGTCAGCGTCAGCATGCGCTGCGAGATGCTGCCGATGGCGCGCCGAAGCTCGCTGAACCGACGCGATCCCCCTCCAAGTTGCATGATGATCAGCACCGACCATTTGTCGCCGATGCGGGAAAGGACGGCGCTGACCGTGCGGCACCGCTCCGGCGCATGCAATTCGTGGCCGGGAGGAGCGGAAGCGGGAACAGCGAGTCGACCGGGTTTCATAAATGTGCCTCCTTGCGGGATCGGGCCGGTTACTTAATGTGCAATGGTATCGAATGATTACCACCCAAGGAAGGCCGATTCCGTGAACATCCTGCATATCGACACCAGCATCCTCGGCGAGGTCAGCGCGAGCCGTATTCTGTCCCGGGCGGTTGTAGACCAGCTCACCAGCCAGACGCCGACAGCCACCGTGACCTACCGCGATCTCGCCGCCCATCCCCTTCCGCATCTCTCCGGCGCCTATCTGGCCGGCCAGACTCCCGGCGTGAAACACGACCGGGCATTACAGGACGATCTCGATCTGGGTGGTCGGGCGCTGGACGAGTTCCTGTCCGCCGACATAGTCGTGATCGGTGTCGCCTTCTACAATTTCGGCATTCCCAGCCAGCTCAAGGCGTGGATCGACCGCATCACCGTGGCCGGCAAGACGTTCCGCTACACCGACAAGGGACCTGAAGGACTGGCGGGCGACAAGCGCATCATCCTCGCCATCGCGCGGGGCGGCTTTTACGGGCCGGACTCCGGCCGGCAAGCCTACGAGCATGCCGAAAGCTACCTGCGGGTGCTCTTCGGTTTTCTCGGCATCGGGAATATCGATGTCATCGCGGCGGAAGGCATGAAGGTCAGCGCCGAGCAGCGCGAACGCTCGATCTCGGCCGCACTCAAGCAGATCGAATTGAATGTCGCGGCTTGAGAACCTTCGGCCCTGAACCGGCCCTGCGCGGGGACTATCGCTCAGCGAAGGCGCTATCTTTTAAATGGCTTGCAGGGTCTCGATAAGACGCGCCAGCATCCGGTCGCATTGTGCAAGCTGGTCGGCGGAGATGAATTCGTCTGGCTTGTGGCCTTGTTCCATGAAGCCGGGACCGCAGACGGCTGTCGAGAGTCCAAGTTCCTCGCTGAACAACCCGCCCTCGGTACCGAAAGGCACCTTGATCGTCGGGCCGTCGGGATCGAGTATATTCCGCAGCAGGCGAACGGCCGGCGCATCGGCGCCGCTGTTGAGGCCGGGATACCTCGAAATCTCCTCGATCTCGATGCAGGCCATGGGGAAACGGTTGTGCCATCGCGCCGCGATGCTTCCGGCGTCGACCCTGATGCCGGCGAGGATGGTCTGGGGATCGTCCTCGGCGATGTTGCGGATTTCGAAGTCGATCTCGCAGCGATTGGGCACGATATTGAGCGCATCGCCGCCGTGCATCATGCCGGCATGGATGGTGGAATAGGGGATGTCGTAATCGAGGTCGCGCGCCCCGCCGACGGCCAGTTCTTCCTGCCGTGTCTGC
Organism: Rhizobiales bacterium 63-22; assembly: GCA_001898995.1. GTDB lineage: Bacteria > Pseudomonadota > Alphaproteobacteria > Rhizobiales > Rhizobiaceae > Brucella. The sequence continues at coordinate 54,924 of MKVZ01000013.1, read as the reverse complement.
AGGGCGGCGATGAAGGCCGCACCCATATGCAGCGCGTTCAACGCATGAGGCGCCAGCGCCGAATGCCCCTCCTGCCCATGGCAGCAGGCGCGCAGGGCGATCTTGCCCTTATGGCCGGTAGCGACACGCATGCCCGTCGGCTCTCCGACGATGCAAAGCGCCGGACGGCTCTGCTGTCTTTTCAGCGCGTCGATCATGCCGCGCACGCCGAGGCAGCCGATTTCCTCGTCATAGGAAAGCGCCAAATGCAACGGCACCTTCAATCGCCGGGAAGCGGCTTCGTTCGCGGCATGGAGCGAAGCGTGAAGCGCGGCGGCCACGAAACCTTTCATGTCCGCCGTTCCGCGCGCATGATAGCGTCCTCCGCGTTCGTTCAGGACGAAAGGATCGCTGCTCCAGTTCTGTCCTTCCACCGGCACGACATCGGTATGACCCGAAAGCACGACACCGCCCGGCCCGTCGGGACCGATGGTCGCCCACAGATTTGCGCGGCTGCCGTCCGGGTGTGCGAATCGCAGCGTTCGGGCGCCGGCGGCACGCAACGTTTCCTCGACATAATCCAGCAGCGCCAGATTGGATGTACGCGATATCGTCGGGAACGAAACCAGACGGTCGAGAATTTCAACGGTCGAAGGGATCATTCACACAACCACTGTTCAGCTAACTCTAAAGATCGCCCGGCACGCCGTAGCTCGGAGCGGCTGTCGGATCGAGAGCGCGGGTAACGTAGGCGTCCATTTCGGTACGCCAGCGTTCCCATAGCGCGGAACATTCCGCGATCGGGTCGCCGTCTGTCCAGTCGATACGCAGATCGGCCACATTCCACGACACCTTGTCCACCATGACCATTCCCATGGAATGGACCGGCCCTTCCTCGCCGCCCGCCGCGATGGCCGCGCGCATGGCGGCCAGCAGCCGGTCGCCCAGATGCATCGCTTCCGTTTGCGTGAATGCCTCGATCATGCGATGCGGTATGTCGGCCGAGCGCAGCATATTGCCGGCGGCGACGGCATTTTCCGTCCGCGACGCGCCGTGGGTGCCCAATGTCTTCGCCCCGGACCAGTCGGCTGTGCCGCCGCTGGCGTCGACCAGCGCCAGCTGACGATATTCGACATGTGGCGCTTCCGCGACCAGCCGGTCGAGCGCCTCCTGCGCCGAAAGCCCGGAGGTCATCAGGTCCAGCCCTTTCGGGCCGAGACGCGGATCGGTGACATTCTGCGTCGAGACCGCGCCGACGCCGGCGCGCACATGCGCGCACCGCGCCGCCACACAGGGCGAGGAGGACGAGACGGCGATACCGAACATGCCGGTTCTCGCGCAGCGGCCGGAAATGGAAAAAGTCATGCCGGTTTCCTTACCTCAGGCTCATTCGGGGATCACGGCAGTGGCTTCGATTTCGACCAGCCATTCGGGACGCGCCAGCGCCGAGACGACGAGGCCGGTCGAGACCGGAAACACGCCCTGGAGATATTCGCCCATCACGCGATAGACAGCCTCGCGATAGCGAATATCGATCAGGTAGACCACGACACGGCAGACATGGCTCAGATCGGATCCCGCTTCTTCCAGCAGCATCTTGATGTTTTCCATCGCCTTGCGGGCCTGCGCCGCCGGATCTCCTATATGCAGGCTTTCGCGCGTATCAAGATCCTGCGAAATTTGTCCGCGTACAAAAACGGTCGTACCGCGCGCCGCCACAGCCTGACACAGATCGTTGTTCAGCTTCTGCTCCGGATAGGTGTCCCTGGTGTTGAACGGGCGAATACGGGTATGCACGGGCATGTCTGTTTCCTCGCGTGAAATACATTGAAAACGGAAGATGCCCCGCTTTCCTCGCGGGGCATCTTTGATCGAAAAGGCTTATTTCGCCGTGTAGTCCACCCACTTGCCGTCGCGCACGGTCTTCATCTCGACCTGTACCGGCGTCGCGGCCTGCCCGTTCGCATCGAAGGTGATGAGACCGGTGGCGCCGTCAAGCTTCGTGGCGCGGATCGCGGCGGCGAGCTTCGTCTTGTCGCTCACGCCGACTGTATCGATGGCGTGGATGATGACGTTTGCGGCATCGTAGGCATATTTCGTATAGGGATTTTCCGGCTCGGCGAAATGATGCGCCGCGTAGTCGGTCTCCATCTTTTTCAGCTTTTCGGTCGCGGCTGCCTTGGGATAGGAGACGATGGCGTTCGTGGCTGCGTCACCCGCCACGGAAATGAAATCGGGGTCGTACATGCCCGAGGTGCCGAGCATGGGCTTGTCGATGCCGAGTTCCTTCATCTGCTTGGCGAAGATACCGGCATCGGTGATGACGCCGCCGAAATAGATCGCATCGACATTCTTGCCCTTGATACCGGTCAGAATGGTGCGGAAATCGGTGGTGCCGACCGGGAAGAGGTCGGTGGAGACGATCTCGCCGCCCGCTTCGGGCGTAAACTTCTTGATGGCGTCGGCGTTCGCTTTGCCGAAATCGGAGTTGTCGGCAACGATGGCGATATGCTTGGCGCCGAGTGTCTTCACCGCCCATTCTGCCAGCGGCTTGTTTTCGGTGAGAAGGGTCGGCGTGACGCGCGTCACCTCCGGCAGGTTCTGATCGGTGATCGCGGGCGAGATCGCGCCCCAGACGACCAGCGGAGTCTGGAAACGGGCAAAGACCGGCATCGCGGCCAGCGCCACCGGTGAGTTCCAGAAGCCCGTCGCGGCGGCGACATCGGGGTCGTTGACCAGTTTCATCGTCGCCGAAACGCCGGTCTGCGGGTCGGAGGCATCGTCAAGCACCACGGGTTCGAATTCGTAAGCGGAGTCCGGCCGGGCATTGGCCTGTTCTATGGCCAGCATGAAGCCGTTTTTCGCACCGAGACCCTGCTGGGCGTTTCCGCCCGAAATGGGGCCCAGAAATCCGATCTTTACGTGCGTCTTGTCCGCGGCAATCGCGGGCACGGTAAAGGCCACGGTCGAAGCCATCAGCATGGTCAGCATCGTACGGCGGCCGATTGAGAAACAAGCCATCAAACTCTCCCTTTTCATGCGCTCGAAGCGCATATTCGACGATAATTCCCCTGATTGCGGCGCCATCATCAAACCCCGTCTTGTCGACGGGCGACATATATCGGCGCCGTTCGATGCGAGATTAGCGGCGAGACGAACATTGCGTGAATCGTTTTTTCCGACTCATTGGTTCGGAAAAAGCTCCGCTTGGCCGGCTTAAATCCGGTTTACGTCATGCGGCAGTTTTTGCATCCTTTACAGAAACGGGAACCCCTTGAAAAAAAATGGAGAGTCCAGCGAATGGATAGCCTCTTCGCGCAATATCTCATGAACTGGCTGGTATTGGGCAGTATCTACACGTTGATCGCGATCGGATTCAGCCTTCTGTTCGGATTGATGAACGTCATACATTTCTCCCATGGCGACGTCTCGATGGTCGCGCCCTTCATCGCGCTGGCGATGCTGCAGGCATTGGCCGGCGCGTTGGGCGGCGGTCTGCCGGCCATGGCCGTGGCGCTGCTCGTCGCTGTCGTCGTCACCGGACTGATCGGCATCGGCGCCGACAAGCTGGTGATCCGCCGGTTCCGCCGTTCGCCGGCCATGATGGCGCTCGTCGCCACCGTCGCGCTCGGCACCGTGGTGCGCGAACTGATCCGCGCCATCTATCCGCAAGGGTCGAACCCGAAGGCGTTCCCCACGATCATGGACGGGGCGCTGCCGTTCGGCGCCTCGCATCAGCCCCTGCAGCCATTCATGATCGTGGCGGTTTCCGTCGTCATCGTGGCGCTGATGTATCTGCTTCTGGGCAAGACACCGGTAGGGATGCGTATCCGCGCCGTGGCGGAGGATGTCGAGACCGCGCGGCTGATGGGCATCGCGCCGGAGCGAATCTTCGCCTTCACATTTTTCCTCGCCTCGGCGGTGGGCGCGATCGGCGCGCTGTTCTTCGCCACCTACGCCGGGGTGGTGCGCTTCGATTTCGGCGTTCAGCTCGGCCTGATCGGCTTTTCGGCGGCGGTGGTCGGCGGCCTCGGCTCCATGACCGGAGCCATCCTCGGCTCCCTCGTCATCGCCGGTATCGAATCCGTCGTACAGGCAAACATGACGGATGGCTCGTCCTACCGGCTGGTCTTCGTTTTCCTTCTGGTCATCGTCATGCTCTGCGTGCGCCCCACCGGCCTGCTCGGCAAGACCGTCGTGGAAAAGGTCTAGACGCGATGCAGACTGCCATGTCCAACTCCCTTGCGGCGCGTTCCGCGATACCGCCGTTCCTCGTCGTTATCCTCGCCGAAATCGTCGGGGCGGTGGTGCTCTTCGGCCTGCTGACGTCCGATTCCACGCCGGTCATCGTCGCGCTCTTCGTCCTCATGGCGGCAGGCTTTGCCCTGATGCAGGCCCGCCCGGCGATCGAAGACGGCATCGTGGCGGCATTCCGCACCTCGGCAAGGCTGGCGATCCTGCTCGGCATCGTGCTGGTGCTGGCCTTTCCTTTCGTCATAGGCTCCAACACCTATGCGCTGCACCTGCTCATCGTTTCGCTGATCTATTCGACGCTGGCGCTGGCGCTGAACTTCCAGCTCGGCTCGGTCAACATACCGAACTTCGCCACGGGCGCGACCTACGGGATCGGCGCCTACACCTCGGCGCTGCTGGCGGTCAATTTCGGCTTCTCCTTCTGGACGACATTGCCGGTATCGGCGGCGGTGGCGACGGCCTTCGCCTTCGTCCTCGGCTTTGCGGCGATGCGCACCCGCGACAGTTATCTCGCGCTCGTCACCATCGCTTTCGGCATCGTCATCCAGCAGCTTCTGAACAATTTCCAATGGACCGGCGGGGCCAACGGACTGGTGGGCATTCCCGCGCCCGCCTTTTTCGGCCATTCCTTCATGCAGCCGATCATGCTGTTCGGGCACCGCCTGCCGGCGCAGGCCAATTTCTATTATATCGCGGCCGTGCTGCTGGGCCTTGCGATCCTCTCGGCAAAGCGCCTGCATGAAAGCCGGATCGGGCTGGCGTGGAACGCCATTCGGGCCGACGAGCTGGCCGCGCGCTGCCAGGGCATCAACGTGGCGTGGTACAAGATACTCGCATTCGCGGTCGATGCGTTCCTCGCCGCCTTCGCAGGCACGATCTACGCCTTCTACGTCTCCTATATCTCGCCCGACAATTTCACCTTCCTCGTTTCGGTCACCATCATGACGATGGTCATCGTCGGCGGCATGGACAATACGTTCGGCGTCATCGTGGGAGCGTTCCTCATCACCCTGCTGCCGGAGAAGCTGCGCTTCTTCGCGGATTACCGGCTGCTTTTCGTGTCGGTGGTGGTGATCCTGTTTCTCGTCCTGCGCCCGCGGGGCCTCTTCCCGCAGCGCCAGCGTCATTACGGAGCAGGCCAATGACACAACCGCTCCTGTCGATCGCCGGACTCGGCATCCGCTTCGGCGGCCTCATCGCCGCGGAGGACATAAATTTCGACCTGCCGCCCTCGCACGTCACCTGCATCATAGGGCCGAACGGCGCCGGAAAATCCACGCTGTTCAACCTCGTCACCGGAATCTACCGGCCGAGCGCGGGCCGGGTGGTGCTGGACGGCGTGGACATAACCGGACTGCCGGCGCACCGGATCGCGGCGAAAGGCATTGCCCGCACCTTCCAGTCGTCGCGCCTGTTCGAGGACCTGTCGATCCTCGACAATGTGATGATCGGCATGCACACCCACACCCGGACGAGCGTGCTGTCGGCGCTGTTCCTGCACGGACGCGCAAGCCGTGAAATGGAGCGGTGTGCGCAGGAGGCCGGGCTTATCCTGCAGGGGCTTTCGGAAGAGCTTTACGCGCGCCGCTACGAACTGGCCGGGATTCTGCCGCAGGCGGACCGGCGGCGGCTCGAAATCGCCCGCGCGCTGGCGTCGCAGCCCAAGCTGATCCTGCTGGACGAACCGTCGTCGGGCATGGATGACCGGGACACCGCCGGCCTCATGGCCGATATACGCCGGGCCATGGCCGAAAGGCCGGGACTGTCCTTCCTCATCATCGAGCACGACATGCGGCTGGTGGCCGAACTGCCGGACGATGTCATCGTCATCGATTACGGCCGGAAGATCGCGCAGGGCAAATTCGCGGATGTGCGCCTGTTGCCCCATGTTCAGCAGGCCTATCTGGGTAAGAAAGCGGTGGAAGATGCTTGAACTGAACGATGTGAGCACCTCCTACGGGCCGGTTCCGATGCTGCGCGAGGTTTCGCTTTCGGTGCGCAAGGGCGAACTGGTCTGCCTGCTGGGTCCGAACGGCGCGGGCAAGTCGACCACCTTCAAGGCGCTTTGCGGTCTCGTCCCGCTCGACGCAGGCAAGGTCGCGATGATGGGGCAGGATGTAAGCCGCGTCGGCACCGAGAAACTGGGCGCGCTCGGCGTCGGTTTCGTGCCGGAGGGGCGGCGGCTCTTCCCCTCGCTGACCGTGCGCGAGAACCTGAAACTCGCCTATGACGCCTCCGGCTGCAAGACGCCTTTCGAGGAACGGCTGAAGGATGTCTACACCCTTTTTCCCCGGGTGGAGGAACGTATCGGCCAGCAGGCGCGGACCATGTCCGGCGGCGAGCAGGCCATGGTGGCGCTGGCGCGCGCGCTGATCGGCGATCCCGAACTGCTGGTGATGGACGAGCCTTCGCTCGGTCTCTCGCCGAAGCTGATCGACGAATATTTCGATACGGTCGCGCGCATCCATGCCGCCGGACGCACTGTGCTTCTCATCGAGCAGAATGCGGAAAAGGCGCTCTCGATCGCCGACCGCGGTTATCTGCTGGTGCGCGGGCGCGTCGCCGTCGAGGGGACGCGCGCGCAGATGCTGGCGGACGACACGATCCAGCACATGTACCTGTAGAACAAGCGGAAATAGAGTTTGTCAGGGAAAGTGGGAACCGGTTTTCCCGAAAAGACAAACGAAAGCAAAGAAACCGTGAGTCCGTCCGAATCTGGCGGACTCTAGCGTCCCGGTCCGAAGCGCCGATGTCGTCGTGCGCCTCGATGCGGGTTTTAGCAGGCTCCTAAGCAATGCTGAAAGAAACTCTTATGTCTGGGGCGCGGCCTTTCCGTTACATCCAATTTGTCTTTCGGTCCATGAAGCGAACAGGGGCCAGATACCCGTCAGTGCGGCTGGGAGGTCGATATGTCAGTTAAAAGTGTGGGTACGCTCGTAATCGGCGGGGGTCAGGCCGGTATTGCCATGAGCGAGCATCTCGGCAGGCACGGCTTGCCGCATCTGGTCGTGGAACGCGACCGGATCGCCGAAAGCTGGCGCAGCCGCCGCTGGGACTCCCTCGTCGCCAACGGGCCTGCATGGCACGACCGTTTTCCAGGCATGAAGTTCCCGGATGCGGGCGACGACGATTTCATTTCCAAGGAGAAGGTGGCCGATTATCTGGTCGAATATGCCAGGATGATCGATGCGCCGATCCGCAGCGGCGTCGAGGTGACGAGCGTCGTCGCGGCCCCGGAGGGACACGGCTTCCATGTCGAGACATCGCAGGGACCGATCGTGGCCGACAATTTGGTCGCCGCCACCGGCCCGTTCCAGCGCCCGGTCTTCCCGGACATGGTGCCCGCCAGCGAGGGCGTCGCGCAGATTCACTCGCAGGCCTACCGCAATCCCGGCCTTTTGCCCGAAGGCGCGGTTCTGGTCGTCGGCGCGGGTTCGTCGGGCGCGCAGATCGCCGACGAGCTGGTTCGGTCCGGCCGCGAGGTCTATCTTTGCGTCGGCCCGCACGACCGGCCGCCGCGCCGGTACCGGGGCAAGGATTTCGTCTGGTGGCTCGGCGTGCTCGGCATCTGGGATCTCACCACGCCGGCTCCGAACACCGAGCACGTCACCATCGCGGTCAGCGGCGCCCATGGCGGCCGGACCGTGGACTTCCGTGAATTCGCCGCGCGCGGCATCACGCTGCTCGGCAGGGCGGTGTCGTTCGACGGCGGCGCCATGCGCTTCGCGCCGGACGTGCGCGACAATATCGCGCTCGGCGACGAGAATTATCTTTCGATGCTCCGGCGCGCCGACGACTATATCGCCCGGAACGGTCTCGATTTCCCCGAAGAACCCGAGGCCCACGAGATCGGCCCCATGCCCGCCTGCGTGACCGACCCGATTCTCGAACTCGACCTGAAGAAGGCCGGCATAACCTCCATCGTCTGGGCCACAGGCTACGCGCCCGACTTCGGCTGGCTGAAGGCGGATGCTTTCGATAACAGGGGCCGTCCGGTCCACAAGCGCGGTGTTTCCAATGTGCCGGGACTTTATTTCCTTGGGCTGCCCTGGCTCTCACGCCGCGCGTCTTCCTTCATCTGGGGGGTATGGCACGACGCGGCCTATCTCGCCGATCGGATCGCGGATGCCCATAGGGAAACGGATGCGATGCCGGCCGCCGCGGCCCCCTCATCCGTCTGACACATCAATCCCACCGGCAACTGACCGTTGCCGGTGGCGCTCCCGCAAAACATTCTAGATTGTGAGTTCCCGAGACAGGGAAGCATTTTGTTCCCTTGGCCTTTTCTGTATCCTGTCCGGAAAGATGACACGGGTACGAAGATGGTTTTGCGTTTTACATTCAGACAATTGGAATATCTCGTCGCTGTGGGCGAATACGGTTCGGTGACCGAGGCAGCCGAACGGGTCAACGTGTCGGCGCCGTCGGTTTCCGCCGCCATCTCGCAGCTTGAGCGTGAATTCGGCATCACTCTTTTCGTGCGCCGCCATGCACAGGGCCTGTCGCTCACACAGGCGGGAAGCCGCTTCGTCGAACAGGCCCGCCAGATTCTCGCGGACGCGGCCAAGCTGAACGTGCTTTCCAATGAACTCACAGGCCAGGTTCGCGGGCCGCTGCATGTGGCCTGTCTCGTGACCTTCATACAAACCATCATGCCTTCCGTGCGCCGGTCTTTCGCGGATGCGTATCCGGATGTGGATTTCTTCCAGTACGAACGCGATCATGCCGCCATTCTGGAGGGATTGCGAATGGCACGGTTCGATATCGCGCTCAGTTACGATCTCGATGTTCCGCCCGACATGGATTTCCATGAACTGGCCGTTCTGCCACCCTATGTCGTGCTGCATGCGGACCATCCGCTCGCCGGCCGCGATGATGTAACGGCGCACGATCTCGTACGCCATCCGATGATCCTGCTCGATTTACCGCACAGCACCGATTACTTCCTGTCGCTGTTCCAGGAGGTCGGTTTGACTCCCCATATCGTCGAGCGGACGAGGGATATGTCGGTCATGCGGGCAATGGTTGCGCATCGCTTCGGATATTCCATCGCCAATATCAGGCCGGTGTCGGGCTATGCGCTCGACGGCAGCCGGCTTCTCTTCACGCCGATGCGGGGCAATCTGCGTCCGATGCGGATGGGAATCCTGTCGGTACGGGGTGTCAGCCCTTCGCTGACCGTCCGCCGATTCGTGGAGTTCTGTACGGAAAAAATCCGAGGAATGAGCGATACGCCGCTTCCTAACGTTTTGGATGGTGAGGGCACGCGCAAATGATAACTCTGTGCGCCTGCCGGTCCATTCCGATCTTCGCCTCGGTAGCGACAGTCCACTCTCGCGCAGTCATGCCGACGAGCCGAGGCCTTTGGCCGCGAACGATGTGATTTCCGGGAGTGGCTGCGTTCACCAGCGGCGGCGCTGACCTTGAGCCAGATCGTCACCTCGAAGAGTTTCAGCAACGATGCCGGCACAAAACGCGATCTCGACCCGTGGGCATGTCGGTGATGCGAGGACATGGCCGAAGTGGAAACCGCAAACGTGACACCCGCGATGGCGGTCGCCGCGATCAGAATGCGTACCGGCCACACTGCCTTTCTATGATTTCGCGTAAGCGAAGCCGGCATGCTGAAGTTCGGGCAACGTACCGACCGCGCCCGGTGTCAGCACAACGCCCGGCAGGAGATGGTTCGTCAGTTCGGCGGCGAGCTGCTCATGCGTGAGCTTGTCGGGATTGGCATCGGCCTTGATCAAGGCTCCGGCCTCTTCCCAGATAGCGTTGTGGCACGACAGGAAGACGACGCCGCGTTTCATCAATGCTGGAATCGAGTTGTTGGCGGGAGAATAGACGCCGTCGGCATTCTCGAAATCGTTCGGGTCCGCCTTCGCACCTTTCGCGTCCTCAATGAGCGAATTGGATTTGAACTTGTCTCCCGCAAGCTTGGTGAGCTGATATTTGTCCCAGATCGTCTGATCGAACAACGCCAGATGGGCGGAACCGTGCGTCGCCGAAACCACGAGAAAATCGGGATGCCTGAACGACCAGATTTGCGCGTTCAGGGCGTTTCGCATCAGGTTCAACCAGGCGCTGCCGATGACAGTATTGTCCCAAACCTGCTTATGGGGCGACTTATAGGCGATCACAAGCCTGAGCGCTTCGTCATCCCACTCGGATGCCTTGGTCAGGATCATCGGCACGGTCTTGAAATCTCTCCGGCGGGGAGCCCTGGCAAGCGCCTGCGCCAGATGTTTCAGATGGCGTCCATCCGCCGGAATCTCGGACGCGGTTTCTTCCGCTTTCGCATTCGATATTTGCGGAAGACCGAGCAATCCCGTTGCGGCGACAGCACCTGCTGCCTGAATAATACGGCGTCGTTTCAAGTCTGTCATGGCAACCTCGCTGCCTTTCATGCGTTCACGCCTTGATCAGCCGCCGACCGTACCCGCAGGCGGAGAATGCTCGCCGAGTGTGACGCCGTTGACGACTTGCCCATACATATCGAGGGGCGAGTCGTGGTGAGCCTTGCGTGTCGCGGCAACCGAATCCTTGAACCGTGGATCCTGGGGCCGCTCCTGACTGTCGATATAGGTAGCGACATCCCATGCGTCGGCGTCACTGAGCGTATTGCCCTTGCTGAGCGGCATGTTCGCCTTGATGAAACCGGCCGCGTTCGCGATAGAACTCATGCCCGCCCCCCAGTTATAGGAACGCGCTCCCCACAGCGGCGGAAAGACCGTGATGCCGTCGGCTGTTTTTTGGCCTTCGCCATTGCTGCCGTGGCAGAGCGAACATTGCTGGGCGTAAATCTGCCTGCCGTGGTCGAAGTCCAGCTTTGCCGGCTTGGCGAGTTTCAGATAGCCCTGACCCGGCAGCTTCTCCCCGGTCGGCGCGCCCTTGGCGAGCGCATAGGCGTAGCTTTCGAGCGCGACCAGCACCTTGTCGCCGAGCGGTGGCGCCTTGCCGTTCATGCTGAAGCGGAAGCAACCCTGCATACGCTCGGCGAAACTGTTCACATGGCCGTTCTTGGAGCGGTAGGCAGGGTAGACGAGATAGGCCGCCCACATGGGTGCGGAGTTCGGCAGCCGGCCTCTGTCCAGATGGCAGTTCGAGCAGCGCAGATCATTGCCAACATATTGGGCGGCATTGCCGCGGGTGTCACGAAAGATGGCTTCGCCAAGCTGCACCGTCTTCCCGAAGTCGCCCTTCGGAAGCTTGTCCTCCGCGACCGGAGTAAATTGCGCCGCAGCCGGCTTTGCAGCCTTTTGCGCCGGTGCTTGCAGAAACTGGTTCTGTGGGAGGCGGTCGCGGCCAGGAATCGAATGGCCGATGAAGCCAGCTGCGGCGAGAAAAATGATTCCGACCGCCCATTTCTTCGTCTCGCTGAGGCTATCACTCATGGGCGTTATCCTTCGACACGACCTTCAGGCTCGCGAAATAGGTCGCGACGGCCTTGGTGTCGTCGTCACTCAGCTTCTTCGCGATGCCGCTCATCAGGTGGAGCGGATCATTGCTGCGCTTGCCCGCTTTCCAGTCGGCAAACTGGTTCTCTATATAGATTGCGGACTGCCCTGCGAGCCGGGGAAAGGCACTGCCCACGCCCTGACCGGACGGACCGTGGCAAAGGCCGCAGCCCGGAACACCCTGCGCCCAGTCGCCATTGACGACCAGTTCCGCGCCGCGTGCGGCCTGTTTGACACCCGGCGTTGCCGCCTGTTGTGGAGCAGCGGCCTGCTGGCCGGCATAGAAAGTGGCAACCGCCTGACGGTCTGCGGGGGTCAGCGCCTTGGCGATTGCCGGCATGGTGTCGTTCTTGCGAGAGCCATCGGCAAAGGATTCGAGCTGCCGGACGATATAGCCAGCGTCAAGACCCGCCAGCCGGGGAAAGCCGTTCTCCGGCTGGCCTTCTCCATGCGCGCCGTGGCAGGAGGAGCAGGCCGGTGCCCCGCCGGTGCCATTGACTGCGATAGCGGCGCCGTCTTGCGCCAATGCCGGAGAAATCGCAAGTGCGGAGACCAGTCCGGCGATAGCGGACAAATGGCAGGGAAATGATCGTCTCAAACGACATTCCGATCTGGCTTTACGAACAAAATACCGGAACATCTCCGACCTCCCCAAGCTCAGGATAGCATTGCCGTGCCTCACGGCTGGCAGCAAAATCTGCCGCTTCCGCATTCTCCATGGTCGATGTAGGTAATCCTGTCCGCTATCCTGTGGGCCTGGTAGCGCCGCTGCACGAACCTCGTGTTCATGCGGGCATGGCGGACGGAATATATTCGACGGTCGCGAATCCTCCCATTTACAGAATTATATATTTTATTTTCTATAACTATGTAATCGAACTGGATAGCGGTCAAGGGAAAGGGACCGGTGCGCCAATCCGATCACGGAAAAGTTTTTCGCTTCTGCGCCGCTTGGAGCAACGTCAGTTGCCCGGATGATGCCTTAAAATAGGAAGCAATTTTTCGACCGCCGAATGCCAGAAGATATTATTCTCAATATCAATACGTTTTGGCGCTTATGTTGAATCATTGGCGCGGTGGTCAATTCGCTTCTGCTTCGTGCGTTCCGCACTTGCTTTAGCCTTTTCGAGATGGTTTTTCATCAGTTCGGCTGCCCGATTGCGGTTTCCTTCCTGCAGAGCAGTAATAATGCGCAAATGCTCCTGACACCATTCGCGCACTCTTCGTTCGTTGTTGTAGCTCGCAAATTCCAGAAGGCGTCGCAGGCGGTTTTGGTGCTGGATAGACTGAAGCAGGAACGTGTTTCCCGAACATTCAGCGATAATTTCATGAAAACTCGCATCGAGCTCAAACAGTTGCCGCGCAGGCAAGTCGCTGAAATCTTGTCGCGCCAGCAGGTTCAGATGCTCCAGACGGATATGCTCAAGAGTGGTAGGGTGAACTCTGAAACTCTCCATTAATATCCCCGCGGGTTCGATCACACGACGGAATTCATAACTGGCATTCAGTGCGCGCTTGTTGTCGAGCGTGGGTTGGAAGGTCCAGTTACGCCCCGATCCCCGCGTGATTAACCCGTCGGCCATCAATGTCGTCAGCGTCTTTTGAAGGACGTTGCGTTCGACACCATAGCGGCGGGACAACTCGGCCTGATCGACGATTTCCGAGAGTCGATGGGTCAGGCGGTCCTCAACGATCCGGGCATAGAGATCCTGCTGCGGAGAAGTGGGCACCTCCACCTCGGCTCGTCCGAGTTCCTCGGCGCCGATCTTCATGAAGAAGCCCTTGTTCCTGCGGGCCTCGACCACGCCTTGCTCAGCTAGCAGCATCAGCGCGGCTCGGATCGGCGTCCGGGAGACCTGCAGTGTGTCGGCAAGCTGCTGTTCGCGCAGATGGTAATTGGTCTGGAAACGGGAAGCGCGCGCCAACTCTATGATTCGGTTGGCAAGAAGATAGCGATTTTGACGGGGATTTTTGTCCATGGACCGCATATGATTGTATTGTTATTGGCCTATCATACAGGCACATTGCGCATTTTTCAAACTTCTCGTTGCGGTTCCTGCATAGTTTTGCACCGGTAGGAGTAGCAGAAATACCAAAGTATATCGCTGATATGGCGGTATGAACCTTGGGCCGCGCCGCCGCTGCCTTGTGCGCCATGCTCGTTCAAAGCGGGTTGACGAGATTGTAATAAGATTGTACAAGTTTATAAATTAAAAACAATTAGACCGCTGAAAAGGCGGCCTTCGGTATGCAGTTCGTTGCTTCTGTCATCACAAATGGGGAACTCCGTATGAAGCGCTTTCTTCAACATTGTCTTCTCGCCGCTGCACCGCTTGCAGCGATCGTTTTTTCCTGTCCCGCAGGCGCGCAGTCGCTCGACGGGGTCAAGCTGGTGGAGGCTGGCAAGCTGACCTATGGGGTGGCCGCCAGTTTCGCGCCGTTCGAATATGTCAAGGACGGTAAGCTCACCGGCTTCGACATTGATTTTATTCAGGCGATTGCCGCGAAACTCAAAGTCAAACCGTCGGCGATGAATATGGAATTCAAAGGACTGATCCCCGCACTTCAGGGCGGCCGTATCGACATCATAAACTCTGCGATGTATATCAATCCGGCGCGCGCGGAGCAGGTGGATTTCGTGCCTTATCTGAAGATAGGCAACAATGTGCTGGTCCAGGCTGGTAATCCCAAGAAAATCACCGGTCGCGACAATTCGATTTGCGGCAAGACCGTCGCGGTGACTCTGGGCGGCATTTCGGAAAGTCAGGCGCGTGCTGACAACGACCGTTGTAAGGCGGCTGGCTTGGGGGAGGTGACGGTACTGACGTTGCCCACCGCGCAGGACAGCGCGCTTTCGCTCAGTCAGGGCCGGGCCGATGCGGATTACGAAAGCACGCCGGGGGCCGTGATGGCGCTCGAAAAGATGCCGGGTGTCTTTGAGATCGCGGGCGAGCCTTTCGAGATGAACACGCAAATCGGCATTGCCACTGCGAAGGGCGCGACCCAATTGCAGGCCGCGCTGACGGCAGCTCTCAAAGCCATGGCCAAGGACGGCTCTTACGACAAGCTGATCGCCAAATGGAAGCTGCCGCCCTCGGTCTCGCTGTTCCATTGAGCCTGCACCATGCGGGGCAGCCGGCGACCGGCTCGCCCGCATGGGATAACGCACAGTCGTCCGCCCGATTTCAAATGCAGGGAAAGCTGACCGATGTCACTTACACTGGTCTTTCAGTACCTTCTTTCGCCCACCTTCTTCCACGGTGCGGTGATGACTTTGCTGATCACGGTCAGCTCTCTCATCTTCGGCCTGTTGGCCGGCTTCGTGCTCGCCCTCGTCAATCAGGTGAAGTTCCCGCCCGTCCGCTTTGCGGCGCTGTTTTACCTGTGGCTGTTCCGGGGAACCCCGGTCCTGTTTCAGATCATCTTCATCTATAACGTCCTGCCGACCTTCGGCATCCGGCTGACCGCCTTCACCTCCGGTGTGATCGCGCTCTCGCTCAACGAGGGCGCCTATATGGCCGAGATCATCCGCTCCGGCCTTCAGGCGATAAAAAGCGGCCAGCGCACCGCCGGGCTTGCGCTGGGAATGACCAGGCTCATGGTTATGCGCCATATCGTCTTGCCGCAGGCTGCGCGTATCATGCTGCCGCCGATCGGCAACCAGACCATCGGCATGCTCAAGACCTCGGCGCTGGTTTCGGTCATCGCGGTGGAGGAACTGCTGCTGGTGGCCAACCAGACTGCTTCCGCCACTTTCCGCTACTTCGAGGCGCTGAGTGCGGCGGGTATCTACTATCTCGCGCTGACGACCATCTTCATGGCCGGTCAATACTGGATGGAGCGCACACTCGAGCCCAAGCGAAGCCGGGCACCGAAACGCTTCACGCTTTCCACCCTGCTGCAATCCGCGGCCGAGAAGAATTGAGGCCATCCGATGAACGGTTCCGCTTTTCTCGAAGTCAACCACGTCAACAAGCATTTCGGCTCCCTGCACGTGCTCAAGGACTGCTCCTTTTCCGTGAACCGCGGAGAGACCGTGGTCCTGATCGGGCCGTCGGGTTCGGGCAAGTCGACGCTGCTGCGCTGCGTCAACCTGCTGGAGCCGCCGAGCGAGGGATCGATCCGTTTCGAGGGCCGAGAGATCACCGGCGACCTGCGCCAGGCGCACAAGCTGCGCGCGGAAATCGGCATGGTCTTTCAGAATTTCGAGTTGTTTCAGCATCTCAATGCGGTCGAGAACATCATGCTGGCGCCGATGAAGGTGCTCGGCTATTCGCGCCTCGATGCGCACGATCTGGCGATCGATCTTTTGAAGAAGGTGCATATTCCCGACCGGGCCGATCATCTGCCGGAGGAACTGTCGGGCGGCCAGCAGCAGCGGGTCGCCATCGCCCGCGCTCTGGCGATGAAGCCGAAGCTGATGCTTTACGATGAACCCACCTCGGCGCTCGATCCGGAGATGATCCGCGAGGTGCTCGACGTCATGACCGAGCTTTCAGCCGACGGCATGACCTCCGTCTGCGTGACGCATGAAATGGGTTTCGCGCGGCGGGCCGCCGATCGCATCATTTTCATGGAGCGCGGTTCCATTATCGAAAACGCGCCG
Organism: Rhizobiales bacterium 63-22; assembly: GCA_001898995.1. Lineage (GTDB taxonomy): Bacteria > Pseudomonadota > Alphaproteobacteria > Rhizobiales > Rhizobiaceae > Brucella. The sequence continues at coordinate 38,628 of MKVZ01000013.1, read as the reverse complement.
AGCGACGTGTTCTTCAGCGGGCAGGCCAGCGATCGCGCCCGGCAGTTCCTCAACCAGATCCTGCATTGAAATCCGCCTCTTCAGGGAAATCCGACATGAATCTCCGTCCCGATGCCGCCCGCATGAAACGCGACTTGGCCGAACTGGTCGCGATCAATTCCGAAAATCCGCCGGGCGGCGAAGGGGCGGTCGCGCGATGGGTCCGTGAGCGGCTGGCGCCGCTCGGCTTCACGCTCAAGCCGATCGAATATGCGCCGGGCCGCTTCAACATCGAAGCGTGGCTGGAGAACGGGCCGGGACCTGTCTTCGCCTTCAACACCCATATGGATACGGTGCCGGCCGGCGATGGCTGGACCTCCGACGCCTTCGTTCTCACCGAACGCGACGGCCGACTCTATGGCCGCGGAAGCTGCGATTGCAAGGGGCCGCTGGCCGCCATGATCGAGGCGCTGCGCATGCTGGTGGGCGAGCGAAAAGCATGGTCGGGCACCTTGATGGCCGTCTTCACCGGCGACGAGGAGGTGGCGAGCGCCGGTGCGCGCCATTATGCCGCCGCAAGGCCGAAGATCAACGCGGTGGTGGTGGGGGAGCCGACGGGCAATGCCTGTTTTTCCGCCCATAAGGGCTCGTTCCGCCCCGTGGTGCGGGTAGCCGGCAAGGCAGCCCATTCCGGCAGCCCGCATCTGGGCGAGAATGCCATTTTCCGTGCTGGCGAATTGATGCCGCTGCTGGCGGCATTTCATGAAGGGGTTCTGGCGCAGCGTAGCTACCATCTCGTCGGCAATCCCAGTCTGACGGTGACGCGGATCCGGGGTGGGCATGCGGACAATGTGATCCCGGCCGAGTGCGAGCTTCTGCTTGATCGCCGCCTGATCCCCGGCGAGACGGATGCCAGCGCGGAGGCGGAAATACGGGCGCTTCTCGCCGATGCCGAAAGGAAGCACGGCATCCGTGCCGAGATCGTCGGCTACCATGCCACGACGGGCGGGGCGACCGACACGCCGGAAACGGCGCCGGTCGTACAGGCGGCCATCGCCGCCTGCCGGGCGGCGGGCGTGGCCGAGCCCGGGCCCTTCGGCTTTCAAGGGGCCTGCGATCTCGTGCATTTCATCGAGGCCGGTGCCGAGGGCGTCGTAATCGGCGCGGGCGATATCCGCGTCGCCCATCGCCCGGACGAATTCGTGCCGGCAGACGAATTCGTCGCCAGCGCTACGATCTATGCGGATGTCGCGCGCCGCATTCTGGCGGTTTGACCATGGAACTCAGGCTTTATCGTTCCATGCTAACCTATGCTGGGCTGACGGTGCACACCGCCAGTTCCGGGCCGGTGGCGGGGCTGGATGCGATTTATCTCGAACTGGATGACGGAGTGCGTCGCGCAGTCGGTGAGGTGCGCATCAATTGCACCTATCTGAACGGCTATGCGCCTGATGAACTGTTACAATGCGTGCGCGGGGCCATCGGCGCGTTCGATTGGGACGCGCCGCCGGAAACGCTGCGCGCCACCGTCGCGGCTAGCGATTTGCCCGCGCCGGTACGGATGCTGTTCGATGTGGCGCTCTGGGATCTTGCCGCACGGCGGGCTGGCCTGCCGCTCGCCCATCTGCTGGCGGGCGAGGCGCGCGTGCTTTCGCACGTCACCAACCAGACGCTATTTTTGTCTGGCGATGATGCGTTCGATCGGCAGGTGGCGGACTATGTAGCCCGCGGCTTTCGCGATCTGAAACTGCGGGTCGGGCAGGATATCGAGGCTGATCGCGCCCGCCATGCGCGGATCCGCGCCGCCTATGGCGTGGCGGTCAAGCTTGCGGCCGATGCCAACGGCGCCTGGACGGCGGCGGAAGCGCCTGCGCGCCTTGCGGCGCTGGCGCCTTTCGGACTGGCCTATGTGGAGCAACCGATCGCGCCGGGCGACTGGGAGGGGATGACGCGGCTTGCCGCTTCCGCGCCGATGCCGCTGATGCTGGACGAGAGTCTTGCCTCGAACGCCGATGTAGACGCGCTGATCGAACGCGGACCAGCTGCTGCGGGCAAGCTTCAGGGACACCTGAAGCTGATCAAGCTCGGTGGCCTGACGCCGGCGCTCATGGCAGTGCGCGCGCTGCGGGCGGCGGGGATTCCGTTCATGATCGGCCAGATGAACGAGGGGGCTGTCGCCACGGCGGCGGCGCTGCACCTTGCCATTGCCACCCTTCCGCTCCACGCCGAGCTTTATGGAGCGGACGGCATCGTCAACGATCCGGCCGAGGGGCTGGCCTATGCGGACGGGCAGGTCTCCGTCCGCGCCGCGCCCGGCCTCGGACTGAATTTCCGGGCGCCATCCGCGCCCATTTCCCTGGGAGAATGAGATGGATACCGCAGGTGTCGTGCTCGGACAGGAATCGGCCTTTCCGAAAGAGGAATATGAGAAGCGGCAGGCCCGCGCGCGGGAGGGGCTGGCGCGCGCCGGGATCGACGCGCTGGTCATCACCGGGCCTGAAAACATCTTCTATCTGACCGGCCAGCAGACACCGGGCTACTACACCTTTCAGGCATTGGTCCTGCCGGCGGAAGGCGATCCGGTCTTCGTGATCCGTCAGCTCGAATATTTCAACTTCATCGCCAATACCTTCATCGCCGACGCGGAAGTCTATCAGGACAGCGAGGACCCGATCGGCTTTCTCATGAAGGTGATCACGCGCAAGGGACTTTCGGGCAAGCGGGTGGCGATCGACAAGCGCGGCTGGTTCCTGCCGATCGCCGTCTATGAGACGCTCCAGTCGGCGCTGGGCACCGTCTATGACGGCGCGGGCATCGTCGAGGCACTTCGCGCGGTGAAATCGCCTCTGGAAGTGGAAAAGCTCGAAAAGGCGGCATCCTATGTGGATGCCGGCATGCGGGCCGGTCTTGCCGCCGTCCGTCCGGGCGCTTCCGACAACGATCTGGTCGCCGCGATGATGGAAGCTTCCATCCGGGCGGGTTCCGAATATATGGGCATGGAACCGCTTGTCTCAACCGCCCGGCGCACCGGCGTGCCACACGGTACCTGGCGGCGGACGCCGCTTTCGGCCAACGATCCCGCCTTCCTCGAAATGGCCGCCGTGCATGACCGTTATCACGCCGCGCTGATGCGCTCGGCCTGGGTCGGTCCGGTGCCGCGTGAGGCCGAGGAGATGATGCAGGTCTGCCAGGATGCGCTCGCCGCCGCTCTCGACGAGGTCAGGCCGGGCGTCGCCTGCGAGGTGCCCCATATCGCCTGCCAGAAGGTCATCGACGCGGCCGGCTATACGGACAATTTCCGCAAGCGCCTCGGCTATTCGGTCGGCATTTCCTTCGCGCCCGATTGGGGCGAGGGGGCGATCCTTTCGCTCAACACCGGCGTCAAGACCGCGCTTCAGCCCGGCATGACGTTCCATCTGCCACCGGCGCTCAGGATCTACGGGCGCTTCACCGTCGGCGTTTCGGAGACCATCGTCGTGACGGAAACGGGCTGGCGCCAGCTCGGCTCCGTTCCGCGCGATCTCACCCGCGTCGCCGCCTGACCCAATCGAGAGGAGATTTGTCATGAAGGACAGGGAAGAGGCGCGCGCGCGTCTGAAGGGCATTTTCAACATCACCATGACGCCCTTCGCCAGGGATGGCGCACTGGACAAGGCGGGACTTGCGCGCAATGTCGAGCGCGTAATCGCGCTCGGCTATGAAGGGGTGCTGATCGGCGGCACCTATGGCGAGTTCCCGGCGATGACCGTGGCGGAGCGCGCGGAAATCTTCACCCATGTGATGGATGTCATCGGCGACCGCATCCCGGCGATGCTGTGCTCCGCCGGATCGGACCCGCGCGACGTCTATGAACTGACGAAGCTCGCCGGGGATATTGGCGGCGTTCCGATGGTCACGGCGCCCTATGTGTCGGAGATCACCGACGACCAGATCGTCGAATTCTTCCGCGATGTCGCGCCTTTGTCGAAGACGGGCATCATCATCTACAACGCGCCGGGGATCGGCATCACGCTCTCACCGGCGCTGATCGACCGTCTTGCCGATATTGACGGCATGGTCGGCCTGAAGCAGGGTGACCTCAATCCGACGGCAATCGATCGGATCGCCCATGACATGCGCGGGCGGGTCCGCACCTTCTGTGCTTCGGATTTGGCCTTCCTCGGACCGCTCATGGCTGGGTTCGACGGCTTTTCGACTACCAATAGCGGCGCGCTGCCGGAACTAATCCTTGCCACCTATCGCGCTCTGGAAGCGGGCGACGTGGCGACGGCCCGCGATCTGCACGCCCTCTGGTACGATTACCGTGCGCTGGCGCGGGCGCATGGCCAGCCGCAGCTCGTGAAGACGGCCATGAATATGCGCGGCTTCGACGGTGGGTCGGTCCGGTTGCCGCTGCGCGACATACCCGCCGCCGTCCAGCCGAAATTGCGCGCGGTGATGGAAGTGCTTGCTCGGGATCCGAGAACCGGCCTCAAGCTGGCCGCTTGATGATTGCTTGAAGAAAAGCCCCGCCGCGATCTGCGGCGGGGCTTTCGTTTCCCGCGTTCAGACAAGCCTGTCGAGCGCTGCGGCCACTCTGGAGAGCGCCTCGGCGAGCCGGCCGTCGTCGATGGCGTAAGCGATGCGCAGATGGCCCGGCATGCCGAACGCCGAGCCATGCACCATGCCCACATGGGCGCTTTCCAGAAGATAGCCGGCGACGTCGAGATCGGAAGACAGCACGGCATCCTCGGGCGTTTTTCTGCCGAAAAGACCGGAGCAGTCCGCAAAAACATAGAAGGCTCCCGGCGTGGGCAGGGCGGAAAGGCCGGGGATCGCGGCGATGGCCGACAACACGCAGGCGCGGCGCGAAAGAAGCGTCTCCTTCCAGTCGTCTAGGAAGGACAGGCCGCCGTCGAGCGCGGCGATGGTTGCCGCCTGCGCGATGGTCGAAGGATTCGATGTGCTTTGCGATTGCAGGACGTCCATGGCGCGGATCAGCCATTCCGGCCCGCCCGCATAGCCGAGCCGCCAGCCGGTCATCGAATAGCCCTTGGAAACGCCGTTGACGGTCAGCACCCGCTCTGACAGGCGCGGCATGGCGGCCGCAGGCGCGATGAAGCTGCCGTCATGGACGATATGCTCGTAGATGTCGTCCGCCATGACCAGCGCATCGTGGTCCGCGAGAATCGCCTCCAGACGCGCGAACTCGGCGCGGCCATAGACGGCGCCGGTCGGGTTGTTCGGCGAATTCAGGATCACCCATCGCGTACGCGGGGTCAGTGCCCCGGCGAGCGCTTCGGCGGTCACTTTCCATCCGTCCTCCGCCCGGCAGGGCAGGACCACGGGACGTGCGCCGGCAAGCCGGATCATATCGGGATAGCTCACCCAATAGGGCGCCGGCACGATCACCTCGTCGCCTTCGCTGAGGGTCGCCAGAAACGCGTTGAAGATCAATTGCTTGGCGCCGGTGCCGGCAATGATCTGCGACGGGGCGTAGTACAGGCCGTTTTCGCGCTCGAACTTGCGCACGATCGCAGCCTTCAGGGCGGCAGTGCCGGAAACGGCGGTATATTTGGTGTCGCCGGCACGGATGGCCGCGATGCCGGCCTCGCATATATGGGCCGGGGTTGCGAAATCCAGTTCCCCTTCGCCCAGATTGATGACATCCGCGCCACGGGCGGACAGCGCCCGCAGCTTGTTCGATATTTCCGCGGTCGGCGAAGCGCCGACAACGGCCATGCGGGGCGAGAGTCTCGCATTCATGGGCTTCCCTCCTTGTGATGGGCATATTGTCTATTATGATCAAAAAAATACAATATGTGACTTGAAAATTTCAGGGAAGACGCCATAATTCCAGGGAAAGCAACCTATATGGATTGTATGCCTATCTTAAGGAAGTGCATTCTGAACGGGTGGCCCGGATTTATGGAGGGACCGTATGGGGCGCGTAATTATCGTCCGGCATGAAACGGAGCATCCCGCCCTTTATGGAGCGGCGTCGGCGCTGGTCGCGGCCCGGGAGGGAGGAAGCCTGTTCTGGCCGCCGGCTCGTTTCGATCTCGACCGTCATCCGGATGCGGTGCAGCATGTCGCCGCCGAGGGGGCGCTCGTGCCGAGCGGCCTAATCTGGGCCGACCGGCTGACTGGCCGCCCGGCACGGCCTCTGGCCGAGTTCGACGGCAAGGGCCTGGCCGTGGTGCCGCTACATCCCGCCTTCCTGGCCGAGCCGGAAGCTACCGCGCGGCTGATCGCGGCGGGAGCAGAGCAAAGGACGGTCCGGCTGGTGGCCGACAGGTTCGTGGACGAGGCAGGGCGGGTGATCGGCTGGCGCGACTGTCTTGGCCGGGTGCTTGGCGAGGCTGCGGCCGAGGCCGAGCCGTTGGACGTCGCTTTCACCATCGCTGGACCAGCAAGCCAGTTCCTCGAAACTTGCCCGGCACCGCTCGCCGCGCTTGGCGATGCCATCGAGGCCGAGGCGCCGGGCGGCGCGCTGCGCTTTCTCGATCCGCGCGATCTTCCCGAGGATCCCCTTGCCGGGGTCGATGGGCTGTTGTTGCCCGGCGGCTCGCAGATGTCGGCGGTCGCGGGGCAGATTGCCCTGGCGCGCGCCGCGCGGCGGCAGGGCGTGCCCATCGTCGGCCTTTGCCTGGGCATGCAGAGTATGGCTACCGCTGTGGCGCGCGAGCTTCCCGGATGGGAAGATACGGATATGGCCGAGGCCACGCGGGCCGCTGCCCGGCACAGTTTCATCCGCATCGAAACCGGAGAGCATCGGCTTGGAGTGCGGACCACCCGACCGATCATCGGCAGCCGCATGGCACAAATTCTCGGCGGCCGGACCGATATCGCCTGCAACCACCGCTATCGGCTGGCCCCGGCGCTGCATGACAGGCTTGTCTCGCGCGGTGTTCGTATATCCGCGCTTGGCGGTGCGCCCGGCGAGGATATCGCCGACGCGATAGAGGCCGCGGAAGGCTTCTATATGGGAATGCAGGGCCATCCGGAGCTTGCATCGCGGCCGGGGCAGCCGCATCCGCTTCTTCGCGCCTTCGTCATAGAAACCCGAAAAGCCGCACGCCGCCGGGTGGCCTGACAGGAGAGAACCATGGATCTTGAACTTCACCGCCGTACCGCGCTCGTTCTGGGCGCTTCGGGCGGCCTTGGCCGCGCCATCGCCGAAAGCCTGGCCGCCGAGGGCGCGAACGTCATTCTGGGCGGGCGTTCCGCCGAGCGGCTGGAACCGGTGCGCGCCGCGCTTTCCGCCTCCGCGGCCGGACGTATTTCCACCCTTGTGGCCGATCTGGCCGATCCTGTCGCCGTCGAGGGGGCCATCGCAGAGATACAGGCTGGGGAACAGCCCGATATACTTGTGCTCAATGGCGGCGGCCCTGCACCGGGGCCGGTCGCGCAAATCGATGCCGACAGCCTCGTACCGCAGTTCCGCGCCATGGTGGAAGCGCCGATCCGTATCGCCACCGCCCTTTTGCCGCATATGCGCGCGCAGCGTTTCGGCCGGATTCTCGTGCTTCTGTCTTCCGGTGTCGTGCAGCCCATCCCCAATCTCGGCCTTTCCAACACTTTGCGCCTTTCCCTCGTCGGCTGGGCGAAGACGCTGGCGGCCGAAGTGGCCGCCGACGGCGTGACGGTGAACGGGTTGATTCCGGGCCGCATCCACACCGATCGCGTTGATCAACTCGATGCGGCGGCCGCGAAGCGCACCGGCAAGACGCCGGAAGAGGTAGCTGCCGCATCGCGGGCGACAATTCCCATCGGACGCTACGGCACGCCGCGCGAATTCGCCGATGTAGCCTGCTTTCTGTGTTCGGGGCGGGCGGGATATATCACCGGCACAAGCCTGCGGGTCGATGGAGGTCTGTTGCGCAGCTTATAGGACGCATTGGATTGGACGAGACATAATCGGCGTCTCCAATGTATTTATTGTAGTTTCTGATATAGCGACCCGCGATTAGCGCTCGTGGACAAAGGTTGACGGCGGACTTGGTTTTTGATTCAAGGCTGCCATTTGGAGGCTGCTTTGGGCGAACGGATCGGTTTGACGGACGAGGAATGGGCTGTGATCGGCCCGCTTCTACCTGCTGAAAGCGGGCGTGGATGCCGCCCTGCCCAGGACAATCGGCGTTATTTCGAAGGCATGATGTGGATGGCGCGCACAGGAGCGCAATGGCGGCATCTGCCTGATGAATATGGCAAGTGGAACAGCGTCTTCCGCCGATATCGGCGCTGGGTTGAGACCGGCGTGTTCGAAGCAATGCTGGAAACTCTGGCCGAACTGGTCGAGCGGGATCGAAGCGCCGACATGATCGACAGCGCCATCGTCCGGGCACATCATTGTGTGGTTGGCATAAAAAGGGGACTCAAGAGACCCAGGCGCTTGGCCGATCGCGCGGCGGCTTCACCACCAAGCTCCATGCCCGCTGCGATGCGAAAGGCCGTCCGCTCGGCTTCGTCGCCATCGCAGCAGTCAAACTGTGGATACCCTTTGTCCACGAGCGCTAGTACATTGTCACCCTCGAATCCGGTTGCGAAAGCTATGGGAGAAATGGTGGGGGAGCATTCTTACCTATCGTGGGCAGCAACGCCGGTGGGCGCTTGCGAGAATTGCAGTTCCAATCGATGACGCGTCGGGGTTCTCTGGGATTGCTTGGCGCAGTACCAGCGATCCCGGCGGGTAGTTCGACTGCTTTTGCGGCACCTACTCTTCCTCCGCCGCCCAGGCAAAGATCGCGCTTTGAACTATCCGCTGACGGAAAACGAGTTATCATCTGCCTGACCTCCGAAACAATTTCCGCGTGCTTTGGAGAGATCATTCTCCTTGCGGAAGGGTTTGGCCCGTCGGCCTTCGCCAGGAAAGCCGATGCAGAACGGCTACCTCGAATCCTTCAACGGGCGCATGCGTGACGAACTTTTTGAACGAAAGGCTGCTCTTCGGCCTTGATCATGCTCGCAGGGCCATCTCGGAATGGGCCGAAGATTACAACCATTTCCGGCCACACTCATCGCTCCGATACCAGGCCTCCGGCAGACTATGCCGGGATCATCGACGCAATTGGCTCCAACGCTGCGCAAGATGAAAGCATCACGTTTCCGCCGGTTGCTCAAGCCGCCCCATTTGGCGTATCCAAAACCATCAATGCTCTAATCGCTGCCGGATGAAAGTTCAGCGGCAAGGCAATCCCGCCAAGATAAAAATCGGTCCTATTGGTGAAGACATGTAGATAATATTAATAATAAAACAGACTAACATCCAAGCAAAATTAGCAAAGAATACCGGCTAAATAACAAGATTAAATGAGAAATGTTCATGCCGATGCTTTTTGTCATGATTTTATCGACGTGGTCTATATATCAATTTTCTGTATCGACACCACATACTTATTCCGTAATATCATCTTACGAAAAGATATTTAATATGAGATAAAAATGTTATTCAAAAACATAAATATATCATCGTTAATTTTTATATTGATATTGCAGGAAGTCGTAGAGAAGTGCGCCGCAGTCAATGCGGGAAAACTATCTTTATCGTCGGAGGCCAGTGGGCAGTAGATCGAATATTCGCCTTCGATGATTGCACCCCTACCGACACCACGAGTAGAAGACGATGCACTATGGTATGTGATTTCGTCATCATTTTCGACCAGATTGCAAATTCTTATGGCGTCTTGGTCATCGGCATGCATACCCAGTAATTTTGACCGCAGCCTCTCGGCTTCGGTCTACGAATATGTGCGCTTTTCTTCTCAAGGCGAGGTTTCCACCTTCCGTTTTCGGGTTTCTGTGCGTTCCCGCTCTGCCGAAGGGTGGTTTGGTTGCGATTTTGTACGGCGTAGACTTATAAACTCTGGCACCATATTCTTGCGGTGAGGAGCTTTACGGCTGCGAGGTAATTTTCCGGGTGTTTGTCACCGCATCACAGACATTCCTTCCAATCACAAGGAAAAGAAGCGTCGTCGCTTCGCGCCGGTCATCGTCCGCGCGGTAGAGCTCGACCTTGATCTGGAGCAGCGTCGCCCGAAGGCGGTTGTCGGCTGACCCAATCGTTCAACTCGGCCTCTGCGCGTTCCAGCGCGCTGTAGTTCAGCAGTTTGCGCAGCAGCGCGACCGTGACAGCACGGGCCCGCAGGTTGAAGCGTCCCTCGTCAGGCTCCCCCTTGTCCTGATATACCCCCAATTTTTCATAGAGTTGCTGCAATCTATTCTGGACGCTTCGCAGCGACAGATTGCGGCGACGGGCAATAACACGATCCGTCAGGCCCAGCGCGATATCGATCAGAATTTCATATTCGCTTTCGCTGAAACCGCTGGTATGGCCGAGACTCTTCTGTTGCAGACCGCGCACTTCACGGTCAATCACGCATTGCGCCTCGACGAAGATGCTGCGTAGGGCCAGCCGCAGCTTATCGTCGGATGCCGATTTCAATACATAGCCGTAAGCCGCCCCTGCGGGAACAATGCGCGAGACCCCGCGCACATAGGCTTCATCGGCGTAGTTCGACCAGAACAGGATGCGCGTTTCGGGATTCTCCTTCCAGATGGTGCGCGCCGCCTCGATGCCGTTACGCCCGTTCATCTGCAGGTCCATGACGATATGGGCTGCACGATGTTGGCGCGCCAGCTTCTCACCCGCCAGACCGTTCTCGGCTTCCAGCAAGTCACTGCATTCGGGCAATGCCGCTCGCACAACCTCGCCAAGATAGGCGCGATGCAATGGATCATCTTCCACGATCAGAACATGCATTTTACCCACCAGCCTCCCGGCACATCTCCGCGGGCAGATGGATCGTCACGCTGGTGCCGCCTCCTGTCCCGTTCTTCCTGATAGCAAAGCTTGCGGAAATCAGCCGTGCACGCGTGCGCATATTGTCAATTCCATGTCCGACATCGGGACGCTGCACCTGGCGATCCATGCCGATACCGTTATCCGCGACTTCGACGTGTAAGCCGCCGCCCTTATCACGAAACGTTACACGCAACTGGTTGGCATGCGCGTGACGGAGCGAATTGTTGATCGCTTCCTGCACGACGCGGAACAGCGAAGTCGCAACCGTTCCTTCCAACCGATCGGCCATACCGTCGCTGCGGTCGTCCAACGTCCATTCGATAGACGACCCGCTGTCGCGCACCGAACGGTCAAGATGGTTTTCCGTTGCCTGTACGAAACCGAAAAGTTGAAGAATGGATGGTTTTGCTTCTTCGATGATTTGCCTGAGATCGTGCATGCAGTGCTGGAGTCCGCGAAACAGCGGTTCAAGCTGTTCGACCGAGAGATCCGGCGCGTGGGTCAGCCGTTCCACATGGCGTGCGAGGCGCGTCAGATCGGCCAGCGTCTGGTCGTGCAGATCCATGCCGATGCGGTGGCGTTCGGCCTCCAGTGCCTCGGTCAGTTTCAGAGCGCCGGACCGCAAGCCTTCCTCGCGGGCCCGCGCTTCCGTTTCCACGATGGCGGAGCGCTTGGCCTGCTCTGCGGCGCGGATCGCAAAGAAATAGGGCGCCAGCAAATCGGCAATCGACTGGGCGTTTTCCACGTCTCGCATGGTATAGCAGGCAGCCGTGAGACTGGAACAACTGAGCGCGCCGATGATATCGCCCTGCGCTTTCAAGGGCACATGCACACGACCCTTCAAATCGTGCTCGATAATCGGACTGGAGAACGAGCCTTCGAAGTGAAAGCGCGCATCGGTGCGTGCATCGTCGGTCAGAAGATGGTCGACATCTCCTGAAAGCACCGTGCGGATGGGGCTACCGGACAGCAAAGCCGGAGGATTGCAACTCCAAGCCGTCGATATGCCGCTCTCATAGGCGATGTGGAAGTTGCCATCCAGCATCTTTATGCAAACGTCCATATGGTCGTAAGGCACGATATGCATAATCTCGGCGGCGACCGCCTGGATGATGGAATCGAAGTCGAGATGCCCCGCCAGAAGCCTGGAAATATTCAGATAGTGATAGAGCGGCCCTTGGGGCAAGAGTTCGGCCATGCGTCTATCCTCCAAAACGCAAATTGCCCATGAAACTATAATACGTCTTGATTGCCGTGGCACGTCCTGCGGTGTCCCGCAATTTTGCTGCGGGAACCCGCAGGACAGTTGCTTTATTCGGCCTTCACAGAAAGCTCCGCTTCTTTCATCCTCGCTTCACCAGAAAATAGCCTGCGATACAAGACTGTAAGATCGCGTCAGGCGCAGACTGGTGCCGTTGAGGAGCGGCGGTGCGGGAGGTTCGCGCCATTTTCAAATCAAACGATCCGAAGTGCCGAGGCATTACGGGTTGTATAGGGGCAACTGGGAGGAAAGAATGAAATTCGCAAAAATCCTTTTCGCGTCCGCCGCATTGGCGGGGGTTATGGCCGCCGGCAGCGCGTTAGCCGATACTTCATCGAAGAAGATAGCCTTCTCCAACAATTATGCCGGTAATTCATGGCGTCAAGCCATGCTGCAAAGCTGGGACAAGGTGACGAAGGCGGCCGTCAAAGCGGGGATCGTTTCCGCCGCAGATGCCTTCACCACCGCCGAAAATCAGGCGACCGAGCAGGCAGCTCAGATTCAGAACATGATTCTGCAAGGCTATGACGCCATCGTCATCGATGCCGCGTCGCCGACGGCGCTCAACGGCGCAATCAAGGAAGCCTGCGATGCGGGCATTACGGTCGTTTCCTTTGATGGCACCGTCACGGAGCCTTGCGCGTGGCGCATCGCGGTCGATTTCAAGGCGATGGGCGAAAGCGAGATCGACTATCTGGCGAAGCGGCTTCCGAAAGGCGGCAACTTGCTGGAAATCCGCGGTCTCGCCGGTGTTTCGGTGGATGATGAAATCCATGCCGGTATCGAAGAAGGCGTGAAGAAGCATCCGATGTTCAAGATCGTCGGTTCCGTCAATGGCGACTGGGCATCCGACGTCGCGCAGCGTGCCGTCGCCGGCATCCTCCCAAGCCTGCCGAAGATCGACGCTGTCGTGACGCAGGGCGGCGATGGCTACGGCGCAGCGCAGGCATTCGCCGCCGCCAAGCGCGAAACGCCGATCATCATAATGGGTAACCGCTACGACGAACTGCAATGGTGGAAGCAGCAAAAGGATGCGAACGGCTATGAAACCATGTCCGTTTCGATCGCACCCGGCGTCTCGACGCTCGCTTTCTGGGTGGCCCAGCAGATTCTCGACGGCAAGAAAGTGAAAAAGGACCTCGTCGTTCCGCTCCTGCGCGTCAACCAGGATTCGCTCGAAAAGGCACTGGCCAACACCCAGAAGGGTGGTGTCGCCAATGTAGAATATTCGCTTGAAGACGCACAGAAGATTATCGATGCCGCGAAATAAACCGGGCGTTCACATCATCCAAGGAATGGAGCGGGTTTCGTTCCCGCTCTTTTCCAGTCGCCCATTCCTCAGTATTTTCGGCAGCCAGTTGAGCGCATGACAGAAACAGCAGAGAAACGGGAGGTTGTCGCCGCACGCAATATTCGCGTGCAGTTCGGTGCGGTAAAAGCACTGGACGGCGCCGAACTCGTGATCCACGAAGGGGAATGCGTCGGGCTCGTCGGCCACAATGGCGCGGGCAAATCCACTATCGTCAATGTCATCAATGGCGGGCTATCGCCGCACGAAGGCAGTGTTTCCTATCACGGCGAACCGGGCCGCGGCATGGCCATGGCGCGGGAGCACGGTGTGCGCTGCGTGTTTCAGGAACTGTCGCTGTTTCCCAACCTGACCCTCGCCGAGAACGTGCGCATCATGCAGCGCGATCTCGGCGGAATCAACTGGCGTGGCAAGGCCAGCGATCTCATCGCGAAGCAGCTCGATGAAATCTTTCCGGGACACCGGATCGATTGCGGTGCGACGGTGGATGAGCTTTCCATCGCCGAAAGGCAGATGGTTGAAATCGCCATCAACTTCACCGCGCCCGGCACGCTGCCCAGACTGGTCATTCTCGATGAACCGACCTCGTCGCTCGACGCAGGCATTTCCGCGCAACTCATGGCCTATGTGCGTCGTTTCGTCGGTGCTGGCGGCGCAGTCATCCTGATTTCGCATATGCTGGGCGAGATTCTTTCGACGTCCGACCGCATCGTCGTGATGAAGGACGGCAAGGTTGTCGCCAATCGCGCTGCCAGGGACTTCACCAATCGAAGTCTTGTCGAAGCCATGGGCAGCGTCGAGCATGAGAAAGCCTCTCACCGCGCTACAAAATCCGATATGACCGGCACGCCGGTCCTGTCTTTCGCCAAACGTGCCAGCGACATAAAGCCATTCCAGGCTTTCAGGGGCGAAGTGATCGGGCTGGCTGGGCTTGCCGGGCACGGCCAGACCAAAATGCTGCTTGATCTCTATTATGCACGAAGACCGAACTGGGTTCCGGCCCGCACCTGCGAAATCGCCTTTGTGGCGGGCGACCGCAGCCTCAACGGTACCTTCCCGCTGTGGAGCATTCTGCACAATCTTACCGTCAGCTCGCTCGACCGGCTGTCGTCGCTGAAACTCGTCGACCAGAAGCGCGAAGACATGCTCGGCGCACAGTGGAAGGATCGCATCCATATCCGCACGCCCGATATGGGCAATCGCATCCTGTCGTTGTCGGGCGGCAACCAGCAGAAAGTGCTTTTTGCCCGCGCGCTGGCAACGACCGCCAGTACCATCCTGATGGACGACCCCATGCGCGGCGTCGATGTCGGCACCAAGCAGGAAGTGTATGAAATCCTGCGCCATGAGGCCGAAAACGGACGCACCTTCGTCTGGTACTCCACCGAAATGGATGAAATCGAACTCTGTGACCGCGCCTATGTTTTCCGCGACGGCGCTATCGTCGCGGAGCTGACCGGCGAAGACATTACGGAAAAGAACGTGCTTGCCGCATCCTTTGAGGGAGCATACGAATAATGCGCCTCTCCTCTTCCTCCATTCGCCTGCTGACGCCGGTGTTCTCGCTGGCCCTGCTGCTGGCCGCCGTCTTTTATATGCAGCCGCGCGCCATGAGCTATATCGGACTGAATCTGCTTTTCAATCTTGCTGTGCCTATCGCGCTGGCGACCATAGCCCAGATGCTCATCATGGCCGTCAACGATCTCGACCTTTCGATGGGAACCTTCGTGAGTTTCGTGGTCTGCGTCGCTGCGACCTATCTCAACACGGCTCCCGTCATCGGTGTGCTGATCCTCGTCGCCGCCATCGCCGCCTATGCGGCGCTCGGCGCGATTATCCATCTGCGCAACCTGCCTTCCATCGTCGTCACGCTGGGCATGAGTTTCGTCTGGGGTGGCTTCGCCGTTCTGCTATTGCCCTCGCCCGGCGGGCAGGCGCCCGTCTGGGCGCGCTGGATCATGACCTCCAAGCCGCCCTTCGTGCCGATGGCCATTGTTGCCAGCATTCTGATCGCCGTCGTCACGCATTTCATCGTCATGCGCACGACCTTCGGCGTGCTGATGCGCGGGGCTGGCGGCAATAGCCGGTCCATCGAAAGGGCTGGCTGGTCTGTGACCCTGATCCGCGCCGGAACCTATGCACTGGCAGCCTTCTTCGCGGTGCTGGCGGGTATTGCACTGGTCGGTCTCACCACCTCTGCCGATGCCAATATCGCGTTGCGTTATACGCTTCTTTCCATTGCAGGCGTCATTCTCGGCGGCGGTGAGTTCGTCGGCGGGCGCGTATCGCCCAGCGGCGCCGTCATCGGTGCGCTGACGCTGACCCTTGCCGGTTCCTTTCTCTCCTTCATGCGCATATCGCCGGACTGGCAGATCGGCGCGCAAGGCGGCATCCTCATCGTGGTGCTGGCATTGCGCCTCTTCCTCAACCGCCTCGAAAAGGGGGAGAAAAAAAGGCAATGAACGCTATATCCGCTCTCATCAGCCGCCCGTGGATCTGGTCGTTCATAGCAACTGCGGTGGTCTTGATCCTTACCATCCTGTTTGCCGGCGGCGCGGGCGCACATGGCCTTTCCTACGCGGCCTTCACCTTCGCCTCTTTCTCGGTGATCGTCGGCCTCGGGCAGATGTTCGTCATCACGCTCGGACCCGGCAATATCGACCTGTCTGTACCGGCCAACATAACACTTGCCGCAACGCTCGCGCTCAAACTCATGGATACGCAGGACAGCATGGTGCTGGCCGGGCTTGCCGTCGCGATCCTGATCGGCCTCGCTATCGGTATCTGCAACTACGCACTCATCAAGCTTCTGCGCATTCCACCCATTATCGCCACCTTGTCGCTGAGCTTCCTGATCCAGTCCACCGCCATATGGAGCAATCGCGGCCTACGAGTAAAACCGCCGGAAAGCCTTGCGCTGTTCACCACATCCTCCACGCTGGGCATACCGAATGTTGCCATTGTGGCGCTGATCCTGTCCGTCATCGGCTGGGTGCTTTTGAAGAAAAGCATCTATGGACGCTGGATTTCAGCAATCGGCCAGAATCCTTTCGCCGCGCGCGTCGCGGGCGTTCCGGTCGACGGCACCCGCTTCGTCACCTATCTGCTCTGCGCGGCGCTGGCCTCGCTTTGCGGCTTCCTGCTCGCCTGTTTCTCCGGCGGCGCGGCGCTCAATATGGGCGAGGAATACCTGCTTATGTCCATCGCAGTCGTCATCATTGGCGGCACGGCGGTGGCAGGCGGCGATTCCAACATCCCCGGCATATGGGGCGCCGCCCTCTTCATGTTCCTCATCGTCTCGATGCTCAACACTTACGGCTTCGGGGCCGGTGTCCGCCTTGTACTGACCGGCCTCACCATCATTGCGGTGATCTTCCTCGCCGGTGGCCGCCGGGCAGAGCGATAATTTCTTTTGGAGTCATTTCCCGTGTCTCAGGCTGTTTCGATTTACGAAGTCCACGATGATCGCTTCAAGCGGCTGATCGTACCGAGCGCCCACCTGGAAGAACTCTATGCCGGCTGCCGCTGGGCTGAGGGGCCGGTCTGGTTCAATGACCAGAACTGCCTTCTGTGGAGCGATATTCCGAACCAACGCATCCTGCGATGGGTTCCCGGAGGTGAGGTTGGCGGTGGTGTCTCGATCTTCCGTCAACCATCCAATTTCTCAAACGGCAATACGCGCGATCGCGAAGGGCGCCTCGTCACCTGCGAACACGGCGGACGCCGTGTCACGCGCACGGAACCCGACGGCAGCATCACCGTTCTCGCCGACAGCTATCAGGGCAGGAAGCTCAATGCGCCGAATGATGTGATCGTGCGCTCGGACGGAACGGTCTGGTTCACTGACCCGACCTACGGCATCATGGCGGATTACGAAGGCTACAGGGCAGAGCCGGAACAGCCGACGCGCAATGTCTACCGCTTCGACCCGAAAACCGGCGAACTCGATGCGGTCATCACCGATTTTCAACAGCCGAATGGCCTCGCCTTCTCGCCTGACGAAACCAGACTTTATGTTGCCGACAGCGCCTATAGCCACGATGAAAATGCGCCGCGTCACATCCGCGTTTTCGATGTCGTGGACGATGGTCGGCGCGTGGCGGGCGGGGCCATATTCTGCACTGTCGACAATGGCCTGCCGGATGGCTTCCGTTTCGATACGGCCGGCAATCTATGGACCAGCGCGGGCGATGGTGTACACTGTTTTTCGCCGGAAGGGGCGCTGCTCGGCAAGATCAAAACTCCGCAGACGGTCGCCAATGTGACGTTTGGCGGTCCGCGCCGCAACCGGCTTTTCATCGCCGCGACAAAAGCGCTCTATGCAGTCTATCTCACCGTGACCGGTGCCCAATATCCTTAAGAAAATAACGGCCGCTTTCCAACGCGAAATTGGGCGTTGGTCGATTGCAGCTTTCCACAAACGGAACATCCTGCTTGTTGAACGGAAGGCATGAACATGACGATACGACTTGATGGAAAAACCGCGCTGGTGACAGCCGCAGCTCAGGGCATTGGCCGCGCAAGCGCGCTGGCTTTCGCGGAAGCCGGCGCCAGGGTCCATGCGACCGATATCAATGAAGCTGTGCTCAAAGAGATCGAAGGTGTTCCGGGCATCGTCACCCGCAAGCTCGACGTGCTCGATGAGGCTGAAGTCAAGGCTGTGGTTGCCGGGATTGGTCAGGTCGATATCCTGTTCAACTGCGCGGGCGTCGTGCATGGAGGCACGATTTTGGAAATGAAGGACAAGGACCTCGACTTCGCGGTCAATCTCAACGTCAAGGCGATGATCCGCACCATCCGCGCCGTGCTGCCGGGTATGCTGGAACGTCAGGAGGGCGCGATCATCAACATGGCTTCCGTTGCTTCGAGCGTCAAAGGCGTGCCGAACCGCTTTGCCTATGGCGTCACCAAGGCGGCTGTCATCGGTCTTACCAAGGCTGTTGCCGCCGACTATGTCGCCAAGGGGATCCGCTGCAACGCCATCTGCCCCGGTACGGTGGAAAGCCCGTCGCTGCAGGGCCGTCTGCGTGCGCAGGGCGATTATGAAGAGCAGCGCGCCGCATTTATCGCGCGTCAGCCGATCGGCCGTATTGGCCAGCCCGAAGAGATCGCCGATCTCGCGGTCTATCTCGCGGGTGCGACCTACACGACCGGACAAGCTTACAATATTGACGGTGGCTGGACGATTTAAGTTCGGCCGCAACTATACCCTCGAAGGAGTGACGACATGAAATTTCTTCGCTATGGCGAAGCCGGTCAGGAAAAGCCGGGCCTGCTTGATGCCGACGGCAATATCCGTGATCTGTCCGCCCATGTCAGCGATTTGTCGGGTGCGGCTCTGGCCCCGGATGCGTTGGCCAGGCTCGGCGAGATCGACCTCAATGCGCTGCCGAAGGTCGAAGGCAACCCGCGTCTCGGCCCATGCGTTGCAGGCACCGGCAAGTTCGTCTGCATCGGCCTCAACTATTCCGATCATGCTGCTGAAACGGGCGCTACGGTTCCGCCGGAACCCATCATTTTCATGAAGGCTACCTCGGCCATCGTCGGCCCGAATGACGATCTGCTCATCCCGCGCGGTTCCGAAAAGACGGACTGGGAAGTCGAACTGGGTATCGTCATCGGCAAGACTGCGAAATACGTCTCGGAAGGTGATGCGCTTGATTATGTCGCGGGCTACTGCACGCTGCATGACGTCTCGGAACGCGCTTTCCAGATCGAGCGCGCCGGTCAGTGGACCAAGGGCAAGTCTTGCGACACGTTCGGCCCAACCGGCCCGTGGCTGGTGACGAAGGATGAAGTTGCCGACCCGCAGAACCTCAGAATGTGGCTCACAGTCAATGGTGAAACCATGCAGGACGGCTCGACCAGGACCATGGTCTATGGCGTCCGTCATCTGGTTTCCTATCTCTCGCAGTTCATGTCGCTGCAGCCGGGCGATATCATCTCCACCGGCACGCCTCCCGGCGTTGGCATGGGCATGAAGCCGCCGCGCTATCTCAAGGCTGGCGACGTCGTCGAGCTAGGCATCGAAGGCCTCGGCACGCAGAAGCAGAACGTGCGCGCAGACATCTAATTCTGGTGAAGATGAACTTTCCCGAAACCGGTTTCCACTTTTGGGCATCACGCTCTGATCACGGATAAATCATGACGAAAATTACCGATCTCCGCGTCTTCGATCTCCGCTTCCCGACTTCGCTAAGTCTGGACGGTTCCGACGCGATGAACCCGGACCCGGACTACTCGGCAGCCTATGTCATCCTTGATACGGACGATGCGGCGCTGAAGGGCCACGGTCTGACCTTCACCATTGGCCGCGGCAATGAAATCTGCTGTCAAGCCATCCTCGCCATGCGTCATCTGGTGGTCGGCGCCGATCTCGATGTCGTCCGCGCGGCTCCCGGCAAGTTCTGGCGCCATCTGACGAGTGACAGCCAGCTGCGCTGGATCGGCCCCGAAAAAGGTGCGATGCATCTGGCAACCGGCGCTGTCGTCAATGCTTTCTGGGATATTCTGGCAAAGCAGTCCGGCAAGCCTGTGTGGCGTCTGGTTTCCGAACTGTCGGCTGAAGAAATCGCCGACATCGTCGATTATCGCTATCTGACCGACGTGCTCACCCGCGACGAAGCCGTCGAAATTCTGCGTAAGGCAGAAACCGGCAAGGCGGATCGCATCGCGAAGCTCGAAGCGAGCGGTTATCCTTGCTACACGACTTCTGCTGGCTGGCTCGGCTATGACGACGACAAGCTGCGCCGTCTTTGCCGGGAAGCCATCGACGCGGGCTTCAACCATGTCAAGATGAAGGTTGGCCGCGATCTTGAAGACGATATTCGTCGCCTCACCATCGCGCGTGAAGTGATCGGCCCGGATCGGTATCTTATGATCGACGCCAATCAGGTCTGGGAAGTCGATCAGGCGATCGAGTGGGTCAACAGGCTTGCCTTCTCCAAGCCGTTCTTTATCGAGGAGCCGACCAGCCCGGACGATGTTGCAGGCCATCGCAAGATCCGGGAAGCGATTGGCAACGTGAAGGTCGCGACTGGCGAAATGTGCCAGAACCGTGTCATGTTCAAGCAGTTCATCGCAGAAAACGCCATTGACATCGTTCAGATCGACAGCTGCCGGATGGGCGGTCTGAACGAAGTTCTGTCCGTGCTGCTGATTGCTGCCAAGTATAACAAGCCGGTCTGGCCACATGCGGGCGGCGTTGGTTTGTGCGAATATGTGCAGCATCTTTCCATGATCGATTATGTTGCCGTTTCCGGCACCATGGACGGTCGGGTGATCGAATATGTCGACCATCTGCACGAACACTTCATCGACCCATGCGTTATCAGGAACGCTGCCTACATGCCGCCGTCGCTGCCTGGTTTCTCCATTGAGATGAAGCCAGAATCGATTGCCGCTTATACCTTTCGTGGGCAGGCCATGTGAGAGGACGTGAGATTATACTTACGAACTTTGCGGAGGCTTGCTGCAAATTTGCGGGCGATGACACGCAGTGCATTGCAGGATTTCAGGCGGCATAGCCTGAACAAAACTTTGCAACACGCCCCTTTTCATGGCTCCAATATGTAGGGCAGTTCTGCAACCCCCTTACGGCTGCGGAAGGCTGCAAGACGATGGACAGCCTTTTCGGCGGAAAGCTCCAGGTGCCGAACGAGTGTTTCGCGCACCGCAGTGGGGTCCTGCACACGTAACGCAGCTACGATCTCAAGATGTTCGTCCATGAAAGGATCGACCCGTGCATCCGAGCCAAGCGCCAACTGGATGTGCTTGCCCGCGACGAGAATGCAGCGACTGCGCTTCAGCGCCTCGATGATCTCCGGATTGCAGCCATAGCCGACGCAGTCGATATGCAGATCGGATTCCAGAAGATCCAGATCGGCGCCGGTAACCGCAGGGAATTGTTCCTGCACCCGATGCAGCCTGGTCTCGACCTCTTCCAGGCGCTCGTCGGGGATGCGACCGATAGCGCTGGTCATTGCAACGGGTTCCAGCAGGATACGCAGTTCATAGAGGTTCTCGAACCGTGCCTCGTCGAGCGGCACGATCCACCAGCGCGATCCATCATCCTTGTAGACGATCCCCACCTCGCGCGCATGGATCAGCAGCTCATGCGCCACGGTGCGGCTGACATCAAGATGCCGGGCCAGCGCCAGTTCGTTTACGCGTGCCCGGCCGAAGACCGAGCGCAGGATGATCTCGCGTTCAAACTCATAGTAGTGCGGTTGCCAGGCGAAGCTCTTGGCATTGAACCCTTCCTCGTCCTCAAGCAACAGCATGTCGGGAACGATCTTCACGCGGCGAGGTATTCCATTGTTTCCGACCAGCAGGCCGCGCCCGTCAAAACGGCTGAGCAGCCCCTCCTCCTCCAAGGCTGACAGCGCGCGTTTCACGGGAGAGCGGCTGGATCCGAACAGCGCGGCGAGCGGCCCTTCCAGCAGCACGGTTCCGTCGGGCAGGGCGCCTGCCTTGATGCTTTTGCGGATGTGGGCCTCGATGGTCGCATAGGCCGGGCCTGCGGCGACCGCAGAACCAGCCGGAGTTTCCGGGGGCTGAATGGTCAGGTTACGGCTCCGATCTGCCATGGCACAAACTCGTTGTCTCCGAATCCGAAATCCTCGCTTAGCGTGTGCTCGCCCGAAGCAACAGCCAGAATCTTCTCGAAGATGCGCCGACCGGCCGCCTCGATGCTGTCCGTGCCATTGACGATGTCGCCGCAATTGATGTCCATGTCATCGCTCATGTGCTCGTACATCTCGGTATTGGTAGCGACCTTGATACACGGGGCGGGCTTGAAGCCGGAGACCGAACCCCGACCGGTGGTGAAGACGATGACGTTGCAACCACCCGCCACCTGTCCGGTCACGGCGACGGGATCATAGCCGGGCGTGTCCATGAAGACGAAGCCGGTGCGGTCGATGATTTCGCCGTATTCGTAGACCGCCTCCAGCGGCATCGAACCGCCCTTGGCGACCGCCCCCAGCGATTTTTCGAGGATGGTCGTCAGGCCCCCGAGCTTGTTGCCGTGGGAGGGGTTGTTGTTGAGCTCGGCGCCGTTGCGCTCGGTATAGCGGCGCCACCACTCGATGCGGTCTATCAGCTTCTGCGCCACTTCAGCGCTGACGGCCCGGCGCGTCAGGAGATGTTCGGCGCCGTAGATTTCCGGTGTCTCGCTGAGGACGGCGGTGCCGCCGTGCTGGACGATGAGATCCGCCGCATAGCCGAGTGCCGGGTTGGCGGAAATGCCGGAATAGCCGTCCGAGCCGCCGCACTGCAACGCGACCTTGAGGCCGGTGAGTGGCACGGTGGTGCGCTTGGCGGCATTCACCTGCGGCAACATCTCGCGGATGATACCGCTTGCCACTTCGATGGTCTTGCGCGTGCCGCCGAGATTCTGGATCGTCATGGTGCGAAGGAGCGGGCCTTCCGTCAGGCCGAACTTCTGAACGATCGGATCGATCTGGTTCGTCTCGCAGCCGAGGCCGATGAAGAGGATGCCGGCGAAATTGGGGTTGCGCGCATAGCCGGAGAGCACGCGCTGGAGATAGAGGTAGCCCTCCGTCTTCATGTTGATCGCGCAGCCCGTGCCGTGGGTGAGCGCCACCACGCCGTCCACGTTGTCGTAGCCCTCGAGGCCGCCGCCGCGATTGAAATGATCGGCGATGGCGCGCGCCACCGTGGCAGAACAGTTCACCGAGGTGACGATGCCGATGAAGTTGCGCGTGCCGACCTGCCCGTCGGGCCGCACATAGCCTTCAAAGGTGCGGCGTTCGCTCTCCGGGAGAAGCGGCGTTTCGCGGGCATCCTCGGCGAAATGATGGGTTGCGTGGCTTTCCTGCATGGCGAGGTTGTGCAGATGCACGTGGTCGCCCGGCGTGATGGTTCCGGTCGCGATTCCGATGGTCTGGCCGTATTTCAGGACGGCTTCTCCCGGTGCGATGGTGCGCAGCGCCACCTTGTGGCCGCTTGGAATGTCCGCCCGCGCGGTGACGGCTTCTCCGCCCTCGGCAATCGCCGTGCCGCGGGGTATCGCGGTGCGTGCCACGCCCACATTGTCGGCCGGGTTGAGCCTGATCACCGGGGAGATCGTATCGGTCGTCATGGGCGAAATCCTGAAAATGAATATTGCGTGCATAGATCATTCATGGTAGAGGCCGAAAAGTCAACTGCCCGTCGAGGGAAAATTGGCGTGGGGAGGAGACCCGGACCGATGCCTGTTGCGATCTTGCGATTTTGCCCGATACCCGCTGGAAATGCGGGAACTGCGCTGCCTTCCGTCGTGAAACCCGGAATCGCGTGCCTCCATGTATGAATTCGATTTCTCGTTCCTGAACGATTACCTGCCGGACCTCATCAGAGGCATCTGGCTGACCATCGGCATGACGGTCGCCTCGATCCTGCCGGGCTTCCTGCTCGGTACCCTCGTGGCCGTCGCGCGCCTTCGCGGCAGGCCGTGGGCACAGCGCATCGCCACGATCTATGTCGAGGCCATCCGCAATACACCGCTGATCATCCAGGTGTTCTGGCTGTTCTTCGGCCTCGCCTCGCTGCAGGTCCATGTCGGTCCCTTCGCCGCGGCGGTCATCGCGCTCATCATCAATGTCGGGGCTTATACCGCCGAGATTATGCGCGCCGGCTTCCAGACGATCCCGCGCGGCCAGCTCGAGGCAGCGTCCTGTCTTGCGCTGAGCCCGTTCCAGTCCCTCGTCTATGTCGAGGTGCCGCAAGCGGTGGAGCGGGTTTATCCCGCCCTCGTCAGCCAGTTCGTGCTGATGATGCTGGCGACCTCCATCATGTCGCAGATTTCCGCCGAGGAGCTGACGGGCGTCGCCTACATGATCCAGTCCTTCACCTTCCGCGGCTTCGAGGTCTATCTGGTCATCGCCGTTCTCTATCTGGGACTCGCCTCGCTGCTGCGCGTCGTCCTCATGGGTATCGCGGAAGTCTCCTTTCCCCGCCGCCGCCGGCTGCGCACATCGCTGTGAGGTAGAACCATGCTGGGACTTAGCATTCAACAGATCGCCTACCTCTTCCAGGGCGCGGGGTGGACCATCGTGCTGTCTGTGCTCGGTTTTATCGGCGGCACCGTTCTCGGCCTGCCGCTGGCGCTGGCGCGCTCGGCCGATGCCCGGTGGCTGCGGATCGTGTCTTCCGGCCTTGTCCAGTTCATCCAGGGTGTGCCGCTGCCGGTCATCATGTTCGTCGTCTATTTCGGCATCAGCATCGGCGGCTTCGATGTGCCCGCTCTGGTGGCGGCTGGCCTTGCCATGACCCTCTATGCCGGCGCCTATCTCGGCGAGATATGGAAGGGCTGCATTCAGGCCGTGCCGAAGACCCAGTGGGAGGCGGCCGAATGTCTCGCGCTCACCAGATCGCAACGGTTCGTCTACGTGATCCTGCCGCAGGCTCTGCGCATCGCCATCCCGCCGACGGTCGGCTTTCTGGTGCAAATCGTCAAGAACACCTCCTACGCGGTCGTCATCAACTTTTTCGACCTCACCTATTCGGCCAAGGTCATCAACAACTCGACCTTCAAGCCGTTCACTGTCTTCACGATCGCGGCGCTCATCTACTTCGCCATCTGCTTTCCGATGTCGGTCATGGCGCGCCGCTTCGAACGCAAGCTACACCGCAATTGAACCGCCGGGCCAAGGCTCCGTCATCGGCTCCATCACACGAAGGACAACCCATCATGTCAGGCGCAACCCAACCGATGGTCCGTTTCCATAACCTGCGCAAGAGCTATGGCCAGATCGAAGTGCTGAAGGGCATCGATCTCGAAGTGGAACCCGGTCAGGTCGTCGCGCTGATCGGACGCTCGGGTTCCGGCAAGAGCACGGCACTTCGCTGCGTGAACGGGCTGGAACGCTTTCAGGCGGGCGGGCTGCATGTCTGCGGCCACGACCTTGCCGCCGAGAAGGTGAACTTGCGCCAGCTGCGTCAGGATGTGGGCATCGTTTTCCAGAGCTACAATCTCTTTCCCCACCTGACGGTCGAGCAGAACGTGACGCTCGCTCCTCGCAAGGTGAAGGGCGTCGGCCAGGCTGAGGCGCGTGAACTCGCCAGGGAGGTGCTGGCACAGGTCGGCCTGTCCGATAAGGTCCAGTCCTATCCGGAGGAGCTCTCCGGTGGCCAGCAGCAGCGCGTAGCCATCGCCCGTTCGCTCGCCATGCATCCGCGCCTGATGCTCTTCGATGAAGTCACCTCGGCTCTCGACCCGGAACTGACCGGCGAGGTGCTGAAGGTCATCGAGCGCCTCGCTTCGAACGGCATGACGATGATGCTGGTGACGCACGAGATGGCATTCGCGCGCTCGGTCGCGGATCAGGTCGTCTTCATGCATCAGGGCCGTGTCTGGGAAACCGGGCCCGGCGACATGCTGCTCGATCCGAAAACGGCCGAACTGCGCCAGTTTGTCGGCAACGGGCTTTGAACCAATCAACCCAAGGAGGAGAAACCATGCTGAAACTCAAACTGGCCGCAGCGGCCGCGAGCCTCATGATCGGCCTTGCCTTCGGCGCCACCGCAGCCGGTGCGGCCGATGTGCCCGCCGCCATCAAGGAGCGCGGCAAGGTGATCGTCGCCATCGACGTCAGTCACCCGCCCTATGGCATGCTGAATTCCGAGGCGAAGGAAACCGGCTCCGATGTCGAGACGGCCAAGCTGCTCGCCGAGGACATGGGCGTCCCGCTGGAAATCGTGCCGGTTTCCGGCGCCAACCGGGTGCCCACGCTGCTCAGCCGCAAGGTGGACATGGTGATCGCCTCGTTCTCGATCACCCCCGAGCGCAAGAAAGTCGTCGATTATTCCAAGCCGTACGGCGTCATTCCGGTCGTCATCTCCGCGCCGAAGGGCACGGCCATCAAGGCGCCGGCCGATCTTGCCGGCAAGTCGATCGCCGTGGCGCGCGGTACCACCGCCGACATCGAGCTGACACGCATCGTCAAGGACAATAGCGTCAATGCCAATATCGTGCGCTATGAGGACGAGGCGACCACGAACACCGCCGTGGCGACCGGCCAGCAGAACATCCTCGCTGCCGCCCTTTCTACGGCGAACGACGTGGCCGAGCAGAATCCGGCGCTCAATCTGGAAGTCAAGCTCAACATGGCCGCATATCCGATGGCCGTCGGCCTGCGCAAGGGCGACGACGAACTGAAGACCTGGGTCAACGAATGGGTCGCCAAGAACCTCGAAAACGGCAAGCTGAACGCGATCTACGAAAAGTATTTCCACCAGCCGCTGCCGAAAACCATTCCGGAAGAATAAGCCTTTCGCCGGTGCGGGAAAACCCGCACCGGCCCTCCAAAGACCGTTTTTTAGTACAGGATAGATCATGACCGCCGACCGTACGCCTTATCGCGGATTGTTTCCCGTTGCACCAACGCCCTTCCATGACAATGGCGATATCGACCTCGAAGGGCAGCGTCGCGTCCTCGACTGCATGATCGACCAGGGCGTGGATGGTATTTGCCTGCTTGCCAACTATTCCGAACAGTTTCTTCTGACCGACGAGGAGCGCCGCATCCTCACCGAGGACAGCCTTGCCCATGTCGCCGGCCGCGTGCCGGTCATGGTGACATGCAGCCATTTCAGTACCCGCATCGCCGCCGAGCGCGCCGCCCATGCCCGCGAACACGGCGCGGCCCTGCTGATGATGATGCCCCCCTATCACGGCGCGGGTGCCCTGCGCGTGGACGAACAGGCGATCTACGACCATTTCGCGCGGGTGCGGGACGCAGCGCGAATCCCGATCATGGTGCAGGACGCGCCGCTCAGCGGCGTGCATCTGTCCGTTCCCTTTCTCGTGCGGCTGGCGACGGAACTGCCGCTGGTGCGCTATTTCAAGATCGAGGTGCCCGGCACCGCCGCCAAGCTGCGCGCCCTGATCGCCGCCGGCGGCGACGCTATCGAAGGGCCGTTCGACGGCGAGGAGGCGATCACCCTCATGGCCGACCTGGACGCGGGGGCCACGGGTGTCATGTCGAGCGCGCTGCTGCCCGACCTGATCCGCCCGGTTATCGAGCACCATGCTGCCGGCCGGCGCGATCTTGCTGCTGCGGTCTACCAGCGCATCCTGCCTTTGATCAACTACGAGAACCGCCAGTGCGGCCTTCGTGCGGCCAAAATCGTCATGGCCGAGGGCGGCGTGATCGGCTCGGACGCCGTGCGCCACCCGCTTGAGCCAGTGCATCCCGCCACGCGCGCGGGGCTTCTGGAACTGGCGCGCGAAGTGCAGCCGCTGGCGCTGAACTGGGGGAAATAGGATGACCTCGACTCTAACCGGCGCGCTGTTCATCGGCGCCACTCGCCGCATGGGCCCGCATGGTCGAATCTTCGCCATCGAGGCTGCGACCGGCGCGCGCATCGAGCCGGCCTTCGGGGGCGCCTCGTCCGCCGACCTGGACGACGCCTGCACCCTGGCCGCCGCAGCCTTCGATCTGTTCCGCGCTCTGCCGTTGGAACGGCGCGCGCAGTTTCTTGAAGCCGTGGCGCAGAACATCCTCGACCTTGGCGATGAACTGGTCGAACGTGCCATGCGGGAAACCGGCCTGCCTCGCCCCCGCATCGAGGGTGAGCGCGGCCGCACCGTCGGCCAGTTGCGCCTGTTCGCAGCCGTGGTGCGCGACGGCGGCTTTCTGGATTTGCGCATCGACCCGGCCCTGCCGGACCGCCAGCCCTTGCCACGTCCCGACCTGCGGCTGCGCAATATTCCGGTCGGGCCGGTCGCGGTCTTCGGCGCCTCGAACTTTCCGCTGGCCTTCTCGGTCGCGGGCGGCGACACGGCCTCGGCCCTCGCGGCCGGCTGCCCGGTGGTGGTCAAGGCCCATTCGGCCCATCCCGGCACATCGGAGCTGGTTGCCCGTGCGGTGGCCGGGGCGGTTGCCGATTGCGGCCTGCCCGAAGGCGTCTTCTCGATGATCTTCGCCGAGGACCGCGCCGTCGCGCAAGCGCTGGTCGCCGATCCGCGCATCAAGGCGGTAGGCTTCACCGGCTCGCGTACCGCCGGCACCGCCTTCATGAAGATCGCCGCCGCGCGGCCCGAGCCGATCCCTGTCTATGCCGAAATGAGCAGCATCAACCCCGTCCTGCTGCTCCCCGCCGCCTTGGCCGCGCGGGGCGCGCAGATCGGCACCGCCTTCGCCGCGTCGCTGACGATGGGTGCGGGACAGTTCTGCACTAATCCAGGCCTGATCCTTGCCATCGAGGGCAGGGGACTGGACGATTTTCTTGCGGCGGCAAGCGAGGCGATCACCGGAGCCGCGCCTGCGACCATGCTGACGCCGGGCATCCTTGCCGCCTATACGCACGGTATCGCGGCACTATCCGGGCATGACGCGGTGGAACACGTCGCCAGCGGTGCAGCCGCCGAACTTAAAGCCAGCCCGGCGCTGTTCGTCACCGACGCAGCAAGCTTCCTTAAACATCCCGAACTGCATGAAGAAGTCTTCGGCGCCGCCTCTTTGGTCGTGCGCTGCCCCGATTTTGCCGTCTTGCGGCAGGTGCTGGAGGCGCTGGAAGGTCAGTTGACCGTGGCGCTGCATATGGATGAGGCGGACCATGAGGCGGCGCGCGGCATGCTGCCGCTGCTGGAGCGCAAGGCCGGGCGGATTCTGGTCAACGGTTTCGGCACCGGGGTCGAGGTCGCCCACGCGATGGTGCATGGCGGACCGTTTCCCTCGACGGCGGATGGGCGTTCGACCTCGGTCGGAAGCCTGGCGATCGCCCGCTTCCTGCGCCCGGTGTGCTATCAGGATTTACCGCAGGGCCTGCTGCCGCCGGAACTGCAAGGCGACGGTGCGGGGCTACCCCGCCGTCTGGACGGGAGACCGATGCTGTGAGCGCGCGCGATCTAATCGAGATTACCGGCAAGACAAGGGTTCTGGGCATCCTCGCCGACCCCATCGGCCATGTGAAGGCCCCGCCCGGCATCAACGCCATCGCCAGCCGGCGCGGCCGCGATGCGGTAATGGTGCCGTTTCAGGTCGCGCCCGAGGATCTGGCCCAATTCGCCGATGCGCTGCGAAAGCTGAAAAGTTATGACGGCGGCATCGTGACGGTGCCGCACAAGAGCGCCATGGCCGGCATCTGCGACGATATCACGCCGCGCGCGCGGATGATGGGCGCGGTGAACGTGATCCGGCGCGAGGATGACGGGCGGCTGGTCGGCGACATGCTGGACGGGGCAGGCTTTATCGCGGGGCTGGAATCGCAGGGTATCGCGGTCGCGGACCGGCGCGTCTATCTGGTCGGCGCCGGTGGCGCGGCCAGCGCCATCGCCTTTGCCATGGCCGAGGCGGGCGTAGCGCATCTGACGCTGGCCAATCGCACCGCCGCCAAGGCGCAGGCGCTTTGCGAGCGCATCCGCACGGCCTTTCCCGAAGCCTCGGTCGGGGTCGGCGACGCCGGCCCCTCGGGGCATGACATCGTCGTCAACGGCACCTCGCTGGGGATGCGGGCGGGCGACGCGATGCCGCTGGATGTCGCGGGGCTGGCCCCCGGCATGGTCGTGGCCGAGGTCGTCATGGAACCGGAGATCACCCCGCTTCTGGCTGAGGCGCGGGCACGGGGCTGCCGCATCCATTTGGGCAAGCCCATGCTGGAGCAGCAGCTTGAACTGATGGCAAGTTTCTTTAAGCTGTAGGCTGCTGTGGAGAGGCAAAGTATGATCGACGATCCTTCCGGTCTGTGGCTTGGCCGCGTCTGGTTACCCGAGGCGGCTGGCCCCGCAGTGATCACATTGCGCGACGGCGAGCTGGTCGATGTGACTGTTCGCGACGCCGCGACCGTCGCTGATATCTGCGAGATGGACGACCCCGCCGGCTGGCTGCGCGCCGCCCCTGGCCGGGTGTTGGGACGGCTGGATGACGTTGCGGAGGCCCCCGTAGGCGATCCGTCGCGCATACATCTGCTCGCGCCCTGCGACCTGCAGGTCATCAAGGCCTGCGGCGTTACCTTTGCGCAATCCATGGTCGAGCGCGTGATCGAGGAAAAGGCGGCTGGCGACCCCGCCCGCGCCGAGGCGATCCGCGACCGCATCGCCGCCATCATCGGAGAATCGCTGCGCGATATCCGCGCCGGATCGCCCGAGGCGGCGGCGGTCAAGCAGGCGCTGATGGGCGAGGGCATGTGGTCTCAATATCTCGAAGTCGGCATCGGCCCGGATGCCGAGGTCTTCACCAAGGCCCCGGTCCTCAGTTCCGTAGGCACGGGAGCCGAGATCGGCCTGCACCCTATCAGCCACTGGAACAATCCCGAGCCGGAGGTCGTGCTGGCCGTCTCTTCTCGTGGACGCATCGTCGGCGCGGCGCTCGGAAATGACGTGAACCTTCGCGACGTCGAGGGACGTTCGGCGCTTCTTCTGGGTAAAGCCAAGGACAACAATGCAAGCTGCGCCATCGGTCCGATGATCCGGCTTTTCGATGACAGGTTCTCGCTGGACGACGTGCGTCGAGCCGAACTGGCGCTGACCGTCGAAGGGAAGGACGGCTATGTTCTGCATGGGCGTTCATCCATGGCGCAGATCAGCCGCGACCCGGTGGATCTGGTCGCCCAGACCGTCGGCACACATCACCAGTATCCCGACGGAATCATGCTATTCCTTGGTACCCTGTTCGCCCCGACGGAAGATCGCAATATCAAGGGTCAGGGTTTCACCCACAAGCCGGGCGACCGCGTGGCAATCTCGTCTCCGGGGCTTGGCATGCTGACCAATATCGTGCGGCTGTCGACGGAATGCGCGCCCTGGAGCTTCGGTTTGCGTGACCTGATGCGCAATCTATCCAATCGCGATCTGCTGTAGCTGCCAAACGGATACCGCTCCCGTCACCAGTATGTACGCTAGCTGTGTTGCAAATTTTTCAATAGGGTGAAAGCGTGCGTGTCTCCGGACTTGGTCTTCCCCCTGAAAAGTTGTCCTCATTGAAGTAGGCTGATTAGCCCTACGGCGTCTGCTCATAAACTCTGGCACCATATTCTTGCAGCGACGAGCTTTACGGCAGCGAGATAATTTCTCTGGTGTTTGACATATCGTGTTGCGATGCCTTGGACCTGTTTGATCCTGTTGAAGAAACGTTCCACGAGATTTTGTTGCCGGTAGACCCGGCGCGAGAACGTTAAAGAGCCCTTGTGGTTTGTTTTCAGCGGAATATTGGCTCAGGCTTTTCGCTTGCCCGCGCTGACCCGGATGGCATCGGTGTCATATCCCTTGTCGGCCAGCAGGATGCCTCCTTCGCCGAGTTCGTCTGTCAGCGCATCGGCCTGCATGCAGTCGGCGACCTGCCCGCCGGTTAGGCACAGCTTGACGGGTCGGCCTCCGCGTCGAAGAGCGCGTGGATTTTACTTGTAAGTCCACCGCCGAAACGTTCCATGCCGCCATCGGCTCCATTTTCGCATCAGTTGGGTCCACGGCAAACCCGGCACGATTTACTTATATTTTGACTGTATTCTGGTTCAAGGCGCGAGTCCGGCACATTGCGCTGTATTGCGGATGTGCGTTTCCATCTCCCGCTGCGCGGCTGCTCCATCGTTGGTCGCCAGTGCGGTAATAATGCGCCGGTGTTCTGCGATCGATTCCTTCATGCGTTGTGGATTCGTAATGGGAATTGGCTGGCGTTGGGTTTCTGCCAGTTGATCGCGCATGGTTTCGTATAACGTACGCAGCATTGCATTGGAGCAGGCGGAAACAATTATGCCATGGAATTCCAAGTCAGACTCGACATTCGCCAAACGATCCAGACGGGCCCACCCTTCCTCCATTGCGCGCGTCGCCTTTTCCATTTGTTCGAGTTGAAACTGAGTCACCCGTCCCGCAGCCAGCCGCGCTATTTGACCCTCGAGCATAATGCGGGTCTGGAACACGTCGAAAATGGAATAGCTTTCCGAATAGCGCCACGGCGCCATATGCCCCGTTTGCCCTTGCGTCGCTGCGGCGACGAATGTTCCCCGCCCGGCCTCGGTTTTCAGAAGACCAAGTGTCTCCAGAGTGAGAAGCGCTTCGCGCAATGACGCACGGCTGACGCCAAACTTTTGCGAAAACTCGCGCTGGGACGGAATCTTGTCGCCCGGCTTCAGCGTTCCGTCCGTGATCATAGCCTGAATTTTATGCGCTACCGATTGCGGAACAAGCGTTCTGTTGAGCATTCTCATCCTCTTTGTCATCCCCGACAACAGTTGGGTGTTTAAATCTATTTTTCATTGGTGATCTTGCAAAGCGGAAAGAGCCATGCTTAATTGGTCTAACTGGTCAGACCAGTATGACCAAAATAGAAGAAGTTAAAACCAAAAAGCAAGGGGAACTCATGACATTCGCATCAAAATTCAAAACTATAATGTTTTCTGCCGCTTGTGTTGTCGTTGGCACCATCGCCGCCCGCGCAGCGGATTTGACGGTTGGCGCTAATATCGGCAATGTTCCGTGGGAATTTCAGGACGCAAACGGAAAAGTTGTCGGGTTCGAAGTTGATCTCGTCAAAGAGATCGGCAAGCGATTGAACAAGTCCGTCGAGTTCGTCAATATGCCTTTCAACGGGTTGTTCTCCGCCGTTCAGTCGGGCCGGATCAATATCGGCATCTCCTCGATCACCATCACCGACAAACGCCTGGAGTCCGTCGCTTTCGCCCAGCCCTATTACGACAGCGATCAGTCGCTCACTGTCACGGCTTCGTCGGGGATCACCGGGCTCAAGGGCATGGAAGGCAAGGTCGTCGGCGTCGACACCGGTTCGACCGGCGACATGTGGGCCACCAAACACAGGGCGGAATACAAATTTGGTGAAATCCGTCGTTATGAAGGCCTGTCCCCCGCGATGCTTGATCTCGTTGCCGGTCGGATCGATGGCTATATCAGTGATATCCCAGCATTACTCTACTATGTCAAAGATAAGCCGAACTTGAAGGTGGTGGAGCGCATTCCCACCGGCGAAAAATATTCGATGATGTTCAGGAAGGGCGATCCGCTCGCCGCGCAGGTCAACGCCGTCATCACCACGCTCAAGGGCGAGGGCTACATCGCCAAGCTGCACGAAACCTGGTTCGGGGCCAAGGCCGAGAAGGACACGTCCACCGTCGCCGTCTTCGACATGCCGGCTTCCAAGTAACCTGACAGCCAGGCGAGGTTTCGGCTTCGCCGGCTCCCTTGGGGCCTTGCTTCATGAACCTCATCGATACTTTCTTCAACCTAAAAGTGTTTCTGGTCAGCCTGCCGCAATTGCTGTGGGGCCTGGCGGTCACCTTGCAGATAGGCGTCACCAGCATCCTGTGCGGCCTGGCGGGCGGGCTGTTCCTCGCCGTCGCGCGCCTTTATTGCCCGGCCTTCTTCAAGCTGCTGATCCGGATCTATGTGGATTTCTTCCGGTCGATCCCGCTGCTGGTGCTTCTGATCGTCGTCTATTACGCGCTTCCGTTCGTCGGCATCAAGCTGTCGCCTTTCCTGTCCGCGGTCACGGCGCTCAGCCTCGTTTCGGCCGCCTACACGGCGGAAATCTTCCGCGCCGGCATCGAGGCCATCCCGAGCGGCCAGTTCGAAGCCTCGGCGGCGCTGGGCCTGTCGAGCCGGCATACGATGGTCGACGTCATCCTGCCGCAGGCGATCCGCATCGTCGTGCCGCCCCTGACCAACAATTGCATCAACGTGCTCAAGGACACCGCGCTCGCCTCCGTGGTGGCGATGCCCGATCTCCTGAAGCAGGCGACCCAGGCGCAATCGCTCGCCGCCAATCCCACGCCGCTGATCGGCGCGGCCGCCATCTATGTCGCGCTGCTCTGGCCCCTGGTGACCATGGTCGCCAGGCTCGAAAAACAATTCAGCCGGGGGAGGCGCTGATGGCCGGTTTCATTTCAATCCGCGGGCTGAAGAAGGCCTTCGGCGACTTCACCGTCCTCCACGGCATCGATCTCGACATTGGCGAGGGCGAGGTGGTCTGCGTCATCGGCCCCTCTGGCTCGGGGAAGTCGACGCTGATACGCTGCATCAACTATCTCGAGGCCTTCGATCCGCAGAGCAGCGTCAGGGTCGACGGCATCCAGGTCGGGCCGGGCGCGGCGCTCGCCAAGGTGCGGGCGGAGGTCGGCATGGTGTTCCAGTCGTTCAACCTGTTTCCGCATATGACGGTGCTGCGCAACGTCATGCTCGCGCCGATGCGCGTGCGCGGAACCAGGCCGCAGGAGGCGGAGCGCAAGGCGCGCGAGCTGCTCGCCCGCGTGGGCATCAGCGAACAGGCGGAGAAATTTCCCGGGCAGCTCTCCGGCGGCCAGCAGCAGCGCGTCGCCATCGCCCGCGCGCTCGCCATGGAGCCGAAGGTGCTGCTCTTCGACGAGCCGACCTCCGCGCTCGACCCCGAAATGGTCGGCGAGGTTCTCGACGTGATGCGCAAGCTCGCCGGCACGGGCGTCACCATGCTGGTCGTCACGCATGAGATGGGCTTCGCCCGCCAGGTCGCCGACCGCGTCATCTTTATGGACGGCGGGCGCATCGTGGAGGCGGGCACGCCTTCGGAGATATTCGACACCCCCCGCGAAGAGCGGACGCGCGGCTTCCTGCGCGCCGTCCTCAATCACTGAACCGTTTCTCTCGAGGACTTCCCCATGCCCACCAAGACTCCGTTGGATATCGATTTCGCGCGCAGCCAGTTTCCGGGCCTGGCGCGCGGCTGGACCTTCTTCGACAACGCCGGCGGATCGCAGATCCTCCAGGGCGCGCTGGAGCGGATCAACACGTTCCTCATCGAGAAGAACGTCCAGATCGGCGGCTCCTACGCCGTGTCGCAGGCGGCGGCGAGCGCGCTCTACGAGGCGCGCACCGCCGCCATGCACCTGGTCAACGCCAGCCGGCCCGAGGAGATCGTCTTCGGCGGCTCGACCACCGTGCTCTTGCAGAACCTCGCCCGCGCCATGGAAAGCCAGCTCGCGCCGGGCGACGAGATCGTCGTCACGGTCAGCGACCACGAGTCCAATATCGGCCCCTGGGACAGGCTGCGGGCGAGGGGCGTCGTCGTCCGGTTCTGGCCGCTCGACAAGCAAACCCTCACGCTCGACCTCGCCGATCTGGAACCGCTGATGGGCGCGAACACGAAGCTCGTCTGCGTGACGCACGCCTCCAACATTCTTGGCGCGGTCAATCCGATCCGCGACATCGCCGATTTCGTCCATGCGCGCAATGCGCGGCTCTGCGTCGACGCCGTCGCCTATGCGCCGCACCGGGCGGTGGACGTGCAGGCCCTCGACGCGGATTACTACGTCTTCAGCCTCTACAAGACCTATGGGCCGCATTATGCGGTGATGTACGGCAAATACGACCTGCTGCTGGAGCTGGACGGCCTTTACCATTATTTCTACGGCAAGGACAAAGTTCCCGGCAAGCTGGAGCCCGGCAACCCGAATTACGAGCTCGCCTACGCGACCTGCGGCATCGTCGACTACCTGTGCGAGCTAGGCTCCCGCGCCGGGGCGACAGGGACCGTGCGGCAAAAGATCGAGGCGGCCTTCGAGGCCATCACCCAGCACGAGGACGCGCTGACCGAGCGCCTGCTCGCCTATCTGCGCTCCCGCAACGATTGCCGGATCGTCGGGCAGACGGTCAACCGCGACAGCAAGCGCGTCCCCACCATCTCGTTCCGCTTCGACGGGCGCGACGCGGCGGAGATCTGCAAGGCGATCGACGAGGAGAAGATCGCCATCCGCTACGGCGATTTCCATGCCCGCCGGCTCGCCGAATATCTCGACGTGACCGATCACGGCGGCGTGCTTCGCGTCTCGATGGTGCATTACAACACCATCGAGGAGGTCGACCGCCTGACGGCGGCCCTCGACCGGGCGCTGTCGAGCGAGACCGGAACCGCCGCGCAATCGCGCCGCGCCGGCTGAAACCTCGGACGGAGAAGAGCGATGCGTTTCGATACGGTCATCCGCCATGGAACGGTTGTGACGGCGAGCGACACCTTCCGCAGCGACGTCGGCCTCATCGACGGCCGGATCGCGGCGCTCGCGGCGGAGTTGACGGAGGCCGACGAGATCATCGACGCGACCGGGCTCTATGTCATGCCCGGCGGGATCGACAGCCATGTCCATCTCGACCAGCCTTCCGGCGAGGGCATCGTCATGGCGGACGATTTCGACAGCGGCACGCGGTCGGCGGCGATCGGCGGCAACACGACGGTCCTTTCCTTCTGCATGCAGGAGAAGGGCCAGAGCCTGCGCGAGGCGCTGAAGGTCTATCACGGCAAGGCCGAGGGCCGCTGCCATGTCGACGTTTCCTTCCATCTGGTGGTCACCGATCCCACCGCCGAGGTGCTGGGGCAGGAGTTGCCGGCGCTCGTCGCCGACGGCTACACGTCCATCAAGGTCTTCATGACCTATGACGGGTTGCGGCTGCGCGACGACGAGATTCTGGCGACGCTCGACACGGCGCGGCGCACCGGCGCGCTGGTCATGGTCCATTGCGAGAACGAGGACGCCATCCGCTATCTGATCGGACGGCACGAGGCGGAAGGGCTGTTCGCGCCCCGCTATCACGCGACGACCCGGCCCATCGCCGCCGAACGCGAGGCGACGCACCGGGCGCTGTCGCTGGCCGAGATCGTCGACACGCCGATCGTGATCGTCCATGTCTCCAACCGGCAGGCGATGGAGGAGATCCGCCGCGCGCGCGAGCGCGGGCAGAGGATCGCCGGCGAGACATGCCCGCAATATCTGATGCTGACGGCCGACGACCTCGACGCCGAAGCGCTGGAAGGCGCGAAATATGTCTGCTCGCCGCCGCCGCGCGACCGGGAAAGCCAAGAAGCGTGCTGGGAGGGCGTGGAGCAGGGCGTCTTCGACCTGTTTTCGTCCGATCACTGTCCTTTCCGCTTCGACGATCCGCAGGGCAAGCTGAACGAAAAGGGCAAGCGAAGCTTCCGATGGATTCCGAACGGCATTCCCGGCGTCGGCACGCGGTTGCCGATCCTGTTCTCGGAAGGCGTGATGAAGGGCCGGATCGATCTCAATCGCTTCGTCGCGATAACCTCCACCAATCACGCGAAGCTCTACGGCCTCTATCCGCGCAAAGGCGCGATCGCTATCGGCTCCGACGCCGATATCATCCTCTGGGACCCCGACCGGCAGGTGACGCTGACCAACGACATGCTCCAGCACGGTGCCGATTACACGCCCTATGAAGGCTTGCCTATCCGCGGCTGGCCCGTCCGCACCCTGTTGCGCGGCAAGACCATCGTCCAGGACGGCCGTCTGAGTGAGGAAGCAAGCTCTGGCATGTATCTGGACAGGGCGTTGTCGTCGTTAGGTCGTAGTGACGATTTAACGATTAGGGGTTCCCAAGGTTTGGCAAATCAGATTCAACGCTGATTTTTGGAGATCGGCGATGGACTGCGACGCGCTTCGGGACGACCAGTGGGAGCGGATCAAAGGCTTTGCGCCCGGCGGCGCGAAGGGCAAGCGCGGGCCCCGCACGGATAACCGCAAGTTCCTCGATGCGCTGTTGTGGATGGCGCGCTCGGGCGGCCGCTGGCGCGACCTGCCGGAGCGGCTGGGCGATTATCGTTCGGTGAAGCGGCGCTATTATCGCTGGATCGAGATGGGCGTGCTGGACGACATGCTGGAGACGCTGGCTCGCGAAGCCGATCTCAAATGGCTGATGATCGACTCAACGATTGTGCGCGCCCACCAGCACGCCGCCGGCTCCCGCAAGGTCAAAGGGGGGCGGATGCCCAGGGCCTGGGCCGGTCTCGCGGCGGCCTGAGCACCAAGATCCACGCCGCAGGCGACGCGCTCGGCCTGCCAGTGCGCCTCATAGCAAGTCCAGGGCAGCGCAACGACATCGCGGTTGCCCATGAACTGATCGATGGCTTCGAACCCGACGCCACGATTGCCGACAAGGGCAATGATGCCGACCATCTTGCCAGAAAGATCGCTGACGGCGGCGCCATCGTCGTTATTCCGCCAAGGCGAAACCGAAAAGATCAGCGTCCTTACGACGCCGATCTCTACAAGGCGCGCAACATCGTCGAGCGCTTCTTCAACAAGCTCAAGCAATTCAGGCGCGTCGCAACCCGATACGACAAACTCCTCGCCAACTTCCTGGGCTTCGTCAAACTTGCAGCTATCGCCATTTGGCTCAGATAGTTAAATCGTCACTATGACCTAGTAAGAGTGGATGGGGGCAGCTGATGGAAAGGGCAACGCAGACGGCGGAATTAACGTAACATTCCGGTCCGATTCGCAGGCTAGGCGGCGTGGACGAATTTGAGCCAGTATCGTGCGGTAGCAATATGAACCATGCTGATGAAACTCTCGGCG
>MKVZ01000012.1 GCA_001898995.1 Rhizobiales bacterium 63-22 | reverse complement strand
TTAACGGCATCAATATCCCGGTGCAAAACTATGGCAAAACGCATGATTGTCGTGAGTTCGGTGTCAATGGCACTGCCGATCCATTCATCCAATGTCTGCGAACTTTGATTTCCCCTTCAAAAGTGGGGGCTTTTGTCGGACAGGACTGACAGGAAACCTGGAATTGAAACAGTCAGCCGCACCAGGTTTTGCCGGGGCTGATTTGGGTTAGTTGCGGGGCCATGTCTTCCGTTTCCAGAGCCGCGTAGAAGTTTGCCTCTGCCTCCGCGAGTGGAATGTTGCCGATGGGCTCGAGCAGGCGGCGGTTGTTGAACCGGTCGACCCATTCGAGTGTGGCATATTCGCCGGCCTCGAAGTTACGCCAGGGCCCGCGTCGATGGATGACCTCGGCCTTGAACAGACCGTCGATCGTCTCCGTCAAGGCGTTGTCATAGCTGTCGCCGTCGTTGCCAACTGAGGGTTCGATGCCCGCCGCACCCAGCCTTTCGGTGTATTTGATCGATAGGTATTGGGCAGATTCAACCGGTCGCCGCAACACCCCAAACCAGAAGGTGTGAATGGCTACGGAAAGACGGAAATCAGAGCGATCAACGCGCCAGAAATTATTCTCGCCAGGTCGGCCACCGGTATGGCAGCGTGAGAATCTGTGTCGGTTCTGGCGAGTAGTGGCGGCGGGCTTGTCTAGCAGGCTTGCCGGATTGTCTGGCTCGATGCGTCCCTCCAATGTCGCATAGGCGCGTCCTGATCCCGACAGAAACACTACAAGAATCGACGTTCCAATCCCTTGGCCTTTGAGATCGGGGCGCACGGCAAGGTCAAAACAACTTTGTTTGGATTCGTCTCGGTCAACCTGCACTACGGCAACGGTGCTGCCGGCGTCCAGTGCCACCCAACAGCGGGAACCGGCCCCAGCCATCACATGGCGAACCATTCATCGGTCGGATAGGACATTCGCGACGAGATCGCCAGCGCCGAGGTCGAGGCCGTCATCCCTTCAAAAAGCAACAGGCGCGAGCCGATCGCGCACGATAAAGCCAAATACAAATGGCGCAACCAGATCGAGCGCCTCTTCAACAAGCTCAAGAACTGGCGGCGGGTCGCCACCCGTTACGACAAGATCAGGCAATCCTACCTCGGCTTCGTCGCAATCGCTGCTGTCAAACTATGCATGCCCTTTGTCCACGAGCGCTAGTATTTTCCCGCAGGTGTGCTTCGGCCTTCGGGATACGGCTGCGCTCGATACGGTAAAAAGTTTTCCTTGTAAGTTCCGCCGTTTCGGCAAGGTGGGTTTTGGGCATCCCGAACCCGTTCGCCAATCGCTTACTCGCAATTCGACTGGTCTGGTCTATATATGACAGAATCAAGGATTCCTTCTGCCTTAGAGTTTTGAAGTCAAATGGGGCCACGATTCCGGCCGGAACTTTGATAGCGACGACGCAAGCTGCTCGACCGCATTGGCCATCGCGGCCACATCCATGTCTGGGCCGACTCCGTCATGCCTTCGGATCGACCCAGCCGCCGGCCGGCTCGAAACCGTTCATCGCCTCCGTAGGCCCCCAGCTGTGCGGCGCATAGGGTGCGGGCGGGGTTTTCAGGTGCAGCACCGGATCGACGATACGCCAGGCCAGCTCCGATGCGTCCCGCCGGGTGAACAGTTGCCGCTTGCCATTCATGGCATCGCCGATCAGACGCTCGTAAGGCAGCATGTCGTCGGTCGTGCTGTCGACAGCCGCCAGTTCCGCGTCTTCGCCAACCATTTCGCTGCCGGCGGCCTTGCGGCGTGCGCCGATGCCGATCAGCACCTGTGGACCGACCCGGAAGCGCACGTAATTGGCGTCGGCGGCATCGATCTCGTCGAACACCGCAATCGGCGGGCGCTTGAACCGCACGACGACTTCGGTGATGCGCACCGGCAGGTTCTTTCCGGCGCGGATGTAGAAGGGAACGCCCTTCCAGCGCCATGTATCTACGAAAAGCCTTACGGCGGCGAAGGTCTCCACGGTGGAATCCGCGGCCACGCCCGGCTCGTCACGATAGCCGTCGAACTGGCCCCGGACCAGATCCTTCTCGCTCAAGGGGCGAATGGATTTCAGCACCTGGACCTTTTCGTCGCTGAGGTCGTCGGAATCGCCCGTCGCGGGCGGCTCCATGGCCAGCAGGAGCAGCACGTTGACCAGATGGTTCTGGATCACGTCGCGCAAGCAGCCCACCTCGTCGTAGAATTTGCCGCGACCGTCGACGCCGAAATCCTCGGCCATGGTGATCTGCACGCTGTCCACGAAGTTGCGGTTCCAGACAGGCTCGAGGAAAGCGTTGGCGAAACGGAAATAGAGCAGGTTCTGGATCGCCTCCTTGCCGAGAAAATGGTCGATGCGAAAGACAGACCGTTCATCGAAGATGGAGAGCAACTCCTCGTTGAGCGCCTGCGCAGAGGCGAGATCCCGGCCGAAAGGCTTTTCCACCATCAGGCGGGCGTGA
Organism: Rhizobiales bacterium 63-22; assembly: GCA_001898995.1. Taxonomy (GTDB): domain Bacteria; phylum Pseudomonadota; class Alphaproteobacteria; order Rhizobiales; family Rhizobiaceae; genus Brucella. The sequence continues at coordinate 59,478 of MKVZ01000012.1, read as the reverse complement.
CCGGCGATGCCGGCTGCCTGCAGGGCCTCTATCACGGTGCCGAACAGAGATGGCGGTATGGCGAGATAATAGAGCGGCCGGGTCGCGCCGCCGAGGGCGTCGCGCAGCCTCTCGAAGGTCGCGGCGGTCTTGTAGTCACCACCGACATAGTGCAGCAGGCTCTTGAACCTTGCGAAGACGGCTTCGTCCACCGAACCGAACTGATTGACGATGCCGTCGCGGGCGCGCTCCGCCAGCTTGTCCGTGTCCCAGTCGTCGAGCGCGACGCCGATGACCGGTTCGTTCAGATGGCCTCGCCGCACCATCTGGTACAGCGAGGGAAGGATCATCTTGTGGGCGAGATCGCCGCTCACGCCGAAAACCACCAGTGCGTCCGATCTGTCCTGGCTCATGGCCGTCTCCATCCGCTCGGTTTATTTCGCCTTGCCATGTCCGCCGAAGGCGAAGCGCATGGCCGAAAGCAGCTTGTTGGCGAATTCGTCGTTGTCGCGCGAGCTGAATCGCGCGAACAGCGCCGAGGAAAGAACCGGCGCAGGCACGCCGGTCTCCACCGCCGCCTGCAGCGTCCAGCGCCCTTCGCCGGAATCGGAGACGCGGTCGCTGAAATTGGCGAGCGTCGGGTCCGTCTTCAGGACGCCGGCCGTGAGGTCGAGCAGCCATGAGCCGATGACGCTGCCGTGACGCCACACTTCGGCGACGGCGGCGAGGTCGATCTCGAACTTGTGATATTGCGGTTGGTCGAGGGGGGCGGTTTCCGCGTCGGCGGCGCGCTTCTCGTTGCCGGCATTGGCCGCCTTGAGGATGTTCAGCCCTTCGGCATAAGCGGCCATCATGCCGTATTCGATGCCGTTGTGAACCATCTTGACGAAATGGCCGGCACCGGACGGGCCGCAATGCAGATAGCCTTGCGCCGCGGTCTGCGCGGTGCCGGGTTTTCCGCCCGATCCATCCGCGCCCGGCGCCAGCGCCGCGAAAATCGGGTCGAGGCGCGCGACCGCGTCGTCGGGACCGCCGATCATCAGGCTGTAGCCGCGTTCCAGTCCCCATACGCCGCCGCTGGTGCCGACGTCGACGAAGGACACGCCCTTCGCGGAAAACTCGGCGGCAAGATCGACCGCGTCATGATAATGGGAATTGCCGCCGTCGATCAGCGTGTCGCCGGCCTCCATGCGGCCTGCCAGATCGCGGGCGATGCCGCTCGTAATGGCGGCCGGCAGCATGAGCCAGACGGCGTGCGGGGGAGAAAGTTTGGCAACCAGGTCGGCCATGCTTTCTGCGCCCGTCGCGCCTTCGGCGACCAGCGCCGCCACGCTTTGCGGGTTGACGTCGTAGACGACGCATCGATGTCCCGCCTTCATGAGACGCCGTACCATGTTTGCGCCCATGCGGCCCAGTCCGATCATTCCCAATTGCATATGGCAGCTCCGTTTCTGATGTTCATTCGCTCGGAATCCGAATTCGTAGTCTACATTTTTCCATCGCTGCTGCGAACCCGGCCACGGCAAAGTGAATGGGATGGAATGGCCGGACCCGAGATATCGGTCGGCAGGTCCGCCCTATCGGCGGCGAAGGCGGTCTCGCGTCTCGCTGTCGTTGGTCGTGCTCCGGTGTAGGCGCGCCGGTGAATTCAGTTCCAGATACAGGATCTGCCGCGCGGAATTGTCGCGATCCTATTGTCGGGGCGCTGGATGCGCAAGGCCGCGGGCGTCTGGCGCCTGATGTAGAGGTCGATCGTTTGCGGCGGCATGACGCTGCCGGCCATGCCGGGAGCGGGTTTCGTTGTGGTCAAGACAGGATTCTTTTCTGGCGGTCTCGAAAGTGTCCTCGATCGCCCAAGTCGATGAACACGCGGAGCCGACGAGCGAACCTCCGGAAGTCACGGCCACATTTTGACCGCCGGTTTCCGGGTCGGTTACGAGCGCGGCCGTCATTCAGGGAAAGATGAAATTCACAGATCAGCGCGTACCCTTGGCGATGCTTTTCGTCTTCCTCGCTCTAGCCGGCTTTTTAACCGGCGCTTCAGGTTCCAGCGGTTGATCGGCTTTTGCCTTGGCCGCCTCAAGCTGCTCCCCCGCTCTTTGCCAATGTTCAAGATGGTGTCCTTCCGGCCGCCCTTCGTTCTCCCAGATCTCGTAGGCTCGCTTGCGGCGTTCTTCGTCGTGGTCCATGGAATTCGCTCCCTTTCCACAGCAACTCGATAGAGTGCAGGAAGTTCCACAATGACAGAAATATCGCGGATAGAATGACGAACTGAATTCCGGCCGTCCATGCTTCCCGGGAGCGCAGGAGCGCATGAGCATGGCTCGCAGGCCCTTATTCTGGGGTCGACGAAAACAATATCAGGATTTTGCATCCGAATGCATTTTTACGAAAATCGAATTTTTCTCGACCTAATAACGGAACATCTGGCGATCGCAAGTGCCAGCCGCATTAAATATTTTCCTCGAATTTAATATAGATATAACATATGGATAATAACATGGTGGTCAGCGGGAGCTTGCAAATTTTCCCGAATTTGCCTTCAGCGCGCTTGCAAAATCCAGCCTGCTTTGATAATTTGCATACGAATGCAGGAGGAGAGCATGGAAACGGCTACGAGGCCCGCGCCAGATACTGGCGGCGTGCCGCTTTACGAAGCCCGTGACATCGTAAAACGCTATGGACATGTGGAGGCGCTCAGAGGCGCTTCCTTTGCTGCGTATGCTGGCGAGGTCACGGCTCTAATCGGAGATAACGGCGCCGGAAAGAGCACGCTGGTCAAGATTCTTTCGGGCGCCGAGCGGCCCGACTCCGGCTCGTTGCTTCTCGATGGCAAGCCGATCGCGTTGTCCTCGCCGCAGGATGCCCATCGGCATGGCATCGAAACCGTATATCAGGACCTTTCGCTTGCAACGGATATGGATCCGGCGGCAAATATCTTCATGGGACGGGAAATCCTGCGCCGCGGTCTGCTCGGCAAGCTCGGCTTCATCGACAAAGGTGCGATGCGGCGACAGGGCATCGAGACATTTCAGAATCTGAAGGCCGATATCAAGGACGCCGATGCGCCGGTAGCCGCTCTTTCCGGCGGTCAACGGCAAAGCGTCAGTATCTGCCGCTCTTTCCTGTGGGCGCGTCGGGTGATGTTCATGGACGAGCCGACGGCCGCGCTTGGGGTCGTCCAGACACAGCGAACGCTCGATCTCATTCGGCGAATACGCGACACCGGTATCGCCGTCGTCTTGATAAGCCACAATATGTCGGACGTGACGAAGGTTGCCGACCGAATTGAGGTGCTGCGGCTTGGCTGCCGCGTCGCGCGGTTTTCCAACGCAGACACAAGCATCGAGGAGCTTGTGGGCGCGATGACCGGGGCGATGGGCGATGGCTCCGAGCCGGTGAACAAGGAGGCGAGGGCATGAGCGGAAACGCCAATCCGGATCGTTTGATGTCGACAGCGCCTGCCTCGCAGGACGGCGGCAGGAGCCACCCGCAGCTTCGCATGCGGCGGCTTCTCAACTCCTCCCCCGCCTATATGGGCGTCATCCTCCTGATCCTGGTCATCTTCTTCTCGTTGATGACGCCTGGAACGTTCGCGAGCGCAATCAACGCGCGCAATATCCTTCTCGACGCATCGATGCTGCTCGTCGTCTCGGTGGGTATGACCTACGTCATGATCGGCGGCGGCCTGGATCTTTCCGTCGGCTCCGTGCTGGTCTTTGCCGGCGTCTGCGCCGCGCAGACAATGACGGCCATCGGTACCGATAATGTCTGGACGGTTATCGTCGGAACGCTCGTGGCGCTTCTCGCCGGGCTTGCCTGGGGGCTGTTCAACGGTTTGTGCATCGTGAAGCTGCGCGTACCGCCGCTCATCACGACACTCGGAACGATGGGGGCCGCGCTCGGCTTCGCGGAACTCCTGACGAACGGTAACGATGTCCGCGGCATCCCGATGACGCTGATGAGTCTCGGTACAAGCAATGTCGCCGGCGTCCCGTGGATCGTGGTCATAGCCGCCATTGTAACGGTCATAGGAGGAGTCTGGCTGCACCTGACGCGCTTCGGCCGCCATACCTATATCCTCGGATCGAACGCCGAGGCGGCGCGGCGCGCAGGCATCAATGTCGTTCGCCATCAGTTCATGCTCTACGCGATTACCGGCACGCTCTCGGGGCTTGCCGGGATGCTGTCCCTGGCGCGCTTCGCGACGACGACGATCGAAGGTCACGGTACCGACAATCTTCAGTCGATCACGGCAGTGGTCCTCGGCGGCACAAGCCTCTTCGGCGGCGTCGGCTCGATCATCGGAACCGTATTCGGCGTCTTCATTCCGTCGGTGCTTCAGAATGGCTTCGTCATCATGGGCGTGCAGCCCTTCTGGCAGGCGGTCGTGATCGGTTTCGTGCTGATCGGTGCCGTTTATCTCGATCAGATCAAGCGGCGCAACCGCGACCGCGGCTAACCTGGAATAATGGGAGAGATCACATGGTTTGCACAATGCTGAAGAACGGCAACGCGCTGCTGGGGGGAATGGCCCTGGCCCTGGCCATGGTCGCCGCCGGGCCGGCGCTCGCCGCAGGCTCGTCGCCCTACAAGGTCACCTATATTCAGGGCGTGACCGGCAATCCGTTCTATATCACGGTCGCCTGCGGCGCGCAGGCCGAGGCGAGAAAGCTCAATGTGGCGTTCTCGACGACCGGGCCGCAGCAATATGACCCCGCCATGCAGACGCAGGTACTGGACGCTGCGATCGCCTCCCGGCCGGACGCAATCATGATTTCGGTCGATGATCCGGTCGCGCTCATACCGTCCCTGACGCAGGCCAAGGCGGCAGGCATCAAGATCGTCATGATTGACGGCGATCCGAAGGAAAAAAGCCTGGCCGTCACGAACATCCAGTCGAACAATGCCAAGGGAGGCGCCATCGCCGCCGACCAACTGGCGAAGCTGATCGGCGAGAAAGGGACCGTAATGGCTCTTACGCACTTTCCGAGCGGCGGCGTCACCGGACAACGCCTCGACGGGTTTGCACAGGAGATCAAGAAGTACCCCAAGATCAAATATCTCGGTGTGCAGTACTCGCACAACCAGACGGCAAAGGCTGCATCCATCGTCAGTTCGACCGCCGCCGCCCATCCGGACCTGAACGGCATTTTCACGGTCACGACGAACAATACGGAAGGTGCTGCAACGGGCATTCGCGAGGCCGGCAGGACGGGTAAGATCAAACTCGTGGGCTTTGATACGTCGGACCCGATCGTCAAGGACATCGGCCAGGGAATCGTCGATGCCGATGTGGTCCAGTATCCTTACAAGCTCGGCCAGCTCGGCCTGCAAGCCGCAGTGGACGCCCTCGACGGCAAGACCGTCGAGCGCGAAATGGCTACGCCCTTCGTCGTCGCGACACCCGGCAATATCAACTCAGCCGAAGTGGAGAAATATCTCTACCGATCTTCCTGTCCGAGCAAATAAACACAGTCGACCTCGGCGGCGGTGCTTTTCGCGGCATTGCTGCCACCTGATGGAAAGCCGGCAACGGCGCGATTATCGGCAAAATGGAAATCGCCGCTCTCTCGCATCTCAAACGGCAACGCGTGAACATTAAGCGGTCATGATGGAAGAAAGGGGCTGCCGCCGGAATCTTGTCCCAGGCAGCGCTTCGAGAAACAAACACAGGACCCGACATATGACGATCGAATACCTGAAACGCGGCAAGCCGGAAAATGAACGGTCCGAGGACGATGCCAGGGTGCGTGGCGTCGTCGAGCAGACGCTCGCCGATATAGAAGCGCGCGGTGACGTTGCCGTGCGTGAATTGTCAGAGAAATTTGACGGGTTTTCGCCGCCGTCCTTCCGGCTCGATAAGGGCGAGATCGAGGCCTTGATGAACCAAGTCTCGGCGCGCGACATGGCCGACATCAAGTTTGCCCAGGCGCAGGTGCGGAATTTCGCGCAGGTCCAGCGCGACTCGATGAAGGACGTCGAAATCGAGATCATGCCGGGCGTCGTGCTCGGTCATAAGAACATCCCGGTGCAATCGGTCGGCTGTTATGTGCCGGGCGGAAAGTTCCCTATGGTCGCCTCCGCCCACATGTCGGTGGCGACCGCCTCGGTCGCCGGCGTGCCGCGGATCATCGCGGCCACGCCGCCGTTTAAGGGAGCGCCGAACCCGGCCGTCGTCACTGCGATGCACCTCGGCGGTGCGCATGAGATCTACGTTCTCGGCGGCATTCAGGCAATCGGCGCCATGGCGCTCGGCACCGAGACGATCGATCCCGTCGATATGCTTGTCGGTCCGGGCAATGCCTTCGTCGCCGAAGCCAAGCGCCAGCTCTTCGGGCGTGTCGGCATCGACCTCTTCGCCGGGCCGACCGAGACGATGGTGATCGCGGACGAGACGGTCGACGCCGAGATGTGCGCCACCGATCTGCTCGGCCAGGCCGAGCACGGCTACAATTCGCCCGCGGTGCTGGTGACGAATTCGCGCAGGCTCGCGCAGGCGACGCTGGCGGAGATCGACCGGCTGCTCGGAATACTGCCGACCGCCGGGACCGCATCGGTTTCATGGCGCGATTACGGCGAGGTGATCGTCTGCGACAGTTATGACGAGATGCTCGACATCGCCAACGAGATCGCCTCTGAGCATGTTCAGGTCATGACCGATCGTGACGACTGGTTCCTGGAGAATATGCAATCCTACGGCGCGCTCTTCCTCGGTCCCCGCACCAACGTTGCCAACGGCGACAAGGTGATCGGCACCAATCATACCCTGCCGACCAGGAAAGCCGGGCGCTACACGGGCGGGCTCTGGGTTGGCAAGTTCCTGAAAACGCATAGTTACCAGAAAGTGCTCACCGACGAGGCCGCCGCCTATATTGGCGCTTATGGGTCACGGCTTTGTATGCTGGAAGGTTTTGTCGGCCATGCCGAGCAGTGCAATCTGCGTGTTCGCCGCTACGGCGGGATCGATGTCCCCTATGGCGAGGGTGCGCCCGATGCCGGGGTCAGGGTGCCGACATGACTTACCGGCCGCGCACCCCATCCTTCCGGCTTGACGGGAAACGCGCACTCGTGACGGGAGCTTCGTCGGGCATCGGCGTGGGCTGCGCTTTCGCGTTGGCCGAAGCCGGCGCGCATGTCGTCATGGCAGCACGCGGCCCGGACCGATTGCAGGACGCTGTGGCTGCGATCAACGCCGAAGGGTTCGACGCCGAACCTGTCGTTCTCGACATCTGTGACGTGGCGGCGACGGCGGCGGCGGTCGCCCGACATGGTCCCTTTGACGTTCTCGTCAACAGCGCGGGATCGGCGCGCCATACGCCGGCCGTGCAGACGACGCCTGAGGACTTCGATACCGTTGCAGCGGTCAATATCCGCGGTGCGTACTTCGTCACGCAGGCCGTGGCGAAGGGCCTGCTCGCAGCCGGGAAGCCGGGCTCGCTGATCAATATCTCGTCGCAGATGGGCCATGTCGGCGGTGCCGATCGTGCCGTCTATTGTGCGACCAAGCACGCCGTCGAGGGTTTCACGAAGGCGATGGCGATCGAATGGGGACCGCATGGAATTCGTGTGAACACGATCTGTCCGACATTCATCCGCACACCACTGACGCAAGCGACTTTCGCCGATCCCGAGCGCGTACGCTGGATTGCAGACAAGATCAAGCTGGGCCGTATCGGGGAGATCGAGGACATCATGGGAGCTCTAACCTATCTTGCATCGGACGCATCGAAACTGGTGACGGGCACGCATGTGATCGTTGACGGCGGCTGGACGGCAGAGTGATGGCGAACGATAAGATCACCTCCCTGGACGTCGCGAAACTGGCCGGTGTCAGCCAGTCGGCAGTTTCCCGCGTCTTCACGCCCGGTACGTCGGTATCGAAGAAGACAGCGGAGAAAGTACGCCGCGCGGCAGCCGCGCTCGGCTATCGGCCCAACGTGCTCGCCCGCTCGCTGATCACCGGCAAAAGCAAGATCATCGGTCTCGTGATTGCCTATCTGGAGAACTATTTCTATCCGGAGGCTCTGGAGAAGCTGTCGAACGCCTTGCAGGCCCAAGGCTATCACGTGCTGGTCTTCATGGCCGGGCAAGCAACCCCCAATGTCGATGACGTCCTCCAGGAAATCCTGGACTATCAGGTCGACGGAATCATCATGGCGTCCGTCGGCGTCTCTTCGGATCTCGCTTCGCGTTGCCAGCAGGCCGGAATTCCAGTCGTTCTGTTCAACCGAAAACAGGATGACGAACGGTTATCGGCCGTCACATCGGACAATTTCGCCGGCGGACGAAAGGTCGCCGAATTCCTTCTCGCGGCAGGTCATCGCCGCATCGCGTATATCGCCGGCTGGGAGGGTGCGGCGACACAGCGCGATCGTGAAGCGGGCTTCCGCGCCGGTCTTGAGGAGGCGGGTCTGCTGCCGGCGGCACGCGGCGTCGGCAATTTCGATTTCGGAGAGGCCGCCGGAGCGGCCCGCGCCATCATGAAGCAGCGCCCGGACATTGATGCGATTTTCGTCGCCAACGACCACATGGCGTTCGCGGTGATGGACGTGCTGCGCTTCGAGCTCAAACTGCGGGTGCCCGAGGACGTCTCGGTTGTCGGCTATGACGACGTACCGCCGGCGGCCTGGCCTTCCTACAACCTGACCACGGTTCGCCAGGCGGCCAACCAAATGGTTGCGGAGACGGTTCGCATGCTTCTCGAACGGATCGAGAATCCGACGACGACGCCCCGCCATGTGGCCATCGATGCGCCCCTGGTCGTGCGCGGCTCGGCCAGAAAAGCGAAAGGTCCAGACGAATGAACGACTCAGGCCCGCAATCCGAAATCGGGAGTATCGCCGCGGCTTCCGCATATGCGAGCCGGCCCCGCATTTTCGATGAGCCGCCATTTGAACGCGAACTGAACTCAAGATGGGATATCTGAAATGACCCCTGACGAAATGGAAGCACGCATTGTCCGCTACGGCGACCTGAAGCCATGCCGCACCGCCTTCATCGATGCGCACACACCGGGCTCGAACCAGAAGGAAAACTTCACGATCATCGGCGGCGGCGTTTCCGAAAGCCCGGACCAGCACGTCCACATCAAGGAAACGCCGGGTTTCAACATCGGCGCGGCCGGCCAACCGCCCAAATGCCGCAACTCGCTGCATTCGCACCGCACGGCGGAAGTGTTCTTCGTTCTCAAGGGCCGCTGGCGGTTCTTCTGGGGCCGTCATGGCACGGCCGGCGAGGTGGTGCTCGAAGAGGGCGATATCTTCGACATTCCAACCGGGATATTCCGCGGCTTCGAAAACATCGGCACCGACTACGGAATGATCATGGCGATACTCGGCGGGGACGATGCGGGCGGCGGCGTCATCTGGGCGCCACAGGTGATCGAGGATGCCCGCGACCACGGCCTCGTTCTGGGTGAGAACGGCAAGCTCTACGATAGCAAGAAAGGTCAGAAGCTGCCGGAAGGCATCCGCCCGATGCCTCTGCTGACCGAGGAAGAACTCAAGGCCTTTCCGGAGATACCGCCGCAGGACGTCGTTCCATACTATGTCGCCCGCTACTGGGATCTCATGTCTCTCGCCCAGCATGCTCCCGCCAGGGTAATCGGCACAGACGCCCTTCTGAAGGACCGGCCCGGTTTCGAAGTCGAGTTCCTGACCCGCGGTTCCATCCCCGAAACGCCTTACAAAACCGATCGCCATGAAATCCTGATGACGATGCGCGGACACTGGAAGCTCTCGTGGGCCGATGGAGAAAAGACGTTGGCGCCCGGCGATACCTGCGCCGTTCCGCCAGGCCTCGTGCACAGCCTTGCGCCCGCGATGACCGGTGAGGCGAGCCTCTACAGGGTCACCAACACCGACGACCCGGCCGGTGCCACCTGGAAGGACGCAGCATGAGACGACCACGGCTTGCGACCGAGCGCATCACGCGTTCTACCCCCGCTCTGACTGAAACATCAGAACTTGCGGGGGTGGATTACGGCCTGGATACGTTCGCCGGCTTCGGCACAGTCGATATCACTATCGACTGTGCCGGGAATAACGCGTTGCGTAAGGATGTACGTATTATTGGCGATGTGCTGTGACGCCACTCGTTTTTGTCCCCGGCATGATGTGCGATGCACGCCTGTTCACACCGCAGATCGCTGCGTTTTCTCACGAGCGCGCAATCCACATCGCATCGATCGGAGCCTGCGATACGATCGACGGACTTGCCGCTGATCTTCTCATGAAAGCGCCACCACGTTTCGCCCTGGCTGGCCTTTCCATGGGCGGCATCGTCGCCATGGAAGTCTTGCGGCAGATGCCCGAGAGGGTCGAGCGGATCGCACTTCTCGACACGAATCCGCTTGCCGAGAGGCAGGAGGTGAAAGATGCGCGTGAGCCCCAGATTATAGCAGCACGAGAGGGACGGCTGCTGCAAGTGATGCGCGATGAGATGACACCGCGTTACGTGGTCGACGGGCCGCAGAAGCGAAGGATCCTTCATCTGTGCATACAGATGGCGCTGGACACGGGCGCCGATATCTTCATTCGTCAATCGCGAGCGCTTCAGGCCCGGCCCGATCAGAGCGAAACGCTGCGCCGTGCGAAAATTCCGGCGCTCGTGCTGTGCGGCGCAAACGACGTGCTGTGCCCTCCCGAACGGCATCGGTTAATGCACGACATGATCGCTGGCTCCCATCTGGAGATAATCCCACAGGCAGGACACCTGCCGACGCTCGAACAACCCGATATCACGAACGAAGCGCTCAGGCGCTGGATGGAGACACCATGATCGATGAAGCTCTTCTGAGACTGTTGCGCAAAGTCGACACGCCGACGGTCTGCAATGCGATCGAAGTCGCCCAAGGAAAGCGCGGCTTCAATGCGTTCACACGGGGCACCGTGCTGTGCTCGGCACCCGGAGCCGGTGCCGCCGTCGGTTATGCCCGCACCGCCCGTATCGCCGCCGCGAAGCCATCGGTCGAAGATCCAGCCGTGATCAGAAAGCGGCGCATGGATTATTATCGCTATATGGCTGAAGGAACCCGCCCGGCGGTGGCGGTGGTGGAGGATCTCGATTTTCCGAATGCCGTTGGCGCGTTCTGGGGTGAAATCAACGCAGCCGTCCATAAAGGCTTCGGCCTTTCCGGCGTGCTCACCAACGGGGTCATGCGCGATCTCGGAGAGATTCCCGATGACTTCCCGGTGATTGCCGGCTCGATCGGTCCGAGTCACGGTTTCGTGCATGTGCGCGATTTCGGTGAGACTGTGAGCGTCTTCGGACTTACCGTCGCCGACGGCGACCTCCTCCACGCTGATCGCCACGGCGCGGTCGTTATCCCACCGGAGGTTATCCCGCATCTGGCGAAGGCGATCGAACAGTTGTTGTCGACCGAGCAAATCGTCCTGCAGCCGGCGCGCGCGCCCGGTTTCGATTTTGCCCGCTTCGAGGCAGCATGGAAAGCCTTCGAGGAAGCAAGGACTTGATCCGGTTCCGCCAGACAATCCGCTAGACACTTTTGCTGGAAATGCTCAAAGGCCTGTGGGATTCATGGAGACTATGCGCCGTCCGGCGTCTTCACGGATGTATCGAAACTGTGCTCCCGCGTGGCGCAGCCAGTTCGATCGCCAGGACGCGCTGACCGTTCTGCTGTGTCTGTTGCTGGGATATGGCGCATAATCTGGTGCCATTGGCGATCCGGCAGGCGACCTGCCAGTCCTGATAGGTTTCCTGAAGCGACGAGGCTCCGCCCGGCAAGAATGGGGTCGCTTGCGCCAGGGCCAGGGGCGGACAGCAGGGCGCAGGAGAAGAATACGGCGGCGATCGAAGTGATCGCCTTGAAATCAGCTTTGCCGGTCATGCTCAAAACCTGATCGCGAGGTTTGCCTTGAAACCGTGATCATGTGCACCGGAGGCGAGTTGGCCTGTGTAGGAAAGACCGAGCGTAGCCGACGGCGAGAGGTTGAGGTCCAGCCCGGCCTCGACAACGGCGCTGTCCCTGGCGATCGGCACGCCGGCGATGGTAAAGCCGCTCGACCCCGAGAATGCCTGCGTTGCGGTTGGAACGGTATCGCCAAAGGCATGACGCCAGCCGAGCATTCCGCGCAACGTCCCTGTGGTGCCCCAAAGCGAGAAACCGGTTTCCGCGCGTGCTCCCAATGTGGTGAAGGTAACCCCGGTGGTATCGCCCCGACCGGTCAGCGCGGCCGCGCCACCGTGTTCGGCGAAATCGCCCGTATACAGATTGACATAAGCGAGGTTGGCGAAAGGCTCGAACCGCGCAGGGCCTGCGTTGATGCCGTAGCCGAACTCACCGAAGGCTTGCGCGGTGCCACCGTTGTATTTGGCGGTCGGGCTGTCGCTGAAACCGGGAATGGCGACTGAGCGCCTTATGTCGAGTTGGTGCCATGTATAGGCAAGACCCGAGCGGAAGGCGAGATTGCCCCATTCGGTGCCGCCATAGACCCCGACATGATAGTTGTCGCTGTCGCCTGACGAGAAGCGATCGCTCGCGCTGAAGCGGGAATGGCTATAGCCGGCCATGAAGCCGAGACGCCAGTCGCCGGCAAGACCGTCCATGCCGAACAGCAGTCCGCCGGTCGAGTGCTTGAGAGCCGCCGCGTTGCCGTCGCTGCCGATCGAGCCCCATGATCCGAAGCCGTAGCTCCAGAACACCGGGCCGGCATAGTCGGGCGAAACCAGAACCGGTGTCTCCCCGGGACCATAGGACAGCACCGGTGCACGGGCGGCGCCCGGCGTGGCGAAGGCAGCGCGAATGCGATCATTGATGGCGTCGCGCACGAAGCGGCTGTCGTCGATCAGCGCGGTCCTGGCCGAAGCGTGGATCTCGCCTGAAAGCGCATCGAAGCTCTTGCGCACGATATCCGGATTGCTGGTCAACGCGATCGAGCGCCAGAGCACGTTGCTGCTGCCGAGCGTATCGATTGCGGCGCCGGTCGCGATCTGGTTGCGGGTCTGCCCGACGCTGGCGAAGTCCAGGTCGTTGCGAACCATCTTCAGCGTCACGTCGTTGCCGTCGCCACCATCGTAGGCGAGTTGCGCATCGAGAAAGAGCAGGTTCTGCGTTACCGTGCCGAAGGTTCCGGTTACGGTCCCGGCGCTCTGCTTGTCGATGATGGTGAAAGGGCCGTTGAAGACGTTCCAGCTTGCCGCATTGGTGGGCGACAGCACCAGATCGAGCGTCGCGCCGGTGATGTCGACGCCCCCGGCGACAACGATCCTGTTGGCCGCCGTCGGACTCGCCTCGATCTGGAGGGTGCCGTGATTGACGTAATCGCCCAGGACGGCTTGGGAAGCGCCCGGCGCGTGAACGCCACCGGCGGCGATGGTGACGACCGAGCCCGGTGAGCCGAGGTTGCCGGTGCCGCCGAGCGAAGCGCCTGACAGGACATTGACCGTTCCGCCGAGCGCGCCCGATCCGCTTTGTCCGGCGTTCAGCGTGCCGCCGGAAACCGAGGTCGTTCCGCCAAAAGCGGAACTGTCACCGGTCAGCAGGACATTTCCGCTGCCCGTCTTGACGAAACTGCCGGTGCCGGAGAGCACGCCGGCATAGGTGCCGCTGGTCGTCTGATCGAAGGCGAAGGAAGCGCCGCTGCTGATCGCGGCGTTGCCGCTGAAGCGATCGCTGGCCGAGACCAACCCGCCGGCCTCGATGGACCAGTCTAGCGAGGACGTGCCGCCGAGCGTCAGGACACCGGCGCCGCGCTTGGTCATCGTGCCGTCGATGCCGCCGTAACCGGCGATGTTGCCGCCGAAGCTGGCATTGCCGGCCTGGTCGAAGATCACCGAGCCCGCGCTGGCGAGATCGCCCCGGATCGACGCCGCATTGCCGACCACTGTGCCCGCCGCGACAGTCGTGCCGCCGCCGTAGCTGTTGGCGCCGCCGAGAACCAGCGTGCCGGTGCCTTGCTTGAGCAGCGTGCCGCTGCCGCCGATCGCGCCGTCGAGCCCCAGCGTGGTCGCGGCGGCGACGTCGATCGTGCCTGCCGTGTCGAGCGTGACCGCCCGGCTGCTGTCGAAGCTCGCCGTGTTCGCCAGCGTGCCGCCGTTGAAGGTCAGTCCGCCGCCGGCCGCGCCGAGATTGGCGTCGGCCGAAACCGACAGCACCCCGCCAAGCAGGCTGGTGCCGCCCGTGTAGCCGTTGGTCCCCGACAGGACCAGCGTGCCGGCCCCGGTCTTGCGCAGGGCCGAGCCGGCGCCGTCCCCGATCGACGAGGCGACCGTGGCGAAGATGCCGCTGTCGATGTTGAAGGTACTGCCGCCGGCCACTCCGATCGCCAGGGCGCCGCCTTGCAGCGTATAGCCGTTGGTCGAGAATTGCAGCGTGTCGAAGCTCTGCGTGCCGGCGACGGTGACGGCGCCGCCCGCGGCGCCCGCAAAGACGCCGACCGAGCCGCCCCAGGTGCCGTTGATGTTGGCTTCGCCCGGCCGGCCGGTCCAGTTGGTGCCGGCCGCGCTCCAGGTGCCGGTGCCGCCGTCGACGACGCCGTTGCCGACCGTATCGGGGCCGTCCCAGAACTGCATGGTCTGGCCGGCTGCCAGCACCGACAAATTCACCTGATTGGGAATGCCGTACTGGATGTCGGGATTGTTGGCTGCCACCGGCACGAAACCGCCGGTGCCCGTCAGCGTGCCGCCCGAGAACGACCCGGACAGCGTGCCGCCGTAGTTGAACAGCCGGTAGTAGCCGGCCGCCGCGACATGCGCGGACAGCGTGCCGGCGAGCGTCAGGTCGCCGGCGACGACGACGAGGTCGTTGCCGGCGGCGCCGGTGCCGCCGACGACACCCGGACTGTTCAGTTCGAACACCGAGGTCGAGGTCGCATTTAGGGTGAGGTCGTTGGCGAAGGTCAGCGTGCCGGGGCTGTTGCCCGCCGACAGCGTGCCGTCGATCGTGGCCGCTCCGAGGATGGTGCCCGATCCGCCGAGCGTGCCGTCCGCGCCGACATTGACACCGCCGCCGAGCTTGCCATTGCCGCTCTCATCGCCCACCAGCAGCGTGCCGCCGTAGACCGTCGTCGTGCCCTGGAAGCCGGAGGAATCGCCGGTCAGCGTTGTGGTGCCGGCATAGTGGTCGAGCGCATGCGTGCCGCTGCCGGTGCTGGTGAGCGCCGCCGCGAAGGTGGTGGCGCCGGTGTGGTTGAAGACGAGCGTGCCGGTGCCGTCAACGAAATCGACGGTCGGCACGTCCAGCGTGCCGGCGGCGACGGCGGCTTCGCCTGCCGCGGCGCCGATGTTGATGGTGCCGACGCTGCCGGCATTCTCCGCGAGATCGATCCCCGACGCGCTGGCCCTGGCGCCGTTCGCGATGGTCAATGTGCCGTCGCCGTAATAGCCGACATACAAGTCGCCGGAGCTGTTCCAGGCGGAGGCGTTGCCGCTGCCGTCGGTGCCGGTGACCGTCACGGTGCCGGTATTGTCGTAACCAATCAGGCCATCGCCGTTCGAAACCAGGCCGCCGTCTTCGACGGTCAATGTGCCGTCGCCGTAATAGCTGACATACAAGTCGCCGGAGCTGTTCCAGGCGGAGGGGTTGCCGCTGCCGTCAGTGCCCGACACCGTCACGGTGCCGGTATTGCCGTAGCCGATCACGCCATCCACGTTGGAGACCACGCCGCCGGCCTCGATATTCAGCATGCCGGTGCCCCAGACGCTGACGTAGAGGTCGGCCGAACCGGCCCAGGTCGAGGCGTGGCCGTGGCCGTCCGTGCCGGAAACCGTGACCGTTCCGTTGCCGGTTCCGGTGCTGTCGGCGAAGACGCCGATATAGCCGTCGTCGGCGTTCGAGACGGTGCCGCCGCCCTCGATATTCAGCGTGCCTTTGCCATAGCGGCCGACCATCAGTTGCCCGGCATTTTCCCATGTTGAAGCATTGCCGTCGGCATCGGTGCCGGAAACCGTCACGGTGCCCACGCCGGCGTAGAATGTGCCGATGATGCCGCTGACGGCGGTATCGGTGTTGGACGAGCCGGGCACGCCGCTATAGACATAGCCGCCGTCCTCTATGGTCAGCGTGCCGGTGCCGGTATAGGCGGGAACGCCACCGTAGCCGATATTGACGACGGAGGAATTATGCCAAGTCGAGCCGGAGCCGCTCACCGTGACCGTGCCGGTGCTGACATTGCCGACATAGGCGCCGTTGTCCGATACCGAACCGCCTCCTTCGATGGTCAAGGTGCCGGTAGCCGTTAATCCGACATTGAGGTCCTGGGTGGGGATCGACCACGTCGTCAGCGGCGGCGTCGGTAAGGGTGTCGTCGTCGAGCCGACGGCACCATAAACATTCCCGCTGCCAGTGACCGATTGCGCCCGGGCCGGGCCGGCGCCCGCACAAAGCACGGTGGCGAGCGCCGTGGAAAAATACAGGGATCGAAGATACCGGCCGGCTACGGGCCGCCTTGCCCGGCCTGATGTCGTCGGGTGCCACGCGCTACGCCGACGCCGCACGATCTCGATAAAAGCGTCCGCGCCCGATCCCATCCCTGTCACTGCCCCTCACTCCCCCGACCGACCGGCGTTTCGCCGACGTTATCTGCGCGCTCGCCTTATCCGGCGCTTTGAAAATCGGTTAGCAGAAGATTGTTGGGCCAGTATTTGACAGCGGCGATTTTTGAGCGCAATTTCGAGTTGCAAGATGTGTGACTTTGATCTTCGTCGGAAGCATGGTCGATCTATGAGTGAAAGACGGCCGTTTTCTCTGGGGACTTTGCTTTGCCGCGCTGCCGATCGCAATTATTTGCCGGCGGGCGTCGCGATGACCATGGGCTTGGGAGAGGCCTCGCCGTGAAGAGAATGCGCTTCAACGATCTGACGTTTGACGACGATATGTTATCGGTCAGGCGTAACGACGGGACCGAACGGCGTTTGACGCGGCAGGAACGCGCGCTGCTTCTGCATTTTACCAACAATGTCGGAAAGCTTTTGACGCGATCCCGGCTGGTCGAACTGATGGCGCGCGATGCCGACGAGACGAGTGAGCGCAATATCGATTTTCTCGTCAATCGCTTGCGAAAGTTGTTGGATGATAATGCACGCCAGCCGCGTTTCATCGCCACGCAATATGGCGAGGGCTACGTGTGGATCGCGCAGCCGGACGAAGCGATGCTTCGTTCCGCCTTTCTCCTGATCGGCCCGGTCTACGGCCTGGGAGGAGAAAGCGGGCGGGAACGGGCCATCCTCGCCAAGCTGACCGTCGCGCTCGACGCACGGATCGGAATGGGCCGCAGGGTGTGCTGTGCGCCAGATCAGCGTCCCGGCAGCCGGATGCCCGACGATGTGTCCTACAGTCTCGATGTGAGCTTTCATGCGGAGACTGACATATTGCACGCGGCATTCGTATTGCGTCACGCCTTGTCCCGATACGCCATTGGCGCGTTTCGTGCCCGGTTCGACAATGGCAATGCGACAGGCGCGCTCGACAAGCTTGCCGCAGAGGTGAGGTCGGCAATCTGGACGCACCTCGCCCTGCCGGTCAGTGCGGTCGCCGCCTCCAGCGACACGCCGCTTGAGGTTCGTCTGTACGATGCAGCCGACATGCTCTCGCGAACTCCCGAGATCTGGCGCGAGAACGAGGCGCAGCTTGCGCGCGCGCGCGCCGAACGTCCGGACGATCCGACGCTGGCGATCATGTGGGGGCTGAACCTCTACGCCCGGTTGCTCAGCCAGGCGCTCGACAGCGGCGAGATGATGTCGGCCGCCGAATGGTCGGCCGTCGAGGACGAGATGGAGGCGCTGGCTCTCACCAGTCTTCCCAAGGTCCAGGACAATCCGCTTCTCGTGCTGGGCGTGGCGAAACTCCTGTTCTTCATCGACCGCGGGCATTCGGAATTGGCCGCGCAACTGGCGGATGAAGCATTTGCGAACAGTACGGCGTTTGCCGCCGCGTTCGCCCTGCAAGGTCAGATTCGCATGTGTTGCGGCAATATTGCCGACGCTGTCGTCTTCTACGACAAGGGAATCGAAATGTCCGAGCCAGGGTCGGCGTTTCATCGCTATTTGCTGGTGCTCAAATGCACCGCCCTGCTGGCGGCGAACCAACGATCGGCACTGGATCGGGTCTGCGCCGAACTCTATGCCATCAAGCCCGTCACCCGTCAGGAACTCGGCATCCTCATGGCCGATCCGAAGGCGCGCAAACTGCCGCCGGATATCGAGGTGGTTCTGTCGATGCTGGCGGAGGAGCGCGCCCGCAAATTCGTGGCGTATTTTTACAATGTTTTCGCGCGCCGCTTTCAAAGCCACGAGCACCGCCGCAACGTCATGCGAGGTATGGTGACGCATATGGTGCGTCACTTCGGAAGAGATATCGTTCCCGAACGCGTCTCCGATATTTTTGGCTGGCGCGTCGGTCGACCGATCACGCAGAAACGTCACTCGTAGAAATTGATCGCAACTGCCAATGGAGCTAATTATGGTGCAACAAGGATGGCTACGGCTGTAACGGTAGAGGAACTCATTTGCGGCACTGTTTAAAGGCCAAGCTCTCGTTGCTGTAACCGGCAGCCACGGGACAAGGGCAAACTCCTGCGCCCTCTCGACGATGGCGAACTTGCCGCTCGATAGCTGCACGGTGCCGGTGAACTAGCCGCTGCTGGGTTCTCGGCCTGCATCCTCAACTGGTCGGCGAGCGTGCTCACGAGATTGGGCTATGGGAGGAATTGCTGCCGCAACGCGATGTGTTGGCTAAGTCGTCTTGGATGCCGGCCCACGGTTCTGCAAATCGTTCGAGACGCATAAGGAGATTTTTGGGGGTCGTTTGCGGGAGAGGGCGGAATCCTAAGCTAAGGCTTTGGCCAACGATATTCACCGGTGAGATTGATGTGCTCCCAGCCAGAGGGATGATACATGGGCTAGCACATCGGGAGACAGGGGCTTTCCATCGCGTTTCCGGTTGGTGACGACTTCGCCGAGTTTCATGGTACTCCAGAAGATGAACCCCGGCATCGGGTAACGGAATCTCTCGAGGTTTGAGCTTGCGCGCTGGCCGCAATGATCGCTCTCCATCGTGAATCGAATACTGGGAAAACTTTATAGCATATGTTGCTATCGGGAACAGCTTCCCTCCTTTCATCTCCGCCGGCCATCGCCGGACGGCTCAAATCGCTCCGCCTCCGCGCGCCAAACGCCTGTCCCCCTGTTTCAACAAGGCTGAAGTAACTCAACTGTGATTATAGCATGATCTATACTCCATGATATGATGACCATTAGTTAGTTTGATATAAATTTCTCAGGGTTGGGTTGCCTTGTTATGCGAAACGGAATGGAAAAGTGTGATGGCAGATAATGCAATCAACCACAGACGAACATTGTCAGAACGTACCGATACCCGAATTCGCGAGGTGTTAAGCGGACAGCGTCGAGGTGGTCTGTCATTCCTGCTCTTTGCAGGGCCGGCTGTGATTGCCTCGATCGCCTACATGGATCCCGGCAACTTTGCCACGAATATCCAGGCCGGTTCCGGCTATGGCTACACATTGCTGTGGGTTGTGCTGATGGCGAACCTGATCGCCATGCTGTTTCAGGCGCTGTCGGCCAAACTCGGCATTGTCACAGGCCGCAACCTTGCGGAAGTCTGCCGCGATCACGTCTGGAAGCCGCTCGGCATCGCCATGTGGATCGTAAGCGAAATTGCGGCGATGGCCACCGATCTGGCGGAGTTCCTTGGCGGGGCGATCGGTCTGTCGCTGCTCTTTCATATGCCGTTGCTTGCGGGAATGGCTGTGACCGCGGTGGTGACATACGGCATTTTGTTGTTCGAAGGACGTGGCTTTCGGCCGATGGAACTCATTATTGGCGCTCTCGTCGCGGTCATCGGCTTGTGTTACGTCATCGAGATGTTCATCGCACCGGTCTCATGGAAGCAGGCTGACCTTGGCATGATCCTGCCCTCGATGCCCGACGCCACGGCCCTCACGATCTCCGTCGGTATCATCGGCGCAACTGTCATGCCGCATGCCTTATATCTCCATTCCGGCCTGACGCAGCATCGTGCCCCGGCCCACGACAAAAATGAACGCTCCAAGTTGGTTCGTTTTTCGAATTGGGAGTGCGTTATCGCGCTTGCGATCGCCGGCGCCGTCAACATCGCCATGGTGATCATGGCTTCCGCCGCCTTTCATGCCGGCCACCCCGACGTTTCAGAAATCGAGAGCGCCTATCACACCCTGACGCCGCTGCTCGGCGGCGCGGCGGCAGCGGTGTTTCTCGTTTCCCTGATGGCTTCCGGGATTTCCTCGTCGGTGGTCGGCACCATGGCCGGACAGATGATCATGCAGGGGTTTGTCGGCTTCCATATTCCGATCTGGGCACGTCGTCTGGTTACGATGATACCTGCTTTCGTCGTAGTGCTGATGGGAGCGAACACGACTGATGCGCTCGTTTACAGCCAGGTCGTCCTGTCTTTCGCTCTGCCAATTCCAATGATCGCTCTTGTCGTGTTCACGCGCAGCCGACCCATCATGGGCGATTTCGCCAATGGTCGGCTGACAGACATCGCCGCGATTGTCGGAACGATCATCATCTTATGCCTGAACGTCATTTTGCTTCTCCAGACTTTCGACGTCCCGATACCTGGTCTTGGCTAGATTCAATGTGTCGCTTTGCATTTATAAGAGTACGGCAGTTTTGCTCGGGATGGGCATTTAATTGCGAGAATCGTAGCTTCGGGCTCCTCAAATTAATTGCATCTGAGACATTCAAGACGAGCGAGGATCGTTGTGCGATTCGGCGTCTTCAACTTTTGCCGCCGTCGTACCGCCAGTGTCACGCGCCAGGAAGCTTCGGAACATCGTTCAGCTACCGTCCTGGGTTTCGTTCCTACCATCGGCAGGAGCGCTATGCTGTACGATCAGCGCTTTCTCTTTGGTTATAAGACCGGCACGCGATAGTTTTAACACTTCAGGGATGAGGCGTTCTATCTTATCTGGCGCGTCGATGATCTCGATCACGACGGGCAGGTCCTGCGACAGACGCAGGACCTTCGCCGAATGGAGCACGGTGGAATGGCCGAAACCGAGTACACCGCGCAAGACGGTCGCACCGGCGATCTGCATTTCGCGTGCTTTGACAAGGATCGCTTCGTCGAGGAGCTTTCCGTCCTCCGTCTCTTCCTTCTCACCGAAAAAGATGCGTAGCAATGTGCATTCTTCAGGTAGTTGCATCGTCTTTCTCCCATTTACCGGTTAACGCGCTGCGCGATGAGATATCCGGCTGCCGCAGCGAAAAGCGAAAAGAAAATCACCGCGCATAGATAGAATATGGCGAGGGGAGTATTGCCCTTCAAAACAAGCGTGAACGTGTCGAGGCTCATCGACGAAAAGGTGGTGAAGCCACCACAAAGCCCTCCCATCACGAATTGCCTCTGTGCGGGCCGCAGGAACCAGCGCCCGTCCGGTCCCGTGAGCGTGGCAAAGAGCATGATGACGAATGAGCCGACCACATTGACGAACGTGGTGCCCCAAAGCGAACTCACGCCCAGCACCGCAACCGCGCACCAGCTGGAGAGGAAGCGGAAGAAGGTTCCGATCGCCGCTCCGATGCCCACGGCGAGATAGACCCGCGTGTTTTCTCTCTGAAACCAGTTTTTCATGCCCCGCCTCCCGCGATCCAGAAGACCGCGCCATAGCCGGCGGCGACGGCGAGAACACAAAGCAGACCCGATGCCACCACGTTGAACAGCGCTCCGCGTCGTTCTCCGTCCAGCACCAGATTGAGGCTCTGGAGGCAGAACGAGGAAACGGTCGTATACCCGCCGATAATCCCGACCATCACGAAATCGCGGAACATGTCGGTGGCGAAGACCCCGCCCAATGCCGCGCCCAGCCCGGCCATCGTGCCGATGGCCAGCGCGCCGCTCACATTGACGATGAAAGTACCCCAGGGAAAGGTTTCACCGACCCTGCGTGCCACCAGACCCGAAATGAAGAAACGCAGGGTTCCGCCGATGAAGCCGCCAAGAATGACGAGAAGACAGATTGCAAGGCTCATGGAACGGCGATCTTTATCAGGAGTGGGGAGGTCAGGACGGTCGGAGTCTTTCGCGTACGCAAATCAGTGAGTCGATTGACCGTGTCCTTGAATCTATGCCTGTGTAATACCATCCAGCGAACTCGGTATATGGTTTCGGCCAGGGAAATCCTGTGGCTGTTGTCATATCCTGTCATCAGGTACGCCTTACAGCACCTTTCGCCGCGCTGGTTGTCATTACGGCGTATGCTTTGAGTGCGGTGGAGAGCCTGCGGTTGCGGTTCTCCGCCGACTTCCAGCCCTTGGCCTCCTGCGCGGCATGGCGCTCGGCGAGCGTCGCGTCGTCCACCGCCGCTTCCGGCGAGACATGGCAGATCGAAATGCCTGCCGTGCGCGGCGGCTCGATGACGGGCGCACAGAGCATGCGTTCCATCGCCAAACCACATCGACCAGACGATGCCAATGGTCAGCCCCTTTGAGAATATGCCGGACAACTGCCCGAAAGGAGACAGACGGCTCTCGATCCAGTCGATAACCACACCGATCATGGCCGCCACGGCAATATGGGAATACAAGAGCAGGATCGGAGCCGCAGACCATGCACCAATAAGCATGCCTAGCCAACGCGGGAGGAACCATGTCCAGATTTTTCCACCGAGTACCTCGGTGGAAGCTGTAACGAACGTCATACTGTCTCTCACCTGGAGAGCTGAAGTTCGGACGTTCAACAGTAAATGAATACATCCTGCCGCGACCAAGCTTTTGCTCTTCAACAGCAGGAGCCATCAGCCGACAAGGCGGTTACCAGGAGAGCTCCATCTCCTTGATTATGGATATAGCGGCGTGACCAAGCGGTGTCAATCTGGGTCTTTGGTACAGTAGCCACCATGACTCCGAGGGGTATCCGCTTCGTGGCCTTCCCTCCGAGAAGTGATCCATTTTGAGGGTTAGAGTTTCGGCTATTTTGGGCTTTGAAAAGAGCGAGGAATGGCACGGAAGACCTATACGGCCGAGCAGATCATCGGGATGTTGCAGGAAGCGGAAGTGCGGCTGTCCAGCCCGGCAAGCGCGATCATGAAGGAGCCGAGGGCGAGGATCAGCCCGCCGCCCAGAATATCGCCCATGTCGGACAGGGGCAGCGGAAAATTGGTGAGGACGGGGATCAGGATCGGCACCGTCAGCGTCGTGGTGAAGGCGACGATGAGTGTGATCCAGTAGAGCCAAGAGACCGTTTCGGGCACCACGATCTGCTTGTGGAACAGCTTCCAGAGATCGCGATAGGGTTGGAAGATGCCGAGGCCCTGCCCGTGCTGCACCCTTTCCTCAAATTGATGGATGACGCCCTGTAGCAGCGGCGCCAGCAGAAGTGTGGTCAGAACCTGCGCACACTGAAGCGCGATGTCACGCCAAGGCATCGCC
This sequence comes from Rhizobiales bacterium 63-22, assembly GCA_001898995.1. Classification (GTDB taxonomy): domain Bacteria; phylum Pseudomonadota; class Alphaproteobacteria; order Rhizobiales; family Rhizobiaceae; genus Brucella. The sequence goes on along the minus strand of MKVZ01000012.1, from coordinate 36,105 downwards.
CCTCCCGTCATGAAGACGCGCCGGGACGATTCCTGAAGATATCACTTGAAAAAGAAACGACACCTTCAAGGCAAGCACCTCCGTTTGCCAAACTGGCGAAACAGGAGTCATCAGCCTCGAAGGCAGTTAAAGGTGAACTCCATCACCTTGCGACAAAGGTGACCCTTCAACCTTTTCTTGTCAAGGGGATGATCGAACCGCAAGCACTCGGGCTTTGAGCAGATAAGAGGATGTTTCCAAGAAATTGCTTAGCTTTCGCCCGTCTCGCACCACCTCTTCCAGCCATGTCTGCCTTCAAACTGCGTCAGCTAAAAGGCTGAAATTGGGGCGCGTTATGGTCGAAGCGCCGCGGTCACAGCCATTCGACCTGCTCGCTTGGGTTATCGACAAGTCGGTAGCGAGTGATCTGCAACTTTTGACGTTGTCGCACCTGTAGGGGTTACGCCACCGAAAGGGGTGTATTGCATCCGCGCGACAGCACGCTTTATCGCAAAGCGTCTCATTAATCTTCTCGGTAAACGGATTCTAAGCATGGATAGCGAAGGCATGGCGTGTCCTCTGTTATCCATCGAGTCCAGGAGAAATCTTCGACAAGGATCGCCTGGCCGTCGCCTCTTCGCGTCCTAACCTGTTGGCAACCGGGTTGTTAAAAAACCATAATTGTTCCATATCGGTGCGGCTCTTGTAAAAACGGAGTCACCGGAACACTCTATCTCTGTGTTTTTCCGCATTTCCGAATGCAAAACCGCTTCGCACTTTTGCTGAAATGCTTTAGATCATAGACCGAACACGCAGCGCTAAGGATCGGGCCGCACCTTGTTACGCATAAGATATGGTTTTCTTTGCCTTTTCCTGGCAATTGCTTCACCCGCATATGCTCTGGATGCCGGCTCCCCGCCCGTTTTGACGCCGCTGCCGCAACAGATGCAGGCCGCTCATTTGACGGCGGACTTTCTCAGCCGCTTCCATTATGAACCTATTCCCCTGGACGACGTATTGTCGGCCCGGGTCATGGATCGGTTTCTCAATTCCCTGGACCCGGACCGCGTCATCTTCCTACAGTCGGACATCGACAGGTTCATGGCCAGCAGAACGAAGATCGATGATGCCATCAAGCACAACGATCTGAGCATCCCGTTTTCGATTTTCAACCTTTATGAGCAGCGCATCGTCAATCGCATGACTTACGCGCGCAGCCTGCTCACCCACAAATTCGACTTCAGCAAGCAGGAAGACTATCCCCTGATGCGCGACAAAGGGCCGTGGCCGCGATCCGAAGCGGAAAGCGACGACCTGTGGCGCAAGCGCGTCAAGAACGACTGGCTGCGTCTCAAGCTGGCCGGCAAGGATGATGCCTCCATTCGCGACACGCTCGACAAACGCTACGAAAACTCCATCGAACGCGCCCATCAATACAAGAGCGACGATGTATTCCAGACGTTCATGGAAGCCTATACAACGTCGATCGATCCTCATACCGAGTATTTCAACGCAGCCGCTTCGGCTGAATTCGATATTTCCATGAAGCTTTCGCTTGTCGGCATCGGCGCGGTGCTGCAGGAAAGGGACGACTACACGACGATCCGCGAACTCGTCGCCGGCGGCCCGGCGCAACTGTCGGGCAAACTTGCCGTCGGCGACCGCATTATCGGCGTCGGGCAGGGCGAGGACGGCCCGATAAAGGAAGTCGTCGGCGAACGCCTCGACGACATCGTGAAATTGATACGCGGCACGAAGGGTTCCGTCGTGCGGCTGAATATCCTGCCGGCGGATGCCGGAGCGGACGGGAAGCATCGCCTCATCAGTCTGGTTCGCGACAAGATCAGCCTCGACAAGCAGGCCGCCAGCAAGACGGTCCTGTCGGTGAAAGAGGGAAATGCCGTTCGCAGGATCGGGGTCATCACCCTGCCGGCGTTCTATGAGGATTTCGACGCACGGCAAAAAGGCGACAAGAACTACCGAAGTGCCAGCCGCGACGTCGCCAAGCTTCTCGGCGAGCTTAAACAGGACAAGGTCGATGGCGTTCTGGTCGATCTGCGCAACGATGGCGGCGGATCGTTGACCGAAGCGATCAATCTGACGGGCCTGTTTATCGGCAAGGGTCCGGTGGTTCAGCAGCGCAACGCAAACGGCGCGGTCGAGGTGGAGAGTGATGAAATTCCCGCTCCGCTCTGGACGGGGCCGCTCGGCGTGCTCATCAATCGCGGCTCGGCATCGGCGTCCGAGATTTTTGCCGCGGCGATACAGGACTACGGGCGCGGCGTGATCATCGGCGAACCCAGCTTCGGCAAGGGCACCGTGCAGACCGTGGTCGATCTCGACCAGTTGGTCCATAATCCCAAGCCGAAATTCGGCGAGTTGAAATTCACCATCGCCCAGTTTTTCCGGGTGAACGGCGGCACGACGCAGTTGCGCGGCGTGACGCCGGATATAAGCCTGCCGGGGCTTTCCGACCCCAAGACCTTCGGTGAATCGAGTTTCGACAATGCCCTGCCGTGGAGTCAGGTGAAGGCGGCAAATTTCAAGCCTTGGGAAGACATGAAGGCGCTGCTGCCGCAATTGCAACGCATGCATGATACGCGTGTACGGAACGATCCTGAATTCCAGGATTTCGTGAAGGATGTCGCCGACCTGAAGGCGCAGCGCGAGAAACCGTATATTTCTCTCAATGAAGCCGAACGTCGCAAGGAACTGACCGCTGAGGAAAACCGCCTCAAATCGCGCGGGAAGTTCAACGATGGCGTCGAAATGGTCAAGGACGATGGGCTACAGTCCGACGAGCGGAGCCTGAATGCCGATATGGCTATCGACAAAGCCCGCAAAAGCGCAAAGGATATTCTTCGGAATGAGGCGGCCTCCATTGTCGCCGATCTGGCGGGCCTGCAGCCGGGTATGCCGAATACCGCCGCACAATGATCGGCCAGTCGGAGGGCGGAAATCGTTCGCTCGATTCAGCGCATCTGGCGCAATGCTTGAGCGGGGCCGCTTTGCCTTGTTGTCGCCGATAATCGTTTCAGCATGGTCGCCATCAACGTGGAGAACAACCCGATAGGTGTTGGCTCTGCCGGCATCTGGGCTGGCAGAGCCGAAATGATCTTGTGGTCTCCGTCATCGGACGATCGCTGCGGATAATGACGCTGGAACTTCTCCGCCATCATCGTCTTGTCATCTGAGTGGTGAACGCGGTGCCGCGGTCGAAAGCGATGGAATGAAGGGCTGAAACCTACCGCGCCTTTTCCGGCGGCAGGCTTTTCTCGTTGCTGGAATAGACGGGGACGACAGCCCGGCGGCTTCGGCCTTCGGCCTCGAAGGTCACGGTCCGGACCGCAATGCCGTAAAGCCGCGCCAGCCGTTCGTCCGTGATCGCTTCCGGGCAGGGACCGAAGGCTGCCGGTGCATCAGGCAGCATCAGCAGCACCGTATCCGCCACAGCGATGGCGTGGTTCGGCTGGTGGGTGGTGAAGATCGCCGCCAGACCGGAATCGGCGAGCCGCCGGATCAGGCCCAGCACCCTGTCCTGATTGCGCAGGTCGAGCGCAGAAGCCGGTTCGTCGAGCAGATGCCGGCATTCGCCGCCGCCGCCACATTTCCCATGCCCGTGTCCGGACGTTGGGAGGGAGACTTCGACCTGGGTGCGGCCGTTCTGGCAAGATGCTTCACAATTTTGCACGTGCGACACATGTGAAAGGCTCGACCGGGCTCCAATTCGCAACAAGCAGACACCTGCCGTAAGTCTCTCTGAGAGAACCGGGATCAAATAGAGATACAAAAAATTTTACGATTTCGGCGTGGGGGTCTTGTATTTGTGAGCTGGCAGCGCTGGATCTTTCGACCGTTTTCCCAAGCCCCTCACGATAGTGGCCGCTCAGAGTTTCTCGAACCGGAAAAGTATCTTTTCGTTGTCATTATAGGTCAGGGCATCCATGATGCCGGGGTGAAATTTTCGATTGACCGGTGGTGGCACAAAGCCGCAGAAACCGAATTTCCGCAAGGTGACCGCGAACCCATTCTCGGCAAACGCATTGATATAGTCGTCTGCCGAATAGCTCTGTACCGGAGTGTTGCTTGATGCGGCGATCACCTCTTTTCGTCGGTTCCACAGGGGACTTTCTGTATGGCAGCCGGTCACGGCGTAATAGATGCCGCCCTTGTGTAGCGATGCACCAATCTGGCGGGCGTGCTCACCAAGATTTGGCAGAAGGTAGATCACCTCATAACTGAAGGCGAGATCAAATTCGATCCCCATACGGGCAGGATCGCTGTCGACATGGTAGCTCAGCGGCCGGTCGCCCGCAGCCTTTTTTGCCTCTGCGATCGATTGCGAAGCGATGTCGAGCCCGAGCCCCTGACGAAAGGGGCGGGTGTCGTAAAGCAGTCGGAGAAATCCGCCGCGGTTGCAACCAAAGTCCAGGACAGTGCGGTCAGTGAGGTCTTTTTCGGGAAGGACTTCAATGAAATGCTGCCAATATGGCGTGTGAATGTCGGCCATAGCGACCTCGCCCGTAGAGTTCCGGTGCCATGTTCCATAGGTATTTTCGGTTTCTGATGTCATGGCTTTATCTGGGTGCCGAAACAAAATCTGCTTGCCGCCGTTGGTCGCTATTTCCGACATCTTGATGTATCTTCACTTGAAGCAGCGGGGATGATCCTTCTCGCTCTGCCGTTGTTAGATCCTGGCAACGACGAAGGTGATTTCTACAAGCGTTCCGGTGGCCAGGGCGACGCCGACGGCAGCGCGCGCGGGCAGATTCTGTGGTTCGAAATATTTCGTCCAGACTGCGTTAAGGTCTGCCTTCATTGATAGGTCGGTCATATAGATCGCTGCCTGAACGACGTGAGAACGATCGCTTCCAATCTGGGCAAGGAAATCGTCGAGCTTGGCCAGGATCTGCTCGGTCTGGCCGGTGATATCTGCGCCCTTATCGTCGGCGGTGGTGCCGCCGATGAAGACAAGGCCTCCAGCTTCGACGAGTCGGTTCATGATCGGGGTTTGAATGTGGCGTGTCACGGGCATGGTCGGTTTCCTTTCATGGATCATGCAGGCGCTGCCTGGCGTGTTTTTTTCTCCAGCTCGTAGAGGATTGTGTTAAGGTCATCCCAGAGGTCATCTGGGTCCTCCAATCCGATACTGATTCGCAAATAGGTGCTTTCGCAGATCTGTTCGTTGTTCCTCGACAGCAATGTGATTGGCGCAATCAGGCTCCGGGTCCCGCCCCAAGAGGCGCCGATTGCGAAGTATTTCATCTGATCAAGCGAACTGGCTAGAAAAGGCACAGATTGGGGCGTGAGCCGGATGCTGAACAAACCACTCGGTCCTTTGAAGTCGCGGCGAAATTGCCAATGGCCCGGATGGTTCTTGAGCTCGGGATGCAGGACGGTTTCGACGGCCGGCGAAAGCCCGATACGCCGGGCGATCGACAGGGCGATCCGGCCAACATGGGCGATCCGGATACCCATCGTCTCAAGTCCGCGCAGGACCAGGGAGCAGTCATCGGGCGAGACTCCAATGCCCATGGCTTTAAGCCAGGAAAAGAGGCTTTCGGCGTGATCTTCTGTTGCGACCGTCACTGATCCGAGCAGGACATCAGAATGGCCGCCCGCATATTTCGTCAGGGCTTCGACAACGAAGTCAGCGCCGAGCGCGAGCGGCTTGCACAAGAGCGGTGATGCCCAGGTATTGTCGCATCCGACCAACGCGCCTTTCCGGTGCGCGATCTCGGCGATGATCGGCATGTCCTGAACTTCAAGCGTGGTCGAGCCGGGGCTTTCAATCCATACAAGTTTCGTATCGTCATCGATCAATTGCTCAATGCCGGATCCGATCATAGGATTATAGATGGCATGCGTCACGCCCATGCCTGACAGAATGGACTGGCAGAAGGCGATAACCGGCGGGTAGACGCTGCTTGGAACGAGGACCTTGTCGCCCGGTTTGAGCATTGACAACATGACCCCGGCGATCGCCGCGTGCCCAGACGGAAACAGGAGGGTCGCATGGCCTGCGTGCAGCCCGGTGATTTGCGCCTCCAATGTTCTGCTCGTTGGAGTGCCGTAGAGACCATAACTATAGCCGCTGCGACCAAGCTCATGCCTGCCCGTATAAGCTTGCAGACTGTCAAATACGATCGTCGATGCGCGATAGGTGGCCACCCCGAGGCTTTCAAAACCTTCGTGAGAGACGGCCGGATGATGTGCGCATTGGGTGTGATCGTACATGAGAGAGATCCTTCGAACATGTACTCTAAGAGCCTACTTCAGGGTATGATTTCAATTGACCGTTTGTTCTTGCTCCATGCATTCTGTTTATAGGATTTCTGGCTCTTCAGTCTTAGGAACACTGGGAGCGTCTGTTGGAGAGAAAGCGTCATGAACTATCGACAGTTGGAGATATTCCGCGCCGTCATCACCGGGGGTTCGGCGTCACGGGCCTCTGAACTCCTGGATATTTCGCAACCGGCCGTAAGCCGTTCGATCAGTGAACTGGAGGCATCGATCGGTTTTCAGCTATTTGATCGTGTCAGGGGGCGTTTGGTCATCACGCCCGAAGGCAAACTGTTTTCGGAAGAAGTCGCGACCGCCTTTCTGGCGATGGACCGCCTGAAAGTCGCCTCGCTGAAGATTCGTGATTTTGGTTCCGGCCACATCAGAGTCGCCAGTCTTGCCGCGATGGGCGCAACCCTGGTACCGCGGGCCATCCGGCTCTTCCAGGAGATGTACGGAGATGTCGCTGTCACATTACACACCGATTCATCGGCCAATGTGAAAGATTTGGTCGCGCGCGGGCAGTTCGATATCGGCCTTGCGGCAGACGAGATCGATCTCTCCGGCGTGGATCACAGACGTTTCGCGAATTTCAAGGCGATCTGCGTGCTGCCTCCCTGGCATCCCCTGACATCCCAGTCTTCAATCCGACCCGAATACCTTCACCGGGAGCCATTTATCGCATTATCCTCCGGCGATCGCACACGTGAAGATATCGATGCCGTTTTTCGGGAACATGATACGGTTCCGCGCATTCTGGTCGAGACGCCGAATTCAGCGACCATCTGTGCTCTGGCTCTCGAAGGTGCCGGCATCGGCATTGCCAATCCGATAGCGGCCGACGGATTTGTCGAACGAGGGCTTGAAGTAAGACCTTTCAACGCAGAGATTTACTTCAAGTCCCATCTTCTCTTCCGGCCAGACGTCCAAAGATCACAGATCGTCAACGCGATGGCGTCAGCCCTGATGAGAGCGAGGATGTTGCCGCCGACCGGCGCCAAAAGCTTGCGGCATGTGATTTGAGCGTTTTAGGTCCCCAACGCATAACTTGAATTTATCGAGTGTTTAGTACCGATCAATTGCCTTCCCTTGATTAGCCTTTATGGTTTCGTCCGTTGTCATGGGCTCATTTCAAACCGGCCATGACTGCGGCATCATAATAAAAGGGGTTCCATCATGAAGCATATCCGCAGTTTAACCTCCCTCTGCATACTGGGGGCCGTGGCGTTTTCGATGGTGAGCACGCCGTCCTGTGCAGAAACCACGAAAGAGAAGATTCTCGCCTCCAAGACCGTGACGATCGGGATTCACAATCGCGTCCCCTGGGGTTACCGCGATGCCAATGGAAACGTCGCTGGCCTCGAGCCTTCGATTATCAAGGCGGCACTCGCTCCCCTGGGCATAACGAAATTCAATTTTGTCATCGGCGAATTCAGTACGATGATTCCAGGTCTGTTGGCGGACCGGTTTGATATGACCGCCGCCGGGGTCGCGATTACCCCGGCGCGCTGTAATGCGGTCATTTTCAGCGAACCCGATCTTACAAGCGGCGACGGTCTGATGGTAGCGGCCGGGAATCCAAAAAACATTCACAGCTTCGAAGACATCAAGAACAATCCTGATATCAGGCTGGCCGGTGCACGCGGCTCCGCCAATGCGGGCCATGCCATAACGGCAGGCGTTCCAGAGAGTCAGATGCAGCTCTACCAGGATGACGAGTCCGCCATTTCCGCGCTTGTTTCCAAACGAGTGGATGCCGTCGTGATGTCGGCCGGCACGATTGTTGCGACGTTGCAGGATCCCAACATGAAGGGCTTCGAACGCGCCCACCCGTTCCGCGGTTTGAAGGACGCGCAGGGCAACGAAGTCGCCTTGTATACGGCCATCGCTTTTCGCCCGCAGGATACCGGCCTGCGTGATCTCTACAACGAACAACTCGCAAAGTTAAAAGCCAGCGGCGAATTGAACAAGATTATCCTTGCAAACGGCTTCTCGGAAGAGAATTTCCCGCCCAACAAGACGGCGGCGGAACTCTGCGCGGCGCCGGAGCCGAAGAAATGAGCTTTTTCGACATTCTTGTCGGAATATCCGCTGGGCTCAACGTCACCTTCGAGGTGACGTTGTACGGCATGCTATACGCGGTGCCTTTCGCCTTCGTGTTCGGCATCGCACAGCATTTCTCCAGAGGGTTTATCCGGCTGGTCGTCACCTGCATCATTGAGTTCTGGAGAAGCTCACCCGTTGTCATCCTGATCTATGGCTTCTATTTCTCACTACCGAGCTTTGGTGTGCATCTTTCGGCGATGACGGTGGGCGCCATGGTCTTGGGACTGAATATCGGCGGCTATGGAAGCCAGGCCATCCGTGCTGCCCTTCAGTCACTCGATCGCGGACAAGTCGAGGCGGGCTATGCACTTGGGTTCCTGCGCCTGAAAATTCTCGTGCTCATCGAATTGCCGCAGGCATTGGCCGCCATGATGCCGACCTTCATCAATCAGTTCATCCAATTGGTAAAAGGCACCTCGCTTGTCTCGCTGGTCACGCTTGCGGATATGACATTCCTTGCAAAATCGCTAGCGCAGATTCAATTTGAACCGGCAAAGATCTATACCGCGCTGCTCCTCGCCTATTTCGTCATTTGTTATCCCGCAACCATTCTGGGGCGCATCCTCGAGCGGAAGGTCAACAATGGCGGAGGTACACCGCATGAGTTTTGACGTAAGCTTCGCCATATCCATTCTGCCGCGGATACTGAACGTCTTTGGGACGACCGTGATAGTGACCGTCGCAGGGTGTCTCGGCTCCACCTGTCTCGGCTTGTTTTGGGAGATTACCCGCCGGTCGAACAGGCTTGCCAGCTATGTGATGCGCTTCTTCATCGACTTTCTCAGATCGACGCCGCTTCTGGTGCAAATCTATTTCATGTTCTTCGTGCTTCCCGAATATGGAATTACACTGCCGGGATCGGTCGTCGGCGTCATCGCGCTCAGCCTCTATTACAGCGGCTATCTTGCCGAGGTCTTCAAAGGCGGCATCGACGCTATTCCTGCCGGCCAGTTCGAGGCGGCCAGAGCACTCGGCCTGTCGAGGTTTCACATGATCTGGTTCATCGTGCTGCCTCAGATGTTCCGTAATGTCGCGGCGCCGATGGGCAATTACTTTGTGTCGCTTCTCAAGGCAACGCCTTACCTCGCCATCATCGCGGTTCCCGAAATGCTTTCGATCGCGCTCGAGATCGCCTCTGATACGTTTCGCTATACGGAGCCGATGGCAGTTGTCGGTGCGATTTTCTTGGCGCTGGCCGTGTGCTGCAGCGCAATCGTGAAAGTGATCGAGCGGCGCCTTCATCTGTCCGCGAAAGGAGGTTGAATCCATGCAATCCAGCGAGCCTCATGTTGCAGTATCGTTTAATGACGTCTCCAAGTGGTACGGCGCCTTCCAGGTGCTGAAGAGTATCAACCTGCAGGTCTCGCAAGGCGAGAAGATCGTTATCTGTGGTCCATCGGGCTCCGGAAAATCGACGTTGATCCGCTGCGTCAACAGACTTGAGGCCCACCAACAAGGCGCTCTCCTGGTCAACGGCGTCGAATTGACCGAAAAGATGGCGCACATTGACCATGTGCGCCGGGAAGTGGGAATGGTCTTCCAGCACTTCAATTTGTTCCCGCATCTGACTGTCCTGCAAAACTGCATGCTGGCTCCGAAATGGGTGCGAAAGGTTTCCCGCCGCGAGGCCGAAGAAACTGCGATGGAGTATTTGAGACGCGTTCGTATACCCGAGCAGGCGCATAAATATCCCCGCCAGCTTTCGGGTGGCCAGCAGCAGCGGGTGGCGATCGCCCGAAGCCTGTGCATGAACCCGAAGGTCATGCTTTTCGATGAGCCGACTTCGGCTCTCGATCCGGAAATGGTGAAGGAGGTCCTCGATACGATGACGTCCCTTGCCAAGGACGGTATGACCATGATCTGTGTGACCCATGAGATGGGGTTCGCGCGCCAGGTCGCCGACCGCGTGATCTTCATGGACAGGGGCGAAATCATCGAGCAAGGCAAGCCTGAGGCCTTCTTTGCCCATCCGACGCACGAACGCTCGAAACTGTTCTTGTCCCAGATCCTTCATTAGCAACACGACAAGGTTTCGGAATCCGGAGGTCGCCTCCCTATCCAGGGCGCCAGAGGCATGAGGTATATTGTGAAACCTATCCTTGATCTGGCACGCGACCTGCGCGCAGGCGCCGTTACCAGTCGAAAGCTTGTGGAAGAAGCGCTGGAGCGTATAGAAGATCCCGTTGGCGAAGGATCGCGCACCTTCATCACCGTCTGGAAAAGTCGGGCGCGGGCGACCGCCGACCACATCGACAAGTTCCAGCTCTGGCGCGACAGTGACGCGGTACTCTGCGGTATCCCGATTTCCGTGAAGGATGTCTTTGATATCGCCGGGGAAATCACGCGTGCCGGTTCCATCGCGAGGGAGGACGAGCCGGCTGCGGCTGCCGATGCGGCCGCAGTCACAGCCCTCCGCAGGGCTGGCGCCATCCTGATCGGCCGCACCACGATGTCCGAGTTTGCCTTTTCAGGCATCGGTCTCAACAGGCATTTTGGTACGCCGCTCAACCCCTGGGATCGGGCAACACAAAGAATTGCAGGAGGGTCCTCGTCGGGATCGGCAGTTTCGGTCTCCGATGGAATGGCAGCCGCGGCCTTGGCATCGGATACGGGCGGATCGATCCGGGCGCCCGCAGCGCTTTGCGGGCTGACCGGCTTCAAGCCCACCGCCGGTCGTGTATCGCTGAAAGGCGTGTTCCCGCGGTCCTACAGCCTGGACACGGCAGGTCCCATGGGACGTTCGGTCTTGTGCTGCACGGCATTGGACAAGGCCCTGTCGGGGGCGGCCCGGCTTGATCTCGACGCCGGTCCGGCAAGAGCGCCGCTCAGGCTGGGTGTCGTTACAGGCGAGCCTCTGGAACGCCTTTCCCCCGCGGTGTCCGAAGCGTTTGTCTCCGCCTTGAGGACTCTTTCGCAAGCTGGTATTCCGATCATCGACTTTGCCATGCCGGAGATCGCACGTATACGTGCAGTCACCGGCGGTGGCGGAATCTCGCCGCCGGAAGCCTATTCCATTCATAAGCGCCTTGTCGAAGAGAGCCCCGATCTTCTGGATCCCATCTTTCTTGCACGTCTCCTCAAGGGGAGGGACGTCAGGGCTTCCGATTATATCGAAGCCCTGCGCGCCAGGAAAGATATCCAGAAAAGTGCCCGTGAGACGACCCGGCCCTTCGACGCGATATTGATGCCGACCTGTCCCGTCGACGCGCCACCGATTGCGGACGTACAGACGCCTGCCGCCTTCGAGGCTGTGAGTTCCCTTATCCTGCGAAACTGCAATCTGGCGAATTTCCTCGATCGCCCGGCTATCACGCTTCCCATCCATCGCCCCGGCGATGCGCCGGTCGGACTGATGCTGGTTGGCGCGCATGACAGGGACGCCGATCTGCTCGCGGTGGCGCAGTCTGTCGAGCATATCTTGGCATCTGACAGGCTATAAGTCGAATGCATAGACCGATACACAGGAGCGCATTGTTCACATGTTTTCCGGTCGCTAGACCATTCTCAGATCTGATCCTCGTTAGCGATCGGACAGCAGCAGGCGGATAGAACATTGTGACAAAGTACAAGCTAAATGAGCCGGATACGGTCGTTATCGGCGGGGGTATCGTCGGTGCGTCGCTTGCCTTCGGTCTTGCGCGTGCCGGTGAGCGCGTAGCGCTTCTGGACGAGGGCGATGTGGCCTTCAGGGCGTCACGCGGGAATTTCGCTCTTGTCTGGGTTCAGTCCAAGGGTCTTACATTGCCGGCCTATTCCGCCTGGACCCAGAAATCGGCCAAGGACTGGCACCAGCTTTCAAAGGTGCTGCTCGACGAGACGGGCATCGATGTCGGCCATACCCAGCCCGGCGGCTTCACGCTCTGTCTGTCGCAAAAAGAAGTCGACGCACGACTCAGCAAGCTGGTCGCATTTCACAACCAACCCGACACGCCGCATTTCCCTTACGAAATCCTCGACCACAACGAAGTCAAGCGACGCTTGCCGGCGATCGGGCCGAAGGTTGTCGGCGCGGTCTACAGTCCGCTCGACGGTCATGCCAATCCGCTGCTGCTCATGAGGGCGTTGCATAGTTATCTCAACCAGAAGGGTGGTGAGTATCGAACCGCCCACACGGTGGACACCATCACGCGGGAGATCGACGGCTTCCGCGTCAAGGGCCAATGGGGCGAAATCCGGACCGGCAAGCTCATCCTTGCCGCGGGGCTCGGCAATGTCAGGCTGGCGCCGATGCTTGGTCTCGAAGCACCGGTGAAGCCCAGCCGTGGACAGCTCATCGTCACGGAAAAAACCGCCCCGTTCCTGCACAATCCAATGGTGACGATCCGTCAAACCAACGAGGGCGGTGTTCTGATCGGTGACAGCAAGGAAGAGGCAGGCTTTGAAAATATCACGGGGACGGGCGTGCTGTCTGTCATGGCAGACAGGGCGATCCAGATGTTTCCGCGCCTGGCACATTTGAATGTGGTTCGGACCTGGTCTGCACTTCGGGTCATGAGCCCGGACGGCTTTCCGATCTACGACCAGACGCTGTCTGGTCCGCCGGCCTTCGTGACAAGCTGTCATTCCGGGGTCACGCTCGCCGGGGTTCACGCGATGACCTTGGCGTCTGTTCTGGCGCGATCGGGCCGCCTTCCCGAACTCCTTGCTGCATTCACTCCAAAGAGGTTCCATGTTCACACCAATTCGTGACCGTTCCGCTATCGTGAAGAAGGAAGGCGCCGTACGCGCCGGTACCCCTGTGAAATTTACCTTCGACGGGCGTCCCTTGACCGCACGGCGTGGCGACACCGTCGCAGCCGCGCTTCTCGCCAACGGTATCATCAGGCAGCGCGAAACACCGATCTCGAATGCTGCTCGGGGTCCGTATTGCATGATGGGTGTGTGTTTCGAATGTCTCGTGGTCATCGACGGAATTGGAAACAAGCAAGGCTGCCTTACCCCGGTGATGGATGGAATGGTGATCGAGACGCAGCACGGGCCCCGTTCGATCGATGCTCTGGAGAATTCTTATGAATAAGCTGGATCAACTGGACGCGCTCTCCGACGAGTATGATCTCGTGATCGTCGGTGCGGGACCGGCAGGTCTCGCCGGAGCAGCTAAGGCCGCCAAGCTTGGTCTGAAGGTTGTCGTCGCCGACGAGAACCCGGCGCCGGGCGGCCAGATCTACCGCGGCATTACCAACAGTCCGGTCGCGAAAAAGGACATTCTCGGAAAGGCATATTGGCAGGGGACCGAACTCGCTCGGGCCCTGCAGGCATCGAACTGCGACTATACCCCGCAGACGACCGTCTGGTCGGCGGAACAGACGAGGGATGATGCAGGGGCTGTCGCCAAGCCTGCAACCTTCGACATTGGCATGTCGAAAGGCGGCAAGACGCGTCTGATCCACGCCCGCCGGCTACTCCTTGCGACCGGCGCACTGGAGCGTCCGTTTCCGGTGCCTGGCTGGACGCTTCCGGGAGTAATGACGGCCGGCGCTGCTCAGATCATGCTGAAGACATCTGGCTTGGTGCCTGCGGGTCGAACGGTCCTGGCAGGGAGTGGTCCCTTGCTGTTACTGTTGGCAGACCAGCTCAAGAGGGCAGGCGCGAACATTGTCGGCGTCCTCGATACGACGGCGAAGGGAAATGCCCGCAGCGCATTGCCACATCTTCCCGAATTCTTGTTCTCGTCCTACAGCCTGTATGGGCTCAAACTCTGGGTCAAAGGTAAGTTTTCGCTACCGATCGTGAATTCGGTCAGCAACCTGCGCATCGGTGGAACAGACAAGGTGGAGCGGATCTCGTTCCTGGCCGGTGCCAAAGAACAGGTGCTCGAATGCGACCATGTCCTTCTGCATCAGGGGGTCATTCCAGCCATCAACATGTCGAATGCACTGGGTTGCGCTCATCGATGGGATGAGGGTATGCATGCCTGGGTCCCTGTCATCGACGATCTGTTCCAGTCTTCGGTGCCCGGCATCGCTATTGCTGGCGATGCCGGCGGTATAGCCGGTGCGACAAGCGCGGCCGTCAGTGGTCGGATAGCCGCGGTGGCGGCGGCCCAGGCACTCGATAAAGTCGATGCCCGCACGGCGTCCGCAATGCTGGACTCGCTGGTAAAAGAGGCAAAGCGTCTTGGCGCCGGCCGGAAATTTATCGAAGCGCTCTATCGACCCGCATCGCGCTTGATGTGTCCGACCGATCCCTCGACGATCATATGCCGCTGCGAGGAAGTCACCGCCGGACAGGTTCGCGAGACCATTCAGAAACTGGCCGTTCTCGGTCCGAACCAGCTCAAGGCATATCTGCGCACCGGTATGGGGCCATGCCAGGGCCGTATGTGCGGACCCTCGGTCATCGAGCTGATTGCCGAAGAGCGCAACGTCCCGGTCGAAGAGGTCGGCTATTTCAGGCTTCGAATGCCTGTCAAGCCAATAACGCTACAAGAACTAGCCTCCGTTCCGCAGAGCACCGCATCGAAGAACGCGGTGATGAGATAGTCGATGAAGGAACTTTTGGATTCTTATCTTCGCCGCATCTCACAGGCAGACGACGAAGCAAGCTTGGAGAGTATCCGGCTCGAAGCTTTGGGAAAACAGGGTATTGTCACGAACCTGCTGAAGAAGCTCGGCCAGCTTTCGATCGAGGAACGTCGCTTCCGTGGCTCCGAGATCAATTCGCTCCGCGACGCGGTGCAGACCGCACTGGTCGGACGGAAGCGCCAGCTTGTTGTTGCCGCGCAGACGGAGAGACTTGCGCGCGAGACGCTGGACGTCACATTGCCTGTGAGGGCAACACCGGTGGAGACGGGAAGGATTCACCCCATTTCGCAGGTCATCGACGAAATAACGGCCATCTTCGCGGACATGGGGTTTTCGGTGGCAGAGGGGCCGGACATCGAGAGTGACTATTACAACTTCACTGCCCTGAATTTTTCCACCGGCCATCCGGCGCGAGAAATGCACGACACCTTTTTCTTGCCTACGGACGAGAACGGCGAACGAAAAGTCCTTCGAACCCACACATCTCCGGTGCAGATCCGGACGATGAAATCGGTCGCGCCTCCAATCCGCGTCATCATACCGGGGCGGACCTATCGAAACGATTCCGACCGGACCCATACCCCGATGTTCCACCAGGTCGAAGGGCTCGTCATCGACAAGTCATCTCATATGGGGCATCTGAAATGGGTGCTCGACGGCTTTCTCAGAGCCTTCTTTGAGATCGACGAACTCAAGATGAGGTTTCGGCCATCCTTCTTTCCTTTTACAGAGCCATCTCTTGAGGCCGACATTCTCTGCTCCATGGAGGGCGGAGAACTTCGCATCGGCGAAGGCAAAAAGTGGATGGAAATCTTGGGATGCGGGATGGTGCATCCGAACGTCCTGCGCAATTGCGGCCTGGACCCAGACGTCTATCAAGGTTTCGCCTGGGGCATGGGCATCGACCGGATCGCTATGCTAAAATACGGCATGCCGGATCTCCGGGCTTTCTTTGATGCTGATGTGCGCTGGATCAAACATTACGGGTTCAGGCCCCTCGACATACCAACGCTTTTTGGCGGGATTTCCAGCGCTTGATTAGCGCACGTGGACAAAGCTTGACTTGGGAATCTGATTTTGAATCAAGGCTTTCATTTGGGAGTAGTCTTGGGCGAACGGATTGGTTTGGCGGACGATGAATGAGCGGTGATCGGCCCGCTTCTGCCAGCAGAGCGAGGGCGAGGATGTCGTCCCGCCCAGGACAACCGACGCTCAACCTCACGCGCGGCGGCTTCACCACCAAGCTCCATGCCCGATGCGACGCCAAAGGCCGTCCGCTCGGCTTCATCCTGACGCCTGGGCAAACGCACGACACACGAGGCTTTGCACCTTTGTTCCGGATGATCACCGATCGGATCGAGGTTTTTCTCGCCGACAAGGGCTACGATGCCGAGGCCATTCGCGACGAGATCGCCAGCGCCGAGGTCGAGGCCGTCATCCCTTCAAAAAGCAATAGGAGGGAGCCGATCGCGCACGACAAAGCCAAATACAAATGGCGAAACCAGATCGAGCGCCTCTTCAACAAGCTCAAGAACTGGCGGCGGATCGCCACCCGTTACGACAAGACCAGGCAATCCTACCTCGGCTTCGTCGCAATCGCTGCTGTCAAACTATGCATACCCTTTGTCCACAAGCGCTAATGATAATCGCGATACAGAAACGATAAAAACTTCTTGAGTGCTCCCGGTCTATTTTCAGTAAATGTGATCGACTATCGGGGTTATTTATTCTGCCCGCGCTGTCGTAATCATGAATCGCTGTAATCACCCACCTAGATACTCCATCTCGACACGTATCTGGTCACAGGTAAGCTCCAATCCCAATAGAACTGATAACAAGACACGCGCCTTTGGACCACTGAGATCACCTGCGAAAACAATGCCTCTCTCCGCTAATGTCTTGCCGCCGCCATTGCCGTAGATCGGCTTGACGCGGCCGCGCTGGCAGCGGCTGGTCATGATGACGGGAACGCCCATCTCCACGATGTCGGAGGCGGCGGAGGTGACGGCCGGGGTGGCGTTGCCGCGCCCGAAACCCTCGAGCACCACCGCCTTGGCGCCGGTTTCGGCGGCGAAGCGGATATAGCGGTCGGTGGCCCCGATGGTGAGCTTGACCAGTTCGATGTCCGCGGCGACCCGATCGACCGGATAGGTCCGCCGCAGCACCGGCTTGCGGTGAACGACGATCCGCTCGCCGTCGACGTCGCCGAGCTTGCCGTGCTCCGCCGAAAGAAACGTGTCGGTGCGGGATGTGTGCGACTTGGTGACGTCCCGCGCCGCGTGGAACTCGTGGTCGAAGCAGATCACCGCGCCGAGGCCGCGGGCGGCATCGGAGGCGGCGAGGCGCAGCGAATCCATCAGGTTCTGCGGCCCGTCGGGGCTCGGCTCGTCGGCGGCGTGCTGCGCGCCGGTGAACACCACCGGCTTGTCCGACGGCACGACGAGGTCGGCCATGAACACGCTTTCCTCCATCGTGTCCGTGCCGTGGGTGACCACGACGCCGTCGAAGCCCTCGTCCAGCCGCTGCGCGATATGCCGGGCGAGCGCGAAGCTGAGCGGCAGGTCCATGGCGTAGCTGCCGACCTTGCAGAACTCGTCGACCGTGACCTCGACGCCCTCCAGCGCCTGCGGCAGCATGCGGCGCAATTCCGCGCCGTCGAGATTGGCGGTCACATGACCGCTGTCAGGCTCTTTCCGGGAAGCGATGGTGCCTCCGGTCGTGATCAGGCAGATTTTGCGCATTCAGCAGCCTCGTCGATAATCCGGATTGTTCAGGATGAAGATGTCGTCGGCGCCGTCGTCGGCGCCGATGTGATCCATGGCCCTCAGGACGTCCTGTCGGGGCGGTTTCGGGACGAGTCGCGCACGACAAGGTAAGGAGTGAGCCTTCGCGAGCCGACGGGCTCGCCGTTCATGCGCGCGACGATCATCTCCACCGCCGTGCGGCCCATCACGTCGATGGGCACCCGCACGCTCGAAAGCGGCACCACGAGGTCGTTGGCGATGGTGATATCGTTGTAGCCGACCACCGCTATGTCCTTGCCGACCTCGAGTCCCGCGTCGCGGATGACGCCCATGACGCCGATGGCGGAATAGTCGTTGACGGCGAAGATCGCGGTCGGATGCGGGCGCATCGCCAGCAATTCCTTGGCGGCGCGGCGGCCGGCCGCGGCGTCGAAGCCGGCGTTGATGATCATTTCCGGCGGCAGGACGATCCCTTCCTTGGCCAGCGCGTCGACGAAGCCCCGCGCGCGCACCGTGCCGGAGCTCGCATGCGGAGGCCCGTTGACGATGGCGATGTGCTCATGGCCGAGATCCATGAAATGCCGCGCCACGATCGCGCCGCCCAATTCGTCGTCCCACGTCACCGACGGATGGTCGCCCGAGGAGCGGTTGAACAGGATGAAGGGCACCTCGCGAGCGCTAAGCTCGTCGAGGAAGGGCGCGTGGAGATGGGCGTCGCCGATCAGGAGCCCGTCCACCCGGCGGTCGAGATAATGCTCGATCCTGCGCCTTTGCTCCTCGGGATCGTCGCGCGACGAGCCGCCGATGGCGAGATAGCCGCGCGCCTGCGCATATTCCTCGATCGATTCGTAGACCGAGGCCATGACCACGTCGGTCAGCCGGGTGACCACCACGCCCAGCGCGTTGGTGCGGCGGCTGCGCAGGCTCGCCGCCCATGCGTCGGGGCGGTAGCCCAGTTCCTCCGCCAGCCGCCTTATATGCTGGGCGGCCTCGCTATCCGTCTCCGCCGGCCGCTGGCGTAGCACGCGCGACACGGTGGAGACGTTGACCTTCGCCATCTCGGCGATCGACCGCATCGTCGGCCGCGCGTCCTTGTATTTGCCCTTGTTGTCGACCTTGTCGATCGTCATCAGACCCTCTCCCTCGCCTGTTTCCGGCCGTCTCGCGACGGGGCATTCCTCCCGGCCCGCGCATGGTCTTCGCCTGTCGCGGCCTCAAAAATGCTTTGGCTTTTCGCCCGTATCAATAGGTCCAGATCGAAACTGCAAATCATTTGTCGCCCAACAGGTTAGAGGCTTTCGCCGCCGCGGGACCGGCGTCCTGGCGCCGCAGGCGCCGATCCGGGGGCAGCGGAATTGGCGAAAGAGGGCCTTGACAGCGATCGTCGGACTCTTATTCTAACGGTATGCAAACGATTGCGCAACCGTTTGCATATCAAGTTCAACAATCGCCGACGGGAACAAGGCGAGCGCGAATGAGAGGACATCATGCACAAGCGTCGCATCACCACGGCCATTGGTTTCATTTTGGTCAGTTCGAGTATTCTGGGCGGCATTCAGTATGCTTCGGCCTCGGAGCCGGCGAAAAAGGTCGTCATCGGTTTCGCCGTACCGGTGCTGGCCAATCCCTTCTGGAAGCAGGAAGTCGACTTCGCCAAGCACGTGGCAGACCAACTTGGCGGCAAGCTCGTCGTTGAGGACGCCAGCCAGGACGAAGCCAAACAGTTGCAGATCATGGACAATTTCGCATCCCTCAAGGTCGATGCGATCATCACCGCGCCGGTGACGACGGCCGTGGCGCCCGCCCTCATCAAGGCGGCCGACCGCGCCAAGATCCCGATCTTCTTCGCCGAGCGTACGCCGGGCTTCAAGCCGGACCCGCAGAAATATCCGCAATATATCGGCTTCGTCGGCGCCGACAGCCATCGGGGCGCGTTGGCGACGGCCAAGGCGCTCTACGACGCCGGTGCGCGCAAGATCGTCGCCACCACCGGCACCAAGGGCAGTTCCATCGCCGAGGATCGGCTGGGCGGCCTCCAGGAATTCGCCAGCAAGCATCCCGACTTCAAGGTGCTCCAGGTCCAGTACGGCGTCGAGCTACGCGAGGACGGGATCAAGGCGACGGAAAACTATCTTTCGGCCTATCCCGGCCCAGGCTTCGACGGCATCTGGAACTATGACGACGGCGCGGCCATCGGCGCCGCGGCGGCGTTGAAGCAGGCCAACCTCACCGGAAAGGTGCACGTCACCGGCTTCGACGCCGAGGCCGACGGCGCACAGGCGATCAAGGCCGGCGACATCCTGGCGGATTCCGGTGGCCAGTTCGTCGATGGCGGTTTCACCTACATCATGGCCTTCGACTATCTCAACGGCCACAAGCCGAAGAATCCTTACGTCGTGATGGACTATCTTCTCGTCACCAAGGACAATGTCGACAAATATATCGAGCAGTTCGGCTCCGGCATGCCGCCCTATGACGTCAAGAAGATGTCGGTGACCTACAATCCGAACGCATCCACGGACGACTTCAAGATCGCGATCCAGTGACAGTGGCGGGCGGTCCGTGCCGCATGGCGGGATCGCCCGGATCCGCAAGAAAGGAGAGACGATAATGTCTCACGCTGCGCGGCTGGCGCTCAGGGATATACGCAAGACCTATGACGCCGCCACGGTGCTCGATCTGGCGGGAGGCGAGGACGTTGTCTTCCGCCGGGGCGAGATCCATGCGCTCGCTGGCGAGAACGGCGCCGGCAAGTCGACGTTGGTCAAGATCGTCTGCGGGCTGGTCGATCCGAGCAAAGGCTCGATGGAGCTCGACGGCGAGCCTTATGCGCCGGCGACGCTCGCCGGCGCCCGCGCCGCCGGGGTGGAGATCGTGCTGCAGGAACCGGGCCTGGTTCCGGGCCTGACCGTCGCCGACAATCTGTTTCTGGGGCGCGAGCGGCTCTACACCCGGCTCGGCGTTCTCAACGGCTGGCGGCGCGACCGCCTGGCGCGTGAGGCGCTGGAGCGGGTGGGCGTGAACGTGTCCCCGGACGTTCGCGCCGGGGATCTCGATCTGGAATCACAGAAATTCGTCGAACTGGCCCGCGCTCTGGCCTTCGGGCCGCGCGTCCTCGTCGTCGACGAAATGTCCGCGAGCCTCACCAAGCAGGGCGTGATCCGCATGTCGAAGGTGCTGCGCGAAGTCGCCGCCGAGGGCGTTACGATCCTGTTCATCTCTCATTATCTCGAGGAGACCTTCGATCTCTGCCAGAGCGTGACCGTGCTCAAGGACGGCCGCCATGTGCGGACGCTGCCGACGGCCGATCTCGACGAAAGCCAGCTCCAGACGCTGATGGTGGGCCGCTCGCTGATCAGCGAACTCTATCACGACGATGCCCGCGCGCCTTACGCGCAGGACGGACAGCCGGTGCTGAGCCTCTCCGGTGTCGATACGGGCGGCGTGGTGCGCGGCTTCAGCATCGAGGTGCGCGCCGGCGAGATCGTCGGCCTGGGCGGGCTGGTCGGCTGCGGCTGCGAGGACGTCGCCCATGCGATCTTCGGCGTGGCGCGGGTGACGGGCGGCGCAATGATGCTGTCCGGCGAGGCTTACGCGCCGCAAAGCGCGCGCGAGGCGATCGACAGCGGCGTCGGCTTCGTCTCCGGCGACCGCGAGGCGAACGACCTTCTGCTCCAGGCCGCCATCCAGGACAATATCGCCCTGCCGACCTTGCCGATGCGGTCGAAATGGGGCGTCACCTCGCGGCGCGACGACGCGCTCCAGTCGAGCCGCATCATCGAGCAACTGGCGATCGCCTGCCGCGGTCCGGCCGATCTTCCCGCCAATCTCAGCGGCGGCAACCGGCAGAAGGTCGTGCTCGGAAAATGGATGCTGCGCCGGCCGCGCCTTCTCGTGCTGCAAAACCCGACGCGCGGCGTCGACGTGGGCGCCAAATCGCTCATCTACCGCACGCTGCGCGACCTGGCGGGGCAGGGCACGGCGATCCTGCTCATCAGCGACGAATTGAACGAGCTGCGCGGGATGAGCGACCACATCGTCATCATGCGGCGCGGCGCGGTCACCGGCCAGTTCGACGCCCATATGAGCCCGAGCGAGGAAGACCTCGTCGCATGCATGGTTTGAAGGAATAACGACATGTCACAGAACGCCATTGGCGCCAGCGGATCGAAGCTGATGGGACGGAGCGGACGCGAGATCGCGCGCAAGTTCATTCCCTTCGTGGCGCTGCTCCTGCTTATCGCGATTTTCAGCGCCGCTGCGCCGAACCGTTTCGCGACGCTCGACAACGCCCAGACCGTCTTCGTCCAGACCGTGGTGCTGGCGATCGTCGCTTTCGGCTCGACGCTGGTGATCACCTCCGGCTCGATCGACCTTTCGGTCGGCTCGGTCGCGGCGCTGGCCAGCATGGTCGGTGCGCATGTCGCGCAGGACGTGAGCCCCGCCGCGGGCTTCCTCGCGGCGATGGTCGTCGGCGCGCTCGCCGGCGCGGTCAACGGCGCTGGCCTCGCCTATCTCAAGATACCCTCCTTCATCATGACGCTCGGCATGCTGTCGGTGGCACGGGGCCTGACCCTGCTCTATTCCGGTACACAGCCCATGATGACGCCGACGGAATGGGACTGGATGGGCGTCGCCCCCGGCATCTACGTACCCGGCCTCGTGGTCTTCGTCGTCATGTTCTGTTTGTTCCGCTTCACCGCTTTCGGACGCTACGTCGCGGCCGTTGGCGGGCAGGAGAAGGTCGCCGCCATGTCGGGCGTGCGCGTGAGCCGGGTGAAGCTGCTGGTCTTCATCATCTCCGGCGTCACGGCGGCCATCGGCGGAACCGTGCTCGCCTCGCGCGTCGGCGCGGCGACGCCGACCGCCGGAACCGGTATGGAGCTGACAGTCATCGCCGCCGTCGTGCTCGGCGGCACGCCGCTTACCGGCGGCACAGGCAGCCTCGTCAACACAATCGTCGGCGCGCTCATCATCAATATTCTTCTGAACGGCCTCGTCATTGTGGGCATCGGCGCGGAATTGCAGATCATCGCCCAGGGCCTCGTCCTGGTGGCGGCGGTGCTGGTGTCGCTCGACCGCAAGAAGATCGGCGTGATCAAATAAGGGGCCGGCTTCGGCCCCGCACGGAAACAAGACGCGGCCGCTCGCGGACGCCGGAACGAAATCGAGAGGAACGGAACCATGAAACAGTCAGTCATCATCACCGGCGCTGGCATCGGCATCGGGCGCGCCACCGCGCTCGGCTTCGCCAAAGCGGGCTTCCATATCGTCGCCACGGACGTGCTGGAGAATGAGGGGCGCGGCGTAGCCGAGGAGATCGTGGCCGGCGGCGGAAGCGCCGAGTTCCATCGGCTTGACGTCACCAGCACCGAGAACGTCAACGCCGTGGTCGAGCAGGCTGTCGCCGCCTCCGGCGCGCCGCACGCCGTTATCGCCAACGCCGGCATCGCCCTGCGCGAACCTTTCGCGGAGATGACGGACAAGGGGTGGCAGCGCACGCTCGACGTCGACCTCAACGGCGTCATGCGCCTGTTCCGCGCCGCCGCGCCCAGTATGCGGGCGGCCGGACGGGGCAGCATGGTGGCGATGTCCTCGATCATGGGCATCGCCTATGGATGGGACGAGCACGCGCATTACTCCGCCGCGAAGTCCGGCGTGATCGGCCTGGTGCGCGCGCTCGCCGTGGAGCTTGCGCCGGAGGGCGTGCGGGTGAACGGGATCGCGCCCGGCTATATCCGCACAGCGCAGGCGCTTTCGGTCGACCATTCGCTGGGGCCGGACGGTCTGGAGGCCGCGGCGCAATATATTCCGATGCGCCGGGTCGGCGAGGCGGACGACGTCGCCGACGTGGCGGTGTTCCTCGCCTCCGCGCAGGCGCGCTATATCACCGGCCAGGTGATCACGGTCGACGGCGGCCTTCTGGTCGGGCGCTTCTGATCGCCGGTTTCGTCCATTCGGTCGGTCCATTCGATTCAGGGAGCAAGTCATGAGCAAGAAAATCTACTGCGCGTTCGGCACGGATATCGATTCCGTCGCCGGCTGGATCGGGTCCTATGGCGGCGGCGACAGCCCCTCGGACATCCAGCGCGGCATATTCGCCACCGAGGTGGGCGTGCCGCGCCTTCTGCGGCTTTTCCGCAAATACGACCTCCGCACCACCTTCTTCGTCCCGGGCCATTCGCTGGAGACGTTTCCAAAGGAAATGAAGATGATCGTGGACGCCGGCCACGAGATCGGCGCACACGGCTATCTGCACGAGAACCCGATCGCGATGACGCCGCGGCAGGAGGAGGACGTGCTGGTCAAGTCGATCGAGCTGATCGAGAAGCTGACCGGCAAGGCTCCGCGCGGCTATGTGGCCCCGTGGTGGGAAATGTCGGCGGTCACCGCCGATCTTCTCCTGAAGCACGGCTTCAGTTACGACCACAGCCAGGGCTATCGCGACTTCCAGCCCTTCTACGCCCGCGTCGGGGACGAGTGGAACGTCATCGATTACACCAGGCAGGCGGCCGAATGGATGCATCCGCTGAGGCACGGCAAGGAGATCGACCTCGTCGACATCGCGGCCAACTGGTATGTCGACGACCTGCCGCCGATGATGTTCATGAAGAAGGCCCCCAACAGCCACGGTTTCGTCAGCCCGCGCGACATCGAGCAATTGTGGCGCGACCAGTTCGACTGGGTCTATCGCGAAATGGATTACGCCGTCTTCGCCTTCACCATCCATCCCGACGTGTCGGGGCGTCCGCAGGTGCTGCTGATGCTCGAGCGCCTCATCGAATATATCAGCGGCCATGAGGGTGTCGAATGGGCTCCCTTCGAGGAGATCGCCGCCGATTTCCGCAAGCGCTATCCCTTCGCGGGAAGCGAAAGGCCGGAGGTGGTCTGAACCGTGTGCAGCGCCTGCGGCTTTCCGTCCAGACCGGGCCATTGGACCGACGCCGGGGCCGCGACGCCGGGCGACCGGCTGCGGCTGCGCTATATGCGGCTGGCCTATGTCAACCGGCTGCTGGCCCCCTACAGGCTCAGCGCCCATGACGACGGCGCGACGCCCGGCTTCCAGTTGAGGGCTGCGGACGGGGCTTGCGTGCTTACGCCCGACCTGGAGACGCTCTGGGCGGAGGCGGCGCGCATGGCGGGAGCGCCCATCGATCCTCTTTCCGCGCGGGCGCTCGGCGATGACTGACGGTCCGCGCCCCGACGGCCGCATTCCGCTCACCATCGTGGGCGGCTTTCTGGGCGCGGGCAAGAGCACGTGGCTGCGCCACCAGTTGCACGAAGGCCGTTTCGGGACGGCGCGCCTGCTGGTCAACGAGGCCGCCGAAACGCCCGTCGACAATCTCCTCCTCGGCAAGGCGGGCCGGATCGAGATTCTCGCCGGCGGATGCGCCTGCTGCGAGGGCAGGGCGGCGCTGCTCGCGGCTTTGCGCAGGCTTTTGGCGGAGCGCGACGCGTCGCCGGCGGATGCTGCCGGCCGGTTCCTGCTGGAGACGAGCGGACTGGCCGATCCCGGCGCGATCGCCAATACGCTCGCGAGCGACGCGATGCTGGCGCGGCGGCTTTTCGTCGACCGGGTGATCGTGCTGGTCGACGCCCTGCACGCGCCGTCGCAATTGGCCGAGGACGAACTGGCGCGGCGGCAGATCGAGGCGGGCGAAACCATCATCGTCACCAAGCCGCGCGAGGCGTCTCGGCCCGGCCTGGCGCGGCTGGTCAGCACCTTGCGCCTGCTCAATCCCGGTGCGCGGATCGAAGGAGCGGAGCGCGGCGTGCGGCATGAACTGCCCGAAGATGAGGCCGAGCCCTACGCGCTTCCGGTTCTTCCCTCCGCCAGCGAACCGATCCGCCCCTGCCGGCTGGATGTTTCGCAGGGCGGAGGCTGGGCTAGCTTCTCAGTCTGGCTGTCCGCGCTTCTCGCCGCGCGCGGCGACGACATCGTGCGGGTGAAGGGCGTGGTGACGAGCCCGGCGGGACGCCTGCTGCTGCAATCCGTGCGCAAGGTCGTGCAGCCGCCGGAAATCCTGCCCGAACCGGCCGAAGATGACGCGCCGCCGGAGGACGACCGCGTCGTGCTCCTCGGCCGCGGCATGGACGAGGCCCTGCTCAGCCGCTCATTGCGGAGATTCGCGCAGGTCTGGCCATGACGCCGGAACCCGCTAGAACGCGTAGCCGTCCAGAATGTCGCGCTGGATTGCGGTCACCGCTGTCTGAACATCGCGGGCGACGATGGCTTCATAGACGTCCGTGTGTCTCCGCGCCGCGCTTTCGAACAGCGCCCGGTTCGGCACTGACCGCCTGATGGAGGGACCGATATGCATCCACAGCGGCTCCAGCAGATATCCGATGAAGCTCAGCCGGCTCATATCGGCGATCAACATGTGGAAATGGTAGTTCGCCTCCAGGAAAAGGTCGATGTCGTTCGTGCGCTCCGCGCGGCAGATGTCGTCCACATAGGCCCGGAGCGTCTCCAGCTCCGCCTCCGTGCGCATCACAGCGGCGCGTTCCGCCGTCGCCCCCTCCAGCACGGTGCGCAGCACGCAGATGTCCTGAAGCTCCTTGGAGCTGAATTCCGGCACGACCATCGTACGGTTGGGCAGCGAGGAAACGCAGCCCGTGCTCTCCAGCCGCTGCAGCGCGTCGCGCACCGGCATCAGGCTGGTTCCGAGGCTTTTCGCCAGTCCGCGCAGCGGAAGCTTCTGTCCCGGCGTGAAGCGCCCCATCATCAGGTTGCGCTTGAGGCGCTCGTAGATCTGCTCATGAAGCACATCCCGCGACACGGGCGAAAGATCGGGTTCCTGAGAGGCCCGGCTCGGCGGTTCATTTTCGAGATTCAAGGTTCGATTCTCCTCCAATCAGAGCAAAATCGTTATAACACCAGACGGACCTATTGACAGTAAAATCGGGGCAGGGCACATTTGCCTAAATCGTTATAACACTAGACGGATCAAGGTCGATGACGGTTACGTTGAATTGCGACATGGCGGAAAGCTACGGCAACTGGCGGTTCGGCGACGATGCCGGCATCATGCCCTTCATCGACTGCGCCAACATCGCCTGCGGCTTCCATGCGGGCGATCCGATGACCATGAGCCGCGCCGTGGAACTGGCAATCAGCCACGGCAAGAAGATCGGCGCGCATCCGTCGCTGCCGGACCGCGAGGGTTTCGGCCGGCGCGAATTGCGGCTCACGCCCGAGGAGCTGCGCGCCGCCTTCATCTACCAGATCGGCGCGCTGACCGGCTTCCTGCGCAACGCCGGCGCATCGTTGAGCCACGTCAAGCCGCACGGGATCATCTACGGCATGGCCGCGCGCGACATCGCGCTCGCCACCGCCATGGCCGAGGCCGCCAAAGCCTTCGACGTGCCGCTGTTCGGCATGGCCGGCTCGCTGCATGAAAAGGCGGCCAGGGCGGTCGGCGCGGCCTTCGTCGGCGAGTTCTTCGCCGATCTCTCCTATGGTCCTGCAGGCGAGTTGATCATTCCGCGCACCCAGTCGGCGGTCGACGTAGAGAAGGCGGCGGCCCGGCTCGACCGCGCCGTGCGGGAAGGCAAGGTCGAGGCCGTCGACGGCACGCTGCTCGACATCTCGTTCAGCACCGTCTGTATCCATTCCGACCCGCCGAACGCGCGGGACGTGGCGGCGGGCATGCGCCGCGTGCTTGACGCCGCGCAGCGGTGATCCAATCGGGCGAAGACCCGAGGCAAAGAAAAAAGCAAACCCTTACAGAGGACAGGAACATGAGAAAGAACATCATGAAGGGCGCGTTCGCGCTCATGGCGGGCGTCGTCTTCGCAGGCGTGGCGCACAGCCAGGAAGGGCCTTCCAAATTCGAGGTCCAGCTTGTCGACGGCGGAAAGAAAACTGACGCGGAATGGACGCTCCTGAAGAAGGAGGAAGTCACCAAGCCGTGGAACATCTGCGTGCTGTTCCCGCATCTCAAGGACAGCTACTGGGTAGCGGCCGATTACGGCATCGCCGACGAGATTCACCGCACCGGCACGGCGATGACGCTCTACGAGGCAGGGGGTTACGGCAACCTCTCCACCCAGCTCAGCCAGATGGACAACTGCATCGCGCAGAAATTCGATGGCATCATCCTGGGCGCGATCAGCGCCGACGGCGTCGGGCCGCTGGTCAAGAAAGCCAAGGACGCCGGAATTCCGGTGATCGACTTCGTCAACGGTGTCAACGGCCCGGACGTGGCGGGCCACGCGCTCGTCTCTTTCTATGACCTCGCCTACGAGACGGGCAAATATATCGTAAAGCAATCGGGCGGAAAGCCGACCGTGGTGGGTTTCTTCCCCGGGCCACAGGGTGCCGGTTGGTCTGACGACGCGGTACGCGGCTTCAATGACGCCATCAAGGGTTCTAAGGTTCAGATCGCCGTCACGCGCCGCGGCGACACGGGCCTCAACGTCCAGCTCGACATGATCAACAATGCGCTGCAGACCTACGACAACCTCAACTGGCTGGTTGGCGTGGACATCGCCGGGCAGGCAGCGGCTGTCGCGGTGCGCAACGCCAACCTTTCCGGCAAGGTGGACGTCGCGGCCTTCGACATCATCCCGCCCGTCTATGACGACATCGCGGCTGGCGCGACCAAAGCCTCGCCGACGGATTTTACCGTGCTCCAGGGCCGGCTCGCGGTCGACATGGTCCTGCGTCTGCTGCAAGGCCAGAAGCTGCCGGCCAAGCGCGCCGGTCCCAAGCCGGAAATGGTGACGACGGAGACGATCAAGTCCTTCAACAAGACGGATATGTTCGCTCCTCCCGGCTACAAGGTCGAGTTCTCCATCGAAGCGACCAAGAAATGACCGTCGCCGTCCACGTGCCGGAGGGTGAGGTTTTTGCATCACTCTCCGGAGCATCCAAATTCTACGGCAGTTACGCCGCGCTCAAGGACGTCAGCATCGCCCTGCGCGCCGGCGAGGTGCATATGCTTCTGGGCGAGAACGGCGCTGGCAAGTCGACGCTCGTCTCCCTTCTGACCGGCACAAACCGGCTGGACGAGGGCGAACGCGTGCTGCGGGGCCAGCCACGCCCCAACCTGACACCGCTCGAGGCGCGCGAATGCGGTGTCAACACCGTGCTCCAGGACTTCGGCCTCGCCCCGTCGCTGACGGCGGCGGAGAACTACGCGCTCGGCCGCGAGAAGACCCGCGGCGGCTTTCTCGACAAGGCGGCCATGCGCGAGGAGATGGTGCAGTCCATGCGCCGTCTCGGCGTCTCCATCGATCCCGACGCCCGTGTCGATACGCTGACGCGCGCCGAGCAGCAGCTTCTCGAGATCGTGCGGGCGCTCGGCGGCAAGCCGGGGGCCCTGATCCTCGACGAGCCGACGGCAACGCTCAGCCACGACGAATCCGAGCACCTCTTCGCCACCGTGGACGTGCTGAAGAAGGAAGGCTGGGCCATTCTCTATATCAGCCACCGCATGGAGGAGATCCGGCGGCTGGGCGACGTGGTGACCATCCTGCGCGACGGCCGCTTCATCGCCTTCCATCGGCTCGCCGACGTCACCAACGAGCGCATGATCGCCGACATGGTCGGCCGCGAGATGGCGAATTTCTATCCCGACATTCCGCGCAATCCGACCGGGACGGCGCTGGAGGTCAAGGGCCTGTCGTCGGGCCGCAAGGTCAACGGCGTATCACTGAAGCTGCGCGGAGGCGAGATCGTTGGCCTGGGCGGCCTGGTCGGCTGCGGCAAGGCAGAGGTGGCGCGCGCCGTCTTCGGCCTCCAGGAGGTCGACGCCGGCGAGATCGTGCTTTCGGGCGAGACGATCGCCGCGCCGTCGCCCGCCGCCATGCTCGACCGCGGCCTCATCTACCTGCCGCAGGACCGGCGCGGCGAGGCGCTGGCGCTCAACCGCTCCATCGCCGAGAACATCGTGATCGAGGTACTGGGCGAGCCCTGCGCCGCCCGCGCCGGCTTTATCAGGACCTCGTTCCTGGGCCGACTGGTGCAGGACCTGCTCGTTCGGCTCAAGGTGCATCCGGCCGACCCGGACAAGCCCGTGCAGGAACTGTCGGGCGGCAACCAGCAGAAGGTCGTGCTCGGCCGGGCGCTCAGCCGCGAGCGCAAGGTCTACATCTTCGATGAGCCCACCGCCGGTATCGACGTCGGCGCGCGTCTCGATTTCTACAACCAGCTTCAGCGGCTATGCGCGGAAGGCGCCGCGATCCTGCTCATCAGTTCCGACCTTCAGGAACTCGTCCACCTCTCCCACCGGGTCTACGTAATGCACGAGGGTCTGTGCACGGCGGAACTGGAAGGGGACGAGATCAACGAGAACGTCGTGATCGCCTACGCCTTTGGCGAAACGCCGAAAGAGGAAATCCAATGACCGAGAACCGATCCCAGGCCGGAGCCGCTTCTTCGGCGGGCGCCAACGCCCTGTCGAAACTTCTGACGTTCGGGGCGCTTCCCGTCGTCCTCGTCATCTGCGTGGTGGTGTTCCAGATGGGCAATCCGCGCTTCCTGAGTTCCGCCAACATGCTCAACATGCTGCAGCAGGGCGTATTTCTGATGCTGATCGCCTTCGGCCAGATGCTGGTGCTGCTGGCGGGGGGCTTCGACCTTTCCGTCGGCGCGGTGGTGGCTCTCACCTCCATCGTCTCGGCGCAGGTCATGGTGGCCGTCTCGGTCGCCTATCCCGACGCGCCCGGCCTCGCCATCGCCGCCGGCTTCCTCGCCACCGTCGTTGTCGGCGTCATATGCGGGCTGGTCAACGGTTTCGGCGTCGCGGTGCTCAAGGTCAACGCCTTCATCGTCACGCTCGCCACCGCCTCGATCTTCCATGGCGTCACTCTTGTCATCTCTCAGGGCCTGCAGGTCAGCGGCCTGCCGCGCGATTTCGTCTATGGCATCGGCTCGGGCTTCTTCCTCGGTCTGCCGGTATCGGTATTCCTCACCGTGCCGGCGCTGGCCGTCGTCTATCTCCTGGTGCGTCACATGCGGTTCGGCCGCTACATCTACGCCATCGGCTCGAACCTGCGTTCGGCCGTCGTGGCCGGCGTCGGCATCAACCGCTATCTCATGGCGTGCTATGTGCTCTGCGCCACCATCACCGCCTTCGCCGGCTGGCTTCTGACGGCGCGCGTCTCCTCGGGCGAGCCGATGCTGGGCGGCGAGTTCCCGCTCAACTCCATCGCCGCCGCCGTCATAGGAGGGTGCTCGCTCCGGGGCGGCGAGGGCACACCGGTCGGCGTCTTCATGGGCGTGGTCTTCATCACCGTGCTCGCCAACGGCATGGACCTGCTGCGCATCGGCTCGAACTACCAGATGATCGTCCTGGGCGTCGTGCTAGTCGGCGCGGTGGTGCTCGACCGCTACCGGCTCGCCAACGCGGCCAGGCGCTGAGGAGGAACGGACATGACCAGACAGCTCTCCAACTCGCTTGCGCATACGGACATATCCACCACCCTGCATCCCTATACGGACGCGCGCGCCCATGAGCAGCAGGGGCCGGTGATCGTGGAGCGCGGCAAGGGCGTCTATATCTACGACGACGCCGGCAAGGAATATATCGAGGGCCTCGCCGGCCTGTGGTCGGTGGCCATCGGCTTCGACGAGCCGCGCCTCGTCAAGGCGGCGGCCGAGCAGATGGCCAAGCTGCCCTATTACCACACCTTCAGCCACAAGGCGCACGAGCCGTCAATCCGGCTGGCGGAGAAGATCGTGGAGATGACGCCGGAGCCCCTGACGCGCGTCTTCTTCACCAATTCCGGCTCCGAGGCCAACGACACCGTCGTCAAGATGGTCTGGTACATGAACAATGCGCTGGGCCGGCCGGAGAAGAAGAAGTTCCTCGCCCGCAACCGCGCCTATCACGGAGTCACCGTGGCCTCGGGCAGCCTGACCGGCCTGCCCAACAACCACCGCGACTTCGATCTGCCGGCCATTCCCGTGCGGCATCTGACCTGCCCGCATTTCTATCGCTTCGGCCTGCCGGGCGAGACGGAGGCGCAATTCGCCGAGCGGCTTATCGCTGAGGCCGAGGCGGTGATCCTCGAAGAGGGGCCGGAGACCATCGCCGCCTTCATCGGCGAGCCGCTGATGGCCGCCGGCGGCGTCATGCCGCCGCCGCCCGGCTACTGGCCGGGGATCGAGGCGCTGTGCCGCAAATACGATATCCTGCTCGTTGCCGACGAGGTGATCTGCGGCTTCGGTCGGCTGGGGACGACCTTCGGCTGCGAGCGCTACGGCTTCACGCCGGACCTCATGGTGATCTCCAAGCAGCTCACCTCGTCCTACATGCCGCTCGCCGCCGTCGTCTTCACCGAGGCCGTCTATGACGCCATCGCCGACGATTCGGCCAAGATCGGCACCTTTGGCCACGGCTTCACCACCTCCGGCCACCCGGTTGCCACCGCCGTGGGGCTGGAGAACCTCAGGATCATCGAGGAGCGCGACCTGATCGGCGCCGCCGACCGCATGGGCCGCGTCTTCCAGGAGCGGCTGGCGGCGCTGGCCGACCATCCGCTGGTGGGCGAGGTTCGCGGCGCGGGCCTGATCGCCGGCGTGGAGCTAGTGGCCGACAAGGCGACGCGCCGGCCCTTCGCGCAACCGGGCCGCATGGGCGCGCGCGTCTTCGCGGCAGCCCACGAGCACGGTCTGGTGGTGCGCGCCATCGGCGACGTGGTCGCGCTGTGCCCGCCGCTGATCGTCGACGAGGCGCAGGTGGGCGAGATCGTCGCGCGGCTCGGCAAGGCGCTCGACGACGCGGCGCAATGGCGCATCGCCGAAAATCTGAACTGAGACCACGAGGAGAACGACGTGATCTACGAACAGCCCAGATTCATGCCCGCGGGCGACAGGTACCTGCTCATCGAATTCGGCAACGAGATGAATCTCGACCTGAATTTCATGGCGCAGGGATTGGCCACGGCGGCGGCCGAGAACGTCAAGGGCGTCATCGAGACGGCGCCCTGCTTCGCCTCGCTGCTGGTCCATTACGAGCCGACGCTGATCGGCTATGACGACGTGGTGCGCGAGTTCTCGCGGCTCGCCGCCTCGCTCGGCTCGTCGGAGGACATCGAGCTGGAAAGCCGGCTCTTCTATCTTCCCGCGCTCTATCTCGATCCGTGGACCAAGGCCTGCGTCGAGGATTATTGCGCCAGGATCGCCAGGAAGGTCCCCGATCCCGAACTGCTGGTGCAGGAGAACGGGCTCGAGGACGTCGACCATCTGGTCCGCCTCCATTCCTCCTCGGAATATTGGGTGGCCTCGCTCGGCTTCTGGCCCGGCCTGCCGTTCCTGATGCCGCTCGATCCGCGCGCGCGCCTCACCGCGCCGAAATACAATCCCCCGCGCACCCACACGCCGCAGGGTGCGATCGGCCTCGGCGGCGCGGCCAACTCGATCTATCCCGTCGCCACGCCGGGCGGCTACCAGATCTTCGCCCGCACGCCCGCGCCTATCTGGGACCCGTCCGGCAAGCGCCCGGCCTTCGAGGGAAGCCTCTGCCTGTTCCGTCCCGGCGACCGCATCCGCTTCGTGCCGGTGACGCGCGAGGAATACGACGCGGCCGAGGCGGCGGTGAACGAGGAGCGCTACGAATACACCATCGTCGAATATCAGAAATTCGTGGTCCGCAACTACAACCACTGGGTCGAGAAGGTGGGCGCGGGCGCAAAGACGGGAGCGACGGCATGATCAAGGTTCTCAAAGCCGGTCTCGAAACCTCGATCCAGGACTATCCGGGCCGCATTGGCTACTGGAATCAGGGCTTTCCGCCGTCAGGCCCCATGGATAGCTGGTCCTTCCGCATGGCCAACGTGCTGGTCGGCAACGCGCCGGGCGCGGCGGGGCTGGAATGCCAGCTTCTCGGCCCGACGCTGGAGTTCGGCGCGGACACGGTGATCGCCGTCACCGGCGCGGACATGCGCCCGACGCTCGACGGCGAGCCGCTGCCGCTGTGGCGCTCGGTCGCCGTGAAGGCCGGCCAGACGCTGGCGCTCGGCGCGGCCCGCATCGGCGCGCGCGCCTATATCGCGGTGGCCGGCGGCTTCGACAATCCGCCCATTCTCGGCTCCCGCTCCACCTTCAACAAGGCGGGCGTCGGCGGCATGGACGGCCATTCCGTCAGGCCGGGGCAGGAGCTTCCGGTGGCGGCCGGCGAAGGCACGCCGGGCCTGACGGTCCCGGAGGAGCATCGCCCCGACATCCGCACCGACCGCAACTGGACCGTCGAGGTCTGCGCCGGGCCCAACGACGACTGGATCGACGAGGCGGGCCAGGAGCGCTTCCTCACCTCGGCCTGGACGCTGTCGGCCAAGTCCGACCGCACCGGCTTCCGCCTGGAAGGGCCGGAATGGACCTTCGCGCCCAAGGCCTACGACAAGCCGAAGGAGCACGGCTCGCTGCCCTCCAACATCATCGATCACGGCTATCCGATGGGGGCGATCAACCTCGCCGGACAGACGCCGATCATCCTGGTCAATGACGGGCCGTCGATGGGCGGTTTCATCAACCCCTACACGGTTCCGTCGGCCGCCTTCTGGAAGCTCGGCCAGGGCAAGCCCGGCGAGCAGCTCCATTTCCGCCTCGTCAGCGTGCAGGAGGCACAGCGCATGGCCGTCGCGATCGCCGAACGCTGCGTGGTCGCCAATCTCGTAAAAGCTTAAACAAGAGGGAACGAAACCTACCATGGCGAAGCAACTCCTCTCCCCCCTTCCGGGCATCTTCTACCGCCGTCCGTCGCCCGACGAGGCCCCCTTCAAGCAGGAGGGCGACACTGTCGCCGCCGGCGAGACGGTCGCCCTCGTCGAGGCAATGAAATCCTTCTTTCCGGTCGAGGCGGAAGCCGCCGGCACGGGCCTGCGCTTCCTCGTCGAGGACGGCGAGGCGGTGGAGGCCGACCAGGCCGTCGCCGAGACGGAGTAGGGCACGATGGCCATACGAACCCTGTTCATAGCCAATCGCGGCGAGATCGCGGTGCGCATCATCCGGGCCGCCAAGGCGCTCGGAATCCGCACCGTGCAGGCCGCGAGCGAGGCCGATACGGATTCGCTCGCCTGCCGGCTCGCCGATGAGGTGGCGGTCATCGGGCCACCGCAGGCGGCGAAATCCTATCTCGACGCCGACGCCATCCTGCGCGCCATCGAGCAGAGCGGCGCGGACGCCGTCCATCCGGGCTACGGCTTCCTGTCGGAGAATCCGCGTTTCGTCGCGGCCGTCGAGGCGGCGGGCGTCACCTTCGTCGGCCCCGACGCCGACACCATCGCCCGCATGGGCGACAAGGCGCAGGCGCGTGCCGAGGCCGTGGCCGCCGGCGTGCCGGTCGTGTCCGGCAGCGAGGGCCGCATTGGTGATCTCGACGACGCCCGCAGGCAGGCGGCGCGCATCGGCTATCCGGTCATGATCAAGGCCAGTGCCGGCGGCGGCGGCCGCGGCATCCGCATCGTCGAGGACGAGGCGGCGCTGGAGAAGCTGGTGCCGCAGGCCATGGCCGAGGCGCGCGCCGCCTTCGGCGACGATGGCCTCTATATGGAGCGCTATATCCAGAACGCCCGCCATATCGAGGTGCAGGTGCTGGGCGACGGCGTGGACGTCGTGCATCTGTTCGAGCGCGAATGCTCGCTGCAGCGCAAGCGTCAGAAAGTGTGGGAGGAAGCCCCCGCCGCCATGCTGCCGGAAGCAGTGCGCGACGCGCTCTGCGCCTCCGCCGTGGCGCTCGCCAAGCGGGTGAACTACCGCAACGCCGGCACGCTCGAATATCTCTACGACAGCCGGACGCAGGAATACTTCTTCATCGAGATGAACACCCGCATCCAGGTGGAGCATCCCGTCACGGAGGCGATCACCGGCGTCGACCTGGTGCAGGCGCAGTTGCGCATCGCCGGCGGCGAGCGGCTCTGGTTCCGCCAAGAGGACGTCAAGCGGCGCGGCCACGCCATCGAGGTGCGCATCAACGCCGAAAACCCGGCCAAAATGTTCATGCCCTCGCCGGGCCTTGTGACCGGCTACGCCGCCCCGGAGGGCGCGGACGTGCGCTTCGACACGCTGCTCTACGAAGGCTACCGCATCGCGCCCTATTACGATTCGCTCGTCGGCAAGCTCATCGTCTGGGCCCCGGACCGCGCGGCGGCCATCGCTGCGCTGCGGACGGCGCTTTCGGGACTGAAGGTGGAGGGCGTTCATACGACCGTCCCGCTGCATCAGGCGCTGGCCGCCGATCCCGAGGTGGGCGAGGGGATTTTCCACACCGCCTGGCTGGAAGGATGGATGGCCGCCGGCAAGCTGGAGGCGGGCCGGACTTAGCAGGGCCGGCCAAGGTCGGCCAAAGCCGGCTCGACCGGCGCAATGAAGAGGAGCGGTTCTCTTCCGGCCGCCGCACGGCCGGGCGCAGCCGCCCGCATTTTCGGAAAGATCGTGCAGATGAAGACGTATTCGATAGGTTTGATCCCGGGCGACGGGATCGGCGTTGCTGTGACGGCTGCGGCGTGGTCGGTGCTGGAGAAGG
>MKVZ01000011.1 GCA_001898995.1 Rhizobiales bacterium 63-22 | reverse complement strand
GTCGCTATATAGGTCCCACCTAACCCAACTGTCAACGCCATTTTTCTAAAAAAACAAACTTTCTTTTCAACAGCGAAAATTCCAATCTTTAAGGAAATATGAAGCCTTTCACCCTTGCGATTCCCTTTCGCAAACCACGCGGAGCAGGACAGATATAATGCGCTATTTTCTGGCCGTGGACGGCGGCGGTACCCGCTGCCGCGCGCTTCTGGCCGATGGCGGAGGGGCGGTTCTTGGCGCCGGAACGGCCGGGCCGGCCAATATCGGTGCCGACAGAGCCGGCGCGCTTTCCAGCATCGCGGCCGCAGCAAGCAAGGCGGCTCAGGCGGCCGGGCTGGACGAAGATGCGCTGCGGCATGAAACCCGCGCCGTGCTGGGTCTTGCCGGCGCCAACGCCCTTGCGGATCGGGAATCGCTTGCGCGGCAATTGCCCTTTGCGCAAAGCCTGATCGTTTCCGACGCCGTGACGGCGCTGCAAGGCGCGCTCGGTGACGACGGCGACGGCGCTATCGTCATTCTCGGCACCGGTTCGGCCTTTGTGAAGCGGACGAATGGACAGATGGAGATCACCGGCGGGCGCGGCTTCATGCTGAGCGATCATGCCGGCGGCGCACGGCTTGGACGCGAATTGCTGGAAGAAGCTTTGCTCGCCACCGACGGGATGGCGGAGCCGACCGGGCTCACGCAAGCGGTGCTGGCGCGATTCGACCATGACGCCCGCACCGTCACCGCCTTTTCCCGCCATGCGACCGCCGCTGACTATGCCACGTTCGCGCCCCTCGTCTTCGAATACGCGGCCAAGGGCGATCCGCTCGGCCTCGCCATCGCGCGGCGCGCCTGCGCCCATATCGGCAAGGGGCTGCAACGCATGGGTGTCGAAAGGCTCGGCCGGTTCAGCATGACAGGCGGCCTTGCCGCATCCTATGCCGCCCTGCCCTTCCTGCCCCATGCCGCGCTTTATGTGCCTGCACGGGGTGACGCGCTGCAAGGGGCGCTGGCGCTTGCCCTGCGCCAGAGTCAATGACCACCGGGAAAGCTTTTGGGCTTGTCGCGGATCGCTTTACCCCGTAATTTCTTTGCATCGGCTGCGCAAATGACGCTTTCGCCCGATTGTCCGGCAGGGATGGCATGCTGACCAAAAAAGGCAAATACGGCCTGAAAGCCATGGTGCATCTCGCGGGTGTGACGGATGGAAGGCTGGTTTCGGCCAGCGAGATCGCCGAAAAGCACCATATTCCACGCAAGTTTCTCGACAATATCTTCACCGAACTACGCAATGCCGGCTTCGTGGTCAGCCGCAAGGGCAAGGGCGGCGGCTTCTGCCTCGCCCGGCCCGCCGGCGAGATCGCCATCGGCAACATCGTCCGCGCGCTGGACGGAGCGCTTGCGCCCATCGCCTGCGCCAGCAAGACCGATTACCGCCCCTGCGACGATTGCGACGAGGTCGGGTGCGAGGTGCGCCAGATAATGCTGGACGTGCGCGAAGCTATCGCCAATGTGCTCGACCATCGCACGCTCGCCGACAGCAGGGGATCGGAAATCGCCCTGCCGCCGAAGTGATCCACGGCGATCAGGCCGCGGCGGCCGACCAGTCCGGAAACGGATCGCGAAGCCGCGCCCAGCGATCCGGTGAGAACCTTTGTTCGGGCACGAGGCATTCGTCCAGCGCCTGCGTGATCGTCTCCTCCCTCATCGGGTCCACGCCGATGAAAACGATTTCCTGCCGGCGGTCGCCCCATTCCCTGTCGATATAAGGCGCCATGGCACGCCCCCATTCCGGGTCCTCCGGCCAGTACTGGCGCGGCACCGCCGACCACCAGCGCCCGCGCTTGCCCGTACGCACCAGCGCGCCGGCCTGACTCAACTCGCCGACGAAATCCGGCCGCGTCGCCAGCCAGAAGAAACCCTTGGCGCGCACCACGCCCGGCCAGCTTCTGTCGATGAAGGCCTGAAACCGGCCCGGATCGAAAGGCCGCCGCGCGCGATAGACGAAGGAGCGCACGCCATATTCCTCGGTTTCCGGTGTGTGGCTGGCGAAGCCGTATAGCTCCTTGTACCAGAGCGGATGCTCATGCGCGCGGTTGAAGTCGAAGCGGCGTGTGTCGAGAACGGCGTCGAGCGGCACCCGCCCGAAATCCGCCTCCACGATGCGCGCATCGGGATTGAGCGAAAGCACAATCTTGCGGGCCAGATCGCGTTCCTCCGGTGTCGCGGTGGAAATCTTGTTCAGCACCACCACATCGGCGAACTCGATCTGCTCGACCAGAAGATCGACCAGCGTGCGCTCGTCTTCCTCGCCCAGCGATTCGCCGCGGTCGCGCAGAAAATCGCCCGACGCATAGTCCTTGAGCAGGTTGGCGGCATCCACCACCGTGACCATGGTGTCGAGCCGCGCCACGTCGGAAAGGCTTTCGTCCTTCTCGTTGCGGAACTCAAAGGTGGCCGCCACCGGCAGCGGCTCGGAAATACCGGTCGATTCGATCAGCAGATAATCGAACCGCCCCTGTCGGGCCAGTTGCGTCACTTCTTTCAGAAGATCGTCACGCAGCGTGCAGCAGATGCAGCCGTTGGTCATTTCGACCAGTTGCTCCTCGGTGCGCGACAGGTTGGCCCCGCCGTCACGCACCAGCGCGGCGTCGATATTGATCTCGCTCATATCGTTGACGATCACCGCCACACGGCGGTTCTCGCGATTGTTGAGGATGTGGTTGAGAAGTGTCGTCTTTCCGGCGCCGAGAAAGCCGGACAGGACGGTGACGGGCAACCGCTTCACGGGGGTCGGCATCGCGATCTCCTATTAATGTTATATCATAACACTATCTGTTTCAAAAACAGGCGGCAAGAACATTCTGCCGCCTGTGACAGGACTTCATGTCGCATGAACGCGATGAATATGGTTATGGATCCGCGACACGGTCGGGGATCGGAACCGTGTCCGATCTTGCGCCAGCCCGTATGCGGTATGTTATTTTATTACATCTGTTGCGCGGGGCTATAACCTCTGTCATAAGAGGGTGGCAACCCCTTTTCGGAGAAAATCGCGCAAGCTTTTCGCAGCGCCGCGAACATGTCGGGGAGAACCGGAGCGGCGGAAGACCGGCTTTCATCTTCGGCCCGATGCGCGCATCCCTATCATTCCGGGCTCTTTGCCCCTACATATAGAGACGCCCTCTCGCAACGGACCGCCGCATCATGAGCGACCATCACCATCATCACCCCTCCCCGGACCTGACCCGCAACCAGACGCTGGTCTTCGACGTGCTGTCCCGGGCCGAGGGCCCGCTCAGTGCCTATACGATCCTCGACCAGTTGCGCGGCGAAGGCTTTCGGGCGCCGTTGCAGGTCTATCGCGCGCTGGACAAGCTCATGGATTACGGGCTGATCCACCGTCTCGAAAGCCTCAACGCCTTCGTCGCCTGCGCGCAGCCGCAATGCCACGGCCACGGCCTCACAGCCTTCGCCATCTGCGAGAAATGCGGGCAGGTAACGGAATTCACCGACGCGGCAATCGAAAATCTCGTCGGCGCCTGGAGCTTGCAGAACGGCTTCAAGCCGCGCAAGACGACGCTGGAACTGCGCGGCCTCTGCAAGAGCTGCGCCAGCCATTGAGATTTCAGAGCATTTTGCAGCCAAATGGAAA
This sequence comes from Rhizobiales bacterium 63-22, assembly GCA_001898995.1. Taxonomy (GTDB): domain Bacteria; phylum Pseudomonadota; class Alphaproteobacteria; order Rhizobiales; family Rhizobiaceae; genus Brucella. The sequence goes on along the minus strand of MKVZ01000011.1, from coordinate 59,693 downwards.
CATTTGGCGTCGCATAAATGCGGCAAAAACAAAGTGATAGAGCGGTTCCGGCGATCTGTCCGATCCGAACCGCCCCCCAAAGCGCCACATGACAGACAAAACTCTTCCGGCCTTCCGTCACACCAGATGGTTGACCTCCGGCATTTCGATGACGCCGAGCGAGAGCGCCGTCGCCACCGCCGAGGTGCGGTTGGAACAGTTGAGCTTGATCTTGGCGTTTTGCAGATAGGTCACAACCGTCCAGCGGGCGATATTCAGAATCTCGGCGATCTCGCCATCGGTCTTGCCGTTCGCCGCGCAACGCAGGCAATCGATCTCGCGCGGCGTGAGCAGGCCTGCTACCACCCTCGCATCCTTGCCGCCGCACAACGCCTCGTGAAGCGTGCCCGACAGATCGAGCAGGCGCTGCCGCAATCCCGCGACATAAGCCTCGCGGTCTTCCTCCGGCGACACATCGAAGGTGAACAGGGTGCAGCCCGACACCCCGCGCGGACTGCGCGCCGAGACGGCGACCGGAAGATTGCCCAGCCCGTGCCTTTCCGCGTCACGCAGCATCTCCGCCACCTTCGGGCACACCTCGCCATCCTCCTTCAGGTCGCGCACGATTCCCGCCCCATCATTGCTGAAATAAGGCGCATCGTCCTGAAACAGCGGATCGACTGCGAAATAGTTCTTTGCCGCATAGCGCGCCGACCATGCCGACGGCATGGTCATCACCACGGTAAGATCGCTGGACTGCGCCTTGGCGCATTCGCCCATACGGCCGCGATAGGCGTGCAGGATATGGCGGCAGCCGCTTTCATCGCGGGCGCGGCCAAGCAACGCCAGCGTATCGCTCTGGAAAGAAGTTCCGAAAAAGGTCTTTTTGAAATTGGGAAAATGAACGAGATCGAGAGTCATTGAATATTGTCCTTAATAATCCGGCAATAACGGTCTTTGCCTTGCTGCCTGCCGCAACTATTCCGAATCATAATCGGCAGGCCGATCGAATATTTAAGTGAGTAAAAAATAACGCTTTTGGCAACTCGCAATTCTTTTATTGCAAGTTGTTGCATACAATTAAGGTACAAAATATGGCAGGGAAGAAAGACCTGCTGCAGGGCCGGCCGTTCGTCTTACAGGCCCCTCAGCCGCGTCTGCCATAAGCGCGGAAAAAGAGGTCCACGGCCGCTTCGACATTGGCCCGGATCGTCGCTTCCGACGGTTCCTCGGCAAGGACGCCGAACAGGCGGGGACGATAAAGGCCCGAGAGGAAAAGATCGGAAAGCTGATAGGCTGCCCGTTCGGTGTCGAAAGGCTCAAACACGCCTTCCGCGATCATGCTGTTCAGACAGCCGACCATCGATTGCAATTTGCGCCTGGGACCGCGCTCATAGAAGCGCGCGGCGAGTTCCGGCTTGCGCTCGCTGACCCCAATCACGATGCGCTGGCCGCGGATCGCCGTTTCCGACGTGATGAGCGTCGTCAGGGCGACGCCGAAATCGATGAGTTCCTCGCGCGTGGAGAAACCGTTGTCCATTGTGTCCACCAGACTGCTGAACACGGTCTGGCGATAATGGTCGCAAAGCTCGACGAACAACTCGTCCTTGTTGTTGAAATAGACATAGATCGTGCCCTTGGATACGCCGGCCTCGCGCGTGATGTCGTTCATGGTGGCCGCGTCGTAGCCCATGCGCAGGAAAACGTTCTGCGCGCCTTCCAGTATCTGCCGGCGCTTCGCGGGGTCCTGCCCCGCCGGAAGCCTGATGCGCCCCTGCTCCGCGTTGCAGCAGGCCGAATCCGCATGATCGTCATGACGCTTGCGCACCGCGTCATGCACCGGGCCCGCGGGGCTTTCCTCGTTATTGCTGGCAAGATGGCTGGCAGATTTCATATCACAAAGACTCGCATTTTTTTTCGAACCAAACGGTTCGATACCCCTTGATATGGCCATCTTATTGGACTAAGTCAATATCGAACCGGACGGTTCAGTTCGATAAAGCCGAAGAAAGTTTCCTTATGTCCGCTCAGAAACCCGCTGATCAGGCCGAAATCCGCCCGTTCCCGACAGCCCGGACCGGTACGCCGGGCGAGCCGCAGAACGAGCGGCCGCAGCCGCAGACCGTCCCCGACGCCGCGCCGCAAGAGCCCGGAGCGCCCAAAGGCAAAGAAGGCGGCCAGAAGAAAGGCTTTGCAAGACGCTTCGTCCTGCCGGGCCTGCTGATCGTCGCGGTCGCGGGCGGACTGTGGTACGGCTATGACTGGTGGACGGTCGGCCGCTTCATGGTCTCGACCGACGACGCCTATGTGCAGGGCGACATCGCCTCGATAGCGCCGAAGGTGACGGGCTACATCGACAAAATCCCCGTCGTCGCCAACCAGAAGGTCAAGGCGGGCGACGTGATCTTCCAGCTCGATGACGGCGACTACAAGATCGCGCTCGATGAAGCTGAGGCCGCGGTCGACATGCAGCGCCAGACCTTGACCCGAATCTCGGCGCAGATCGATGCCGCCCAGGCTGCATTGCAGCAGGCCGTGGCCGGCAAACAGTCGGCGCAGGCGGTACTGACCAACGCGCAGGCCGCACTGGCGCGCACGCAGCAACTGCATGCGACCCGCTTCGTCGCGCAGGCCGATCTCGACAGCGCCCAGTCCGCACTGGATCAGGCCCGCGCCGGCGTCGCCAGCGCCGATGCGCAGATCGCCGCCGCCAAAGCCAATATCGAGGTGTTGCAGGCGCAGTACAAGGAAGGCCAGAGCACCTTGCGCTCGAAGGAGCTTGCCCGCGACAAGGCGGCACGCGACCTGTCGTTCACCACACTGCGCGCGCCTTTCGACGGCGTGGTCGGCAATCTTTCCGGCAAGAAGGGTGATCTCGTCTCGCCGGGCCAGAAGATCGCGGCGGTGGTGCCGGTGGATCACCTTTACATCGACGCCAATTACAAGGAAACGCAGCTTGCGGATATCAAGGGCGGCGAGACGGCCCATATCTACGTGGACGCCATCAACGGTAAGAGGTTCGACGGCAAGGTGGCCTCGATCGCCCCGGCTTCGGGCGCGGTGTTTTCGCTGCTTCCGCCGGAAAACGCCACCGGCAACTTCACAAAGGTCGTGCAGCGCGTTCCCGTCCGCATCCTCATTCCCAAGGATGCGCTCGATTCGGGCAAGATACGCGCGGGAATGAGCGTCGTCGTCGATATCGACACACGTACCGCGCCCAAGGATGACAAGACGGGCGGCAAGACGAACTGATCCGGGTGAACCGGATCGGGCGATGTGCCCCGAAGCGTAATTGCCGGGCGGCGTGGAGTTTCGCGCCGTCCGCCCTTTCTACTGACCGGAGTGTGCCGCCATGGCCACGAGTACGACCGCCGGACCGCTTGCCCCGGCAGATGACCACATAGATCCGAAAAAGGCCATCGCTTTCCTCGCCATGGTCTTCGGCATGTTCATGGCGATCCTCGACATCCAGATCGTCTCGGCCTCGCTTTCCGAGATTCAGGCGGGCCTGAGCGCCAGTTCGGATGAAATTCCGTGGGTGCAGACCGCCTATCTGATCGCGGAAGTCGTCATGATCCCGCTGTCGGGCTTTCTCGGCCGGCTGATGTCCACGCGCGTGCTGTTCACCATTTCGGCGGCGGGCTTCACCGCGGCCAGCGCGCTCTGCGCCACCGCGACCAATATCGACCAGATGATCGTCTACCGCGCCATTCAGGGCTTCATCGGCGGCGGCATGATCCCCAGCGTCTTCGCGGCGGCCTTCACCATCTTCCCACCATCGAAGCGCTCGATCGTCTCGCCGATGATCGGCCTCGTGGCGACGCTCGCCCCCACCATAGGCCCGACCATCGGCGGCTATCTCAGCCATGCCTTTTCATGGCACTGGCTGTTTCTGGTCAATGTCGGCCCCGGCATCGTCGTGGCCATCGCGGCGTGGAACCTGATCGACTTCGACAAGGGCGATTCTTCGCTTCTCGACAAGTTCGACTGGTGGGGCCTGCTCGGCATGGCCGCCTTCCTCGGCCCCATGGAATATGTGCTGGAGGAAGGGCCGCGCTACGACTGGCTGGACGACAACAGCGTCTTCGGCGCCTTCATCGTGATGGTGCTGGGCGGCGTCCTGTTCTTCTTCCGCGTCTTCACCGCCGAACAGCCCATCGTGGACCTGCGCGCCTTCAAGGATATGAACTTCGCCTTCGGCTCGCTGTTCTCCTTCGTCATGGGTGTCGGGCTTTACGGCCTCACCTATCTCTATCCGCTCTATCTCGCCGAAATCCGCGGCTACGATTCTCTCCAGATCGGCGAGGCGCTTTTCGTCAGCGGTCTCGCCATGTTCATGACCGCTCCGGTGGCGGGCTTCCTGTCCAACCGCATGGACCCCCGCCTGATGATGATGATCGGCTTCCTCGCATTTGCGGGCGGCGCATGGATCGTGACCGGCCTCACCGCCGACTGGGATTTCAACGAATTGCTGATTCCGCAGATATTGCGCGGCTGTGGGTTGATGCTGTGCATGGTGCCGATCAACAATCTGGCGCTCGGCACGCTGCCGCCCGCGCTGATGAAAAACGCTTCCGGCCTGTTCAACCTCACCCGAAATCTCGGCGGTGCGGTCGGCCTCGCCGTCATCAACACGGTGCTGACCCATCGCAGCGACATGCATTACGAGCGGCTGGCCGAGCACGTGCGCTGGGGCAACCCGGCGGCGGAAAATATGCTCGCCAACCTGACGGCCACGTTCAACGCCGATGGCCTCCCCGGTCACGACGCGGCACTTTCCCGACTTGTCGGCATGGTCCGTCAGCAGGCAACGGTCATGTCCTTCTCCGACGTGTTCTTCATCCTGACCATGATGTTCTGCGCGCTCGCCGTCTGCGCGATTCTCCTGCGCAAGCCCCGTCAGGCGGCTGGAGGCGGCGGCGGTCACTGACCCGCCTCCGCCCCACCCGCCTTCATCCGTCACGGTGAATTGCGCACCTATGTCGCTTCCGGAAATATGCCCGCCGCAACCGGAAGAGCACTTCCCCCAATTATGACATCCCCGAAATTTCTGTCACAATTCCTGTCATAAAAATGCCGCAGCCCTCAACGGATCAATTGCTGCGTCCTTGAAAACGTGGTTCACTTTCCACCGTTGACAGTTTCCCGCGAGCAGTGGACTGTCATCCAACCGTCATGCAGGGCGGATAACGGAAAGGCGTGGATCCCGGAATTGGCCGGGTATTTTCGCCGTACCTTTAACAGGGGAGTCTAACAATGTTCAAACACACCGTGCGCTTGCTGTCGCTTACGACGGCAATCGCCGTCGCCGGGGTTTCCATTGCCGCCGCCGAGCCGTCAGCCGAACTGATCGCGGCCGCCAAGAAGGAAGGCCAGCTGACCACCATCGCCCTCCCGCATGACTGGTGCGGCTATGGCGATATTATCCAGAGCTTCAAGGACAAGTACGGCATCAAGGTCAACGAACTGAACCCCGATGCAGGTTCCGGCGACGAGGTCGAAGCCATCAAGGCCAACAAGGGCAATAACGGCCCGCAGGCTCCCGACGTCATCGATGTCGGCTTCGCTTTCGGCGCGTCCGCCAAGAAAGACGGTCTGATCCAGCCCTACAAGGTCTCCACGTGGAACGAGATTCCCGACAGCGCCAAGGATGCGGACGGCAGCTGGTACGGCGACTATTACGGCGTTCTCGCCTTCGAGGTGAACAAGGACATCGTCAAGAACCCCCCGCAGGACTGGCCGGACCTTCTGAAGAGCGACTACGCCAACTCCGTCGCGCTGGCCGGCGACCCGCGCGTCTCGGCGCAGGCGATCCTCGGCGTCCATGCAGCCGGCATGGCTGACGGCACCCCACCCGGCGAAGAAGCGGGCAAGAAGGGCCTCGCATTCTTCAAGGAACTGAACGCCAAGGGCAATTTCGTTCCGGTCATCGGCAAGGCCGCCTCGCTCGCGCAGGGCTCCACCCCGATCATCATCCGCTGGGACTATAATGCGCTCGCCGACCGCGACACGCTGAAAGGCAATCCGCAGGTCGACGTTGTCGTGCCGAAGACCGGCGTCATCGCCGGCGTCTACGTGCAGGCGATCAGTGCCTACGCGCCGCATCCCAATGCCGCGAAGCTGTGGATGGAATATATCTATTCGGACGCAGGTCAGCTTGCCTACCTCAAGGGCTATTGCCATCCGATTCGCTTCGGCGCCATGAGCAAGGCCGGCAAGATCCCGAAGGAGTTGCTCGACAAGCTGCCGCCCGCGGCCGCGTACGAGAAGGCAATCTTCCCGACGTTGCAGCAGATCGAGGCCGGCCAGAACGTGATCACCAAGGACTGGGACAGCGTCGTCGGCGCCAACGTCAAGTAAGCGGCCCCGCTTCGGCCAATGCCCCGCGCCAGCCCCCGAAAGGGTTGGCGCGGGCACAGGCTTGCTCCCCTTGCGCCGGACGGCGTGAGCCGATGCGGCCCCCGGCAGGACGATCAGCCAAAGAAAAGAGCACATGAGCGCAATAGCCCAAACAACAGCCCCGACCAGCGGCGCGCGCAGACGCAAGCTGCCGCTGTCATGGCTCGGCGTGACGCCGTTTTTCCTGTTCGCCATCCTTTTCCTGATCTGGCCGACGATGCATCTGGTCATCGGCGCCTTCAAGGACAATTCCGGCCATTTCACGCTGCGCAACATCACCGACCTGTTCCAGCCGCAAATATTGAGCGCCTACTGGATATCCATCAGGGTCAGCCTCGCCTCGGCCATCGGCGGCGGCATCATCGGCTTCTTTCTCGCCTGGGCGGTGGTGCTCGGCAATCTGCCGCGCTGGCTGCGCCCGACGGTGCTCACCTTTTCCGGTGTCGCCTCCAACTTCGCCGGCGTTCCGCTCGCCTTCGCCTTTCTGGCGACGCTGGGCCGCACCGGCTTCGTCACCATCCTGCTGCGCGACTGGTTCGGCTTCAATCTCTATTCCACCGGCTTCAACCTGCTGAGTTTCTCCGGGTTGACGCTGACCTATCTGTTCTTCCAGATTCCGCTGATGGTGCTGATCTTGACCCCGGCCCTCGACGGGCTGAAGAAGGAATGGCGCGAGGCCTCCGCCATCCTTGGCGCAACCAACGCGCAATACTGGCGCATGGTGGCCTTCCCGATTCTGTGGCCGAGCTTGCTCGGAACCACGCTGCTTCTGTTCGCCAACGCATTCGGCGCCATCGCCACCGCCTATGCGCTCACCGGTTCGTCGCTCAACATCGTGCCGATCCTGCTCTATGCGCAGATTCGCGGCGACGTGCTGCACAACGAGCATCTGGGCTATGCGCTGGCGCTGGGCATGATCGTCATCACCGGCCTCTCCAACCTCATCTATATCTGGCTGCGTATCCGCGCCGAAAGGTGGCAGCGATGAAAGGCAACAGGGCCCAGAAGATCGGGGCATGGATCGCCTTCCTGATCGGAGCGATCTATTTCCTCCTGCCGTTGATCGGTACCTTCGAGTTCTCGCTGCGCATGCGGCGCTCCGAATATTCCTTCGACGCCTACCGGGTCGTCTTCACCGACCCCAATTTCCAGGCGACGTTCCTCTATTCCATCGTGCTCGGCATCCTCACCATTTTCTTCGGCGGGCTGCTCGTGGTGCCGACCGCCTACTGGGTGCGGCTGCGCCTGCCGCAACTGCGCCCGGTGATGGAGTTCATCACGCTGATGCCGCTGGTCATTCCGGCAATCGTCATCGTGTTCGGCTATCTGCGCATCTACAATTCCTCGTCGTGGCTGCCGTTCACCGATTCCACCCGCGCCACGGACATGCTGCTGATGTTCGGCTATATGACGCTGTCGCTGCCCTATATGTACCGCGCCGTCGACACCGCCATGCGCACCATCGACGTCGCAACGCTTACCGAAGCGGCGCAGAGCCTCGGCGCGGGGTGGGGCACGATCCTGTTCCGGGTGATCTTCCCGAATGTGCTCTCCGGCGTGATGAGCGGGGCCTTCATCACCTTCGCCATCGTGATCGGCGAATTCACGTTCGCCTCACTTCTGAATCGTCCTGCCTTCGGACCCTATCTCCAGCTCATCGGCGCCAACCGCGCCTATGAGCCGTCGGCGCTGGCGATCATCTCGTTCGGCATCACGTGGCTTGCCATCATCATGCTGCAACTCTTCTCGCGCCTCAACAAGTTCAAGACAAACGCCGGGTAACGTTCATGGCCTTTCTCGATATCAAGCACCTGAAAAAGAGCTTCGGCGCCAACACCGTCGTCCACGATTTCAACCTCGCCGTGGAAAAGGGGGAATTCGTCTCCTTCCTCGGACCCTCGGGCTGCGGCAAGACCACGGTGCTGCGCATGATCGCCGGTTTCGAGACGCCCGACAGCGGCGCCATCGAGATCGCCGGCAAGGACGTGGTCGACCTCAAGCCCAACCAGCGCAATATCGGCATGGTGTTTCAGGCCTATGCGCTGTTTCCCAACATGACGGTGGCGCAGAACGTGTCTTTCGGCCTGCGCGTCTCCGGCAAGCCGAAGGCGGAGATCGACGCCACGGTAAAGGAGATGCTGAGCCTCATCCGGCTCGAACATCTCTCCGACCGCTATCCCTACCAGATGTCCGGCGGACAGCAGCAGCGCGTGGCGCTGGCGCGCGCACTCGCCACCAAGCCGCAGGTGCTGCTGCTCGACGAGCCGCTTTCGGCGCTCGACGCCAAGATCCGCATCTCACTGCGTGAAGAAATCCGCCTCATCCAGCAAAAGCTCGGCATCACCACGGTCTTCGTGACACACGATCAGGAGGAGGCGCTGTCCATCTCCGACCGCGTCGTGGTCATGCACGAGGGCCGTGCCGACCAGATCGGCTCGCCCTTCGATATCTATAACCGCCCGGCCTCGCGCTTCGTCGCGTCCTTTGTCGGCACTCTCAACATGCTGGACGCCTCGGTCAGCGAACCGGACAAGAACAGCATCGAACTCGACGGCCGCAACATCACTGTCTCGGAGGCGCTCGGCCATCGTGGCAAGGGCACGCCGCTCACGCTGGCGCTACGCCCGGAAGCCGTCAGCATGGAAGCGCGCCGCAGCCACGACACGGCGCTGGACGCGGTGATCGAGGACGTGCATTTCCTCGGTTCGGTCATCCGCACCCGCGTGACGCTCGGCAAGAACCGTCTCTCGTTCGACACGTTCAACGACCCGACCCAGCCGCCGCCCCAGCGCGGCGACAAGGTGACGATACACTTCGCGGCGCACGATCTTCTGGTTCTGGCCGACTGAACGGACCCGGCCGGTAATGACTAAAAAAAGCCGCCCGAGACAGGCGGCTTTTTTCTGTGAGCAGGTGCTGCCTACGCGTTACACGACAGTCCAGGGGCCGTGGAAATCCCCGGCCTTGTCGATGCGCTTGAAGCCGTGCGAGCCGAAGAAATCGCGCTGGCCCTGAATGAGATTGGCGGTACCCAGCGGCTGGGTATAACCCTCGAAATAATTGAGCGCCGCGGCCAGCGCGGGAACCGGCAGGCCGGCGAGCGCCGCCTGCGAAACCACATGGCGCAGGCCCTTCGCCCCCTTCTTCATACGTTCCACGAAGGCGGGAGCGACAAGCAGGTTGTGGCTTCCATGGCCCTCGAAAGCATGCGCGATATCGTCCAGAAGCTGCGAGCGGATGATGCAGCCGGCGCGCCAGATACGGGCCGTGGTGGCGAGCGGAATATTCCAGTCATGCTCCTTCGAGGCGGCTGCCATCACCGCGAAGCCCTGCGCATAGGCCGCGATCTTGCCGGCGAGCAGGCCCTGCTCCAGATCGGCGAGGAATTTCGCGTGGTCGGGCACGGAGAGCTTGCGCGGCGCCGGCTGGTAGATGCGGGCCGCTTCCTCGCGTTCGGCCTTGAGCGAGGACAGCGAACGCGCCGCCACGGCGGACTCTATGCACGTCGCCGGAACGCCGAGCGTCTCGGCCTCGATGGCCGCCCAGCGGCCGGTGCCCTTCTGGCCGGCCTCGTCGAGGATGATATCGACCAGTGCCTTGCCGATCTCGGGATCGGTGGTCCTCAGAACCTTGGCGGTGATCTCTATCAGGTAGGAATCGAGCGGGCCGGCATTCCATTTCTCGAACACGTCGCCGATCGCCGGGGCCGACAGGCCGAGACCGTCGCGCAATATGCCGTAGATTTCCGCGATCATCTGCATGTCGGCATATTCGATGCCGTTATGGATGGTCTTGACGAAATGACCGGCACCGTCGGGACCGACCAGCGCGCAGCAGGGCTCGCCCTTGTACTTGGCGGCGGCCGCAAGCAGCACCGGCGCGATGCGCTCATAGGCGGCCTCGGTGCCGCCGACCATCATGGACGGGCCATGGCGCGCGCCCTCCGCACCGCCGGAAACACCCATGCCGACGAAGGTCGGATCGTTGGGCCCGAGCGCATTGAGGCGGCGCACCGTGTCGCGGTAATCGGAATTGCCGGCATCGATCATGATATCGCCCTTCTCAAGATAAGCCTTGAGCCGGGTTGTCTCCTCATCGATGGGGGCGCCCGCCTTGATAAGGAAGATGATCGGACGGGGCTTGCGGATATTCGCCGCCAGTTCCTCGAAGGTCGGGCAGGGAATGACCTTGTCGCGCAGCGCGCCTGCATTGTCGATGAAGGCCTTGAGCACCGGCGCGTCACGGTCATAGACGGCCACCGTATAGCCCTTTTCGGCTATGTTCAGCGCCAGATTGGAACCCATGACGCCAAGGCCGACCATTCCGATATCTGCTTTTTCCATTTTCGCGCCTTTCAGAAATGCGGGCGGCAGTCCCACATGGAAAACCGCAGCCGTAGACAGGCTGCCGCCCGTTGCGGCGGCAGCGGTTACGATCTCTATCCTGTCATTGAATCATCTAGGGCAAATGACACAAAGATGATAGGCACGGCGCATGAAAATCCCCGCAGGCGCTTTCGCTATTTCGCGCGTTCCTCCGCCAGCCAGCGGTTACGGAGCGCGCGCCGGCGCGAACGGCGGCGAGGCTTACGCAGCAACAGGTTCGCAGCGGCATCGCGCTCGGCAGGCGGCGGCGACAGAAGACGGATCGCGAACAGGATGCATACGCCTATCGCAAACAGCCAGAATATCTCGTCGGTAAGATCGTTTATCATGGTCCCGGTCCAGCGCCGCTCATCGAAGCTTTGTTAACACTTGATTCATAATCTCCGGCCGCCGCAAGTCAAAGTCACGAAACCGTGCATGCGGTGCTGCGGCCGTTTGCTCTTCGCCGGAAAAATGCTCTATGCTGCCCGCCGAAAATCAGGGAGAGCAGGCTTTGAAAATCTTCGTTTTCGGCAGCGTGAATGTGGATGTGAGCGCCCGCATGGCGGCGCTCCCACGTCCGGGGCAGACGGTGAACGCATCGGGCTACGGGATCGGGTTTGGCGGCAAGGGCGCCAATCAGGCGGTGGCGGTGGCGAAGCTCGGCGGTAGCCCACGTTTCGTCGGAGCTGTCGGCAACGACGCATTCGGAGCGCTGGCGCAGAAGCAGATGCGCGATTTCGGCCTCGATACCGCCGGCGTGCGGGTGATCGAAGGCGTCGATACGGGTATGGCCATCATTCAGGTGGAGGAATCGGGCCAGAACACCATCGCCGTCTGTGCCGGCGCCAATGCGCGCTGGTCGGCGGGCGATATCGCGGCCTACGGCTCCGACATCGGAAAAGCGGCGATCACGCTCCTGCAACGCGAGGTGCCGCACGAGGCCAATCTGGCCGTTGCCAAAGCCGTGCGGGCGGCGGGCGGCACGTTGCTGCTCGACCCGGCCCCGGTCGGAGATGCGAGCCGCATGGCCGATCTTCTGGCGCTGGGCGACATTATCTCGCCGAACGAAACGGAAGCCGCCGAAATCACCGGCATCGAACCCACCGATTCCGCCTCGGCCGAGGCCGCCGCGCGAGCGCTGCTGGCACGCGGGGCAAAGATCGTGGTGCTCAAGCTCGGCGGGCGCGGCGCGCTGCTGGTGACACAGGACGAGGTGACGCATTTTGCGCCCTTCAAGGTCAAGGTGGTTGATACGGTGGCGGCAGGCGACAGTTTCAACGGCGGCTTCGCCGTCGCCTTCGCGCAAGGGCGAACGCTGCACGACTGCGTGCGCTACGCTTCCGCCGCGGGGGCCATCGCAGTCACCCGCCCCGGCGCAGGCAGCGCCGCCCCGACGGCCGGCGAAGTGGAAGACTTGCTGCGCACCCAGCCATAAGGCCGGTTCCCACTTTTCGGTCCGATGCTCTAGGACCGCAGCGAAAAGCCCGCGATCGCCAGAGGGTTTTCGGTCAGCGCGGCGCGATCCGGCCGGTCTGGCGCGGGGCGTCCGAGGAAGGCGTCGAAAAGCTCGCGCACATAGTCTTCCGGCAAATCCTTCACGATCATCACCAGAAGCGTTTCGCGCGAATCCTCCCCTTCCCCGGTCTTCGGCCAGTGCGCCAGACGCGCGGGCGGATGGAAAATCTTCTGTACGCCATGGATGACCACCGGGCGCTCCGGATCCTCGGCGACCTGCACGATGCCCTTCACGCGCAACAGCTTTTCGCCGTGCGCGGAACGTAAGAGATCGAGGAACATCTCGAAGGCAACGAGCGGGATCGGTGCATCGTGCCGCAGAGAGAAAGAGCGGATGGCATCGTCATGGCGGTGATGTTGGTGGTGCGCGTGATCGTGGCCATGGTCGTGCTTGTGGCCATGATGATCGCAATCCGGCCCACAGACGTGCCCGTGTTCGTGTTCATGCCCGTGATGCGCATGGTCATGATCGCGGTCGTGCTCATAGGCTTCGGCCCTGAGCCAGCGCCGCACGTCCGCCGTCTTGGTTTCGGGATCGTAGAGACCGCATTCGAACAGCGCCGCGTAGCCGGTGCGCGCGTCGCCCGCCTCCAGTATCTCCGCGCCCGGATTGAGCGCTGCAAGCCGTTCCTTCAGCGCCGCAAGCCCGGCCTGTGCTTCCGGAAGCTCGGTCTTGGTCAGCACGATGCGGTCGGCCATCGCCGCCTGCTTCACCGCCTCCGCGTGATTGTCGAGCGTCGCCATGCCGTTGACGGCGTCGACGGTGGCGATCACGCCGTCGAGGCGGAAAGCCTGCATCAAAACCGGGTGGCCCATGATGGATTGCAGCACTGGGGCGGGGTCGGCAAGGCCGGTGGTCTCGATGACGACGCGCTTCAGCGCCTTGATGCGCCCGGTCTGGAGACGGTCGATGAGATCGGCCAGCGTATCCACCAGCTCGCCGCGCACGGTGCAGCAAAGGCAGCCGTCGGAAAGCTCGATCACACCCTCGCTCGCCCGCTCGACCAAGAGATGATCGATCCCCACCTCGCCGAACTCATTGATGATGACCGCCGTATCGGCAAGCGCGGGGTCTTTCAGCAGCCGGTTGAGAAGCGTGGTCTTGCCGGAGCCAAGAAAGCCGGTCAGCACGGAAACGGGAATCGGATTCGGCATGAGGATGCCTTGCTATCCTTTATCTTTATTTCAGTTCGCAGCGGCGCGCTGCGGGTGCGGTTTGCGCGCAGGTGCGGGCTTACCCTTACCCTTGCCCTTCTTCGGTGCCGGAGGCTCCGAGATCAGGCTGACGCGCACGGCGACGGGCGGGTGGTCCATGGCATGGATATAGGGCGAATTGATCTTCAGCTTGCCGTCCGGGCCGCGTGCGTCCCAACGGTCGGACATGGCCTGCTGGCTGCAAATGGTCTTGCGCATATCCACCACCTGATCGAGCGTACCGGCATTTGCGGGCGGCCGAAACGTGGCGAGCGTCGGCCCGCCGGACGGGCTGTCATGGAAAGCTTCGGTCAATAGCTGAGCGGCCTGAACCGCGCGGCCTTCCTGACTGTCAGCCCCCAGCACCACGGCCAGCACCGCGCGGTTGCCGCGCGTCGCAGCGCCGATCAGGTTGAAGCCGGAAGCGCAGATGAAGCCGGTCTTCATGCCGTCCGCACCGTCGAAGCGACCAAGCAGAACATTGGTATTGGGGATCAGCTTCCGGCCGTTGCCGGGATCAACGGCCTCAATCGAGAAATAATGCGCATATTGCGGAAACTCGCGCCGGATCTGCACGGCAAGCACCGCAAGGTCGCGGGCCGTGGTATAATTGTTGGGGTCATAAAGGCCGTTGGGTGTGGCGAAATGCGTGCCGGTCATGCCGAGGCGCCGCGCTTCCACGTTCATACGCTGCACGAAAGCCGCCTCGCTGCCGCCGCCCACCGCCTCGCCGACCGCGACGGCGATATCGTTGGCCGATTTCACCAGCATAACCGTCAGCGCGGTGTTGAGCGTCATCACCGTGCCGGGTCTGTAGCCCATCTTGGCGGGCGGCTGCTTGGCAGCGTTGACCGACATACGAACGGGCGAATCGAGCCGTATCTGGCCGGATTGAAGCGCCTTGAACGTGACATAGGTCGTCATCAGCTTGGTGAGCGAAGCGGGATACCAGCGCTGGAACGCATCATGCGCGGCCAAGACCTTGCCTGTGCCGACATCCACCAAGATCGACGGATTGGCCTCCGCCTGACCGACCACGGCACCGCAAAGGGTCATCGCCGCAAACCAGATTTTCAACGACTTCGACATCATCATCGCAACAGTTCCAATCGACAACCGCTCTCGCGGCAAAGATATCCGGGAAAAAAGACGGGGATCGCGCGCGCCGTTCATGTCCTTATCTATGCCATGTGACGGAGAAAAGGCAAACGGGGATTGCCCGCTTTCACCGAAACGTCATATCCTGTCTTTTTCATATCCTGCCCAACCCTCACTGCCCAACTATGGGAGCCATCCGAAAATGCCAGTGTTGAATCGTGCCGTCGAAGCGCAAGCGGAAATCACCGCATGGCGGCGCAGGCTGCATCAGAATCCCGAACTGCTTTACGACGTGCACGACACCGCCCAATTCGTGGCGGAGAAGCTGAAATCCTTCGGCTGCGACCATGTGGAGACGGGCGTGGGACGCACGGGCGTGGTCGGCATCATCAAGGGCCGGCATGGAGACGGCCCGGCCATCGGCCTGCGCGCCGACATGGACGCCCTGCCGATCACCGAGACCAGCGGCGTGGAGTGGGCTTCGAAAAATCCCGGCAAGGCGCATTCCTGCGGCCATGACGGCCACACGTCCATGCTGCTCGGCGCGGCGCAATATCTGAGCGAGACGCGCAATTTCCGCGGCTCCGTCGCCCTTCTGTTCCAGCCGGCCGAAGAGGGCGGCGGCGGCGGCCTCGCCATGGTCAGGGACGGCGTGATGGAGCGCTACGGCATTTCGGAAGTCTACGGCTTGCACAACAGGCCGGGCATCCCGGTCGGCGAGTTCGCCATATGCAAGGGGCCGATCATGGCCGCGACCGACGAGTTCGACCTCTTCGTCGCCGGGCGCGGCGGGCATGCGGCGCAGCCGCACCGAACCACCGACCCGATCCTCGCCGGCGCGCAACTGATGATCGCGCTGCAAGGCATCGTCGCCCGCAATACCGATCCGCTCGATTCGCTGGTCATCTCGGTGACGAAATTCCTCGCGGGCGAGGCCTATAACGTCATCCCGGAAAAGGCGACGCTCTCCGGCACGGTGCGCACGCTGCGGAAGGAGACGCGCGCCTATGCGGAGACCCGTATCCGCGAGGCGGCGGCGGGCATCGCGGCGGCGACCGGCACGGAAATCACCGTACGCTACAAAAACAACTATCCCGTCACCTTCAATCACGAGGCGCAGACCGAATTCGCCGCGCGCGTGGCGGCGAAGGTCGCGGGCGACGGCAAGGTGAAGAGCGATACGCCGCCGATGATGGCGGCGGAGGATTTTTCCTACATGCTGGAGGCCCGTCCCGGCGCCTATATCTTTCTCGGCAACGGCGACACGCCCGGCCTGCACCATCCGGCCTACGATTTCAACGACGAGGCCATACCCTATGGCGTCAGCTATTTCGTCGGACTGACCGAGACGGCGCTGGCCGCCTGACACGGGTCTGGATGCGGCGGAGAAAAACGCGGTGAAGAAATCAGCCGGCCCCGCCTTTTGCGGGGTTGGCGGCGGCTACGAAAACCAGTATGTGTCGGAAAGCCCTCACCGGCCGGTCCCGTAGCTCAGTAGGATAGAGCGACAGATTCCTAATCTGTAGGTCACAGGTTCGATTCCTGTCGGGATCACCATCGCCATTTTCGTTGCATGGCGGCCGTGCCGAAACATTCCTTGTCGCAGAACGGGCGATATGCTGCCCGAGGGCAAATATCGGGATACTCCATGATCGTAACCTTATCGACCATACCGCCCCGCTTCGGCGAGATTGGCAAAACGCTCAAATCCATCCTGCACCAGAAGCTTCCCGCAGAGCAGATCATCCTCTACATTCCGAAGTCGTACCGGCGGTTTCCCGAATGGGGCGGCGCGCTGCCGTCCGTTCCCGACGGTGTGTCCATCCACCGCACGGAGACCGATCTCGGCCCCGCGACGAAGGTTCTTCCCGCCGTTCGCGAATTCGCCGGAAAGAGCACCGACATTCTGTTCTGCGACGACGATGTCGTCTACGATCCTCACTGGACCCGGCGTTTCGCGGACCTGCGCAAGACCATGCCGAAAGCCTGTCTGGCGGAGGCCGGCAAGGATATTGCCGATATCGCTCCCGCATCCCGCAGTCCGGAACGGCTGCCGCGCGCGGGCGGCGGTGTCCGGGACTGGCGCTTTCGTCTGGCATCCATCATCAGGCACCGGCAGAGACGCGCCTCTTTCTTTCTCAACAGCGGCTATTGCGACGTCTTTCTCGGTGTCAGCGGTGTGATGGTCCGGCCCGAATTTTTCAGCCAGACTGCGTTCGACATTCCCGAAATCCTTTGGACGGTGGACGATTTCTGGCTGTCCGGCCATCTCGAAACCCGCGGCGTTCCCATCTGGCTCAACGCCGATGCCCCACGCCGGGCCGACCGCGCCAGCCGCAAGGTCGAATCGCTGAAGGCGATGGTGCATGACGGCTATGACCGGCACGCTGCCAATCAGGCCTGCGTCGACTATTATCGCCAGAATTACGGTATCTGGCAACCCACGGCTCACACCGCATAGAGGGTTTCAAGCAAAAGCGCGTAGCGATTTTCCGTCCGGAAATGCTTCAGGGCCGGCTGGCCTGTTCAAGCCGAATCCCCGCCGATCCGCTCGCGCCGGAAGCCGAGGCCGACGAGCCGTCCGGCGAGATGGGCGAGCAGCGGCCAGCGCGCGATGAAACGCATGAAGCCCGGCGGACCGCCCCGCGCCGAAGGATTTTCATTGCGTCGGCGTGCGCCTTTCTGCATCATCAGTTGCAGTTTCTGCGTGGCTCTGGCCGGGAAAGCGCGCCTGCGCTCCACGGCTTCCAGATGACGCGGCCGCAGCCGCCCCTCCCGCAGCGGCGCGGACAATATGTTGGCCGCCGCTACCGCGTCCTGAACGGCCAGATTGACGCCGAAGCCGCCGATCGGCGACATGGCATGCGCCGCATCGCCGATGCAGATGAGGCCGGGTCGCCACCAGCGCCTGAGACGGTCGATGCGGATGCTGAGCAGATGCACATCGTCCCACGAGCGTATTTCCGCCATGCGCGCGGCCGGCAGCGGCGAAACCGCCGCCACCGCGTCACGGAAAGCCTCTATGCCGCGCGCCCGCACATCCGCGAAGCTGCCCTTGCGCACCACATAGCCGCATTGCCAGTACTCGCCGCGATCGACCATGACGAAGCCCTGCCGCGGGCCGCCATGCCCCATCGTATAGGGCGGATCGTCCGGCTGGTGCGAGAGCTTCATCCACAGGACGTCGCTCGGTACGCCGAATTCCTCCACCGCCAGTCCGGCCTTTTCCCGGACGGCCGAATTGCGCCCGTCCGCGCCGACGACCAGATCGGCGCGCACTTCCAGCGGTCCGTCGGGCGTCGTCGCGCGCAGCCCGGCGATGCGGCCGTCCTCCATGATGAGACCGTCCACCTCCGCCCGCATGACCAGCCGGAAATGGCTGTATTTTCCAGCTTCCCGCGCCAGATAGTCGAGAAAATCCCATTGCGGCATGAAAGCGATGAAGCGGCAGCGGGTCGGCAGGCGCGAGAAGTCCGCGATCGTCACGTCACGGCCGCCGATCTCGGCATGAAGACGCGGCGCCTGCGTGTGCGGGATTTTCAGAAGACCGTCGAGCAGCCCGAGATCGTGCATGATGTCGAGCGTCGAGGGATGAACGGTGTCGCCGCGGAAATCGCGCAGGAAATCGGCGTGCTTTTCGAGAAGCACGACCTCCACCCCTGCCCTCGCCAGCAGAAGGGCCAGCATCATGCCGGCGGGACCGGCGCCAACCACCGCGCATCGGGTTGTGATTGCCTGTCCCGTCCCCGGTCCCTTCATGGCCCTGTCATCGCACAAATCGGTATATCTGAATTACAATTATATACCAGATTTGTCATGTTCAGGGCCAGACAACAGTTCAGGGCTTTGCGGTATCGCGGCGAGCCACGATATGCGGCCCGGTATTGACGTCCACCACTTCCGGTTTTGAAACGTCGATCATTCCATCCCAGCCGCCGCCGAGAGCCTTGTTCAGCGCGATATAGTCCGTCGTAATGGCGACCTGACTTTCGATGAGCGAATCCTCGGCCGAATAGAGGGACCTTTGCGCCTCCAGCAGATCGAGGAAGCTTTGCGAACCCGACTGGTAGAGCGAGCGGCCGAGCGAAGCTGCCTTGGCGTATTGCTGCGCCGCGCTCGCCAGTTTTCCGGACTTGATGCGCTCCTGTGCCAGCGACACGATTGCGTTCTCGACGTCCTCAAGAGCGGTGAGGATCGAGGCACGATAGGCGATGAAATATTGGTCGCGCTGCGCCTGCGCAACTTCGACGGCGGCTTTGAGCTGGCCGCCGTTGAAGATCGGCACGCTGAGGCTCGGTCCGAACGACCAGCTTATCGTGGAGCTTTTCCCGAGATCGCCGATTTTCGTGCCGGTCGTCGCTATGTTACCGGTGAGGCTGAGGCTAGGATAGCGCGCCGCCTCGGCCTGACCGACCTTGGCCGTATATTGCGCATATTGCCGTTCGGCGAGCCGCACGTCGGGACGCGTCAGCAGAATGTCGGCCGGAATACCGGTCGGGATCGGCAACTTCGGCTTCGGAACGCGCTTTACCTGCCGCATGCGGTCGGCGAGAGCTGCCGGCGCGCGGCCGGTCAGCACCGACAGGCGATGCACGGCTTCGGCATAGGACGCTTCGAGGTCAGGAATATTGGCTTCCGTCGTGGCGGCCTGACCGGTGGCATTGGAGAGATCGACCGCCGACGACGTGCCGGCCTCGAACTTGTTGCGCGTCAGTTTGGCGGTTTCGCGCTGCGAGGCGGCGGTTCGGCGTGCGAGCGCGATGCGGGCCTGATAGCCCCGCGCCTGGACATAGTTGGTAGCCACGTCGCCGATCAGCGTCACCAGCGTGTTGCGCAGGTCTTCCTCGGCGGCATCCATGCCGTATCTGGCCGCCTCGACGGAACGGCGGTTCGCGCCGAACAGATCGATTTCCCAGCTTGCATCGAGGCCCGACTGGAACCGGTTATACGTCGCGGACGCTCCGCTGACCGACGCAGCCGACCGGTTGCGGGTGGCGGCGGCGGAGCCGCTGGCCGACGGCAGCAAGGTCCCCACCGCCTGCCGGTAGGAGGCGCGCGCCTCGCGCACCTTCGCCTTGGCCGTGGCGACGTCGAGATTGCCCGCGACGGCCTCATCGACCAGAGCGTCGAGCAGCGGATCGTTGAGCCGCTTCCACCATTCCCCCAACTGCGCCGGTTTCTCCACTTTCTGGGGCTTCCTGTTTCCCCAGTGCAGCGGCATGTTGACGATGGGCTTCCGGTAGTCCGGCCCGACGACGCAGCCGCTGACGAGCGTCACGAGACACATCGCGCCGAGCACCTTCAGAAATCCGGCCCCGCGCGTGCGCCTCACAATGTCCGGCTCACATCCGGAGGCCGCGGCGGGCATGGTCTCAGTTTTCGTCATGGTTTGCTTCCGTCTGCATCTGCGGCGGGGCCGATGGGGATTGGGTGGCGCTGCCCTTGAATATCCGGCGGACGGTGACGAACAGCAACGGGACGAGGAAGACGCCGATTGCGGTCGCCGCGATCATGCCGCCCATCACGCCGACGCCGATGGCGTTCTGCGCGCCGGAACCCGCCCCGCTGGCGATGGCAAGAGGCGTGACGCCCAGAATGAAGGCGAAGGAGGTCATGAGAATCGGACGCAGGCGCTGGCGCGAAGCTTCCAGCGTCGCCTCGACCAGCCCCAGCCCCGCCGTCTGCCGCTCGAGGGCGAACTCCACGATCAGGATGGCGTTCTTGGCCGCCAGACCGATGGTGGTCAGCAGCCCGACCTTGAAATAGACGTCGTTGGTCTGACCGAACAGCGTGGCCGCCACCAGCGCCCCGAAAACGCCGATCGGCACCGAAAGCATGACCGCGAACGGAATGGACCAGCTTTCGTAAAGGGCGACGAGGCACAGGAAAACCACCAGAACGGAAATGGCGTAAAGCGCCATGGCCTGATTGCCGGAGAGTTTTTCCTGATAGGACAGCCCGGTCCATTCATGGGCATATCCGGAGGGCAGTTGTTTCATCAGATTGTCGATTTCGTCCATGGCGACGCCGGAACTAACGCCGGCCGCCGCCTGACCCTGAATCTCCACTGCCGACGAGCCGTTGTAGCGTTCCAGCCGCGGAGAACCGAACGTCCAGTGCCCCGTTGCGAAAGCGGAAAACGGCACCATCGTTCCGCTGGAATTGCGCACCTGCCATTTATCGAGGTCTTCCGGCTGCATGCGGAAATCGGTGTCGGACTGCACATAGACCGGCTTGACACGCCCGCGATCGATGAAATCGTTCACATAATCGCTGCCCCATGCGGTGGAAAGCGTCGTGTTGATGTCCGACAGGGACACGCCGAGCGCGCTAGCCTTTTCCTGATCGATGGAGATGGAATATTGCGGCGTATCCTCCTGGCCGTTCGGGCGCGTATTGGCGAGCTTGCTGTCCTGCTGCGCGAGGGCGAGCAGCTTGTTGCGCGTCTCGATGAGCTTCGCATGGCCCGCACCGTTGACGTCCTGAAGATAGAAGTCGAAGCCGTTGGAACTGCCCATGCCCTGAATGGCGGGCGGGGCGAGCGCATAGACCTGGGCATCGCGGATCTTGAAGAAGGTCCGCATGGCGCGGCCCGCCACGGCGCTGGCCGACAGGTTGGCCGCCTTGCGCTTATCGAAATCCTTCAGCCGAACGAAGGCGAGGCCCACATTCTGGCCCTGCCCGCCGAAGCCGAAACCGACCACGCTCATGACGCCCTCGACGGCTTCCTTTTCGTTGTCGAGATAATAATTCGTCACCTGCTTCAGCACACGCTCGGTGCGGTCCTGCGTCGCGCCGACGGGCAACTGCACGCTGGTGATGAGGATACCCTGATCCTCTTCCGGGAGGAAGGAACTCGGCAGACGGGTGAAGAGCCAGCCCATGGCGACGACGATCACCGCGAACACCAGGATGAAGCGGGCCGAGCGCGCCAGAATGCCGCTCACACCCTGGCGATAGCCCGTGGTGACGCGGTCGAAACCGCGATTGAACAGGCCGAAAATACCGCGCTGCTTGGCGTGACCCTGCACGGGCTTCAGGAGCGTGGCGCACAGGGCCGGTGTGAGGATCAGCGCCACGATCACCGAAAGGATCATCGCCGAGACGATGGTGACGGAGAACTGCCGGTAGATGACGCCGACCGAACCGCCGAAAAACGCCATCGGGATGAACACGGCTGAAAGCACCGTCGCGATGCCGATCAGCGCGCCGGTGATCTCCTGCATCGATTTGCGGGTGGCTTCCTTCGGGGGCAGCCCCTCCTCCTCCATCACGCGCTCGACGTTTTCGACCACCACGATGGCGTCGTCCACCAGCAGGCCGATGGCCAGCACCATGGCGAACATGGTGAGCGTGTTGATCGAATATCCGAACACGGAAAGAACGCCGAAAGTGCCGAGAAGCACCACGGGCACGGCGAGCGTCGGGATGAGCGTCGCGCGGATATTCTGAAGGAAGACCAGCATCACGATGAAGACGAGAACGATCGCCTCGATCAACGTCTTGACCACGTCCTCGATGGACAGGCGCACGAACGGGGTGGTGTCGTAGGGATAGACCACCTCCACGCCCTGCGGGAACGTGCCGGAGAGGCGCGCGATGGTCTTCTGCACCGCCTCCGCCGTGCTGATGGCGTTCGCGCCGGTGGCGAGATTGATGGCGAGGCCCGCGGCGGGCTTGCCGTTATAGCTCGACGAACTGGTATAGCTCTCCGCGCCGAGTTCCACCCGCGCGACGTCGTTCAGCCGCACTAGCGAGCCGTCCGTCGTGCTCTTGAGAATGATGTTGCGGAACTGCTCCGGCGTTTGCAGGCGGCTCTGGGCGGTGACGGTCGCGTTCAGCTCCTGCCCCTTGCGCGCCGGCAGCGCGCCGAGCTGCCCGGCCGAGACCTGCGTGTTCTGCGCCTCGATGGCCGAGACGACATCGCTCGGCATGAGCGCATATTTCGCCAACTTGTCGGGGTCGAGCCAGATGCGCATGGCATAGCCCGAGCCGAAAATCTGTGTATCGCCGACGCCTTCGACGCGCTTGATCGTATCGTTGAGCGTGCTGTCGATATAGTCGGCCAGATCGTTCGTGCTGAGTCTGCCGTCGGTCGAGACGAAGCCGATGACCATCAGGAAGCTGTCGGAGGACTTGCTGACGGTCAGGCCCGTGCTCTTCACGGCTTCAGGCAGTTGCGATTCCACCAGTTGCAGCTTGTTCTGCACCTGCATCTGCGCGACGTCCGGGTTGGCGGCGTTGGTGAAGGTGAGCGAAATCGACGCCGAGCCTGTCGAGGTCGACGTGGCGGTCATATAGTCGAGATTGTCGATCCCGGTCATGCCCTGCTCGATGACCTTGGTGACCGAGTTCTCCACCGTCTGGGCGTCCGCGCCCGGATAGGTCGCGCTGATGCGCACGGTGGTCGGGGCGATCTGCGGATATTGCGAGATCGACAGTGTATTGAGCGCCAGAAGGCCGCCCAGCATGATCACGATCGCAATGACCCAGGCGAAGTTGGGGCGGTTGATGAAGAAATTCGACAACATCGCCTAGTCCTTCGCCGGCGTGCCGCCGGAGGCGTTTTTGGCAGGCGGCGTTGCACTGCCGCCCTGCGACTGCTTGCGCTCGCGCACCTCGCCCGTCGTCTCGTCGATGACGGCGTCGACCGGTTCGACATCCTGACCGGCGCGCACGAACTGCGAGCCCTCGACGATGATCCGGTCGCCGGCCGAAACGCCCGAACTCACCAGCCAGTTGTTGCCGACGCTCTGGCGAACGTCCAGCACCCGTTCCTCGACCTTGTTGGCGGCGTTCACGAAAAGCCCCGTCGCCTGCCCCTTGGCGTTGCGTGTCACCGCGCGCTGAGGAATGAGGAAACTGTTCGGCGCCACACCTTCCTCCACCAGCGCGCGTACATACATGCCCGGCAGGAGAAGCCTGTCCGGATTGGGGAACCGGGCGCGCAGGGTGAAGGTGCCGGTGGTCTCGCTGACCGCCGATTCGGCGAATTCCAGCGTGCCGGTCTGGTCATAGATCGTACCGTTCTCCAGCTTCAGGCGCACGGTGACATCCGCGCCGCTGATCCTGATGCGGCCATCCTTGATCGCCTGGCGCAGGTTGAGAAGATTGGTGCTCGACTGCGTCACGTCGACATTGATCGGGTCGAGCGTGCGGATGGTGGTGAGCGCGGTATCCTGACTGGCCGTCACCAGAGCGCCCGGCGTGAGGGCGGACTTGTCGATCCGTCCTCCGATCGGCGCTCTGATCTTGGTATAATCGAGATTGATCCGGGCCGTTTCGAGCGCGGCTTTCGCCGCGGCCACACCGGCATTGGCCTGCGCGAGAGACGCGACCGCGTCGTCAAGGTCCTGCTTGCTGACCGCGTTCTGCTTGATCAGCCCCTGATAGCGCGTCACCTTGGACTGCGCGCTCGGCACGGCGGCCTCGGCCTTTTGCAGATCGGCGGCGGCGCTGTCATAGGCGGCCTGATAGCTCGCCGGATCGATCTGGTAGAGAATGTCGCCCGCCTTGACCTCGCCGCCTTCGGTGAACAGCCTTTTCTGGATGATCCCGCTTACCTGCGGCCTGACCTCGGCCACCAGCGAAGCCGTCGTGCGTCCGGGCAATTCGGTGGTGATCGCCACCGATTGCGGTTGCAGGGTGACGACGCTGACCTGCGGTTTCGGCATCGCGCCCGCAGGCGCGCCCTGATTCTGCTCTTTCGTGCATGCCGCAGCCAGCAAGGCCATCCCTATAGCAAACAGCGCGCCCACGGAGCGCGCGCGCATCGGACGGCCGGGCGAGCGGGGAAGAGAAGGACGCCTGCGGGTGTCAGTCGGGAATGAGGACATAGGGTGGCGCCTTATTTACAAAACTTTTACGTACCATTAATAAGGGGACGTGGTGCATGTCAATCGGGGTCGACTGCATGAGTGCGTGACTGCGGTGCGCGTGCAACACTATGACGAGCAGCGAAATCGGCAGCGAAATCGGGGGGAAATGCTGGAAAAGAAGATTCGAAGGGGCCGTCCCAAGGTCAAGTCCGACGCGGAACGCAGCACCGAGATCGCGCGGTGTGCGAGCAGTCTCTTCATCCTCCATGGCTATGCGGATGTGACGATGGACGACATCGCCGCCGCCTGCCACATCTCCAAGCGCACGCTCTATGCCCTATTCAGGAGCAAAGCCGATATTTTCGGCAGGGCGATCGACGACCATCGGCGCAGCATGCTCGACCTTCCAGGCGATTATGACGACATGCCCATCGCCGAGGCGCTGGGCAGAATCTTCCGCATCGACCTCAGCGCGGCGGAAGATCACGAGCGTCTCGCCGTCGTGAGAATGGTCCGCCTGGAAGGAGCGCGTTTTCCCGAACTGGAGACGATGCTGCGCGAGCGCGGCGGCGAGCACTCCCGCAAGCTGCTCGCCGAATGGCTGGAACGCCAGAAGCGCGCCGGACGCATCGATATCGGCAATACTTGGTTCGCGGCGAAGACACTGATGGACATGATCTTCGGCGCAATCATCGCCAAGGGCGCGCACGGCGAGGTGCGCTGGCCCTCCGACGAGGAGCGCCGGGCCTATCTCAAGCAGTGCATCGCGATCTTTACCGTCGGCACATTGCCGGCCGACAGCCCCGAACGTTCCCGTTCGACCTGAAGCGATTCGCGTTTCACGGGCTTGCCGCGCGGGGGTGCGTCTTGCGGCGTACAGCCTGCGCAGGATGCGCGACGTCTGTCTCAACCCCACACTTGACACGGACGATCCGCCGATGTCCGGCACGGACATCGGCCAGTCCCATGTCAATGCGAAGGCCCTTATCCCGAAGCGCCGTTTGCTTCAGGAAGCGGCGCGGGCGCACTCGGCCAAGACGCTCAGCACCGCGGCGCGCTCCTCGATCTGCGGCATGTGTCCGCAGCGCGGGAAGATATGCACGCCCACCTTTCCGGGCAGCCCGTGCGCATGGCTGGCCGGAATGATCCGATCCTCCGCGCCGAAGATCAGCCGCACCGGCATGGCCAGTTGCGCGATGGCCGAGCGTATCTCGAAGGTCTGCGCGCCGTCGGCGAAGAAGCGGTCGGCGATGGCGGCCTGTGCGGCGCGCAGCGCATCGTCGCCGGCCTGCGCCACGGTGGCGTTGATGAAGGGCCGCGTCAGAAGGCTTTCGTCGCTGACCAGCAGCCGCAGCCACGGAACCACGCTCGCCTCGCTTTTCGCAGCGATCAAGCCTTTGGTGAAGGCCCCGTTGATCTCCGGCCCGAGACCGGCGGAGGAGATCAGCACCAGCGAACGCACGTCTGCCGTGCCCCGCGCGGCGACCACGGCCGCCACGGCCGCACCGAAGGAATGGCCGGCCAGAAGGCAGGCGGTCACGCCGAAGGCCGCGAGCGTCGCCTCCACCATTTCGGCGATGGCGTCGACGCTTTCGGGTGCGACGCGCGGCGAGGAACCATGGCCCGGCAGGTCGAGCGCCAGCACCGGATGGCCGAGCGACGCGCCGGCGAGCAGCCCGCGCCACGCATTGAGATCGGCGGCGAAGCCGTGGATCAGGACAATGGGCAGCTTTCCGGCCTCGCCCTCGCGCAGCCATGCGGCGTTGAGCGGAGCCTTGCCGGCGCAGGCGGGCCGCGCCGGAAAAGGCGTTGCGGCCTTGCCGATTTTTGTCTCGACGTCCTTTTTCTGCACGCGGCCTTTCGGGCCGGAACCTGCGACCACCGCCAGATCGAGCCCCGCCTCGCGGGCAAGCCGCCGCGCCAACGGCGTGGCGCGGACGGCGTCCGTATGGTCCTGGGAGGACGAAGCAGGTTCGACAGGAGCGGGAGCAGCGGGAATTTCGGCGGCAGGAGCCGGTTCGGGCGCGGGCGCAGGGGCTGCGGACGGTGCCGGCTTACGCTCCTCGCCCTCGGCGTAAATCCACGCCACGGCCTGCCCGACCGGCACGACCGCGCCTTCGGCCACCACGCCGCCCAGCACGCCGCTGGCCGGCGCGTCGACTTCCATCGCCGCCTTGTCGGTTTCGATCTCGAACAGGAGCTGGCCCTTGGTGACCGCGTCGCCATCCTTGGCGTACCAGCGCGAAATCCGGCCGGTCTCCATGTCCATGTCGACTTTAGGCAGGATGACTTCCACCGCCATGGTCAGCGCACTCCCTTGACGAGATCGCGGGCGCTTCCGACGATATCCGGCGTCTGCGGCACCGTCGCGCGCTCCAGATCGGGATTGTAGGGAATGGGCGTCTCCGCCCCGCCCAGCCGCACGATGGGCGCGTCGAGATAGTCGAAGGCCTCGCTCTCCGCGACAATCGCGGAGATTTCCGCGCCGACGCCGAGCGTCTTCACCGCCTCGTAGACGCAGAGCAGCTTCGAGGTTTTCTTCACGCTGGCGACGATGGTGTCGCGGTCGATGGGGCGCACGGAGCGCAGGTCGATCACCTCGACGTCTATGCCTTCCTTGGCGAGTTCGGCCGCCGCCTCCAGCGCCCTGTGCACCATGATGGCGCTCGCCACGATGGTGAGGTCGCGGCCCTCGCGCACGACCGCCGCCTTGCCGATCGGCACGGTATAATAGCCTTCCGGCACCGGGCCCTTCATCTTGTAGAGAAGCTTGTGCTCGAAGATCATCACCGGATCGGGGTCCTCGACGGCGGCAAGCAGCAGGCCCTTGACGTCGTGCGGCGTGGAGGGCTGCACCACCTTCAGCCCCGGCACATGGCCGAGCCAGGCCTCCAGGCTCTGGCTGTGCTGCGCCGCCGCCCCGGTGCCGGAGCCGGCGGGAAAGCGCATGACCAGCGGCACCGAGACCGCGCCGCCCAGCATGTAGCGGATCTTCGCCGCCTGATTGACGATCTGCTCCATGGCGAGCGCCGCGAAATCGGAGAACTGGAACTCGAAGATCGGCCGCATGCCAGTCAGCGCCGCGCCGACGGCGACACCCGCGCCGCCCAGTTCCGAAATCGGCGTGTCCATGACGCGGTCATCGCCGAAACGATGCACGAGATCGCCCGTCACCTGGAACGCGCCGCCATAGACGCCGATGTCCTCGCCCATCAGGAACACGCGCTCGTCGCGCTCCATGGCGATGGCCATGGCCTCCTGAATGGCCTGCGAATAGCTCAGTTCGCGAATGGTGGCGTCCATCTCAGATCGTGTCCGTATATACGTCGCGGGTGAGGTTGGCGAGGTCCGGCGCGGGGCTGTTCTTCGCGTATTCGATGGCCTCGGCGATTTCGCGCTCCACATCGGCGCGGATCGTCTCAAGCTCCGCGTCGTCGAGCACGCCATGGGCCTTCAGTTCGGCCTCGAACAGCGCGATCGGATTGTGGTTGGTGGCCCAGTCCTCGATCTCTTCCTTGGTGCGGTAACGGTTGCGGTCGCTCTTGGAATGGCCGCGGATGCGGTAGGTCTTGTTCTCGATCAGCGACGGGCCATCGCCGCGCCGCGCCCGCTCGACCGCCTCGCTGATCGCCTCGGCCACCTCGGACAGATTGTTGCCGTCCACCACCCTGCCCGGCATGGCGTAGGCGGCGGCGCGGTCGGCGACATTGGCGACGGCGGTGGAGCGTTTGGTGGAGGTCGACATGCCGTAGCCGTTGTTCTCGCAGACGAAAACCACCGGCAATTTCCACACGGCGGCCATGTTGAGCGCCTCGTGGAACGCGCCTTCGTTGTTGGCCCCGTCGCCGAAAAAAGACACGACCACCTTGCCGTTCTTCTGCTTCTTGGCCGAAAGCGCCGCGCCCACCGCGATGGGAATGCCGCCACCGACGATGCCGTTCGCGCCCAGATTGCCCTTCGACACGTCGGCGATGTGCATGGAGCCGCCGCGACCCTTGCAATAGCCGGTCTCCTTGCCGAAGAACTCGGCGAACATGCGCTTCACATCCGCGCCCTTGGCGATGCAATGCCCATGGCCGCGATGGGTGGAGGTGATCATGTCGTCGTCGTTGAGCGGCAGGCAGGAACCCATTGCGCTCGCCTCCTGCCCGATGGACAGGTGCATGGTGCCGTGGATCAGCCCGCGCGTGTAGCTTTCCTCCGCCCCTTCCTCGAAGCGGCGGATGAGATACATCCTGCGCAGCGCCTCCTTGAGCTGTTCCGGCGAATATGTGCGGAAGGCGAAGGGCAGGTTGCGGCGATCGCCGGCGTCCGGCGCGGCGGTTTTCTGGGTCTGGGCCATGGCGGCGTTCCTCACGCTCCGTAGACGAGCTTGTCCTGCCGGGCGCGCAGTTCGGCGATCTTGGAGCCGGGCGCGACGGCGGCGTTGTCATAGGTGATGAGTTCGCCCTTCCTGATGGGCTTGGTCACGGAGCCGCCCTGGAGCAGGCCACAGGGAACGGCGTGGGCGGCGTGTGCTTCCGGCGCGGTCATGATCCATGCGCGGTAGCAATATTCGCCGATGGCATCGAGCTTCTCGCCCGGCTGCATGTCCTTCTTGGCCACCGCGCAGACTTCCGCCACGGGCTTGGCCAGCGGCACCATATCCGGCTTGCCGTAGAGCACGACGCGGGCGCAGGTCAGCGGCACTTCGAGCGAGGTCAGGTGATAGGGGCGATGAAAGGTGAAGTAAGGCCCCTTGCCCATCTTCAGGTCTTCCATGCGCTCGGAAATGCGCGGATGCGACATGTCGGCCACCACGAACACGCCCGGCGCGACGCCCTTGCCGATGGAATAATCCACAACGCCCACCTTCGACAGCACGCCGCCGTCCTTCTCCGGGATCAGCGTCTTGCTCAACTGGTCGAGCGTCGCGGCGGGGCCGTGCATGCCCGGCTTGTCGGGCACGAGGCCGGTGGCGTTGGCGATGGCCGCCATCTCCACCATGGTCTTGGAGCCGTCGACGAACTCCACCAGCATGCGCACGTTCATGTTGCGGCGCGTGGCCTCCTCCGCATAGTCGTCGGGGATGGCGTCGATGTTGAGCGGATTGTTCTTGCCCTTGCCGGCGGCGACGATGGGATGCCCCATTGCCGAGACGAATTCGATAAGCTCCATGCAGGAGGACGGCTCGTCACCCGCGCCGAGCGAATAGGTGACGCCGAGCCGGTCGGCCTCGGACTTGAGGTATGCGCCGATGGTGACGTCGGCCTCGACATTCATCATGACCAGATGCTTGCCGTGCTCCATGGCGCGCAGGCCGATCTCCGCGCCCACCGCCGGGACGCCGGTGGCGTCGATCACCACGTCGATCAGGTCGTTCTGGAGGATGAGGTCGGCGTTGTCGGTGACGGCGATCTTGCCGGATTCCATCGCCGCGGTGAGATCGGAGGCGTTGGAGACCTCGCGCCCGTGGCCCTGTTCCTGATAGGCGATATCGACGGCTTTCAGCGCGTTCGGCACGCGCAGTTCGGAGATCGCGCCGATCTCGATGCCCGGCATATGCGCGACGCGGGTGACGATGTCGGTGCCCATTTCGCCGGAGCCGATCAGCCCGATGCGGACCGGGCGACCGCTGTCCGCCCGCGCCTGCATGTCCCGCGCAAGGCCGATGAGTGCCACATTCGTCGCCATGATTTCCTCCTGAAAAATCCTCCAGACGCCCGCGCGTCCTTCCATTATTCAATACTGAACATTTGTTTCCAAGTCAACACTAGTGTTCATCGGCCACGTAAAACCGCGCCCCGCTCACGCATGCTTTACCGCTTGTGGAGAAACATTGGCCTGCTATAAAAAAGTTCCGCAGCGCATTGGGTGGGGAGTCCCGTTGCGCTGCGAATCCGGGAGGAAGAGAACATGGACGCATTCCTGAGCGGCCTGAAATCCGCCATCGACACGCTGGGAGCGACGGTTCTGCTTCCCGTCGTCATCTTCGTCATCGCCGTGGTTCTGGGCGCCAAGGTCGGCAAGGCCTTTCGTGCCGCCGTCACCATCGGCGTCGCCTTCATCGGCATCAATCTGGTGCTGGGGCTGATGTTCACCACCATCGGCGAGGTGGCAAAGGCCATCGTCACCAATACCGGCATCAAGCGCGACATCGTGGATGTGGGCTGGCCGTCGGCGGCGGCCATCGCCTTCGGCTCCTCGGTGGGCCTGTGGGTGATCCCGGTCGGCATCCTCGTCAACATCGCGCTCCTGCTGATGCGCTGGACGCGCACGCTGAACGTGGACGTGTGGAACTTCTGGCATTTCGCCTTCGTCGGCTCGCTGGTGGTCGCCGCGACCGACAACCTCGCCTACGGCATCATCATTGCGGCGCTCGTGGCCGCCCTGTCGCTGCTTTTCGCCGACTGGTCGGCGCGGGCGGTGCAGCAGTTCTACGGCGTGCCGGGCGTTTCGGTGCCGCATCTGGCCTCGGCGCAGATCCTGCCCATCGCCATCGTGCTCAACTGGGTCATGGACCGCATTCCGGGCATCAACCGTATCGAAATCAGCACCGAGACCATCGAGCGCCGCTTCGGCGTATTCGGCGAACCGGTGATCCTCGGCCTCGTCATCGGACTCGTGCTGGGGCTGATCGCCTTCTACAATGCCGGCGATTTCGGGCAGGTGCTGGCCAAGGTGCTGGGCGCGGGCATGACGCTCGCCGCCGTCATGCTGCTCTTGCCGCGCATGGTGAAGATATTGATGGAAGGGCTGCTGCCGGTTTCCGACGCCGCGCACGAGTTCGTCCGCCGGCGCACCGGCGACCGCGAATTGCTGGTCGGTCTCGATTCCGCGATCCTGATCGGTCACCCGGCGGCGATCGCCTCCTCGCTCATTCTGGTGCCGATCGCCATCGTCCTGTCGGTGATCCTGCCCGGCAACCGGGTCATCCTGTTCGCCGATCTCGCGGTCATTCCCTTCATCGTCGCCCTCACCGCACCGGTGCTGAAGGGCAACGTGTTCCGTATGGTCGTCGTGGGCACGGTAACGCTCGCCATCGGCTTCTACGTCGCCAACGCGCTGGCCCCGCTCTTCACCAGCGCCGCGCAGGCGTCGGGCTTCAAGATGCCGGCCAATGCCCTGCAAATCACGTCGGTGGTCGATGGCTTCCTCTGGATTCCATACGTCATCATCGAGGCGGTCCAGTGGCTTGGCGCCGTGGGCATCGCGCTGATCGCCGTGGTGATCGCCGTTCTTTTCATTCTCTATCGCCGCAATCCGCTCGCATGGGAGCGGGCGGCGGGCGCGGAGGACGAAGCGGAGCAAACGGCCTGACCGCCCCGGAAAAGACGCAAACGGACCATTAAGAACCGCCGGCCTTCACGGCACGCGGTTTTCAGGTATGGAGAATGGAATGACGAACCATCTGATGGCTTTTCTCAATCCGGAGGCGATCGAGCTTCAGAGCAACGCGAAAAGCAACGTGGAGATCATCCGTATTCTCGCCGGCAAGCTGGAGCGGCTCGGCTATGTGAAGCCGAGCTATGCCGACGCGGTCGTCGCGCGGGAATTGAGCCTGCCGACGGGCCTGCCGTTGCGCCGCAAGGACAACGTCGCCGTTCCGCATACCGATCCCGAGCATGTGATCAGGACGGGCATAGCGTTCGCCACGCTCACATCCCCGATCCCCTTCGGCAATATGGAATTTCCCGATGAGCCGCTGCCGGTCGGATTCGTCTTTCTGCTCGCCATCGACGACAAGAACACGCAGATCGAAACCTTGCAGCAGATCATGACGACGATCCAGAACGCGGACGCGATGGAACGGCTGAAGCAGGCGCGGACGCTCGCGGACGTCGAAGCCGCGCTGGCCTGAACGGAGGAGACACCAATGGCGAAAATCAAGACAATTCTCTTCGTTTGCGGCACGGGCGTGGCGACCTCGACCGCCGTGAACGTGGCGGTGACGGAGGAAATGAAGAAGCGCGGGCTCACCTTCAACGCCCAGCAGGCCAAGGCCACCGAGGCGCCGTCATTGGCCGACAATGTCGACCTGATCGTGGCGACGACACCGGTTTCCGCCTCCATCACCAAGCCGGTGATCAAGGGGCTGGCCTTCCTGACCGGCATCGGCAAGGACAAGGCCTTCGACGAGATCGAGGCCGAATTGCGCAAATGACCGCCAGCCGGCGCTATCCCTTTATGGCGCCCGCCGGATTGCGCGCGCCCAGCGCCCGCTGCACCGCGACCCGCGCCGAGGCCAGGTCCGGCATGACCCAGTTCGGCTCGCCGCCGAGGAACTTGTCGAGGAAAGCGATGGCGTAACCGGGCATGTCGGCGACGTTTTCCCGGTAGGACCACCATGTGCGCAAATCGTCGGCGCAAGCGTCGATATCGGGCGCCGCTCCGAATTCCTGCTCCTCGACGGCGGCAATGGCGCAGATGCAGTAATTCGTATAGAGGAACCCCTCCGGCCAGAAGGCCACGATCTCGTTCAGCGGCGCTTTGCCGCCCTCGCCGGAGCGCGGCGGACACACCACCCTGACCGGCGACAGGCGGATCAGTTCACGCAGCACCAGACCGGCGGCGAAGACGATGAAATCCTTGCGGTCCACCCTGGCGAAGCGCCTGTTCTGCTCGACCAGTTCCACCCAGTTGAGAAAAGCCTCGGTCAGCCGGCCCTCGTCGATCTCATAGCGCACGCCGTAAATCCCGTGCAGAAGGGCCGCATGCTTGCGGAACGTCGCCCGGAACCATCGCAACTGGCGCAAACGCCGGCGCAAATCCGGCATCGACGCCATCTGGTCCTTGAGAAGCAAATCCATGTCCGCGCGTCTCCGTCCTCGGCATGAAGATAAAGCGCATTCCGAAAACTGCGAAGCAATTTTTCAGGATCACGCCCCAGCCTGCCGGCGCCCTTCCGGTATTATACATATTGACATTATAAAAAACAAATGTTCTATTTTTCGGCGGAGGAGAGCGCGATGGCGATCTGGCAATGGGCCTTGCTGGGCCTGGCATGTCTGTGGGGCATCCAGTCGCTGGGTGTCTGGTTCCAGATGCGCCATTATTCCGACGTGATGAAGGGTGTCACTTCCCGCTATACCGACGGCTTTGTCGGGGCGGGCCATGTGCGCGGCTATCTGCGCGGCGGCACCATCGTCCTGATCGTCGTGGACCGCGATCTGAAGGTCCGCCGCTTCCTCGAAATGCACGGGCGGACCGTTTTCGCAAAATTCAGGCGGCGGGAAAGCGTCGAGGGCATGCCGCTCGATGCTCTGCGCAACGATCCGGCCCTCGCCGACGGCTCGGCGACGGCACGCGCCGCCCGACAGGCGATGGACCAGATCGAGCGGGTGAAGGAAAGGGCCGACGACGCGGCCCAAGAGGGAATCGGGGCAGCGGAAGCACACGCCCTTTGAGAAAGGCAATCGAGGAGGAGAATCGATGTCTATAGCAGCGATGCTGGCGCAAAACGCCGATACGGCCTTACAAACATTACATGCCGCCGGCCATATGGCGTCCGAGGCGGTGTTTCACGGCAAGCCCGCCCTCGCGCATGGCGGCGGCCACGATCTCGTACAACTGGCGCAGGCGACCACTCAGACAGCCACGCATCCCGCCGCTCAGGCCGCCGGTGACCACATCACCGTCGATCAGTTCAAGGAGCGCCTCCAGCATGTACAGCAGGTGGAACAGCTCGGCTGGCTCGCTTCCATCGGCAAGCACTTCATCGGCGTTTTCCAGAAGGGCGGCGAGGTTTTTTCCAGCTTCGTGACCGGCATCATCCCGACGCTGGTGGTGCTGATGACCGCCTTCTATGCCATCACCGAACTCGTCGGCGAGCAGCGCGTGCACGGCGTGGCGCGCGGCGCGGGCCGCATCGCGCTCACCCGCTACACAGTGCTGCCGGTGCTCGCGGTCTTCTTCCTGACCAATCCGATGGCCTACACCTTCGGCTCCTTCCTGGAGGAGAAGTACAAGCCGGCCTTCTATGACGCGGCCGTCTCCTACGTGCATCCGCCGCTCGGCCTGTTCCCGCACATCAATCCCGGCGAATATTTCGTCTGGGGCGGCGTTCTGGTCGCGCTTCTGGAACTGGAAAAAAGAGGCGCGGTACCAAACAGCTATCACATCAGCGTGGCCATCTGGTACGCCATCGTCGGCCTCGTGGTCATCCTGCTGAAAGGCATGCTCACCGAGCGCATCACCGCCATCATGGCACGCCGCCAGGGCGTCGAACTCTGAAGGCGCGGGGGAGAACATTATGGCCAAGACCTACAAGCCCGTAAAGATTTCGAGGGGCTCCAACGGCTGGGGCGGCCCGCTCGTCATCCAGCCGACCGAGCAACGCAGCAAGGTCGTCTCCGTCACCGGCGGCGGCATCCACCCCATCGCCCGGCAGATCGCCGAGATGACCGGCGCGGAAGCCGTCGACGGCTTCCGCGCCCCGCCCATCGAGAGCGAGATGGCGGTGGTGGTGGTGGACTGCGGCGGCACGGCCCGCTGCGGCGTCTATCCGCGCAAGCGCATCCCGACCGTCAACCTCACGCCCGTCGGCCAGTCCGGCCCTCTGGCGCAATTCATCACCGAGGACATCTACGTCTCCGGCGTGAAGCCGGAAAACATCGTCCCGGCCGACGGTTCGGAAGCGAGCTCCGCCGCGGCTCCTGCAGCGGCGGCCGCCGCCGCCGAGCCCGAAAAGCCCGCCGCTCCGGTCGACAATCCGAACGACGGCGGTCTCATCGGCTTCATCAGCAGCATCGGCCGCGTCATGGGGCGCGTGGTCGGCATCTTCTTCAATGCCGGCCGCCGCACCATCGATCAGGTGGTGCGCAACGTGCTGCCGTTCATGGCCTTCGTGACCATGCTGATCGGCCTCATCCTCTATACCGGCATCGGCGACATCCTCGCCCAGCCGATGGGACCGCTGGCCAACAATATCATCGGCCTGCTTGTCCTGTCTGCCATCTGCGGCCTGCCCTTCCTGTCGCCGATCCTCGGCCCCGGCGCGGTGATCGCGCAGGTGATCGGCGTCGCCATCATCGGCCCGCAGATCGCCAACGGCACCATCGCGCCGGCAATGGCCCTGCCCGCGCTCTTCGCCTATAATACGCAGGTGGGCTGCGACTTCGTGCCCGTGGGCCTCGCGCTCGGCGAAGCCAAGCCCAAGACCATCGAGATCGGCGTGCCCGCCGTGCTCATCAGCCGGCAGATCATGGGCCCGGTTTCGGTCCTGATCGCATGGCTGGTCAGCCTCGCCGTGCTGTAAGCTACAAGCGGCCCGCCGCCCCGGCGGCGGGCCATTCTCCCCAAGTACGTCTTCCCAAGACACGCCTGCAATACCGAAAGGACCGCCATCATGACGATACATCTCAAGACGCGGATCACCGCCATCGGGCCGGAAGTCGCCGACCTCGCGGAAGGCGGCGTCGTGATCCTGTTCGCGGACGGCTCACCGCCGGAACTGGCGGAAGTCTCGGTGATGCACGCGGTCGAGGAAGGTCCGGGCGAAGCCGCCCCGCCGGTGGGCACACCCATCGCCATCGGCGCCGTCGCCGCCCGCATCACCGCCGTCGGGCCAAGCGCATGGGAAAAGGTGCGCGACATCGGCCATGTGGTGCTCGCCTTCACCGGCGCTGACGAAACGGACCGTCCGGGCGAAATCTGCGCCACCGAGGTGGACGGCGCGACGCTGATCGCCGCCCTGCGCGAGGGCAGCACCATCGTCATCGGCGGCTGAAACAGGTTCAGGACGACTGAAATGGAACGTTCGACCATCGTGCGGGTGCATGAGGGGCTGCATGCGCGCCCCGCCACCCGCTTCGTCAAGCTCGCCAAGAGCTTCGAGTGCGATATAGAGATCGCGAAGGACGGCAAGAGCGTCAGCGCCAAAAGTTCCGTCAAGCTCATGCTGCTCGGTGTGAAGGAGAACGACGCGGTAACCGTGCGCGCCGAGGGCGCGGATGCGATCGAGGCGCTTGAAGTGCTGATCGGCTATCTGGAGAACCCACGCGCCGGGATCGAGGAAAGCGAGCCGGCAGCGCCCGCCAGACGCCCCGCGCAGGCCGGACCGGCCCCCGATCCAGCCGCGCCGGCGCCGGGCCAGATCAAGGGTGTCGCGGCGAGCGAAGGTCTGGCGCTCGGCCCGGCTTTCCCTTTCTTCCCGGCCGAGATCAGACCCGGCACGGGCAAGCTCGCCCCGGATGCCGTCGAGCCGGAAATCGCGCGCTATGAGGCGGCGGTCGCCGCCGTGCAGGAGCGCATGGCGCATTCGCTGGCGCATGGCAGCCTCGCGGAAAGCGATCGCGGCATCATCGCCGCGCTGAAGGACATCGCTTCCGACGAAACGCTGCGCGACGAGACGCTGGCTCTCGTTCGCGGCGGGCTGGATGCCGTATCGGCGGTGCTGGGCGCAGCCTCCACCGTTGCGCAGCAATTCGCCGGCCTCGACGATCCTTATATGAACGCCCGCGCCGACGACGTGCATGCGATCAGCCGGCAGATATGCCTGACGCTTCTGGGGCAGGAAGACCCCGATCTCGAAACCCTGCCCGAAGGCGCGATCCTCATCGCGGAGGATATCGGCGCATGGGATCTGGCGCGCGCGCCGCTGAAGCGGATTCGCGGCGTGATCTGCGGCCATGGCGGCTCCACCTCGCATGTCGCCATCATCGCCCGCACGCACGGCATACCGGCGGTGCTGGGACTGGGCGACGCGGTGCGAAGGCTGAAGGATGCGCGCCTCGTCGCCGTCGACGGCAGCGCGGGTATCGTGCATCCCGACCCCGCATCCGCCGTGGTGGCGGATATGGAAAGCCGCATCGCCAAGGCGGCGGAAGAGCGCCGCGCGCTGGACAGGTATCGCGATTTCGTTCCCCGCCGCGGCGACGGGACGGTGATCGAGGTGGCGGCCAATCTCGGCGCTATCGAGGAGATCGAGGCGGCACAGGAAGCCGGCGCGATGGGCATCGGCCTGTTCCGCACCGAACTCCTGTTCATGAAACATATCCATCTGCCGTCCGAGGACATGCAGATGGAGACCTATTCCGCCCTGCTCAAGGCCTTTCCGTCCCATGCCGTGATCGTGCGCACGCTCGACATAGGCGGCGACAAGCCGGTCAGCGGCATCGATTTTCCCCATGAGGAAAACCCCTTCCTCGGCTGGCGCGGCGTGCGCATGTGTCTCGACCGGCCGGATATCTTCAAGCCGCAATTGCGCGCGCTGCTGCGCGCGGCGGTGCATGGCAATCTCAAGGTCATGCTGCCCATGGTGTCCGACGTGGACGAAGTGCGGGCGACGAAGGTGCTCATCGCAGAATGCGAGCGCGAACTCGACGCGGAGGGCAAGCCCTACGGCACGTTCGGGCTGGGCGTGATGATCGAGACTCCGGCGACGGTGTTCGCCGCCGACCAACTGGCGCAGGAGGCCGCCTTCTTCTCCATCGGCACCAACGACCTCACGCAATATGTGATGGCGGCGGACCGGCTCAATCCCACCGTGGCGAAGCTGAACGACGTGCGCCATCCGGCCGTCATGACCGCCATCGAAATGACGGCGAAGGCCGCCGTGAAAGCCGGGATCATGGTCGGTATGTGCGGCGAGGCGGCGGGCAGGCCGGACCTGATCGCCGAATTCATCCGCATGGGGCTGACGGAACTGAGCATGAGCCCCGCCTCTATCCCGCGCGCGAAGAAGACCTTGGCCAATCTGTTCGGCGCCGATCCTGCCTGCGAATGAAGGCGGAAACCTTGCGCGGCCCTGTTCCCGATTGCACGCATCGCCGCGCGGGTTTAAGGATCGCAGGATCATTATCTCCTGGATGAATCGAATGCCGAAACCGTCCCGTCCCCTCGTTGCCGTCCCGACCGATGTCAAGCAATTCGAGAACTATGTCTGGCATGCCGCGCCGCAACAATATCTCGCGGCGGCAATCGAGGTCGCGGATGTGACGCCACTCATGGTGCCGAGCTTCGGCGACCGGATCGACCTCGACGCGGTTCTGGATGCCGTGGACGGCGTGCTCGTGACGGGTTCCCGCTCCAACGTGCATCCCGCGCTTTACGGCGTTGCGCCGGACGCGGTATTCGAGCCCTACGACAATGCCCGCGACGCGACCTCGCTGCCGCTCCTGCGCGCGGCTATCGACAGGGGCGTGCCGGTGCTCGCAATCTGCCGCGGCATTCAGGAGATGAACGTGGCGCTCGGCGGCACGCTCGCCACCGAGATTCAGGAACTGGAAGGCCGCATGGACCACCGCGCGCCGCAATCGGACGTTCCGGCGGAACGCTTCGCGATCCAGCATCCGGTGCGGGTGAAACCCGGCTCGTGCCTCGCGGAAATCCTGAAGGAGGACAGCGTGCGCGTGAACTCCGTCCATCGGCAGGCCATCGACCGGATCGCCCCGCGCCTCGATGTGGAGGCGGTGGCCGAGGACGGCACCATCGAGGCCGTCTCGGTGAAGGACGCCAAAGGCTTTGCCGTGGGCGTGCAATGGCATCCGGAATACTGGGCGCAGACGGACGCTCCCTCGCGCCGCATCTTCGAGGCTTTCGGCACGGCCGTGCGTGCGCACAAGGCCGGCAAGAGCGCCTGAACCTAGAGCACGTCGCGATCTTTCAGATTCGCTTTCCGCGCTTTAGCATTTTGTTTTTGCGCATGTCGTTATCGCAAAACCGCTGCACACTTTTGCGCGACATGCTTTA
Organism: Rhizobiales bacterium 63-22; assembly: GCA_001898995.1. Classification (GTDB taxonomy): domain Bacteria; phylum Pseudomonadota; class Alphaproteobacteria; order Rhizobiales; family Rhizobiaceae; genus Brucella. Next base: position 20,653 of record MKVZ01000011.1, on the reverse strand, counting down.
GCGCTTTCCGACCGCCGCCGTTTCCGGCACGGGCGTCAGCGCCCTGCCCGTATCGAACCACGCGATGAGATTGTCGATCACCAGATCGCCCATGGCTTGACGGGTCTTCCGCGAGGCGGAAGCGATATGCGGCAACAGCACCGTGTTCGGCGCATCGAGCAGGCCCTGCGGGACATGCGGCTCGTTCGCGAACACGTCGAGCCCGGCGGCCGCGATGGTGCCGTCCTTCAGCGCGGCGGCGAGCGCGTCCTCGTCCACCAGCGATCCGCGCCCGATATTGATGAGAACGCCGTCCGGCCCCAGCGCCTTCAGCACCTCCGCGTCGACGGCCTTCGCCGTTTCCGGGCCGCCGGGTGCGGCGAGGATCAGCGTATCGACCGCCCGCGCGAGTTCCGGCAGGCTCGGATAATAATCATAGGCCACGCCCTCGACCTCGTGGCGGTTGTGATAGGCGACCGGCAGGCCGAAGGCCTCGATGCGGCGGGCTATCGACTTGCCGATGCGTCCCAGCCCGAATATGCCGACCCTGCGTCCGCGCAGCGAGAGCCGCGATATCGGATAGCTTCCCTTCTCCCACCGGCCCGCCCGCAGGAAAGCCTCCGCCTTCGACAGTTCGCGCACCGTGTCGATCAGCAGGCCGATGGCCGTATCCGCCACCTCGTCGGTCAGCACGTCCGGCGTGTTGGTGACCATCACGTTTTTCGCGGCGGCATGCTTCGCGTCCACATCGTTATAGCCGACACCGAAATTGCCGACGATCTCCAGATCGGGCAATGCGTCGATCAGCGCCGCATCGACCTTCGACATGCTGGCGATGCCGCGCACCTTCTTCGCCCATACCGGGTCCACCAGCGCCGCATCGCCGTGTGGAATGCGCCGCACGGTGAATTCGCGCGACAACCGTTCCACGGCTTCATCATCGAAATTGCCGAGCACAAGGATGGTCACATCGCGTTTCGTCATGATGGCACTCTGAAGGGTAAGACTGTACGATAATGGAAGTCAGGGCGACTTCGGCTTGGACGTGGATTGCCGGATGCGCAGTTCCGGGTGGATCAGTTCCTGCGCGGCGGAAACCTCCACGCCGTTCAACTGGTCGAGCAGCGCGCGCGCCGCGCGGCGTCCGACCTCGCGCTGGCCGTTCCACACCGTAGTGAGCGCGGGTGTAGCGATGGCCGCCTCCTCCAGATCGTCATAGCCGGTGACGGAAACGTCCTCGCCCGGCACGAGCCCGGCGCGTGCGATGCCGTTCATCAGGCCGATGGCGGTCAGGTCGTTCCAGCACACGGCGGCGGTCGGCTTGTCCTTCAACGCGAGGAATTGCGGTGCGACCTCGAAGCCCGCCTGCTTGGTGCGCGGCCCGGCGATGCGCCAGTCCGGCCGCGCCTCCAGCCCCGCCTTCTCCATCGCCTGCACATAGCCGCGATAGCGATCGCGGCCGGTCGAGGTCTGGTCGGTACCGCCGATCATGGCGATGCGCCTGTGGCCAAGCGAGATCAGGTGATTGGTGGCAAGCCCGATTCCGTAAGCGTCGTCGCCCCGGAACACCGGCGCGTCGGCGCCCTCGACGCTGCGCGCGATCAGCACCACCGGCAGGCCGTTGTCCTCGGCGAGCCTGATATCCTCCGCCGGCGTGCCGATGGCGGGCGACATGATGATGCCGTCGGCGCCGAGCTGGAGCAGCGTATCGATGAAGGTGCGCTGCTTTTCGAGCTGGTCGTAATGATTGGAAAGCAGGAAGGTCTGGCGCGAGCGGTCCAGTTCCGTCTCGATGGAGCGCAAGATCTCCGCGAAGAACGGGTTCATGATGTCGTGCACGACCACGCCGACGATGCCGGAACGCGAGGTGCGCAGGCTCGCCGCGCGGCGGTTGTAGATATAGCCGATGGCGCGGGCATGCTCCTTGATCTTCTCCCGCGTCTGGCCGGCGACGAGCGGGCTATCGCGCAAGGCGAGCGAAACCGTGGCCGTGGAGACGCCAAGTGCATCGGCGATGGTCGAGAGCTTGATTTTCTGAGCCAATTCGCCTCCCCGGTCGATCCGTTCCGAATGGCGGATGCGCATCGATGCCCAAAGCGCAACCGCTCCGTCCCGGAAACGGTTATGCCATTGCAATCATTGAATTGGAAGTCTTTTCGATTTTTCGCCTGCCGCTGCCGGAGCGGCCGTCATTCCGCCTCGTCGTCCTCGATTTCCTCGGCGGCCTGCTCCTCGGCAAGCCGTGCTGCGCCACGCTGCGCGAGATTGCTCTCCACGCGGCCCAGCATCTTGAGAAAAACCTTGCGCTCCTTCTTGTCGAGGCCCTTGAGCATGTCCTTCTCCGTCTTGCGGATGGACTTCTCGATGGCACGGATCGTCTCCAGCCCGGCCTGCGTGAGATAGACATGCGACTGGCGCTGGTCCGTCTCCGAGGCGCGCTTGATCACGAAGCCCTGCCCCTGGAGACGGAGAATGGTCTTGGTGATGGTCGGCGGACGCACGCCGAGGCGCTGCGCAAGCGTGCCGAGCGTCAATCCATCCTCGGCCGCCAGTTGCAGCATGACCGCATCCTGCCCCGCATAAAGCCCCTGCTCCAGAAGCCGCACCGCCAGCACCGTCCGCGTCAGCCGCGCCACGGATTGCAGCCGGTAAAGCACCACTGCCTTGTTGCCCTTGCTCATCGTCACCTCGCCCTTGTTGCGACTTCGCGCGTCGCCAGATCGATATTCGCGACGATTATCATAGTCTAGGATATTGTCCGGCTTATGAAACCGCAAGATCGGGTTGCAGACCCGGCTGACGGACGATAGGTTCGGGCCGCGAGATGAATGGCATGAGGAAAATATGACGGAACGGCGCGATCAAAACAGCGGCATGATTGTCGTCCTGCCACTTGGCGCATACGAACAGCACGGGCCGCACCTGCCCTTCGAGACGGATACGATCATCGCCGAGGGGATCGCCGCGCGTGTGGGCGCGGCGGTCCCCGGCGACCTCAACGTCAATTTCCTGCCCGCCCAGCCGGTCGGCTATTCCGTCGAGCACATGGACACGCCCGGCACGCAGACACTGGCCTTCTCCGAAGCGGTCAACCAGTGGATCGGCATCGGCGAAAACGTGCATGCCGGCGGCATCCGCAAGCTGGTCATGCTCAACGCCCATGGCGGCAACGCGCCGCTGATGACGGTCGTGGCGACGGAATTGCGCGTGCGCCTCGGCATGCTGGCGGTGGCGACGAGCTGGACACGATTCGGCCTGCCCGACGGGCTGATCGGCCCGGAGGAAAAGGCGCTCGACATCCATGGCGGCTTTATCGAGACCTCCGTCATGCTGGCGCTGCGCCCCGATCTCGTGGACATGGCGAAGGCACGCGATTTCCCCAATGCGCAGGCCGGCCTCGCAAGGGACTTCCATTATCTGCGCGCCTACGGGCCGCACGCCTTCGGCTGGAAGATGCACGACCTCAACCCGGACGGCGCGGCCGGCAACGCGGCAAAAGCGACGGCGGAAGCAGGCGAGAAACTGATCGCCCATGCGGTGTCCGGCTTCATCGACCTGTTGCGCGACGTGGACCGCTTCACCCCCGCATGGTTCAAATAGCGGGGCTAAAGCGCGTCGCGATCTTGTCGATCGCTTCTCGCGCTTTGGTCTTTTGTTTTTGCGCATGTCGTTATCGCAAAACCGGTTCCCACTTTTGCGCGACATGCTTTAGGCACACGGCGACAACAGCGTATTGCATATGGCATTCGTGCATGCCATCCCCTATATGAATGGTTCAATTCAAGGCTCCGGCCCCAAACATTTCAAGAGGCATGACCATGGCCCAGACTGAGGCAACAGCGACCACGGAAGCTGGCCGCATTCCCGTCACCGTTCTGACCGGCTATCTGGGTTCGGGTAAGACCACCCTGCTCAACCGCATCCTGACCGAGAACCATGGCAAGCGTTACGCCGTGATCGTCAACGAATTCGGCGAGATCGGCATCGACAACGATCTCATCGTCGAATCGGACGAGGAAATCTACGAGATGAACAACGGCTGCATCTGCTGCACCGTGCGCGGCGACCTGATCCGCGTGGTGGAAGGGCTGATGCGCCGTCCGGGCCGCTTCGACGCCATCGTGGTGGAGACGACCGGCCTCGCCGATCCGGTGCCCGTGGCGCAGACCTTCTTCATGGACGACGACGTGCGCGCCAAGACCGGCCTCGACGCCGTGGTGGCGCTGGTCGACGCCAAGCATCTGCCGCTGCGCCTGAAGGACAGCCGCGAGGCCGAGGATCAGATCGCCTTCGCCGATGTGGTGCTGATCAACAAGACCGACCTGGTGACGCCGGAGGAACTGGCCGCGGTGGAGGCCACCGTGCGCGCCATCAATCCGCACGCGATCATCCACCGTACCGAGCGCGCCTCGATCCCGCTCGAGCGCGTGCTGGACCGCGGCGCCTTCGACCTGAAGCGTGTGCTGGAAAACGATCCGCATTTCCTCGACCATGACGATCCCGACCACGTCTGCGGGCCGGATTGCGACCATGATCACGATCATCACCACCATGGCCATGACCACGACCATCATCACGACCATGTTTCGCCGATCCATGACGTGACGGTGAAGTCCGTTTCGCTGCGCGGCGGCGAGATCGACCCGGCGAAGTTCTTCCCGTGGATACAGAACATCACGCAGGCGCAGGGGCCGAACATATTGCGGCTCAAGGGCATCATCGCCTTCAAGGACGACCCGGAACGCTATGTGGTGCAAGGCGTTCACATGATCATCGAGGGCGACCACCAGCGCCCATGGAAGCCGGACGAAAAACGCGAAAGCCGCCTCGTCTTCATCGGCCGCGAACTGGATTCCGCCGCGCTGAAGGCCGGCTTTGAAAACTGCCGCGCCAAATAAGCCATGCCGACAGTCGCTCCGCTGGACCTCGACGGTCATTGTCTCCTCGCGCGCTTTATCGGCGGCGTTCCCTTCTTCGTTATGGCCGACGGCACCGTGCACCGTCTGGCGGAGGATGGCCACCGCGCCTCGACCGCCCATGACGGGCTGCTGAGCGCCACGCCCGCCGTCGACGGCAAATCGCTTGTCACCGGCGGCGAGGACGGGCGCGTGTGCCGTGTCGATGCCGGCGGCACGGTGACGGAACTTGCAAAAATCCCGCGCAAATGGATCACCGCCGTCGCCGCCGGACCGGGCGGCACGGTGGGCTTCGCATCCGGCCGCAGCGCATGGGTGCGCGGCGCCGACGGTGCGATTCAGGAGTTCGCGCAGGAGCGCAGCGTGGAAGGCATCGCCTTCGCGCCCAAGGGGCAGCGCCTCGCCATCGCGCGCTATAACGGCGCGACGCTGATCTGGACCGGCGGCGCGACGGCAAAGCCCGTCGAACTGGAATGGAAGGGCGCGCATATCGGCGTCACCTTCTCGCCGGACGGGCGTTTCCTCATCACGTCGATGCAGGAAAACGCGCTGCACGGCTGGCGGCTGGAAGATGCGAAGCATATGCGCATGACCGGCTATCCGGCCAAGGTGAAGGACTGGTCGTGGAGCGCGCGGGCCAAATGGCTCGCCACCTCCGGCGCGCCGGCGGCCATCGTCTGGCCTTTCGCGGGCAAGGACGGCCCGATGGGCAAGGCGCCGCTGGAACTTGGCCTGCGCGGCGACAGCATGGTGACGGCGGTCGCCTGCCACCCGGAAGAGGACATTGCGGCAATCGGCTACAATGACGGCATGATCCTGCTCGCCCGCCTGGCCGACGGCAAGGAGGTGCTGCTTCGCCGCCCCGGCAAGGGCGCGATCACCGGCATGGGCTGGAGCAACGACGGGCAGCGCCTCGCATTCGGCTCGGAAGCGGGCGATTGCGGCGTGGTGGATATCGCCGGCTGATAAAGATGCCTTTGGGTCAGCCGGGGCTTGATGCGAATACTGGAATGAACGCCACAAGACGGCTGCCTACAGCCATCCTCTCGCATTGCGCAGCCTGATTCCGCTGACATGCAGGATCGTTTCCCACAGGGATTTCAAGGGAAGCAGGCTATCGACCGTACGCAGGTCCACGCCGCGCGGCGCGAAAGTTGACGGCAGATCCGAGACAGCGTCGCAACGCAACGGCTTCACCGCCGTCCGGCTGACCCACATGCCTGCATCGTGCAAATCCTCGAAGCTCTCGGTGGGTAAATCGTAACGATGTATGGTCACGGCCGCGAGATCGGGAAGCCGCTCCCGTTCGACATAGGCCGCCGCGCGATAACCGCCCAGCCATTTCATCTTGTCGGCCGGGTCCGTTTGTCCGGTTGCCCATATCAGGATGCGCGGACAGTCGCGGGGAAACATATACATGAAATCCATCCGCTCCTCGATCGCCCACACCAGAGGACCGTTGAGCCATTCCATGCCATGTGCGCGTCTGGACGGCATCCGCACCGGGCGCGGTATGAAGGTAGCGATAGCGGGATCTTCGCTGAAGTGAAACAGGCTCATACCGACCCCGATGGCAAGCTCCCGAATTGTCCGGCCGGTCGGGGCCCAGCCTTGCAGCCTCTTATTTCGCCTTCATCGAATAGGCCGGCGCGCCGTCGGGGCCGAGCGAGGCGACCCACTGGCTGATAGCGGCGATATCCTGCTCGCCCAGCATGTGATCGGCATGAATGGTACGCGCATCGACGCGCGCGCCGGATGAGCGCAGCAGCGCCGAAAGCGCCGGCGCAAAGGGCGAATAGAGCTTGTCATCCTCGCCTGCGATGGTCAGCACGCGCGCCTTGCCCAGATTGGCCGCCGGCGCATTGTCGAGCACCGGCATGGAGCGCATCAGCACCGCCCGCTTCACCATATCGGGGTGCAGCAGCATGGTCGCGGCCAGAAGATTGGCCCCGTTGGAATAGCCGACGAAGGTCGCATGGGTGAGGTCGAGGTCCTTCTCATCCGCCAGCCGGGTGAGAAAGGTGACGAAGGCGTTGGCTTCGAGCTTCACGTCCTTCTGGTCGAACTTGACCGGCGTGATGCGCTTGTACCAGCGCGTGCCGCCATCCTGCATGACACGGCCGCGAATGCCGAGCAGCGTGGCGCGCGGCCAGATTTTCGAGGCCATCGGCACGAGGCTGGTTTCATTGCCGCCCGAACCGTGCAGCAGGATGATCAGTTCGTTGGAGGCGTTCGCCGGCTTGTAGAATCGGTAGATGAACTGCCGGCTGCGCGAAAAATTCTGCTCGGGCGTGACGTCCGTATCCATTCTCTTTCCCCGCATCGTGACACCGCCGCCAAGCTTCGGCGCACCCTGCTCTTCCTTCATCGAGCGCGCGATACCGTCAAGCGCCTTGCCCTGTCCGGCGGTCGAGCCGCCGGTTGTCGGCACAGACGGCGCGGGCGGCAGCGCTTCCGCCAGCACCGGGCTGGCCGACAGGCTGAGAGCCGCCGCCGCGGCGATGAACATCCTCTTTACCATGTTCCCTGCATAGCCAATGAGAGGTTAACGAAAGTTTGAAGCCGTTTGACCGTACAGTTTTAGCAAGAATATGACGGAGCCCGCTAAAAGTCACACCGGACGGCCATTTCGTGATGTATACTATAGAAATGACGACCCGATCAGCATCGCACGGGACGCCGCCCCAAGGTCGGCTGCTCTTGTTTTGGACATTTTTGCGTGGAATGATTCGGCAAGAGTGGGTCCGATCGACGTTGAAAGAGAACCGTCATGCGCAGTTTCAGACCCAATCCTTTCTCGCATTCCCGTCTTTCCCACAGCGCGGTGACGCCGAAGAATATCTATCTGCGCCGCCGCGAGTTCATGGCGGGCGTCGGGGCTCTGGCCGCCACGGGCCTTGCCTCCTCCGCCTTCGCCGAGCCGCTGAAGGCCGCGGCTTCCGCCTACAAGGTCGACGAGAAGCTGACGCCGGAAAAAGACGTCACCACCTACAACAATTTTTATGAATTCGGCACGGACAAAGGCGATCCGGCGGCCAATTCCGGCGACTACAAGCCGATGCCGTGGACATTCACCGTCGACGGTCTGGTCAAGACGCCGAAGCAGTTCGACATGCGCGACATCATCGCGAAAATGCCGCTGGAAGAGCGCATCTACCGGATGCGCTGCGTCGAGGCATGGTCGATGGTGATCCCGTGGATCGGCTTTCCGCTGTCGAGCCTGCTGAAGCAGGTCGAGCCGCTCGGCTCGGCGAAATATGTCGCCTTCACCGGCGTGGTGCGCCCGGAAGAAATGCCCGGCCAGCGCGGCCTGTTTCAGGTCATCAACTGGCCCTATGTCGAGGGATTGCGGCTTGACGAGGCCATGCACCCGCTCACCATTCTCGCGGTCGGGCTTTACGGCGAAACGCTTCCAAACGCCAACGGCGCGCCGATCCGGCTCGTCGTGCCGTGGAAATACGGCTTCAAGGGCATCAAGGCGATCACCCGCATCAGTCTGGTGGAAAAACAGCCTCCGACCTCGTGGAACCTGCTCGCCCCCAACGAATACGGCTTCTATGCCAATGTGAACCCGAAGGTCGATCATCCGCGCTGGAGTCAGGCCACCGAAAGGCGCATCGGCGAGGACGGGTTCTTCGGCTCCGGCCGCCGGCCGACATTGCCCTTCAACGGCTATGGCGACGAGGTCGCCTCGCTCTACACCGGCATGGACCTGCGGGCGAATTACTGACATGGCGGCGGGCAAGAGGGCGGTCGGCAAAAGGACGGCGCGTCCCGGCGAATGGAAGATCTGGCTGCTTTACGTCGTGGGATTCGTGCCGGCGCTGTGGGGTTTCTGGCTCGGCGCCACCGGCGGGCTCGGCGCCGATCCGGTCAAGAGCTTCGAGCATCTGCTCGGCCTGTGGGCGCTGCGCTTCCTGATGCTGTGTCTCGCCGTCACGCCGCTGCGCGACCTGACGGGGATCGTGCTTCTGCGCTATCGCAGGGCGCTCGGTCTTCTCGCCTTCTGGTATGCGCTGATGCACTTCACCACCTATATGGTGCTCGATCAGGCGCTCGATATGCACGCCGTCATCGCCGATATCGTCAAGCGGCCCTTCATCACCATCGGCATGGCGAGCCTCGCCCTGCTCGTGCCGCTGGCGCTCACCTCAAACAACTGGTCGATCCGCAGGCTCGGCCGGCGCTGGACCAGCCTGCACCGGCTGGTCTATGTCGTGGCGGCGGGCGGCGCGATCCACTTCATCCTGTCGGTGAAAGGCTGGCAGGCCGAGCCCGTGATCTACGGCATGATCGTCGCGGCCCTTCTCCTCTGGCGCGTTCTGAGAACCAGCGTCCGTGGACGGAAAACGAAACCGCGGCTTGCCCGGACGGGCGGCGGCGCGCCCTCTTGAAGACAGGCGCTCCGGCCCGGCTGTGACAATTGGCCGGTTCCAGAAATATGTGCCACGGCGGCAATCCACGATGTACGATCGGCCTCACGAATCGCGCGGGGGTTTCGGGACGGTCTCCGGCGTTCGCATGATCTTCGCGATGGAGTCGCCCGTTGAAACCGGCAAATTATCGTTGGTGCGTGCTCGGCATTTCGACACTGACGCAACTGACGGCGGCGCTTGCGAGTCAGGGGATCGGTGTATGGGGCCCCTTCGCCCGGCAAACGTTCGGACTTTCGCTTGGCCAGATCGGCGGTCTCGCGACATTTCTGAATATCGTTCCCATCGTCGGACTCGCGCTCGTCGGACGCATGCTGGACCGATACGGTGAACGCTGGCCCGTCGTTCTCGGCCTGATGATATTGAGCATGGCGATGACGCTTGTCGCGTTTTCTTCCGGCTACGCCGGACTCGTTGCCGGCATGATCATGATCGGTATCGGCTACAGCCCGGTTCAGCCGGGCGGAAGCAGGGCCATCTATCACTGGTTTCCGGCGGGCGAGCGCGGCCTTGCCATGGGCGTCAGGCAGGCCGCGCTGCCGCTCGGGGGAGCCGTGGCGGCGGTGTTCTTTCCCGCGCTCTTCGGCCATGCAGGCTGGACACAGGCGATGATCGGCGCGGGCGCCGTCCTCATGGCCACTGCCGTCGTGTACGGTGCCCTGTTCCGAAACTCGCCTCAGCAGGATATGCAGCGCCCGTCCGCTTCGGCATGGCGAGGCCTCACACGCCATCTCGGCGACGCAGGATTCAGGAGAATATCGTCGGTCGGCGCGGCACTCGTCGGCGCGCAAACCGCGATTTCGGTCTTCTGGGCCATCTTCGTGCAGCGCCGCTTTGGCTATTCGCCCACCGATGCGGCGTGGTTTCTGTTTGTCGTGCAGTTGAGCGGCTCGGCGGGCCGTGTCGTCCTTTCGGCCGTCAGTGACCGTATAGCCGACGGAAAACGCCGGCTCGTGACATTATGCCTCGGCGCGACGCCGGTTGCGCTGATCGCGGCGTCGTCCCTTCCCGTTCAATCGGCAATGTGGACCGTCGCCACGTTCTCGGCGCTGCTTGGGGTCTTCTGTTTCGGCTGGTACGGCCCCTGGGTGGTCTGGCTTTCCGACAGCGCCGAGCAGGGACAGGTGGGCGAGGTCCTCGGCGCCGCCATGGCCGTCAACCAGATTGCGATCGCGTCCATTCCCGTTGTCTTCGGTTTCGTGTCGGATGCCGCGCGCAACCCTGCGCTGCCCTGGTACTGCATCTCGGTTCTGCTCGGTCTGGCCTTCGGATGGTCGTGTCTGGCCGCGTTGAACCGACGTCGGCTTACTTCGGCCCGATAATGCTGGCATATATTTCGTTTCATCATCTGCGATGCAGCGGGATAATCACGTCTTCATCCGGAAATGTCCCTCCGCGGGCATGGCATGGGCTGGCAAATCATGTCAGTATCCTCGTGACGACAACCTGCGAGCGCGCATAGCGAAAAGTGAGACAGCCGGCGAACATGGAAATCGTATGCTTTCTTTCCTGAAATCATGGCCCGCCTGCATTGCAGCAAAGATCGTTTTTACCCTGTTCGCACTGATCTTCGGCGTATGGGCCAGTTTCGCCTTCTGGTTTCAACTGCCTGTGGGCGACGCCGTGCGCGGTTCGGTGATCGTCGTATGGCTGGCATTCATTCTCTTGATGGTGGTGGGCGACTGGCGCGCCATCCTGCGGCGGCAGAAGCTTCGGTCCAGACGCAGGGCCGGTCTTTCCGACGAATCGATGTTCCGGCGCTGGGATCGGACCGAAGACCTGCGCCTGACGAGGATCAAGAGGAACAGGCGCCTGTTCTTCTGCCTGCTGGTCGTCATCATTCTCGCCTGGTGGGCGACGATACGCCCCTCGCTCGACCGTATCTGGGCGCCCGAGGTGGCTCACACGGTCACCGGCACGGTCGACGGCGACAAGGTCACGTTGTACAACGTACGCGATTTCAACTGGCGCACGACCGACGATTTCACCGAGCACTGGAAGCAGGAGACGTACGATCTCAACACCATCACCTCGGTCGACGTCTATCTTTCCTACTGGTCCGGTCCGGCCATCGCGCACACACTGCTCTCCTTCGGCTTCGCGGACGGCCGTCATGTGGTGTTTTCCGGCGAGATTCGCCGCGAGCATTACGAGACCTATTCGGCTCTGGGCGGCTTCTTCCGCAAGTTCGAACTGGCGATGATCGCAGCGGAGGAACGCGACATCATCTATCTGCGCACCAATATCCGCAAGGAAAACGTCTACCGTTACCGCGTGAAGCTGCCGCCGGCGGCGGCGAAGCAGCTTTTCCTGTCCTATGTCGCGCTTGGCAACGAACTGGCCCAGAAGCCGGAATTCTACAATACGCTGACCACGAACTGCACCACGATCATCTTCAAGATGGCGCGGGTGCTCGATCCGTCCTTCCCCTTCGACTATCGCGTGGTCCTGTCGGGCTACCTGCCCGGCTATCTCCACGATCACGGCTGGCTGGCGGACGACGGTCCGCTCGCGGAGGTGGAGAAGCGTGCCGCCATCGACGCCAGGGCGCAGGCCGGCGGACGCGACAACTATTCCGCGCGCATCCGGCAATGACAAAACGCCTTGGGGACAAAAGGCATCGGGACGAAAAAAGCCCCGGCGAACCGGGGCTTTCTGAAAGCGGAAACACAAACGTTCAGATCGCGGCGGTTACGATGATCTCGACCTTGTGTTCGGGCGTCGCCAGCGCGGCCTCGCCGGTTGCGCGGGCCGGGGCATGGCCCGGTTCGACCCATGCGTCCCATACCGCGTTCATTTCGGCGAAGTCCTTCATGTCGGCAAGCCAGATGATCGCCTGAAGGATTTTCGTCTTGTCGGAACCGACCTCCTTCAGCAGCCGCTCCACTTCCGCCAGAACCACCTTGGTCTGGTCGCTCACGCTCGCGCCCGGCGCGCCGACCTGACCGGCGAGATAGACGGTGTCTCCGTGAACGACGGCCTTGCTCATGCGCGGGCCGGGTTCGATACGGCGAATGCTCATGGGAGTTCTCCTCTGATAGGGGCGCGGAAAACGCTTCCGCACTGAAAAATCACGCGTATCCTTATGAAAGGCAATCCGCGCTTTGGCAATGGCTGCCGGGGCTACCGGATGCATGCGCCGACAATTTCCCGTATAAAGGCGGCGGCATTGACTCTTTCCCGCCCTCCCCATATAAGCCGCGTCACGTTCGCCCGCGCGGCCGACGGGCGGTTCGTGCTGCCCGGCTCCGGCGGGAGAACCAGCTCCTGTTCAGGAGAGCACGATCCCGAAAAGTGGAATCCGGTTTTCGGGCATGATCGTGCTCAAGAAAAAAACAGAATCAAGAAGGGCCGCACACCGCGGTATTAAATAAATGAAGCGCACCTATCAGCCCTCCAAGCTCGTCCGCAAGCGCCGTCACGGCTTCCGTGCCCGCATGGCCACCACCGGCGGCCGCAAGGTTCTTGCCGCTCGCCGCGCCCGCGGCCGCAAGCGGCTCTCCGCTTGATGCTTCTCCGCGCGACGGCGCGGTGAACGACGACATGAAATCGCCGAAACGGATACTCCGCCTTCGCAAGAGAGCGGAGTTTCTGGCCGTGAGGAACGGCGAAAAACGGCGTGGCCCCATTTTCCTTCTCGAAGTCCGTGCGCGGAGCGAGGAGGAATCGGCACACCTCAAGATCGGCGACGCCCCCCGTGCGGGCTTCACCGTCACCAAGAAAAACGGCAACGCCGTGATACGCAACCGCATCCGCCGCAGACTGAAAGAAGCCGTTCGTTGTCATGCAGGGCGTGACATGGCGCCCGCGACCGACTATGTGATCGTAGCGCGCGAGCAAGCCCTCACCGCGCCCTTCTCGCGACTGGCCGAGGAACTCTCCCGCCGCATCAGGGCGAAGGGGGACCGGCAGGGCGAGGGGAAACGTCGAACGGAAAGACCTGAATCAGGACGAGTCAATGGAAAATAACCGCAATCTCTTCATCACCATTGCCCTCTCCCTGGTCATATTGGTGCTGTGGCAGATATTCTACCTCGGGCCGAAGACCGAAGCCGAGCGCAAGCAGGCCCAGATCGAGCAGCAGCACCAGCAAGCCGCGCAGAAGCAGGCCGCCTCGCAGGGCGGAACCGCCGCGCAGCAGTCCGCCGGTGCCGGAACGGCCGGTACCCTTCCGAATCATAACGGGACACAGAATGGCCCGCAGGCGGGCGCCAATTCGCCGCGCGTCGAGATCGACACGCCATCCCTGCACGGCTCGATCAACCTGACCGGGGCGCGCTTCGACGACCTCTATCTCAAGAAATACCACGATACGGTGGACGAAAAGTCGCCGGAAATCCGGCTGCTCGCCCCGTCCTATTCGGGCAGGCTCGGCTATTTCGTGGAACTGGGCTTCACCGGCGACGCCGCTCTCGGCGCGCTGCCCGGTCCCGACACGCTCTGGAGCGTGGAAGGCAACGACAAGCTGACACCGTCCACCCCGGTGACGCTGACCTATACCAACGACAAGCACATCACCTTCAAGCGCGTCGTCTCGGTGGATGACAATTACATGTTCTCCATGGCCGATACGGTCGTCAACAATTCCGGCCAGCCGATCACGCTTTCCTCCTATGGCCGCGTGACCCGCTTCAACCCGCCCGACCACCCGAGCGCCACCTATGTGCTGCATGAGGGCCTGATCGGCGTCATGGGGCAGGACGGCCTGCAGGAAATCAAATATTCCAAGGTCGAGGACAACAAGGACATTTCCTTCAAGAACGTGACCGGCGGCTGGGTCGGCATCACCGACAAATACTGGGCGGCGGCGCTCGTCCCGCCGCAGAACGAGGTGTTCACCGGCCACTTCTCGCATTTCACCAACGGCACGCCGCGCTACCAGTCCGATTTCCTCGGCAAGGCGACGACCATCGCGCCCGGCCAATCGTGGACGGTCGACAACCATATCTTCGCCGGCGCGAAGGTGGTGGCGCTGCTCAAGAACTACAAGGAAAAGCTCGGCATCATGCAGTTCGATCTGCTGATCGACTGGGGCTGGTTCTACTTCATCACCAAGCCGATGTTCTATCTCATCGACGGCATCTACAAGTTCTCCGGCAATTTCGGCATCGCCATATTGACCGTGACCGTCCTGCTCAAGGCGCTGTTCTTCCCGCTCGCCAACAAATCCTACAAGTCGATGGCGCGCATGAAACTGATGCAGCCCAAGATGACGGAAATCCGCGAGAAGTTCGCCGACGACAAGATGAAGCAGCAGCAGGCGATGATGCAGCTTTACAAGGAGGAGAAGATCAATCCTCTGGCGGGCTGCTGGCCGGTCGTGGTGCAGATTCCGGTGTTCTTCGCGCTCTACAAGGTGCTCTACGTCACCATCGAGATGCGCCATGCGCCCTTCTTCGGCTGGATACGCGACCTCGCCGCGCCCGATCCGACCACGCTGTTCAACCTGTTCGGCCTTCTGCCCTATAACGTGCCGCATTTCCTGATGATCGGCGTCTGGCCGCTGATCATGGGCGTCACCATGTTCCTGCAAATGCGCATGAACCCGACGCCGCCCGATCCGGCGCAGGCAGCGATCTTCACCTGGATGCCGGTCATCTTCACCTTCATGATGGCCTCGTTCCCGGCCGGTCTGGTGATCTACTGGGCATGGAACAACACGCTGTCGATCACGCAGCAGGCCATCATCATGAAGCGCCAGGGCGTGAAGATCGAACTGTTCGACAATCTGAAAAAGCTCTTCGGGCGAAAACCGAAAGCGACTAGCAAATAGCACCACCGATAAAAACCCCGCTCCGGCGGGGTTTTTCAATTCCGCCGGCGCCGCACGGTTGACAACGGGGCGCATACGCTGGATGCGTATCTCCAACAAATGCAGGATACGGAACATTGAGCGAGCAGGACAGCAAACGGGCGGCGATCGACGCCGCTCAGGCGGCGGTGGACGCGGCGCGGGCAGCGCAGGCGGCGCTGGTCGAGGAAGGACGGCTTCTGTTCAGGAAGCCGTGGATTTTCATTCGCGGCGTGCCGTCGATGCAATTCCTGCCGCCGGAAGGGCCGACCGAGATCGCGTTCGCCGGGCGCTCCAATGTCGGCAAGTCCTCGCTCATCAACGCATTGACCGGCAAGAAGGGCCTCGCGCGCACCTCCAACACGCCCGGCCGCACGCAGGAACTGAACTATTTCGTGCCGGACGGCTATTCCGGCGAAAAGGGCGACCTGCCGCCGCTGGCGCTGGTCGACATGCCCGGTTACGGCTTCGCCGAGGCGCCGAAGGCGCAGGTCGACGCATGGACGCGCCTGGTCTTCGACTACCTGCGCGGACGCACCACGCTCAAGCGCGTCTATGTGCTGATCGACGCCCGCCACGGCATCAAGAAAAACGACGCGGACGTGCTGGACCTGCTCGACAAGGCAGCCGTCTCCTATCAGATCGTGCTGACCAAGATCGACAAGATCAAGGCCGCCGGCGTGCCGCGCCTGATGGAAGAGACGCACCGGCTGACCGTGCGCCGCGCCGCCTGCTTTCCCGGCATCATCGCCACCTCGTCGGAAAAGGGCCTCGGCCTCGACGAGTTGCGCGCGGCAATCGCGCTGGTGGTCAGGGAATCCTGACAGCCGATCAGGCCGGGCACCTGTCCGGCTGGCCGTTCAGTCCCTCGCTGCGCTGCTCGAAACGCACATCGGTCCTGTCGCCATCGCGCGTGACATGCAGCACATAGATGCTGTCGAAATCGTCGCGCGGCCATTTCGGCACGGTGTTCTTGTCGCCGCCATTGTCCTTGACGATGCTTTTGACCAGCTTGACCAATTGCTTGTGCTCCCAGACCACCAGCACGGTGGCGTGGCGGTAAACCGGTTCGGCCAGCGCCTTTTCGAGCTTGTCGATATCGTCATAGCCGAAGCGTGCCTCGACCGGCAGGCCGAAGGCGATGGCCGTGGGCTCGGCCGTCGCCAGCGGGCGGACATAGGCGTAGGATTTACCGTGGTCTTCGATCTCGTCCGAGGGGGCGGGGGCGAAGATCGCCGCCGGCTTGCCGAAATCCTTCGCGATCACGCCCGGCAGCTTCAGCGCGCGGTTGAGACCACGGCAGGAAAGCTGCCCCAGCCCCTGCTCCGGCTTCTCGCCGTGACGGATCAGCACGATGGTCTCGGTGACGGGCGCGGCCTCGGCGCCTTGCGCGGCGACGGCAGCAGTGAGGGAAAGACAAAGAGCGGCAAGCAGACGGCGCATGACGGGGTTTCCTTATATTCTCGCGAGATCAAACGGAACAGGCATGGTTTTTGTTTGGCAAGGGCGATTCGCCGCCCTACAGATATCGCCATGGCCGGCGCGAAAACCGTTTTACAGCACGGCCCATATTGCCTAAAAAAGCCTGCCTCTTCCGCCACGCGCCGTCACTCCGGAGTCCGCCATGACCAGTCTCGAAACTTCCGAAATGCAAGCGCAGCTTCTCTCGGCGGCCCTGCCCTTCATGCAGCGTTACGAGAACAAGCATGTCGTGGTGAAATATGGCGGCCATGCCATGGGCAACCCGGAACTGGGCCGCGCCTTCGCGCGCGACGTGGCGCTGCTCAAGCAATCGGGCATCAACCCCATCGTCGTGCATGGCGGCGGTCCGCAGATTCAGGCCATGCTGAGCAAGCTCGGCATCGAATCGCGTTTCGAGGGCGGCCTGCGCGTCACCGACGAAAAGACCGTCGAGATCGTGGAAATGGTGCTGGCAGGCTCCATCAACAAGGAGATCGTCGCCCTCATCAACGCGGAAGGCGAATGGGCCATCGGGCTTTGCGGCAAGGACGGCAACATGGTCTTCGCGCGCAAGGCGCACAAGACCATCATCGACCCGGATTCCAACATCGAGAAGGTGCTGGATCTCGGCTTCGTCGGCGAGCCGGTCGAGGTGGACCGCACGCTGCTCGACCTACTGGCCCGCTCGGAGATGATTCCGGTGATCGCACCGGTGGCGCCGGGCCGCGACGGTCACACCTACAATATCAATGCCGACACATTCGCCGGCGCCATCGCCGGCGCGCTGGCGGCGACGCGCCTGCTGTTCCTCACCGATGTGCCGGGCGTGCTCGACAGGGACAAGAAACTCATCAAGGAGCTTTCGGTGGCCGACGCCCGCGCGCTGATCGCCGACGGCACCGTTTCCGGCGGCATGATCCCCAAGGTCGAGACCTGTATCGAGGCGATCCAGCGCGGCGTGGAAGGCGTCGTCATCCTCAACGGCAAGACGCCCCATTCCATCCTGCTCGAACTTTTCACCGAACACGGCGCCGGCACGCTGATCGTGCCGTAAGATCATGACCGAACGGCCCTGCTCCCCGGATCGCGTACCCGCTTTCAACCACGTCACGGACTGGGTGTTCGACCTCGACAACACGCTTTATCCGCACGCCACCAATCTGTTCTCGCAGATCGACGTGCGCATGACCCGCTATATCGAGACCCTTCTGCAACTGCCGCGCGAGGAAGCGCGCCGCATCCAGAAGCAGTTCTATCTCGACTACGGGACGACGCTGAAGGGTCTGATGGAGTGCCATCATATCGACCCCGACGACTTCCTGCGCAAGGTCCACGACATCGACTATACCTGGCTCAAGCCCGATCCTGCACTGGGCGCGGCGATCCGGGCGCTGCCGGGCCGCCGCTTCATCTTCACCAACGGCGATCGCGGCCACGCCGAACGCGCGGCGCACCAGATCGGCATTCTCGACCAGTTCGACGATATTTTCGATATCGTCGCCGCCGGCCTGACGCCCAAGCCGGCGCGCGCCACCTATGAGCGCTTTCTCGAAGCCTTCGGTATCGAGGCTGGAAAGGCGGTCATGTTCGAGGATCTGGCGCGCAACCTCGTCGAGCCCAAGGCGCTCGGCATGCAGACCGTGCTGGTGGTGCCGAACAATTTCGAGCCGACCTTCTCGGAAATATGGGAAAGCGACCCGGAATTCACCGATCAGGTGGATTACGTCACCGACGACCTGACCGGATTCCTGCAACAGATCGTCGTGCGACGGGCGGACGGTTAGAGCTTATAAAAGTCGCGAATCTGGCTCCACGCCTCGTCGGCGGTCTCGACGAAATTGAGAAGCTCGATATCGCCGGGCGAGATCGTGCCCTGCTCCGCGAGAAACTCGATATTGATCGCCTTGGTCCAGAACGCCTTGCCGAACAGGATGAACGGCACGCGCTCCATGCGGTTGGTCTGGATCAGCGTCATGGCCTCGAACATCTCGTCCATGGTGCCGAAGCCGCCCGGAAAGACGCAGATCGCCTTGGCCCGCATCAGGAAGTGCATCTTGCGGATCGCGAAATAATGGAAGTTGAAGCACAGATCCGGCGTGACATAGCGGTTGGGCGCCTGTTCGTGCGGCAGCACGATGTTGAGGCCGATGGTCGGCGCGCCGACATCGGCCGCGCCGCGATTGCCCGCCTCCATCACGCCCGGCCCACCGCCCGTCACCACGATGAACTCACGGTAATAGGTGGTGGCCGAATATTCCGAGCAGAGCCGCGCGAATTGGCGCGCCTCCTCGTAATAATGCGAATTGGCTTCCAGATTCTTCTTCTGGGTCTCGTTCTTCGCCGCCCATGCCTCACCGCCCGGCTCGGGAATGCGCGCGCCGCCGAACATGACCACGGTGGACTTGATGCCGCGATCGGCGAGAACCATTTCGGCCTTGAGCAGTTCGAGTTGCAGCCGCACGGGGCGCAGGTCGCGCCGCGTCATGAAATCCTCGTCCATGAAGGCAAGCCGATAGGCGGAAGACTCGGTCTGGGGCGTCTGCGGCACGGTGCGCGCCTGCTTGACCGCCTCCTCGGAATGCGGGAACGGCGTCCAGCCTGACTTTTCTATCGGGTTCATGCTTGCTCCTTCGCCGGTGCGGCCGCCATGCGTCCATTCACCCGCTATTCTGATGCCTCAAGGTTAACCCGCCCCCAACGGGACGGGCAATCGCGTCATGATCGACATTGACCCATATGACGCCTTCGCTTAATCACTTTCGTGACAACCAACCTCCCATCCGCCGTCCTTTCACGGAGATTCCCACATGACAAGGCCCGATCACGCCTCCCTCGAAAAGATCATCGACAAGGCTTTTGACGAGCGCGACGGCGTCAATACCGCCACGCGCGGCGAAGTGCGCGACGCTGTCGAGCATGCGCTTTCGCTTCTCGATAGCGGCGAGGCCCGCGTGGCGGAGAAGAAGGCGGACGGCAACTGGCATGTCAATCAATGGCTGAAGAAGGCCGTGCTCCTGTCCTTCCGCCTCAACCCGATGACGGTCATCAAGGGCGGCCCCGGCGACTCCGTCTGGTGGGACAAGGTGCCGTCGAAATTCGACGGCTGGACGGCGGGCGAATTCGAGAAAGCCGGCTTCCGCGCCGTGCCGAACTGCGTCGTGCGCCGCTCGGCCTATATCGCCCCCAACGCGATCCTGATGCCCTCTTTCGTCAATCTCGGCGCCTATGTGGACGAGGGCACCATGGTGGACACCTGGGCAACCGTCGGTTCCTGCGCGCAGATCGGCAAGCATGTGCATCTTTCCGGCGGCGTCGGCATCGGCGGCGTGCTGGAGCCGATGCAGGCAGGCCCGACCATCATCGAGGACAACTGCTTCATCGGCGCGCGCTCGGAAGTGGTCGAGGGCTGCATCGTCCGCGAAGGCTCGGTGCTCGGCATGGGCGTCTTCATCGGCAAATCCACCAAGATCGTCGACCGCGCCACGGGCGAGGTGTTCTACGGCGAGGTGCCGCCCTACTCCGTGGTCGTCGCCGGCACCATGCCGGGCAAGAACGTCCCCGGTGAGAACTGGGGACCCAGCCTCTATTGCGCCGTGATCGTCAAGCGCGTCGATGAAAAGACCCGCTCCAAGACCTCGATCAACGAGCTGCTGCGCGACTGAAACGCCGGCAGAAAGGCAATTGTCCCGGAACCGGAAACCGGCTTCGGGACAAGGGCATATGGCGTGAGCATAAAAGGTATCGCCCCTTCGGATGACACCCGGTCCTTCCGCTCGAGCCGGAAAAACCGTGCGTCATCCTCCGGGGAGATTCATGCTGTCTCTATGCTGGAACCGGCCTGAGGTCAGTTCTGGTAGGAGCCCGGATCGGCATCGCCGAAGCGGTGGGCCGAACCGTCACGATAGACCTGCTGGCCCCTGCCGATCGAAGCCGGGGCGGTGTAGTCCACATTGCCGCGCACAATCGCGCTGTTGCCCGGCTGGGCGAAAGCCTTGTCCTGGGCGGTGATCGCGGAGGGCTGGCCGACATAAGGGTTTTCGGCAAAGGCAGCGCCGCCACTCAAAGCGAGGACA
>MKVZ01000010.1 GCA_001898995.1 Rhizobiales bacterium 63-22 | reverse complement strand
AAGTGCCAAATCGGGGTAGAGGGAGCGCGGCTTGATATGGTCAACGTGAAGTTCTGCTCCGTCTCTGACGCTAGATCCGCAGCACTGGCACCGCTGCCCGCTCTTAGCTAGAACCCTATATCGCAGCTCTTTCCACGCCTGCGTTGTATAGATCGACCTTTCACGCCTTCTTACCTCTGTTGATAGCAGGCCAAGCTCCCGAATCAGACCTTTGGCGATGCGCTCAAGGTCAAATGCCGTCGCCAATGACGCCGCCCGCATCCGCGCCTCGATATCGTCTAGCTCCACGTCTATCTGATCGATCAGGTCACGCAGAATTCTTGTGCTATATGCGCGGTCGGTAATCTCGATGCCCCTAACAACGCTCATTTTGCAGACCCCTTCTTCCGCAACGCACGCCAGAGCGTCGCACGATGCACGCCCAGCAGCTCGGCGGCCTCGCTGGCCATGTGCCCCTCGTCAATCAGACGACGGGCATGGGCGAGCTTTTCCGGGGTGAGGGTAGGGCGGCGGCCGAAGCGTACGCCGCGCGCCATCGCCGCCGTGCGGCCGGCACTGGTGCGCGATGCAATCAGCGCGCGCTCGAAGTCCGCGATGCCGGCGAACACGGTCAACACCATGCGCCCCGCCGGGCTGGTGGTGTCGGCCCACGGCTCCGCGAGGCTGCGCAAGCCCGCACCCTTGGCGTTCAAATGCTCTGCAATGTCCAGAAGGTCGCGGGTGTTGCGCGCCAGACGGTCGAGGCGCGTTACCGTCACCACGTCGCCGGCGCGCAGGTGATCGAGCATCCTGGCCAGTTCCGGCCGCTTGGCGTGCGCGCCCGTGACCTTCTCCGCAAAGATGCGCGTGCAGCCGGCGGCTTTCAGCTCGGCGCGCTGATTCGTCAGGTCCTGGTCGTCGGTGCTGACGCGGGCATAGCCCAGCAGCAGCTTGCCGCTCACCAGGTCGAGCGTGCCGGCGTCGGCGGTATCACGCATCGCCGCGTTCCTGTTCGGCCTCGTAAGCCAGTTGCCGGGCGGCCTCGGGAATCCGAGTGAGCCAATCCATGCCAACCCGGTCGATGGCCTCGGCCATCGTGTAGTCCATGCTGGCCAGCCAGTCGGCACGGTTGAGCACCAGCGCTGCCGCCAGCTTCTCGCCGGTCGAAAGGACACCGAAGCCACCACGTTTCGCGGCGCGGCTCTTGTCGATGATCTGTTGCAAGGTGAAGTCGGTCATGGGCGTTCCGTTGCAAAATACGGGATTCCATTATCTGCAACGCAACAAACATTTGCAACATACGAACACCAGGGAAATCGGGAAAGGGCACGGCGTCGCGTAACTTAGGAGTTTTGCAACAATCAGGAGAGGGGGTTTCCCAAGCGGTTAGGTTTTGCTATATTGAGTCATGCCCACGATCTTGCGCATCGGCGGCCTACGGGTCGTGATCTATCCGAACGACCATCGCCCCGCCCATGTCCACGTGATCGGCGACGGGGAGGCGGTTTTCATCCTGAACTGCCCGGACGGCCCGCCAGAGCTGCGCGAGAGCTATGGGTTTAATCGGTCGGACGTGGCCCGTATCGAGGCGGGCTTGGCTGACCACCTCGCCACCCTATGCTTCGAATGGAGGGATATTCATGGCCGTTACTGAACAAGCGTTCGCCCAGGCCGAGAAGCGCGCCCAGGCGCACCGCCAGGCGGGCTATGCCGTGGCCGCCCGCTACGACCGGCGCACGTCGCGCGTGGTGGTGAAGCTCAACACGGATGTGCAGATCAGCTTTCCACCGCGCCTGGCCGAAGGCCTGGCCGACGCTTCGCCGGATGACCTGGCCGCCATCGAAATCAGCCCCTCGGGCCTGGGCCTGCACTGGCCGAAGCTCGATGCAGACCTGTACGTGCCCGGCCTCCTGGCCGGCCAGCTCGGTTCCAAGCGATGGATGGCCGCCCAGCTCGGCGCGGCCGGAGGTAGCGTGCGCAGCCCCGCCAAGGCCGCCAGCTCCCGTGAGAATGGCCGCAAAGGCGGCCGGCCGCGCAAGGTGGCGAACGGATGATGGAAACGACTGATGATCGGCGCCGGCGGCGCATGGCTGCCGCCTCCGCTATTGCGCGCCAGATCGAGGCGACGAAGCGCCTTGACCCGCCTCCGGCTGAGGAAGCCGATGCCTGGGTATGGGGTGTTTACGACGAGGAAGACGAGGCCGGTCGGGTCATCGCTCGCGGCCGTTCAGTGTGGCACCGCAAAGACCTGTCCGACGAATGGCACTGGCTGCGCTTCACTGAGGACGGCGAACCGTAACGCCTGCTCAGCGAGTTGATTTTGACCTTCCGCAGCGGGCGCATTGATAAAACCGGATGCCGCTGTCGTTGAGGATGTAGTGATAGTTCGGCCCCTGCTCCCACTGGTGGCGGCCGAACAGGCACGCGATCCATCCCAGGCATGTTTGCAGCATGATCTTTCGCCTTGGCCGACTAGGTGAGGATGATCGGCTCTGGCGACAGGCGCAGCAGCAGCACATCGTAGAACCACGAACCGCACGCACATACGGCTGTGATCCCGCCTGCCATCCAGAGCAGGTGACTCTTGGCGGGGCCGGTGAAGCCGATCGCGATCATCAGCAGGCCGAGCATCCCGCCGGCCGTGCCGAGTCCAAGAAAGAACTGGATAGGCCGCCGCAGGGTCAGCAGTACGATGAACACCGAAAAGCACACGATGCCAAACAGCGCGCCAGCAGTCCACCTAAGCAGCGAGCACACCCGACAATATCGCGCCGCTACCGGCGCAGCCTCGATCGACTCTGTTCGCCGGCTCGGCTGCCGAGATCGGAGCGGAACGACATTGCTCATGACATTGACCTCCGGCGAGCTTACTGCGCCGGCGCAGCGGCCAGCTCGCGAAGGTCGATTTGATGCTTTGCGGCAAGCGCCCAGATACATTTTTTCAGGTCGCGCTTGCGCAGGCTTCCATCCCTTTTCAACTTGAAAACCGTGGTCAGATCCGCATCCAGCGCCTGCCCCAGTTTGATCACGTCAGGCGAAATCCGCTGTGTCCTCGTGATGGTCTTCATTGCTTGATCCTCCTGATTAAGCCTCATGACGAAGCCTCGGGTACAGCCAATGCCGATAGCGCCACTGCAACCAGCAAGCCCCACAGCCCCCAAGCGCAGAGACGACGTTACGCAAGGCCACAACGTCGCCGGCCCGCACGGCCCGAACAATCTCCGGCACCGAAAACACCACACCAAGCAGCAGGAGCCCCCCCATGAATAGAAACAACACGGAGCATCCGAACTGTGCCCGCCGGCTGAACCGGCTGAACATCACGCGCGCGCTGTCGCGATTCATTGTCATTCCTCCCGTGCCAACGTCTGGCGCTTGACCTCACTACCTGGATTCCACACCTCGCCCTGCTCATAGCGATGCACGTATTCGCGGATCAGATCGCGCAGCACCTGGCTCATATCCCGGTCGTTCGCCCGCACGGCCTTCCCAAAATCCGCTTTCAGTTCGGGTTCAATCCAGGCACGAATCATGTCCTGCTTCGTCATGCGGCTTGGCGGTTCGAGCCACGGAAACGGCCGACCGCGCGACCGATGGCACCAGCGGCAGCCTTGCCGCCACTGTAGGCAGCCTTGCCGACCGCCGCGCCAGCGCGAACACCCGCGCCTGCGGCCTTGGCCGACTTGCTACCGATGCCCGCTGCGACGCGCAGCTCATGCCACAAACCGATGCCGACGCCGTTCGCCAGACTGCCCGCAATCGTGGGGAGCTGAATCACGATGATGATGCAGGCAAGCGAAAGGATCACGCAGCCGCCGAGTTGCATGGCGACATTTTTCACGCCGTCGAATGCCATGCCATCCACGTAGCCGGTGAAGATGTGCATCATCAGGCCGAACACGCTCGACACCAGAAGCACCAGCAGGCCATAGGTGAGCACCTGGCCGCACCATGCCTCGAAGAAGCGCGTGGTGGCCTTGAACAGCAGGGCGAGGATGAATAATGGCCCTAGCCCTGCCAGGAGCGCCAAGGCGACCTTTGCAAGCAGGATAAAAGCTCCGCCAATGCCCGTCAGAGCCGCCGTCGCCAGCACACAGATCGTTCCGAACATCACGAAGGCAAAGGCCGAACCGGGATGGAAAATCGATGCTTTTGACCAGGCCTCTTGGGCCTTCGCAAAGCCCGCTCTCGCCGCGTTGTCCACGATGGAGGCCGCCGCGCTGCCCTGTGCCTGACTGGCGTTCGCGCTCGCCGGCAGGAGCGCCGTGGCGAACTCATCGGGCGTTTTCTGGATCGCGCTCGCAATCTGTGACTGGTAAAGGCCGCCGGCCGAGGCGATCGAGACGATCAGGCCGATCTTGAAGCACTTGAAGAAGAAATCCCGCAGCGAATCATCGACTACGCCCCGCGCGACCAGCAGCCCGTAGAAGATGAAGGCCAGCGTCAGGCCAGCCGTGATGACTGGCATAGCCGTAGCGATCACGTTGCTGGAAATCGTGCTCACGAACGACGTCGTGGCATTGTCAATGCTTAGAAACAACTGATCGAAAAGATGAAAACCACCCATATCAGTGTCCTCCCGGTGCCGGAGTTGCGCCGCCGATCCTCGGAATCGACGTGTCATTGCTCGGCCCCAAGCTCACCTCGGCTTCGGCTTGGGTAGCGTTCACGCAGTTGGGGGCGTGTTCCAGCTCGCCCGGGTTGGCTTCGCATTGCTTGAGCTTCGCAAGCCGCTCTGTCTCATGGGCTTTGTACCAGTCCACGGAATGCGTTTTTTCGCCGTCGCAGCCCGCAAGGATCATCCCGGCCAACGCCATCGCTATCAGGGGAACGAGCCTCATAGGGCGGTCATCGAGGTTGGGATCAAACCGCCTCGGGTTCGTGCGTTCGATTTTCTGTTCATGTTGCCACCGCCTCAAGTATCGGTGGCTCTATGATAGCCATTTCATAGATATAGTTCAATAAAATCAATGACTTGCATCATAATCGCACTATTCTTGAACTATATCCGCATCGCCATTGCATGAAACCTGCATCATTCCCGCACTACAGACGCTTGGCTTCGCCAAGCTGGATTTGTCGATACCCTCCTTTGGGCTGTTTTGTCTGGTTTCAGGCGTCCCAGAACTATCAAAACTGGATTTTTGATCCTTAACCGTGGGCGATACACATTACGCACCCTATCGGGTGGTATAAGCCGTTGTTCTACAACGGCTTTTTCGGAATCGCCCACGGATAGCCGTAGTGTCATGCCACTACGAAATTGCCGAAATTCGAGGAAAGCACTAGCATATAAGCACTACGGACGACACTACAGGAGGTCGCATGGCTTTAGCCGCACCGATCCAGCTTCGATTGAGCGAGGAAATCAAGGCCAGATACGAGGACGAGGCCGCGAGCCGAGGCATGGGGCTTGTGCCCTATTTGCGTCAACGATTGGAACAGGGCGACGCAATCGCCGAGCAGCTTGCCGAGCTGCGGACGCTGATCGCGGACGGTTTCGACCGGCTCGAATCGGCTGGGACCGGGATGTCGGCCAGCGGCAGCGGTAGCGGCGCGGTCGATCCGGGCATGGTGATCGAGATGTTGTTGCTGCTGCGGGCCGTGGTCGGCGAGGGCAAGTTAGGCATCGTGCATGGCGAGCTTCGGCGGCAGGGATTGCCCGTGTGGACCGGGGGCCGCAACGCCGTGTCGGCCGCATAGATGCCTCCGGCGGCCCTCCGGGGGCTGCTCGCCGCGAGGCAGGGGGCAGCCCGGCGGGCTTCGCCCTTGTCTGCCCCCTGCGGCCTAGCGTGGGGCGCTCCGTCCGCGTCAATGGTTCGCTGCGCCGGAATCCTCGCCCGGTCCCGGCTGTGCCGGGCTGCGGCCTCCGGTTCCGCCATTGACCCGGCCTCCGCTTAAGCAGCACCGACGGCCAGCTCTGGATTGCGCAATCCAGAAAAATAAAAGCGAGTCGGCGGGGAGGGGACGGTAGGGAGATCAAGGGGAAAGGCGCAGCCCGCAGGAGCGGGCTGTCCGACCGGCGCGGCTACTCCGACAGCAAAAGAGCG
Source organism: Rhizobiales bacterium 63-22 (assembly GCA_001898995.1). GTDB lineage: Bacteria > Pseudomonadota > Alphaproteobacteria > Rhizobiales > Rhizobiaceae > Brucella. The sequence continues at coordinate 3,649 of MKVZ01000010.1, read as the reverse complement.
CCACCGCAGGGGTTCCCCCTGCACCCCTCGCGGTTTCACCCGACCATCTCGAAAACCGCCGCCTCGCACACACAGCACCAGCAGGCCCGGCTTGCCCCATACCTGGGCCGCGCAGCTCGGGCAGCGGTAGAGCACCTGCCAGTGTGTGGATTGCGCAATCCAGAAACTACCTGGAAGGGGGGCGATTGCACGCGAACCAAACAGGAACACCACATAGCCTATGAAAGGCCCCAGGATGCTCCAGGAGCGTTTCTGGCCCTATGGCAATGGGGGAGAGTGGGTGGGCCTCTGGAAAGCTCCTGGCGACCCACCTAGCCCGTTCTGGCTGATGGTTGATCGTGGAGAGGGGTCAAGGCTCGCGTAGCGACCGTGAAGCGGCTTGGCCTTGACGCCTCGGAGCGATCCCAAGCCTTTCGGGTAGGGTGCAGGCGTTTTCTCGCCTGCACCCCTGCCCTTCGGCGAGAACGGGGTGCCGGGGCAGCGCCCCGGCCTTGTGGGGAAGACTTCGCCGCGTAGCGGCGACCGATTGCGTCGCCTATGGCGACGCGGGGGGATGCCGGGTGGGAGGCCGCGAAGCGGCCGGGGCGCCCGAAGGGCGCGAGCCGGCGGGGGGCTTGCCCCCCAAGAGGCGGAGCTTTCTTTCTTTCGAACCGAGCTGGCTGAAGGGTGGAGTTATCCACAGGCAGAGCGGGTTTTAAGAGTTTTAATAAGTTTTAAAGAGTTTTAGACCAGAAAATGGCCGATTTTGCTTTATATATCAATATGTTATGGAAACGGCTGGTGGGTGATAGACGGTAAACGGTGGGTGATAGACGGTGCTGGGTGGGTGATAGACGGTGCTGGGTGGGTGATAGACGGTCTATCCACAGCCCAGCCGTGAGGTCCCAAACGTCAACACTTTCAACCGCTTCTGTTGACCGCTGTTGACTTTGGCTCGGCCTTCGCATCGCGCCCTGCGATTCGCGTCACCGTCTATCACACACCGCCACCCTCGGCCGACAGCTCGTTGAGCGTGGCGTTCCGGTGCTGCATGACCAGTTGCGGGCCGCTCTGCCCGGCCTCCTCCTGCAAGGAGTATTCCGGCAGGTCGTCGGCCGCGATGATCCTGCGAAGGATGCGGCAAAACTCCTTGAACGTGCCGGTGCTGCCGCTGCGCTGATAGATCGTCTGAAAGGCCCATTTCGCCTTGCTCTTGCCGGCCGCACGGCGCGCAAGGCGATAGACAAAGCGGCCTATGCCCGGCTCGATCAGGAAGTAGTCGGGATGCACCGTCAGCACGTCCGGGCGCTTGCCCTCGGTGACTTCGCGGTAGATCCAGTTTGGTGCCTCGATCTCGACGCTGGCCACCTTGCCGGTGTCTGTGCGCGATACGACTCGATGGCGGCTGATCAGCCCTTCGGATTCGACCTCGCGCAGCGCACGTTTGCCGGCGCGCGGCACTTCCCGCACGCTTTTGATGATCGTGCCTTGGAGGCGGGCTAGTGCGGCCTCGACCTCCTCGAACTGGCGCGTACCGTCGCCCTTGCGGCAAAACTTGAGAATGTCGCTAACATGCGGCCGGAACACACGGCCTGGCTTCTCGCCCCTCCCCTCGCGGTGCCGATTCATGGCCTCAGTCATATGGGAAACTAGCATCAGAACGATGTCGTAATCCCAAACTGAGGCCATGCCGTCCGGCCCTGCTTTGACCTCTACGTAGCCGTCCGGCAGGTCGTAGCGGATGACCTCGCCTGCGCGTTTCTTGTCTTTGGACAGGCGGAACACGGCCACATCCATCATGCTACGGTTGTCACGGGTGCCTACATCGTAGAGCGCCGGCACAAAGAAATCGGCCTGCACGTCATCGGCCGGCGGCTTTCGCAGGTTCGACGGGCCACCTTGCCCACCCGCCCCTTGCCGGGCGTTGTTGCGCTTGATGCTTTCCCCCAAGCGACGCAGTGACGCTTGCAGATTGTCATCCCCTGCGCCCGCGGCACGCGCTTTCCTGTCCCGCTGCTCGTCCTCATCACGCAGCCGAAGTGCCGCCTGCTCCCACGTTTCACCGGGCCGTGCCTCACGCTCGACACGCTTCCGAAAATCCATATCGAGGCGCGCGAGAACCTTGTCATCCACAATGTCTTTAATCAGACGTGGCTCCCGCTCTTTCATCGAGTTATGCCTCTGTAAGAATATTCAAAGGATTCTTTATAGATATTCTTATGCTATGCCTCTTGCTTGAGCGCACGGTGAATCGCCATCGAAATGAAAGCCGCCCGGCCGATGCCGGCGGCCTCAGCCTGCTCGTCCACCTTGCGCAGCAGCTCCGGCGCAATGGTGAGGCTGATTTGCCGCTTCCTGCCCTTGGGCAAGCCCTTTTCGTAAGTCGCAGGGGCGATCGGCTTCGCATCGGGTGCGCCGGTCACAAACGCCTCGGCCGCCGCGTTACGATCGGCCATAGTCTTAGCCTTTCGATGGATTGTCATTGAACATTCTCCTAGCACTTTTTGAATATTCAAACACCAGTAAACAGAGATGCCACTAGCGCCTGGATTTCGGCGATTGCCTTGGGATCGCGTGGGTTGACTTCGGACACGGCCAACCCCGCCCCTCCGGCATTGCTGAATGCCTTGCGGCGGCGGATTGGCGTTGCCAAGTAGGTGAACTGCGGCACATCCGCGACAGCGGCAGCGGCCTCCGCGTTGTCAGTCGAGTGCTCGCCGGGGTCGGCCTGGTTCATCACCGCGTAGGCGCGCAGGCCGTCGCGCACGCTATGGGCTTCGTCCACAAGGGTAGCCATGTCGTCGAGTGCCCACACGTCATAAGTGCGCGGCGCAAACGGCACCAAGAGCGTGTCCGCGAGAATCAGCGCGGCTCGCAGAGCCGTCGAATCTCTCCCACCCACATCAATGATGATGTCGTCCCACTTGTCGCGCTGTTGCTGAACCTGCGCGCGCAAGGTGGCACCGTCCGGATATTGGGCACATGCGATGCCAGGCAGCTTGCCCGCCTCGGCGCGAGCAGCGATCGCGGCAGCAGCGGTGCCCTGCCGATCGCCGTCGATCAGCCACACGTCCCGTCCGGCCAGCGCCCGAATCACAGCGAGCTGGACGGCCAATGTCGTCTTCCCCACTCCCCCCTTGGTGTTTCCTATCACAACAATCACATTTGCACCTCATATGAATATTCAACACCATGCTAATGGTCCCACGGGACCCCTCATTGTGTCAACATCCATCCGGTATGAATTGAATATTCAATGATTCTTGCGCTTTTGCGACCGACGAGCCGTCAGATGCTCGCGCACCTGATCCCCGGTAAGAGCCTTGGAAGGGTCGGCTTCCAGCTCCCGCGCTGCCGGCACGACTTCCTCCCGCAGCCATGTTTCCTTGGCATCGTCCTGCGTCCGATACAGCGCCCGATAAACCGTCGTCGCATGGACGCGCAGACGTTCGGCCACAGCGGGCACGGACAGCCCCTCGGCGCGCAGCCGGCGCGCCTGGTCCACCTGGTCGGGGGTGAGGGCAGGACGGAAATCAGTATCGTCTCTATTGCTTTTGCCCATGTTGCAATCACTACAGAGGACTTGCAGGTTCGATTCATCAAGTGCCAAATCGGGGTAGAGGGAGCGCGGCTTGATATGGTCAACGTGAAGTTCTGCTCCGTCTCTGAC
>MKVZ01000009.1 GCA_001898995.1 Rhizobiales bacterium 63-22 | reverse complement strand
CTGGACCAGCGCCTGCTGGGTCTGGTTGGTGGTGCCGAGGTCGAGCGTGCCGCCATTGACCGTGGTGGTGTTGCTGGTCGCCCCCAGCGTGCCGTTACCCGCCAGAATCACCGTGCCGCTGTTAACAGTGGTACCGCCGGTCTGGCTGTTGGGGCCAGTAAGCGTCACGCTGCCGTTACCCGCGCTATCGGCGAAATTGATATGGCCCGGCGTGGACGCGTCGGCGTTGGAGAAGGTGCCGGAAAAGGTCGTATTGGCGCCGGCGGCGTCGATCGTGTTGGTCGAGGAGGAATCGAGCGTGAAATCGTTGGAATAGGTTGCGCCGTTCTGATCCGTCACCAGTGTGCCGCCCTTGAAGACCGGATTGACGGTACTACCCAGATTGCTGGCGCTGTAGGAAGGCTGAGCTGTGTCGATGTCCGAGGCGCTGACGCCGGGGACGACGATGTTGCCATCGTCGGTGATAATGAAGCTGCCGGTGCTGACGGCGGTACCTGCCGGTTCCCAGTTCACCGACAGTCCCGATGGATTGGCGTATTGGAAATTATAGGTTCCGGCGGAAAGATCGGTAAACGTGGCTCCCTGAAAGTTATAGACGCCTTGGGAATAAGGCGTTGAAGTCAGCGAATTGCCGTCCGCACTTACATAAAAATAATTTTGTCCAACGGTTAAGCCGGGCAGCAGGGTTCCGTTAGAAACGGGAGTTGCTGTCAGCATGCTGAACGCGCTATTGCCGACAAGCGCGCCGGTGCTGTCATAGAGATTGGCGGAGCCTTCGGCGGCGATGACGTTGTTGTGCCAACTGCCGTAGATGACCTGCACGTCATAAAGCCCTGCCGTGCCGGAAGCCGCTGGCGTCATGATATAGCCGAGCGAATCCGTATGCGCCTGCGCTGCGAGCGGCGCAGCCAGGACGCCGGCGGCGACCAGACCGGCTTTGCAGAGAGCGTTCGCGCCGATCTCGATCCGCCCGATCGATGCCAGAAGATTGAAGGAGACGGAAGCGAGCAAATGTTTGCGCAATAAGCGCGGCGTTTCATGTGTTGCAAACACCGAATTTCCCGTGCCGGGTTTGCAACCGGAAGCAATGCTTCCCGAAGCATCCTTGCTGAAAAATTGGTTCGATTTCCCGTTTCGCCCGGAAGGCGCGGTGTTGCCCTTTGACATGTTTTTATCCCGCCGCTTATTGATTCTGCTGAACAAATCAGCCCTATGGCGCGGTCTAGGCGGGTTTCAAGCTTTCAACAACGGGGGAAAATGTAACGAATGAATCGATATGTAACGAAATGTAACGGAAGTTGTGTTCAGACGATCACAGGTTGAATGCAATCGGCAAAATCATCCGGATCGTCGTGCCTTTGCCCTCAACGCTGTCGGCTTCGACTGAGCCGCCATGGGCCTCGATGATTCTGGCGACCAGAAACAATCCCAGACCGGAGCCTTCCACTGTTCGGGCATTCGATCCGCGCACCATATTGCCGAACACATGCGGCAGTTCCTGCGCGGGGATGCCGATGCCCTGGTCCGCAACCGCAATGACCGCATGGGACCCCTGCCGCTGGAAGGAAAGCGTGATTGCGCCCCTGCCTTGAAGCGATGTGTATTTCACGGCGTTTTCCAGAACGTTTATGATGGCGATCTCAAGCATTTCGGCGTCGGCGTGGATCGTCACGGCATGAGCGTCTTCGGACATCACAAGCTGGATCTCGGTGTCGTTGAGTTGGTCCTGCACGCGCTGGTGGGCGGCCAGCACGATCGATCCAGCCTTGATCGTTGCCATGCGTGGCCGGAAGGAAGGGCCTTGCAGGCGGCTGCGGATCAGATTGGCTTCCAGCAGTTCGACCAGCCGCGATATGGAGCGGCGGATAAGATTGATGCGGTCGTGATTTTTGGCATCGTGGGCGGGGAGGGCCAGCGCGATACTGTCGATGCTCGACCGGATCGCGGCCAATGGCGTACGGTATTGATGTGAAATGACCTCCAGAAAGCGCACCTGCAGCAATTGCGATTGCATCTCGGCCTGCAATGCTTCCTCCGCGGTATGGCGGGCTTCGACGAGTTCACGCGTGCGCTCTTCGACTCGTTGCGCGGCAATGCGCTCGGCCGTCTGAGCGCTGCGCAGCGCCTGTGCCTGCATGACGCGGTTGCGGTTTTCGACGTCGCGCAGGCGGACGGCGAGGGAACTGGTCAGGAGCAGCGTCTGGATCAGCACAGCCAGGCCGTAGGCGTGAAAGGTCCAGTTCGAAAACAAGTCCAGTCCGAGCCGCGACAGCATACCGAGCGTTGCGCCGGCCGCCATCACGCAGAAGGCCGCCGCACGCATGCGGCTGGCGACGCCCTCGCTGCGCCACTGCCGCAGGCTTTCCACCGTGACGAGAGCGACGCCGACTATGCTGAGCGTGGAGCCGTACGGGCCGAATTGCGCTGTATAGCCCGCCAGCGACAGGCCCGCGCCGACGAGGCCGAACAGCGCGCAGAATTTCAGCGCCTTGTTCAGCCACGGGGCCCGCCGTCGCGTGCGCAGGATCTTGTTATAGGCGACGGCGCTGGCGGCCATACCGGCCCATGCGTTGAAGCCGATGAACGCGTCATTAGCCGCTCCGGCACCGCCAAACAGATAGGCATGGCTAAAGCCGAGATTTCCGAAATAGATCAGGATGACGCCGAACGTGCTGAGCGCCAGCAGGGGATATTCCGCCCGGCGCACGAAGTAGAAGAACACCAACTGCGTCAGGCACAATATGCCCATGCCGCCGAACCAGAGGCCATAGACGGCACCGTTGGCGAGCACGCGATAGTCATGTCCCTCGGCGTCCTCCAGGCGCAGGGAGAACAGCGTCGAGGAATTGGTGTTGGCGATGCGGATATAGATTTCGGTTTGCTTGCCGGCCTTGAAGATAACGGACGCCGCATTGTCGAGGCTGGAAATGCCGTTCATGGGCGGGGGCCGGTGATCGCCGCCCTGAAAATCCGAGAAATCGGCCGTTTCGCTGCCTTTGCCGGGCGGGGCGACGTAGATATCGACAAAGTCGAGAAAATTGGAAGTAACGGACAGGATGCCGCGCGCATCGGCCGTGCCGCGCAGCGAAAGCTTTATCCAGATCGCGGTTTTGCGGAACCCGAAATTGAAATTGCCGCTCGCCACGGGACGAAACTCCTTCTGGCGCTGCGGTGTCAGGATATCGTCGAGGCTCAGCGCGAAAGAATCGTCGGTCAGGACCGCTATGCCGCTCGTGAGGCCGGGCAGGGACGGAGTGCCGGATGCCAAAGCCTTGCCTGCCAGAGCAAAAGACAGCAGGCACCAGCAGAAAAGAGCCATGGTGCGGCGGATGGTCACGCCCATGTTCGCGTTACACGGGAATCCGTGAATTGCTTCTATCTCTGGGTTGGCGCGCGGTGAACGGTTCTGTAAACCCATTCTATAATCTCTGATTCTGTAATAAGAGCCTAGGTCGATGGTCGTTCACACAATGAATTCGCCGCAGGTGGGGGCTGATCCGTCTTTCGGACCGGCCCGGGTCCTTCTGGTTGAAGACGATCATGATCTTCGGCAGAGCCTTGCCGATTATCTGCGCCTTCGCAGCCTCATCGTCGGCGAGGCTGCGTCGGGTATCGAATTTTACAAGGCGCTTCGTCAACAGTCTTTTGACGTCGCCGTGCTCGACGTCAACCTGCCGGACGTCACCGGCTTCGATCTGGCATCCGATATCGCAACCACAAAGGAGATGGGCGTCATCCTGCTGACGGCGCGCACGGCGCGAGAAGATCGCATCCGCGGCTATGGCGAGGGCGCCGATCTCTATCTCACCAAGCCGGTGGACAGCGAGGAACTTGTGCTGGCGATCGGAAATCTGGCGCGCCGGACCCGTATGGCATCCGGCGGCGCGCGGCCGGCGCAGTCCGGAACGGGCAAGCAGGTCCGGCTGCGGCTGGAGCGGGAAAAGCGGGTCCTGCGGGCAGGCGATATGGCACCCGTCAGGCTATCGGCGCGAGAAGTGCTGCTGTTTGAGTATCTGGCTGCACATGCGGGCGAGACGATCAAAAGGGAAGAGGTGCTGCGTCTGTTCGGCGAGCCGGAGAGCAACCCGGATAGCCGCCGTCTGGACGCCGCGCTGACGCGATTGCGCGGCAAGTTCATGACCCGAAACATGGAATGCCCCTTGCAGGTCGTCTACGGGGCGGGTCTGCGGCTCATCGAGGCCGTGGAGATCGTTTGATACGCCTTTGGCACGGACCGAAGCGCGAAGCCGGTCTGGAGACAATGCAACTCGAAATCTGATCGGTCGCGACGGTTCCAGCTATGGGGATCATTTCCGCCGCAACTGGCTAGGCGGCTGTCCGAAGTACCGCTTGAAGGCGCGTGAAAGCGAACTGATCGAGGAAAAGCCGGTCTGTTCCGCCGTGTCGGCCATCGAGAGATGCGTATCGAGGATCAACCGCCGCGCCGCCTTCAGCCGCAGCGCCAGATAATACTGACCGGGTGATTGCCCGATAACATGGGCGAACAGCATTTCGAGGCCGCGCGTCGAAAGTCCGAGCCGGCGGGCGATGCCCGATACCGGAATGGGGCGGTCGATATGGCTTTCCATGATGCGGATCGCCTCGGCGAGGCGCGGCTCGCGGTCGAGAAGCCGGCCGAGCGAGACCAGCGGCTGTGTATCAGATGCCTGCCTGACCTCATCGTAGATATAGAGGCTGGCCACGTCCAGCGCGAGGGAATAGCCGTGACGGGTGCGGATCAGCGCCAGCATCATGTCGAGCGCCGGCGCGGCCCCGCCGGTGGTGAGGAAAGCGTTGTCGCGCACCCAGCGGTCGGAACGGGTCTCCACCTCCGGGAAACGCTGGGCGAAGGCTTCGAGATCCTCCCAATGGGTCGTCGCCTTGCGGCCGTCGAGAAGCCCGGCTCTCGCCAGAACCCATGAACCGGCTTCGATGCCGATGACGAGCCGCGATTGCCGCGCCGCCTGCCGCAGCGTATTGAGAAGCCTTGGCGTCGCATGATCGAGCGCGTGGAAGGCGCCGATAACGATGAGGATATCCTGTGCCCCTGCCGTGAACGGCCCGCCCGCCGACACCTTGAGGCCGGCGGAAGTGACGGGGTCGCTCCCGTCCGGCGACACCACCCGCCAGCGATAGAGCGAACGGCCGGCCACACGGTTCGCGCCACGCATCGGGTCCAGTGTGGCGGCGAGCGACATGAGCGAGCAATCGGGCAGAACCAGCAGCGTTACGCTCAATTCACTGTCGGATGGCTCGAAAATCATGTGCTTCGCTGTTCGCCAAATGGATTTCGTAAAATGATAATCCGGTCCAATAACGACCTGTCAAGCTTTGCCTGCAAGTTTGAGGAAAACACCATGCCGCTACAGCCTTCCCGCGAGATATTCATCACCGCCGCCGTCACGGGCGCGGGTGCCACCACGCACCGCTCGAACAAGGTTCCGATTACGCCGCGCCAGATCGCGGACGCGGCCATCGAAAGCGCCGAAGCGGGCGCTGCGATCGCCCATATCCATGTGCGAGATCCCGAAACCGGCGAGCCGTCGCGCAAGCCCGAACTGTTCCGCGAAGTGGTGGACCATATCCGCGCCTCCGGCGTCGATGTCGTGCTCAACCTGACGGCAGGCGTCGGCGGAGACCTCGTCCTCGGCTCGGCGGAAGCGCCGCTGCCGCCGGATGCCGCGAAGACCGACATGGCCGGCGCGACCGAGCGCCTCGTTCATGTGGCGGAGCTTCTGCCGGAAATCTGCACGCTCGATTGCGGCACGATGAATTTCGGCGAGGGCGATTACGTGATGACAAACACGCCTGCCATGCTCAAGGAGATGGCGGCGCAGATACAGCGGCTCGGCGTGCGGCCGGAGATCGAGATTTTCGACACGGGCCACTTGCCGCTCGCGCAATGGCTGCAACAGCAGGGCCTCATCGACGATCCGGTCATGGTGCAATTGTGCATGGGCATTCCGTGGGGCGCGCCGGACGATCTGGCCACGCTCGTCTCCATCCTGCACAACCTGCCGAAGGACTGGGTTTTTTCCGCCTTCTCCATCGGCCGCAACCAGCTTCCTTACGCGGCGCTGGCGGTTCTGGCCGGCGGCAATATCCGCGTCGGGCTGGAGGACAATATCTGGCTCGAAAAGGGCGTGCTGGCCTCCAATGGCGATCTGGTGGCGCGCGCCAGAACCATTGCCGTCAACATGGGCGCGAAGGTGCTGACACCTGCCGAGGTCCGGCAGAAACTGAAACTCACGAAGCGCTGGTGATATCCATGAGCAACCATCCTCCCAGGATCGCCCCTCCAAAAATCGCCTGTATCGGCAGCGGTGTCATTGGCGGCGGCTGGGCCGCGCGCTTTCTGCTCAACGGCTTCGACGTCAGCGTTTACGATCCGTCGCCCGATGCGAAGGCGACGACCGAGCGTATCCTCGCCAATGCCCGCCGCGCGCTGGCGGCGCTGACGCCGGCACCTCTGCCGCAGGAGGGGAAGCTTTCCTTCGCCGCTTCGCTGGAGGACGCCGTGGCCGGGGCGGGGCTGGTGCAGGAAAGCGTGCCGGAACGGCTCGACCTAAAGCTTTCGGTGCTGGCGGCGGTGGAGGCGGCCTGCCCGTCCGACGCACTGATCGCGTCCTCCACGTCCGGTTTCCTGCCCAGCACGTTGCAGGCCGGATTGCGCCATCCCGAACGGCTCCTGATCGCGCATCCCTATAATCCGGTCTACCTGCTGCCGCTGGTCGAACTGGTGCCGGGCGGCAGGACGACCGCGAAAGCGATCGAAAGGGCGTCCGCCCTCTATCGCCGCACGGGCATGGAGCCGGTGGTGCTGGAAAAGGAGATCGACGCCTTCGTCGGCGACCGGCTTCTGGAGGCGCTCTGGCGCGAGGCGCTGTGGCTGGTGCGCGACGGCATCGCCACGGTGGAGCAGATCGACGATATCATCCGCTATTCCTTCGGGTTGCGCTGGGCGCAGATGGGTCTGTTCCAGACCTATCGCATCGCGGGTGGCCCGGCGGGGATGCGCCATTTCCTCGCCCAGTTCGGCCCGGCGCTGCAATGGCCGTGGACGAAGCTGACCGACGTTCCCGATCTCGACGACGCGCTGATCGACCGCATCGCCGGCCAGTCGGACGCGCAGAACGAGGGACTTTCGATCCGCGATCTGGAAACGATCCGCGACGACAATCTGGTGGCGATCCTGCGCGCGCTGTCGCGCCAGCGGCACGGGGCGGGCTGGGGCGCGGGCGCGCTGCTCAATAGCTATGCGGCGCGGCTCGAAGCGGAGGCGGTTCCGGCGGAACGGTCTTCCGGGGTCCTGCGCCTTCTCGACGCGCGCGTGATCCCCGAATGGATCGACTATAACGGCCACATGACCGAGCATCGCTATCTCGACCTGTTCGGGCAGACGACGGACAGGCTTCTGGCGCATATCGGCGTGGACGCCGCCTATCTTGGCGCCGGCCACAGCTATTATACGGTCGAAACCCATATCATGCACCGGGCGGAGGCGAAGGCGGGCGAAGCGCTCCATGTCGAAACCCGGCTTCTGTCCTTCGACGCAAAGCGCATCCATCTCTTCCATTCGCTGAAGCGTGAGGAGACCGAACTGGCCAGCGCCGAGCAGATGCTGCTGCATGTCGATACAGGCGCCGGCAAGGCCGTCGCCGCGCCGGCGGCGATCCTGTCGGCGCTGGAGAGGATCGTCACCGCGCAAGCGGGTCTGCCCATGCCTGTCGCCGCCGGACGTCATGTGGGACAGCGCGGCTGAAAACCGGCAGGAAGACAAAAAGCGCGCCGCGGGCGCGCTTTTTTAGGCTTGACGTTTAATCAATCGATTGATTAAATAGCGGCATGACAATATCGGAACAGGACAGACAGGCGCAATCGGGCGAACAGACGCGCGCGGCGCTGATCCACGCGGCCCTGCAATTGTTCGGCTCGAAGGGATTCGAGGCGACTTCCACGCGCGAGATCGCCAGTCGTGCGCGGGCGAATATAGGCTCCATCGCCTATCATTTCGGCAACAAGGAGGGCCTGCGGCTCGCCGCCGCCGATTACATCGTCGCGACGATTCAGGACGTCGCCGGTCAGGCACTCGGCCATTATGCCGTGATCGACATTCCCGCCGAAACCAAGGAATCCGCGCGGCAGCAGCTTGGTCTGGTTCTGGAGCGGATGGCGCGTTTCGTCGTCGCCCAGCCGGCGGCGGGTGAAATCGTCCAGTTCCTTCTGCGTGAACTCGCACAGCCCACGGCGGCGCTCGACCGGATCTATTCCGGCGTGTTCGAGCCGACGCACAAGCGGCTTTGCGCCATATGGGAAGTTGCCACGGGCGAGCCTGCCGAAAGCGAGCGCACGCGGCTCACCGTTTTCACCCTGATCGGACAGTTGGTCTATTTCCGCATCGGCCGGGAGGCCGTCAAACGGCGCATGGACTGGACGTTGATGGGCGAGGCCGAGGCGGCGGCGGTTGCCGCCATCGCACGGCAGAACCTGATGGCCATATTCGCGGCACGGGATGCGGAACAGGAGCGTGCGCAACGATGAGTTTTCTTTGTGTCGTCCCCTTTGCGTCCTACCTTTTTGCGGCCTGCGGCGTGCAGCCGCTGGCCGTGGGCTATGTTGAGGGCGAGTTCGTCCAGCTTGCGCCGCTGGACGTGGCGCAGGTCAAATCCGTGATGGTGCGGAGCGGCGATCGCGTCGAACCCGGCAAGCCGCTGGCGCTGACCGAGGATACGGATGCGCGCATCGCGGTCGCGCAGGCCCAAGCGGCGCTGGCACGCTCGAAAGCGCAGCTTGCCGATCTGCTGATCGGCAAGCGGCCGGATGAGATCGCGGTGTTGGAGGCTTCCGTGCGTACGGCGAAGGCGCAGGCCGACGATGCCCGCCGCACGCTCGCGCGCACGCAGGATCTCACCAGGCGCGGGGTGGCGACGCAGGCGCAACTGGACGACGCGAAGACGAATGTGGAAGTAACGGAAGCCGCCATCAACCAGAGCGAGGCCAATCTTGCGGTGGGGCGGCTGCCCGCCCGGCCGGACGAGATCAAGGCCGCTGAAGACGCGGTGAAGGGCGCCGAGGCCGATCTCGATTCGGCGCGCTGGCATCTTTCCAAGCGCAGCATCGAGGCCACCGCTCCCGGCCGCGTCACCGATGTGATCCGTTATCCGGGCGATATCGCCGGACCTTCGGCGCCCGTGCTTACCATGCTGCCCGACGGAGCGGTGAAGCTGAAGGTCTATATACCGGAGAAGAAATTTTCGTCGGTCAAGGTCGGCGACCTGCTGACCGTGCATTGCGACGGCTGCGCGCCGGATCTGCGCGCGCGCGTCAGCTACGTTTCGCCCGATCCCGAATTCACGCCGCCGGTCATCTATTCGCTGGAGACGCGCCAGAAGCTCGTCTATCTCATCGAGGCGCATCCGGTCGATCCGTCCTCGCCCTTGCAGCCCGGCCAGATCGTCGATGTCGATCTGGCGGGAAAGTAGGCCGCGATGCCGAACGCCATTGAGGTCAAGGGGCTGGTCAAGCGTTTCGGCGGCACCACCGTCGTGGACAATGTCAGCATGACGGTGGGCGAGGGCGAAATCGTCGGCTTTCTGGGGCCGAACGGCTCCGGCAAGACGACCACCATCCGCATCATGTGCGGACTTCTGACACCCGATGCCGGCGAGGGGCAGGTGCTCGGCTACGACCTGCGCCGCGACGGGCTGAAGATCAAGCGCGAGGTCGGCTATATGACGCAGCGCTTTTCCTTCTACGAAGATCTCACCATCGCCGAGAATCTCGAATTCGTCGCCCGGCTCTACCGGCTGACCCCCGTGAAGGAGCATGTGGCGCAGACGCTGGAGGAACTGGGGCTGACCACGCGCGGCAACCAGCTCGCCGGCACGCTTTCCGGCGGCTGGAAACAGCGGCTGGCGCTCGCCGCCTGCATCATGCACAAGCCGAAGCTGCTGCTGCTCGACGAGCCGACAGCGGGCGTCGATCCTAAGGCGCGGCGCGATTTCTGGGACGAGATTCACGCACTGGCCGAAAACGGGCTGACCGTGCTCGTCTCCACCCATTACATGGACGAGGCCGAGCGCTGTCACCGCATTTCCTATATTTCCTACGGCAGGCTTCTCGCCACCGGCACGGTGGCGGAGGTGATCGCGCAGGCCGGTCTCACCACCTTCTTCGTCACCGGGCCGGGACTGGGCGAGATCGCACGCGAACTCAGGCATATGCCGGGCGTCGAGCAGGTCGCGCCCTTCGGCAACACGCTGCATGTGGTCGGCTCAGACCGGGCAAAGCTCGAAGCGGCACTTTCCTCTGTCCGGCAGCGCGACGGCGTCACCGTCACGGCGGGCGAGACCAGCCTTGAGGACGTGTTCATCCAGTTCATGGGCAGCGCGCAGGACAATATGGCCAGCAGCCACGCCGGAGCGGGGGAGGGCAGGTGATGCGCGGCGACTGGTTCTCCTTCGCGCGCCTGGGCGCCATGCTGATGAAGGAATTCATCCAGATGCGGCGCGACCGCATCACCTTCGCCATGATGCTGGTGGTGCCGCTGATGCAGTTGCTGCTGTTCGGCTATGCCATCAACAACGATCCCAAAAGCCTGCCCAGCGCGCTGGTCGCCACGAGCAACGATCATTATACGCGGGCGCTGATCTCGGCGCTGGAGACGACCGGCTATTACCGCTTCGACCATGTGACGGCCAGCGCGGCGGAAGCGGAGGCGCTGCTTGCCAGCGGAACCGTTTCCTTCGTGGTGACGATCCCGTCCGATTTCGCCCGGCGCGTGGATGCCGGAGACCGGCCGGAAATCCTGATCGAGGCCGACGCCACCGATCCGTCGGTGTCGAGCGGCGCGATCTCGACGCTGGGAACGGTCGCAAGTCAGGCGCTGCTGCGCGAGCAGGGAAAGCAGGCGGAAGCGGCGGACGCCGCGCGCAGCCAGTTGCAGATTATCGTGCACAGCCGCTACAACCCGGAGGCCGTGTCGCAATACAATATCGTCCCCGGCCTGCTCGGCGTCATCCTGCAAATGACCATGGTGATGATGACGGCCATGGCGCTGACCCGCGAGACGGAGCGCGGCACCATGGAGAACCTGCTCGCCATGCCCGCCACGCCGGTGGAGATCATGCTGGGCAAGGTGCTGCCCTTCCTCGTGGTCGGCGCGGTGCAGGTGGTGGTGGTTCTGGTCGCGGCGAAGCTTCTGTTCAGCGTGCCCTTCGTCGGCTCGCTCGCGCTGCTGCTGAGCTGTATCCTGATCTTCGTGCTGTCGCTGGTGCTGCTCGGCTATACGATCTCGACCGTCGCCGGCACGCAGATGCAGGCCATGCAGCTCACCTTTTTCTTCTTCATGCCCTCGCTGATGCTGTCGGGTTTCATGTTTCCTTTTCTGGGCATGCCGGAATGGGCGCGAGTGCTCGGCGATATGTTTCCGCTCACCTATTTCCTGCGCATCGTGCGCGCTGTGATGCTGAAAGGCGCAACCCTCTCCGACATCGCCGGCGAGGTGAACGCGCTTTTCCTGTTCGTGATCGTCTTCGCGGGTATCGCCTTGCTGCGCTTCCGCCGCACGCTGGATTGATCGGCCGCCGTCACGCCACCGGTTTTCGTGGCTCACGGCCTCTTCCGCCAAAAAATCTGTGTCCCGATTGCTGAACGATTCCAGCTCCTTGCCATTCTCACGGGCTGCACACACATTTTGTGATCGCATTTTGTGTTGATTATTAATATTACGTTAACCACACTTTGTTTCAATGTGTAATATACGGTTACAAATTTTGACCGGAATCGAGGTGCGCATTGGACACGACGCGACGGATCGAACGGAATTACCTGCCGATCGACGACAGGCAGGTGAATGATGGTTCGGCTGTCGCCGGAATGACGACATTCAGGGGGTTGATCCGGGCCTATTGGGTGTCTGAGCGCTGGAAGGAAGCCTGGGCGCTAACCATCGCCATCGTCGTGCTCACGGCTTTCATCAGCAAGGCGACAGTGTGGGTGGCGGAAGCCTCCGGCCGGCTGATGAACGCCATCGTCAATGTCAACACGGCCCCGGTACAGAATCCGCTGGTCACCATCGCGGTCAATGTGGGCATGCTGCTTCTGCTGACGCTCGCCAAGGACGCGGTTCTGGTCGGTTCGCGCCACTATCTCTCCGTCACGCTGAACCGCAAATGGCGCAAATGGCTGAACGACCAGTTTTCCGCCGCGCTGCTCGACAGGCGCCACACGCATTTCCATCTCCAGCAGGGCAAGGGCTGCGACCAGCCCGACAATATCGACCAGCGTTTGCAGGAGGCCATCAAGGGCATGACCGGCGGCGCGATCGGCCTCGTCATGGGCATTGTCGGCGTGGTGCTGTCGGCCTTTTTCGTCGGGCAGGCGCTGATCGGCATGTCGACGCAGGTGAGCGGCCTGGAATTTCTCGGTTCGTGGGGCGGCGCGCTGCTGGCCTTCGCCACCATCGCGGTCTATGTGCCGCTCGGCACTTTCGTGGCAGTCTGGATCGGCCGCAGGCTGGAGCGGCTCAATCTCGCCATCCAGAAGGCGGAAGGCTCCTATCGCGGCGAGTGGACGACGCTCCTGCGCCGCAGTTTCCAGATTTCCGCGTCCGGCGGTGAGACCGTGCAGCGTTCGGTGAACGACCGGCTTTATAAGGACGTGGACGTTACATGGAGCCGGCTGAACCGCTTCGATGCGGCCTATCTCGCCTTCTCGCAGGTCTATGGCTTCCTGTCCAACCGCATCGCCGCCTATGTGCCGGGCTTCCTGCCCTATATGAGCGGCGCGGTGTCGTTCCGCAATTACGTCACGGGCGCCGAACTCGTCGCCGCCATGATCAACGATTGCTCGTGGTTCATTCAGGTCATGCCCGCCATCGCCAATCTGCGCGCCACCGCAGAGCGCGTGACCGGTCTGGCGCAGGCTATCGAGAATGTGCAGGAGCCGGCGCAATTCTATGCCCGCAGCGGTGTCAGCCGCTTCACCTTCGCCCGGCAGCATCCCCGCTTCGGCCTTACCGTGCGCAATCTCGCCCTGATGCAGGGGCCGGAGAGCGAAGCGCCCTTCCTGCGCTCCGGCACCATCAATATCCGCGCCGGCGACTGGGTTTATATGCGCGGCGAGTCCGGTTCGGGCAAGACCTCCTTCCTCAAGGCGCTGAACGGACTGTGGGCCTATGGCTCGGGCGATATCGTCTATCCGCAGGGTTCGGTGTCGCTTTATGCCACGCAGGACGTCAAATTCCCCTCCGTCTCGCTGAAGCAGCTCGTCTGCCTGCCGGAAGACGAGGGCGATTTCAGCGATCTCGCCGTCGCCGCCGTACTGCACGAGGCGGGCCTCGGCGCCTTCATCGAGCGCATGAACGAGACGGGCGCGGACGGCGCGCCGTGGGACCTGCTGCTTTCCGGCGGGCAGAAACAGAAGATCGTGCTCGCCCGCGTGCTCTTGCATGCCCCTTCGGTCATCTTCCTCGACGAGGCGACCGGCGCGCTCGATCCCGCCGCCAAGACGCAGTTCCATGCGGCGCTGAAGGCGCGCTGCCCGGACGCCATCGTCATCTCCATCATGCACGAGGAAAGGGCGCCGGTGCTGGAAAGCGGCGAGGACATCTACTCGCATGTGCTGGATATAAGGAACGGCCATGTCACCCTGCGGCCGGTGCATTTCGACTTCGCCCACGACCTTGCGGACGCCGCGCTGATCGCCGCCGAATAAAGCATGTCGCGCAAAAGTGTGCAGCGCCTCCGCAGGGAAATCAGTCCACTGGACTGATTTCTGATCCTGCTTCGATGCGATAACGACATGCGCAAAAACAAAAATCTAAAGCGCGGAAAGCGAATCTGAAAGATCGCGACGCGCTTTAGGCCTGGCGTGAAGGCGGCCTTGTATTTGTCCAGATTTGGACTATATTCCGATCTGGACAACAGGAGGCGATGGCGATCATGGCCGGAGGCAATAATGCAGTATTGAGGACAGTCGCGGGCGCTGCGAAGAATGCGCTCACGGACAAGGGGCCGGATATGCTCGATGCCGGGCGCTTCGCTGCCGCAGCGCGGCGCCGGCTCAGCGCGCCGGGCCTGCGTACATTCCTTGCCGTCGCCGATCTCTGGGGGCTGGACGAGCGCGAGCGCCTTCTGGTGCTGGGTCTGCCGTCCCGCTCCACCTATTACAACTGGGTCAAGGCCGTGCGCGAGCATCGTGACATCACGCTCGACGTGGATGTGCTGACGCGGCTTTCCGCCGTGCTCGGCATTCATCAGGCGCTGGGCGTGCTCTATGAAAGCGCGGCAGCGGGGGTGCGTTGGCTGCGGACGCCCAATGGCGCGGCGGTCTTCGGCGGTGAGCCGCCTTTGCGTTTTGTCACAGCCGGCACGCAGGACGCGCTGCTCACGGTGCGCCGCTTCCTCGACGCGGCCCGTGGCGGGCTCTACATGGAGCCGAACGAAATCGACCGTGCCTTCACGCCCTATCGCGACGAGGACGTGGTGTTCTCGTGAAACGGGCGCCGGCTCCGCAACCGGCCTGGAGGCTGATCCCATCGCGCTTTCCGCCCATCGGCCGGTTCGACACGGTAGCGACCGCCGCCGATCTGGAAGCGGTGATGGAGCTTGCCGGCTGGACCAACGACCGGCTGGTGGCAGAACGCCTGCTGCGCCTGCCACGCAGCGAATGGGTATACGGGCGGCCCAATGCCAGCATCGTCATGGCGGCTTTCCTGCATGTGGCGCCGGGCGGCATGCGGTTCAACGGGCCGCAACTCGGCGCATGGTATGCGGCGGCAAGCCTCACCACATCGGTCGTCGAGGTGGCGCATCACATGCGCCGCGAGGCGGTGGCGACCGGAGTGGCCGGCCTTTCGCGTACCTTCCGCGTCTACAGCGCCCGGCTCGAGGGCGATTTCGTCGATATATGTGGAAAGCAGGGTTCGCTGCCGGGTGTCTACGACCCGGCCGATTATGGCCAATCGCAGCGTTTCGGCGAGGAAATGCGGGCGGCGGGCGAGACGGGCATTCTTTTCGACAGCATCCGTCATGCGGGCGGCATCAACATGGCCGCTTTTCGTCCCAGCCGCATCCTTGATGTCACGCAGGGCGATCATTACGACATCGCGGTGGACGCCGCTCTGCCGGCGATTCAGGCGCGCAAATTGTCCTCCTGAATGAACGGACTTTTTCCCGTCCGAGTGCCGGCTATCTAAAAGCCGGTGTGCAAAGTTTCATTTTTCTGCATCAATCTGTTGACGAGTTTTTAACTTCAGATACCATATCTTGTGTTCAGGGTGCTTCCGATTCTAGGATCGGGCGCTAAGAGGGAATTCGGTGCGCAGCGTCTGCAAAGGTCGCGGCAAAGCCGGAGCTGCCCCCGCAACTGTAAGCGGTGAGTTTCTGCCCATCATGTCACTGGCGCGAGCCGGGAAGGCGGGCAGGGGCGTTGAGCCGCGAGCCAGGAGACCTGCCTTGAACGGAAACGTCCACGGGCGGGGTGTCCGGGAGGCGAACGGCAGTCATGCGAGGATTGTACCTCGCCCTGTCGCAGCCCCCGAACGGTCCGCCGCAAGCTTCGGGGTGAAGTCCATGTCCAGTCAGTACGGTTCGAGCAGTTCGGGACCGCCAGCAGGCGAATGATCTGATCCCGTGGCGCCGTGTATGCCGGGCGCCGGGCGTCTTCATGTTTTTGGTATTCCGCCGCGCGTTCCGCGACGCGCGAACGGCTTTGCATGCCCACATCATTGCGTTTCCCGCGCCGTCGCGCGGCCGGGTGCGCCGATATCAAGTCCAACATCAGCGAGGGAAAAATGAACGTCACCGTCTACTCCAAGCCCGCCTGCGTGCAATGCACCGCCACCACCCGCGCGCTCGACCGGCAGGGCATCGAATACGAGGTTATCGACATTTCCGCCGACGCCGGCGCTCTCGATCTCGTGCAGGGGCTGGGCTACCGGCAGGTGCCGGTCGTGGTAGCGGGCGAGACGCATTGGGCAGGTTTCCGGCCCGACATGATCAACCTTCTGGCCTGACGGAAGGCGTTCGTCCGATGGGCCTGCTCGTCTATTTCTCCAGCCGTTCCGAGAATACGCACCGTTTCGTGCAGCGGCTGGGAATGCGCACGGGCCGGATTCCGCTGGAGCCGTCCGGCGTGCTGCGGGTCGACGAGCCTTTCGTGCTGGTGACGCCGACCTATGGCGGCGGCGGTGAAAAGGGCGCGGTGCCGAAGCCCGTCATCCGCTTCCTCAACGAGACGGACAACCGTGCGCTCATTCGCGGCGTGATCGCCGCGGGCAATTCCAATTTCGGCGCGGCCTTCGGCCTCGCCGGCAAGATTATTTCCGCCAAATGTCGGGTTCCCTACCTCTATCGCTTCGAGCTTCTTGGGACGGATGAAGATGTTGGCGCTGTCAGAAACGGGATGGAACGATTTTGGACACGGCAGACACGACCCTGATCCGCGAGCGCGGGAAGGCGCCGAAAGCGGCTGAAAAGGAGCCGGCGCCAGCGTCCGGCGGCAAGCCGGTCAAATCCACGGACGGGCTGGATTATCACGCGCTCAACGCGATGCTGAACCTCTATGACGACGAGGGGCGGATTCAACTCGACCGGGACCGGCAGGCCGCGCGGCAATATTTCCTCCAGCACGTCAACCAGAACACGGTCTTCTTCCACAACCTGCGAGAGAAGCTCGACTATCTGGTGACGGAGGGCTATTACGAGCGGGAGGTGCTGGACCAGTATTCCTTCAACTTCGTGCGCGACCTGTTCGACGAGGCCTATGCGAAGAAGTTCCGCTTTCCGACCTTTCTCGGTGCGTTCAAATATTACACCAGCTACACACTGAAGACCTTCGACGGCCAGCGTTACCTCGAACGCTACGAGGACCGCGTCTGCATGGTGGCGCTGGCTCTGGCGCGCGGCAGCGATCAGCTTGCGCGCGAAATGATGGACGAGATCATTTCCGGCCGCTACCAGCCGGCGACGCCGACCTTCCTCAACGCCGGCAAGAAGCAGCGCGGCGAACTCGTGTCCTGCTTC
This sequence comes from Rhizobiales bacterium 63-22, assembly GCA_001898995.1. GTDB lineage: Bacteria > Pseudomonadota > Alphaproteobacteria > Rhizobiales > Rhizobiaceae > Brucella. The sequence goes on along the minus strand of MKVZ01000009.1, from coordinate 118,306 downwards.
CTGCTGCGGGTCGAGGACAATATGGAATCGATCGGCCGCTCCATCAACTCGGCGCTGCAACTGTCCAAGCGCGGCGGCGGCGTGGCGCTCTGCCTCACCAACATTCGCGAATCCGGCGCGCCGATCAAGCAGATCCAGAACCAGTCCTCCGGTGTCATTCCGGTGATGAAGCTTCTGGAAGACAGCTTCTCCTACGCCAACCAGCTCGGTGCGCGGCAGGGGGCAGGCGCGGTCTATCTGCACGCGCACCATCCCGACATCATGCGCTTCCTCGACACCAAGCGCGAGAACGCCGACGAGAAGATCCGCATCAAGACGCTGTCGCTCGGCGTGGTGATCCCCGACATCACCTTCGAGCTCGCCCGCGCCAACGAGGATATGTATCTGTTCTCGCCCTATGACGTGGAACGCGTCTATGGCGTGCCGCTGACCGAGATTTCGGTGACGGAGAAGTACCGCGAGATGGTGGACGATGCGCGCATCGCCAAGAAGAAGATCAAGGCGCGCGAATTCTTCCAGATCATCGCCGAAATCCAGTTCGAATCCGGCTATCCCTACATCATGTTCGAGGACACGGTGAACCGCGCCAATCCGATCGACGGGCGCATCACCATGAGCAATCTGTGCTCGGAAATCCTTCAGGTGAGCGAGGCCAGCCTCTTTGACGAGGACTTGTCCTATTCCCATCTCGGCAAGGATATTTCCTGCAATCTGGGTTCGCTCAACATCGCCGCGGCGATGGATTCGCCCGACTTCGGCAAGACCATCGAAACCGCGATCCGGGCGCTGACCGCCGTTTCCGATATGAGCCATATCGGCTCGGTGCCGTCCATCGCACGCGGCAACGACGAGAGCCATGCCATCGGTCTCGGCCAGATGAACCTGCACGGCTATCTCGCCCGCGAGCGCATTTTCTACGGCTCCGAAGAAGGCGTCGATTTCACCAATATCTATTTCTACACGGTGACCTATCACGCGCTGCGCGCTTCCAACCGCATCGCGGTGGAAAAGGGCCGTTCCTTCAAGGGCTTCGAGAAGTCGAAATATGCCACGGGTGAATATTTCGACAAATATACCGAACAGGAATGGAAGCCGGCGACCGACAGGGTGCGCGAAATCTTCGAGACGGCGGGCGTCCATATCCCGACGCAGGAGGACTGGCGCGACCTGAAGAAGGCGGTGATGGAAGGCGGCCTCTATAACCAGAACCTTCAGGCCGTGCCGCCCACCGGTTCCATCTCCTATATCAATCATTCGACGTCCTCGATCCATCCGATCGTGTCGAAGATCGAGATTCGCAAGGAAGGCAAGATCGGCCGCGTCTATTATCCGGCCGCCTTCATGACCAACGACAATCTCGATTATTATCAGGACGCCTACGAGATCGGGCCGGAGAAGATCATCGACACCTATGCGGCGGCGACGCAGCATGTCGATCAGGGCCTGTCGCTGACGCTGTTCTTCCGCGATACGGCGACGACGCGCGATATCAACCGCGCCCAGATCTACGCCTGGAGAAAGGGCATCAAGACCATCTATTACATCCGCCTGCGCCAGATGGCGCTCGAAGGGACGCAGGTGCAGGGCTGCGTCTCCTGCGCGCTATGAGTTGGGAAAAATCCATGAACATGCAATTCAAGACCAATGCCGCGAAGAAGCCCGGTCCGATGCGCGCCATCAACTGGAACCGCATCGAGGACGACAAGGACCTCGAGGTCTGGAACCGGCTGACGGGCAATTTCTGGCTGCCGGAAAAGGTGCCGCTCTCCAACGATATCCAGTCGTGGGAAACGCTGAAACCGGCGGAGAAGCAACTCACCATCCGCGTTTTCACCGGCCTGACGCTGCTCGATACGATCCAGAACGCGGTCGGCGCAGTGACGCTGATGGAGGATGCGCTGACACCGCACGAGGAGGCGGTGCTCTCCAACGTCGCCTTCATGGAAGCGGTGCATGCGCGCTCCTATTCCTCGATCTTTTCCACGCTCTGCCTCACGCCCGACGTGGACGACGCCTATCGCTGGTCGGAGGAAAACGAGTTCTTGCAGCGCAAGTCGGCGCTGATCCTGGACCATTACCGCGCAGACGATCCCCTGAAGAAGAAGATCGCCAGCGTGTTTCTGGAAAGCTTCCTGTTCTATTCCGGCTTCTACCTGCCGATGTACTGGTCGAGCCGCGCGAAGCTCACCAACACGGCCGACCTTATCCGGCTCATCATCCGCGACGAGGCGGTGCACGGCTATTATATCGGCTACAAGTTCCAGCGCTCCCTTGAGCCGCTGGGCGAGGCGCGCAGGCAGGAGATCAAGGATTTCGCCTTCGAGCTTCTGCTGGAGCTTTACGATAACGAGGTCCGCTACACCGAGGCGCTCTATGACGGGGTGGGGCTGACGGAGGACGTCAAGAAGTTCCTGCATTACAACGCCAACAAGGCGCTGATGAATCTGGGCTACGAGGCGCTGTTCCCGCCGGAGGCCTGCAAAGTCAACCCGGCCATCCTGTCGGCGCTCTCGCCCAATGCCGACGAAAACCACGATTTCTTCTCCGGGTCGGGTTCGTCCTATGTCATCGGCAAGGCCGTGGCGACCGAGGACGAGGACTGGAATTTCTGACACGGGCACGCTGTACTGGTCGGCGGAATTTTGGACTTGCGCTTTGGTTACGGATTGGTTAATCGTTTAATCACTCTCCGGGACCGGATGTTTTTTCTCGCATCCTCATCGTGCTCCGGTTGTTTGATTGCCATGATTGACCCGGAAAGCCTTGCGCGTTTTCGGGACCGTTCCTCCGACCAGAGCAGCTTGCATGAAAGAGACGCGCTCCTCTTCCATTCGGGAAATCGCAGCCGGGCTGGGCGTTTCCGCCGCCACGGTTTCGAATGCCCTGCGTGGAAAGGGGCGGGTTTCGCCGGCAATGGTGAGGCAGATCCGCGCCAGAGCGCATGAACTGGGCTATGTACCCGATCACGCCGCCCGCGCGCTGCGTACCGGCAAGAGCAATACGATCGGCCTTCTGGTTCCGAATATCGGGCAGCCGCTGTTTCCCGCTTTCGCGCAGGCCGTCGAGCGGGCGGCCCGGCAGCGGGGCCTCGCCGTATTGATCGGCGACAGCCGGGGCGATGCCCGGCAGCAGGATTTCGAAATCACGAACATGATCGCGCGCGGCGTCGATGCGCTGGTCGTCATACCGACGCGGGGCACCACCATCGCGCCGCAGAGCGTTCCGGTGCCGGTTGCCGTCATCGACAGTGCCGCGACAGCCGGCAATGTCGCGGCGAGCGATCACCGCGAGGGCGGCCGCATGATCGCCCGGCACCTCATCGATCTCGGTCATGAAAGGGTGCTGCTGCTCGCCGGCCCGGAAAATTCGCTGGTGGCGCGCGAGCGCGTCGGGGGGATGTGCGAACTGTTCCGTTCGGCCGGAATCGAGCCGGTGCTGAAGCACAGCGATGCGACGTTCGAGGCGGGGACCGCTTTCGGCCGTGCGCTCGACCTGCACCGCTTTACCGCCTGCGCCGCCGCCTATGACGCGCTTGCCGTGGGCTTTGCCGTAGCCGCCCGCGAGAGAGGCTGCGCCATACCGGAGGATATGTCGCTGACAGGCTTCGACGACCTGATGTGGGCGCAGATCGTCTCTCCGTCGCTCACCACCATCCGGCAGGATCTTCAGGCGGTGGCCGACCATGCGCTCTCCTTCGTCGCCGGCGAAACCGACGCGAGCAGAATTTTTCCCATCGATCTTGTTGTAAGGGAATCGACGGCCTCGCCGCCGGCTTTTCCCCGGAAGGGAGGCAGACATGCCGAATGAACCCCATGATCTCAATGCGCCCGACCTGCGTGACCGGGCCGTCCGTGCTGCGCGCGGGCTTGAACCCTTCGACGTGCTGATCACAGGCGGAACCGTGGTCGACGTGGCCACTTCCGAACTCAGGCCGGCCGATATCGGTCTTGTCGGCCCGCTGATCGCCAGCGTCCATCCCACCGGGACCATGAAGGCGGCGAAGCAGACCGTCGACGCTTCGGGATGCTTCATCGCTCCCGGCTTCATCGACACGCATATGCATGTCGAAAGCTCGATGGTGACGCCGCGGCGCTATGCCGAGACCGTGGTGCCGCAGGGAACGACCACCATCTGCTGGGACCCGCACGAGATCGGCAACGTCGCCGGTCTCGAAGGCGTCCGCTGGGCGGTGGAGGAAACGAAGGGGCTGCCGCTGCGCTTCCTGACGCTGGCGCCGTCCTGCGTGCCGTCCGCGCCGGGTCTCGAACTTGCCGGCGCCGAGTTCAGGGCCGGCGAGATGGCGACCATGCTGGGCTGGCCGGAGATTTCCGGCGTGGCGGAAGTGATGAACATGCGCGGCGTGCTCGACCGAAGCGAGCCGATGCGCGGGATCGTGCAGGCGGGGCTGGACAGCGGCAAACGTGTCTGCGGTCATGCTCGCGGCCTCGAAGGGGCGGAATTACAGGCCTTCGCCGCGGCCGGAATCCAGTCCGATCACGAGATCACCTCAGGCGAGGACCTGATGGCGAAATTGCGGGCAGGTTTCACCATCGAGCTGCGCGGCTCGCACGATTACGTGCTGCCCGGCGTGATCGAGGCCTTGAAGACGCTGCCGCATCTGCCGCAGACGCTGACCATCTGCACCGACGACGTCTTCCCCGACGATCTGGTGAGTGAAGGGGCGATATCGTCCGTGCTCCGACGCCTCATCGCCTATGGCATGAAGCCTGTCGATGCCTTGCGCGCCGCCACGCTCAACGCGGCCATGTGGCTGAACCGGTACGATCTGGGGCTTGTCGCGCCCGGCCGCCGCGCCGATCTCGTCATCCTGTCCGATCTCGAACGGATCGAGGTCGATCGTGTCTATGTGTCGGGAAACGAGGCCGCCCGGTCCGGCAAGCTGATCGAGGCGACTGCCGAGGGGCGCAGCGATGCCTATCGCGATACCGTGAAGCTGGGCAGGCTTTCCGCCGCCGATTTCACCATCGATCTGCCGGGCATGGCCGAGGCGCGCGTGAACACCGTGGTCAGCCCCCGCTTCACGAAATGGGGCGAGGCGACCGTCGGGACCGAGGCGGGAAAGCTCGTCCTGCCGGACGATATGCTGTTGATGGCCGTCATCCACCGCCACGGGAGAAAGGATTCCACACCCGTCATCGGGATTCTGGAAGACTGGGGCCATTGGCGCGGCGCGCTGGCCACGACGATTTCGCATGACAGTCACAACCTGACCGTATTCGGCCGCGATCCGGCGGATATGGCCGCGGCGGCCAATGCCGTCATCGATGCGGGCGGCGGCATGGCGACGGCGGCCGGGGGCGAGGTCACCGCGCTTCTGCCGCTGCCGGTCTGTGGTCTGCTGTCCGACGCACCGACAAGCGAGGTGGCCGGCGATTTCGCACGGCTGCGCGCGGCGGCCGATGCGATCGCCGACTGGAAGCCGCCGGTTCGCACCTTCAAGGCGGTGGTCGGGGCCAGCCTTGCCTGCAACCCCGGCCCGCATGTCACCGACATCGGGCTGACCGACGGGACGACCCGGGAAATCAGGCCGCTTCTGGCCGCAACCGGAAACTGACATTCGCTGCACGGCCAGCATTAGCCGATACAGGAGACAACACATGAGCACGGATATGAATGTCGGGCAGCCGGTCGAAGCGCCCGAAGCACGATGGAAAAGCTATTTCCGCATGCGGGAACGCCAGACCGACGTCAAGACGGAAATCGTCGCGGGCATCACCACCTTTCTCGCGGCGGCCTATCTTCTCATCGTCATCCCGTCGCTGCTATCGGCGGGGGGTATTGATCGCGCGGCCGCGACGACCGCCACCATCATCGTGATCGTCGGCGCGACGCTGTTCATGGCACTCTATGCCAATATGCCGTTCGCAGTCGGTCCCGGCATCGGCGGATCGGTTCTGGTCGGCCCGACGATGGCCGCCGTCGGGCACATTCCCTGGCAGACGGGTCTGGCCATCTCGTTCTGGTCGAGCGTCATCTTCGTTCTGTTGACCGTGCTGGGCATCCGGCAGGTCATCGCCCGCATGGTCCCGACCCAGATCAAGCTTGGGCTTGGAGCCGCGATCGGATTGTTCATCACGCTGCTGGGTTTCAAGAATGCCGGTCTGGTCGATGTCAACGTCCGAAACCACGCCCTCATGCTCGGTTCATTCAGCTCGCCGCAGGCGATCGTTGCTGTCTTCGGCATTTTTCTGGCGGTGTTCCTGCGCGGCCGCAAGGTGCCGGGCCCGATATTGTGGGCTATTCTCGGCAGCACGCTGCTCGGCATTCCGCTGGGTATCACCAAGCTGCCGGCCTCGTTTTTCGGCGTGCCGCACGGTATTTCGGAAATCGGCCTTCATCTCGATTTCTTCAGCGCGCTGAAGTTGCAGTATTTCCCCTATCTGTTCGCCTTCTTCGCTTCGGAATTCTTCTCCACGCTCGGCACGACGCTCGCCGTCGGCGCTAAGGCGAATCTGGTGGATGCGGACGGCAATATGGAAGATCTCGGCAAGCCGTTCCTTGTGGATTCGATTGCCGCCACGATCAGCCCGCTGCTCGGCATCCCCTCCGCGACGGCTCTGGTCGAGTCCGCCACCGGTGCCGAGGTTGGCGGGCGTACCGGCTTCGCCTCGCTTGCGACGGCCGCCATGTTCGCCCTCACCTTGCTCTTTACGCCCATTGCGCTGATGATCCCGGCGGCTGCCACCGCTCCGGCCCTGATCCTCGTCGGTATCTCGATGTTCGGCGCGCTGAAGCGTGTCGACGTGGAGAACTTTTCCGACGGTCTTTCGGCCCTGATGATGGTGTTGCTGACGCTGGTTTCCAACAGCTTCGGAACCGGCATCGCCTGCGGATTGCTGTTTTACGTCATCGTCAAGGTGCTGTCGGGTGAGGCCAGGCAAGTGTCGATCGGCATGTACGTTCTCGCCATACCGCTCGCCTATTATTTCTGGACCGTGGCAATGCACTGATCGCCAGGTCGCCATTCCGTGCGTTTTCAGGCGGTTGCCAACGTCCGCTCGATGAGAGCGAGCAGGCGGGCGTTGTCCACACGCTCCATGATGCGCACGGGGCGGCCCTGCGGCTCCGGCAGACCGACCGTCAGCCGCAGGCTGCCGGGTTTCCAGCGCCGCGAGCTGCCGCGCGTGAGCGCGCCGTCCACGGCGACATCCACATAATATTCGTCCGTCGTCACCAGTTCCGGCTCCAGCAGCCAGGCCACGGTCAGCACGTCGTGAATCCAGCAGCCCGGCAGTTTGCGGGTGCGCATGGAGTAGTCGATCCACGGATGCGTCGTCTCGCTCACATAACGGCACAATGCGTTATCCGCGGCGGTGAGCCGGTCGAGGTCCGCATGCGTCAGCATGGTCTGGGTGGTCGCGTCCAAAGGCGCGAGCGTGATATTGGCGCCGCTGGAAAGCACCAGCCGCGCCGCTTCGGGGTCGACCGCGAAATTGGTGTCCTTGATATATCCCTCGATGCCGAACACCCCGCCCATGATGACGATTTCCTTCACCGCCTGCGCCATCTCCGGATAGAGATGCAGCGCATGGGCGACATTGGTCAGCGGGCCGATGGCGACGAGGGTGATCTGGCCCGGATTGCCGACGATGAGTTCGCCCATGGCGATCGCGGCGTTTGGTGTTGTCGGCGCGACCGGCTGCGGCCGCGTCGTTCCTTCCCACAACACCGTCATGGAAGGGTCTTTGGTGGCGCGGTCGAGATAGGCGCGCCACGGTTCGGGCGGCTCCAGCAGGGCGCGCGCGGCGCCCGGTATCACCTTGATGGGGCGGCCTGCCGCCGCAAGCAGTGCCGTGGCGACGCTGGCGCCCACCTCGCGCGGCGTGTTGCCCGCGACGATGGTGACCATTTCCAGCGTCAGCGCCGGTCTGGCGGCGAGAGCAAGGGCCAGCGCCAGACCGTCATCGACATTTGCGCCGGGAATGCCGTTGCCGGGGTCGCAATCGATAATCAGGCGCGTCATCGCTCTCTCTTTGTTTTTACGCATTTCCGAACGCAAAACCGGGTTCCACTTTTACTGGAAATGCTCTAAGCGGCGTCTTCCGGCAGATTGAGATCGCGGCCGCGCGTTTCCGGCGCAACGAAGGTGGTGACGAGGCCAATCCCCGCCATGAGGGCGAAATAGCAGGCGATCGGCCACCAATGCCCGAACCGGGACAGGAGCGCCGTGGCCACCAGCGGTGCGGTTCCGCCGGACAGGATGGAACCCAGTTCCTTGGCGAGCGCCATCTTTGTGTAGCGGGTTTTCACGCCGAACAGTTCGACGCCATAGGCCGCCTGCGCGCCGAAAATGCCCAGCGATGCGATACACATGCCGACGACGATGACCGCGATGACGATCACCGGATTGCGCGTGTCGAGCAGCGCGAAAGCGGGAAACGCATACAGAACCAGCAGCAGGCAGAACCAGCGATAGGTGATGCGGCGCCCGAAGCGGTCGGCCAGCCATCCCGCCAGCGGAATGACCCCAAAGCCGCAGACGGAGGCGATCAGCACGGCCAGCGCCGGTACGGATTTGTCCACCAGCAGCACCTTGGCGACATAGCCGACCAGAAAGCCCTGACACAGATAGGACGGGCCGTTCTCGCCGATGCGCAGCCCGATCATGATCCAGAAGGCACGGTTGCGCGCCAGAAAGCTCCGGTTGTCGGGCGCGGCGGCAGCACTCTCGCGGCGCTCGCGGTTCTCTTCCAGCGCCTGCCGGAAGACCGGGGTCTCGTGGACATGGCGGCGCAGATAGAGCGCGGAGGCGGCGATGAGGAAGCTGGCCAGAAACGGGATGCGCCAGCCCCAGCTCATCAGATTCTGCCTGTCCATCTGGATTACGGCCAGCCATACGAGCGACGCCAGCAAGGTGCCGCTGTTGGAGCCGAGCGCCACTATGGAAGCGATCAGGCCGCGCTGGCGGACGGGTGCGTATTCGGCCAGCATCACGGCGCCGCCGGACAATTCGGCGCCTGCGCCGAAACCCTGCGCGAAGCGCAGGACCACCAGACATAGAGGCGCAAATATGCCGATCTGCGAATAGGGCGGGATCAGCCCGATCAGTGTCGTGGACAGGCCCATCAGCGCAACTGTGGTGACCAGCACCACCTGACGCCCCTTGCGGTCGCCGATCAGGCCGAAGACCAGCGCGCCGAGCGGGCGGGCGATAAACCCGACCGAGTAGGTCGCGAAGCTCGCCAGCAGGCCGATCAGGGGCGTCATGTTGGGAAAGAACACGTCGCCGAACACCAGCCCGGCCGCGAGGCCATAGAGGGCGAAGTCCACATATTCCATTGCGGTGCCGAGCCAGCAGGAGAGGGTGGCGCGCACGAACTGGCTGCGTCCCTCGTGGCTGGCAAAGGCGGCATCGGCGGCCGAGTCGCCCGCCATGGTAGGGGAAAGCGTGGAGTCGTTCATGGCATCAGTCTCATCAGGAAAAGCGCTTTCCCGAAGCCCGGTCGGGCGACGGAGTACACGGTTCAATATGACAGAGCGTTAGCACGGTGACCGGGGGATGAGAAGGCTTCCGAAACGATAAATCCCTGACGGTGGCGGGTCCGTTTCCGCCGCTGCCAGCCACGTTGCGTAGGGGGTCAGGCGCGGCTCGACGGAGCCGCTTCGTAAAGCTCCAGCGGCAGGCCGTCGGGATCGGCGAAAAAAGTGTAGCGCCGGCCGGTGAATTCGTCGGTCCTGATCGTCTCGACGCCGACACCGCGAGCTTCCAGCGCGGCCTTGGCCTCGTTTATGTCCTCCACCTCGAAGGCGAGATGGCGCAGGCCCGCTGCTTCGGGCCGCGAGGGGCGGGGCGGCGGCGAAGGGAAGGAAAAAAGCTCGATCTGGCCTCCGTCCGGCAGTGCCAGATCGAGCTTGAAGGACGATCTTTCGCGCCGGAAATTCTCGGCGATCACCTTCAAGCCCAGAATATCCGCGTAGAATGCCCGCGATTTTTCATAGTCCGTGCAGATAATGGCGACGTGATGAATCCGTCGAAGGCGCATGGTTCGTCTCCCTTAGGGCGCGGCGGCGACCGAGCCGCGTTCGACAAGGCCCGTTTGCAGGACGAGCCGGCGCGCTTCGCCGCTTTCGCCGTTGAGCCGTTCCACGAGCAGTCTCGCGGCCGCCTCGCCGAGCTGGTAGACCGGTTGCCGCACCACGGTGACGGGCGGAGAGGTGACCGAGGTCCAGTCCGCGTCGTGAAAGGACACGAAGGACAGGTCTCCGGGAATCGTCAGGCCGATTTCGCGGCTGGCCTTGAAGACTTCCAGCCCGATTAGGCTGTCCGAGGCGATGACGGCGGTCGGGCGGTCGGGGGCTTGAAGCATTTCCAGAACGATATTGCGTGTCTTTTCGGCTGCGGAAGCGCCCACGCGCACCCATGGCTTCATGTCCGGCAGGCCGGCTTCCCGGCAGACGCCGAGATAACCCTCGATGCGCCGGCGCACCGAGCCGGTATGGATGTCGGCCGGCTGCCGGAACACATGATCCGGCGTGTCGCAGGCGGTAAGATAGGCGATGCGGCGGTGGCCGAGCGCGACCAGCCGCCGTGTCACGCCCTCGGCGGCGTGCCGGTCGTCGGCGATGACCGTATCCACGTCGAGCGCCGCATTGCCGCGGTCGAGGAGCGCCAGCGGCCGGCCGGAGCGCACGACCTCCTTCAGGTGATCGACATCGCTTTCCCAAGCCGGCGAAACGATGAGTCCGTCCACGCGCCGCGCCAGCAGCGTGCGGACGGCCGCCTTTTCGGCGGCGGCGTCCTCGCCGGAATTGGCGAGGATGACGGTAAAGCCGGCCTGCCGCGCCACGTCGGTTATGCCGCGCATGGCGAGGCTGAAAAACGGGTTCTCGATATCGCCGACCACCACGCCGATGGCGCGGGAGCGCCCGGTCGTCATGCTGCGGGCCAGTTCGTTGGGGCGGTAATCGAGCGCGCGGGCAGCGGCGGCCACGGCCGCGCGGGCCTTGTCGCTGACGGTTCCGTAGCCGCCCAGCACGCGCGCCGCCGTCGCCTTCGACACGCCGGCCCGGCGGGCGACGTCGGCGACCGTCACGGACGAAAATCGGGGCGGCATCTGTTCCATGGCGTCAGGATTACAAGAGATGTTGACGGCTGGCAAATGCGAAGATAACAATTGCAAAAAATGAAAGAGACCGGTCTCAATTAGAAAAGAGACCGGTTTCATAACAAAAATGGCATGCAGGCATGCGAGGAGCATGGTTGAAGCGCGCGGCCCGTGACGGTGGGCCGCACGAGGGACATGCGCCTTGAAAGCCATCCTCAAATCCCCCAGAGCAGGAGAACCAATCCGATGAACCCTTTCAGAAAGACAATCTTGTCCGCAGCCGGCCTGATCGCGCTGGTGCTCGGCGTTACCATAGCCGCGGCGCCCGCTCTTTCCGCCGACAACCCCTATAACCTGATCGATCCCACGACCATCAGCGTCGGTACCATGGGCGATGCCAAGCCTTATACGTTCACCACCGCCGACGGCGCCTTCACCGGCTTCGACATCGAACTGTTTCTCAACGTCGTTGAACGCATGGGCTTCAAGAAGGATCAGGTGCTGTTCACGGGGCAGGATTTCTCCGCTCTGCTGCCTTCGGTGGCCAATGGCCGCTTCGACGTGGCGGTCGCCGCCATCGGCAACACGGAAAAGCGCCGCGAGACCGTCGATTTCTCCGACGGCTATCTGGCGGGCTATCTTTCGGTGCTGACCCCCGACGCCAAGATCACCGACGCGGCGGCGCTCAAGGGCAAGCGTCTCGGGGTCGTGCAGGGAACGTTGCAGGAAATCTATGCGCAGAAGCATTTCACCGGCGCCGATCTCGTCCGCTTTCCCGACAACAATTCGGCCATCGTCGGCCTCAACAACGGCACGATCGACGCGCATTTCCTCGATTACGAAGCGGCCAAGGATTATGCGAAGCGCTATCCGCAGTTGAAGATCGCGATCAACATTCCAAGCTTCGACGCGCCCGCCGGCTTCGTCGTGCGCAAGGGCAACAATGCCCTGCGCGAGGCGCTGAACAAGGGGCTCCACGCCGCCATGCAGGACGGCACCTGGAAGAAGCTGCATGAGAAGTGGTTCCCCGGCACCCCGATGCCGGCGCAATACCTGCCCAAGCCGTAAGTCCGCCCATCAGGTTCGTTCAGGGCCCGGCCGTCGATCCGGCCGGGCCGCTTCGATTGAAGGAAACACCCGATGGACTGGCTTGAAAACCTGCGCCGCAGCTTCCTCGACTGGCACTCCATGGCGGAGATCCTGCCGACCATGATCACGGTCGGCCTCAAGAACACGCTGATCCTCGCGGCGGCCTCCACCGTTCTCGGCGTCGTCATCGGCATGGTGCTTGCGATCATGGGCATCTCGCGCGCGGCATGGCTGCGCATTCCGGCGCGAATATATACCGACATTTTCCGCGGCCTGCCGGCCATCGTCACCATCCTGCTGATCGGACAGGGTTTCGCGCGTATCGGCCGCGAACTGTTCGGCCCTTCGCCCTATCCGCTCGGCATTCTCGCGCTCAGCCTTATTGCAGGCGCCTATATCGGTGAAATCTTCCGCTCCGGCATCCAGAGCGTCGATCGCGGCCAGATGGAGGCCTGCCGCGCGCTCAGCATGAGCTACAGCCAGGGCATGCGGCTCATCGTCGTGCCGCAGGGCGTGCGCCGGGTGCTGCCGGCGCTCGTCAACCAGTTCATCGGCAACGTTAAGGATTCGAGCCTCGTCTATTTCCTCGGCCTTCTGGCCAATGAACGGGAAATTTTCCGCGTCGGTCAGGATGCGGCGGTGGTGACGGGCAACCTGTCGCCGCTGCTTCTGGCCGGCATTTTCTATCTCGTCGTCACCGTGCCGCTGACCCACCTCGTCAACGCCATCGACACGCGCCTGCGACAGGGCAAGACGCGGCCGACGGCGGTGACCAGCGGTCTGGAAGAGGTCGGCGAACTCGACGGCGCCAATCGCGTCGCCGTGCAGGCCGAAACCCGTTCCGCTTTCAAGAGCGGCAGCCTCGACGTGCGCGATCTCGGCATGGCCTATGGCGAGATGGAGGTGCTGAAAGGGGTCGATCTCGCGGTCCCGGCCGGCAGCGTCACCTGCGTCATCGGGCCGTCCGGTTCGGGCAAGTCCACCCTGCTGCGCTGCCTCAACCGGCTGGTGGAGCCGAAGCGCGGCGATATCCTGCTCGATGGCGAGAGCATTCTCGCCATGAAGCCAGAAAAGCTGCGCCGCCGCGTCGGCATGGTGTTCCAGCATTTCAATCTCTTTCCCGATCACACGGCGCTGGAGAACGTCATGCTGTCGCTGACCAAAATCAAGGGCATGAAACGGGCCGAGGCCGAGCGCATCGCCAAGGACCGTCTCGCCGATGTCGGCCTCGCCAGCCGGATGCACCATCGCCCGTCCGGTCTGTCCGGCGGCCAGCAGCAGCGCGTGGCGATCGCCCGCGCGCTGGCCATGGAGCCGGAAGTCATCCTTTTCGACGAGGTGACGAGCGCGCTTGACCCGGAACTGGTGAAAGGCGTCCTGAACCTCATGGCCGCGCTCGGCCGGCGCGGCATGACCATGGTGGTGGTGACGCATGAAATGGGCTTTGCCCGCCGCGTCGCCGATCAGGTGGTGTTCATGGACGAGGGCAGGGTGGTGGAGGCGGGGTCGCCGGAAGCGATTTTCGACAATCCGCAAAGCCCCCGCCTGCGCCGCTTCCTTGCGGAAGTTCTGTAATTCAAGACCAACCATTGAAAGAAATTCCCATGCCAGACAACAGCATCGCCTCAGCGGTCGTCATCGGCGCCGGTATTTTCGGCGTTTCCACAGCGGTTCAACTCGCCCGGCGCGGCGTCCACGTCACGCTGCTCAACGACGGTGCGCCGGCCAACGGCGCATCGGGCCGCTCGCTTTCATGGCTCAATTCCGCGCGCTTCCGCTCTGAACCCTATCACCGCCTGCGCATGACGGGCATCGACCGCTATCGCACACTTGCGGCACGGTTTCCCACAGCCGACTGGCTGCGCTTCGACGGCGGCCTGACATGGGATGCGGACGATGCGCGCAACGAGATCGACGCCGCCTATCGCTACGAGGTCTCGATCGGTTACGACGCCAGACGTGTCGCCGCCGCCGAGGTAGCGGCCCTGACGCCCGGCGTGGATGCGCGGGCGATCACCGCGCAGGGTGCGATCTTCAATCCCGGCGAAGGCTGGGTCGACCTGCCGGCGCTGATCGGACTGCTCCTGGAAGAGTTCGCGGCGCTCGGCGGCCGTCTCGTCACGGATCAGGGCGCGGCGCGCCCGCTGATCGAAAACGGCCGCGCTGTCGGCGTGAAAGCCGCTTCTGGTACCCGCTTCGAGGCGGACGCGCTGCTGCTCGCAACCGGAGCCAGCGTGCGGGAAATGGCCGCCGCCGACGGGCAGCGGATCGACGACGGCACGCCGCTCGCCCTCCTGATCCAGACCAGACCATTGGCCCATCCATTGCGGGCGGTGCTCAACACGCCGCGCGTCGCCATCCGTCCCGCGCCGGGCGGGACCTTCTCGCTCGACGCCGACTGGGCCGCCGAGGAAGGCGTGAAGCCGCGCGCCGACGGCGGCTACGATATCGACAAGGCCGCCGTCGAAGCCCTGCTCGCGGAAGGATCGAAAGTGCTGGAAGGCAATCCCAAATTGGAGGCCGCTTCCATCGGCGCGGGCCGCAAGCCCATTCCCGGCGACGGCGAACCCGTGTTCGGAGCGCTGAAGGCCATTCCGGGATATTACGTTGCCTTCAGCCACAGCGGTGCGACGCTCGGCCTCATCGCCGGTGAATTGCTTGCCTATGAAATGGCAACCGGCGCAGAGCATCCCACGCTCTCCACCTTCCGGCCGGAGCGCTTCGCCGCACAGTGAGGTCTGCTATCTTCGCGGGTTCCGCAGACGGGCATCTCCGACAGTCCGAAAGCTGTTATGTTGATGTCCGTCATGCCGATTCATGGATATCCGCTTACGATCGACAGGGATATTGACGGGCAGATCGGAAAATCGCTTTAAATTGTGCAGCATGTCGCGTCGACTCATGCTTCATTCGCGGGTAAACCGCTTGCTTTCGATTCCGGCAGGGCAGGGTTGTCTTCATCGTCGGGTCCGGGCCCCGCATTCGTATCTCGGGAGGGATCATGAGTTCTTCAGACGTGCAGCTCATCGCGATCGCACTGGGCAGCGTGATTTTCCTCGTCGCGCTCATCGTTTCGCGCATCAGGCTGCATCCGCTTATCGCCCTGCTGATTATTTCGACTGCTGTCGGCTTTCTGACAGGGATGCCGGAAAACAAGCTGATCAAGTCCATTGCGAGTGGTGCAGGCGGTACGTTGGGCGCTGTCGGCCTTGTGGTCGCGCTCGGCGCGATGCTTGGAAAAATCCTCGCCGACACGGGCGTGACCGAAGGCATATCCGATACGATCATCCGTAATACCTCGACGCGTCTTCTGCCTTGGGCCATGGCGGGCGCGGCCTTCATCATCGGAATTCCGATGTTTTTCGAAGTGGGGCTGGTCGTCCTGCTGCCGTTGATTTTCAGCGTGGCGCGCAAGCTCGAGGCGACGCAGAGCGTCCGCGGCTCTGCCTATGTCTATGTTGGCGTTCCGGTGATCGCTGCCCTCGCTTCCATGCACGGCATGGTGCCCCCGCATCCGGGCCCGCTCACCGCCATTGCGGCGCTGAACACGAATATAGGCGCGACGATGCTCTACGGCTTTATCGCGGCAATACCGGCGATCGTCCTCGGCGGACCGGTTTACGGAGCGCTCATCACGCCGCGGTTGAAGGTCCAGCCGGATCAGGCCCTCATCGATCAGTTCTCGGCTGCCTCCGGCAAGGTGGTCAGAAACGCAGAGCAGGGCGGCACGCCGCCGGGACTGGGGATCAGTCTGCTGACGGCCCTTCTTCCCGCCATTCTGATGCTCCTGCATGCGATCACCGAACTCGTGTTCCCGAAAGACGCCACTATCGTGCGGGTCACCGACTTTGTGGGTTCGCCGACCATCGCAATGCTGATCGGCGTGCTGTTCGCGGCATGGGTTCTCGTCTATGCGCGCGGCGGCGACACGGAGGCATTGCGCACATCGATGTCCGCGAGCCTCAAGCCGATTGCGAACGTGCTTTTGATCATTGCCGGCGGCGGTGCTTTCCAGCATGTGCTGACTGATGCGAAGGTGGGCGACGCTATCGTCCACCTCAGCCAGCAGTTTTCGCTGTCGCCGCTGATTCTGGGCTGGATCATCTCCATGCTGCTGTCGGTATCGACGGGGTCGGCCACGGTCGGGATCGTCGGCGCGGCTGGCCTGCTGGCGCCGCTCGCGGGCGTGGAAACATTGAATGCGCCCTTGCTGGCGCTGTCTATCGGCTGTGGATCGCTGTTTTTCAACTATGCCAACCACGCGGGTTTCTGGCTGGTGAAGGAGTCCTTCGGCATGACGATGGGCGAGGCGACCATGACCATATCGATCATTCAATCGATCGTGGCGGTGGTCGGACTGATCATGGTGCTGCTTCTCAACCTTCTTCCACCGCTAATCTGATTGGTAGGCCCTGCGCAACGATCTTCTCGAATAAAGATTATCGAGCTTCTGAAACAGCGGAAGAATTCCCATGGGTGGCATGGAGTTCAGTTCCCGGCAGGGCCTGACGGAGGCCCTTCCAGGGCTGGTCCCGTTCACCCTTTTCGGCACAGCATCAAGCTTCTCATGACGCTGACGATCCGGTAACGCCACGAACGGATGAACCGGCAGATAAACGGGTAGCTGAAAACGCCTTATCATTGCGAAACGTTCGTGCGGTTCAGTACGTGGGCGCCCGGCGCAGAAACGTGAGGGACTAGAACCAGCCTCAAACGAGGGTGGCGATGGTCTTGCCCCAGCCGTTCGTCTCGGTGGCGAAGAAATCGCCGATGACGTAGCTCGCGCCGAGCAAGGCCAGCGGCTGCAACGGCGTCAGCGGATCAGTGGCGATGGAGCCCAGCGATACGGTGGCGGAGCCGGAGCGGTTGCTGGTGAGCTGGAAATCCGGCGAGGTGTCACGGGCGATGACGCGCTTGTTCAGGATGCCGCCGTCCGGGGCCGGCTGGATGTGGATATTCAGATGCGGCGTGGTCTTGAGCGCCGGGGCCGGCGCGCCGTCCAGCGTGCAGTTGATGGTGATCAGCGGTACGCCCTTACGCGTCACGCTCGCCGTCACGCGGTCGCCGCGCTCCTCCAGAAGAATGTCGCCATATTTCTTGGGATAGCCCCAGAGGTCGCGGCCGGCGGCGATGGCCGCGTCGTTGTCCTCGTATTCGAACAGGAAATAGCCGCCCGTGCGGCCCTCGAACTCGACCGGAATGACGACGCCCGCATCCATGAACGGGATCTTGTCGCAATTGGTGAAGTCGGAGACGTAGACCAGGAAGCGGTCGTCCGCCAGCGTGAAGGGCGTATTGGCGAGATAGGCTTTCAGCACCTCGGGATCGCCCTGGCAGACGGCGTTGAGCGAGCGGTTGCGCGGGCAGCGATAGGGAACGAAAGGATCGGGAATAAGCGGCGCCTGAAGCGGCATGTTGTTCCCATTTTGCAGCACGATCTTGCCCATGATGGTCCGGTCCCTTTTGTCGAGCGCGGAGCGCTCATCATTTATGTGAAATAATGATTGTAATATTTCATATAAGGCGATCCGGCGTCAACGGGATTCATAGGCATGACCGGGGAATTCATATGTTCGGCGAAAGCCCGCTATCGCCGCGTGCATGAAGGAATTTGCGGCGACGATGGATTGCAGGATCGCTGCGTTGACGCCGATAAATCCATATGGATGAATGAAATTTCTATATACAATATTCATATCAGTGAATTATTATTTCCTCGCACGAGGAGGAAGTTTCATGGTTCCATGCAGCGCTGCGGAGTTCGAGGGCAAGGTCGCGTTCGTGTCGGGCGCGGCGTCCGGCATCGGGGCGGCGATCGCGCGGCGGCTGGCGGGTCTCGGCGCGAAAACCGTGCTGGCCGATTTCGACGTCGCGCGGGCCGAAGCGCTGGCGCGGGAGCTGGAAGCGGCGGGCGGAACCACGCTGGCCGTGGCCGTCGACGTCGCCCGTCTCGACGCCATGCAGGCCGCGATCGACCGGACGACGGACGCCTTCGGCGGCCTCGACCTCGCGGTCAACTGCGCCGGGATCGATCTCGCCCGCTGCCCCACCGGCGACTATCCGCCGGAGAACTGGAGCCGCATCATTGCCGTCAACCTGACCGGCGTCTTCAACGGTTTGCGCTGCCAGATTCCCGCCATGCGCGGGCGCGGCGGCTCCATCGTCAATATCGCATCGATCATGGGGCTGCGCGGCATAGCGGGCCAGCCGGCCTATACCGCCGCCAAGCACGGCGTCATCGGCCTGACCAAGGCCGCCGCCCTCGACCATGCGCGCGAGGGCGTCAGGATCAACGCCGTCGCGCCCGGTTTCGTGGAGACGCCGCTCCTCACGCATTTGAGCGACGAGGCGCGCGCGGCCGCCGCGGCGCAGCATCCCGTCAATCGGCTAGGCCAACCCGACGAGATCGCCAATGTGGCGCTGTTCCTGCTGTCGCCGGCGGCGTCCTTCGTCACCGGCGCATGCTACGAAGTGGATGGCGGCTATCTGGCCGGCTGAGGCTGTTATTTATAAACGCCGACCCAGATGATGACGGTCGGCTCGGTCAGCGACGGATTGCGGGAGTGATAGGTCGAGGAGCGGCTGAAACGATAGCTGTCGCCCTCGTTCAGCACGAATTTCTCCTCGTCGATCCACAATTCCAGCGTGCCCTTGAGGATATAGCCATATTCCGCGCCGGGGGTCGGCACGTTCTTCAGCTCCGTCTCCAGCCCCGGCTCATAGGTCGAGATCATGAATTCGACGTCGGAATCGAGCTGCGGCGTCAGGAGTTCCGTGCGCGCGCCCTCGTGCAGCATGAAGCGGCGCTGCCCGCCGCGCACGATGAATTCCTTCTCGCGCTCGTTGCCGGCGTTGCGGTCCTCAAGGTCGACGAACCAGCTCATCGGCACGCCGAAGATCGTGCAGGCGGCGTAGAGATCCTTCAGCGTCGGCTGCGAAAGCCCACGCTCGAGCTGGCTGATATAGCCGGACGAGCGGTTGAGCGCCTTGGCGAGCTGCTGGATCGTGATGCGGCGGGATCGCCGCAGCTCGCGAAGCGCGGCGCCGACGTGATCGCGCTGCGCGTCGGACTTGCTGGAATCGGACATGATTATGAGGTCGCAATTTCAATGAAATGATATAATGCATTAAGCAATTCATGGCGACGAAGGCAAGCCATGCCTTCGTCGTAGTTGTGACGTGGAGGCGATTTCGCCTCAGCCGCCGAGATAAGCGGCCTGGAGAACCGGGTCGTTGAGCACGTTATGCGCCCCGCCTTCCACCGTGCAGCGCCCGGCGTCCATGACATAGGCGTAGTCGGCGATCTCCAGCGCCACGCTGGCGTTCTGCTCCACCACGATCAGGCTGATGCCGGCCTTGGACAGCGTGATGATGATCTCGAAAATCTGATTGATGATCTTGGGCGCGAGGCCCAGCGACGGCTCGTCCAGCATCAGAAGCTCCGGCGTCGCCATCAGCGAGCGGCCGATGGCCAGCATCTGCTGCTGCCCGCCGCTCATGCGGCTGGCCAGCGAATGGCGGCGCTCCTTCAGCACCGGGAACATGTCGTAGACCTCGGTGCGGATGTCGTCGAAGCTGCGCCCGCGCCCGGCGATATAGCCGGCGCGCAGGTTTTCCTCCACCGTCAGCCGTTGCAGGATCTGGCGACCCTCCGGGCAATGGCCGAGGCCGAGCCGGGTGATCTCCTCCGGCGGCAGGCCCTTGAGCGGCTGGCCCTTGAATTCGATGGAGCCGCCATAGATCTGCGTGAGGCCGGAGATCGAGCGCAGCGTCGAGGTCTTGCCCGCGCCGTTCGCGCCGATCATGGTGACGATTTCGCCCGAGCGGACCTCGAGGTCAATGCCGAACAATACCTGCGTTCGCGCGTAGCCGGCCTTCAGACCCGCGACTTTCAGCAAGCTTGCGGATGCTGTCGAGTTCTTCCGTGGTTCCAAGGTAAGCCTCCTGCACGCTCTGGTTCGTCCGCACCGCCTCGGGCGCGCCGGAATAGAGCAGTTTGCCATAGTTGAGCACGTCGATGCGGTCGGAGATGGTCATGACCATGTCCATGTCGTGCTCGACGAGGATGATCGCGCGGTCGGGACTCCGGAGGCTGGCGATCATCGCCGTCATGTCCTTCGTCTCGGTATGGTTCAGCCCCGCCGCCGGCTCGTCCAGAAGCACGATGGGCGCTTCGGTGACGAAGGCGCGCGCCAGCTCCAATATCTTCTGGCGGCCATAGGGCAGATCGCCCGCATGGGCTTCGGCCACGTCCGCGAGGTGGAATTTTTCGAGGCAGGCATGGCAGATCTCGAGCCGCTCGCGCTTGCCGATGGTCCGTTCATGCCTGAGCGCGCCGAAGCGGGACTGCGGAAAGAAGCAGACCTCGAGATTTTCCAGCACCGTCATGGCGTCGAACAGGCGTAGGTTCTGGTAGGTGCGCGCGACGCCCTTGCGCGCCACGCGATATTTGGGCAGGCCGTTGATCTGTTCTCCGTTCAGCACGATCGCGCCCGACGTCGTGCTGTAGGAGCCGGCGATCATGTTGACCACCGTGGACTTGCCCGCGCCATTGGGGCCGATGATCGAATAGATCCCGCCCTTGTCGAAGGAGAGCGACAGTTTGTCGATCGCGACCAGCGAACCGAAATGCTTGCTTACGTTTTCGAGGACGAGAGCCATAGGGTCCGAACCTTCCGAAGGATGAAGCCGACATTGAAGCGGGGGGAGACAAGGCCGCCGGGGCGCAGCACGATGACCGTGACCAGCACGACGCCATAGATCAGCAGGCGATATTGCGCGGCGAAATGCAGCGCCTCGGGCAGGATGACCAGCACGAAAGCGCCGGCGATGACGCCGATGATGTTGCCCACCCCGCCGATGATGATGATGAGAACGATCAGCAGCGATTCCTGAAAGGTGAAGCTTTCGGGGCTCACGAATTTTTGGAACGAGGCGAAGATCACCCCGCCCGCGCCGCCGATCGAGGCGCTGAGCGCGAAGGCGAACAGCTTCAGCATGGTGGTGTTGATGCCGAGCCCCCGCACCACGTCCTGATCCTCGCGCAGCGCCCGCCAGGCTTTGCCGAGGATGGAGCGCTCCATCGCATAGACGCCGGCGCAGATGAGGAAGGCGAGCGGCAGCAGCAGCCAGTAGAAATTCACCGGGCTGGTCAGCGGCAGGCCGAACAGGCTGGCGCGGTCGAGGCCGGCGATGCCCTGCGGCCCGTTGGTCAGGCGGTCGGCGTTGTTGATCATGATGCGGATGATCTCGCCGAAGCCGAGCGTGACGATGGCGAGATAGTCGCCCCGGAGCTTCAGCACCGGAAAGCCCAGTAGCACCCCCGCCACCGCGCCGGCGAGCGCTCCGATCAGCAGGATGACGATGAAGGGCAGATGGATGTCGAACTGGCCGCTCGCCAAAAGCGCATAGGCGTAGGCCCCCACGGCGTAGAAGGCGATGAAGCCCAGATCGAGCAGGCCCGCATAGCCGACCACCAGATTGAGGCCGACGGCGAGGATGATGTAGATCAGGATGCTGTCGGCGATGCGCACATAATAGGTCGGCAGGTGCGGTACGAAGATCAGCAGGGCGACGCAGGCCGCGAGAATGGCCAGCAACCCCGCCCGACGCGCGAAAAGCGATTGCGTCATGATCAATAGTCCTTCTTTGCGACGGTCGTTTCCTCGGAGATCGTCTCGCCGAGCAGGCCGGCGGGCTTGAAGAGGAGAACGAGGATCAGGACCGCGAAGGCGAAGACGTCGCGATATTCGGTGCCGATCACGCCGCCCGAGATGATGGGCAGGAAGGCGGTGCCGAACACCTCGATCGCGCCGAGGAGGAAGCCGCCCAGCATCGCGCCGGGAATGGAGCCGATGCCGCCTAGAATGGCCGCGGTGAAGGCCTTCATGCCGATCACGCTGCCCATGGTCGGCTGCATGATGCCGTAATAGGAGGCGTACATGATGCCCGCCATCGCGCCGAGGCCGGGGCCGACGAAGAAGACGAGGCTGACGGCGCGGTTGACGCGGATGCCGAGCAGGCTCGACGTGGTCCAGCTTTCCGAGGCCGCGCGAATCCAGATGCCGAACTGCGTGCCGTTGATGAAGAGATGCAGCCCGAGCATCAGCACGACGGCGGAGATCAGGATGCCCACCTGCACGGTGGAGACCATGCCGCTGAGTGCGGCGATGGGCGAGTCCGGCACGATGGCCGGGAAATGGATCGGCTGCGGCCCGGCGATGACGCGCACGGCGCTTTGCAGCACGATGGACATGCCAAGCGCGCTGAGCATCGGCGCGAGACGGCCATAGGCGCGCAGCGGGCGATAGGCGAAGCGCTCGACGGCGACGCCGAGCAGGCCGACTGCGACGAAGGTGACGACGATGGCCACAACGGGGCCCAGCACGGGGCCGAGGATGGGCGCGATTCCGCCTGCGCCGGCCGCGCCGCTGAGGATGAAGGTGTAGACATAGGGTCCGAGCATGAAGAACTCGCCATGGGCGAAATTGATCAGCCGCATCACGCCGTAGACCATCGTATAGCCGAGCGCGATCAGCCCGTAGATGGCACCGATGGCCAGTGCGAAGACACATTGTTGCAGAAAATAGTCGAGCAAGGAAATCCGCCTTTATGACAGGGCTCAGGACCCGAATCCGAATGCGAAACCGATTTCGCAAAGATCCGCCGATGGCGGCGGACCGGGCTTCTCGCCCGATCCGCGGGAACTGGCCGGGAGAACTGGACGGTCAGTCCTTGTCCTTGACCAGTTCGAACTTGCCGTTCTTCACTACGTAGAGATAGATCGGCGCGTTCTTATTCTCGCCGTTTTTGTCGAACGTTACGGGGCCGAGCAGCGTGTCGACCTTGATGCCGCGCAACTGAGAGAGAACCGCTTCGCGGGTCGGCTCTTTCGCCTTTTCAATCGCGGCGGCCATGACCTGCGCATCGATGTAGCCGACCGCTGCGTAAGGTCCGGGGGCACGTCCGAAGCGGGCCTGATGGCGGGCGGTGAACTCCTTCAGTTCCGGCGAGGAATCATAGGGCGGTAGCTGGAACGTCATCAACGCGCCTTCCGCGAAGGCGGGGCTGGCCTGGGTGATAAAATCCGGCGTGAGGCCCAGGTCAGGCCCGATGAACTGAGCCTTCACACCTTGC
The DNA here is from genome assembly GCA_001898995.1 of Rhizobiales bacterium 63-22. Lineage (GTDB taxonomy): Bacteria > Pseudomonadota > Alphaproteobacteria > Rhizobiales > Rhizobiaceae > Brucella. Next base: position 95,015 of record MKVZ01000009.1, on the reverse strand, counting down.
TGGCGCATCTGCTTGAGGAACAGGGCAAGCTGCGGCATGCTCGCGCCCATATAGACCACATCGGGATTCTTGAGCTTGATTTCGGCGATGAGCGCGGAGAAGTCGATGTCGTCGGGATTGGCGCCGAAGGTTTCGAGCACCTTGCCGCCGTTCTCCTCGAAATTCTTCTTGAAGACGTCGGCGATACCCTCGCCGAACGTGGTCTTGTTATGTACCAGCACCGCGGTCTTCAGGTGAAGCTGGTGGGCGGCATATCTGGCGGGTACAGCGCCCTGCACGAAATCGTTGGCGACCGCACGCACGATGGTCTTGAACCCGCGCTTGGTTATCTCCGGATTGGTGGCGGGTACGACCTGAGGCATTCCGCAATCGGAATAAATGTCGAGCGCGGGCATGGTGACGCCGCTGTCCATATGGCCGATGACACCCACAACGTCACTGTCATCGCAGAACTGCTGGGCGATCAGCGTGCCTTGGCGCGGATCTGCGCGGTCGTCGAGAGGACGGAAGACGATCTTGTGACCGTTGATGCCGCCCTTTTCGTTGAGCTGGTCGAAATAGAGCTGCGCGCCGTCGATCTGCGACTGGCCGAATTGAGCCTCCGCGCCGGACATGGGCGCGCTGCCGCCGATCACGATGTCACCGGCGAAAGCGCTCGTTGCAAACAGCATCAGAACGGCGGAAAGAATGGTATGACTGACTTTCATTAGTATCCCCTGTTTTGTGGTTGTGGGTTTTGTGGCACGAAAAACGGCAGTCTTCAACACGTATATGAAATTATGATTTCAAATATTCATATATGTGATCCTGTGCGAAGGGCTGCCTGCGGTGAGACGGCGCGCCAGCGGCGCGCCGCGATTTCTGTCAGCCGACGATCTTGCCGAAGGCCAGTTCGAAGTCGGCGACGATGAATTCGGCGCCGATCACTTCGCGGATATTCAGTTCCGAATAGGGATCGCTGGCTGCGCCGCCGAGCTTGATCTCGGCCGAGCCGGTCGCCTGGCGCACGATGGAAAAACGGCCGAGCGTGTTTTCGATGACCTGCGTCTCGATGGTCGCACTTTCCGGGGAGGGAATGATGCGGGTCTGGAAGCGCGGCTGCAAAACCGGCTTTTCGAGCGACGAGCCATCGGCCTTGAAATCAATCTCGATCAGCGCCGTTCCGCGGCGCGACAGGCGGGCCTTGACGGCGTCGCCATCGACGTTCCAGTCGACGGTGCCCATTTTCTTGGGATAGCCCCAGACTTCGCGGCCGACCGCCATCGAGTCGTCGTTGGTGACGATTTCGTAGAGGACGTGACCACCGGGACGGCCCTTGTAGCTCATCGGCACGACCACGCCGCCCTCGGCGTAGGCACCGAGCGAGCCGCCGGCCGGAACGTCCATGATGAAGAATTCGATTACGTCGCCGCGCGGCTCGAATTCGGCCGGAAGCGCGGCGCGGATGGCCGCTTCATCGACGCGGCAATAGACGCTCACCTTGCTGAAGGCCTTATAGTCGAAAGGCGGGGCCTGATAGAGGGGCGCGTATTGCGGAATGGTGTAGGATTTCTGGGACATGCGTTTGCCTTTGTGCGAGTTCCACAGCTACAACATTCACACAAATGAAATTTTGATGTCAATATTTCATATCATTGACGGTATGAAATTTTACGCGAGGCCAGTCCTCTGAAACGCGGACGCGCGGAAGAACAGGCAGACGGGTGCCCCCGACTCCTGAAACAGGACAGGATCGCTTCGTGTCGCCTTACGGGAGAATGGCCGGGTGGCCTGTCAGCTCACGCTTTTGAACAGGAGGTCGCGCACCCGGTCGGAATCGTGCGCCACATGCTCACGCATGATCATGCGCGCCGTTTCCGCCTCGCCGTCGCGGATCGCCCCGACCAGTGAACGGTGATCGACGGTCTCCGGGCTCTTCGCGGGTGAGTTCTGATTGCAGAAATACCAGAGCCTCAGCGCCAGATTGAAATTCTGCTTCAGCATGACTTCGAGGTAAGAGTTGCGCGCCATCCTGTAGATGGTGCTGTGGATTTCCGCGTCGCCGGCGATCTGCCGCGCAATGTCGGTCTCCTGCACAAGGGCGTCCGCCATGGCGACGAGTTTCTCGTGTTCTTCCGGCGTTCCGCGCAGCGCGGCCAGAAGCGCCGCCAGCCCTTCGATCTCCATGCGGACTTCCTTGATCGACTGCTGATCACGCAGGCCGATCTCGGCGGAGAAAATGCCGCGCCTCGGATAGATCGACACGAGATGTTCGCCTTCGAGACGCCGCAACGCTTCCCGGATCGGTGCGAGGCCGATATTGAGTTCGACCGTCAGTTCGCGTTCGTTGAGGGGTTGCAGGGGTTGGTAATGCATGCGCACGAGGCGGTCGAGCAGGATATTATAGGCCCGATCGCTGAAACGCTCATCGGATCTGGTGGCTTTATCGCGCACTTCCAACATGCTTTTCCTTGATTCCCCATTTCTACGAGCAATATCTACTATCCCCGTTGGCTACAGCCAAGAGTCGCGATGCGCGTCACAGTCTCCCGGCTGCGGTGACTCTGCGCAGAAAGGCCTGCGTCGCCGCTTCCCGCGGCGCGCCGAATATCTGCTCCGGCGGTCCTTCCTCCAGAATCCTGCCCTTGCTCAGAAAACACACCTTGTCCGAGATTTCACGCGCGAAGCTCATTTCATGCGTGGTCAGGAGCATGGTCATGCCCTGCTTCGCCAGTTCGCGGACCAGATCCAGCACCTCAATGACGAGTTCGGGATCGAGCGCCGAGGTGATTTCGTCGAGAAGCAGCACCTGCGGCTGCATGATCATGGTGCGCGCGATCGCCACGCGCTGCTGCTGGCCGCCGGAAAGCTGGTCGGGAAACGCGGACGCCTTTTCGCGCATGCCGACGCGCTCCAGCATGGCGAGCGCGCGTTCCTCGGCCTCGGCTTCGCCGCACGCGCCGGTCGTTACCGGCGCGACCGTGCAGTTGCGCAGCACGGACATGTGGGGAAAGAGATTGTAGCTCTGGAACACCATGCCGATGCGCCGGCGCAACGCCACATGGTTGACGCCACGGCCCGAAATGACCTCGCCGTCGAGCGTGATCTCTCCTTCCTGAATCTCCTCCAGTCCGTTGAGGCAACGCAGCAGCGTCGATTTTCCGGACCCGGACGCACCGATCAGGCAGACCACCGCGTGAAGGGGGATTTCGAGATCGACGCCGTCGATGACCCGCACCGTGTCGTAGGACTTGCCGATGCCTTTCAGCTCAAGAAACGGTCGCGTCATGTCATCGGCTCCGCTTGTTGTCCGCGCGGGACACGAGGTAATCCACCAGCCGGGTCTGCGGGATCGTGATGACGATGAAGAGAATGCAGACGACCGTTATCGAGGAGAGATTGTAGTAATTGGCCGAATAGATCTTGGCCTGTGTGAAGGCGTCCACGATGCCGACGATGTTGACCAGCGCCGTATCCTTCTGCAAGGCGATGAAGTTGCCGAGCATCGGCCCGGCGATGCGGCGCAGCGCCTGCGGCAGGATGACGAGACGGAAGATCGAGCCGGCGGGAATGCCGAGCGACTGGGCGGCGGAAATCTGGCTGTGGTGGATGCCCTGGATACCGGCGCGAAACTGTTCGCCGTTATAGGCGGCGTAGGTCAGGGACAGGGCGATGACCGCATAGAGCATCGGGTCGCCTTCGCTGATCACGGGAATCCCCATCAGCGGCACGCCGAAGCACACCAGATAGATGATCACGATCGCCGGCAGGCTGCGGAAAATATCGACATAGCAGGTGCAGAGGCCGCGAATGAGCGCGAAGCTCGGCCCGCGCAGGAGCCTTCCCATGGCAAGGACGAGGCCGAGCGCCATTGACAGTATCTGCGCTGAAACGGCGATGCCGATATTGACCAGAAACGCCCGCGATATATCGCCGAGGCTGACGAGAATGATGTCGCCGCGCAGGAAGGTCTTGTAGACGATGGCGTCGTTGATGGTGATGAAGGTCAGTACGGCGAGGCAGGGCAGCAGAAACCCGGCCACGCCCATTGCAGTGAAGGCATGATGCCGGGCGTCGGCGGCGCTGTGCCGGGCATGCACATATTGCGCCGCCCGCCACGCACGCCGGCTGTCGCCGGCCATGCGCAGCGCGCGCAGGATAGGAACGGCGAGGATCAGAAGCACGACAACGCCGAATGCCAGCGGAACGACCCAGCGCTGCTGTTCGAGCATGAGCGGCGCGACCGTCGATCCCGCCAGAACTGCGGCCGCAAGGCAGGCCACCGTCAACCCGGCCGCTGTCGCCAGCGACCAGGTGACGGGAAGCGGAGCGGTCTGGTGGCCGGAACTCGTCGCCGAAGCGTGGAAATCGGCCTTGATCGTCGCCATCGTCATTGGGTGGACCACTCCGGAATATCCGAAACGGGTTCGCCAAGGATGGGCACGAACCATTTGGTCTCGATTGCCTTCAGCGTGCCGTCGGCCCGCATGTCAGCGAGAATCTGGTCGGTCGGCGTCACGTTGGCGGAACCTTTCGGGAAGAGGATCGCCACGTCGCCGCCAACGGGATAGCGTCCGACGACCTTCAACACGCCGTTGGACGCGGTGGCACGCGGCAGCGCGGTCTCCGTATCGGCAAGCGCCGCGTCGATTTGGTTGGCCATCAGGGCCGCCCACATATCGTCGTTGGACTGGAAGATTCGGACATCCTTGGTCGGCTTCAGCTTCTCCTTGACGAATTTCTCCTGCACCGAGCCGAGCAGCACGCCGATACGCTTGTCCTTGATATTGCTCTGGTCGACCTTGCTGGTCGACTTGACGATGACGCCGCTGTCCGTGAAACGGTAGCCGGTGGAGAAATCGACGGACTTCTTGCGTTCGGCGGTCGGAAACAGATCCCAGATGGACATGTCGAAATCCGCCGCCTTGCCCGTGACGAGCGATTCAAACGATGCGTTCTTGACCCGGACCTGCGCAAGGCCGCCACGATGGGCGATCTCCGCGCCGAGGCAATAGAGATAGCCGCCATCGACGGTTTCCGGCGTGTTGCCCTCATAGGCCTGCGGGGAAGGCAGCGGGACGGCGATGGTCAGCACGCCGGCATGGGCGGGCTTCAGCGCATGGACGGGGGCGTCCTGCTTGATTTCGCACCGTCCGAAGCCGGCGGCGTTCGCCGAAGCCGGGACCGCCGCGCACAGCGCGAGCAGAGAGGCCGTGGCCATAATGAATTTCAACCTGGTCATTTTCTGTTCCCTTTTTCGTTGACTTGGCGGAAGGCCGGACGTCCTGTCCGGCCCCTTGATATCTCACCCGGAAAGCGGCGCTCGCGTTCCGGGACATGCTTACACGAGCGACGCCACCACGACCGGCACACCGTTTTCGGGTGTGGAGGCGAAATCGCCGACCGTATATTCGGCGCCAAGCACCTTGACGATTTCGAGCGTCTGGCCGTCGGCGGAGATCGTCGGGCCGAGCTTGACAGAACCACGCCCGACCTTGCGATCGATCAGCTTGTAGTCCTTGACGGTATTGCGGCTGATGATGTCGAAGCTTTGAAAGCCGGCGCCATTCACTTCCGGCACCGCGCGCACCTGATAGTGCGGGAACAGGCGAAGATCCTGCCACGGCTCGCGGCTGACGCTGTCGTCGAATTCCACGCCGATCTCGAACATCACGTCGTCGTAAAGCCGTGCGGCGCCACGTACGCCATTGGCGGTCTCGGCCAGTTCGATCTTGGCGAAATGCTTCGGATAGCCCCACAATTCACGGCCGCCCGCGACCGTGGTGTGCTTGTCCTCATATTCGAAATAATAGGTTCCGCCGACATGCTCACCATAACGCACTGGCAGGATCACCGCCGCGTCGTAATAGGTCCGGCCGGAATTGTTGCCGAAATCGGCGATGGAGACCACGAAGCGGTCGTCGGCGAGATCGAACGGCATGGGATCCATCAGGCGTTCCAGTTGCTCGCGCTTGCCGCGGCAATAGACCGAAAGGGTCTTGAGACCGGGGCAGGAATAGGTGGTGTTTCCCGGACCGAAACGCAGGAATTTCCAGAATTCGAGAGGATTGTACGGCTTCATCTTTTATCCGATATCATATGTTTTCCTTTCTGACATTTCAGTACAATGTTTTATAAATGTCAATAAGGCCGTGCGAAATTTTTCGGCGTGCGACAGGTGCGTCAGCGGATGCGCGTAAGTGCCCGGAATTGATGAATTTCGTCGTGGAATACGGGCTATGGAGGCTGGATCGATAGGTACAGCCGTGACCGGCTTCTTCAGGAAAATGAAGACCGCTTCCGCTACCGGATGCCCCCAGTTAGGCTGATCCGTCGGCGTTGCGCCTGCGGCCGGTGCGCAGCCGTCCCACCCAGTGCCCGAAGCGGTCGATATAGATGTACAGAACCGGCGTGGTATAGAGCGTCAGCATCTGGCTCAGGATCAGCCCGCCGACGATGGCCACGCCCAGCGGCTGGCGCAATTCGCTGCCCTCGCCGAAGCCGATCGCCAGCGGCACCGCACCGAAGAGCGCCGCCATGGTCGTCATCATGATCGGGCGGAAACGCAGCAGGCAGGCCTTGTAGATCGCCTCCCGCGCCGACAACCCTTCCTTGCGTTCGGCGTCGAGCGCGAAGTCGATCATCATGATGGCGTTCTTTTTCACGATGCCGATCAGCAGGATCACGCCGATCAGCGCCATGATGCTGAACTCGATATTGAGAAGATAAAGCGCCAGCAGCGCTCCCACCCCGGCGGAGGGCAGGGTGGACAGGATGGTCAGCGGATGGGCGTAGCTCTCATACAGTATCCCCAGCACCACATACACAGCCACCAGCGCTGCCAGAATGAGCATCGGCTGGTCGGACAGCGTGCTTTGAAACACCTTGGCCGTGCCCGCGAAGCTGCCGTGAATCGTGCTTGGCATGCCGATGCGGTCGGACGCCTCGCGGATGGCTTCCACCGCGTCGCTCAGCGCCACGCCCGGCCTGAGGTTGAAGGACAGGGTGGTGGCGACGAACAGGCCCTGATGGTTGATGGAGAGCGGCGCCGCGCCGGGCGCGAAGCGGGCGACGGTGGCAAGCGGAATCATGGTTTCGGCGCTGGTACTGACGGCGGCACCGGTGGAGGCGGCGTTCTTGCCTGTGGAGGAGATGGCGTTGTTGGCCCGATTGCGCGCCGTGTCGGAGGCGACCGTGGCGGCATTCGAGGACTGTCCGGCAGCGGTGAATGTGCCGGCGACGGCGTTGGTGGCCTGCGAGCCGCCCACGCTGCCGCCAGAGCGGCTTATATAGACGTTCTTCAGGGTCTCGGGGTTGCTCCAGTATTGCGGCGCGACCTCCATCACCACATGATACTGGTTGCGCGCCACGAAGATGGTGGAGACCTGCCGCTGGCCGAAGGCGTCGTAGAGCGTGTTGTCGATCTGGCCGACGGTGATCCCGAGACGGGCGGCAGTGTCGCGGTCGATGATGACGTTGGCCTCCAGCCCCTTGTTCTGCTGGTCGCTGTTCACCTCCGACAGGCGCGGATCGCTTTGCAGGGCGGTGGCCAGACGCGGCGCCCATTGCAGAAGATCCTCGAAACTGTCGCCTTGCAGCGTGTACTGGTATTGTGCGTTGGACTGGCGGCCGCCGACGCGAATGTCCTGCACCGATTGCAGAAACAGGGTCGCGCCCGACACCACCGACAGCGAGCGGCGGAGGCGCGCGATGACCTCATCGGCGGAGATGCTGCGCTCCGACCTCGGTTTCAACGCGATGAACATGAAACCGGAATTGGTCCTGCCGCCGCCGGTGAAGCCGACTGCCGTCTCCACGGCGGGATCGGCGCCGACGATTTCGGCGAACTGGCTCAGCTTCTGCGACATGGCCTGGAACGAGATCGCTTGATCCGCCTGGATCGAGCCGATCAGCCGGCCGGTGTCCTGCTGCGGGAAAAAGCCTTTGGGAATAGTTGCATAGAGATAGAAGTTGAAGCCCAGCGTCACCGCCAGAATGGCCACGACGAGACGCGGATGGCCGAGCGCCCAGCCGAGCGAGCGGCGATAGAGGTCGAGCGTCGCGTCGAAAATCCGTTCGCTGAAACGGTAAAGGCGTCCACGGCGACGGTCGCTCTCGTCGCGCAGCAGGAGTGAGCACATCATCGGCGTCGTGGTCAGCGACACCACCAGCGAGACGAGGATGGCGACCGACAGCGTGACGGCGAACTCGCGGAACAGCCTGCCGATCACCCCGCCCATCAGCAGGATGGGAATGAAGACCGCAATGAGGGAAAGGCTCATCGACAGGACCGTGAAGCCCACTTCGCCCGCGCCCCTGATCGCCGCCTCCACGCGCGGCAGGCCCGCGGCACGGTGGCGGGCGATGTTTTCCAGCACCACGATGGCGTCGTCCACCACGAAGCCGGTGGCGATGGTGAGCGCCATCAGCGACAGATTGTCGAGACTGAAGCCCAGCACATACATGACCGCCAGCGTTGTCATCAGCGAGACCGGCACCGCCACGATCGGCACCAGCGTCGCGCGCGCGTCGCGCAGGAAGGCGAACACCACGAGAATGACGAGGCCGATGGCGATCATCAGCGTCGTCTCCACCTCGTGCAGCGAGGCGCGGATGGTGGTGGAGCGGTCGTTGGCGAGCGCTATGTCGATGGCCGGCGAGACGGAGGCCTTGAGGTTGGGCATGAGTTCCCGCACCCGGTCGACCGTGGCGACGATGTTGGCGTTGGGCGAGCGGTAGAGCGTGATCAGCACCGCCGGTTTGCCGTTGGCGAGGCCGGCGTTGCGGATGTTTTCGACCGAATCGATCACCTCGCCGACGTCGGTCAGGCGCACCGGCGCGCCGTTACGATAGGCGACGATCAGCGAGGCGTAGTCCTTCGCCGACCGGCCCTGATCGTTGGCGTAGAGCTGGAAGCGCCGCCCGCCGACGTCGATCGCCCCCTTGGGGCTGTTGGCGTTGGCCGAGGCCAGCGCCGCGCGTACGTCTTCGAGGCCGATGCCGTATTTGTAGAGCGCTTGCGGAATGAGTTCCACGCGCACGGCGGGCAGCGAGCTGCCGCCGACCGACACTTCGCCGATCCCCTCCACCTGTGACAGTTTCTGCGCCAGAACAGTGCTGGCGGCGTCGAACAGCGCGCCCTTGGACAATGTGTCGGAGGTCAGCGCGAGGATCAGGATCGGCGCGTCGGCCGGGTTGACCTTGCGGTAGGTGGGATTGGAGTGCAGGCTCGACGGCAGATCGGCCCGTGCCGCGTTGATCGCCGCCTGCACGTCGCGCGCCGCGCCGTCGATATCGCGGTCGAGGCCGAATTGCAGCGTGATGCGCGCCCCGCCGACGCTGCTCGACGAGGTCATCTCGTTGACGTCGGCGATCGCGCCCAGACGCCGCTCCAGCGGGCTCGCCACCGTGTTGGCGACCACCTCGGGACTGGCGCCCGGCAGCGACGCCCGCACCGAGATGACAGGATAGTCCACCGCCGGAAGCGGCGCCACGGGCAGGAGCGGGAAGGCCACCAGCCCCGCCATCATCATGCCGAAGGTCAGGAGGATCGTCGCGACGGGACGGCGGATGAAGGGGGTCGACAGGTTCATGCGGCCCCGTCGGCGCTGGAGCGTGGCGCGGTTCGGCCAAGGCCGCGCAGCCGGACGGAGAGCCGGTCGAACCACAGATAGATGACCGGCGTGGTGAAGAGCGTCAGCAACTGGCTGACGAGAAGGCCGCCGATGATGCTGACGCCAAGAGGGTGGCGCAGTTCGGAGCCGACGCCCGTCCCCAGCATCAGCGGCAGGGCTCCCAGCATGGCGGCGAGCGTCGTCATCAGGATCGGGCGGAAGCGCAGGAGACAGGCCTTGTGGATGGCGGCGCGGGGCGACAGGCCTTCGTCGCGCTGTGCCTCCAGCGCGAAGTCGATCATCATGATCGCGTTCTTCTTCACGATGCCGATCAGGAGGATGATGCCGATGATGGCGATGATCGTCAGGTTCTGGCCGTCGAGCATCAGGGCCAGCAGCGCGCCGATGCCGGCGGAGGGCAGGGTGGAGAGGATGATGACGGGATGAACGAAGCTTTCATAGAGCACGCCCAGCACGATATAGACGGTGATGAGCGCTGCGAGCACCAGATAGAGCTGGCTGCCGAGCGAGGTCTGGAAGGCCCGCGCCGCGCCCTGGAAGGAGGTGGCGATGCTGGCCGGCATGCCGATTTCGGTCTCGGCCTGCTGGATCGCGTCCACCGCCGCGCCGAGCGAGGCTCCCGGGGCGAGATTGAAGGAGACCGTCGTGGCCGGGAACTGGCCCATATGGGTGATTTGCAGCGGTGACGTCTCGATGCGCGGCTTGGCGACGACGGAAAGCGGCACGGGCGCGCCGCCGGTCGAATTGGGCAGATAGATCGAGGACAATGCCTTGAGCGATCCCTGCAACGAGGGCGCGGCCTCCAGCACCACGCGGTACTGGCTCGACGTGGTGTAGATGGTCGACACGATGCGCTGACCGAAAGCGTCGTAAAGCGCGTTGTCCACGGTGGCGGGCGTGATGCCGAAGCGCGCCGCCTGCGTGCGGTCGATGTCGATATAGACCGAGAGACCCTTGTCGGAGAGATCGCTCGTCACGTCGGAAAGCTGCGGCTCCTGTTGCAGGCGCTCGACGAGTTTCGGCGTCCATTCCGCCAGTTCGTCGGCGCTCGCGTCCTGAAGCACGAACTGGTACTGGGTGCGGCTCACCGTGCCGTCGATGGTCAGGTCCTGCACCGGCTGGAGATAGAGCCGCACGTCGGAAAGCGCGGCGGCGGACCGGTCGAGCCGGGCGATGACCGCCGCTACACCGGATTTGCGCGTCTCGCGCGGCTTGAGGTTGATGAGCATACGCCCGACATTGAGCGTGGGATTGGTGCCGTCCACGCCGATGAAGGAGGACAGGCTCTCCACGTCGGGATCCTTCAAAACCACCGCCGCCGCCTTGCGCTGCGCCTCGGCCATGGCGGCATAGGAGACGGATTGCGGCGCTTCGGTGATCGCCTGGATCACACCGGTATCCTGCTCCGGAAAAAAGTCTTTCGGGATGATCACATAGAGCGCACCGGTCACCGCCAGCGTCAACGCCGCCACGGCCAGCATGAGGGGCTGGCGGTCGAGCGTCCAGCCCAGCGCGCGGTCGTAGCCGCGGATGACCCATTCGAAGAAATCATGGCTGGCGCGCTGGAAGGCGTTTTCCTTCACCTCCGCGGCCGGCTTGAGCAATTTGGCGCAGGCCATCGGCACCAGCGTCAGCGACACCACGGCCGAGATGAGGATGGTGGTGGCGAGCGTGATCGAGAATTCGCGGAACAGCCGCCCCACCACGTCGCCCATGAACAGAAGCGGGATCAGCACCGCGATCAGCGATACCGTCAGCGAGATGATGGTGAAACCGATCTGCTCCGAGCCCTTGAGCGCGGCTTCCTGCGGGGAATAGCCTTTCTCGATGTAGCGCGAGATGTTCTCGATGACGACGATGGCGTCGTCCACCACGAAACCGGTGGCGATGGTGAGCGCCATCAGCGACAGGTTGTCGAGGCTGTAGCCGAACAGGTACATCACGCCGAGCGTGCCAACCAGCGACAGCGGCACCGACAGGCTGGGGATCAGCGTGGCGCGGGCGCTGCGCAGGAAAACGAAGATCACCAGCACCACGAGAAGGATGGACAGTCCCAATTCGTATTCCACGTCGCGGACCGAGGCGCGGATGGTGGTGGTGCGGTCCGTGAGGATGCGCATGTCGATGGCGCCCGGCAGCGAGGCCTGCAATTCCGGCAGCATGGCCTTGATGCGGTCCACCACGTCGATGACGTTGGCGCCCGGCTGGCGCTGGATGTTCATGATCAGCGCCGGCGTATCGTTCATCCATGCGCCGAGCTTGTCGTTCTCAGCCCCGTCGACGACGTCTCCGACGTCGCTGAGGCGCACCGGCGCTCCGTTGCGGTAGGCGACGATCAGCGACAGATACTGGCGCGGATCGTTGAGCTGGTCGTTGGCGTTGACCGTGTAGGCGCGCGACGGGCCGTCGAAATTGCCCTTGGGGGTGTTGACATTGGCGCTGCCGAGCGTGGTGCGCAGGTCGTCGAGATTGAGACCGTAGGCGGCGAGCTTGCGCGGATCGGCCTGAATGCGCACGGCGGGACGCTGGCCGCCGCTCAGCGTGACGAGGCCGACGCCGGATACCTGCGAAATCTTCTGCGCCAGCCGCGTATCGGCCATCTGCTGCACATCGCGCAGCGGCATGGTGGCCGAGGTCAGACCGATGGTCAGCACCGGCGCGTCGGCGGGATTGACCTTGGCGTAAATCGGCGGGGCGGGCAGGTCCGACGGCAGCAGGTTGCCGGCGGCGTTGATGGCCGCTTGCACCTCCTGCTCGGCCACGTCCAGCGAAATGTCGAGATTGAATTGCAGCGTGATGACCGACGCGCCGGCCGAACTGACCGAGTTCATCTGCGTCAGATTGGCGATCTGGCCGAGCTGTACCTCCAGCGGCGCGGTCACCGACGAGGTCATGACGTCGGGGCTCGCGCCGGGATAGAGCGTCTGGACCTGAATCGTCGGGTAGTCGACCTCCGGCAGCGCCGAGACGGGCAGGAACTGATAGGCCAGTACGCCCGACAGCATGATCGCCACCATCATCAGCGTGGTGGCGATCGGCCGCAGGATGAAGAGGCGAGATGGGTTCATTGCGGCTGCGCCGGCCCGGAACCGTCACCGGCGTGGCGGCCGCCGTTTTTCCGTCCTTCGTTCCCGCCCTGACCATGGTGATACTTGTGCTGGCCGGAGGCTTTATCCCTGGCCGGCGCGGCAGCGGCCGGCGCTTGCGCCGTGTCGTCACGGACGTTGATCTTCATGCCCTCGCGCAGCTTGTCGGCCCCGTCCACCACCACCCGGTCGCCGGCGGCAAGGCCCGACAGGACTTCTGTGCGCACACCGTCCGTCACGCCGGTCTCGATCTTGCGTACCGAGACCGTATCGTCGGAGCCGATCAGATAGACGAACGTACCGGGCACGCCGCGCTGGACGGCGGCGTCGGGGACGATCACCACGTCGCGGTGCTGGTCGACCAGCAGTTCGACATTGACGAACTGGTTGGGGAACAGTGCACGATCCGCGTTGTCGAAAGCCGCCTTGAGCTTGATCGTGCCGGTGGACGTGTCGATCTGGCTGTCGAAGGTGCTCAACGTCCCGGTAGCGAGCTTTTTGTTGCCGCCGCGGTCGAACGCCGTCACCGGCAGTTGGGCACCTGTCTTCAGCCGCGCCGCGATGGCGGGCAGTTGATCCTCCGGCACGGTAAACAGGACGCTGATCGGCTGAAGCTGTGTGATGACCACGATACCGTTGCTGTCGCTGGGCGTGATGTAATTGCCCTGATCGACCTGCCGCAGGCCCGCGCGCCCGTCGACGGGGGCCAGGATCCGGCAATAGGCGAGATTGACCTGCGCCGCCTGCACCGCCGCCTGATCGGCCTCCACCGTGCCGGTATATTGGGCAACAAGCGCGTTCTGCGCGTCGAGCGTCTGGCGGGCGACGGCGTTCTGTGCCGCCAGGCCCTTGTAGCGCTGGAGATCGACCTTCGCGCCGGCGAGCAGCGCCTGATCGCGCGCCAGTTCTCCCTGCGCCTGCGCCAGCGCAGCCTGATAGGGACGGGGATCGATCTGCGCCAGAAGATCGCCCTTTTTGACCTCCTGCCCTTCCTTGAATTCGATGGCGATGAGCTGCCCGCTGATCTGCGGCCGTACGGTGACGGTGGTGAGTGAGGTCACGGTTCCGAGCGCATCGAGAGTGACGTCCATGACGCCTTTTTCGGCTGTGGCCGCGCCGACGGAACTGGGCTGCATCATCCGCCGGTGGTGCTCCGCCGGCCCTGCCTGCTGCGGCCTTTGCCAGAAATAGAAGGCGAGGCCCGCCACAACGAGAAGAAAAATCAGCCATGGCAGCCAGCCGCGCGAACGGCCGGCGCGTCGCGCATCGCCTTCCGCTCCCCCGGTCGCTCCAGTCAAGGTCGCGTTGTCGTCGGCCTGATGATGTTCGTTCTCGGAAGGCGGCGTATCCATGCGAATCTTTCAGTTTATCCTTCAGATTCTTAGAAGCGGGCCGGAATGGGGTCAAATTAACTTTTTGGAAGGCTGTCCTCGCACTCCCGGCTCGCGCATAACGGACTGCCCGACCGAGTGAACAACAAGAGCGCCGTTTGAATTTCCGATCTCGTTCCCATATATGGGGGTCTCTCATCGTGGCGTGAGCGACGTTGACGAATTTCATTCATTCCCGGCAACGGGATGCGCTTGCAAGGGATTCCCCCGTATCATGACGCAATCGGCAATTTCCGTTTCCGGTCTTTCCAAGACGTATGAATCGGGTTTTCAGGCACTCAAGAACATCAATCTCGAAATACGCTCCGGGGAGATTTTCGCGCTGCTCGGTCCCAACGGCGCCGGCAAGACCACCTTGATCAGCACGATCTGCGGCATCGTCAATCCGACCGCGGGAACCATACGCGCCGACGGGCACGACATCATAAAGGATTACCGCGCCGCGCGGTCGAGGATCGGGCTGGTGCCGCAGGAACTGACGACCGACTCCTTCGAGACCGTCTGGGCGACCGTGAGCTTTAGCCGCGGGCTTTTCGGAAAACCGGCCAATCCGGCTCTGATAGAAAAAATCCTCAAGGATCTTTTTCTGTGGGACAAGAAGGACAGCAAGATCATCACGCTCTCCGGAGGCATGAAGCGGCGCGTGATGATCGCCAAGGCGCTTTCCCACGAGCCGGAAATACTGTTTCTGGACGAGCCCACCGCCGGCGTGGACGTGGAACTGCGGCGCGACATGTGGAACGTGGTGCGGTCCTTGAGCGAGGCGGGCGTGACCATTATCCTGACCACGCACTATATCGAGGAAGCGCAGCAGATGGCCGACCGGATCGGCGTCATCCATCACGGGGAAATCATTCTGGTGGAGGAAAAGACCGCGCTGATGCGCTCGCTGGGCAAGAAGCAGTTGCGCCTGCTTCTCACGGAGAAGCGCGAGGCGATACCGGAAGAACTCCTCAAATACGAGCTTGAGCTTTCCCCGGACGGCAGGGAACTGATCTATACCTACGACACGCAGCAGGAGCGCACCGGCATCACCACGCTTCTCAAGGATCTCGACAGGGCCGGCGTTCGTTTCCACGATCTCCAGACCCGGGAAAGTTCGCTGGAAGAGATATTCGTCAATCTGGTGAGGGAGCGCAATTGAACCTCTACGCTGTCAAATCGATCTATGTGTTCGAAATGCGCCGGGCATGGCGGACGGTCATGCAGAGCGTGATTTCGCCGGTTATTTCGACCTGCCTCTATTTCGTCGTGTTCGGCTCCGCGATAGGTGGACGCATCCCGCAGGTTCAGGGCGTCAGCTACGGCGCTTTCATCGTGCCCGGCCTGATCATGCTGTCGTTGCTGACGCAAAGCATCTCGAACGCCTCCTTCGGCATTTACTTTCCGAAGTTCGTCGGCACGATCTATGAATTGCTGTCCGCGCCCATTTCCTATCTGGAGATCGTGGTCGCCTATGTCGGGGCCGCGGCGACGAAATCCGTCCTTCTCGGCCTGATCATTCTGGCGACGGCGTCGTTGTTCGTGCCTTTGCGGATAGAACATCCGGTCGTCATGCTGCTTTTCCTGATCCTGACCTCCGTCACGTTCAGCATGTTCGGCTTCATTATCGGGATCTGGGCGGACGGCTTTGAAAAACTTCAGCTTGTGCCGCTGATGGTCATCACGCCGCTGACGTTTCTGGGCGGCAGCTTCTATTCGATCGAGGTGCTTCCGCCGTTCTGGCGCACGGTGACGTTGTTCAACCCCGTCGTCTATCTGATCAGCGGCTTCCGCTGGAGCTTTTATGGCCAGTCGGACGTGCATATCGGCGTCAGCCTGATGATGACCGGCCTGTTCCTTCTGGCCTGCATCCTTGTGCTGCGCTGGATTTTCAAGACCGGATACCGGCTCAAGAGCTAGAGCGGGCTGATATTCCGGCGGCCTGCGCCGGAATTTTATTGCGCTTCTCTCCCAAATTCCGTTCACTGGGCCATGCGCACATCAGTCATTATCCTCAATGTCCTATCCGTGCTCGCGGCGCTCATGATCGAGCCGATTGCGCTTTATGTCGGCGGTTGGGGATTGCTTGGCCCGGCCTACGGCAGAACGCAGGACCTCGTTCTGGGCATTGTCATCATGCTCGCGCCGATCCTGATAACCGCATTATGCGTTTTCATTTCCGTCAGACTGATGCGCCGGGGTTTTTCATTGGCGCCTGTCGTGGCAGGCGTCCCACTCGTTCTTGCGGTTGCCGCCTATCTCATAAGCCCCTTCGGACCGTCCGGCTAACCGGAGGCGGCGCATCAGACGCCCCCGGCCGATAATATCGGTGCCGATCCCGTTATTCGCTGAGCTGCTCGCGGAGCTTTTTTACAGCATCCGCATCGACCTTGGGTGCGGCATTGCCCCAACTGTTGCGTATATAATCGGCCACCGCCGCGACCTGCGTATCGTTCAGGATCGTGCCGAAGGCCGGCATCACCGGACCCGTCGGCGCCGCCGATGTCGCTCCCGCCTGGCTGCCTGCCAATACGACCCGAATGATCGAGGTGGGATCGTCGGCCTGCACCAGCGGCGCACCGGCAAGCCGCGGATAGAGCCGCGCGATCCCCGAGCCGTCCGTGACATGACAGGCGTTGCAGCGATCATTGTAGATTGCCTGGCCCGTGGCCATCGAAGGGCTCTTCGGGTCGAGCGGCTTGGCACTGTCCGCCGCGCTCTTCCAGCCCAGTTCGCCTTCCTTGAGATAGGTTGCGACCGCTTTCAGATCGGCATCGCTCCATTGGCTCGATGAACGGGCCACTTCCTCGGCCATGGGGCCGGAGGCCGTGTCATAATCGTTTGTACCCGTCTTGAGATATGCGATGATCTGCGCGGTGTCCCACGAACCGATTCCGGTCCGGGTGTTGGGTGTGATATCGGGTGCATGCCAGTTTTCCAGCGTCGCTCCGGTCAGGAACGCGTCGCCGCCTTTCGAGCCGCCGAGCATGTTGCGCGGCGTGTGGCAGGCCCCGCAATGTCCGGGGCCCATCACCAGATAGCGCCCGCGATTCCACTCGGCCGACTTGTCGGGCACGGGCGCCCACGTGCCTTCGGTCTGGTTGAACCAGCGCCAGCCGTGCAGTGCGAAGCGCTGGTTGAACGGAAATGGAAGCTGGTTCGATTCGACGGGATTGTGCACCGGCTGCACCGTTTGCAGATAGGCCCAGATCGCGTCGACGTCGTCATCCGTCATGTTGGCGTAATCGGTATAGGGCATGGCGGGATAGAGCTGACTGCCATCGCGGCTGATGCCCTGTTTTACGGCGCGGCGAAACTGTTCCCTGGACCAACCGCCGATTCCGGTCTCCGGATCGGGCGTGATATTCGATCCCAAGAGCGTTCCGAATGGCGTCGAAAGCGGCACCCCGCCGGCATAATTCCCGGCCGAGGCCGTATGGCAGGCCGCGCAATCCGCAGCCACGGCAAGCGCGTGGCCCTTTTCTATCACGTTGAAGCCTTCGGCCTGTGCCGACGAAACGATGGATCCGGCCGCGAAGGCGAGAAGGAAAGCAAATCTGGTCATCTCTCACCTCATGCGTCGATCAGAGCGCCGGGATTGCGCAGATATGCACCGGTAATCGCCCGCGCTGCCTTGATGGATAGCGCCCCGACCGTTCCGGTCGGGTTGTAGCCGGGGTTTTGCGGAAAGGCGTTCGCCCCCACGACGAAAACATTCGGGACCTGCCATGATTGCAGGTATTTGTTCGTCCCCGAAGTCGACGGGTCCGCTCCCATGACGAAACCGCCGACCACGTGACTGGATTGATATGGCGCGGTATTCCAGTGCCCGGTCATCGGATTCTTTTCAAGCAGGCGCGGTTTCATCGCCGCGCCGATTTCCGCAATTTTTTCCGTCACATATTGCGACATCCTGAGATCGTTCTGCGGGAAGTCGAAAGTGATGCGCAGCAGGGGACGCCCGAAGCGGTCCGTATAGGTCGGATCGAGCGAGAGATAGTTTCCGCGCACCGCGTAGGAGGACGACTCGCAGCCGATGCTCATCGTCGAATTGTAGCAGCGCACGGTTTCCTTCTTCCATTCGCTTCCCCAAGCCGGGGTGCCTTTCGGGACGGGGCGCGAGGCGATAGGCGCCGCGCCGATCGGCCCGACGCGGGTGGACCCGCCACCGACGAAGCCAAGGCCGGAATGGTCGAAATTGTCGTTGTTGAATTCGTCGATCGCGGTCTGTATCGCGCCGCCGCCGATGAAACTATTGAATTGTTTGTCGTCGAAAAACAACTGTACGTTGTTTGCGGTCTGGTAGCAGTAGTTGCGGCCGGTCACACCCTTTCCGGTGGCGGGATCATAAGGCTCGCCGATGCCCGACAGCAGCATCAGCCGCACGTTCTCGAAAGTGAAGGCGGCAACGACGACGATATCGGCGGGCTGAAACCATTCCTTGCCGTCCTGATCGACATAGGTCACGCCTTTGGCATGTTTGCCCGTGGAATCGAGTTCGATCCGCATGACCTCGCACAGGGTGCGCGCCTCGAAGCCTTCCTGCCGGATCAGCGCGGGCAGCACCGTGGTGATCGCGGAAGACTTCGACAGGTTGGCGCAGCCGTAATTGGTGCAGAATCCGCAATAGGTACACGGCCCCATCGTGACGCCATAGGTGTTGGTATAGGGTTCGCTGAGCAGCGCCGAAGGGGTAGGGAAGGGCTTGTAGCCCATGCTCGCCGCAACTTCGCCGAAAAACGAGCCGGTATAGGTCTGGGTCAGCGGTTTCGTCGGATAATCCCGCTGGCGCGGCCCCTCGAACGGATTGCCGCCCTTGATCATCTTTCCCTGAATATTGCCGGCCTGACCCGAGATTCCCGCAATTCGCTCCCACGCGTCATAGCAGGGCTCCATCTCGGCCCAGTCGGTGCCCCAGTCCTGAAGCGTCAGTTCCGGGTCGAGTTCAGAGCCGTATTTCTCCTTCAACTGGCTGGCCCGGCGGAATTCGTCGGGCTGGAAACGCCATGTGATCCCGGCCCAGTGCAGACCTGCGCCACCCGTACCGTTGCCCGGATGGAAGGAGCCCCACTGGCGCATCGGCAGCGCGGTCTGGCTGGTATTATTGCGGCATGTGACGGTGTTTTGAGCCGTCTGTACCATCAGTTCCAGCCGGCGGTTGTAGCGCAGTTCGTCGGCGGCGGTGTTGACATTGAAATCCACGCCCGTCTCGATCCACGGCCCGCGTTCCAGCCCGACGACGCGCAGGCCCGCATCGACCATTTCCTTGGCGATCACCGATCCGGCCCAGCCGAGGCCGATGACGACGGCGTCGATGTGCGGCAGGCGGGTAGCATTGCTTGTCATCTCAGTTCGCCTCCGTCTTCGACCAGGCAGGGCGGCCTGCAATCGATACAGGCTCCAGATCCAGTTTCTGATTGTGCTTCGACAGATAGGGCCGATAGTCGTAGCGCGCGCCGGGAAAGCCGATCATCTTCCATGAGACCATGTCGCGGTTGCCGCCATAGATCGGATCGGCAAAGAAACCCTCCATGGTGTTGTCGAGCAATTGCTTGAAGAACACTTTCGCCGGGACCGGGCTCAGGGTGATCTCTCCCGCCTCCAGCCCCTTCAGGACCTTGGTGCGGCTGTCGGTGTCGAGATCGGCGAATTCCTTCTGGAAGGTTTTCTGGCAATATTGCGAGAGTGCTGCGAGTCCCAGCCGATATCGATCCCGCATCGTCCAGGGAAACTGGTCGCCCTGCTCCAGAGCGCCTTCCCTGAACGGGCCGCGCATATAGAGCCGCTCGGACGTGCCGTAGCTTCCAGCAAGCTGCCCGTCGATGAACTCGACGCAGCCGGCATCCTTGCCGGAAACGGACAGGTCGTCGGCGGGTATCAGCACTTCGGCGACCGCGCCGACCGCGCGGGCTTCAGCCTCGGTGAAAAAACGCCATGCGCCATTCCAGCCGGTCTCGGGCTGGCTGGCGGCGAACGGGGTCCATGGGACATTGCCGGTGATCGAACGCGCTGCGGCGGAAGTGGTATAGGAAGCAACGATGACCGCGGCGGAACCGAGGAGGCGCCGGCGCGTCACGCGATTGGTTTTCTGGGTGCCCATTGTCTCTGGCTTTCTGGCTGGAGATAGGTTGTTGCCGAACGATTCTCAGCCAGCGTTCAGAGCAAGAGCCTGTGAAAGAGTATCCAGACATTAGCAATCATCGAACGGTCCCATTCCTGTTGGCGACAGATCGGCCGGCGGGCACCAGAATACAGTGACAAAATAATATATTAGCTGGATGAAATGTTAGCATTATTCCCTATGCGGTCAACGGGACGGTATGGACGGATTGCCGCACGTACAGCCAGCACTTCGCTTCCGATAACGAGCGTTTCCGCGCAGCCGGAACAACATGCTTCAACGATTTGCAATGGCCGTCAGCCGAGCAGCACTGTGCTTTCCGGTGACCACCGCAACACCACGTCCTGTCCCTCAGCCAGCTTTTCGGAACCGTCGTTCCTGACCAGCACCTTGATCGTCTCGCCGGCGCGGTCGACGAAATAGGTGCTCGAATTGCCTGCGAATATGCGCTTCGACACCTGTCCCCGCAGCATGTTGCCGGTGCCGTCCACAGGCATTGCGGCGGGAGCGATCCGAATGCGTTCCGGCCTCACCGCACAGCTTGCCTTGCCGCCCGCCGTGGCTTGCGTGGCGGTCGCGATCTGCGTGCCGTCGGCGAGCCGGATGCCGGTCTCGGTCGCCTCGCCGCGCAGGACGTTGGCATCGCCGAGAAAAGTGGCCGCGAATTCGCTCCGTGGCCGGTCGTAGATATCTTCCGGAGGCCCTTCCTGAATGACGCATCCGTCACGCAGGATGCCGATGCGGTCGGCCATGGTCAGCGCTTCTTCCTGATCATGGGTGACGAAGATGGTGGTGATGCCAACCTCGCGCTGGATGCGCTTCAGTTCCACCTGCATGTCGACGCGCAGCGCCTTGTCGAGCGCGGAGAGCGGCTCGTCCAGCAGCAGCACGCGCGGCTTCGTCACGATGGCGCGGGCGAGCGCCACGCGCTGGCGCTGGCCGCCGGAAAGCTGGTGCGGGCGGCGGCTGCCCAGCTTTCCGAGTTGCACCAGATCGAGCGCGCGTGTCACCGCGGCCTGAATGTCGGCTCTGGATTCGCCCCGCACCGAAAGGCCGAAGGCGACATTATCGGCAACGCTCATATTGGGAAACAGCGCATAGTTCTGGAACACCATGCCGATGCGGCGCTTTTCGACCGGAACGCGCTCGACACCTTCGCCGCCGATGACGATGCGGCCGGAATCGGGGAAGTCGAAGCCGGCGATCAACCTCAGCAGCGTGGTCTTTCCCGATCCGGACGGTCCAAGAAGGGCGTAGAAACCGCCGTCGGGAAAGTCGATCGAGACATCGTCCAGCGCCTTCATAGTCCCAAAACTGCGCGTTACGTTCCGCACTTGGACCTGTGCCATTATTTTTCTCCTCCGAACCTGAAGAAGCGCGCGGTGAGCAGCATGAGCGCCATGGAGACGGTGATGATGATGGTGGAAATCGCATTGATCTCCGGCGTGAAACCCTTGCGGATCGCGGCGTAGATTTCGACCGGCAGCGTGTCCTGACCGGGCGTCGAGAGAAAGTAGGAGACGACGAACTGGTCGAAGGAAACCGCGAAGGCGAACAGCGCGCCGGCTATGACACCGGGCATGATCCATGGCAGCGTCACGCGCATCGTCACCTGCCACTGGCTGGCGCCGAGCGACCGCGCGGCTTCCTCCAGTTCAGGCGCGAATGTCTGGAGCCGGGCCGAGACGACGACGATCACATAGGGCAGGGCCAGCGCCACATGCCCGAGCAGGATGGCGTGCAGGCCGCGACCGATGCCGATACCGAAGAAGAAGATCAGCATCGCCGTACCGGTGATGAGCCACGGAATGGCGATCGGCGGGAAAAGCAGCGCCTGAAGCAATTTCTTGCCGCGGAACTGATGGCGGTAGAGGGCCAGCGATGCCATGGTGCCGAGCACCGTAGCGATCAGCGTGGTGAGCACGGCGATCTCGACCGAGTTCCATGTGGCGGCAAGAATCTGGCTGTCCTGCGCCAGCGCCTTGTACCAGTCGGTCGTCCATTCGAGCGGCAACTGATAGAAGGGCGAGGCGTTGAACGACATCAGCGCCATGATGATGATGGGCAGGTAGAGAAAGGCGAGCAGCAGCCCGACATAAAGGCGGCCGATGCCTTTCAATAGCCGGGTGGTCGACATCATGCGGCCCTCCTCAGTATCGGCGAGACGAGCGCCAGGATCACCAGTACCACGGCAAGCAGTATGAAGGACAGCGCGGCCCCCAGCGGCCAGTTGAAAACGGCGACGAACTGGTCCTCGATGACCGTGCCGTAGAAGGTGCCGGCGCGGCCGCCGAGCAGCCGCGGCTCCATGAAGGAACCGACGACCGGAATGAAGATCAGCGCTGCCCCTGCGAGCATGCCGGGCAGCGACAGCGGCAGGATCACCCGCCGCAGCGTCTGCAAGCGCGAGGCGCCGAGCGAGCGCGCCGCTTCGATCAGCGAATCGTCGATGGCTTGCAGCGTGAGATAACAGGTCAGCACCATATAGGGCACATAGGAATGCACCATACCGATGATGATGGCCGGATAGGAATACATCAGGTCGATATTGACCTTGAACGGCAGCACGGCGTTGAGCGCGGTGTCCAGTATGCCGCCCTCGCGCAGCACCATCGTCCACGAGAAGATGCGGACCAGACCATTGGACCAGAAGGGCAGGATCACCAGCAGGAAGATCGCCTCGCGGCTTCGCCCCTTGAGCACCTTGGCCAGCACATAGGCGGCGGGATAGCCGAGCACCGCGCACCAGAACGTGACCGTCATCCCCAGACGCAGCGACGCCCACAGCAGCGTCGCATAGAGGCTCTGGGAGAAGAAGGCCCCGTAATTGGCGAGCGTGAAGGACCACGGCCTGCCGCCGACCGGAAGGTCCGTCATGAACGAGAAGAAGACCATGGCCGACAGCGGCAGGAATATCGCCACCGTCAGCCACAGATAGGCCGGAGCCAGCAGCGGCAGGGCCGATCTCAGCCCGCTCCGCCTCCCTTCACCCGCTCCAGCCATGATCCCGTCCTCCCCGTGTAGAGCCCGGTTTTATTTCACCCAGTTCTTATTTCACATTGACCTTGAGTTCCTGCCAGAGCGCCAGATATTTCTCTCGCTGCGCGTCGCTGATCGGCCCCTGGAACTGTATGCGCTTGGCGATATCCGGCGCGCCCATGACCTTGCGGTTGAAGGCGTCCGCCGGCAACGCATCGACCGCCTTGGTATTTGCCGAGACTGGCGCGCCGACCTTGGTGACCCATTCGACGTAGAAGGACGGATCGAGCATGTAGTTGATGAATGCCTCGGCGCCGGCGACGTTCTTGGCGCCGACCGGGATCGAGAAGGCATCGAGCCAGGCCACCGCACCTTCCTTCGGCACGACCAGCGTGACCGGCAGCTTGAAGTGGGTTTTGGCGCGGTCCGCCGAGCCGCTCCAATAGGTGCCGATGTCGATCTGGTTGGAGGCGATCATCTGGTTCCAGTCGTTCTCCGAACTCCAGAAGGTGCGTATCTGCGGCATCAGCGCGGTAAGCTTCTGCTTCACCGCATCCATATCCTTGATATCGTTTATGTTCTGTCCGGTGGCTATGGCGCCGAACTGAATGGCCTCGATCGCGTCGTCGCGGATGGTGACGCGCCCCTTGTGAGCCGGGTCCCACATCACCTGAATGCTGTCGGGCGGCGTGGTGAAGGACTTGTCGTTGATGGCAAGGGCGGTCAGGCCCCATGTCCAGGGCACACCGTAGACCTTGCCGTCATGATTGAGCATCGGCGAGGCGGCCTTGTCCTTGCTGATATCGGCATAGTTCGCGATCTTGGAGACGTCGATCGGCTGGATCAGCTTCTCCTCCATGGCCTGATCGTTGAAGGCCGCGTTGATCATGACCACGTCGTAGAGGCCGGGATTGGTCCGCAGCTTCGTCAGCATCTCCTGCTCGGAGGTAAAGAAGTCGTTCACCACCTTGTCGCCGGTGGCCTTCTCAAAATTGGCGACTGCCCAGGGTTCGTCGGCGCCGTAGCCTTTCCAGTTGAGTACGTGAACCTCGCCGGCGAAGGCGATCGAGGAAACCGACGCGATGGCGGCGGCGGCAAGCAAAGTCGCTGTCAAGGTGGCTGGTCTGATCGTGCGCATGGTTCGTTCCTCCTCAATTGTTGTCGAGTCATTCAAGCATGGGTTTTCCTGCCGTCGCCGCACGCCTCGCCGGGTGCAGATGTCAGGAAAATGCGGATTTCCGCATCGGTCGGCGCCGACGAACCGCCGGGCCGCGTCACGGAAATGGCGGCGGCGGCGTTGGCATAGCGTGCGGCCTCGAAGGGGTTCTCGCCGCGCGACAGGGCACTGACGAAGGCGCCGATATGCGTGTCTCCCGCCCCGTTGGTATCGACCGCCTCGACGGCAAAGCCGGCGATGGCGCGGCTGGCGCCGCTGGCCAGCCCGATGTGACAGCCATCCGCGCCGGCGCGGATCAGGACGCCTTCGGCATGCGGGCAATGGACGGAGAGCAACCGGCCGATAGTCTCCCCGACCGGTCCCGGACCGGCAATCGCCGCGGCCTCGGCGCGGTTACAACTGAGCCATGTGACCCGTGACAGCACGCGCGACAGGATATCCGGCGGAATTTCGCCGACGATCGGGGCAGGATCGAAAATCAGCGGCACGGCCGGCGGCAGCGCCGCGAGCCAGTCGGCAAGCGCATTACGGCTGCCGGGATAGCTCAGCGTATAGCCGGAGATGAAGGCCCAGTCGCCGGGCCGCGCCCTGATCGTCGCCAGCCTGTCCGGGGTCACCCGGCTTTCCGCGCCGGGCCATGAAATGAAGGTCCGTTCCGCGTCGCCGGTGACGAGCACGACGCAGTTGCCGGTATCCATGCCCTCCGACCGCGGCGTCAATATCTCTATGCCTTCTGCGGCAAGCGCCGCCCTC
Source organism: Rhizobiales bacterium 63-22 (assembly GCA_001898995.1). Lineage (GTDB taxonomy): Bacteria > Pseudomonadota > Alphaproteobacteria > Rhizobiales > Rhizobiaceae > Brucella. The sequence goes on along the minus strand of MKVZ01000009.1, from coordinate 69,912 downwards.
AGCAGGTCTCCGTCCGGGCCGGTTCCGTGCTGGCCGCCGAAGGCGACCGCCATGCCGCAGCGGGCAGCCGCGACCATCATGTTGAATCCGCCGCCAACCACGCGCCTGTAGCTCGCTGCGGTCTTTTCCGAGCCTGCGGCCGGCAGATTGTCCAACCGGTAGACATAGTCCACCACGGCGCTGCCGGCATGGAGCAGGCGAGGGCTCATAGCGCAGCCCCCATCGCAGCCAGCCGCGCGGAGACGAGATCGCCGGCAAACCGGCGCACAGCGTCGAGGTCGATGCCTTTCAATTCGGCAATTCTTTCTTTCGGCAGCGCGGAAAGTCCCGCACAGGCGCCGGCCATTCCGGCCGCGATTGCGGCAATCGTGTCGGTATCGTTGCCGAGATTGGCGCCGATGACCGCAGCCAGCCAGGGATCGCCTTCGGCGACTTCCAGCACCGCGAAGGCGGCGGGCACGGATTCGCGGCTCGCTACGCTCGTGCCCACCTCATTGACGATCAGATCGATTGCATCGGCCTGCGGCTTGCCCCGCACGAGTTGGCGCGCCCGTTCGATACATGCGCCGATATCGGCAGCGTCATGTCCGAAGTTCGCGGCCCGGCGCGCTGCCGCCGCTCCGTATTCGCAAGCCTCGCGCCAGCTTTCGCCGGCCACGCCATGGCTCACCGTTGCCGCAACGGCGGCGGCGGCGGCAATGGCGGTCGCACTGTTATGTGTCGTCAGGCAGGTCTCGGCAACCTTTTCGACCAGCGCATCGAGAGGCTCCGGCGGCATCAGAATGCCGACCGGCGCGATACGCATCGCCGCTCCATTCGTGTCGCCGCCCTTGCCGGCCTCTTCCGGTGGAACGCCCCGATTGATCGCGTCGATGGCCCGCTTCGTGGAGGGGCCGAGCAGATCGTAGCTGCCGCGCGCCTTCACGTCGCGCTCCCACTCCAGCAGAGCGCCGACCCAGCGCTTGTGATCGAAGGAAGCGCCGGATTCGAGCAGGATGCGGCCAAGGAGAAGGGTCTGTTCCGTGTCGTCGGTGATGCTGCCGGCGGGAAGACCCTGCGAGACGGGATGGTCGCTTGACGGAGCGATAAACCGGTCGACGAAGCCATAGGTCGCGCGAATTTCCGCAGGTGACAGCAATTGCGTCGGCATGCCCAGAGCGTCGCCCAGCGCGCCGCCAAGCAGCGCGCCCATTGCTCTTTCCAACATCGCGGACTCTTTTATTTCCGTCATAGCCCCACGAACCACCTTATCAATCGCGTGCGGGTTTCAGATACGAAGCTCCTGAACGCCGATACCATTCGAAGGACAGGCGTTTCAAATCCACCATACTAGAATTCGAGATGCAGCGCGAAATGCGCGGGATTGAGCAGGCTGGTGACATATTCGACCGGGCGCCCGTCAGCCGTGCGCGTAAGCCGCCGCGTACGCAGGAAAGGCGTGCCCGGCGCGCAATCGAGGATCGCGGCATCCTCTGCGCTCAGCAGTTCGATATCGACCCACTCCTCACCATGATCGGGAACCAGACCGGCCTGACGCAAGGTCTGGTCCAGCGATCCCTCGTGCAACCCCTTGAGCGGGAGCCCTTCCAGTTCAGGTAAAAGAGGCAGGCGGCTGCGCTCCACCGAGATCGCATGACCGTCGGCGGCGTTGCTGCGAACACGATCCACGGCGATGAACGCCGGATTGGCAATGTCGAGCTCCGCCGCCAGTTCCCTGTCGTCGATCACCTCAAGCCGCAGCGTCTGGGTCTTCGCGTTTGCTCCGGCATTGGCCAGCGCTTTCGACCAGCCGTTGGTGCTGTCGATCGCCTTTCCGTCAAAGGTCACGAAAGAGCCTATGCCGACGCGCGTGGTGATCAGGCCGCGGCTTGAAAGCTGCTCCAGCCCCTTGCGTACGGTATTGCGGCTCACCGAAAACCGCTGCACCAGTTCGCTCTCGCTTTGCAGCCTGTCTCCGTAACCGAGCGAGCCGGACAGTATCTCTTTTTCAAGAGCGGTTGCGACCTGCTCGGATTTCGCCCGTGCCATCTTCATGGGAACAGCCATCCCGATCACATTTCGATCTGTATTTTAAACCTGTTCATACCTGTTCTATATTGATTGCCAATTGCCGGTCAAGGGTGTTGTCGATGGACGCCTTGGTGCCGAGGAAACATGCGATTTTGCGCGCTGCGATTTGCTGCGGGAAATTGCGTAACTTCAGAAAAAGTGCCGGGGCGGTGCCCGTCAGTTCCCGGCCTTGTCGCTTTTACCTTCCTTGGGGAATGCTTTCTCGAGATAATCCCGGAACTCCCGCTCGAATGATTCCTGAAGCAGCGAGGATATGTGCGTTCTGTTCCGGGTCAGATATACGCTGCATGCGACATAGGGTTTGAAGGGAATGACGGCGATCTTGTCTCGCCATCGTTCTGCTGCGAAAGGGTCGACAATCGACAAGCCAAGTCCCTCCGCCACGAGCGCGCAGGCCGAGTCGCTGAGATGCGTCTCAAATCGCGGTTCCACCTGGACCCCTGCATCCTCGAAGCTTCTGTCGACGGCCTGGCGCGATCCGTCCTCGCGCCCGAGGGCGATGAAGGCTTCGTCCCGGAGGTCGCATGCATCGATTACCGCAGCGGTCGCTAGCGGATGGTCGAAGGGTACGACGCAGACGGAAGCGGTTTCGAATATCAGGTCGCAGGTGGTGGCTGGATCGATGACAGGCATCGTCATCAGGCCGATATCCAGTTGTTTGCTTGCTGCGAGTTCCGCGATGTGCAGCGACGCTTCCGACATGAAGGTGAGATGCAGCTTCGGATGCTGCCGCGCGAAGCCGCTGATGAAACGGGGCAATACGATGCTGGACAGGGCAGGGTAGGCGCCGATGACGAGGCGGCCAGCTTCCAGTTGCTGAATATCCGCGGCAAGACGGCGAAGCCGCGCCATACCCCGGACAATATGGCCGGCTTCCTCGTGCAGGAGATGCGCCTCCGCTGTTGGTATGACACGTCCGCCCTGCCGGATAAATAATTGAATCTTCAGCGCATGTTCGAGATTGGCGATATGCGTGCTGACGGAAGGCTGCGAGATGTTGAGAAGGTTCGCGGCGCCGACGACAGTGCCGGCCTCCATGACTGCGCGAAATGCCTGTAGCTGCCTGTAATTCATAATTTATCTCGTAGCGGGCGAACCTATAGAAAAAAGCTATTGGCAGTGAATGTTTTCATATTTGTCAATAAGCGGCAAATCCGTTTCTATTCTCGTGTCGGAAAGGGCTTCCGGCACACGGTCGAGCGCCTGAAACGGCTGCGCCATCGGGCGCCGCCGCTCCTGAAACATCATTGGAAAAGTTGATAGCATGACCCACTTCATCGTTCTGGGCGCCGGGATCGTCGGCACGTCGATTGCCTATCGTCTTGCAGAAGCCGGCAACGCCGTAACGATCGTCGAGCGGAACCATCCCGGTTGCGGTACCAGCAGCACAAGTTTTGCCTGGACGAATTCCAACGAAAAGACGCCCTACGATTATTATCATATCAACATGCTCGGCATGCGCGCTCACCGGGCGCTCGGGAACGAATTCGGTGTGCGGCCCTGGTATCACGGTGGTGGCGCGGTCGAATGGAGGAGCGACGCCGTGGAAGCGGCCGAACTGTCCGAACGCATGGAGCGCCTCAACGACTGGAGCTATCCGGCCGAATGGATTTCGCGCGACGAGCTTCACAGGCTCGAACCGGCACTGGCGGATGGTGCCTCCGGCGATGCAAGGATTGCATATTTCCCCGACGAGGGGTGGGTGGACCCCACCGTCTATATCGAATTCTTCCTCCGGCGGGCGCGGGAGCTGGGCGCCGTTCTCCGCCGCGAAACCGTTACAGGGATCGTTCTGCGCGGGACGCGGGTTACAGGTATCAGGACGCAATCCGGCATGACCATCGAAGGTGACGTCGTCGTCAATTGTACGGGCCGCTGGGCAAACGATCTTGGTCAGGACGCCAGCCTTTCGTTTCCGCTTGCGCCGACAGTTGGCCTGCTCGTGGTCACGAGGCCTGCCGCCTCCGGCGTCCGCCGCGTCATCCGCACCTCCGGCGTGAATTTCCGTCCCGACGGCGCGGGCAGGATCATGCTTCAAAGCGAGCATGACGAGGCGAAATTCACGCTGGAGAGCCCGCAGGAGGAGGTTCGGCCCGTAGCCGATGCGGTCATCGCCCGGGCTGCCCGCCTTTACCCCGATCTCCTGGGTGCATCTGCGGAAGGAATGCGCCTTGCGCTGCGCGCCATTCCCGGCGACGGCGTTTCCGCCGTGGGGCCGCTCCCCGGCATCGACGGCTATTACGCGGCGGTCACGCATAGCGGTGTCACGCTCGCCCCATGGCTTGGTCGGGTGGTGGCCGCGGAGCTTGCCGGTGGAGCGCCGGAGAAGGCGCTCGAAAACTTCAGGCCCTCACGGTTCTTTTGATCGTCGAGCCGTGTCGCAATATCCGGAAGCGAGCCGCATGTTCCGCGGGCTTAGATCGGGCATCGCCGCGGCACTCCTTTTGCCGAGGTCGCGGGAGTTTATGATCGCAACCTTTTCGGACCTATCCAGTTTCAATAATTTCGATGATCCTGAAAAGCAAAAATCCCGGACGAAGCCGGGATTTTGATGCCTGAATTTTGGCAAACTGGAGCGGGCGAAGGGATTCGAACCCTCGACCCCAACCTTGGCAAGGTTGTGCTCTACCCCTGAGCTACACCCGCTCGCGCCAGTCGATGCTTCCACCGGAAGCGGTCGCCGTCAGGCCCGCGCTATATGGACCAACAATCTGTCGATTGCAATAGGGTTTATCGCTTCCCTACGCCTTTCTTTCGAAAGGGCGATTCATTCCCTGTCGGCCCGTCAGCGGCCGAGCCGCGAAAGGCTGATGAGCGAAGCGAACAGCGCAAAACCAGCCGCGATAACAAGGATATGCGGTATACCCTCCACGCCCCATTGCGACAGCAGGAAGGCGACGAGGGCCGCGCCGAGCGACTGACCGAGCAGGCGCGCCGTGCCCAGCATGCCGCTGGCCGCGCCGCTGCGCGCACGTGGTGTGGAACTGATCATCATGCGGTTGTTGGGTGGCTGGAACAGGCCGAAACCGACGCCGCAGACCGCCATCCGCCAGCATATGTCGGCAACGGTGGGATTTTGCGGCAGCATGCCGATCAGCGCCAGCCCGGCCGCAAAGATAAGCAGACCGATGAGGCCGAGGATCGCCGGCGAATGCTGGTCGGAAAGCTTGCCCGATATCGGTGCCACCAGTGCCAGCGCGATGGGCCAGGGCATCATCAGGAAGCCTACCTTTATCGGCGGGAAACCGAACACGTTCTGGAACAGGAAGGGCAGCGAGATGAAAGCCATCAACTGCGCCAGGAACGATATGATCGAGGTGCAGATCGACAGGGTGAAAACGGGAATCCGCAACAGGTCGAGCGGGAGCAGCGGATCTTTCATGCGCAGCGAACGGCGCGTCAGGAGTACGGCGGAAACAATGCAGGCCCCCGCCTGCAACGCCACGATGCCCGTGCCGATCCGGTTGCCCGCGCTGTCGATGCTCGTCACCAGCAGCCCGATGGCGAGCGCGCTCAGCAAGGCGCTCAGTGTGTCAAAAGGGCGGGCCGAGCCTTCGTTTTCCGGCAGGCTGCGCAGCCCCATGGCGATGGCCGCGATGCCGAGCGGAATGTTGATGACGAAGAGCCACGGCCAACTCAGCGAGGAGAGCATGATGCCGGCGAGCGTCGGGCCGATGGTGGAGGACAGCGCGACGAAAAGCGCGTTGAGGCCGATCGCCGTACCGAAGCGGGCGTGCGGAACGGTATAGCGCAGCAGTGCCGCGTTGACGCTCATCAGGCCCGCCGCGCCGAGGCCCTGCACGATGCGGGCGAGGGTGAGCATTTCCAGCGAACGCGAAAGCACGCAGGCGACGGAGGCTAGCGTGAAAACCACGACGCCGCCCAGATAGATGCGGCGATAGCCGTGAATTTCGCCGAGAGCCGCCAGCGGCAGCATGGTGACGACGATCGCAAGCTGGTAACCGTTGACGATCCAGATGGAGGCGGCGGGGGCGGTCGAAAAATCGGCGGCGATGGTCGGCAGGGCGACATTGGCTATGGTACCGTCGATGACGGCCAGCGTCAGCCCGACCATCAGGGTGGCCCATGCCCAATAGATTCGCGGCTTGGGCAAGCCGTCCGGTGCGGCGGCGGCAGCGCCTTCCCCGATGGCTGTTTCATGCTTCATTTCATCGGCCTGCTGGATGAAGAGCGGCGGTGCTCGCGCCGCGAATTGAACGATGTACCGGGCAACCATACCCGGAAGAGCAGGGCAGGGAAATCACGTCGCCTGAATTCATTTGCCGGACAAGGGGTTCCGGCAGCGTGGATAACGTCATCGTGTACGGATTCTCATCTGCGCGGGCGCAGCGGCGCACGCGCTTTGTATCGATCCGAAGCCGTCAGTTTCTGGATCAGCGGATCGGCTTCGCGCCGGCCATAGATTTCCATGGCGAGATAATCGCGTTCGGCGGCGAGTTCGTCCTCGCCGACCTCGGTCCACCATGCCTTCGGGTTGCCGTCACTGCCGTCCGACCAGCGATAGCCGCGCGCCTTCAGCCGGTCCTTCATCTCGAACGGGCTGTTCTCGGCATAGATGCGCAGACACGTGCGCCGGCTCGCCTTCAGGAGTTCGGCGAAGGGCGTTTCGCTGCCGGACTTCTCCTTCAGGATCGCGAGCAGCGCCTGACAGTCGTCCTCGGCGCGGTGACCATTGTGGAAATAGCCGCTCTGGCCGATCAGATAGCCGAGCTTGGTGCCCTCGAAGCCGCGTGCGGTCCAGTCGATCTCCTTCACCGAGCAGGCCCATGGCTTGTTCGCGAAGACCGGCGAAAGCCGTTCGCAGAACGGGCGGTCGAAACCGGCATTGTGAGCGATGATCAGATCGGCCTCGCCGATCATGGCCTCCAGTTCGCCGAGCGGAATCCGCTGGCCCTTCACCATTGCATCGGTAATGCCGGTGATGCGGGTAATATCGGCCGGGATCGGCTTCGACGGTTCCTGCAACGCGCCGAGCGTGGCGCAGACATCGCCGATCGCGCCGTCATCGGCATAGCGGAAGGCGACCACGCCGATCTCGATGACTTCGTCTTTGGTCGCGTCGAGGCCGGTCGTCTCCGTATCCACGATGACGCCGAGGCGCGGAAAGGCGACCCTGTCGGCGTCGGGCACCACGGGCGCCGGATCGAGCCGCCGCAGGATGCGATAGCGCCCGCTTTCCTTCAGCCGCTGCACCATTTCCGCTTCGTCGGGTTGCGGAACAGCGCGGACCCTCGCGCGGGCAGGGCGCTGATCGGCCTGTTCAGGCCCATCCGCGGACGGAAGGGCGAAAAGGTCGAACTGGTGGCGCATGGAATTTCTCCGCATCGGGGGATTCGGACTTCGGCTTCAGGATGCCATTTCGCGCGGCGGCGACCAAGGCCGGATCGACATTAGTAACAGGTAATCGTCGCACCGGATTGTGGCGCGGTGATGCCCCTGCAATGCCCTTGCGATGCGGTGCCGCCGCATCGGGGGCCATCGGACGCATGATCGCGGACCGGCTGCCCGGTGCCGCTGTCGGGAAGGAAAAGCCGTGACTGTCGAATGCCTTACGCGATGGGCCCACCGTCGGAAACGGATTTCCCGGTGGTCCTTCCGGTCGCCACGGGCCTGCGCCGTTCCCGGCGATTTGTACGGCTGCCCCTTTGCTTTAGGGTAGTATCTGGTATACAGTCTGCCACCCCAATAAGTTGTCGGTGGTTTTATTTTCCGGGATTCCTGCGTGCGATTCATTCCGCCATTGATCGTTCTGCTTTTCGCTGTGACGATGCTGGGTGTCTGGGCACTTGGCATGAAGCGCCGGCATTTGCTGATCATGGGGCTTGGCTTCGCCAGTTTCGGGACCGGCCTTCTGACATCGGTGTCGCTGATCTTCGATCGGATGAATGTGACGTTGACGATCTCCACGGTCTTCTATCTCGGCGGTGCGTTCCTGTTCTGCGAGGCGGTGATGGAACGGTTGGGCCAGCGCTATTTTCGCTCTGCCGGTGTCCTCATATGTGCCGGCGTGCTCTGCGCCATAGCCTATTTCATGGCCAATGGCGGGGGATACGCCCAGACCGCGCCCGTGGTCGATCTGGGGCTCGGCCTGCTCTATGCGCTGCTTTGCGTGCAGGCGCGCGCGATGGCGCTGCGAAGCTGGCCCGAGCGCGTACTGTACGTCACGGTTGTGCTTTTCTCGCTGCTATTCTTCGTGCAGGCGGTGCTGGCTCTCCGGATTCCTCCCGAGATCGCCCGGCCCGCCGACCTGATCGGGACGCCCTACTGGCAGGGCGTGATGTTCGCCGGTTCCTTCCTCGGCGTGTTCATCGGGCTCGTGATCCTGATCATCAGCACGGTCGACCTGATCCACGAATTGCAGGCCGAGCGCGATGCCGATCCCCTGACTGGCCTGCTCAATCGGCGCGGGCTGGAACGGCATGCGGAGGTGTGCCTTGCCGATGCGCGGCGCGGCGAGCATGGCATCATCATTGCCGACCTTGATCGTTTCAAGGCGATCAACGATCAGTTCGGCCATGCGGCTGGCGACGGCGTGCTGGTGGAGTTCGCCCGTCTTCTGCGGCAGCTCTGCCCACCCGACACGCTCATCGGGCGCGTCGGCGGCGAGGAGTTCGTGCTTCTGGTGAGGGGCGGCGCCGGGGATTGCGTGACATTCGGCAGGATTCTTTGCGAACAATTGTCGTGCCATGTGTTCGCGATGCTGCCGAAGGACCGGCGCGTCACATGCAGCATGGGCGTCGCCATGGTGCGCCGCGGCGAACCCCTGTGGGAGGCGGCGGCCCGCGCCGATATCGCCCTGATGCGTGTCAAGAACCGGGGCCGCAACCGCGTCGCCTTCGAGGGACCGGAGTTTCCGCCCATGGTGCAGGACGCCTATCTTCTGACGGCATGATGGGATTCAGGAAATTTTGGAATTCTCTTTCGTCTACGACTCCTGTAAAGACTTTGGTTACCATAAGTGGTCATTCTATGTCTGGCTTCCGCAATCATGGCTTCGCCACGACCTTTCCGTTTTTCTGCCGGAGTGGCGTGCGAGGCGAAGATTGCGAGAACGTTCCGGGGAAAACGCGGTGCGGCTTTGGCGCCTGTGGTGAAACCGGAACCGCCTCGGTCGGGTTCCAGTCGGGTTCGGTAATATGGCGTGTGTGACGGAAATCTATGGTGGTGGGCCTATGCGTAACGGCGACGGGCTTTCATCAGGCCTGAAAGGTTTTGCGCGCGCGGCGGTGTTCGCCACGGCGGGCGTCGTTGCGGCTGGCGTGGCGACGGCCGCGCTCGGAATGCTGCCGACCGTGATTCCCTCGTTCGCGCCTTCCGCGCCTGTCATGCATCGCGTGCCTTCGGCCATGCCGGACATGCTGGCGGTGGTGGACCAGAGCCGCGAGCCGGCGCGCCGTATGCGGCAGAGCTTCATCGCCGCCTATACCGCAGATTCCGCCTATTCCAATCTCGACTGGCGGCGCAACGGAACCTCGGGTTCCGAGCCGGTCATCGCCGATATCGGCCCTGATTCCGTGATCGAGGACAAACCTGTCCAGACGGCTTCGCTGGTGGAGCCGCGCAGCGACCGTGTCCGGCGTCCCGATGCGGGGACGACGCTCGCTGCGGCTGCGCCGCAACCGGCGGGTTCTCCCGGCGGCTCTCCGGCGCTCGGCTATGCCGAGGCGACGACGATGGTGCCGGCGGCTGTGGTCGCTCTGTCGAAGCTGCAACCGCTGGCAAAGAACGGCGACGGCAACGATTCCGACGGTGCGGCGAATCCGACCTTGCCCGTCGGCAATGCCATTCCGGTTCCCCAGCCATCGCCGGATGCGAAATCGGCGCTGGCCGATGACGATGACAGCGACGATGGCGACAGCAACGGCCTGCTTCTGCCCGACGGCGTGCCTTTGCCCGGCGAAAGGCCGCGACTGCGCGCTGCACGCACCGAACTGCCGCGCACCGAGACGGCGCGGATCGAACCGGTGGTGCGCCCTGCTGCGCCGGCGCCCGTACCGGCAGCGCCCGTGCGTACCTCGCTGTTCGGAAAGGCGTCGACGCCGGCGCCGCAGGCCCGGACACAGCTTGCCTACGCACCGCAAAGCGGCGACACGGATTCCTCGCCGCAGTCGCGCCTGTTCGGCTCGACCTTCACCCGTCATCGCGATCGGGTCGCGATTTACGATATTTCGGCCGCCACGGTCTATATGCCCAACGGCGAGCGGCTGGAGGCCCATTCCGGCATGGGCTACATGCGCGACAACCCGCGCTATGTGAACCAGAAGAACCGTGGCCCCACGCCACCGCATACCTATGATCTGCGCCTGCGTGAATCGCGTTTCCACGGCGTTCAGGCCATCCGCCTGACCCCGGTCGATGGCGCCAATCTCTATAACCGCGACGGCCTGCTGGCGCATACTTTCATGCTGCGCAACAGGGGCGATTCCAACGGCTGCGTCGTTTTCAAGGATTACAACCGCTTCCTCACCGCCTTCAAGCGGGGCGAGGTGACCAAGCTGGTGGTGGTGGCGCATATGCCTTCGTCGCGGACGTCGCGCATCGCTTCGCTGTTCTGATCGCCGTATCGGTCCTCTGTTTCCATTTCGGGCTACACAAAAAAGTGTGGCCCGTTTTGTTTCATTGCCTCCATTTTTTGAAATGGATAAAAATCCTCCGTACTATACCTGCCACATAGCCGGAGATTACCATGAAACTCTATTACAAGGCAGGCGCTTGCTCTCTCGCGCCGCATATCGTGCTTGCCGAAACCGGTCTCGCCTATACGGTGGAGGCGGTGGACCTCAAGACAAAGAAGACCGACCATCAGGCGGATTTTCTGGCGATCAATCCCCGTGGCGCGGTGCCGGCGCTGGAGGTAGAGCCGGGCGTAGTCATCACCCAGAACGCGGCTATCATGCAATATATCGGCGATCACAGCGACGTCGCGGCCTTCAAGCCCGCCTATGGTTCGCTGGAGCGCGCCCGGCTTCAGGAAGCGCTCGGCTTTTGCGGCGATCTGCACTCGGCCTTCGGCGGCCTGTTCGCGCCGAACCTGACGGAAGAGGCGAAGGCTGCCGTACTCGCGGGCGTGAACCGCCGCATGGGCCAGCTGGAGGCCATGCTCTCCGGCAATCACGACTACTGGCTCGGCGCGCAGTTCACCCAGCCAGACGCTTATGCGGCGGTGGTCATCGGCTGGGGCGTGGCCATGAAGCTGGACCTTGGCGCCTATCCGAAGGCGCTGAAACTGCACGAGCGCGTGTTTGCGCGTCCGGCCGCGCAGAAGGCGATGAAGGAAGAAGGCCTCGCCTGACAGGGCGCGAGGACGGAACCGTCAGGCCATGTAATTTCCGATCCGGGAGACCGGGATAGCTGCGGGTATCGTATGGATATCGAAACCTCTCTTCTCGTCATGGCCGGCGGTTTCATCGGCGGTATCCTGCGGTTCTTCATCTCCGGTTTCATGGCGCGCAGGGTCGGTGAAACCTTTCCGTGGGGTACTTTCATCGTCAATGTGAGCGGCGCGGCGGCGATCGGCATGATGTTCGCGCTCGGTGCATCGCTCGGCGGTTTCTATGCCACGACCACGTTTCGCGGGTTCGTGCTGGTCGGCATCATGGGCGGCTACACCACCGTCTCTTCCTTCTGCCTTCAAAGCCTCAATCTGATGCTGGACGGGGAAAGAAAGGCTGCGCTGTTCAACGTGGTGGCGTCCGCACTTTCATGCGTTCTCGCCGTCGCGGTGGGCTATGGCGTGGTGTTCTGGGCAACGGGCCGCCTGACATGAGAAACTGGCTGCAGAGAGAAAATACCCGCGTCTATTTCGCCGTGGGGATCGGCGCCGCGATCGGCAGTTTCCTGCGTTTCCTCTCCGGCTGGTTCATTGTCGTGGTGCTGGGCGCAAGTTCGCTGTGGGGAACAACTTTCGTCAACATCGTTGGCTCGTTCGTCATCATGTTCTTCGCCACGCTCACCGGGCCGGACGGCCGCTGGTTCGTGCGTCCGGCGCAGCGGCAATTCGTGATGGGCGGACTTTGCGGCGGTTTCACCACCTTTTCCTCCATGAGCCTCGACACATTCATGCTTGTTTTGAAAGGCAATATTCCCCTCGCCATATTCTATCTGTGCGCATTGGTCTGCTGTTCGCTTCTGTCCGCAGCGATCGGATATCTCATTGCACAGCGCATCAATCGGTAAAATGGGAGAAAGACGATGCAACTGCCTGAAGAATGCACATTGCTACGCATCTTTTTCGGCGAGGAAGACGAGACGGAGGACGGGAAACTCCTCTACGAGGCAATCGTCGCCAGGGCGCGCGAAATGCAGATGGCCGGCGCGACCGTCCTGCGCGGGCCGCTCGGTTTCGGTCATTCCAGCGTGCTCCACACGGCGAAGATCCTGCGTCTGTCTCAGGATCTGCCCATCGTGGTCGAGATCGTCGATGCGCCGGACAAGATCGAGCGCCTCATCCCTGAAGTGAAGAAGATGGCCAGCAGTTGCCTCATCACCAGGGAGAAGGTGCAGGTCGTGCAGTATGGCCACCCCGACAATGGCGGCTGATACCGTCCAAAGGACGGCAACTGCAAATCCACCACATCAAGACGGGAATGACGGCACTGCCACCCTGCGGCCGGGAGTGGGTGACGCTCTGTGATCGACAATAACGATGTAAGATTGTGTCCCGTTTTGTTATCATTCGAACATTATATTGCGTTTGACGAGGCCCGATTAGTGGATTATTAATCGATTTAAATAAATGGGCGGCGATCGGTCTTTCGTCGCGCCACGTCAGGCTGACTGGCTCGGGGAGGAGACACGATGCACGAAACGCGCGAGCGTCAGGATTCGGCAAAGGCAGTCGCTGCTCAAGGCGCTGAAATCGTCAGGCTGACCGACGTTTCAAAGGTTTTTGGCGGTACAGTCGCCGTCGAGGGCGTTTCCTTCAGTCTCCGCGCCGGAGAGGTTCTGGCCCTGCTCGGTGAAAACGGCGCCGGCAAGAGCACCTGCGTCAAGCTGCTCGCGGGCGTCTATACGCCAAGCACTGGCGTGATCGAGGTCGACGGCAAGCCCGTTTCCTTCCATTCGGCGGCCGATTCCCAACGCATGGGCATCGCCGTGATGCACCAGCATCCCGGCCTGTTTCCCGATCTGAGCGTGGCCGAGAATATTTTCATCGGCCATGCCCCGAAGGGCGCGGGCGGCCTTATCGATGCCGCCGCCATGCGCAGCGAGGCGAGCCGCATCCTGGCCATGGTCGGTCTCGACGCTTCGCCGGACCTGCGGCTTGGCGATCTTTCGACCTCCGAACAGCAACTGGTGGAAATTTCCCGCGCGCTGTCGCTCGATGCGCGCGTGCTGATCATGGACGAGCCCACGGCGGCCCTCTCGCAGCGGGAGGTGCAGCAGCTCTTCGAGGTTGTCAACAATCTGCGCGCGCACGGTGTCGCCATGATGTTCGTCGGCCACCGGATGGACGAGATTTTCACCATCGCCGACCGCGTGGCGGTGCTGCGCGACGGCCGGATGGTGGGAACCGCCCATATTTCCGAAATCACGCGCGAAAGCGCCATCAAGATGATGGTGGGGCGCGAACTGAACGCGACCTATCCCGACCGGCCGACGCAATTCGGCGAGGTGCTGATCGAGGCCCGCAACCTCAGCCGGGCCGGGGCCTTCCGTAATATCGGCTTTCAGGTCCGCGCGGGAGAGATCGTCGGGCTTGGCGGTCTCGTCGGTTCGGGCCGCACCGAAATCGCGCGCTGCCTGTTCGGGATCGACCGGCCCAATTCCGGCGAAATCCTGCTCGACGGCAAGCCGGTGACCTTCGCAAACGCACAGCAGGCCATCGATGCGGGCATAGCCTATGTGTCGGAGGACCGGCTCGGGCAAAGCCTGATCATGGATTTCTCGATCCTCGACAATGCGGATCTGGCGATTCTGGACCGGATATCGTCGCGCGGGTTCTATCAGCGCCGCAGCGCCATCGCGATGGTCGGCGACGAATTGAAGCGCATGTCCCTGCGTTACCGCGAATACGACCAGCAGGTGAAGGAGCTTTCGGGCGGCAACCAGCAGAAGGTGGTCATCGCGAAATGGCTGGCCACCAATCCGCGCATTCTCATTCTCGACGAGCCGACGCAAGGTATCGACGTCAACAGCAAGGCCGAGGTTCAGTCGATGATCGCCGATCTGGCGGCCAACGGCATGGCGGTTCTGCTGATTTCCTCCGAGATGCCGGAATTGCTCGGCATGTGCAACCGGATCATCGTGCTGCGCGAAGGCGAGATGACGGCGCAGTTCAAAGGCGGTGAAACGACGCAGGAAGCCGTGCTGGCCGCGGCGACGGCCGACGACGACGGCACGCGCCATCACCATCCGGGCGATGCGCTCGTGCAGGCCCGGCCGGGCTGGACGAGCATCTTCAAGCGCCGCGAGATCGGACTGGTCGGCGCCATTGCTGCGATCGTGATTCCCGTGGCGCTGATCAATCCGCGCATTTTCAGCGCGGCCAACCTCACTTCCGTCTCGATGGATGCCAGCCTGCTGATGCTGGCCGCGCTCGGTGAGATGCTCGTGCTGCTGACGCGCAGTATCGACCTTTCCATCGGCTCCGTCATCGGGCTTTCCGCCTATATGTCGGCGAGCGCCCTTGCCGCCTATCCGTCGATAGGCGTGGCGGGCGGCATTGCCGTGGGATGCGCCGTGGGCGTCGCGGCCGGCCTGTTCAACGGCGCGATCATCACGTTTGGGCGCATTCCCGCCATCGTGGCGACATTGGCGACGCTTTCGCTGTTTCGCGGCTTCGACAGTCTGTGGGCGGGCGGCAACCAGATCAACGCCGAGCAGGTGCCGGCGGCATGGCTCGACATGACGGGCCTCGACATATTCGGCGTCAAGCTGGTGGTGATCATCGTCGTGGCGATCATGATCATTGCCTCCTTCATGCTGAACCGCACGACGATAGGGCGCGAACTGTTCGCCACGGGGTCCAATCCCGACGGCGCTGCGCTGATCGGCATACCGGTGAAAACGCGCATCTTCACGGCCTTCGGCGTCAGCGGCCTTCTGGCCGGCCTGTGCGGCGTGCTCTTCGCCTCGCGTTATGCGACGGTCGATGCGCGCATGGCGTCGGGCTATGAATTGACTGTGATCGCCTCGGCGGTGGTCGGCGGTGTTGCCATTCGCGGCGGCGCTGGAACGCTGTTCGGCGTGGCGCTCGGCGCGATCACGCTGCTCGTCATCCGCAACGGCCTGACGCTGGTGCGTGTCGATCCGCTATGGCTGCAAGCCGTCTACGGGCTGGTCATCCTCGCGGCGATCACCATCGACGCCATCATCGTCAAACGCTCTCTGCGCGCCGGTAAACATTGAGGAGCGGCATCATGCTGGGCAAACTCAAACTGATCGACTCCTGGGATCTGCTGCTCACCTGCGCCTGCATCATCGCCTTCGCGGTGGGCGCGTGGCTCAGCCCCGATTTCCTGACGGCGTTCAATCTTTCCACCATGATGGCGAGCGCGGCCGAGCGCGCGCTGATCATGCTGCCGATGACGCTTTTGATCATCACCCGCGAGATCGATATTTCCGTCGGCTCCATTCTCGGTCTCACCAGCGTCATGTTCGGCCTGATGATACAGGCGGGAATGCCGCTTCTGCCCGCTATCGTGCTCACGACGATCGCCGGGGCGGTGCTCGGCGCCTTCAACGGCTATCTCGTCGCCTATTTCCGGCTGTCGTCGCTGGTGGTCACGCTCGGCACGCTGGCGATGTATCGGGGCATCGGATATATCCTGCTGGGATCCGGCTCGATCAATGTCCTGCCCGACTCGCTGGTGAATTTCGGCATCAACAACATTCCCGACACGATGATCCCCTGGGTCATCGTTCCGTTTCTGGTGCTGGCGCCCGTCATGGCTGTGGCGCTCCAGCGCATGACGATCGGCAAGCGCATCTATGCGGTCGGGGGCAGCCCCGAGGTTTCGACCTATTCCGGCATTGCGACGAAGCGGATCGTGTTCGGTCTTTTCGTGCTGACCGGCGCGATTTGCGCCATCGCGGCGGTCGTTTATACGGCCCGCCTGTCGAATGCGCGCGCCGACAACGGCCTGCTTATGGAACTCGACGTGATCACCATCGTCCTGCTCGGCGGTGTTAGCGTGTTCGGCGGCAAGGGGCGCCTGACCGGCGTCATTCTGGCGCTGATCCTGATCTCGGTCATTCGCAACATTCTCAGCCTCATGAATGTCGGCGGCGACGAGCAGAGCATGGTGATCGGCCTTCTGCTCATAGGTTCGCTGCTGCTCAGCAATTTCTCGAAAGCGGTGATGCTGTATTTCTTTCCGCCCGCGCGGAGAGAAAACAAGGTCGGCGCGGAACTCTCGAACTGATTATCCCGATACCCAAACTCTGGAGGAGAACAGACTCATGAAGACATTGAAGATAGCGCTGCTGACGACGGCGGTGTTGTTTCCGCTGCACCTTACCGCCTATGCGGCCGACAGCTGCTCGAAGGAGCCGGTGACGGTCGGGCTCCTGCCCAAGCTCGATACGGACCCCTATTTCAAGGCGGCCAAGACGGGCGCCGACGCCGCGCAGAAGGAAATCGGCGGCACCGTCATACAGGTCGCTCCGTCGCAGGGTACGGCCGAAGCGCAGGTGAACTTCATCAACAGCCTCGTCGCCAAGAAAGTCGGTGTGATCGCGATTTCCGCCAACGACGCCAACGCCGTCGCTCCGGCGCTGAAGCGCGCGCGTGCCAACGGCGTCAAGGTCATTTCCTACGATTCCGACGTGCAGACCGCCGCCCGGTCGCTGTTCATCAATCAGGCCGACAGCCACAGCCTCGCGCATATGATGCTGCAGAGCGCCCATGACCTGATGGGCGGCGAGGGCGAATTCGCGATCCTGTCTTCGACCCCGACGGCGACCAATCAGAATATGTGGATCGCCCAGATGAAGAGCGAGCTGAAGAGCGATCCGAACTATGCCAAGATGAAGCTGGTTCAGATCGCTTACGGCGAGGAGAGCGAGCAGGTCAATCAGCAGCAGGCCATCGGTCTGGTGCAGGCGTTCCCGAAGCTGAAGGCGATCATCATTCCCGCCGGCATCGGCCTGCCCGCCGCGGCGCGCGCGCTCGAGCAGGCCGGCCTGCTGGGCAAGGTGAAGCTGACCGGCGTCGGACCGGCGACGCTTCTGGCCAAATATATCAAGTCCGGTTCCGCGCAGGATATCTGGTGGAACGTGTCGGACCTCGGCTATCTGACCTATTATGCGGCGCAGGCACTCGCCAAGTGCGAGATCAGCGGCAAGGAAGGCGAAACATTCAAGGCCGGCAAGCTGGGCGAGTACAAGGTCGGGAAGAACGGCGAAGTCATCCTCGGACCGGCAAAGATCGTGACGCCGGAAAATCTGAGCCAGTTCCCGTTCTGATCCGACACGGGATATGATCAGGCGGCCCTTGCAGCAAGGGCCGCCGTTTCAGAAACGGTTTCGGGCTGGTTGCAGCGATGGTCGGCGTAGGCCATGTGTGGATCGACACCCGCAGGCGATTTTTGTCGAGACTTCGTGGGGCGGCTTCAAGGCAAACGGCATCGGCCGCGAACCGGGACCGTGGGGCTTGTCTAACGACCTCGAAGTCAAGCACACGACGAGAAAACATCTTCGTTGAATGTGCGCCTTACAGCCTCGGAACGTTTTCCACGTAGAGCCGGTGCAGCCGGGTCAGCAGCGCGCCGGGGCCATCGGAGATCGTCCTGCCGTCGATCTGCGTCACCGGCGTTCCGAAATTGGTCGCCGAAGTGATGAAGGCTCCCTGCGCCTCACAGGCTTCCTCCAGCGTGAAGGTGCGTTCCTCGACGGCGATCCCGTTTTCCCGCGCCACCTTGAGGAACAGCGACCGGGTTATGCCCGCCAGAATGGAGCCGTCGAGCGGACATGTGACGAGCTTGTCGTCGTGCGTGACGATGAAGAAATTGGACGCCGTCGCTTCGGTCACGCGCCCGTCCTTCAGGTAGACGGCGTCGTCCGCACCGGCTTCCAGCGCCTGCGTCTTGGCAAGGGAGGAATAGAGAAGCTGCGTCGTCTTGATGTCGAGGCGGTTCCAGCGGCCTTCGGGGACGGCGATCAGTTTCAGGCGGCGCTCCAGCGTTTCGAGCGGATTGCGCGGCAAGGGTTGCGTGAAGGCGAAGACCGTGGGCTCGGGATCGTTGCTATAGCGGAAATCCCGGTCGACGGCCCCGCGCGACACTTGCAGATAGATCACGCCGTTGACGATGCCGTTCCCGGCGACGAGCCGCCGGTGGGCGTCGAGAAGCCGGTCCGTGTCGACGGTATAACGCATGTCCAGTTTCGACAGCGAGGATTTCAGCCGCTCCATATGCGCCATGAAGTCGAGAAGCTGCCCGCCGATCACGCAGGTCACTTCATAGACCGCGTCCGCGAACAGGACGGAGCGGTCGAAGATGGACAGTTTCGCACGGTTTTCGGGAAGGAATTCGCCGTTGAGATAAACCGTGCGTTCCATGTTTCATCCTTTCAGCGCAACAGACTGCGCACGATCCCGATGGCGCGGCGCACCTGCGCTGGCGCGGTTCCGCCGGTGTGGTCGCGACTCGCTATCGATCCCTCCACCGTCAGCACATCATAGACATCTTCGCCGATGGCCGTCGAGAAGCGGCGCATATCTTCCAGTGGAAGCTGGGCCAGCGTCGCCACGCCTTTTTCGCGGGCATGGCCGACAATAGCGGCCACCGCGTGATGGGCGTCACGGAAGGCGACGCCCGCCCGCACCAGATAATCGGCGAGGTCGGTAGCGGTGGAATAGCCTTTGTCGGCCGCGGCGAGCATGTTTTCCTTGCGCACCTTGATGGTGCGGTTCATCTGCGCCACCACTGTCACCGCGCCGCGCACCGTCTCCAGCGTGTCGGTCAGCGGCGGCTTGCATTCCTGCTGGTCCTTGTTGAAGGCGAGCGGCAGGTTCTTGTTGAGTGTCGCGGCAAAGGCGAGATTGCCGATCACGCGCGCCGCCTTGCCGCGCACCAGCTCGGCGAGGTCGGGATTGCGCTTCTGCGGCATGATCGACGAGCCGGTGCAGAAAGCGTCACCCACCTCGATGAAGTCGAACATGGGCGTGCACCAGAGGATGACTTCCTCGCAGAAGCGCGACAGGTGCATCATGATCACCGCTCCGGCATTGCAGATATCGCAGATATAGTCGCGATCCGAAACGGCATCGAGCGAGTTGCGGCATACACCGTCGAAGCCGAGTGCGGCGGCGCTGTATTCGGGGTCAATCGGATAGCCGGTGCCGGCAAGCGCTGCCGCGCCGAGCGGCGAATAATTGAGCCGCGCGCGGGCCTGACGCACGCGCTCCAGATCGCGCAGGAACATTTCAGCATAGGCCATCATGTGGTGGCCGAAGGTGATCGGCTGCGCCACCTGCAAATGGGTGAAGCCGGGCATGATGGTGTCGGCGTGCTCTTCGGCCAGATCGGTGAAGGAGGAGATCAGCACCTTGATCTCTTCGGCCAGCGCGTCGAGTTCGGCGCGGGCATAAAGCCGCACATCGGTGGCGTTCTGGTCGTTGCGCGAGCGGGCGGTGTGCAGGCGCTTGCCGGCGTCGCCGACAAGAGCAGTGAGCCGCTGCTCCACGTTCATGTGGACGTCCTCAAGTTCCTTTTTCCATTCGAAGGAACCGTCGCGCATTTCATCGGCAATGGCGGCGAGGCCCTTCTGGATCGCGGCGTTGTCGGCCTGCGAGATGATGCCGGCGCGTGCCAGCATGTCTGCATGGACCTGCGAGCCGGCCACGTCGTAAAGCGCGATGCGTTTGTCCTGATCGAGGCATTCGTGGAAATCACGGAAATCCGCCGATACGGGTTCCTTGAAAAGCGGGGACCAGGTCTTTTCCCCGGTTGACGGGGCTGGGGCTGACGACATGAGGGTTCGCTCCTGTGAAATTCGGTTCAGTTCTTTGCCGGTCGGGAGAGAAGAACGGGAAGGCGCCGGGCGTCGGGGATCGTGTCGAGGGCCATGACGAAATCGCGGATTTCGCGGCAGCGTTCTTCGGGCAGGACGCGTCCGGCCAGCGCCATGAACTTGGCGATCACCGCCGCGTCGCTCATCGGGTTCTCCCTGCTGCCGAGCGGAAATTCCACCGTCTCGCGGAAGGCGCGGCCATCGCTGAGCGTGAGCGTCACCGCCGGCTCCGCCTCCGCTTCCATGGCAGGATCGACCTCCACATGAGTGAGCGCCAGCCAGCGTGCGATGGCCGGGGCCGACCATGCGGCGCGTTCGAGTTCATCGAGGCCGACCTTGCCGTATTCCAGCCGTGCGGCGAGCGCATAGGGCAGGCTCATCTGCGCGTCGGCGCGGCTGGCAATGGTCTTGCCGCCGCACATGCCGGCCTGAAACGCGCTCATGCCGACGTCGATGCGGGCGATATCGCTCGGCGCGAAGCCGTGCCCGGCCAGCATTTTTTCCACCGCGTCCACGGCCGAATGCGTGCCGCGGCAGGTGGCGTAGGGCTTGATCGAACAGCGGTTGATGCGCCAGAACTGGCCGAAATCGGCGCTAAGCAGATTTTCGTCGGCCTCGCCGCGCGCGAAGGTGGCGAAGAAATTGCCCCAGCCCGAAGCATCGAACACCGACAGCGGGCCGTCGAGACCGGCGGCGGCGAGACGCGCGGCGGAAAGGCCGCCTTCGGCGGCGCGGCCGGCGTGCAGTTTCTTCGTCTGGCTGCCGTCGTGGATGAAGGCCCATGTGCCGCCGGCGTAGGAGCAGGCGACACCGAGCGCCGAGGCGTGCCGCTTCGCGTCGAAGCCGTGCAGTGCGCCCACAGCCGACGCCGCGCCGAAGGCGCCGCAGACGCCGGTGGAGTGCCAGCCCAGCCCATTGAAACTTTCGTAGCCGCCGCAGGCTTCTAGCACGCGCCGCCCGACCTCGTAGCCGGCGATGACGGCGGTGAGGAAATGTTGGCCCGTGACGGCCTCGCGGATGTCGCCGAGCGCGGCCACAACCGCAGGCAGGACGACCGCGCCGGAATGGTCGCAGCCGCCGCAATCGTCAAGCTCGAAGGCGTGGGCCGAGACGCCGTTGATGAAGCTCGCCGTGCGGCTGTCGAGCGCAAGGGCCGTGCCCCAGACCGGTGCCGAGCCGCACACGCCGCTTTGATCGGCAAGACCGAAGGCGCGCAGCACGGTTTGCGTTTCGAGCGAGATCCCGCCGGCGATAGCCGCGCCCAGCGTATCGAGGATGTGGATTTTCGTCTTGTGGATCGTCGCCGCCGGAAAGTCGGCGAAGCGCATGGCCGCGACATTGCGCGCCAGCGTCATGGACGGATGGTCAGTCAAGGCCCTGCTCCTTGCGGTAGTGCTCGAAAATCTCCAGTGGATGGCCGGTTTCGAGCGGCCCCGCGTGCTGTGCAGCCCATGTGGCGATCTCGCCGCCGGTGGCGAGCCACACGTCGTCATGGGTGAGGATGTGGCGCAGCAGCTTTTCCAGAATGAAGATGCGGCCCGGCGTGCCGGTCATTTCGGGCCGCACCTGCAACACGTAGCAGCGGCCATAATGACGGTAGGCGTCGAGTTCGGCCGTCCAGTTGTGCAGCACACCTTCATAAGAGGCGATGCGGCCCAGACCTTTGGGGAAGGGTGGCGTGAAATTGAACTGGAAATAGGGCCGGTCCTCCAGTTCGACATGGACCGGGATTTCCACGAGCGAGGAGGGATGCAGATAGGGCGCGTCGTCGCCGTTGAGCGAGGCTGACCAGTCGAAGCCCGCTTCCTTGAGCGTCCGGTCGAAACGGCGCGGCCACCATCCGCGCGGCAGGCGGAAGCCGGTCGGATGGCGGCCGGCGATCTCGGCCAGAATGTCGGTGGAGCGCAGCAGCGTTTCCTTTTGCGCCGCGGCATCAAGCGCGGAGAAATCCTCGAAGTCGACACCGCGCGCGGCGATCTCATGCCCGGCGCGGGCGACTTCGGCGACGAGGTCGCGATGCTTCTGCGCCACTGCTCCGGGGACAAACCATGTCGTCTTCACGCCGAGATCGGTGAACAGCGAGCCTAGACGCTCGACACCGCGCGCCGCGCCATATTCCCAGACGGAAAAGCTCTTGGCGCGGCCGGCGAGGTCGGGCGCACGGGCGACGGCATCCATGCCGTCGTCAAAGAGCACGGTGACGGCGACGGCGCAGCGTTTGCCCTGCGGCCATGGGAAGACGGGGATCATGGCGCGTCTCCTTCGCCGGCGTGCCGGTCGATCCACCATTGCGCGATCTCGCGGCCGCGCGCGACCCAGACGTCGTCATGGGCGCGGATCGCCTCGAAAAGCCCGCGCAGGACGGAGAGCCGGCCCGGCTTGCCTGACACTTTCGGATGCAGGATGGTGGTCCAGCACAGGCCGTCGCGGTAGAAACCCTCGAACTCCGCGCGCCAGTTGGCTTCGACAGCGCGGAAATCGGCGATGCGGTCGTGTCCGATGGGGAAATCCGGCTCCTCGAAATAGGCCAGCGCGGTGTAATCGTCGATGTCCCAGCGGCCGGGTATCTCCACCAGCCCGGGCTCGCCATCCGGGCCGGGATGGAAATAGGGCCGGTCGTCGCCGCGCATGGAGGAGGAATAAAGCACGCCGAATTCCTTAAGGATTTTCGCCGTGTGCGGGCTCCAGTCGCCGGAGGGGGTGCGGAAGCCGACCGGCTTCACGCCGAGGCGGCTTTCGAACACTTGCGCCGAGCGCTGCATGATGGCGATCTGCTCGTCCGGCGTGCAGTCGATGAAGACCTCGTGGTAATGGCCGTGATAGGCGATCTCGTGCCCGGCGATAAGGATGGCCTCGCAGCGCGCGGGCCATTGCTCCACCACCCAGGTGGGGATGAAGAAAGTGGCGACGAGGCCGTATTCGGCCAGAAGGTCGAGAAGGCGGGGCAGTGCGCGCCACGGGCCGTAAGCGCCTTCCGTGAAATAGCGCAGGTTGCCCGGAAGGCTGCCGTCGAGCATGGCGTCGCCGGTGGGGCCGTCGAGGTCGAAGGCGAGGGCAACAGCCGACCGTTTGCCGGAAGGCCATTCGGGGCGCTTCCGGGCAGCGAAAGGGGTATTCAGCATTTTATCGAACCGCGGTGGAACCGGGCGGCGCGGAACGGGGCGCCGCCCGGTCCGGCGTTATTTCACGCCGTTGATGACAGCTTTCTGCACGGCATTGTGGTTGAGATCCCATTTCTTGAGGATCTGGCCATAGGTGCCGTCCTTGATCAGTTCGTCCAGCGCCTTGGCGACGGCGTCGCGCAGCGCCGTGTTCGACTTCTTGAAGCCCATGCCGAAGACGTCGTTGGTGAGGATCGGGTCGCCGACCAGCACATAGGTGTCCGGCTCGACCTTCATCTGCCAGGCGATGGTCTCTACGCCCTGCACCACGGCGTCGTAGCGGCCCTGGCGCATGCCGAGGCGGGCGGCGTTGGAATCTTCCGTTCCTTCGAACTGCACCGCGGGCTTGCCCTTGGCCACACAGTTGGCCTGGCTCCACGTCTTCACGTTGTCCGGGAAGGTGGTGCTGCGGCTGCCTGCGATTTTCTTGCCGCAAAGATCGGTGGGAACCTTGTATTTCGCGGCGTTGGCCTTGGTGGTGAAGAAGATCGGGCCGGTGGTGACGTAATCCACGAAATCCATCGTTTGCTGACGCTTCACCGTGTCGCTCATGCCCGAGATGATGACGTCGCCGCGGCCGGTCTGAAGACCGCTCGGCATTTCGGCGAAGGCGGAATTGACGAACAGGACTTCCAGATTGAGCTTCTTGCCGATGGCATTGGCCAGATCGACATCGACGCCGTCGAGAACGCCCGTTTTCTGATTGATGAACTCCATCGGCGGGTAGATCGGGTTGATCAGCACGCGCAATTCTTTTTCGTTCTTCAGATGAAGCGGGTTGTCGGCGGCGAGAGCAGGACCGGCAGCCAGAACGGCCAGGGCCGAGACGATAAGCGAAAGATGTTTCATTCTGTTCTCCTCTTGTGGCGGTCTTTTCAAAGAACCGCGGATATGAAGCTCTTGACGCGGGGATTCTGTGGGTTTTCGAGTATTTCGGCCGGTGTGCCGTCGGCCACGATGCGGCCGGCGTCCATGAACAGCACACGGTCTGCCACCTCGCGGCAGAAGCCGATTTCATGGGTGACGACGATCATGGTGGTACCGGCGCGCGCCAGTTCCTTCATGACGCCCAGCACCTCGCCCACCAGTTCAGGGTCGAGCGCGGAGGTCGGCTCGTCGAACAGCATGGCCTGTGGTTTCATGGCCAGTGCGCGGGCGATGGCGACGCGCTGCTGCTGGCCGCCGGACAGTTCGGCCGGATAGGCGTCCGCCCTGTGGCCGAGACCGACGCGCTCCAGCAGGGCGAGCGCCTCCTTGCGGGCAGTGGCGGCGTCGCGCTTCTGCACCTTGATCGGGCCTTCGGTCACGTTCTGCAACACGGTCTTGTGCGGGAAGAGATGGAAGCGCTGGAACACCATGCCCACATTCTGCCGCTGGCGCGCCACAACGCGGTCGCTCAACGGATAGAGCTTGTTCCCCCTGCGCTGATAGCCTGCGATCTCGCCGTTGACGGTGATAATGCCTTCATCGACGCTTTCGAGCTGGTTGATGCAGCGCAGGAAGGTGCTCTTGCCGGAGCCGGATGGCCCGATGACGCAGACCACCTCGCCCTTCCGGATCTCGAAATCGATATCGGTCAGGACCTGAAAATCGCCGAAGAATTTCTGCACGCCTTTGATGGAGATGACCGGGTTCATCACGCCTCCTCCACGATCTGCGGTGCAGCCGCAGGCTGGGCGGACTGGTTTCTGCGACCCCAGCCGCGAGAGAAGTAACGTTCGATATAGACCTGTGCGATGCTGAGCACGGTGACGATGACCATGTACCAGATGGCAGCGACGATCAGCAGTTCGATGACGCGGGAATTGGCGTAATAGACGTCTTCGACGCTGCGCAGTACTTCCGCATACTGGATGACGCTGGCGAGCGAGGTGAGCTTGACCATGCCGATGGTCTCGTTGCCGATCGGCGGCACGATGACGCGCATGGCCTGCGGCAGCACGATACCGATCATGGCGCGCAGCCGGGTCATGCCGATGGAGAGCGCCGCCTCGGTCTGGCCCTTGTCGACGGACAAGAGGCCCGCGCGCACCACTTCCGCCGTATAGGCGCCCTGCTGGATGCCGAGGCCGAGAAGTGCAGCGATGAAGGGTGTCATCACGTCGACGGTGCTGACGCTGTAGAAGCCGAAGAAACTGATGGTGGGGAAGATGAGCGCCAGGTTGAACCACAACAGCAGCTGCAACAGCGCCGGCGTGCCGCGGAACAGCCAGACATAACCGCTGGAGATGCTTTGCAGTACCCTGTTCTCCGACATGCGCATCATGGCGGCGGTGACACCCAGCAGGATACCGAGTACCATGGAGCAGAAGGTCATGACGATGGTGCCCAGGACACCGTGCATCACCGGCCTGGAGAAGAGATATTCGCCGACGACGGACCAGCCGATATCACCGGTACGGAACGCATTGGCAATGAAGAGCAGAACCACAATGCAGACCACAGCCAGCAGTTTGGTTCCAAGCTTCTTCGGTTTTACGATCACCAGTTTTTCGCCACTTGGCGCAAGAGTCATATGACGTTCCCGTTTTTAATTTGTTTAGACGCAGGGTAAGCAATTGCGACGGTGGGAACAAACGAAAACTTCTCATGCGATTAATGCAGAAATTGCATAAATCGCCACTGCCGGGTTATACGGCGGGCAACGGCTCCGGAATGCCCGGAGATTTGAGGTAAAACCCATGCTGATCAATGCGAGGGAACTCAGGACAGGTTCCAACCGGCTGCCGCCGCTGCAAACGCTGCAAACCTTTTCCGTGGTGGCGGAGACCGGCAGCTTCACGCTGGCCGCCGAGCAGCTCAATCTCAGCCAGAGCGCCATCAGCCGCCAGATTCAGCAACTGGAGCTTTATTTCGGTTGCACGCTTCTGGAGCGTCACACGCGGAAAGTGGCGGTCTCCGCACAGGGGCAGGCGCTTCTCCCGCTTGTCGAAGGCCTGCTCGCCTCGTTCAAGAGTTCCTTCGAGGCGCTGCGCACCCAATCGCGAACGCTGACCGTCCGCATGACGCCGACCTTCGCGCGCAAATGGCTGCTGCCGCGTCTGCCGCAACTGCGCGACGCCCATCCAGACCTCAGCATCAATATCGACACGGCGTGGTTCATCCGTCCCGCCTTCGGCGTCGGCGACATCGACGTGCTCATCACCTACGGCAATGGCGTGGCGCCGGGGATGGACGTGGTGCCGCTGCTGGAGGAGCACATGACGCCCATGTGCGCGCCCGCGCTGATGGAGACGCTCGGCTCACCGGCACGGGTCGAAAATCTGGCCGGATGCACGCTGCTGCATGCCGATACGCGCCACAGCGCGTGGATGACCTGGCTTCAGGCCGAGGAGCAATACGACTTCAAGCCAAGCCACCATCAGGTGTTCGACACGCACGATTTCGCCCTGACCGCGGCGTCGAGCGGGCTGGGCGTGGTGATGGGGGATATGAGCTTCACGATCGAGGACCGCCGGCGCGGCGAACTGGTCGTGCCCTTCGAAAGGGTGGTCTCGACGGGCTACGGCTATTATGCCTTTTATCCCGCCCGTAACGATGTGCGCAGGAAAGTCGCCGACTTCATCGACTGGCTGCGTTCCACCTGCGAAGGAGCGGAGAACGGCTGACGCCATCCGCATCGGGACTGTGCGCCGCGATCAGTTGAACGCCCCGCCGTCGCTCGTGCTTTCCGGGCGTTGCTTGGCGACCTTCTCCCGATAGAGGCTGGCGCGATAGGCGAAGATCGGCTCGATGGCTCCGCCGGCGCGGCGGCGGGCCTCGGCGAGGATCGGCTCCACGTTGGTGCGATAGGCGCGCTTCAGCGTGTCGGAGGCCATCAGCGCGTCGTTTTCCTGCTGGTAGGTCTCCAGCGCCTCGCGGTCCACCAGAAGCGCCTGCGCATAGGCGCGGCGGATTTCGTTGGCCGACGAGATCAGGCTTTCCAGCGGGTCGGTGACATTGTGCGACTGGTCGATCATATGCGCCGGATGGAAATCCGCCACGCCGCGATAGTCCGCGTCGACCAGTTCGTTGAAGACGAGGAACAGGCGATAGGGATCGATGGAGCCGGCGTCGAGATCGTCGTCGCCATATTTGCTGTCGTTGAAGTGGAAGCCGCCCAGCTTGCCGAACTGGATCAGGCGCGCCACGATCATTTCGATATTGGTGTTGGGCGCGTGGTGACCGAGATCGACCAGACATTGCGCCTTCGGCCCCAGCGTCGAGGCGATGAGGTAATTCGTGCCCCAGTCCTGCACCACGGTGGAATAGAAGGCCGGCTCGTACATCTTGTGTTCGGAGAACAGCCGCCAATCGTCGGGCAGCGCCTCGTAGATTTCCCGCATGGAGTCGAGATAGCGCTCGAAGGCGCGCGTGAAATTCTGCTGGCCGGGGAAGTTGGAGCCGTCGCCGAGCCAGACGGTCAGGGCCTTAGAGCCGATGGCCTTTCCGATCTCGATGCATTCGATATTATGGGCGACCGCCTGCGCGCGCACCGCCGGATCGACATGGGTGAGCGAGCCGAACTTGTAGGAAAGGTTTTGGCCGGCGGCGTCGGCGAAAGTGTTGGAGTTCATCGCGTCGAAGCTGAGGCCGAGCGCGGCTGCGTGCTCCTTCAGCTTCTTCGGGTCGGCCTTGTCCCACGGAATATGCAGCGAGACCCGTGGCGTAGCGCTCGACAACTGGTTGACGACGGCGCAGTCGTCGAGCTTGTCGAAGACGCCGCGCGGCTCGCCGCGTCCGGGAAAGCGGCCGAAGCGCGTGCCGCCCGTGCCCGTGCCCCATGAGGGCAGGGCGACGAAATAGTCCGCCACTTTTTCGGTGATCTTTTCGATCTCGAAGCCGCGGCGCGCGAGCTGCTCTCCCAGCGCCTCGTAGTCGCGCTTATGCGCGGATTCGAAACCGGAATTGTGCTCGGCGATGAAATCGGCCGGAATGGGTTGCTCGGACATGGTTCCTCCCAGAATGTCGCGAAGTCAGCGCGGAAAGCTCTGCTGGTTGCCGGCGTCCACGTTCAATATGTTGCCGGTGGACTTGGCCGAGGCGTCGCTGACGAAGAAGAACACGGCCTGCGCGATATCCTCGGGCAGCACGTTCAGCTTCAAGAGCGACCGCTTGCGATAATGCTCCTCCAGCTCCGAAACGTCGATCTTCGAGGAGGCCGCGCGCTGCTCGCGCCATTCGCCGTCCCAGATCTTCGATCCGCGCAGCACCGCGTCGGGGTTCACCACATTGACGCGGATGCCCGCCTCCGCGCCCTCCAGCGCGAGGCAGCGGGCGAGGTGGATTTCCGCCGCCTTCGCCGTGCAATAGGCGGACGCGTTGGGCGAGGCGGCCAGCCCGTTCTTGGAGGCGACGAAGACCACATTGCCGCCGAGCTTCTGGCGGCGGAACAGCCGGAACGCCTCGCGCGAGACGAGGAAATAGCCCGTCGCCAGAATGTCGATATTGCGGTTCCACATCGAAAGCTCGGTCGTCTCGATGGGCGCGGAGGAGGCGATGCCGGCGTTGGAGACGAGGATGTCGACGCCGCCGAACTCGACGCTCGCCTCCGTGAAGGCGGCGGCCACCGCCTTTTCGTCGGTCACGTCCAGCGCGACGCTGCGCGCCTGATCGGAACCATAGCGCTGGGCGAGGTTTTCATGCGCGGTTTTGAGCGCGTTCGCGTCGATATCGGCCAGAACCACGCAGGCCCCTTCGCCCAAGAGCCGCTCCGCCGTGGCGAAGCCGATGCCACCCGCGCCGCCGGTGATGAGCGCGACGCGCCCGGCGAGGCTCTTGGGCCTGGGCATGCGTTGCAGCTTGGCCTCCTCCAGAAGCCAGTATTCGATGTCGAAGGCTTCCTGCTCCGGCAGGCCCCGATAGCGCGACACGGCGGACGCGCCGCGCATCACATTGATGGCGTTGACGTAGAATTCGCCAGCGATGCGCGCCGTCGCCCGGTCGCGGGCGAAGGACAGCATGCCGACCCCGGGAATGAGGAAGATCACCGGATTGGGATCGCGCATCTTCGGCGAATTGTCGTGCTTGCAACTTTCATAATAGCGCGTGTAGTCGGCGCGATAGGCTTCGAGCGCGGCTTCAAGGCCGGCGACGGCCCCGTCCACATCGGGCTTTGCCGGATCGAAATCGATCACCAGCGGGCGGATCTTGGTGCGGAGGAAATGGTCGGGGCAGGAAGTGCCGAGCTGCGCCAGCGGCTTCAAATCCTTCGAGTTGACGAATTCCAGCACCGCGTCCTGATCGTCGAAATGGCCGAGCTTGCGCTCGTCGCGGCCGATCAGCCCGCGGATTTCCGGCATCAGGCGCGCGGCGACGGCGCGGCGCTGCGCGGCGTCGAGGCTCTGCGCCACGGCCCCGCCGAAAGCCGGCCTGCCGGCGGTGCGGGCGTCCAGCCATTCGATGGCCTTGTTGATGACGGCGAGCGTGGTTTCGTAGCAGGTCTTCGCGTCGTTCGCCCAGGTGAAGAGGCCATGGCTTTCCAGCACCACGCCCTTGGCCTGCGGATTGGCCTTGACGAAGGCTTCGAGGTCGAGGCCGAGCTGGAAGCCGGGACGCCGCCACGGCAGCCAGCCGATCTCGTCGCCGAAAATCTCCTGCGTCAGCTCGCGCGAATTCTCCGACGCCGCGATGGCTATGATCGCGTCGGGATGCATATGGTCGACATGGGTGAAAGGCACGAAACCGTGCAGCGGCGTGTCGATGGAGGCGGCGCGCGGGTTGAGGTTGAAGGTGCAGTGCGGCAGGAAGCCGACCATGCGGTCCTCGTCCTCGACGCCCCTGTAGATGCCCTTCAGCGCTTCGAGCTTGTCTTGGTAGAGCGTGGCGAAGCCGTCGAGTTTGATGGTGCCGACATCGCCGCCCGAGCCCTTGACCCAGAGCACCTGCACCTTTTCGCCGGTCAGCGGATCGGCTTCCGAAACCTTGGCGGAGGTGTTGCCGCCGCCGTAATTGGTGATGCGCTTGTCGGAGCCGAGCAGGTTCGAGCGATAGAGCAGCTTGCCCGGCTCGTCCAGCGCCGCCGCCCTGGCGTCGTCCCAGCGGTTCTCCAGCAGCCGATCGCCCATCGCCATGTCATCCTCCCATATGGAATTTTTCCGCGCTCGCTTCATGCGCAAACGATCATTCTGGCGCAGATATGACGCATGAAACAAAGGGCTGTCAATCATAAACGATCAAGAACGGTTGGATTTAGCGCATATATGCAAGATTATGCTTGTTTTTGATTGACATCGCTTTGCAATATGCCGATAGATGGAAAACAGGAGGAGCCATGCACGAGCGAGAACGCCACCGCATCATTCTGAGCGCAGTTCAGGAAAAGCCGGTCATCACGATTCAGGATCTGGTGGAGCTGACGGAGGCGTCGGAGGCGACGCTGCGGCGCGATATCGCGTCGCTGCACATGCAGGGCCGCATCAAGCGCGTGCGCGGGGGGGCCGAGGCCATCCATCCGCCGCAGTTCGGCAGTCTGGCCGGGCGTCCGTTCAAGGTGTCCGAATCCGAGAACGGCGACCGCAAGCGCGCCATCGCCCGCGAGGCCGTGGCGCTTTGCGAGGAAGGCGATAGCATCATCATCAACGGCGGCTCGACGACGTTTCAGATGGTGCATTATCTGGCCGCGCGCCGGCTTCAGGTGCTGACCAATTCCTTCGCCATCGCCGAGCATCTGCTGCGCCAGTCGAAAAGCACGGTGATCGTGCCCGGCGGCGCGATCTATCGCGAGCAGAGCCTGATCCTGTCGCCCTTCGACAACGACGTCATCCGCAATTTCTACGGACGGCGCATGTTCATGGGATGTCAGGGCGTGAGCCCGCTCGGCGTGATGGAGTCGGACGCGCTCATCATCCAGAGCGAGCAGAAGCTGATGGGGCAGGCGGACGAACTCGTCCTCATGGTCGATTCCAGCAAGTTCACCCGCCGCTCCAGCCTGATCCTGTGCCCGCTCGACCGGGTGGGTACGCTGATCACCGACGACGGCGTCACCGACGAGGCGCGCCGCATGGTTGAGAATGCCGGCGTCCGGCTCATCGTGGCGCAGGTTTCCGCGGGCAGGGGCGAGCAGGTGGCCTGACCGAACGCATATACCGATTGTCTTTATACTGGGAGGAGTGAGACATGAGCCTTTTCAAGAAACTGGCATTGGGCACGGCTCTGGCCGTGGCTTTCATCGCAAGTCAGGCGCAGGCCGCCGACATGAAGATCGCGCTGGTCGCGAAGTCGCTCGGCAACGGCTTCTTCGAAGCCGCCGACAAGGGCGCGCAGGAAGCGGCCAAGGAACTGGGCGGCGTGCAGGTCATATATACCGGTCCGACCACGACGACCGCCGAGGGCCAGATCGAGGTGATCAATTCGCTGATCGCGCAGGGCGTCGACGCCATCGCCATCTCCGCCAACGACCCGGATGCCGTCGTGCCGGCGCTCAAGAAGGCCGCGCAGCGCGGCATCAAGGTGATCTCGTGGGATTCGGGCGTCGCGCCTGCCGGCCGCATCATGCATCTCAATCCGTCTTCCAATGAACTGATCGGCAAGATGTGCCTGAAGCTCGCCGCCGACCATCTGCCGGGCGGCAAGGGCAATTTCGCAATTCTCTCCGCCACCACCACCTCGACCAACCAGAATATCTGGATCGCCGAGATGAAGAAGCAGCTCAAGGATTTTCCGGGCCTCAATCTCGTGACCACCGTCTATGGCGACGATCTTGCCGACAAGAGCTATCGTGAGGCGCAGGGCCTGCTGAAATCGCATCCCGAGGTGAAGGTTATCGTCGCGCCCACCACGGTCGGCGTGCTGGCTGCCTCGCAGGCCGTCAAGGATGCGGGCAAGATTGGTAAGGTTTATGTGACCGGCCTCGGCCTGCCGTCCGAAATGGCGGGAGCAATCAAGTCGGGCGCGACCAAGGAATTCGCCATCTGGAACCCGATCGACCTCGGTTACACCGCCACGGAGATCGCCTACCATCTCGTCAAGGGCGATGCCAGCGGCAAGCCCGGCACCGAGGTCGATGCCGGACGCATGGGCAAGATCAAGATCGGCGCAAACGGCGAGGCCGCGATGGCCGATCCTTTCGTCTATAACGCGTCGAACATCGACAAGTTCTCCAAGGTGTTCTGACCGCAAGCGGCGGCATTCGGTGCTTGTCGCCGGTGTCGCCGCTGGTTTCAGGCCGGATTTCGAGTATTCGCGATGAATGCAGCCTTTCAAGCCAGCGCCCGGCAGGAGCCTGCCGTGATGGATGCGCCCGTTCTGGAAATGCGCGGCATCACCAAGGCGTTTCCGGGCGTGCGCGCGCTCGATAGTGTCGATATCGCGCTTTATCCAGGCAGGGTGACGGCGCTGATCGGCGAGAACGGCGCGGGCAAGTCCACACTGGTCAAGATCCTGACCGGCATCTACCAGCAGGACGAGGGCGAGATTTTCATCGACGGCGCGCCGGTCCGCCTTGCGACCGCGCAGGATGCCACCGATACGGGGGTGACAGCCATCCATCAGGAGACCGTGCTCTTCGACGAGTTGTCGGTGGGCGAGAACATCTATCTAGGCCACGCCCCGCGCACGAAACTGGGTCTCGTCAACTGGAAGGCCGTCTATGCCCGCTCGCAGGCCCTGCTTTCCTCGCTGGAAACGACGGTGGACGCCCGTGCCAGACTGAAGGAACTGTCGATCGCGCAGCGGCATATCGTGGCGATTGCGCGTGCGCTTTCGGTGGACTCGCGCATCGTCATCATGGATGAGCCGACCGCCGCCCTGTCGCGCAAGGAGGTGGACGATCTGTTCCGCATCGTCGAGCGGTTGAAGGCGCAGGGCAAGGCGATCCTGTTCATCAGCCACAAATTCGACGAGGTCTATGAAATCGCCGACAATTACGCCGTGTTCCGGGACGGCCGCGCCGTGGGCCACGGCGCTCTGGCGGATATCGGTCAGAACGAGATCGTACGCATGATGGTCGGCCGTTCGGTGGATCAGGCTTTCCCCAAGCAGGACGTCGCCATCGGCGGACCTGTCCTGAAGGTCGAGCATTATTCGCATCCGACCGAATTCCGCGATATCTCCTTCGAGCTGCGCAAGGGTGAAATCCTCGGCGTCTACGGGCTTGTCGGGGCAGGGCGCTCGGAATTCGCGCAGTCGCTCTTCGGCATTACCGCGCCTTCGGGCGGGCGCGTGCTGCTGGACGGCCATGAGATCAAAATCCGCCGCCCCGGTGACGCGGTGAAGCATGGCATCGTCTATGTGCCGGAGGAACGCGGGCGACACGGCGCGGTGCTGCAACTGCCGATCTTCCAGAATATTTCGCTGCCGTCGCTCACGCGCACCTCGCGACACGGCTTCCTGCGTATGGCGGAGGAGCTGGCGCTGGCGCGCAAATATGCGGAGCGCTTCGACCTGCGCGCCGCCGCCCTTTCCGTGCCGGTGGGCACGCTTTCCGGCGGCAACCAGCAGAAGGTGGTGATCGGCAAGTGGCTCGCCACCCATCCGAAGGTCATCATTCTCGACGAGCCGACCAAGGGCATCGATATCGGCTCCAAGGCCGCCGTCCACGCTTTCATCAGCGAGCTGGCCGCCGAGGGTCTCAGCATCGTCATGATCTCGTCCGAACTGCCGGAAATCATCGGCATGTCCGACCGCGTGATGGTGATGCGCGAGGGGCTGATGGCTGGCCTCTTCGACCGCGCTGAACTGAACGCCGAGACACTGGTGCGCGCCGCCACCGGAAATCCGGGATAAACCATGAAACAGTTGCTCAGACAGCGCGAACTTCTGCTGCTCGTCATCATCGTCCTGCTGGTCGCGGGTTTTTCCGGCCGCGCGCCGGGCTTCGCCAGTCCCGGCAGTCTGGCGAACATCTTCAACGATACGTCGATTCTCATCATCATCGCCCTCGGACAGATGGCGGTCATCCTGACCAAATCCATCGACCTGTCGGTCGCAGCCAATCTCGCCTTTACGGGCATGGCGGTGGCGATGCTGAACGCCGCTCATCCAGGCCTGCCGCTGGCGCTGCTGGTCGTGCTCGGCATCGGCATCGGCGCCGCGCTGGGCGCGATCAACGGGATTCTGGTGTGGAAGCTGAACATTCCCGCCATCGTGGTGACGCTCGGCACGCTCACCATCTATCGCGGCATGGCCTTCGTGCTTTCGGGCGGCGCGTGGGTCAATGCCTATCAGATGACGCCGGTGTTTCTCAATACGCCGCGCACAGTCGTTCTCGGCCTGCCGCTGCTCGGCTGGACGGCGGTCCTGATCGTCGCCCTTGTCTGGGTGCTGATGACGCGCACCTTCTTCGGGCGGGCGCTGTACGCTTCCGGCGGCAATCCCACCGCCGCCGTCTATGCGGGCATCGATGTCGGACGCACCCGCTTCTTCGCCTTCGTGCTTTCGGGCGCGCTGGCGGGTCTGTGCGGCTATCTGTGGGTGTCGCGCTATGCGGTGGCCTATGTCGATATCGCCAATGGCTTCGAGCTCGACAGTGTCGCGGCCTGCGTCATCGGCGGCATTTCCACGCTCGGCGGCATAGGCACGGTGGCGGGCGCGGTGCTGGGCGCGCTGTTTCTCGGTGTCATCAAGAACGCGCTGCCCGTCATCAACATCTCGCCTTTCTGGCAGATGGCGATTTCCGGCTCCGTCATCATCCTCGCCGTCATCTTCAACGCGCGGCAGGAGAAGCGGCGCGGGCGCATCATCCTGCGCGACAAGGCGGCCAAGACCTACGAGGAGGCTGCGGCATGAGCGAGGAACGCCGTCATATTCCCGACCGGCTGGGAACGCCGTTCTCCCGCATTTTCGCAAGCTGGGAAGCCTTGCTGCTCGGCGTGGCGATCGCGATCTTCATCGCCAATTCCCTTGCATCCCCCTATTTCCTCAACGCCTGGAACCTTTCCGACGCCACATTCAACTTCACCGAAAAGGCGATGATCGCCTTTGCGATGACATTGCTGATCATTTCCGGCGAGATCGACCTTTCGGTGGCAGCGATCATGGCGCTGGCGTCGACGGCCATGGGCGCGGCGGCGCAGGCGGGCGTCGGGACGCCGGGCCTCGTCCTCATCGGCATCGGGACAGGCCTTGCCTGCGGCGCGGTCAATGGCGGATTGGTGGCGGGCATGAAACTGCCGTCCATTGTCGTCACCATCGGCACGATGAGCCTGTTTCGCGGCATATCCTATATCGTGCTCGGCGACCGGGCCTATGGCGGCTACCCGGAAAGCTTCGCCTATTTCGGGCAGGGCTATGTGGTGTGGGTGTTCTCGTTCGAGTTCGTGCTTTTCGTCCTCTTCGCGGTGATATTCGGAGTGCTTTTGCACTGCACCAGTTTCGGGCGGCGCATCTATGCCATCGGCAATAACGAATTCGCGGCGCGTTTTTCCGGCATACCGGTCGAGAAGATGAAGTTCACGCTGTTCCTGCTGACCGGGCTGATGAGCGGCATCGCCGCCATCTGCCTCACTTCCCGGCTCGGCTCGACGCGCCCGTCTATCGCGCAAGGGTGGGAACTGGAAGTCATCACCATGGTCGTGCTCGGTGGCGTGTCGATCCTCGGTGGTTCCGGCACCATTCCCGGCGTCGTCATCGCGGCTTTCGTGATGGGTCTCGTGACCTTCGGGCTTGGCCTGCTCAACGTGCCGGGCATCGTCATGTCGATCTTCATCGGGCTTCTGCTGATCGTCACGATCTCGCTGCCGATCCTGATCCGCCGGT
The DNA here is from genome assembly GCA_001898995.1 of Rhizobiales bacterium 63-22. Classification (GTDB taxonomy): domain Bacteria; phylum Pseudomonadota; class Alphaproteobacteria; order Rhizobiales; family Rhizobiaceae; genus Brucella. The sequence continues at coordinate 34,030 of MKVZ01000009.1, read as the reverse complement.
TCAGGGGGCGGCGGGCCGCATGAGCGAATGCCGTGCCTTGGCCGTGAAGCGGAGGTCTATATGGAAAGCGCCTCCACCTGCCTGCGCCATTCCTGCCTGTAATTTTCAAGTCCGGGAACAAGCGCCGGTGTCGCCACGGCACAATCGTTGACGAAGGGATTCCGGCCGATGGCGTCGAAGACCAGCGCCGCCGCCCCGAAGGCGCTGCCCTCCGGATTGGCGCTGGTATATACGCTCTGGCCGGGACGCAATGCCGCGAGAACGGACGCATAGAGGCCTGTCTTGACCAGTCCGCCGTCGATGACGATCGTATTGCGTGAATCGATGAGATCGAGCGAGAGATCGGTCATCAGCGCCACATAAAGCAGGGCCACCGCGGCGCGCTCCTCGTTCTCGACTGCAGGGCCGGTGAAATGGCCCGTGTGCCCCGGCACCGGGCCGCCGGCGGCAAAGGCCGGCAGGGCGAACGCTTTCTTGGCGATAACCGATGCGACGGCCTCCGCCGATACCGGCTTCGCCCATCCGCCGCTTGCCACGTCGTATTCCCTGCCGCCCATGAAGCGGATGGTCGGAACCGGCTGGTGATCCACGGTCACGTTGGCCAGCATGTCGCGCGCGGAGTTGAGCAGATCAAGCGGGCATGCCGGGTTGAAAATGACCACCCATGTGCCCGTCGAGACCAGCGTGAAATCGGTGAAGCCGAGCGAACGGTAGAAATAGAGCGCCGCATTGCTGTCATGGACGCCGTTATGCACGGCGACCTCTGCTGTCCGGCCGTCTTCGAGCGCGACCGTATGCGTGCCGACCGGGCTGCCGGCCCGCACGAATTCCGGCATCTTGCCGCGCCAGCCCATGCGGTCGACCAGACTGCTGAAATCGTCCCTGAGCGGCGCCCATAAATGGGAATGGCAGCCGAGATAGGAGACTTCGGAAACCGCGCGGTCCGAAAATTTCCAGCCCCAGAATTGCGGATAGCAGAGAATGGCCTCGGCCTTCTCCAGCAACTGCGGGTCGCGTTCGTTGAGCCAGAGCATATGGCGCGCGAAGTTGAAGCCGAGCGGCAAGGGTGGCGAAAAGGTCTCGCCGTAGTCCGGGGCCATCGCGTCGATGCGGGCCGCGATGCCCTCCGGCGGCTCCTGCTCGTAATCGAGGATCGGATGGATGAGCCTGTCGCCGGCGACCAGCGCGAAGGTGCAGCCATGGCCGGACCAAGTGACGCGGTCGACGCCATGGGCTGCGACCATGCGCGCAAGCTCGGCTTTCATCCATGAGAAAAGCGCGGCATCGTCGAGGACACGCAGATCGCCCTCCTGCCGCCAGATCGGGCGGATGCGGGTTTCGTCGATGACCTCGCCCGTCATGGAGAGAACGAAGAGTTTGGAATTTGTCTTGCCGAGATCGAAAACGGCGATGGAAGACGAGCTCAACTTTCTTCTCCGACGGTTGCAATCATTATCGTGACGCCTGCGTCCTCCAGAAATTTCGCCGCCGTGTCGGTCAGTCCGTCGTCGGTGATGACCGTACCGACGCGCGACAGCGGCAGGGCGACGTTGCGCGGCTGGATGGAGAACTTGCGGCTGTCCGCAAGCACGACGATCTCGTCGGCGCAGGCCGCAAGCTCACCGATCACCCTGACCAGAAGCGGATGGGATTCGAGCAGGCCCTTGGCGCTTATTCCCTGCGTGCCGAGAAAAAAACGCGAGGCGAAGAAACCGGGCGAACCGGCGGCCGGATCGTACATGATGCCCGGCTCGCGGTGGAGGTCGCCGCCGGCGATGGAAAGCTGGCAGGAGCCGTGTTCGCCCAGATAGGCGCAGAGCGGCATGGAATTGGTCCAGATGCGCAGGTTGCGCCGCGCCAGCAGAATGCCGAGATGGTAGCAGGTCGAGCCCGCATGGACGATGATGGAATCCCCGTCGCGCACCAGCCCGGCCGCCTTGGCCGCGATTGCCCGCTTGGCCTCGACGGCGATATCCCGGTTTTCGTCATAGGGCCGCGCGGACAGGCGCGCGCTGACGGTTTCATTGGCCGAGATGCCGCCATAGACCTTTCGCGCGCGGCCCAGTTCGTGAAGCTTGTCGATGTCGCGGCGGATCGTGGCCGGCGACACGCTCAGGTGCTCCTGCAAATCCCGGACGGAGACGAAAGGCGTTTCCCGCAAAAGATCGACGATCGCCTTGTGGCGCTCGGTATCGTTCATGTCCGGCCTCCCGTCCCGTACTCTCCTCGTCGTGAACGACTATAATCAAAATTAACTGAGAAAGGCAATATGCGACCCGAATCGCCAATCGTTATGATTGAGAATAATCACTATTGACGAACCATAATCATAATATTACAGTTTATAGGAGAATTCGCTCACGCATGGCTTCGACCGGGTGGCGAACGGGGAGGTTGAGGAGAAATCATGGCTTCGGGCATCCGGGCGGCGGAGGCGGTCGCCTTCGGCGCATTCCTTGCGCTTTCAAAAGACATCGGCTGCGACATTCTCAAGACGCAGGGCGCGGGCGGCAACACGTCGTTCAAGCAGGACGGCGTGATGTGGGTGAAGGCGTCGGGCACATGGCTTGCCCACGCCGGTGAACGCGACATCATGGTGCCCGTCGAGGTTGCGCCGCTGGTCGCGGCACTCCGGGCCGGCGATCCCAGCGCCGAAAAGGCGACCGACTTCGTGGTGGCGGAAAAGAACGCCTCCGGCCTTCGTCCCTCCATCGAAACCAGTTTTCACGCCGCTCTGCCGCAGCCGGTGGTCGCGCATTATCATTGCGTCAACACGATCGCGCTGGCGGTTCTGGCGGCGCGCGAAGACGTACTTGCCGAGCGTATGGCGGCTTTGCCGGACCTGACCTGGGCGGCCATTCCCTATCGCCGTCCCGGCACGCCGCTCGCCCGTGAGATCGACCGCGTGGCCGAAAGCCGCCCGGACGTTCTGATCCTCCATAATCACGGCATCATCGTCGCCGGCGACACGGTCGATGAGGTGCGCGCGCGTATCGTCCGCGTCACCGCTGCGCTCGCGGTCGCCGAGCGCCCGACGCCTGCCCCCGACATGGCGGCGCTGGAAGCGCTGGCGGAAGGATCGGATTTCCACGCGGCTGCGGATGCGGGCAGCCACAAGACCGCGCTCGATTCCGGGAGCGTGGCCATTGCCACCGGCGGCTCGCTTTATCCCGACCATGTCATTTTTCTCGGAACGGAAATCGGCGTGCTGGGCGAGGGGCAGACGGCAAGGGCCTATGCGGAGGAGCGCCGGGCGCAAGGTCTGGCTTGCCCGAAGATGCTGCTTGCGCCGGGGCGCGGCGTGCTTCTGGCCAATGAGCTGACCGATGGCGGCCGTGTCATGGCGCGCTGTCTGGCCGAGGTTGCCGTCCGCGTGCCGGAAGGCGCGCCCCTTGCTTATCTCAAGCCAGAGCAGGAATACGAATTGACCCATTGGGAGGCCGAGCAATACCGTCAGGCGCTCGACCGCAAGGCGAGCCGGCAGGGATGAACGCGGCCCCGCAACCCGCCGTCGCGCTCGGCATCGATCTCGGCACGTCCGGCGTCCGCGCCGCAGCCGTCGCCGGCGACGGCACGCCTCTGGATATGGCCGCCTTTCCCTTTCCCGACGCGGTGGCTGCGCGTTCGCCCTCCGTCTGGTGGGCGGGCGTCCGGTCCTGTGTTTCGGAACTCGCTTCCCGCATCTCCTTCGCCGCCATCGAGGGCGTGGCGGTGGACGGCACGTCGGGTACGATGCTCGCCATAGATGCGGGCGGAGCGCCGGTCGGTGATGTGCTGATGTATAACGAGCCTTGCCCCGACCGTGCCATCGTCGAGCGTATCGCGACGGAAGCACCGGCGGACAGCCCCGCGCGCGGCGCGACCTCGGCGCTCGCCCGCGCCATCCATCTCTCCCGCAGGCCCGGCGTGCGGGCGGTCGTGCATCAGGCCGACTGGATTCTGATGCAGCTCGGCCTCGACACGCCCACGAGCGATGAGAACAACGCTCTCAAGACGGGTTACGATCTCGCCGCCGAACGCTGGCCGGACTGGCTCGAAGCCTGTGGCATGGACGTCGCCCTGCTTCCGGCGGTGAAACGCGCAGGAGCGTCGTTGTCGGTCATGGGCGGCGCGGGCAGGGCGCTTGGTCTGCCCTCCGCCTGCCGCTACCATGCCGGCACCACGGACGGATGCGCGTCCTTCCTCGCGACCGGTGCCGCGGCCATCGGCGACGGCGTCACCGCGCTCGGCTCGACGCTGGTCGTGAAGCTCGCCTCCGCCCGGCCCATCGACGCGGCGGAATATGGCGTCTATTCGCACCGCGTGCTCGATTTCTGGCTGGCCGGCGGCGCGTCCAATTCCGGCGGCGCGGTCATTCGCAGCTTCTTCGACGGCGAGCGGCTGAAGGCGATGACGCCGCACCTCCGGCCGGACGAGCCGACCGGCCTCGACTATTATCCGCTGCTGAAGCCCGGCGAGCGCTTTCCGATCAACGATCCGGCCTTTGCGCCGCGTCTCGAACCGCGTCCGGCCGACGATCTCATCTTTTTTCAGGCCATTCTGGAAGGGATCACGGCCATCGAAAAATCGGGCTATGACCGGCTGGCCGCATTGGGCGGCCCCGGCGTGAAATCCGTCCGCACCGTCGGCGGCGGCGCGGCCAATCCCGCCTGGACGCGGATGCGGGAGCGGGCGCTCGGCGTTTCTTTCCTTCCGTCGCGCTCCGGGGAGGCCGCCGTGGGCGCTGCATCCCTCGTTCTTGCGGGAAAGGCAGGCCGATCATGAGCCTTGCGCCGCACACGACACTTACCGATCTCGCCGACCGCTACGATGTATTCTTCGTCGACCAGTTCGGCGTGCTGCGCGACGACGACGGCGCCTATCCGGGCGCCAACGAGGCGCTGCTTTATCTCAAGGGTCGCGGCAAGACCGTCATGATCCTTTCCAATTCCGGCCGCAGCGGCGAGTACAATGCCGAACGTCTGGTCAGGATCGGCTTCGGCCGCGCCGCCTTCGACCGTTTTCTGACATCGGGCGATGTTGCCTGCGATATTCTAGCGCGCGAGACCGCCGGGAGGGCGGGGATCACCCGTTGCCTGACGGTTTCCAGCGGCGACGACCGCAATCTTGCCGACCGTCTCGGCTTCGAGAGCGTCGAGGATGCGGGGCTGGCCGATATCGTCATCATTTCCGGCAGCGAGGCCGAAACCATACCGCTCGCCGCCTATCGCGACCGGCTGGAGCCCGCGGCGCGGCGCGGCGTACCGTGCTATTGCACCAACCCGGATCGCCACAAGCTGACGAAGGGCGGCGGCACGGCGCCGGGGGCGGGCAGCATCGCGCTCGTCTATCAGGAACTCGGCGGTTCCGTCCGCTGGTTCGGCAAACCCTATCCCGCGATCTACCACCACGCGCAATCGCTGCTGGAGACTGTCACGATCGACCGCATCGTCTGCGTCGGCGACAGTCTGGAGCACGATATTGCCGGTGCCGCCGGCGTGGGTCTCGCCTCCTGCCTCGTCAGGACCGGCATAGCGTCGGAGCTTTCCGATGCAGCGCTGGAGGCGGCGGCCGCGCGGCTCGGCGTCTCCCCGACCTTTATGATGGAGGCGTTCCTTGCCTGAGATGCCGTCCATCGCGCGGGCCGGTCGGTCCGTGTCACACGAATTTCGCCTCGCGGCGATCATCCATTCGGGACGGCATGCCGCCGCCCGAAGCATGCAGCAATGAAACTTCAATCTGTAACGGGAGGACTCCACAGATGAAATCTATCCTGCTCACCGCTTCCATCGCGCTCGCGCTTTCCGCCGCTCCGGCGCTGGCGCAGGACAAGCTGAAGATCGGCATGACCTTTCAGGAACTGAACAATCCTTATTTCGTCGTCATGCAGCAGGCGCTCAAGGAGGCTGCGGCCACCATCGGCGCGGACGTGATCACCACCGACGCCAATCACGACGTCGCCAAGCAGATCTCCGATGTGGAGGACATGCTCCAGCAGCACATCGATATCCTGCTTCTGAACCCGACCGACAGCGCGGGCGTCGAGGCGGCCGTCAAGTCGGCCAAGGCGAAGAACGTGGTCGTCGTGGCCATCGATGCCAACGCCAGCGGCCCGGTGGATTCCTTCGTCGGTTCCAAGAACCGTGACGCGGGATACCAGTCCTGCGAATATCTGGGCAAGTCGCTGAACGGCAAGGGCGAGGTCGCGATCCTCGACGGCATTCCCGTCGTGCCGATCCTCCAGCGCGTCGAAGGCTGCAAGGCCGCGCTGGCGAAGTTCCCCGACATCAAGCTCGTGGACACGCAGAACGGGCGTCAGGACCGTTCGGTCGCGCTAGGCGTCGTCGAGAACATGATCGAATCGCATCCCAATCTCGCCGGCATCTTCTCCGTCAATGACGGCGGCGCGATGGGCGCCCTCTCGGCCATCGAGGGTTCCGGCAAGAACATCAAGCTGACCTCGGTCGACGGCGCGCCCGAAGCGGTCAATGCGATCAAGGCGGGAGGCGCCTTCATCGAAACCACCGCCCAGTTCCCGCGCGACCAGATCCGCATCGGTCTGGGTATTGCGCTGGCAAAGAAATGGGGCGCTCATGTTCCGAAGGAAATCCCGGTCGACGTGATGGTCGTGGACAAGAAGAACGCCGGCACCTTCAGCTGGTAGGGCTTCCTCCCTGTCCCGCTCCCGCATTCGTGCGGGGGCGGGCGAAACGAGCACGCAGGAGGAGAACATGCTCGAACTGAATGGCATAAAAAAGAGTTTCGGCAAGATCGAAGTCCTGCATGGCGTCGATCTCAAGGTACATGCGGGCGAGATTCATGCGCTGCTGGGAGAGAACGGCGCCGGAAAATCGACCCTGATGAAGATATTGTCGGGCATCATAAAGCCGTCCGACGGCACGATCACCATCGACGGCAAGCCGTGTGAATTCGCCAATTATGACGAGGCCATCGCGGCCGGCGTCGGGATCGTGTTTCAGGAATTCAGCCTGATCCCCTATCTGACCGCCGTCGAAAACATGTTCCTCGCCCGCGAGTTGCGGACGCGGCTCGGCCTTCTGGACCGACGATCGATGCGCAAGCGCGCCGAAGCGATCATAGGGCAGCTCGGTGTCGCGGTGCCTCTCGATGTGCCGATCCGCTACCTGTCGGTGGCCCAGCAGCAGTTCGTGGAGATCGCCAAGGCCCTGTCGCTCAATGCGCGCATCCTCGTGCTCGATGAACCGACCGCGACCCTGACGCCCGCCGAGGTCGAGCATCTGTTCAAGGTCATGCGCGAATTGCGCAAGCAGGACGTCGCGATCATTTTCATCTCCCATCACCTTGAGGAGATTTTCGAAGTCTGCGACCGGATCACGGTTCTGCGCGACGGGTCGTTCATCGCAACCTGCGCCGTCGCGGACGTCAACAATGACCGGCTTGTCGAAATGATGGTCGGACGCCGGATCGAGAGCAGTTTTCCGCCCAAGCCCGCCTTGTCGCCGGATGCGCGTGTCGTTGTGGATGCCGAGGAAATCCAGCTTAAAAGAAATGGCCCCGTCTCGCGCTTCCAGTTGCGCGAAGGCGAGATTCTCGGCTTCGCCGGCCTTGTCGGTTCCGGCAGGACAGAAACCGCGCTGGCCATGCTGGGCGCGCATCCGGCGGCGCGCTGCAAGGTGAAGGTCAACGGACAGGACAGGCGGTTCACGGGGCCGGGCGATGCGCTTGCGAGCGGCATCGGGCTGCTGCCGGAAAGCCGGAAGGAGCAGGGGCTGATCACCAGCTTCTCGATCCTGCAGAACATATCCCTGAACAATTACGGAAAATATCGCCAGCATCACTGGTTCATCGATATGAAGAAGGAGCTGAAATATACCTCGGCCGCCATGGAGCAGGTCAGGGTCAAGGCGCAGGGGCCGCATGCCCGCGTCGATACGCTTTCGGGCGGAAACCAGCAGAAAGTGGTCATCGCCCGCTGGCTGAACCATCAGATGAAGGTGCTGATCTTCGATGAGCCCACCCGCGGCATCGATGTCGGGGCGAAGGCGGAAATCTATCAATTGATGCGCGAATTCACCGCGCAGGGGCATTCAGTGATCATGATCTCGTCGGAACTTCCCGAAGTGATCGGCATGTCGGACCGCGTCTGCGTGTTCCGCTCGGGAGGAATTGTCGCGACCGTCGAGGGCAACAGGATCAATTCCGAAGAGATCATGACACACGCAACAACCGGGAGGGTTGAACATGTCGCATGACGCAACGCATGTCGGCGGAGCCGACAGGATGGCGAGTATCCGTCAATGGATTCATTCGCCGCTGGCCCTGCCGCTGGCCGGTCTGATCGTGGTCTCCTGCCTGATGGGGCTGGCGAGCGACAACTTCTTCAGCGTCGGCAATCTTTTCAACGTGTTGCGGCAGGTTTCCGTGGTGGGCATCCTCGCCGTGGGAATGACCTTCGTGATCCTGACCGGCGGCATCGACCTGTCGGTCGGCGCGGTCATGGCGCTGGCCGGAACGATCGGCGCCGGAATGATGGTGAAGGTGGGGCTGCCCGGAGCCGCGGGCCTCGCCGTAGGCCTGCTTATCGGCGTGGGCATCGGCCTGTTCAACGGCTTCCTCGTGGCATGGGGGCGGATGCCCGCGATCATCGTGACGCTGGCCACGATGGGCATGGCGCGCGGCCTCGGCCTTATCTATTCCGGCGGTTATCCTATCAGCGGCCTGCCGGGCTGGATTGCGTGGTTCGGCGTAGGGCGCATCGGAACGGTTCCGGTTCCGGTGATCTTCATGATCGTGATCTATGCGGTCGCGTGGGTTCTGTTGCAGCGCACGCCATTCGGCCGTCACGTCTACGCTCTGGGCGGGAACGAGCTGGCCGCCCGGCTGTCGGGCGTGAGGACGCGCCGCGTCAAGCTTGCCGTCTACGCCATATCTGGCCTGACTTCGGCGCTTGCCGCCGTGGTCCTGACGGGGCGCTTGATGAGCGGCCAGCCCAATGCGGGCGTCGGCTTTGAACTCGACGCTATCGCCGCCGTGGTTCTGGGCGGCACGGCAATCGCCGGCGGGCGCGGGCTGATCCTCGGCACGTTGATCGGCGCGGTATTGCTTGGCATTCTGAACAATGGCCTTAATCTTATGGGGATCAATCCATACCTTCAGGATGTCATCAAGGGCGTGATCATCCTGCTGGCCATCTATATCGGACGCGAATGGCGCTGAGCAGGGCCCGGCGCAAATCAGACACATCTGACACAGGGAGAATGGAAATGTCTCAATCGCTTCAAGGCAAGATCGCGGTCATCACCGGGGCGGCCTCGGGGATCGGGCTGGCAAGCACGGAGGCTCTGCTCGCGCAGGGCGCCACCGTGGTGATGGTGGACCGGAACGAAGCCGCGCTGAAGGAACTGGTCGCGAAATTCGGTGACAAGGCTGTCGCTCAGGTGACCGACCTGCTCGACCCGGCAAGCTGCTCGGCCATGGTTCCCGAAATCCTGCAAAAGGTCGATCATATCGACATCCTCTACTGCAATGCGGGCAGCTATATCGGCGGCGACCTGACGGAGACGACGCCGGAAGCCATCGACCGGATGCTCAACCTCAACGTCAATGCGGTCATAAAGAATGTGCACGCCGTCGTGCCGCATATGAGCGAGCGCAAGACCGGCGACATCATCGTCACCTGTTCGATCGCGGGCCATTTCCCGACTTACTGGGAGCCGGTCTATGCGTCGTCGAAATGGGCGATCACCTGCTTCGTCCAGAGCATGCGCCGCCAGATGATTCCGCACGGCGTCCGGGTGGGGCAGGTTTCGCCGGGGCCGGTGATCTCAGCGCTGCTCGCCGACTGGCCCGAGGAAAACCTGCGCAAGGCCAAGGAATCGGGCAGCCTGATCGATCCCGAGGAGATCGCCGACGCGATCGTCTATATGCTGACGCGCAAGCGCACCGTGACCATCCGCGACATGATCGTCCTGCCGACCAATTTCGACCGGGTATAGAATATTCCCTCCCGTTCCGGTCGCATCGGGCCGAAGGCGGATTCCGCCTTCGGCCCGATATTGCATCGATATATTATGACATTCCCGACTTCTTCGCCTGAGCGCTTCCATTCGCTTTGCCGCCGTCGCCGCCGGATGGGTAACAGCGCATCCTATTATTGGATGAATAATATTTCGGTTTATCCTTCATAACGAGGAAGCGCGCATCGCGGTTGCGAGTAAGCTCGACCCGGAAGTGAATATAAACCGGGTGAAACAGCAATGGACTGCGGCGAAATCGTTATCGATCCCAAAGAGTTGCGCCGGGCATTCGGTACCTTCGTCACGGGCATCACCGTTGTCACCGCCAATGATGCGGGCGGCACGCCGCGCGGAATGACGGCGAATTCATTCACTTCCGTCTCTCTCGATCCACCCCTTCTACTGGTCTGTATCGGCAAGTCGGCGTCCAGCTTCCCGGTCTTCGAGCAGGCCGATTGCTTTGCCGTCAACCTGCTGCATGAAAATCAGGCGGAAGTCTCCTCCGTTTTTGCCGCCCGCGTTCAGGACAAGTTTTCCGTCGTCAACACCGACGTGGTCCATACCGGCGCGCCCGTGCTGACGGATTGCCTGACCTGGTTCGACTGCACGGTTTTCAACCGGATCGACGCCGGCGATCACATCATCCTCGTCGGACGCATTCAGGCATTCGGCACCAGTCCCCTGGCGCCGCTCGCTTTCTGTCGCGGCCAGTACGCCAAGGTCTCGGACCCGCTGCCGGACGGCTGGATAGCGTTCCAGAGCATGGTCGTGAGCTATCTGGTGGAGAGCGACGATCATGTGCTTCTTTGCGACGACGGCAAGGGCAATCTGCTCCTCCCAACGGGACGCGGCCACAGGATTGGCCCGTCGCTTGCCCTCGACGGCTGCGAGCCGCTGGAATTCGTGCCGGAACAGACTTTCCTTTATTCCGTCTACGACACCGCGGAAACCGGACGTGGCCATCTGGTCTACCGTGCTTCGATGCTGACGCCGCGCAACGGGCGGGCGCTTCCGTCGGGCATGGAATTCTTCAGGATCGACGATCTCCCTTACGACCGTATGGAAAGCCGCGAATTGCGCGCCGTACTGCGCCGCTTTGCCCGTGAACGGACCGACCGGCGATTTGGAATTTATGTCGACGGCTACGAAGGCGGCCGGGTCGCAATGATCGAAAGCGAAGGCGCCTATAGCGCATAAGCCACGGATGGGAACAGAAATGAAGCTGACGACGCAAACGTTGGAAAACTCCAGACAAAATCTCCTGATCGGCGGTGCATCCGTCGCGCCGAAAAGCGGAAAATATCTGGAAAGCTACGATCCGACGACCGGCGAGGCCTGGTACGCATTCGCCGATGCGGGCGTTGACGATGTGGACGATGCGGTCAGGGCGGCAGGCGAGGCTTTCCGCGATCCGGCCTGGCGCCGCATGACGCAGACCGATCGCGGCAAGCTTGTCCGGCGCCTTGCCGAACTCATCGCGGAAAATGCCGACACGCTGGCCGAGATCGAGACGCACGACAACGGCAAGCTGCTCAAGGAAATGCGCGCCCAGATGCGCGCCTTGCCGGACTCCTACACCTATTTCGCGGGGATGGCCGACAAGCTTCAGGGCGATACGGTCCCTGTCAACAAGCTGGATATGCTGAACTTCACGCTGCGCGAGCCGATCGGCGTCGTGGGAATGATCACGCCGTGGAATTCGCCGCTGATGATGCTCACAGGTACGCTGGCACCCTGTCTTGCCATCGGCAACACGGTTGTCGTCAAACCTTCGGAACACGCGACCGCATCGACGCTTGCGCTCATGGAACTCATCGAAGCTGCAGGTTTTCCGCCCGGTGTGGTGAATGTCGTGACGGGTCCGGGCCGGACGGCGGGCGACGCCCTCGTCAAGCATCCCGGCCTCGCGAAGATAGTATTCACCGGCAGCACCCAGACGGGGCGCCTCATTGCCCGCAACGCCGCAGACAATCTCATTCCGTGCCAGATGGAGCTTGGAGGCAAGTCGCCGCATGTGGTGTTCGGCGATGCCGATCTCGACCGCGCGGTCAATGGCGTCGTCGCGGGTGTGTTCGCGGCCGCCGGGCAGACCTGCGTGGCCGGCTCACGCTGCTTTGTCGAGGCGAGCATCTACGACCGCTTCGTCGAAGCACTGGTGGCGCGCACGCAGCGCATCGCCATCGGCCATCCCATGGACGACAGTTCCGAGCTTGGTCCGCTGGCGCTCGCCGACCAGTTGACGAAGGTCGAGGGCTATGTGGCTTCCGGCATTCGCGAGGGCGCGAGGGTGGCGACGGGCGGCAAGCGTCCGCAGAGCGGCGATCTGGCGCGCGGCTGGTATTTCGAACCGACGGTCATGGTCGAGGCGCGCAACGACATGGCTTTCATGCGCGACGAATTGTTCGGGCCGGTTGTCGGCGTCATGCCGTTCAGCACGGAAAGCGAGATGATCGCGCTGGCGAACGACACACGCTACGGGCTGGCCTCCGGCATCTGGACCCGCGACGTCGACCGGGCCATCCGCTTCGCGACGCAGATCGATGCCGGCACGGCCTGGATCAACACCTACCGTTCGGCGGCGTTCATGTCGTCCATGGGAGGTTTCAAGGAAAGTGGTTACGGCCGCCGCGGCGGGTTCGACGTCATGCGCGAGTTCTCCCGTATCAAGAATGTCGTGCTCGATTATTCGGGGGCCATGCAGGACCCCTTTGTGATCCGGCTCAAATAACGCATTTCCGCGCAGGGCATCGAGGAACTGCAAACTGCAAGATGTCAGGGACGATATCTCTTTCTTTCGACAAGCAATCCCAAGGGGATCATTATGAAATTCGCTCTCTCGCTTCATCTCGAACGGTCCTCGCCGGACATGCCGATGGCCGATGTGACGAAGAACATGCTGCAACTGGCGCAGATCGCCGATCGGGGCGGCTTCGAGACACTGTGGACTGCCGAGCATCACACGATCGAATTCACGATTTCCCCCAATCCGTTCTCCGTGCTCGTCTGGCTGGGCCAGCATACGGATAGAATCCGGCTCGGCACGGCGACGGTCGTCGCGCCCTACTGGAGTCCTATCCGTCTCGCGGGCGAGGCGGCGCTGTGCGATCATCTGACCGGCGGACGCCTTGAATTCGGTATCGCGCGCGGCGCCTATCAATACGAGTTCGACCGGATGGCCCGCGGCATTCCGCAACAGCAGGGCGTGGCCTATCTCAAGGAAATCGTCCCGGCGGTCAGGAAGCTCTGGGAGGGCGATTACGCCCATGACGGAGAATATTGGCAATTCCCGATGGCGACTTCGGTACCGAAGCCGCTTCAGCGGCCACATCCGCCCATCTGGGTCGCCGCTCGCGATCCGGGCACATATGACTGGGCAATCGGGATCGGCGCGAACATCATGTCGACGCCGCTTTCCGCGCCCATGGCCGAGGTCGCCAATCTTGGCGCGAAATTCCGCAAGGCGGTGAGCGATCATCCGGAAGTGCCAAAGCCCCGCTTCATGATGCAGCGCCGGGCAGGGGCCTACGATCGCACGCAGGACTGGGAAAAATTCGTGCGCTACAGCATGGATTACGGGCGAAAATTCGAAAATCTGTTCCAGAACATCGGCACGGTTACGAACGGCTTTCCGGACTCCGTGCCCTATGAGGCCGTGGCCGGACGCGAGAACTACAACCCCCGGAACATCCGCGAGAGCATGCTTTTCGGCACGCCGGACGAGATCATCGCCAAGCTGGAGGCATATGAGGCGGCGGGTGTCGACCAGCTTTGTCTGGGAATGAACTATGGCCTGCCCCTCGAATTGCAGAAGCGCACGCTCGAATTGTTCGCCGAGGAAATCATTCCGGTGTTCGCGGGTCGCGAGCGTGAAGCCTCCAGCGGCGGGATGGCGGAGGCGACGGCATGAGCGCGGAAGGCGAGCACAGGATCGGCGATGTTGTCCTCAATTACCGTTTGACGGGCGATGGGCCGGAGCGGCTCGTCTGCATCCATGGCGTCGGCGCATCGCTCGACGCATGGAACGGGGTTCTCGCTCATCTCGGCGGTCGCTTCACGGTGCTGACATTCGATCTTCGCGGCCATGGCCGGTCCTCGAAGGTGAAGGGGCGCTACGAAATCGACGATTTCGCCGATGAAGCGCTGGCTCTGGCGGATCATGTCGGCTTTACGGATTTCCATCTGGCCGGTTTCTCGCTCGGCGGCCTGATCGCGCAGCAGATCGCGCTTGCCGTGCCCGGCCGCGTCCGGAGCCTCATTCTCCTGTCCACCGTCGCCGGCCGCAACGCCGAAGAACGGGATCGTGTCATGGCAAGGCTCGAAGCGCTGAAGGGCGGGGAGCGCGGCTCCCATTACGACGCTTCCGTCTCCCGATGGTTTTCCGACGCCTTCCGGGAGCGGCATCCGGAAATCCTTGCCGCCATGCGCCGCCGCAACGCCGAAAACGACCCCGAATGCTATGCGGCGGCCTATCGCGTGCTGGCGGAAACCGATCTCGGCGATGCCCTGCACGATATCCGCGTTCCTACGCTGATTGCGACGGGTGAATTCGACATGGGGTCGAATAGCCGCATGGCGGCCTTCATGCACGGTGAGATCGCCGGGTCGGAGTTGCGCATCCTGCCGAATCTGCGCCATTCCATTCTGATCGAGGCGCCTGAAATCGTGGGAGCGATGATGCGCGATTTTCTGGAGAAGGTGGAAACGACCAATGGATGAGAAATTGCAGAAAGCTGGAATGGCGGTACGCCGCGCGGTGCTCGGCGACGATTACGTCGATCGGGCGTTGAACAACCCCGACGCCTTCGGCGCGTCGTTCCAGAACCTGATCAACGAATATTGCTGGGGCAATTGCTGGGCCGATGACAGGCTCGACCGGCGCCGGCGCAGCCTGCTCAATCTCGGCATGCTGGCCGCCCTCGGACGGATGTCCGAATTCGCCCTGCATTTTCGGGGCGCTATCCGCAATGGACTGACCGACGACGAACTGGAAGCGGCTCTCACGCAGATAGCTGTCTATTGCGGCGTTCCCGCAGGCGTCGAATGCTTCAAGATCGCGCGGCAGATACGGGCCGAAATGGCTGACGGCGAGGCAGGGACATGATCGTGGAGGAGCGCATCTATCGAATCCGTTCCGGCAGGTTGCAGGAATATCTTGGCCTCGTGCGTGAGGAAGGGCTTGCCATCCAGCAGCCCGTTCTCGGCAATCTGCTCGGCTATTTCGTCACCGAGATCGGCGCGCTCAATCATGTCGTCCATATGTGGGGTTACGACAGTCTGGATGACCGCGCCATACGGCGGCAGCGGCTGGCGGAAGATTCACGCTGGAAGGCGTTCACGCCGCGACTATCGGCCTGCATCGAGACAATGGAGAACCGGATACTGCGACCGACCGATTTTTCGCCTTTGAAATAGGATAAATGGCTACATTCCAGTGTGGTTTCGAGGCCTGAATGCTGCCGTCAGATGCAGCGGCGGCAACGGGAATAACGATCAATGGGAGCGTGTGTTGGAATATCGACTGAAGATTGACGGGCTTTACAAGATATTCGGCCCCGACGCGGCGCGGGCGGTCCATCTGTTGTCAAAGGGTGCGGACAAGAACCGCATTCTGAGCGAACTGAACATGGTGGTCGGCCTGAACGATGTTTCGCTCTCGGTACCGTCGGGAGCGATCTACATGATCATGGGCCTTTCCGGGTCCGGTAAATCGACGCTCGCGCGTTGCATCAACCGGCTGCATGAACCCAGTGCCGGGCGCATACTCCTCGACGGCCGGGATATCGTCCAGCTTTCGGAAGAGGATTTGCGCGAAGTGCGCCGCACGCGCATTTCCATGGTGTTCCAGCATTTCGCGCTTTTGCCGAACAAGACCGTATTGGAAAATGTTGAGTTCGGGCTGAAATTACGGCATATACCGCCTGCCGAGCGGCGCAGGCGCGCCGAGGAAGTGCTTGCCGTCGTCGGCCTGTCGTCCTGGGGATACCATCGGCCCGGCGAACTTTCGGGCGGGATGCGGCAGCGCGTGGGCCTCGCCCGCGCCCTGGCGACCGATGCCGACGTGCTGATCATGGACGAGGCGTTCAGCGCGCTCGATCCCCTGATCCGTTCGGACATGCAGGACGAACTCCTGCGCCTTCAACAGAAACTGCAAAAAACGATCCTGTTCATTACGCATGATTTTCAGGAGGCGCTGAAGCTCGGCAACCGGATCGCGATCATGGCAGACGGACAGGTCGTGCGCGAGGGCAGTCCGTCCGATATCGTTCTCGACCCGCGCAGCGACTACGTCGCTTCCTTCACCCGCGAGATCGACCGTTCACGATTGTTCGACGCGGCCTCGGTCATGGTGCCGGTCCGGCGAACGGATGCGGTGGGTGAAATCAGGATCGTCCCCGGAGTGGACGGCGGCGATGGGATCGCCGTCGATTCCGCAATGCGGGTTCTGGGGACGGTAAAAGGGCGGGATATGGAGAGGCTGCGGGACGGAGGCTCCCCGCAGACGGTCCTTTCAGCCGATTTCGTCACCATACGCGACGATGCGAAGCTTATCGACGTGGCCCGTGCGTACAAACCCGGCCATGCCCTTCTCGTGGTTGACGACGCGGGCTGCATGGTGGGGCAGGCAACTCCCGACCGTGTGCTTGCCCAGATCGCCTCCGGTACCAAACCTGCCAATCCCGTTGCGACTGGAGATCACCATGTTCAAAGCTGACGATCTCAATGTGTTTCCCGTCGATTCATGGATTCAGTCGGGTGTCGAATGGCTGGCGGTCACCTTCCGCCCGCTCTTTCTTGCCATACGCTGGCCGATCGAAGCGCTTCTGCATTTCAACGACGTCATTCTACAGGCCATTCCCTTCCCGATTTTCGTCCTGTGCGTCGCGGGGCTTGCCTGGTGGATCGCCAGTCTGCCGGTTGCGCTGTTCAGCCTTGTCGCGTTTATCGTGGTCGCCGCTCTCGGCGTATGGGCGGACGCGATGACGACCCTGTCGCTGATCATGACGGCGATCCTCGTCTGCGCGATCGTCGGCATTCCGGTTGGCATCTGGTCGGCGCGCAGCGATCGGGTCTGGGCCGTCGTGCGCCCGATCCTCGATATCATGCAGACGACGCCCGCCTTCGTCTATCTCGTGCCCGTGGTCATGCTCTTCGGCGTCGGGACCGTTCCCGGCGCCATCGCGGTGATCATCGTCGCGGCACCGCCGCTCATCCGGTTTACCAATCTCGGTATTCGCATGGTCGATCAGGAACTGGTGGAGGCCGGCCTCGCCTTTGGTGCGGATCGCCGCCAGTTGCTGTGGGAAATCCAGTTGCCCATGGCCATTCCGACGATCCTCGGCGGTCTGAACCAGACCGTGCTCACCGCCATGGTGATGTCCGTCGTGATCGCGATGATCGGGGCGGAAGGCCTTGGACTGGTCGTGCTTCAGGGGCTTGGACGCCTCGATGTCGGCCGTGCGGCGGTCGGCGGCATCGCCATCGTCCTGCTGGCCATGGTGCTCGACCGCATTACCCAGGGGTTGGCCAAGGGCACGCCGGGGCATGTTCCAAGGCGGGGCCTTGCCAGATATTTCGTGAGGAAACGGTTCGTTTTCGACGAAAAGGAAAGTGAGACTTTCAAGGGAAAAGAACCGGTTTCCCGCTCGGTCTGAAATGTCCAGCGAAGTCCGGTGAATGAGCGAGTTGCAATCCAGTCATAAAAAGGGGAATGAAACATGAAATTGCTTCGATTTGCATCCGCGTTTGTCGCGGCATCTCTGATAATGGCGCAAGGCGCGCTCGCAGGCGCCTTGCCGGGCGAGGGCAAGACAATTCGTCTTTCCCGCAACGACAGCCTCGGCGCGAATTATGTGCAGGATGTTATCCTCACCGCCGCGCTGGAAAAGCTCGGCTATGACGTGAAACTGCGCACCCTCGGATCGACGCCTGCCTTGCAGGCCGCCGCCCAGGGCGATCTGGATTTGGTTTCCGATCTCAACATGCCGCAGACCGAGGCCACATATGTCAAGGTCAAGGATCGGGTCACCTTGCTGGGCAAAGGCTCAATCATCGGCGGGGGCGTGAACGGCTATCTCGTCGACAAGAAGACTGCCGACGCCTACCATCTGCTCAATCTGGATCAATTGAAGGATCCCAAGATCGCCGCCCTGTTCGATACCAACGGCGACGGCAAGGCGGATATGGTCAATTGCGATCCGGGCTGGCGGTGCGGCGATGTGGTCGACTACCAGATCAAGAAATTCGGCCTGTCCAACACCGTCGAGAGCCATCGCGCCAAGTACGAAGTTCTTCTCGCGGAGACCTTTGCCCGGCTGGCGCGTGGAGAGCCTATCCTTGTATATACATGGTCCCCGTCCTGGATCGCCGATAAGCTGAAGCCGGGGACCGATACGGTATGGCTGCCCATTCCCTTCGATGCGCTGCCGCCCAATGTCGTCGCCAAGAACGGTCATCTCGTCCATGGTCTTGTCGGCTGTGCCGGCGGTCAGGATCCGTGCCGCATGACGACCGGCTCGTGGAACTGGATGGCCGGTGCGAACAATGATTTTATCGCCGCCAATCCGGCGGTGCGAAAGCTGGTCGACGTCATGCGCTGGCCGGCGACGACATGGACCAAATGGGAGGCTACTCTCAACAAGGACAATTCCGACCGCGCGCTGAAGAAACTCGGCCAGCAATGGATTGCCGACAACCAGAAGACCTTCGACGGCTGGGTGGCGGAAGCAGCCAAGGCTTCCGGAAACTGAGCATTTCATCCGGTCCCGGACCGGCGGCTTGCGCCGCCGGTCGCTTCGGTGGCTGGACGTTCCGGGTGAACGGTAAAGTTTTTCAATGCTAGAATCTGTGCGCAGACCGGCTCTGCTGGTCATCGATATGCAGAACGATTTCGTTCGCGAGGGGGCGCCGCTGGAAGTGGCGGCGGCCCGTGCCACGATCCCCGTCATCGCACGGCTTCTCGAACGGTTTCGTGCCCGAGGCCTGCCGGTCGCTTATCTGCGGTATGTCGCCGATCCCGTTCATTTTCCGCTAGCCGCGAAACTGGGCTGGATCGAGAAATTGAAGCCGCCGGTGAATGCCTGTGTCGTGGGTGCCAGACGCCATTATCCCGATCTGGGCTCGGAACGGCCCGTCGCGGAGATCGTTGACGAGCTTACCCCGCGGACCGGCGAGATGGTGATCGACAAAACCTATTACAGCGCCTTCCATGGCACGGGACTTGAGAAACGGCTTGCCGGGGAACATGTCGACGCGGTTGTGGTCGTGGGCACCGTGTCGGAGATGTGTGTCGAGGATACGGCGCGGCACGCGGTGCATTTCGGCTATCCGACGGTGATTGTCCGCGATGCGGTTTCCTCATCCGACCCGCAGGCAGAAACGGCCATGTTCCACGCCTTCGAACGCAATTACGGATGGGTTCTGGATGCGGATCGATTGCTTGCATTGCCGGCTCTGGCGGCGCGATAAAGTCCTGCGCCGCTTTATGTAAGCATACCGCATCCCGCGGAGTGGGTTCCGTCAAACGGAACAGGCGCAGATTTTACTGCGTGATACCCATTTCCTTCATGTCCTGAAAGCGGTCGCCGATCCGCGCATGCGGCCTGCCGCCATCGGAAGCGCCGATGGCGATCAGGATTTCTCCCGGCGCCGGCGCATCGGCGATCTGGACGTTCATGGTGAGGAAGTGCGAGCGCGTGCCGACGACGCTTTTGTGGGTCATCGGCAGGGACAGGAGGCTGCCGGCTGCCGCACGGGTATTGGTAAAGCTCAGATAGGTCGTGCCGCACGCCGCCTCGCGGAAGATATTGCCGAATTTGAGCGTATGGATCAGGGCCGACCCGTGTTCGATTTCGCCGTCCAGACCGACCGCCGCGCATTTGCCATAGGCTTCGATGTGCTCGGCGGGCATCAAGGCCGTCAGCCTGTCTGTCATGATCCGGCCGAGAACGGGCGCCAGAGCATCGACCGCCGGTGTCAGGTCTTCGACATAACCCCGGCCGGCCCACGGATTGGCCAGCACTGCCGCCACCGCCACGGCCGTCACCGGTTTTTCAGCGCGCTTGCCGCCTTCGACTTGGACTTCTTCGAGGATCGTATAGAGTTTGCGGATGTGGGGTTCCATCGGGAATTCACTTTGTTGCACTGGTTTCAGATATCCCACAATCCTATTGACGGCGGTCGAATTCATCCTTGATATGCAGGATGGGGCGTTAAAAGAATGCTTGTTTTGGAGGATACCGCGAAGGTGGAGATAACCTCACTGATCGGCGATCTGGAAGATATCGCCGATCTCATCAACAGCGGTCGCGATACCGATACGACGCTTGTCAAGCTGGTGATGGCGGCGTGCCGCTACGGCGGATGGCTGCGCGGTTCGATCATGGCGATCGATCTTGCCCGAGGCTTTGCCAATGTCACGGTCCGCTACGATCCGACGTTGCAGTTCGAGCCTCCGGCCGATCAATGGGAACTGGCGACCAGCCCCGCCCGTGTCGCGCTGAGCAGCAACCGGCCCGTTTTCATTCCCGATGCGCAGGCATCCGAGGAGTTTCCCGGTTTTCAACGGGAATCCCGTATTCGCGGTTATCGCAGCGTGCTCATATTGCCGATGCGCTGCGCGGATGGAATGGGCCGGCCAATGGTTCTGTCCGTCATTTCCGAGCATTGCCGCACGCTGACCTCGAACGATTATGCGCTGATGAAGCTGATCGTTCACATGGGGTCCATCGCCGTGGACAAGCAGAAGGCGATCGCGGTGCAGGAAAGTTCCGCCAGACAGCGCGACCTCATTCTGCGCACGCATACCCAGCTTCTCCATCAGGCATTGTCGGACGATTCCGTGCAAACGCTCTCCGGGCTGGTCTTTCCGGCAATCGGACGCCCGGCGTTGATCGTGGATATCACCACCGACAACGTCATTGTCGGTGCGTCGCCAATCCCGGCGCATTTCGATGACAATGCGTGGCAAGGCATGGTCGAAAGCAATCTGCGCCCGCAGCTTCGCAAGCTCCCGCTGGAAGCCATGTCGCTGGATACGGCGACGCGGACCGAGTTCCGGCTTTCATCGGAGCAAGGCAACAGCGATCTTCTGGCCGCCGTTTATCCGTTGCGCACCGACGGCGATGTGGTCGGAGCCTTGATCGTGTTCGGCGACGAGGGGGATTTTTCCGAATTCGACAAGCTGCGCATAGGCAGCGCGCAGTTGGCGATCAGCGTCCAGCTCATGCGCAATCTCATTCGCTTCCGCTTCGAGCGGCGCACGCTCGGCGAATTGCTGGCCGAAATAATCGAGGGAAAATGGCAGAATGAAAACGATGTCCTTCAACGTGCCCTGAAATTCGGCATCCGCCTGAATCGCCCGCATCGCATAATCGTAATCGATTTCCCCGGAGGGGAGAAACTGACGCAGTCTTCGCTCGCCAGTCTCCAGCATGGCCTGACCCTGTCATTCGAAAAGAATGAAGCGGTGTCGGTGATTGCGGTCAACGGGCCTTATATCATCCTGCTCGTCGCCGCGCCGAAGGCAGCCGACGAAGACGATCTTCAACGGCTTCTTTCGCGGATCGCGCGCGAGATCAAGCACTATATTTCGATGGAGCCCACGCTTGTCCTGAGCGATGTGTGCAGGACTGTTTCCGACTATCGACAGGCATGGATGCGGTGCCTCAGGCTTCTGGGGATCGCCCGCATGTTCGACAGGCGCGGTATCGTTTCCGTTCCGGCACTGGGCCCGCTGGCGATGCTCCTGTCCACGGCGGACGCTGCCGATGTGAAGTCTTTCGTGGGAGAAACGATCGGCGCCATCCGGGCCCATGACGCCCTGAACGGCACACAATTTCTGGAAACGCTGAAATCATTCATACGGGCCGGCTATCGCAATCAGGAATGTGCGGACGATCTCGGGATTCATGTGACAACTCTGCGCTATCGACTGAACCGGATAGCGGAAATCTTCCGTCTGGATCTGGAGTCCAGCAGCAACAGGTTCGACCTCGAACTGGCTATCCGGCTCTCTGAAATCATTCCGCATGCTTCTGTGGAGGCTGTTTCCGGTTGAAGCCATCGCCGATATGTCCGGCGCGAAGGGCGCTCTTCATTCGGCCAGCGCTGCCGAGATGTCGTCGGCGATCTGGATGACCACCGGGGCGAGGCCGGCCAACCGTGCGTCGGGCATGCGCTCGGTCGGGCCGGAGACGCTCACCGCCGCGAAGACGCGCTTGGTCGAATCGCGCACGGGGGCGGCCACGCAGCGCAGGCCGATCTCGATCTCCTCGTCGTCGATGGCATAGCCGCGCGCGCGCACTTTGGCCAGTTCCGTCAGAAGCGCGTCCAGCGAGGTTATGGTATGCGCCGTATAGGCGTGAAAGCCTTCCTGCGCGATCTTGCGCACCAGATCCTCGCTCTGGAAGGCCAGAAACGCCTTGCCGACACCGGTGCAATAGGTGGGTGCCGCCTGCAACGTGGTGCGGCTGGAGGCGGCCATCTCCTCGCGCTCGACGCAGACCATCTGGTGACCGTCGAACATGTGGAAATGGATGATCTCGCCGGTGAGCTGCTGTAGTTTCGCGATATGCGGCAATGCCCGTTTCGAGGTGTCCAGCCCCGCCATGACGCTGCTGCCGTAATGGAACATCTTCATGCCGAGCCGGTAGCCGTGCCGGCGCCCATCCTGATCCAGAAGGCCGACATCGCGCAGGGAGGCGACGATGCGGTGGACGGTGGTTTTCGGCAGGCCGGTGGCCTCGGCCAGCTCTCCGACGGTCATGGTCGGCTTCTTGCGGGAAAAGCTGTCGAGAACGAGTGCCATCTTGCGCAGCGACTTTGCGCCGCCGTCGCGGGTTTCCACGGCCGGATCGGAGCGATCGGCGTTTTTTTCGCTCGGAGCTTTTGCGTCCATTCCAGTGTTCCGTTCATCTTCCCGCCAGCACCCGTCGCGCCTTGGCTTCCAGTCCGCGGGCTATCAGTTCCAGTACGAAGCATACAACGAAATAAGTCAACGCGAGCAGCGTAAACACGATGAAAGGCTGATTGGTGCGGATGACCACCTCGCGCCCGAGCTTCGTGATTTCGCTGATACCCACCACCGACACCAGCGACGTATCCTTGACGATCAGGATCGCCTGTCCCAGAAGCGACGGGATGATGGCCATCAGCGTCTGCGGCAGGGTGATGTCGCGGAGTCGCTGCAATGCATTGAAACCCAGTGCCACCGCCGCTTCGCTCTGGCCCTTGTCGAGTCCCAGCAGGCCGCCGCGGATGATTTCGGTCATATAGGCCCCGTGCGAAAGCGACAGGGCGATCACCGCCGTCACGACCGGACCGATGTTGATGTTGAATGCCGGCAGGCCGTAATAGACGAGAAAGATGAACATCAGGAACGGCATGCTGCGGAAGATATAGACGTAGATCGAGACCAGAAATCGCACCGGGCGAAAAGGCGAGGTGGCCAGAACGCCGCCGATGATCCCCAGAAACAGCGCGGGAAAGAAGGCGGCGACGGTAAGATAGAGGACGATGGGCAGCCCCGTCAGGATGAGGCCGATGGCGTCGCTGGATGTGGACAGGATTGCGGCCGGGTTCATGGTCACCTCACGCTCGCTTGTGTCTGGAGAAGCCTGCGCGGCTTTCGTAGAGATCGACCAGCACGTTCAGCGTGATGCAGATCACGATATAGAGCACGCAACTGACGAGATAGGCGGGCAGGAACTGGTAGCTGTCGTTGCCGACGTCGTCGGCGGCCTTGGTGATTTCGAGCACGGATATGGTGTAGAGCAGCGACGTGTCCTTGATGAGCTGGACGAACTGTCCCGTCACCGCCGGCAGGATGATGGGCGCAGCCTGCGGCAGAAGCACCTTCCACAGCCGCTGGCGCTGGCTGAGGCCGAGCGCCGAGGCCGCCTCGCTCTGGCCGCGCGGGATGGCGGTGAGGCCGCCGCGCACCATTTCCGCGATATAGGCCCCGGAATTGAAGGTGAGCGCGATCACGCCGGTCCAGAAGGCGCTGAGCGTGATGCCGACCGCAGGCAGGCCGAAATAGATGAAATAGACCTGCACCAGCATCGGCGTGTTGCGCACCAGCGAGATATAGACGGCGACGAGCCGGCTGATCACGCCGCGCGAGACGAAGCGGGTGACGCCGGCCAGAACCCCGACGGCCAGCGCGAAGCACAGGCCGAGCGCGGCGGCGATGAGCGCGTTGCGCGCGCCCTCCATATAGGTGTCGCGATATTGCAGGAAGATATTGTAAGCATCGGACAGCATGGCGCGACTCCCGTTAGTGACGCAGGATCTGGTCGAGGAAGAGGCGTGTGCGCTCCTCGCGCGGCTGCGCGAAGAATTCGGCCGGCGGCGCTTTCTCCACCAGTTGACCCTGCTCCAGGAACACGATCTCGCTGGCGAGTTCTCGCGCGAAGCCCATCTCGTGCGTGACGACGATCATGGTCATGCCCGACGCTGCCAGTTCACGCATGACCTGAAGCACCTCGCCCACCATTTCGGGGTCGAGCGCCGAGGTCGGCTCGTCGAACAGGAGAAGCTCCGGCTCCATCGCCAGCGCGCGGCAGATGGCGACGCGCTGCTGCTGGCCGCCGGAAAGCTGCGCCGGATAGGCCTTGGCCTTCTCGGCGAGCCCGACGCGCTCCAGAAGCGCCATGGCGCGCTGGTTGGCGTCCTTGCGGGCGCGGCCGAGCACCCGGCGCTGCGGCAGGGCGATGTTGTCGAGCACGCTCAGATGCTGGAACAGGTTGAAGCGCTGGAACACCATGCCGACGCGGCGGTGCAACTCGCGCGCCGGCATCGTGCTGAGATCCTTGCCGTCGAGCAGCATCGCGCCGCCCGAAAGCCGCGGCGCCAGCCGGTTGATCGCGCGGATGAAGGTGCTCTTGCCCGACCCCGAGGGACCGCAGATCACCACCACGTCCGATTTCTCGAACGAAAGCGATATGTCGCGCAGGACATGGAAATGCTTGAAATGCAGATTGATGTCGCGAGCTTCGAAATAAGCCATGCGGGCCTCCGTTTGCATGGGCCGGGCCGCGCGGACGATGGTCGTCCGCGCGGCTTTCGGGCTTATTCCAGCGTCATGCGCTTGCCGCCGGTTTCGGGCGTGTAGGCGCCGATGCCGAGCTGGTCGATCAGCTTCTTGCGTTCGTCGGAGACGCCGTTGTTCTTTTCCAGAAAATCCTTTTTCCAGGTGTCTCCGTCGACCCAGTATTTCTTCAGCGCGTCCAGTTCGCCGCTCGCCTTGATCTTGGCGAGGAAGAAGTCGAGATATTGCCAGGTGTAGAAATCGCCCGGACGCACCGCGAAGCCCCATGTGTCGGTGGTGATGAGCTGGCGCGGCTGCGACAGGGCCTCGAAGCCGTATTCCGACTTGACCACGCCGAGCACCGCCAGATCGTTGAGCGAGGCGTCGACGCGGCCTGTCTTCAGCGCCTGATAGGTGTCGACGTCGTTGGGATAGGTCTGAAGCTGTGCCTTGGGGAAGAACTGCTTGGCCGCGTCCACCGCGTTGGTGCCGGCCTTGGCGGCGATCTTCTTGCCCGGCTGGTTGAGGTCTTCCCAGGATTCGCCCTTGTTCTCGGGCTTGACGATGGCCACCACGCCGGTCGAGTACCAGCTGTTCTTGGTGAACATGATCTGTTCGGCGCGCTTGAAGGTCGTGGACATGGTGGTGGCGAGAATGTCCGACTTGCGGCTCAGCAGGCCCGGAATGAGGCCCGCCCATTCGACGTTGCGCATATCCAGATCGACATCCATCTTGGCGGCGATCAGCCGGTCGAGGTCGATGGAGAAGCCGGCGGCGTTGCCGTTGGCGTCGCGGAATTGCCATGGCGCTGCGGACAGGTCGTTCATGATGACGATCTTCTTCGCCTTCAGGATTTCGCCCACCGTGCCGCGCGGGCCGTCGGCCGCGCTTGCCGCAGTGGTGAAGGCCATGAGCGCGCCAATGGCTAATGTGGTCAGCTTCCTCATATTATTCTCCCATTTTGTTCCATTATTCGGAATAAGAATTTCAAGCATGACAATAAGCGCATAAAAATGATAATTATGCAACAACACTGTTGACTATCTCGTATTATTTTATTTTACTGCAAAAATCGAAAATCATATTCCATTATGTGGAATAAGGATCATGGAAGGTGGTCGCCGCGGACGGGTGCGTCCGCGCAGCCGGTGCGCCGGGAGGATATGCGCTCCGGTTTCCGCAAAACCGCACGTTCGGGCGCGTCTGGGTTGAAAACGCCCGCCCGGCGGCTTCATAAGCATATTTCGATGTTTCGTCAGGAGAAGACTTCGATGAGTTATCGGTCGGCCGACTGGCCGGTTACCGGCGCGCCGCAGCGCATCACCCGGATCGAATTGAACCAGATCTGCGATATCGCCGATCTGGCGCGGGAGGACCCAGACGTCATCAAACTGTGGATCGGCGAGGGCGATCTGCCGACGCCGGACTTCATCCGCGATGCCGCCATCGCCTCGCTGCGCGCCGGCCAGACCCGCTACACCTACGCGCTCGGCGTGCCGGCGCTGCGCGAGGCGCTCGACCGCTATCACAAGCGCCACTGGAACGTCGACATCGGCCCCGACCGCTTCAGCGCCACCGCCGGCGGCGTGCAGGCCATCATGCAGGCCTTTCAGGCCGTGCTCAGCCCCGGCGACGAGGTCATCGTGCCGGTGCCGGCCTGGCCGAACCTGATCGAGGTCGTCGGTATCCTCGGCGGCAAGGTGGTGCCGGTTCCCTACCGCACCCGCGACGAGGGCGGCTTCCGGCTCGACCTTGGCGACGTCTTCGCCGCCGTCACGCCGCGCACCAAGGTCATCGCCATCAACTCGCCCTCCAACCCGACCGGCTGGATCATGCCGCGCGAGCAGATGATCGCGCTCCGCGACTTCGCCCGCGAGCGGGGGCTCTGGATCGTCTCGGACGAGGTCTACACCCATTTCACCTATGACGGGACCATCGCGCCGTCCTTCCTCGAAATCACCGAGCCGACCGACCGCCTGCTCGTCACCAACACCTTCTCCAAGAACTGGTGCATGACCGGCTGGCGCGTCGGCTGGATCGTCTATCCGCAGGGCATGTCGACGGTCTTCGACAATCTAAGCCAGTACAACACCACCAGCGTCTCCACCTTCAGCCAGCACGCGGCGGCGGCGGCGCTCGACCAGGGCGACGCCTTCATCAAGGCGCTTGTGGAACGCTCGGGCCGCGGGCGCGAGATCATCTGCTCCACGCTCGACAAACTGCCGAACGTGCGGGTGTTCTGGCCGCAGGGCACGTTCTACTTCTTCTTCTCCGTGCACGGCATGAACAGCGGCTACGACATGGCGCGGCGAATCCTGCGCGAGGCGAGCGTCGGTGTCGCGCCGGGATCGGCCTTCGGCCCGGGCGGCGAGGCATTCCTGCGCGTCTGCTTCGCGGTCGATCCGGCGCTGATCGCCGAGGGCGCGGGGCGTCTCGAAAACTTCCTGCGCAAGCTGTAGGTTTCGCCGGGACCAATCAGGGAGAGGACCATGAAGAAGATCATCAACCGGCCCGCCGACGTGGTGCGGGAAATGCTGGAGGGCATCGTCGGCCTCGACGCCGGCCTGTCGCTTCTGGACACGGAGAACGTGGTGGTGCGCGCGGGCCTGTCCGCGCCGGAGAGCCGCCCCGTGGCGCTGATCTCGGGCGGCGGCGCGGGCCACGAGCCGGCGCATGCCGGCTATGTCGGCGAGGGCATGCTGACGGCCGCCGTCACCGGCGAGGTGTTCACCTCGCCCAGCGCCGACGCGGTGCTGGCGGCGATCCGGGCCGCGGCCGGCCCGGCCGGCGCGCTGCTGATCGTCAAGAACTATACCGGCGACCGGCTCAATTTCGGCCTCGCCGGCGAGATCGCGGCGCTTGAGGGCATCCCGACCGAACTGGTCGTGGTGGCCGACGACGTGGCGCTGGCCGATCTGGTGCCGCCGGAGCGGCGGCGCGGCATCGCCGGCACGGTCTTCGTGCACAAGATCGCGGGCGCTGCGGCGGCGAGCGGCCTTCCCTTGCACGCGGTGGCCGCCGTGGCGCGCGCCGCCGCCGCCCGCATCGGCACCATGGGCGTGGCGCTGGGGGCCTGCACCGTGCCCGCCGCCGGCAAGCCCGGCTTCGAATTGGGCGAGAACGAGATCGAGCTCGGCCTCGGCATCCATGGCGAAAAGGGCGTCGAGCGCGCCGGCCTGATGAGCGCCGACCGCATCGCCGACCGGCTGGTGCAGCAGATCGTCGCCGATCGCGGCCTCAAGGCGGGCGCGAAGGTGGCCATGCTGGTCAACGGTCTCGGGGCTACCCCGCCGATGGAACTCGCCGTTGTCGCCCGCCGCGCCTTGCAGGTGTTGCGTGCGCAAAACATCACCGTCGAGCGCGCCTGGTGCGGCGATTTCCTCACGGCCATCGAAATGCCCGGCTGCTCGATCTCGCTGTTCGAACTGGGCGAGGGCGACGTCGCCCGCCTCGACCGCGACACGACGGCTTCCGCATGGCCGCGCGGCGGCGTCACGCCGGCTCAGATGCACATCACGCCGGTGGCGAAGGTCGTGGGCGACGACACGGTCATCGGCCATTCCGGCCAGTTCGACCCGGCGCGGCTGCGCGCCATCGGCCTCGCGGTGGCCGACGCGCTCGAAAAGGCCGAGCCGCATCTGACCGACCTCGACAGCCGCGCCGGCGACGGCGATCTGGGCGCGAGCATGCTGCGCGGGGCCGAGGCCATCCGGGCGCTGCCCTTGGCGGCGTGGGACAATCCGGCCCATGCGCTCGCCTCCATCGGCGACAGCCTGCGCCGCGCCATCGCCGGCAGCTCCGGCCCGTTCTACGCCATCGCGCTGACCCGCGCCGGCCGCCATCTGGCCGACAGGGCGACGCTGAAGCCGGAGGATTTCGCGCAGGCGCTCGCCATCGCGGCGGCAGCCGTCGGCGAGATCGGCGGGGCCAAGGCGGGCGACCGCACCATGCTCGACGCGCTGTTGCCCGCGCAGGACGCGCTGGCCAAGGCCGCGGGCAGGCCGGTCGCCGAGGCGTGGAAAGCCGCCGCGACCGCTGCGGAAGCGGGGGCCGCGGCCACCGCCGCCATGACGCCGCGGCTCGGCCGCGCCAGCTATCTCGGCGAACGGGCGGTCGGCGCTCCGGACGGCGGGGCGGCGGCGGTCGCGATCTGGATGAGGGCGCTGGCCGAAAGCCTGTAAGCGCCCCCGTCAAAACAAAACTGAACACAGCAATTCAACGTCGTCACGAAAGCGGCGAACCCTTTCGTGCGTCTTGATGAAACCGGCCGATCAGGGCCGCAACCATGTTGGGAAAGCATCATGAATCTCGATAAAGTCACCGGCATCATCCCGCCCATCGTCACCCCCTTCACCAAGGACGGCGACATCGACGAGGCCAAGTTCCGCGACATCGTCAAGTTCAACCTCGCCAAGAAGGTGCACGGCGTCTGTGTCGGCGGCAGCTCGGGCGAAGGCCACACGCTGACGCTGGAGGAATTCGTCCGCCTGATGGAGATCACCGTCGAGGAAGTGAACGGCCGCATTCCGGTGCTGGCCGGCATCATCGCCAACTCGACCCGCGAGGCGATCCGCCGCGCCAAGGCGATCGCGCATCTCTCCGTGCAGGGTCTTCAGGTCACGCCGGTGCATTACGTCTTCAAGCCGGACGACGAAGCCACCTTCGCCCATTTCAAGGCGCTGACCGAGGCCACCGACGTTCCCGTCATCATCTACAATGTCGTGCCTTGGAACTATCTCAGCCCCGCGCTGCTGGTGCGCCTGATGACCGAGCTTCCGGGCGTGCAGGGCGTCAAGCAGAGCGCCGGCGACCTCAAGCTGATGGCCGACCTGATGCTGACCGTGCCGGAAGGCTGCAAGGTCTATTCCGCCGTCGACGCGCTGCTCTATCCCTCCTTCGCCATCGGCGCGCACGGCACCATCGCCGCCAATCCGGCCGCCGTGCCGGGCGTCTGCATCGCGCTGTGGAACGCCGTGCAGCGCGGCGACCATGTCCGCGCCAAGGAGATCCACGAGGCGCTGCTGCGCTTCTGGAACGCCATCTACGAACAGAACCTGCCGGCGAACATCAAGACCGCCATCACGCTTCAGGGCACCGAGGCCGGCCTGCCGCGCATGCCGATGCCCGGCACCACCCCGGCGCAGTTCGAGAACATCAAGCGCGAGCTGAAAAACGTGCTTCGCTACGAGGAAGCATGATTGCGGCCGGTGGGCGGAGGGAGAAACCGTCCGCCGGACCCGATTGAACCAACTGATTGAACCTGACGGAGCGGGAAGTCCGTCGGCAGCGTGCGAGGGCGATCACGTCCTCGTCCGGATTTCGCGCCGGCCTCCACGTTCCACCTGCAATATGGGAGGAAAACATGACCGTGAAACAGAACGCCGCCGTACGCGCCGCCGAAATCCGTCCGGCCGCGATGACCGACGCCAAGGCTATGCGCAAGGTCGCACTGGCCAGCGCCATCGGCAACACCATCGAATATTACGACTTCACCCTTTACGCGACCGCGACCGCGCTCGTCTTCAACAAGATCTTCTTTCCCACCCACGACCCGCTGGTCGGCACGCTGGCGGCCTTCGCCACCTTCTTCGTCGGTTATTGCGCGCGACCCTTGGGCGGGATTCTGTTCGGCCATTTCGGCGACCGCGTCGGCCGCAAGACGGCGTTGCTCCTGACCATGATCATCATGGGCGTCGGCACCTTCCTCATCGGGCTCGTGCCCTCATACGACTCCATCGGCGTCTGGGCCCCGATCACGCTGTTGCTGCTCCGTCTGGCACAGGGAATCGGCATCGGCGGCGAATATGGCGGCGGCATGGTGATGACCATCGAGCACGCGCCCGCCGACCGGCGCGGCTTCTTCAGCTCTCTGGTGCATATCGGCGTTCCTGCCGGCTTCCTCGTGCCGATCGCGCTTTTGGGTATACTGTCATCGCAGATGAGCGAGGCGAGCTTCATCTCCTGGGGCTGGCGGCTGCCCTTCTTGTTCAGCGTCGTGCTGGTGGCCGTGGGCCTCTTCATCCGCTTCCAGATTTCGGAGACGCCGGAATTCAAGAAGGTGCTGGCCAAGGGCGAGACTGCCGCGGTTCCCGTGGTCGAGGCGGTGAAGAGCCATCCGCGCAACGTGCTGCTCGGCATTGGGGCCAAGATCGCCGAAAGCGGGCTGTTCAATATCTACGCCGTCTTCGCCATCGCCTATTGCGTCGAAGTGCTGGGCCTGCCGCGGCAGGTAATCCTCAACGGCGTTCTGGTCGGTTGCGCGCTCGAATGTTTTACCCTGCCGGTCTTCGGCGCGCTTTCGGACCGGGTGGGCCGGCGCGCAGTCTATGTCGGCGGGCTCCTGTTCCAGGTGGCGCTGGCCTTCGTCTTCTTCGCCATGCTGGACAGCGGCAGCGTCGCCTATATCTGGCTCGCCATCGCGCTCGGTCTGGCGGTGGGGCATGGCTCGGTGTT
The DNA here is from genome assembly GCA_001898995.1 of Rhizobiales bacterium 63-22. GTDB lineage: Bacteria > Pseudomonadota > Alphaproteobacteria > Rhizobiales > Rhizobiaceae > Brucella. The sequence continues at coordinate 2,575 of MKVZ01000009.1, read as the reverse complement.
CGGTGCGCAGGGCGCCTTCTTCGCCGAACTGTTCCCGGCCCGCATCCGCTATAGCGGCCTGTCGCTGGTGCAGCAGATCGGCCCGATCCTCGGCGGCGGCCTGTCGCCGCTGCTGGCTACCATGCTGCTGGAGCGCTATCCCGGAAACGTCACGCCCATCGTGCTTTACATGGCGCTGATGGCGGTGGTCTCTGCGGTCTGCGCGCTCGGCCTGCGGTCGGGCGAAAGAAACTAAACTGCTTCGGCAGTTCATGCCTCTCGTTCTTCTGGCGGGCGGGAGGCACGATGGCGGCGGGCTTCAGAATACGGCGATCAATCCCGGCCGTCTGGCCCGTTTTGCCGATCGCATGGCGCCTCCGCCTTCACCTGGCATCGGATGCCGGGTCAAACTACCCTCATGCAGGACAACCTGATCCTGCAATCGTGGGCATAGGCGGCGGGCGGGACAATGATCGCTTTAGGGTTCACTGAACCTGAAGGGACCTACGTATTAGCCTCTGATTTTCCGCATAACATATTGATTTTATGGATTCGAATGGTGGGCGTGACAGGGCCAAAATCGGTTTATTTAGGCTTTGATTTCGTTGTCTTTTTCGTCTTCAATCCCTCACCTGAATTTGGGTGAGGGGAAACTATGTTCCCGATCTGGTCTACAACAATCCGGCTCGCTTCAATTCCAAGCCTCTGCCGATCTATACCTTTGGTATAGATTTCTGCCGTTGAAATGTTGGTCCAGCCATATTGGGCGAGCAATTATGGAACGTTCGCCGTCACCTATCATGACGGCACAGCGCTCTCGGCGGATGAACTGTATTCCGGGATCAACCTGATCCTGCATTTCACTAATGGCCGGTTTGAAATCCTGTTCGTATCGGCGGCGGTTCTCGCAGCGAAAACGGCGGCAGAAGCGGCTGCAACGGCGGCGCAGGGATATGCCATTACGGCTTCGGGGGAGGCGGCAGCGGCTCAATCATCCGCGCAACAGGCTCAGGATTTGGTTGAAGCTGCCAGTGCTGGCTTCACCGGATTCCCCGACAATCACGCCTACGATTTCGGCTATGTGGTCGACCCAACCACTTATTTCGATCAGGGCTGGGGCTCCATAGCCGCCTGATCTCTTTTCCTCCAAACATCTGAAACCGGAGAAATAATCTCATGTCTACGCAGGTCCAACTTCGCCGGGGCAGCACGGCGCAGCATGAATCCTTTACGAGTGCGCTTGCTGAAGTCACCGTCAATGTCGATACTCATGCGCTCCACGTTCATGATGGATCGACGGCGGGAGGCTTCGCCACCGCCGCACAGGGCGCAAAAGCGGATACCGCATTGCAGCCGGACGCCGCAATTTCCTACGCGGTGACAGACAGTGCAGCGCTCAAGGCGGTGGACGTTACGAGGCGGCAAGTCGTTTCGGTCAAAGACCCTTCCATCTCCGGTGAATTCTTCCTTCGGGCCGGCACGATGCCGCGCACGGCGGATGACGCCAATTTCATCGCCAGCGGAACGAATGGGTACTATTGGGAGCGTCTCAATAAGCAAGTGGAGTTCGATAATTTCTATATTGGAGCATGGTTCCGATCTGACGACGATGCCACGATGGACTTCTACACGTCCACCGATCTGGAGAATTTCACCCGCATCAATAATGGAGGCGTTCGAAGGGTTAAAACTTCTTTTGTCGGAGGTGGCGATCCATCAATGCTGTTCTGGCGTGAGTTTTTCTATTCTATGGTGACGTGGACCACGGATGGCTTCTGCGATTTCGCCATTTACCGCACGCGACATGGAGCTTGTTAACTGTTTCTTCGGTCCGACGCAGATTTATAGTACTACAACGCCGATTAGTGGTGGCACACAACCCGCCAGTTAAGTTTGGGCGAGCGGTCTATATGTCATAAATGACGAACTGTACGCGGTCTGCGTCGTTCGATATGGCGATGATTTTGTCGACATAAACGGTGCAACCATCCCCGACGTGCGCCCCTTTGTCCCCAAGTGCAATGACCTCGATGCGCTGACCTTTGATGCATCCGTAATGATCAATTTCGGTGTGGGGGCAGTTTCGCACATAGACGCCTCGTATTTCTACCATGATAGCAAATGGAAAATCCTCACAAAGAATGAGCATGACAAGACCATTGAAATTTGGTCTACAACCGGCGCATTCAGCGGTACTTATACCCTCGATAAAACAATCACGTTTTCGCAAAATGTCGAAGGCCCGTCGCTCGCAAAGGAATATTATTATGTTGGCGACAATGGTTCCCGCGCTGTTGCCACGCGCTACCATCTTTTCGTTGACTTCCTCGCAGTCGATCCTGTTACGAAGTACAATTTCGGCAGTGGTCTTTACCTGAAGCAAACTTCCGATGATCTGGAAACGTGGGGAAATGAGCAGGTCATAAACACCACGGCGGCGGTTCGCCATGACAATGTGATCAATCTCTCTGATGCAGATGATCCGCAGCTTGCAATGAAGGCGGCAACAATGTCCGTTGCTGCGCAGGGAGATAATCTCGGTGCGAACTATCGCTCGTCGCGACTTCCGGCAGGCACCACCACTCTCGCTCCACAA
>MKVZ01000008.1:173287-192376 GCA_001898995.1 Rhizobiales bacterium 63-22 | reverse complement strand
ACTCGCCGAGAGTTTCATCAGCATGGTTCATATTGCTACCGCACGATACTGGCTCAAATTCGTCCACGCCGCCTAACAGATAAGTCATTAATCGTGCAACGTTCCCATAGGTTCGCACGTCACGAAACCAAATCAGATATTCATGATCGCACAGCTTGCGAATGTCTTGATCATACGCTCGAGGGAACGGTTCAATGTCATCTTCCAGCATTTCACAGATGTTGCGAAGAGTTAACGGCACACCGTCGTTAACGTAGGAACCGGAGGTGTCATTTCTATCCACGTATGATTCGAAACGATTACGGAAAAAGCGGTGCAAATCGAGCATGTTATAATTCATAGATAATTCTCCTTGGTGGGTTGAATTCCACTCAGTATGAAGTGGGTGAACGATGTCTTGTATTCTGTGGATAGATTTCCTGCTAAATCAGTAACGAGCATTACCTATCTGTGCAGGCATGCCGTCTTATCAAAACCGGAGCGTTTCTAAGCTTGATTTGTGGGTGAAGCGTATCTGGCGGCCGGAGGATGTAAGCGCTTCCTATGTTTTTATATTCTTTTAAGAGTATTATTAATATAGGAAGCGCTTACATCCTCCGGACTTTAATTCGTCAGCTTATTTCATAACTGATTCCTCGGTTAGAGTTATGTCTTCTGCCTTCCTTGACCGAGAATTAGACGTATTCCTCCGGTTGCGCGCCTTGTCCGCCTCCCACACAGGAGAAGCACTTCCGGTCAAGCGCTCGGTGACATTCATAGCCTGATGACCGAGAGCCAGACACTTTTCTACCAGTGGGCAGTTCGAGCAAGGAAACGCTTTAATATTGACGGTCTCCGCCACTCCGAAGCAACTCGGAAGCAATTCTTCAGCCCCCAGTTTCACCTTCGGCTCCGGGGGCCAATCACCATCGACGAAAGATGACAGTGCACGCTTTTCCACGTCGAGACGATCTTCTTCTGGCACCAGCGCGATTACCGATGTAAAACTCAAATGTCGCTTTGCGTGCACCCGTTCGGCAATCTGATCGAACATGCGACGACCGGACTTCTTGACCTCGGCGAGCATGATCTTTCGAAATTCAATTTGCGCGGGCAGCTTGAGATCATTTTCGAGGCGATACTGAGGAATGGCACCGGCTCCTTGTATCAGATGCGGCATCCGCTCCTCGTGGAACGTATCGAAGCATTTAAGCCATGCTTCCTTATTCGCGGGGAAGGATGAAGCTGGCTAGGCAACATCGTCCAACGGCGCTTTCGGCGTGATGAGAAATCAAAACAGAATTCGATATAGGCATCATAGGGCAAAAAGAAATTGTCGGCTCTCTGTCTCGCCCTCCAAAGGGCGGTGAACCACCTCTCTCTTTCATGAGGACGTTCGGTTTTAGTGCCGAATACAGTTTCGGCTTTTGCGACATCCTCGTGCCGGCGAATATGAGCGCGCAATTTTTCCTGATAGATCGTTGCGAACAGCAAAGTGAGTGACATGGGCGATTTGAACCGATAGTCCAACCACCGCTGCATCATTAGCGTGCTTTCGTTCTTCCACTCTCTTGGGTGCAGAACGGTTCGCATCTGGACGATCTCTTCCAGACGCTTCAATAAAGTGTTCTTGAGCATAGGCATAGTTTTCCCTCCGGATGGGCGTTGAAACCCATTCGCCAAATTTTCAATCGCTAGGAATGTCCCGCTTTTTGGTTATAGTGCTCAACTCGGTGAGATGACGCAGATCGTGAGCGAATTTTTCATCTGCATCAATCAGGCGACCCTGCATCGGTGATCTCATCTCGTGTTATAGCGAAAAATGTGTGGCGCGCAGTCGATTGTGCGTGAGGGAACATAATCAGTTTGACTCGAGGATTCTCGCTTGCAGGTGTCGTGTTTTCCCATGCACCCAACACTCTTAGACTGCCGGTGCTCGCCAGTGAGCTTCTGTGGCGATTTTCGCATATGGGAGGTTTCGTTCAAAAAGTCGCGGTGGATTCAGAAGGCATCCCCATCGATGTCGTTGCTTTTTTCTAGGACTTCGACATTCGCACCGTCATCAATCGAGCACATGGTCGAGGTCGCGGCTGCACGAATGAGAAGGTAACGGTTCGACGGCGTCGGGAAAAGACAACGGCGGCGCGTCTCCGGCGAATGTCCAGCCTATCCGGACGATTTTCTATTGCATCCGGAGCACCCCGGTTGGTCATTGGAATGGAGATCCTGACGAGATACGTGGCTACGTCTCGGGCAATGATCTTCAGTAACCGAACGGATGTCGGAGAATACGTTTTCGCCATTGCACCACAAGGCTTTTGCGTAGCCTCTGGCCGTGATGACGCGGCGGTCAAAAAGGTAGATGCATCTACGCGATCATGCAGTGCGGCAACGATAGTATTTCGGCGCTGGCTCTTTAATGCACCGGTAGAGCGCCAATGTTGACAGAATTCCAAAATCGCTAAAATCAGATAGAAACCGCCAACTTTATGTAAAGCTCTGTCAACTTAGCGCAATCAAAACGGGTGCAATCATCACTTTTTAGGTTGGTTTGGTTGCTACGGATGGGCAAAAATGAAGAGTTTTTGAGGGCTATGTTGACACTTTTTGAATCTCTTAATTGTAGTGTCAACTTGATTTTGTAATCATTGGTTGTATTACCCGAGGCGTCCAACCAAGCTGTCGGCGGACAGGTGCGTGTATCGCTTCAGCATCGAAAGCTCTTTGTGTCCCGAGATCGTGCTGACCTCGATGATGTTTAGTCCGATCTCGAAGAATCGGCTGACGGCTTCATGGCGCAAGTCGTGGAATTTGAGATTGCTGACATCCGCACGTTTCAGAACACGCCGCCACGTCTGCTCAAAGGCTGATGTGGTCATCGCGAACGGCATGGATTGATCTACGCCCTCATTTTGTTTCAGCGCCATCAAAGCCTCGTAGGCTCGCTGTGAAAGAGGCACCTCGCGGCTCGTGCCATTCTTGGTCATCGCCAAGGAAATCACTCACCGGTTATGCGAGACGTCCGCCCACTTCAGACCAAGAATCTCACCACGGCGCATCCCGGTCTCAATCGCCAGAATGACCAGCGTGCGGCAGCATTCAACCTTACCCTCGTCACAGGCGTCGAGGATGCGTTGTTCTTCTGAAGCAGTCAGGCGGCGCGATCGGCTGTTGTTGATCGTTGGACGGCGCACCATTTTCACGATGTTTTGGGCGAGGGGATAACCCCAATCGCGTATCGCGACATCAAGGACGTGGCTGAGAATCGCAAGCTCGCGGACAACGGTGGCAGGCCTGACTGTCTTCAGGCGCTCGTCGCGGAACGATGCAATATCTTGCTGCGACAAGCCTACCAGCGTCCGGTAGGCGAGATCGTGGCGCTGAAGCACGCCGAGGCGCTGAATCTCTTGAGTCGATCCACGTTTTGTCGGCGAGACTTCTTCGGCATACCGCTTAAGCAATGAGCCGAGCGTCGTGCTTTCGAGGATGCGCGTATCTGGCGCCGCGCCGAACTTGTCGACCTGGCTCTCCAGATCGCGCGCCCACTTCTCGGCTTCGGTCTTGCTGTCGAAGGATTTGCAGCGCGGTTTCATGCCACGCCTGCGGACTTGTGCTTGCCAGCGGCCCCTGAGCTTCCTGATGGTTGCCATTGCGATCTCCGATTGATTTCGAAGATCATGCGTAGGATGCCCCGGAAAGGGAGCCAAGGGATTATCCCCGCATTCGATCCGTCCATCACGATATGGAGTCGTCGAGGGCAGAAAAGTGTCCTTGTCAGCATATCACGCTTGTTGTTACATAAGCCAAGTAATGGGGTTGGGGTTATGCGTAAATCGTTATGTTGTGCGGTTGCGGGCTTTGTTTCGCTGTTTTCTGCCATGACGAGCACCGTAGTCGTGGCAGCAGAAAAGACCTTTGGTCCATTTTCGGTCGATGATACCAAGCCAGATATCATTGCGATGAATGGTCTCGTTGAGCCGGGCACGGCATTGGATTTTCACAGAGCTCTTCGTGCTGCACCCAATGCGAAGTTGGTCACGCTAAACAGTGGCGGTGGCAATGTTCAAGCCGGCTTATTGATTGCTGACGACATCAATCAGCGCGCGCTGGCAACTTACATCCCGAAAACGGGTAAGTGTTATTCCGCCTGTTCCTATATTTTCTTGGCTGGCAAGGAACGAAAGGTGGACGGCGAGTTGGGCGTTCATCAGATATCTTCGGATTCGCCGGATCTTGTCGGTGCTCAGTTAGCGATCTCCGATATAATTGAAGTGTTGAGCAGATTTAATACGCCAGCGGAAGTCATGCAAGTCATGTTCAAGACGCCTCCTGACGAAATGCATGTATTCAGTCAGGAAGAAATTGAACGATACAAGCTCAATCGGTCTGGTGAGGAACAAACAGTAGTTAATCCACCGGCGGCGAGCGCTGTTCCCACCGAAAAAAATGACGATATAAAGGAATCTAAGAAAACTGTAGCTGGTGTTTCACCCATTGCTCCGGCTCCGCAGTCCACCGTTGAAACCGAAGCCGTAGCGAAGCTCTCACCGTTGGAAGAATTCACCAAGCGCCCGAACAGAATCGCCCTGTATACAGGACTGGATCTCTTCGGTGAGGATATATCGACTATCCGCGTCGATGATGCTGCTGCATGTGCCAAAAGCTGCCTTGCGATGAACGGACAATGCAAAGCTTTCACGTTCAATACCAATCCAAGGATCAAAAAGGGGCCGAATTGTTTCTTGAAAGCGAGCGAGGGACGAGTCGATGGAAACAGCGTTGCTTTGTCAGGCCGGTTCCTTAGCGGTGCGGAGGCTGATCCTGCTCCATTTTCTCTTGGCATGATTGATCCAGCCAAGGCCCTTTTCGATGATATCGATCTGCCGGGTGGGGATTTATCACATCGCCCCAACGCATCAGCAAAAACTCCTCTCGCGTGTCGCCTTGCGTGCATCGATAACAGTCGGTGCGTAGCTTTCACTTACATTAAGCCCAAAAAGGAATGTTGGCTTAAAGGGGCGGTGGGTTCACCGAGGTTTGGGAAGGGGCTGGTCACGGGAGTCAAAAGATATGAGACGTTCGCTCCTGCCAGAGTTATCACTTTGAAATGAGAGGTAATGATCGTTTTTCTGAAGAAGTCTGCGAGAAGCTAGGCAATTATGTTTACCGGCTGATCGATCCCCGCAATGGCGAGACCTTTTATGTCGGAAAAGGAAAAGGTAACCGTGTGTTTGACCACGCCGCAGGCGTTTCCGTTGGCGATGGTGACGGTGATCAAATCCTTGGCGCAAAGCTGGATCGTATTCGGGCAATCAAGAATGCCGGTCTTTCTGTCGCCCACGTCATTCACAGGCACGAAATTCCGGACGCAGCTATATTCGAAGTAGAAGCGGCTTTGATCGATGCTTATCCCGGATTAACCAATATTCAAGGCGGTCATGCAAGCACGGATCGAGGTCCGATGAACCACATCGAATTAATCGATAAATACAGTCTTCCTGAGTTCCCGGCTGAACCTGCAGACAGCTTAGTCCTTATTTGCATCAACAAACTTGAGGAGCGTTTCAATCGGAAAGCCATATATGATCTCGTCCGATACTGTTGGCGTATCAATAAGAACCGAGCGGAGAATGCCGCTTATGTAGTTGCGGTCGTTCGTGGCGTAACCGTTGGCGTATTTTCGCCTGAGATTTGGCTGCCTGCGACGCTTGAAAACTTCTCAGATGTGCCACACGCCTCAGATGCTGAGGGGCATCGGTTTGGCTTCATTGGCAAAGAAGCACTGGAAGCGGTGTGGGAACTGTATGTAGGAAGTCGGGGAAAGCAGATTACAAACCCAGAATTGAAACACGTGCAGAATCCGGTGCGCTTTTGGAAATGCTAAATCGCCAGCCCTGTGCTTGCCAGCGTCCTCTGAGCTTCCTGATTGTTGCCATGCTGATCTCCGATTGATTTCGAAGATCATGCGTAGGATGCCCCGGTTGGGGGAGCCAATTGTTTTTTGAAATCCGCCAAGCGGATTCGAAACTGCGTGACTAAATCAGTGTCATCATATTGATGCAATGCAAATAAACAGGGGTATTGACCCTTAAGGGAATCTTCCGTCCTAATTCCGCTAGAAGTTCATCTGATTCGCTGGGGCATTGGGGGGATTATGGCAACAATCCATTATAGATATTGCAGCCGTCAAACGCCGACTATTACCACTGAATCGCTGCGCGATGCTATCGTGCGTATTATGGATGCTCAGCTTGAAGACGGACGAAGAATACGACAAAGTATTCGGGCTCGAAAGCAAAAATGTTTAGATGAACACGATGTCGTCCTAAATGCTTATTCTCAAACGAACGATTGGGTTTTTGCAGAGTTTTTACGCGCGGAGCCCGGAGCTTTCTTGATTACTGTCGAAGATGATCGTAACGATGAAAGACTTATTGTCAAGCAACACCCTGCTCCAGAAGGGAACGCTCCACACAGAGGCTCTCTATACGCGCTCATCCATGGAGATCACGTTTTATTCGCCTCGAAAGGTTACTTTTCATCACGTTGCTTAGAAGATTATTTGACATGGTTTTGCCAAAAGGACGCACTTCTACTTGCGAATGATCGTCGTATTGTTCTCGCGGCGCGAACGGCTGTTTCTGAAAAAATGAGGGCAAGTTCAGTTCGTTTTCGATTTGATCCTCTTGAAGCAGCAAATGTTCGGCCGGCTGGCCGAGATGATTTACATCATGAAGCGGAGCGCCGTCCTACTCCCCAAGGCCTACTCAATACGCTATTGATAGCTGATGCTGATCTTCGGCGATTGGTCGAAGGAGGACAGGTCGAAGTGGATGTTCTACTTAAGTTTAAAAACGGAAGACGCAGCCGAGACCTCAACATAGGTGATCTTCACCGTGTGTTCCGTAACGTTGAAGACGTGGAGGATTTATCATTTGAAGGCCCGGATGGTCCGGTGAATGGCCTCGGTGCAAGACTTCAAGGAAAGACATCTATCCAACCGATTGGCTCTCTTTTTGATGCAAATGACGCAAGGCGTAAACTTATTCAACAATTTGACGATTGGAGAGCCGAAGGTCATATTTAAATAGCACAAGGGTGGTATGATGCACCATGGATATTCGCCTGATATTGCAGTGCATTGGGGCCGTTGTAATCAGTTCCATTAGTGCTTATGTGCTTGATCCAAATAGTCTTGATGCCCCTTCTGGAAATATAGTATCGGCACTTAGTATTATTAATGCAGCTATATTCCCGACGGTTGTTTTAAGTGCTACGATTCTTAAAGGTGGAACGCTCTCTAAGGCGATAGTGGAGCGGTATCGTTGCGCATTGAGGACTCAAATATCATTCTTTTTTGGTATATTGCTTTTTTCTCTGATGGCTATTGGTGCTATTGTTCTTGCGCAAGCGGTAGGTTGGAAATTTATAATTAATGCATCTAGATTTGATATCAAAATTGATTTGAGTTGGATATTTAATTTTGTAATCGTGTTTCTTGGGTCATTTGTAGCATTCCGTTTGTCCGCATTCTTTCAAGCAATTGTTAGTTTGCTGGATATTCATATTGACGGGGTGTTGGAAGAAGTTGCTGCGCGGAAAAAACAGAGCGAGGCGGAGCGTGAAAAGGAACTCGCGGAGCTTCCTGATGTTTCAGCCCACCAGCTTCCTCCGGAAGAGCGCCCGTTAGGCTTTTGAGCTATCCAGTGAAATGTTTTGCTAGCCTGTGCCGAAAACGTGGCTTTTATCAGAATGCCGACCTTATAAATCGTCGGTTCGTATGACTGCGCTCTTTGTTGAATAGAAAAATTTGCAATAAAATCAATATATTATGGCGGAGAGGGAGGGATTCGAACCCCCGATGGAGTTGCCCCCATGCCGCATTTCGAGTGCGGTGCTTTCAACCACTCAGCCACCTCTCCGCGTTGTGCCACAACATCGAGACCGGTCCGTCACGGACCATTCCAGAGTAAGCATCAAAAAGCGAATGCCGAGCGTGCGACGGCTCAATAACGGCCAGCGCGCCATTAGACAAGAGTTAATTTGCGTGATCCCGCCAAAATTCCGGGAAAATTCTTGACTTTGCCGCCGCTTCGCACCTATAAGCACCGGACTTCAGGCGTGGGGCGATCCGCGCCTGTTGTTTTGGTTGCGGTTTTCCGGTTTTCCGGCGCCGCGATCAAGGGCCGAAGGCCCATCCCTCAACCGACTGATAAAAAGACGGCCCACAGGCGCGGCGCCAATGCCCGATGCGAGAGCCGGACCGAACGACCCGAAAGGATAACAAATGTTCGCAGTCATCAAGACCGGTGGCAAGCAGTATCGCGTTGCCGCAAACGACCTCATCAAGGTCGAGAAGGTCGCCGGCGAAGCCGGTGACATCGTGGAATTCGCGGAAGTTCTGATGGTCGGCACGACGATCGGCGCTCCCACCGTGGCCGGCGCCCTCGTGACCGCCGAAGTGGTGGAGCAGGGCCGCGGCCGCAAGGTCATCGCCTTCAAGAAGCGCCGCCGCCAGAACTCCAAGCGTACCCGCGGCCATCGTCAGGAACTGACGACCATCCGCATCTCGGAAATCCTCACCGACGGCGCCAAGCCCTCGAAGAAGGCCTCCGAGAAAAAGGTTGCCGAGAAGAAGGCTCCCAAGGCGGAAGCCGCCGCGGGCGAAGCCGCACCGGCCAGCAAGGCAGCGCCGAAGAAGGCCGCAGCCAAGGCCGAGTCGGCCGAGTAACGTCAAGAGATTGAAGGAGAACACCAATGGCACACAAAAAAGCTGGCGGTTCCTCGCGTAACGGTCGCGATTCTGAGTCCAAGCGCCTTGGCGTGAAGAAGTTCGGCGGCGAAGCCGTTCGCGCCGGCAATATCCTCGTGCGTCAGCGCGGCACCAAGTGGCATCCGGGTACCAATGTCGGCATCGGCAAGGACCATACCCTTTTTGCGACGGTCACCGGCTCCGTGTCCTTCCGCACGAAAGCCAACGGCCGCACCTACGTGTCGGTCGACCCGATCGCGGAAGCCGCAGAGTAAGCCGGGCACTCTTATTAAAGCACCGGCGTCCCATCAGACCCGGTGCATATGGCGGCCAAGCCAAAAGATCGAAAGGGAAGATGGGGCACCATCTTCCCTTTTTCGCATCCGGAGGCATGATCAGCATGAACCATACCCGCACAATTGCCCAAGAGGGCGCCCGCGAGCGCATCGAACTGCGCCCGCTCGGCATGGGCGACCTGCACCGCTACCGTGCCCTGCGTCTCAGCGGGCTCCAGCTTGCGCCCACAGCCTTCGGATCGAATTTCGAGGAAGAGAATGCCTATTCAGACAGCGTGTTCGCGCGGCGTCTGGAGCAGGTGAACGGGAATGTGGTGTTCGGCGCGTTCGACGGCGAGACGCTGCTGGGTATAGCGGGTATGTTCCGCCACGATCGCCGGTCCGAGCGCCATCGCGGCACGCTGTGGGGCGTCTATGTCGCGCCGGAAGCGCGCGGGCTGCGGCTGGCCCGGGCGCTGGTGGAAAAGGTCATCGACCACGCCGCCCGCCATGTCGTCGTCCTTGACGCCAAGGTGGTGGCGACCAACGAGGCCGCGAAGCGCGTCTATGACGCGCTCGGATTCAGGACTTACGGTGTCGAGCCGAAATCGCTTTTCGTGCAGGGGCAATATCTGGATCAGAACCTGCTCTTCATCGATTTCACCGATCCGGTCTGGAGCGACAAAGTAAACTGAGACAAACCCGCTTCCTCACCTGTTTGCAGGGAGCGGCTTTTGCTGTAATTGCAACGACGCATGCGGAGATTGTCCGCCCGCGCAGAGTTTTGGGCGTCCGTTGTCGAAGGCCGCGGGCATCCGGGAAGGTTTGAATTCCATGAAATTTCTCGATCAGGCCAAGATTTATATCCGCTCCGGCAGCGGCGGCGCGGGGGCGGTGTCGTTCCGCCGCGAGAAGTTTCTGGAGTTCGGCGGCCCGGACGGCGGCGACGGCGGGCGTGGCGGCGACGTGTGGGCGGAAGCGGTCGACGGGCTCAACACGCTGATCGACTATCGCTACCAGCAGCATTTCCGCGCCAAGACCGGCATGCACGGCATGGGCCGCAACATGACCGGCGCCAAGGGCGACGACGTGGTGCTGAAAGTGCCGGCCGGCACGCAGATTTTCGAGGAAGACAACGAGACGCCGATCTGCGACCTCACCGAGGTCGGCCAGCGCTACCGCCTCGCCAAGGGCGGCAATGGCGGGTTCGGCAACCTGCATTTCACCACCTCCACCAACCGCGCACCGCGCCGCGCCAATCCGGGGCAGGAGGGCATCGAGCGCACCATCTGGCTGCGCCTGAAGCTGATCGCGGATGCGGGCCTCGTCGGCCTGCCCAACGCCGGCAAGTCCACCTTTCTGGCAAGCGTGACGGCGGCCAAGCCCAAGATCGCCGATTATCCCTTCACGACGCTGCATCCCAATCTGGGCGTGGCGCGGGTGGACGGGCGCGAATTCGTCATCGCCGACATTCCGGGCCTGATCGAGGGCGCGCATGAGGGCGTGGGCATCGGCGACCGCTTCCTCGGCCACGTCGAGCGCACACGGGTGCTTTTGCATCTCGTCTCCGCGCAGGAGGAGAATGTCGGCAAGGCCTACAAGATCATTCGCGGCGAACTGGAGGCCTATGGCCACGGGCTCATCGACAAGCACGAAGTGGTGGCGCTGTCGCAGGTCGACACGCTCGACGCGGACGCGCGCAAGAAAAAGGCTGCGGCGCTGAAGCGCGCCTGCGGCAAGCAGCCGCTGCTTCTGTCGGCGGTGACCCATGAGGGGTTGAACGACGCGCTGCGTAGCCTTGCCGCGGTGATCGATCTCAGCCGCGCCGAAGAAGCGGGCGCGGCGGAAGGCGTGAAGTGACCGGGGACCGATATCCATGTTGAAGCAGCTCAGGGACTATCGCCGCATCGTGGTCAAGATCGGCTCGGCGCTTCTGGTGGACCGGGCCCATGGGCTGAAACGCGAATGGCTGGAAAGCCTCGGCAAGGATATCGCAGCGCTGCAACATGCGGGTGTGGAGGTGCTGGTGGTGTCGTCGGGGGCCATCGCGCTGGGGCGCACGGTGCTGGGCCTGCCGAAAAAGGCGCTCAAGCTGGAGGAAAGTCAGGCCGCCGCCGCCGCCGGACAGATCGCGCTCGCCAAGGCCTATGCCGATGTGCTGGGCGGGCATGGCATCAAGTCGGGCCAGATTCTGGTGACGTTGTCCGATACGGAGGAGCGGCGGCGCTATCTCAATGCGCGCGCCACCATCGAGACGCTTCTGAAGCTGAAAGCGGTGCCGGTCATCAACGAGAACGATACGGTGGCGACATCGGAAATCCGCTATGGCGACAACGACCGGCTGGCGGCGCGTGTGGCGACGATGATGGGGGCAGACCTTTTGATCCTGCTCTCCGATATAGACGGGCTCTACACCGCTCCGCCGCACAAGAACCCGGACGCCGAGTTCCTGCCGCTGGTGGAGGCGATCACGCCGCAGATCGAGGCGATGGCGGGGGCAGCTGCATCCGAACTGTCGCGCGGCGGCATGAAGACCAAGCTCGACGCCGGCAAGATCGCCAATGCCGCCGGCACGGCGATGATCATCACGTCCGGCACCCGCGCCGCGCCGCTCTCGGCCATCGACCGGGGCGAGCGGGCGACGCTGTTCGAGCCGGCGCGCGCGCCGGTCAATGCGTGGAAGACATGGATTTCAGGCAATCTGGAACCGGCGGGCCGGCTGACGGTCGATGCCGGGGCGGCGCGGGCGCTGAAATCCGGCAAGTCGCTTCTGCCCGCTGGCGTGAAGGCGGTCGAGGGCCAGTTCGAGCGCGGCGACACGGTGGCGGTTCTGAACGAGGACGGGCGCGAGATCGCGCGCGGTCTCGTCGCCTATGACGCCGGTGACGCGCGCCGGATCGCCGGGCATAAAAGCGATGAGATCGGCACTATTCTCGGTTATGATGCGCGCGCGGCGATGATCCACCGCAACGATCTGGTGGTGCGGGGCATGGGTGAGACACGGGCCGCCAGTGAAACATTAAGCGCATGAGAGGGACGGGATGCTGACCAAAGCGGACGCCGATATCGCGGCGGTGATGGCTGAAACGGGCCGCCGGGCGAAGGCCGCCGCAGCGCCGCTCGCCATCGCGTCCGCCATGCAGAAGGACAAGGCGCTTCTGGCGGCTGCCGATGCCGTGCTGGCGAGCCGCGACGCGATCCTCGCCGCCAACAGGCTCGACCTCGAAAACGCGCGCGCGGCCGGTATGGCGGCCTCCTTCATCGACCGGCTGACGCTGGACGAAAGCCGCATCGCGGCGATTGCCGAGGGCATTCGCGCCGTGGCGGCCCTGCCTGATCCGGTGGGCGCGGTGATCGCCGAATGGGACCGCCCGAACGGGCTGCATATAGAGCGCGTGCGCACGCCGCTCGGCGTGATCGGCGTGATCTATGAAAGCCGCCCCAATGTGACGGCGGATGCCGGCGCGCTCTGCCTCAAGGCGGGCAATGCGGTGATCCTGCGCGGCGGTTCGGATTCGGCGCATTCCTCCGCCGCCATCCACAAGGCGCTGGTCGCCGGGCTGGAAGCGGCGGGCCTGCCCGCCGATGCCATCCAGATCGTGCCGGTGACGGACCGCGCGGCGGTCGGTGAAATGCTGAAAGGGCTGGATGGCGCCATCGATGTCATCGTGCCGCGCGGGGGAAAGAGCCTCGTCGCGCGCGTGCAGGCGGAGGCGCGTGTGCCGGTCTTCGCGCATCTGGAAGGCATCTGCCATCTCTATATCGACAGGTCCGCCGATCTCGCCATGGCGCGCGCCATCGCCGTCAACGCCAAGATGCGGCGTACCGGCATTTGCGGCGCGACGGAGACGCTGCTGGTGGATCGCGCCGTGGCGGAAACGCATCTGGCGCCGGTGCTGGAAGACCTCGCCGCCCGGGGCTGCGAAATTCGCGGCAGCGACGAAGTGCGGGCGCTCTGGCCGGCGGCAAGGCCCGCGACGGAAGAGGACTGGTCCACCGAATATCTCGACGCCATCATTTCGGTCGCGCTGGTGGACGGCGTCGGCGGGGCCATCGGCCATATCGCCCGCTATTCCTCGCATCATACCGAGGCCATCGTCGCGGAAGACGAAAAGGTGGTGGAACGGTTCTTCAACGAGATCGATTCGGCGATCCTGCTGCACAACGCCTCGACGCAGTTCGCCGACGGCGGCGAGTTCGGCATGGGCGCGGAAATCGGCATCGCCACCGGCAAGATGCACGCGCGCGGGCCGGTGGGCGTGGAGCAACTCACCTCGTTCAAATACCGCGTGCGCGGCAACGGGCAAGTTCGTGAATAGAGTGGGCATGATCTTGTCCAAAAACCGTTTCACACTTTTCGGGATCAGGCCTGAATGAGGTTCGGTTTCGGGCTTTCCGCATTGCAGGCGCGTTATCCGGGCGTCGATGCGCGTTATCTGCGCATGCCGCATGTGGAAAAGGGCATGGCGGTGGGCCTGTTCGGTGGATCGTTCAACCCGCCGCACGCCGGCCATGCGCTGGTGGCGGAGATCGCCATCCGCCGGCTGCGGCTCGACCAGCTCTGGTGGATGGTGACACCCGGCAATCCGCTGAAAGACCGGCGCGAGCTGGCGCCGCTCAGCGACCGGCTGGCGTGGAGCGAGGCGGTGGCCGGCGATCCGCGCATCAAGGTGACGGCGCTGGAGGCGGCCTTCAACGTGCGCTACACGGCCGATACGCTGGCGCTGATCCGCGCCGCCAATCCGGGCGTCGATTTCGCCTGGGTGATGGGCGCGGATAATCTCGCTTCCTTCCATCACTGGCAGAACTGGCGCGAGATCGCCCGCACTTTCCCCATCGCCGTGATCGACCGGCCCGGTTCGACGCTGGCTTTCCTCTCGTCACGCATGGCGCAGACCTTCCCGGCAAACCGCCTCGACGAGCGCCATGCGTCGCTTCTGGCGCGGTCCGCGCCGCCGGTCTGGACTTTCATCCATGGGCCGCGTTCCTCGCTTTCGTCGAGCGCCATCCGCAAGGCCCGGCCGGGATCGTGACGTTTCGATGAAGTTTTGGCGAAACGGGAAAAAGTGAACATCCTCGTATGGCCGGGACTCTTGAAAGAAAAGGGGGACTCTGCCTATCTTATGTTGTGCGGCGCTTGCGGTTGCCGCATTGCGTTGTTCTTGTCGGAAAGGGAATACACTGAGAACAGCACTTGAGAAGAAGGCACGTCACGCGCCTTCATCGGTCAGGATGAACGAGAGCGATCTCGTGTCCACGACCTTCGACGCAGCCTTGGCCAGTCTTGAAAATTCCAAGGCCGAATCCATTATCCCCATCGATATCCGCGGAAGGTCAACGATCGGCGATTATATGATCGTCGCGTCGGGGCGTTCGCATCGCCATGTCACGGCGGTGGCCGAGCACCTGTTGCAGGCGCTGCGGCTGGCCGGGTGCCGGGATATTCGGGTCGAAGGGCTGGACAGCGGCGACTGGGTCCTGATCGATACGGGCGACATCGTCATCCACATCTTCCGGCCGGAAGTCCGCGACTTCTACAATATCGAGAAGATATGGCTCGATGAAGGGTTCGACGACGGCCGCGCGGCGGGTACGATCCATTGATCCTGTCGTGCATTGTCGGGGCTTTCGGGATTTCCGGACGGCGACCGGGCTGCCCGTCGAATTGAGGTCGCGATGCGTGTGAGCGTTTTTGCCGTGGGCCGGATGAAGGCCGGCCCCGAACGGGAACTGGTCGAGCGTTATTTCGACCGCTTCGCCAAGGCCGGTCCGCCGCTGGGGCTGGAATTTTCCGGCGTCAGCGAAATCCCCGAAAGCCGGGGCCAGACGGCGGAACTGCGCAAGGCGGAAGAAGCGCAGCGCATCCATGCCGCGCTCGATGAGGGCGCGGCGCTGATCCTCATGGACGAACGCGGCAAGGCGCTCGGCTCCGAAACCTTCGCCGAACGTATCGCCTTCATGCGCGACGAGGGCAAGCGGCATGTGATCGTCGCCATCGGCGGACCGGACGGCCACGATCCGGCCCTGCGTGCCCGCGCAGACCTCGTCCTTGCGCTGGGCGCCATGACGTGGCCGCACCAGATCGCCCGCATCCTCATCGCCGAGCAGCTTTACCGCGCCGCCACCATTCTGGCCGGGCATCCCTATCACCGGGCCTGAAAATGGATCGGCCGCGTTCGTTATGGTTGATGTTTCGTTAAGCTTATCGGGCTAAGGTCGGCTTGCGGGCCGCGTTCCGGTCCCGAATTCAGCCATGTTCCGGCCCGATAGAACGCGCATGAAGCCTGTACGCCCCTTCGCACAACTCCGTCCGGCCGTGCTTGCACGGGCCTGCCTGCTCGTGGCCGGCTTGGGGGCGTCCGTGCTGCCGGGACAGGCGCAGGACGCCTTGCAGTTGCAGCGCGATCAGGCGACGAGCGATTACGAGAAGCTCACCAGCGAGATTTCCGTCACCGGCGACAGGCTCAAGCAGCTCGAGGACGAGGTGGCCGGGCTGAAGAAGGATCAGGCCTCCATCACCGCCGCGCTGATCCAGTCGGCCAAGACCGACAAGAAACTGGAACAGGACATCGGCGGCATCGCCGACAAGCTCGCCTCGCTGCGCGCGCAGGAAGACGGCATCCGCGCCTCGCTGCGCGCACGGCGCGGGGTGCTGGCCGAAGTGCTGGCCGCGCTGGAGCGCATGGGACTGAACCCGCCTCCCGCCATTCTGGTGCGCCCGGACGATGCGCTGGCCTCGGTGCGCTCGGCCGTGCTGCTCGGCGCCGTGGTGCCTGAAATGCGCGGGCAGGTGGAGGAACTGGCCGGCGACCTGAAACAGATGCAGACCGTCACCGCCTCCATCACGCAGGAGCAGGAACGGCTCAAGACGGCGCGCATCGCGCAGGCCGGAGAGCGCGAGCGCCAGTCACTGCTCCTCGATGAGAAGAAAAAATTGCAGGCGCAATCGGAAACCGAAATAGAAGCGCAGCGCAAGCATTCGGAAGAACTGGCGGCGAAGGCCGGCAGCCTCAAGGATCTGATCGGCTCGCTCGACCAGCAGATGGCGGGCGTGCGCGCGGCGGCGGACGCGGCGCGCAAGGCCGAGGCCGACAGGCTCGCCGCCGCGAAGGAGCGCGCCGGCGAAACCGCGCCCGACGCCAACCGGCTGCGCGCACCGGCGGATTTCGTCTCGTTGCAGGGCAAGCTCGCCTTGCCGGCGGCGGGCAAGATGGCGCGCCGTTTCGGCGATCCGGACGGTCTCGGCGGCACGATGATGGGGCAGGTGATCGAAACCTTGCCTTCCGCCACGATTACGTCACCTTCCGATGGCGTTGTGCTCTACGCGGGAAAATTCCGTTCTTACGGGCAACTCTTGATCCTCGACGCCGGCGGCGGCTATCATGTTGTTATGGCAGGCATGGGGCGAATCGACGTGGTGCAGGGTCAGTTCGTTCTGGCCGGCGAACCGGTCGGTGCGATGGGCGAAAAACTTCTTGCGAGTGTTGCGCCGATAGAGGTGGGCAATGGTGCGCCATTGCTTTACATAGAGTTCAGAAAAGATGGAAAACCCGTCGATCCGGCCCCGTGGTGGAGCGAACGGCTTTCTGGAAGGACACAAAATGATACGTAAACTGTCGCTGCTGTTCGCCGGTGCCCTTCTGGGGGCGTCCGCCATGGTGATGGTGCAGGGCGCCCCGGTCACATCGGCTTTTGCAGCAGGTAAAGACAGCGATGTCTACAAGGAACTGGCTCTTTTCGGCGATATTTTCGAGCGGGTGCGCGCTCAATACGTCACGAAGCCCGACGACAAGAAGCTGATCGAGAGTGCCATCAACGGCATGCTGTCGTCGCTCGATCCGCACTCTTCCTATCAGAATGCGGAAGAGGCCAAGGACATGAACGTGGAGATGAAGGGCGAGTTCGGCGGACTCGGCATCGAAGTCTCCATGGAGAACGACATGGTCAAGGTGATCGCGCCCATCGACGACACGCCCGCCGCCAAGGCCGGTGTGCTCGGCGGCGACCTCATCACCAAGATCGACGGTCAGGACGTGCGCGGCATGAGCCTCAACGACGCCGTGAACAAGATGCGCGGCGCGGTCGGCTCGCCGATCGAGCTGACCATCGCACGCAAGGGCGTGGACAAGCCCATCACCCTCAAGATCGTCCGCGCCGTCATCAAGACGAAGGCTGTGCGCTATCGCGTCGAGAACGATGTCGGCTATCTGCGCATCATCTCGTTCACCGCGCAGACGGCGGACGACCTCAAGGCTGCGATCAAGGATATCCAGGACAAGATTCCGGCCGACAAGCTCAAGGGCTATGTGCTGGACCTGCGCCTCAATCCGGGCGGCCTGCTCGATCAGGCGGTGGCGGTGTCCGACGACTTCCTCAACAAGGGCGAGATCGTCTCCACCCGCGGCCGCGATCCGCAGGACGTGACCCGCTTCGACGCGCACAAGGGCGATCTCATCAACGGCAAGCCGTTGATCGTGCTGGTCAACGGCGGTTCGGCCAGCGCGTCGGAAATCGTCGCCGGCGCCTTGCAGGACAATCGCCGCGCCACGGTGCTCGGCACGCAGTCCTTCGGCAAGGGCTCGGTGCAGACGATCATCCCGCTCGGCGACAACGGTTCGCTGCGGCTGACCACGGCGCTCTATTACACGCCGTCGGGCAAGTCGATCCAGGGCAAGGGCATCACGCCCGACATCGTGGTCGAGCAGCCGCTGCCGCCGGAACTGAAGGGCGAGGACGTGGTGCGCGGCGAGTCCGAGCTCAAGGGCCATATCAAGGGCAACGCCGAGGACGCCAAGGGCTCGGGTTCCTCTGCCTATGTTCCGCCGGATCCGAAGAACGACATCCAGCTCAACGAGGCGCTGAAGCTCCTGCGCGGTCAGGACAAGAACCCTGCCTTCCCGCCCGATCCGAAGAAGGGTGTGCTGAACTGATCGGCCCATGCCGGAACCGGACAGGAAATCGTAAAGGCGCGGGGGCGACAGCCCCCGCGCTTTTTGCTGGAAACCGCGACAAATCAAGCTTGTTCATTCACGGAGGACATCATGTCGAAGCTTCAAGCCCCGGTCGATCCCGAAAGCCTGCCCTATCGCCGCTGCGTCGGGCTGATGGTGCTGAACCGCGCGGGCCGCGTCTGGGCCGGGCGGCGCATCGTCATCCCCGGCGACGAGATGGACGGCGCGACGCAGCTTTGGCAGATGCCGCAGGGCGGCATAGACAAGGGCGAGGACCCGGCCGAAGCCGCGCTGCGCGAGCTTTACGAGGAAACCGGCATGAAGTCGGTATCGCTGCTCGAGGAAGCGCCGGACTGGATTCATTACGACCTGCCGCCGCATCTGGTCGGCGTGGCCCTCAAGGGAAAATATCGCGGCCAGACGCAGAAATGGTTCGCCTACCGCTTCGAGGGCGACGAAAGCGAGATCGCCATCAACCCGCCGCCCGGCGGCCATACGGCCGAATTCGACGCCTGGGACTGGAAGCCGATGGAGGACCTGCCCGGCCTGATCGTGCCGTTCAAGCGCAATGTCTACGAGCAGGTGGTCGCGGTTTTCCGGCATCTCGCGCCGTAATTTCGCGTGGGACTCGCCGTCACCCCCTTGTGTCGCCGCCCAACATATTGTCAACTCCGGTGACGAACTGCGTCGCGTTGCGAGAGGAGAAAGCCTATGGGTGGTGAAAGTCTCATTGTATTTTTGCTGGTCGGGCTCGTTGCCGGCTGGCTGGCCGGTGCCGTGGTGCGGGGCGGCGGCTTCGGCCTGATCGGCAATATCATCGTGGGCGTGATCGGCGCTTTCTTCGCCGGCTGGCTGTTGCCGCGCCTCGGATTTTCGATCGGCGGGGGCGTCATCGCCGCCATCGTCAACGCCTTCATCGGCGCTGCGATCCTGCTGGTCATATTGCGTATCGTCAAACGGGTCTGACGGACCGCATCCCAATTTTTCACGCGCCCGGCGTGTACATGTCGGGCTTTTCCCCCAGAATTTTCCGCAATGACACCCAATTCCAAGCTCTCGCTCGGTCTGGTTCTCACCGCATCGGCGGGTTTCGTCGATGCGATCGCCTTTCTGCAACTGGGTGGTTTCTTCG
>MKVZ01000008.1:125736-173268 GCA_001898995.1 Rhizobiales bacterium 63-22 | reverse complement strand
CACCACGCAGCTCGGCATCGGGCTGGCGGACCAGCCCGGCGTGCAGGGTGCGGTGCTGGTATGGTTCCCCGCCGTACTGATCGTGCTTTTCTTCGCCGGCGCCTTTTTCGGCACGCTGACCGTGCGCGCCTATGGCAAACGCGGCAGCCTGATGGTGATGGCGAGCGTGGTGGCGATCCTGCTTCTGGTGAGTTTCCTGCGCCGCGAGGGCGCGCTGGTGGTGCAGCCGGTCCTGCTGCTCGCCGCCGCCATGGGCGCGCAGAACGCCGCCGTGCAGCCGATCGGCGCGGCAAGGCTGGGCGTGACCTATGTGACGGGAACGCTGTTCAACGCCGCCGCCGATTTCGCCTGCTCGCTGCGGCGCGAAACGCCGAAATGGCGCTGGCTGCAACATCTGGCCGTCTGGGGAGCGCTGATGCTGGGCGCGGCCGGCGGTGGCCTCGGCCACGCCTATGTGGGCCTGAACGCGCTGCTGGTGCCCGCCGCCGTCATCGTCGGCGTGATGGTGGCTTACACAAAGCTCAACTGAACAGCGCCCTTTCGCTCTCCACCAGTTCCGAGATCAACGCCGACACGGCGGTGACGCGCCTGAGCGTACGGGCGGATTCGTGATAGGACAGCCAGTAGGCGCGGCGGATGACGCGCTCGGTCAGCACGGCGACGAGGTCGGGATCGGCGCGGGCGATAAAGGCGTGCAGGATTCCGATCCCGCCGCCGGCGCGCACCGCCTCCACCTGGCCGAGCGAGCTGGATACCTCGAAGGCGGGTTTCCAGTCGCGGCTGATCTCCTGCGCATAGGCGAGCGAGCGGTTGACCACCAGATCCTCGACATAGCCGATCAGCCGGTGGCGGCCTAGTTCCTCGACGCTTTCGGGCATTCCATGCGTGTCGAGATAGCTTCGATGGGCGTAAAGACCGAGCGTGTAATCCACCAGCCGCCGCGCCACCAGCCGTCCCTGATCCGGGCGGTCGACGGTGATGGCGATGTCGGCCTCGCGGCGCGACAGGGAGAAGGAGCGGGGCACCGGGACGAGCTGGATCGTCAGATCGGGATATTGCCGTGTCAGCCGGGCGAGGCGGGGGCTGAGGAAATTGACGCCGAATCCGTCCGGCGCGCCAACCCGCACCGTGCCGGAGACGGCTACGTCGGCGTCGCCCACCTGCGCGCGGGCCGACAGCATCTCCGCCTCCATGCGCTCGGCGGCGAGCAGAAATTCCTCGCCCGCCTGCGTCAGCGTCGAGCCGTTGGTGCGCCGTTCGATCAGCGTGGTGGAGAGCGCCGTTTCGAGCGCCGTCAGCCGCCGCGCCACGGTTGTGTGGTTCAGCCCCAGCCGCTTGGCCGCGCCGAGAATCTGGCCGGAGCGGGCGACGGCGAGGAATATGCGGATATCGTCCCAGTTCATGAGTGTTTTTGCTTGAGCATGATCTTATCCGGAAACCGGTTCCCACTTTCCGGGATCATGCTATGTTAGCATAAAAACGCACAACGGATACGCTTTTCCGTGCCTTGCAATCGGGAATTTGCAGAGTCAGGATGGACGAAAGTTCAAACCCAAACCGGGAGGTTTCTGGATGCGCAATATCGGACATTTCATCGGCGGCAAGCATGTGGCGGGCAAGAGCGGACGCACGGCCGACGTGTTCCAGCCGCTCGACGGCACGGTGCAGGCGAAGGTGGCGCTGGCCACCAAGGAGGAAGTGCGCGAGGCGGTCGAAAACGCCAGGGCCGCGCAGCCCAAATGGGCCGCCACCAACCCGCAGCGCCGCGTGCGCGTGCTGCGCCGCTTCCTCGAACTGGTCGAGGCCGAATATGACAGCCTCGCCGAGCTGCTCGCGCGTGAGCACGGCAAGACCATCGCCGACGCGCGGGGCGACATCCAGCGCGGCCTCGAAGTGGTGGAAGTCTGCCTCGGTGCGCCGCACATGCTGAAGGGCGAGTTTACCGACAATGCCGGCACCGGCATCGACACCTATTCCATGCGCCAGCCGCTGGGCGTGGTGGCCGGCATCACGCCGTTCAACTTCCCGGCCATGATCCCGCTGTGGAAGGCCGGCCCGGCCATCGCCTGCGGCAACGCCTTCATCCTGAAGCCGTCCGAGCGCGATCCGGGCGTGCCGATGCGCCTCGCCGAACTGTTCATCGAGGCGGGCCTCCCGGCCGGCATCTTCAACGTCGTCAACGGCGACAAGGAATCGGTCGACGCACTTCTCGACGATCCCGACGTGCAGGCCATCGGCTTCGTCGGCTCCACGCCCATCGCGCAATATATCTATGGCCGCGGCTGCTCCAACGGCAAGCGCGTGCAGTGCTTCGGCGGCGCGAAGAACCACCTTCTCATCATGCCGGACGCCGACATGGACCAGACCGTCGACGCGCTGATCGGCGCGGGCTACGGCTCGGCCGGCGAGCGCTGCATGGCCGTTTCGGTCGCGGTGCCGGTCGGCGAGGACACCGCCAACCGCCTGATGGAAAAGCTGGTTCCACGCGTGGAAGCGCTCAAGATCGGCCCGTCCACCGACAGCAGCGCCGATTACGGCCCGCTCGTCACCAGGGCGGCGCTCGACCGCGTGCGCTCCTATGTCGATCTCGGCGTCGAGGAAGGCGCGAAGCTCGTCGTCGACGGGCGCGGCTTCAAGATGCAGGGCTATGAAAACGGCTTCTACATGGGCGGCTGCCTGTTCGACTATGTCACGCCCGACATGCGCATCTACAAGGAAGAAATCTTCGGCCCCGTGCTCTCGGTGGTGCGCGCCAGGAACTACGAGGAAGCCCTGGCGCTGCCGAACGACCACGAATACGGTAACGGCGTCGCCATCTTCACCCGCGACGGCGACGCCGCGCGCGACTTCGCCAGCCGCGTGCAGGTCGGCATGGTCGGCGTCAACGTGCCGATCCCGGTGCCGATCGCCTATTACACCTTCGGCGGCTGGAAAGCCTCCGGCTTCGGCGACCTCAACCAGCACGGCCCCGACGCCTTCCGCTTCTACACCAAGACCAAGACCGTCACCTCGCGCTGGCCGTCCGGTGTGAAGGACGGTGCGGAATTCGTCATCCCGACGATGAAGTAACCCCGGACGATTCGTAGCGTTTGCGCGTCCTCGCTTCGCTGCGGGCGCGGGGCGCGGCGTGAAGGACGGAGCCGGGTTCGTCATTCCGACGATGCGATAACGGTCGGCCTCACCGCTTTTCCGAACCCCGCCAAACCGGCGGGGTTTTGCTTTTTCCGCTTGCAGAATGGCTGCGGCGGCGTGATGGTGTTTCGACATCGCATGCTTACGCAGGACCTTCATGATCATTCCAGCGCCTTCGGACGCGACCGCCGTCATCGTCATCTCCAGTCATGTCGTGCGCGGTTCGGTGGGGAACCGTGCCGCCGTCTTCGCGCTGGAAACGCTGGGCTTTCCGGTTTGGGCCGTGCCGACCGTGGTGCTGCCCTGGCATCCCGGCCACGGACCGGCGGGGCGCATCGTGCCGCCGGCGGACGAATTCCTGTGCCTGATGCAGGACCTGCAGCGCGCACCCTGGCTGGGCGAGGTCGGCGCGGTGCTGACCGGCTATCTCGGCCATCCCGAACAGGCAGCGGCGGTGGCCGAACTCGTCAGGGCGGTGAAGGCGAGGAACCCCGGCGCCGTCTATCTCTGCGATCCGGTGATCGGCGACGAGAAGGGACTCTACGTGCCGGAGGCCACGGCGGCGGGCATTCGCGACCGGCTGATGCCGCTCGCCGACATCGCCACCCCCAACCGCTTCGAGCTTTCATGGCTCACCGGCGTGCCGCTGGAGGACAACAAGGCGCTGATGGAGGCCGCGCTCGACGCCGGTCCGGCGACCATGCTGGTGACATCGGCCTTTCCGCTGATGGCCGGCAGCATCGGCAACATATTGCTCACGCCGACCCTGGCGCTGATGGCGGAGCACAGGCGTGTGGACGGGCCGACCAACGGGCTGGGCGATCTTACCTCCGCCGTTTTTCTGGCACGCCGCCTGTCCGGGCTTTCGGAGGAAAAGATGCTGCAAAGCACCACGGCTGCGGTGTTCGAGATCATGGCGCGCTCGGCCAAGCGCGGCGCGGACGAATTGATGCTGGAGGCCGACGCCTCCAGTCTCGCCACGCCGATGGCCATGGTGCAGATGCGCCGGTTGGTGCATCCGACCCGGGGCCTGCGGGCCTGAGCCACAGGCGATGTAGGCAAGTAGATGCGCCGCAGGCGATGTAGGCAAGCAGATGTGCCGCAGGCGATGAAAACCCATTGCCCGATTCCGCCCGACTGGGTTATGAAAAAGCATGGCTGACTTTCCAGATACACTTCTCGCCGGCTATCGCGCCTTCATGAATCAGCGTTTCGCGCACGAGACCGCGCGTTACCGGGAACTGGCCGTGAAAGGCCAGTCGCCGGAAACGCTCGTGATCGCCTGCTGCGATTCGCGCGCAGCACCCGAAGCGATCTTCAACGCCGCGCCGGGCGAGATATTCGTCCTGCGCAATGTCGCGAACCTCATTCCGCCTTACGAGCCGGACGGCGAGTACCACGCCGCTTCCGCCGCGATCGAATTCGCGGTGCAGAGCCTCAAGGTCAAGCATATCGTGGTGATGGGGCACGGGCGCTGCGGCGGCATCAAGGCGGCGCTCGACACGCAGAGCGCGCCGCTGTCGCCGGGCGATTTCATCGGCAAATGGATGAGCCTGATCGCGCCGGCGGCGGAAACCGTCAGCGGCAACGCGCTGATGACGGCGAGCGAGCGCCAGACCGCGCTGGAGCGCATTTCCATCCGCTATTCGATCGCCAATCTGCGCACTTTTCCCTTCGTCGTATCTTCGGAAAAGAAGGGAAGCCTCACCCTGCACGGCGCATGGTTCGATATTTCGACCGGCGAACTCTGGGTGATGGATACCGAAACCGGCGACTTCAAGCGGCCGGAACTGGAACTGATCGCGTCCTGACCGGCTTTTCATGGTAACGGGACGGTTCCGGTCGAACCGTCCCGTTTCCGTTTATCAATTGCCGTCGATGGCCTTGCCGATGGCGGCGATGGCGCGCTGATAGACCTGCGCGTCGTTCCAGCCCTGAATGGCGGCGAAGTTCGGCTCGCCCGGCTGATAGCCGGCGCCGCGCCGCCAGCCATGGCCGACCAGGTAATTGGCGGTCGAATAGAGCGCGTCGGCCCGCGATCCCGCCATGTCGATATGGCCGCTGCCGTCGCCGTCCACGCCGTATTTCAACACATTGGCGGGCATGAACTGGGTCTGGCCGATCTCGCCATGCATGGCGCCGATGGCGTTGGGCTTGAGGTCGCCGCGGTCGACGAGGTGGAGAGCCGCATAAAGCTGCCCGGTGAAGAAGTCCGAGCGACGGCAGTCATAGGCCAGCGTCGCGACGGCGGAAAGCGTATTCTGCCGGCCCATATAGGAGCCGAAGCCGGTTTCCATGCCCCAGATGGCGATCAGCGGGCCGGCGGGCACGCCGTAGCGGCGCTCGATGCCGGCGAAGAGGGCGGCGTTCTGCCGCTTCATCGCCTTGCCGCGGCTGATGATGGTGGTGGCGCCGCGTTTCTGCATGAACTGGTCGAAGGAAAGCTTGAAGCTCTTCTGATTGCGGTCGGCGTTGATGGTGGCCTGCGCATAATGGGTGTTGGCCAGCGCGTTGATACCCGCCTTGCCGATGCCGCGCGCGGCCGCTTCCTTCATGGTCTGTTGCAGCCATGTATGATAGCCGGCAGCATTGCTGCCGCATTGCGCGGCATTGGCCGCTCCGATGCCGGCAAACATGCCCGCTGCAAGAACTGTCGCCGTCCAGATGCGGCCCTTGGCAGTCAACGCCATTCCTGTCTCCTTGGAAACTGATTCGACTTCGCCGCGAATTTGCCATTCCTTGCAACAAATGTCATCGGCACATAAAGGCCGGGAGCGCACGGAAGGCCATTTTACTTGACAGAGCGGGCGCGACACCCTAATAAACCGCCGAAATCACCCGCGATCTTCTGAACGCGAGCCGCCGACCGGGGCCGACAGACCTGACCCCGGAGGTCCACATCCGACAGCGCGATGCGCCCTCGGATGCCGCGATCCTATGGTTGCCGCATAAAGGACATTCGATGTTTGAATCGCTCCAGGAGCGTCTTGGCTCCATCCTGAACGGCCTCACCGGACGCGGCGCTCTCTCCGAAAGCGACGTGACGGCGGC
Organism: Rhizobiales bacterium 63-22; assembly: GCA_001898995.1. Classification (GTDB taxonomy): domain Bacteria; phylum Pseudomonadota; class Alphaproteobacteria; order Rhizobiales; family Rhizobiaceae; genus Brucella. The sequence continues at coordinate 167,085 of MKVZ01000008.1, read as the reverse complement.
GCTGCGCGAAGTGCGCCGCGCGCTGCTGGAGGCCGACGTCTCGCTGGAAGTGGTTCGCTCCTTCACCGACAAGGTGCGCGAAAAGGCCGTCGGCGCCGAAATCCTGAAAAGCATCAAGCCCGGCCAGATGGTCGTCAAGATCGTCCATGACGAGCTGATCGAGATGCTGGGCACCGAGGGCGTTTCCATCGACCTCAACGCGCCAGCCCCGGTCGTCATCATGATGGTCGGCCTGCAGGGCTCGGGCAAGACCACCACCACGGGCAAGATCGCCAAGCGGCTTACCGAGCGCCAGCGCAAGAAGGTGCTGATGGCCTCGCTCGACACGCGCCGCCCGGCCGCGCAGGAGCAGTTGCGCCAGCTCGGCATCCAGACAGGCGTCGACACGCTGCCGATCGTCGCCGGCCAATCGCCGGTGGAGATCGCCCGCCGCGCCGTGCAGGCGGCGAAGCTCGGCGGGCATGACGTGGTCATCCTCGACACCGCCGGCCGCACCCATATCGACGAGCCGCTGATGGTGGAGATGGCGGATATCCGCAAGGCCGCCAATCCGCATGAAATCCTGCTCGTCGCCGACAGCCTGACCGGTCAGGACGCCGTCAATCTGGCGCGCAATTTCGACGAACGCGTGGGCATCACCGGCATCGTGCTCACCCGCATGGACGGCGACGGCCGCGGCGGCGCGGCACTTTCCATGCGCGCCGTCACCGGCAAGCCGATCAAGCTGATCGCCACCGGCGAAAAGATGGACGCGCTGGAGGAGTTCTATCCCAAGCGCATCGCCGACCGCATCCTCGGCATGGGCGATATCGTCTCGCTGGTCGAGAAGGCCGCCGAAAACATCGACGCGGAAAAAGCCGCGGCGATGGCCAAGAAGATGCAGTCGGGCAAGTTCGACCTGAACGACCTTGCCGAACAGCTCAAGCAGATGAAGAAGCTCGGCGGCATGGGCGGCATCATGGGCATGATGCCCGGCATGGCCAAGATGAAGGATCAGGTGGCCGCCGCCGGTCTCGACGACAAGGTGTTCGACCGCCAGCTTGCCATCATCGGTTCCATGACCAAGGCCGAGCGCGCCCATCCGGACGTGCTCAAGCACAGCCGCAAGCAGCGCATCGCCAAGGGTTCGGGCACTACCGCCGCCGACATCAACAAGCTTCTCAAGATGCACCGCCAGATGGCCGACGTGATGAAGGTCATGGGCAAGGGCAAGGGCGGCATGATGAAGCAGATGATGGGCGGGCTGGCCAGCAAGATGGGCCTCGGTGGCCTTGGCGGCGGAATGGGCGGCATGCCGGACCTGTCGAAGATGGATCCGAAGCAGATGGAAGCGCTGGCCAGACAGGCGGAAGCCGCGGGCCTTACCAAGGGCGGCGGCCTGCCGGGCCTGCCCGGCGGCGGATTGCCCGGCCTGGGCGGCCCGAAACTGCCGGGCCTTGGGGGCGGAATTGGCGGCCTTCCCGGCCTGCCGAAGAAGAAGTGAGCACCATGAGCGATCAACCGAACTCCGTCCCTGCCGAACTTCTGGCGCTGCGCGATTCCATCGACAATATCGACGCGGCGCTGATCCACATGCTTGCCGAGCGTTTCCGCTGCACCAAGGCGGTGGGCGTGCTCAAGGCCGAGCGCGGCCTCGCAGCAGCCGATCCGGCGCGCGAGAAACGTCAGGTGGAGCGCCTGCGCGCGCTGGCCGAGGACGCCCATCTCGATCCCGATTTTGCCGAGAAATTCCTGAACTTCATCGTGAAGGAAGTGATCCGGCATCATGAGCATACCGCCGCCCAACACGGCGGGAAAACGAACGACTAACCCCTATTTCCCCGAGCTACCAACGCAAGTTGTCAACTCGGGGCATCCCTACCAAGACACGAGGAAGAAAATGGCTCTCAAGATTCGTCTCGCCCGCGCTGGCTCCAAGAAGCGTCCTTATTATCACATCGTCGTCGCCGACGTCCGCGCCCCGCGCGACGGCCGCTTCATCGAAACGCTCGGCGCATGGAACCCGATGCTGGCCAAGGATGCCGAGCGCGTGAAGCTCGACACCGACCGCGTGCAGCATTGGATCGCGCAGGGCGCGCAGCCGACCGACCGTGTGCTGCGCTTCCTCGATCAGGCAGGCGTCGCCAAGCGTCCGACCCGCAGCAACCCGACCAAGGCCGTTCCGGGCAAGAAGGCGCAGGAGCGCATCGCTCTCGCCAAGCAGGCCGAGGAAGAAGCCGCTGCCAAGGCCGCCGAAGCTGCCGCCGCCGCAGCCGCCCCGGCCGAGGAAGCCGCGAGCGAATAATCGCTTCGATTTGCGAAAAGATCGACGGGAAGCGGCGGAGCGATCCGCCGCTTTTCTTATGCCATGACCGCAGGTTCGGCGGGCTTGGCCTTCAGGTCCAGTTCCCATGTCTGGCCGACCAGATCCTTGCCGAAAGAATGGTGCGGCGCTTCGTCGACAAGCTTGAATCCGGCCCGCTCGTACAGACGGCGGGCGGCGGTGAGAACGCTGTTCGTCCACAGGACGAGGCGCTCGTCGCCGGTGGTGCGTGCGCGTTCGATGCAGGCATTCACGAGCTTGGCTCCGACGCCGGCGCCGCGGGCCTCCGGCTCGACATAGAGCAGGCGCAGCTTGCCGACTCCCGGCCGGTCGGCGCGAACCAGAAAGATCGATCCCGCCACACGCCCGTCGATTTCGGCTACCCATGCCGCGTCATGGGCGGGGTCGAAGGATTCCACGAAATCGGCGAGAATGCGGGCGACGAGCGCCTCGTAGTCGCGGTTCCAGCCATATTCCGCGGCATAGAGGACGGCCTGCCGATGGGTGATCCAGCCGAGGTCGCCGGGCTGCAAATCGCGCAGCCGCACTTCGGCGCGGGGCGGCTCGCCGAACAGCCGCGTGATGGTCGCCGCCGCTGTAAGTAAATCCTGACGGCGGTCCGGCGGCAATCCGTCGAGAAGCGCCCCCACCGCCTCGCGGGTGTTGCGGTCGAGCGCGGCGAAGGCCTTGCATCCGGCTTCGGTCAGTTCGATGGGGCGGCTGCGGCCCCCGTCGGGATGCGGGGATGTCCCGATCAATCCGCGTGCGGCGAACCGCTTCAGCGTCCGGCTGATCTGGCCGCGATCGAGATCGAGGGCGCGCATGATGGCCGCCGCCGTCGGTTCTTCGCGATGCGCGATCTCGTAGAGGATGCGCGCCTCGGTGAGCGTGAACGGGCTTTTGTCGAGATGCGCGTTCAACAGGCCGAGCCGCCGCGTATAGACCCGGTTGAAGGCGCGCAATGCGCCGATGTCGGCGCGATCGGTTGCTTGCATCATGCTGTTTACGCCGCGCGCGGCGTCCTCCCTATGTTGACTCTATCAATATCCAATATGTTGTCTGAGTCAACATGGTGCTGAAACGAAATATGCCGTGCAACGGACGGCGCTGGATGCCGGGCGCGGCCAGCCGCCCGTCCTCAGGCGATTGTGGGTCATTCGGCGAACGGGCTGGACGATGCGCGAAATTGCTTTATCCTGTTGATTTGACGTCCTGCATCCGCGTTCGCGCCCATGCGGGGTGCAAAACAGAGTTCCGGGCGCTGGCCAGCGCCTTTTTTCAGGAGAAACCCATGCCGGCTGCGACGGTTGCGCCTTTCCCTTCTTTCCGCCGTGTTGTCATCGCCCTTGGTCTTTTCGTTCTGGTGCCGCTGCTTTCGGCCTGCGGCTTCAACACGATCCCGACCAATGAGGAAAAAGCCAAGGCCGCCTGGAGCGAGGTGCAGAACCAGTATCAGCGCCGCGCCGATCTCGTGCCCAATCTGGTCGAGACGGTGAAGGGCTACGCCGCCCACGAAAAGGACACGCTGCAAGCGGTCATCGAGGCGCGCGCCAAGGCGACGCAGGTGCAGATCACGCCGGAGACGCTCAACAATCCGCAACTGTTCAAGCAGTTTCAGGACAATCAGGCCAATCTCACCAGCGCCCTGTCGCGCCTGATGGTTGTGGTGGAGAAATATCCGGACCTGAAGGCCAACCAGAACTTCCTCGCCCTGCAATCGCAGCTCGAAGGCACCGAAAACCGTATCGCCGTGGCGCGCCGCGATTATATCGAGGCCGTACGCGTCTATAATACCTCGCTCAAGACCATGCCGACCATGATCTGGACCTGGCTCTGGTATCGCGATGCGCAGCCGATGCAGACGTTCAGCGCCGACGCGGCCAGCCAGACCGCGCCCAAGGTCAACTTCAACTAGCATCGGACCGAGAAGTGGGAACCGGTTTTCGGGTCTGTCCGATGCTCGAACAAAAGATGGATCGTCACAACGCGCCTGATAAGACGCATTGTGACGATCTGGTATCGGACCAAAAAGTGGAACCCGCCTTCGCGGGGAAATCAGTCCACCGGACTGATTTCCTATCCCGCTACGATCGGAAAATCCGAAGCCACGACAGAGGCATCGCGCGGCAGCCGGGCCAACGTCCGGCTTTCCGGGGCTTTGCGGCCGTGCGAAGCCTCGCTCCCGTGCTCGCTTTCGCGTTTGCCCTTCTGGCGGTGCTGTTCACCGGGCAGGGCGCGCTGGCGCAGGATGCGGCCCAGAACGGGAAGGGGCCTGCGCTGGCGCTGACCGGCCGCGTGGTGGACGCGGCGAACATCATCGATGTCGACACGCGCGAGCGGATCGCGCGCAAACTCGCCGATTTCGAGGCGAAATCCTCCGATCAGGTGGTGGTGGTGACGGTGCCGAGCCTCAACGGCGAGGATATCGAATCCTATTCCAACCGCCTGTTCCGCGCATGGGCGCTGGGCCAAAAACAGGAAAACAACGGCATATTGCTGGTGGTCGCGCCAAACGACCGCAAGGTGCGCATCGAGGTCGGCTACGGCCTTGAGGGCACCATGACCGACGCGCTGTCCAGCGTCATCATCAACGGCACCATCATCCCCGCCTTCCGCAAGGGCGACTACAGCGGCGGCATCGCGCAGGGCGTGGACGGCATCCTCTCGGTGCTTTCGGGTGACGCGGCGGAGATGGAGGCGCGCGCGAAGCGCGACGCCGCGGCCAGTCCCGATTCCGGCGGGACGGACTGGATCGCCGTCATCTTCATCGCCTTCTGGGCGCTTATCTTCTTCGGCGGCTTCGGTTTCGCCGTCATGGCTCCGATCTTCGGGCGCAAGGTGGGGCCGGGGCGCTATATGTGGCTCGGGATGATCTTCGACATCAATTCGCGCGGCGGCGGTGGCGGCGGTTTTGGCGGCGGCGGCTGGTCCTCCGGCGGTGGCGGTGGTGGTGGCGGCTTTTCCGGCGGCGGCGGCTCGTCGGGGGGCGGCGGCGCCTCGGGAAGCTGGTAGGGAGGCGGACATGCAGCATCCGGGGCAGCATCGGTGGCGGCACCACACGCTGGTCAGCGCGGCGGACCATGCCCGCATAGCGGAGGCCATCCGGCAGGCGGAAGCGGAAACGAGCGGCGAAATCTACGCCGTGCTGGCGCGGTCGAGCGACGATTATTTCTATCAGGCCGGCTTCGTCGCCACCTGCGGCATCCTGCTCGCCGCGGTGATCGCGGCGTTCCTCGCCCATTGGTACTGGTTCGATATCAGCCTGCCCATGTTCGGCCTCGCCGTACTGGCGGCCTTCGTCTCGGCCATGCTGGTTCTGTGGCTTTTGCCGGCGGTGCGCATGGCGCTGGTGCCGCGCCATATCCGCCACAGGCGCGCGCATCTCAACGCATTGCAGCAATTTTTGGCGCGCAATGTACACGTCACCGAGCGCCGCACGGGCGTTCTGCTCTTCGTCTCGCTGGCCGAGCACTACGCCGAACTGGTCGCCGATGCCGGCATCCACGAGAAGGTGCAGCAGGAGGACTGGGACGCCATCGTCGCCACGCTGGTCCATCATGCCTCGCGTGCCGAAGTGGCGGAGGGATTCGTGCGCGCCATCGGGCAGGCGGGGGCGCTTCTGGAGAGGCATTTCCCGGCCGGGCCCGACAATGTCAACGAGCTGGACGACCATCTGATCGAGCTTTGACGGCCCGCCCTAAAGCACGTCGCGATCTTTCAGATTCGCTTCCGCGCTTTAGCGTTTCGTTCTTGCGCATGTCGTCATCGCAAAACCGCTGCACACTTTTGCGCGACATGCTGTAGGCGGTTGGCGGAGCTTTTCGCCCATTTAAATGGATTAGATCGCTGCTTCGCGGATTTCCGGGAAATTTTTCGTTATTTCCGGCGATTTATCGTCCAATACCGGTGCCGATCTGCTAATTTCGCGCGCATTGCCATCATCACAGGGAGTATCCGACGTGGCTGCAAGGCAGGCTCGGTCGAGCAAGGGTAAGGATTCGAAGGCAGACAGGATCGACGAGAGGGGTGTGGCGAAGGCGCCGGCCGCCTTCTCACAGCTTCTCTTCGAATGGGCGCCGCCGGAGGACCTCGCCGCCTATGATGAGGGCGCCCTGGCAAGCGCCGCCCACCTCGGATATGCCGCGCTGGAAAGCTGGCGCAAGGGCAAGAGCATCATCCGTATCGACGACGGGGTGACGCGGCGGGGCCGTCCGGTCAGCGTCGTCACCGTCGTCAACGACAACATGCCCTTCCTGCTCGATTCCGTCATGGGCGAGCTTGGCGAACGCACCAGCCAGATTTTCATGGTCGTGCATCCGATCCTCGATATCGCGCGCGAAAAGGACGGCATCGCCGCCCAGAGCGGCGCCCGGCAGAAAGTACCGGCGAAGGGCTTCGACCGCGTCAGCGTGGTGCAGATCCATCTCTCGGTGCTGGACAAGGCCGGCAAGGCGGATCTTACCGCCGCGCTCAAGCGCGTTCTGGGGCAGGTCCGCGCCGCGGTCGGCGACTGGAAGTCCATGCTGAAGCATATCGACGCGGCAATCGCCGATTACAAGCGCGTCCATGCACTGACGGGCGCTGCCGCCATGCCGGAGGCCATCGCCTTCCTCGAATGGCTGCGTGACGATCATTTCGTCTTCCTGGGCTTGCGCGAACTGACCTTCGAGGGCAAGGGCCAGAAGCGCGAACTCGTCTCCATGGGCGAGCCGCTCGGAATCCTCGCCGACAACGAGGTGCGCGTGCTGCGCAAGGACGACGGGGACACGGTCACGCCGCGCGAGACCGCCAACTTCCTCGACAGCGCCGAACCGCTGATCGTGACGAAGGCGAACACGATGTCGCTGGTGCATCGGCGCACCTATCTCGACTATATCGGCATCAAGATTTTCGGGCCGGAAGGCGAGGCGGTCGGCGAACTGCGCGTGGTCGGCCTGTTCACCGAGGTTGCCTATATCAGCTCCGTCTTCGGCATCCCCTTCATCCGCTCCAAGGCGGATGAGGTGATTCGCGCCCTCGGCTTCAATCCCGCCGACCATTCCGGCAAGGCGCTGGTCAGCGTACTGGAGGAATATCCGCGCGACGAGCTGTTCCAGATCGACGTCGAAAGCCTGACCGGCAACGCCGAGCTGATCCTTGCGCTCGGCGAACGCCCGCGCGTGCGCGCCCTGCCGCGTATCGACCGGTTCGGGCGTTTCGTCAGCGTGCTGGTCTATATCCCGCGCGACCGCTACGATTCCGCCGTGCGCGAGCAGATCGGCCGCTATCTTACCCGCGTCTGCGGCGGGGACGGGTTCGAGTTCCATCCCGTGTTCCTGCAAACCGGCCTGACGCGTGTGCATTTCATCATTCATCGCCATGAACGTTCGATCCCGCAGGTGGATCGCGAGGCGCTGGAAAAGGAAATCCGCGCCATCGTGCGCACCTGGGAGGATGCGGTGCGCGAAAGCGCCGACGGACAGGACGCCGCCGTGGTGACGCTCGCCGCCAATTTCCCGCAGTCCTACCGCGAGATATTCACGCCGGAGGACGCGCTGCCGGACGCGGCGCGCATCGCCACGCTGGACGACGCCAATCCGCTGTTCATCGACTTTTACCGTTATCGCACCGACGGTCCGGACGGCGCATCGCTGAAGATTTATCACCACGGCGCGCCCGTGGCGCTGTCGCAGCGGGTTCCTCTTCTGGAGAATATGGGCTTCCGCGTCGTCAGCGAGCAGACCTATGAATTTCCGCAGGCCGGGCGCGACGGTGCCATGGTCTACATGCACGACATGCAGCTCGTGAACGCCTATGGCGCGCCGGTCGATCTCGGCGACGGCGGCGAGATGCTGGAGGACGTGTTCCGCAATGTCTGGGACGGCCTCGCCGACAATGACGGTTACAACGCGCTGGTGCAGACGGCGCGGCTCGATGCGCGCAGGATCATGATCCTGCGTTCCTATGGCCGCTACCTGCAACAGGCGGGCATCGCCTATTCGCAGGGCTTCATCGCGGCGGCGCTGAACCGCTATCCGCAAATCGCGGGCGACCTCTACGCGCTGTTCGACCTGCGCCTGAATCCTTCCTCCGGGCGGCGCGGCAGCGCGGAGAAGGAGAAGAAGCTGGTGGATGCCATCGAGACGGCATTGCTCGACGTGCCGAGCATCGACGACGACCAGATCCTGCGCCGCTTCCGCAATCTGATCGAGGCGACGCTGCGCACCAATGCCTGGCAGCCGGACCCGTCCGGCCGCCCGCGCGTCACTTTCGCCTTCAAGCTCGACCCGCGCCACGTGGACGGTCTGCCCGATCCGCGCCCCTATCGCGAGATTTTCGTCTACGGGCCGGACGTGGAGGGCGTGCATTTGCGCTTCGGCGCGGTGGCGCGCGGCGGCATCCGCTGGTCGGACCGGGCGCAGGACTACCGAACGGAAGTGCTGGGCCTCGTCAAGGCGCAGCAGGTGAAGAACGCCGTCATCGTGCCGGTCGGCGCGAAAGGCGGTTTCTATCCCAAGCGCCTGCCCGCGGGCGGCGACCGCAACGCCGTGTTCGAGGCGGGGCGCGACGCCTACAAGGTGTTCATCTCCACGCTGCTCTCCGTCACCGACAATATCGAGGACGGCCATGTGGTGCCTCCGGTGGAGGTGACGCGCCATGACGGCGACGATCCCTATTTCGTGGTCGCCGCCGACAAGGGCACGGCCACCTTCTCCGACACCGCCAACGCCATCAGCCAGGCGCATGATTTCTGGCTGGACGACGCGTTTGCTTCCGGCGGTTCCGCCGGTTACGACCACAAGGGCATGGCGATCACGGCGCGGGGCGCGTGGGAGGCGGTGAAGCGCCATTTCCGCGAACTGGGCACGGATATCCAGAGCGAGCCGTTCACGGTCGTCGGCGTCGGCGACATGTCGGGCGACGTGTTCGGCAACGGCATGCTGCTCTCCGGCCAGATCAGGCTGATCGCCGCCTTCGACCACCGCGACATCATCATCGATCCCGATCCCGATCCGGTGACGAGCTTCGCCGAGCGCAAGCGGCTGTTCGACCTGCCGCGTTCGAGCTGGCAGGACTATGACCGCGCCAAGCTCTCGGCGGGCGGCGGCGTCTACAGCCGCAACCAGAAGACGATCAGCCTGTCGGCCGAGGCGGCCAAGGCCATCGGGCTCTCCAAGACCACGGCCACGCCGCAGGAGATCATGACGGCGATCCTGAAGGCCAAAGTCGATCTTCTATGGTTCGGCGGCATCGGCACCTATATCCGCGCGACCGGCGAGACCGACGCGCAGGTGGGCGACCGCGCCAACGACGCCATCCGCATCACCGGCGCGGAAGTCGGCGCGCGCGTGGTGGGCGAGGGCGCCAATCTCGGCCTGACGCAGCGCGGACGCATCGAATATGCGCTGGCCGGCGGGCGCGGCAATACCGACGCCATCGACAATTCGGCCGGCGTCAACTGCTCGGACATGGAGGTCAATATCAAGATCGCGCTGGCGGCGGCCATGCGCTCGGGCAAGCTGAAGCGCCCGGCGCGCAACAAGCTTCTGGTCAGCATGACCGACGATGTGGCGCATCTGGTGCTGCGCAACAACTATCTCCAGCCTCTGGCGCTTTCGCTCGCCGAACGGCAGGGGCTGACCGAACTGCCCTATCAGGCCCGGTTCATGGCGGAACTGGAGCATCGCAAGCTTCTCGACCGCAAGGTCGAATATCTGCCTTCGGAAGCGATGATGGCCGAGCGGCAGAAGGCGGGCCAGCCGCTGACACGGCCGGAACTGGCCGTGCTCCTCGCCTATGCCAAGCTGTCGCTCTGCGACGATCTGGTGGCGAGCGCCCTGCCGGACGAGCCTTATTTCCACGCCGCCCTGTTCGGCTATTTCCCGAAGCGCATGACGAAGACCTATGCCGAGGAAATCGCCGGCCACAGGCTGCGGCGCGAGATCATCGCCACGCTGCTCGCCAACGATGTCATCAATCGCGGCGGCATCACCTTCGTCAGCCGGCTGGCCGATACCACCGGCAAGACGCCGGCCGACATATTGCGCGCCTATGTGGCGGTGCGCGACGGCTTCGGCATCGACGCCATATACGATGCCATCGACGCGCTGGACAATCAGGTGCCGGGCGAGGTGCAGAACCAGTTCTATCACCTCGTCGGCGAGATGCTGCGCGAGACGACCGCATGGGTGCTGCGCAACGACCAGTCACGCGCCGACCTGACGGAACTTGTGGACACCATCGTGCGGGCGCGGGCGGCGCTGGAGCCGCGTTTCGAGAGCCTGATGCCGGAATTCCTGCGCGAGGCGGTGCTGGCCGACAAGGCGGCCTTCATGGAAAAGGGTGCGCCGGAGGAACTGGCGCAGCGCCTCGCCAATCTGCATCTCGCCGCCATCATGCCGGATATCGCGCTGGTCGCGCATCTGGCCGGGGCCGATCTCGTGGCGGCGGCGAAGGCATGGTTCGGCGTGTCGGATGCCTTCCGCATCGGGCGTATCGAGGAAGCGGCGAAGTCCATCCCCGTCACCGACTATTATGACGGGCTGGCGCTGTCGCGGGCCAGCGAGACGATCATGCAGGCCGCGCGCGGCATCTGCGTGGCGGCGCTGAAACGCTTCGCGAAGGAAAGCGATCCCGCAGCCGCGTGGCTTGCCGCCGATGGCGAGCGTATCGGGCTGGTGAGGAACCGCATGGTGGCGCTCACCGAGGGCGGCGACCTCACCGTCTCGCGACTGGCGGTGGCGGCGGGGCTGATGTCCGATCTGGCGCAATGATATAGCAGACCCGCTTTCCTTCACGGAAAGCGGGTCTGCCCTTGCCTTGGGGAAACCGGACCATATAAGCTTCCATCTCCATTCGGGGGCAGGGCGACGGAGAGGCGTATTTGAGCGAACAGGCGATAGCGGGGCAGCACTATGCCTCGCGGCGGGGCGTGTGGGGCTGGATGCTGTTCGACTGGGCGGCGCAGCCCTTTTTCACCGTCGTCACCACCTTCATCTTCGGCCCCTATTTCATGGCGCGCATGGCCGCGAATCCCGAAGCCGGGCAGGTGGCGTGGGGCTACGGTTTCGCCGCCGCCGGTTTCGTCATCGCCGTTCTCTCGCCGGTGCTCGGCGCGGTGTCGGACCGCACCGGCACGCGCAAGCCGTGGATCGGCTTCTTCGCTGTCCTGAAGATCGTGTCGCTCTGCCTGCTCTGGTTCGCCGTGCCGGGCGCGAACCTCTATTGGGTTCTCGCCGTCTTCGCCGTCGCCATGGTCTCCGCCGAGTTCTCCATCGTCTTCAACGATTCCATGATGCCGCGGCTCGTGCCGCGCGCCGAGATCGGCCGGGTGTCCAATATCGCGTGGGGGCTGGGCTATCTCGGCGGCATGATCGTGCTGATCTTCGTCGTGCTCTGCCTTGCCGGGCTGCCGGACACGGGCCGCACCATCATCGGCATGAAGCCGCTTTTCGGCCTCGACCCGGCGACCGGCGCGGATGCGCGCATCACCGGGCCGCTGGCGGCGGCATGGTATCTGGTTTTCATCCTGCCCATGTTCCTGTTCACGCCGGACGCGGCGCGCGGCGAGCCGTTGAGGATCGCCATGCGCCACGGCCTCGCCGAACTGAAGACGACGCTGGGCGAGGTGCGGCGCAGGCCGGGCATCGCGCGCTTTCTTATTGCCCGCATGATCTATCAGGACGGCGTCAACGCGCTTCTGGCGCTGGGCGCGGGCTATGCCGCCGGGCTGTTCCACTGGTCTATCACCGAGATCGGTCTCTACGGCATGATCCTCAACGTCATAGCCATTGCAAGCTGCCTCGCCGCCAGCCGCATCGACACGCGCTTCGGCTCCAGAACGGTGGTCCTCGCCGCGCTGGTATTGCTCCTGCTCGCCTCGCTCTGCATCGTTTCCACCGGGCGGGAACATACGCTCTTCGGCCTCGTCAGGTTCGGCGCGCATGACGGGGCCGGCCTTTTCGCCACGCCCGCCGAGCATGCCTTCCTGATCTACGGCCTGATGATCGGCGCGGCCTTCGGCCCGGTGCAGGCCTCCTCGCGCTCATGGTTCGCGCGCAGCGTGCGCCCGGAGGAATCGGGGCGCTATTTCGGCATCTATGCGCTGGCCGGACGGGCGACCAGTTTCATGGGGCCGTTCCTCGTGGCGACGATCACCACCGTGAGCGGTTCGGCCGCGCTCGGCATGGCGGTGCTGGTGCTGTTCTTCATCGCCGGTCTGGCGCTGGCGGCCACGACGCCCTATCCGGCGGACGGGGCGTAAGGATCAATCTACCCAGTCGAGCGAGCGCCGGACCGCCTTGTTCCATGCGGCGAAAAGGCATTCGCGCTGGGCTTCGTCCATCTGCGGATGCCAGCGGTGGCCGGCCTGCCAGTTCGCCACGATGTCGCGCGTCGATTGCCAGTAGCCGACGGCGAGGCCGGCCGCATAGGCCGCGCCCAGCGCCGTGGTCTCGACGATCTTGGGGCGCACCACCGGCACGTCCAGAATGTCGGCCTGAAACTGCATGACGAAGCCGTTGACGGTCATGCCGCCATCGGCGCGCAGCTCGGTAATGGCGACGCCGGAATCCTTGACCATGGCATCCAGCACCTCGCGCACCTGATAGCAGCTCGCCTCAAGCGCCGCGCGGGCGATGTGGCCCTTGTTGGCGAAGCGGGTGAGGCCGGCGATGATGCCGCGCGCCGATTCCTGCCAGTGCGGGGCATAAAGGCCGGAAAAGGCCGGCACGAAATAGACGTCGCCATTGTCGTCCACGCTGCGGGCCAGCGCCTCGATTTCGTCGCTGGAGCGGACGATGCCGAGATTGTCGCGCAGCCATTGCACCAGCGCGCCGGTGATGGCGATGGAGCCTTCCAGCGCGTAGACGGGCTTCCGGTCGTCCAGCTTGTAGGCGACCGTCGTCAGCAGGCCGCAGGTCGAGGGCACCGGCTTTTCGCCGGTGTTCATCAGCATGAAGCAGCCGGTGCCATAGGTGTTCTTGACCTCGCCCGGTTCGAGGCAGGCCTGACCGAACAGCGCCGCCTGCTGGTCGCCGAGGATGCCGGAAAGCTTGACGCCCTTGAGCGGTTCCACAGATATCTCGCCGTAAACCTCGCTCGACGAGCGGATTTCCGGCAGGCAGGCCGCCGGAATATCGAACAGGCTGAGAATGTCCGCGTCCCATGCGAGGGTGGCGATATCCATCAACTGCGTGCGCGAGGCGTTGGTGACATCGGTGATGTGGATGCCGCCCTTCTCTATGCCATTTTTCGGGCCGCCGGTCAGGTTCCATGCGAGCCATGTGTCGACGGTGCCGAACAGCGCATCGCCGGCTTCCGCCTTTTTGCGCGCGCCGGGAACATGGTCGAGCAGCCAGCGCAGTTTCAGCCCGGAAAAATAGGTCGAGAGCGGCAGGCCGGTGCGCGCGTGCAGGCGGTTGGCGCCGCCGTCCTTCGCGAAATGCGCCACGAGGTCGTCGGTGCGCGTATCCATCCACACGACCGCGTTGTGGAGCGGCTGGCCGGTCGCCCGGTCCCACAGAAGGGTCGTCTCGCGCTGGTTGGTGATACCGACGGCCGCGAGATCGGCGGCCTTCAGCCCGGCCTTCTCCAGCGCCGCTTCGACGACGTGAAGCGTGTTGCGCCAGATTTCGAGCGGGTCGTGCTCGACCCAGCCTGCGCGGGGATAGATCTGCTCATGCTCGCGCTGGTCCATGGCGACGATATCGCCCTGCGCGTCGAAGACGATGAAACGTGAACTGGTGGTGCCCTGGTCGATGGAACCGATAAATTGCGTCATCCGCGCGCTCCTCCCGTTCTAAAATCGCAAGAGCCAGCGAATCTAGCTGAAATCACGGCGAGCACAATGAGAACAAATTGCTCGAAAAAACCCCGGAACACCGTTCCGGGGCCGCATTCGGAGTATTTTGTAAAATCGGATTTTAATGTCGGAAATGCCGCATGCCGGTCATCACCATGGCGATGCCGTGCTCGTCGGCGGCGGCGATCACCTCGTCGTCGCGCATCGAGCCGCCCGGCTGGATGACAGCGACGGCACCCGCTTCGACCGCCGACAGAAGCCCGTCGGCGAAGGGGAAGAAGGCGTCCGAGGCCACCACGCAGCCCTTGGTCAGCGGCTCGGAGAGGCCGGCGGCGCTGGCTGCGTCCTCAGCCTTGCGGGCGGCGATGCGGGCGGAATCGACGCGGCTCATCTGGCCGGCGCCGATGCCCACCGTCGCGCCGTCCTTCACATAGACGATGGCGTTCGACTTCACATGCTTGGCGACGCGGAAGGCGAATTTCATGTCGGCGAGTTCGGCGTCGCTCGGCGCGCGCTTCGTCACGACCTTCAGGTCGAGATCGTCCACCACGCCGTTGTCGCGCGACTGCACCAAGAGGCCGCCGGCGACGGTCTTGGCGGCAATGCCTTTCCCGCGCGGGTCGGGCAGGCCGCCGGTGACGAGCAGGCGCAGGTTCTTCTTGGCCGCGACGATGGCCTTCGCGCCCTCGGTCGCGTCGGGGGCGATGATGACCTCGGTGAAGATATTGACGATCTCTTCCGCCGCGTCCTCGTCCAGCGTCCTGTTCAGCGCCACGATGCCGCCGAAGGCCGAGACCGGATCGCAGGCGAGCGCCTTCAGGTAAGCTTCCCTGATGGTCGCGGCTTCGGCCACGCCGCAGGGATTGGCATGCTTGGTGATGGCGACGGCGGCGGTGCGGGCCGGGTCGAACTCGGCCACCAGCTCGAAAGCGGCGTCGGTGTCGTTGATATTGTTGTAGGAAAGCTGCTTGCCCTGAAGCTGGGTCGCGGTGGCCACGCCGGGGCGCTTTTCGCCGGTGAGGTAGAAGCCCGCCGTCTGGTGCGGGTTCTCGCCATAGCGCATCACCGAATGCAGCTTGCCGGCCACCGAGCGCCAGACCGGGGCTTCTTCCTCAATGGCTTCCGCGAACCAGTTTGAAATCGCCGCGTCATAGGCCGCCGTGCGCGAGAACGCCTTGGCGGCGAGTTGTCTGCGGAAGGAAAGCGGCAGGGAGCCGGAATGCTTCTCCAGTTCGGCCACCACGTCTGCGTAATCGGCGGGGTCCACGACGGTCGCCACATAGGCGTGATTCTTGGCCGAGGCACGGATCATGGCCGGGCCGCCGATGTCGATGTTCTCGACGGTGGTGTCGTAGTCGCCGCCCTGAAAGCGCACTTCCTCGAACGGGTAGAGATTGATGACGGCGAGGTCGATCCCGCCGATGCCGTGTTCTTCCATGGCCGCGACGTGCTCGGGGTCGTTGCGCACTGCGAGCAGGCCGCCATGGACCGCCGGATGCAGCGTCTTCACGCGCCCGTCCATGATTTCGGGAAAGCCGGTGACTTCGGACACGTCCTTCACCGGAACGCCTGCGGCGGCGATTGCTTTCGCGGTGCCGCCGGTGGACAGGATTTCGACGTCTTGGGCATGAAGTGCTTTGGCGAAGTCGATCAGGCCGGTCTTGTCGGAAACGGAAAGGAGGGCGCGGCGCACCCGATGAAGATCGGGAGCGGGAATATGCTTGGAGCTGACAGCCATGGGGAGTTGGTCTCTTCGTTGCTGAAACGGGACGGGGTCGCCGTAGCACAACCGCTGCCGGAATCCTAGGCCGTCATTATACGTAGCTGCCGAGCGCCACGCGGCTGAACTGCCAGTTCACCTCCGGCAGTTCGGATGCCGGGAAGGCCAGCACGATCTGCTTCGAGGTGACGGGGCCACGAAAACCGGCGAAGAAGATGGAATCCTCCAGTTGCGGCGCGACCTCGAAACAGGAAAAGGCCCATGTATCGTCGCGGTCGGCGGAAAGCACGATGAGGCCGTTCTCGTCGAAGGAGACATCCACGGCAGGATGCAGGTGAAAGCGAATCGCGATCTGGTCGCGGCCGTTGGCTTTCAATGGCTTCGCGTCGCCGCGATAGAAACGGTCCGCGCCCTGAATGACGCTGCCATTGTGCGACAGCACCATGCGGCGCTCGTGATAGATGCCGTAGAGCCGCACATAGCCGTCATGGCTGGCGACGAAGCCCTGCCGCCCGATATCGGTGACGCGGTCGCGCTGCACATGGGTGGGACCGGCGATGATCGGCGTGCCGATCATGCTGGAAAGCCCGCTGTTGAGGCTGAAGCGGCAGGAGGAGGTGTCGTTGACGGTGGCGGTGGAATGGGCGGCGGTGGAGCGGGCGAGGGGACGGAATTCCGGCGGGCCGTAGCGGTCGATGCCGGAATTGACGATGTAGCGCTGGCGGCCGGACGACATTTCGAATGCGAGGCATCCGGCATGGGCGTCGCGCGAGGCGGTGACGGGCGGCGGCAGGCCGGTATCGGCGATGATCGTGGTCGCACCCATGGAAAGCCGCTCGTAGCCGGAATAGGGCGCATGGGCGAGCGGCTGTCCGTCGGTCTCGTCGTGGCGCAGCACCGCGACGATGCGCTCCGGCATGGTGGGGCCGACGCCGTTGAAAAGGGCGAGGCTGCCGTCCTGATGGCGGAAGAAGCGCAGCGCCGGCAGCATCCGCTCCACCGCCTCGATCAGCGCCTTGGGCGGCGCTTCCATGCCGTTGGCATAGGTCTGGCGCAGCGGCAGAAGATCGGCCAGCAGTTCGAGGATGGTGACGGGATTGCGCGAGATATGGCCGCCGTCGGGCAATATCTGGCGCTTCAGTTCGTATTCCAGATTGCGCCGCGCCGCGCGCGCGGTCGGCGGCGAGACGGGCAGGGCAAGGGCGGCGAAGGCGAGCGCGATGCGGGCGCGCAGGCGCTCGTCGCCATCGTCCATGGCCGATGCCGCGGTGCGCAGATAACGCACCTGGACGGCGAGCGAGCGCATGAACTTGCGATAGGCCGGCAGTTCGGTGCCCGACAGGATGAGGTCCGAATGTTGCAGCCATGCGATGATGCGCTGAGCGGTGACTTCCGGCGCCCAGGCGAGACCGCCGATGCGCTTGCCGAACATGCGTATCCAGTCGTCCACCAGCGCGCGCGCATTGGCGGTGGCAAGCTCGCTTTGCGCGGCTTTCAGATGGCGCAGCCAGCCGAAGCCGTGCAGCGCCGTTTCCCATTCGGGCGTCGGCGGCTCGATGGCGAAGGGCGACAGGCCGCCGGTGTCGACCAGCCGGCCGGCCAGCGCGAAGCGGCCATGGTAGAATTCCTGCGCAAGCTGCGGATCGGCCACCCGCAGGTCCGGCGGCAGGATGAGGATGCGGTCGGGCGTGAAACCGGTGAAGCGCCAGCGGAAAAGCGGGCCCATGCGCAGGCGGCGGCTGAACCGGCGCCAGGCTTGCGCGACGGCCAGTCCCCAAAGATGCGGGGTTTCGCTGAGCGCGAGAGCCAACCGTTCCTCTCCGTATTTTCCGTCATTGCTTCCGGGGTTTCCAGGCCGGAACAGCCGGCCCGATTCCCTGATACAATTCTATAGAATGGTGAATCGAGTGTTAACCATACCCGGATAAGAACCCCGGACCGGGAATTCCGATCGTTTTTCAGCGATTTCTAACGGCGCTTGAAGCGGGCGGCGAAGAAACCGTCCATGCCGGCCATGCGCGTCTCGCCGCCGAAGCGCTCCGCCGGAAGATCGGCGGGGGTGGAGCGCAAAAACCCTTCCGGCGTGACGAGGCCGTCGAGGCCGCCAGAACCGGGAATGTCGGCGGGCGTGATGGGGAAGGGCTCCAGCAGCGGATTTTCTGCCGCCGCGCGCGCCACTTCTTCGCCTTCGGCCGGATGCAGGGAGCAGTTGGAGAAGACGATGACGCCGCCCGGCTTCACCAGCGTCGCGGCGTGGGCGAGCAGTTCCGCCTGCAAGGCCGCCAGCTTGGCGATGTCGGCGGGCGATTTTGTCCATGGCACGTCCGGGTGGCGGCGCACCGTGCCGGTGGAGGAGCAGGGCGCGTCGAGCAGCACGGCGTCGAACAGTTCGTCCGGCTGGAAATCCATCAGGTCGGTCGCGACCGTATGCGCCTTGAAGCCGAGCCGCTCCAGATTGCCGTTGAGGCGCTTGAGCCGGTTTTCGGACAGGTCGAGCGCGGTGACCTCCGCGCCTTGCTGGACGAGCTGCGCCGTCTTGCCGCCGGGCGCCGCGCAAAGATCGGCCACGCGCCTGCCCCCGATGTCGCCCATCAGGCGGGCGGGCAGGCTCGCGGCCACGTCCTGCACCCACCATTCGCCCTCGGCGAAGCCGGGCAGGTCGGTGAGCACGCCCTCGACGGCCGCCACCCGCACCGAGCCGTTGGGCAGCGCCACGCCGCCGAGCTTTTCGGCCCAGAGTGCGGGATCGCCCTTCACGGTGAAATCGATGGGTGCTTCGTGCGCATGCATGGCGAGGATGGCGGCGG
The DNA here is from genome assembly GCA_001898995.1 of Rhizobiales bacterium 63-22. Lineage (GTDB taxonomy): Bacteria > Pseudomonadota > Alphaproteobacteria > Rhizobiales > Rhizobiaceae > Brucella. The sequence goes on along the minus strand of MKVZ01000008.1, from coordinate 148,474 downwards.
CTTTTTCCGCGCCATAGGCGTCGGTGATGCTTCGCGCGAACCAGTCCGGCGCGTTGCGCTCCGGCTCGGCGTGGTGGGCCAGCGCGCGCTCCTTGTTGCGCGACAGACGCCGCAGAAGCGCGTTGACGAGGCCGGCATATTTGCGGTTGCGCGGATCGGCGTTGGCGGCTTCCACCGCGAGGTCGACCGCCGAATGGTCGGGCAGGTCGAGATAGAAGATCTGCGCCACGGCCACATGCAGGAGATGCTTCAGAGCGACCGCGTTTTCAGGCAGGGGCCGGTCGAGCCGCTTGTCGATGGCGTGCTCGATCGCGCCGCGATTGCGCAGGGCGCTGCCCAGAATGGCGCGCACGAGTGCTCGGTCTCGTGGTTCCAGCGCCAGATATTGCGGATGACCGTGCGCATTGTCGGTAAGGCCGTCGAGCGATGTGTGCTTGTCGATCACCGCGCTCAACAGGCGTGCCGCGCATTGCCGCGCGGCGAGACCGGGACGGTCGGGAGCGGTCTCTAGCTGCGGCTTCCTGTTTCCGCGCTTCGGCGCGGGTTTTCTATCGTTCACTTTGTCCTGCTTTGCGAGGCTGAATTACGACCAAGGGCCCCGAAAGCCGGAACCGCCATTGCTGTTTCCGCCTGCATTACCCCATGGACCGCCATATTGGGAAGGGCCGGTTTGTGCAGGAACGGGCTGCGGCGTCATATTGGCGGAGTGGACGCCCATTTCCGCCGCCATCCGCTCCAGCGCGGCAATGCGGTTGTCGGTGTCGGGATGGGTCGAGAACAGGTTGTCCGCGCCGCGCCCGCTCAGCGGATTGATGATGAACATATGCGCGGTGGCCGGATTGTGCTCGGCCTCCTCGTTGGGAATGATCTTGGCGTTGCGGGCGATCTTGCCCAACGCCGAGGACAGCCACAGCGGATTGCCGCAGATTTCCGCGCCGCGCCGGTCGGCGGCGTATTCGCGGGTGCGGCTCACCGCCATCTGCACGATCATGGCGGCGAAGGGCGCGACCAGCATGGCGATGAGCGTCCCGATGACGCCGAGCACGTTGTTGTTGCCGTTCTCGCGGTTGCCGCCGAGAAAGAAGGCGAAATTGCCGAGCATGGAGATCGCGCCGGCGAGCGTCGCCACGATGGTCATGGTCAGCGTGTCGCGGTTCTGGACGTGGGCCAGCTCGTGCGCCATCACACCCGCCACTTCCTCCGGCGTCAGCCGCTGCAACAGGCCGGTGGAGGCCGCGACGGCGGCGTTTTCGGGGTTGCGGCCGGTGGCGAAGGCGTTGGGCTGGTCCTCGTGGATGATGAAGGTTCTGGGCATGGGCAGGCCCGCCTTGGCGGCGAGCCCGCGCACGATGGCGACATATTCGGGCGCGCTGCGCTCGTCCACCTCCTGCGCGTTATACATGCGCAGCACCATCTTGTCGGAGTTCCAGTAGCCGAACAGGTTGGTGGCGACGGCGAAGGCCAGCGCGATCATCATGCCGCTTCCGCCGCCCAGAAGATAACCGACGCTCATGAACATGACCGTCATCAGGGCGATCAGCATGGCGGTTCTGGTCATATTCATGGGGCGACAGTCTCCGGTGTTTGGCTGTGGCTGTTATCTCGCCTATATGATGGGGACTGAAAAAAGAATCTTCAATGGACCGGAAACGATGACCGACGACAAGCCACGCGCCTTCGAGGACCTGCCGCCCGCCGCCCAGCGCGCGCTGAAGGAGGCGGAAGCGCGCCGCGCCGCGGAAAAACCCGCGCCGGCACCGAAGGAGATCGGCGGCCGCGGCGGCAAGGACCCCGCCCGCTTCGGCGACTGGGAGATCAAGGGGCGGACCATCGACTTCTGAAAAATTCGGGATATTTCCGCCCTGCCGGCCTGCAAATCGCGCTCTTCTGCGCCTCCGGTGCTCATGTACTTGAGTACACTCCGCTCCGGTTCTCGAAGATCACGATTTTCGACTCGGCAGGACGAAAATCTCTCCGAATTTTGAGCGCGCTTCCTCGCAAGTTCCTAAACCGGATGGAACGGGGCGCATGGGTGCGTTATCGTACAGGCCCACATCGCGGTGCAAAATCGCGCGCCGTGAAGCATGAATATAAGCTTTCGAGGGCAGGGGAACATGCTTAACACCGGTTACGCGGCGGCTTACCTGTTGATGTCGTTGGGTCTGATACTTTCACCCGGCCCCGATACGATTTTTGTCGTCGCCAACGGAATTCGATATCGGATAAAGGGTGCGATTGTCGCGGCTTTGGGGATAGCGGTGGGAACCATATTCCATGCATTGGCCGCAGCGCTCGGTGTCGCGGCGCTCATTGCCGCTTCTCCTCTTGCATTTGCCATTATCAGATATGCCGGGGCGGCATACTTATGCTGGTTGGGTTTGAAAATCCTGCTTTCTCTTGCAAGGGCAAAATCCGCGGAGTCTGGAACGCGGGATCAGCCCCTCCTGTCGCTCGGCGCGGTGTTTCGACGGGCGGTCGTCACAAATCTCCTCAATCCTAAAATGCCCTTGTTCTACATAGCGATTCTGCCGCAGTTCGTAGACCCTTCACTTGGGCATGTCGGACTTCAGATGTTCATGCTTAGTTGCATGTCCAATGTCATCGGAACGATATATCTGGTTTGTATTGGTTGTGTCGCCGGTCGCCTTAGAGCGCTTCCGGGAAGTAAAAAGGTAGGCCGCTGGCTGGACGGTATCGCAGCGAGCCTGTTTATCGGCCTCGGCGTCCGTCTCGCCCTGCAAAGAAGCTGACGCCGTGGCGCGCATCAAGGCGCTCTCTATCGTCGCGCCAGGCGGAAGCAGGATCGCGTCCGGCGAGAAAACGCTCGAAGTGCGGCGGTGGAGGCCGAACCTTGGCGCGGACGAGGATTTGCTGATCGTCGAGAATAGGTGTTTTCTCTACAGGGATGGCGATATCGATCCCGACGGCCGTGCGGTGGCGGTGGTCAGGATAAGCGGCGTCCGCGCTTTTACGCCGAACGACATAGAAGCGGCCTGCGCCTCCTCCTATGAAGACGGCTGGCTGGCCTGGGAGATTTCCCATCTGCGCCCGATCGCAAAACCGTTTCCGGCGATCGCCGCGCGCAAGATCTATACGCTGGACGTCGAGGACGAATTTCTTCGGGAGAAATGAAAAGGCCGGGAAAATTCCCGGCCTTTCCGTTCGTCACTTCTTGTTCTGGCGGTTTTGGATCAGGTCGTCGACGACGCCCGGATCGGCGAGCGTCGAAGTGTCGCCCAATGCGCCGAAATCGTCCTCGGCGATCTTGCGCAGGATGCGGCGCATGATCTTGCCGGAGCGGGTCTTGGGCAGGCCAGGCGCGAACTGGAGCTTGTCCGGCGAGGCGATGGGGCCGATCTCCTTGCGCACATGCAGGGTCAGTTCCTTGCGCAATTCGTCCGGGTCCTGCGCGTCCGCGCCGGTCATCAGCGTGACGTAGCAATAGATGCCCTGTCCCTTGATCGGATGCGGATAGCCGACGACTGCCGCTTCCGACACCGAATGGTGCGAGACCAGCGCCGATTCGATTTCCGCCGTGCCGAGGCGATGGCCGGAAATGTTCAGCACGTCATCGACGCGGCCGGTGATCCAGTAATAGCCGTCGGCGTCGCGGCGGCAGCCGTCGCCGGTGAAATACTTGCCCTTGTAGGTGGAGAAGTAGGTCTCGATGAAGCGCTTGTGGTCGCCATAGACCGTGCGCATCTGGCCCGGCCAGCTATCGGTGATGCAGAGATTGCCGTCCGTAGCGCCTTCGAGCACCTTGCCCTCGTTGTCGACCAGTTGCGGCTTGATGCCGAAGAAGGGCTTCGAGGCCGAGCCGGGCTTGAGGTCGGTCGCGCCGGGCAGCGGGGTGATGAGGATGCCGCCGGTCTCGGTCTGCCACCAGGTGTCGACCACAGGGCAACGGTCCTCGCCGACGACATGATAGTACCATTCCCACGCTTCCGGGTTAATCGGCTCGCCGACCGAGCCGAGCAGGCGCAGCGAGGAGCGCGAGGAGCGGGTGACGAAGTCGTCGCCCGCGCCCATCAGCGCGCGGATGGCGGTGGGGGCGGTGTAGAAGATGTTGACGTGGTGCTTGTCCACCACTTCCCAGAAACGGCCGGCGTCGGGGAAGTTCGGCACGCCCTCGAACATCAGCGTCGTCGCGCCGTTGGCGAGCGGGCCGTAGACGATATAGGAATGGCCGGTCACCCAGCCCACGTCGGCCGAACACCAGAAGACCTCGCCGTCGTGGTAGTCGAAGACATATTGATGCGTCATCGAGGCGTAGACGAGATAACCGCCCGTGGTGTGCAGCACGCCCTTGGGCTTGCCGGTCGAGCCGGAGGTGTAGAGGATGAAGAGCGGGTCCTCCGCGTTCATCGGCTCCGGCTCGCAGGTCGGCTCGACGCTCATGACTTCCTGATGGTACCAGAGGTCGCGGCCGCGGCCCCAGCTCACCTTGCCGCCGGTGCGGCGCACCACCAGCACCTTGTTGACCAGCACATATTGCTTGGCGGCGATGTCGATGGCGGTGTCGGTGTTTTCCTTCAGCGAAACGGGCCTGCCGCCGCGCACGCCTTCATCCGCCGTGATCACGAAGGTGGATTCACAGTCGACGATGCGGCCTGCCAGCGCCTCCGGCGAGAAGCCGGCGAAGACCACCGAATGCACCGCGCCGATGCGCGCGCAGGCGAGCATCGCATAGGTCGCCTCGGGGATCATCGGCAGGTAGATGGTGACGCGGTCGCCCTTCTTGACGCCGTGCTTCTTCAGCACGTTCGCGAGACGGCAGACATGCTCGTGAAGCTCGCGATAGGTGATCTTCTTGTCGATATAGGGATTGTCGCCTTCCCAGATGATGGCGGTCTTGTCGCCGCGGCTCTTCAGGTGCCGGTCGATGCAGTTGTAGGAGACGTTGGTGACGCCGTCCTCGTACCACTTGATGGAGACGTCGCCCTCGAAGCTGGTGTTCTTGACCTTGGTGAAGGGCTTGAACCAGTCGATGCGGCGGCCATGCTTGGCCCAGAAGCCGTCCGGGTCGTTCACGCTTTCCGCGTACCATTCCTCATAGGTCTTGCTGTCGATGAGCGTGTTCTTCTTCGCCTCCGGCAGCACCGGGTAAAGCTTGTCCGACATGATTTCCTCCATATTCACCAGCGTCCTCCGGCTGGCAGGCGCGGCGCGAAACCGCTTTCGCCTCTATCTAGCGCGCTGGACGTTGCAGGTAAATTAGACCATTGGCGTGTCCGGCGTCCACAGTGACGCAGGAGGGACGCGCCGCGGGGCGTGCAGGCGGCCATGCTGGCAGCACTCGATTGCGGATGTTGCCAACAGATTGTTTTTACACTTTAAAAACCATTTGGAGCGATTATCTCGAACTATGGGAGCCGCGAAACCGGCTCTTCACAAAAAGGGGAAATCGCATGACGACGTCCGCTTTTCATTCAAAATCCGCCTTCGAGCTGCAACTGGCCGGCTATGGCCTGACGACGGCGAAACTGTTCTATCATCTGCCCGATCATCCGCACCTGCTTCAGCTTTTCATCTGGCAAGAATATGATCTTGCGCCGGAGTTTCCGGTGCTGCATCATTTTCTCGATTTCTGGCGGCGCGAGATCGACGGGCCGCTGCATTCGGTGAGCTATGCGCATCATCGTCTGCTCGGGCCCGCCGACTGGCGCAATGTGCAGGGCGAGATCGTGCTGCATTGATGCCGGGCCTGTGCGGGAGGAGAGAACCGGAGACTGAATGACGCTTCCGCACCTGACCAATCCGGGCAAGGCGCTGCTCTACGCTTCCAAAACCCTGCTCGGCTGCCTGATCTCGTGGTTCGTGCTGCGCTGGGCCGGGATCGAGCATCCGGTGTGGTCGGTGATCACGGTATTCCTCATCTCCGATCCCGACGTGAACACCACGCTGGCGCTGGCCAAGGCGCGGACCATCAATACCGCCGTGGGCTGCTCCATCGGCATGCTGACCATCTGGACCTTCGGCTATTCGCCGCTGGCGAGCATGTTCGGCGCGGCGCTGACGGTGCTGATCATCCTTGTCATCGACGTCTATCCCTCCAACTGGCGCCTCGCGCCGGCCACGGTGGTGATCGTGATGGATGCCGGCCGCGATGCCGCCACGCGCAGCGAGGAGATGCTGCTCGCGCTGGTGCGGCTGGGCGAGATCGCTTTCGGCTGCGCGGTGGCGATCGCGCTGGCCTGGATCTATACCCGCATCATCGCCGATCTGCGCAAGCGCAAGGCCGGTCAAGCTGGTTATTAGGCCGGGTAAGGGCGGCCGCCGAAGATCGCCGAGCCGACGCGCACCGAGGTCGCGCCGAAGCCGATGGCGGTCTCGAAATCGCCCGACATGCCCATGGAGAGTTTTTCCACGCCGGCCTCGCGCGCGAGCTTTTCCAGGAGCGCGAAATGGGGACCGGGGTTCTCGTCCGCCGGCGGGATGCACATCAGGCCCTCGATGGAAAGCCCGTGAACCTCGCGGCAGCGGTTCACGAAGGCGACTGCCTCCTTGGGTGCCATGCCCGCCTTTTGCGGCTCCAGCCCGGTATTGACCTGCACATAGAGCTTCGGGCGCTTGTCCTGCTTGGCCATCTCAGTGGCAAGGGCGGCTGCGATCTTCTCGCGGTCCACCGTTTCGATCACGTCGAACAGCGCCACGGCCTCCACCGCCTTGTTGGATTGCAGCGGGCCGATGAGGTGCAGTTCAATGCCGGGGTAGTCCGCGCGCAGGCCCGGCCATTTTCCTGACGCCTCCTGCACGCGGTTTTCGCCGAAGACGCGCTGGCCGGCGTCGAGCGCGGGGCGGATCGCGTCGGCGTCGAAGGTCTTCGACACGGCGACCAGCGTGACGGAACCGACCGCACGGCGCGCTTCCTTTTCGGCTGTCGCGATCGCGGCTTTGACGGCGTTGAGGCTGGCTACCACATCGGACATGAAATTCTCGCTTTCCGGTCGTTTTTTCCGCAAAAGGTTGACGCTATCGGCAAACCGTGATGAAGGTCACGGCCAAACTTTGACTCTCCTTATTGCATCCTCTTTATACGAGTAAATACGCTCATGGCAGCCGAACGTTACAATCCCCGCGTGGCGGAAGCGCACTGGCAAAAGGTCTGGGAGGAAAACCAGACTTTCAGGACGGATAACGACGATCCGCGCGACAAATATTACGTGCTCGAAATGTTCCCCTATCCGTCCGGGCGCATCCATATGGGCCATGTGCGCAACTACGCCATGGGCGACGTGGTCGCCCGCTACAAGCGCGCCAAAGGGTTCAACGTGCTGCATCCGATGGGCTGGGATGCTTTCGGCATGCCGGCGGAAAACGCGGCCATGCAGAACAAGGTCCATCCCAAGGAATGGACCTACCAGAACATCGACACGATGCGCCGGCAATTGAAGTCGATGGGCCTGTCGCTCGACTGGTCGCGCGAATTCGCCACCTGCGACGTGGAATACTACCACCGCCAGCAGATGCTGTTCATCGACCTCTATGAAAAGGGTCTGGTGACGCGCAAGACCTCCAAGGTCAACTGGGACCCGGTCGACAACACCGTGCTCGCCAACGAGCAGGTGGTGGACGGGCGCGGCTGGCGCTCGGGCGCGCTGGTGGAGCAGCGCGAGCTGACGCAGTGGTTCTTCAAGATCACCGATTTCAGCGAGGAATTGCTGGCCGGCCTCGACATGCTCGATCAGTGGCCGGAAAAGGTCCGCGTCATGCAGAAGAACTGGATCGGCAAGTCGGAAGGCTTGCAGGTCCGCTTCGCGCTGGACGCGGCCACCGCGCCGGAAGGTTTTTCCGAGGTTGAAGTCTATACGACGCGGCCCGACACGCTGTTCGGCGCGGCCTTCGTCGCCATTTCCGCCGACCATCCGCTGGCGAAGAAGCTCGCCGCCGGCAACGACGCGCTGACCGGCTTCATCGATGAATGCCATCATCACGGCACGTCGCTGGCGGCACTTGAGACGGCGGAAAAGAAGGGCTTCGACACCGGCGTCAAGGTGAAGCATCCGTTCGACCCGAACTGGGAACTGCCGCTTTACGTCGCCAATTTCGTGCTGATGGACTATGGCACGGGCGCGGTGTTCGGCTGCCCGGCGCACGACCAGCGCGATCTAGATTTCGCCAACAAATATCATCTGAAAGTCACGCCCGTGGTTCTGCCCAAGGGCGAGGATGCGGCGACCTTTTCCATCGGCGAGACGGCCTATACCGACGACGGCGTGATGATCAATTCGCGCTTCCTCGACGGGCTGTCGCCGGAAGCGGCGTTCGACGAGGTGGCCAGGCGTCTGGAAGCGACCGATCTCGCCGGCAAGCCGCAAGCCACGCGCAAGGTGCAGTTCCGCCTGCGCGACTGGGGCATTTCGCGCCAGCGTTACTGGGGCTGCCCGATCCCGATGATCCATTGCGAGACCTGCGGCGTGAACCCGGTTCCGCGCGCCGATCTGCCGGTGAAACTGCCGGACGACGTCGAGTTCGACCGTCCGGGCAATCCGCTCGACCGCCATGCAAGCTGGCGTCATGTAAAGTGCCCGAAATGCGGCGGCGACGCCCGGCGCGAGACGGACACGATGGATACTTTCGTCGATTCGTCCTGGTATTACGCCCGCTTCACCGCGCCGTGGGAGAACGAGCCGACCGACCGCAAGGCGGCGGACCACTGGCTGCCGGTGGACCAGTATATCGGCGGCATCGAACATGCGATCCTGCATCTGCTCTATTCGCGCTTCTTCACCCGCGCCATGAAGGTGGCGGGGCACCTGAACGTCGAAGAGCCGTTCAAAGGCCTGTTCACGCAGGGCATGGTGGTGCACGAGACCTACAGGGCCGACGGCCAGTGGGTTTCGCCGGCCGATATCCGCATCGAGGAGACGGACGGCAAGCGCACGGCCACGCTGATTTCGACCGGCGCGCCGGTGGAGATCGGCTCCATCGAAAAGATGTCGAAGTCGAAGAAGAACGTGGTCGATCCCGACGACATCATCGCCTCCTACGGCGCGGATACGGCGCGCTGGTTCGTGCTGTCGGATTCGCCGCCCGAACGCGACGTGATCTGGACCGAGGCGGGCGCGGAAGGCGCGCATCGCTTCGTGCAGCGCGTCTGGCGGCTTCTGGCCGAGGCGGCGGAAGGGCTGAAGACGGTCGCGCCCAAGGCTGGCGCGCAGGGCGAAGCGCTGGCCGTCTCCAAGGCCGCGCACAAGGCGGTGCGCGCGGTCGGCGACGACATCGAGAAGCTCGCCTTCAACCGCGCCGTGGCGCGGCTCTACGAGCTGGTCAACACGCTGTCGGGTCCGTTGCAGCAGGTCGCGGCCGGCAAGGCCGACGACGAACTCAACGAACTCAGGGGCGCGCTGCGTCAGGCGGCGGAAATGCTGATCCTGATGGTCGCGCCGATGATGCCGCATCTGGCCGAGCACTGCCTGATGGAGCTGGGCGGAACGGTCGCCGGCGAGAAGACGCTGGCCGCCCGCGCGCCGTGGCCGGGCTTCGATCCGGCGCTTGTGGTGGAAAACGAGATCGTTCTGCCGGTGCAGATCAACGGCAAGAAGCGCGGCGATTTGACAATCGCCCGTGACGCTGATCAAGCTAGCGTCCAGCAGGCGGTGCTCGAACTTGATTTCGTCAGAGCCGCGCTCGACGGAGCCTCGCCGAAGAAGATCATCGTGGTGCCGCAAAGGATCGTCAATGTCGTTGCCTGATCGTTTCATTCCGAAAACCGTCCGCTTCGCCGCCGTCGCCTGCGCCATGGCCGTTGCGGCGGCGGGCTGCACGGTGCAGCCGCTCTATTCCTCCGGTGGAGCCGGAAGCGCCGTGGGCGGCAGCGTGAAGCCGGACATGCGCGCCAAGCTCGCCTCGGTCGCGGTCTCGCCGGTGGGTGACGTGTTCGGCCAGCAGGTGCGCAACCGGCTTATCTTCCTGCTCGGGGGTGGCGCGGGCGAACCGGCCAATCCGAGCTACAGGCTCGACCTCGGCCTGAGCACCTTCACCATCAATTCGGTGAGCGTGGATATCGGCGACGAGACCGACCGCGAGGGCCGGCCCTCGGCGGGTATCGTCAAGGCGACGTCGAGTTTCGTGCTGCGCGACAAGGACGGCAAGCCGCTGGCCGCCGCCACGCGCACGGTGGGCGCTTCCTACGACCGTCCGCGGCAGGAATTCGCCAATCTGCGCGCCGAGCGCGACGCCCGCAAGCGCGCGGCGGAGGAACTGGCCGAGCAGATATTCCTCGCCCTGGCGCAGAAGATGTCGAAGCTCTGATCCCGTCCGCGCGATGACGGCTTTGGGACGGGCGGCGCGGCTTGCGCCGCCTTTTTCGCAAGGAGGACCATGCGTCTCGCCTCCTTTACCGTCAGGGGTTACCGCTCGCTGCGTTCGGTGCGTTTCGATCTCGGCGGGGTGACGGTGTTCGTTGGCGAAAACGGGGCGGGCAAGTCCAATCTCTACCGCGCGCTGCAACTGGTGAAGGCTTCCGCCGAAGGCCGCTTTTCGGACGAGATCGTGAGGGAAGGCGGCATGCAGTCGGCCATGTGGGGCGGCATGCGCCGGAGGCACGAGCCGGCACGCATCATTCTCGAAGCGGCGTTCGAGGACGAACGGCTGGCCTCCCGGTTCTGCTATGGGATCGAGGCGGGCCTGCCGCCGCCGGTTTCCGGCGCCTTTCCCTTCGAACCGCAGATCAAGGAAGAACGGATTTCGCTCGACACCGGACGACGGCCCGTCGAGCTGATGGACCGGCGCGGTCCCGCCGTCTTCGCGCGCGACGGGGACGGGCGACGCTTCGAGCATCCGGCGCGGCTGCTTACCTCGGAAAGCGGCCTCGCGGTGCTGGGCCAGTCCGGCCATTATCCCGAGATCGGCGATCTCGCCGCGCAGATACGCGGCTGGCGGTTCTATCACGGCTTCCGCAGCGATCGCGACGCGCCGGTGCGCCAGCCCTCCATCGCCGCCACCGCCGCGATGCTGGACGAGGATGGCGGCAATCTGGCTTCCGTCTTCGCCACGCTCGCCCATATCCGGCAGGATACGGTCGATCTCGACCGGCTCGTCGCCGACGCGTTTGCCGGCGCGAAGCTGGAAGTGCCCTATCCGGCGGAGACGGCGAGTTTCGGTCTCCGCTTTCCGGCCTTTCCGCAGCGGCTGTTCCGGCCGGGCGAACTGTCGGACGGGCAGATCCGCCTGCTGGCGCTGGCGGGCGCGCTCCTGTCCTACCGGCTGCCGCCGCTCATCGCACTCAACGAGCCGGAGGCAAGCCTGCATCCCGACATGATCCCGCCGCTTGCCCGGATGATCGCGCAGGCTTCCGGGCGCAGCCAAATCTGGGTGGTGACGCATTCGGAAGCACTGGCCAAAGCCATCGCCGATCGATGCGGCGGCCATCCGGTCGAGGTACGCAAGGACGGCGGCGAAACGGTGCTGGGACGATAAGGCCAATAAAAAAGCGGGCCGTCACGACCCGCCTTTCATGTCTCTCGTGAAGTCGCAGATCAGAGAATCTTCTGGCCGGTCTTCGCCCAGTCGGCGAGGAAGGCTTCGAGGCCCTTGTCGGTCAGCGGATGCTTGACCAGCGCCTTCAGCGTCGCCGGCGGAATGGTGGCGACATCCGCGCCGATCAGCGCCGCTTCCCGGACGTGATTGACGGTACGGATCGAGGCGGCGAGGATTTCCGTCTGGTAATCGTAATTGTCGTAGATCGTGCGGATCTCGGCGATCAGTTCCATGCCGTTGATGCCCGTGTCGTCGATGCGGCCGATGAAGGGCGAGATAAAGGTCGCGCCGGCCTTGGCGGCGAGCAGTGCCTGATTGGCCGAGAAGCACAGCGTCACATTCGTCTTGTGGCCTTCCGAGGTCAGCTTCTTGCAGGCCTTGAGGCCGTCGAGCGTGAGCGGCACCTTGATGCATATGTTGTCGGCGATCTTGGAGAGCACGGCGGCTTCCTTCATCATGCCGTCGAAGTCGGTGGCGGTGACTTCGGCCGAAACCGGACCCTTGACGATGCCGCAGATTTCCTTGGTGACTTCGAGGATGTTGCGGCCCGATTTCGCGATCAGGGAGGGGTTGGTGGTCACGCCGTCGAGCAGGCCGAGATCATTGAGTTCGCGGATATCCTTGACGTCCGCAGTGTCGACGAAAAACTTCATAATAGCGTTCCTCCATGGTGAGCGCGGAAATTTGGGAGATTAAATCCATTTAACTCCCGGAAAGTAGCTTTTCTTTAGCGCAAAGCCGCGCCAAGGTCACGCGATCATGTCGAAAGATTCGCACGATAACGTCAATCTTCTCGCGGGGCTGTTCGCGGGGGCTGCTCCCCGTGTGGTTCGGGGCGTGGTTCCGGTGCTGGTACCCATGCCCGCCGAGCGGCCTTACTCTTATATGGTCCCGGAGGGAATGAACGTCCAGCCCGGATCGATCGTGCGCGTGCCGCTCGGACCGAGGGAGGTGGCGGGCATCGTCTGCGACGGCGAAACCGACGCGGTGGACGCGCGCAAGCTGCGTGTCGTTTCCGAAGTGTTCGACTGCCCGCCGGTGAGGGAGGACATGCTGCGCTTCATGCGCTGGGCCGCCGACTATACGCTGTCGCCGCCCGGCATGGTGGCGCGCATGGTGCTGCGCGCGCCCGCCGCCTTCGATCCCGAGCCGCCGGTTCCGGGGCTGCGCTATCATGGCGGCGAGCCTGAGCGCATGACGGAGGCGCGCGCCCGCGTGCTGGCGCTTGCCGGCGACGGTCTCGCATGGACGCGCTCGGGACTGGCGCATGCCGCCGGCGTGTCGCAGACCGTGGTGGACGGGCTGAAGGCGCAGGGCCTGTTCGAGGAGGTGATGCTGCCGCCGCCCTCCGTGGTGGCCGCGCCCGATACGGATTACGCCCGCGCCACGCTGTCGGAGGATCAGCAGGCGGCGGCGGATATTCTCTGCGACGCCGTGGCGGAAGACCGTTTCTCCGTGGCGCTGCTCGACGGCGTCACCGGCTCCGGCAAGACCGAGGTCTATTTCGAGGCGGTGGCGAAGGCCATCGAGCAGGGAAAACAGGTGCTGATCCTGCTGCCGGAAATCGCGCTGACGCAGCAGTTCCTCGACCGTTTCCACGACCGCTTCGGGGCCAAGCCCGCCGAATGGCATTCCGACCTCGCGCCGCGCACCCGCGAGCGCGTCTGGCGGCAGGTGGCCGAAGGCACGGTGCGCGTGGTGGCGGGAGCGCGCTCGGCGCTGTTCCTGCCATTCAAGGAGCTGGGGCTGATCGTGGTCGACGAGGAGCACGATCCCGCCTACAAGCAGGAAGACCGCGTCTTCTATAATGCCCGCGACATGGCGGTGGTGCGCGGCCATATCGGCGGCTTTCCGGTGGTGCTGTCCTCGGCCACGCCCTCCATCGAAAGTCAGGTCAACGCCGATCAGGGACGCTACCGGCGAATCAGACTCTATGGGCGCTATGCGGAAGCGGCGCTGCCGGACCTCAAGACCATCGACATGCGCCGCTCGCCGCCCCCGCCCGGCCGCTTCCTGTCGCCGGCGCTGACGGAGGCGGTCGGCAAGACCGTCGAGCGCGGCGAGCAGGCGCTTCTGTTCCTCAACCGGCGCGGCTATGCGCCGCTGACGCTGTGCCGCGTCTGCGGCCATCGCTTCCAGTGCCCGCAATGTTCGAGCTGGCTGGTAGAGCACCGCTTTCGCGGGCAATTGATGTGCCATCAATGCGGCTATCACGAGCCGGTGCCGCAGGCCTGCCCGGCATGCGGGACGCTCGACCATCTGGTCGCCTGCGGTCCCGGCGTGGAGCGCATCGCCGAGGAAGTCGCCGCCACCTTCGATCAGGCGCGAATCATCGTGCTGTCGTCGGACATGGCGGGCGGGGTGAAGCGGCTCAGGCTCGAACTCGACGCCATCGCCAAGGGCGAGGCGGATATCGTCATCGGCACGCAACTGGTGGCCAAGGGGCACAATTTTCCCAACATGACGCTGGTCGGCGTGGTCGACGCCGATCTGGGACTGGCCAACGGCGACCCGCGCGCGGCGGAGCGCACGTTCCAGTTGCTCAATCAGGTGACGGGGCGCGCGGGCCGCACGGGCCGCAAGAGCCTCGGCCTGATCCAGACCTACCAGCCCGACCATCCGGTGATGCGCGCCATCGTCAGCGGCGATGCGGAGGCTTTCTATGCGCGCGAGATCGACGAGCGGGAAAGGAGCATGCTGCCGCCGTTCGGCCGGCTGGCGGCGCTGATCATTTCCGCCGACAGCCGCGCTGACGCCGAAAGCCACGCCCGCGCGCTGCGCCGTGCGGCACCCGCGTCGGGCGAGATTTCCGTGCTCGGCCCGGCTGAAGCGCCGCTCGCGCTCGTGCGCGGGCGGCACCGGTTCCGCATTCTGGTCCACGGGACGAAACGCGCCGATATCCAGTCCTTTATCCGCGCCATGCTTTCCGCCGGACCGAAGGAGCGCGGTTCCACGAGGGTTCAGGTGGACATCGATCCGCAAAGCTTCCTGTAAGGTGATGGAACCTTGCAGCAAATTCGGCTATGACGAGCCGATGTCACGAGGGTGAAACGCGATGCAATTCTATCTCCCGACAACGACCGGCGAATGGTTCGCATGGGGTTCGGCGGCGATCACGGCTTTCTTCGGGCTCATCATGCTGTTCGCGCCGGGCGTGACGATGAAGCTCCTGCGCCTGCAACCGGTCAACGGCCGCCCTGAAGCCTATGGCTCGATCCGGGCCATGCTGGCCGGCCCCTATCTCGGCCTCGGTTTCGGCTGTCTCATCTTCGAGCAGCCTTTCCTGTGGGTCGTGCTCGGCGCCGCATGGGGGTTCGCCCTGTTCGGGCGTTTCATCTCCATGATGTCCGACAACCGTGAAAAAGGGGGCGCGAGAAGGGGCGGCAGCATCTACGGCGTCATCGCCGCCGTCATCGAATTTCTGCTCGCGGCCGGGCCTCTGCTCTATGCTTTCGGCTTTGTCGGCTGATCGCCGGGCTTTTTCGCCCAAAAAGGCGAAAGATATTGCACAAAACTGCGGGATTCGCGTGTTGCGAGTCCTTTCCGTCTATGCTAGACGGCAATCACAATTCGGTGTTGACGCGTGCGCGTCTCGGGGAGACACCGGAAAGATTCAATAAAATCATCGGTTTGGCATCCTGAACAAGGCTGGGTTCCAAAAGAATGGTTTCAACGTAGAGAGCAGGTTGTTCGTGGCAGAAACGTCTTCGCTCATTTCAGGTGTCGCACAACGTTACGCCGGATCACTTTTCGAATTGGCGCTCGACGCCAATTCCGTCGCTGCTGTGGAAAAAGATCTTGGCCGTTTCGAGGCGCTTCTGGGCGGAAGCGAAGATCTGAAGCGCCTGATCTCCAGCCCGGTCTTCTCGGCTGAAGAGCAGCTTCACGCCATCAGCGCCATCGCCGACAAGGCGGGCATCAAGGGTCTGGTCGGCAACTTCCTGCGCGTGGTGGCGAAGAACCGCCGCCTGTTCGCGCTGCCCGGCATCATCGCGGCGTTCCGCACGATCGCGGCAGAGCACCGCGGCGAGGTTTCCGCCGACGTCATTTCCGCGCATGCGCTCACGCCCGCGCAGGAGAACGAATTGAAGGCGACGCTGAAGGGCGTTGCCGGCAAGGACGTGGCGATCAACGTCACCGTCGATCCGTCGATCCTCGGCGGTCTTATCGTCAAGATGGGTTCGCGTCAGATCGACACGTCCCTTCGCACCAAACTTTCTTCTCTCAAGCTTGCACTGAAAGAGGTCGGCTGATGGACATCCGCGCCGCGGAAATTTCCGCTATCCTGAAAGAGCAAATCAAAAACTTCGGCAAGGAGGCTGAGGTCTCCGAGGTCGGTCAGGTTCTGTCCGTCGGCGACGGCATCGCCCGCGTCTACGGTCTGGACAACGTTCAGGCCGGCGAGATGGTCGAGTTCCCGGGCGGCATTCGCGGCATGGCGCTGAACCTCGAAAGCGACAATGTCGGCGTCGTCATCTTCGGCGCGGACCGCGACATCAAGGAAGGCGACACCGTCAAGCGCACCGGCGCCATCGTCGACGTTCCGGTCGGCCCCGAACTGCTCGGCCGCGTGGTCGACGCGCTCGGCAACCCGATCGACGGCAAGGGCCCGATCAAGGCGAAGGAACGCCGCCGCGTGGACGTCAAGGC
This sequence comes from Rhizobiales bacterium 63-22, assembly GCA_001898995.1. Lineage (GTDB taxonomy): Bacteria > Pseudomonadota > Alphaproteobacteria > Rhizobiales > Rhizobiaceae > Brucella. The sequence goes on along the minus strand of MKVZ01000008.1, from coordinate 132,343 downwards.
GCCCGGCATCATCCCGCGCAAGTCGGTGCACGAGCCGATGTCGACCGGCCTCAAGGCCATCGACGCCCTGATCCCGGTCGGCCGCGGCCAGCGCGAGCTGGTCATCGGCGACCGCCAGACCGGCAAGACCGCCATCATCCTCGACACCTTCCTCAACCAGAAGCCGATCCACGACAACGGCCCCGACAAGGACAAGCTCTACTGCGTCTACGTCGCCGTCGGCCAGAAGCGTTCGACCGTCGCCCAGCTCGTGAAGGTTCTGGAAGAGCGCGGCGCGCTCGACTATTCGATCGTGATCGCCGCCACCGCCTCCGATCCGGCCCCGATGCAGTACCTCGCTCCGTTCGCGGGCTGCGCCATGGGCGAATATTTCCGCGACAACGGCATGCACGCCCTCATCGGCTATGACGATCTGTCCAAGCAGGCCGTCGCCTACCGCCAGATGTCGCTGCTGCTGCGCCGTCCTCCGGGCCGCGAAGCCTATCCGGGCGACGTGTTCTACCTGCACTCCCGCCTGCTGGAGCGCGCGGCCAAGCTCAACGACGAGAACGGCGCCGGCTCGCTGACCGCCCTTCCGGTCATCGAGACGCAGGGCAACGACGTGTCGGCCTTCATTCCGACCAACGTGATCTCGATCACCGACGGCCAGATCTTCCTCGAGACCAACCTGTTCTATCAGGGCATCCGTCCGGCGGTGAACGTCGGCCTGTCGGTCTCGCGCGTCGGTTCGGCCGCCCAGATCAAGGCCATGAAGCAGGTCGCCGGCTCGATCAAGGGCGAGCTTGCCCAGTATCGCGAAATGGCCGCCTTCGCCCAGTTCGGCTCCGACCTCGACGCCGCCACGCAGCGTCTGCTCAACCGCGGCGCGCGCCTGACCGAGCTTCTGAAGCAGCCGCAGTTCTCGCCGCTCAAGACGGAAGAGCAGGTCGCCGTGATCTATGCCGGCGTCAACGGCTATCTCGACAAGCTGGCCGTCAATCAGGTCGGCAAGTTCGAGCAGGGGCTTCTCGCCTCGCTGCGCAACGAGCACAAGGATGTGCTCGACGCGATCCGCGACGAGAAGGCGCTTACGGACGACATCAAGGCCAGGCTCAAGGCGGTGGTCGATGCCTTCGCCAAGTCCTTCGGCTGAAACTCGTGACGGGATGAACGGATGCCTTCACTCAAGGATCTGAGAAACCGTATCGCCTCGGTCAAGGCGACGCAGAAGATCACCAAGGCGATGCAGATGGTCGCCGCGGCGAAGCTGCGCCGCGCGCAGGAAGCCGCCGAGGCCGCACGGCCCTATTCCGAGCGCATGAGCGCCGTTCTCGCCAATATCGCGCAGAACGTCACCGGCCCGGATGCGCCTGCGCTGATGGCCGGAACCGGCAAGGACGATGTGCATCTGCTCGTCGTCTGCACGGCCGAGCGCGGCCTTTGCGGCGGCTTCAACTCGCAGATCGCGCGTCTGGCGCGCGATCATGCGCGCAAGCTTCTCGCCGAGGGCAAGACGGTCAAGATCATCACGGTCGGCAAGAAGGGCGCGGACATCCTGCGCCGCGAATTCGCCAGCCTGCTGATCGACCATGTCGATCTGCGCGAGGTCAAGCAGCTCGCCTTCGTCAATGCCGACGCGATCGGCCAGAAGGTGATCAAGCTGTTCGAGGAAGGCGCGTTCGACGTCTGCACGCTGTTCTATTCGCAGTTCAAGTCGGTGATCGCGCAGATCCCGACCGCGCAGCAGCTCATTCCCGCTTCTGCCGACAATGCAGCTGGGGCGGCCGGGGCAGCTGGGGGCGAGACCGCCGGTGAGGCGATCTATGAGTATGAACCCGATCCTGCGGAAATCCTGACGACGCTGATCCCGCGCAACATCTCGGTGCAGATTTTCCGGGCACTGCTGGAAAACGTGGCCGGCGAGATGGGCGCCAAGATGAGCGCGATGGACAATGCGACGCGCAATGCGGGCGACATGATCAACAAATTGTCGATCTCGTACAACCGCCAGCGTCAGGCGCAGATCACCAAGGAACTGATCGAAATCATTTCGGGCGCGGAAGCGCTCTAGAGCATTTCCAGCAAAAGTGCGCAGCGGTTTTGCGTTCGGAAATGCGCAGGAACAAAGAGAGAGAGCGGTTCCAACGGTTCCGTTTAAACAGGAACCGCTCTAGAGTTTGGTTTACCGCATGATCTTCTCCGGAAAGTCTGCAACTTTTCGGGATCGTGCTAACGGAAGGTAAGGATCGATGGCAAAAGCAGCGACCCCGAAAACACCCGCCGCGGCCAAGCCTGCGGCCCAGAAGGCGGCTCCCAAGGCTGCGCCGAAAGCTGCCGCGGCAGCCAAGAGCGCTGCCCCGAAGTCGCCGGCGAAGACCACCGCTCAGCCTGCCGCGAAGGGCGCGGTCGGCCATGTCACGCAGGTCATCGGCGCCGTCGTCGACGTCCAGTTCGAGGAAGGCCAGCTGCCGCTGATCCTCAACGCGCTCGAAGTGGACAATCACGGCAACCGCCTCGTGCTCGAAGTCGCCCAGCATCTGGGCGAGGACACCGTGCGCACGATCGCCATGGACTCCACCGAGGGTCTCGTGCGCGGTCAGGCGGCGCGCGACACGGGCGAGCCGATCATGGTTCCGGTCGGCATCGAGACGCTGGGCCGCATCATGAACGTCATCGGCGAGCCGGTCGACGAGCTTGGGCCGATCAAGACCACGGCGCGCCGCGCCATCCACCAGCCCGCGCCTGAATATACCGAACAGTCCACCGAGGCCGAGATTCTCGTCACGGGCATCAAGGTCGTGGACCTGCTGGCGCCCTACGCCAAGGGCGGCAAGATCGGTCTGTTCGGCGGCGCCGGCGTCGGCAAGACCGTTCTCATCATGGAACTGATCAACAACGTCGCCAAGGCGCATGGCGGTTATTCCGTGTTCGCCGGCGTCGGCGAGCGTACCCGCGAGGGCAACGACCTCTATCACGAAATGATCGAGTCCAAGGTGAACGTCGATCCGCACGAGCATAACGGCTCGGCTGCCGGCTCCAAGGCCGCGCTGGTCTACGGCCAGATGAACGAGCCTCCGGGCGCCCGCGCCCGCGTCGCGCTTTCGGGCCTGACGGTCGCCGAAAACTTCCGCGATCAGGGCCAGGACGTTCTGTTCTTCGTGGACAACATCTTCCGCTTCACGCAGGCGGGTTCGGAAGTGTCGGCGCTTCTCGGCCGTATTCCTTCGGCCGTGGGCTATCAGCCGACCCTCGCCACCGACATGGGTGCGATGCAGGAACGCATCACCACCACGACCAAGGGATCGATCACCTCGGTGCAGGCCATCTACGTGCCCGCCGACGATCTGACCGACCCGGCGCCGGCCACCTCCTTCGCGCACCTTGACGCCACGACCGTTCTGTCGCGCTCGATCGCGGAAAAGGGCATCTATCCGGCCGTCGATCCGCTCGACTCGACCTCGCGCATGCTCGACCCCAAGGTCGTCGGCGAGGAGCATTACGCCGTCGCCCGTCAGGTGCAGTCGATCCTTCAGCGCTACAAGGCGCTTCAGGACATCATCGCGATCCTGGGCATGGACGAACTGTCCGAAGAGGACAAGCTCACCGTCGCCCGCGCCCGCAAGATCGAGCGTTTCCTGTCGCAGCCCTTCCACGTCGCCGAAGTGTTCACCGGCGCGCCGGGCAAGCTGGTCGACCTCGCCGATACCATCAAGGGCTTCAAGGGCCTTTGCGCCGGCGAATACGATCACCTGCCGGAAGCGGCCTTCTACATGGTCGGCTCCATCGAGGAAGCGCTCGAGAAGGCGAAGAAGCTGGCCGCGGAAGCGGCCTGAGGCTCCGGCCCCCACCATATGCCGGCGGGCGACAAGGCCCGCCGCGCAGACCGATCGCCCTGAATTTCACCCGATCGCCTCGATCCGCGATCGTCTGAATCCCAAGTGAGAACCATGGCCCAGGCTTTCCAATTCGAACTCGTGTCGCCGGAACGGCTCCTGCTCTCGGCGGAAGTGGCGGAAGTCGTCATTCCGGGTACCGAAGGCTATCTGACGGCGCTTGTCGGCCACGCGCCGCTGATGACGACGGTCAAGCCGGGCATCGTCTCGGTGAAGTTCGCCGACGGCAAGGCGGACTCCTACGTGGTTTTCGGCGGCTTTGCCGACATCACCCCGCAGGGCTGCACGGTTCTGGCCGAGTCGGCCACCCATGTGGACGCCATCGATCACAGCGATCTCGCGCGCCGCATCGAGGACGCACGCAAGGAACTCGACAACGCTTCCTCGCCGGAGCACCGGACGCGGCTGGAGGATTTCCTCCATCAGCTCATGACCTTGCAGGGCACGGTCATACCGGCCTGACGGATCGGCACGGGTTTTCCGGAAAGCGGGCTTCGGCCCGCTTTTTCTTTTTGGAAGCATCGCTTGCCACTGGATTTCATCACGCTTGCGTGAAATTTTAGGGGTTTATCCGAAAACAGCTTGCCGCCACTTATCAAGCTTCATTATTGTTAGTCCGCTAACGTATATTTATTGTTAGTCCACTAACGTATATGGAGAATCGAAATGGCGACGGCTGAACTCAGGGCAGAAATGATCGACGCCATGGCGAAGGTGAATCGCCGGCTGCGCACGGTTTTCGACGCACGCGTGAAGGAACACGGCCTGACATTGGCCCGCGCGCGCACCCTGCTCGCCCTGAACGAGCAGGAGGGGCTTTACCAGAAGGAACTGGCCGAGGCGCTGGAGATCGAGAACGCCACCATGGTCCGCCTTCTGGACGGGCTGGAGCGCCAGTCCTTCATCGAACGGCGGACGGTGCAGGGCGACCGCCGCGCCAAGCGCGTGGTGATGACCGAGGAAGGCAAGGAACTGGCGGACGAGGTTGAGAAACTGGCCGATCATGTGCGCGAGGATCTGCTCGACGGCGTTACCGACGAGGAACTGAACGTCGCGCTCAGCGTGTTGCGCAAGATGGCTGATTCCATGAGCCGGGCGCACTGACGACCGCGGCGCACTCTTTTTGGAACCGCCGGAGCGTCCATTCCGAAGCAACCGGGATGGAGGCCGCTTGCGGCGGTTGCATGGTCTGCGCGATTGAAAAACGGGCATCGTCGAGAACGGCCTGTAGGCGCCGGTTCAGGTCCGCGAGGACGGCAAGCGCTTCGTGCTGGTCGAGGGCCAGAATCGGCTGGAGGCGATGAAATGGCGGGGCGAGAAGGGGATTGACGCCTATCTGGTTCGGGCCGGGAGGCATTGAGCATTTTCCCGGCGGACGCCATGTCCCCGGCAAAGCAGGAGATCGGGGTGGGCATGCAGTCATATCGGGGCGGATGCCTTTGCGGCGCGGTGCGCTACCGGGCCGAGGGCGAGCCGGTCAACGAGCGCATATGCCATTGCCGCCTGTGCCAGAAGGCGGTGGGCGCGGCCTTCAACGCCCGTATCCTGTTCCGTATCGAGGCGGTCGCGGTCGAGGGGCCGGTGGCGACGGTCAATTCCTCGCCGGAGCTGGAGCGCGGCTTCTGCCCGCAATGCGGAACGACCCTGTTCTCGCGCCGCGATTCGGCCGACGTCATCGGGCTCACGACGGGCTCATTGGACGATCCTTCGATGTTCCGGCCGCAGATGCACATCTGGACCGCCTCGAAACAGCCTTGGGTCGTCATCGCCGACGGTCTGCCGCAGCACGAAGGCGCCCCGCCGCCCTGATCCGCTTCCGGTTCCGCCCATGTCGGCTCGCAACGGTTCGGGGATCGTTCCGCACATTTTTGCCGGATCTGCCGCAAGATAGCCGCAAAACGATCATTGGCGTGCCGACATCGTCGCCCTATCTAAGGGTCAGGGCGGGCTTCTGGGATGAACGATCGAGGAGGTCAGGCATGAGCGACAATACCGACCGGCTGGATGAATTGCTGCGCGATCCGGTGATCCTGCAGGTGATGGCGAGCGACAATGTGCGCCCCCACGATGTGCGCACCCTATTCGAGAAAGCCCGTGACCGCGCCGAGCGCGCGGCCATTCCCGCCCCGCACATCATCCGGCCGTGCCACTCATCACCAACATCGTTCCACGACAGAAAGGCCACGCCATGACGGATAAATTTCTCCCCATCATCCCGGCCGTTCTCATAGCGGCGCTGGCGGTCTCGCAGGCCGATGCCGCCGGGGCCGCCGAGACGGCGCATGGCAAACTCGTCGGCGCCGATGGCAGCGCCATCGGGAGCATCGTGGTGACGGAAGCGCCGAGGGGTGTGATCCTGCGGGTCGAGGCGAGCGGGCTGAAACCCGGCTGGCACGGCATCCATTTCCATGAAATGGGCGATTGCAGCGGAGCGGGTTTCAAAAAGGCCGGCGGCCATGTCCATACCGTGACGCCCGTCGTGCACGGTTTCCTCAACGCCAAGCAGAATGATGACGGCGATCTGCCGAACATCCATGCGGACAAGGACGGCAAGGCAGCGGCGGAATTCTATTCCGACAAGGTCGCCCTCAACAAGGGAAGCAGCCGTCCGGCTCTCCTTGGCAAGCACGGCGCGTCCGTGGTGATCCACGCCAATCCGGACGATTATTCGACCCAGCCCATCGGCGGCGCGGGCGACCGCGTCGCCTGCGCGGTGATCGAACGCTGACAGGATC
>MKVZ01000008.1:50564-125690 GCA_001898995.1 Rhizobiales bacterium 63-22 | reverse complement strand
CCGCCGCAATGCCACCAGCCTCGCGAATATGTGAATCGGCGTCCGGCCTTTCCCTCCTTTGGCCATGTTTCTGCCGCCGCCAGGCATTTTGCTGTCGACAAGCAAAACTGTCGTGAAGCGGAAAAGGAGGCTTGAATGCGTCATTCGTTTCAGACACTGGCCGGCTTTCTCGCCGTTCTGTCGATCTTCTCGGTGCAGGTAAAGGATATCCACCACGGAACGCGCCAATCCTATACGCGCGCCGTGAACGACGTGGGCAGCGATGACGGCATCATCTTCGACACCAGCACGTCCACGACGCTCTGCCTGCGCCGCCGTGAAGGAACACGCAAAGCCAGCCGCAAACGCTGAATCAGGGCGCAAGCGTGCGCAGATAATCCATCAGCGCGCCGGCAGTAGAGGCCGCCCGCTTCGGTTCGCGCGAGACGACGGCCTCGATCAGCGCCGCATGGGCATCCGCGGAACCGGCGATGCCTCCCGCCGGGCGCAGCCGGAACCAGAAGCGGCGGCTATGGGTCTGGAGGGGTGCCGCGAGCCGCGCCGCATAGGGATTGTTCGCCGCCGCGCCGAGCACATTGTCCAGCGCCTTGTCGGCGTCGAGAAAGGAAGCCACGTCGCCGGATGGAACGGCGTTGCGCATCGCCGTCGCGGCCGCTCGCAGGCGCTCGTGGTCCTTCGGGCTGCCGAAACGCGCAGCGTCGCGGGCGAGCATCCGCTCCACGCCCTCGCGTGCGTCGAGCACCTTGCCGAAATCCTTGGGATCGATGGGCGTGACCGCGATGCCGGAGCGCGGGCGCACCTCCATCAGCCCCTCCCATGCCAGCCGCTGGATGGCCTCGCGCACCGGTGTGCGCCCCATGCCGGTGCGCTCGATCAGCATGCGCTCGTTCACCACCGCGCCCGGCTCCAGTTCCAGCGTGACGACCAGCCGCTCCAGAATGCGATAGGCCTGCTCGGCGAGGCTCTCCGTTCCCCAGCCGTCAACGCCGGCGGCGATCATGTCCGCCTGTTCCACGCCCCTCTGCTCCATTCGGGTCCGTTCCCCTCCCATGCCGATGCCAATACGCGATGCCAATTGCGGCGCCTGTTCCACCGCCCTCTCCACGGATTGACAGAGTTCGATCCTACAGATATATCTCTGATATATCAATAACGGACGGGACAATGGGGGCCGTGCGTATATGAAGTCCGATCCTCTGGTCCGGCAGGATATCGTCATCGTGGGTGGCGGTATCGTCGGCGTCGCCACCGCCGCGCTGCTGGCGGAAACCGGGCGCGACGTGCTGGTGATCGACAGGACCGGCATCTGCGAGGAGACCAGCGCCGGCAATGCGGCCGCCTTCGCCTTTTCCGACATATTGCCGCTGGCGTCCAAGGGCGTGATGCGCAAGGTGCCGGGCTGGCTGATGGACCCGCTCGGACCCTTCACCATACGCCCGTCCTATCTCCCGAAAATGGTGCCGTGGCTCTATCGCTTCTGGCGCGCGAGCAACGCCGCCGCGCAGGCCAGAACCGCCACGGCGCAGGCCGCGATCATGCGGCTGGCCGAAAGCGAGATGCTCGGCCTCGTCGACCGGGCCGCCCTGCGCGGCATGGTGCGGGAAGACGGCAATCTGGAACTCTACGAGAGCGAGGCCGAGCTTGCCGCGTCGCAGCCCGGCTGGGATGTGCGAGAGAAGACGGGCATCGTCTACGAGCATGTGCGCGGGAGCCGGCTGGCCGAGTTGCAGCCGGGGCTTTCGCCGCGTTTCGTGGCGGGCACCTTCGTGCCGGGCTGGATGAATGTCAGCGAGCCGAAACTGTTCGGACAGGCGATCTGGGCTTATGCGGAAAGCCGTGGGGCGCGCTTCCAGAGGGGCGAGGTGAGGGCCGCGCGGCCCGCCGGCGGCGGTGCGCGGCTGACGCTTGCCGATGGCGGGGAGATCGCGGCGGCGCATCTTATCGTCATGGCCGGCGCATGGTCGCGCGGGCTGGCCGGCGCCTTCGGCGATCCGGTGCCGCTCGACACGGAGCGCGGCTACAACACGACGCTGCCGGTCGGCAGTTTCGACGTGAAGCGGCAACTGACCTTTCCCGGCCACGGTTTCGTCATCACGCCGCTGGAGACGGGCCTGCGCGTCGGCGGCGCGGTCGAGTTCGGCGGGCTGGCGCTGCCGCCCAATTTCGCGCGCGCCGACGCCATGCTCAAGAAGGCGGCGATGTTCCTGCCCGGCCTCCGGACAGAAGGCGGGCGGCAATGGATGGGCTACCGCCCCTCCATGCCCGATAGCCTGCCGATCATCGGGCGTGCATCGAGGGGCGGCAACATCTACTATGGTTTCGGCCACGGCCATCTCGGTCTCACCCAGGCGGCGGCGACCGGTCGGCTGATCCGCGACCTCGTCAACGATGCCGCGCCCGCCATCGACATCGAGCCCTTCAAACCGCAACGTTTCCGGAACTGACCATCATGGCGAGACATTCCTTCTTCTGCATAGACGGGCATACATGCGGCAATCCCGTGCGTCTGGTGGCGGGCGGCGGCCCGAACCTGCAAGGCGCCAGCATGATGGAAAAGCGCGCCCACTTCCTGCGGGAATACGACTGGATCCGCACCGGCCTGATGTTCGAGCCGCGCGGCCACGACATGATGTCCGGCTCCATCCTCTATCCGCCGACACGGCCCGATTGCGACGTGGCGGTGCTGTTCATCGAGACGTCGGGCTGCCTGCCCATGTGCGGCCACGGCACCATCGGCACCGTGACCATGGCCATCGAGCACGGGCTGGTGACGCCGAAGACGCCGGGTAAAATCAATCTCGACACGCCGGCGGGCCTCGTCGCCATCGAATACGAGCAGAACGGGCAATATGTGGAGCGCGTGCGCCTCACCAATGTGCCGGCCTTCCTCTATGCGGAGGGGCTGGAGGTGGATTGCCCGGATCTCGGCCCGATCAGGGTGGATGTCGCCTATGGCGGCAATTTCTACGCCATCGTCGAGCCGCAAGAAAATTACACGGACATGGCAGATTATTCCGCCCTGCAACTGATCGCGTGGAGCCCGGTGCTGCGCCGGCGCCTCAACGAGAAATACAAGTTCCAGCATCCGGAGCTGCCGGATATCAACCGTCTCACGCATATATTGTGGACCGGCAAGCCGATGCGGCCGGAAGCGCATGCCCGCAATGCGGTGTTCTACGGCGACAAGGCCATCGATCGCTCGCCCTGCGGCACCGGCACCTCGGCGCGCATGGCGCAGCTCGCCGCCAAGGGAAAGCTGAAGCCCGGCGACGAATTCGTGCATGAATCGATCATCGGCTCGCTGTTCCACGGCCGCGTGGAGCGCGCGGCGGAGGTGGCCGGAAAGCCGGGAATCATTCCTTCCGTCGCGGGCTGGGCACGGATGACGGGATATAATACGATCTTCATCGACGACCGCGACCCTTTCGCGCACGGGTTCGTCGTCGCATAAAGCATTTCCAGCAAAAGCGCGTAGCGGTTTCGCGTGTGGAAATGCGTAAAAACAAAAAGATGGAGCGGTTCCACGATTCCGTGGAAGAAAGGAACCGCTTCAGGCATCGGATCGAAAAACCGGTACGGTTGCCCGACAGTGTGTGAAACGCCCATTTTTTGGGTGTTCGTGTAGTGAGAGAAATGCGGTAATGGGCGCTCTGCTCCGAAGAAAAACATACAGGCAGGGCGTTTTGCAGGGGAATATGACTGGTTTGCCGGTAAATGAAGCCATTGGTCTTTTGTCTAGGATAAAAGGGGCTTGCATTCCTCGGTACAGCCGTTAGGTGTAATCTGCCGGGAAAAAAGAAGGCGCACGAAATAATGATGCGCCGAAAATCCCGGCCGTGAAATGGGTGGCTTCTCGATGGACTATTTTTTCCAGCAGGTTATCAACGGCCTGTCGCTCGGTTCTATCTACGGGCTGATCGCGATCGGCTATACGATGGTCTATGGCATCATCGGCATGATCAATTTCGCGCATGGCGACATTTTCATGCTCGGCGCGTTCATGGCGCTGATCGTTTTCCTCATCATCATGACCTTCCTCGGCGCGCTGCCGGTGGTGGTGATGCTTCTGCTGATGATGGTCGTCGCCATGCTGCTGACGGGGCTGTGGAGCTGGACGATCGAGCGCGTGGCCTACCGGCCGCTGCGCGGCTCGTTCCGCCTCGCCCCGCTGATCACCGCGATCGGCATGTCCATCGTGCTGTCGAACTTCGTGCAGGTCGCGCAGGGCCCGCGCAACAAGTCGGTGCCCGAACTGCTGGGCGGCAGCTACAGCCTGTTCGGCAGCCCGGTGACGATCTCGCTCAAGCAGATCGTGGTCATCGTGGTGACGGCGGTGCTGCTGACGATCTTCTGGTACGTGGTCAACCGCACGCCGCTGGGGCGCGCACAGCGCGCCTGCGAGCAGGACCGCAAGATGGCGGCGCTGCTCGGCATCAATGTCGACGGCGTCATCTCGCTCACCTTCGTGATGGGCGCCATGCTCGCCGCCGTCGCGGGCACGCTCTACCTCACCTTCTACGGCACCATCAACTTCGCCGACGGCTTCGTCCCCGGCGTCAAGGCCTTCACGGCGGCGGTTCTGGGCGGCATCGGCTCGCTTCCGGGCGCGGTGGTGGGCGGTTTGCTGATCGGCCTGATCGAGGCGCTGTGGTCGGCCTATTTCTCCACCGACTACAAGGACGTGGCGGCGTTCTCCATCCTCGCCATCGTGCTGATCTTCATGCCTTCCGGCCTGCTGGGCCGTCCTGAAGTGGAAAAGGTGTAATCATGGCCGTTCAATCAGGCACACGCCCGGATTCCCTTTTCGTCCGCGCGCTGCGCGAGGGGCTTTTCGCCGGACTGCTGGCGCTGGGTCTCTTCGTCCTCATCATCGGTTTCCAGACCGAGCAGAACATCAACAACGCGCTGGTGCTGAAGCAGCGCTGGGGCATGCTGGCCATCATCGTCGTGATTGCGGCGGTGGGCCGCTTCTGCACGGTCGCTTTCCTCCAGCCCTGGCTGGCCGCGCGCCGGCAGGCGAAGGCCGACAGGCCCGTGGTCGCCGAGGCGCCGTCGCTGCTGCGCCGCATCTGGCCGCGCCTCGGCGTCCTGTTCATGTTCATCTATCCGGTGCTGGTCGTGGCGCTGGTGGGCTGGCAGGGATCGCTGAAATGGGTCGATAATTTCGGCATCCAGATCCTCATCTACATCATGCTGGCCTGGGGGCTGAACATCGTGGTCGGCCTCGCCGGCCTGCTCGATCTCGGCTATGTCGCCTTCTATGCGGTCGGCGCTTATTCCTACGCCATCCTGTCGAGCGCCTTCGGCCTGTCCTTCTGGGTGCTGCTGCCGATTTCCGGCCTGCTGGCGGCGACATGGGGCGTGATCCTCGGCTTCCCGGTCCTGCGCCTGCGCGGCGACTATCTGGCCATCGTGACGCTCGCCTTCGGCGAGATCATCCGCCTCGTGCTGATCAACTGGACGGACCTCACCAAGGGCACGTTCGGCATTTCGGGCATCGCCAAGGCGACCTTCTTCGGCATGCCCTTCACCTTCGGCAAGGATGGCGTCGCCGCTCATCTCGGCATTGCCTTCTCGCCGGCCCAGTACAAGTTCTTCCTCTATTACATCATCCTGCTGCTGGCGCTGCTGACCGCCTGGGTGACGATCCGGCTGCGCCGCATGCCGGTGGGCCGCGCGTGGGAGGCGCTGCGCGAGGACGAGATCGCCTGCCGCTCGCTCGGCATCAACACGACGACGACCAAGCTGACGGCATTCGCCACCGGCGCGATGTTCGGCGGCTTCGCCGGCTCCTTCTTCGCCGCGCGGCAGGGCTTCGTCAGCCCGGAATCCTTCGTCTTCATCGAATCGGCGATGATTCTCGCCATCGTGGTGCTCGGCGGCATGGGGTCGCTGGTCGGCATCGCCATCGCGGCCATCGTCATGATCGGCGGCACGGAAGCCCTGCGCTACATGGATTTCCTCAAGCACATATTCGGCCCCGACTTCACGCCGGAACAGTACCGCATGCTCATCTTCGGCCTCGGCATGGTGATCGTGATGGTGCTCAAGCCGCGCGGCTTCGTCGGAAGCCGTGAGCCGAGCGCCTTCCTCAATGCGCGCAAGATGGTGTCGAGCGCCTTTACCAAGGAAGGGCACGGCTGATGGAGACGAAAACCATGTCGGATACGGCCTCGAACGACGCCATCCTCAAGGTCGAGCATCTGTCGATGCGCTTCGGCGGTCTCGTCGCCATCAACGATCTCTCCTTCGACGTGAAGCGCGGCCACATCACGGCCATCATCGGGCCGAACGGCGCCGGCAAGACCACGGTCTTCAACTGCATCACCGGTTTCTACAAGCCGACGGGCGGCATGCTGACCATGACGCGCAGCACGGGCGAGAGCTACCTGCTCGAACGCATGCCCGATTTCCTCATCACGCATCATGCCAAGGTCGCGCGCACCTTCCAGAACATCCGCCTGTTCTCCGGCCTGACCGTGCTGGAGAACCTGCTGGTGGCGCAACACAACACGCTGATGCGCGCGTCCGGCTATACCATCCTCGGTCTTCTCGGCCTGCCGGGTTATCGCACGGCGGCGAAGGCCGCCATCGCGAAGGCGGAAGCCTGGCTGGAAAAGATCGACCTCGTCGCGCGCGCCGACGATCCGGCGGGCGATCTGCCCTATGGCGACCAGCGCCGTCTGGAAATCGCGCGCGCCATGTGCACCGACCCGGAAATCCTCTGCCTCGACGAGCCGGCGGCGGGCCTCAACCCGCGCGAATCGGCGGAGCTGAACAAGCTGCTTCTGTCGATCAAGAACGAGACGGGCACCTCGATCCTTCTGATAGAGCACGACATGTCGGTGGTGATGGAAATTTCCGACCATGTGATCGTACTGGAATACGGCACCAAGATTTCCGACGGCGCGCCGGCGGAGGTGAAGAACGACCCGCGCGTCATCGCCGCCTATCTCGGCGTGGACGACGAGGAAGTGGCCGAACTGGTCGAGCAGGCCGACAGGCCCGGCGCGGGCGATCCGGCGGATCTGGTCGCCGCCCAGCTCGCCGGAGAGGCGATCAGGGAAGAGATCGCCGCGGAAAAGGGCGTGGCGCCCGCCGACGTCAAGCTGGCATTGCCCAATGCGCCGCTTCCGGGCGCGCTTCCCGTTCCCCGCGACGGCAAGCCCGACAATCTGACGCTGATCAAGGGGATCGGCGCGGTCAACGAGCGCAAGCTGCACGAACACGGCATCTGGCATTTCGACCAGATCGCAGACTGGGCGGAAGGGGACATCGCGCTGGCCGAAACCTATCTCGCGTTCGACGGGCGCATCGCCCGCGAGGACTGGGTGGGACAGGCCAAAAAGCTCGCTGCCGGCCAGGCGACGGAATTTTCCGCGCGCGTGGAGGCCGGCAAAGTCCCGACGAGCCATGAAACGACTCCCGACAAGGCAGCCAGAAAACCCGGCGATCCGGCGAAGGGAGGCGAATGATGCAGGCCGATACCATGCAGAAAAAGCAACCGCTTCTGTCCGTCGAGAAGGTCGAGACCTATTACGGCAATATCTGCGCGCTGAAGGGCATCGACCTGACGGTGGACGAGGGCGAGATCGTCACGCTGATCGGCGCCAACGGTGCCGGCAAGTCCACGCTGATGATGACCATCTTCGGCTCGCCGCGCGCGCGTTCCGGCCGCATCGTCTTCAACGGGCAGGACATCACGAAGCTGCCGCCGCACGAGATCGCGCGGCTGCGCATCGCGCAGTCGCCGGAAGGCCGGCGCATCTTTCCGCGCATGACGGTGCTGGAAAATCTCCAGATGGGCGCGAACCTCGACAACCAGCGTCATTTCGACAGCGACGTGAAGCTGATGTTCGACCTGTTCCCGCGCCTGAAGGAGCGCATCGGCCAGCGCGGCGGCACGCTTTCGGGCGGCGAGCAGCAGATGCTGGCCATCGCGCGCGCGCTGATGGCGCGCCCGAAGCTGCTGCTTCTGGACGAGCCGTCGCTCGGTCTGGCGCCGCTGATCGTCAAGCAGATCTTCGAGGCGATCAAGGAACTGAACCGCAGTCAGCGCCTGACCGTGTTTCTGGTCGAGCAGAACGCCTTCGGCGCGCTCAAGCTCGCCGATCGCGGCTATGTGATGGTCAACGGCTCGATCACCATGAGCGGCACGGGCCGCGATCTTCTGGCCAACCCGGAAGTGCGCGCGGCCTATCTGGAAGGTGGAAGGCATTAGAGCATTTTGCAGCCGAATGGAAACATTCGGCGTCGCATAACAGAGCGGTTCCGTGATTCCGTGAAAACGGGAACCGTTCCAGGAGGACGATATGTTGCAGGCCATTATCCACGAGGAGCAGTCGTTCTGGCTGTTTTTCCTCATCACCTGCCTGCTGGGTGGCTGGGCCGCCTGGATGACGGGCCGCGCCTGCGCCCAGACATGGCGCAGCTATCCGCAGTTCCTGCTCTACATGCTCCCGCTGGGGGCGGCGGTGCGCTTCATCCATTATGCGCTGTTTCAGGGCACGCTGCTGTCGCTGCATTATTATGTGGTCGATACCATCGTGCTGATCATTATCGGCAGCATCGGCTTCCGCTACACGCGCACCCGGCAGATGGTGCGGCAATATAGCTGGCTCTATGAAAAGTCTTCCCCTCTGAGCTGGAAGGCGAAATGAATTGAAGCTTATTCTTGTAAAGGATAAGCTTTTTGAAAAGATCACGTTGACAGAAGCATGAATCAACGTCGATATTGCCGGGTCTCCGGCAAGATAAACAGGACGGTGTGAAAACATCTCTTCGGGGTTAAACAAGGATGGGAGTCTCAGAAATGAAGAAAACTTTGTTCACGGGTGTCGCGCTTGCCGCCCTCGTCTCTTTCGGCGGCTCGGCCTGGGCGGATGTGCTGCTCGGCCTCGGCGCACCGCTGACCGGTCCGAACGCCGCCTATGGCGCGCAGATGCAGAAGGGCACGGAAGCCGCGGTCAAGGAAATCAACGAGGCCGGCGGTCTCAACGGCGAGAAGATCAAGATCGAGCTGGGCGACGACGTGTCGGACCCCAAGCAGGGCATCTCGGTGGCCAACAAGTTCGCCGCCGACGGCGTGAAATACGTGATCGGCCACTTCAACTCCGGCGTTACGATCCCGGCCTCGGAAGTCTATGCCGAGAACGGCATCCTCGAAATCTCGCCCGCCGCGACCAACCCGACCTATACCGAGCGCGGCCTGTGGAACACGTTCCGTACCTGCGGCCGTGACGATCAGCAGGGCAAGGTGGCTGGCCAGTATATCTTCGATCATTTCAAGGACGCCAAGATCGCCATCGTTCACGACAAGACCCCCTATGGTCAGGGCCTTGCCGATGAAACCATGAAGAAGCTCAATTCGCTCGGCGTGAAGCAGGCCCTCTACGAAGGCGTGAACGTCGGCGAGAAGGACTTCTCCGCCCTCATCGCCAAGATGAAGCAGGCGGGCGTCACCGTCGTCTATTGGGGTGGCCTGCATCCCGAAGCCGGCCTGATCATCCGCCAGATGGCCGATCAGGGCCTCAAGGCGCAGTTCATCTCCGGCGACGGCATCGTCTCCAACGAACTGGCCTCGATCGCCGGTCCCGCCGTGGAAGGCACGCTCAACACCTTCGGTCCCGATCCGCGCAACCGCCCGGAGAATGCCGCGCTGGTGAAGAAGTTCCGCGACGCCGGCTTCGAGCCGGAAGCCTATACGCTCTATTCCTATGCCGCGGTGCAGGTGCTTGCGGAGGCCGCCAAGGCCGCCGGCTCCAACGATCCGCAGGAGATCGCCAAGGCGCTCAAGGAAAAGGGTCCGTTCAAGTCCGTTCTGGGCGATCTCGCCTTCGACGAGAAGGGCGATCCCAAGCTTCCGGGCTATGTCATGTACAAGTGGGTCAAGGAGCCGAACGGCCAGTACACCTACGTCCAGCAGTAATGGTATCCATCATTGCATGAGAAGGAATGCCCGGCCAGGCGCCGGGCATTCTGCATTCATCGCCGGGGCCCGGCACGGGCAGGGGCGAGCAAAGCCGGCGACCCGCGAAGCAATGCGCGTTTTTTCTTCAAAGGCCGCCCGATATTGCATTAATTTTCATCATGCGCCCCGTTATTCGGGCGGCTGTTCTATTTTTGAAATCCCGCCGCACAGTTCGTTTGCGCTTGGCTGTTTTGCCATGTAATCAGGTTGCGCCTGTCATTGCAGTCGGGAGATCTGCCTTGCCCATACGGAAAATTCTCGTCGCCAACCGATCCGAAATCGCCATCCGCGTGTTCCGCGCCGCCAACGAGCTGGGGCTGAAAACGGTGGCAATCTGGGCCGAAGAGGACAAATTGTCCCTGCACCGGTTCAAGGCGGACGAGAGTTATCAGGTCGGGCGCGGCCCGCATCTCTCCCGCGATCTGGGGCCGATCGAAAGCTATCTCTCCATCGACGAGATCATCCGCGTGGCCAAGCTTTCGGGCGCGGACGCGATCCATCCCGGCTACGGGCTCCTGTCGGAAAGCCCGGAATTCGCCGAGGCCTGCGCCGAGAACGGCATCATCTTCATCGGGCCGAAGCCCGAGACCATGCGCCGGCTCGGCAACAAGGTGGCGGCGCGCAACCTCGCCATCGAGATCGGCGTGCCGGTGGTGCCCGCCACCGATCCGCTGCCCGACGACATGGAAGAGGTGAAGAAGCTCGCCGCCGGGATCGGCTATCCCCTGATGCTCAAGGCGAGCTGGGGCGGCGGCGGGCGCGGCATGCGCGCCATCCGCGCCGAGGCCGATCTCGCCCGCGAGGTGACGGAGGCCAAGCGCGAGGCCAAGGCCGCCTTCGGCAAGGACGAGGTCTATCTCGAAAAGCTGGTCGAGCGCGCCCGCCATGTCGAGGTGCAGATTCTCGGCGACACGCATGGCAACGCCGTGCATCTTTTCGAGCGCGACTGCTCGATCCAGCGCCGCAACCAGAAGGTCGTAGAGCGCGCGCCCGCGCCCTATCTCAACGACGCGCAGCGGCAGGAGCTGGCGGATTACGGCCTGAAGATCGCGCACGCCACTGACTATATCGGCGCGGGCACGGTCGAGTTCCTGATGGACGCCGACACCGGCAAGTTCTACTTCATCGAGGTCAATCCGCGCATCCAGGTCGAGCATACGGTGACGGAGGCCGTGACCGGCATCGACATCGTCAAGGCGCAGATCCATATCCTCGAAGGCGCGGCCATAGGCACGCCGGAATCGGGCGTGCCGCGGCAGGAGGATATCCGCCTGCACGGCCACGCTCTGCAATGCCGCATCACGACCGAAGACCCGGAGCAGAATTTCATCCCCGATTACGGCCGCATCTCGGCCTATCGCTCGGCGGCGGGCTTCGGCATCCGGCTCGATGGCGGCACGGCCTATTCGGGCGCTTACATCACCCGCTATTACGATCCGCTGCTGGTCAAGGTGACGGCTTCGGGCGCGACGCCGGAGGAGGCGATCAGCCGCATGGACCGCGCCCTGCGCGAGTTCCGCATCCGGGGCGTGGCGACGAACCTCACCTTCCTCGAAGCCATCATCAACCATCAGAAATTCCGCTCGAACGACTACACCACCCGCTTCATCGACACGACGCCGGAACTGTTCGAGCATGTGAAGCGGCAGGACCGCGCCACCAAGCTTTTGACCTATATCGCGGATGTGACCGTCAACGGCCATCCCGAGACCAAGGGCCGCGCCAAGCCGGCGAAGGACGCCGCCAAGCCGCGCGTGCCGTGGTTCGGCGATAAACCCATCGCGGACGGCACCAAGCAGCTTCTCGACAAGCTCGGCCCGAAGAAATTCGCCGAATGGACGCGCAACGAAAAGCGCGTGCTGATGACCGACACCACCATGCGCGACGGTCACCAGTCGCTGCTGGCCACCCGCGTGCGCACCTACGACATCGCGCAGATCGCGAAAACCTATGCGCAGGCGCTGCCGAACCTGTTCTCGCTCGAATGCTGGGGCGGGGCGACCTTCGACGTCTCCATGCGGTTCCTGACCGAGGACCCGTGGGAGCGGCTGGCGCTGGTGCGCGAGGGCGCGCCGAACCTTCTGTTGCAGATGCTTTTGCGCGGGGCCAACGGCGTCGGCTACAAATCCTATCCCGACAATGTGGTGAAGTATTTCGTGCGTGAGGCGGCGCGGGGCGGCATCGACCTGTTCCGCGTCTTCGACAGCCTCAACTGGGTCGAGAACATGCGCGTGTCGATGGACGCGGTGCTGGAGGAGAACAAGCTCTGCGAGGCGGCGATCTGCTATACGGGCGATATCCTCAACCCGGAACGCGCCAAATACGACCTCAAATATTATGTCGGACTGGCCAAGGAAGTGGAGAAGGCCGGCGCGCATATCATCGCGGTCAAGGACATGGCCGGCCTGCTGAAGCCCGCCGCCGCGCGCGTGCTGTTCAAGGCGCTGCGCGAGGAGACCGACCTGCCGATCCATTTCCACACCCATGACACGTCGGGCATTTCCGCCGCGACCGTGCTTGCGGCGGTGGAGGCGGGCGTCGACGTGGTGGACGCGGCGATGGACGCGCTGTCCGGCAACACCTCGCAGCCCTGCCTCGGCTCGCTCGTCGAGGCGCTCTCCGGCTCGGAGCGCGATCCGGGGCTGGACCCGGCCTCGATCCGCCGCATCTCCTTCTACTGGGAGGCGGTGCGCAACCAGTACGCCGCCTTCGAGAGCGACCTCAAAGGTCCGGCCTCGGAAGTCTACCTGCACGAAATGCCGGGCGGGCAGTTCACCAATCTCAAGGAGCAGGCGCGCTCGCTGGGGCTGGAGACGCGCTGGCACGAGGTGGCGCAGGCCTATGCCGACGTCAACCGCATGTTCGGCGATATCGTCAAGGTGACGCCGTCCTCCAAGGTGGTGGGCGACATGGCGCTGATGATGGTCAGCCAGGACCTGACCGTCGCCGATGTGGAGAACCCGGACAAGGATATCGCCTTCCCGGATTCGGTGGTGTCGATGATGCGCGGCGATCTCGGCCAGCCGCCGTCGGGCTGGCCGCAGGCTTTGCAGAAGAAGGTGCTGAAGGGCGAAAAGCCCTTTACCGTGCGGCCCGGCTCGCTGCTTCAGCCGGCCGATCTCGACGCGGAGCGCAAGACTTTCGAGGAAGCTGTCGGCCGCAAGATCGACGATCAGGAATTCGCCTCGGCGCTGATGTATCCCAAGGTGTTCACCGACTACGCCGCAGCACAAGAGACCTACGGGCCGACCAGCGTGCTGCCGACGCCGGTCTATTTCTACGGCCTGAAGCCGGAAGAGGAGGTCTTCGTCGATCTGGAGCGCGGCAAGACGCTGGTGATCGTCAATCAGGCCATGACCGAGACCGACGAGAAGGGCATGGTGACGGTGTTCTTCGAGCTGAACGGCCAGCCGCGCCGCATCAAGGTGCCGAACCGCGCCAAGGGCGCGTCGGGCGGCTTGCGCCGCAAGGCGGAAGCGGGCAACGACAAACAGGTCGGCGCGCCGATGCCGGGCGTGATCTCCACCGTCGCGGTGGCGAACGGCCAGAAGGTCGCTCAGGGCGACGTGCTCCTCTCCATCGAGGCGATGAAGATGGAGACCGCCATCCACGCCGAGCGCGACGGAACCATCGCCGAGGTGCTGGTTCGCCCCGGCGAACAGATCGACGCAAAGGATTTGCTCATCGTCTACGCGGAGTAATTCTGCATGCGGCAACACTAGCCCCTCATCCTGAGGAGCCGCCGAAGGCGGCATCTCGAAGGACGAGGTGCGGGGCCTGTGCATATGGGTTATCAACGGCCTGCGCCGTGCCCGAAAGGGCGCGGCGTTTTCTTTTACGTGCGCCTTGTTTCGGTCATGAAATCTGCTATGCATGTTCTTGCCGGTTTGTGCATGATTATGCGTGATTGGAGAGACGATGACGGAATTGCTGCTGCATGAAAGGCAGGCGCGCATTCAGGACCTGTTGCAGGCGACGGGCCGGGTGCTGGCGGCGGAGCTGGCCGGGACCTTCGGCGTGTCGGAAGACACGATCCGGCGCGACCTGCGCGAGATGGCGGCCTCCGGCCTGTGCCGGCGCGTCTATGGCGGGGCGCTGGCGCTGGCCCCGTCCGGCAAGACGCTGAGCGAGCGCGGCGACGACCGCACGCAGGTCAAGGCGGCGCTGGCGGCGGCGCTGCTGCCGCTGATCGAGCCGGGCATGACGGTGTTCCTCGACGCCTCCTCGGTCAATATGGCGCTGGCGCGGCTGATCGGCGAGAGCGACATGGCGGTGACCGTCGCCACCAACACGCCGGCCATCGCCACGCTTCTCCTCGACGCGCCGGCGGTGGAGCTGATCGTCATCGGCGGGCCCATCGACCGGCGGGTGAGCGCCGCTGTCGGCGCGCGGGCGCTGCGCGACGCGGCGCTGCTGCGGCCCGACTTGTGCTTTCTCGGCGTCTGCGGTATCGCGGCCGGGGCGGGCGTCACCGCGCATCATCTGGAGGATGCCGAGTTCAAGCGCGCCATCGCCGTGCGCAGCCGCGCCGTTGCGCTGGCGGTGACCAGCGACAAGCTCGATACGGTCGCCGCCCATGACGTGGTGCCGCTGGACGCGGTGGCCTTCATGGCCGTCGAGGCGGATGCCGGCGAGGCTCCGCTTGCCGCTTTCGCGGCGGCGGGCGTCAGGATGTTGAAGGCGGGGGCCTGAAATCGATGGAACAGGTTACGATCAGGGAGCATGTCGCGCCGGGGCGCGCGCCGGCGGTGACGCGGGAGCGGGCGGCCGTGGCCCTGCTTTTCCTCATGAACGGCTATATTCTCGGCGGCTGGACGCCGAAAATCCCGGAATTCGCCGCGCGGCTGGGGCTCGACAGCGCCGGCATGGGGCTGATGATCCTCGTCTTCGGCCTCGGCTCGCTGACGCTGATGCCGGTGGCGGGTGCGCTTTCGGCGCGGTACGGTTCCGGTGCGGTGGCGCGGGGCTTCGGGCTCGGCGTCGTTCCGGCGCTGCTCGCCATCGCCTTCGTGCCGGGCGTGGTGGCGGCGGCGATCGTCATGTTCTGTTTCGGCGGTGCCATCGCGGCCATGGACGTGGCCATGAACGCCAATGCGGTGGCGGTGGAGAAATCCATGCGCCGCGCCATCATGTCGTCCTGCCATGCCTTCTGGAGCCTCGGCGGCCTGATCGGCGCGGCCACGGGAGGCTTCCTCATCGCGCATTTTGGAGCGGCCGTGCAAGCGCTGGTCGCAACCGTCACGGCCGCCGTGCTGCTCGCCGCCGCATGGCCGTCCGTGCTTCCCGACAGAAATCATATTGCCGCCCGCCCGGCGGACGGGAGCAGGCGCAAGTTCGCCCCCAAATTCAATTTGCCGAAAAGCCCGCTGCCATGGCTGGTCGGCCTCATGGCGCTGTTCTCCATGATCCCGGAAGGCGCGATCCTCGACTGGGGCGCCTATCACATGAAGCAGGATCTCGGCGCATCGGTGATGCTGGCCGGCTTCGGCTTCGCCGCCTTCTCCTGCGCCATGGCCACGATGCGCTTCGCCGGCGATCTGGTGCGCGACCGTTTCGGCGCGGTGAGGACGCTGCGCGGCTGCACGCTCATCGCCATCGCCGGAATGCTGGTCGTGGGCCTCGCCCGCGATCCCTATACGGCCATCGCCGGTTTCGCGCTGTGCGGCATCGGCATTTCCAACATGGTGCCGATCGCCTTTTCCATCGCCGGCAACATGCCGGGCGTGTCGCCGGGCGTGGGCCTGTCCATCGCCACGATGCTCGGCTATTCGGGCATGCTGGTGGCGCCTTCGCTGATCGGTTTCGTGGCGCGGCACAGCGGTTTCGGCATCATATTCGTCTCGCTGCCGGTGCTGCTTCTGGTCGTGCTCGCCTGTTCGGGGCTGGCGCGCCATGCCGATCACTCCGCACAATGAAAAGGCGACAAGGCGGCGGCAAGCGGTTATATAGGCGAAAGCGCGACAGAGGCGGGCGTTGACAATTACCGCGCGCTGCGTCACCTGAAAGCAGGCCGATCAAGAACAGAGCAAAATGTCTTCCGAGACCCAACGCTATTTTCCGCATCCTTTCCCCCGCCGCCGTTCGGTCGGCGTCGATGTCGGCGGTGTCGTCGTCGGCGGCGATGCGCCCGTCGTCGTCCAGTCGATGACCAATACGGATACGGCGGACGTGGATTCCACCGTCGCGCAGGTCGCGGCGCTGTTTCGCGCGGGCTCCGAGATCGTGCGCATCACCGTGGACCGCGACGAATCGGCCGCCGCCGTGCCGCGCATCCGCGAGCGGCTGGAACGGCTCGGCATGAACGTGCCGCTGGTCGGCGATTTCCATTATATCGGCCACAAGCTTCTGGCCGATCATCCGGCCTGCGCCGCAGCACTTGCCAAATACCGCATCAATCCCGGCAATGTCGGCTTCAAGGACAAGAAGGACAAGCAGTTCGCCGATATCGTCGAAATGGCGATCCGTTACGACAAGCCGGTGCGCATCGGCGTCAACTGGGGCTCGCTCGATCAGGAACTGCTCACCACGCTGATGGACCGCAACCAGGCCGAGGGCGCGCCCCTGTCGGCGCAGCAGGTGATGCGCGAGGCCATCGTGCAGTCGGCGCTGATCTCGGCCAATCTGGCGGAAGAAATCGGCCTGCCGCGCGAAAAGATCATCCTGTCGGCCAAGGTCAGTCAGGTGCAGGACCTGATCGCGGTCTACACCATGCTGGCCGAGCGTTCCGACCATGCGCTGCATCTCGGCCTGACCGAGGCGGGCATGGGCACCAAGGGCGTCGTGGCGTCGTCGGCCGCCATGGGGATATTGCTGCAGCAGGGCATCGGCGACACGATCCGCATTTCGCTGACCCCGGAGCCGGGCGGCGACCGCACGCGCGAGGTGCAGGTGGCGCAGGAACTGTTGCAGACCATGGGCTTCCGGCAGTTCATTCCCATCGTCGCGGCCTGTCCCGGCTGCGGGCGCACCACCTCGACGGTGTTTCAGGAACTGGCGCAGACCATTCAGGACGATATCCGCCGCAACATGCCGATCTGGCGCGAGAAATATCCGGGCGTCGAGGCGCTTTCGGTGGCGGTGATGGGCTGCATCGTCAACGGACCGGGCGAATCCAAGCACGCCGATATCGGCATTTCGCTGCCCGGCACCGGCGAGACGCCCTCCGCGCCGGTCTTCGTGGACGGCAAGAAAGTCACCACGCTCCGCGGCCCCGGCATTGCCGCGGAATTCCAGAAGATGGTGGCCGATTATATCGAGAATCGCTTCGGGCTGGAGCAGAAAGCCGCTTCGTAACCGGTTTAGCTCTGCCGTTCGGCGATGAAGCGCGCGGCCTGCTTGAGGATATCCGCGTCCTGACCGAAGGGGGCGAGCAGGCTTTCGGCCTGTGCCACGAGGCCTGCGAGCTGCTTGCGCGTCCAGTCGATGCCGTGCAGGGCGACCAGCGTGGCCTTGCCGGCGGCGGCGTCCTTGCCGGTGGCCTTGCCCATGGCGGACGCATCCGCCGTCACGTCCAGAAGATCGTCGGCAAGCTGGAAGGCGAGGCCGATGGCGGAGCCGAATTCGGCCATGCGCTCGCGATCCTCGCGGGACGCATCGGCGATGATCGCGCCCGCCTCGCAGGCGAAGCGGATCAGCGCGCCGGTCTTCATCGCCTGAAGCGTGATGATGCCGGCCTCGTCGGGCTTTTTGGTCTCGGCTTCGAGGTCGAGCGCCTGTCCGCCCGCCATGCCGCCGAGGCCCGACGCGCGGGCCAGCGCAGCCACAAGCCGCACGCGCACGGCGGCGGGCAGTTCCGTCTCGTCGGAAGCGACGATGTCGAAGGCATAGGTGAGCAGGCTGTCGCCGGCCAGAATCGCGGCGGCTTCGTCGAAAGCCCTGTGCACGGTCGGCTGGCCGCGGCGCAGGTCGTCGTCGTCCATGGCCGGCAGGTCGTCATGCACCAGCGAATAGCAATGGATGCACTCCAGCGCCGCCGCGACGCGCAGCACCGCCTCGCCGCGCATCCCGAACAGCGCGGCGCTCTCGATCACCAGAAAGGGGCGCAGGCGCTTGCCGCCGTTCAGCACGCCATGGCGCATGGCCGCGAGCAGGCGTTCCGGCCGGGCGATCTCGCCGCCGAGCGGGTGCCGGTTCAGGAGCCGGTCCAGCGCCGTCTCCACTTCGAGGGCGCGGCGGTGCAGGGCGGCGGCAAAATCGCCGGTCATCTGTTCGGGCGTCTGTTCCATGCCTCCCGCATGAACCAAAGCGCGCGCATGGTCAACCGGTCTGGCGGGAAGCGGCCGCTTTTTCACGATGCGGTCATGAAAGGCGGCGTTCCGCCCTTGTTTCCGGACCCGTATTATGGAATCCGGTAGGGAACCTCAAAGCATTTCCAGCAAAAGTGCGTAGCGGTTTTGCATAGGATAATGCGCGAGGAAAAGATATTTCCAGCAAAAGTGCGTAGCGGTTTTGCGTTCGGAAATGCGTAAAAATAAAAAGATATGGCGGTTCCGGTGGGGAGAGTTGTTCTGAAAAGCAGGGGCGGGCGCAACTATCTGGCGGATTCCTTCTGGAGCAGCCGGATCGCCGTCGCGCTGCGCATTCTGGCGGTGCTTGTCGTGCTGCCGCTCGCGCTGCTGCTTGTCTACGCGCTTCCCTTCGTGCATCCCGTCTCCATGCTGATGCTGAAGGATTACGTGCTGTTCGAGAAAGTGGACCGGCGCTGGGTGAGCATGGACGATATAGCCCCCGTCCTCGTCCATTCGGTGATGATGGCGGAGGACGGGCAGTTCTGTAGCCATCACGGCGTGGACTGGCATCAACTCGGCATCGTGCTGGACGATGCGGGCGAGGATGGCCCGAGCAGGGGCGCTTCCACCATCACCATGCAGGTGGTGAAGAACCTGTTTTTGTGGAACGGCCGCTCCTTCCTGCGCAAGGGGCTGGAATTTCCGCTGGCGCTGATCGCCGACGCCATGCTTTCCAAGCGGCGGATCATGGAAATCTACCTCAACATCGCCCAATGGGGACCGGGCATCTACGGGATCGAGGCGGCGGCGCAGCATTATTTCCACCGCCCTGCGGCGCGGCTCAATGCAACGCAGGCGGCCTTTCTCGCCGTGACCTTGCCCAATCCTGTTGTGCGCAATCCGGCCAGACCGTCGCGCATGATGCGGGTCATCGCGCGCATCGTCGCCGGGCGCGCCATGCGCTCGGGGCCTTACGTGACCTGCCTGAAAGGATGAGTCAAAAAAAATGCGCGCCCCGCTGGTCAAACGCCGCGAGAGCGTGTATAGGCACCTGACTTTCCGGGATTTTGTCCGATGTGACAGGCCCTGCCGGGGCCGTGCCGGACTTTTATACACCGATCAGTGGAGCTGGATCCATGGCAGTACCTAAACGCAAAACTTCCCCGTCGCGCCGCGGCATGCGCCGTTCGGCCGATGCGCTCAAGGCCCCGACCTATGTCGAGGACAAGAACTCCGGCGAACTGCGCCGCCCGCATCATATCGACCTGAAGAGCGGTATGTATCGCGGCCGTCAGGTTCTCGAACCCAAGGAATAAGCCGCGCTTTTGGAGCATTTCCAGCGAAAGTGCGAAGCGCCGCCGCAGGGAAATCAGCCCACTGGACTGATTTCTAATCCTGCTTCGACACATCGGATAATGCGTAAAACAAATAGATAGCGCAGGCCGAAGCCTGATCCGAAACGCCGTTTCCGGGAAACCGGGAGCGGCGTTTTCTTTTGCGCCTTTCCTCGTATACGCATCGGCGTCTGAAAGTAGTTTTCTTTAATGTATTGATTTTAAATGTCTTTTTGCAATCAAAAATATGCCTGAATCTGTACGGATGATTTTTCGCGTTATATTTTCATCATATGGATTTCACGAAATGGATATTTTTCTTGCGGCAATACTTTCCAATGGTCCCTTGTCGGCGAGCAGGGTTCTGTCTTTCTCGACCATATTCGATCACACGCATTTCAATGAGAAACCAACAACGGTCATGAGCGATACGCCCTTCCGCATCGGCGGCATGGACAGGGTACCGGCGCGGGCGATCCATCGGTTCGCGCGGAACAATCCGCGATGAACGGTGCGGCTGGCGCGGCGCGCGGTCTTGCAAAAGCGCGCGTTTTGGTCTTTCTCTGTCGCACTGGAGCGGTTCCTGTTTGAGCGGAACCGCTGGAACCGCTCCATGCTTTTGTTTTTACGCATTATCCTGCGCAAAACCGCTTCGCACTTTTGCTGGAAATGCTCTGTTTCATGGAGAAAAGCATGACCGATCCGAAAGCCATCGTCATAGCCGACGCCGCCCGCACGGCGGTGGGCGCGTTCAACGGCGCCTTCGCCAATGTGCCGGCGCACGAGCTTGGCGCGGCGGCGATCCGCGCGGCGCTGGAACGGGCGGGCGTCGCGGCGCAGGATGTGGACGAGGTCATCCTCGGGCAGGTGCTGACGGCGGGCGAGGGGCAGAACCCGGCCCGTCAGGCGGCGATGGCCGCCGGCTGCCCGCAGGAGACGACGGCCTTCTCCGTCAACCAGCTTTGCGGTTCCGGCCTGCGCGCGGTGGCGCTGGGCATGCAGCAGATTCTGGCCGGTGACGCGCGCATCGTCGTCGCGGGCGGGCAGGAATCCATGTCCATGGCCCCGCATTGCGCGCACTTACGCTCCGGCGTCAAGATGGGCGATTTCAAGATGATCGACACCATGATCAAGGACGGGCTGACCGACGCCTTCCATGGCTATCACATGGGCATCACGGCGGAAAACATCGCCAAGCGCTGGAACCTGAGCCGCGACGATCAGGACGCCTTCGCGCTCGCCTCGCAGAACAAGGCCGAGGCGGCGCAGAAAGCGGGCCGCTTCGATGAGGAGATCGTTCCCTTCACCGTCAAGACCCGCAAGGGCGACGTGGTGGTGTCGGCGGACGAATATATCCGGCCCGGAACCACGGCGGAGGCGCTGGCCAAGCTGAAGCCGGCCTTCGACAAGGAGGGCACGGTCACGGCCGGCAACGCGTCGGGCATCAATGACGGCGCCGCTGCGGTGGTGCTGATGGAGGCCGGCGAGGCGGCGCGGCGCGGCGTGGAGCCGCTGGCGCGCATCGTGTCATGGGCCACGGCGGGCGTCGATCCCGCCGTCATGGGAACCGGGCCGATCCCAGCGACGAAGAAGGCGCTGGAGAAGGCGGGCTGGAGCGTCGGCGATCTGGAACTGGTCGAGGCCAACGAGGCTTTCGCCGCGCAGTCCTGCGCCGTGGTGCGCGATCTCGGCATCGATCCGGCCATCGTCAATGTCAATGGCGGGGCCATCGCCATCGGCCATCCCATCGGTGCGTCGGGCGCGCGCGTGCTGACCACGCTGCTCTACGAGATGAAGCGGCGCGGCGCGAAACGCGGTCTTGCGACGCTCTGCATCGGCGGCGGCATGGGCGTGGCGCTCTGCGTCGAACGCGACTGAACGCACCCCGTTCACGGGTAAAAGTTAACGCGCATGGACAATCCGGCGGCGGGAGATCGTTCTTCCGCCGCTTTTCTATGGCTTGCTACGATAGAAGCCCACCATATGTTGTGAGAACAAAGCGGGAAAACCAATCGATCAGCGATTCGTCGCCGATTCGTTCCGGCTTTGACCCGGAGGTTAACGGAAACAGCGTTTCCGGGCTGCCCGGCGTTAAGGAAGTGTAAGGAATCGCAGGGTTTTCAGCCGCCGCCATCCGAACGCCGGGCTGTCTTTGTGCGCGGCGTCGGCAAAAGGTTAACGCGGCGGCCCGAGAATCACATGCGGCCTCGGAAAAAGGCGATGGGCGATTCAGTATATGGTGGGAATCGCCGCCGGGATCGCTATATATGGCCGTGAACAAAAGGCGAAGAAAGCGCAGTCAGCGATTCGTCGCTGATTCGTTCCAGACTCGTTCCATTTATTAATGCAGCTTCCATATTCGGGGATTCCCAGTACCGGCATGAACCATCTCCCCGACATCCATGACCTTCCGCTGACGCTCAGCGGGCGCGACGTGACCGCGGTGCTCGGGCCGACCAACACCGGCAAGACGCATCTGGCCATCGAGCGGATGCTGGCGCATGGCGACGGCATGATCGGCCTGCCGCTGCGGCTGCTGGCGCGAGAGGTCTATAACCGCGTCGTGGAAAGAGTGGGGGCTGCCAACGTCTCGCTGGTGACGGGCGAGGAGAAGATCACGCCGCCCGGCGCGCGCTATTCCGTCTGCACGGTGGAGGCCATGCCGCGCCGCACCGACGCCGCCTTCGTCGCCATCGACGAGGTGCAGTTGGCCGGCGATCTGGAGCGCGGCCATATCTTCACCGACCGCATCCTGCATCTGCGCGGGCGGCAGGAGACCCTGCTGCTCGGCGCCGCCACCATGCGCGGCATCCTCGAAAAGCTCCTGCGCGGCGTGAATGTGGTGACGCGGCCGCGCCTGTCGCATCTGGCCTATGCCGGCACCAAGAAGATCACGCGGCTGCCGAACCGCTCGGCCATCGTCGCCTTCTCGGCCGAGGAGGTCTACGCCATCGCCGAGCTGATCCGCCGCCAGCGCGGCGGCGCCGCAGTGGTGATGGGCGCGCTCAGCCCGCGCACCCGCAACGCGCAGGTGGAGCTTTACCAGTCCGGCGACGTGGATTTCCTCGTCGCCACCGACGCCATCGGCATGGGGCTCAATCTCGACGTCGACCATGTCGCCTTCGCGCAGAACCGCAAGTTCGACGGCTATCAGTTCCGCGATCTTTCGCCGGCCGAAGTGGGCCAGATCGCCGGCCGCGCCGGGCGCTATCTGCGCGACGGCACTTTCGGCGTCACAGGGCAGGTGCATCCGTTCGAGGACGAGATGGTCGAGCGCGTCGAGGCGCACGATTTCGATCCGGTCAAGGTGCTGCAATGGCGCACGGCGCGGTTCGACTTTTCCACGGTAGACGCGCTGAAGCGGTCGCTCGATACGCCCGCGCCGGTGGAGGGGCTGGCCAAGGCGCTGCCCGCCGTCGACCAGCAGGCGCTCGAAAACCTGTCGCGCGACGAGGACATCGCGCGGCTTGCCGAAACGCCGGAGCGCATCGCGCTTTTGTGGGACGCCTGTGCGCTGCCCGACTATCGCAAGATCGCGCCGGCGCAGCATGCGGACATCATCGCCGCCATCTATCAGGACCTTGTCCGGCGGGGGAGCGTCGATGAAGATTACATGAGCGAACAGGTGCGCCGCGCCGACAGCACCGAGGGCGAAATCGACACGCTCTCGCATCGCGTGGCGCAGATCAGAACCTGGACTTTCGTGTCGCACAGGCCCGGCTGGCTTGCCGATCCGACACACTGGCAGGAAAAGACGCGCGAAATAGAGGACAGATTGTCCGATGCGCTGCATGAACGGTTGACGAAACGCTTTGTAGACCGCAGGACAAGCGTGCTTATGAGGCGCCTGAGAGAGAATGCCATGCTTGAAGCAGAAATCAGCCCGGCCGGCGACGTGATCGTCGAAGGCCATAATGTCGGGCAACTGGAAGGATTCCGGTTCACCGCCGATGTGCAGGCCGATGGGCCCGACGCCAAGGCCGTGAAGACGGCGGCGCAAAAGGCGCTGGCCGCCGAGTTCGATCGCCGCGCGGAACGGTTCGCCGCCGCGCCCAACGGCGATTTCGCGCTCGGCTCGGACGGCGTGCTGCGTTGGGTCGGCGCGACGGTGGCCACGCTGGTGGCCGGCGACGACGTGCTGAAGCCGCGCGCGGTCATCCTCGCCGACGAGCAGTTGACCGGCGCGGCGCGCGAAAAGGTCGCCGCCCGCATCGACCGCTTCGTCGCCCATTACATCGAAACCGTGCTGAAGCCGCTGACCGATCTCGCCGGCGCGGACGCGCTGACCGGCATGACGCGCGGCCTCGCCTTCCAGCTGGTCGAAAATCTCGGCACGCTCCAGCGCCGCGACGTGGCGGAGGAAGTGCGCGGGCTCGATCAGGATTCGCGCGCGGCCCTTCGCCGGCTCGGCGTGCGCTTCGGGGCCTATCACGTCTTCATGCCGCTGCTCTTGAAGCCCGCTCCCGCCGGTCTCATCACGCTGCTCTGGGCGCTGAAGAACGACGGGCGTGAGCGTCCCGGCTATGGCGACGTGGTGCATGTGCTGGCCGCCGGCCGCACCTCGGTGGTGGTCGATCCGGCCTTCGATCCGATGTTCTACCGCCTCGCCGGTTATCGCGTGCTCGGCCGCCGCGCCGTGCGCATCGACATTCTGGAGCGTCTGGCCGATCTCATCCGCCCGGCGCTGGCCTGGCGTCCGGGCTCCGGCGCGCGGCCGGAAGGCGCCTATGACGGCGGACGCTTCATCGTCACCCCGGCCATGATGTCCATCCTCGGCGCGACCGCCGAGGACATGGAGGAAATTCTCAAGAGCCTCGGCTATCGCCACGAGCCGATGGACGCGGCGGCGGTGACGGCGAAGCTGGCCGAACTCGATGCGTTTGCGGCCGAAGCGAAAGCCAAAGCTGAGGCGAAGCCCGCCGTGCCGGCGGCCGAGCCGGTCGGCTGGGATGTGCCTCCTGTCGTTCCGGCCGTGGAAGCGCCCGCCGTGCAAACTGCGGCTGCCGAAGCGCCGGCCGGCGAAACGGAAGAGGTTGAAACGGAGGAGGCCAAGCCGGTCCTTCTCTGGCGTCAGGGTCGTTTCGAGGGCCGCAACAACCGCCATCAGGACCAGAAAGGCCAGCGGCACGATCGCGGCCAGCGCCACGGTCATGGTCAGGGGCAGGGGCAGGGGCAGGAAGCGCGGAAGGCCGAGGGCGGCGACGGCAATCGCGAGGCCCGTCACGATGGACGCGGCGGCAAGCGTTTCGACAAGCATGGTGGCCGCGACCGGCGTCCGCAGGACGGCGAGGGTCAGGGCAAACGCGATAATTCCGGGCGTGAGAATTTCAGGAGCGACTCCAAGGGCGGTAAGCCGCGCGAGGGTGGCCGCGACTGGAAGCCGAAGCGCGAGCATGGCGCGCCGCAGGGCGGCAAGCGTTTCGAGCAGCAGGAGCGCCCGGTCCGCGTCGACCCGGACTCGCCCTTCGCCAAGCTGCTCGCGCTCAAGGAGCAGATGAAGAAGTGATATGACCGAACCGGGCGTAAAGCAGCGCATCGACAAGTGGCTGTTTTTCGCGCGCGTGGTCAAATCGCGATCGCTGGCGGCGAAGCTCGCCGCCGGCGGCAAGGTGCGCGTCAACCGCGACAAGATCGAGCAGGCTTCCCATCCGGTGAAGGCGGGCGATGTGCTGACCATCACCCTCGACCGCCGCATTCTGGTCTATCGGGTTCTGGCGCCGGGCGAGCGGCGCGGCGCAGCACCCGAGGCAAGGTTGCTCTACGAAGACTTGTCGCCGGCTCCCGTTGCCGGGCCGCGGGAAGTTCCGCCGCAGCGCGACGGCGGCACGGGCCGCCCCACCAAGAAGGAACGCCGCGACACCGACCGTCTGCGCGGATTTTGAGCGGGTGCGCTTTTGCGCCGCGCCATGAAAAAGCGGAAGGCTTTTCCCTTGCCGGTCCGGTTTGGAGAAATGGCTTGCGGATGTTTCCGGCAGCGTCGCAATGCCGCGATTGCACCCTTGTCATCGCGCCATAAAATCGTTACCTGACGCAGTGTCATCCGCAAGATCGCGGTTCAGCGACCGCAGGCATGACCGCGCAACTTTCGCAGAAGAGACAAGCCGCCCCCGGCCATTTCGGTCGGAATCAGGCGGCGACAGGAGTTCGACGATGACCTATGTCGTGACCGATAATTGCATTCGCTGCAAATATACGGACTGCGTCGAGGTCTGTCCGGTCGACTGCTTCTACGAAGGCGAGAACATGCTGGTCATCAACCCGGACGAGTGCATCGACTGCGGCGTCTGCGAGCCGGAATGCCCGGCGGAGGCCATCAGCCCCGACACCGAGCCGGGCCTCGACAAGTGGCTGCAACTCAATGCGGAATATGCGGCCAAGTGGCCCAATATCACCGCCAAGAAGGACGAGTTGCCGGAAGCCAAGGAGATGGACGGCGTGACGGGCAAGCTCGAACAGTTCTTCTCGCCGGAGCCGGGCAGCGGCGACTGAACGTAGCGAGCGCCGGGAACCGGCGGCCGGACGTATCCGATGCGGGACATTGTTTGCGCGCGTAAAAGTCGAGGCAAATCATGACTTGCCGGCGGTTTTTCCGGTCGGATAGGCCATGTCCGGCGACATATCTGGCGATTTGTTGATTCTTTCGCGCAATTGTGTTATGTTCCAATCACAATTTCGGTGACTGGACGTCAATTCGTGGCGCAAATGCGTTAATCTCAGATAGGCTGTTCTTCTTTACCGGGCTAAATCGGCTCCGGGGCGAATGGTTGTGATCAGGCTTATAATGCGGCAGCCGGCAAACGGTTCCCGGATGATGTGCCGATCGGGCTCCGGTTCTCCCCCTCCTGTTCCCGGAAGGAGAATCTTGCTATTGGAAAACGCTTTCAGTTCAAGACCGACAACGACCTCCGCGCTTCCCAAGGGCGTGGACGGACATCATGTGTCAACCGGCGGCTCGCGCCGGACACAACAGGGAGTAATGAAGCGTATGTCATCCCAGCAGAAGAAATCCGCAGTCCGTGGTGGTTTCAAGACCGGCGAGTCGATCGTTTATCCGGCGCATGGCGTCGGCCAGATCGTGGCCATCGAGGAACAGGAAGTGGCCGGCCACAAGCTTGAACTTTTCGTGATCGACTTCGAGAAGGACAAGATGCGTCTCAAGGTGCCGGTCGCCAAGGCCACGACCATCGGCATGCGCAAGCTTTCCGAGACGGATTATGTGGAACGCGCCCTGAAAGTGGTGCAGGGCCGCGCCCGCGTCAAGCGCACCATGTGGTCGCGCCGCGCGCAGGAATATGACGCCAAGATCAATTCCGGCGACCTGATCTCCATCTCCGAAGTGGTGCGCGACCTCTACCGCGCCGAGAACCAGCCGGAGCAGTCCTATTCCGAACGCCAGCTTTACGAAGCCGCGCTCGACCGCATGGCGCGCGAAATCGCCGCCGTCAACAAGTTGTCCGAGACCGAGGCCGTGCGCCTCATCGAGACCAACCTCGCCAAGGGTCCCAAGCGCGGCAAGGCCGACGCCGAGATCGACGCGGACGAGGAAGTCGAGGCCGCGTAAGCCTCGCCTGCCCGTTGAGGTTAAAAGGCCGGGGCGATACAGCCCGGCCGGATCGGAAAATACCCTGTGAAAACCCCCCGCCTGCGGCCGCAGGCGGGGGGTTTTCATTTTCCGCATCCCGTCCCGAAACCGGACATGAGAACCGGGTACGAGGAGCCGGATATGGGAACCGAACGGTTCTTCGCGCGTTGTTCCGACGAACCGGTTGTCCTACGCGCATCCGTCCCGCTCCGCGCCGAGACGGCGGGGGTCTAGAGCATCGGACCGAAAAGTGGAATCCGTTTTTCGGGTCATCCGATGCTCAAACAAAAAGGTAGATCGTCACAATGCGCCTGCCAAGGCGCACGACGATCTGGAACAGGAGCACAAGATGAAGCCGTCATCCACGATCCGCTCTTCCGCCGTTCCGGCAAACCGGATGCCGCCTGCGGCGCGCGGTGTTGCGGCCCCGGCTTCCTCGCCCCAGTCCATGATCCGCAGCGCCATGACCGCGCCCTATCTGGAGCGCGAGGAGGAGCGCCGGCTCGCCATCCGCTGGAAGGACCTGAAGGATCAGGACGCGCTGCATCGCATCACCGCCGCGCATATGCGCCTCGTCATTTCCATGGCCGGGCGTTTCCGGCGCTTCCGCCTGCCGATGAACGACCTCATTCAGGAGGGTTATGTCGGCCTGCTGGAAGCCGCCGCCCGCTTCGATCCCGAGCGCGAGGTGCGCTTCTCGACCTATGCCGCGTGGTGGATTCGCGCCTCCATGCAGGATTACATCCTGCGCAACTGGTCCATCGTGCGCGGCGGCACCAGTTCTGCGCAGAAGGCGCTGTTCTTCAACCTGCGTCACCTGCGCTCGAAACTGGCGCAGTCCGGCGAGGACATGAGCAAGGCGGAAATATACCGCGAGATTTCCAACCAGCTCGGCGTCACGCCAGGCGATGTGGAGTTCATGGACAGCCGCCTGTCCGGGCCGGACAGTTCCCTGTCGGCCGCCGTGGGCGACGAGGAGGCGGGCGCTTCCCGGCGCATGGATTTTCTGGTCGACGACCGCCCGCTTCAGGACGAGGTGGCCGAAAGCTCCATCGACATGGAGCGGCGCAACCGCTGGCTCCATGCGGCGCTCGGTGCCCTCAACGAGCGCGAACTGCGCATCATCCGCGAAAGGCGGCTTGAGGAGGAGGGCGTGACGCTGGAGGCGCTGGGCGAGGAACTCGGCATCTCCAAGGAGCGCGTGCGCCAGATCGAGACCCGCGCGCTGGAAAAGCTGAAGACCGCGCTGTTGAACCAGCACGAACTCGCCGCCTATCAGGCGTGAAACAGAGCGAGGGCAGGGAACCGGGGGGCCTGCCTTATTCCTGCGCGCCTCGCAGGCGGGCCGACCAGTCTTCCACCTTGCGGTTTTCCAGCCGGCGCACCGCGTAACGCTTCCAGCCGTCAGCCAGATGCGGAATGGCCGCCATCCTTGCCAGTTCGTCGTAATTCAGCATGTCGACATAGAGCAGGCGCCAGATGCGGTGCAGCGTCCATTCGGGCGAGAGCCGCTCCACGAGGATCATCGGCTGGCCGGCTTCCGCATGGCCTTCCTCCAGCACGCGGTAATACCAGCCGGTGCGCCCGGTTTTCTGCACGCGCAGCGCCATGTCCGCCATACCGAAGCGCGCATTGAGCTTCCAGCACGGCTGGCGGCCCTGCGAGACTTCCAGAAGCGCGGTGCCGAGACGGAAACGGTCGCCGACGGCGGCGGTCGTTTCATCGAGGCCGGTGGTGGAGATGTTCTCGCCGAAGGCCCCCGGCGCATCGAGATGCGGGTTGTCGCCGATTTCCGCGCGCCATGCGGCGTAATGATCGCGGGCATAATGGTGGACGGCCTTTTCGGGGCCGCCATGCACCTTGCGGTCGCCCTGCGCATCGCCTTCCAGACCTTCGCGCGTCACCCGCAGCCTGCCCCGAACCGGACGCTTGCCGATGCCGCTCGGCGCATTGCGGGGACCGAGCGGGGCGATCTGGCCGATGAGGAGCGACTGGACGGCGGTTTCCATGATGGATGCCTGGTTATTCACTGATGATCTTCACGCGGTCGCCGACCGAGACGGTTCCGCCCGCCGGCAGGGCATTGAGCAGGCGGAAAAGCTCCAGCTTGCGTCGGGTGCCTTGCAGACGCTCTGAAAGGCTTTCCATCGTATCGCCCGGCTTGACGGTGACGACGTGGACACGCAGCGGCTTGATGGCCTCGCGCTCGGCGGGCGTGAGCAGCCGGAAGGAACGCGTGACCGCCTGTGAGGCGGGGTCGAGCGCATTGCTGCCCTTGGGCGCCGCGGTAAGAAAGCGATAGACCTTGTCGCCCGCGCCGATCACCACGATGTCGAACTGCCAGCGGTCGGCGGCGGCGCGGGCCGTCGCGGCCGGCAGGCCGTTGATGGTCGTGGCGCGGATGGAGCCGTCGTCCAGCCCCGTCACCCAGCCGGAGCGCATGTAGTCGGTCAGGCTCTTGCCGGCCGGCAGCGCCGTGCCGTCGAAGCGGATCGCCACTTCGCCGGGGCCGCTCGCCATGACGGCGGTGGCGGAATTGTCGATGGTGAAGCCGTCCGGCGCGCGGAAGGTGACGCCGAGCTTCGGGTGCAGGAAAGTCTGCTCGCGCACATAGCCCTGATCGGGCGAGTCGCCGTAGAGCAGGCCGTCTATGCCGTCGAGGAAGGAATCGCGGTCCGTGGTGCCGACGCCCGGCGCGCCGATGCGCCGCGCATGGGCGATCGCCAGTTCGATGCGCTGCGGCGTCGCCGGATGGGTGGCGAGGAAGTCGAGGCTGGCGTCCTTCGCGCCCGAAACCGAGCGGAAGCTGGTATAGGCCTCCATCGTCTGCAGGAAGCGCGCGGAGGCGAAGGGGTCGTAGCCGGCCTCGCCGATCATCTTGATGCCGATGGCGTCGGCCTGCAATTCCTGATTGCGCGAGAACTGGGCGAGGCGCAGCCTGCCGCGCAGCAGCGACTCGCGGCCCTCCGCCTCGTTGTGCAGCACTTCGTTGGCCACGCGGCCGGCGATTTCCACCTCGGCCTCCTTCTCCTGCCGCAATATGCCGTGGTTGGCGATGACGTGGCCCATTTCATGGGCGATCACCGCCGCCACCTCGGAGGAATCGTTGGCCAGCGCCAGCAGGCCGCGCGTCACGTAGAGATAGCCGCCGGGCAGGGCGAAGGCGTTGACATTGGGCGAGTTGAGGATGGTGATGCGGTAGGTCTGGTCCGGCTTCTCGGAAACCATGGTCAGCTTGCCGACGATCTTCGCCACCATGCGCTCCAGCTTCGCATCCTTGTATTCGCCGCCATAGGTGGCGAGGATGCGCGGATGCTGCAAGGCGGCGATCTGCGCCAGCTTGTCGTCGCGCGTTACATTGTCCACGGTGACGGGATTGTCGGATGGCTGCAATCCCAGATCCTTGCTGGAATTGATCGACTGGCAGCCGGATATGCTCGCGGCCGTGCCCACGACCGCGTACAGGCCGAGGGCCGCGGCTGCTTTCCGCCATTTCGGCTGCGTCCGCTCTGGCAGGGAGGCGGGAAGACGCAGGGAGGCCCTGATTAGGGTCTTTCGACGGAACAGTTCTCGATCCTCGCGATTCATCAATTGTCTGGCGGTGAATTTATCGGCAGGGCGGCGGATGGACAAGCGGTCAATAAGGGTAGTCGGCACAGGGCTGTCAATGGGAAGGAGGCATGTTTGTTCCCAGCGATTGCGAAGAAAATATGTCCAACGTCCGCAGTCTTCCGGCAGCCGCACACTCCGGTTCCCACAGGCGGGCTTCCGGCCATGCCCGGCCCGTGATAAGAGCGGCGCATGAGCACATTCGTCATTCTGCTGGGCGGCGATCTCGCCGTGACCGAACGCCTGCGGCGCCAGATCGCCGGGGCGCGCGTGCTTGCCGCCGACAGCGGCATCCGCCACGCGGCGGCGCTGGGCGTGGAGCCGGAACTGTGGCTCGGCGATTTCGATTCGTCGTCGAACGGCCTGCGCACGCGCTATGCCCATGTACCGCAAAAGACATTTCCGCGCGCCAAGGACATGACCGA
The DNA here is from genome assembly GCA_001898995.1 of Rhizobiales bacterium 63-22. Classification (GTDB taxonomy): domain Bacteria; phylum Pseudomonadota; class Alphaproteobacteria; order Rhizobiales; family Rhizobiaceae; genus Brucella. The sequence goes on along the minus strand of MKVZ01000008.1, from coordinate 94,542 downwards.
CGGGGAACTCGCGGTCGACGAGGCCTATGCGCGCGGCGCCACGCGGGTCATCCTGTGCGGCGCTTTCGGCGGCCGGCGCACCGATCACGCGCTGCTGCATTTCACCATGGCCACCGCGCAGGCGGAAAAAGGGCGCGACCTGATGCTTTCCAGCGGCACTGAGGAAGCGTGGCCGCTGGTCCCCAGTGCGCATGGGGGCGCGCACGAATATGATTTTCCCGAAGGAACCTTGTTCAGCGTCGTGAATTTCATGCCGCTGCATGGCCTTTCGATCACGAATGCCAGATGGCCGTTAGATAATGTGACCCTGCCTTTCGGTTCTTCATGGACGGTTTCGAATATCGTGGATGGAACACTTCGCATTACTGTGCGTTCTGGTCTCGCGATACTTGTGGCCAACCTCGAATCGCCGGAAGGACCGGGCGCCGCGGCGGGTCCGTCCACTGAAAATGCTTGACGCAAAGCCGCGAAACGTATTGTAAATGGGCCGAGCGGGTGTGCTGCACATCAACTGCCTGACGCCGAAATTGGGGACGCAAAATCGGTGCCTATGTCAACTCTCAAAGGAGATTGTCTCATGAAATCACGTCTTTCCTTGATTGCCGTCGCTGGCATGCTTGCGTTCTCGACTGCCGCATGCACGACTGCGGAACAGCGCACGGCCGGCTACGGCGTCGGCGGCGCTGCACTCGGTGCGCTTGCGGGCGGCGCGATCGGCGGCAACGGCCGCGGTGCGCTGGCCGGTGCGGCCATCGGCGGTGTCGCCGGTACGCTGCTCGGCGCGGCACAGTCGCGCAACGGCGTGCAATATTGCCGCTACCGCGATCCGTATGGCCGCATCTACGAGGCGCGCTGCCAGTAATCGCGGCGCCAGAATCAGGCTTCGGCAGGCCGGGGAAACCCGGCCTGTTTCTTATTTCGATGCAATCCCGTTCCCGCAGAGTATACCGATAGAGAATCATGGCCCCACCCCTTCTTCGTCTCGACCGGATCAAGCTCACCTTCGGCGGTACGCCGCTTCTGGAGGCGGCCGACCTCTCGGTCGGCGAGGGTGAGCGCATCGCGCTGGTGGGGCGCAACGGTTCCGGCAAGTCCACCCTGCTGAAGATCGCGGCCGGCATGGTCGAGCCGACCGACGGCGAGGTGTTCCGCCATCCGGGCGCGACGGTGCGCTACCTGCCGCAGGCCCCGGACCTCGACGGCTATGCCAGCGTGCGCGCCTATGTGGAGGCGGGGCTTGGGCCGGCCGACGATCCGCACCGCGTCACCTATCTCATGGAGCATCTGGGCCTGACCGGCGAGGAGAAGCCGGAGCACCTGTCGGGCGGCGAGGCGCGGCGCGCGGCACTGGCGCGCGTGATCGCGCCGCAGCCGGACGTTCTGCTTCTGGACGAGCCGACCAACCATCTCGACCTTACCACCATCGAATGGCTGGAAGACGAGTTGCGCCAGATCCGTTCGGCCATCGTGCTGATCTCGCACGACCGCCGCTTTCTCGAAAATGTCAGCCGCACGACAGTCTGGCTCGACCGGGGCGTGACGCGCCGTCTCGATCGGGGTTTCGCCCATTTCGAGGAATGGCGCGACAAGGTGCTGGAGGAGGAGGAGCGCGACCTGCACAAGCTCGGTCGCCAGATCGCGCGCGAGGAGCACTGGCTGCGCTATGGCGTGACCGCCCGGCGCAAGCGCAACATGCGCCGCCTCGGCGAGCTTCACTCCATGCGCGACGAGTTCCGCAACCACCGCAAGGCGCAGGGCACGGCGGTGCTGGCGGCGAGCGACACGAAGGAATCCGGCAAGCTGGTGATCGAGGCCAGGAGGCTCTGCAAGGCCTACGGCGAGCGGGTGCTGGTGAAGGATTTCTCCATCCGCGTGCATCGCGGCGACCGCATCGGGCTGGTCGGGCCGAACGGCGTCGGCAAGACCACGCTGCTCACGATGCTGACGGGCAGGCTCGCGCCGGATTCGGGCACGCTGCGGCTCGGCGTCAATCTGGAGATAGCCGAACTCGACCAGCGGCGCGCCGACCTCGATCCCGAGGAGACGCTGGCGCATTACCTCACCGACGGGCGCGGCGAAAACCTCGTCATCAACGGCGAGCAGCGCCATGTCGTGTCCTACATGAAGGATTTCCTGTTCCAGCCGGAACAGGCGCGCACGCCGATCCGCGAGCTTTCCGGCGGCGAGCGGGCGCGGCTGATGCTGGCGCGCGTGCTGGCGCGGCCCGCCAACCTGCTTGTGCTGGACGAGCCGACCAACGATCTCGACATGGAAACGCTCGACCTGCTGCAGGAACTGGTGGCGGGTTTTCCGGGCACGGTCATCCTCGTCAGCCACGACCGCGATTTCCTCGACCGCACCGTCACCTCGGTGGTCGCGCCGGAGGGCGACGGGCGCTGGCTCGAATATGCCGGCGGCTACGCCGACATGATGGCGCAGCGCAAGGAGCAGGCGCTGGAGCGGCGCAACGTCAAGACCGCCGCCCCGCGCGCCGGTGACAGGAGCGAGGATGTGCCCGCGCCGAAGCGGGACGAAAAGCGCAAGCTTTCCTACAAGCAGAAATTCGCGCTGGAAACGCTGCCCGCGAAGATGGATGCGCTGGCGAAGGAGATCGCCACGCTGGAGGCCAAGCTCGCCGATCCGCAGCTTTATGCGAAAGACCCGGCGCTGTTCGCCAAGACGGCGGCGCTTCTGGAGAAAAAGCGCGCCGAAAACGCGGCCATGGAAGAGGAATGGCTGGAGCTTGAGATGCTGCGCGAGGAAATCGAGGGGTAGCGGGCCGCTTTGCAGTGGGTGCCGAAAGGCTGTCCGCGTTTGAGCGGTAACACGACATGTGCAGCACGGATATCGTCGTTGCTGCCTCGACAGGGAGTGAAGCCATGATCCGTATCGACCGCATCGATCATCTCGTTCTGACCGTCGCTGACATCGACCGCACATGCGCCTTTTATCGCGATATTCTCGGTTTTGAGGTGGTGACCTTTGGGAACGGCCGAAAGGCTCTGAAATTCGGACATCAGAAATTCAATTTGCACCAGGCAGGACATGAGTTCGAGCCGAAGGCGCTACGGCCCACACCCGGCTCCGCCGACCTCTGCCTGATCGCAGAGACGCCAGTCGATAAGATTATTTCGGCCTTAAAACAAAGAGATGTGGAAATCGAGGAGGGGCCTGTCGAGCGCACCGGTGCTGAAGGGCCAATCCACTCCGTCTACATCCGCGACCCAGACGGGAACCTGATTGAGCTCTCAAATTACCTGTCCTCGTAGCGCGCGCGAAATTACCGGCCCGCGAACCACCGCATTGACCGTCGTGTAGCTCCCAAACACACGCGACGGATGCCCGCCCCGGAAAATCGGGTGCTTTCGGCTCGCATATCTTTGTCGCACGCGTTAAAAACGCGACCTGATTTGCAGCGATGGCGTTTTGCAGATTCTCGCGGCATCTGTGAATCTGTTGATTGACCTGAAACGTGATCTGGCCCATCGTCGGGTCATGAACCTGAATATTCGTTTCGCAAATAGCATCCGACGCCGAGGCTGCACGATCGTGCGGTGTGGCGTGTCGATTCTGCGACGACGAGGATTCTGAGGGGATAGTCCCTCCTTCAATCGTCATGGGATTTCCGCAACCTGCCCACCTCTCGGTCGGCGGGTTTTTTGCCGCCTTCAAGCCGTCGAACTCATGGAGAGAATATGATGCCGACGCTCGCATCCCGGTCCATTGCCTTTCGTTTATCGACGCCCAATGATTGCCCGCATCTTGTTTTGCTGGCGGACATGGCGACACGCCGCCTGACTTCGTTCCTGTGGGGGCAGGCAGCCGCTCCCGGCCAGTCCGCTTTCGAGGTCGGTCGAAATATCATCCGCAACGACGAGAGCCATTTTACCCACTTCGGGAATTGGCGGATTGCCGAACAGAACGGCCGGATAGTCGGAGCCTTGAACGGATATGTTATTCCCGAACCGTCCGCCCCGGCTGCGCCGACTATCGACGTCATAAAGCCGCTGAATGAATTGAAGGTTATGGCTGCTGGTACCTGGTATATTTCGGCTGCTGCCGTCTACCTGGAATATCAGGGCAAAGGATACGGCAAGGCGCTCATTGCAGAAGCAGAAAGTCTTGCAAAACGGGTGGGTAAGGATCGTTTGACGCTCATGGTCGGTAGCTTCAATCCGAGAGCCTACAGCCTCTATCGGAAGACAGGTTTTGTAGAGTGGGATCGGCGGCCCTTTTCACCGTTCCCCGGATCGGACGAGCCGGGAGAATGGATTTTGATGGTCAAGAATATGTCGCACATATCCTGAAACACCCGACAGATCGGCATCACCCGAAAATCAGGTGTCTTCGGGTCAAATATCTTTGTCGCACGCGGTAAAAACGCGACCTGATTTGCAAAAAGAGAAATCGTCAACCGGATTTCGATGCCGGTTGACGATTCAAGGGTTTTTCTTCCCGTCCGTTATAATGCGCTGGCCTTGTCGAGCAGGGCGATGGCGTCGCCGCCGAGTTTCAGTTCCGTCGCGCCGATGAGTTCGTTGAGCTGCGCGGGCCTCGTTGCGCTGGCGATGGGCGCGGTGATGGCGGGATGCGCGATCAGCCACGCGATCGCCGCCTGCGCCTGCGTGGCGTCATGGTTCTTCGCCACCTTATCCAGCGCGGCGAGGATGCGTGTGCCCCGATCCGTCAGATACTTCTCCACCGACTTGCCGCGCGCGCTTTGCGCCAGATCGTCCGCGGAGCGGTACTTGCCGGTCAGGAAACCGGCGGCAAGCGAATAATAGGGAATGACGCCGAGACCGTGCTTGCGGCAAAGCGCCTCCAGTCCGTTTTCGAAATCCGCGCGGTCATAGAGGTTATAGAGCGGTTGCAGGCTCTCATAACGCGGCAGGCCGTGTTTCTCGGCCACATCCAGCGCCTCGGTGAGGCGTTCCGGCGTCAGGTTCGACGCGCCGATGGCGCGCACCTTGCCCGCCTCGATCAGCTCCTTGTAGGTGCCGAGCGTGTCCTCGAAGGGCGTGTCGGGATCGTCCCAGTGCGACTGGTAGAGATCGATATAATCCGTTTGCAGCCGCTTCAGCGAGGCGTCGACCGCCTTGCGGATATAGGCGGGCGACAGGCCCTTTTCGCCCGGCCCCATCTCGGAGCCGACCTTGGTGGCGATCACCACCCGGTCGCGCAGGCCGCGCGACTTCAGCCAGTTGCCGATGATGGTCTCGGATTCGCCGCCCACATTGCCGGGCGCCCATGCGGAATAGACATCCGCCGTATCGATGAAGTTGAAGCCCGCGTCGATGAACCGGTCGAGAAGCGAGAAGGATGTCGCCTCGTCCACCGTCCATCCGAAGACGTTGCCGCCGAAGCAGAGCGGCGAGACGTTCAAGCCGCTGCGTCCGAGTTTCCTGAGTTCCATGGGCCTGTCCCTTTTGTCAGCGCGGGACCGCCGCCGCGGCCCGCCGGGTTCCGGTTTCAGGAAGGTTCACGGTTCACTTCATGCCCAGCGCGTCCATGTAGAGCTGGAGCACGGCTTCCTCTTCCTGACGTTCGTGGTCTTCTTTCTTGCGCAGACGAATAATGGTCCTCACGACCTTGCTGTCAAACCCCGAGCCCTTCAATTCCGCATAAACTTCCTTGATATCGTCGGCGATGGTCTTCTTTTCTTCCTCAAGGCGCTCGATGCGCTCGATGAAGGCGCGCAACTGTCCGACGGCGATCGTCTGGGCTTCGCTGGTGATGTCGTCGCTCACGGGGCTTTCTCCGGTTTGAGATTCGATGATGCGCGCAAACTAGAGCATCGGACCAAAAAGTGGAAACCGGTTTTCCTTCGGTTGGGCTTTGTATCGGTTTCGCCCGGTCAGGCCCTGTGGATAGCGGGCAAAGCGGGCACCGCCGGCGTGACCGGACCCGTGCGCGAGCCGAAATGACGGACGGCGTGCATCCCGTCCAGCGCGTTGAGCCGCGTCAGCATGGGCGCGAGGCGGTCGGCCCATTCGGCGACGCCGTCCGCATCGGCGATCAGGTCCTGCCGTACCTCGATCAGCACATTGGCATAGCCGTGCGCGGTGGCGTGGCGGTAGAGCGCGTCGTTCTTCAGCGCGCCGTCGTAAGGCTCGTTGTCGCCGACGACGAGGCCGGGTTCGGCGCGCAGCATTTCGAGGAAGCGCGCGACGGCCCGGTCGTCCCGGTCCCAGAGCAGGCCGATATGCCAAGGGCGCGGCTTGCCCTTCCAGTGCGGGGTGAAGGAGTGGATGGCGACGATGAGCGGCGCGCCGCCGCTCGCCGCCGCGATCCCGCTGGCCGTTTCGGCGATCGTGCGGTGATAGGGGCGGTAGAAGCGTTCCAGCCGCGCCTCGCGTTCGGCCGCTGGCATCGGATAATTGCCGGAAATCACGGCTCCGTCCGAAAGCTGCATGATGAGGGTGGGATCGTCCTCGCCCCGGTTGGGGTCGATCAGCAGGCGGGAAAATCCGGCCATCACCGCCGGTGCGTTCAATCGCCGCGCCAGTTCGCGCGTCAGGTTCTCGACGCCGATATCATAGGCGATATGGCGATCGAACTGGCTTTCGGGCAGGCCCAGCGTGCCGTATTCCGGCGGCAGGTCGCGGTGCGCGTGATCGGCGGTAAGCAGCAGGCCGAGGCGGGAATCGCCCGCAAGCCGGTGGACGGGCGCAAAGGAACGGGCGGGCGGCGTGACGGATGACATGACGGACGACACGGCTTCATTCCGGTTTCGTTTTGCGGCGTTATGACCGGTCTGTCATGAGAAAGCCCCGATTGCAACGATCATTCTTTCCGCCGGGTATTCGGGTTCTATGCCGAGCGCGTTGACATCCCCGGCGAAACTGCCGAAAAGGGAGCGACCGGAATGGGACAAACCCGGTTGGGACGCCCGGTTTGGACAAATGACGATTGCGGGCTGAAGGGTTCGGCGGATGCGACTTCCACATTTCCTTGCTATATTTGGCGCGGCGATGGCCGGTGCGCTGGCCATGTCGGCGCTTCCGGCGCGGGCCGATTTCCGCGTCTGCAACGCGACGCAGAATCTCGTCGGTGTGGCGATCGGATACCGCGCCAAGGCCGGCTGGGTGACGGAAGGCTGGTGGCATATCGACGGCTCCACCTGCAAGACGCTGATCGAGGGGCCGCTGACGTCGCGCTATTATTATCTTTATGCCGAGGACGCCCAGGGGGAGGGGCGCTGGCAGGGCAAGGTGAACATGTGCGTGGCGGAAAAGGAATTCCGCATCACCGGCGTTCAGGACTGCTTCGCGCGCGGTTTCCAGCGCAACGGCTTCCAGGAATACGATACGGGGGAACAGACGAGCTGGATGGTCCAGCTGACCGATGAGACACCTCCCGAAACTCCCACTGTTACAGGAACGAACAATCAATGAAGCGCAACCGTAAGGTCAAGATTCTCGCGACGCTCGGCCCGGCGTCGAGCGAGGAATCCGTCATCCGCAAGCTTTTCGAGGCGGGGGCGGACGTCTTCCGCATCAATATGAGCCATGCCAGCCACGACCTGATGCGCGAACTGGTCCGCCGCATCCGCAACGTGGAAAAGGAGCTTGGCCGCCCGATCGGCATCCTCGCCGACCTGCAAGGGCCGAAGCTGCGCGTCGGCGCGTTCAAGGACGGCAAGGTCGATCTCGTGCCCGGCCAGACCTTCACGCTCGACAACAACAACACGCCGGGCGATGCGACGCGCGTCTATCTCCCGCACCCCGAAATCCTCGAAGCGGTCGAGCCGGGCCATCGGCTGCTGATCGACGACGGCAAGCTGATGCTGGTGGCGGAAGCCTGCGACGGCAAGTCGATCCGCTGCAAGGTGATTTCCGGCACCCGCATCTCCGACCGCAAGGGCGTCAGCCTGCCGGACACGACGCTGGGCGTCGGCGCGCTGACCGAGAAGGATCGCAACGATCTCGACGCGGTGCTGAAGGAGGAAATCGACTGGGTGGCGCTTTCCTTCATCCAGCGCCCGGAGGATCTGGCGGAAGTGCGCAAGATCTCGCGCGGCAAGGTCGGCCTCCTGTCAAAGATCGAGAAGCCGCAGGCGGTGACGCGCCTCGACGAGATCATCGAGCTTTCCGACGCGCTGATGGTGGCGCGCGGCGATCTGGGCGTCGAAATGCCGCTCGAAAGCGTGCCCGGCATCCAGAAGCTCATCACGCGCAAGGCGCGCCGCGCCGGCAAGCCGGTGGTGGTCGCGACCCAGATGCTGGAATCCATGATCACCGCGCCGGTGCCCACCCGCGCCGAGGTGTCGGACGTGGCCGCGGCGGTGTTCGAGGGCGCGGACGCGATCATGCTGTCGGCGGAATCGGCTTCCGGCCAGTATCCGGTCGAGGCCGTCGCCACCATGAACCGCATCGCCGAGAAGATCGAGCAGGAGCCGACCTATTCCGGCATCATCGACGCGCAGCGCGCGATTCCCGAGCCCACGGCGGCCGACGCCATCTCGCTCGCCGCGCGTCAGATCGCCGAAACGCTGAAGCTGGCGGCCATCGTGACCTATACGGCGTCCGGCACCACGGGCTTGCGCGCCGCGCGCGAGCGCCCGCGTGTGCCGATCGTGGCCCTGTCGCCGGTGCTGGAGACGACGCGCCGCCTGTCGCTGGTCTGGGGCCTGCACTGCGTCATGACGGAGGACGCGCACGATCAGGAAGACATGGTCAACCGCGCCTGCAACATCGTCAACGAACAGGAATTCGGCAAGCCGGGCGACCGCATCATCATCATCGCCGGCGTGCCCTTCGGGACGCCCGGTTCCACCAACATGCTCCGCGTCGCCTATATTGGCGCCGACGGTCACTCCGGCCTGTAAAGCGGCGATATTCGGTTTCTGTCGGCCTGCAAACGGCGATTTTCTGCGGTCCGGTGCTCATGTACCCAAAGGTACATTCCGCTCCGGTCCTCGAAAATCGCCGTTTTCGACTCGCCATAATCCCGAATCTCATCCGCTTTCCGCCCCCGTGGATCACAGGGCAGGCATGGGTGATTGCGCGTGTCGATCGGAACCGCTCTAGGTGCGGGTGTCGGTCAGCTCGTCGGCAAGGTCGTTGAGGCCGGTCTGCGCGTCGAGCATCATCGGATAAAGCGCCAGCGCCCTGGCATAGACCTCCATGGCCTGTTCCTTCAGCCCGCGTGCGCGCAGGATCGTGGCCATGTCGAACAGCGCGCCGAAATGGCGCGGCTCCAGCGCCAGGGTGTGATCGATATCGACCATGGCGTGATCGTAGTCCTTTTGCAGCAGATGCACCGTCGCGCGGCGGCTCCATGCCTCGGCATAATCCGGGTCGAGCGCGATGGCCTCGTCGAGGAAATCGAGCGCCGGGACATAGCGCTTCTCCTGCGTCGCCTTGGCCGCCCATTGCAGCAGCAGATCGACGGTGGCGCTGCCCGATTGCGCCCAGATGCGGTTGATCTGCGCGGCGGTGTTGCGCGCCTGCGCCTCGTTCGTCTCACGGCCGAGTTTCTTGAAAAGCGCGTCGAGGCGCTGTTCGCGCGTCTGTTGAGCGGCCGGGACGGGGGCCGGTTCGGCGGGCGCGCTCGTATCCACGCCGGACGATTCCGCCGGTCCGCCCTGCGGAGATTCGTCCTGCGGCGTCTGGTCCTGCTGTATGCCGTCCGGCGTGGACGGACCGGTCAGGGGTGCCTTTTCCGGCGCCATCTGGGCGAGCGCCGGCATCGCGGCTGCGATGAGCGCGATCCCGGCCAGACATGCAAAAACGTTCCGCATGCGCATAAGCTCCCTCATGCGCAGCGAAACGTCAAATGCAAAATGGGGCTGCGGAAGGTCCGCAATCCGCCCGGGACTCAGCCCGAACTCAGCCTTGCCGAGCCTTGTAGCGCGGGGCGGACTTGTTGATGATATAGACGCGGCCCTTGCGGCGGACGAGCTGGCAGTCGCGATGGCGGGCCTTGAGGGCTTTGAGCGAGTTCTTGATCTTCATGTCAATCACCGGGTCAGGTTGGCCCATCGACAGAAGATGCCGCCGGGCTTGCATAAAACGGGCGCCCGAGGCGCCAATGGGTCACAGGCACGGAAGCCGTACCTGAAGGGTTGGCCGAAATACACAATGTTTCCGGCAAATGTCAACTGCCGCGCGGCAGATTCATGACCTGTCCGCGTCTTATGCGGTGCGGGGTGCGATCCGCGTCACATGGCCCATCTTGCGGCCGGGGCGCGCTTCCTTCTTGCCATAGAGATGAAGCACCGCATCCGTCTCGCGCAGGATCGCCGGCACCTTTTCCACGTCGTCGTCGATGAGGTTTTCCATCACGCAATCGCTGTGGCGGCGCGTATCGCCGAGCGGCAGGCCGGCGACGGCGCGGATATGCTGCTCGAACTGCGAAATGGCGCAGGCCGCTTCCGTCCAGTGGCCGGAATTGTGCACGCGCGGCGCAAACTCGTTGGCGAGCAGCGAGCCGTCGGCCAGCACGAAGAATTCGAGGCCGAGCACGCCGACATAATCGAGCGCGTGCAGGAGCTTTTCCGCCGCCGCGCGCGCGGCCTGCGCCGTCTGCGGGAAAACGGCGGCCGGAACGGTGGAGGTGGAGAGGATGCCGTCCCTGTGGACGTTTTCGGCAATGTCGAACAGCGCGACATTGCCGGCGCGGTCGCGGGCGGCGATCACCGACACCTCGCGCGCGAAATCGACAAAGCCTTCCAGAATGGCCGGGGCATGGTTGATCGCTGCCAGAGCGGCGCGAATCGCATTTTCATCCGGCGCGTCGAGCCGCACCTGCCCCTTGCCGTCATAGCCGAGACGGCGGGTCTTGAGGATGCCGCGCTGCCCAAGCGCGCCGAGGGCCGCGACCAGCGTTTCCTCGTCGTTCACCGGATGCCATGGCGCGGTCTCGATGTCGCTTTCGTTGAGGAACTTCTTTTCCGCGAAACGGTCCTGCGAGATTTCGAGAGCGGCGGGCGGTGGCAGGACGAGTGCGGTTTGGGCCAGCCTGTCGGCGGCGCTGACCGGCACGTTCTCGAATTCATAGGTTATGACATCGCAGGCGGCGGCGAGTTCCGCCAGCGCGTTCGGGTCGTCATAGGCGGCGACGATCTGCCGGTTGGCGGTCTGCGCCGCCGGGCAGCCGGCCTGCGGCTCCAGGATCACCGTCTCATAGCCGAGCCTTGCCGCGGCCATGGCCAGCATGCGGCCCAGTTGCCCGCCGCCGATGATGCCGATGGCGGAGCCGGGTTTCAGCGGAGTCAGGTCCATATCTATATCATACCTCGTTGGAAGGGCGTTCGGCCACGCTCTCGGTCTGCGCCCTGCGCCATTCGTCGAGGCGGGCGGCGAGCGCGGTGTCGTAAAGCGCCAGCACGGCGGCGGCGAGGAGCGCGGCGTTGACCGCGCCCGCGCGGCCGATGGCGAGCGTGCCGACCGGTATGCCCGCCGGCATCTGCACGATGGAAAGCAGCGAATCCTGCCCCGAAAGCGCCTTCGACTGGACCGGCACGCCGAAGACCGGCAGCGGTGTCATGGCGGCGGTCATGCCGGGCAGATGGGCCGCGCCCCCGGCGCCGGCGATGATCACCCTGTAGCCTTCGTCCTTCGCGCCTTTGGCGAAGGCGACCAGCCGGTCCGGCGTGCGGTGGGCGGAGACGATGCGCGCGTCGAAGGGAATCTCCAGTGCCTCCAGCGTATCGGCGGCATGGCGCATGGTTTCCCAGTCGGACTGGCTGCCCATGATGATGGCGACGTCGGCGTTACCGCTCATTTTATCTTCCCGTATTGCCCTTGCGAGTTCAGGCGCGGAGACGAGTGCCGGCATTCAGGCCTCCATATTTCAAGACGCGCATCGGACACCGTATCAGGCCCCATATCAGGCAATGATATCCGGGATCACCCGGTCTTCCATTTCCTGTAGCTTGTCCTTGATGGCGAGTTTCTTCTTTTTCATGCGCTGGACGCGCAACTGGTCGCAGCCGACCGCGATCATCGCGTTGATGGCTGCATCGAAATCCGCATGCTCCTGCTTCAGACGTGCGACGGCCAATCTGATCTCGGCCTGTTCCTGATCGGACATGCGATGCGCCCTGTTCGTTATGGATATTTTTGCCTGTTCGGGCGCAGCCATTATCACATTTTGCGCGGTTGGAAAATGCTACCACGACAAAATCGACATTGGACCAAACTCGTGCCAAACTGTCATGGTGCTGTCATGGACGCGGCTGCCGGAAAGGGCTTTCCGGCCAGCACTCGCGGCAGCCGGAGCAGCGGCGCGGACGAAACGGTCCGGGCTGTTCCACCCAGGTATGGAAACGATCAAGGGAGATCTGATGATGGCTATCGAATCCCATCTTGCCACGCTCGAAAAGAAGCACGGCGCTCTGGAGCAGGAAATTTCCGAGGCCATGGCGTCACCGGCGATGGATGACCTTCATATTGCATCCCTGAAGCGGAGAAAACTCGTACTCAAGGAGCAGATCGAAAAGCTGAGGATCGAGGCAACACGGCACTGAGCTAAGGGCGATAGTCTCTACAATCCAATATAGGATAGACCGGCGGCTGGGTCGCAGCCGCCGTCCGGGGCTGATGCGGGTCCGGTGAAAGTGGGCATCACGGGGCCGCTTCACTTCCCTTTTTTATGTACTGTCCGGCACGGTACCGCTACCGCGCGTTTCTGCGCGGCATGTCTTACCTGAACAGCGCCTCGGCGGCGGCGCGGCTGTCGCCCTTTTTCAGTCTTTCCGCCTTGAGCCGCTCGATTTCCGATTGCAGCAGGGCGATACGCTGGTCGATCTCGGCGACCGACAGCAGCGACAGTTCCGCTTCGCTCAGCACCGCGCCGACAGGCGGTTTCGTTCTCTCCTCGTCGAAAACGCTCATGGTCTTCCTCCCGGTCGCTGGGCGCGCTTCGATCCGGTTGTATCGGACCGGCGTCCGTTTTTTCCGGCTTCAAGCCCAGACTAGTGTGGTGGATTTGAAGTTCCTGTCGTTTGGATGGCATCCGCGTTCAGGAACTTCAAATCCGTAAACCACACGAGATTCATAGACTTGCCAGTGTGGCTTCGAATCCGAAATTCGTTCGCAGCCTTGCTCCAGGGTGATACGAATTTCGGATTTGCCACACTGGGGTTTAACGGCTTGAATCCTCGCATATATATTTGAAAAAATCGACGGGCTTTTCCGGCCGGTCGTTTTCGCCTCGTCCGGCAGGGTCCGGCGGGATGCCATAACAGGAGCACCATCATGCCGTCCGAACTGCCTTCCCGCATGACCGCGATCGAAATCGCCGAGCCGGGCGGCGCCCATGTGCTGCGTCCCGTGCAGCGCTCCGTGCCGCAGCCGGGCAAGGGGCAGGTTCTGGTGCGCGTGCGCGCTGCCGGCGTCAACCGGCCGGACGTGTTGCAGCGGCAGGGCAATTATGCGCCGCCGCCCGGCGCGTCCGACATTCCCGGCCTCGAGGTGGCGGGCGACGTGGTGGCGCTGGGCGAGGGCGTGAAGCGGTTTTCCGTCGGCGATCAGGTGGCGGCACTTCTGCCCGGAGGCGGCTATGCCGAATATGCCGTCGTGCATGAAAGCAACGCCCTGCCGCTGCCTTCCGGCTATGGCTATATCGAGGCCGCCGCCATTCCCGAAACCTTCTTCACCGTCTGGCACAACGTGTTCGAGCGCGGCGGGCTGAAACAGGGCGAGACGCTCTTGGTGCATGGCGGCTCGTCCGGCATCGGCACCACGGCGATCCAACTCGGCGCGGCCTTCGGGGCCTATGTGATCGTCACCGCCGGCTCGAAGGAAAAATGCGACGCCTGCCTGAAGCTCGGCGCCGACCGGGCGATCAATTACCGCGAGGAGGATTTCGTTGCGGTGGTGAAGGAGGCCACCGGTGGCCGGGGCGCGGACGTCATTCTCGACATGGTGGGCGGCGACTATGTGGACCGCAACTATCACGCCGCCGCCGAGGACGGGCGTATCGTGCAGATCGCCTTCCTCAACGGAGCGAAGGCGACCGCCAATTTCGCGACATTGATGATGAAGCGCCTCACCCATACCGGCTCCACGCTGCGCTCCCGCCCGGTGGAGTTCAAGGCGGCCGTCGCGCGGGAACTGGAGGCCAAGGTCTGGCCGCTTCTCGCCGAACGCAGAGTCGCGCCGGTCATGGACATGATCTTTCCGCTGAAGGACGCGTGGCGCGCGCATGCGCGCATGGAAGAGGGACGGAATATAGGCAAGATCGTACTGGATCTGGCTTAGGGATATCACGATCCGAGATTTCTTGCCTCATGGGCGGAAAACCTGTATAGAGGCCATGATTTCCCGGAAATTGTGGTTTTTTCCACGTCCCGCGCCACCGGAGCGGACGAACAAGAGGATTGTATCTTATGGCCACCCAGCTTCTCATGCCCAAGGCAACGGCCGTCTGGCTTGTCGACAACACGGCCCTTTCCTTTGACCAGATCGCGGCTTTCTGCAAGCTGCATCCGCTGGAAGTGAAGGCGATCGCCGACGGTGAGGCCTCGCAGGGCATCAAGGGCCTCGATCCGGTCATCACCGGCCAGCTTTCGCGCGAGGAGATCGAGAAGGGCGAGAAGGATCCCTATTACCGCCTGAAGCTCGCCGAGCCGAAGGTGCGCGTGCCGGAAGCCAAGCGCAAGGGGCCGCGCTATACGCCGCTCTCCAAGCGTCAGGACCGTCCCAACGCCATTCTCTGGCTGGTGCGCAATCACCCCGAACTGAAGGATGCGCAGGTTTCGCGCCTGATCGGGACCACCAAGGCGACCATCGAGCAGATTCGCAACCGCACCCACTGGAACGCCGCCAACCTGACGGCCATGGACCCGGTGACGCTCGGCCTGTGCTCGCAGATCGATCTCGACCTCGAAGTGGAGCGCGCCGCGCGCAATCGTCCCGCCGCGCCGGAATCCGACAGCACCCTGCTGCCCGCCTCCGCGACCGAGAATTTCGATTATCGCGACGAGCCGAAGGAAGAAGAGGAACTCGACGCCGACAAGGTGTTCGCCAAGCTTTCCTCGCTCAAGGGTTCGCGCAGCGACGAAGAAGACGAGGAATAGATACATCCCGAAGGATGTAACATCGCGGCAGGATGGAACCCGGCGTCAGGCCGGGTTTCTCATTCCTTGAAGGCCTCATTCCTTGAAGGCATTGTATTCCTGCATTTCCATCAGCCGGTAGAAATCGGCCAGCGTCTTGCCGCGCTCGGGGCGGAAGCGGCGACCGGCATGGACCGCCTCCACGATGCGGTCGGTGCGGAAGGTGCGGAACGCGTCGCGCAGTTCGCACCAGCCGATCACCGTCCACGCATGGCCCCAGAACCAGAGGCCGAGCGGGCGGATATCGCGCTCGCTGTCGCGCTGTTCGAGATCGCGATAGCGGATATTGATCACCTGCTTTTCATCCACCGCGCGTTCCACAGCATCGATGATGCGCCGTTCCTCCATGCTGATGCGATCGCCGCCGGCATGAATCTGCGTGCCGGCGATGCGGGCGCGCTCGGCTTCCGGCAGCACGGCCTCGATCTTGACCAGCGCTTCCTCCGCGCCGCGCGCCATGGAGACGCCGCCCCATGCGCGCACGAGCCGCGCCCCGGCGACCAGCGCCACGATCTCGTCGCGGGTGAACATCAGCGGCGGCAGCTCGAAACCGTGCCGCAATATATAGCCGACACCGGCCTCGCCCTCGATCGGGACGCCGCTCGTCTGAAGGTCGGCTATGTCGCGATAGATGGTGCGTTCGGAAACCTCCAGCCGCTCGGCCAGTTGCCGCGCGGTGACGAGCCTGCCACCGCGCAGGTGCTGAACGATCTGGAACAGGCGGTCGGCGCGTCGCATCCTTGTCCTATTCTCCCTTGCGCCCGCCGCGGCGCTCCTCCAGATAGCGGTCCGGCCAGCCCATATCCTTGCGCAGGTCGCACGGCAGGCGTTCGATTGTCCGCTGCGTGCGTATGAAACGACGCCGTTCGTCGTGCCTGCGGCAATATTCCTTCCACATTGCGATCAGTGGTGCGATTGCGAGCGCCATGACGAATCTCCCTCGATTATTGAGAATACATCATGGCACACCGCTCCTGACAGCCTTCTGTCAGCTACCCGGAAGCGCATCCCGAAAAGTGCGAAGCACCTTCGCGGGGAAATCAGTCCACTGGACTGATTTCTGATCCCGCTCCGATCGGAAAGATGCGCGTCAAGGCAAAAGACTGCGCATCCCGAAAAGTGCGGAATACGGATAAATCGAATTGCGGCTTTGACGGGCCTGCTTCAAAAGAGGGCGGAGGTGGCCCATTGACCAAAATATTGCCTGCGCTGATCGTCGCCCTGATGGGGCTGCACATCCTCAAGCCGTTCGGCTGGCCGGGGCTGCGCCGTCGCGGCGACTTCTGGAAGATCGCCGTCGCCGCCATCCTTGCCATGATGCTTGCCGGCGCGTTGCATCTCTACGGAATATGAAAAGCCCGGCGGGAGCCGGGCTTTGCGATTTGATGCTTCTTTCCGCGGAAAAGATCAGGCGGCCTTTTCCAGTTCCTGCTTCCACTTTCCGGTGGCAGCGAGGCTGTTCATGTGGGCGCGGTGGGTGAAGGCGCGCTGGCCGGCGGCGACGTTTTCCGCCTTGCCGCCCCATGCCTCCAGCGCCGCCGCCTGAAGGGCGCGGCCATAGGAGAAGGTCAGCCTCCACGGCAGGTCATAGGCGGCATTCATGGCCGAGAGGTGGGCGGTGGCTTCCTCGCCGGTCTGGCCGCCGGAGAGGAAGGCGATGCCCGGCACCGCCACCGGCACCGTGTTGCGGAAGCAGCGCACGGTCTTTTCAGCCACTTCCGCCACCGACGCCTTGCGGGCGTTGGCGCCGTCGATGACCATGTTGGGCTTCAGGATCATGCCTTCGAGCCTGACGCGCGCGTCGTAGAGTTCGTTGAAGACGGTTTTCAGCACCCATTCCGTCACGTCGTAGCAGCGGTCGATGGAGTGATTGCCCGGCTTGCCGTCCATCAGCACTTCCGGCTCGACGATCGGCACGATGCCGGCTTCCTGACACAGCGCGGCATAGCGGGCCAGCGCCTGCGCGTTCTGTTTCACCGCGCCCCACGACGGCAGGCTGTCGGAGATCGCGATCACCGCGCGCCACTTGGCGAAGCGCGCGCCGAGCGCATGATATTCGCTGAGTCGCTCGCGCAGGCCGTCGAGGCCCTCGGTGATCGTCTCGGCGGGAAAGCCGGCCAGCGGCTTCGCGCCCGCATCCACCTTGATGCCGGGAATGGCGCCGGCCTTGCGGATGATCTCGACCAGCGGCGTGCCGTCCTTCGCCTTCTGGCGGATGGTCTCGTCATAGAGGATGACGCCGGAAATGTAGTTCTTCATGGCATCGTCGGCGCGGAACAGCATTTCGCGATAGTCGCGGCGCGATTCCTCCGTGGAGGCGAGATGGATCGCATCGAAACGCTTCTTGATGGTGGCGGAACTTTCGTCGGCGGCGAGCAGGCCCTTGCCGGAGGTCATCATGGCGATGGCAATATCTTCGATACGTTCGGTCATTCGCAAAGCTCCTCGATAATGTTCCGAAGGATGGGGGAATCCTTGTGCAAGGCGCGATAACAGAACGCCGCGCCAAAGCAAATGGTTGCATAAATAATTGAAACGATTGAAATTTTTTCAAACGATTTAGGTGGAGACACGTTTTCTTACCGGCTGTCGCAACAGGCCGGAAGGCCGGTCTTTGACTTTGGCGCGGTAAACCCCATCTTAAAGGACAGGAGCCCGGAAGAACAGCCGGAAGAACGGAAGGAGCGGTCATGCGGCAAAGCCTTTTCAGCCTGCCTGTTCTTTTCGCCACGGCTTTTGCCGTGCCTGCCATGATTGCGGGGCCTCATGCCGAGGCCGCCAGCATCAATGCGGGCGGTCGCGCGGCGAAGCCGGAGGCGCAGGCGCCGTTCAAGGTCACCGCGGTCGCGACGTTCGACCGGCCATGGGCGATCGCCTTCCTGCCGGACGGGCGGATGCTGGTGACGGAAAAGCCGGGGCGCATCTTCCTCGTCACGCAAGCGGGGCGGAAGACGCCGGTTTCCGGCGTGCCGAAGGTCGCCTATGACGGACAGAACGGTTTGCTCGACATCGTGCCCGCGCCGGATTTCCGGACGAGCCGGATGGTGTATTTTTCCTATAACGCGCCGGAAAAGGGCGGCAGCAGCGTGACGCTGGCGCGCGCCATGCTGCACGAGAGCGGCGGCAAGGCGGAGCTCGAAAACCTGACCACGATCTGGAAGCAGGACCGCGCGGCGCGGGGCGGCCAGCCGGGCGGGATCATCGCCTTTGCGCCGGACGGCAAGCATCTCTTCTTCACGGTCGGCGACCGCATGGAGCCGGACACGGCGCAGGACCCTGACGCGCCGATGGGCAAGATTTTGCGGATGAACCTCGACGGTTCGGTGCCCCCAGACAATCCGCAGGCGAAGGCTGGCGGGGTGCGGGCGCTGACATGGACCACCGGCCACCGCAATCCGTACGGGCTTGCCTTCGCGCCGGACGGAAAATTGTGGGAAGATGAAATGGGGCCGCGCGGCGGCGACGAGTTCAACCTCATCCGGCGGGGCCGCAATTACGGCTGGCCGCTGGTGTCGAACGGCGACAATTACAACGGCACGCCCATTCCGCGCCATGCCACGCGGCCCGAATTCGCCGCGCCGCCACTGTGGTGGAACCCGGTCATCGCGCCTGCCGGCCTGGCCTTTTACGAGGGGAACATGTTTCCCCGCTGGCGCGGCTCGGCGCTGATCGGCGGGCTTGCCTCGGAGGCGCTGGTGCGCGTGACGATCGGCAAGGACGGCAACGCCGACGAGGCCGAGCGGTTCGACATGGGCCACCGCATCCGCGACGTGGCGGTCGGCCCGGACGGCGCGGTCTGGCTGATCGAGGACGGCGATCCGGGGCAACTCCTGAAGCTGACGCCCAAAAAATAAGCCCGCCGAAGGGCGGGCCTATGCATGCGAACGAGAAGGTGCGCGCGCTTATTTCTTCAGCACGTCCACGCCGGGCAGCGGCTTGCCTTCCATCCATTCGAGGAAGGCGCCGCCGGCGGTGGAGATATAGGTGAAGTCGTCGGCAACGCCCGCATGGTTGAGGGCCGACACCGTGTCGCCGCCACCACCGACCGAAACCAGCTTGTGCTCCTTCGTGCGCTGCGCGACGTGCCTGGCGATCTTTACCGTCGCCGCGTCGAAGGGATGTAGCTCGAAGGCGCCGAGCGGGCCGTTCCAGACCAGCGTGGCGGCATCGTTTACCGCATCGGCGATCAGGTCGGTCGAGAGGCTGCCTGCGTCGAGGATCATGCCGTCGCTCGGCACCGATTCAATACCATAGGTCTGATGCGGCGTGTCGGCGGCGAAATGCCAGCCCACCACGGCGTCCACCGGCAGGATGATCGCGCATTTGGTCTTCTCGGCCTTGGCCATGATGTCGCGCGCCGTCTGCGCCAGTTCATGCTCGCAGAGCGATTTGCCGACGTCGTGGCCTTGGGCTGCAAGGAAGGTGTTGGCCATGCCGCCGCCGATCACCAGTGCGTCGACCTTCTCGATCAGGTTCGACAAGAGGTCGAGCTTGGTCGAGACCTTGGCGCCGCCGACGATGGCGACCACCGGACGGGCCGGATCGCCGAGACCCTTTTCCAGCGCCTCAAGCTCGGCCTGCATGGCGCGGCCGGCGAAGGCGGGCAGCACATGGGCGAGGCCCTCGGTCGAGGCGTGGGCGCGGTGGGCGGCCGAAAACGCGTCGTTGACGTAGAGATCGCCATTGGCGGCCAGCGCCTTGACGAAGTCCGGGTCGTTCTTTTCCTCGCCCTTGTGGAAGCGGGTGTTTTCCAGAAGCAGCACGTCGCCGTCGTTGAGCGCGTCAACCGCCGCCTTGGCCTTGTCGCCGATGCAGTCGTCGGCGAAATGCACGCCATGGCCCAGAACCTTCGCCAGCGGCTTCACCACCTGCTTCAGCGAGAATTCGTCCGAGGGCGCGCCCTTGGGGCGGCCGAAATGGGCGAGCAGGACGACCTTAGCGCCCTTCTTCGACAGTTCCGAAATGGTCGGGGCGATGCGCTCGATGCGGGTGAGGTCGGTCACTTCGCCGTTCGCCACCGGCACGTTGAGATCGACGCGGACCAGAACGCGCTTCGATTTGACATCGGCATCGTCGAGAGTGCGGAAACCCATTGGTCTTTCCTCGAATTGAGAGTTTGTCAGGGAAAAGTGGGAACCGCCTGCGCGGGAAAATCAGTCCACAGGACTGATTTCTGATCCCGCTACGATCCCGAAAAGACAAACGAAAACAAAGAAGCCCGGAGTCTGTCCGATTCAGTCCGAATCTGACGGACTCCGGGAACAGCAAAAAATGAAAAACGCCCCCTTTCCGGAAGAAAGGGGGCGCTTTTCTAAAATCAGATCAGCTTGCCGAAGGCGACCGAGGTGTCGGCCATGCGGTTCGAGAAGCCCCACTCATTGTCGTACCACGACAGGATGCGCACCATGGTGCCGTCCATCACCTTGGTCTGGTCCATGTGGAAGACCGAGGAATGGGAATCGTGGTTGAAGTCGTGCGAGACCAGCTTCTCGTCCGTGTAGCCGAGAATGCCCTTGAGGCGGCCGTTGGCGGCTTCGCGGATGGCATTGTTGATCTCCTCGACCGTGGTCGGGCGCTTGGCGATGAAGGTGAGGTCCACCACCGAGACGTTCGGGGTCGGCACGCGGATGGCGACGCCGTCGAGCTTTCCTTTCAGTTCCGGCAGGACGAGGCCGACGGCCTTGGCCGCGCCCGTCGAGGTCGGGATCATGGAGAGGGCCGCCGCGCGGGCGCGGTAGAGGTCCTTGTGCATGGTGTCCAGCGTCGGCTGGTCGCCCGTATAGGAGTGGATCGTCGTCATGAAGCCCTTTTCGATGCCGATGGCATCGTTCAGCACCTGTGCCACCGGCGCGAGGCAGTTGGTGGTGCAGGAGGCGTTCGAGATGACCTGATGATCCTTCGTCAGCTTGTCGTGGTTGACGCCGAAGACGACCGTGAGGTCGGCGCCGTCGGCCGGGGCCGAGACGATCACGCGCTTGGCGCCGGCTTCCAGATGCTGCGCGGCCTTGTCGCGCGCGGTGAAGATGCCCGTGCATTCGAGCGCGATATCGACGCCTTCCGCCTTCCACGGCAGTTCGGCCGGGTTGCGTACGGCGTGTACCTTGATCGGGCCGTAGCCGACGTCGATCGTGTCGCCGGCGGCCTTCACCTCACGCGGGAAACGGCCATGCACGCTGTCATAGCGCAGGAGATGCGCGTTGGTCTCGACCGGGCCGAGATCGTTGAGGGCGACGACCTGAATGTCGGTGCGGCCCGATTCCACGATGGCGCGAAGGACATTGCGGCCGATGCGGCCAAAACCGTTGATTGCGACGCGAACTGCCATTTTGTGTCAATCTCCCGAGGTTCGGCATCCTTGCGATGCCTGTCTTGCAAAGCGGAAGCCGGCATTCTGCCGGCTCCCGAAAATCGCATTGAAATCAGGCCAAAATCACGCCTTGGCGAGCTTCTTTTCGGCGGCCTCGGCGGCATGTTCCGCCGTGATGCCGAAGTGCTTGTAAAGCGCGTTGATCTCGCCGGAAGCGCCGAAGCCCTTCATGCCGATGAAGATGCCGTCCGGGCCGATGAAGCGTTCCCAGCCGAGCGAAATCGCCGCCTCGATGGCGACTTTCACCGGCGCGTCGCCGATGGTCGCCTTCTTGTAGGCCTCGTCCTGCTGCTCGAACAGCTCGAAGCAAGGCACGGAGACGACGCGGGTCGGGACGCCCTTGCCTTCGAGGATGCCGCGCGCATTGAGCGCGATCTCCACTTCCGAGCCGGTGGCGAAGATCGTGACCTTCGCGCCCTTGCTGGCGGCGAGTTCGTAGGCGCCGCGGGCGCAGAGGTTCTCATCCGTATGCTCGGTGCGCACCACCGGCAGGTTCTGGCGGGTGAGCGCCAGCGTGGACGGGGTCTTCTTCGATTCCAGCGCGAGCTGCCAGCATTCGGCCACTTCGACCGCGTCCGCCGGGCGGAACACGTTGTGGTTCGGAATGGCGCGCAGCGCGGCAAGCTGCTCGACCGGCTGGTGCGTCGGGCCGTCCTCGCCGAGACCGATGGAATCGTGCGTCATGACGTAGACGACGCGGATGCCCATCAGCGACGACAGGCGCATGGCCGGGCGGCAATAGTCGGAGAAGGTCAGGAAGGTGCCGCCGTAGGGGATCAGGCCGCCATAGAGCGAGATGCCGTTCATCGCCGCAGCCATGCCGTGCTCTCGGATGCCGTAATGGATGTAGCGCCCGCCGTAATCCTCCGGCGTGATCGACTTGGTCTGGCTGGTCTTGGTGTTGTTGGAACCGGTGAGGTCGGCGGAGCCGCCGATGGTCTCGGGCACCACGCCGTTGATGACTTCCAGCGCCATTTCGGAGGACTTGCGGGTCGCGACTTTCGGCTTCTCGGCGGAAAGCTTCTTCTTGTAGGCGGTGATGGTCTCGTCGAAATTCGCCGGCAGGTCGCCGCGCAGGCGACGCTCGAACTCGGCGCGCTTGCCGGCGTCGAGCGCTGCGAAGCGTTTTTCCCATTCCTCGCGCTTCTTGGCGGCGTTGGCGGCGGCACCGCGCCATGCGTCGAGGATCTCCGCCGGGACGACGAAGGGTTCGGCCGGCCAGCCGAGCGCCTTGCGCGTGGCGGCGATCTCTTCCGCGCCGAGCGGCGAGCCGTGCACCTTGTTGGTGCCGGCCTTGTTGGGCGAACCGAAGCCGATGGTCGTCTTGCAGGCGATGAAGGTCGGCTTGTCGGAAATCTGCGCCGTCTCGATGGCCTTGGCGATGGCGTCCTGGTCGTGGCCGTCGACGGAAATCGTGTTCCAGCCGGAAGCGGCGAAGCGTGCGGGCTGGTTGGTGTTGTCGGACAGCGTCACCGGGCCGTCGATGGAGATGTTGTTGTCGTCCCAGAACACGATCAGCTTGTTGAGGCGCAGATGACCCGCCAGCGCGATGGCCTCCTGGCTGATGCCTTCCATCAGGCAGCCGTCGCCGACCAGCGCATAGGTGTAATGGTTGACGATGCTCTCACCGAACTGCGCGTTCATGATGCGCTCGGACAGCGCCATTCCGACCGCGTTGGCGACGCCCTGGCCGAGCGGGCCGGTCGTGGTCTCGATGCCGGCGGCGTGGCCATATTCGGGATGGCCGGCGGTGCGGCTGCCGAGCTGGCGGAAATTCTCGATCTGGTCGATGGTGATGTCATGATAGCCCGACAGATAGAGCAGCGAATAGAGCAGCATCGAGCCGTGGCCGGCGGACAGCACGAAGCGGTCGCGGTCGGGCCAGTGCGGGTGCTTCGGGTCGTGCGAGAGGAAGCGGGTGTAAAGCGTCGTCGCGATGTCGGCCGCGCCCATGGGCAGGCCGGGATGGCCGGAATTGGCTTTTTCAACCGCGTCCATCGAGAGGAAGCGGATCGCGTTGGCCATCTGGTTCTGTTTGTCGGAATTGTTCATCGGTCAGCCGTCTTTCCAAGGGAAGTTTAACGGGATTGCGGCGCTTTTCGGGGCCGGTCGCAGGCGGGTTAATCGCAGAAATAGCACCTGCGCATGAGGAGTCAATAAAGCCATCGGCATTCGCGGGTCAACATTACGGGAAAGCGGGCGGAAATGGCGGCCGCGCGGCGATAACGGTGCCGATAACGGTGTATGAACGGCTGCATCGCGGCCTGATTTGTTGCTTATCGCGCGCGTGATTATTACAATCTTTTCAAATGAGCCGGTCCGGCGGTTGCGATTCGACACCCGCCACCCGGTGCTGGAAAGGATACGGATGGCACCCGAAGCAACCCTCAGGCAAGTCTTGGAACGGTTGGAAAAGGCGCTCGGCACGCTGGAAGAGGCGGTGGACCTGCGGCTGGACAAGGAAGGCGATTTCGCCGAGGCCGAGGAAGAAGTGCAGCGGATGAACGCCGACCGCAGCCGCCTTGCCCAGGAACTCGATCAGTCGGAAGCGCGCGCGGAGCGACTGGAAGCGGCGAACCGCGAGGTCTCGCGCCGCCTCGTGACGGCGATGGAGACCATCCGCGCCGTGCTGGACAGATAACAGGAGAGCTTCATGGCCACCGTGACAGTCACCATCGACGGCAAGGCCTACCGGATGGCTTGCGACGAGGGGCAGGAGGAGCATCTTTCCGGCCTCGCCGACCGTTTCGATCAATATGTGGCGCATCTGAAGGCGTCCTTCGGCGAGATCGGCGACCTGCGCCTGACCGTGATGGCCGGGATCATGGTCATGGACGAACTCAACGAGACGCAGAAGCGCATCCGCGGCCTCGAACACGAGGCCGAGACGCTGCGCCGCTCACGCGACGAGGCTTTGGGCCGCGCCGACAACAACGATCACGCGCTGACCGGGATGCTCTCGGACGTCGCCACGCGCATCGAGCAGGTGGCGGCGCGGATCATGCCGAGGGGGTAGGGGAATAAGGGAGTAGGGCAGCATGTGAGGCTGCGGCGTGGGGGCGTCGATGAACATTGTCCATAATGAGCGCACCAAGCTGCTCGCTGCCAATCTGGACCGGCTTTCGACGGCCTGTCTGGTGGTGGGAGTGCTGGGAAAAACCTTCGATTTCGTGCCGGGAATGGGGCTTTTTCGATCCTTTTTCGGCGTTGTCGCTTGGATATTGCTGGCGATTGGACTACATATGGCAGGAAGACGCGTCCTGGGGAGACTGGAACCATGACCTCCGCCGAATTCTTCTGGTATGTCTTTCCGCTGATTATGGCTGCCGCTGTTTTTGGCTGGCTCTGGTATGACAAGCATATCAACGGCCATAACGACTGACCATCCATCCTCCGAAAAGAATTTGGCTTTTACACCAGCGCGCCTCTGGCGCGGCTTGCGGTGAAAGGCTATATTCGTTCCCGGCGTACTGCGCTTCCCGACAGGAGTAAACGCATCCCCGGGGCCTTATTGATCTCTTAGGGAACTGTCCCTGTGAAGGCCTGTGGGCTTTCGCATATGGTGCCCACCTACTTTGTAGGTTCCCGGGATCAATCTCATCCATCGGTTGTCGTGGTCGCCGCTTTTCTTTTCGATCCAGAGCGCCGGTCTGATTGCGTCGGATCGGCGCTCTGGATCGTTTGTTTTGGCGCGCATTCTTTCCGAAAACCGTTTCACACTTTTCGGGATGCGCTCCAATGGGTTAAGCTGACGCGAAACCCAACGAATCCCGAAAACCCCGCTCCATCTTCATGAATCTCCCGCAAGTCAGGCCGCCGCGCGCCACAGAGAGAATAGTCGTGGCCGTGCCCGTGGCGATCGCCTACGGGATTGTCCTCTATCTCGTCATCTGGCACTACGATTACGTGGACGTGATGCCCTTTTTCGCCGGGCTGGTGGCGTTGCCCATGGCGGTGGCGAGCCTCGTCTCCGCTCTCGCCGATCCGCGCGGCGAAAAGCCGATCGGGCGGCATGTGGTGCTGGCATGGATCGTGATCGCCGTGCTGGTGGTGCTCTCCATGATCCTCTTCAGGGAAGCGGGCCTGTGCGTGGCGATGGCCGCGCCTTTCTTCATGGGGTTCTCGGCGCTGGGATCGGCATCGACGATTCTGTGCATCCGGCGGTGGCGCTCGCGCCGCTTGCCCACGCTGGCCATCGCCCTGCCGCTGGTCCTGCTTCCGGCGGACCTGCATCTGTCCTATGCCCCGCACGAGGGTTCCGTGACGAGCGTGATCGACATCGCCGCGCCGCCGGAGGTGGTGTGGCGGCAGACGGTCGAAATCCCGGATGTGCGCCCGCAGGAACTGACATGGACCTTCAGCCACGGCATCCTCGGCGTGCCGCAGCCGGCCGACGCGCGGCTCGACGGCGAGGGCGTCGGGGCGGTGCGCCAGCTTCGCTGGACGCGGGGCGTGCATTTTCAGGAGATCGTCACCGACTGGCGGGAAAACCGGCTGCTGGCGTGGAATTTCCGCTTCGCGCCCGATTCGGTTCCCGCCGCCGTGGAGGCGCATATAAAGGTGGACAGCAGCTATCTTCGGATCGCAAGCGGCTTCTACCGGCTGGAGCCGCTGCCGGACGGCCGCACGCGGCTGACGCTCACCACGCGCTATCGCATCGCGACGCCGTTCGACCTTTATTGCGATTTCTGGGGCAGGCTGTTCCTCGGCGACTTCCATGGCGTGGTGCTGAAGCTCATCCGCGCGCGGTCCGAACGGATCGCGGGCGAGGGCCGCATTCCGGCCTGAAAACGGTTTCCCGGAAACCCGTTCCGCTTTGCGGACCGATGTTGTAGCTTTCCAATAAAGCGCGTCGCGATCTTTCAGATTCGCTCTCCGCGCTTTACCCCTTTGTTTTTGCGCATGTCGTTATCGCAAAACCGCTGCACACTTTTGCGCGACATGCTTTAATGGCAAGGCAGAATCCAGGAGGAGAGGGAGATGACGGCCACGAACGGGGACCGGACGACGGAAAAGCTCGATGCGCGGCGCAGCGCGCTGATCGCGCGCGATGCGCTCGACCCGCGCTTCCGCTACCAGGCATCGCTGGCGGCGGCACGGCACGGCGAGGAGGCGATTCCGGTTTCGCCGGGCACGATGGTCGCCGGCTACTGGCCGATCCGCTCCGAGATCGATCCGCTGCCGCTGCTCTCGGCCTTCCGGGCCAAAGGCGCGCGGCTCTGTCTGCCGGTGGTGCTCGACCGCGAGACCATCGCCTTCCGCGAATACCTACCCGACGCGCAACTGGTGCAGACCGGCTTCGGCACGATGGGGCCGGACGAGCATGCGCCGCTGGCCGATCCGGCCGTCATGCTGATGCCGCTCGCCGGTTTCGACCGCCGGGGCCATCGGCTCGGCTATGGCGCCGGCCATTACGACCGCGCTCTGGCGCGCTTCGCCGCGCGCGGGCTGCGGCCGCTTCTGATCGGCATGGCCTTCGACTGTCAGGAACTGGACCATGTGCCCGACGAGCCGCACGACATCGCGCTCGACCGCATATTGACGGAAACGGGGTTGCGCACCGTGGCGACGGGCTTATAACCCATTTCATGAGATTGCTTTTTCTGGGTGACATGGTGGGCCGGTCGGGGCGCACGGCGGTGTACGAAAAACTGCCGGGGCTGATTTCCGATCTGAAGCTGGATTTCGTGATCGTCAACGGCGAGAACGCCGCCGGCGGCTTCGGCATCACCGAGGAGATTTTCCAAGAGACGATCCGCGCCGGCGCCGATGTGGTGACGACCGGCAATCATGTCTGGGACCAGCGCGAGGCGCTGGAATTCTCCCGCCGCGAGGAGCGTTTCCTGCGTCCGGCCAATTTCCCGAAGGGCACGGCGGGCAAGGGCGAGGGGCTCTATATCGCGAAGAACGGCGCGCGCGTGCTGGTCGCCAACGTGATGGGGCGCGTCTTCATGCATCCCGATCTCGACGATCCGTTCATCGCCGGGGAAAAAATCCTCGAAGCCTGCCCGCTCGGCGAGCAGGCCGATGCGGTCTTCTTCGATTTCCATGCGGAGGCCACCAGCGAGAAGCAGTGCTTCGGCCATTTCGTCGACGGACGCGCCAGCGCCGTGGTGGGCACGCATACCCATGTGCCCACCGCCGACTGCCAGATCTTGCGCAACGGCACCGCCTATATGTCGGATGCCGGCATGTGCGGCGATTACGATTCCTCGCTTGGCATGGAAAAGGAGGAGCCGCTCAACCGCTTCCTGTCCAAGGTGGCGAAGGGACGCTTCGAGGCGGCGAACGGACCGGCGACGCTGTGCGGCGTGGGGATCGAGATTTCCGACCGCACGGGTCTCGCCGAAAAGGTGGCGCCGCTGCGCATCGGCCCGCATCTGGACGAGACGATCCCTCTCTTCTGGCTCTAGATCGTCGTGCGCCTTATCAGGCGCAATGTGACGATCTATCTTTTTGTTTGAGCATCGGACCGAAAACCGGTTCCCACTTTTCGGTCCGATGCTTCAGCTTTTTCATCACGGAGAGTTGAACGGCTCCCGCGAATGCCTATCTCCCTGCGACGCGCCGGATTGTTCGCCGCGTTTTCAGGGAACGGAGCCTTATGGAGTTTCTTGCCGAGCATCTGGCATTTCTTTCAAGCCCGGCCGGATGGGCCGCGCTGGTGACGCTGGTGGCGATGGAAATCGTCCTCGGCATCGACAATCTCATCTTCATATCGATCCTCACCAACAAGCTGCCGCCCGCCCTGCAATCGAAGGCGCGGCGCATCGGCATCGGCGCGGCGCTCGTGCTGCGTCTGGCGCTGCTCTTCACCATTTCCATCATCGTGCAGTTGAAGGAGCCGGTCTTCGAGGCGTTCGGGCACGGTTTCTCGTGGCGCGACGTCATCCTGATCGCGGGCGGTCTTTTCCTCGTCTGGAAGGCGACCAAGGAAATCCATCACACGGTCGATCCCGATGACGGCAAGGCCAGTGTCGGCGGCAAGGTTGCCGAACTGACGATGGGCGTGGCCATCGCCCAGATTCTCGTTCTCGATCTGGTGTTCTCGGTCGATTCGATCATCACCGCCGTCGGCATGACGGACGAAATCGCCATCATGGTGATCGCGGTCGTTTCCGCCGTCACCGTGATGCTTCTGGCCGCCGATCCGCTGTCGCGCTTCATCGCCGCCAACCCCACCATCGTCATGCTGGCGCTGGGCTTCCTGCTGATGATCGGCATGACGCTGATCGCCGACGGCTTCGGCTATCATGTGCCGAAGGGCTATATCTATGCCGCGATGGGCTTCTCGGCGCTGGTCGAGGCGCTCAACATGCTGGCGCGGCGCAGGCGGCAGAACTGACCGCTGCCGCAGTCACGAAAAAACCGCCCGGAACGCGGCAGCGTTCCGGGCGGTCCTTTGTTTCAGGGTCTCAGCGGGTGGCGGCCTTGAGGATGGCGGCACCCAGTGCCGACTTGATGAGCGCGCCGACGAGGAAGGGCGTCACGCCGAAGGCGACGGCCTTTTCGATGCCGAGCGTGGAGGACAGCCAGAGCGCGCCGAGCGCGAGGCAGAGCAGGTTCGCGGCCAGCATGGAAGCGAAGGCGAGCCCCACACGGCGGCCGTTCCAGCCGCGCTCGGCCATCCAGCCGGTCATGGCGGCGGCAATGGGGAAGGCGGCGAGATAGCCGCCGGTGGGGCCGGCGAAATAGGCAAGACCGCCTGCGCCGCCGGCAAGCACGGGCAGGCCGATCATGGCTTCGCCGAGCCATGCGAGAACCGTGACGAGGCCGAGCCGCCAGCCGTAAAGCGCGCCGATGAGCGGCACGACGAGGGTCTGGAGCGTGATCGGCACCGGGATCATCGGCACTTCGATCTGCGAGGAAACGGCCAGAACCAGCGTGCCGAAGGCGACGGCGGCAAGCCGCAGGGCGGGCGAGCGCGACTGGAGCGCGAGCGGGCTGAAGGATGGCCGGGTGATGGCGGTCATGGTTTCCTCACGGAATGGAGCAATCGGAATCGGTTGCGGCAACTTTCCGCCAAATCCGGCTTTTGGCAAGGGTTTAATTGGCGGAGACGGGGAAATCCGCGCCCGACCGGCGATCGGCGGCGGGCGTGTTCGCTCCACTGGACGAGCGGGGCGGAATTCCCTATAACGCCGCCATTCCGCGCAGAAAGCATCAAAGAACAGGGGTGCCATGGCTGGCCATTCACAATTCAAGAACATCATGCACCGCAAGGGGCGTCAGGACGCCGTGCGGTCGAAAATGTTTTCCAAGCTGGCGCGTGAGATCACCGTCGCCGCCAAGCAGGGTCTTCCCGACCCGGCGATGAATCCGCGCCTGCGTCTGGCGATCCAGAACGCCCGGGCGCAGTCGATGCCCAAGGACAATATCGAGCGCGCCATCAAGAAGGCCGCCGGCAGCGACGGCGAGAACTACGATGAAGTGCGCTACGAGGGCCGTGGTCCCGGCGGCGTGTCGGTGATCGTCGAGGCGCTGACCGACAACCGCAACCGCACCGCCTCCAACGTGCGCGCCGCCTTCACCAAGGCCGGCGGGTCGCTGGGCGAGACCGGCTCGGTGTCGTTCATGTTCGACCGCGTGGGCGAGATCGTCTACAAGCCGGAAGCGGGCGACGCGGACAAGGTCATGGAAGCGGCCATCGAGGCGGGCGCCGACGACGTGCAGTCGGGCGAGGACGGGCATGTGATCCTGTGCGCCTTCGAGAGCATCGGCGAGGTGTCGAAGGCGCTGGAAGCAGCGCTCGGCGAGGCCGAATCCATCAAGACCATCTGGAAGCCGCAGACCAACACCGAACTGGACGAGGAAAAGGCGCGCTCTGTGCTCAAGCTCCTCAACGTGCTCGAAGACGACGACGACGTGCAGAACGTCTACACCAATTTCGAGGTCAGCGACGAGGTCATGGAAAAGCTCAGCGCCTGATCGCGGCGCAGGATGCCTTTATGAAACTCCCGGCTTCGTCCGGGAGTTTTTTTATGCGGCATGTGTGAAACAACAAAAACCCCGCCGGACCAATCCGTCCGGCGGGGTTTTTCAAACGGATGCGGCTTCGGATCAGATGCCGAGATTGCCGAAACGGTTCTTGAACTTGGAAACGCGGCCGCCGCGGTCGACGAGCGTCTGCGAACCGCCGGTCCATGCCGGATGGGTGGTCGGGTCGATATCGAGGTTCATCGTATCGCCTTCCTTGCCCCAGGTCGAACGGGTCGTGTATTCGGTGCCGTCGGTCATCACCACCTTGATGGTGTGGTAGTCGGGATGGATATTGGCTTTCATCGTCTCAAATCCTGAAAATCCGGGGGTGAAAGCGCAAGTCCGGAGATCGGAACTGCGGCACTTCCGCCCAATGGCGATCAAGAAAGCGCGATACGCGAGGGTAACGGCTTCCAAAAGGGTTGGCGAGCCTATACATCAGGCCAAAATCAATAACAAGCCGGAATCGCGACAAACACGCAATGACCGATGGAAACACCCAATCCCGCATGGATGCGGAAATCTCTTCCGAACAGCCCCCGGAGCAATCTACCGGGCAGTCTCGCAGGCGCCGCTCGCTGAAACCGCTGAAGCGCATGGTCCCCTTCATCGCCCGCTATAAGGGGCTGGTGGCGGGCGCCCTGTTCTCGCTGGTTCTGGCCGCCGTCACCACGCTTGCCGTGCCGCTTGCGGTGCGCCGCATGATCGACCACGGCTTCACCGGTGCGAACGCGGCCTTCGTCAACAATTATTTCGGCATGCTGGTGGTTCTGGCGCTGGTTCTGGCGCTCGCCTCGGGCCTGCGCTATTTCTTCGTCATCTCGCTCGGCGAGCGCGTGGTGGCGGATCTGCGAAACGCGGTCTTCTCGCATGTGACGACGCTGTCGCCGGAATTTTTCGACCGCTCCCATTCGGGCGAGATCGTATCGCGGCTTGCCGTCGACACCACGCAGATCAAGTCCACCGTCGGCGCGACCGCCTCGGTGGCGCTGCGCAATCTCATTCTCGGCATCGGCGCGCTGGCCATGATGTTCGTCACCAGCCCGAAGCTCTCGGCGCTGGTCATCGTCGCCATTCCGGTCATCGTCATTCCGCTCATCGCCTTCGGGCGCTCGGTGCGCCGCCGCTCGCGCCTGACGCAGGACATGCTGGCCAGCGCCAACGCCTACGCCGGCGAGCAGATCGGTGCGATGCGCACCTTGCAGGCCTTCACCAACGAGGACATCGTGGTCGGCCATTTCCGGCAGGCGGTCGAGCGCGCCTACCGCGCGGCGCGCTCCTCCATCACCGCGCGCGCCATACTGACCGCGCTCGCCATTTTCCTCGTCTTTTCAAGCGTGGTGGCCGTGCTCTGGTTCGGCTCGCACGACGTGCTCGCCGGGGCGATGTCGCCGGGGACGCTCAGCCAGTTCGTGCTCTACGCCGTCATCGCCGCCACCGCTTTCGGGGCGCTGTCGGAAACGGGCGGAGAACTGGCGCAGGCCGCCGGCGCCACCGAGCGGCTGGCGGAAATCCTCGACGAGAAACCGGGCATCGTCGCGCCTGCCCGTCCGGTGGCGCTGCCGGAGCCGGCGCAGGGCGCGATCGTGTTCGAGAACGTGTATTTCTCCTATCCGACACGGCCGGATGCGCCGTCGCTGAACGGCGTCAGCTTCGCCGTCAGGTCCGGCGAGAAGGTGGCGGTGGTCGGGCCGTCCGGCGCGGGCAAGACGACGGTGTTCGCGCTCGCCATGCGCTATTACGATCCGCAATCGGGCCGGGTGACGATGGATGGCGTGCCGCTCACCGATGCCGATCCGCGCGCCGTGCGCGCCCGCATCGCCGTGGTGCCGCAGGACGTGGCGGTCTTCGCCGGCAGCATCCGCGACAATATCCGCTATGGCCGGCCTGCCGCCTCGGACGCCGAGATCGAGGCGGCGGCGAAGGCCGCGCAGGCGCACGATTTCATCGTGGCGCTGGCCAAGGGCTACGACACCGAGGTGGGCGAGCGCGGCGTGACGCTTTCGGGCGGCCAGCGCCAGCGCATCGCCATCGCGCGCGCCATATTGCGCGACGCGCCCGTGCTGCTGCTCGACGAGGCGACCTCGGCGCTGGACGCCGAAAGCGAGATGCTGGTGCAGAAGGCGCTCGACGGTCTCATGCGCGGCCGCACCACGCTGGTGGTGGCGCATCGCCTCGCCACGGTCCTGAAAGCCGACCGGATTCTCGTCCTCGACCACGGCCGCATCGTGGAAGAGGGCACGCACCAAAGCCTCGTGGAAAAGGGCGGCGTCTATGCCCGCCTCGCCCGGCTCCAGTTCGAGGCCGGGGCTGGGGCCTTTGCGGACGGAGTGAAGTAAGACGAAGTGAAGCAGACAGAGATTACTTCTCCGTCAGCTTCAGTTCGATGCGGCGGTTCTTCGCGCGGGCTTCCGGCGTGTCGGCGGTGTCGAGCGGCTGATACTGGCCGAAGCCCGCCGCCGCGAGGCGGTCCGGCGGCACGCCGTTGGCGGTCAGATACTTGACTACGGCCACCGCGCGCGCGGCCGACAGTTCCCAATTGTCGCGGTAGCGGCCCGTGCCGGCCAGCGGCACATTGTCGGTGTAGCCGTTCACCTGCAGCACCCAGTTGATATCCGGCGGAATTTCCTTGTTCAACTCGACCACCGCATCGGCGAGCTTCTTCATTTCCGCCTCGCCGGCCGGGTTGAGGTCGGCGGAGCCGGTCGGGAACAGCACCTCCGACTGGAACACGAAACGATCGCCGACGATGCGGATATTCTGCTTGTCGGCGAGAATCTCGCGCAGGCGTCCGAAGAAATCGGAGCGGTAGCGGTTCAGCTCCTGCACACGCTGCGCCAGCGCCACGTTGAGCCGCTTGCCGAGATCGGCGATCTTGGCGTTGGATTCCTTGTCGCGCGTCTCGGAGGCGTTGAGCGCGTCCTCAAGCGCGGCGATCTGGCGGCGCAGGGCGGATATCTGCTGGTTGAGAAGTTCGACCTGCGACAGGGCGCGGGCGCTGACCTGCTTTTCCGCGTCGAGGCTGGCGGAGAGTTCGCCGGCGCGCTGTTGCGCCGCCGCGCCTGCGCCGGCCCCTTCGTTGAGCAGGCCTTGCAGGCGCGAGCGCTCGCTCTCGGAGGAGGACAGCGAGGCTTGCAGATTCGCGATCGTGTCCTGCAGGTCCTGCTTGTTGCTGCGCTCCAGCGAAAGAAGCTGCGTCAGTTCCTGTATCTGGCTGTTGAGGCGGGCGAGCGCGCTGTCCTTGCTGCCGACCTCGCGGCTGAGCAGGAACTGCGCCAGCACGAAGACGGTGAGCAGGAACATGATCGACAGCAGCAGCGTCGTCAGCGCGTCGACGAAGCCCGGCCAGTAGTCGATATGCCGCTGCGGGCGGCGGTTGCGGGCCAGCGCCATGGGCCTACTCCGCCTCGCCGCCGGATTTGGCGCCCGATCCGGTGTGGGGCTTGCCCTCGTCCTGCTTTACGTTATTTGGGCGCGCGGTGCCGGAAAGCCGCTCCAGCGTCTTGCGCAGGGCCTGCTGTTCGTCGGCCTGCTTTTCCACCCAGTCGCGCATCATCTGCTGCTCCTGACGCATATTCCTGACGAGGCCCTGAATGCCCTCGGCGAGGTTGGCGAGCGCTGCCGCCGTGCGCTGGCTGGCGGGATCGCCGCCTTGCAGGTTCTGCAAGCGCTCGGCCAGAACGCGGATATCCTCCGCGCCGCCATTGTCGGCGTTGAGGTCGGAGCCGAGATCGGTGACGGAGGAAAGCCAGTTCTCCAGTTCCGTATAGAACCGGTTCTGCGCCCGGCCCGCCTGAATGTCGAGGAAGCCGAGGATGAGCGAGCCGGAAAGGCCGAACAGCGAGGAGGAGAACGCCGTGCCCATGCCCGTCAGCGGCGCCTGCAAGCCGGATTTCAGCGCGTCGAGCATGTCGCTGGTGCTGCCGGAGCCGGGATCGAGCGTCTGGATGGTGTGGCCGATGGAGCCGACCGTTTCCAGCAGGCCCCAGAAGGTGCCGAGCAGGCCGAGGAACACCAGCAGGCCGACCAGATAGCGCGAGATGTCGCGGCTTTCGTCGAGGCGCGTGGCGATGGAGTCGAGGATCGAGCGCATGGAGACGGTGGAGAGCGCCATGGACTGCCGCCGCCCGATCAGCGCGCGCATCGGCGCCAGCAGCACCGGCGGTCGGGCGCTGCGGTCGCCGTCGCGGAAGGAATTGACCCAGCGTATTTCCGGAAGAAGGCGCAGCACCTGCGCGAAGGCGAGCAATATGCCGACCAGAAGAACGCCGAGGATGAGGCCGTTCAGCCCCGGATTGGTGATGAAGAATCGATGGATCTGGCGCATCAGCGTCGCCGCCAGAAAGGCGACGATGATGATGAAGATCGCCATGGACAGGATGACGATGCGCGGGCTGCTCAGGCGATAGGGATCATAATTGCGGCCGTCTTCCAGTCTTTCCCTCGTATCCCTGAATTCGCTCATGCGTTGCGCTCCGTGGCTGTTATTAGCGCGGAGCCTAGCGCATCGCTCCGAAAATCGGAATCGATTTTTGGGACGATGCGCGGATCGCGACAGCCTCGATGCGAAATTCCTGAAGCGGGATCAGATCGGCTTGCGCAGCGTTTTCAGGAGAGCGGCGTGGATCGCCTCGTTGCCGGCGACGATGGATTTCGTGCCGAAGATTTCCTGTCCGCCGTGCTTGTCCGAGACGAAGCCGCCGGCCTCGCGGATCAGGATTATGCCCGCGCCCAGGTCCCACGGGTTCATGCCGTCCTCCCAGAAGCCGTCGAGCCGCCCGGCGGCGACGAAGGCGAGGTCGAGCGCCACCGCGCCCATGCGGCGGATGCCCGCCGTCTCGGTCATGACATTGCGCAGCTCGACCAGATAATGGCCGTGATGGCCGCGCCCCAGATGGGGGATGCCCGTGCCGATCACCGTGTCGGTCAGCTTGCTGCGCGCCGCCACGCGCAGGCGGCGGTCGTTAAGGAAGGCGCCGCCGCCGCGCTCGGCGGTGTAAAGCTCGTCCATCGCCGGATTGTAGATCACGCCGGCAACGATCTGGCCCTGCCGCTCCAGCGCGATGGAGACGGCGAAGACCGGAATGCCGTGCAGGAAATTGGTGGTGCCGTCGAGCGGGTCGACCAGCCAGCGGTGCTGGCCGTCCTTGCTCTCGATCTCGCCGGATTCCTCCATCAGGAAGCCGAAATCGGGCCGCGCGCGCGACAGTTCGGCATGGATGATCTGCTCGGCGCGGCGGTCGGCCTGGCTGACATAGTCGCCGGGGCCTTTCAGCGAGACTTGCAGGTTCTGCACCTCGCCGAAATCGCGGGCGAGGCTGCGTCCGGCCTTCATGGCGGCCTGAACCATAACGTTGAGAAGGGCTGAACGGGCCATGGGAATGATCCTCGATGGAGGCGGCGCGCGACCATTGGGGCGCGGCGACGCGGGAAAGAAAGCTGGGAAACTGACAAAGAACGGTCGCGGCCGGGGCCGGACTGCGGCGTCCGTTTCAGGACGCCGCCAAGATAGCATCAGGCGCGGCTGATATAGGTCAGTTCGTTGGTGTCCACGATCACGCGCTCGCCCGATTCGATGAAGGGCGGCACGAGGATGCGGATGCCGTTTTCGAGCACGGCCGGCTTGTAGGAGGAAGCGGCGGTCTGGCCCTTGACGACCGGATCGGCCTCGGTGATGGCGAGCGTCACCTGATCGGGCAGGCGGATGCCGATCGGCTTTTCCTCGTAGAGTTCCACCGTCACCATCATGCCGTCCTGAAGGAAGGCGGCGCGGTCGCCGACGAAATCCTTCTGGAGTTCGAGCTGCTCGTAGGATTCGGTGTCCATGAAGATCAGCGCTTCGCCCTGCTCGTAGAGGAAGGAGAAATCCTTCTGTTCGAGGCGCACGCGCTCGACCGTCTCGGCGGCGCGGAAGCGTTCGTTGAGCTTGGTGCCGTTGATGAGGTTCTTCAGTTCGACCTGATTGTAGGCGCCGCCCTTGCCGGGCTTGACGGCGTTGGTCTTGACCGCCACCCACAGGCCGCCGTCATGCTCGATGACGTTGCCGGGACGGATTTCGTTGCCATTGATCTTCATGTGCTCGATCCGGGAATGATGTGAAACCTGATGCGGGGCGTTAGGCTGGATTGACACTCAGGGTTTGGAGCGTGGTATGGCTGAAAATCTTCCCAGTTTTAGGAGTGGAACCGAAAGCGGGGTGGTTCCCCCGTCGCGGTTTCACGACGCCAAAATGGGCGATTTTCACCATATCCCTTCGGGACGTGGTGAATTTTGTCCCTGAATGCGTCGAACAGCCCTCATGGTGGTACACACCATCTCGGTCTGTTCTCCTGTTCAGGAACAAAATTCCCTCACGCGACGCCCGAAACCTGAATGTCGATCCAGCCTAATGGCCGAACCGCGATAACCGGCGTCTCCAAGACCACAAAACAGCGCCGCGCGCAAGCCGGGGCGCTCAAAAACCGGGCAGGAGGCGCGATATTCGGCGTCGGGTCTACCGCTTCTACCGCACGCGCAGCCCGTTCGCGGTTGCGATGGCCTGCTTCATCTGCTCGTCGGCGAGCCCGTCCATCATGTCGTTGAGGTCGGGCGCGTGGAAGCCGGCGCGCTGGGCGACGATATACCACGCCGCCGCCTTGACCAGATCGCCGTCGGTGCCGAGGCCGTCGCGGTAAAGCCGCGCCAGCCATGCCTGCGCCATGACCGTGCCGTTGCGGGCGGCGAGCGACATCCAGCCGAAGCCCTGCTTGTAATTGCGCTCGCCGCCGCGTCCGTCGACCAGCCAGCGCCCCAGATCGTACTGCGCCGTGTCGTAGCCCCCGCGGGCGGCTTTCAGCAGATAGGAGCGCGCCTTGATGTCGTCACGGGCGATCTTGTCGGTGCCGTTGGCATAAATCTGGCTGAGCGCATACTGGGCGTCGGGCAGGCCGGTATCCGCCGCCTTGCCGAACCACGGGAAAGCGAGATCGAGGCCCGGCGTGCCGGGGTGCTTCATCATCAGAAGCTCGCCATAGTTGAACTGCGCCTTGGCGTTGCCGGCCTCGGCGGCTTCCTTCATCAGTCTGGTGGCCTTTTCCGGGTCTTTCTTCACATAGATGCCCTGAAGCAGCAGCGCCGCATAACGGAACTCCGCCTCGGTGACGCCCTGCGCCGCGGCCTTGCCGTACCATTCGGCGGCCTTCTTCTGGTCGGCGGGAACGCCGAGCCCGCGCGCATAGATTTCCGCCACCAGCGTCTGCGAGGCGGCGTCGCCGGCCTCCGCCTGCGGCATGGCGAGGTTGAAGGCGGTAAGGTAAAGCCCGCGCTGGTAGGCACCGAAAGCCAGGTCAGGCGGCGTGTCGCCGAAACGCCGCGGATCGATCGACGGCATGGGGTCGGTCGTGGCCGGCTGCGGCAGCATGACCGGCTTGTCGCCCTTGCGCTCCTTGCCGTTCCCGGTGCCGTTCAGGATTGTCGCGTGCTGGCCGGTCGCGGCAGGAGCGGACGCGGCCACGCCCGCCGAGCAGAGAATCGAGAGTGCGGTCAGGACGGCGGTTGGGAGTGTCGTCTTCATGAGCATGGATCGACGCCCGGCCTTTCAGTTCTCGAAACGCGGCGCGTGCTCGTCGAGCAGGCGGTTGGCCGCCGCGACCGCCTCCGCCGGGTCGGCGGCCTCGAACACCGCGCGGCCGAGCGCCACGAAATCCGCGCCGGTGGCCGCCGCCGCCACGGCGCTTTCGAGCGCGCCGCCCGCCTGCGCGATGCTGGGGACCTGCATCATCTCCGACCACCAGCCGGCCAGCGAGAGATTGCGCGGATGCGGGTCCGGCTTGTTGTCGGCGCCGAGCTTGCCGAAGAAGACGTAATCGGGCTGCAACTCGCCGATCTCCATCGCGCTGTGGCGGTCGCGCGGGTTGCCCGCGCCGACGATCAGCTTCGGCGCGTGCCGGTCGATCGTTTCGGCGACCTCCGTCAGGGGGCCTTCGACATGGATGCCGTCGGCTCCGCTGCGCCCGGCGATGCGCGTATCGTTGAGGATCAGCGCCGCCGCACCCTTCTGCTGTATGACCGGCACGGCCTTTTCGGCCGCGGCCTGAAACGTCGCCTCGTCGAGGTCGCCGCCGTCGAGAATCACGCTCGCCACGTCGCCGCCGGAAAGCGCGGCCGTGAGCAGCGCGGCCAGCCGCGCGCCGTCGGCCAGCGGTGGGGCGACCAGCACGATGCGGCAGCGTTCGGTCTCGCCTTTAGTCTCGCCTTTAGTCTCGATTGTCGGGGCGGATGCGTTCATGGACCAAGCCTAACGTGAAAAACATGATGGAATTCGGGCGGCGCGCCGGTTCCTCTTTAGAACATCGGACCGCAAAGTGGAAACCGGTTTTCGGCCGATTGCCTAGGGAGGGCCGGCGGCACCAAGAGCGGCATTTCGGCCTTCTTCTGGCATTATATTATGGACTGGAACGAAAGTTGATCGGAACCAACCCGGTTTCGCCCGGATTATTGCGGATATAAGCCCAGTTTGCGCTTCGAATCGAGAGGCGCGGTGCGGGCGCCGCGATACGGACGCGGATTTCCCATGGAGACAGGCAGGCCATGAATATTGCAAGCATGAATGTCGGGGACATGAGAGGGATGGGTGCCGTCCCGGCTGCACCGATGCGCGACACGCGCATCGACGTGTTCCGCGCATTGGCGCTATTGACGATCTTCATCAACCATGTGCCCGGCACCATCTACGAGAACTTCACGACGCGCAATTTCGGCTTCTCCGATTCGGCGGAAGGCTTCGTGCTCATCTCCGGCATGGCGATCGCGCTGGCCTACGGGTCCAAGTTCGCGCCCGGCAACCGCCTGCTGCTTTCGCTCAAGATGTGGCGGCGCGCCGGCGTGCTCTATATCACGCATATCATGACGACCATGGTGACCATCGCCATCTTCGCCTCGGCGGCGCTGTTCCTCAAGCGTCCCGATCTCCTGACGGAGATCAATATCGCCCCGCTGGTCAAGCAGCCGGTGCAGGCGCTGTTCGGCATCGTCACGCTCGGCCACCAGCTCGGCTACAACAACATATTGTCCATGTATGCGGCGATGCTGCTCTTCATGCCGCTGCTGCTGCTTCTGGCGCGGATCAGCCTGCGGCTGATGCTTGCCGTCTCGGGCACGGTCTGGCTGCTGGCCGGCCTCTATCATGTCGCGCCGGCGAACTATCCGACCGAAGGCGTGTGGTTCCTCAATCCGCTGTCCTGGCAGTTCCTGTTCGCGATCGGCGTCGCCGGCGTCCTCCATGTGCGGCGCGGCGGCAGGCTGTCCACGCATCCGGCGCTGGTGGCGCTCGCCGTCGCCTATGTGGTGCTGGCGCTGGCGTGGGTGCGGCTGAATCTGTGGGGCATCGATATCTCCATGGGCCTGCCGCCGGTGCTGACCGGCTTCGACAAGACCTTCCTGTCGGCCCCGCGTCTCCTGCACATTCTGGCGCTCGCCTATCTGATCGCCGTGGTGCCGGGTCTCTCCAACATCGCGCGCACCGCGCCGGACCATCCGCTGGCCATCCTAGGCAAGCATTCGCTGCCGGTCTTCGTCGCCGGCACGCTGCTCGCCATGGTTTCGCAGGTGCTCAAGCAGGTCAATCCGGGCGGCCTGCCCTATGACACGCTGCTGATCGCCACCGGCATCGTGATGCAGTTCGCGCTTGCCTATTATCTCGAATGGCTGCCGACCATCGGCTGGGGCGGCAAGGGCGCCGCCGCCAAGGCGAAGCCCGCCGAACCGGCACGCGGCAACGCCCGCCCCGCCATGCAGCAGTCCTGATAGGGCGCAGCCATCCGGCAATAATTTTGCCGGATGGCCAGGAAATTAACCATTTATTAATGTTAAGAATGTTCAATGCTCTTCATCCAGTTCGGCTGGATTCTTACCGAGTGGTTCCGCCACTTTGTTTGACGCCTCCCTGTTAAACTCCGAGAGCCGCCTTTGCGGCTCTTTTTTTTGGCCGCGGCGGCGCCTGCGGGCCGCGCCGAACGCCTAGCGGTTTGATTCCGGCATTTGCTCGTCGCCTAGGTCGAACGGGAGGCGAATGTCGAATTCGTTCCACTAGTGGATTTCGTTAACCTTCCGTTAAACATGTTCTTGCGCGGCAGTGCATGAAGGTGCAGTCTGTCGGGGATTTTCACGGCATGGCTGTTTCCAACCGGCGTCCGGCATGGTCGAACGGCTGCCAATGGTGATGGAAACGCCCCGGATGGAAATCATGCGGGCGACGGTGCAGGGTACAGGACGTGAGCAGCGAACAGGGCCGGATACCCGGTGATATACCGGGCAACATGGTGAGCCTTGCCGAGCGCATGGCTTTTTCGGATTCGTTCAAGCCGATCTATGCCGAGGGCATGGAGATGGTCGAGGAGGCGGCGTGCTATCTCGACGGCGAGGGCCGTACCGAGGCGCGCGGGCTTTCGCCGCAGGCCGCCACGCTCTATGCCGCCGAATCCATGCGCCTCACCACGCGGCTGATGCAGGTCGCCTCGTGGCTCCTGCTCCAGCGCGCCGCGCGCAGCGGCGAGATGAGCCGCCCGCAGATCGCCGCCGAAAAGGCCAAGGTGCGGCTCGACACGCCCTCGGCGGGCGATGTCGCGACCGGCTGGAGCGAACTGCCCGCCGGCTTCACCGATCTCATCGCCCGCTCCCTGCGCCTTCAGGCGCGGGTGCGCCGCATGGACCGCGAGGTCTATGGCGAGATCGTGCCCCTTTCGGACAGCGCGCGCGGCAATCCGGTGTCCGAACAGATCAGCCTGCTGAAAACGGCTTTCGCCGCCTCATAAGCCCGATCTGTTTCTCTTTTGTTCACTTTTATGCTGTCAAGTGAACCCGTCACGGGATAGGGTTCACGCATGAAGGAAACGATTCGCATCATCGGCATCGATCCGGGCCTGCGCCGCACGGGATGGGGCATTGTCGATACGCTCGGCAATTCGCTCTCCTTCGTCGCGTCGGGCACGGTGACGTCGGACGGCGAGATGGACCTCGCCTCGCGTCTTTGCCAGCTTCACGAGGGGCTGGCCGGGGTGCTGCACGATTACATGCCGCACGAGGCGGCGGTGGAGCATACTTTCGTCAACAAGGACGCCACCGCCACGCTGAAACTGGGGCAGGCGCGCGGCATCGCGCTGCTGGCGCCCGCGCAGGCCGGGCTGCCGGTGGCCGAATATGCGCCCAACGCGGTCAAGAAGACGGTGATCGGCGTCGGCCACGGCGAGAAGCAGCAGATTCACATGATGGTCAAGGTGCTGATGCCGCGCGCCACCTTCGACACCAGCGACGCCGCCGACGCGCTGGCCGTGGCCATCTGCCACGCCCATCACCGGCAGAGCATCGTCAGCGCCCGGCGCATGCAGGCGCTTCTAGCGGTTTGATTCCGACATTTGCATTCGTTCGATACAAGCGTGGGAGCAAATGTCGGAATTGAAAAACCACTAGTACTTTTAATTATTTAGTGGAACTTTTAAATTTGACATTTGCTCGTCGCTCGATGTCCAATGAGATGCAAATGTCAAATTTGTTCCACTAACGGGGTAGGCGGAATGATCGGCAAGCTGAAAGGCGTCATCGACGAAATCGCGGAGGACCACGCCGTCATCGACGTGCATGGCGTCGGCTATGTCGCCTTCTGCTCGGCGCGCACGCTCGGCAATCTCGGCGGCGCGGGCGAGGCGGCGGTGCTTTTCATCGAAACCTATGTCCGCGAGGACATGATCCGCCTCTACGGCTTCGGCTCGCAGCTTGAGCGCGAATGGTTCCGCCTGCTGCAGAACGTGCAGGGGGTGGGGGCCAAGGTGGCGCTCGCCGTGCTCGGCACGCTTTCGCCGTCCGAACTCGCC
Organism: Rhizobiales bacterium 63-22; assembly: GCA_001898995.1. Lineage (GTDB taxonomy): Bacteria > Pseudomonadota > Alphaproteobacteria > Rhizobiales > Rhizobiaceae > Brucella. The sequence continues at coordinate 52,286 of MKVZ01000008.1, read as the reverse complement.
AACGCCATCGCGCTGCGCGATATCGCCATGGTGTCTCGCGCGCCGGGCGTGGGCAAGAAGGTGGCGGAGCGCATCGTCACGGAACTCAAGAACAAGGCCCCCGCCTTCGCGGGCGAGGCGGGCGGCACGATCGGGCTGAAGCAGGAGCTTGGCGCCGGTGCCGCGCCCGCGCCGGTGTCGGACGCGGTGTCCGCGCTCGCCAATCTCGGCTATTCGCGCGATCAGGCGGCCAATGCCGTGGCGGCGGCGCTGAAGCAGGCGGGCGAGGGCGCGGATTCGGCGAAGCTCATCCGCCTCGGCCTCAAGGAACTGTCGCGGTGAAAGGCTTGCCTGAACGACGGCTCCATGCGAGGAGGGAGGCATGAGCGACCGCAATCCCCTCATCGATGCCGACCGGCGCGCGGACGAAGACAATACGCTGCGCCCGCAGACGCTCGGCGATTTCGTCGGGCAGGCGGCGGCGCGCGCCAACCTCAAGGTGTTCATCGAGGCGGCCAAGGCGCGCGGCGAGGCGCTGGACCATGTGCTGTTCGTCGGCCCTCCCGGCCTCGGCAAGACCACGCTGGCGCAGATCATGGCCAAGGAACTGGGCGTCAATTTCCGCTCCACGTCCGGTCCCGTCATCGCCAAGGCGGGCGATCTGGCGGCGCTGCTCACCAATCTCGAAGAGCGCGACGTGCTGTTCATCGACGAAATCCACCGCCTCAACCCGGCGGTGGAGGAAATCCTCTATCCGGCCATGGAGGATTTCCAGCTCGACCTCATCATCGGCGAGGGGCCGGCGGCGCGCTCGGTCAAGATCGATCTGGCGAAGTTCACGCTGGTCGCCGCCACCACCCGGCTCGGCCTTCTGACCACGCCGCTGCGCGACCGCTTCGGCATTCCGGTGCGGCTCAATTTCTATACGGTCGATGAACTGGAATATATCGTGCGGCGCGGCGCGCGCATCATGCAGATGGGCATCTCGCCGGACGGCGCGCTGGAAGTGGCGCGGCGCTCGCGCGGCACGCCGCGCATCGCCGGGCGGCTGTTGCGGCGCGTGCGCGATTTCGCGCTGGTGGCCGGGGCCGAGATCGTCGACCGCAGGATCGCCGACGAGGCGCTGTCGCGGCTCGAAGTGGACAGCCGCGGCGATTTCCAGCTCGACCTCATCATCGGCGAGGGGCCGGCGGCGCGCTCGGTCAAGATCGATCTGGCGAAGTTCACGCTGGTCGCCGCCACCACCCGGCTCGGCCTTCTGACCACGCCGCTGCGCGACCGCTTCGGCATTCCGGTGCGGCTCAATTTCTATACGGTCGATGAACTGGAATATATCGTGCGGCGCGGCGCGCGCATCATGCAGATGGGCATCTCGCCGGACGGCGCGCTGGAAGTGGCGCGGCGCTCGCGCGGCACGCCGCGCATCGCCGGGCGGCTGTTGCGGCGCGTGCGCGATTTCGCGCTGGTGGCCGGGGCCGAGATCGTCGACCGCAGGATCGCCGACGAGGCGCTGTCGCGGCTCGAAGTGGACAGCCGCGGCCTGGACCAGCTCGACCGGCGCTATCTCGACATGATCGCGCGCAATTTCGGTGGCGGCCCGGTCGGCATCGAGACCATCGCGGCGGGCCTGTCCGAGCCGCGCGACGCCATCGAGGATATCATCGAGCCCTATCTCATCCAGCAGGGCTTTTTGCAGCGCACGCCGCGCGGCCGCGTGCTGACGGCGGTGGCCTGGCAGCATAT
>MKVZ01000008.1:0-50555 GCA_001898995.1 Rhizobiales bacterium 63-22 | reverse complement strand
GGCACCCGCCGAAATCGTGCAGCAGAGCCAGTTCGGGCTTTTCACGGAAGACGAATGAGCGACAGAAATAACCACGCCGTTAACAATCATGCCGTTTCCGGCACGCTGAGAAACGGCACGCACTATCTCGAAGCGCGCATCTATTATGCCGACACGGATTTTTCCGGCTTCGTCTATCACGGGCGGTATCTGGAGTTCTACGAGCGCGGACGCACCGATTTCCTGCGGCTTCAGGACGTGCATCACATCGAGCTTGCGGAAGGCGCGCTCGGCGAGGAAATGGTCTGGGTCGTGCGGCGCATGGAGATCGACTACAAGTCCCCGGCGCGCATGGACGACCTGATTCTGATCGAGACGCGGGTGAGCGAGATTCGCGGCGCGCGCGTCATCATGGCGCAGCAGATCACCTGCGAGGGGCGGCTTCTGTCGCAGGCGCGCGTCGAGGCGGTGATGATCACGAAGGAAGGCCAGCCCCGCCGCATCCCGGACGAGTGGCGCGACGCCTTCACCGGCGCGCAGGACGCGAAATAGCTGGCCATTTTCGGCTGTCCGCGCCGTTGCTAACACATCCTTAACCATAATATTCGATGAATCGTGCTGACGGAATCGGCTGAACGGCGGGCGCCATGCGCAGCGCCTTCCTTTCACCAAAATTAACCGTAACAAGCGCGTGAGGTTTCAGGGTCGAAATCCAGCCATGCGCGGAAACGGTGGCGGCGCGGGATGCGCCGGAAATGCGAAAGACACGGGCATTTCCAGCAAAAGCGCATAGCGGTTTTGCGTCGGCAAATGCGGGAAACAGAAGGTCGGGGCGGCGGTCCGGTTGGTTCGGACCGGCGAGGCCCCGGAACGTTGGATCAACGGTGGATCGATGGAAAATCTTGCGTTAGCGGCTCCGGTCGCCAATGTCACACTCTGGGGCCTGTTCATGCAGGCGAACTGGGTGGTCAAGCTGGTCATGCTCGGCCTGCTTTTCGCCTCGGTATGGACCTGGGCCATCGTGGTGGACAAGACGATCGCCTACGGGCGCGCGCGCCGCGCCATCGACCGTTTCGAGCAGGTCTTCTGGTCGGGCCAGTCGCTGGAGGAGCTTTACCGCACCCTGAGCGAGCGGCGCACCGCCGGCATGGCCTCGATCTTCATGGCCGCCATGCGCGAATGGAAGAAGAGTTTCGAGAAGGGCGCGCGCTCGCCGATCGGCCTGCAGATGCGCATCGACAAGGCGATGGACGTGGCGCTGGCGCGCGAGAGCGACAAGCTGGATTCGCGCCTCGGCTTCCTCGCCACGGTGGGTTCGGCCGCGCCCTTCATCGGCCTGTTCGGCACCGTGGTCGGCATCATGACCGCCTTCCAGTCCATCGCGGCGTCGAAGAACACCAGCCTCGCGGTCGTGGCGCCGGGCATCGCGGAGGCGCTGCTCGCCACCGCCATCGGCCTGCTCGCCGCCATCCCCGCCGTCATCGCCTACAACAAGCTGTCGAGCGACGCGGGCAAGATTAACGGCAAGCTCGAAGGCTTCGCCGACGAGTTCTCCGCCATACTGTCGCGGCAAATCGATGAGAAGCTGAGCGCCCGTAACTGAGCGGCGCCCTTGGCCGGAACCGCCCGCGCCGCGGTCCGGCACCAACGCCAATTCTAGAGCGGTTCCTGTTTGAACGGAATCGTGGAGCCGCTCTATCTCTTTGTTTTTACGCATTATCCTACGCAAAACCGCTGCGCAATTTTGCTGGAAATGCTTTGGATTTCGGGAAGCCATCATATGGGCATGTCGGTCGGAAATCAGGGAATGTCGGGCGGGCGCCGTGGCAGGCGCGGCCGCAGGAAGGCATTGATGAGCGAAATCAACGTCACGCCCTTCGTGGACGTGATGCTGGTGCTGCTCATCATCTTCATGGTCTCCGCGCCGCTGCTCACCGTCGGCGTGCCCATCGACCTGCCGGACACGCAGGCCAAGGCGCTCAATTCCGACACGCAGCCCATCACCGTATCGGTCAACAAGGACGGCAAGGTCTATCTGCAGGACACCGAGGTCGCCATCGACGAGGTGGTGCCGCGTCTTCAGGCCATCGCCAAGACGGGCTATAACGAGCGCATCTTCGTGCGCGGCGACAAGGATGCCGATTACGGCACCGTCATGAAGGTCATGGCGCGCATTTCCTCGGCCGGATTCAAGAATATCGGCCTCGTCTCACTTCCGGAGCAGGGATAGCTGACGCCATCATGAAGGCCGGCCTCACATCATCCATTGCGCTCCACGTCATCGTGCTCGTGCTGGCGTTCTTTTCCTTTTCCGCGCCGCAGCCGTTCGACATGCAGGATATGGAGTCGATGCCGGTCGATATCGTGCCGATGTCCGAACTGACGCAAATCCAGCAGGGCGAGAAGACCGCGCCCAAGACGGACAAGTCCTCGCCCAAGCCGACCACCAAGCCGAAGACGGTCGAGAATGCCCAGAATGTCGGCGACAACAATCAGGATCTGAAGACGCCGCCGATCCCCAATGCCAAACCCGAGCCCGTCGAGACGGCGCAGGAGGCCAAGGCGCAGCCGGAGCCGGTGAAGCAGCCGGACGTCAAGCCCGAGCCGAAACCGGAGCCGGAGCCCAAGCCGGCGCCGAAACCCGAACCCAAGCCGGAACCGAAACCGGAGCCCAAGCCACAGCCCCAGCCGAAGGCGGAGGTGAAGCCCGACCCGGTGGCGGAGGCGATCCAGAAGCAGGCGGACAAGCCGGACCCGGATACGCCCAAGCTGCCGGACAAGGTGCCGCAGCCGCAGCAGCGGCCGACGCCGCCGAAGCCCGACAAGACGGCGGACGAGAAGCCGACCGAGGACCGCAAGCAGAGCAAGTCCGCGCCGCAGACCTCGCAGGCCAAGAAGGACGCCATCGCCGACGAGGTGACGGCGCTGCTCAACCAGCAGAAGGCGGCCGGCGGCGGCGCGAAGCGCTCGACGGACCGGGCTTCCTTCGGCGGCAAGAAGACCACCGGCGGCTCCAAGCTCAGCCAGAGCGAGATCGACGCGTTGCGCGGCGCCATCTCCAAGTGCTGGGCCGTGCCCGCCGGCGCCGCCGACGCGCAGGGGCTGATCGTGACCGTCAAGATGCACCTGACCCAGTCCGGCCAGGTGGAAGGCATCCCGGAAGTGTCGTCGCGCGGCGGCGGCGACAGCACCGTCGCTCAGGCGGCGGCCGACAGCGCGCGCCGCGCCGTGCAGCGCTGCGCTCCCTACAACCTGCCCGCCGACAAATATGACACATGGTCGGACGTAACCGTCAATTTCGACCCCAGCGACATGTTCTGACCGGATTTCCCGGCCAGAACCGGCCAGATACCAGATCAAGGCAGCCCCTGCCGACACAGAACCATTGAAAGACCAAGACGAAGAGGCCCCGGAAATTATGAAGATCGGCATCATGAGAACCAAGATCGGCGCAGTCCTTGCGGCTTTCGCCTGTGTGGCCGCCGCGAGCTTCGCTTGCAGCCTGCCGGCGCGTGCGGCGGTCGAGATCAACATCAACAAGGGCGTGATCGAGCCGTTGCCGATCGCGATCACCGATTTCCTGTCGGCGGACCAGCTCGGCCCGAACATTTCATCCGTCATCGCCGCCGACCTCGAACGGTCCGGCCTGTTCGCGCCGATCAACAAGAGCGCCTTCATCGAGAAGATCTCCAACCCGGACGCGGCTCCCCGCTTCGACGACTGGAAGGTCATCAATGCGCAGGCGCTCGTCACCGGCCGCATCACCCGGCAGCCGGACGGCAGGCTCAAGGCGGAATTCCGCCTGTGGGACACGTTCGCCGGCCAGCAGCTCGTCGGCCAGCAGTTCTTCACCACGCCCGACAACTGGCGGCGCGTGGCCCATATCATCGCCGACGCCATCTATGAGCGCCTGACCGGCGAGAAGGGCTATTTCGACAGCCGCATCGTCTTCGTGGACGAATCCGGCCCGATGCAGAAGCGCATCAAGCGCCTCGCCATCATGGATCAGGACGGCGCCAATGTGCGCTATCTCACCGACGGCCGCGATATCGTGCTGACCCCGCGCTTCTCGCCCAACCGGCAGGAACTGACCTATATGTCGTTCGCCAGCGGCCAGCCGCGCGTCTATCTGCTGCAACTGGAAACCGGCCAGCGCGAGATGGTCGGCAATTTCCCCGGCATGACGATCGCGCCGCGCTTCTCGCCCGACGGGCAGAAGGTCATCATGAGCCTGCTGCGCGACGACGGCAGCGCCAATATCTACACGATGGACCTGCGCAGCCGCACCACCACGCGCCTGACCGACGCGCAGGCCATCGACACCAGCGCCGCCTATTCTCCGGACGGCTCGCAGATCACGTTCGTGTCCGACCGCGGCGGCCGCCCGCAAATCTACGTGATGAACGCGAACGGCTCCAACCAGCACCGCATCTCGCAGGGCGACGGCACCTATTCGACCGCCGTGTGGTCGCCGCGCGGCGACTACATCGCCTTCACCAAGCAGTCGCAGGGCCAGTTCGTCATCGGCGTGATGAAGCCCGACGGCTCGGGCGAGCGTGTGCTGTCCTCCGGCTTCCACGTCGAAGGCCCGACATGGGCACCGAACGGCCGCGTGCTGATGTTCTTCCGCAAGGACGCCGGCGCGCCGGGGCCGAAGCTCTATACGATCGATCTCACCGGCCGCAACGAGCGCCAGATCCATACGCCGAACTTCGCCTCCGACCCGGCATGGTCGCCGCTGCTGGAATAGGCCGGATTCGGATCGTCAAAGCCGATATTTCAAGGGCGCTCCAGCCTATTGAAACGACGCATCGGCCCGAAAATCGATTCCGATTTTCGGGCCGATGCAGCAGGCTCCGCGCCTTTTCATTTTCATTTGCCACAATTCGGAGCATCGAGCCCTGTTTCCGCCGCATTTTATCGCCAAAGCCTGAAACAGACCGCAACCTGAAATATCGGTTGCATCTGGCCGCAAGAGAATATTAACCATACTTCTTGAGCCCGCGTTAACCCCGATATGATTATTGGACGGTAACACAGGAACATCAAATCTTAAGGAGCTTCGGCCCATGCGCCGCATCCAGTCGATTGCACGTAGCCCGATCGCTATCGCCCTTTTCATGTCGCTCGCCGTCGCCGGCTGTGCCTCGAAGAAAAACCTTCCCAACAGCGCCGGCGATCTCGGCCTGGGCGCAGGTGCGGCCACGCCCGGAACCTCGCAGGATTTCACCGTCAATGTCGGCGACCGCATCCTGTTCGATCTCGATTCGTCGCTGATCCGCCCCGACGCTCAGCAGACGCTCATCAAGCAGGCCCAGTGGCTGCAGCGCTACCCGCAATATTCGGTCACCATCGAAGGCCATGCGGATGAACGCGGCACGCGCGAATACAACCTCGCGCTCGGTCAGCGCCGCGCCGTCGCCACGCGCGACTTCCTCGCCGCGCACGGCGTCGCGATGAACCGCATGCGCACCATCTCCTACGGCAACGAGCGGCCGGTCGCCGTCTGCGACAACGACTCGTGCTGGTCGCAGAACCGCCGTGCCGTCACCGTTCTCAACGGTGCGGGAAGCTGATATAGCGGTAATCGCCGAATCGCGGGAAAAGCGGTCTTCGGACCGCTTTTTTCGTTTATACGCGGGGCTGGAGCATCGGACCGGAAAGTGGAATCCGGTTTGCGGAAAATCCGATGTTCGAACAAAAGGGCCGCTTCGACAAAATTTGGCCAAGGCGGCGGTGTCATAAAGCATTTCCGGAAAATTGGCGTGACAGCAGGCAGGGCGACGGACCAGGGCGAAAAATGAGGACAGCAATGGGTAAAATGACGCTGGCGGCCGTCATGCTGCCGTTTCTGGCAGGCGTTCCGGCGCTGGCCGCGGGTTCCGTCTCAAGCGGGGAGGTTCTTGTGGCGCAGGCCGGCGGTCCCGGCTCGCAGGAAGCGTGCAGCCTCGCCCAGCAGAACGCGCAGGATTATGCCCGCATCCTCCAGCTTCGCGACAAGATGGTGCGCATCCAGCGCGACAACGACGCCCGGTTCCGCGTTCTGGAAAAGGGCAGGGGCGGCGACGCGCCGGCCAATCTCAATCTCGGCTCGACGCGGGTGCTCGACGAGGCGATGCGCGACATGAATGCCGGGTCGGCGAGCGGCAGCTATGCCGGGCAGGGTGCGGCCATGGACGCGGAACTTCTGCGCGACCTCACCGGCAAGAGCGAGGATATCGACACGCAGATTCGCGAGACCGATAACCAGTTGCAAAAGACGCAGGAAGACAACGAGTTCCGTTTTCAGGAACTGGAAAAGAAGCGCGGCATCGCCTCGCCCAAGGGCGGCCCCGCGCCGGACGAGGCGCCGCGCCCCGCCGCTCCCGATCTCTGCGCGCAGGGCATCACCAGCGTGGGGCAGATCGCCGGCATTCTCGGCGCGCGCACCGAGGCGATGAATTTCCAGCTTCTCGAAATGCAGGACCGGATGCAGAAGATGCAGGAGGACAACGAGCGCCGTTTCCAGGCGCTGGAATCCGGCCAGCGCGCGAATGCCGGACCTGCGGCCGGCACCGACGCCGGAGCGGGCGCAGGTGCGTCCGCGCAGCAGGCCGCTTCCGACCGGCAGCCCGCCCTGCAAGGCGGTGGCGGCAACGACATGGCTCCGGCGCAGGCCGCGTCCGGTTCTCAAGCCGGTTCTCAGGGCGGTTCTCAGATCGCGCAGGGGCGTGGCCAGCCGCCGCGCTCGCTCGGCTCCATCAGCTTCGACAGTAACGGCAATGTGATCGGCGAGACCATGAACGAAGCGCCGCAGCCGCCGGAACAGGGCTTGCCACAAGGCGGTGCGCCGGCGGGGGCCCCGCAGCGGCAAGCGCGCGGGACCGATGTTGCGAAGGCGGGAGCCGACGGCGACGGCCCCAAGGCACTCTATCAGGCGGCGTATCAATATCTGATGGCCGGCGACTACAAGGCCGCCGAAGCGGCCTTCCGCAAGCATGTGAAGCTCTATCCTTCCGATCCGATGACGGCGGAGGCCCGCTTCTGGCTCGGCGAATCGATCTACGATCAGGGCCGCTATCCCGAAGCGGCGACCGTGTTCCTCGACACCCAGCGCGACTATCCCAATTCGCGGCGCGCGCCGGAGAACATGTTCAAGCTCGGCATGACGCTGGAGAAGATGGGCAATCACGACGTGGGCTGCGCCACCTTCGCGCAGATTCCGCAGCGTTATCCCAAGGCTCCCCCGGCAATCCTCAGGCGCGTGGCGGACGAGCGTCAGCGCAACAAGTGCGGATGAGGGCGCCTGGAGCATCGGACCGAAAAGTGGGAGCCGGTTTTCGGAAAATCCGATGCTCAAACAAAGAGATAGATCGTCGCAATGCGCCTGATAAGGCGCACGACGATCTGGTGGGGCTTTCCCCGGCTGAAATCTTCACCCCCTTCGGGCTGGAGCGTTCTCGCGGCATCGTCGTGGCCGTTTCCGGCGGCGGCGATTCGCTGGCGCTCCTGTTTCTGCTGCATGATCATCTCGCCACGCTGCGCCACGCTCCGCCGCTCGTCGCCGTGACGGTCGATCACCGCCTGCGCGCGGAATCGGGCACGGAGGCGCAGGATGTCGCGGCACTTTGCGCGCGGCACGGCATCGCGCACCGCATCCTCGCATGGGACGGCGAAAAGCCTGCGGCCGGCGTCGCGGCGGCGGCGCGCGCGGCGCGCTACCGTCTGCTCGTGGGCGCGGCGCTGCAGACCGGCGCCGACACGATCGTCACCGGCCATACGCGCGACGACCAGATCGAGACTTTCCTGATGCGCAAAGCGCGCAGCAGCGGGCACGCGGCGGCGCGCGGCCTCGCGGCCATGGCCCCGCGCGTGTGGCTGGAGGGGTTCGGGCCGGCAGAGGCCGGGTTTGGCGGTTTCGGCGGCGGCAAGCCGGTGGAACTGATCCGTCCGCTGCTCGGCGTTTCGCGGCAGGCGCTGCGCGAGGAACTGCGGCGGCGCGGCATCGGCTGGATCGACGATCCGAGCAATACCGACACGGACTACGAGCGCCCGCGCGTGCGCATGGGCGCGGCGGCGGAAGTTGATTCTCAGGCTGTTCTGGCCGAGGTGGCGCGGGCGGCGAGCCTGCGCGAGCACGACAATGCGCTTCTGGCGGCGGCGCTCGGCGATCCGGCGAGCCTCGCCGTCGACGCGAACGGCACGCTGCTGGCCGATGCGGGCATCTATGCGGCCCTGCCGGACAATGCGCGGTTGCTTTTCGCCGGGGTTCTGGCCGCACTTGCCGGAGGACGCCGCTTCCTGCCCGGCGACGGCGAGCGCCGGCGCATCGACCGCGCCCTGCTGGGCGAGGACACGAATTCCCGGCTGACGCTCTGCGGCGCGCTGGTGGAGCGCGGCGCGGATGGCGGGCCGCACCGCTTTCGGCGCGAGCGGCGCAATCTTGGCCCCGTCATGCTTCCTCCCGGTGAAGATGCCGTCTGGGACGGGCGCTTCCGCCTGTATAATGCAGGCGCGGTGCCGTTCGAGGTCGCCGCGCCGGGATTGCAGGCGCTGGCGGTCTTCCTGAAGGAAAACCGCATCGGGGTCGATCCGCAGCGGCGCGAGGCATTGGCGGTTCTGCCCGCCCTGTTCCGCGACGGCAAGCTCGCGGCCCTGCCTTTCGCGCGACCTTTCGTATCGGGGCAGAGCCTGCCGCAAGGCGTCCTCATGCAGCGGCATTTCGCGCTGTTCGACCATGTGCTGCCCGGCCACGATCTCGCGCTGGCGCTGGCGGTCGAAACCCGCATCGGGCGGACGCTGGCCGCATGATCCCGCTTTTCATAAACCAGTTGCGCAAGATTCAGCCGAACGCGGGTGTTCCGCGCCTTGGCAACGCCCTCCTTCGCTCTTATGTTAGGCTCAACATCGTTCCGTTCGCGCGGTCATGCGCGCGGGATGTCCGAGGCATTGATTGGACCCGTCATGAATCCGAACTATCGCAACTTCGCCCTCTGGGCGATCATTGCTCTCCTGCTGATCGCATTATTCAACCTGTTCCAGAGTCCCGGACAGCGCACCAATTCGCGTGAAATTTCCTATTCGCAGTTCATCGACGACATCTCCAACGGGCGCGTGAAGGCGGTCACGATCACCGGCGACCGCATTGCCGGCACCTATTCCGACAGCGGCGCGGCCTTCCAGACCTATTCGCCGGGCGACACCGGCCTTGTCCCGCGCCTCGAAAGCAAGGGCGTGACCATCACCGCGCGGCCCGAGAGCGACGGTTCCAGTTCGCTGGTCAGCATCCTCCTGTCCTGGCTGCCGATGATCCTGATCCTCGGCGTGTGGATATTTTTCATGCGCCAGATGCAGGGCGGCTCGCGCGGGGCGATGGGCTTCGGCAAGTCCAAGGCCAAGCTTCTGACCGAGGCGCATGGCCGCGTCACCTTCCAGGACGTGGCGGGCGTGGACGAGGCCAAGCAGGACCTTGAGGAAATCGTCGAGTTCCTGCGCGATCCGCAGAAGTTCCAGCGGCTGGGCGGCAAGATTCCGCGCGGCGTGCTTCTCGTCGGCCCTCCCGGCACGGGTAAGACGCTTCTGGCGCGCTCGGTGGCGGGCGAGGCCAACGTGCCCTTCTTCACCATTTCCGGTTCGGACTTCGTGGAAATGTTCGTCGGCGTCGGCGCCAGCCGCGTGCGCGACATGTTCGAGCAGGCCAAGAAGAACGCGCCCTGCATCATCTTCATCGACGAAATCGACGCCGTCGGCCGCCATCGCGGCGCGGGCCTCGGCGGCGGTAACGACGAGCGCGAGCAGACGCTGAACCAGTTGCTGGTCGAGATGGACGGCTTCGAGGCCAACGAATCGATCATCCTGATCGCCGCCACCAACCGCCCCGACGTGCTCGACCCCGCGCTTCTGCGTCCGGGCCGCTTCGACCGTCAGGTCGTGGTGCCGAACCCGGATATCGTCGGCCGCGAGCAGATCCTGAAGGTGCATGTGCGCAACGTGCCGCTGGCCCCGAATGTCGATCTCAAGGTGATCGCGCGCGGCACGCCGGGCTTCTCCGGCGCCGATCTCGCCAACCTCGTCAACGAGGCGGCGCTGATGGGCGCGCGCCGCAACAAGCGCCTCGTCACCATGCAGGAGTTCGAGGACGCCAAGGACAAGATCATGATGGGCGCGGAGCGCCGCTCCGCCATGACGCCGGAGGAAAAGGCCAATACCGCCTATCACGAGGCCGGCCACGCCATCGTCGCGATCAACGTGCCCAAGGCCGATCCGGTCCACAAGGCCACCATCATCCCGCGCGGCCGTGCGCTCGGCATGGTGATGCAGTTGCCGGAAGGCGACCGCTATTCGGCCACCTATACGTGGATGGTGTCGCGTCTTGCCATCATGATGGGCGGACGCGTGGCGGAAGAACTGAAGTTCGGCAAGGAGAACATCACCTCCGGCGCTTCCTCCGACATCCAGCAGGCGACCAAGCTCGCGCGCGCCATGGTCACGCAATGGGGCTTCTCCGACAAGCTCGGCCGCGTCGCCTATGGCGAGAATCAGGAGGAGGTTTTCCTCGGCCATTCCGTCGCCCGCACGCAGAACGTGTCGGAAGAGACGGCTGAGATCATCGACGCCGAAGTGCGCCGGCTGATCGACGAGGCCTATGCCGAGGCGACCCGCATCCTGACGAAGAAGAAGAAGGACTGGATCACGCTCGCCGAAGGCCTGCTCGAATACGAGACGCTGTCGGGCGACGAGATCAAGGCACTGCTCGCCGGCAACAAGCCGTCGCGCGATCAGGGCAACGACACGCCCTCGCGCGGGTCCGGCGTGCCGAAGGCCGGCAGCCCGCGCCGCCGCAAGAGCACCGAGGCCGGCGGCGAGGCGGGCATAGAACCCAAGCCGCAGCCGCAATGACGGCTGAGGACGCATAGAACGCAATGGTGAAGCCGGGTACGCCCGGCTTTTCCTTGCCGTATCAGCGCCTTATCGGGCCAGATGCGGGCCACGCAAAAAATCGCCGCAAAGGCCCGGTTAAGAATTTCGGCGCATCATCGTGCGCGCTTCATGCTATAAATCGGCTTCACGGTTAACGCCGAGGCTGACAGGATCGGGCTGAACAGGATTGGGCAAGGCTGGATATATGACACGCAAATATTTCGGAACCGACGGCATTCGCGGACAGGCCAACAGCTTCCCCATGACGCCGGACGTGGCCATGAAGGTGGGCATGGCGGTCGGCCATATCTTCCGCCGGTCGGGGCAGGGCTCGCGCGTGGTGATCGGCAAGGATACGCGCCGTTCCGGCTATATGCTCGAAAACGCGCTGGTGGCGGGTTTCACGGCGGCGGGCATGGACGTGTTCCTGCTCGGCCCGATCCCGACGCCCGCCGTCGCCATGCTGTGCCGCTCGCTGCGCGCCGATATCGGCGTGATGATCTCCGCCTCGCACAATCCCTATTACGACAACGGCATCAAGCTGTTCGGCCCGGACGGTTTCAAGCTCTCCGACGAGATCGAGCTTGAGATCGAACGCCTGATTCAGAGCGACCTGACGCCGCTCCTCACCAGCCACGGCAATATCGGCAAGGCCAAGCGCGTGGACGGCGACATCTACCGCTATATCGAATTCGCCAAGCGCACCCTGCCGCGCAATATCTCGCTGAACGGATTGCGCGTGGTGATCGACTGCGCCAACGGCGCGGGCTACAAGGTCGCGCCCGCGGCTCTTTGGGAAATGGGGGCGGAGGTCGTCACCATCAACGACGAGCCGAACGGCATGAACATCAACGAGGATTGCGGCTCGACCCATCCGATCGGCCTGATGAAGAAGGTACACGAGGTCCGCGCCGATGTGGGCATCGCGCTCGACGGCGACGCCGACCGCGTGCTTCTGGTGGACGAGACCGGCGCGGTGATCGACGGCGACCAGCTCATGGCGGTGATCGCCGAATCCTGGGCGGACACAGACCGCTTGCAGGGCGGCGGCATCGTCGCCACGATCATGTCCAATCTGGGGCTGGAGCGTTTCCTGTCCGACCGCAACCTGACGCTGGCGCGCACCAAGGTCGGCGACCGCTATGTGGTCGAGCATATGCGCGAGCACGGCTTCAATGTCGGCGGGGAGCAGTCCGGCCATATCGTCCTGTCGGATTTCGCCACCACCGGCGACGGGCTGATCTCGGCCTTGCAGATTCTCGCGGTGGCGCAGGAGCAGGGCAGGCCGCTGAGCGAAGTGTGCCGCAAGTTCGAGCCGGTGCCGCAATTGCTGAAGAATGTGCGCACGACCGGCGGCAAGCCGCTCGAAAACAAGAACGTCAAGCTCGCCATAGACGAGGCGCGCGAGCGCCTCGGCGCGCAGGGCCGGCTGGTGATCCGTCCGTCGGGCACCGAACCGCTGATCCGCGTGATGGCGGAAGGCGACGACCGCGCGCTGGTCGAGAAGGTGGTCAACGATATCGTGGACGTGATTTCCTCCGCGCGCACGGCGGCGTGAGGGCGCGCAATCGTTAAAAAGCATGGTTAAGAAACAAGGTTAAACCGTATTTAACCTTTTCCCGTCTAGTCTGCGCCTGAAACGGCTTCCCGCACCGGCGAAGCGTGCATTCCCGCAGGCGGACAATGAACGGTCTTGTGAAATCTCTTTATGCCGGCGTCGTGGTATCGGCGGCAATCCTGTCCGCTTCGATTCCCGCGCGGGCCGCGGATACCGAACAGCCCCCCGCAATGCAGGACGTGCCGGAACTGGTGGTGTCGGCACCCGCCACCGGCGGCTGGTATCTGCGCGGCGATCTCGGCGCTTCGTGGAGCCGGGTCAGGCGCGTCGATTTCGCGGACACGGACAGCTATTCCGGCGGCGGTTACAGGGGTTCTTTCCAGTTCGGCGGCGGCGCGGGCTATCAGGTGACGGATTATTTCCGTACCGACCTGACGATGGATTATCTGACCCGCGGGAAATTCGACGGCGACGGCATCGTCGGCGACGCGAAATATTCGGCGCTTTCCATTCTGGCCAATGCCTATGTCGATCTCGGCAATTTCAAGGGCTTCACGCCCTATGTCGGCGCGGGCCTCGGCGGCACGTATGTGGACTGGAGCGATGTTTCCACTCCGGCGGGCGACCGGGATGGTGCGGCGAACTGGCGCTTCACCTATGCGCTCATGGCCGGCGTTTCGGTCGACCTCACGCAAAGCCTCAAGCTCGATGCGGGCTATCGCTACCGCCACGTCAACGGCGGCAGGATGTTCGAGGGCGACGGATATTCCGGCGACGGTCGCGACCGGGGGCTGAACATCCACGATCTGCGCATCGGTCTGCGCTACGCCTTCGGCGGCTAGATCTCGGCACAACTTGCAGGCCAGTACAACTTGCAGGAAAGCCCGGTTTCGGCTATTCCTCTCGGCGGGCCACGTCTCCCCAACGAGACGCGCGCTATCTGAGAGGATAGAACAGACATGACGACGATCGCCAAGCCGGCAGTGCGCCCGGCCAATCCCCATTTCTCATCCGGTCCCTGTGCCAAACGTCCCGGCTGGTCGCTCGAAGCGCTGGCCGGCGCCTCGCTGGGCCGCTCGCATCGCGCCAAGGTCGGCAAGGCCAAGCTGAAAGAGGCCATCGATCTTACCCGCGAAATTCTTCAGGTTCCCGCCGATTACCGCATCGGCATCGTGCCGGCCTCCGACACCGGCGCGGTGGAGATGGCGCTGTGGTCGCTGCTCGGCGCGCGTGGCGTCGACATGGTGGCGTGGGAGAGCTTCGGCTCCGGCTGGGTCACGGACGTGGTCAAGCAACTGAAGTTGCAGGACGTGCGCCGCTTCGAGGCGCCATACGGCGAGATCGTCGATTTCACCGGCGTCGATTTCGACCGCGACGTGGTTTTCACATGGAACGGCACCACATCGGGCGTGCGCGTGCCCAATGCCGGTTTCATTCCGGCGGATCGCGCGGGCCTCACCATCTGCGACGCCACGAGTGCCGCCTTCGCGCAGCGGATCGATTTCGCGAAGCTCGATGTCGTCACCTTCTCGTGGCAGAAGGTGCTGGGCGGCGAGGGCGCGCACGGCATGCTGATCCTCAGCCCGCGCGCCGTCGAGCGGCTGGAAAGCTACACGCCCGCATGGCCGCTGCCGAAGATTTTCCGCATGACCAAGGGCGGCAAGCTGATCGAGGGCATCTTCACCGGCGAGACCATCAACACGCCTTCCATGCTGTGCGTGGAGGATTATCTCGATGCGCTTCGCTGGGCGCAGTCCATCGGCGGACTGGACGGGCTGGTCGCCCGCGCCGACCGCAATTTCGCGGTGCTGGACGCCTTCGCCGAAAGGACGCCGTGGATCGCCAATCTCGCCGCGAAGCCGGAAACGCGCTCCAACACCTCCGTCTGCTTCACCATCGCCGATCCGGAAGTGACCGGGTTGCCGGCGGACGCGCAGGCCGCCTTCGCCAAGGCCATGGTCGCGGCGCTGGAGAAGGAAGGCGTGGCCTTCGATATCGGCTCCTACCGCGACGCGCCTTCGGGCCTGCGTATCTGGGCCGGGGCGACGGTCGAGACCTCCGACCTCGAAGCGCTGACGCATTGGCTCGACTGGGCCTTCGCCACGCAGAAGGCGGCGCTGAAAGCCGCCGCAGCCTAATCGTACCGGCGCCGCCATGGCCGCAGGGAACGGCCATGGCTTCGCGTAAATTCTTTGAAAACAAACAGACAGAGCGGTTCCGCTGATTGCGGTCAACGTCGAACCGCCGCAAGGGGAGAGACCATATGCCGCCGCGCGTTCTCGTTTCCGACAAACTATCGCCCACCGCCGTGCAGATTTTCCGCGATCGCGGCGTCGAGGTCGATTACCTGCCCGACCTCGGCAAGGACAAGGAAAAGCTGCTCGAAGTCATCGACCGCTATGACGGGCTGGCGATCCGTTCCGCCACCAAGGTCACGGAAAAGCTCATCGCCGCCGCCACCCGGCTGAAGGTCGTCGGCCGCGCCGGCATCGGCGTGGACAATGTCGATATCGCCGCCGCCTCGCGGCGCGGCGTCATCGTGATGAACACGCCCTTCGGCAATTCCATCACCACCGCCGAGCACGCCATCGCGCTGATGTTCGCCGTCGCCCGGCAATTGCCGGAGGCCGACGCCTCCACCCGCGCCGGCAAGTGGGAGAAGAACCGCTTCATGGGCGTGGAGATCACCGGCAAGACGCTCGGCGTCGTCGGCTGCGGCAATATCGGCTCGATCGTGGCCACGCGCGGCATCGGCCTGAAGATGCACGTCGTCGCCTTCGACCCGTTCCTGTCGGAAGCGCGCGCGCAGGAACTGGGTGTGGAAAAGGTGGAACTGGACGAGCTTCTGGCGCGCGCCGATTTCATCACGCTGCACACGCCGCTCACCGACAGGACGCGGCATATCATCGACGCCGGGGCCATTGCGAAGATGAAGGACGGCGTGCGCATCGTCAATTGCGCGCGCGGCGGCCTGATCGTGGAGAAGGATCTGGTGGAGGGCCTGAAATCGGGCAAGGTCGCCGGGGCCGGCATCGACGTGTTCGAGGTGGAACCCGCCACCGACAGCGCGCTCTTCCATCTGCCCAACGTGGTCTGTACGCCGCATCTGGGCGCCTCCACCATGGAGGCGCAGGAAAACGTCGCCTTGCAGGTGGCCGAGCAGATGGCGGATTACCTCACCAAGGGCGCGGTCTCCAACGCCATCAACATGCCGTCGATCACGGCGGAGGAGGCGCCGCGCCTCCGGCCGTTCGTCAAGCTGGCGGAGGTGCTGGGCGCCTTCGTGGGGCAGGTGACGGACGAGCCCATCGAGGAAGTTGAACTCTTGTTCGACGGCTCGACCGCCGCCATGAACACCCGCGCATTGCTGAGTGCCGCCCTTGCCGGGCTGATCCGCCCGCAGGTGGCGGACGTCAACATGGTCTCCGCCCCGATCATGGTGAAGGAGCGCGGCATCATCGTCTCGGAGGTCAAGCGCGACAAGTCGGGTATCTTCGACGGCTATATCAAGCTGACCGTGCGCACCCCGCTGCGCGAGCGCGCGGTGGCGGGCACCTGCTTCTCGGACGGCAAGCCGCGCTTCATCCAGATCAAGGGAATCAATCTGGACGCGGAAGTGGGGCCGAACATGCTCTATGTCACCAATGTTGACATTCCGGGCATGATCGGGCTTTTAGGCACCATCTGCGGCAGGCACAATGTCAATATCGCAAATTTCTCGCTGGGACGCGACCATCCGGGGGGCGACGCCATAGCCATGCTCTATGTCGATGACAGGATCCCGCAGGCGGCTCTTGACGAACTGACCGCTCAGGAGGCAATCAAGGCCGCAAAACCGCTCGCGTTCAACGTCGGAGAAGCTTGAGACAGATGGTGCAGGAGTTGGAACAGCCGGAATGGCGGCATATGCAGGCGCGCGACATCGCGCGCGTGACGGCAGTGGCCAATGTCGTTCATGCCGATTTCTTCGAGGACGAGGCGGTGTTCCGCGACCGTTTCATGCTCTACCCCGACGGGTGCTTCGTGCTGGAGCGCGGCAACGAGATTCTGGGCTACGGCGTCAGCTATCCCTGGCAGCTCGACACCGTGCCGGCGCTGAACGCCGTTCTGGGCGAACTGCCGGAAGATACCAACACCTATTACATCCACGATATCGCGCTCCTGCCGGAAGCGCGCTCCGGCGGCAACGCCACCCGCGTGGTCGAACTCATGGCCGCGCAGGCCGAAACCGACGGCTTTGCCACCATGTCGCTGGTGGCCGTCAGCGGCTCGCAGGGCTTCTGGGAAAAGAAGGGCTTCGTCGCGCGCGATCTGCCGCAACTGGCCGGGAAGCTCAAGACCTATTCGGACGGGGCGCTCTATATGGTCCGCGCCGGATAAAACCGGCCGAAAATCGCGGATTTCTTTCACGAAGGTCTCGCGCGCGGGTGATTCAGTCTGTATAGAGACGAGGGATCAGCGCCCCTTTGCCGCTTTTTTCGCGCGCGGGGCATTTCGATCCTTGGGTTTACAAAAGAAGCCAAGGAGCAGCTTCAATGGCAAATGTGGTTGTCGTCGGGTCGCAGTGGGGCGACGAGGGCAAGGGTAAGATCGTCGACTGGCTGTCCGAACGCGCCGATGTCATCGTGCGCTATCAGGGCGGCCACAATGCCGGTCATACGCTGGTCATCGACGGCGTCAGCTACAAGCTCTCGCTGCTGCCCTCCGGGCTGGTGCGCGGCAAGCTCAGCATCATCGGCAACGGCGTGGTGGTCGATCCGCATCATTTCGTGGCCGAGGTGGAGAAACTGCGCGGGCAGGGCGTGGCGGTCAACCCGGAACTGCTGCGCATCGCCGAGAACGCGCCGCTGATCCTCTCCATCCACCGCGAACTCGACGCCATGCGCGAGGGCGCGACCTCCGGCCTCAAGATCGGCACCACCAAGCGCGGCATCGGCCCGGCCTACGAGGACAAGGTCGGCCGCCGCGCCATCCGCGTCGTCGACCTCACCGAGCCGGCCTCGCTGGAAGCCAAGGTCGAGCGCCTGCTCTCGCACCACAACGCGCTGCGGCGCGGCATGGGCCTGCCGGAAATCGCGGTCGCCACCATCATGCAGGAGCTGACCTCGGTGGCGGACGAGATCCTGCCCTATATGGATCAGGTCTGGCGCGTGCTGGACGAGCGCCGCAAGGCGGGCGACCGCATCCTTTTCGAGGGCGCGCAGGGCGCGCTGCTCGACAACGACCACGGCACCTATCCCTTCGTCACCTCCTCCAACACGGTGGCGGGGCAGGCGGCTGCGGGTTCCGGCCTCGGCCCCACGGCCATCGGCTATGTGCTCGGCATCACCAAGGCCTATACCACCCGCGTCGGCGAAGGCCCGTTCCCGACCGAGCTTCATGACGAGATCGGCGATTTTCTCGGCACGAAGGGCCATGAATTCGGCGTGGTGACGGGGCGCAAGCGCCGCTGCGGCTGGTTCGACGCCGTCATCGTGCGCCAGACGGTGCGCACATCGGGCATCAAGGGCATCGCGCTCACCAAGCTCGACGTGCTGGACGGGCTGGAGGAGATCAAGATCTGCGTGGCCTACGAACTCGACGGCAAGCGCATCGACACCTTGCCGACCTCCATGGACGCGCAGGCGCGCGTCAAGCCGATCTACGAGACGCTGCCGGGCTGGTCGGAAACGACCGCGGGCGCGCGCTCGTGGGCCGCTCTTCCGGCGCAGGCGGTCAAATATGTGCGCCATATCGAGGAACTGATCGGCGCGCCGGTGGCGCTGCTGTCCACCAGCCCGGAGCGCGAGGACACCATCCTCGTCACCGATCCGTTTCAGGACTGATATTCGGTTCCATGCGGCGGATTCGGGAACCTCGAATCCGTTTTCCGCAAAACAGGCGGCGCGTTAAAACCAGGGTGCCGCCTTTTTGCCGCATCGTTTTGAAAACCTTCGCCTAATAGCCGGTCCCGCTTTGCTTTCGCTTGATTATTGTGATTATTGGGACATTTATTGCATCCTGAACTGGCGGAAACCGGGTAGGACGGAATGGCGGATTTTGTTGCGGTACTGAAGAAGACGATCGACGCGCAGGCGGACAAGTCGCCCGAATTGCGCCAGCGCGTCTACGCCAAGGCGCGGGCTACGATCGAGCAGAAGCTGGTCACGGCCAATGCCTCGCAGGCGGTCGCCATCCGCCAGCGCAACCTGCTGGAGGACGCCATCGCCGCGGTCGAGGCTTCCTATGCGCCGCCCGCGCAGGAGGCCGAGGAGCCGCTGGACGACGCGCTCGAGGATTTCCTTCAGGAAGCGAACCAGAGTTTCGCCAGCCAAGCTCCCGCGCGGGACGACGGCCGCAATGCCGATCACGACCGGGTGGAGCGCCAGGGGCTGGAGCGGGATCGCGACCAGCACGATGAGGCCGCTGTTCCCGCCGCATCGTCACGCGGCGAACGCGGCAGGGCCACGCCGGAAAAGAAGCAGGAGGAGGCGATCGGCGAAGGGCAGCAGCGACCGCCTTTCTCCGCCGGAGATCACGACGACTGGAAGTTCGACCGCGTCCGGGAAAAGGCCGAGGCGCGCCGCAGCGAATATGCCGAACGCATATCGGAACGGGGAGGGCGCTCCTACAAGGGGATCGCCGTTGCCGTCCTCGTCCTGCTGGTGCTCGGCGGCGGCGGTTATGCGGCATGGCTGCACAAGGACAGGCTGCATGAACTGGCTGCCGGGTTCGGACGCAAAAGCGCTCCGGCGACGCCCGGAAACACGGTCACCCCGCCAGCCGCCGGCACGAATACCGCCAGCAACAACGCCACGGCGAATCAGCCGCAGGGCCAGCAGCCGCCGCAGGGCGTCCAGAAGATGACCCAGCGCCTCCTGCCGGACGGCACCGAGGTGGATAACGGACCGGCGGGCGGCACGCCGGGCATCGGCGAGGGCAAGTCCACGGCGGCGGCGTCGCCGGGCGGCAGCGCGCAGGCCAATGCCGGCCAGCCGAACGCAAATGCGGGCAATGCCCAGCCGGCAAATCCGCCGGCAACCCAGCCAGGCGCGCCGCAGGCCGCACAGGCGCAACAGCAGGCTGTGCCCGTGGGCCAGCAGGCGCTGCTCTATGAGGAACGCGGCGGTGCCGAACAGGGTTCGGTCGAGAAGGGCAGCGTGGTCTGGTCGGTCATTCAGGACGGCGCCGGCGACGGCCAGACCGCCCAGCCGGCGGTGCGCGCCACCGTTACCATGCCGTCGAGCAAGGTCAGCCTGAAGATGACGATCCGCAAGAACACGGACCAGTCGATCCCGGCGAGCCACCTTATCGAACTGGTCTTCACCGTGCCGGACAATTTCCCCGGCGGCGCGATCGACAACGTCCAGCGCATAACGTTCAAGGATACGGAACAGGCGCCCGGCAATCCGCTGATCGCCGTGCCGTCCAAGATCGGCGACAACTTCTTCATCATCTGGCTCAATGATGCCCGCACCGCGCAGGACACCAACCTGTCGCTCATGCGCAAGCTGCAATGGATCGACATTCCGATCACCTATCGCAATGGCCGCCGCGCGCTCATCAGCCTGGAAAAGGGCGTGCCGGGCGACAAGGCGTTCAGCGAGGTTCTGGGGGATAAATAACCCGCCGCGGCGGAGCCGTGGGGAGATGTGATGCAGGGCCGCCCGGTGTTGCCGTTGGCGGCCTTTTCCGTTTCCGGAGCCGTTTCGGCGGGCAGTAACGTTGGGATACAGGGTTGTTATATAATGTTTTTTGGAATTGGCGGGCAGGGGCCGCGCCGTGCGGCGCCGGGAAAGTTAACGCCGTATTAATGCCATGATTCAGGCAGTCGATACGCGTGCAAGCAACGAGCCGGCCTGCCGGCTTTCCAATCGATCACTTGGAGTGGAAAAGATGAAGATACGTGCCTTTGCAGCAGGCCAGGCCCTCGCGCTGGCTCTTTCCCTTTGCGCAGGCGCCGCCATGGCGCAGACCGCCGCGCCCGCCAAGACCACTGCCCCGGCGGCCACGACCACCCAGACGGCTCCGGCGGTCAAGAAGGCAACCAAGACGAAGAAGATGACGATGACCTCCGATCAGAAGGCCGCCGTCTCCAAGGCCTGCTCGGCCGCTGCCGACAAGCAGGGACTCAAAGGCAAGGAACGCAAGAAGTTCCGCGAGCATTGCAAGCATCAGGGCGGCCCGGCCAAGTAACCGGCGCTCCGGCAGAGCATTTCCGGCAAAGCCGGAATCATAAAAAGAAAGGCCGCTTCACGCGGCCTTTTTGCTGTCAAACGCTGTATTTTCAGGCGGGCGCGGCCTCGGCATGGACCAGCGCCTTCTGCTGCTTGTGCGCGGCGGCCTTGACGGCGGCCTGCACCTTCTCGAAGGCGCGCACCTCGATCTGGCGCACGCGCTCGCGGCTGATGCCGAACTCGGTCGACAGGTCTTCCAGCGTCATCGGATCGTCGGACAGGCGGCGCGCCTCGAAGATGCGCCGCTCACGGTCGTTCAGCGTGTCCATCGCCTGTTCCAGCAGGGCGCGGCGGCTTTCCAGCTCGTCCTGCTCGATCAGCGTCTGCTCCTGGCTGCTGCTGTCGTCCACCAGCCAGTCCTGCCATTCGCCCGCCTCGCCTTCCGAGGCGCGCAGCGGCGCGTTGAGCGAGGCGTCGCCGGACAGGCGGCGGTTCATCGACACCACCTCGTCCTCGCTGACATTGAGCCGGGTCGCGATCTGCTTGACCTGATCAGGATTGAGGTCGCCGTCGTCCAGCGCCTGAATCTTGCTCTTCATCTTGCGCAGGTTGAAGAACAGCCGCTTCTGGTTGGCCGTGGTGCCCATCTTCACGAGGCTCCACGAACGCAGGATATATTCCTGTATGGAAGCCTTGATCCACCACATGGCATAGGTGGCGAGACGGAAGCCGCGCTCCGGCTCGAAGCGCTTGACCGCCTGCATCAGCCCGACATTGCCTTCCGAGATGACCTCGCCGATCGGCAGGCCGTAACCGCGATAGCCCATGGCGATCTTGGCCACGAGGCGCAGGTGGCTCGTCACCAGCTTGTGCGCCGCCTTGGGATCGGCGTGCTCGTGGTAGCGCTTGGCCAGCATGTATTCTTCCTGCGGCTCAAGCATGGGGAAACGGCGGATTTCCTCCAGATAACGGGTCAGGCCGCCGTCGCCGGACGTTATGCTGGGAAGACTCATCTGGGCCATGGAGCACCCTCCTTCGAGAACTTCAGGCTCCCGTGTGGCAAGCCTGCCGCGTGGATTGCCTTACGGGAGGTCCCCGGCACATTCCACGCGAACCTCTTTATATAGGCATGATTCTGGCAAAAGCACGGTGCTTTAACAAGTGAAACAATCTGTTTACCATTTTTGAACGAACTTCACCGGAAAGCGCGGGACGGCCGCATCTTCCGCCCGCAAAATTTTCTAACCAGAATAGCGTCGGAAGCTTTCCACCAGTTCGGCCATGTCACGCGGCAGCGGCGCCTCGAAGCGCATGACCTCGCCGGTGGCGGGGTGGGTGAAGGCGAGAAGCCATGCGTGCAGCGCCTGCCGGCGGAAGCCGAGCACATGCTCCTTCAGCGGCTCGGGCAGTTTGTTGGCCTTGGTCTTGTAGGCGCTGCCGTAATCCATGTCTCCGACCAGCGGATGGCCGATATGGGCCATGTGTACGCGAATCTGGTGGGTGCGCCCGGTCTCCAGACGGCATTCGACGAGCGAGGCGAGCGCGGTCGCATCGGCCTGCGCGCCGAATATCTCCTGCGTTGCGTAATGGGTGACGGCGTGGCGGGCATCGTCGCGATCCCCGCGCACGACCGCCTGTTTGGTGCGGTCGCGGTGCGAGCGGCCGAGATGGGCGTCGACGGACCCCTGCGGCCGCTCCGTCATGCCCCAGACCAGCGCCAGATAGGCGCGCTCCAGATCGCCGGTGCGGCCGTGGTCGGCGAACTGCTCGCTGAGGCTGCGATGGGCGCGGTCGTTCTTGGCCACGACCATGACGCCGCTCGTCTCCTTGTCGAGGCGATGGACGATGCCGGGGCGGCGGATTCCGCCGATGCCGGACAAGCTATCGCCACAATGATATATCAGGGCATTGACCAGCGTTCCCGTCCAGTTGCCGTTGCCCGGATGGACGACCAGCCCGGCGGGTTTGTCGATCACGATCAGGTCATCGTCCTCATGGAGAATGTCGAGCGGAATGGCCTCGCCCTGCGGCTCGGCCGGTTTCGGCTCCGGCAGCGCGACGGCGATCTTCATGCCTTCGCGCAGTTTCAGCCGCGTCTCGCGGGCGGTCGCGCCGTCGACGGTCACATGGCCATCGGCGATGAGGGACTGAACGCGGCTGCGGGAAAGTTCCGGCCCCAATGCCGCGGCCAGCCACTGGTCGAGACGCTTGCCCGCGGCACCGGTGTCGGCAATTAGCTCTTTCAATCGTGTCTTCCCTTCGTTATCACGCGCAACGGCAAAGCATGTCATGGACCGGAGTCGTCTAATGCAGGATACACACCATCCCCGATACCAGAATCACCGGGATATGGGCCATCAGCAATACCAGCAGGACTATTATACCGACGAGCAGCCGGCTTCCCGGCTCGACCCGGCCATGGAACGCGTGCGCCGCAAGATGATGCGGCTGCTCGCGGTCGCCATCGGCGTCATGCTGATCGGTCTTATGGCGGTGCTGGTGGCCGTTGTCTACAAGATCAATCGCGCGCCGCAAACCACGCCGGCCGAGGCCCATAGCGACGTTCCGGCCCAGACCGCCCAGCCGGCCAAGCCCGAACCGCCAAAAATGGTCGAATCGCAGATCGACCTCACGCCGGGCACACGCCTTTTGTCGCAGAGCCTTTCGGGTGATCTGATCTCGCTGGAGACGCTGCTGCCCGACGGCGGGACGGAGCTTGTCATATACGATTACCGCCAGTCGCGCATCGTCGGCCGCGTCAAGCTCGGCGGCGCGCAATAAGGCACGTCTCCCGAAACCGGCACCGGTTTCGGGATAAGGGCATGTTGAAAAAATGCCGATTTTCTTCGTCTTTCCTGCATTGCGCTTTGCGGGAAAGACGGTTATATGAGCGGTCGTCTCAACGACCCGCGCCCATCGTCTAGCGGTCAGGACGGCGCCCTCTCACGGCGCAAACAGGGGTTCGATTCCCCTTGGGCGTACCACCAATTTCAATACCTTGGCGACAATCAGCAAAACCTGCCCATAACCGTCGAATAAGCGGTTTGCGGGTTTCCGTTTCGGGCCGTTTCCATTTTCGGCGCTCGGTTCCGTCCACTGTGCGATCCGCGTATCACGCCCAAGCGCGGCCAGTTCGGTCCTTCGAGGTTTTCCACTCGAGCGTGGACAAAGGCAGGGGCGAGCAGCCTGTTCATCAGCCGCTTGCGGGTTCCGTCGAGAACGCGCTCGTGCATAAGATGCAATCCGTTTTCGAAAAGGATCAGCAAAAATTCATCGGTCTCGTTCTCGAAAGCAGGAAAAGCTGCGCACCCGTCGACTTGATTTCCTTGATGGTTTTTCAGCGAATGCCTCCGCGCCTCTTGTTTCGGCGTGAGACTTGCGGTTCAATACTACTTTTAGCGGAGGGGAATAACTTATGCCATTCGCACGATATGCTATTCCGGCAACGTTGTTTGCGTTGTTAATCGCGAAGCCATCCTTTGCCGCGGATCCTTGCGCTGGAGTCGATCGAACTCTGACAAGCGAACTCAGGAAGGAATATGCCGTCCTCATTTCGAGAAGCCTTGAAGTGAAGGTGAAGCCTTCGAAAGTCGACATCGATTCCATTATGCAGGCCGGCACATGGACTGTCGTCTACGCCTCAACACCCGTCGCAGACCCCGGTTATTTCTTCTTCGATTCCTCGTCCGGCAAACCGGTGTTTAAAGATGTCTGGGGTGGCGTTGCGAACAAGGGGGAAGCGCCAGAGATTGCCAAATGGGCTAGGAAGCTCGGAGCCAACAAAACAATCGCGTCGTGCTTTGCGAACACGGTTGCGGTGGCCGAATAGCAGCCTCGGTCCGATCAGTTACCGATCCACGCCATCTGATGGGAAGCTATCAAGTATAATCACCCAATGGAGAACGACATGGACGACGACCTCATTGCCCGCCTGAATGCCGCCGGCGCCGATTTGCAGCGCCGGGCGACGGAACTCGACCAGTCCGGCCAAGAGCACGATATCGCCTTGTTGATGCAAGGACTGGCTGTCGCCATGGAGGCTATCGGCTCGCTTGCAGAAACCGTCAAACGGCTTGATGGACCGGTCGGTCTCGGAAGGAGCGGCGATTAAGTCCGGTATCAGCTTCGCTCCGGCGGGAGGGCCGGCGCAAAGCTGTCACCTGTTTCTTCACGCCGACGGCGCATGGCCGGCCCGGTCGTAGATCAGCCGGTCGCCCAGTATAGTGGCATCGATCTGCACTGTTTCCAGATTTTCGGCGGACGGTTCCCGGTCGAAGATCACGAAATCGGCGAGCTTGCCCGGTTCGATGGACCCCATCAGATGGTCCACGCGCATCTGCCACGCCGCGTCGACGGTGTGGGTGCGCAGGGCGGTTTCGATGTCGATGCGCTGATCCGGTCCCAGAACCTGCCCGCTGGTCGTTTTGCGCCCGATCGCGCAGGCCATCAGTTTCAGGGGCGTCATGGGCACCACCGGCGTGTCGCAATGGATGGTGAAGCGCATTCCGCGCCTGACCGCCGATCCCGCAGGCGATATGCGCGCCGCGCGCTCGGGGCCGATGAAGATATCCCGGTGCCGGTCGCCCCAGTAATAGATGTGGAGCGAAAAGAAGCTCGGCGTCAGGTCCAGCTCCTTCATCGCGTCGAGCTGGTCCTCGCGCGCCATCTGCGCATGGACGACGATATGGCGCATGTCGCCGCCGTCATGCCGTTTGCGGGCGTTGCGATGCGCCGAGATGATGTCGTCGATGGCGCTGATCTGCGAGCCGAGCGTGCTGATCTGCGACGAACCGACGACGGCGCTCGACGTCACGGTTCAGGCGCAGGTGCTCGATCTGCTGCGCGACCTGCGCGACCGCAAGGGCATGGCGATCATCTTCATCACCCACGACATGGGCGTGATCGCCGAAATGGCCGACCGCGTTCTCGTCATGTATGCCGGGCGCAAGATCGAGCACGGTACGGTGACGGACATCATCCGCAACCCCGCCCATCCCTACACGCGCGGGCTGATCAATTCCATTCCCGCGGTGCGCGCCGACATTTCGGACGCGCCGGAACCGCTTCCCGAAATTCCGGGCGTCGTGCCGGCGCTGACCGCGCTGGGTCCGGGCTGCGCCTTCGAGCCGCGCTGCAAGGTCGCCCTCCCGCGCTGCAAGACCGACGCGCCGCCGATGTTCGACGTCGCACCCGCGCACGCCTCGGCATGCTGGCTGCAAGCAGGGGACAGGGTGGCATGAGCGAATCCCACAAGATACTCCGGGTCGAGGCTCTGGACGTGCATTTTCCCATGCCCGGTCCGGGGAATCCGGGCAGGGTGCTGCGCGCCGTCGACGGCGTGTCCTTCGAGGTGACGGCGGGCTCGACCTTCGGCATCGTGGGCGAAAGCGGCTCCGGCAAATCCACCACGGCCATGTCGATCATGCGGCTGGGACCGCTCACGCGCGGCAAGCTGCATTTCCGGGGGCAGGACATCTCGAAGCTCGAAGGTGCCGCACTGCGCGACCTGCGCCGGCATCTGCAACTGATCTTTCAGGACCCCTATTCCTCGCTCGACCCGCGCCGCTCCGCGGGCGCGATCATCCGCGAGCCGCTCGACCGGCTCAGGATCGGCACCAAGGCCGAACGCGAGGACCGGGTGCGGGAGCTTCTGCAAATGGTGGGGCTGCGGCCCGATCAGGCGGCGCTCTTTCCGCACCAGTTTTCCGGCGGCCAGCGCCAGCGCATCAATATCGCCCGCGCGCTGGCGAGCGAACCGGCGCTGGTGGTCTGCGACGAGCCCGTCTCGGCGCTCGACGTGGCCATTCAGGCGCAGGTCATCAACCTGCTGCGGCGGCTGCAACAGCAGCTCGGCCTCACCTATCTGTTCATCTCGCACGATCTCGGCGTCGTCCAGCACATGTGCGACGAGATCGCGGTGCTGTTTCTCGGGCGCATCGTTGAGCAGGCGAGCCGGCGCGATCTGTTCACCAACGCGCAGCATCCCTACACGCGCGCACTGCTTGCCGCAGTTCCGTCGCTGGACAATATCGGCAAGAAGGGCAGGTCGGTACAGCCGCTGCAGGATCCGCCAAGCCCGCTCGACCCGCCGCCCGGCTGCCCGTTTCACCCGCGATGCGGCTTCGCGCAGGACCGCTGCCGGACTGAAGCCCCGCAACTGACCAGCTACGCCGACAGGCACCGCGTCGCCTGCCACTTTGCGGGAGCGCTGTTTGCCGCCAATATCGGTTGACATATAGTTTCCAGTTGCAAAAAATTGCAACTGGCCGCGTTTCGTGCATAATCCGCGCATGAGTGAAACGCAGAAGAAACCCGATTATGAGCAGGAATTGCGGCGGGCCGGGGTGCGCATAACCCGTCCGCGCCGGATCATCCTCGACATCCTGTCCGCGACGGAAGACCATCCCGACGCGCTGGAAATCTTCCGCCGCGCGGTCGAGCGCGACAGCGGCATCTCGCTCTCCACCGTCTATCGCACCATGAACCTGCTGGAGGAGCGCGGCGCGATCCATCGCCACGCCTTCGCGGGCGGCCCGTCGCGTTTCGAGCAGGCGGACGGCGGCCATCACGACCACATCATCGACATGGAGTCGGGCGAGGTGGTGGAGTTCCAGTCCGACAAGATCGAGAAGCTTCAGGAAGAAATCGCCCGCTCGCTCGGTTACGAGATCGTGCATCACCGGCTCGAACTCTATTGCCGCCGGCTGAAAGCCTAAAGCATTTCCAGCAAAAGTGCGAAGCGTCTCCGCAGGGAAATCAGTCCACTGGACTGATTTCTGATCCTGCTTCGATGCATTCGGAAATGCGTAAAAACAAAGAGATAGAGAGATTCCGTTCGGACAGGAATCGCTCCAAGCCGTTTCAGCTATCGAACTGTTCGGCGGGAATGGTCAGCGCATAGATGGCGCCGCTGGTGCCGACGCGGTAATCGGCATGGCCGTTGACGGCGGCGGGCACGATGCGCTGCAGCACCGCGCTGCCGAAGCGCGGATCGTGCTCGTAGATTTCCGGCATAGCCGGATTGGTCTCCTGCCAGCGCAATACGAGCTGTTCGTTGTGGCTTCCGGCCCGGATCACATGCGCCGAAATCGCGACGTGCCCGGCGGGGATCGAAAGCCCGCCGAAGGAGGTGGCGTTGACCACCAGCTCGTGCAGCGCGAGGCCGACATGCAGCGCCGCGCCGGGAAAGAGATAGGGGTTGTCGCCCTCGATGCTGATGCGCTCGTCGGTGAGGTCGATATATTTTTCCACCTGCGAATAGACGAGATCGCGCAGCAGCGCGCCATGCCAGTTGGAATCGGTCACCAGGTCCTGCGAATAGGACAGGGACTGGATGCGGCCGCGGAACTTGAGCAGGAAATCGTCGATGGAATCGGTGAAGCGCGCCGTCTGGCTGGCGATGCTCTGCACGATGGCGAGCAGGTTCTTGGAACGGTGGCTGACCTCGCGCAGCAGCGCCTTCAGCACCTGCTCGCGCCGCTTGGTCTCGGTGATCTCCTGAACGGTGGTGACGAGGCCGCGCACACGGCCGTCCGCGCCGCAGTCGCAATCCACATGCATCGCGAGCCAGCGCAGCCGGTCGCCGTCCATGACCGGCAGTTCGAGGCTCTGCGGCGTCATGGTTTCGAGCGCCGCCGTACGGGCGGCCTTCAGCCTGTCCAGCGCGGTGGAAACGATGAAATCCTCGTCGCCCACATCCGGCTTCCAGCAATTGGTCCAGTAAACGGGGATGTTCTCGCCCCATTCATAGGTCTGGTCCGGCCGCTGGTAGAGCACACAGATATTGCAATTGCTCACCGCCCGCAGCAGCGCCCTGACACGGGCCGTATCGCGTCCGTCCGGGATCGGTTCCGGCATGCTCATCGGCCACTCCGTTTTTCGGGGCCACCCAGTTTTCCGGCGTGCCGCCCTGCCGCGCGGGGTGAGGCGGGCACCATCACGCTTTCCGGATCGCCGTGGCGATCAGCGACAGGGCCGCAAGCCCCACGAACAGGAAGAGCAGCAGGTGGACGAAGCCCACCGCCGCCCCGGCCATGCCGCCGAAGCCGAGCGCGCCGGCGATCAGCGCCACGACAAGAAAGACAACCGCATAGTGAAGCATGTCAGCATTCCTCATTTCCGAACCGGATGATATTCATCGTGCGGGCGGAAACCGCCCGCACGAAAGAGCCGGAGAGCCTGCCATGCGGGAACAGCCGTCTCCATGACGCGTGGATGAATGCCGCTTCCGTCAGGCGGCCGCCTGCGACGCCTCCTCGAAGAACAGCGCCTGGCTGATGAGCGCCTTCACCATGTCGGGATTGAACGGCTTGGTGACGAGGAAGGCCGGCTCCGGGCGTTCGCCGGTGAGCAGGCGCTCCGGGAAGGCGGTGATGAAGATGACGGGAATGGCATCGTCCTGCAAAATCTCGTTCACGGCGTCTATGCCCGAACTGCCGTCGGCAAGCTGGATATCGGCCAGCACCATGCGCGGCTTTTCCCGGCGATAGAGATCGAGCGCCTCGTCGCGGGTGCGCGCGATGCCGGCGACCTCGTGGCCGAGGCTTTCCACCATCTGCTCGATATCCATGGCGATCAGCGGCTCGTCCTCGATGATCATCAGCCGGGTCGCGACCTGCCGCGAGATTTCCGTCGAGGCGGCGGCGAGCATGCGGTTCAGTTCTTCCGGCTCCACTTCGAGAATCTCGGCCGCTTCGCCGTCATTGAAGCCTTCCACGGCGACCAGCAGGAAAGCCTGACGCGGCAGCGGCGCGATATGGGAGAGATTGCGGCCCGCGCGCTGTTCCCATGCGAATTCCATTGCCGGCTGCGGCACGTCGACCGAGGCGGTCCTGTAGAGGTTGCAGAACAGCCGGTAGAGACCGATGCGGTCGGACGAAGTTTGCGGAAAGATGCTCACATCCGCGATGAGCGCTTCCAGCGTGGCCGCCACATAGGCGTCGCCGGAGGCTTGTGAGCCGGTAAGGGCACGGGAAAAACGGCGCAGATAGGGAAGGTGCGGCGCGATTCGCGTCGATAACGTCATGATGCAAAAACTCCTCGACTGCCGTTTTCATTCATGTTCATTCATGGGCACGGCATTATGAGGGCTTAACGGCCCGGTTTGCAAAAAGTTCCGCGATGGGAGAGAATAAGGAGCCTTTTCGTGGAACTTTTTCGTTTCCCACGCATTGTCGGGCATCAGGGACGCGTAAGGATCGGTGGCGCGGGGTCTTGATGGCAGACAGGAAACGCCAGATATTGAATGACTGAGATATGACGGAACAAGACAAATTTCACATCAACGGTGTCAGCATGAGAAGTTCCCGCCGTGCCGGGAGCGACATTCTGGGACCGAATTGTGAAGTCGGATTGAAATTGAAGGCGCTCTATGCCTCGATACAGGACGAGACGATCCCGGACAGGTTCCTCGATCTTCTCGAAAAGCTGGATCAGGCTGAACAGGAGAGTATGTGTGGACAGAGCACCCGGTCCGTCGGCTGAGAGCAGCACCGAATTCAAGCGTGAATTGCTGGCGTCGTTGCCGGGTTTGCGCGCCTTTGCCATGTCGCTGATCGGGCAGGCCGACAGGGCCGACGATCTGGTGCAGGACACGATCATGAAGGCATGGGCCAAGCAGTCCAGCTTCGAGATGGGCACCAACATGAAGGCATGGCTGTTCACCATCCTTCGCAATGAATTCTATTCGCAGATGCGCAAGCGCGGCCGCGAGGTGCAGGACACGGACGGTTCCTTCAGCGCCCAGCTCGCCGTGCATCCTTCGCAATACGGCTCGCTCGACCTGCAGGATTTCCGCGCCGCGCTTGAGCAATTGCCCGACGACCAGCGCGAGGCGATCATCCTGATCGGCGCTTCCGGCTTCGCCTATGAGGAAGCGGCGGAAATATGCGGCTGCGCCGTCGGCACGATCAAGAGCCGCGTCAGCCGTGCCCGCGCGCGATTGCAGGAAATATTGCAGATCGAGGGTGAGGGCGATTTCGGACCGGATTCGGATTCGGCGCGGGTGACGATGCGAAGCTTTGCATGAGGAAGCCGGCAGGCCAGGCAGGGGAATCTGCCCGGCCTGAGTTGTTCGGCCGAGGTGATCGGCCCAATGATCGGTCTGAGCTGGACATCGGTTTCCGCGCCTGCTTTCCCTCTTAACATACTGGCTTTCTGCCCTATTCCCTTACTGTCTTTTTTTATATAAATATTAGAAACCCGAAAAAATTCGCTGTTCGCGCCTTCACAGGTTTCGCATTGCCGCCACCCGTTTTGCAGAAGCTTTTCCAGTTGCCGTCGAAACCGGCCGCCGTGGTGGTGTCGCTGGCGCTGGTGCTGCTTTCGGCGGTGATGACGCTGTTTCTTTCCACCAGCGTCACCGATCAGCTCGGTGACATCGCGCGCAATTACGCGCTGCGCCAGGAAGTGGACAAGGTGGCGCGGCTGGCCGGCAATATCGAGATGAGCCGGCGCGGCTATCTGCTCACCCTCGACCAGAGCTATCTCGATCTCTACCGCAATTCGATTCTCGACGTGGGCAAGACGCTGTCCGGGCTGGAGGTGCTGACCAGCGGCAATCCGCAGCAGGATGCGCGCGTCAAGCAGATCCGCGCGCTGGTGGAGCGCGAGGAGGAGGACGTGCGCGCCACGGTCGATCTCGCGCAGGCCGGCAAGGTGGACGCGGCCATGCAGAAATTGCGCGGCGACGAGGGCCGTGTGCTGATGGACCAGCTTTCCGCCACCGTGACGCAGTTCATCAATGTGGAGGAGCAGCAGCTTGCGCTGCGCAATGCGCGCATCGACCGCATGCGCTACTGGATAACGGCGACGTCCATCGTGGCGCTGATTTCCGCCGTCGTGCTGGGCCTGCTCCTGTTCACCCGTGTGCAGCGCTATGCGCGCACCCTGTTCGAGGGACAGACGGCGCTGCGTTCCGCGAACGAGTTGCTGGAGCAGCGCGTGCGCGCCCGCACCGCCGAACTGGAGGAGGAGCGGCGCATCGCCGAGCGTGAGCGCGCGCGGGTGGAGCTTCTGCTGCAGGACACCAATCACCGCATCGGCAATTCGCTGGCCACCGTGTCGTCGCTTCTGGGCCTGCAGATGCGCCAGACGGCGAGCGAGGATGCGCGCGCCGCGCTCGCCGCCGCCCGAGACCGCGTGCAGACCGTTTCCACCGCGCATCGGCGCCTCCGGCTGGGCGAGGACATGGATACGGCGCGCGTGGACGATTTTCTGGACGCCGTCGTCAACGATATCCGCACGGCGGTCGGGCAGGACCGCCATATCGAATTCACCACCGATTTCGCGCCGCTCGATCTGAAGGCGCGCGACGTGACCACCATCGGCATCGTTGTCGGCGAACTCGTGACCAATGCCATCAAGCACGCCTTCAAGGGGCAGACGGAAGGGCGTATCGCCGTGCGTTTCAAGCCCGACGGCGAAAACGTCCCGGTGCTGACCGTGGAGGACGACGGCATCGGCTGGAACGGCGCCGGGCCGGGCAGGGATGAAAAGGCCGGCAATCAGAAGGGCAAAGGCGGGAAAAGCGCGTCGGCGCATACGGCCGGAAACGCAAATTCAAATGCGCATTCCGGCAGGAACGGCCTCGGCATGCTGGTGGTCGAGCAGCTTTGCATGCAATTCGGCGAAAAGCCCGTCTATGGCGCGGCGGAACACGGCTCCGGCACGTGTGTCACCGTGCGGCTGCCTTCGCTCGCCCCGGCGACGCAGGACGCGGAAGCGGTGGCGGAAGCCGGCGTGGCGGAGTGAGCGCCCGCATCTCTTTCAGGCCCGATGTGAAAAATACAAGGAAATGCAAGTTCAGGCGACGGAAATCGCATGGTCGTGCGTTCAAGGAGTATCCGGCGCGCGTGAAGCGCGCCGGATGAATCGAAGAGAGAGGACATCATGAAAAAACTTCTTGTCATCGCCTTGACCGCCTCGGCCGCCCTTGCGGGCATCGCCTCGACCGCTGAAGCCCGTCAGGGATGCGGCATCGGCTTTCATCGCGATATGCGCGGCTATTGCCACCCGAACCGCCGCCCCGGCGCGGTCATCGTCGTGCCCGGCGCCCGCGTCGGTGTCTTCTATCACGGCCGCGGCTGGTGGGACGGCCATCGCTACTGGGCCCATCGCGAATGGCATCACGGCGGCTGGCGTTACCGCTGAGGCCCCGGGCCTGTAGTAATCGGGCCTGTAGCAATAACGTGAATCGTCTTCAATCGCTCAAGCCGGGAGTTACCCGGCTTGAGCGGAATATGGTGGAAATATCCATCCCGGACTAATCCGCCGCCGCAAGCCGCTGTTTCAGGTTTTATCCTTCGGCGGGCGTTTTTTTCTGTCCGGCAACAGGGCGAGCAGCGCGAGACCGGCAAGCGGCAGGGCCGCAGCCAGCAGCGGGCGCTTCAGTATGGCCGGTATGGTGGCGATGGCGGCCGTCGCCATGAGCGCGGATTTGTCGGCCTCCAGCTTTTCCCGGCGTTTTTTCGCCGCCGCTGCGGCCTGGATTTTCATCACCGCCAGCACGATCAGCGCCACCAAGAGCGATATCACCGCCAGAACGAGCGCCGAAAGCGGCCCGCCGTAATGCTGCGCCAGCGCCAGAAAGGCTGCGATGCAGAAAAAGGCGACGGCGATGATCGCGAAAAGCGCGATCACCACGCCATAGATCGCCGCGCGCCGCGTGCGCCCGGCGGTATATTTCAGTTCCTCGCCGGCGAGCGCGGAGAGGAGGGGCGCGAGGGTCTTCAGCATGGGGCGTCAGCGGCGCGTGAACAGGGCAAGAAGATAGCCCACGCCGACCGCCGTCGCGAGCGAGGTGAGCGGGCGTTCCCGCACGGTGGCGCAAATCTGTTCCTCGAAATCCTCGGCCTTGCCGCGCAGATCGTCCACCACGTCCTCACCCTGCAGGCGGGCGCTGCGGTAGGTCTGCCGCGCGTTCTTCCTTGCCGCGCGCACCTTCTGCGAGCCGAGGTCTGCCAGTGTCCCGGCGATGGAAGCGATATCCTTCTTCAACTGCTCGACCTGCGCCTGCAAGTCGCCATCGGCGGAACCGCCCAGGGTCTCTTCGATCTTTTCCTCGATCTTGCTCGTCTTCGCGGATGCACGCGCCATATCGGCTCTCCTGTTCAATTGTCCGTTACCGTCACCATAACGTCGACGCCGCGTAATGGTTGCATGGCGGGCGGGATCGGGGCAACCGTGCCTGTCGTTATCGGGCCGCCATCGGACCGATTGTCGTGCCGCATGGTAAACGCGAGCGGCTGGCCCTCGCAAAATTAAGGCAAGTGTGACAACCGGATGAAAACGATGCAAGTTATGTGACAGTTTTGTGACAAATCCGGGCGGATCAGGCGAGCAGCAGGTAGGCCGCGCCGGCGATCACCAGCACGGCGAGGCCGAAATAAGCGGGGTTCAGCGGGCGCTGCTGCACCGGCAGCGGATCGTCATTGCCCGCCATGGCGGTGCGGGCGGCATGTTCGAGGGCCTGAATCTCTTTCAGCATCATGGCATTTCCTCCGGCTTTCCCTCTTCGGCACGGAAAGCTCCCGACGTGAGCCGCATGAGGTCTGATTTGCGGCCGATATGCAACCGCTATTCGTGCATTTCCCATCAAAGAAATCAAACATGACTTGCAACCTCATATTAATGGAGTCTATTTAGGGGCCTGACGAGCGGCGGCTGGCCGCGAAAAATCAAAAGGCAAGGATATGACTGGTTTCTGGCGGAAAGGCCGTATGGCCATGGCGGTGGGCATCATGTTGCTGGCAACAGGCCCGGTAATGGCGCAGGATGCAGCGCCGCCATCCGCGCCCGCGCAAAATCCCGCGCCGGCAGCCCCATCTTCCACTGTTCCGGCCGCGCCCGTCGCGGCGGCTCCCGCCCCGCAGGCTGCCGTACCGTCCGATGCGCCGCAGGTGGCGGGCGAGCGGGACGTGCGGCTGCCGCACGACCTGTCGCCATGGGGCATGTTCCTCAATGCGGACCCGATCGTGAAGGCGGTGATGATCGGCCTCGCTCTGGCCTCGCTCATCACATGGACGGTCTTCGTCGCCAAGATGCTGGAACTGGCCGGCGCGCGCAGCCGCGCGCGCAAGGCCCTGAAAACGATCGGTCATTCAGCCTCGCTGGCGGAAGCCGTCGGCGCGCTCGAAAAGGCAAAGGGTCCGGCCGCCATTCTGGCGCGCGCCGCCGAGGACGAGGTGCGCCTGTCCGGTCCCGCGCTCGCGCGGGCGGGCGGTGAAGGCCTCAAGGAGCGTGTTTCCTCGCGTCTGTCGCGCATCGAGGCCAAGGCCGGACGCCAGCTTTCGCGCGGCACGGGCGTTCTTGCCACCATCGGCTCGGTCGCGCCCTTCGTCGGCCTGTTCGGCACGGTCTGGGGCATCATGCACTCCTTCATCGGCATATCGGAGGCGCAGACCACCAATCTCGCCGTGGTGGCGCCGGGCATCGCCGAGGCGCTGCTCGCCACCGCCATCGGTCTGGTGGCGGCGATCCCCGCCGTGGTGATCTACAACGTCTTCGCCCGCGCCATCACCGGCTACCGCGCGCTTCTGGCCGATGCGGCGGCGGGCGTCGAGCGGCTGGTGAGCCGCGACCTCGATTTCAGGACCGCGGGCGTGCGCGAAGGCGCATTGCACGCGGCGGAATAAAGGCGGGGGAGCAAGGCCATGGCCAGCAAGATTCGCGAGAGCGGCGGCGACGATCTCGAACTCAACCACGAGATCAACGTCACGCCCTTCATCGACGTCATTCTGGTGCTGCTCATCATCTTCATGGTCGCCGCGCCGCTGGCGACGGTGGACGTGCATGTGGACCTGCCGGCCTCGACCGCAACGCCCGCGCCGCGCCCGGACAAGCCGCTCTATGTGACGCTTAAGCAGGATCTTTCCATCAGCGTCGGCAACGATACCGTGCTGCGCGACAGTCTCGGCGCGATGCTGGACAAGCTTTCGGAAAACAACAAGGAGACGCGCATCTTCCTGCGTGCCGACAAGACGGTCGGCTATGGCGAACTGATGCGGGTGATGAACCTGCTGCGTGAGGCCGGCTACCTGAAGATCGCGCTGGTCGGGCTCGAAACCGCCGGCGCGGATGCGCCCGCCTCCGCAGCGCCTTTGCAACCGACCACGACCTCGGCCCCATCTCCGGCCCCGGCATCGACACCACCAGCCCCGGCGGGAGCCGCGCAATGAAGACGCTTCCGCCCGAACATCCACCGGTGGGGCGGCCATCGTCCGACACGCCGCAGCATTCCGCGTGGCGCGAGGCGGCGCGCTGGATCTGCGCGGGCCTGTTCGTTCTCGCCGTCCATGCCGCGGGAGCCTATGTCCTGCAAACGGTGGACGACGACCAGCCCGCGGGCGCGCCGGTGGCAGCCATGGCGGTCGAACTTGCGCCCGAACCCATGGCGCCCGCCGAGGAACAGGTTTCGGACGAGGTCCGGCCGGAAATGACCGAGGCGCCGAAGGAAGAGGAACCGACACCGCCGGAGCCGGAAAAGACGAAGCAGCCCGACCCGCAGCCGCAGCAGGCGGAGACGCCGCCCGAACCCGCGCCGCAGCCCGATCCGAAGCCGGTGCAGCAGGCCGAGGAGATCGTTCCCGACGTGGCGCCGGCTCCGAACCCCGAGGTCGTGGCCCAGAAGCCGGAAGAAAAGCCGCAGGAGAAGATCGAGCCGAAACCCGACCCTAAGCCGGAGCCGAAAAAGGTCGAGAAGCCGAAGCCCAAACCGAAAAAGCCGAAGCCTGAAAAGCCGCGCAAGCCGAAGCCGAGGAAGGCCGAGCCCGCGCCGGCAAGCAGCCGCGCCAGCGCGCCGCACATCGACGCCGACAACGGACCGAAGGCGGCCACCAACCGGCGCGGACAGAATTCGGCTTCGCCGGGCGTGGATTCCAACAAGTGGCTTGCCAGGATGAACGCGCATATGCAGCGCATCCGCCGTGCGGTGCAGGGCAGGGCGCACGATGCCAGCGGCCGTGTGGTGATCAATTTCGTGATCGATCCATCGGGCAATGTGCTTTCCGTGCGGCTGGCCGGTTCGTCCGGCGATCCGACCCTCGACCGGCTTGTGGTCGAGGCCGCAAGGCAGGCTTCGCCGGTGCCCGCCCCGCCGCCGGCGCTTGCGCGGGCACGGATGCCCATTACCCTGCCGCTCGTGTTCAGGTAGACGGGCGGAAGCCAGGCCGGCCTTGCTGCCGGCCTGGCTTCCGGGGCTCGCCTTTTATCCGTATCGTCTTGCGCTATAGAGCGGTTCATCGTCGACCGGAATCGGCGTAGCCGTTCTATCTCTTTGTTTTCACCGCATTTACGCGACGCCAAACGGTTCCATTCGGCTGCAAGATGTTATAGAGCCTTATGTAACCGGAGACAGGGCAAGGCGCTGTGCAGCAGGACAGGACGCGAAACGGCGATTTTCGCTGGGGCATATGGGGGACCGGCGTCATCGCGGCGTCGTTCGCGCACGATGTCGCGGCAAGCGGCGACATGCGGGTCGAGGCCGTCTGTTCGCGCTCGGCGGAATCGGCGGAAGCCTTCTGCCGCCGCATCGGCGCGGCGCGGGCCCATGCCGACGCACAAGCCTTTCTTTCGGACCCGGCCATCGACGCCGTCTATATCGCCACGCCCAGCGCGCTGCATGTGCCGCAGACCTTGCAGGCCATCGCGGCGGGCAAGCCCTGCCTCACCGAAAAACCGCTGGCGCTCGACGCGCGCGGCGCGGCCGCCATCGAAACGACGGCGAAGGAGCAGACCGTCTTCGTGATGGAAGCCATGTGGACGCGCTTCCTGCCCGCCATCCAGTCGGCGCGGCGGCACATCGCGGCAGGCCGCATCGGCAAGGTGACGCACATCGAGGCCGATCTTTCCTATTTCCGGGCCTATGATCCGCAAAGCCGGTTCTTCGATCCGGCGCTTGGCGGGGGTGCCGCCTTCGATCTCGGCGTCTATCCGGTGTCGCTGGCGCTCTTTTTCATGGGGCTGCCGGATGAAACCGGCGGCCATTCCGTGCGCGCGCCGAGCGGCGTGGACATGCGCACGGAGATCGATCTGGCATGGAAGGACGGGGCCACGGCGCGGCTTTCCTGCGGCTTCGACCGCGACGGGGAAAACCTGATGCTGATCGAGGGCACGCAGGGCGGCCTGCTGATCCATGCGCCCTTTCTGAAGGCGGAGCGCCTGACGCTGCTTTCCGCCGGGGCGATGCGCTCGTCGCTGTTCGGTCCGCGCGCCGGCGGTCTGGCCGGCAAGGCGATGAAGCGCCTGTCCCTGCCGGGACGCAAGGCTGAGAACCATGCCTTGGCCGGCAACGGGCTGCAATTCGAGGCCTGCGCCGTGCGCGATGCGGTGCGCGCCGGCGAAATCTCCAGTCCCGTCATGCCGCTTTCGCACAGCATCGCCGTGGCCGAAATATTGCAGCGTGCGCTTTCGGGAACCGATAAAAGGTGATCAGGCGGTACCGGTGGAGCCGAAGCCGCCCGCGCCGCGCGTGGTTTCGCTGACGGCGCTGCGTTCCTCGATTTTCGGCTGCACGACCGGAGCGAAGACGGCCTGCGCGATGCGCATGCCGCGCTCGATGCGGAAATCGTCGTCGCCAAGGTTGACCAGCAGCACCTTCACCTCGCCGCGATAATCGGAATCGATGGTGCCGGGCGTGTTGAGGCAGGTGATGCCGTGCTTGAAGGCGAGGCCGGAGCGCGGGCGTATCTGTACCTCGTAGCCTTCGGGTATCTCGAAGACGAGGCCGGTCGGCACCAGCGTGCGGCGGCCGGGCAGCAGCACGATCTGGCGGTCCTCGGCCACGGCCGCGCGCAGGTCCATGCCGGCGGAGCCGTGCGTTTCATAGGCGGGAAGGTCCAGCCCCTTCGCATGTTCGAGGCGGATAATGCCGAGCGTGGGAAGGTGGGAAGATGCTGCGGTCATGTGAGAGCCTTTCCTGCGCTAGTGGTTTGATTCTGACATTTGCATCCGTTTGATATAGGCGCTGAAGCAAATATCAGAATCGAGAAAACCACTAGGAAGTTATTGATTTCTAGTGGAACTTTTGAATTTGACATTTGCTCACCGCACGATGTCGAATGGGATGCAAATGTCAAATTCGTTCCACTAGTCCAGATTGGCGACGCTCATACGCGAAAACGCGGGAAAGGTGTACCGCTATTTGCGGTTTTGCAATGGCCTTGCTGTACCGGTTCACGGTTTTATGCGGCGCCGTCACAGCCCTCTTCAGGGATTGAGCGGAACCGCCGTGGTCTCCTTGATCTCCTCCATTACGAAGGAGGCGGAGACGTCCGACAGCGGCACGCTGGCGATCAGGCGCTGGTAGAGCCGGTCATAGGCCTTCACGTCCGAAACGCGCGCCTTCAGCACATAGTCGAGGTCGCCGGTCATGCGGTAGACGCCGACGATCTCGGGAAGCCGCTGGGTGGCGGCGCGGAAGCACGCCAGCCAGTGGGGATCGTGGCTGGAAGTGCGCACGAGGATGAACACCGACAGGCCGCAGCCGGCCATTTCCGCATCCACCAGCGCGACGCGGCCCTTGATGATGCTTTCGTCCTCCATGCGCCGGACGCGCCGCCAGCAGGCGTTGCGCGACAGATGCACCCGTTCCGAAAGCGAATCGACCGACAAGGAGCCGTCCCTTTGCAGCTCTGTGAGGATTTTACGGTCCATAT
The DNA here is from genome assembly GCA_001898995.1 of Rhizobiales bacterium 63-22. Lineage (GTDB taxonomy): Bacteria > Pseudomonadota > Alphaproteobacteria > Rhizobiales > Rhizobiaceae > Brucella. The sequence continues at coordinate 11,310 of MKVZ01000008.1, read as the reverse complement.
CGTCCAATGATGTGCTCATGATGGGATATTCGTCCCAATGGTCGCCGGATTGCAAGGATAATTTGAGATTTCATCTCCTGCCGTTCCGTTAGAATGATTTTCCATCGAACCCGCCAGAGGGCACGAAGACAGCGACAGATTGTCCGGAACGGAGAAAATCCATGACGACGCGCATCACCCGTATCTTTACCGAACATCCCGCATCGGTGGACGAAACCTATTTCGAGCACATGGCTTTCGCCGGAAAATTCTCGTTCCGCCTGTTCGCCGCCGCCTTCGCGGCGCTGGTCCATGCGGTTCTGCCGTTCCTGTTCGAGAAGACCGCCAGCATGACCGTGCGCCAGCTTTATGAGCGCACGCATAATCGCAGCCGTTGAGTGTCTGTTCCAAAAGCCGCCATGCCGGGCTGCAAATGGCCTTTTCTGCGCTTCCGATGCTCACGTACGTTCAGTACGCTGCGCTCCGGTGCTCGAAAATCACCATTTTCGCCACGGCCTGCCGCTTTTTGATTCAGACACTGAGACATTCACCATTTGGAATGATTCGTCCGGCAGGATGGCTGTACGGACGATCATGCCGGAGCCGGATCAATCATGTGCCGCTGGGCCGCCTATCTCGGACCTGAAACCTGGCTGGAAGACATCATCCTGTCCCCCTGCCATTCGCTCGTGGCGCAGAGCCACGACGCCCACGAAGCCAAGACGCGCACCAATGGCGACGGTTTCGGCGTGGCATGGTATGGGCAGCGCAGCGAGCCGGGACTTTATCGCGATATCCTGCCGGCGTGGTCCGACCAGAACCTGCACAGCCTGGCGCGCCAGATCCGCTCGCGGCTCTTCCTCGCCCATGTGCGTGCCGCGACCGGCGGGCTGACCAGCCGTTCCAACTGCCATCCCTTCGCTTCGGGCCGCTGGAGCTTCATGCACAATGGCCAGATCGGCGATTTTGCGCGGCTGCGCCGCAGGCTGGAGGCGCATCTGAGCGACCATGTCTATGCGCAGAAGCAGGGTTCCACCGATTCGGAACTGATTTTCCTTCTGATGCTGGAATGCGGGCTGGACAGCGATCCGGCGGGGGCATCGGAACGGATGGTGAAGACCGTCATCGCCGAAGCCGAGGCGGCGGGCGTGACGCCCTTCCTGCGGCTCACCGCCGCCTTTTCCGACGGCGACCGGCTTTATGCGGTCCGCTACGCCACCGACGCCTTCGCGCCGACGCTTTACACGGCGACGCTGGCGCCTTCTTCCGGCATCTGCGTGGTGTCGGAGCCGCTCGACGGCGAGGCGGCCAACTGGATGGCCGTGCCGCCCGGCAGTTTCGTCACCGTCTCGCGGCAGGGCCGCATCGCCATCGAGCCGTTCATGCAGCCGATGCGGATCGCGGTCTGATATTCAGGCGTTGCCGATCAGTATTCCCACGCCCAGAACCAGTCCGCCGCCGAGCACGACCTGCAAGACGGAGCGGAAGAACGGCGTTTCCATGAAACGGTTCTGGATATAGGCGATGGCCCACAATTCGCAGAAGACCAGCAGCACGGCGAGTGTTGTCGCGAGGCGGAAATCGTGGATCAGATAGGGCAGGGCGTGGCCGAGTCCGCCCAGCGCGGTCATGATGCCGCAGGAAAGGCCGCGCCAGACCGGCGAGCCGCGCCCAGAAAGCCTGCCGTCGTCGTGTACGGCCTCGGTGAAGCCCATGGAGATGCCCGCGCCGAGCGAAGCCGAAAGCCCGACAAGAAAGGTCTGCCATGTGTCGCCGGTGGCGAAGGCGGCGGCGAAGATCGGCGCCAGCGTGGAGACCGAGCCGTCCATCAGCCCGGCGAGGCCCGGCTGCACGAAGGTGAGCAGGAAGCGCTTGCGCTCGGCGGCGTGCTCCTCGTCCCGCACCGAACCGGGAACGAAGGTGCGTTCCAGCGCCTCGGCCGTCTTCTCGTGTTGCTTCTCCGCGATCGCGAGATCGCCCAGAAGCCTGCGCGTGCCGGCATCGGTGACGTGCCGCGCCGCCTCGCTGTAGAAGCGGTAGGCCTGCTCCTCCATCTGCGCCGCCGCGTCGCGCACCTTGTCGATGCCGAGCGGGCGCACCAGCCAGTCGGGCTTGCGGGTGAAATAGCCGCTGACATGCTCGCGGCGGATGAGCGGGATATGCTCGCCGAAGCGGGCACGGTGACGCTCGATCAGCGCGTCGCGATGGGCATGCTCCTCCTCCGCCATCTTCTCGAAGATGCGCGCCGAATGCGGATATTCGCCGCGCAGCCCCTCGGCATAGGCGAGATAGATGCGGGCATCGTCTTCCTCCGAGGAAATGGCGAGCGCCAGTATCTCCTGCTCCGACAGGGAGGAAAAGGGCCGGCGCCCGTTATGGAGAAAACGGCTGAACATCGTGCGATCCGATCGGCGGGCATATAGTTTAGAATTATTCTAAACTTATAGGACGCGACCGGAAAGTCAAGCCTTACGGGGGTTACAGAATCATCTGCATGAACAGGAGGTCGAGCCAGCGGTCCGCCTTGCGGCCGACTTCCCGCAGCACGCCGCATTCCTCGAAGCCCTGCGCCCGGTGCAGCGCGATCGATACCGCGTTGCCCGCCTCGATGGCCGCCACCAGCACATGCACCTTGCGCGCGCGGGCTTCCTCCACCAGTGCGGCCAGAAGCGCGCGTCCGATGCCGCCGCCGCGCGCCTCGGCCGCAACATAGATGGAAAGCTCCGCCGTGTGGCGATAGCCGTCATGGGGGCGAAACGGGCCATAGCTCGCATAGCCCAGCACCGCGCCATCCCGTTCGGCCACCAGCACGGGAAAGCCGCCCTGTTCGCGCTCCGCCAGCCATTGCCGACGGTTCTCCAGATCGACAAGCGTCTCGTTCCAGATGGCAAAGGTGTTTTCCACCGCGTCGTTATAGATGGCGAGAATAATGGGAAGGTCGGCTTCGCCGGCGTGGCGGATGGTCAGTGTCATAATGAGCCTGCAATGAAAAGAAAAAGGCGGGAATCTTCTTCCCGCCTTTCCTCGTCTTTTGCAATGATGTTCGTCAGCCCGGAAGCAGTCAGCCCTGCGCCTTCAGTTCCCGGCGGCGGCGATGCAGCACCGGCTCGGTGTAGCCGTTGGGCTGCTCGCGGCCCTTGAACACCAGATCGCAGGCGGCCTGAAAGGCAATGGACTTGTCGAAATCCGGGGCCATCGGACGATAGAGCGGATCGCCGGCATTCTGCTTGTCCACGACGGCGGCCATGCGCTTCATGGTCTCCATCACCTGATCGCGCGAGACGATGCCGTGATGCAGCCAGTTGGCGATGTGCTGGGCGGAGATGCGCAGCGTGGCGCGGTCTTCCATCAGGCCGACATTGTTGATGTCCGGCACCTTGGAGCAGCCGACGCCCTGATCGATCCAGCGCACCACATAGCCAAGAATGCCTTGCGCGTTGTTGTCGATCTCGCGCTGGATATCCTCCGGCGTCCAGTTGGGACGGGTCGCGACCGGCACGGAGAGAATATCGTCGAGCTTGGCGCGCGGACGGCTCTTGAGCTTTTCCTGCACGGCGGCGACGTCGACCTTGTGATAATGGGTGGCATGCAGCGTGGCGGCAGTCGGCGAGGGCACCCATGCGGTGTTGGCGCCGGCCTTGGGATGGGCGATCTTCTGCTCCAGCATGGCGGCCATCATGTCGGGCATGGCCCACATGCCCTTGCCGATCTGCGCATGGCCGTTAAGGCCGCATTCGAGACCGATATCGACGTTCCACTGCTCGTAGGCGCCGATCCATGCCGCCTGTTTCATGTCGCCCTTGCGGATCATCGGCCCGGCTTCCATCGAGGTATGGATCTCGTCGCCGGTGCGGTCGAGGAAGCCGGTATTGATGAAGACCACACGGTCCTTAGCGGCGCGGATTGCCTCCTTGAGGTTGACGGTGGTGCGGCGCTCCTCGTCCATGACGCCCATCTTGAGCGTGTTGGGCTTCATGCCGAGCAGTGCCTCGGTGCGGGCGAAAAGCTCGTTGGCGAAGGCCACTTCCTCGGGCCCGTGCATCTTCGGCTTGACGATATAGACCGAGCCTGTGCGCGAGTTCATGTGGCGGCCGTTGGGGCCGATATCGTGCAGCGCGATCAGGCTGGTGACGGCGGCGTCGAGGATGCCTTCCGGCACCTCGTGACCTTCCGCATCGAGAACGGCGGGGTTGGTCATCAGGTGGCCGACATTGCGGATCAGCATCAGCGAGCGGCCCTTGAGCGAAAGGGGAGAGCCGTCGGGGGCCTTGTAGGAGCGGTCGCCATGGAGGCGGCGCGTCATCTGCCTGCCGTTCTTCTCGAACGTATCCTCCAGATCGCCCTTCATCAGGCCGAGCCAGTTGCGATAGGCTGCGACCTTGTCTTCCGCATCCACGGCGGCGATCGAATCCTCCAGATCCTGAATGGTGCTGATGGCCGATTCGAGGATCATGTCGGAGATATGCGCCGGGTCGGTCTTGCCGATCGGGCTTTCTGCGTCGATGACGATATCGATATGCAGGTTGTTGCGGGCGAGCAGCACGTTGGTCGGGCTGGCGGCCTCGCCGTTATAGCCGCTGAACTGGCTTTCATCCATGAGCGCGGTGGCCGAACCATCGGTCAGCGTCACCGCGAGCCTGCCGTCCCTGACGGCAAGGCCTGCCACGTCGGCCCATTTGCCGGAGGCCAGCGGCACGCTTTCGTCGAGGAAGCTCTTCGCCCATGCGATGACCTTCTCGCCGCGCTTCGGATTGAAGCTTTTGCCCTTTTCCGCGCCATCGGCCTCGGAAATGGCGTCGGTGCCGTAAAGCGCGTCATAGAGCGAACCCCAGCGCGCATTGGCGGCGTTGAGCGCATAGCGCGCATTCATCACCGGAACGACGAGCTGCGGCCCGGCGATATGGGCGATTTCGGGATCGACATCGCTGGTCGCGACCCGGAAGTCGCCGCCTTCCGGCAGGAGATAGCCGATTTCCTTGAGGAACGCCTGATAGTCGGACTGGCTGTAGCCCTTGTCGCGGTTGGCCTTGTACCAGTCGTCGATCTTCGACTGAAGCGCGTCGCGCTTTTCGAGCAGCGCGCGGTTCTTCGGCGTGAGGTCACGGACGATGGAAGCGAAGCCCTTCCAGAATTCCGCCGGCTCCACGCCCGTGCCGGGCGCGGCTTCCTTTTCCACGAAGTCCACCAGTTCCGGGGCGACGGCCAGGCCTTCGATTTCGATGTAATTCTTCACGGCGCTGCCTCCTTTACAATGCATAAACGCGCCGGTGTTGGGCACCGGCGCTAAAAGATCATCCTGTTCAACAACTTCCGCATGGTTTCGTCAACGGGTTATGTCGGCACATCATCTATGACACACCGGCGAAAATGGCTCTTTGTTTTACGCATTGTCCTGCGCGAAACCGCTTCGCACTTTCGCTGGAAATGCTCTCAAAAACCCAGTCTGGTGCGGATATCGTGCGGCGTCCAGCCGCGTTCGCGCAAGGCTGCAAGGGCGGTGTCCCGGCGGCTTTTCGAAAGCTTCAATCCGTCCTCACCCAATAGGAGATCGTGATGATGGTAGAGCGGTTCGGGCAGGCCGAGCAGCTTTTGCAGCAGCCGGTGCACCGCCGTGGCGTGGAAGAGATCGCGCCCGCGCACCACATGGGTGACGCCTTGCAACGCGTCGTCCACCACCACGGAAAGATGATAGCTGGTCGGCGTGTCCTTGCGCGCGATCACCACGTCGCCCCAGCGCGACGGGTCGGCAGCGATCAGCCCGGTCTGGCCGGCGGGGCCCGCGCCGCTTTCCCGCCAGGTGAGCGGTTCGCCCGCGGCAGCAAGGGCCCTTTCCATGTCGAGCCGCCACGCATAGGGCAGACCTGAGGAGATACGTTCCAGCCGCTCCGCGTCCGTCAGGCCCCGCTCGCCCGTCGGATAGAGGGGCGCGCCGTCGGGATCGGACGGCCAGTTTTCACCGCGCGCCTTCGCCTCATCGATCCGCGCGCGCACCTCGCCACGGCTGAGAAAGGCGGGATAGACAAGCCCCCTGCCGGCAAGCTGCGTCAGCGCGTTGCGATAGTCGCCGAAATGTTCCGACTGGCGGCGCACCGGTTGCTCCCATGCGAGGCCGAGCCAGCGCAGATCGTCGTAGATGCCCTGTTCCAGTTGCGGCGTGCAGCGCGCCGTGTCGATATCCTCCATCCGCAGCAGCAGGCGGCCGCCGCTTTCCCGCGCCATGCGCTCGTTGACGAGCGCGGAAAAGGCATGGCCGAGATGCAGTTGCCCGTTGGGGCTGGGAGCGAAGCGGAACACGGGTTGCGGCATGGTTCTGTCAGTTGCTTGTCATCCGATTCTATTGGTACGGTGCCGGGCGACAGAAGGAAAGGCCATGCCATGCGGCGCATCGAGACGCTGGACGACATAGAGGCGGGGCTGGAGGCGTTGCTTCTTGCCGATGCGCGGCTCGCCGCCGTGCGCGAGCGCGCCCATGCCGTGCCGCTGCGCCGCACCGCGCCGGGTTTCGAAAGTCTCGCTTCCATCGTCGTCGCGCAGCAGGTCTCGGTGGCGAGCGCCGCCGCCATATGGGCGCGGTTCAGGCAGGTCGTCGATCCGCTGACGCCGGAAAACTACATCGCGTGCGGCGAGGAAGCATGGCGGGCCGCCGGCCTTTCGCGCCCGAAGCAGGCAACGCTTCTGGCGGTAAGCAGTGCGCTGGCGGACGGGGCGCTCGACCTGCACGGCCTGTGCGACCTGCCGGCGCAGGAAGCCATCGACAGGCTGACCGCGATCAAGGGCATCGGGCCGTGGACGGCGGAGGTCTATCTGCTCTTCGCCGCCGGCCACCCGGATGTGTTTCCGGCCGGCGACGTGGCGTTGCAGGCGGCGGTCGGACACGCCTTCGCGCACGCGGCGCGGCCCGACGCGGCGGCATTGCGCGCGCTCGCCGAAGGCTGGTCGCCATGGCGCGGCGTGGCGGCGCGGCTGTTCTGGTCCTATTACGCCGCGATCAAGGGGCGCGAGGCGACGCCGGTGCTCTGAAGAAAAAGCTGCGTGTTTCCGGGAACATAAATGCGTTTCCGCTTCACAATCCTGTCATGTCGGGCTTACATTATCCGCGTCGAAAGAGGACGGTGCCTCGATTCGTAAAGTGAGGCATTTTCGCGGATCGCGCCGCCGTCCTTGCGAGGTTGGAGCGCCGGGATGCGCCCGGACGGCCGTGCAGCGCTCCGATGCTCAGGCAAAGAGCCGGATCGCGGTGGCGCGGCCGATGAGGGCACGCAGCGATCCAAGGAGGTGCGTCCTTGAATGTTGCCGTCTCGTCCCGAACCGTCGCGAAAAGCGGCCCCAGCAGCGGCTTGCCCGCGCTGGTCCTCAATGCGGATTACCGTCCGCTCAGCTATTACCCGCTGTCGCTCTGGTCATGGCAGGATGCGATCAAGGCGGTATTTCTCGACCGTGTGCATATCGTGGCGGAATACGACCAGATCGTATCCTCGCCGTCCTTCTCCATGCGCCTGCCGAGCGTGATCTGTCTCAAGGATTATGTGAAGCCGCCGCGCTATCCGGCCTTCACGCGCTTCAACGTATTCCTGCGCGACCGGTTTGAATGCCAATATTGCGGCTCGCCGCACGACCTGACCTTCGACCACGTCATCCCGCGTTGCCATGGCGGCGAGACGACGTGGGAAAATGTGGTCGCCGCCTGTTCGCCCTGCAACCTGCGCAAGGGCGGACTGATGCCTGCCGCCGCCCGCATGTGGCCGCGCCAGAAGCCCGCCATGCCCACCGTGCAGGACCTGCACAACAACGGACGCCTGTTCCCGCCCAACCATCTGCATGAAAGCTGGCTCGACTTCCTCTACTGGGATGTCGAACTGGAGCCGTGATCTCCCGCGGCGATTACTTCCCGCCCTTCGCGAAAGCCCCGTACCAGCCGATCACGGCAAAGAGCAGGCTCGCCACCACGTTCCATCCGGCGAAGGACAGGCCGAGGAAGAAGCCCGGCGCGCTGTCGCATGCGGGGGGATGGGTATTGAGATCGCTGAGCAGGTTGCCGGCGTCGAGCGTCACCTTCATCGTCGCGGCGCTGCAATCGATGGGGCCGGGCCAGTATTTCAGTTCCACGCCCGCGTGATAGAAGGCAAGCACGAGGCTGTAGGTCATCAGCAGCGCGCCGATCAGGATCAGGCCGCGCGTCAGCCAGGCCGGCCATTTCAGGCCGTAAGCGATCCACGCCACCGCCAGCAGCGGCACGCCGACATAATAGGGCGTGCGCTCCTCAAGGCACAGCTTGCACGGCATGAAGCCGCCGATATGCTCGAAGCCGAGCGCGGTACCGACCGTCGCGGCGAGGCCGAGCGTCAGGATGCCTGCGGTCCAGCCTTGAATCCGTCCGGCGGTATGGGTGAGGGCGAATGTCATGGAAGATTTCCTGAAGCGGCTCTTTGTCAAATTCAAGTCGGGGGTCAAATTCAAGTCAAGCTGCGGGCCGGCGGCTTAGATCGTCACACACCTTATCAGGCGCATTGTGACGATCTATCTTTTGTTTGAGCATCGGATAAATCCGAAAACCGGTTCCCACTTTTCGGTCCGATGCTCTAGCCATGCAGATATTTGGCGGCGGCGAACAGCACGACCACCAGCACGGCGATCGCGCCGACGATGAGGCCGAGCCGCTTTTCGATGAAATGGCGGATCGGCTCGCCATAGCGGCGCAGCAGCCACGCCAGCAGGAAAAAGCGCGCGCCGCGCGCGACGATGGCCGAGGCGATGAACAGCCATATGTTGATGCCCGCAGCACCCGACAGGATCGTCACCACCTTGAGCGGCGGCAGGTGGGCGAGGCCGGAGGTGATCAGCATCAGCAGGATGGCGTCGGCGCTGGCCGAGCCGCGCATCCGCTCGAACGTGTCGAGCTTGCCGTACATTTCGAGGATCGGCTTCGCCACCTGCTCATAGAGATGATAGCCGAGATACCAGCCCGCTATGCCGCCCAGCACCGACGACACGGTGGCGATGAGCGCATAGCGCCATGCGCGTTTGGGCCGCGCCAGCGCCATGGGAATGAACAGAACGTCGGCCGGGACGAGGAAGACGGAACTCTCCACGAAGGCGATGATGGCGAGCCACCATTCGGCGGCCTTGCGGGACGCGAGCGAGAGGGTCCAATCATAAAGGCTGCGCAGCATGGCGATTCCGGCTTGGCTGGTGTCCATGGATTTTTCGGTCACGCTGTCTATAAAGAAAAAAGGCGGCGCGAACAATGCGCGCCGCCTTTGTGAAACGGTTTTGGGTAAATGGCCGATAAAGCGAAAAACCGTCAGCGCTTGTAGGCGCTGCAAATATATTTGGTTTCGAGATATTCCTCGATGCCGTATTTCGAGCCCTCACGGCCGAGACCGGACTGCTTGACGCCGCCGAAAGGCGCGACCTCGTTGGAGATCAGGCCGGTATTGTGGCCGACCATGCCGTATTCCAGACCCTCCGACACGCGGATCGCGCGGCTGAAATTCTCCGTATAGAAGTAGGCCGCGAGACCGAAGATGGTATCGTTGGCCATGGCGATGACTTCCTCCTCCGTATCGAAGGCGAAAAGTGGCGCGATGGGGCCGAAGGTTTCCTCCTTCGCGACGGCCATGTCGGGCGTCACGCCGGTCAGCACGCCCGGCTCGAAGAACAGGCCGCCCAGTTCCTTGCCGCCGACGATGAGCTTCGCGCCCTTCGCGACCGCGTCTTCTATATGCGCCTTGACCTTGGCGATGGCCTTCGGCTCGATCATCGGGCCGATGACCACGCTCGGTTCGGTGCCGTTGCCGACCTTCAACGCCTTCACCTTGGCAGCGAGCTTTTCGGCGAATGCGTCATAGACACCGCGCTGCACATAGATGCGGTTGGCGCAGACGCAGGTCTGGCCGGCATTGCGGTATTTGGAAATCATGGCGCCCTCGACCGCCGCGTCGAGATCGGCGTCGTCGAAGACGATGAACGGCGCGTTGCCGCCCAGTTCCAGCGAGATGCGCTTGATGGTCGGCGCGCATTGCGCCATCAGAAGCCGGCCCACCTGCGTGGAGCCGGTGAAGGAGAGCTTGCGCACCGTCTCGCTGCCGGTCAGTTCCGCGCCGATCTCCTGCGCATGGCCGGTGACGATCTGGAGCACGCCGGCGGGAATGCCGGCCCTCTCGGCCAGCACGCCGAGCGCCAGCGCGGTCAGCGGCGTGAGATCGGCCGGCCGGACGATCATGGTGCAACCGGCGGCAAGCGCGGGCGCCGCCTTGCGCGTGATCATGGCCGCCGGAAAGTTCCACGGCGTGATGGCGGCGGTAACGCCGATCGGCTGGCGGATCACGGTCAGGCGCTGGCCGGGTTGGGGCGCGGGGATGGTGTCGCCATAGACGCGCTTGGCCTCCTCGGCGAACCATTCGATGAAAGAGGCGGCATAGAGCACCTCACCGCGCGCCTCGGCCAGCGGCTTGCCCTGTTCCGATGTCATGATGAGCGCGATGTCGTCGGCATTGGCGACGATCAGGTCGAACCATTTGCGTAAGGTCGCGGAGCGCTCCTTGGCCGTCTTCGCCGCCCATGCGGGGAACGCCTTGGCCGAAGCCGCGATGGCGTCCCGTATCGCAGCCGCCGGCAGCACGGGGACCTTGCCGACGACAGAACCGTCGGCGGGATTGGTCACGTCGAGGGTCGCACCGCCGGGAGCGTCGATCCAGCGGCCGTCGACGAGGCATTGCGATTTCAGGAGCGAAGGGTCTTTCAATGAGAGCGTGTGGGCGGGCATCGGGTTTTCTATCCCTGTCTTGTTTTGTTGCAGGTCTGCTGTGAAAGTTCAATAGAATGAACCATATACAATAACCTGAATTAAACTATCCGAGCCGCGCGAAGTCAATGCGGCGGCGTCAGGAAGGGAGGGGCGGCGTTCCGCGATTGTCGAATCGGGTGGCCAAGCCTGTTGAAAAAGCGTAAAATCCACAGTCTTCGTCCGTTGAAAAAAAATTGGAAAAGTTTTCGGAACCTCGTTGACAGTTGGGTTAGGTGGGGCCTATATAGCAGCCAACGAGGGCGGCGACGCTGCTAGCGGCAGGTTGCTTCGTCCTTGTAGCTTGACTTTAAATGTTGACTGTCGGTTGATGCGATGGTAGGTCGAGCGGTGTTAGCCGGGGTTTTCCCTGGTTGATGTGATGGAGAAGGAACGGTTCGTAAGGCTGTGAAATTCTTCAAAAAAAGGGCTTGACAGGCAAGATTGTCTGAACTAGAAGCCCGGTACCGCTGAGGCGGCGCTGACGAGTTTGGAACTTGGAAGTGCGTTTGGTTAAGCGGGATAGGTTTTGACGGTTTATTGCTGTC
>MKVZ01000007.1 GCA_001898995.1 Rhizobiales bacterium 63-22 | reverse complement strand
CTTCATTCCGTCCGTCTCCTTGATACGACGGACTCTACCAAAATTTGGAGGAAGGTCAGGGGCTCAGGTCACCAGCGAAATTTTTTGCATGTCGCACCTGAACTCGGGTTTTGCCGTTCCTGCGTGAGAACGCTATCTTATCTCAGTGATCGAGGCTCGGGGAATCTACTTCCTGCGAGAGCAGGACGGACGATTGAAATCCTCAATATGGCGACATTCATCGTTTGCAGACAATATCGGCGCAACGTACCAATTTGAAACGCGGCGGCGGGTTTGTTCACAGACGTTGTGCGGAATTGTCGTTTTGTTCTTTTGACTTAAGTCTAATGAAGCCGGGATTTCCGCTGACAATGCTTGACATGGCAGCAGGCTTTACGTATCCGGACCGAATTATTGTGGTTGTATTCGCTGTTTCCTGCATGCATAGGACGCAATTGACGGGTGTCCTCGCAATCCTGCCGCCAATGCATCAGGCGTTGAGTTGAGTGTCGGGGCTGCCAGAACCTTCTGGCCGGAATATCTGCTGTCATGTGAGTGGGCCATGACTGTCTGAATCGGGGGAATTTTAATGCAATTCGGCGTGAATCTTTTACGGTTGGGGATCGGCACGGCAATTTTCATGGCGTGCCCGGTATTGGCTCAGGCTCGGGACGCGAGAGCCAGCAAACCGCAGGCTCCAGCCGTTCAGTCGGTTCGTTTCGACGATTGGTTCTATCGCTGCGCCAATGTAAAGGCGGCTGGCGGCAAGGACGTTCAGCAATGCGAGGTTGCCCAGATCGCTCAGGTCAGACAGGGTGATCAGAACGTCAATGTGCTTACGCTGGCGATTGCCAGAACCGCTCCGGAGGCTGGAAAAAAGGCGTCGGAGAGCGATCTTCTCTTGACAGCGCTTGTACCGCTCAATGTGGTTCTGCCGACCGGACTTGGCCTTGGTACCGGGGGCAAGGAACTGGCAACGATTCCCTATCGCAACTGCAATCAGGCAGGTTGCTGGGCGCAGCAGAAGCTCGACGCAAGAATGCTCGACGCATTGCGGAAGGGAACTTCGGGCGAAGCGCATCTTCGTCTGATGAATGGGCAGAACATAAACCTCAAATTCTCGCTGAAAGGGCTGGCCAAGGCCCTTGCCGAGCTGCAAAAGCCGTCCAAAGCGTAATCGGGGAGCGTCGTTATGCCGTTCGCCCGTCAGGCCGCGTCGCGGCTTGCGCTTTGCGCAGTGCTTGCCGTGTCCGCTTCTTCCGCGCTGGCGCAGTCGCCGCAACCGGGCTCGTCACCGGCGGACGATTTCATGCGCCGGCAGGCGCAGCAAGACTTGCAGAAGCGGCTTGACGCGCTGCGTCAGGCGACCCCGCGCGGTGGCACATCGGCCTCTGATGAAGAGCAGAAGTCAGTCCCGGCAAAGGGGCCATGCTTCAGGGTGCGACGCGTGGAGGTGGACGACGTGAAGCTGCTTTCGCAGCGGTCGCTGGAGCCCCTTCTTGTCCCCTATCGGAACCGCTGCATCGGGCTTGCCGATATCAATGTCCTGCTCAAGGGCATCACCGCCCTTTACATGGACAAGGGCTATATCACGTCCCGGGTCTATGTGCCGGAGCAAAACATCGCCCGGACCGGAGTCTTGCGTCTCGTCGCGGCTGAAGGATCGCTTTCGGACATTTATCTCAACGGCAAGCTCGCAAAGGAGCCGGGCGTGCTGGCGACCGCTTTCCCCGGCATGAAGGGACGGCCGGTGAATATCCGCGACATGGAGCAGGGGCTGGACCAGATCAACCGCCTTTCCTCCAACAACGCCAAAACGTCGATGCTGCCGGGCAAGGAACCGGGCACGTCGATCCTCAATGTCGAGAACAAGCCGGACCTGCCCTGGCATTTCTCGCTCGCTAACAACAATCTCGGCCAGAAATCCACCGGTTATTCCAGAACGTCCATGGGGTTTCGCATGGACAATCTGCTCGCGCTCAACGACCTGATATCGCTCAATTACGAACACAGCGGCCCGGACTATCCATGGCCGGATGACGGCATCGGCCAGAGCAACAGCTTTTCCGGTTCCGCCAGCGTGCCCTATGGCTACTGGACCTTCACGCTCAACGGTTCTTGGTACAAATACCGCAGTTCGGCTCCCGGCAATTTCGGTGACATCGATACGTCCGGCGATTCCGGTGAAGTCGGATTCAATGCCGACCGCGTCATCCTGCGCGACAAGGATTCCATCACCACGCTGAACATGGGCCTCAGCTACAAGCAGACCGATAATTTCCTGATGGGAAACCGTATCGAGGTGGGGAGCCGCGAATATACCGTCGCCAGTCTCGGCCTCTCTCATTCGCGCCGTATGCTGGGTGGGCTCTGGGTCTTCGACGTGAACTACAATCAGGGCCTCGGCATCTTCGGGGCGACCCGGCGCGGGGAACCCGGAGCCGGCGATGCGGAGCCGGAGTTCAGGAAATTCAGCGGCACGATCAGCGTCACCGAACCGTTTCAGCTTTCCGGGCAGAACCTCCAGTTTTCGACAACGGTCAACGGGCAATATTCGCCTGACAACCTTTACGGCGCCGAACAGATTTCGCTCGGCGGTTACAGCAATGTGCGCGGTATCCGTGACAGCGTGCTTTTCGGCAATAGCGGGGTCTTCACCCGCAACGAGATCGCCTGGCGCACCGTACCATGGAAGAGCAGTACGCTCCTGACCAAACGCTTCGGCGAGTTGCGGCCCTATGCGGCCATCGACTACGGACACACGTTCAGACAGCAGCGCTTTGGCCTGCCCGGAGGCGACATTTCGTCATGGACCGTCGGCGCGCGGCTGGTCGGGGGCAGCATCGGCGCGGATATCGGCTATTCGCGCCTCATCGCTAGTACGGCCAATACCAGGGCAAGGGATCTGTTTTTTGTCAGCACGTCGCTCCAGTGGTGAGCGAGGAGAGGGGAAATATGCTTTCGAAATCTGGAAATTTTGGCGGCGTTGCCAGGGCGATTTTCGCCGTGCTCCTGGGAGCTGTCGTGATGACAGGTTGTGCAACGCGTGATCCTCGCCTGCTTGACGCCTTGAAAGGCACGCGGGTCACGGAAGTAAGGGTGGAGTCCGCGCCGGACGTCTCTACGGGTCTGTTGCCAATGATGAACGGTATGACATCGGCACAGCAGGCATCGATGGTCGTAGCCGCGTTACAGAAAGTCGCTGCAAGAGATCTCAGGGGCTATCCCGGCGGACAGATTCCGACACGGCTGGTTATAACGCTTCAGCAGGCCGATCTTGCGTCGGAGCCGGGATGAATTCTTCGTGGCGGAGACAGTTTCATCGCGGGAACAGTGCGGCTTGAAAACGCTGCGACGGGCAAGCTCATCGCACAGAATCCCCGCATCACGGGTGAGGATCGGGGAATGAGAGGCAGCGGCCTCGGTGTTGTCGTTGCCGTCGCGGTAAATGCCGCTACCACCAAAAGTCAGGAGCATCTGGCGGAAAAGCTGGCCGTTTCCTTCACGCAGAACGTCAAGACCTGGTTGTCGCCCAGGTAGTTGATACTTCTGGTCATTGGAGCCGCCTCTTTCGGGTTTTTTGAGGAACAGACTGATGAAGAGCAAATCCATCCGCGCATCGGTTTCCCGAGAATCAGGTTTTCTGTTTCGGCGGCATCTGGTCCGGCAAACGATCTGTCTGGCACGCCAGTCGGTCGCCGTTCTTCTGAGCAGTCTCCTGGTGTTTCAGCCGCTGCTGGTTGAGGCACAGCAGATAGCGCCGGATCGCGGCGCTCCGACCGCCAATCAGCCGAATGTCGGCGCGGCGCCGAACGGCGTGCCGCTCGTCGATATCGTCACGCCCAACGGTTCCGGCCTGTCGCATAACAAATACGGCGATTTCAATGTCGGTACGCCGGGCCTGATCCTCAACAACCATAATGGCGAAGCCGGGATATCGAAGCTCGGCGGCGTGACGCCGGGCAATCCCAACCTGAAGAATTCCGGTCCCGCCTCCGTCATCCTCAACGAGGTGACGAGCGGGCGGCGGAGTTCGCTGCTCGGGCCGACGGAAGTCTATGGCGGCCGGGCGGACGTCATCGTCGCCAATCCCAACGGCATCACCTGCGACGGCTGCGGCTTCATCAACACGCCGCGTGCAACGCTGACTACCGGCACACCGGATATAGACGGAAACGGGCGGCTTTCCGGTTTTACCGTGCGCGGTGGCGATGTCACCTTCGGCTCCAGGGGCGGCAATTTCGCGGCCGGCGACGGCGCGGTCGATCTGTTCGATATCGTCTCGCGCCGGGTTCAGATCGACGGACCAGTCAACGGCAAACATCTGCGACTTTCCGCGGGCCGTCAAAAGTTCAACTACGCCACAGGCGAGGCAACCGCTCTGGACGGTGCAGACGATTCCGGGGAATTTGCCATCGATGGCTCGGCATTGGGAGCCATGCAGGCCGACCGTATCAAGATCGTCGTTACCGACAAGGGCGCGGGCGTGCGGATGCGCGGCGACATGGCCGCCAATGCGGAAGACCTGACGCTTTCAGCGGATGGTCGTATCTCGCTTGGCAACGCATCGGCACGCGACGGTGTGAATCTCCGCTCAAAGAGCCGCCAAGTCGAAGCCAGAAAGGTGACGTCGAAGAAGCGTGTCGTTGTCAAGGCGGCCAAAGGGATCACCCTTGAGGTCGTCGCCGCCGATGACGATGTCGTTCTTGAAGCGGGGAACGGTTTTCTCTCGCTCGCCGGCGACGTGGTTTCGCTCCGTAACGTCGAACTGACGTCTGAAGGTGCCATCGCAGCCGGCGGCATCTCGGCTGGCCGAAATGCGAGCCTCAAAGCCGGCTCGGGAATTACCGCGACGGATGTGAACGCCGATGGCGCGGCCCTGTTGAAAACGGCGTCGGGCGACATCGCCTTATCGGGAACGGTCAAGGCAGGTGGCGGCGAACTGACGGTCCAGGCAGAATCCGGCTCGATTGCGGCTGGCACGCTGATCAGCTTCAACAATATGGGTCTTTCTGCCGGCCGGGATATTCTTGTCGCAGATGCGATCCTCTCCGGCGGCGCGCTCGTTGCCTCGGCAGGGTCCATAAAGGCCGGGAACGCTGTTTCCGGCGCGGACTTTGCCGCGACCAGTGCCGCAAATGGCAGCATCCGGCTTGGCTCGACCGGCGACATGACCCTGCAGGGCGTTAACGGCGCGGTCGACATCGGCACTTTGCTTTCCGCCGGAAATATGAATGTGACCGGCTCGTCGGTGGTCGCGCAGAACGTAACCAGCCACGGTGCGGTGACGATCGAAGGCAGCACGGCAATCGCGGGCCAGCTTCTCGGCGCGGGCGCCGTGACTGTCGGCGGGGCGAATATTCAGGCGAATGCGATCATATCCGGGGTGGACTTCGCGGCGAGCCAGGCTTCGTCCAACGGAGCCATCGTGGTCGGCAATTCAGGAAGCCTGACGCTTCAGGCCCCGGCCGGCAACATCGATGTCGCAACACTTCTGTCGGCGGACGATCTGATCGTCAACGCTGGCGGCTTCAGCGCCACCAATGTCACCAGCCATGGCGCAGCCATCATCACGGGCGCGACTGGCATCAGCGGCCAGCTTCTCTCGGCCGGGGACATCTCCGTGATCGGCCCTTCGATCGACATGGGCGCTGCGGTCGCAGGCGTCGATCTGACCGCGCTGGCGAGCGGCAATGTTACGCTCGCCAGCACGGCCCATACGCTTCGTCTGGCCGGTACGGCGGGCGATCTCTCGGCCGGCCGCCTGCTTTCATCAGGCGACATCATTGCATCAGCGACAGATGATATTTCCGCCAACGTGCTTGCCCACAGAAACCTCGATCTGACGGCGAGGCGCAATCTCACGCTGTCCGGTCAGTCGCTCTCCGGCGGCGATGCCACATTCAGCGCAAATTCGATCAACATCGGCACATTTGCCTCCGGTGTCGATTTTGCTGCGACCGATCAGACCGGCGCTCTCGTTCTCGAAGCCGATCCGGCCAAGGCCGGAAAGACAATTCTGACGGCAAATGACGCGGTCTACGCCACGAGGTTGCTGTCGGCAGGATCTCTCACCGCCACGGCCGGGACGTTTGGCGCCGCCGATGTGACGAGCCATGGCGCGGCCACCATTAAGGGCACGACTGCGATCAGTGGTCAGTTGCTGTCCGGTTCGGACATCTCCATCGCAGGGTCTGCGATCACTCTCGATACCGCCGTTGCAGGTGTCGATCTGGCCGAACTGGGCAGCGGCAAGGTCGAGCTTGTCGATGCCGCCCATGCACTCAATCTGACGGCGACGGCTGGTGATATCACGGCAGGCCGTCTTCTGTCGTCTGGCGGGATGATCGCATCCGCGACCGGCAATCTGTCGGCAAATACGCTGGTTCACGGCGATCTGGCGCTGACGGCCGGCGGCACCCTTACCCTGTCCGGCCAGTCTCTGGCTGGCGGCAGCGCTTCGTTGAATGCAGGTTCGATGAATATCGGGACCCTTGTTTCCGGCGTGGACTTCACGGCGACCGAACAGTCCGCCGGTTCCCTGATCCTCAAGACCGGAAACGCTGCTGCGGGGCAGATGACGCTCGGTGCGGCCGGAGGCTCGATCACGGCCGACCAACTGATCAGCGGTGGCGATCTCACAGCACGGGCCGGGCACAATATTGCCTATAACAGCTTGCGGAGCTTTGCCTCGGCCGACCTCAAATCGGAGCAGGGCGCGATCAGCCTTGATCATGACACGGTTGCGAAAGGCGATATCTCGCTCACCCTGCAAAGCCTTGATCTCAGCAACGGCCGCGGCAAGATTGCAACTGCCGGTACGCTGATCGTCAATGCGGACAGCGCTGATCTCACCAATTCAACGCTGACATTCGGCGGTATCGCGCTGAACCTCTCAGGCGCCGCCGATGCATCGAATGCAAAAATCCGCGCTGTGACGGCCAATGGCGGCAGCGGGAACATTGCCATCAGCGCGCAGACTGTCACGACGACATCGGCCACAGCGCTTCTGGCCGCCAACGATCTGACGCTCACGCTGGCCTCCCTGTCGAATTCCGGCCAGCTTGCCGCCAATAACGACCTGACCCTTAACATCGCGGGCAACTTCAATAACACGCCGACCGGTCTCGTATATGCAGGACAGGACGGCCGTCTCCACGTTGCAGGTGATCTCGTCAACGATCAGGGGGCCGTGCTGGTCGGCAACGACCTGACCATCGCAGCCGATGCCGCCGGTGGACGTAATCGGTCTGTCACCAATGTTTCGGGGCTGATCAGGGCCGGGCGAGACGCCGTCATTACAACGGCAAATCTGACCAACAAGCGTATATCGACGCCGACATGGTCCACCTACATCATCAGCAATGACGAGATAGTGAAATTCGAGCTTAATCCGGAAACCTGGGGCAAGCCGCTGGGCCAGTTGTTCAACAATCCGCAGGCGGATGGCCCCATTAACCTTTATCCCGGTGAAGAGCTTGCGCGTACGAGTGAATGGCAGGACAAGCTCTACGGCGTTGTCACGTTCGATGACGGCACGTCCTATCATACGAGGGGTTACGCTCCCTACGACAGCAACATACCCTGGAAATGGGGTGATAATCTTCATGACGTCGGGGAGATGAAAAGCTTTCTGCGGAAGCATTATCCGACCGATGCAGACGGCAACATCATCCTAAGCCCCGATCTGCAGCCCAAGGCCTTTATCGTCATCAACAACTCCAACTCATTCGCATGGTCGTTTACATGGGATGAGAGCACTCAGATGCGTCAGACGATCCACGAGCAGAAGTTCGATGGAGATCTGTCGCCGCAGGCTCTGATCCAGACGGGGCGCAATCTCAATATCGACGCAACCATTCTCAACAACGCCTATAGTTCCATCGAGGCGGGTGGCAATGCGAAGCTGACAGGATCGGTTCTCAACAATGAAGGCATCGCCCTTTACCGGACGGTTACATCGACCTGTGAGGCGAGGGGCGGCTGTGAAGCTTATGATGCCAACGGAGACCGCAATGCCGTCAACGATCTGGACAAGGGCAATTCGCGCGTCACAGGGCAGACAGTTATCGACGGCGCGTTTGCTAACATCAAAGCCGCCGGTACGATGGACATCAGTGGCTTCGCTACTGTCAACAATACGCCAGCAGCCGGCTCGATTGCCGGTGGCGCGCAACTTTCCGCCGCACCTGTAACCGATGATCCGACATCGGCTCTGAACGGTCTGACCGCGGGTGGCGCGCTCTTCACTCCAAATTCCGCGATCTCGGATTTGCTCGCCGACAAGGGCATCCCTGTTTCCGGAAACAGCCTGCAGGCGGGAGATCTGGCGCTGACTGCCGAGGAAATCAAGACTGCTCTTGGTTCCAGCGCGCCGAAGCCCGACTCCGGCGGCTTTGGGGGAACGGTCCCCGGCCAGACATTTCTTTATGAAACGCGCGCCGAGTTCCTCGATATCGGAAAATTCTATGGTTCGGGTTATTTCATAAATCGCATCGGCTACAATCCGGACAGGTCCATTCCTTTCCTGGGCGATGCCTATTTCGAAAACCAGCTGGTCGACCAGCAACTGCGCCAGCTCGTCAATCAGGGGCTGGGCAAGGGCTCCTTCATTCCTGGGAGCGACGCGATCGAGCAGATGAAGACCCTGCTTGATCGCGGTGTGGACTATGCCGCCGCCAACGGACTGACGATTGGCGAAAAGCTCTCGCCCGAAATGATCGCCAACCTGACGCAGACGATGGTCTGGTATGAAAAGAAGACTGTCAACGGCATCGACGTTCTGGTGCCGACGGTCTATGTCGCGAATACCGACAGGGCCAATCTGACGGTTGCCGGCGCGCTCATCTCGGGCGGTTCGGTGGCGATGAAGGTCGGAGCAGTGAACAATTCCGGCACGATTGCCGCGAAGACCGATCTCCAGCTCGCGGCAACCAATATCACCGCCACGGGGGGCAGCTTCACGGCCGGAAACGATCTTTCGCTTTCCGCTTCCCAAAATCTGACGATTTCCGCGGCCGACATGCAGATCGGCGGCGAGACTTTCGTCAAGGCTGGCAGCGGAGCGGAAGCGGGCGGCAATGCCAGCTTGTCCGCAGGCGAGGCACTTACGCTGCATGGCGCCGATATCAAGGCCGGCGCCGACGCCGACCTGAGCGGCAAGACCGTCGTGCTGGACACTGCCAGCGCAACCAACAACGGTTCCGACAATGTCCTCGGCACGTCCGTGCAATCGGATGGGAACACGTCCATCAAGGCGACGGACGACGTCAATATCATTGGTTCGAACGTGGTGGCGAAGGGCGGTCTGGATATCGAGGCGGAGCAGGGCTCGGTCAATGTCGTGACAGCCGATGTCGAAAAGAAGGTCAATGGCGTGGCAGGCACACGCCTCTCGCAGACAGATTCGACATGGCAGAAGCAGTCCAGCCTCTCGTCCGGCGGCGATACGAACATAAAGGCCGGCGACGATATTCTGATAGAGGGTTCGAAGGTCAAGGCGGGCGGCGATGTCGCGCTGGAAGCCGCAGACGATGCGAACATCACGGTCGCCCAGCAGCAAAAGGAAACCATCGGCTCCGAACTCAAGCAGGGCTCGCAAACACATATCGGTTCGGAAATCAGCGCCGGTGGCTCGGTTGGTATCAAGGCCGGTAACGGGCCCGATGCCGGCACCACGCACGACGTGAGCATCATCGGCTCGAAGGTCGATGCCGGCGACAAGGTCGAGCTTTCCGCGACCGACAATGTCACCATCGCGGAAGCGCGGGATACCGGTTATTCGCAGCTCGACACGCGTTCCAAACGGATATTCAGCAAGAAGGAAACCCACAGCCGAACCGAAACTGAAACGGTCGTCGGCTCTTCTATCAGCGGGTCCGGTGGCGTCGATATCCGTTCCGGCGGGGACACGACCATTTCGGCCTCGAAGGTTCAGGCCGGGACCGAAGATCGCAAGGCCGACCTGAATGTCGATGCGGGCGGCGATCTGGTGATCGCATCGGGCAAGAACACCACGAACACGGATACGTCCCGGTCGAAGTCCGGCCTGCTGTCGAAATCGAGCGGCACGGGCCATCAATATGACGAAACCACCGTCGCATCGGAGCTGGGCGCGTCCGGCAATGTGAATCTCGATGCCGGCAGGAACGTCGCCGTTGCCGGCTCGAAGGTGAACGCGGGCGAGAACGTCGCTATCGCAGGGGACAGCGTTTCCGTCATGGGCGCGCAGGAAACCCACGATCTCCAGACGTCGTCCAAGAAATCCGGCCTTGGCGCCGGTTCGGGCGACGGCTTCTATTCGCTCTGGGGCAAGAAGCAGAAGAGCCACGACGAGCATGCGGTGGTCAATGCGCCGTCGGAGGTTTCGGCGGGCAGCGATGTTTCGATCACCGCCCGCCAGAGCGACGTCAACATCATCGGCTCGAAGGTCGAGGCCGGGCACGACATCGCGCTCGATGCCGCCCGCGACGTCAACATTACACCGGGGGCGGAGAGCTATGCCTCGCAGGACAAGGAAAAGCGCTCGGGCTTCGGCATTCAGCTAAAGTCGGGCGAGGGCAGCGCGTCGATCGGTATCGGCTTTGCAAAGTCGAAGGATGAAACGAGTCAGGGTTCCGACACCAACGCCGTTTCCACGCTGAAAGCCGGCAATGACGTCGTCATCAATGCCGGCCGCGATGCCAATCTGCAAGCGGCGAAGGTGGAGGCCGAGCATGACGTGGCCGTCACGGCCACGCGTGACGTGAACCTGCTCTCCGCGCAGGACGAGACCAACTACGAGCATGTGCATGAGGAACTGTTCGCCGGTGTTACGGCAACGGTTTCTTCGAGTGTCGTTTCTGCGGCGACGAATGTCTATGACGCAGCAAAACGGGTCGGTGACGGCAACTCCAGCCAGTCGATTGCCATGGGAACGATCGCTGCGATCAATGGCTATTACGCTTATGATGCGCTGGTAAACGGTAAACCGATCACGCCCGGGCAATTCAAGCAGGATGGCCCGCTGCTCTCAACGTCGATTTCAGCCGGTTTCCAGTACCAGAAGAACAGCGCGGAAGGGTCCGCCTCGGTTCCGGTTCCGACAATCATTCGGGCTGGTGATACGGTCGTTATCGAAGCATCGAGCGGCGATATCAACGCCGTTGGCGCTCAGATCGCCGCGGGCTATAACGAAAAGGGCGAGCGAACGGGTGGCCGCGGCAACATCGCTCTGATCGCCGGTAACGACATCAATCTGATCAGTGCGCAAGCGACCGCCGAAAGTTCCAGCAAGAGTGTGTCAGGCGGTGTGCAAATCAATCTCGATCTGACAGGCGGAAACTTCAATTTTGGGAAGGGTAATGCCAACGGAACGACGGTCACAAACGTCAACACACATGTTGTGGGCAGTGGTGGCGTTTATCTGCAATCCGGCAATGACACCAATCTGAAGGGGGCGACTGTTTCTGGCGAGACTGTGGTTGCCGACGTTGGCGGCGATCTGAACATCGAAAGCCAGTTGGACACGACAACGAGCAAGGCCAAGCAGACTGGTGTCGGTGGAGGCGTCGGGGCAAGCGGCGCAGCTATATCCGGTACTTACCAGGCCGCCAATGGCGATGCCGCCATTGTTTCCGAGCAATCGGGCATTCATGCCGGTCAAGGTGGCTTTGACATCAAGGTGGACGGCAACACCGCCTTGAAGGGCGGCCTCATCACCAGTGACGCTGACTCGAAAGACAGTCGTCTTGAGACTGGGACGCTGGAGTTCGAGGACGTCGATACGCATTCCAAGTGGAAGGCGGACTCTTATGGCGGCGGCCTATCCGGTAAAGGGCCGTCGGTTTCCCCGCCCATCAAGGAGGGCGAAAGCGAGACGGGGAAGGCACTGAGCGCCGTTTCTCCCGCCGAGATTATCATCACCGACCCGGCAAATCAGCAGCAGAATATCGACGAACTGCGCCGCGACACGGCGAATACGAACACGTCACTGCCCGGCATTCCCGATCTTCAGAAAATCCTCGGCGAGCAGCTGAAGACACAACAGCTCTACGATGATGCAGCCGCCAAGGCCGCCAATATGATCGGGAATTGGTCGACAAAGCAGTATGCGGAGGCGACTACTGATGCCGAGCGTGAATTCTGGAAGGAGGGAGGCGTCGGCCCCGCCACATTACACGCCATTGCAGGTGGCTTGCTCGGGGGTGTTACTGATTTCAGTGGCATGCTGAGCGGTGCGCTCGGCGGCGCCTCGTCTGCCTTGCTGGCGCCGAAGGTCAGGGAGCTCGTGGCGGAATTCGTCAAGGATGCCGGCCTAACTGGCTCGGCAGCGGAGTTTATGACTAACACAGTGACGGGCTCTATCCTCGCAGGCGTCGGCGGCGCCACCGGCGGAACCGGTGCCGCATATGCGGGAAATGCGTATCAGAATAATTATTTAAATCACAAAGAGCGTGAAGAATTCGATAGAGCCCGGCTTGCTTGTTCGGGGGGAGACACAAGCGCGTGCGAGCTTGCAGATAATCTTAGAGACCTTTCAAATAAAAGAGATGAACAACTTGATCATTGCAGAGGCAATTATAGTGATGCATGTCAGCAAGCTCGGGCCGAACTAGGCGGCGTGGACGAATTTGAGCCAGTATCGTGCGGTAGCAATATGAACCATGCTGATGAAACTCTCGGCG
>MKVZ01000006.1:411583-446746 GCA_001898995.1 Rhizobiales bacterium 63-22 | reverse complement strand
TCGAGAAGGAAGAGGAGGCGATCGCGATTGCCAACGGCACGCCCTTCGGCCTCGCCGCCTATTTCTACACGCAAAGCCTGAGCCGATCCTGGCGGGTGGCGGAGGCGCTGGAGTTCGGCATGGTCGGCCTCAACACCGGCCTCATCTCCACCGAGGTCGCCCCCTTCGGCGGCGTCAAGCAATCCGGCCTCGGCCGCGAAGGGTCTCACCTCGGCATCGAGGAATATCTCGAAGTCAAAACACTCCATGTCGGTGGGCTCAACTGAGGCCGCCGGCGATTTCCATCGTCAAGAAACATCGAAGCAGGAGGTGCAGCCATGGCTGCCAGCAAAAGAACCACCCAGGAGCTCCTGGCGGCGCGCGAGAAGAACGTTCCGCGCGGCGTGCTCACGGCCCATCCCATCGTCGTCGACCGGGCGGAAGGCGGCTATGTCTGGGACCGCGACGGCCGCCGCTATCTCGATTTCGTCGGCGGCATCGGCGTGCTCAATATCGGCCATAACCATCCGCGCGTCGTGGCCGCCGTCGCCGAACAGCTCAAGCTGGTGACGCACACGGCCTTCCAGGTCGCCGCCTACGAGCCCTATATCGCGCTGGCCGAGCGCCTGAACGCGCTGGTCGGCAAGGGCGAGAGCTACAAGTCGGCCTTCTTCACCTCGGGCGCGGAAGCGGTGGAGAACGCCGTCAAGGTCGCCCGCGCCCATACCAAGCGCTCGGGCGTCATCGCCTTCCGCGGCGGCTTCCACGGCCGCACGCTGCTCGGCTCGACGCTGACCGGCTTCGCGCAGCCCTACAAGCAGAATTTCGGCCCCTTCGCCGGCGAAATCTACCACACCGCCTATCCCGACGCCTATCGCGGCGTCACCACGGCGGTGGCCTTGCAGGCGCTGGAGGAAGTGTTCGCGACCGAGATCGCGCCCGACCGCGTGGCGGCGATCCTGATCGAGCCGGTGCAGGGCGACGGCGGCTTCCTGCCGGCCCCGGCCGACTTCATGCAGGCTCTGCGCGAGATCGCGACGCGCCACGGCATCGTGCTGATCGCCGACGAGATCCAGACCGGCTTCGGCCGCACCGGGACGCTGTTCGGCTTCGAGAATTCCGGCATCCAGCCCGACCTCGTCACCGTGGCGAAGAGCCTTGCCGGCGGCTTCCCGATCTCGGGCCTCGTCGGCCGCGCCGAGATGATGGACGCGCCTACCCCCGGCGGCCTCGGCGGCACCTATGGCGGCAACGCCGTCGCCTGCGCTGCGGGCCGGGCTGGAGGCGCTCCAGAACGAGCATGAGGGGATCGGCAATGTGCGCGGCCTCGGCTTCATGCAGGCGATCGAGTTCGTCTCCGACCGCGCCGCCAAGACGCCGGACCCGGACCGGGCGCAGCGTGTGATCGATGCGGCGCGCGAACGCGGCCTGCTGGTCATCAAATGCGGCGTCCACCGCAACGTCGTGCGCTTCCTCGCGCCGCTCGTCATCTCGGACGCCGACCTCGACGAGGCGCTGAAAATCCTCGGCGAAGCGCTGCGCGCCTCATAATCGCGCCGATCCGATCGTGATGTGGTTTCGGGCACGAACACTCGTTCGATATAAGCCTCGAAGGCGAGGCGGTTGATTGGGCCGTTAAGCACGAAGGGACAGCGATGCCGCAGCTTCGCTGTCCCACAATGAAGACGGTTGTCTTCCAGCGTCCATGCGGCATGTCGAGCCTTATAACCGCTGGCCGCGCAGACAACACCCCTAACGCCGCGCCGCTGGCAAGCCGCGGCCGACCAGAAATCTGGTTCTGAGACCCGCTTCCTTCAAACGATTGATAACGGCAGCTCAGCCGCGCGCCTTTTTGACGATGGCCATGAATTCCTTGGCCCGTTCCGGGTCGACCGGGTTCCAGGTGTTTCCGTCCACCTTCAGCGACGAGCCGACGATGCAGCCGTCGGCGATCTTGAGGATGTCGGCCACGGTGGCGTGGCGCACGCCGGTGTTGGCGAGCACCGCCGTGTTGGGCAGCACGCGCTTGACGGCCTCGAGGTCCGAGGTGCTGGCCGCCTCGCCGGTGATGGTGCCGGAGACCAGCACCGCGTCGGGGATGGAGGAGAACACCGCCGAGCGGGCGCGGTCGGGCAGGGGTCGGCGGTCGAGCGAATCGGCGAATTCGGCCGAGACGTTGTCCAGCATGACGAGGTCGGGGCGGTTGAGGCGGTTGCGGTAGCGCATGGCCTCGCCGGCGTTGGGCGTCCACGGGCCCATGTCGGAAGCGTAGGTGCCGGTCAGGATTTCGCGGATGAAGGACGCGCCGGTGGCCGCCGCCAGCGCCACCGAGCTTTTCGGATCCCACAGCACGTTGACGCCGAAAGGCTTCTGGATTTCGCCGCGCAGGCGGCCGATGACATAGGCCATGGTGGCGGTGGTGGCGATGTCGACCTTCAGTTCGTATGGGCGGTCGTTCTCGTTGCCGAACATCACCGCGTCGACGTCGGCGTCCTGAAGCGCCTTGAGGTCGCGCCGCGCCGCCTCGACGATGCCCTCGATGCCGGCTTCCGCGTCGTAGAGCGGCGTGCCGGGCATGGGATTGAGATGGACCATGGCGATGATCGGCTTGGCCGTCGGGAAAAGGTTGAAGAACTTGCTCATGGGACGCTCCCTAATGCGTGGCTTTTAGTTCCCGCCCGGACCGTCCGGCGCGGGTGGTCGGTTACAGATATGGGCGCAGGACCGCCGGCAGGTCGGCGTAGCGGTCGAGCGGATGGTCTATGGCCTCGCCCGCCAGCCCGTAGCCGATCACCGTCATGCCGGCGGCGCGTGCCGAGGCCGCGCCCGTGAGGCTATCCTCCACCGCGGCCACTTCCGCCGGGCGCAGGCCCAGCCGGTCGGCGGCGGCGAGATAGGGTTCGGGATCGGGTTTGCCTCTGGCGACGTCGTTGACGCTGATCGAGAAGCGCAGCTTTTCGCCGAGGCCGAGCGCCGCGATATTGGCGTCGACGACGCGGCGGCCGGAATTGGAGACGCAGACCTGCGCCAGCCCCATGCCGGCGACGGCGTCGATGGCCTCCAGCGCGCCCTCTATGGCGCGCAGCCCGGCGGCCTCGGCGATGTAGCAGTCGTGGATGCGCTCCAGCCAGTCCTCATAGGTCAGCGCCGCCGGCAGCCGGCCGTTCAGCCCCTGCCAGACGCCGCGCATGTGGACGCCGCGAAACCGCTCCTCCGGCACGTCGGCGAGGTCGACGCCGAAATGGCTTGTGCCGGCGATCAGCGCGCGGTGGTGCAGCGGCTCGCTGTCGATGAGGGTTCCGTCAATGTCCCAGGCTACGGCTTTGATGGCCATGGTCATTCCCTGAAAAGCGGCTTGAGATCGGCGTAGATGGCGCGGAAGCGGACGTAGCCGGCGTCGTAGGCGGCGGCCTTGGCCGGGTCGGGCGCGATCACGCCGCCGTCCTCGACGAAGGCCCCGACGCCCGACCAGTCCGACACGGCCCCGACGCCGACGGCGGCGGCCCAGGCCGCGCCGAGCGAGGAGCCGGGATGGCCCTTGAGGCGCTGGATTGGGGCTTGCAGCACGTCGGCCGCGATCTGCATCCAGACGCGGCTGTTGGCCCCGCCGTCGGAGGCGAGGAACTGCGTCGGCCGGTGGCCCATGTCGCGAAACACCTCGATATGGTGCCGCGCCGCATAGGCGTAGGCTTCCAGCAGCGCCCGCCAGACATGGCCGACGGTGTGGTTGAGGCTGAGGCCGGTGATCGTGCCGCGCGCGAAGGGATCGTGGATCGGCGTCTTCTCGCCGAGGAAATAGGGCACGATCGCCACGCCGCCGGCCCCGGCCGGAACGGCGTCGGCCAGCCGGTCGAGATGCTGGTGCAGGGTGAGGCCGGCCGCTTCCGCCGCCGCGCGCTCGCCGCCGGCGAAATTCTCCGCGAACCAGTTGAGGCCCGAGCCGCCGGTCGACATGCAGCCGTTGGGCATATAGAGGCCGGGGGCGAGGTGATAGTCGAGGAACATGCGCGCATCGGGCGCGGCCTTGGCGGTCGCCACCAGAATGTCCAGCGCGCCGCCGAATTTCAAAAGCGCCTGTCCCTCTTGCGTCACGCCGGCGGCCAGCGCCGAGGCGATCATGTCGGCGGCCCCGCCGACCACCGGCGTCCCGGCCTTAAGGCCGGTGGCCGCCGCCGCCTCGGCCGTCACCGCGCCGATCACCTCGTGCGAGGCGGCCTTGGGCGGCACGGCGGAGGCGGGCAGGTGGGTCAGCGCGATCAGGTCGGGCGACAGCGCGTCGGTGGCGATGTCGACGAAGCCCGCCTCCAGCGCCCAGTTCTGCTCGATGCGCTTTTCGCCGGTCAGCTTCCAGTTGATATAGTCGTAGGAGCCGAAGACGGTGGCGATCTTGGCGAAAATCTCGGGTTCGTAGCGCTCGATCCAGCGCGTCTTGCTGGCGACGAGCTGCTGGTTGACGCCGTTGCCGGCCTTTTGCAGGAAGGCGCGCTCGTTGATCTCGGCGCGCAGTTCCTCCACCTCGGCCGCCGCGCGGCCGTCGCTCTGCTGGATGCTGGGGCGCAGCAGGCGGTCGTTCTCGTCCAGAAGCACCACGGCCGGCAGCATGCCGGTGACGCCGACGCCGGCGATCTCGGCCGGATCGACATTCGTCGTCGCGATCAGTTCCCCGATCACGGCGCAGCTATTGTGCCACCATTGCTCCGGGTCCTCCTCGGCCCAGCCGGGCCGCAGCGAGGTCAGCGTCACCGGACGCGAGGCGACGCCCAGCACCGTGTCCGGAAGCCGCACGAGGATGCCGATGGTGGAGGTGGTGCCTATGTCGAGGCCGAGGATGCAGGTCATGCGGTTCAGGCTCCGGCGGCGCTCAGCGGCGGCGCGATCTCGACGTCGACATTGGCCTTGGACAGGGCGGCGGCGATGTTCGGCGGCGGCGGCGCGTCGCTGATCAGGAGGTCGATCTGGCCGAAATCGGCAATGCGGATCAGCGACATGTGGTTGAACTTGGCGCTGTGGCACAGGAGGACCTTGCGCCGGGCGCGGCGCAGATAGACGCGCTTGAGGTCGCTGTCCTCCGGCGAATAGTCGAAAAGCCCTTCGGCCGTCACGCCCGACACGCCGATGAAGGCGATGTCGAACCACAGCCGCTCGAACTCGTCGCAGGCCGACTTGCCGCAGATCGACAGCTCCTCGCCGCGGATCTGGCCGGCGGGCACATAGACCTCGCGCTGCGCCTCGCCCAGAAGCTGCGCCGTGCGCAGGCTGGAGGTGAAGAACTTGACGTTGGAGACGCCGCACAGCGCCTCGGCCAGAAGATAGGTCGTGGAGCCCACGTCGAGCGCGACCGTCATGCGCCGTTCCACCAGCTGCGCGGCGCGGGCGACGATGCGCTTCTTCTCGGCGCTGTGCTCGCGCAGGCGGGCGGGGAAGGCCGGCTCGTCGCGGTCGAGAAAGGGCTCCGACTCGCCGTCGCTGACCGCGCCGCCATGGGTGCGCGTCAGCAGCCCCTCGCGCTCCAGCTCGATCAGGTCGCGGCGGATGGTCATCTCCGAGACGCCGAGTTCGGCGGCGATGTCGGCCACCTGCACGAAACCACGCCGGCGGGCGGCGTCGATCAGTTGGTTGTGGCGCATGCGGGGCGGAAGCCGTCTGGCTTCGTGCGCCGCCGCCTCTTTTTCGTTGCTCATCGACCTTCCCCACGGCTTCGGTTTGCGGGCGTTCAAACCCTTCTTATGAAACGGTTTAAACAAAATCAATCGTAAAAAAACAAAACCAAACAAATTTTACCTATTGCAAACATAATCAAACAATGAATATGTTTTTTCCCGATCGAATTGACCGCGCAGGGGAGACAAATGGTGCAAGCGACAACATCGGGCAGATTGGCAAGCGAGCTGGCGGGCAGGCGCGCCGTGGTCACGGGCGCGGCCTCGGGCATCGGCAACGCCATCGCCCGGGCGCTGGTCCGCCACGAGGTCCGCGTGGCCGTCGCCGACATCGACGGCGAGGCCGCCCGGCGCGCCGCGGTCGCCTTGGGCGCGGGCTGCATCGGCGTGGCGATGGACGTGAGCAGACGCGACTCGGTCGAGGCCGGCTTCGACGCGGTGCTGGCCGAATGGAACGGCTTCGAGATCCTCGCCGCCAATGCCGGCGTCTCCACCATGAACCGCGCCGTCGACCTCACCGACAAGGAATGGGACTTCAATTTCGACGTCAATACGCGCGGCGTCTTCCTCACCAACCAGATCGCGGCCCGGCATTTCCTGGCGCGGGGCGAGGGCGGCGTCATCGTCAACACCGCCTCGCTCGCCGCCAAGGTCGGCGCGCCGCTACTGGCGCATTATTCGGCCAGCAAGTTCGCCGTACTCGGCTGGACGCAGGCGCTGGCCCGCGAGCTTGCGGGGGAGAATATCCGCGTCAACGCCGTCTGCCCCGGTTTCGTGAAGACCTCGATGCAAACGCGCGAGGTGGAGTGGGAGGCGCATCTGCGCGGCATGACGCCGGAGCAGGTCATCGCCGACTACATCGCGCAGACGCCGCTCGGCCGGCTGGAGGAGCCGGAGGAGGTCGCCGATCTGGTGGTGTTCCTGTGCTCGGACGGCGCGCGCTTCATGACGGGGCAGGGCGTCAACGTGACCGGCGGCGTCTACACCACCTGATCCGCCCAGCGGCCGAACGACACGCGGCCGGATGACAAGAATTGCGACGGAAGGCGAGCCTGCATGGCCTCAATCGAACTCGAGCACCTATCTAAACTCTACGCCAACGGCGCTTATGGCGTGCGCGACGTCGACCTGAAGATCGAGGACGGCGAGTTCGTGATCTTCCTCGGCCCCTCGGGCTGCGGCAAGTCGACGACCCTGCGCATGATCGCCGGCCTCGAAGGCGTCACTTCGGGCGACCTGCGCATCGGCGGCAGATCGGTCGTGGGCCTGCCGCCGCGCGACCGCAACGTGGCGGTGGTGTTCCAGTCCTACGCGCTCTATCCGCACATGACGGTGCGCCAGAACATGGGCTTCGGCCTCAAGATGCGCGGCGCGCCCGCCGCCGAGATCGCCTCCAAGGTGGACGCCGCCGCCGCCATGCTCGGCCTCGCCAAATATATCGACCGCAAGCCGGCGGCGCTGTCCGGCGGCCAGCGCCAGCGCGTGGCGCTCGGCCGCGCCATCGTGCGCGATCCCAACGCCTTCCTGCTCGACGAGCCCCTGTCCAATCTCGATGCGCAACTGCGCGCCGAGATGCGGCTGGAGCTGGTCAAGCTGCATCGCCGGCTGGGTAAGACCATCATCCACGTCACCCACGATCAGGTCGAGGCCATGACCATGGGCGACCGCATCTGCATCATGCGCGACGGCGTCATGGTGCAGGTGGGCAGGCCGCTCGACGTCTACGCCAATCCGGCCGACACGTTCGTCGCCAAGTTCCTCGCCACGCCGCCGATGAACCTGATCCCGGCGCGGCTCGAAGCAGACGGCGATGGGCTGGCGGTCGCGGGCGACGGCGTGCGGGTGGCCGTGCCGGAGCGGCACAAATCCGCCTACGCCGCCCGCACGGGTCAGGACGTGCTTCTGGGCTTAAGGCCCGAGGATATCCACGAGACGCAAGCCGATCCGTCCTGGTCGCCGCTCGACGTGACGGTGGTGGCGATGGAGAGGCTTGGCGTCGAGACCATCGTCGTCGGCCAGATCGGCGCGGCGAAGCCGATGGAGATCAGCGCCCGCCTCAACCGCCATTTCACGGCCTCGGTGGGACAGACGGTACGGCTCTTCATCGATGCGCTGCCCATGCATCTCTTCGATGCGGCGACGGAGAAGGTGGTACCACGGCCGCCGCTCGATCCCGCGCCGATCCACCCGGCCGCGACGGCGGCATAGGAGGCAGGGATGCGCAGGATCGCCATTCACTTCGGACTGATCGTCGTTTCGCTCGCCATCCTGCTGCCGCTCCTGTGGACGCTGCGCACCAGCCTCGTGCCGGAGCCGATGGCCTATTCGTCGCAGCTCATGCCGCAGTTCACGCTCCAGAACTATGTCGACCTGTTCACGCAGAAGCGCTTCGGCGTCTATTACGTCAACAGCCTGATCGTCTCGCTCTGCTCGGTGCTGCTGGCGCTGCCCTTCGCCGCCATGACCGGCTACGCCTTCGCCCGCTTCAAGACAGGCGGGGCGCTGGCCCGCTTCACGGTGCTCGCCACGCAGATGCTGCCGCCGGTGGCCATCGTGCTGCCGGCCTTCATGCTGTTCCGCTCGGTCGGGCTCACCAATTCCGTCCTCGGCCTCACCATCGCCTACGCCGCGATCAACCTGCCGTTCCTGATCTGGATCCTGATGGGCTTCTTCGAGGGCATTCCCGTCGATCTCGAATGGGCGGCGCAGACCGACGGCGCGACGGCCTGGGGCGCGTTCTGGCGCATCGTCGTGCCGGTCTCGCTTCCTGGAATCGCGGCGGCGGGGGTGCTGGGCTTCATCCTCGCCTGGAACGAATTTCTCTTCGCGCTGGTGCTGAGCGGGCCTGCCACGGCCACGGTGCCGGTCGGGCTCGCCTCGCTGCAAACCTCCAACGGCGTGCAGATCGCCAAGGTCGCGGCGGGCGTCATCCTCGCCATCCTGCCGCTGGTCGTCGCCTCGCGCTTCATCCAGCGCTTCATCGTTCAGGGTTTGACGTTCGGGAGCGTCAAGTAGGGCGTCCGAAAGGGCGTAAAACATTGGCATAACAAAGGGAACCACGGATATGTTCGATCGGAAATGGAAACTGACGGCGGGGGTCAGCCTCGCAATGATAATGATGGGCGCGGGCGCGGCCCATGCCGAGGGCGTGACGTTGCACGCGCTGATGGAGGATGTGCCGGAGACGCATATCATCGAGAAAATGCTGCCGGAATTCGAGAAGGAGACCGGCATCAAGGTCGAGTTCGAGAAGGTCGGCTACGGCGACATGCACGACAAGCTGGCCACCCAGCTCGTCTCGCCCGACAGCTACTACAATCTGCTCGAGGTGGACTTCCTGTGGGCGGGCGAGTTTCCCGCCGCCGGCTGGCTCATCGACCTGAAGCCGCTGGCCGAGCGCGACAAGCTGAACCTCGGCGATTTCATCCCCTCCACGCTCGACCTGCTCGGCCGCACAGACAAGACGATGCCGCTTCTCCCCATGTATAATTATTCCATGGGCCTGCTGTACCGAAAGGACCTGCTGGAGGATCCGAAGCTGAAGGAGGCCTACAAGGCCGAGTTCAAGACCGACCTCAAGAAGCCCGAAACGCTGGAGCAATATGTCCAGATCGCCAAGTTCATGAAGGCCAAGGCCGGCGTGGCGGGGGCGGCGATGCAGGGCCAGCGCGGCGATCCCAACAGCATGGAGTTCTCCAATTACCTGTTCTCGGCCGGTGGATCCTATATGGACGCCGACCGCAAGGTGACGCTGGACAGCCCCGAGGCGGTGAAGGCGCTGACGCTCTATGTCGACGCCATCAAGAACGCCGCCCAGCAGGGCGCGCTGTCGGCGACGCTCGACGACACGATGCGGCTGATGTGCAGCGGCGAATCCTTCAGCATGATCACCTATTGGTGGATGCTGCCGCAGGTGGACGACGCGCAGAAATGCCCGAAGGTCGCCGGCAAGGTGGGTCTTTCGGTGATGCCGGGCGGCCATGGCGAGAGCGGTGGTTGGGGTTGGGGCATCCCGAAGAACACTTCGCCGGAATCACAGCAAGCTGCCTGGACCTTCATCAAATGGGTGCAGAGCAAGAAGATCGCCGTGCAGCGCGCGCTCCAGGGCCACGCGCCGGTGAGCGAGGCAGTCTACAAGGACCCTGCCGTGCTGAAGAAATATCCCTTCTACGCGCAGGCACTGGATGTGGTGGCCTCGGGCAAGTCCTTCCCGATCTTCGCTTATTCGGCGCAGTACGAGGATGTGCTTGGCACGCAGGTGTCGCAGGCCGCCGATGGCGGCACCACGCCGGCAGCCGCGATCAAGGCTGCCGCCTCCGGCTTGGCTGACCTTCTGAAAAAATGACGATTCATGCAGCCCCGCCCGTCGGTGGGGCTGCGCCTTTCCGCATAGACAGGCACAAGGACGCACGCATGTCCCTTTCATCCGGCGCTATCGACCGCACATGGAAAACCGGCTGGGCCTTCTCCCTGCCGGGCCTGTTGACGCTCGCGATCGTCATGGGGCTGCCGCTCGTCTATGCGGTGGTGATGTCCGTCTCCTCCATGACGCTGATGCGCCCGTCGCTGACGCCGCTGACGGGGTTCACCAATTACGCCCGCATCATGGACGATCCGCAATTCTGGAGTTCGCTCTGGCTGACGGTGAAATATTCGATCGTCACCGTGGCGGCGGAGTTCGTCATCGGCCTCGGCATCGCTTTAATGCTCAACGCGGTGGTGAAGGCCAAGCCCGTCTATTTCGCCATCCTCACCATTCCCATGGCCATGTCGCCGGTCAGCGTGGCACTGATCTGGCGCATGCTGCTGCAACCCAATCTCGGCGTCGTCAATCATCTCATGGACGTGGCCGGTCTGCCGCGCGTCGACTGGCTCGGCTCGTCCGATCTGGCGCTATGGGTGATGGCGGCCATCGACGTCTGGCAGCAGACCTCCTTCGTGGTGCTGATTCTGGCCGCAGGCCTCGCCTCACTGCCGCGCGATCCTTACGAGGCGGCGGAGGTGGACGGCGCGCGGAAATTGCAGCAGTTCTGGTACCTGACCCTGCCGATGCTGAGGCCGGTCGCCGCCATCGCCGTCATCATCCAGCTCATCAATGAATTCCGCACCTACGACCTCACCTATGTGCTGACCAAGGGCGGCCCCGGCACCTCCACGGAAGTTCTGAGCTTTTTCGCCTATCGTCGTGCTTTCCTTGGGCTTTCGCTCAACGAGGGTTCGGCGGCGGCCTTCATCCTGCTCCTCATCGTGCTCGCTATCACCATCGTCTTCTTCTGGGTGCTGGAAAAGCGCCGCTTCTCCGGCTGAATCTCAATCGGCAATTGACAGTTCTCATCCGAGCAGGATCGTGACGGCCAAGGCCAGCAGCAAGGCCGGCGGCATCACGAGCATGCCGATCTTGAGGAAAGACCAGGCCCCAACATGCAGTCCCTCGCGCCGCAGCGCGTTCAACCACAGGATTGTGGCGAGCGAACCCGTGACGGAGAGGTTCGGTCCAAGGTCCACGCCGATCAGGATCGCACTGCGCAGACTATCTGGCACGTTCCCCGCTTCGACTGCGCTTCCGGCCAGAAGGCCTGCCGGCAGATTGTTCATGACATTGCATATAAATGCCAGCGCCGTGCCCAATGCGAAGGGGCCGCCGGCCGGATGTTCCCGCAGTTGGTTCATGACCGATGCGAGCCAGATCGTCACACCCGTTTCATTGAGGGCCTCTACCAGGACGAACAGCCCGGCGACCAGCGGGAGGACACCCCAGGAGATGCCCTTCAGGATGGGCCAGGGGGGCTGCCGCTCAAGCGTAAGCGTGCCGATGGCAGCCAGCCCGCCGGCAATGAAGGTGGGCAGACCAAGTTGAAGACCAAGCGCCGAGCAGCCGAGGAGCAGAACGCCGGTTGCGATGATTCCGCAGGCGGCCGCCTTTGCGCCTGTCGAAAGCCGGGGAAGCGGAATATCGGTCGCGATCGGCTGGCGCAGATGAGCGGCTTGGGTCCACCGCAGCACGACATAGGTAATCACGATCGCGACGACCGAGGCCGGTCCGAACCGTGGCAGCCATTGCAGCAGCGTTGGCATATGGGCGCCATAGATGACGAGATTTGCCGGGTTCGAGATCGGCAGGACGAAGGATGCGGCATTGGCAATGAAGGCGCAGATCAAAAGGTAGGGAAGCGGCGATGAGACTTTCGCACTGCGCGCCGCCGCAGCGACGGCTGGGGTAAGTACGACCGCCGTAGCGTCATTCGACAAAAAGACGGTCACGATGACGCCGACGCCATAGATCAGCAGGAACAGCCGGGATGCGGACCCAGCCGCGTGCCGTGTCGCATAGGCTGCGAGCCAGTCGAACAGGCCGTGTTCGCGAGCCAGTTCGGAGAGCACCATCATGCCGATGAGGAAGAGATAGACATCAAGACCTTTGCCTACACCCGCCAGCGCAGCTTCCGGGGAGAGGAGGCGTAGACAGATCAGAAGTACGGCACCTGTCACCGCCCAGACCGCTTCCGGCCAACGAAAGGGCCGCAGGATAACCCCCGCAGTCGATGTCGCGGCGATCACCCAGGTCAGTTCATTCAAAGTCAAGCCCAGGAATCCCGTCATAGAATCATATCTCCGGCGGCCGATGAACGTCTGCTAATACCGACCGATTGCACAACACATGCGGGTTTCACCACGCCAGCGATATTGATCCACAGGACGTTGCAAGCAATTGCTGAAGTAACTTGCGAACTCGCCGCCAACCGGAATTCCCGGGACATAAATATCAATCCGGTACATACGCCCGGAATGACACCATAGAGTTGTTTGTTGGTGCTCCCGCTGATCAACACGCTCGCTGGCGCGATGATCAACATTCCAGCGAGGCCGCCAAGCGTCATAACTGTGCCAATCAGGCCGCTCTGCCAATGATGCTCCAGCCGGAATGCGGCCAATGACCGACTGCCCATTGGCGTGTCGACCGTGAAGAAGCTGAGTGTTTCGAACGCCTGCGCTGGATGCACGAGAAGGGAGACACCTGTTTCGATTGTAATCACTCCGCCTGAACAGGCCATCGCTGCATGAATGGGTAACGTCAAGAGGATATTACCCCAAATCGTACGATTCGACATTCCGTCAGTGCGTACGCGATGCCGGGCACGGGGTGATATCCACATTGGTATTTGCGTTCCATAATCTATCTTATGCGATTAGATCGCGCGCCCAAGGTACGCGCTATACCGAACAGCGACTTTTAAAACGTGGCAGGATGTTGACGAGCAAAAGGGCATCCTGAATGAAGACCCGATACAGCCACCTTACCCTTGCCGACAGGCGTCAGATCGAACGCTGGCGCCAGATGAAGATGAGTGCGACGGAGATTGCTGAGCGACTGGGGCGCCACCGTTCGACTGTGTTCCGCGAGTTACGACGAAATCGGCACCACGACGTCGAGATCCCGGAGCTGACCGGGTATTGGTGTGTTCTCGCTCAGAAGCTGGCGCTTGGCCGTCGTTTCCGGCACCGTAAGCTCGTCCGTTACTCTGAGTTGCGCCAACGGATCGTGGTCTGTCTGAAGGCTGGTTGGAGCCCGGAGCAGATTGCCGGACGGATGCGGTTCGAGGGTGCCACGCCACGCGCGAGCCAGGAGACGATCTACCAGTTCGTCTATTCCGAGGAAGGTCGCGCGGCGGAGCTTTGGCGGCACCTCGCCTCAGGCCGTCGCAAACGTCGTGGCTATCGCCGCCGCAAGCGGCCACCGCCGAAATTTGCGCCTGAACTCAGCATTCTGTTCCGGCCCGATGTTGTCGCAGGACGCAGAGAGTTCGGCCACTGGGAAGCCGACCTGGTTCACTTCCGCCAGAAGTTCGGTCCGGCAAACGTCATGACGATGGTCGAACGGTTGAGCCGGTTTATCGTGGTCTTGAGAAATCCCGAGAAGCGCACCAAACCGATCATGTCACAGATTGCCGCGGCCCTGCGCCCCCTGCCCGTAACCGCGCGCCGCTCGGTTACCTTCGATCGCGGCTCGGAGTTCATCGGCTGGCCCCACCTGCAGGCCGAGCTGGGCGCTCGCACGTGGTTCTGCGATCCGTAATCCCCATGGCAGAAAGGCAGCATCGAAAATGCGAACAAGCGGCTCAGGCGCTTTATATGCCGCGACACCGATCCCGAGGCCTTTACGCAAGACGATCTGCGTATCCTCTGCGCAGGTCTCAACGCAACCCCAAGAAAATGCCTCGGCTATCGAACGCCTGCCGAGGTCTTCCGCGCCAATGTCATCGGGCACGGATACAGAACCGAGAAGCTGTCACGCCGACCAAAGTCGCATTTGGCCTAGCGCGTCCACTGGCTCTACGCCCTTCCCGCCTGCCAGTTGGCGAAGCCGGGCAGCTATGCGACGATGCGCGTCGGCGCCTATGACGTCGTCATCGTCAAGGGTCGCGACAATGAAATCCGCGCCTTCCATAACACCTGCCGGCATCGCGGCTCGATCATCTGCAAGGCGCGCGAAGGACAGGTCGCCAAGCTCGTCTGCCCGTACCATCAATGGACCTATGAACTGGACGGCAGGCTGATATGGCTGGCTTCGCCGGAGGCTTCATTCGTAACAGGGCAGGTCTGGACAATCGACGGAGGGCGGATGGCTAAACTCAGCTTGCCGCAATAAGACGATGATCCTGTTCATTTAGCCGCGTCGGATACAGAGATATTTGTCCCGTTGATTTTATGCACTCGCTGCGGATTGTCAGGAATCGTCGCCACCGCAGCCGGCAAGCGTTGCCACAACAAAAGGCGCTGCCCCGAACGAGAGGCCTCAGCTGCGATTCCGCCCGCTTGCCCGGATTCAATGTCGCATTTTGGTCGAAATGGGGTCCATTTTGTACCGCGTAGCGCGAAAACTTCTTCCAGATTGCTGTCAGGCGGTCCCGTCCAGATCGAGAGTTCAAGTAGCGGCCGAAGCGCCTCATATGGAATTCGATTATCGGTACGCTGGGGAGCGGCCCATTGAAACCGGAACAGAGGATTAGACATGATCTCCGATGCGGAATTGCAGGCTCAGCGGTTCGATGCACTTGAACTGACGAAGAACGGCGCTCCTTCGATCCCCTCAAATCCGTTCTTCGGGGTGGGGCCGATCACGGACGCGACGACGGATGAGGCCGACAGCAGGCTCCGGCGCTTCGAGTTCGACAGATGGATCGAGAGAACCTACCGGAAATTCGATGACACCGGAAAGGATATAGGCGCGTTCACCACCGCAGAACTGTCGCGCAGCATGCATCGCGGATATCCTGCGGACAAGATTCTGCTGGACATGATGCGTGCGATCCATCGTTATTTCGAGTTTCCCAAGTCCAACCGCATCGCAGTCGGGCTGGGCGGCGGTCATAGCGGTTATACGGTGTGCGTCCAGCATCTCCTGAATGCCAACGATCAAAACCAGCGCGTCTATGTGGATACGCCGCGCCCCGAAAGCGGCAGCGCCGGCGCGGCAGGCTTCTTCCGTCAGTCCTGGGCGACCCAGATTATGGAGATGCATCGCTTCGCAGCAAAGGGAGACGAGAACAGGATTTATTTCGCGGACAAAGAGGGGACCATTCCGTCGGCGGCTGCGCTCGCCGATCTCGGCATATCGGTTTTTGTCGGCGTCGGGCATGAAACAACCGGCGCGAACTCCTACACCGATGCCGAAATCCGCGAATTGCTGGCATGGCTGGATGAAGATCCCGAAAACAGGCACGCCGTTTTCGATGCCACATCCATGCTCGGCGCCATGCCGTGGGAGCCCGAAATCGTACGGGCAGTGATGGCGAAGTGCTGCCTGTTCATGCCCTTCCAGAAGGCGATCGGCGGCGTATCGGGCTACTTTGTCGCGTCCTTCACGCCTGCCGCCCTTGCCCTGATCGAGCGCAACCAAGGCAATCCGTCCTGGGCCATTCCCCGGCAATTGAAAATCGCGCCACCCCTCGATCCCCGGCAGCCGCTCAGCAGCAAGCGGTCGGTGGACGCCGGTCCGTTCTACGATCCGCAACAGGACAAGATGCTTGGCGGAGTCATCAACACCTACAGTGCGCTCGCTTTCGCCGAAACGACCTTCGGCCTCCTGCAAACCGAGCGCCGCGTCGGCTCCGTGATCGAACTCAACAAGCGTTCGGCCGCGAACCGGGAAATCGTCAATAAATGGGTCGAGAAGAACCCGCTTTTCAGCCTTGTTGTAGAGGACAGCGAAAAGCGCGGGGCGGCGGTTACGCTTCTCAAGGTTAATGACGGCGACATCTCGACTTCGGACTTGCATGGCAGAATCATCGCCCGGTCAAAGCAAGTTCTGGGATATGAGGGCGTCACCCATCCCAATGGAGACCACGAGATCGGTCGCGATGCGGCCCGCTACGTCAACGCGTTTCCCGGCACGCCGGGCGACTACCGGGCCTGGATCGGCGGCATTCGCGAACCGGAAGACATCGAGGCGCTGCTGGAAAACCTGAAATATGCCTATCTGCGCGCCAAGGTCGTGGTCATAGAAGAGGAACTGGAACGCCGCGGCAAGAAGGTCGAATATGCGGATGCGAGCAACAGTTCCGAGGGAAGCCAGAGAGTAGGCACCTTCAAGGTTCTTATCGCCGACAGCATCGGCTTGCGCTTCGACGCGCAGGGCCGTCCGGATCACGGCGAAGTCGCAGCGTATATCCGCGAGAAAGGCGGCGAGTTCCATTGCGGGTCGATCATGTCCGCGAATATTGTCGACGATGGC
Source organism: Rhizobiales bacterium 63-22 (assembly GCA_001898995.1). Taxonomy (GTDB): domain Bacteria; phylum Pseudomonadota; class Alphaproteobacteria; order Rhizobiales; family Rhizobiaceae; genus Brucella. Next base: position 430,375 of record MKVZ01000006.1, on the reverse strand, counting down.
AAGATTCATTTCTTCTACCAGCCGCATCTCAGCACCGCCGATGAAATCCTCTCGGAAACCGATCAGGGCCAGTACGATGCGGTGATCGCGGCCGCGACGTTCATTCCATCCGAAGCAAAGTTCGGTCTTGGGGGTGTCCGGATCGGTACCGGGACCGGCAATATGGGATCGGCATCTTGGGGAGGCCCCAATGGCGAGGGCGGTGAAGCGCCATTGATGAATACGCCCGGAATCAATAGCCGGGCGACAGCGCAAATGGTTTTCAAGGCGTTGCTGAAGGTTTTACCGGACATTCCGGTTGACGAATTGCACCTGCGGACTGCCAACAGCAATTTCGATACCGGCAAGAACCTGACCGAATATCCGACCGAAAAACTGGAAGGAAAGAAGATAGCCGTCCTCGGCTATGGCAATATCGGCCGCGAAGTCGCACGGATCGCAAAAGCCTTCCATATGAAGGTCACGGTCTACGCCCGGCCTGCGCACCGCGACAACATCCTGACTGAAGGTTATGAATATGCGGACACGCCCATAAGCGCTGCGGCCGGTGCCGACGTGCTGTCGGTGCATCTTGGCCTCGGGCGGCAACTCCCGGATACGGGCGCGTTCTCCAATGCGGGGCTAGTGGATGAACAAGTCCTGTCCGCCCTGAACGACAGGTCTGTGCTCATCAATTATGATCGTGGAGAGCTGATTGACGTCGAATTGCTCAGGAAAGCGCTGGCTTCCGGCAAGGTTCGTCATGCGGCGATCGATGCGGATATCTTCATAGGTGCGGACGGGTCGACTGGACCGATGAAGCCCTATCTCTCGCTGCTGCCCGAATATTCGGGGCGGCTGGAACTGCTTCCGCATGCTGCGGCCGATACCGACCACCCTACCCGGGTCGCCGGTGCCAGACAGGCCGTCGATCAGATCTTCGACGCAATTCGGCACCGGATTGTCACAAATCCCAAAGGCCGGGTACCGGCCGGCTACATTTCCCAGGGTATCCGGACACCGACGGGTATTGGTCAAGTGACGAAGGCCGATCTGGCCCGTATCGCGGAAGAAACCAGGCTTCTGGAAGAACTCCGCAGCACAAGCGAAAAGATCGCCGCGGTTATCGGCGCGCTGGACACCGTGTGCGATCCGATGCACAGATCGCGAATTGTCGATCGTTATCGTTCACTGCTCACTGAAAGCGTGTTGCGACAACACAATTTGCTGGCGGCAGCGGGCTTGCTTTCGCCCGCTGCGAAGGAATAGCTTCGTCGAAGAAACCGACCATAGGCAGTTTATCAGCATCGGCGTATCATTTTGATATGCCGATCATGGTTTTCGACCATCGTTGCACCGCGTGGTCCCCCACATAAATGCTCTACGTTGAGGTGTTTTCGAAGTTGACGGTCTCCAAATGGAGGCCATTGATGAATCGGGCCTGGTTTTAGCTGGCATTCCGATCCTGCGTGTCGACGGCCTTATCGTTCTGTTGTTTTATCTGTCATGCGGTCCCGTGTTTGATACCCCCACCCAGGGGCACATTCGGAATGACACGGCCGGGATTCATGATCCCAGTGGGGTCGAACAGAGCACCTTCAGCTTGCGTATCAGATCAAGTTCGAGTGGTGCCTTGTAGGCCTGCATCTCATCGAGATGTAATGCGCCTATCCCGTGTTCCGCGCTGAAGGTGCCTCCGAGCTCTACCGCGAGATCATAGATTGCCTTGAAGACTTGGCGCCGTATTTCAGCTTTGTCATCGACAGCTGCCCAGCGAGATTGCTCGAAAATCACATTGTAGTGCAGGTTACCGTCTCCGATATGCCCAACCACAGCGATTTCGGCGTCCGGAAATCTTGTGGGGACAATGACCTCCGCCCGTTCGATGAACTCCGGAATTCGCCCGATCGGGACTGCGATGTCATGCGACATGCCGTATTTCTTGTGTGCTTCGCTAACGCTGTGACGCGCTCGCCAGATGCCGGCTCGCTGCTGTTCGATCATAGTGATGATAGCATCGCGAACTCGACCATCGTCCAGCGGAATGGCAAGGATGTCCTCCAGCATCTCGCCGAGACGGCTGACCGGTTCATCAGTGGCTATATCGACAAGGAGAACCCATATCTTTTGTCATCATCTGACAAAATCTTTTGTGCTTCACATTTTTTCGCGTGGATGTGCTTCAACCGATCTCAGCAATTATCTCGCATTGACAGGCAAATGTGAGTTCAAAAGCTGCCTTCTTGAGCGCTTCTTCTGAAATAGCTTCAACGGTGTGGACTGATAAGAGCAGGAGCACGCCGCCAATAGCGATCCTTTCGACAAATGCTGCATCATATCCCTCATTTGTCGCATCGTTGAGGCGCCAATTTAACCTCGAACTGTCGCGGGCCAACCATCATCTTCTTCTGTTGCTTGGAGACAATTGTGGCGCGAATTGAGCATGGACCGGCGATCACATGATACTGGTCTGGCCTTTGGTAAATTATCTTGGAAATCGGATGTACTGGAACCTGCTCTGCAACCGCCTCAATAATCGCAGTCATTTCTTTGGCACGCTGATAATTTGGCGCCAGTGCCGCGTTGGCTGTCGTTGCGATCATCAGCAATCCGGCAGAAATTGTAAGTTTGATCCGATACATTTTCTCTCCTGAATATTTTGATATCAAAAGCGATTCTTACGCGTGTTCAAGGGGAGATTCGATCTACCACTGCCGGCTTCATATTAGCGCGTGAGCAGCCCCTCTGTATGTTGCAATAACATACGACTGGATTTTAGTATTTGAAACGATTAAATTTTCATTGATATCGCCTTGGTATCTTCCGCTTACCGGCAGGACGAAATTTATGAATAGTGCAGTGCATTTCCTGCATATGCGTGGTCAATCGGCTAACGAGATCAGAAATCTGGATTGGGGCCAAAATCCGATCGGAAGTCCAGAAAACTGGCCGACACCGCTAGTCATCGCGGTTCAGATGATGCTTGCCTCACATTTCCCAAAAGCGATCATCTGGGGTCCGGAATATATCACCTTGTTCAACGATGCGTTTCGTCAGATTCTCGGTGAGAAAGAGAACTGTATGGGAGCGTCCTTTCGTGACATTTGGGCCGAGGCCTGGGGCGAAATACAGCCGATGGTCGAAAAGGCCTATGCCGGTGAGGCAACGTTTATCGAAGACTTTCCGCTGGTAATCGATCGCCATGGATATCCGGAGCAATGCTATTTCACGTTCTGCTACAGCCCTATATATGACGAAAAGGGACGATCTGCCGGCATGATGGATACAGTCATTGAAACAACGGCTAAGGTAGAAGCGGAAAAACATGCCCGCATACTGAATGCGGAACTTGCTCACCGTATCAAAAATACCTTTAGCATTGTTGCAGCTATCGCCGGTCAGACCTTCAATACTCACACAGATGAGGACGTGATCAATACATTCACGAAGCGCCTATTTGCTCTCGGAAACGCTCATGAAGTCCTGAGGCTGGGCAGAAGTTCCGAAGGATCGTTACGCCAGATAGTGAGTGGAATAACCAGTGCTCTGGCTATTGAGAATCGTGTCCAGATTGGCGGTCTGGATGTAATGATAGGCCCAAAAGGAGCGTCCACGCTCTCGCTGCTGATCCACGAGTTGAGCACCAATGCAATTAAATATGGCGCCCTTTCAAATGACAGTGGCCATATACGGGTGGAGACTCGTATTTCCAAGGAGCACACCGAACCTATGCTGTCTCTGTTGTGGACTGAAATTGGCGGTCCTCCCGTCATTAAACCGACGAAAACCGGATTCGGTTCAAAACTAATCGGAATGGGCCTTCTCGGCTCTAACAAGGTAAGGACAGAATACAGACTCGAAGGATTCACCGCAGAATTTTCTGCATCGCTCAGGCAGTTGCAAGGCGAAGGGCGCCTTTTTGGTTCGTCATGATCAAATCTTTTTTACAACCACCCGCCACACAAAAGTACAGCTTCTGACATTGTGCAGTTCTCAGGCGTAGCTGATCATCGCTCATTCCATTTCCGGTCCCTTACCTCCTGAGAGCCGTCGGCTTCCATCCACGCACAAACCCCAACGACATGGCCAAGCTGGCATACTCGATTTCTTTTACAAGAAAGTCACGATCCTTTAGCAGCCCTTCAATTGCGGCCCGCACATCGCCGCCGTAATAGGCCAACACCTGCTCCACCTCGTCATCATAACTTTCTGCGATAGCGTTCATTATGCCCTCCATATCCCGCTAATGTTCCTATTTTGTTCTCTGTGTGAGATAGAGTCAAGAGCGGATGGGATGGCAAGGGCAGCCGAAGCTGCCCTTGATTTGCGTTTAATCCCAATCTGTCCACGAGTCTGGCGGTGGTCCCCAATGCCGGGGAGGAGGAGGTGGTGGCGGTGGTCCCCACCCAGGAGGCGGAGGCGGGGGAGCTCCCCAGTGATGTGGCGGTCCGTCATCCCAGAATCTTGGTGGAGGCCCGTACCTCCATCTCGGAGGTGGGCCCCATCGATAGCGGTGAACACAAACGCCATATCGATCAAGTCTCCAGCCGGGTCCGCAAGGATAATCGACGGTCCGAATGATCCTTGCATTTCCAGATGGATTTTCTGGTAAAATGGGAGCGGATTCTGCAGAAAATGACAAAGCCGTTATGCAGGCAGCTAAAGAAAGCATGGAGAGTTTCATGCTTCGTCTCCTACTATTTGCGTTTGCATGATGGCCTGAAAATCCGAACTGAAGATGGCAGGGCAAATCAAATTGGCTGACATCTGGATATAATTGCTGTTGGGGCTGTTCATCTCAATCGGTTGAATTCGAGGCCGGTCACTGAGACCGCCAACCAGATGATAATCCAAGCGCGAAAGTACAGAGCCTGTTTCAAATGCAGCTAATTTGAGAATTCCGAAGCCACGATTTTCACAATTAAATGCCAACCCCGATCCGAACTGCCGCATTCTTACATTTAAGCGCAAAGCGACAACGGGCAATGTTTCTTGCGGGAAAATTAGCCCCGCCCAAACAGCTCACCGAGTAAGTACGAGGTGAGTCGCCAATTCCGTCGGAACCACTTCCGTCACACGATAGCCGAGGCTTGGCAGGTCGATCCCTTGAAACAGGGATTCACCACGGCCGAGAAAGACGGGCGACATTGCCAGATGCATCTCGTCGATAGCGCCCGCGAGAAGGTACTGGCGAACCGTGGAAACCCCGCCGCCGATCTTTACGTCCAGGTCTCCTGCGGCGGCCCTAGCCTGCGCGAGTGCCGATTCAATCCCGTCGGTGACGAAATAGAAGGTTGTCCCGCCTTCCATCACGATGGGCGCGCGGGCGTGGTGGGTGAGAATAAAGGTCGGCGCGTGGTATGGGGGATTTTCACCCCACCAGCCTTTCCAGTCTGGCCCACCCCAATCGTCACCGGCTGGCCCGAACATATTGCGGCCGAGAATAAAGGCACCGAAGCCTTCCGCCGTGGCGCGGGCGAAGCGATCGTCAATCCCGTCGCCTTTCCCCAACATCGACCGGAAAGTCCGGGTCGGATAGAACCAGTTGTGTAATTCCCTGCCACCTTTGCCCATCGGATGTTCCAAGCTCTGGTCTGGGCCTGCACCGAAACCGTCGGTAGATACCGCAAATCCTCTTACGCAAACCTTGCTCATAGGGTATCTCCGTCTGGTATTGAATTTGTTCGATCGGTTGAATGACTATTCTTATCGAGAAGAAATTCTGCCAATCTGTCGAATGTACCGTTCCAGCCAGAGGAATGACTGACGGTGCTCTTTTCCGACAGGAACCCCGTCTGGCTGAAATGCATCCGCGTGCCTCCGTTCGCCAATTCCTCAAGACAAACGATAACGTGGGTTTGGACTCCCGGACCATCTTCATGGTTCGGAGTCTCCCAGGCGAACGTGAATTCCAAACGTTCGGGCGGCGTTACGACAAGATACCGTCCTGATTGCCAGAGAACGACATCTTCGGCATTGTCTGACTTAAGGCAGGCTCGCCAAGCTCCTCCGACACGGACATCTGCGTTAAATTCGGCAGCTCTATAGAAATGTGGGCCGTGCCATCGGATTATCGCGTCGGGTTGTGTCCAGGCTCGCCATACGCGCTCGCGCGGAGCGTTAAAGTCACGCGTTATGATTAAGGGGCCCGCCATTTTGCCATTCCCGATGCCGGGACAAGCGGCATTATGCTTCGTGTAGCGGTTAATCATCTTCGCGCCCCCGAGGCTCCGGCGTTTCCAGATACGCAGCCAGACGATCGAAACTTCCTTCCCAATGCACGCGGCATTTTTCGATCCAATCCGCCATTTCGGAAAACGCAGCGACCTGAAGCTTTGCCGGTCGTGCGACCGATTTGGCAGGTCTACTCCGTGTCACGAAGCCCGCACGTTCCAGCACCGCCAAGTGTTTGGCAACTGCCGGAACCGTCATATCCAACGGCTTCGCAAGTTCAGCCAAAGTCAGCTCGCTCAGTGCGAGGCGCGCCAACATGGCGCGCCGGGTAGGGTCCGCGAGGGCGGCAAATTTCGCGCTTAAAGGATCACTCATATATAAACCTATCAGTATATATACTTAATGGTATAATCAATACTTACCTTATATGTCAAGATGGGGATTCGAGGGCCAGGCTACGGATGCTGTTGATCGAACTTCCGAACATGAGGTGAACTTGTGCAGGTCTCGGCGATGGAGAATGTGCCTTCTGACAAGACTGGATATGATGAGCGTGTCAGGCGGCTTATCGCATCAGAGACGGAAGCCAGGCAGGCTAGAGCGATTTTATTCCACGCACGCTAGACTTTGCGTGCCGTTCTCTACGAATACGGTCATATCGTTCCGTTGGAGATCAGTCATATCGAGCGTATAGAGGTCATTCTCGAATGAGATTGGCAGCAATCTGCCTCAGCTCGTCCAGAAAGAGTGCCGAGATTTGCTAGCCCAGATTGCGGAGGAGATCGCCAGAATCGATGATACTATAAAGAAAACTGGATAGGTGGCCAAGCAGATGGATATCGCGCGGCGACTTCAGGCCATGCCTGGCGTCGGTCCGATGACAGCAATGGCCGTGGAAGCCTTCGCAGAACCACGTGAAGCCATAACCGTCTGGATGAGCGGAACTATACTTCTGCCACGGCAGCGTCAGCGTTACACCTCCCCCTGAATTGCGTCCGGAGAAACGTTGTCGTTTGCCATCGTCAGAGTCTGTAACACAACCGCTTAAAGTCGCGACGCGATTCACAGGTTTCACACCTGCTGATCGGCAGCCTAATGCGTCAGCACAATCTGCAGCTTGACATCGGCTGGCCGCCCCTCGGCCGCGCGCTCGAACGCCTTGACGGAATCCTTGAAATCGAACGTCTCCGAGATCAGCGGCTTCAGGTCGACCTTTCCCGAAGCCATCAGCGCGATCGACCGCTCATATTGGTGAGCGTAGCGGAACACTGTCTCAATCCCGATCTCCCGCGTCGAAGCGGTCGATATATCGATCGGGACGGGATCGACCGGCAAGCCGACGGCGACGATCCTGCCGCCAGGACATGGCAGGTCCAGAATCGTCTCCCAGGCCTTTGGCGAACCTGAACATTCAAAGACCAGATCGGCGCCCCATTCGTCGGTCAGCCGTCTGACCTCATGGACGAGGTTCGTCGTGCGGATATTCACCGGAATGACGCCCTGATAGCGGGCAGCGATATCGAGCTTGGGCTGTGCCAGATCGGCGACGATCACGCGTGCGCACCCGCCGGCAAGGGCGGCAATGGCAACCATGGTGCCGATCGGGCCGGCGCCGATGACAACGGCGGTATCGCCCGGCGTGATCCTGGCCTTCGCCGCCGCCTGCATGCCAACCGCGAAAGGCTCGATCATGGCGCCTTCGGCGAAGCTGACATTGTCCGGCAGCCTGAAGGTGAAATCCGCCGGATGCACGACATAAGGCGTCAGTACGCCATGGATCGGCGGCGTCGCCCAGAATCGCACCGAGGGATCGATATTGTACATGCCGAGCCGGCTCGCCTTCGAGGTCGGATCGGGAATGCCCGGTTCCATGCAGACGCGATCGCCAGCCTTCAGATGTCTCACGCCTTCACCGACCTCGACGATGGTGCCGGAAGCCTCATGGCCAAGCACCATCGGATGGTTGACGACGAACGGGCCGATACGTCCATGCGTGTAATAGTGCACATCGGAGCCGCAGACCCCGACGGTGTGGATGGCGATTTTCACCTCGCCCGGACCGACATCCTGCGGCAGGTCGATGTCTCGCAGGGCCAATTCATGCTGGCGTTCGAGAACGAGGGCGCGCACCATGGTCATCCTAAATATCCTCCAGCGTAGCCAGCGCAGTCTGGCCGTTCTCTTTCGATAATTTCAAGCAGCCTTCTTCAAGCGATTTTCCTGCGTGCCCTGCTGTCGGCGCGTGTGAATATGGCGGCACCTCGGAGCCGGCGTGACAGCCAATGCAATTGAATTATTTATAATACATCTGTATATTGCCGCTCAATACAAATTTGCTGGTCGTCTGCATTCCGCAAAGGATAAAAAGGGCCGGAAGGAAGGGCAAAGGAAGGAAGCGTCATGGTTCGGTTCTACGAACAGGCCCTGAAGGATCTGGCCAAAGTGTTCGAGCGGCTCGACGAGGATGTCGTCCAGCGGGCAGTGGACGACATCGCCGGCGCAGGCAGGATCGCCCTCTATGGCGTTGGGCGCGAGGGCTTGCAGATCAAGGGTTTCGCCATGCGCCTGTTCCATCTGGGGCTCAAGGCGGCCGTCGTCGGCGACATGACGACCCCACCCATAGGCAGGGGCGATCTTCTCATCCTTTCCAGTGGTCCGGGCTCGTTTTCGACGGTCCATGCGCTGATGGGGGTGGCCAAGGAGGCCGGTGCGCGCACGCTGGTCGTGACCGCACAGCCCGATGCGGCCGACGCGCGCGCCGCCGATACGGTTCTGTTGCTGCCGGCGCAGACTATGGCCAATGATCGCGGCGAAAGCGCTTCTATCCTGCCCATGGGATCATTATTCGAAGGTGCGCAATACATCCTTTTCGAGGGGATGATCCTCAAGCTTCGAGACAAGCTCGGGATTTCCACCGAAGCGATGCGGGCGAACCACACGAATTTGGAATGAACGCTCATTGAACATTTGCATCGGAAGATCGGCGCAGTACGAACGGCGCGAGGCATCCCAAGCCGGAGAAGACCATGGATCTGGGCATCAATCTTTCCTTCTGCGTTAAACGCTGGGTCACGCCCAACCTTTGGGCGCCCCTTGTCTGGGACCGGCTGGGCCTCAACCTCGTCCAGTTTTCCTTCGATCTTGTCGATCCTATGTGGCCGGACGAGATCCTGACCGACATGGCTGCGGAGCTGCGAAAGGCGCAGACCGATCATGGCATCGACATCCACAGCGCCTTCATCGGCCTGGCACACTACACGTTCAACCAACTGCTTCACCCGGACAGGCGCGTACGAGACTACGCCGAGACATGGCTCGCGCGAGCCTATCGCTTCGCCGGCCACGCGGGGATCGCGCGCGTCGGCGGCCCGCTTGGGGCCATACCGGCGCGCGCGGACGCCCGCGAGGAAGAGAGCCTGCCGGCCGTGGACTATGACGATCTCATCGCACGCATGCAGCGACTGTCCGGCCATGCGCATGCCGCGGGCCTGTCCGAACTCTATGTCGAGCCCACGCCGCTTCGGCGCGAATGGCCGTGGACGATCGCGCAGGCGAAACAGATGATGGCCGACATGGAAGGCATGCCGGTTCCCTGGAGGCTTTGCCCCGATTGGGGCCACGCGACCTTCGAGCCGCTTTATGGCCGCTATCGCGCCTCAATGGAGGACTGGCTACGCGACCTGGCGCCCCATATCGGAATGGTCCATATCCAGCAGACCGATTTCCAGTACGACCGCCACTGGGATTTCACCGAAGAGGGTGCGGTCGATCCGAAAGAAGCCAGAGCGGTGCTCCATCGCTGCGGGCTGGACGACCGTCCCGTCTTTCTGGAGGTCTTCTATCCGTTCGAACGCGACGACCATTCTGTTCTTGACGCGGTGAGCGCTTCCGTAAAGATATTGAAACAAGCTTTTGGATGAAAAGATTTTGAACCCGAGCGACTTTTCAAACCCCGAAGCCCTGCAGGACGATACAAGCGACCATATCCGCGCCCGGGTCGCCTGGTATTATTTCGCCGCGGGCCTCACCCAGCAGGAAATCGCCGGTCGTCTTGGGATCACGCGGCTACGCGTCAACAAGATCGTCGGCCAGCTCCGGACCGACGGATCGGTCAAGATCGACATCCGCATCCCCCTCGCCCGCTGCGTCGAACTGGAGGAGCGCCTCAAGGCCCGTTACGGCCTGACCGACGCCCGGGTCGTTCCCTTCGTCAGCGACGGCACGGTCCTGCAGCGCGTCATCGGCGAGGCGGCCGGCACGATGATCGACCCGCTCATCGAGGACGGAATGGGCCTGGGCGTCGGCTGGGGACGGACGCTTTCCTTCGCGCTCAAGAACATCGCCGCGCGCCGCCACGCGCGAAGCTGGGTCGTGACGCTGATGGGAGGGCTGACACGCGGTTCGGGAACGAACACGTTCGAGGTTTCCACCGGCTTTGCCAAGGCGCTGGGATCGGAATGCTACTATCTGGCCGCTCCGATCTATTTCCCCACCGCCGAGAGCAGAGCCGCGCTTACCTCGCATTACGGAATCTCGGAAGCGCTCAGGCACGCGCGGAATGCCGATATTGCGTTCGTGTCATGCGGCGACCTCTCGGATCGTTCCTTGCTGGTCGGGACGCAGACCGTCTCGGAAAACCTGGAAAGCCTGAAGGCGGCTGGCGCGGTGGGCGATCTTCTCGGCGTCTTCCTGGACGCCTCCGGGCAGCCGGTCGATCATCTGCTCAACCAGCGCACCATGGCGATCTCGCCCATGGAACTGAAGGCCATCCCCGATTCCATCCTCGCCTCGGGAGGACTGCACAAGGCGCCGATCATCAAGGCGATCCTGTCCTGCGGGCATGTCAGGCGCATCGTCACCGACGAGGAATGCGCCGCCGCGATTCTCTGACGCTTTCAGAGCAGCCCTCGATCAGAGCATTTCCAGCGAAAGTGCGAAGCGGTTTCGCGTGGGATAATGCGTAAAAACGAATAGATAGAGCGGCTCCACGATTCCGTTCAAATAGGAAACGCTCTAATGCGGAAAGCGCCGGGGGCGCAGCGGCGCAAGATTTTTGCCATCTTTATCGAAAAGATAGCAAAGATCGGCATTGATCCCGACCGAAACTGCATCGCCGCGCTCCGCCGCCATATCGCCGGCGCGGCGCGCGACCAAAGGTTTGCCGTCCGCCAGCGCCACATGCAGGAGGACTTCGCTGCCGAGATGCTCCACCAGCTGTGCCTTGGCGGGCAGCATCGCATCGACCGGCCCGTTGCCGGATGTGACGAGCAGATGTTCCGGCCGTATGCCGAGATCGACGACATCCCCCTTGGCCAGCCCACCCGCCTCGACCGGGATCAGGACGGAACCGGCGCCGGGCAGCTCGACGGTTACACCGCCGGAACCGGCATCGACCACCGGCACCTTGAGAAAATTCATCTTCGGCGAGCCGATGAACCCGGCAACGAAAAGGTTTGCGGGCTGACGATAGAGTTCGAGCGGCGCGCCGATCTGTTCAATCCTGCCACCGTTCAGGACGACGATCCGGTCCGCCATCGTCATCGCCTCGACCTGGTCGTGTGTGACATAGATCATTGTCGACTTCAGCCTTTCGTGCAGGCCGACCAGCTCCGCGCGCATCTGGACGCGAAGCTCGGCATCGAGGTTGGAGAGCGGCTCATCAAAAAGGAATGCGCGCGGCTGGCGCACGATCGAGCGACCAATGGCGACGCGCTGGCGCTGCCCGCCCGAAAGCTCCCTCGGTTTACGGTCGAGCAGATGCTGAATCTGGAGCATCGACGCGGCTTCCTTGACGCGCGCGTCGATCTCCGTCGGCGGCACCTTGGCCACCTTGAGGCCGAAGGCGATGTTCTGTTCCACACTCATATGCGGATAGAGCGCATAGGACTGAAAAACCATCGCCACGCCGCGCCTTGCCGGCGGCCAGGTCGTCACGTCGTCATCGCCGATGACGATACGCCCACCGGAAAGCTTCTCCAGCCCGGCTATAGTGCGTAGCAAGGTCGTCTTGCCGCAGCCGGACGGCCCGACAAAAACAACGAACTCGCCATCGGCGACTGAGAACGAGACGCCGTCGAGCACCTTTACCGCCCCATACGACTTCTGGACTTGTTCTATACGAATTTGCGCCAAGGATCGTTCTCCTGTTTTCCGTCCAGCTACTTTACCGCGCCCATGGTCAGTCCACGCGCCATGTATTTGTGGACGGCAATGCCGCCAATGATGACTGGAGCACAGACCATGGTCGCGGTGGCCAAGACCTTCGGCCACGGCACGACATAACCGCCAAGGTAGGTCAAGGCGATCGTCGGCGCGGTGCGGGACTCTTGGCCCGGCGTGAGGATAAAGGCGTAAAGCAGATCGTTCCAGGCGAAGATGCCCGACAGAATGGCCGACACCGCAAGCCCCGGTGTCACCAGCGGAAGGCAAATCCGCAGGAAAATCTGGAAACGGTTCAGCCCGTCGAGCTGGGCCGCTTCTTCCAGCGCTATAGGAATGGACCGGAACTGGTCGACCATCAGCCAGACCACCAGAGGGATGATGAAAATCTGATAGACGAGGATCAACGTGATCAAATTGTTGATCAGATGCAGCTTCGCAGCTGTCAGGTAAAATGGAATGAGGACGACGACCGGTACCAGCATCCAGTTGGTGACATACCAGAACCAGATCTGCTCACGCCCCCTGAACGTGTAGCGGGCAATGCCATAGGCTGCCGGAACGCCGGCGACAAGACCCAGCGCCACCGCGAGAACGGTGACGATCAGCGAATTCTTCAACGCCGTGAGAACACCGGAATCGCTGATCGCATCGGAATAGGCGGCGAATGTAGGCTTCCAGAGCCATATGGGCGGGATGCTGAAGAGCTGCGTCTGGGTCTTCAGCGATCCGGCGACCATCCAGTATAGCGGAAACAGGATCACCACCAGGATGACGATGAGACCGGCCACATGCAGGATCCGGCCAATGGCTTCTCCGAAGCGGGGCGGCATCACTCGATCTCCCTATAGAAGAGACGGATATAGATCCGCGCCAGCACAATGGACAGCACCAGCATGAGGATCGATTCGGCTGAGGCCACACCGACGTCGAAGCCGCGGAAGGCGAGGCGCTCGATCTGCATGATCGCTACTTCGGTAGCGGTGCCGGGACCACCCTTCTCGATCGTATAGATCATGTCGAACTCCTTCATCGTGAAGGCGGTCTGGAAGACGAGGGCGGCGGTGATGCCCGGCAGAAGATAAGGCAGGCGGATCGCCGAGAAGCGCGGCCACCAGCGCTCCGTCTCGAGAAGGGCGGCCTCGTCGATCTCCGGCGGAACGGTCGAAAGCGCGGCCGATAGAACGAGGGCGACGAAGGGTGTCCATTCCCAGACATGAACCATGATGACGGTCACGAAGGCGCTCGTCGTACCGCCCAGCCAATCGATCGAACCGATGCCGACCAGGCTGAGAAGATAATTGACGATGCCGAGTTGCTGATTGAACATCAATTGCGTCAGCAGCCCGACCACGGCTGGCGTAATCGCAATCGGAATGACGAGGCAGATTTGCAGCAGCCGGCGCAGGAACGGCGCGCGATCCGAATCGAGCGCCAATGCAATCAGCATGCCGATCACGAGTTCCACCGGCAGCGTCACGGCAATCAGGACCAGCGTACGCAAGACGGCGCTGCCGAAATCGAGCGATGTCAGTGCGGTCAGGTAATTGGCGCCGCCATTGAAGACCGGCTCACCCATGCCCATGACCCAATTGTGCAGTGATATCACCACAGTATAGATCGTGGGATAAAGCCCGATCACTAGAAGGAGGATGATGGAAGGGGCGACGAACAGCCAGGGTTCGGCTTTTTCCAGCAAGGTTTTCCGCAAGGGAGCACCACCGCCCGGGATGGCAGTATCAGTCATGAAATCTCATCCCATTGCAAGCAATCGTGAGGAAGGGCATCAGGCCCTTCCTCCATTTTCCAGTCCTCGCGCCTATTTATACAAGGAGATGTATTTTTGCGGCGTGTTGGCCTTGTTCCAGCATCCGGAAGAATCCATGTAGCTGGTCAAATCCTTCGCCATGCTGTTCAGACCCTCCTTTACCGGCGTCTGGCCGAGTTCTATCCGTGAACCCCAGTCCGAAACGATATCGGAGAAGCGTGGATAGCACTGCAACTGCGGACGCCAGTCGGGAACAGTAGCCGTTTCCCAAGTCTCGACCATCGGCTTTAGATTGGGAAATTTCGATTGCGCTGCCGGGTCCTTATCAGCGCTCTGACGCGCCACGACGGCACCGTTCTCGATCAGCGGCATCGCCATCTCCTTCGAGGTCAGCCACTGGACGAACAGCCATCCCGCCTCCTGCTTTTCCTTGGCGACTTGCGAACTGATCATGTAGGCGAAGCCGCCGAAGGCAGCATAGGCACCGTCGGGCCCCTTCGGCTCGGGCGCGATGCCAAGGTCACTTGCGATCGGGCTGGCGCTGAGCGTCGGATAGAAGGCCGACCATTCGGTGATCATCGCCACCTGCTTTTGCGACAGCATCTCGACAACCTGGCTGTGGTCGTCGGAAACGATGCCCGAAGGCATGACCTTGAGCAGACCCTGGCGAAACTTTATTCCCGCCACCGACTTGTCGTCGTTAACGAGCACTTTTTTGTTGGGGATGTCGAGGAATCTGCCGCCCCATGGCCAAAGGAAGCGCGCGAAAGCGTCTGCCGTCTGCGTTTCGCCGCGCGCCGACTGCAGGGCGTAGCCGTAGACTTTCTTGTCCTTGTTGTGCAGTTTTTCCGCATCCGCTTTCAACTCGTCCCATGTCGCCGGCGGATTGGCGATGCCGGCTTCCTTGAACATGGCCTTGTTGTAGTAGAGCAGCCCGGCATAAGAATCGAAGGGAAGCCCATAGAGCTTGCCGTCGACGGTGAAGCTGGCGAGCCAGACGGGGAAGAAATCCTTGAGATCGAGGTTCGGATCGGCGAGCTTCTTGTCGTCCATGAACTGCTTCAGCGGAACCGCCCAGCCGGCGCCGGCAAAATTCACCGGCCAGACCACGTCGGACAGGATCACGTCAAACTGCTCGCTGTTGGCGACGAAGTTCAGCGTCTCTTCCTTCAGAGTATTCTCATAGGGGAAGTTCGTCCACTGGACCTTGATGCCGGTTTCCTTTTCGAATTCCGGCGTCAGCTTTTGCGCCGCCTTGTAACTTGGCCGGTCAAGACCGACGACGTTGATTGTCATGCCCTTATAGGGCGCAGCCGCCTCCTTGAGGCTCCAGGCAAACGCGCTGCTCGACAGCAGACATGCCGCGAAAGCGGACAATACCACGCCCAAGCGACGCCCTCTGCGCCTTCTCACGCCACTGTCCCCCTGCTTTGAGGGCCTTTTCGCATCGATATTCATCAACTTACCTCCCGTCTTTTCCGGTGCCGGCCCAAGGGTAACGCAAGGCGGCCTCCCATCTCGATCATCGAGATATCAAATCGATCAGACAGCGTTTCCCCCAACACTTCGGGGAGAGGCCACCGCTCGCGGGAAACCGGACCGGACTCCGTCGCCCACTCCGGCTCGGGCTCACGCCAGCGAGATGCTTCATCCTTTCAGGAGAGACGCATACTCACGAATTTCCGAAGCAACAGCCGGCTCCTCACCGGAAGCTACCATGCCGACTATACATATGTATTTTTAAATTTCCAATCGAATTCTGACGGGTTTTCGGACATGCGCCGTCCCTGCTTTGCAGAGGAGCGCCGCCGCCAGTCCCTTGCCGACCAGTGATCATGCACCAGTGATGATCGAGGCGCAGGCTGGAGGGATCTGCCGGACGGTTGTGAGATCGTGCCGAACGCCGCGTTTCATGCAATTCCTCGATACTTGATCGTCGCCAGCCGCGGCGGCATTCTCCACTTTTCGGCTCTGCCGCGACGGTTAAGTTCGGCGTCAGTTTTCCCAAAACGGCACACGCGCCAACGATTCGGAAAATGAGCGTTGCGTGATCATTGCAGGCGGCATATGTTTTTATCCGCAGCACGAGGCTGCTTGTTTCAATGAGGATTTAATGGCAAACGGAACCGTAAAGTTTTTCAATCAGGACAAAGGTTTTGGCTTTATCACGCCTGAGCACGGTGGATCGGACGTGTTCGTGCACGTGTCCGCTCTGCAAGGCTCCGGACCGCTCCGGGAAGGCCAGCAGGTCAGCTACGACATTGGTCAGGATCGCAAGACTGGAAAATCAAAAGCGGAAAACGTTCGCGCATTCTGACAACAGCTTTGCTGAATATGGGGCGGCCGCCTGTCAGTCGCGACCGCTGTCAACTGTTCGTACTGGTATTTGCCTCACGACATTGACTTGCGTAGTGGGCCGCCTCAAGCTGCGATTTCGTGAAAAGGCGCAGCCATCTGCTTTTGCAGATAGTCGATAGTCGCGTCCACATCCGATTTTTTGAGAAGACAGCACTTTTGACCGTGCAGACTTGCCGGCTTGCCAGTTTGCATATCCATAACCGACCAGCTACCGTCCGCCTGACTGTCAGCGTAAAACCGAATCTCTGTCATGAGAGCCTCCTGCCTGTCGGAGCGGAGATAGGTGGCGGACACGGGATACTCAAGAGCGCCGTCCAGATTTTTGTCGATCGCTACCGGATGTCGTCTGTTTCTCACCGGTGGCAACGTTATCGACATCATGGACGCGCTGCGCAAAAGCCTTGCTGCCCAAGGCAAAGGAAAACGGGCGTCGCGATGATAAAGTCAAGATGCCGCATTGCCATTCCACCGTACGATGGGACGAGCGTAACGCTTAAATCGGGCCGATGCGCAAGCGAAAGGCGAGCCACGCAACCCAGACGCCGCGATTACGGCTCATTCCGGCGGAGATTGTTACGTGCAGGCCGATTATCATGCTGCGATCTTCTCTGCGTGCCAAGCCGTTTGATGGCCTTTTCGAGCGGTCGCTGGCTGTCGCAGTAATCCTCCCAGACACTTGTCTTTTTCAGAAGCGCCGGAACCGTGCGGACGGTAAACCGCTTCGGATCGAGGTCGGACTTCACCTGCGTCCAGTTGAGCGGCATCGAAACGGTAGCCCCGGGGCGAGCACGTGGCGACAGCGGGGCTACGGCCGTCGCCATGCGGTCGTTGCGCAGATAATCGAGAAAGATGTGCCCGCCCCGCAAGCTCCTGGTCATCCTGATCAGATAAAGGTCGGGACTGTCGTCCGCCATCTGCTGGCAGACATCATGCGCAAAAGCCTTTGCCTCGGCTTATGACAGTGGCTTGCTCTTGTTTACGGCAAGCGGCGTTACGACATGCAGCCCCTTGCCGCCGGTCGTCTTGCAAAAGCTGATGAGACCCAGATCATCCAGCCGGTCGCGCATTTCGCACGCCGCTGTGACCACGGCCAAAAACGGAAGATCCGGTCCCGGATCAAGGTCGAACACCAGACGCCCCGGCACTTCCGGCTGACCGGGCTCGCAGTTCCACGGATGCAGCTCAATGCCACCGCTCTGTGCGATCGCCACCAGTCCCTCAATGCGGTCGATCTGCAGATAGGGCTTCCTGTCACCAGATACCTTTACCAGTTCGAGAAGGTTCGACGTGCCGGGCATCGCATGACGTTGGAAGAACTGTTCGCCCTCGATACCGTCCGGCGCACGGATGATCGAACAGGGCCTGCCCCTGATGTGCTCGATGATAAAACTACCGACGGCTTCGTGATAACGTGCGAGGTCTTCCTTCGTGACAGGCTTCCCGTCGCCGGCATCCGGCCACAATGCTTTGTCGGGGCTGGATACGGGCACACCCATGACTTCCACTTTCACACCGTTGCGGCGGGCGGCCTCCCCTGTCGCGTCAGACGCCGGATCATTCGTTCCGCTCCGCAACGGCGGGGAAGGTTCCGGATTTTTGAGAGCGCGTTTGGAGCGCGTTTTCGAAAGTTTTTCCGTTGCCATGACCGGGTTCCGGCTGCCTGTTGACTGTAGTGGCGATGATGCTGTGTTCTGTCAGAAACCCGCTGCCATTCGGATAAGTTCCCATTCGGAAAGTCGAAACAACGGTAGTTAGCCTGATATATAGGTACATCTCGACGCATCCCGTGCGAAAGTGTCGATGACGATGCAGTGATCAGAAACGCCACGGTCTAAAATTACTATCCCGGAAATGCGATCATGGCGATCGCGGCCGCACCCATGACGGCCGTTGCGAGCCAACCGAAGAATTTGAGCGAGGGTGAGGCTACAAACTCGCCCATGATGCTCGGCCTCGACACGACGATCATAAGGCCGACGAGGACGGGAACCGCAGCGACGCCGTTGATGACCGCACTCCAGAAAAGCGCCTTCATCGGATTGATGGGAGACCAGTCGATGGCAAGGCCCAGAACCATCCCGAGCGTAATGACGGCGTAGAACGCCTTCGCGCGCATCGGCTTTCGTTCCAGACTGGCGTTCCAGTCGCCGATTTCGCAGATGGCGTATGCCGACGAGCCAGCAAGGACGGGAATCGCCAACAACCCGGTACCGATGATCCCCAGGCTGAATATCAGGAAGGCGAGATTGCCCGCGACGGGCTTCAATGCCTGCGCGGCCTCGGCAGCACTCTGGATATCGGTCTTGCCGGCGGCATTAAGCGTTGCGGCGGTTCCAAGGATGATCGCAATAGCT